>JAWLAK010000001.1:0-1596219 GCA_041395485.1 Thiolinea sp.
AGCCCAACCTTTAATAAATTGTCTGATGACCACTTATCAGTAAATTATTGCCGAATAGCTATACAATTGTGGATAATTTGTGAGAATATGCCGATCAAATCGGCTAATTAATATCTAACAATAAACGTCTAATTGGGGATCATCATATGACCGGCACACAGAATGTACGGCAATCTCACAGCCAGCTTGTTCTCGGCTTACTAATGCTGTTTACATCCCTGCTGATATTTTTGTTTTCTGGAACAGTTAGAGCGGCAGACCGCTGCGGAAACAACATCGTAATCTGTTCGCATACTGGTTCATACGGTGATATTAATGGCAGTGGGGCTGCCGCCATGCGGGCGAAACTCTCGAATACAGATTATTTCGGGCCATCGGGCAGTATGGGGCCTGAAACTTTCTCGTTTGTATCGATACCCACGATTAGTGCAGCAGAGCTAAGTTCCAATAACTGCCAGATTTATTTTTCGGGCTATGATAACTCCACACTCATTGATGCAACCGAGCAGGTAGCATTGAATACTTGGCTAAATGGCAGCAATGACCGCTTTGTCATGTCGGGTTGTGATACAGATGGCATTGACATGGTGTGTGATGCAGTCGGGCGCAGCGTTACCAACTACAGCAACATCCCCGTACAAATTACTGATCCGGTTCTGCAAAACCCCCTGCTGTGTTCTGGTCAGACGATTGTCACCACTTCCGGTGGTGCGTCTTCCCACTTTGCATCTTATGGCACGGATGAAGCACTGGCTGTTTACACCGACGACAACAGTAAGGTCGAAGTCATTACCGACACTCTCTCGGGTGACGCCAAATACCTGCTGACCGGTGACATCAACATGTGGGTAACACCCAATCCTGACATCACCACAGGTGCGACAGCAACTGCACAGAATGACCTGTTCATCCTCAACACATTCAAATTCGCAGCTGACAACCTATGTGGCCGTACTATCGTCAATGGGGTTTCCGAGTGCCCGATCGGGATTTCCGGTGGCAGCATCACGGGGCAACTGTATCAGGATGATGACAGTAGTGGCGATTATAATGCGACCAATGACACTGAAATGCCTGCTGGTATTGCGGTGCGCCTGTATGACTCCGGCAATACCCTGCTGGGTACTGTTTACAGCGATGCCAGCGGTGCCTACGAATTCAGCAACGTGCCTGCTGGTAGCAGCTACTACGTCAATGTGGATGAGACCGACCCAGACATCCCGGCGGGTGCAACACCTTCTATCCTGCCAACAGGTATCAGTGTTACCGACAACACTGAAACGAGCGGGCAGCACATTGGTTTTACACCTCCCGCCTCCCCAAAAGACACAGACGGCGACGGTGTACCCGACGACACGGATCTGGACGATGACAACGACGGCATCCCGGATACCGTGGAAGGTCTGTCCTGCACCGTCAACAGCATTCTCCCAGTCGACGGTTCTTTTGAAGCCCTTGCAGGCATCGCCAGTAACGACGCATACAACAGCAACGTCACCGCAGGCGGCTGGTTCAACGGTCAGGGTTCCGCTGACTCCTGGAACTCACCGTTGCCAACAACTGGTTCCGGCGTGTGGGGCGGTATTGCTGACGGTACGCCAAGCTCACCACAAGGCGGCGTCTTTGTCGGTGCAGGCAACTGGACTGCTGGCGGTGAATCTTTCTACATCGACGTCCCTGGTCTGGATTTGGCAAAAACCTATGATGTTTCCTTCTATCAAGCCCACGGTGGCGTTGAAGGTTCAACCCAGTTGAACCAGGAAGCACGCTGGCGGGTCAAGTTCGGCACCGAAACCCAGTACACCCCGTTGATGCCTTATCTGGGTGAAGGCAACCAGGTGTGGAGCCAGGTAACCCTGACATTCACACCAACAGCCACTACCCAGCGCCTGGAATTCTTCGCAGACCATGTTTCAGGGGCTGCAACTCAACCTTACATTTATCCGGTCATGGACTTCATTGTTGTAGGAGAGACAGGCAGCGGCGGCTCCACTTGTACTGACCGTGACTCCGACGGCGATACGATTCCGGATCACCTTGATCTTGATTCCGACAACGACGGCATTCCGGATAACGTGGAGGCGCAAACCACTGCTGGCTATATCGCACCGAATGGTGACGCAGCCAGCAACGGTGGCCTTGACTCAGCTTACGGCACTGGCCTGACGCCAGTTGACACTGACCTGTCCAACACCGACGGAAACGGCAGTCAGACCCTGCCTGACTATCTGGATACCGACTCTGATAACGAAGGCGGCAATGATACGGCTGAAGCCGGTCTGACCCTCAGCGGCACAGTCGGTACCAACGGTTGGGATAACGGTATTTATGCCGCCGATGACTATGCCGATGTGAACGGCACGCTGAATGCCGGTGCGGCTGGTTTGCCAGATACGGATGCGGCTGGTGATGATGATGCTGAACCGGACTTCCGGGATACTGACAATGATGCCACCCTGACCGCATTCACTTGTAACAACAGCGCCTACATTACTTCAGGGCAACAACCTACCAGTATTTACAAGCTGGACTTCAGCCCCGGCGGTCTGGTCGTTGGTAACGGCGGCAATCCGATCGCCACATCCGGCTCCTCTGTGAGTATGAATGCTTTGGCCTATAACCCGGTCGACAACTACCTGTATGCCGTCAGCACCCAAAACAGTGTGGGTGCTGGTGGTTTCAATAATCGTTATAAGATGTACAAAATCGGCAGCGACGGCACAATCGTGAATATCGGCGTATTTGATGTGCCGGTTTCGAACGATATGGGGACGGCACTGGCTGCCACTTTCGGCCCGGATGGCACTTTCTATTTCGGTGCGCGCGATGCCAGCTCCCTTAGCCCAAGAATGTACCACATCACCGCAATTGATATATCTGGTGGCGCTCCGGCCGTGTCTGGCTCCGCCCCCCGAATTAGTTGGGATGTCGATACATTAGGTAATCTTGCCGACATGGCCTATGACCCAACCGATGGCATGATCAAAGGCGCCGATAAAATTATCAACCCGAGCGACTGGACAGTGACAATTGATCCAGTGAACAGTTACGGCGGTGGCGGCAACTTTGTCACAGCGGACGGTACTTTCTACAGATACTCCGATACCTCACTGGAACGCACCTACCCCAACCCGGCGGTAGTAGGCTCAGGACCGGATTCCGAAGGCAACCAAGATGCTGCATCCTGCCCCGCCAACGTCGAGTTACTGAAAACGGTCAATACACCCATAGTTTCTTCTGGTGACACAGTAACCTACACCTACGCTTTCAATAACGCCAATATTGCCGGTTCCAGTCTGCCTGGACTGAATTTTGACGACACCATGGATGCCTGCCGTACTTTTGTCAGTGAGCCATACAACCAGACCGGCGGCATTGCCCTGCCCGTACCGGAAGCAGGCTCTGGCAATGGCTTCAGCACGCTGGATCTTAACAACCTGACGTTGCCACCGGGAGAGTCCGGTTTCTCAGTGGATGTGTCTTTCTGCGAAACTGCCACGCTTGGTACGCACAATAATCAGGCGACGCTAAGCAATCTGCCGGTTAACATGGGCGGCAACATTCTCTCGGACTTCCCGGATACGGCAGCAGTGGATGACGCTACACCGGTTGAAATCGTATCGGACACCGACGGCGACGGCATCCCGGACGCCACTGACCTCGATAACGACAACGACGGTTTCCTCGACGTTGATGAAGGTACAGCAGATACCGACGGTGATGGCGTTACCGACAACTTCGACCGCGACAGCGATAATGACGGCATCCCGGATGTCACCGAAAATGTCTGTGGCTGGTCGGAAGGCCGCTGGGTGCTGGGCGCTGCGAATGGCGATGGTAATGTGCAAACAGCTTCTTACCAGCACCCGAACGGCTCGATTCTGGCTGAGCTGGGCGCCGGTATGCCGATTGGCAAGCTGTATAACAGCCCAATTGCACCACCCCATGAATACACTACCTTGTTTGGCACGTCCGACCCAACTATCGAAGGCCGTTCCATTCTAGGGGTCGGTAGTGGAGCAGCCGGAGCTAACAACGGTACAGCCATCACACTGGATCTTTCTGGTTTTACACTGACACCTGAATTGACTTTCGGCATTGAGAATCTCGCAGCAGGCACACCGACCAACCCTTACAAATACAAGCTGGAGCTACTGGACGGCGCCGATCAACCCATGAATCTCGCAACCATGAACTTTATGGGAACCGAGTACGCAATTCAGGGCGGAAAAAACACGACAACCGGCGAACCATACAACGAAACCCTCTCGCTGGATACAGCCACTGGCATTATTACCATTACCCCGGATGGTGTGAACTCCTACAACTCACTGGGTGCGTTCTGGAATCACTTACCGACAGGCGTCGCCAAAATACGCCTGTCAGTTCAGGATGCCACGGCAGGTTTCGGCGATTCGATCCGATTGTATGTAGGTGTGCCGGATATCAGCAGTTGCAGCAACGACAAGGATAACGACACCCTGCCTGACTACCGCGACCTTGATGCGGACGGCGACGGCATTCCGGATAACGTCGAAGCGCAAAGCACTGCAGCTTATCTTGCGCCGGGCACAGATGCCGACCACGATGGTCTGATCGACAACTACACAGAAAAGGATGTGGATGGCAACTGGGTAAAACTGGGGCTTGACCCGGTGGATACCGACACAGACAACACGCCTGACTACCTGGATACCGACTCTGACAACGACGGCGCGGATGATGCAACCGAATCCGGCAATGTTGATGCGGGCGAGACTTACGCCAACCCCAACGGCTCGCTGGATGTCGGTGCGGCTGACCTGCCGGATGCCGATGCCGATAACGAGGCAAGTTTCCGTGACGCCAGTGAAAACACTCCACCGGTCATCACCAGCAACAGCGGCGACCCGCTGGCAGTAAGCATTCCGGAAAACACTACGGCAGTTACCAACGTTGACTCCACCGATGACAACGACAGCGAAGGTACTGGCATCGGTAGCGGGCTGGATTACACCCTCAGCGGCGCAGATGCCAGCAAGTTTACGATTGACGATAACGGCAATCTGGCCTTTGCTGCCGCTCCGGATTTCGAAAATCCGCTGGATGTTGCAGGTACAGATGCCGGCAATAATACCTACGAAGTGACCGTAACCGTCACCGACAGTGCCGGTGCAACTGATACACAGGACATTACCGTTACGGTGACCGATGTGGACGAAATCCCACCTTCCGTGCCGACTGTGGCCATCAATGATGGTGGTGACGGCGTGTTGAACAAAAATGAGATTGATGCGGGCGTGACGGCAACGGTAACCCTGCCGGGTGATGCCGCCGCAGGCGATGTGCTGGAAGTGGACACTGATGGCGATAGCACACCGGATGTGACCCATACTCTGACCCCTGTTGACATCACCGCAGGCACGGTCAACATTACCGTTCCGCCTGAAGATATTCCGGCTGACGGTACCCTGACCGTGGGCGCTACCCTGACCGACCCGGCGGGCAATACCTCGCCGGAAGGCACAGATTTCGCGACCACCGACTCTACTGCTCCGGACATTGCGGGCACTGACATCCCGATGACAATTGATAAAACACCGGAAATCAGCGGTACGACCGATGTACCGGATGGTACTGATGTAGCCGTAACGGATGCCGGTGGCAATATGGTATGTACCGCAGTTGCCAGCAGCAGTACCTGGGCCTGTACCCCGGCCACCGACCTGCCGGATGGCGTCAACACCCTGACCGCGACTACCAGTGACCCGGCAGGTAACGAGGCCAGTGATGACTTCAGCGTGACCATCAACAGCCCGCCGGTCATCACTTCTGATGGCGGTGGTGACGAGGCTAACCCGGCGCCGGCTGTAGAAGAGAATCAGTTGGTGGTAACAACCGTGACTTCCACCGATGTGGATAATGATACGCCGATCTACAGCATCGACGGCGGCGCGGATGCGGCCTTATTTGACATCGATGAAAATACGGGCGAGTTGACCTTTGTGGATGTGCCGGATTTCGAAAATCCGACCGACAACGGTAATGACGGCACCTATGAAGTGATCGTGAAAGTGGTTGATGGTAATGGCAACAGCGATACCCAAACCCTGAAAGTCAAGGTTACTGATGTCAATGAAGCGCCTGAATTTCAGAGTGCGCCGGTGGTCAGCTTCACCGAAGGCACAACCGGAACCATTGTTGATGCGGCGGCAGTTGATGACAGCGACAGCGAAGGTGCAGGTCTGACTTACAGCCTGCCGGTGAATACTGATGATAATGATCTGTTTGGCATAGATCCTGCGACAGGTGAAGTAACGTTCAATACGGCACCGGATTATGAGGCGCCGGCAGATAACGGTAATGACAATATCTACAATCTCGAAATTGAGGTTTGTGATAGCGGTTCACCTCAGTTATGTGCCACCCAGCCGGTCAGTGTCTATGTTATGCCGGATACTGATAATGATGGCATTCGTGATGAAGATGATTTGGATGCTGATAGTGATGGTCTGACTGACGCAGTGGAGTGTGGTATTGATTTCCGCTTTATTCGTGCAAGCGATCTTGGTTTGGCAGCTAATGATGCTAATGTGTCCGTCAGTGATGCGGATGTCAGCTCCCGCTGGGGATTACCACCCGGTAGTGTGTTGGTCAGTGTGACAAATGCCACTATAACCAGCGAAGGTGCGTTCACAGTTACTGATAGCGCGTCTACCACGTTTGCTGTTTCAGGCACGATGGCAGCCTATGTGCAGGTTGGCCATGGCGGCGGTATTAACCTGAACCGGCGTGATGATTTTACAGCACTCGATGGTGTGGAATATGAATATATCGCTACATTAGAGCCCGGGATTATCACTGGCCGGAATGGCAATGAGTATTACGTTGAGCGGGTATCCGGTTCCGGCCCGAACGCTGGGGTATTCCTCTGGCGCTCAATGGCTGCGGCCACACAAGTGGTGTTTTCAACTACCATGACCGGGTCAAATAATGCCGTATTGCTCTATCTGCGTCCGGATGCCTGTCCTGATACGGATGGTGATGGTATTGACGATTATCTGGATATTGATTCCGACAACGACGGTATACCGGACAATGTTGAAGCCCAGCCAACCAACAGCTATGTGCCACCAAACGGTGACGCAGGCACGAATGGCGGTCTGGACAGTGCCTATGGTGCGGGCCTGACGCCGGTAGATACTGATAGTGCTACTACTGACGGTGATGGTACTCAGACGCTGCCGGATTATCTGGATACTGATTCCGATGACGATGGCCGTAGCGATGATGCTGAAAGCGGTATTACACTGACCGGTGATGTGGGTCTTAATGGTCTGGATAGTGCCGCTGAGTCGGCGGATGACTACTCCGATCCAAACGGTATTGTGGATGACCCGGCAACTGATCTGCCGAACCTGCAGAACGCGGCTTCCGCTGAAGTTGACTATCGCGAAGTTAACGGGGCACCGCTGGTGACCTCAACGGATACAGTTGGTTTCGACGAGAATGCCAGCGGTGTGGTACTGGATGTGGCAGGCAGTGATGACCATAACGCTGAGGGTAGCGGACTGCTCTATAGTCTGACACCGGATGGTACTGATAACGCCTGGTTTGAAATCGACGACCAGACCGGAGAACTGACTTTTAAGGCTGCACCGGATTTCGAGTCACCACAGGATGATGGCGGTGATAATACCTATGCAGTTGAAGTCGAGCTTTGTGACAGTGAGCCACTGTGCACCACTCAGGTGATTACAGTTACCGTTAATGATATTAACGAGCCACCGGTGATCACTTCGGCGGACACAGTGACTATCGAAGAGAATGTGGCTGATGTCATCACGGTAACGGCAACTACTGAAGATAACGTCGGTAAGACCTTCGCTATCAGTGGCGGCGATGATCAGAGTCTGCTGGAGATTGATCCGGTCACCGGTGAATTGACATTTATTGATGCACCTAATTATGAAAATCCGCACGATGCTGATGGCAACCGTGTGTATCTGGTTGAAGTGACAGCAACAGACGAAAATGGTCTGTCCGATACGCAGATGATTCAGATTACGGTGACTGATGTGAATGATGCACCAACCGCTGCGGATGAAACCCTGGAAACAGCTGAAGATACAGCAGTCAGTGATTCGTTGTCGGGTGATGTCAGTGACGAAGATGGTGATGAGCTGGCCTTCAGCCTGCAAACGGATGTACAGCACGGTACGCTGAGTTTTAACAGCCTGACAGGCGACTATACTTATGTGCCTTCACCACAATTCAATGGTACCGATAGTTTCACTTATCAGGTGACTGATAGCAGTGGTGAGTCTGATACCGCTACCGTGACTATTACGGTGTTGCCGGTGGATGATGCTCCGGCTGTATTCCTGAATACCAATTATGATGTTGCTTCAACGCTGGACTGGAACACCCAAAACTGGGTGGGTAATAATAGCTCGGTATTCACGGTTGATGGTGTCGGCGTGACTATAAGTCTGGGTGGCACCGTGCCTTATAAGAATATTGGGGATAATACCAGTATTACCGGCGGTCTCGGATTGAGTGAGCAGTCGCTGAACTGGGTGATTGATCCGGCGACACGTGAAGAAACCGGTAGGCTGGTGATCCGCTTTGACCGGCCGGTTGCTGATGTCAGCTTCAATCTGCTGGATATTGACGCGGGTCAATATATTCCATCTTCTCAACTGGAACAACTGACGGTCGAAGGTTTGTATATTGGTGGCTCAATAATGCCTGAACTGACAGCTGCCGCCGGAAGCAGCGTGGTGATCAACGGCAACGGAATTGCAGCAGTTCCGGGAGTCGCAGCCGACAGTGATAGTGCAGTGGGTAGTGCGGAAGTGGCCTTTGATGGACTGGTCGATGCTATCGTACTGACCTATGGCAGCCAGTCTGGTGCCAACGCCAATCCATCCTGGCTGGACTTCGGTCTCTCTGATATTCGTTTTGAGAAAATTCAGATGGACAATACCGCCTGGTTTACCGAGGACGGCCCTGCTGTGCCGGTGGCCGATCTCAGTGCCGGTGTTTTCGATATGTCAGAGGACGACATTGTGTCCCTGCAGATGACTTTCTCTGAGCTGGCTGATGGTGATGATGAAGTGATTACCATTCTGGGCGAAGCATTTGCACTGGCAACAGACAAGTCAGCAACGGTGAGCAGTAATGCCGTGGATATGCTGGTGACCTATGTTGCGGCTGACCGGCAGTTTACGGTCACTGCAGCGGATGGCAGCAGTCCGGTGGCGGATGAAATCCTGACCGCTCTGGTGCTGGGTATGACTTATGAAAATAACAGTCATACTCCGGATACCACTGACCGTACTCTGAGCTTTATCGTAACCGATGCAGGCGGTCTGGTATCGCAGACAGCCGTTGCGACCATCATTGTAGATGAGGTGAATGATGCACCGGTTATTACCAGCAATGAAGGTGGTGATACTGCTGCGCTGTCTGTTGAGGAAAACCAGACTGCAGTCACAACGGTAGAAAGTATGGACTATGAGTCTGATGCGGTAACTTACAGCATCACCGGTGGTGAAGATGTGGATTTATTCGATATTGATCCGGAAACCGGGGAGCTGACCTTTATCGCGGCACCGGACTTTGAGCAGCCGGGTGATGCGGATGAGGATAATGTTTATCTGGTTGAAATCACGGCGACGGATGAGCCGGGTGATACCGATGTGCAGGTGCTTGAAGTAACCGTACTGGATGGTCAGGACAAGCCTTTCTTCACCTCAGAAGATAAAGTGGAAATACCTGAGAATCAGCCGGAGGTGATGACAGTCACGGCAGAGGATTATGACGGTGACATCCTGAGCTTCTCGATTTCCGGTGGTGAAGATGCGGATTTATTCGATATTGATCCTGAAACCGGCGAGCTGAGCTTTGTCAACACGCCGACCGCTGAGACACCTGAGGATGCTGATAAAAACAATGTCTATCTGGTCGAAGTCACGGTCAACGATGGTCATGATCATCCGGTGCAGCAGATGCACGAAATCACTGTGCTGGATACGAACGATGCTCCGGTCTTTGCTGAGGAGTTGCTGAGCACTGATGCGGATGAAAATCAGACAGATGTCATCACCCTGGCCGCTACGGATGAGGATGGTGATACGCTGAGCTACAGCATTATCGGTGGTGAGGACAGCGGCCTGTTCACGCTTGATCCTGAAACCGGCGAGCTGAGCTTTATCAGCGCCCCTGACTTTGAAGCGCCGGGAGATGCCGATGGCGATAACATCTACAAGCTGGAAGTGAAAGCGGTTGACGGTAACGGTGGTGAGGCAACCCTGCTGCTGCATGTTAATGTCAGGGATGTAGGTATCAGCTTCAGCCTGAGAGCCTTGTTACAGGGGCCGTTGGTGGGTGAGTTGATGTCTGATGATTTACGTGTTAACGGCCTGATACCGGATGCGGAGCCATATACCGCACTGGGTTATGACGTGAGTGGTGTTACTGAACTGAATCCTGCACTGCTGGCGACAGAAGGTGAGGACGCGGTTGTCGACTGGATGCTGATCCGGGTTCACGATGCTGCAGAACCGGCTAATGTGCTGATGACTCTGGCCGGACTGATCCGGCGTGACGGAGACATTGTTGATGCCGCAACTGGCAGCGCAGTATTCCGGCTGGATACTCCGGCGGCAGGAAGTTATCGCCTGTCAGTACGGCACCGTAACCATCTTGGGGTGATGAGTGAAAGCGTGACACTGGGAGCGGAACCGTTAATGGTCGACTTCTCAGCGGCGTTGACGCCAACCTACGGTGAGAATGCACAGCTGGTTAGTGGTGACATGGCTGCCATGCGTGCCGGTGATGCCAATCATGACGGTTACATTATCGGCCAGGGTAACGGTAATGACCTTAATGTCCTGCTGGGTCTGGTACTGGGTGAACCGGCGAATGTTGATGTCAATAGCAACTACGTCCTGCGCGGCTACCTGCCTTCAGATATTAATATGGATGGCAAAACGATCTTTGCCGGGCAGGGGAATGATGTGAACCCGATCAGGGGTAATGTGCTGCTGCATGAAGGTAATACCACCTTCAGTGGTAACTTCATTATCCGTCAGCAGATACCTCAGGTTGTCCTGCCTGAGTAAGTCGGGAGAGGGTGCGCAGCACATTTTGCTTGTTGCGCACCTGCATCAGAATAAAAATATTTGAGTATAAATAAAAATGAATGCACGTTATTTTTTACTAACTTCAACCCTGCTGCTGGCTGCCTGTGGTGCTGATACAGAAGTGCAGGTGACAACCGGACAGGACAGTTCTGCAACGTCAATCAAAACCGAAGTTTCGGCTCCGGATACACAACAGGCTGGGACAGGCAGCTATAAACCGGTAGGTAATCCGGCGATTGAAGCCACTGAAGCTACTGACAGTACGACTGATAACAGCATTGCCAATCGACAGGTTGCCGCAGCGACTACGGATGGGGTATCCCCGGCGTCCGGGCCGCTTCTGCCACTGGGGCGGCTGATCGGGATTGTTGATACTGAAGACTACCGGCAGGCTACCATTGATAATCAGGGCAGGGTGCTCAGATTGCGCGAAGGTGATGACTGGCAGGGTTGGACAATAAAGTCCATTGGTCGGAAAAATATTGTTATTAGTCAGGATAATGCCGAGCATTCTCTATTGTTGCTGACTGAGTTTCGTGCGCCGGAACCGGTGCAGCGCCTGTCAGAAGAACTGTCTGAGCAGGAGGGAGATGCAGTGTCGCCTCCATTTACTCAACGACAGCTGACAGAGCTGCGCTCCCGTTTAATGATGGGGCGCAGTGATAATTAAATAAAACCTAACCCAGCAGGATCAGTGATGTCCTGTTCATATTAAAAATAACTCAATACGATTATAACCGGGGAAGATAACATGTCAGATCCAAAAGAATATCAAACAAGCTTGTTGAAAAAGCTATGCCTGACCACAGCGGTATTGATGTCAGTATCTGCTGCTGCTCATGCGGAGCAGGTGCTCGACTATAAAATAGCACTGGCCGATGACGGAAAAACCTATCAGGTGATGATGATGCCGGAGAAAGCCCCTTTTGCTGATGTAAATCTGACTGGTCAGGTAACTATTAAAGTGCCTCATCTGGATGGTGGTAATGCCTTCCGGGTCAAGAATCTGACCAGTGCAATGGAAGGTGTGACCTGGGTAGAAACTTCACGGGTGGATGCGCCGGAAGAAAGCCCGTTTTATGACTATTTGTCATTTTCATTTCTGGCTACTGACTCACAGGCTATCCGCCGGTTCGGTTGGGAAGCCGGTCAGGAGCAGCTAATGTTCTCATTCGAAAATGAGTTGGGTTGCCTGGAAGATATTTCTCTGATGGAAAATGATGACCCTTTTAATACAGAAGATAATTCAAGTAATACTAACCCCGGTAATCATTTTACGAATCTGGGCTGGGGGAATGTTTCAGAAAATAACTATCGCCAGACCTATGGGGATAAAATTGTTTGTCCACAGTAAGTTAGTTTAACACTGGAACAAACAGCTTGGTGCGGTGAGTCGGGTTGGTAAAAATAATAAAGGGCCTCGGGGATAACCGGAGGCTTCTTGCATAAGATAAAAAAACGAAGGCAAGGCTAATGGGTAATCAAAAACTAACAAAAAAAATAAGCAGTAGCCTGTGTGGGCTGATATTGCTCTCTTCAGCACAAGCTGTTTTTGCCACAGAAGAATTAGAGTATCGCATTGCCTGGGATCATTATTTGGATGAGTACCAGGTCTTTATGCGGCCTTTGTCCACACCTGGCAATAACCAGAGCATTACCGGACAGGTGACGGTGAAAGTGCCGTATGAAAATGAGGGCACTAAATTCGTTATTAATAATATTACCAGTGCTATTCCAAATATTGTCTGGTCTCTCGACTCCCAGGTTCATGGCCCTGTGGAAGCTCCGGATTATTCCTACTTGTCTTTTACTATGACTCCCCAGGACTCCGGTGCATTTGACTGGCAGGAGGGCCAGGAGATAAAGGTCTTTACTTTTAGAAATCAGGCCACTTGTTTAGGTAGTATCACACTGATTAATAATGCCACCGATCCTTTTAATCAATTACCCAATAGTAAAGATACTAACCCCGGTAATCATTTTACCAATCTGGGCTGGGGTACTTATAACGACAATAATTATAAAGACAACTATGGTGAGGATGTTGCTGCTGACTGTGCTTTGAGTGAAGATAGTGATGGTGATGGCCTCAAAAACGGAGTGGAGCTGGATATTGGCACCAACCCGAACAACCCGGACACTGACGGTGACGGTATTCCGGATGGCACCGAAGCCGGAGACCCCGCGAACCCGGTCAACACCGATGGTGATGACAAGATCAACGCCCTTGACCCGGATGATGACAACGACGGCGTCCTGACGGCTGAGGAAAACTACAACGGCGGTACCCCGGCTGATGACAACACTGATGGTGACAGCCTGCCGGACTACCTTGATCCCGATGACGACAACGACGGCATCCCGTCAGCAGACGAAGGTAACGACCCGAACGATAACGGTCAGCCGGAAGATGCGCTGGATACGGACGGTGACACCATTCCGGATTACCTGGATGCGGATGATACCGATGGCCCGCTGGCAGATCCTGACGGTGACGGCCTGACCAATGCACAGGAAGACGCCCTGGGTACTAACCCGGACAATCCGGACACTGACGGTGACGGCATCCCGGACGGCGTGGAAGTGGGTGATCCGGCTAATCCGGTGAACACAGATGGTGATGCCAAGATCAACGCGCTGGATCCGGATGATGACAATGATGGCGTGCCGACAGCCAATGAAAACTACAACGGCGGCACTCCGGAGGACGATAACACCGACGGTGATGCCCTGCCGGACTACCTTGACCCGGATGATGACAACGACGGCGTCCTGACGGCTGAGGAAAACTACAACGGCGGTACCCCGGCTGATGACAACACTGATGGTGACAGCCTGCCGGACTACCTTGATCCCGACGACGACAACGACGGCATCCCGTCAGCAGACGAAGGCAACGACCCGAACGACAACGGTCAGCCGGAAGATGCGCTGGATACCGACGGTGACACGGTTCCTGACTATCTGGACAACGACAATGGCAACGGCCCGCTGGCGGATCCTGACGGTGACGGTCTGACGAATGCACAGGAAGAAGCCCTGGGCACCAACCCGGCCAACCCGGACAGTGACGGTGATGGTATCCCGGACGGCGTGGAAGTGGGTGATCCGGCTAATCCGGTGAACACCGATGGTGATGCCAAGATCAACGCGCTGGATCCGGATGATGACGGCGATGGCAAACCCTCGGCAGACGAAGGCAACGACCCGAACGATAACGGTCAGCCGGAAGATGCGCTGGATACGGACGGTGACACCATTCCGGATTACCTGGACGCGGATGATACCGATGGCCCTCTGGCAGATCCTGATGGTGACGGTCTGACCAATGCAGAGGAAGGGGCAGTGGGCACCAACCCGGCCAACCCGGACAGTGATGGTGACGGTATTCCGGATGGCACCGAAGTCGGTGACCCCGCGAACCCGGTCAATACCGATGGTGATGCCAAGATCAACGCGCTGGATCCGGATGATGACAATGATGGCGTGCCGACCAAAGAGGAAGACGAAAATCTGGATGGGGATAATAATCCGGCGACCCGTCCGACTGACACTGATGGCGATACAGCAGCGAACTATCTGGATCCGGATGATGACGGCGATGGTATCCCAACAGCAGAAGAGGACCAGAATCCGGACACTGACAATAATCCGGCAACTGAGCCAACCGATCAGGATGGTGACGGTGTCCCGGACTATCTGGACAATGACGCTGAGGACGGCCCGGATGGTGACAAAGACGGTGATGGTCTGACCAACGCTGAGGAAGAAGCGCTGGGTACCGCACCGACCAACCCGGATACGGATGGCGATGGCATCTATGATGGCATTGAAGTCGGCGATCCGGCCAACCCGGTAAACACCGACGGCGATAAGCTGATCAACGCCCTGGACAGTGATGATGACAATGACGGTAAGCCTTCTGCGGAGGAGGGCAACGACCCGGATGGCAGTCACTCACCGGAAGATGCGCTGGATACGGATGGTGACACCATTCCGGATTACCTGGATGCGGATGATACCGATGGCCCGCTGGCAGATCCTGATGGTGACGGTCTGACCAATGCCGAGGAAGGGGCAGTGGGCACCAACCCGGCCAACCCGGACAGTGACGGTGATGGTATCCCTGACGGCGTGGAAGTGGGTGATCCGGCTAATCCGGTGAACACCGATGGTGATGCCAAGATCAACGCACTGGATCCGGATGATGACAATGACGGCGTGCCGACAGCCAATGAAAACTACAACGGCGGCACTCCGGAGGACGATAACACCGACGGTGATGCCCTGCCGGACTACCTTGACCCGGATGATGACAACGACGGCGTCCTGACGGCTGAGGAAAACTACAACGGCGGTACCCCGGCTGATGACAACACTGATGGTGACAGCCTGCCGGACTACCTTGATCCCGACGACGACAACGACGGCATCCCGTCAGCAGACGAAGGCAACGACCCGAACGACAACGGTCAGCCGGAAGATGCGCTGGATACCGACGGTGACACGGTTCCTGACTATCTGGACAACGACAATGGCAACGGCCCGCTGGCGGATTCTGACGGTGACGGTCTGACGAATGCACAGGAAGACGCCCTGGGTACTAACCCGGACAATCCGGACACTGACGGTGACGGCATCCCGGACGGTGTGGAAGTGGGTGATCCGGCTAATCCGGTGAACACCGATGGTGATGCCAAGATCAACGCGCTGGATCCGGATGATGACGGCGATGGCAAACCCTCGGCAGACGAAGGCAACGACCCGAACGATAACGGTCAGCCGGAAGATGCGCTGGATACGGACGGTGACACCATTCCGGATTATCTGGATGCGGATGATACCGATGGCCCGCTGGCAGACCCTGATGGTGACGGTCTGACGAATGCACAGGAAGAAGCCCTGGGTACCGACCCGGATGATGCGGACAGCGACCATGACGGCATTCCGGATGGCACCGAAGTCGGCGACCCCGCGAACCCGGTCAACACCGATGGTGATGCCAAGATCAACGCGCTGGATCCGGATGATGACAATGATGGCGTGCCGACCAAAGAGGAAGACGAAAATCTGGATGGGGATAATAATCCGGCGACCCGTCCGACTGACACTGATGGCGATACAGCAGCGAACTATCTGGATCCGGATGATGACGGCGATGGTATCCCAACCGCAGAAGAGGACCAGAATCCGGACACTGACAATAATCCGGCAACTGAGCCAACCGATCAGGATGGTGACGGTGTCCCGGACTATCTGGACAATGACGCTGAGGACGGCCCGGATGGCGACAAAGACGGCGATGGTCTGACCAACGCTGAGGAAGAAGCGCTGGGTACCGCACCGACCAACCCGGATACGGATGGCGATGGCATCTATGATGGCATTGAAGTCGGCGATCCGGCCAACCCGGTAAACACCGACGGCGATAAGCTGATCAACGCCCTGGACAGTGATGATGACAATGACGGTAAGCCTTCTGCGGAGGAGGGCAACGACCCGGATGGCAGTCACTCACCGGAAGATGCGCTGGATACGGACGGTGACACCATTCCGGATTACCTGGATGCGGATGATACCGATGGCCCGCTGGCAGATCCTGATGGTGACGGTCTGACCAATGCCGAGGAAGGGGCAGTGGGCACCAACCCGGCCAACCCGGACAGTGACGGTGATGGTATCCCTGACGGCGTGGAAGTGGGTGATCCGGCTAATCCGGTGAACACCGATGGTGATGCCAAGATCAACGCGCTGGATCCGGATGATGACAATGATGGTCTGCTAACGGCGTTAGAAAACTACAATGGCGGTAGTCCTGAGGATGATGATACCGATGGCGATAAAACGCCGGACTATCTTGATACCGATGATGATGGCGATGGCCATTTGTCTGCTGATGAAGGTAATGATCCTAATACCAATGGCAAGCCGGAGGACGCTATTGATACTGATGGTGACACCATTCCGGATTATCTGGATGCGGATGATAGCGATGGCCCTAAAGCTGATCCGGATGGTGATGGCTTGAATAATGCAGAGGAAGCATTATTGGGTACTGATCCGCAAGATGCAGACAGCGATGATGATGGAATCAAGGATGGCGTGGAAGTGGGTGATCCGGCTAATCCGGTGAACACCGATGGTGATAATCTGATCAATGCCCTTGATCCGGATGATGATAACGATGGTCTGAACACTGCTGCGGAAAACTATAACGGCGGTACACCTGAGGACGATGATACTGACAAGGACGATATTCCGGATTATCTGGATACCGATGATGATGGTGACGGTAAGCCGTCTGCGGACGAAGGTAACGACCCGAACGGGAATCATTTGCCGGATGATTCAGTTGATACGGACAATGATACCGTTCCGGATTATCTGGATGTCAATGAGGTCATCAGAATCAATCTCCGGGCTCTGTTACAAGGTGCTTATCAGGCATCAACAGGGCTGATGCGGGATGACCTGAGAAGTAGCGGCATGATACCGCTGGAGCAGCCTTATGCTGAACTGGGTCTTCACCAGGGTAGTGAGCAGGCATCTTCAACATTACTGGCTCAAACCGGACAGGATGCTATTGTTGACTGGTTAGTGGTAGAGCTGCGTAGTGCTGCTGATCCCGCACAGGTCGTTGCCAGTCAGGCTGTCCTGGTACAAAGGGATGGTGACGCAGTAAGAAGTGATAATGGTGACACCAACCTGCTCTTTGAGCTGGCACCGGCTGACTACTATGTTGCTGTACGGCATAGAAATCATCTGGGTGCGATGACTGCATCAGCCTTGTCTCTGAGTTATGCTCCGAAGATGATCGACTTTGCAGCAACATCAACACCTGTTTATGGCCAGTACGCCCGGTTCACCATTGAGTCTGTTTCGCTCCTGTATGCCGGTGATGCCAAAGCTGATAAGCAGTTGATATCAGATGGCCCGCAGAATGAGCGTGTGGAAATGTTAAGCCATGTGTTAACGGATCCGGGTAATACATCCCTGAACTTTAACTATCTGTCTTATGGTTATAGTGTTACGGATATCACACTGGACGGTGTCACGATTTACAGTGGTCCCAATAACGATGTTAACGTATTGATTGGTAATGTCCTGTTACATCCGGGCAATGAAACTTTCAATGCTAACTACGTTGTTCAGGAGCAGGTTCCGCGATAATTAACCTGGGATTGTATTGGCTGTATTACCAGCACCCGGTTCAAACAAGTTTATGGTTTGAGCCGGGTGTTTTCGTTTCAGCTGATTCTGTCCGCATAGCGCCCGCGGTACAGCAAACGCTGCGGGCCGCCTTCCTCATCAGAAAAGGCCGTCCGGCAATGCAGCACATTATTGCAAATCAACCCTTCTCCGGCCTTCAGGGTATAGCGCAGTTTGTAAGGTGAATCCTGTTCCCATAAATCCAGCAGGAATTGCTCTGCTTTACGTGTCACCGGATCATCCCGCCACTTTACGTTACGCTGCCGTGCCGAGTAGCGCATATGCAGCTGCCCGTTCGCTGTTAGCGAAAATACCGGGCCGCTTTGTTCAGGGCGGATGATTTCACCGTTGAGAATATTGGCCGGAATGGTAAACGCTTCGGGGTGCATCAGTGCCTCAATATAAGCCGGATCAGCTTCCCGTAATAAAATGTAAGCTATCTCATGATCCATCAGCAGGCTTTCACCCCCCGTTGCTGCCGGGCGTACACAGTGCAATAACATGCCGTGGATCTGTTCTTCAGGGCTGTTGTAATAGCCATCGGTATGCCAGCTGAGCTTTTTATTGGTGTAAGGAATGTAGTCGTGCTGTCCCGCATGTTGCGTGACCTGCAGTGAAGTCAGGCTGTCAGCATCAGCACAGAGGTTATGGTTGATATTTCTTAAACCACATAGCGCTGCCAGCTGATGGACTGTTTTCTTGTCAGTATCTGCCGGGTCTTTAAAGCAGTATAAAGCCATATTGAAACGGGCTGCTGTGGAGAGCAACTGGTTGGTTTCATGTGGTGCAGGTGAGTGGGGATGCTGAATTTCTGTGATTAAATCAGCAGCCTTTAACGGGTAGTCCGCCAGCTTCCTATCCCGCCAGGCTACATACAGTTCATTGTTTTTCAAAGAAAAATGAGAGTGCATGGTTAACCTCTTTACGCGCCATTAGTCGGGAGGGATATTCTGACAGAGCCAATAGTAATATTGCAATATTATTAAATAACGATATTCTATGTGTCATTGGATGAACGACGGTTTTTGCAGAGGAATCCCGGCATATCTCCAGCGGGGTATAGGCCGGTTTTGACCACACCCCATGGGTGAGATTCTTTGTTAGTGGTCAGGCGCATAAACTTAGTCGGATCGAATGCTGAATTTAAAATTTGAGCAACCCTTTATATTAACAGTTGTCCCCGGCAGAAACGGTTGGCAGCTGAAGTCATAGAAGCAAACTTTGAGGAGGCAGGTATGGCGGCTAAAAATTATCCAACTCCGATGCTTGATGTGCTGGAAGATGGTCCATGGCCAAGCTTTATCACCGGTATCAAGAATCTGAGAGACAATCACCCGGATGAGCGCATCCGTAATGTGACCAATGGCTTGCTGGGGCAGCTGGAGCACTCTTATGAAACCCGCATGGGTTACTGGAAGGGCGGCACTATCTCTGTCTACGGTTACGGTGGTGGTATCATTCCCCGCTTCTCTGAAGTTGGCGACAAGTTCCCTGAGTCCCGCGAGTTCCACACGCTGCGTGTGCAGCCGCCAGCCGGTAACTATTACACAACCGATATGCTGCGCCAGCTGGCTGACAGCTGGGAAAAGTACGGCTCCGGCCTGCAAACTTTCCACGGCCAGACCGGTAATATCATGTTTATCGGTTCTGACAGCAAGAACTACCAGCACTTCTTTGATGAAATCAATGACTATGGCTGG
Source organism: Thiolinea sp. (assembly GCA_041395485.1). Lineage (GTDB taxonomy): Bacteria > Pseudomonadota > Gammaproteobacteria > Thiotrichales > Thiotrichaceae > Thiolinea. The sequence goes on from JAWLAK010000001.1 coordinate 20,039, forward strand.
GATCTCGGTGGCGCAGGCCCTTGTGTGCGTACCGGTATGTCTTGCGTCGGTTCTGCGCGTTGCGAGATGTCCAACTGTAATGAACAGGCTATCCATCGTCATCTGCTGAATAACTTCACTGATGATGTGCATCGTCCGGCACTGCCATACAAATTCAAGTTCAAGGTGTCCGGTTGTCCGAATGACTGCCAGAACGCTATCGAGCGTGCTGACTTTGCGGTTATCGGTACCTGGCGTGATGATATGAAAATCGATCAGGACGAAGTGAAAGCCGCGATCATGAAGAAGGCCGACGAAATCGGCAAGCCAGGTGATCGCGCTGCAGGTCGTCAGTATATGTTTGATAACGTGATCAGCCGTTGTCCGACCAATGCCATCACCCTGAATGATGATGACACCATGACAGTTGATAACAGCAACTGCGTGCGTTGTATGCACTGTCTGAATGTTATGCCGAAAGCGCTGCATGTTGGTGATGATAAGGGTGTGACCATCCTTATGGGGGGTAAGCGTACCCTGAAGATCGGTGACCTGATGGGAACGGTGATTGTGCCGTTCATGAAGCTGGAAACGGAAGAAGATTACGAGCGTATCGTGGAGATGGCTGAAGAGGTTATCGATTTCTGGGCTGAAAATGGTCTGGAGCACGAGCGTTGCGGTGAAATGATTGAGCGTATTGGTCTGGTGAACTTCCTGGAAGGTATCGGTATCGATCCTGATCCGAATATGATCAAGCAGCCACGTAACGTTTCTTATGTGCGTACCGATGGCTGGGATGAGGCTGCTGAAGAGTGGTTTAACCGTAAGCGTGAAGAAAAATCAGCTGCGGCATAAGGCACTGTATTAAGTGACTTTCTTCGGAAGTGCCGGTGAAGTGCCGCACTTCCTTCAGACGAATTTTAAAAGATTTAACTTTTCGGGAGATTAGCTAATGGCAGCCGAAATGCGCGAACCGATTGAATCCGGATGTCCGGATGGTTTTCAATACATGCATCCTGTGATGCGTCGTAACTATGGTCAGTGGTTGTATCATGAAGATCCACGTCCGGGTGTGCTGGTGCATGTTGCCCGCAGTGGTGAAAAAGTCTGGACAGTACGTGCCGGAACCCAGCGTATCCTTGATGTGTTTACCCTGCGTAAACTGATGGATATCGGTGATGATTTCGCTGATGGTTATGTGCGTTTCACCATTCGTTCCAATATCGAATTCATGGTGGATACGGAAGAGAAAGTAGAGCCGCTGGTTAAGGCACTGGAAGATGCCGGTTTCCCTGTCGGGGGTACCCGCAACTCGATCACTACCATGTCTCATACTCAGGGCTGGCTGCACTGTGATATTCCGGGAACGGATGCCTCCGGTGTGGTTAAGTCGATGATGGATGAGCTGATTGACGAGTTCAAAAACTGGAACATGCCTAACCGCGTTCACCTGACTACGTCATGCTGTCAGATTAACTGTGGTGGTCAGGGTGATATTGCGATCAACGTCCAGCACGTTAAGCCGCCTAAGATCAATCACTCGCTGGTGGGTAATGTGTGTGAGCGTCCATCGGTGGTTGCCCGTTGCCCGGTAGCCGCGATTCGTCCGGCGATGGTTGACGGCAAGCCTTCCCTGGAAGTGGATGAGAAGAAATGTATCTGTTGTGGTGCCTGTTATCCGCCATGTCCGCCGATGCAGATCAATGATCACCAGTACACTCAGCTGGCTATCTGGATTGGTGGTAACCACTCCAATGCACGTGGCAAGCCAACCTTCCAGCGTCTGGTCGCTGCCGGTATTCCGAATAACCCGCCACGCTGGCCGGAAGCCACTGCAGTCGTTAAGAAGATCCTCAAGTGCTACAAAGAGGGCGCCAAGGATTGGGAGCGTATGAACGAATGGGTTGAGCGTATCGGCTGGCCACGTTTCTTCGAAGTAACAGGTTTACCGTTTACCAAGTATCACATCGATAACTGGCGTGGTGCACGTAACAACCTGAATTCTTCTACGCATATCCGTTTCTGATCTGAAGACTGAAGGACTGACAGAATGAAATATACAATTCTGGTAAATGAAGGCCCCTATCAGCATCAGTCGTCTGATAGTGCGCTGAAGTTTATTCGCGCTGCACTGGAGAAAGGTCACGAAATCTTCCGGGTGTTCTTCTATCACGACGGTGTCAATAACGGCACACGTCTGGCGGTTCCGCCACAGGATGATCGTCTGATTCAGAAAGAATGGTCAGCACTGGCTGAAGAGCATGGTATTGATCTGGTGATTTGTATCGCTGCGGCCCAGCGCCGTGGTCTGATGGATGCCGATGAAGCCAAGCGTCAGGGACTGGATGCGAATAATATTGCACCGGGCTTCCGGATTTCCGGCCTGGGCCAGCTGATTGAAGGTGGCATTGAGTCTGACCGTACTATTGTGTTTGGCGACTAAGGGAGAGAGTCATGAGTAAAAAATTCATGTATGTGAACCGTAAAGCTCCCTATGGCACCGTGTACGCACTGGAGTCACTGGAAGTGGTATTGATTGCGGCAGCGTTTGAGCAGGATGTCAGTCTGGCGTTTATTGATGATGGTGTGTACCAGATCGCTAAGGGTCAGAATACCAAAGGTATTGGCATGAAAGGCTTTTCCGCGACTTATAACGCGCTGGGTGATTACGACGTCAACAAGCTGTACGTTGAGCGGGAGTCACTGGAAGAGCGTGGTCTGACTGAAGATGACCTGATGCCGATTATGTACGAGGATGAGGATGATGACTGGGCGGAAAAACCGTCAGTGCGCATCGTATCCCGTGCTGAAATGGCACAGGTGATGGCTGATCAAGACGTTACTCTGAGCTTCTGATTAGGGGATATACCATGTCAATGTTACATATCGTAAATAAATCTCCCTTTGAAAGAAATGCACTGGCTTCCTGTCTTGGTCATGCATTAGAGGGTGATTCAGTACTGATGATTGAAGATGCGGTCGTTGGTGCTATTGATGGATCAAGTTTTGCTGGACAGATTAAGGCAGCGATGTCTGATAAGTCTGTTTATGTGCTGGGTGCTGATTTGGCAGCACGCGGCATGCAGGAAAGTCGTGTTATTGAGGGGATCCAGGTCGTTGATTATGCAGGTTTTGTAGACCTGACTGCTGACAACGATAAGACACAGAGCTGGCTTTGATCTGAGTATTTCAGTTAAAGCATTATTTTAAATTTTGGAATCAGGAGGCCTGACTATGGCACTGGAAATTAATGGACAAAGCATCGCAGTTGATGAAGAAGGTTATCTGGAAAATCTGAATGACTGGACGCCTGAAATTGCAACCGCAATGGCTTCATCTGAAGATGTTGAGCTGAGCGATGAGCATTGGGACATCATCAACTTCCTGCGCGAGTACTACGAAGAGTATCAGATTGCTCCGGCAGTACGTGTACTGACTAAAGCAGTCGGCAAAAAACTGGGTAAGGACAAAGGTAACTCCAAGTACCTGTACAGCCTGTTCCCATACGGCCCTGGTAAGCAAGCGTGTAAATACGCTGGTCTGCCTAAGCCAACCGGTTGTGTATAAGGTTTAGCGGGAAACCCCTCCCCTGAGCAGAGGAGGGTGTTGTAAAAGCCAAATCCCCTCCGTCTCCCCTAAGCAACGTTTACAAAGCAAAACGTTTGAAACTAAGGGGGAGTGCCCTCTCGGCAAGAGCATTGGTTATCGGGAGGTGTCCCCCTTTGCAAAAGGGGGAACAAGGGGGATTTAAAGCTTTCATGCCACCCTCATCAGGGGAGTAATAACACAAGAAACACTCCCTAAAGTCCTGTCTCTCACAGCACTTTAGAAAGCGTTTCCATACTTAGGAGTTAATCGTGACATTCGTAAGCATTATTTACGGACTGTTGTTCTGGATTGCCACCCTGACACTGGTTGTTGGCGTAGGCCGTAAAGTCTGGTTGTATGCAAAAGTCCCTGCACCCCTGAAGATTGCCACGACTCCGGCTCCTGTTACTCAGGGCGGCGTGGTCTGGCGGATGTTCCGCGAAGTGGTTTTTTTCGAAAGCCTGTTCCGTTCCAATAAGTTTACCTGGATATTTGCCATGCTGTTTCACATGGCGCTATGGCTGGTTCTGATCCGTCATACCCGTTACTTCATGGATATGAACGCCGTTCTGTTGTTCATGCAACCCTTTGGAAAGTATGCCAGTTTCGCGATGATTGCCGGTCTGGCAGGGCTCTGGGCGCGGCGTATTTTTGTGGATCGGGTGCGCTATATCTCTGCACCGTCTGACCACCTGATGCTGGCATTACTGATTGGTATCGGTCTGTCCGGAATGATGATGACTTTTGTCAGTAAAGTCGATGTCACCCAGGTAAAGGCTTTCTTTCAGGGGTTGATGTATTTTGACTGGCAGCCTTTGCCCGGTGATCCGATTGTATTAGTGCATTTATTGCTGGTTGCAGTGCTGATGATTATTTTTCCGATCAGCAAACTGCTGCACGCGCCGGGTGTGTTTTTCAGTCCTACCCGTAACCAGGTGGATAACCCGCGTGAAAAGCGCCATATTTCAGATTGGGCACTGGAGCTGGAACAGCAGGGCAGGATTTATCGTGATTAATATTCCGCAACAGCGATTAGTTTGATTAGTTGTCAGTGAGTTTTAATCAGATCAGGAATTATTGAAGGTAAAGCAGCGTGGCAGATTACGAAGTACCTAAATTAAATGGCGAGGGATATGTCGAAATCCCGGGTGTTCTGCGTGACACCATGAAGGGCAAAGGGCCCTTTATTGCCAAGCCTGATTTTCAGGAGGCGATGAATTTCCCTGCTGACTTCGGTAAAGATGAAAACGATGAGTGGGAACTGGTGCCTGACTGGAAAAACCGGGCGCTGGAAAGACTGGATGATCTGCGTGGCCGTTACCGCTCATTACAGGTTTATCTGGATATCTGCGTCAAGTGTGGTGCCTGTACGGATAAGTGCCATTATTTCATCGGTACACAAGACGCTAAAAATATGCCGGTGGCGCGTCAGGATCTGTTGCGCAAGGTTTATCGCCGTTACTTTACCTTTGCCGGGAAGTACTTCCCGAAACTGGTGGGTGCGGTTGACCTGACTGAGGAAGTGGTGGAGGACTGGTACAACTATTATCACCAGTGCTCGCAGTGTCGCCGTTGTTCGGTGTTCTGTCCGTATGGTATTGATACTGCAGAAATTTCCATGGCGGCACGTAATATTCTTGATCACATCGGGCGCGGCTCAAAGTACAACAACGAAATCATCGGCAAGGTATTCAAGATCGGTAATAACCTGGGTCTGCCGGGGCCAGCATTGGAAGATACGCTGGAAGGGCTTGAGGAAGATGTTGAAGACGATACCGGCATCAAAGTGCGCTTTCCGCTGGATGAAGTGGGTGCAGATGTTTTGTTGGTAACGCCTTCTGCTGACTTTTTTGCTGAGCCGCATGTTGACGGCCTGATGGGCTATGCCAAGGTATTTCATGAGGCAGGCATCAGCTGGACACTGAGTTCGCACGCATCTGAAGCGGCCAATTTCGGTATGTTTATCGGTTCTTACGAAAACATGCGCCGGGTGGCGCTGCGGATTCGTGAGGCGGCGGAGCAACTGAAAGTAAAACGTATTGTGTTCGGTGAGTGCGGTCATGCCTGGCGTGTGGCCTACAGCTTCCTGAACACGCTGGCCGGGCCGTTTGATTTTCTTGACCCGAAATATCCGGTGCCGCAGCACATTCTTGAAGTGACCTGGGGTTTGATTCAGGAAGGTAAGCTGGAGCTTAATCCGGAAGAAAATGATGACATGGTGCTGACGTTCCATGACTCATGCAATGTGGCGCGTGCAACCCGTATGGGTGACAAGCCGGGTGGCCAGTTTGAGATACCGCGTAACGTCATCAAGGCGGTTTGTAATAACTTCCATGATATGCCGCAGGACACTATCCATGATGCCACTTACTGTTGTGGCGGTGGTGGCGGTCTGCTGACCGATGACCTGATGGAGTTGCGGGTCAAGGGCGCGCAGCCACGTATGGAAGCGCTGAAATACGTTACCGAACAAAAGGGTGTAACTCACATGGCGGCAATCTGCGCAATTTGTAAGTCGCAGTTCACCAAAGTTATCCCTTATTACGGATTTACCATGGATCAGATTGTCAGTGTGCACCAGTTGGTGAGTAATGCGCTGGTTCTGAATCGCGAAGTTTCTGTGCAGGCTCGTCCGGATGAGGACGAGGATGACGACGAATAAGTTTATAGGAGAACAGGCATGGCAGTAGCACCTGATGATACAAAATTGAAAAGTCATACCTTCCGCCGTTTTAAGGACGGTAGTCACACCTGGGACAGTATGCATGACAAGATTTTCGTCGCGGACGAAAGTCATAAGTGCCCGACCTATGTACACAAGACACCGCCTTGTCAGGGTAGCTGCCCGTCCGGGGAAGATATCCGTGGCTGGCTGCAGATTGTCCGGGGCATTGAAAAAGCACCGGCTGATATGTCGATGCAGGAATATGCCTTCCGCCGTTCAACCACGGCGAACCCGTTCCCTTCGATGATGGGCCGTGTCTGTCCTGCACCTTGTCAGGATGGCTGTAACCGTAATGATGTGGATGACTTTGTCGGTATTAACGCAGTCGAACAGTACATCGGTGACAGTGCCATTGCGATGGGTTTCAAGTTTGATGCACCCAGCGAGATGTCCGGTAAGAAAGTGGCCATTATCGGTGGCGGGCCTGCCGGTTTGTCAGCAGCTTACCAGTTACGGCTGATGGGGCATGCTTCTACCATCTTTGAAAAATTGCCTGAGCTGGGCGGTATGTTCCGTTACGGTATTCCGGGCTATCGTGTGCCACGCGACAAGCTGGGCGCTGAAATCGACCGTATCATTGAGATGGGTGAGATTGAAGTCCGCTGCAACACGACAGTGGGCGAAGATGTACAGGTAGCTGATCTGGAAAAAGATTATGACGCTATTCTGTGGGCGCTGGGTTGCTGGAATGGTCGCGGCCTGTTCGTTGATAAATTTGCTGAAACACCAAACTGCGTGACCGCTGTTGATTTTCTGGAAGCCTTTAATCTGGGCACCATGAAATATACGGCGCCGAAAGTGGTGTGTGTGGGTGGGGGTGATACCTCTATCGACGTTGTGTCTGTTTCGCGTCGTATCGGTACGTTGGCTGATTACAGTGAAAATCCGGAAGATGCGGCAACCGGTAAGCTGACTCACGGTGAAGTCAGTGACAAAGTGGCCTCAACGGTAACTTTGACCACACTGTTCCCGCTGGATCAGATGACGGCTGCTGAGCACGAAGTTCAGGATGCGCTGAAGGAAGGCGTAACTATTCTGACTGAAGTGATGCCGAAAGAGCTGGTGCTGGATGACAATGGCCGTGCTATCGGTCTGGTGGTTGTCGAGTGTGAAATGGACGGCAATATGCCGAAGGCTAAAGAGGGTGGCAAGGAAACCATGATCGAGGCCGATCTGGTGGTGTCTGCGATTGGCCAGTACGGCAAGCTGGACGGTGTTGAGGATATGGCGAATAACCGTAATCTGATCGACGCCGACAGCCTGTATCAGGTTCCGGGTAAAGAGGGGCATTTTGTGGCCGGTGACATTATCCGTCCGCACCTGCTGACCACTGCGATTGGTCAGGGTTCTATTGCTGCTGAGACCATTAACCAGTATCTGAAAGCCGAAAAGCCGAACAAGCGTCCGAAAGTGGATAAGCATCATTTCGATCTGATGCAGAAGCTGCATGAAGCGGGTCTGGATCCATCCAGTTTTGATGATGCCAAGTCGGCTGATTTGCGCGGTACTTCTGATGCGGACTTTGCGGTACATAACTATGAAGACCGCTCCAAGTCTGTGATCGTGCCTTCCAGTGATTTGTTCCTGGGACACTTCAAGACAGAAGCCCGTCATCAGCGTACTGAAGATGTGCCGACCTCTGATGAAGTGTTGGGGCATTTCGCTGAGCGGATGAATGCGCTGGCTGAAGAAGAGGCGGTAAAAGAAGCAAATCGTTGCATGAGCTGCGGCATGTGTTTTGAGTGTGATAACTGCGTGATTTATTGTCCTCAGGATGCGGTTTACCGTGTGCCTAAAGACAAGTCGACCATGGGGCGTTATGTAGCAACAGCCTATGACCGTTGTATCGGCTGTCATATCTGTGCGGATGTGTGCCCGACCGGCTACATCGAAATGGGTATGGGTGAGTAACCGGACTACAGGAACGATTATGTTCAGTAAATTAAAGTCAGTTCTGTTACTTCCGTTGCTTGCGCTGGTGGTTTATCTGGCCGGTTGTGATGCCGGCCCGCCGGTAACCCAGCTGGCGACAGCAAAGGAAAAAGCGGAGCAGTGCGTTGAGCCGGTTGAGGATATCCGCCGTAATCATATGGTGTACCTCAACCAGCATCGTGATGCCACGGTGATTGAGGGGATCCGCACCAAAAAGCACAGTCTGAATGAATGTATTAACTGCCATGTTGCGCCAACTAAGGCGGATGGTGAAGCCTTACATTATCCTGATAAAGAGCATTTTTGTGCCAGCTGTCATACCTATGCCGGTGTGAAAATTGATTGTTTTCAGTGTCATGCAGACCGCCCTCAGGTACTGGATAACCCTGATTACCAGCATAAGTTGAGTGCGAACAGCTATCATGAGTTGTCTGCAGCTGTTTCAGCACCGGATATGGCTGATATGTTGCTGGTAACAACGGGTGCACAGGGAGCTGAGAAATGAGTGATAAGGTCATGAATCAGAACCGGGAAAAGACTAATCAGGTTGATGCTTACCGTCGCCGTTTTATGAGTGTGGTCACCGGTGCAGCAGCTGCGGCAGCGATTGCTCCCGGGGTCTTTTTGCGTGAAGTACAGGCGGCCGATGTGACGGCTAAACCTGCTGATCAGCCGGTCAGTAATAAGGTGCGCTGGGGGATGCTGATTGATACCAAACGTCTGCAGGACGGTGGTGCGGCAATGGTTGAAGCCTGCAAAAAGGAACATGGCTGGGGTAACGATCCCAAGGCACGCCCTGATCAGCAACCACAGTGGATCCGCACAGTTAAAGTTACTGATAAACTGACCAAAAACAGTTTTACCTTGCCGGTAATGTGCCAGCATTGTGAAACCGCACCTTGTGTTGACGTATGTCCGACCGGTGCTTCGATGAAGCGTGCGGATGGCATTGTTCAGGTCAATAAGCATATTTGTATCGGTTGTCGCTACTGCATGATGGCCTGCCCGTATAAGGCGCGTAGTTTTGTGCATGAGTCGCTGACTGATCAGCGTCCGCACTCGCCACGTGGTATGGGGACTGTGGAGTCCTGCAATATGTGTGTACACCGCATTGATAACGGCCAGATTCCGGCCTGTGCTGAAGCTGCACCACAGGCGGTTATTTTCGGTGACCTGAATGATCCGCAAAGCCGTATCAGTCAGGCGATGAAAGAGCTGGGTGGTGAGCAGATCCGCAGTGATCTTGGTTTGAATACCGGTGTCCGTTACCTCAATATATAAGCCGGAAGGAAGAAGATAACGATGAGTAGCAAGTCAATCGTTTACCGCGAAGTAGGCGCAGGTAAGGGTTTTTATACACTGCTGGCTATCTTTGCTGTGATTTGTGCGATAGGTTTTTTTGCCTTCCTGCATCTGGAGCATGAAGGTCATTATGTGACCGGAATGAACAACCAGATTGTCTGGGGATTGCCGCATGTATTTGCCATTTTTCTGATTGTGGCAGCCTCCGGTGCGCTGAATGTTGGTTCTATCGGCACGGTGTTCCGCAAGAAGATTTATCAGCCGCTGGGGCGTCTGTCTGCGCTGCTGGCTATTTCCTTGCTGATTGGCGGGCTGGTGGTTTTAGTTCTGGATTTGGGGCATGCCGACCGGCTGATTATTGCGATGACGCATTATAATTTTAAGTCGATTTTTGCCTGGAATATTATTCTTTATAACGGCTTTTTAGCCCTGGTTGGTCTGTATATCTGGACGATGATGGATCGTAAGATTAAACAGGCTTATCCTTATGCCGGTTTTGCAGCATTTTCCTGGCGCTTGATTCTGACCATGGGTACAGGCTCCATCTTTGGCTTTCTGGTGGCGCGTCAGTTTTATGATGCAGCGATTATGGCGCCGCTGTTCATTGCTATGTCATTCTCTCTGGGGCTGGCTATCTTTATTCTGGTTTTATTTGCCAGTTATCGCTGGACAGGGCGTGAGCTGGGCGATGCTGTGGTTAATCGTTTACGTTATCTGTTGGCCATTTTTATTGCTGCGGTGTTATTTATTGAGCTGATCCGTCATCTCAGTAATCTATATGCAACAGAACACCATGGTGTCGAGTTTTTCATCCTGAGTGATGGTGGGATTTATACGCAGTTATTTTGGGTTGTGCAGATATTCCTCGGTAGTCTGGTGCCATTATCCCTTATTTTCTGCCGCTTCCTGGCTGGCAATCGTTTGTCACTGCTCCTGGCTTCAGCACTGGTCATCGTGGGTGGTTTGGCGCAGGTCTACGTGATTCTGATTGGTGGTCAGGCCTATCCGTTGGTATTGTTCCCCGGTGCGGAGGTCGAGAGTACTTACTTTGATGGTGCTATAAACAGCTACTCACCAAGCATGTGGGAATTCATGCTGGGGCTTGGCGGGGTAGGGCTGACTTTGCTCATGGTGACGGTCGGGGTTAAAGTTTTACGCTTTCTGCCTGAGTCATTGGCTGATGATAAGGTGGATATTGCTTAATAATTTGCTAATTAACTGATTTTTACTTGTTCCCTTCTTTTTTAGCAAGTAATCTGTGCCAACTAGAATTTAATTGAGAAATGCGGTCTGCGGTCTGCATTTTTCATTTTTATATTTGCTCACTTTTTCCATTTTAAGCTTGTCTGAAGTTCCTCAGAACTAACTTCATCACTGTACAGCAGTATTATCGTCAAGATTTGGGAGAGAGTGGGGCTAATAAATAAGGTATGGGCAATTGCGACTTTTGTTAGCTGATGATCACACTTTATTCAGTGAGGGTCTGAGTATGGTGTTGAGCAACATTGTTTTCCCTTCTTGTTCGGTAGCTCAGGCCAGAAACTGGTGTGAAGCTATAGCGTCTCTGGGAGAGAATAAGTATGATCTTGTCCTGGTTGATCTGTTTATGCCCGGAAATGCTGACTGGAAAGTAGAGTTACCGAAGCTTGTCCAGACTGCCGGTAGTTCACCGGTCTGCGTGATTTCTTCTTCATCTTCCCGTAGTACGATAGATTCTGTATTTGAGCTGGGCGCTAAGGGCTACATTCATAAGTCGTTTAGTTCTGATATGGTGAATGATGCCTTACACAAGATGATGGACGGCAAGGTTTTTTTCCCGAGTATCGCTGCCCTGAATCAGTCCAGTAAGAGTATGCCCGGCAAAAAGCGTCTGTTAACAATCCGCCAGTTCGAAATACTTTCTTTGGTGGCAGAGGGGAAAAGCAATCAGCAAATTAGCGATTTACTGGATTTGCAGGAGAGTACAGTAAAGCGTCATGTCTATAATATCTGTAAAATATTGAATACCAGAAACCGGAGCGAGGCTGTTCACGTGGCCCGTCAGCTGGGTATATTAGATAACCCTTAAATAGCTCAATTTTTTTGAGCCAAGACACAATTAATTTTATCAGTGTTTTTACTACTATAGTTGTAAATGATCACTAAATTACGTATTGCTAAGTTATGCCTTTAGTGTAAATTTATAGCTTAACAGAAGAGGAATATTGCTGTTTTTGGTAGTGTCGTAACAAATAAAATTAATTTTGAATAGGGTAACATGATGTTTTCTAGCGTAAAATTTGCTGTTGCAAATAAACGGTCTGTTTTTTTTTGTAATCGGGATTCGTTCTTTTCAGAAAAAGCTTTGCTACTGAGGTAATTGCAAAACTCAGGTCGAACAGGGAATTTCAGGCCAAGGCAGCCAAAAAAAGATGAAATGGTGTCCCCGCAAGCGGCAAGATGTCGGTTTACCACAACTGAACATCGGACACCGCCATGGACTGTACAAAACGCACTGCACTGATGCAACAACTATTGAGCGTGCAACATGAACTGTTGCCGCAACTGGGCGAGGGACTGGACATCCTGACCCCGAAGCTGGAAAAGCTGGTGCATGTGCTGGACTGGCTGGACATGGCAGCCTTCTTCCCCAGCCGGTATGGGGTTGATGGCCGCCCGCCGCACGACCGGCAGGCACTGGCCATCGCCTTCGTGGCGAAAGTGGTGCTGAACCTGCCCACCACAGCCGCCTTGCGTGAACGGTTGCAGGTTGATCGCAGCCTGCGGCATATTTGTGGTTTTCCCCGCTGGAAACCGCTGCCCAGTGAGGCCACCTTCTCACGGGCATTCGATGAATTTGCCCAGTCGCGGCTGGCCGAACGGGTACATGAATCCCTGATCCGCAGCCACCTGGGGGATGAACTGGTCGGCCATATCAGCCGCGATGCCACTGCGATTGAAGCCCGCGAGCAGCCTGAAGCAGCGCCCAAACCGGCCCCGGCAGCCGATGAACCCGCCGCCGCCCCACGCAAACGCGGCAGGCCGCGTAAAGGGGAGCAACGCCCCGCCAAAGAAAGCCCCATTGCCCGGCAGCGCAAGAAACCCCTGGCACAACTGCTGGAAGAGATGCCCAAAGCGTGTGACCGGGGAACCAAATGCAACGCACAGGGCTACAAGGTCAGTTGGAACGGCTACAAACTGCATATCGACACGGCTGACGGCGGCATCCCGGTCGCAGCCATCCTCAGTAGCGCCTCCATGCACGACAGCCTGGCCGCCATTCCCCTGACCCAAATCACCGCCCGGCGGGTGACGAACCTGTACGACCTGATGGACGCGGGCTATTGCAGTGCCGACCTGCGCGAATACAGCCGCGAATTCAACCATGTCCCGCTGATTGACCATAACCCGCGCCGGGGTGACAAAATCGAATTCGACCCCGCCGAAGCTATCCGTTACCGCGAACGCAGCGCGGCGGAACGCACCAACGCCCGCCTCAAGGATGAGTTTGGCGGTAACAACGTCTGGGTCAAAGGCCATGCCAAGGTTCTGTCACACCTTATGTTCGGCCTCATGGTGCTGGCGGCTGACCAACTGATGCGCCTGCTACTATGAAATCAGGCCGCAACAACATCAAAAAACAGGGAGAAACGATGGATACCGGATAGCCAACGGGCAATTTTTGCCTGGGCAAGGGGGAAAATGCCGGAATAGGCCATTTTTTAAACAGATCGCCCTTGCCAACCAACAGCCTGCCGAAAAGTAGCGGTTAGTTGGTTATACGGTGAGTGGCTTTCTCGAGTTTTGAAAGTAGCTCTACTGCTTGTGATCTTTCTTCCGGTTTTATGGTGTACACATGCCACTGCCGCCGGGTTGCCTGAGCAGCTGGTTGCGATTCCTGATTATGGTAAAAATGATTGTGTTTCTTTCAAACGCAGTAGTGATACTAACCCGCTTGAATATACCCATGGTTACGCTTGTGTCAGCGAGCATTACTGCGAAGTGTTTGATCATGGCTGTGTGGGAGAAGCCTGTGACTCAGTAGACTATAGCAAAGGAACCCGCACGACGACCATAGCGATCCCCATGTTGACTAAAATAAGCCAGATATTGATGGCTCCGATGGGAGTGTCTTTACGGGATGAGCAAAACCGCTGGTGCCTGATTCAGGATGGTGCCGGTAATTTCTGGTCATTAGATAAGTTGCGTGGCAGCGGTGAGCTGTTTACTTTGGAAAATTTACAACGCACAGTCGTTCGCTGCAAACCCACAGATTTGTTCAGCAGCCAGACCGGTTGTGTGGCGGATGAGTGATGCGGGGCTGTCGGGGGCACCGGGTCTGTTAAACGGATTTGGTGGCCGCATTGATGGAAACGAGCTGTCAGCCTTACTGCAAAAAACACTGACAACCCTGGAATATGAGTATAATGAACTTAACGTGTTTCTGGTCAGTCAATCCTGGGAGTTAGCAGCAGATAAAGCTCATCAACTGAAAGGCAGTGCTTACTTATTCGAGTGTGAGGAAATTTTAGCCTGCCTTGAGCTGATTGCAGATAAAAATACTGATGCTATCAGTAGTGCTGCGTTTAGAGAAAATATTAAACAGCAGGTAGGGATATGTTTAGGACGGCTCAGGCGGGCGAAAGATAATTGTGTGTGATTGTCTGAAATTTATTTCGCCGGCAGTGATCAAGTTATCCATGCCGGCAAAAGTACTACCAGAAAATCTTATTCCAGCGACAAAATCCAGTCAGCCAGTGTTTCAGCATCCTGCTTATTCAGTGCCACATTGGGTGGCATAAAGAGCATGTTTACATCCGGCCACTTTCTGCCATCCTGCATCGTACCTTCCAGGATCGACTTAACCAGAATGGCTTTGGCGTTTTCAGTTGAGGAGTAGCGTTTAGCGACTTCACGGAAGGCAGGAGCCAGTTCGATATGTGTATTATCGGCTTGTTTCTCCATGCTGTGACAGGTAGTACAACCACCCTGGACAGCCAGTATCAGCATTTCTTCATGCTCCACTATTGCAGGGGTGACAGCTTCACTGTTCAGGCCGACGATCCACTCTGCCAGCAGTTTTGCCTCCTGTTCCGAAACGTTTACGTTCGGGGGCATAAAAGCCATATTGACCTTACCTTTCCAGTTCTGTTGTGCACCCAGGGTGCCGCTTAAAATACGGTCGGCCAGGAAGCCGGCCGCATCACCGACCTCCCTGTAATGTTCAGCGATTTCCTCATAGGCCGGTGCCAGCGGAAGTGTGCTACCCGGTTTGCTCTGGATGGAGTGGCAAATAAAACAGCCTTTCCCGGTGGCCATTTCCAGCATTTTTTCCTCAGCGGTGGCTGAAGCACCCAGCAGCATTAAGGTCGCCAGCGTTATCGTTTTTAAGTGTCGCATAATTATTCCCTTCTTTGTCAGCGGTTTATATGCGACTTAGTCTCTCATTCAGGTAGTTTTACAGGTTGATATTTATCAAGCCCTTCGGCAGTAACGGGGTGAATTAAATTCCTGTATTGGTGAGAAAAACTACCGAAACGTCACGATACTCACGCCTGCCTCACCGGCTGCAACCACGGCAGTGTGCTGATCAGGCAGCAGGATGACGCCTTCCGCTGTGCCCTGTGTTTTAACGCTGGTCAGCAAGGCCGGGTTATAGGGCTGGCTGACATTGACTGTTTTCAGGCCATTAAACAGGTCGGCGACCAGTAGCGTGCGGTTGTCGGCTGACAGCTCGCTGGCAAAGGCATTCTGAATAGCCAGCTGTCCGATCGGTCGTGGCGTCTGTGGCTGGCTGATGTCAAAAATCTGCAAGCCGCCGGTATTATTGGCTGCAAACAGTTGTTGTCCGTTGCCGGACAGCGAAATGCTCTGTGCATGACCGCGGGTTTTGGTCTGGCTGATGGTTTGCGGGCTGAACGGCGTGCGTACATTAACGATGTGAATACCGTCAGCCTGATCGGCGATATACAGGGTGCGCCCGTCTGCGGATAACTGCAAACCGGCGGCACTGGCGCGGGTGGGGATGGTGGCGATAGTCTGCGGGCTGGCTGAGTGGCTGACATCCACCACCACGACGCCATTGGTGTTATCGGCGACATAGGCCACTTTGCTGTCCGGTGAAATGGCGACATCAAAGGCATACGAGGGCGTGTCCATCCGACCCAGCAGTTTGAGTTCACCATTGCCGGATAAGGCCAGAATATCCAGCCCGCCGCTGCCATTGGCGACATAAATCCGTTGCCCGCTGGCGGAAACGGCAATCGCCTCGGCCTGTGCTGACTGTCCGGCGGTGCTGATAATACGCGGGGTATGCGGCTGACTGAAGTCGGCCAGAATAACTCCGGCACCTTCAGCGGCCAGCAGCATGAGGCTGCCATTCAGTGGGGTAATGCTGTGCACCTCACCGGCGGTTTGAAAATGGGTGGTTTTTTCTGCCTGCCGGAATGAAGCTGCCTGAGCGTTGCTGACCAGCAGTGCAAGAATAATGCTAAAAATGAATGCGGAAAAGTTAATGGTGTTACGGTTTTTTTGTGCGCGACTATACATCATTGTCGTGAGTCCTGATTGCCCCTGGTGTTATCTGATAGACAGTGACGGGTAAAGAAAGTTTGTAAATGTTAAGGCCCGGCAGTGTTGCCGGGCCTGTTGAGCGGGCGCTGCTCCGTAGTGCTACGGATAGACGAATACGGAGCAGGGCTGTGATTACAGACGCTCGAATATGACTGCGATGCCCTGACCACCACCGATGCACATGGTCACCAGTGCGTGTTTACCGCCGATCCGTTCCAGCTCATACAGTGCCTTGGTGGCGATGAAGGCACCGGAGCAGCCGACCGGATGACCCAGTGCAATCGCACCACCATTCGGGTTGGTTTTTTCCATATCCAGCTCCAGACCACGGGCTACCGCAATCGCTTGTGCGGCGAATGCCTCATTGGACTCAATCACATCCATCTGATCCAGCGTCATACCGGCTTTTTTCAGTGCCAGCTTTGAGGCCGGAATCGGGCCTTCACCCATAATGTGATTAGGCACACCGGCCACCGCGTAGGATACGATGCGTGCCATTGGCTTTTGACCGGCCTGTGCTGCCACTTCAGCAGACGCCAGTACCATAAACGCCGCACCGTCATTAATACCGGACGCATTACCGGCGGTGACTGTACCGTCTTTCTTAAATGCCGGGCGCATTTTAGCCAGCGATTCCACCGTG
Organism: Thiolinea sp.; assembly: GCA_041395485.1. Taxonomy (GTDB): domain Bacteria; phylum Pseudomonadota; class Gammaproteobacteria; order Thiotrichales; family Thiotrichaceae; genus Thiolinea. Next base: position 36,760 of record JAWLAK010000001.1, read on the forward strand.
GTACCGGGACGGACATGCTCATCGGTATCAAAAATGACTTCGCCCTTGCGGGTTTGCATCACAATCGGGGTGATCTGGGATTTAAAACGGCCTTCCTCAATCGCCTGTGCGGCGCGGCGATGCGACTCAGCTGCCAGCTCATCCTGTTCTTCACGGGAAATACCCCATTTCTCCGCCAGATTTTCGGCAGTAATCCCCATGTGTCCGGCACCAAACGGATCGTTCAGCGTGGCGACCATGCTGTCGATCATGGTGGTATCACCCATCCGTGCCCCGGAACGCATGGCCGGAGACAGGTAAGCACCGCGTGACATGACCTCAACACCGCCGCCGACACCGTAGTCACAGTCATTGAGCATAATGGATTGCGCGGTGCTGACAATCGCCTGCAAACCGGAGCTGCACAGACGGTTGACGGCCATAGCCACCGACTCCATCGGCAAGCCGGCCTGAATCGAGGCAACACGGGCGACATAGGGAAAACGTGACTCGGTCGGGATGCAGTTGCCGACGGTGACATAATTAATTTCATTCGGGTCAACCGCTGACTGGTCAACCGCTGCTTTCATGACCTGACCGGCCAGTTCTGCGGGCTCCACTCCGCTCAGGGAACCACCAAACCCGCCTACTGCAGAACGGGTGGCACTTAAAACAACAACATCACGGCTCATTATTTCTGACTCCTTCTTTGCTGGTAATTATTCCTCTCCATGGGCAACAGAATAGCGGAAACAGAAACGGTTTTCAGTGAGTTTCTGTGTTTTCCGTATCTTCGTAGCAATCCGGTTTAAATCTGGGAGTGCAAATGGCCAGAAAAATCAGATCGGCTGTGCCGGTGTTGGTGATGCGTTGCGGCTGCATGGGCGGGATAATAACCACATTGCCCGGATAAACCGGTGCCGGAGCCAGATCACTCACTTCGACCAGGCCTTCACCCTGTAAAATGACATAACGTTCCGTGGTGTTGTGTAAGCGATGCCAGCGGGTAGTTTGACCCGGTTCAACGCGGGCGCGGGCAATTGAGGCGTTTTCATCAGCCGGACTATTGCTGAGTTCGAGGATGTGGCAGCCTTCGTGGAAGTAGTATTCTTCAGCTTCCGGGGTCTGGACAATGCGGGGCAGGGGCATTGTTGTCTCCGGGATTGAGCCGGGTTGTGGTTGAGTGTGCTTTTTCAGTTGCATAATTTTGCGCAGTTGCTATGTTTTTAAGTGGCTGATTATAAAGCTATTTAAGAGGTGCGTGAATTGCTGGTGCCCTTAAAGTTTCTGCTTTTATTGTGCTATCCCTGAATGGGGTACTAGACACCCTGTAGGTGTTTCGAATATTGTATTAGTCTTCCTCGTGGTTGAATTCTGAACATATGACTTATTGTATTGGTATTTCACTGGATTCCGGTTTGGTGCTGACTTCAGACTCCCGTACGAATGCGGGTATTGACAATGTCAGTACCTATAGCAAGATGCACGTCTGCAAATCCAATCCCGACCGGTTTTTGGTCATTCTCAGTGCGGGTAATCTGGCCACCACACAGGGCGTTGTACAGCAAGTTGCCCGTGATGTGGAAGAAGCTATGCCGATGAATATCAATACCATGAATTATATGGCTGATGTGGCGGATTATATCGGCGGTATTCTGGTCAGTCAGATTCATAAATATAATGATACGCCGGGTTTTGTGCCGGATGCCTCATTAATTCTGGGCGGGCAGATACAGGGACGTAAGCCGAATCTGTATATGATTTATCCGCAGGGTAATCATATTACTTCCTCTCCGGAAACCCCTTATCTGCAGATTGGGGAAAGTAAATACGGCAAACCGGTGCTGGATCGTTTTCTGAGTAGTGAGACTTCGTTAGAAGATGCCGCGATATGCTCACTGATTTCAATGGATTCGACCATGAAAAGTAATGCCAGCGTCGGGCCACCGATTGAAGTGCTGACCTACCGGAATAATCAGTTTCATATGTCACGACGTTATAAATTCGGCTCTGAAGACCCTTATTTATTGTCCATTCGTCATGAGTGGGCCAAACAGCTGAATAATGCTTTTCATGCGATGCCGCGTCTTGACGGGTTTGAGGATGAATCCGGTGGTTTCAGCAATATGAATAATAATGGTGTGGTTCGTTTAAATACTACGAATTGAAGGCGTTTTGGCATCTATCCCCACAATATGGGAAATATTCCGGCAGTTTTTCTGGCTGGGTTGTATCAGTTTCGGTGGCCCCGCTGCCCATATAGGCTATTTCCGCACTACTTTTGTCGAACGGCTGCACTGGCTGGATGATAAAGCCTATGCAAGCCTGGTGGCTCTGTGTCAGTTCTTACCCGGCCCTGCCTCCAGCCAGGTCGGTTTTTCCATCGGCTTGCGGCGTGGCGGGCTGGCCGGTGGCATTGCTGCCTTTGTTGGCTTTACCCTGCCTTCTTTTGTCCTGATGTTTGCTCTGGCGGTTAGCACGACCGGAAACACCAGTGGTTTGTTTTCGGGTATCGTTTCCGGCCTGAAGCTGCTGGCCATCGTGGTGGTGGCGGATGCGGTGGTCAGTATGTTCAGAACATTCTGCAAGGATACGCTGACCGTTACCATCGCGGTGCTGACTGCGATGAGTTTGTGGTTGGTGCCTGACTTGTGGACACAGTTAATCGTCTTGGCCGCCGCCGCATTAGCAGGTTTCACTGCTGTTACCCGACACACTGCAGGCACACAGAGCATACAGGCACTAACTCCGATCAGAGTGAACTGGCTGCCACTGGGTATTTTTATTGCGTTATTTACGGGGTTGCCGCTGCTGGCCTTTTTGTCCGGCTGGCTCAGTTTGTTTGATGACTTTTTCCGTACCGGAAGTCTGGTGTTTGGTGGTGGTCATGTGGTGTTGCCACTGTTGCAGCAGATGCTGACAGAAGTTCCGGATACAGACCGTTTTTTACTGGGCTATGCGGCAGCACAGGCGGTGCCCGGCCCGATGTTTACTCTGGCGACTTTTCTGGGCGCTGAAGTGTCTCCGGGAGCCGCAATCAGCGGTGCTTTGCTGGCAACACTGGCCATTTTTCTGCCCGGATTTCTGCTGATTCTGGCATTGCAGGGAGCATGGGAAGCTCTGGCTGCAAGGCCATCGGTTACCGGCGCGATTAGCGGGCTGAATGCTGCAGTTGTCGGTTTGCTGATGGCTGCGCTGTATTACCCTGTTTTCAGCAATGCGGTGGCGGTACCGGCTGATATGGCGCTGGTATTGGGGGGATATATGCTACTGACCCGTCTGAAACTGCCGGTGGTGTGGCTGGTTGTTTTGTTTGCTGTGGCTGGTTTGGTGGTTGTCCGGTGACCTGTGCCGCTCCCCTACACCAGCGAAATTGTCTACTTCGATGCTCGCAACTACCCTCCCATCGAAGGCGATCCTGAAGAGCTGCTGAAAGAATGCTCAGAAAAACCAGGAATTGCCCCGGATTCATGTGAAATCAAACACTCAATGAGTGTAAATCTTTGTCAGAGCCTATACCCCAATTCGCGTTGATGCCTAATCGCATGCACGACGACAAGGTCTTTGGTTTTATCCACAGTATACAAAGCGACATAACCACTTTTACCGTATTTGATGGCTAATTCTCTGGCGTCAGGAATTTTCTCAATAGGGTAGACTCGTCCTGTTTCCGGAAACTGTTCCAGTATTCGCAACGCTTCAGCAATCAGCAAAAACACGCTTTGAGCCTGTTCTACTGCCCCGTTTTCAATAAGAAAATCAGCAAAACGTTCAATATCACCACGTGCTTCCGGAGATAGGACTAATTGTGGCATTGAGGCAGGTCATGAGGGTTTTTATTATTGAGTTGTTTGGCCCATGCCTCCAGTTCATCCAGCGTAATGTGCGTCCCTGTTTCCTGAAAGCGTTCATAAGAACGTACCGCCTGAGCTTCATAGTCCAGACGTGCTTTTTCATGCTCCATATAATTATCGACGGCTTCCAGCACCAGGCTGTGTAGTGAGCGTTTTTTCTGTTTTGCCAACGCAGTCAGTATTGCCTTTCTATCGCCTAGTTTTATTGATGTAGTAGCAGCTGAACTCATAATATTTATCCTGAAAAGCTCAAGGGTGTTACCTGGTAACACCCTTGATTGTAGCTCAGTCTTCGCCGGACTATCAATATTAGTGCGGAGCAAAGTTCCTACATCCGCCGCAAATCCAGCGTATACGGATAATCCGCATTAGTTTCTTCCGCTGGCGGACTCATCGGCCGTGGCGGATGCTCATAAAACTCCCGTGTGGCATCAGACAGGAACTTAGGCTCCAGCACATCCGGCGTATGCTGCTCACGGAAGCGGGAGAAGCGGCGTCCTTCTGCCTCATAGGCATTCACCGGGAAGGTGTCATAACTGCGGCCACCCGGATGCACCACATGATAGGTACAGCCACCCAGCGAGCGTCCTGTCCAGGTATCAATAATATCGAACACCAGCGGCGAGTGAATGCCAATGGTCGGGTGCAGTGCGGAAGGTGGTTGCCAGGCACGGTAGCGCACTCCGGCGACATACTCTCCTTGCACGCCGGTCGGCTTCATCGGCACATGACGACCATTACAGGCAATCACATAACGCGAATCAGTCAGGCCATTCACCTTAATCTGCAGCCGCTCTATCGATGAGTCCACAAAGCGCGCAGTGCCCTGATTACTCAGTTCTTCACCCAGCACATTCCACGGTTCCAGTGCAGCGCGCAGCTCCATCTGAATACCGCGATGCTGAACACGACCATAAACCGGGAAGCGGAACTCATGGAACGGCTCCAGCCATTCCAGCCGGAATGGATAGCCCGCCGCCTGCAGATCCTCGGCCACATCCTTCATATCTTCCCAGACATAATGCGGCAACATGAAGCGGTCATGCAGCTCGGTTCCCCAGCGTACCAGACGATGCTTATACGGCGTGTGCCAGAAGCGGGCAACCAGTGTGCGCAGTAGCAGCATCTGCACAATCGACATCTGTGCATGCGGCGGCATCTCGAAGGCGCGGAATTCCAGCAGACCCTGACGGCCACTGAGTGAGTCCGGCGAATACAGCTTGTCGATGCAGAATTCGGCACGGTGCGTATTGCCGGTGACATCAATCAGCAGATTACGCAGCAGCCGGTCCACCAGCCAGGGCTTCGAATCCTGCTGGCCGTCCGGCATTTGCTGGAAGGCAATTTCCAGCTCATACAGGCTCTCATCGCGCGCCTCATCAACACGCGGTGCCTGACTGGTGGCACCGATAAACATGCCGGAGAACAGATAGGACAGGCCCGGATGATGCTGCCAGTAAGTCAGCAGGCTGCGTAGCAGATCAGGACGGCGCAGGAACGGGCTGTCGGTCGGCGTGGCGGCACCCAGCGTGACGTGGTTCCCGCCCCCGGTTCCGGTATGGCGGCCATCCAGCATGAACTTTTCTGTGCCTAAACGGGCATGACGCGCTTCTTCGTAGAGAATTTCAGTATTCTGAACCAGCTCATCCCAGCTGTTGGCCGGATGAATATTTACCTCAATAACCCCCGGATCAGGCGTCACCTTGAACGACTTCAGGCGCGGATCAGACGGGGGCTCATAGCCTTCCAGCATCACCGGCATATTCAGCTCGGCTGCGGTTTTTTCGACTGCTGACAGCAGATCCAGATAGTGTTCCAGATAATTCATCGGTGGCAGGAAAATGTGCAGACGCCCCTGCCGTGCTTCCACGCAAATGGAAGTATGCGGCACTTCGTGATGGGTATAACCCTCACTGCGGCTATCTGCCGACTGCAGCTGCGGTTCAGGCGGAGCGACCAGCTCACGGTAGCGCCACTCTACTTCGCCGTGGTAATCCGGCAGCGGCGGGCGATCTTCAAACGGGCAGGGCTGTGATTCAATATCGCGCTCATTTTCCTGCGTCCAGGGCAGGCTATCCAGGGGCAGGCGGAAGCCCATCGGTGAATTCCCCGGAATCAGGTACATTTCCTCACGGCGGAATGTCCATTTTGCACTGCTCCAGCCCTGAGTTCCGTAGTTCCACTGCACAGGCAGGGCGTAGCCGGTCGGTGTATCGAGGCCGCGCTGTAAAGCCAGTACCAGATCATTACGGTTTTTGGTATCGCGCAGATTCAGTGTCAGCCAGTTAACATTAGCGGGCTGGCTGGCTTCCTTCCACAGATAGTACAGCCGGTCTTCATAACCCGGCACCAGATACTTGTCAGAGAGCTTCAACTTACTGCATAAGTGTTCGGCAAACCGTTTAGCCTCAGCCTCGCCAAAACCATAATCACGGGTATCATCCGCAATCAGCTGCTGATCTTTCCAGACCGGCAAGCCATCAGGCCGCCAGAAGCAACCCAGTGCCCAGCGCGGGAAAGGCTCGCCGGGATACCACTTGCCCTGACCAAACTGCAGAACGCTGCCCGGCGCAAAAACTTTCTGCATACGGCGTAACAGATTACCAGCCAGTGCCCGTTTATGGGTGCCCAGTGCGGCGGTATTCCATTCCGGTGACTCCATATCATCAATGGAGACAAAGGTCGGTTCACCGCCCATGGTCAGACGCACATCACCACTGACCAGATCGGCTTCGACCTGTTTGCCCAGTGCTTTGACGTGTTCCCACTGCTCTTCAGAGTAGGGTTTGGTCACCCGTGGGTCTTCGTGGATGCGGGTAACGGTATTGCTGAAATCAAACTCGGTTTCGCACTTGTCGGTCATGCCCTCAATCGGTGCGGCACTGCCGGGTTGTGGGGTACAGGCCAGCGGGATATGACCTTCACCGGCAAACAAACCGGAGGTCGGATCAAGGCCAACCCAGCCGGCACCGGGCAGATAAACTTCTGTCCAGGCATGCAGGTCGGTGAAATCTGCTTCCGGCCCGCTGGGGCCATCCAGTGCTTTCTGGTCAGCAGTCAGCTGCACGAGATAGCCGGAGACAAAGCGTGCCGCCAGCCCTAAATGGCGCAGAATCTGCACCAGCAGCCAGGCGGTATCCCGGCAGGAGCCGCGTTTAATATCCAGCGTTTCCTCACATTTCTGGACACCCGGCTCCATGCGGATATTGTAGCCAATATCCTGTTGCAGGCGCTGGTTCAGGGCGACCAGAAACAGAATGGTATTCGGTTGTTCGTGATCAATGCCTTTCAGCCATTCCTGCAGTCGCTCACCATCCTCGTCGATCTCCAGATAGGGAGCCAGTTCACGTTTCAGCTCCGGTTTGTACTTAAACGGGAATTCCTGGGCGTAGTCTTCGATAAAGAAATCAAAGGGATTGATCGACACCATATCGGCGACCAGATCCACCTCAATTTCCAGTTCAGTGACTTTCTCGTTAAATACCAGCCGTGCCAGCCAGTTACCGAACGGATCCTGCTGCCAGTTGATGAAGTGGTTTTCCGGCTTGATATTCAGCGAGTAAGACAGAACCGGGGTGCGCGAATGCACCGCCGGACGCAGCCTGACAACGTGCGGTGAGAGATTCACCGCACGATCAAACTTGTAGGTGGTGCGGTGGTTTAAAGCGACATGAATACTCATCTGAATCCTTTGGTTAAGCAGGCTATGATTGCGATTGTAACTGTTGTTGATCATTGCGATCAGGATAAAACCAGGTTTTGGCGATTTCAGCATGTAACAGGCCGAGCTCGCCCTGCAGATAATCCATTACGGTATGCACTTGTCCATCCGGTAACAGGCTGGGGATGTCCTGCTGTTGCAGGTGTTCCAGCAGCCGTTGCTGCATCACCAGCGGAATTTCCGGCTCAGGTAGTTGCTCCAGAAAGCGCCCGATAGCGGTCAGCGTGTAATAGAGTGAACGCGGGAAGGCCTCATCCATCATCAGGAAGGGCAGAACATCGCTACCCCTGACGCGTGAGCGTACCTGTTGCTGATACATCTGCCGTGCGCTCAGTGCCTGTAACAGGTTCGTCCACAGAATGCCTTCGTATTTGCGCAAATTATCGCTGCGGGTTTTTGACAGCAGCAACGAAGCCATTTCCAGTATGCGGCTGGTCATGTCGGTGCGCTCAATGTATTTTCCTGCCTGTATGAACAGGAATGTGTGGTTACGGCTCATGTGCCCGTCGATAATGCCGCGCAGGGTCTGGGCTTGCCTGAGCAGTGTGCGCAACAGGTTCTGGCGGGCATGGCGATTGGTCAGCGAGGCCATCGAATTGTTCATAATGATGTGTGTCTGGTTGACCTGTTCCCAGGTGGCATCCGGCAGTAAATCCAGCGAGGTGCGGACATTTTCCCGCACATACCAGAAGGTACTGGCCAGTGAGCCGGGGTTTTCTCGGTCAGCAAGCAGAAAGCGCATGACATTTTCTTCAGACGCCCGGTCATAATGCTCATAGAATAACTTGTCCGCATCGAACAGTTTAATCAGCGTATACCAGTTGATTTCCATCTCACCGGGCAAATCCATCAACAGCAGGGAGTGGACATTGGCCAGACGCGCCACATTTTCGGTGCGCTCCAGGTAGCGCGACATCCAGTAAACGCGCTCAGCAACACTTGACAGCATCATGCTTCGTCCTCCTCGTCTTCTTCTTCTATTTCCCGGACAGTACCTTCGTCAACGATCCAGGTATCTTTACTGCCGCCACCCTGCGAGGAATTGACTACCAGTGAGCCCTCCACAAGCGCAACGCGGGTAAGGCCACCGGGTGTAACATAAATATCGGAACCGCTAAGGATAAACGGGCGCAAATCCAGATGCCGGGGGGCAATTCCACCCTGTTCGGTATGGGTTGGTGTCACTGACAGGCTCAGGGTCGGTTGGGCGATGTAGTTATTCGGGTTGTCCTGAATCAGCTGGCGGAACTCCTCCACTTTTTCCGGAGTGGAGTGCGGCCCGACCAGCATGCCGTAACCACCGGATTCATTGGCCGGTTTCACCACTAATTCAGGCAGGTGTTCCAGCACGTATTCACGGTCTTCTTTGCGGCGGCACACCCAGGTCGGCACGTTCGGCAGGCTGGGCTCTTCATTCAGGTAGTAGCGGATCAGGTCGGGTACATAAGCATAAATCACCTTGTCATCCGCCACACCGCAGCCCGGTGCATTGGCTATGGCCACCTTGCCCTGTTTCCAGGAGCGCATAATGCCGGGAACACCGAGAATGGAGTCTTCGCGGAATACCTCGGGGTCAATAAAGTCATCATCAATACGACGATAGATAACATCAACCCGCTCCAGCCCCTGAATGGTTTTCATATAGACATAATCATCTTTGCCAACCATCAGGTCAGCACCTTCCAGCAACACCAGTCCTGCCTGCTGGGCAAGGAACGCGTGTTCGAAATAAGCCGAGTTGTAAATGCCGGGCGTCATCAGCGCAATGGTCGGTTTTTCCAGGTCAGGGCGCAGCGAGGCCAGCATTTCATACAGATGGGCCGGGTAGTCGCGCACCGGGCGGATCGGCAGGGTATTGAAAATTTCCGGCAGCACGCGCTTGGTGATATTGCGGTTTTCCAGCATGTAGGCAACGCCGGAAGGTACCCGCAGGTTGTCTTCCAGTACATACATGACGCCATCGCTGTGCCGCACCAGATCGGTGCCGCAGATATTCGCCCAGACGCCGTGCGGAGGGGTGATGCCGACACAGGCTTCGCGATAGCCTTTGGATTGCATCACCACATCTTCGGGGATGATACCATCTTTGATGGCCTGGCCGCCGTTGTAAATGTCCTGAATGAACATATTCAGTGCGCGGATGCGCTGTTTTAGCCCCATTTCGGTGCGATCCCATTCTGAACCCGGAATCACGCGCGGGATAATGTCGAAGGGCCAGGCGCGGTCGATATTGCCAGCATCGCTGTAGACGGTGAAGGTGATGCCCATTTCGCGGATCACAACTTCTGATTCCTGTACACAGGCCTCAAAGCGTTCGGTGGACAAATGGCGCAAGTACTGAACAAGCTGGTAGCTGGCGGCGCGGGGCTGATGGCGGGAAGCGATGAGCTCATCGTAAAATTGACCGGGGTCATAGTCATGCCAAATTTGCTTCACGTCTTACGCTCTCCTGATTGTTTTAATGTGTTGTCACTCAGTAGTACAACATACGTTTTTTCGCGGGTCTAAGTCCGGCTATTATCACACCGGTCAGACACTATCCCGGGGTGTTCATGAGCATGCACTTAATACTACATTAGTATATTGCTGCAAAAGTTATGCCAGAATTTCTCAGTCTCTGCGCATATCGGGCCAGTGTCAAATTGATGCCGAAACAAGGCAGAGAACCGGGTTAAGCCGTGTGGTGAGTCTCTTCTGCTCAGCGGGCACAGGTTATGGTAATGCTGAAAAATTCTCTGGTTTGCTGTGCGTTTACCCTGCCGCAGGTCAGGTGATGTAAGTATTATTTGCTTTAAACTGGTATAACTGTTTCGTACCTCAATTATAAAAATAATAATATGAAAAAATCCTTAGCAGGCATGTTACCCGTGTTGATTGCTATCGGAATAACAGGATGCACCGGACAAATGTCCGCCAGCAAGACACTCAGCTGGTATGTAGGGCAGGGCGGCAAACTGGATGATTGTGGCCCGGCTTCCGCTGCGATGGCGGTTAAGTGGGCGGGTGGTCAGTCCAGCCTGCGTCATGCCAGAGCGGTAACCCGTGATTCCGGTTGGTGGCTGTTCAAAGATATAGCCGCGCATTTGCAGCAAAAAGACATCATCACTGAGCAAGCTAATCTTGAAGATCTCAGAGCCATATTGACACAGGGGCATGGTGCGATTATGCGTGTCTCCGTATTAGGTGTTCCTCACTTCGTTTTTGTCTCAGATATTAATGAACAGGGACAACTGTTAGTGGCTGATCCATTAAAGGGTAAAAGACGGATGAGTATTAAACGTCTGGGAAGAATGGCCGTGGGTGAGGTAATGCTTGCGGTGCATAATACGCCGGAACACCCTGTCAGTCAGTTTGACCTCAGTGATATTCCGTGGATGCGGTCCGGGCGTGCCACTGTCAAAAGACGACCGGAACCTGTCAGGATTGAACAGCACAGCACTTTTAGTCATATCTATTAGTGCTCGCCTCCTCAGCCTGTTTAGTCGTCCTCTATGATTTTACCACGATAGATGCGCGGGCCTTTTTTGGGCTTTTTTGTGTCAGCGGCAGGCTTATCTTGTGAGACAGAAACCGTTTCTTCAATCACTTTGCCGCGATAGATTCTTGTCCTTGTTTCAACCGGAGCATGATTTTCCTCTTCATCTGTCTGAGGATCTTCGGGCGGGGTATCGTCAGCAATAGCCGGTAAGCTGATGTCCAGTTTCAGCAGGGCTGCGTCATGATCAATTGAGTCCCTGTCCCGGAAGGGGAAGCGCAGGTTCTCTGAAAAAGAGCATTTGGCAGTGGCTATTTGCTCCAGCTCTTCCAGTGCCTCCTGGCCATGTAAACGCCGGAAGCTGCAGTGGGTAAGTCTGCCGTTGGTAAGGCCGAGCCGTGCAGATTCGTTGGTGTCGGTGGCGATAAAGAAAACACCGGATTGATCCTTTCCGAGCAGGTTTGATAATTGCTCAATCACTTGTGGGAACGGGATGTACTGTTCCATGTTGTTGTCCTCGACTTGGGTTTTTATCTTTTTTGTTATTGATTAAGCAAGAAAGGTGCCATTTTTAACAAGGTCACGGTTACCTCCAATGTGAGGCAACGTATATGACCCTTAGGTTGCTTTTTCTTTTGAGGCAATGCGGAGCGAGAGTCATGCTCGTCATTTACCCGGCCTGGATATACCAGCGGCCTGATATTCCTGACTAAACCCCACCATCAGCAGGGTCGGCAATGCGATAATGAGTGATCATAAGAAAGGTTGTGCGGGATGATCAGGTTCATTTATCTACTTTGTCTTATATTGTCGTTGACTGCCTGCCAGGATCAGCAAGCTGAGCCGCCGTCTTTGAGTGACCAGCTGAAAAGCCAAAGTAAAACAGTAGCCGTTTCGACGTTGGATGAGTCGTTGCAGCAGGTCATCACAGAGCACCGGCTGAGTGCTGATCCGGCTGCTGGTATCACGGTTCCGGCGGTTGCTTCGCCGGAGGTGCTGCTGGGGAAAAAACTGTTCTTCTCAGCGGATTTTAGTGCCGATCAAAAGACTTCATGCGCTACCTGCCATAATCCGCTGTCCGGTGGTGGTGATAATTTGCCGGTACCTGAGTCGCCTTTTTCTGCATACCCTGCATTTCATTTGCCGGTGCACCTGCGTTCCGGGCAAAAGCGGGATGGGCAGAGTGCAATCTATGCTGATTCGGCAGCAGGCACTGAGCCAGCCCGGCGAAGAAATACGGCAAGCACTTTTAATGTCGCTTTGTGGAAGGAGCATCTGTTTTCAGATGGCCGTATTACACGTCTGGAAAATGGTCAGGTTACTACCCCTGACGTGCCTTATCCTGATCCCGATCCGGCGGCAGGCAGTGAGCTGGTGCAGGCTGCCGCGCATTTATCTGAGTTGCCTGAAGAGAAGTCAGCACAATGGCTGGGGCAGTTTCGTGAAGTATTCAATGCACCGGACGGTCTGGAAAAAACACTGATTACCGGGCCGAATGTCAGCAGGCTGCTATCCGCCTATTTGCGCTCACAACTGTTTGTGAATAATGGCTGGCGTGCTTATGTCAGCGGTGATACCGAGGCGATCAGTGATAAGGCAAAACGGGGGGCATTGTTATTTTACCAGGGCCGTGATCAGGGGGGATTTGCCTGTGCCAGCTGCCACAAGGGCGATTTTTTTACCGATGAAAATTTTTATCATGTACTGATCCCGCCTGTTGATCTGAGCCGTCCCGCACAAAGTAGTCTCTCACAGAGTCTGGCCGATGACGGCCGTTGCGGGGTGACAGGGAAAATGGATGATAAATACAGGTTCCGGACGCCGGGCCTGCTGAATGTTGAAGTGACCGGCCCCTGGGGGCATAACGGCGCCTATACGACGCTGGCCAGTGTTGTGCGGCACATGCTTGATCCGTTTGGAGAGGCTTTGCGCTATGACCGGCGGCAGATACTGCAAAATAATATGCAACCGCAACTGCTACAGGCTAATTTGTCGGATATGCTCGAATACAATGTGGATGTGCCGGGCAGTGCTTACACCGAAAAGGACGTGCAGGAACTGGTGGCTTTTCTGCTGACGCTGACTGATCCGTGTGTCAAAAGTGAGCAGTGTCTGGCGCCGTGGTTGCCGGAGTAAAGTACCTGAATAGTCATAGCGGTGTAATTTATGTTGTGATGGTAAAAATTTTGACTTCCTAAACCTGCTTCATTGGTTAGAATGCGATGCTCCCCCAACAGCACAGGAGCACGCCCGTGAAGCTATACAACTATGGCTCAATCAATATTGACCACATCTATCGTGTGCCGCATCTGGTGCAACCCGGTGAAACTCTCGCCAGCACGGATTATCAGAAAGTATTAGGCGGTAAAGGTGCGAATCAGTCGATTGCTGTGGCGCGGGCTGGTGCAGAGGTGGTTCATCTGGGGCGCTACCATGCCGCAGATCAGGATATGCTGCGGGGTATGCAGGAGGCGGGTGTTGATATGAGCCGGCTGGAGGCCGTGGATATGCCGGGCGGGCATGCGATTATTCAGGTGGATGACGCGGCGGAAAATTCGATTGTATTGTATGCCGGAGCTAATCACAGTTTCGTGCCGGATGAGTTGCCCGTATTACTGGAGGGTGCTCAGGCCGGAGACTGGCTGTTATTGCAGAACGAATGCAGCTGTACCGCAGAAATGATCGGGGTGGTGGTGGCAAAAGGGCTAAAGGTAGCCTTCAATCCGGCACCGATGGATGAGCAGGTCAGGGCATTGCCGCTGGATAAACTGTCGTTGTTGTTTGTGAATCAGCTGGAAGTGCTGCAATTGCTGGGAGCCGATACCGGTACAGACCCGGAGGCAGACTGGCTGGCAGAGCAGTTACAGGCGCATTTCCCGGAAACAGCAGTTGTGGTCACGCTGGGCGCGCGCGGTGTGCGTTATTTCTATCGGGGTGAAAGTATTTTTGTCCCGGCGCAAAAAGTCACCGCAGTGGATACCACCGGGGCGGGTGATACCTTTACCGGTTATTACCTGCAGGCCATGCTCAGTGGTTTGCCGGTAGAGGATTGTCTGCGCCGGGCAAGTCTGGCCTCTGCTTTATGCGTTCAGAAAGCCGGTGCCTCGGTGAGTATTCCGACAGCAGCTGAGGTGGATGCCTTTGCGGAGTCCTTAGTGTGAGCAGGCACAAAGTATTGCTGGATACTGATCCGGGGATTGATGATGCCATGGCAATTTTTACCGCACTGGCATATCCGGCTATTGAGCTGCTCGGGCTGACCACGACCTTTGGCAATGTCAGTGTGGAGCAGGCGACAAAAAATGCGCTGACTCTGCTGGAGATGGCTGGTGCGGATTTGCCGGTGGCCAGCGGTATGGCCCGGCCGTTGCAAAAAGCGCCGGAACCTTACCCTGACTTTATTCATGGTGCGGATGGGCTGGGCAATGTGTATTTGCCTGCGCCGAAAAAACTGCCAGTTAAACGGGACGCCGCAGCGTTTATTGTCGAACAAATCATGGCGCATCCGGGGGAAATCAGTCTGGTCGCTGTCGGGCCGCTGGGTAATCTGGCGAAGGCTCTGGAGCGGGAGCCTGCCATTACCCGGCAGGTAAAACAGGTGGTGCTGATGGGCGGGACGATTGCTGAAGGCGGCAATATTTCCCCGGTGGCTGAGGCCAATATTTATGCTGACCCGCATGCCGCAGACCAGGTGTTTGCGGCGGACTGGCCGCTGGTGATGGTCGGTTTGGATGTCACGCATCAGGTCTTGCTGAGCCGTCAGTTATTTGCGCAGATCAGGGCAAATAATTCAAAAGTCGGTGAGTTCATGCAGCAGGCAGCAGCGTTTTATACCGATTTTTATCAGCGTGCGCGTGAAGCGGATGATGGCTGTTTCGGGCATGATGTGTCAGCGATTGCCTATGTCGCTGATCCGGATTTGTTCGGCACGGTTGAGGGGGCGATCTGTGTGGTACCGGATGGTATTGCGGTGGGGCAAACCATTATGCGCCGGAACCATTCGCGTGAGTATCCGCTCAAAGCCTGGGACGGGCGGCCTGTGCATAAGGCCTGTATGCAGGTGGATAGTGCCGGGGTGGCGGAGCTGTTTTACGGGGCATTGACGAATGGGTATTGGCGGTGAGTAAGTGGTTTTCTTCTATTTCCGGACTTCGGACTGTTCCCCCCCTATCCCCCGGCCCCTTTCCCCCGCAAGGGGGGCAAGGGGAGAAAAGTAAGCTCCCTTCCCCCCTTGCGGGGGAAGGGCCGGGGAAGGGGGGTAAGGCCGCCATATCTTTATTGCTCCTGCTCCTCGTGTCTATCACACAAGTACAGGCCAATGACATTCCGCAACGTGTCGTCTCCATGAACCTGTGCACAGACCAGCTGGCGTTGATGCTGGCCAAAACCGGTCAACTGAAGGCAGTAACCTGGATGGCGCAGGATCCGTCTATGTCGGTGATGGCGGAGCAGGCACGTCAGTTACCGGCCCATCGCGGTACGGCGGAAGAGGTGTATAGCCTCAGTTCTGACCTGGTGCTGACCGGTACCTATACCAATCAGGCGACGCTGGACATGCTGAAGCATCTGGGAAGGCGGGTAGTAGCTATTCCACCTGCTTTTTCTTTTGCCGATATTCGTAAAAATATGCAACAGGTCGGCGATGTGTTGGGGCAGTCCGTGCTGGCCGCAGAGTTGGTGGCTGCGTTTGACAAGCATCTAAGCCGGGTAAAAATATCTTCCGATAAAAAAAATATCTTGGATTCAAAGCGGCTTTCTGCCACCAGCTATGGGGCGAATCTGTACATGCAGGGTGCTAACTCGCTGGAAAAGGATATGGTGGAAAGCGCCGGTTTTGCGCATTACGGGACGCAAAGTCAGCTCGGTGATTATGGCGGGCGGGTGTCGCTGGAGCAGCTGGTGATGAGTCCGCCTGACGTCCTGTTAATGAGTAACTATCAGCAGCATGAGGTGCGGGCTTATCAGCATCTGGTGCATCCGGCGCTGGACAAGCTGGTTCCGGCACGGCAGCGTGCGGATACACAGCCACGAAACTGGACCTGTGGCACGCCGCTGGTGCTGGAAACCGTGGCTAAATTGGCTGAGCTGCGCAAAAAACTGGAAGGCGGGAATAACATGGATGTGGTGGATGAGGCGGTGCGGCAATGAAATTGACAGGTTTTTATGGATTGTTGGCAGCCCTGTTTGGCTGCATGCTGCTGTTAACGGTGCTGTCTTTACAGGTCGGCTATGTCTCCATTCCGGTGGGGGAAGTGTTTGGCAGTTTGTTCGGGGGCGGGCAGGAGAAGTTCGCTATTATTGTGCGTGAAATCCGTGTGCCGCGTACGCTGCTGGCGATTTTTATCGGTGCCATGCTCGGTGTGTCGGGGGCCGTGTTGCAGGGGCTGTTCCGGAATCCGCTGGCTGAGCCGGGGATTATCGGGGTGGGGGCGGCGGCTTCACTGGGGGCGGTGATTGCTATTTATACCGGCCTGAGTGCGGTCTGGTTTCTGGCGCTGCCGCTGATGGCGCAGTTGGGTGCGTTGCTGGCGGTGCTGCTGCTGTATCAGCTCAGCGGGCGGCGGGCATCCACGCTGACCCTGATTCTGGCCGGGGTAGCGCTGACCTCGCTGGCCAGTGCAATGACTTCGCTGGTGTTGAATATGAGCCCCAATCCTTATGCGGCGATGGAGATTGTGTTCTGGATGATGGGCTCGCTGCAGGATCGCAGCATGAACCATGTCTGGCTGAGTGTGCCGTTTATGCTGGTGTCGCTGCTGATGCTGTTACTGACGGCGCGGGCGCTGTATGCGTTGTCGCTGGGTGAGGATGTGGCGCAGAGTCTCGGGGTTAATCTGCCGCGTACCCGCTTCCTGGCGATTGTGGGTACCGCGCTGGGCGTCGGGGCGGCGACTTCGGTGGCGGGGATGATCGGCTTCATTGGTCTGGTGGTGCCGCATTTGCTGCGTCCGCTGGTGGGGCATCATCCGGTTTACCTGTTACCAGCCAGTGCTTTGGGCGGCGCTTGTTTTCTGTTGTGTGCCGATATTGTCACCCGGCTGGTATTTATTAACCGCGACCTGAAGCTGGGTGTGGTCACCGCATTGGTTGGCGCACCGTTTTTCCTCTGGCTGCTGATTAAAAGCCGCCGTTCTGCGTGGGTCTGAGCATGAGTATTTATTGCGATGATGTGAGTATTACGCTGGCGGATAAGGCGGTGATTCGTGGACTGAATTTCCGGCAGGAAGAGCCCGCACTGATTGGTTTGCTCGGCTGTAATGGTGCCGGTAAAACCACCCTGATGCGGGCGCTGGCTGGTTTGCAGGCGATTGATGCGGGGCAATTGCGGGTCAACGGGTTAAATCCCCAGCGGGAACCGGTGCAGCTGGCGAAAAGTATGGCTTACCTGCCGCAACAGCGGGTGGTGCACTGGGCGTTACCGGTCGCGGATGTGGTGATGCTGGGGCGGATGCCGCATCAGCGTGCATTTTATCCGCCGAATCAGCGCGATCATGAAGTAGTGCAGCAGGTGATGGCGGAAATGGATGTCAGTCAGTTTGCACGGCGGCCATTCCAGACTTTATCCGGCGGTGAGCAGGCGCGGGTGCTGATTGCACGGGCGTTAGCACAGGAGCCGTCATTGTTGATTGCGGATGAACCGGCTAATGGCCTTGATCCGGCACATCAGGTGGCGATGATGCGCTATTTCCAGTGCATTGTGGCCGGAGGGTGTACGGTATTGTTATCGGTGCATGACCTGAATCTGGCAGCGCGGTATTGTGACCGGCTGGTGATGCTGGATGAGGGTAAGGTGTATCAGGATGGAACGCCGGAAGTGGTGATGACCGCGGAGCATTTGCAGCAGGTGTTTAATGTTCGGGCGGATATTCGTCATATTGATGGCTGCCTCGCCGTCAGTGTAGTTGGGTGATCTCCGCACCCTCACCCCCCGGCCCCCTCTCCCCGAGGGCGAGGGGGAGGTAACATAACCTTTGTTTTTCATTCAGTGGAGAGTGAGGATGACCTTGCAGGCAGTAGATTATCAGGCGGAAGATGCAGCCGAACGTTTTGTGGCATCGTTGCGTGAGTATGGTTTTGGTGTGTTGAAAAATCATCCGGTCTCTGAAGCAGCGGTGAACTCTGTTTATCAGAACTGGGCCGCGTTTTTCGCCAGTACGGATAAGGCGGACTGGAAATTTGATCCCGTGACCATGGATGGTTTTTATCCGCAAAGTGTGTCTGAGACTGCGAAAGGTTGCGAGCTGAAGGACATTAAGGAATATTTTCACTACTTTCATCCATGGGGGAAATGTCCGCCGGAATTGCGGGATGAGCTGGTCGCTTACTGTGAGCAGGCGCAACAGCTGGCTGCGGAATTATTATCCTGGGTGGAGCGTTATACGCCGCCTGAGGTGAGTGCGGGTTATAGTGAGCCGTTGTCGCAGATGATTGAGGGCAGTGAGCAGACTTTATTGCGGGTGCTGCATTATCCGCCGTTACAGGGTGATGAGCCGGAGGGGGCGATACGGGCGGCGGCACATGAGGATATTAACCTGCTGACTATTCTGCCGGCAGCGAATACACCGGGCTTGCAGGTGTTGGATCGGGACGGAAAATGGCTGGATGTGCCCTGTGATTTCGGACTGCTGATTGTGAATGCCGGGGATATGCTGCAGGAGGCATCGGGTGGCTATTTTAAGTCCACTACGCACCGGGTGATCAATCCATCGCTGACACAGCCGAATGAGTCGCGGATTTCGCTGCCGCTGTTTCTGCATCCGAGGCCGGAGGTAGTATTGTCTCAGCGGCATACGGCGGGGAGTTATTTGCAGGAGCGGCTGCGGGAGTTGGGGTTTTAGTGTCCGGAAGATTTCCCTTAGCGCCGTTGTTTGCCTGTTTGTGTTATATCAATTTTTCTGCGCAGTGTTCAGGATAAACTGTGGGTGAGGCAGGGTTTCTGTCCTGTTGCTGAGAGAGGAGTTTTTATGACCAGATTTGCTGATTTCTGGCGGGGGATGTTTTATATGACGGCAACCATTGTGCTGGGTGTTGTACTTTATCTGCTGGTTGTGGTCTGGCAGCCGCTATGGACATTGGGCTTTGAGGACTTCGGCAAAATCAGTGGTGCCATCGAGCGTCTGGATGAGACGACAAAGCCGGCGGCAGAGCTGGTGCCGCAGATGCTGGGGCAGATGCAGGTCATGAACAAGCAGATTGGCGAAATGAGTGACAGTGTGCGGGCAATGAAAGGTTCTGTGTCTGATATGAGCCTGAATCTGCAGCACATGGATGTATCCATGCAGGCGCTGGATACCAATATGTATTACATGCGCGGCATTATGGGCCAGCAGATGGGGATTATGAATTATCAGATGGATAAGATGAATGATAAATTCACCCCGATGGGAATGATGCCTTTTAACTGGTAGTGTTCAGCGTTTCCTGTATCCGCGACAAATTTACGCCCCGGTCATTTCATTTGGGGCTTCCCGACTATAGCCCTCTGTCGGTTTATTCGGTTATTTTCTTACCTTCACCCCTTGAAAACCCCCGGTTTAACCCCTATCTCTGTGAGGCAATTAAACTCACACAACAAACCGCATTGTCAGCGGACACATGTGAAACTGATTTTTGGAGATTTGAGATGAACGCGCCAGAACAGAACAATACACCGGAAGAGCAGGTGAAGACGGCTGCTGAAATGCAGCAGGAAGCACTGCAGGCCGAAGCTGACCAAGCCGCGGTGGCGGAAGCTGAAGCCGGACAACAAGACGAAGCAATGCCGGACGCAGGGCAACTGGCAGAGGAACTTGCTGCAGCGCAGGCGAAAGCTGAGGAAAATATGGAGCTGGCTTTGCGCTTTAAGGCAGACATGGAAAATCAGCGCCGCCGTTTTGAAAAGCAGGTGGAAGATGCCCACAAGTACTCAGTACAGAAATTCGCTGAAAACCTGTTGCCGGTGATTGATAGCCTGGAAATGGGCATGCAGGCTGAGGGCAGTATTGAAAAAATCCGCGAAGGTATGGATCTGACCCTGAAGCAGTTTGAGTCAGTGATGGAGAAATTCAAGCTGGAAGCAGTCGGTGCAGTGGGCGATAAGTTTGATCCCGAACTGCATCAGGCCATGTCCATGCAGCCCAGTCCTGAGCATGAAAACAATACCATTCTGGCCGTAATGCAGAAGGGTTATACCCTGAGTGGCCGTACCATTCGTCCGGCAATGGTCATGGTGTGCAAGAACTGATTCCGGGCGGATTCAGAGCGGATTGAAAATTTATTGCAATTTGTGGGTTCCGGTGCTTGAAAAGCCGTAAATAACCCCAACAAATAAAGCTAATTGAAAAGCAGCTGCCCATGAAGTTTGTCGCTGAGTGAGCCGGTTGTTAAAAGTGAAACGGCAGGCACCTGATGTGCTGCCTGGCTGAATAAAGATTTTCTGGAGATTTTAAAAATGGGAAAAATCATTGGTATTGACCTGGGTACAACCAACTCCTGCGTGGCGGTGATGGATGGTGACAAGCCACGGGTTATTGAAAACGCTGAAGGTGACCGCACCACGCCTTCCATTGTGGCTTTCATGGAAGAGGAAGTGCTGGTGGGTCAGACGGCAAAACGTCAGGCCGTGACTAATCCTGAAAACACGCTGTTTGCGGTTAAGCGCCTGATCGGTCGTCGTTTTAACGAAGATGCGGTACAAAAAGACATCAAACTGGTGCCTTATAAGATTGTTGAAGCCGACAATGGCGATGCTTGGGTTGAAGTACGTGGCAAGAAGATGGCGCCACCTGAAGTGTCTGCCCGTGTGCTGCAGAAAATGAAGAAAACGGCTGAGGATTTTCTCGGTGAGCCGGTTACTGAAGCGGTTATTACGGTTCCTGCTTACTTTAACGATTCTCAGCGTCAGGCGACCAAAGACGCAGGTAAGATTGCCGGTCTGGAAGTAAAGCGGATTATCAATGAGCCGACTGCTGCTGCACTGGCTTATGGTATGGATAAGGCCAAGGGCGACAAGAAGATTGTTGTTTATGACTTAGGCGGTGGTACCTTCGACGTTTCAATCATTGAAATTGCTGACGTTGACGGTGATATGCAGTTTGAAGTGCTGTCGACCAACGGTGATACCTTCCTCGGTGGTGAGGACTTCGATAACCGTCTGATGGATTATCTGGTTGATGAATTCCGCAAGTCGGATGGTGTTGACCTGAAAGGTGATCCGCTGGCGATGCAGCGTCTGAAAGATGCCGCAGAAAAAGCCAAGATCGAGCTTTCAACAGCACAGCAGACGGATGTGAATTTGCCTTATGTGACTGCCGATGCATCCGGCCCTAAGCACATGAACATCAAAGTGACCCGTGCCAAGCTGGAGTCACTGGTTGAAGATCTGGTGACACGTACCATTGAGCCTTGCAAGGTGGCACTGAAAGATGCCGGTATGAGCGCCTCTGAAATTGATGATGTCATTCTGGTTGGTGGTCAGACCCGGATGCCCAAGGTACAGCAGGCGGTGCAGAACTTCTTCGGTAAAGAGCCGCGCCGTGACGTGAATCCTGATGAAGCAGTGGCTGTTGGTGCTGCAATCCAGGGTGGCGTACTGGGTGGTGGTGTGAAAGACGTGCTGTTGCTGGACGTAACGCCGCTGTCGCTGGGTATCGAAACCATGGGTGGTGTGTCTACCAAGCTGATCCACAAGAACAGTACGATTCCGACCAAAGAGTCGCAGGTGTTCTCAACCGCAGAAGACAATCAGACCGCAGTAACCGTGCATGTCCTGCAGGGTGAGCGTGAGCTGGCGCGTGACAACAAGTCGCTGGGTCGTTTTGACCTGCAGGATATTCCGCCTGCACCACGCGGTATGCCACAGATTGAGGTAACTTTTGATATTGATGCCAACGGTATTCTGAACGTATCAGCGAAAGATAAAGCGACCGGCAAAGAGCAGTCTATCGTGATCAAGGCTTCTTCCGGTCTGTCGGATGAAGAAGTTGAACGCATGGTCAAGGATGCGGAAGCGCATGCTGAGGAAGACAAGAAGCAGCGTGCGCTGATTGATGCCCGTAATCAGGCTGAGTCACTGGTACATGCGACTGAAAAGTCGATGAAAGAGTACGGTGACAAAGTTGACGGTGCGGATCGTGCCAAAATCGAGAACCTGATCGGTGAAGTGAAAGACGCCATCAAGGGTGACAATAAAGACATTATCGAGCGCAAGAGCGAGGCACTGGGCGAAGCATCCGGTCAGCTGATGCAGAAGATGGCTGGTGCCGGTGCGGGCCCGGAAGCAGCGGCTGCCGCCGGTGCAGCAGGCGCTGCCGGTAATGCTAAAGCAGACGATGATGATATTGTTGATGCCGAGTTTGAAGAAGTTGATGATAAGAAATAAGTTGTTTTTCAGCTAATCTGCAGGCAGGCGCGGCGGGCTTTATACTCTCCGCGCCTTTATTCGTTTTTGATATTTATTTTTATATCTGTCATCACTTGGTGGTTCCGGCCGCGATGATGATAATTATTTCAAGTATTGGGTACACCGACTATGTCCAAACGGGATTACTACGAAGTGCTTGGCGTTGAGAAAAACGCCAGTGAAGCTGATCTGAAAAAGTCTTTCCGCCGTTTAGCCATGAAATATCATCCTGACCGTAATCCGGATGATGCCGAGGCCGAAGCCAAGTTTAAGGAAGCCAAGGAAGCCTATGAGGTGCTGGGTGATGCCAATAAACGGGCGGCTTATGACCAGTTCGGGCATGCCGGAGTGGATAAGTCAGCTGGTGGTGGTCACGGCGGGCAGGGCTTCGGTGATATTTTCGAGGATATTTTCGGCGACATCTTCGGTGGTGGAGGTCGTCGCGGCGGAGGTAACCGGGCTTATCGTGGCAGTGACCTGCAATATAATCTGGAGTTGTCGCTGGAAGATGCGGTGTTCGGTACCGAAGTCGATATCCGCGTGCCATCGATGCAGAGCTGTAAAACCTGTGATGGCACCGGCGCGAAAAAAGGCTCGCAGCCACAATCCTGTCAGACCTGTCATGGTCAGGGCCAGGTGCGTATTCAGCAGGGCTTTTTCTCCGTGCAACAAACCTGTCCGCAATGTCATGGTCAGGGCAAGGTGATTACTGATCCCTGTCATGACTGCCATGGTCAGGGGCGCGTTGAAGAACAGAAAACCCTGTCTGTACGCATTCCGATGGGTGTGGATACCGGTGACCGGATCCGGCTGGGTGGTGAAGGTGAGGCCGGTCTGAACGGCGGGCCGTCAGGTGATCTTTATGTGCAGGTACATGTAAAACCACACGAATTATTCACCCGTGACGGTGATAATCTGTATGCAGATGTGCCGTTGCGTTTCACGACAGCTACCCTGGGTGGTGAGATTGAGGTGCCGACGCTGGAGGGCAAGGTCACCCTGAAAGTTCCGCCGGAAACGCAAAGCGGCAAAAAATTCCGCCTGCGTAACAAAGGTGTAAAGTCTGTACGCAGTGCCAGCATGGGTGACCTGATTTGTACCGTGGTGGTGGAAACGCCGGTGAATCTGACCAAGCGTCAGCGTGAGCTGCTGGAAGAGCTGGATGCGTCGATGGATGAGGGGGGCAAGCGTCATAGCCCGCGTGAGCACGGCTGGCTGGATAAGGCGAAAGGCTTTTTCGATGATGTGAAGCATGCCTTTTCAGATGGCAAGGATTAAGCAGGAGAGTTTTTTATGGCCGAAACAACAAGAATTGCAATTGTCGGTGCTTCCGGGCGCATGGGAAAGACCCTGATTGAGGCCTGTAATGAGCATGAGGGGCTGGAAGTGACGGTAGCTACCGAGCATCCGCATAGTCCGCTGTTAAATGCGGATGCCGGTCTGTTGGCCGGTGTGGGTGCAAATGGCGTGCTGATTGCACCGTCACTGGAGGCTGCTGCCGGTGATTTTGATGTGCTGATTGACTTTACCCGTCCGGAACCGGCGCTGGAGCATTTGCAGTGGTGTGTTGAGCACAATAAGAAAATTGTCATCGGCACCACCGGGTTTGATGAGGCCGGTAAGGCAGCGATTAAAGCAGCGTCGGAAAAGATTGGCGTAGTGTTCGCGCCGAATATGAGCGTGGGAGTGAATCTGACCCTGAAACTGCTGGATATGGCTGCCCGTGTATTGGGTGACTCGGTTGATATTGAAATTATTGAGGCGCATCACCGGCATAAGGTCGATGCACCATCCGGCACTGCATTGCGCATGGGAGAGGTTGTGGCGGGTGCACTGGGTCGTGATCTGAAAGAATGTGCGGTTTATGGCCGTGAGGGACACACCGGTGAGCGTGACCGTAAAACCATTGGTTTTGAGACCATCCGTGCCGGAGACATTGTCGGTGAGCATACCGTCATGTTTGCAGATATCGGTGAGCGGATTGAGATTACCCACAAGGCCTCCAGCCGTATGACTTTTGCCAAAGGTGCTGTGCGTGCTGCACAGTGGCTGGGTGATAAGCCGGCTGGTTTGTATGATATGCCGGATGTATTGGATCTGGGTTAACCGTTATAATCTGTAATCATTACTGATTTTGGCACTGGGCATGCACTATGAAAACACATCTGGTTAAAATCTGGGATTTGCCGACACGCCTGTTTCACTGGATTCTGGTGGCGGGTATCGCTTTTATGTGGTTCTCGGCAGAGGTATCAGACACCTTAATGGACTGGCATGCCAGGGTAGGAGAGTTTTTGCTGGCGTTGGTGCTATTCCGGATTATCTGGGGCTTTGTGGGCAGTGAGAGTGCCCGGTTCATTTCGTTTGTGCGCTCGCCTGCCACAGCCATTAATTATGCCAAAACGCTTACTTCCCGCAAGCCTTCATGGCATGCCGGACATAATCCTGCCGGGGGCTGGATGGTGATTGCGTTGCTGGGATTATTGCTGGTGCAGGGTATTACCGGCTTATTTACTTCTGATGATATTCTGGTGGAAGGGCCGTTGTACGCTCTGGTGCCGGAGAGTGTGTCGGATGTGATGATCAGTATTCATCATCTGGCCTTTAATATTTTGCTGCTGCTGATTGTTTTTCATATTGCTGTGATTGCATATTACAAGATCGTAAAACAAACTAATCTGGTTCCGGCAATGATCAAAGGCAGTGCTGAATGGCCGGAGGGTCATACGCCGGAGCGGGCGCTACAATTCCGTAGCCCATGGCTGGGACTGATTCTCTGGGCTGCTTGTTATGCCATCGTTCACTTCGGTTTGAAGTGGTTGTCTTCCTGAGTGTGGTTTTACCGGAGTGTAGGGCTATCCGCCTGTATTTGACAGGTCGGATAGCCGGAGTGAATGACTGCCGGAAGATCGGCAGTCATTTCAGCTGGAGACTAACCGGTTAGTCTTTCTCGCGGTAGTCATCATGACAGGCTTTGCATGAGCCGCCTACTTTGCCGAATGCAGGTTTTAAGGCGCTCATATCACCACCCTCTGCGGCTACTTTAGCCAGATTGGCTGCTTCAATTTTGAAGGTTTCCATTTTTTCCCTGAAGTCATCCATATTTTCAGCGATGGACGGTTTGGCATCGGTATCACCTTCGTAGCTACCATCAACAAAACCATTAATCGGGAACTGGCTGAGTGCAGCGACGGCTTCAGCATTTTTCTTAAATGCCTCTGCATCAAATTCCATATCGCCCTTAACCATGGCTGCCATCGGGCCGAAGTGCTGTTTAATCATAGTGTAAGCACTCTGGCGATACTCAATAGCGTCTTCCTCGGGGGTGTTTTTTGCCCAGACGCTGGCAGCGACGCTTAATGTCAGTACGGCTGCAGCAGCCAGCGTGATCTTTTTCAGATGTTTCATTGTTGCTCCTTAATGAGTTATAAGCCAACAGAATGTTATCACTGCCCGAAGGCAGGGATGATTGATAAAGCGCATTTTGCACAGTGAATCTGTCATACTATTTAGCATAAGCGGGTACAAAAAGGGTAATAGCCACAGGAGATTATATGTCTGAGCAACAATATGACGATAAGTCGTTTTGGGAAAAATTACGGCAGTATGCCATTGTAGCCGGTCGTGAGGTTGTGGAGATTGCTCTAAAACTCTATTACTGCATGAAAGATCCGGATACCCCGAAATGGGCCAGAACAGTTATAGCCGGTTCTTTGCTCTATTTCATTGTGCCGGTGGATGCTGTGCCTGACCTGCTGCCGGGCGGTTATGTGGATGATTTCGGAGCGTTATCTGCGGCGCTGATGACCGTGGCAGCCCACATTAAAGATGAACATGTGAAGCAGGCCGGGATTAAAATGGGGCAATGGTTTGGTCGTACTGATAACCATGATGATCATTATCCGGAAGAGTAGGGTTGGCGGATGTTACTCTGACTTTTCCTGCAATACTTTTTGCTGGGCTTTAAACATTTCACTCTGTACAACCGGCATGATGTCAGACATGTAAAGCCCCATTTTATTCATGGCTGATTTCGCCGCCGGTTTACTGTAAAAGTCAGCCAGTACAGCTATTTCCTCGGCGGTAAAGGTTTTCACCAGTGAGGCACGCATCCCGTCTGTCAGTACGTCCATATCCAGGTGTTTGGTTAATGTGTCAACAAAGTTCTGGCGCTCGCTCTCAGGCAGCATGTACTGGGTACTTTCGGCTATCTCTTCAAATATTTCCTGTGGTGAGTTAACCTCCAGATAGCGATCAGCCTGCAAGTAACGGTTTTTCAGCGTGTTTGTAATGCTTTCTTCGGCCAGAATTATTCCCTGAAGCAGGAACAGGGGCAGGACGGTAATTAGTAACACCATTTTCATGAGACACATTTTCTCTGCGAGCATTTTGGGGGAACTGACTAACTGAGATGCTATTTAAACAGATAATTGTTTATTTCTCATGCATTATGTTGGGAAAATAATCTTTGGGTCTATTTCCTGAGGTTATTACTGCATTTGTCCTGCGGTAATAATATCGTGTTCTGTCATATCACCTTCAGTGTTGAAGTAAATAGCCTGTGCCTGTGGCAAGCGTTTGAGGATATAGGCTGCCATCAGTGTGCCCATACGCTGGTTGCCATTAGATAGTGCAGTCAGTATGCGGTCACCAACGATCTGGCAACGCTGTTCCAGATTGGGGTTAGATACCCAGGTACGGCTCATTTGATAGCCTTTATCCATATCCCTGTCCATCTTATCGAAGAACTCCGTTGCTTCGCTCAGCATGGATTCCGGCACGACAATATCCTGAACAGTATCGTTTACATAGACCCGTAATTGCATGATTTTTCCTCTCATTTAATTTTTTAAGCCTAGCGTATTATTTGCTATGGGGGAATTACCCATTAGCGGGGGTGTTATATCTGCAGGGGTAAGGGGTAATATCACTAACATACAGGTGTTTGAATTCCTGAAGATTTTAAAAGAGCGGTCTAAGAGTGGTTTTATGTTAATCCATATCAAAGCAGTGTTAAGCCCTGAGCGTTTGCAGGAAGTTCAGTCTTTGCTGGCGCATGCCGAGTTTGTTGATGGAAAGTTGTCGGCGGGTAAAGAGGCAGTGAGGGTGAAAAATAACGAGGAACTGTCGTCGAATAGTCCGTTGCGCCGCCGTCTGGACGCTAATGTGATGTCCGCCCTGGTGCAGCACCCTGAATATCAGCTGGCCGCTTTGCCGCTGAAGGTGGCGACGGCTTTTTATGCCCGTTATCAGCCGGGAATGACGTATGGCTTTCATGTGGATGATCCGGTGATGGGGCCGATGGCCGGGCGCTATCGCAGTGATGTGTCGACGACGGTGTTCCTGAATGGTGCGGATGAGTATGAGGGGGGGGAGCTGGTGATCCGTACGCCGTTTGGTGAGCAGCGTGTGAAGGGGGATGCCGGTGATGCGGTGGTTTATCCTTCAGGTAGCTGGCATAAGGTTGAGGAAGTGCGCAGTGGTGTGCGTCTGGCAGCGGTCACCTGGGCACAGAGTATGGTGAAAAGTCCGGAGCAGCGGGAGCTGCTGTATCAGCTGGCAAAGGCGCGGGAGGGGTTGTTGCAGTCGCAGCCTCTTTCTGAGGAAACAGCTAATGTCAGTACGGTGTATTCGAATCTGGTGCGGATGTGGAGTGAGGTTTGAGAAAAAATTTCTTAAATCCCCAAAAAAAAGACTTTGGAATTACGCTTGAAGTTATACAGGCGTTTTTTATTATCCGGTAAATCATCGACGGTACCTTCGGTAAATCCATGTTCCCGAAACCAGTCAGTGGTTTGCGTAGTCAGTACCATCAGCCGGGTTTTTCCCTGTTGCCGTGCGGTTTTTGCAATGGCCTGCAGCAACCTGTCACCGCGGCTGGATGAGCGGTAATTAGGATCAACGGCCAGACAGGCCAGCTCTCCGGTTTGCGGGTCACCGGTTTCATACAGGGCCGCACAGCCGATAATCTGCCTGTCCAGCACCACCACCTGAAACTGGTTTATCTCCAGCTCAAGCTGCTCCCGTGAACGCCTGACCAGTGTCCCGGCCTGCTCCAGTGGTCTGATCACTTCCATAATGCCGCTGATGTCATCAGCTGTGGCCGGGCGAACTGCTTCTGAGGCATTGGCGGCAATCATGCAGCCGATCCCGCGGCGGGTATAAAGCTCCATTAGCAGTGCGCCATCCTGATTGGCATCCAGCAGGTGCACGCGGCCGACTTTGTGTTCCAGGGCGGCAATAATCTGGGGCAGCAGCGGGTGCTGATCCTGACACTGGCGGGCCTCCTCCAGACTCAGGGATGCCGGTAGTTCGACCGGGGCATCGTCCAGTATCAGCACTTTATCTGCCCGCAGCACCTGCGCGGTTTCTATGGCCAGTTGCTCATAGCTCAGGTTGTAGGTCTCGCCGGTGGGTGAGTAGCCCAGCGGTGACAGCAGCACCATGCGCTCCTGTTCCAGCTGAGTGAGGATATGGTCAGCACGAATGCGGCGGATTTGGCCGGTATAACCATAATCCACTCCGTCCAGCACCCCGACCGGGCGGGCAGTAATGAAGTTGCCTGAGGTAACAATCTGGCCGTTCTGGCTGAAACCGGGTTGTGCCAGTGCAAAACTGAGCATGTTTTCAATGCGGATGCGCAGGTAGCCACAGGTTTCCTGAGCGGCCAGCAGTGCCTGTTGATCGGTTACGCGCAGGCCGTTGTGCAGCCGTATCGGGTGGTTTTGTGCTTCAAGACGGGCGTTAATTTGCGGGCGCATGCCGTGCACCAGCACCACTCTGACACCTAGGGCGGCTATAATGGCGATGTCCTGAATAATACGGCGGAAATTGTCCAGCTCAATCACTTCACCGGGGATAGCAACCACGAAAATGCGCTTCTGGTGCTGGCGGACATAAGGACTGGCTTCGCGGAAAAATGCAACACTATCGGCTATGGACAGGCTCTCAGCCCGGGATGCGTTTTGTCTGGACATTCACTTGGTCTGTAACAATGGTATAAGGGTAGTAATTAGCTTTCAGTAAGACGTTTCAAAAGCATTTTGCAGCCACTGTATGTCATCTTTGCCGCTAATGGCAACCACATCAAAGCGTACCGGCAGTGTTACCCGGTAGCGCTGTAAATAATGTTGTGCTGTGTTAATGATCTTCTGCTGTTTGCGCCGGTCGATGCTGTAAAGGGCACCACCAAACTGCTGCGTTTTGCGGTATCTGACCTCGACAAACACCAGGTGGGTTTTGTCACGTAAAACCAGGTCAATTTCACCGCTGCGCAGGCGATAGTTACGCATCAGCAAATGCAGACCCTGAGCCTGCAGATAGGCACAGGCCAGGTCTTCTGCGCTGTCTCCCAGTGCTTTACTGGTCTCAGTTTTCATCAGTCAAAGGCGTGGTTATTGCTTTAATTGCCCAGTCTTTCAGGCTCACCATTAATAAATGTCGCAAATTCAAGCTGGCGCTGGATACGGTGCTGAGGTGTCATGCTGATTTTGCCGGTCTGCCCGGCCAGTGTCTGGCTTTGTGCCAGTTGCGGCAGGCTTTTGGCAATCATCACTGCATCCATCCCCAGTGCATAAAGGCGCGGGTATTGTAACTCCTCAAGGCTTTCAGAGGACTGGTTATTCAGCACCCAGGGAATCTCAGTATAAATAATGCCGTCCAGATCGGTGTCATCGGCACTGGCCTGACGTCCGGAAAAAATGTGTGATGTGGCATACACCGGTAATAAACCGGCCTGATCTTTCAGTAGCGGACGCAGTAAACGGGCCTGCGTCGGCGAGGCTGCCAGAAAAGCCATATTAGTGCCAGCCGCCCTGCTCAGCAGTGCCTGAACCCGCTTCAGGTAAGTGGTCGGTGAGGAAGGCGGGTAAAATTCGGTATTCAGTATAGTGCCGCCACGTTGCTGATAAGACTCCGCAAAGGCAGCGGCCAGTCGCTTACCCCAGCTTGAATCAGGTGCCATGATAATGCCGTTCAGTTGCTGGCGGTTGATAGCCATTTCGGCAATCTGCCGTGCCTCATCTTCGGGCGATAGCCCGAACTGGTAAAGAGTGGACGGAATATTAGCGGCGCCGGTGAGGTAGTTAAGGCTGAGCAGTGGCACCCGCAAAGCTTGCGGCCGGGTCATCAGTGTTGCCAGTGAGTCTTTGTCCAATGGGCCGACCACGATATCAGCACCATCTGCGACCGCCTGCTGATACTGTTCCAGTGCATTGTTTTTGTTGACGTTGTAGCGTTTGGACAAGGTGTTGGCACCGTATTTGGCCTGTGCAACTTTTATGCCCTGGTAGATTTCATCGCCGACTTTGCCTAAAGCACCCTGTTCAGGTAGTAAAACTGCAATTTTATTAGTTGACTGTGGCAGGGCATAACCGGGGTTGGCCGGTTGCTGCTGATCCTGTTGGGATGCAGCTTGCTGTTGTTGGGTCTGTGTTGGCTGTTGTAACACCGGAGGCATATTGTAGTGTGTTAACTGGTTTTGCCGGGCTGTTGATGTTGGTGTACTGGTCGTTACTTTGGAAGTCGGTTTCGCAGGAGTGGTTGCGTATTTGCCTCCCATTTTGACAGCTTTCTGGCGTACCAGCTCAATCTTGTCGCGCAGACCTTTGGATAGCCCGGTGGTTTCGCGCGGTAGCAGATTGAGTGCTCTGTCTGCTTGTTTGTTATGCAACGCCAGTAATGACTGGATATAACGGTAGCGGGTTTGGTTGTTTGCATCGAGTGCCGGTAATTTGGCTGCTTTCAGATAGGCGTTGGTTTTTGCTTCATTACCCATCGATGCCGTGATTTCAGCAGCCTGCAGGATGATGCGGTCACGCTGTGGGCTTGGGTAACTGAATGCAGCGCGGTAATAGACATCGGCGGCCTGTTCACGTTGTCCTTTTTTCATCAGCTGGTTAGCTTGCTGGATGGTGGGCTTGACTGTTGCCGCCTGTGGGTTATTGCTGCGCCCGGGCTGTGGTTTTGCCGGTGGTTTTTTTATTTCCTGTTTGGGTGCGGTCACAGTGTCCGGAATTTCTTCAGTTTCCGGTGTAACGCTACAGCCGGAAAACAACAGAGCGATGGCCAGTAAAGCGCCTAAAAAAAACTGATTCAGTTCATATCTTTTCATTAATAACTACCAAACCGAAGATGAAATGAGGCAGAAACTATATCATTGTTTGATTATTTCTGCTGCCGGAATGGTAGATTAGCGCTTTTGTGTTGAACGGATACTGAAATGGAAGCAGCTTTGTATTGTGTAGCCACACCCATCGGCAATCTGGGGGATATAACCGGGCGTGCTGTTTCGGTATTGCAGGGGGTGGATGTTATCTATGCAGAGGATACACGGGTGACCAGAAAGCTGCTGACCCATCTGGGGGTTCAGAAGTCCCTGCAGAGCCTGCATGAGCATAATGAGTCAGCGCGGGTAGAGGGCATTCATGCTGCGATTGCGGAGGGGCAGAGTGTTGCCCTGGTGAGTGATGCAGGTACGCCGCTGATCAGTGATCCGGGCTACCATCTGGTCAGTGAGTTGGTGCAAAGAGGAGTCAAGGTCATCCCGGTACCGGGGGTGAGTGCGATTATTACTGCTCTGTCAGCAGCCGGGCTGCCGACAGACCGGTTTGCTTTTGAGGGGTTTCTGCCCGCAAAAGGAAGTTTGCGCCGTAAAGCACTGGATGGCTTGAAAGCAGCCACGCAGACACTGGTTTTTTATGAGTCCAGCCATCGGATCAGTGATTTTCTGGCCGATTTGCAGGAGGTGTTTGGCGCGGAGCGGGAGGTGGTGATTGCCCGTGAGCTGACCAAACTGTATGAGCAGTTTTACCGCGGCTCAGTGACTGAGCTGGTGCAGCAGATGGCGGTTGATGAAAACATGCGCAAAGGTGAGTTTGTGGTAATGGTGGCCGGAGCGGCCAAAAATGGCGATCCGTCAGAGCAGACTGAACTTGATACGGCACACTTACTGGAGGTGCTGGTTGACGAATTGCCGGTTAAGCAGGCTGCATCGATTGCAGCCAAACTGACCGGACAGGCTAAAAACAGCCTGTACCGGCAGGCAATGTCAGTTAAAGAGCAACGTGAGGCTTAGGCATCGGAAGAGGGCGGTGCCTCTGCAGCAGCTGTTTCCTGTCCGTTTTCAGTTTGACTCTCTGCTTCAGCGCTGAGCTGAGCAAGCTCCTGTTCAAGCTCATCGCTATCCGTGTCTTTAAAGTTGATAACGATTTTACTTGCATCAAGCTCAAGGATTTGCTGGCCGATTTCCGGCGGAACCAGGCAGCGTTTGCCGTCCATAAAGGTGATGGATAACTCACCATCAGCAATGGCCTGTTGCTGCGCTTCGGTAACGTAAAGGTACTTTACCGTTTCGCCGACCACAAAATTAAAGCGGATGCTGGCATCTTCAACATTTTTTGTGTTGGCAGCGATCAACTCCCGCAACTGTTTACGCACCTTTTTGCGGCGTGCGGCAGCTTCCCGTTTGAGTTGTTCCTCAGCTTCACGCTCCTCACGTTCCAGCTGATTACGCTGCTGATAAAATTTAGCCAGATCAGACGGCTCCTTTTTAGGCGCTTTTTTCACCTTGTCCGGCGTTGATCGGTTTGCCCCGGTTGCCGTTTCAGGTGATTTGTTCCGGCCTGACTTGCCATGACCACTATTGCCACGCGCATTGTCACGGGACTTTGCTCTGGCTTTACGTTGTTGCTTGTCCTGTTCCGATTGGTCGATCTGGTCCTGGGTGACCAGACCGGCCTTCAGCAACTGATCACTGAGTGAGTTAGACATATTTTATATCTTTGTTTGTCCGGGCCTAAATGTTCGCAAGTTCGGCTTTAATTGCATTGAGGATGTCTTCCATATCGCCGACACCGTTAACACGCTTCAGTAAACCTTTATCATCATAGTAGCCAATCAGCGGGGCAGTGTTTTCTTCATAGACTGCCAGACGGTTACCAATGGTTTCTTCATTATCATCCGCACGGTGATATAGCTCTTCTGCACCACAGGCATCACAGACATTTTCCTGTTTTGGTGGTGAGAAATAACGATTGTAGACAGCACCGCAGGACTTACAGGACAGACGCCCGGTCAGGCGCTTCATCAACACGTCAAAATCAACATCAATCAGCAGGCCGGCCTGTAATGGCTTGCCAACCTCAGCCAGCAGTTCGTCAAGGCTGGCCGCCTGCGTCAGGTTGCGCGGAAAGCCGTCCAGGATAAAACCATTTTGCGCATCCTCTTCCTGCAGACGCTCGCGGATCATACCCAGTACAATTTCATCAGAAACCAGGTCACCGGCATCCATTGCCTGTTTGGCTTTAATGCCCAGTTCCGAGCCGGATGCAACTGCTGCACGGAGCAGGTCGCCGGTAGAAATCTGGGGGATATTATAAAGTTTGGTCAGTCGCTGAGCCTGAGTGCCTTTACCTGAGCCGGGAGCTCCGAGAAGAACGATTCGCATAATTTTTTCCTTTCCATCCAATCTGTAGGGGTACTTCTTATACTCTAAATAAATGTTGCAGTGCAAGTTAGATTCAATAATGGCTATAATAGCCCGATTTTAACCAAAGGTAGATTGACTTATGAATATGGATAATCTGGCAGTCGGGAAAGATGTTCCTGAATCAGTAAATGTAATCATCGAAATTCCGGCGCATTCTTCACCGGTAAAGTATGAAGTGGATAAAGACAGCGGCGCTCTGTTGGTTGACCGTTTTATGTCTGCGCCGATGTTTTATCCGGCTAACTACGGCTTTGTGCCGCATACTCTGTCTGATGACGGCGATCCGGTTGACGTGCTGGTAGTGACGCCTGTGCCACTGGTACACGGCTGTGTTATTCCTGCCCGTCCGGTCGGTATTCTGAATATGTCTGATGAGGCTGGCCAGGATGCAAAAATTGTTGCGGTTCCTGCGGGTAAGTTGTCTCCTGAGTACAAAGACATTACTTCTTACAAGCAATTACCGCCGCTGCTGATTGAGCAAATCCAGCATTTCTTTGAGCGTTATAAAGAACTGGAGCCGGGCAAATGGGTTAAAGTGGATGGCTGGGCTGATGCCGATGCGGCAAAAGAAGAAATTCTGGCCAGCATCCGTCGTTACGAAGCCGCGTAAAACCGCTGTAAATGCAGCTTAAATTATTATAATTCGCTATACTGTCTTCATGTCCGCTCAGGAGTCGGGCATGAGGACATACCACAGCATTTAAATGAACCAATATAATATTTCTGACTATGCCGCAGGGTGAGCGAATATCCATAAAAACCGAGCGTGATGAACTGCACTTGTTCAAGTCACGGGCAACTATTGCCGGTGTGTTGGTTTTTCTGGCGCTGGCCGGAATTCTTGGCCGCTTTTATATTCTGCAGATCAAGGGCTATGAGGAATATACCGAGCTTTCCCGGCAGAACTATCAGCGCAGTATCCCCGTACCTCCTATCCGTGGCCTGATTTATGACCGCAATGGTGTGCAGGTGGCGGACAATCATGCCCAGTATGTGCTGGAGGTGGTGCGTGACAGTGTGCCTGACCAGAATGGCGACGGAAAGAAGCGCTGGGCTGACTTACAGCTGATGCTGGAGCGGCTGGGGAAGATTGTCCCGTTGTCCGAAAAAGAAGTACGCATTTTTAATCAGCAGGTACAGCGGCGCAGCCGTTACCAGTCCACGCTGCTGAAAGAAAACATGACTGATGAGGAAGTAGCCCGCTTTGCAGTGAACAAGCTGCGCTTCCCCGGTGTGAATCTTGAGCGCCGTATGCAGCGCTATTACCCGTTAAAAACCATCGCCAGCCATGTCATCGGTTATGTGGGGCGGATTGATGAGCGTGACCTGAAGCGGGTGGATCATAAAAATTATGCCGGGACTTCGCATATCGGAAAAATCGGTATTGAAGCTGCCCACGAAGATTTATTACACGGTACTACCGGCTACCGGATGATTGAGGTCGATGCGCACGGTAAACATCAGGATTTGTTGTCGGAGGAGCATCCGGTCGGCGGGCAGGATTTGATCCTCGGATTGGATATTAACCTGCAGATCAAGGCCGAGACCCTGCTCAAAGGTGAACGCGGCGCAATTGTCGCCATCGATCCGCGTACCGGTGAACTGCTGGCAATGGCCAGTGTGCCGACTTTTGATCCGAATTTGTTTGTGGACGGTATTTCTCATACTAATTACAAAGAGCTGCGTGATGATCCGGATCGTCCGTTGTATAACCGTGCTTTGCAGGGTGCTTATCCGCCCGGCTCCACGGTGAAGCCGATGATTGCGCTGGCAGGTTTATACGAGAAAGCTACCTGGCCGGGCAAGCGGGTTTATGATCCCGGTTTTTTCCAGATTCCCGGCCACAAGCACCGTTATCGTTGCTGGAAAAAGGTCGGGCATGGCTCCATGGATATGGATCACGCGATTGCCAAGTCCTGTGATACCTATTTTTATGACCTGGCCTACCGGATGGGCATAGAGAAGTTTTCCGGTTATATGAACCTGTTTGGCTTTGGTGAGCGTACCGGTATTGATCTGACCTCTGAGTCCAGTGGCCTGATGCCGACCCCGGCCTGGAAGGAGCAGCGTCACAAGCAGATCTGGTATCCGGGGGATACGGTTAATATCGGTATCGGACAGGGTTACTGGCTGGCGACACCGTTGCAGCTGGCCCATGCGACTGCCACGGTGGCGATGCGCGGTAAGCGTATCCGGCCACGGGTGTTGCGCGGGGTAAGAACGGCAAAGGATGAGCCGGAGCATTTACTGGAGCCCGAGCTGGTGGCTAACATTCCCTCGCAAAGTTCGCGTGACTGGGAAACGGTGGTCGATTCAATGGTGCATGTCATGCATGCGTCGTATGGTACTGCGCGGCTGTCAGGAAAAGATGCTGCGTTTACCATTGCCGGAAAAACCGGAACGGCGCAGGTTTTCGGTATTGCCCAGAATGCCCGCTATGATGCTTCGCGTCTGGCCAAGCGCCTGCACGATCACTCATTATTTGTCGGCTTTGCACCGGCAGAAAACCCCAGAATTGCTGTGGCGATTGTGGTTGAAAATGGCGGCAGCGGCAGTAAAGTGGCAGCACCGACCGGGCGTCAGATTATGGATGCTTACCTGTTGAATAAATATGATGAGCCGGAAGCGGATACGGAAGAAAAAGGTGAGGATGACACCACCCTCAATATCACACAGCGCGAGGTGGACCGGTGATTTCTGAGCTGTTGCCGCCTTATGTGCTGAAAGCACTGCAGCGGGTTGATCTGGTGCTGATGGCGGCTTTGCTGCTGCTGATGTTTATGGGCATGATCACGCTGTACAGTGCCAATGACAGTTCCATGTCGCTGGTTTACCGGCAGGGCGCACATTTTTTTGCAGGATTGATACTCCTGTTATTAATGTCTCAGGTACAGAGTAAAACGCTCAAGCAGTTTGCTATCTGGGCTTATGGTGCCGGTCTTTTTCTGCTGATTCTGGTACTGGTTATCGGTGTGGAGAAAAAAGGGGCAACACGCTGGCTGTATGTGGGGATTGATTTTCAGCCATCTGAGATCATGAAGCTGGCGGTACCGATGATGCTGGCTTATTTCTTTGCGGAAAAGCCGTTGCCGCCACGTTTTATTGATGTGGTGATTGCGCTGGTGCTGATTGCAGTACCGATGATTCTGATTCTGAAGCAGCCGGATCTGGGGACTTCGCTGCTGATAGCCCTGTCCGGTTTGTTTGTGATTTATCTGGCCGGGATGTCCTGGTGGCTGATTGGTGGTGCGATTGTCGCGGTATCGGTGGCTGCACCGCTGATGTTTTTTTATGGGATGAGGGAGTATCAGCGTCAGCGGGTAATGACTCTGTTTAATCCTGAGCAGGACTTGCAGGGCGCCGGTTACCATATTTATCAATCCAAAATTGCCATTGGTTCCGGTGGTACTTATGGCAAGGGCTGGTTGCAGGGGGATCAGTCGCGGCTGGACTTTCTGCCGGAGCGGCATACGGATTTTATTTTCGCGGTATTCGGTGAAGAGTTCGGCTTCCTGGGCAACCTGTTTTTGCTGTCCTTATATATCTTTATTATTTGGCGTGGCCTGTGGCTGGCGACTAAGGGAGCGGATACTTTTGCCCGCCTGTTGGGTGGCAGTTTGAGCCTGACTTTTTTTCTGTATCTGGTGGTGAATACCGGTATGGTCAGCGGTATTCTGCCGGTGGTGGGTGTGCCATTACCACTGGTTAGCTACGGTGGTACTTCTATTCTGACCCTGATGACGGCTTTCGGGATGCTGATGGGGCTTAAAAGACGAAAACGGGTTTATCATGCTGAGGATTAGCGTAAGAGTATTATAAAAGTGTTCAAATTAAGCCCGAAGGGGGGCAGCATGGCTGATACTGCGCTCGGGCAGGATAAGAAACTTAATCAGAAGTGATAACAATCATGAAAAAATTACAACAAACGGGCAATTTATTAAATTTATTATTAGCTTGTGGGCTGTTGGTGGTAACCGGTGGCTGCAGCATGATGAAGAAGAATGAGGAGGCGGTGGCGGTGGATACGCTTAGTACGCCGCCGTTAAAAATTAATACGGTCAGTAGCTGTGGAAATGAGCCGGTTTACACGCTGAATGGTAAAACCTATCAGGTACTGAGCTCTGCAGCAGGTTACCGGGCTGAGGGTATGGCATCATGGTATGGTGCGGAGTACCAGGGTAGCGAAACCGCCGGTTGTGAAACCTTTGACATGAACGGCTTTACTGCAGCTCACCGGACTTTACCTTTACCCAGTGTGGTGCGGGTCAGCAATTTGCAGAATGGCAAGTCGGTTATTGTGCGGGTCAATGATCGCGGGCCGTTCGATAACGATGGCCTGATCCAGCTGTCTTTTGCGGCGGCGAATACACTGGGTATGACCGGCGGGAACCGGGTTGCTAAAGTACGGGTCGAAGCATTAGATGAAAAATCAGCCAGTGCTGCCATGCCACCGAAAACGGCTTCCCGTCCGGCAACGATGCGGCAGATGAAGCCGCAAAGCCCTGCACAGGCAGTGGCAATCCAAAAAGCAAAGCAAAGTGGCAAGAGCTTCTTTGTGGTGGTGCAAAATTACCGGGATCAGGGTGATGCCCTGGATATGTTTGTGCGCCTGACTTCGGTTGGTCTGAACAAAACCGAGCTGGCCTCGGCGATGAGTAATGGTCAAAAGATGCATCAGGTGCGTATCGGGCCGCTTTATACACAGGATCAGATTGATAATGTGCGGGATGCGCTGGAAAGTAACGGTCTGGCAACCTTTAAGGTTGTGGAAGTTGATCAGTAAACAGTGATAGGGTGATGAAATTGTTTGCCCGGGTATTGTTACAATAGTCCGGCGTGTATCATTCCGTGGATATTTTTACAGACAGAGTGATTGGGGATTAAGGGATTAAAAGGATGTTGGCTAGAAAAGTAGTATTGTTTATATGGTTGTCACTGGCTTTGTGTGGCATCGCCTCCGCTGAGGGAGAAAGGGTGCATGCACTGGCTCCCGGTGCACCGGATGTTGATGCCAACAGCTTTCTGCTGATTGATTTTCAAAGTGGTGAGGAGCTGGTTGCCCTGAATCAGAGTATGCGGGTGGAGCCGGCCAGTATTACCAAGCTGATGACGGCTTATATCCTGTATCGTGAGTTAGCCAAGGGGCAGATCAAGCTGGATGAGGATGTACTGATTTCCCAGAAAGCCTGGGAGATGAAAGGCTCCAGAATGTTCGTGGAGGTCGGAAAAAAGGTCAAGCTGGAGAAGTTGCTGCGCGGGCTGATTATTCAGTCCGGTAACGATGCGGCGGTGGCGCTGGCTGAACATGTGGCCGGCAGTGAGGCAAATTTTGTTGAGCGTATGAATCAGGTTGCTCAG
Organism: Thiolinea sp.; assembly: GCA_041395485.1. Lineage (GTDB taxonomy): Bacteria > Pseudomonadota > Gammaproteobacteria > Thiotrichales > Thiotrichaceae > Thiolinea. The sequence goes on from JAWLAK010000001.1 coordinate 76,015, forward strand.
GAGCTGGGCATGAAGGATACGAAGTATCAGAATGTAACCGGCTGGCCTGCTGATGATCACTACACGACAGCACGCGATATAGTACTGCTGACCCGGGCTTTGATTACTGAATTTCCGGAGCGTTATAAGCTCTATTCCGAAAAGGAGTTCACGTATAACAATATCAAACAGCATAACCGCAATAAGCTGCTGTGGCGTGATCCGACCGTGGATGGTGTGAAAACAGGACACACAGAGTCAGCCGGATATTGCCTGGTTTCATCAGCACTGCGTGATAATATGCGCCTGATTTCGGTGGTATTGGGGGCGGATAGCGAAAATAGCCGTGCTGAATCCAGCCAGCGTTTGCTGGAGTATGGTTTCCGGACTTTTGAAACACATAAGGTTTATGAGGGCGGGGCGGTTCTGTCAGAGGTGCGTGTCTGGCAGGGTGACAAGAAAAATGTGGCTGCCGGAGTGATTGATGATTTTTATGTCAGTACCGGCAAAGGGCGCTACGACCAGATTAAGGGCGTGGTGCAGTTTGACAAGTCGATTGATGCACCGATCCGTCGCGGTGATGTTATCGGAAAAATTGTGTTGTCTGATGAGGATGTTATTCTGAAGGAAGCTGATCTGCTGGCGTTGGAGGACATTGCTGAAGGTGGCTTGTGGCGGCGGATGGCCGATAGTGTCATGAAAGTTTTTGCAGATTAACAGTGGTAAAGGTGACAAATATGCAGCGTTTCGGACAGGAGCAGGAATTGGAAATGGAGTTTCCCTGTGATTTTCCTATCAAGGTAGTAGGGAAAACCTGCGAGACATTTGAGGTGCAGGTCTGTGAAATTGCTGTGCGCAATGACCCTGAATTTTCCGGTGATAACCTGAAACGTAACCAGAGCCGTACCGGCAAATACAGCAGTGTGACGCTGGCGATCCGGGCGACCAGTAAAGAGCAGATTGATGCAATTTATCGTGATCTGAAAAGCTGTGAGTCTGTTTTGTGGGCGTTGTAACCGCCCGGGCTGCTGTCAGTGCCAGTACCCAAGCGGTTATAAACGCCAGAGTTCTTGGTAAAAACTTGCCATATCCCGAAATCCTGCAGCAAATGCAGGATTTTACACGTCAGCGCGATGAAAGTACGCCGGATGAGATCTGGCTGCTGGAACACCAGCCGGTGTTCACGCTGGGCCGCAACGGCAAGATGGAGCATGTGCTCAATCCCGGCGATATTCCTGTGATTCCCATTGATCGCGGCGGTCAGGTGACTTACCACGGCCCCGGCCAGCTGGTGGCTTATTTGCTGCTGGATATTAAACGCCTGAATATCGGTGTGCGTGAGCTGGTGATGAGCATTGAGCAGTCGGTAATTGATCTGCTGGCCAATTATGGCATTACGGCGGCGGGTGACCGGGATGCGCCGGGTGTGTATGTGGCGGGCAAGAAGATTTCTGCACTGGGGCTGCGGGTCAGTCGTGGCAAGACTTACCATGGACTGAGTCTGAATGTGGATATGGATCTGGAGCCGTTCAGCCGGATTAACCCCTGTGGCTATGAGGGGCTGGAGGTAACGTGCTGTGCTGATCTGGGCATGACGGAGTCGGTGATGGAAGTTGCCGGAGAGCTGTGCGGGGAGCTGGCGCGGAATCTGGGCTATGAGCGGGTTTGTTGGGAGATGTGAGTTTTTAATTTGCTTTGTGTGAAACGACAGTCAATAGTAAATTGCTTAGCGTTGCATTTAGGAGTGTCTTTGGGCATGAATACATACAAACTTTCTGCTCTGATTGGTGGGGGTTATTAATCATGATCAGCATCACTTTGCTGATCATGAAAAAGTGGTAGGCTTACAATCTTAAAACCCTTCCAGCACAATTTTCCCCCACGCTTTGCCTGACTCAATCAATGCATGCGCTTTACGCAGGTTAGCGGCATTAATCACCCCGAAATGGTGTGCCAGTGTTGTGTTTATAATACCGGCGTCGATTAGCGTGGCAGCCTCATTCAGCAGACGGTGTTGAGCGATCATGTCTGCTGTCCGGAACATGGAACGGGTAAACATGAATTCCCAGTGCAGCGACAGGCTTTTCTGTTTGAGTGCCGTGATATCCAGGCTTTGTGGATCATCGATCAGGCCAAATTTGCCCTGTGGTGCCAGAGCCGCTACCAGTTCGCTGAAATGATCCTGTGTATTGTTCAGACTGGCCACATGAGTAACCTGCTCAAGACCTGCCTTTTGCAGTTCCCGGCTTAATGGCTGGTGATGATCAAGGATGTGATGTACCCCCAGTTTTGTCAGCCAGTCGTGGGTCTCGGGGCGGGACGCTGTACCGATTACCTTTATGCCGGTCAGGCGACGTGCCAGTTGCACCATGATTGAGCCAACCCCGCCCGCGGCACCGACAATCATCAGGCTATCATCGGTGTTGGCCTTGCCCGGTTTTATCTGCAGGCGTTCAAACAGCATTTCCCAGGCAGTAATGACGGTCAGCGGCAAAGCAGCAGCCTGCGCAAAGTCCAGGGTGGCAGGCATGTGGCCTGCAATGCGTTCATCCACCAACTGGTATTCGGCATTGCTGCCGGAGCGGGCGATATCTCCTGCGTACCAGACACGATCACCTGGCTGGAACAGGGTGACCTCCGGCCCGACTGCTTTGACGATACCGGCGGCATCCCAGCCCAGTATTTTCCATTCACCCGCTGCGGGAGCAGCGTTTTCCCGTACTTTGGTATCAACCGGATTAACTGAAACAGCCTTTACCTCAACCAGAATATCGCGGCCTGTTGCTAATGGTTCGGGAAGGGAAATGTCAATCAGTGCATCAGCATGCTCAATTGGCAGTGCCTGTTGGTATCCAATCGCTTTCATAATATTTTTCCTTTTGTTTAAGTTCAGGATTAAAAGCATAGTTGACTAAAGATCTTTGAAAAACTAGAGTTGATTAAATTTACTTTCAAATAATTTTTTAAAATGCGTTTGCTTCAGGATCTGAGAGTTTTTGTTGATACCGCACGGCTGGGCAGTCTGTCTGCTGTCGCACGTAAACTGGATAAAACGCCGGCTGCAATCAGTGCTGTTATCAAGCGCTTAGAAAATGATCTTGGCATGCCATTGTTTGTCCGCTCTACCCGCCGCTTACGTCTGACGCCTGCGGGTGAGACCCTGCTGTCAAATGCTACACAAGCGTTACAGTTGCTGGATGACAGTGTGGAAAGTGTACGTACCGGTCAGACTACCATCCGTGGTTTACTGGGCTTGTCGCTGCCTTCTGACTTTGGCCGCAATTATGTATTAGGCTGGCTGGATGATTTTTTGGCGCTTCATCCGGGACTGGAACTGCGTATCCAGCTTTCTGACAGTATTGCGGATCTGTATAGTCAGCCGGTGGATGTGGTACTACGCTATGGCAGTCCTCCGGACTCCGGTCTGGTTGCCTTGCCTGTTGTATCTGACAACCGGCGTCTGCTCTGTGCGGCACCGGAATACATTGCCCGGTACGGGCAGCCATCATCACCTGTTGAGCTGGCTGAGCATAATTGTCTGTGTTTTATGCTGGATGACGCTACGCATGCCCGCTGGCATTTTTTCAGGGATAACGAAGAGCAGGTGGTCAGCGTTACCGGTAACCGCAGAGCTAATGATGGTGAAGCAGTACGTCGTTGGGCACTGGCCGGACAGGGCATTGCTTACAAGTCAGCACTGGATGTGCGGGATGACCTGCAAAGTGGCAGACTGGTGCAGTTATGCCCCGGCTGGCAGGGAGAGGTCTCACCGCTGAACCTGATTTGTGCTGACCGCCGTCAATTAAATCCGGCGATTCAGGCGTTAAGGGCGTTTTTGGTTGTGAAGTGTGGCGGGAGTTCTTCAGGTGTCTCAGAGGTTGTCACAAATCATCAACATCCGATTGGTTAAGGCTTTCATAAATCCCGTCACCATCGGCATCCACCTCAACCTGCAGCAACAGCAGGTATCTGTCCAGATCCAGCGAGTATTGTTCACCCAGCGCTGTTACTCTTATTTTGCTGTTATTGGCACCTTTCAGCAGCAAGCTACCACTCAGTGGATTGCCGTATGCGTCATAAATAGCTGGTTGCAGGGTGCTAAGATTGGCACGGCCGTATATACCGTGGTACAGAGTGCCATTTGCCCGGACTGTGTCGTCAACTGCGTAATACTGATTTACCGAGCTGATAAACGTCTGTTTGCCGGTGCTGATGGTTTGGCGGTGTAGCGTCACGGTGAGCCGGGTGGAGCCGGTGTTGTAATCAACCACTTCATCCAGTGTGCCGACTGCTGTAAAGGGTTCAGCACCATTAACCGGAGTTGCCTGCAGGCCGTTATAGCTGATGGTTGCGGAGCTGATTTCGTCAAAAGAGCTGTTGGTGGCATAGATGATCAGGTAGGCATTACCGTCAAAAATGTATTCACCAAATTGGCAGTTATGGTAGTTGAGGTTGATTTTGGCTTTCGAGCTGCCGTCCTCAGCGTTGCCGGTAAAGGTAAGTTTGCCCTCATTTTCACAGTTCTCCGTGCTGTTGACGCTACGCTGCATGTATTGTGTGGGGAGTGCCTGTTGTTTGAGGTGCTGCAGCAGTTTGTTTTGCTCACTCAGAAAATCATTTCCGGCCAGAGTCATGCTCTGTGTACTGCGGAAGGAAAGTGAGGGCGTTTCAAAGCCCGGCCCGTAAAGCATGCTCAGGTATTCAGCGGCGTTGCCTGTGTTCAGAGCAGCAAGCGTGCGCTGGCCGGTATAGCTGCTGTTGCCGTCGGCAGGGGTGAAGTCAGAGGTATTGTCGTCATTGCCACCACCACCGCAGGCACTGAGTATTAGCGTGGTAAGCAGGCTGGTTATTAATAATCGGGGCTGCATCTTTGTTATTACCTTGTTCAGTATAAAATTAAGTCACCGCGCTTAATTTAGCAGCTTGTTTGCAGAAATGCAGTGTTTGTGTGTTTGGTTTTTATATGAGCCCCGGAAATCCCTCATACCACTCTGAATGATCGCCTGTGTAATTATCCATGCCGGGTTTGGTCAGGCAGCCCTTGGGGTTAATGTAGCTGTGGATGGTTTTATCTTTGTTGTGTTCGTGCCAGGTGATGTTAAAGGCGGCGAGTGACGGGAAGAAGTACAGACCGCAATGTGGCAGGTGGTCATGTATCCACCATGCCAGTGCGCGCCAGTCGCGGCCTTGTTCGTATTGGTCGGCAAACCATGGGATTACCACGCTGACGGTGGCGCCCATGTGGTCATTTTTGTCTTTGTAGTCGAAGATGTGTGCGGCGTAGTTGGCTTCATTAGAGGCGCAGCGCAGGCCTTTTTCGTTGCCGGTTTCGTTGACGGCGGGGGAGCGGTAGCCGGAGAAGATGGTGATGCGGCCGAAGGTGTCGTTCAGGGGTTCCAGGAGTTCTTTGCACAGGTGTGAGCAGGCTTCTATGGCGAGTTCGGGGTTGTCCGGGATGTTGGGGATGGCGTAGAAGTTGGATATTTCGCTGTAGAGGAAGTCGCGCATGTAGAAGGATTTGGAGAGGCGGACTCTGCCGAGGTTTTCCAGTGAGTTGACGGATTGTGGTTTGCGCATGGTGGCTCCTGTTTATAGCTGTCCGGCGAAGGCTTTTTGGCTTAGGGCGTTGAATAAGCTTTCTGAATTCACTTCTGCAGTATTTGTACTTTTAAAAGATAAACTGAATTTCTGAACTATCTGGTGGAATTTTAATAATAAATCCTCACTTGGATTCGGAACTAGAAATTCTTTTAGTTCAACAGGGGATATATGTGGCACAGTTGTTTCAGTTGGACAACAATGCTTTTCAAATGCTTGAGATTTGATGCAGGCATAAATAAATTCAGCATAAATCATTTTTTTTGGGCGCAGTCTTGCAACCCGTTGTACCAAGTAGGTCTCTCTTTCTTTCTCATCCCACAGGCATACTTTCAATCCACTTGAGATCCAGGGACGATCCATTGCCAAGATCGTATCTCCACCTTTGAGTCGGTAGTTATCAAGTTTATTAAGCCTGTTTTTTCCCCAGAAAGCAGTATCTTTCCAGTCAAAAAAACCTGGTAATGTGTTTGCTCCTCGGCAAAGCCTTACTGCGTTTTCACTATCTTCAATGTAATCGTTGCTTTTAAAGGCGTTGCCTGTAATGACAGAGGCAAATGAAGTTATTGGTTTCAGGTTCAAACCCTTCGGATTCGTAACCGGATCACCAAACATATCCAGAAACACCGAACGCAGAAACTCATCAGCCAGTGCGATGGCTTGCTGGCGTTTACGGCGGATGGCATCCGCTTTGTCGAGGATGGCAGCGATGCGTTTTTGTTCGGCTAGGGGAGGGAGGGGGATTTCTAATTGCCTCACTATTTCAGAGTTTAGATTTTTAACGACAGCACCTGCTGCCCTTGATGCAAGTTTATTTTTTATCTCAGATGACCCCAGATAATGATAGAAATAATCCGTATGAATTTGGTCATGCTTTGGACTAAGCACGAGCCATCCATCATGGATACAACCTTGTGTTTTTAAGATATAAGGTTTTCCAAAACTCATCGAATTAGTCAGTAAAAAATCTCCTGGAAAAACTTCTCTGGATTTTTTCATCCCCTCTCGTTTGATTTTCTTGGCAGTTGATTTGATATATTTGGATGAGTCTTTGGTATCACCAATCATTATCCAATTTATGCCATCAGGATCATCCGTAATAAAATCCTGTATTGGTCTTGGAGAACCTCCTCTTGCGACTTTGAAAACATCATCCAATTTGACGATAGGCCAACTCACAACATCCCCTCCAACTCATCCAAAACTGAGAACAGAATCATTGGCCAGCCCGATAATCAGCGCGTGGCTCGGCAACCACTGAATCCTGTGGTTCTTCATCCATATCAGAAAAGTTCTTAATCCTCACTTCTCCATCAGGAAAGCTGGCGATGATTTGCAGCTGCCCGCCCATAGCCTCAATGTGACTACGCAAGGTAGATATATACATATCAGTACGTTGCTCCAGCTTGGCAATAGCGGGCTGTTGCACACTTAAAATATCAGCCAGTGCCTGTTGGGACAGCCCACGCGCACGCCGTAATTCATGTAACGGCATCTCTGCCAGCAGGGTTTTCAATTTTGCATCCGAACGCGCCAATGATTCAGGAGACATCTTAGCTGCCAGTTCAGCGAATTTCTTAGCCATCGATTAGTCCCTCTTTTTTCAACTCATTAATATGTTCATCGTACAAACGATCAGCAATAGGAACGTGAACTTCATTACTAAAAACATTCCATCAAAGGAATAATTATAGATAAATTACAGCATTTGCTCCAGATCATTTAGATCTGACAAAATCTCAGCCTCCAACGCCTTCAACCGCGTCAGAATCTCCTTTGGCGGCTCATACTCCTCCTCCTCATAAACCACCTCCTTATACCGGTTAATCGAAAGATCATACTTATTCCCGGCAATCGCCCCTGCCTCCACCACAAACGCCTTAGCCGTCCGATCCCCGAACGCCGCGCCTATCGCCTCCGCCGCCGCATTTGAATCCACCAGTTTTCGGTACCGCTTCCACTGCCGCAGCGCATCCGGCAAATCATTCGCCGCAATTTTAGTGCGCTTATCATCCAGCGAATACCCGTCCGCCTGCAGATCATAAAACCACACCCGCTCCGTATTACCACCCTTGGTAAAAAACAAAATCGCCGTCGATACCCCCGCATAAGGCTTAAACACCCCACTCGGCAAACTGACAATCCCCTCCAGCTGATTGTCCTCCAGCAAAGTCCGGCGCAGCTGCTGATGCGCCTTACTCGACCCAAACAGCACCCCGTCCGGCACAATCACCGCAGCCCGTCCGCCCAGCTTCAGCATGCGCAGAATATGCGCCACAAACAGCAGCTCAGTCTTCTTGGTTTTCACCACCCCCAGCACATCCGGATTAGTATTACTCTCATCCAGAGAACCCTTAAACGGCGGATTCGCCAGCACCACATCGAAGAAATTCTCTTCCTGCGCCGGATAATGCTCCTTAACCGACTTATTCAGACTGTCCTGATAATGGATATTCGCGCCACTCACCCCATGCAGCAGCATATTCATACTGGAAACCCGCAGCATGGTGGTATCAAAATCAAAGCCCCAGAACATATCCTTATTGATGTGTTCGCGATAAGGCTCGAGCAGGTCGCCGGTATACTGCTGATTGCCGTCTTCATCCTCCAGAATCCCGAACTCACTGGAATGCTGGCGCTTCAGGTATTCCATCGTCCGCGCCAGAAAACCCGCCGTGCCGCAACCCGGATCACACAATGTTTCCGTCGGCTGCGGATCAATCATTTCTACCATTGCATCAATAATATGGCGCGGGGTGCGGAACTGACCGTTAATCCCCGCCGTGGTCAGCTTACTGAGCAGGTACTCATAAATATCGCCCTTGGTATCACTCTGCGTCAGCGGCAGCTTTTCGATCATATCAATCGCAGAAACCAGCACCGACTCGTTCTTGATCTCCAGATCCGCATCCTGCATATATTCGCCGATGCTGGCCAGCGCATGCACCACCTTGTTCTCATTCTCCTCACCTTCCACCGCCTCGGTGTTGCCCAGACCGGCAAAGAACGGGAAAACCCGGCTTTTCAGGTGTGCATGTAACTCCCTGCCTGCCAGATTTTTGAAATTCTTCCAGCGCAATAACTGACCATCCGGCGTATCCGGAAACAGGCGGTCAAAGTCACCGCCCCGTGCTTTACGCTCGGCCAGGTCTTCCTGCATATCCAGCATGCGTGCAAACATCAGGTAGCTGATCTGCTCAATGACCGTCAAGGGGTTGGTGATGCCGCCCGTCCAGAATTTTTCCCAGAGTTTATCAATGTCGTTTCTCAGTGCGCCGGTTAGCATACGGAGTGGTTCTCCTGGTTATATTTTTCAAACATGATTGAGGGGGGGGTTAGGTTTTAAGCCCGGGATAATGTTCAATAGAAAGTAATGCTTCGCGTTCCATCTGGCGCTCCAGGTCATTTAATTTCAAAACAGCCAGAGTTACTTCACCAATGGAAGTAGTTGCCCTTATCACTGCGCCTTCAAGGTGAAAATGTTCAGACCACTGATCAGTACGTGGGTTAAACAGGCGGGTCAATTGCCCGTTGCTATCGAGCGAAGCAATATCACTGCCCTTATGAACATTGCAGGGCAGACAGGCCAGGGCGAGGTTGTCTTCAGTGGTGGCTCCACCGTGTTTTTCACTAATAATATGGTCGATCTGACAACCAAAAAAAGTATCCCGCTCATGAATCAGGCAGTATTCACAGCAATCTGCGGCCCGCTCTGCGACGTATCGCCGCAGTTTAGCGCGGATGTGTGTGGTGCTCATGAAGCCAGATAACCCGAAGCCTTCGCCTTAGCCAGACGCATGAGGTGTTCTAATTGCAGATAGTGGTCAAGCTCTGACTGTTCATCAGCTTCCAGTCCTGTGGTTTTACTACGCTGAATCAGGGACATAACGCGCTGTTTAGCATCGTCGGAAGGCCGGAATGCAACAATGTTACCGGGACTGGTTCCTTTCGCAATGAAATCAATAATTTCTTCATATGCACGCGGCATGGTGTTGTCTCAGTAGTAACTCAGATGAATAAAGTCTACCACATCTGTTTATTCGGGGGAGGCAGGACTATTGGTTTCAGTTCTGATTGATGGTGCTGTTTTCTGAACCTTCAGGAATGGTCGCAACACCTGCAGCAGATTATCAGCATCAGCGGGAGTGAACACACCATCAATGCCCTGATGGGAAATGCTGATAAACGGAGCTTCGTACAATTTATCGACCTCAATACTGCCAAACTGGGCGATATAATTTTTCAGCATATTCATGAACTGAACCTGCTGAGCGGTCAGCTCCGGGTGCTGATGCAGAAATGCTGTAAATTGCTGTTCCACCGCTTCAGGCTTAAGCCCGATCAGCTCGCGCAGGGTGATGTCCAGCTGTGCGGCCGTCCTGCCGTAAAATTCATTCAACACATCCAGATCTACGCCGGGATTCGAGGTCAGTATGGTGGAAGTCAGCGTTTTTAACTCAACAGCCGCAATCGGCTCATTATTACGGATCTTTTGCAGTACCGGATTATCCGCAATCATCTCATCAAGAATATCTTTCAGACGCCGCCGATAAATCATCGCCTCATTCGCACCCGCGATGGTGACTTTACGATCATCCTCCCTGACGCCGAGATCTTCGGTGCGGGTGTTGGGTGTGGCATACCCCGGCCCTGTTCCGGATTGCCGGTATTTCATAATGCCGCGCAGTTCCGTGCGCACCCGCTCCAGTGCTTCAATAGTGACTGTATTCCAGAATCCCGCGCTGCGGATTTCAGCGATAATAGCGTCTTTGCGGCGCACCGCCTGAATCGTGATGGCGAGCTTATCGACTTCTGCCAGTAACTGGTTTTTCAGCTCCTCAAAGCAGCTTGCCTGTTCCACCAGACAAGTCTGTAATTCGGCAATAAGCTTATCGAACTGGATGGCATGTTTGTCGCGCAATATCCGGCTGCCCATCAGTGGCGCGATAATGGTTTCCAGCTTATGCCGGGTAGCGGCATCCATCTTCTGCAGCAGCTCCGGCGCTTGTTGCAGCTGGTGTACCAGGCGCAGCTCGCGTTTTACCGCAATGCTGTCATCCGGCAGGTCATTAATGTCCGCACGGATCAGTTCCAGCGCAGCATCAAAAGCCTGAGCATGGTTTTTCAGGAGGGCTGTCCCCATCAAGCCAAGCCGCGCCTCAAAAGTGGTTTGCAACAGTGACTTGCCGCCCACATCCTCCGGCTCTTTGTATTCCTCGTCAAAAAACTCAAAGTTGCCGTAGTGATCAAAAATCACAAACTCGGTTTTGTGTCTGCCGGGGCCGAACAGGTTGCGGCTGAGTCGTGTGCCGCGTCCGATCATCTGCCAGAATTTTACCCATGAGCGCACAGGCTTGGCGAAGACCAGATTCACGACTTCCGGCACATCAATGCCGGTATCGAGCATATCCACCGAAATGGCGATACGAAAGTCATTGTCTGGCTTTTTGAATTCTTTAATCAGGCTGTCCACTTTCGGCACTTTGTTATGAATCACCTTACAAACCCGGCTGCCGTATTGCGGATACAGTTCGCAGAACATCTTTTCCAGATGTTCGGCATGATCCTGACGCTGGGCAAAAATAATGGTTTTGCCGATCAGTGAGCCGGTCTCGTCCTTAATGCCGTTGTTAATCAGGTTTTCCAGAATGATCTTATCGGTGGTTGCACTGAAAATTTTGCGGCCAATATCTTTACCGGCAATCGTGGTGTTTTGCGCTGCTTCTTCACCCAGATCTTCTTCCAGCTGCCTTTTTTGTTCAGCAGACAGGTCGTTGTAATGGATACCGTCGCGCAGAAAGTCAGTAGTCAGGTCTTTGACCTTAAAGCTGGCCAGATAGGGTGGCTCGTTGTTAATCGCATCATCCAGCCCGAATTCAAAGGTCGGGTCAGTGGTTTCACAACCGAACATGGCAAACGTATTGCGGCTGATGAATTTTACCGGCGTGGCAGTCAGACCGATTTGCAGCGCGTCAAAGTAATCGAATAGGTCGCGGTATTTATTGTAAATACTGCGGTGCGACTCATCAGCAATAATCAGGTCGAAAAAGCCCACATCCAGCTGTGCAAAGCGGTTCATCATACCGGGGTAGGTGGCAATATAAACCCGTGAGGTCTGATCCGGCTGACGGGTTTCACCGATCACACAGCGGGGTTCACTGGGTAAATATTGCCGGAATGCTTCGTCGGCCTGTGTGCGCAGTTCTTTGCGGTCACATAAAAAAAGCACGCGCTTGACCCAGCCGCTTCTGAGCAATAACTCTGTTAATGCGATTGCTACGCGGGTTTTGCCGGTACCGGTCGCCTGAATAATCAGTGCCCTGCGGCGTTGGTTCTGAAAGTGACGCGCAACGGTTTTAATGGCCTCAATCTGATACGGTCGGTCGGCAATCTTTAACTCCGGATTATGTTTTTCCAGCTCGGCACTGCGGTAGTGGCGCTGGTAAATCAGTTGTTCGAGGCTGTCCTTGCTATACAGACCGTAAACCGGGCGGTAGGTATTGTACTGGTGATCGTCCCAGATGAAGGTTTCGTAGCCATTGGTGTAGAAAATCACCGGGCGCTGATAGCCCATGTTTTCCAGTGCATCGGCATACAGGCGGGCCTGCTCACGTCCGGCCTGCAGGCTGGTATTGCCTGATCTTTTCGCTTCGATGACTGCCAGCGGGTGGCCGTTGTTGCCCCATAGCACATAGTCAACCCTTCCTTTACCGGACACATTATCCGGAAAGTTCACCGGAAACTCGATGTCAACCTGCTGCTTGTTTTGCACATCCCAACCCGCCTGCAGCAGCATGGCATCAATCAGCTGCGCGCGCGTTTTGGCCTCATCCCACTGCAGGGAGTCTGCCACCTGTTGGCTGGCCTGTTGCCGGGCTTGCGTCTCCGCCTCTTCCGGTGGTGTGTACTGCTCACTGTTTTGCGCCCGTGCCTTTTCCAGTTCATCCAGTACAACCTGCATCTCGTCTTGCTGTTGTTTCAGCGTTTTTTCATAGCTGCTGACGGATTGCTTCAGGTGTTTTAGTTCGGTACGGGGATCGACAGGGTCACAAAAAGCCGGCATGGCGGCCTGCCTGATACCGTAATATTTGATGCCCATGTACATTGCCAGCTGATGGGCTGTTTTCAGCGCAGACAGGGCGATACCGGGATTGCCGGTCGCGCCGTGTGCAGTGTCATTGCCTTGTTTGCGCAGATAATCAATCTGATAAACCAGCCTTCTGTCGAGGCAGTCTTCGAATACCGGATTTTTCAGCAGCTCATAGAAACTGGCATTAGGAACGCGGGGCAGACGTTCTGCCGCATAAATGGCTTTGGTGATTTCTTCTGCAAAACCACGCAAACGGGTGAGCGTGCTGCCCGGGTCAATAAACAACACAGATTCAGCCAACCGGCCCAGGTTGGCGAGGACTTTATTTTCTGTGTGCAGAAACTCAAAGTTGCTCGGTTGCATCAGTTCATTATCCGTTTGTAGTTCACCCCGGCAAAAGTGCGCTACATTATTCTACTTGATATTTTTTTATCCGGTGCTGTTAAGTTGCAGGCCGGTGATTTACTGAGGAGAAAGTTCAGCCCGCTCAACCTCAAACCCAACAATATTCCGGTTGTCCTTGCTAAACTCCACGCCAATCAGGTGAATCGGCTGTCCCGGTGTCCGGTATTTATCCGCATAAGCCCTGTCCTTAATCTGCTGTAAAGCCTTGCCTTCCGGTACTAATTCCACCACCTTAAATTCGAAGATATACACCTGATTATTAAACTTCAGCGTCATATCCACCCGCCCTAAATTGGTCATGTCCTCCACGGTGACATCCAGACCTAATGAGGCGAAGTAGGAATAAAACACCGAGGCATAATAACCTTCGAAGTTCTGAATGTCGTTGCTGGTATACCAGGCATAAGGAATACTGGCGAAGAAGGCATGAAACAGGTTCTTCAGACCATCGAAATCATTCGCCATCAGTAAACGGTAAAGCTGGGCACTGTGGGTAGCTTGTTCAGATTTGGTTTTAACCAGTGAGGATAACAGCTGCTCATTCAGGCTTTGATAGACTTCTCGGTTTGGATAACCCAATGTATAAAAGCGTTGCCCGCCAAGATTTTCTGCCTGCTTGATGGTCAGGTAACCGGTCTGGAATAACAGTGCTTCTGTTTCAATCTCATCCACATCAAAGCTGGACAGCATCGAGGCACTACTGAACAGGCTATTTAGTTTCAGAGGGGCAATTTGCCGTTTAAACAGAATGTCTACCAAAAAAGTCGGTGTGCCGGTTTCAAACCAGTAATTGGCGAATTCGCGGTTTTTAAATAACTGTAAAATATCAAATGGATTATAAACCCCTTCACCCAGCCAGTTGTAGCCGTTATACCAGTTACGAATCTGCCCGCGATCCAGGTCAAACAGCTCTGCGGCAAACACCTCATCAATATCCGCATCGGTATAACCGCAGATGGTGGCAAAATCTGCAACCAGGGTAATGTCATACAGATTATTCAGGCCGGAAAACAGGCTGACCTTGGAAAATTTGCTGACCCCGGTCAGAAAACTAAACTTGATGTGCGCATCATAGTCTTTGATGGTGGCGTAAAAACCGCGCAGAAAATCGCGGTTGTCGCGGGCGATGTCCGGTTTGCTGAGGGCATCCAGAATCGGCTTGTCGTACTCATCTATGAGAATGACCGTCGGTTTTCCGGTTTTTATAGCGACCTTTTCAATCAGGTCAGCAAAGCGGCTGCCCACGTCGTCAAACTGTTGTTCAACCCCGAAAGCTTGCTCCAGAGCGGTTAATTGCTGGTGTAATGATTGTTGCAACGCGTCGGCATGTGTATAGTTTTTTCGTCCGAAACTAAAGCGTAGCACCGGATATTTAACCGACCAGTCCCATTGACCGTGTGCGGCCAGCCCCTGAAACAGCGCCTCATTGCCTTCAAACAATTCTTTCAGGGTGTCCAGAAACAGGCTCTTACCAAAGCGGCGCGGACGGGAGAGAAAATAATGTTTCCCTCCGGTCACCAGATCCAGCGCTAACTGTGTTTTATCCACATAGTAGTGATTCTCTTCGCGGATTTCGCGAAAGGTCTGAATGCCAATGGGGAGTTTTTTGCGCTGATTCATGCGGTGCTGCTGTCAGTATCAATCATCTGCACAATATAGCACGTAGCACCACATTAAGCCGCCAATGCCTCCGCAATATAAAGCTCCCGCAATTTCTTGGCAAATGGGCCAGGCTTGCCATCGCCAATCACTCTGCCATCAATCTCCACCACCGGCCAGACAAAGGTGGTGGCCGACGTAATGAAGGCCTCTTTCGCTGCATAAGCCTCTTCCAGCGTAAACAGGCGCTCTTCAATTTTCAGTTCAGTGTGCTCCGCCAGTTTCAGCACTGCGCGGCGGGTAATGCCATTGAGAATTTCATGGCCGACCTGACGGGTTACCAGAACATTATTCTGCGTGATGATATAGGCATTATTGGATGTGCCTTCGGTGACATAGCCATCCTCAACCATCCACGCATCATCGGCCCCGGCACGCTTAGCCTGCATTTTGCCCATGCTCGGAGCCAACAGGCCGACAGTTTTAATATCGCGGCGTTTCCAGCGGATGTCTTCAATGCTGATCACTTTTATCCCTTTTTCTGCGATCGGGCTGTTGATCAGATTTTTCTGCTGGGTAAACATCACCAGCGTTGAAGGGGTATCAGCCGACGGGTAGGCAAAGTCACGATCCGCACTGCCGCGGGTCACCTGCAGGTAAACCAGCCCTTCCTGCACATTATTGCGGCTGATCAGCTCCTGCTGGGCGGCGGTAATGGCCTCATCGCTGGCCGGTGCGTTCATTTCCAGCTCGTTCATGGAGCGGTGCAGGCGTTTCAGGTGGCCTTCATTATCAATCAGTTTGCCGTTCAGCACCGAGCTGACTTCATAAACCCCGTCAGCAAACAAAAAGCCGCGGTCAAACACGGATATTTTCGCCTCTGCCTCGGGCAGGAACTCTCCGTTCACATAAACGATGCGTGACATATTTTTTCTCCTTCGGTTAAATCATGGTGCTAACCGGCAAACCCGGTCAGGTGGCGCAGATCATTAATTAACTGCTGGCCGTTAATGGCTTCCAGGCCGTCTTCGGTGAGTGTGTTCTCACGGGTCACTCCATCCACACTGCCTTTGCGGGACAGGTATTCCAGTATTTTCAGGGTATCGACCTGTGCCAGTAAGTCCTGTTGTGCATGAATGCTGAGCAGGGCAATCAGGCCAAAAGCTGCCCAGTTGGACACATCGGCAATCAGCAGTTCATCACAGGTGGTCACTGCCGGAATAATATTCAGCTCCTTCAGCCCTTCCAGTGCATTGCCCATGCCGATTTCATTACCGCCATCACCAATCGCAATGGTCGGGCAGGTCGCCTCAGTGACAAAATAGTCAAAGCAGGCACAACCCGCAGAAATATCCTCGCCGCGCATATTGGCGTAATAACCATCGGCGTTCAGGCCGGGGCGTTCAATGGAAATAATCAGTTCAGGCTGATAAATCTCCAGCCCCTGTCTTGCTTCTTCCGGGCCTTTGGAAATATCGCCGACACTGATCTGATGGATACGGTAATCATGACCAACCGCCAGTGCCAGCGGTGTACCGCAAACCAGCACCGGATGTGCGCCCAGCGTCTCAAAGGCTTCATACAGCGCGATGGCGCCAACCGGCCCGTCCGTTTCAAAGGTGCCAATCACCGGGAAGCCGGTACCGATCAAAATAACGCCTTTGCAGCGGCTGGCTATTTCTGCTGCGCGCATAAAATAACCGGGCTGCAAATGAGCCTGCAGCTGCTTCATGCCGCGCAGATTTTTGCGCACCATCATATCTTCCAGTTGGGCAGTGATCTGATGCAGTGTGTCGGGGGAGGTGCTTATCCGCATATCATAACTCCTCGCAGGGTCTGAGTGGTGTCAGCTCAATACGCCGGTCGCTCAGGTGGAGGGCATTATGAGCTTCGGCCAGACTGACCGGGGTAAAACGAACTTTCGCACCGGGCATTAGTTGGGTCAGCCGGGCAATATCCAGTGACAGCACCGAGCCGATTTTCGGATAACCGCCGATGGTTTGCCGGTCATTCAGCAGTACAATCGGCTGGCCGTCAGCCGGAATCTGGATCGCACCATAACAGATACCTTCAGAAAGCATGCTGCTGATGTTGGCCTTAACCGGCTGCCCCTCAAGGCGAAAGCCCATGCGATCGACCTGTTCACTGACGGTATATTCACTGTGGAAGAACAGCGCCTGTTGTGTGGCGGAAAAATGTTCCTGTTGATAGCCCATAATCACCCGCAGAGTAGCTTGTCCGCTGTAATTAGGCCGGTATTGCTGCGGTAACATCAGGCATTCGGGGTGGTGCTGCAAACCTAAGGGTAGCTCATCACCTTTTTTTAAGGCAGTGCCATCCAGACCGCCAATCCCCTCACGCACTACCGTGGCGGTACTGCCGAATGAAGGCGGAACCGCGAAACCACCGTTCACGGCCAGATAGGCGCGTGCGCCTTGGGTGGCATACCCCAGCTCAATCCGGTCACCGGCCTTGATGCGCAGGGTCTGCCAGCTGGCCACGCTGCGCTGGTTAATCTTCAGCGGCATATTCGCACCCGCCAGCGCAATCGAAGTATCCACACCCGCTTTCAGCACCAGACCGCCAATACTGACTTCGATTGCCGTGGCACTCGCTTCAGGCGGGTTGCCGCACAAGCGGTTGGCCCAGTGGAAGGCTTCACTGTCCAGCGGCCCGCCGGTGGTCAGGCCAATGCGGTGCTGACCAAAGCGGCCATTGTCCTGTAACAGGGAGAGCACGCCGGGCTGGATCACGGTCATCATGGCAATTCACCTCCCAGCTGCAAAAATTCCTCGCGTCCGATAGCGCGAAAGCGTACCTGATCACCTACTGTGACAGGCATGGTGGGCGTGGCATCCGGGTTAAACATGCGCGTCGGACACAATCCGATCAGGTTCCAGCCTCCCGGTGAAACCGCAGGGTAAACCGCCGTTTGCCGGTCGGCGATGGCCACCGCACCACGCGGAACTTTCAGCCGTGGTGTCGCCAGGCGGGGAGCAGCAATCCGCTCGTCAACTTCGCCCAGATAAGCAAAGCCGGGTGCAAAGCCAATTGCATAGACGTGGTAAGCGGTGCCCTGATGCAGTTCAATCACCTCATCCACCGACAGTCCGGCACGTTCGCTTAATGCCTCAAGATCCGGGCCGGATTCCGTACTGTAATAGACCGGCAATGTTACGGTCTGTGCCGCAGGGGTGCTGTCTGAGCCGGTGCTCAGCTGGCCTTGCAGCTGACGGCGAATGACATGCTGCACATGCAGGTGGTCGCAGCTCAGCGGATTATAAATAACCAGTAACGAGGCATAGGACGGCACCATATCAATCAGATGCTCACCCAGTGCCGCCTCCAGCAGTTGGGTTGCCTGTTGTACCTGTGCCGAAACCTGTGGGTTGGTTTGCTCGCCGAAATAAATGATCAGGGCATTTTCACCTGCGACAGCGATGCGCATATTTACTGCTCCGCGTGTATCAGTGCACGGATGTCACGGATGGCAGCGACACCTTCGGCATTATCACCATGCACACACAGCGTATCCGCATCCACCTGCAGTGTATTGCCGCTCACTGTGGTGACGCTGCCCTGCGTATTCAGCTGTTTAACCTGGGCCAGCATTTTCTCACGGTTGTGCACCGCGCCGGGTTTACTGCGTGCCAGCAGTTTGCCGTCATCGTCGTAGCAACGGTCGGCGAAGGCCTCAAACTGCAGCTTGAGGCCGAACTCAGCTGCTTCCATCCGGTGCTGATCCGCCTGTTGGGTGGCCAATAGCATCAGCTCCGGTTTGGTATGATAAGCAGCAACTGCGGCCATCACCGCCTGACGGACTTCCGGTTTTGCCATCATATCGTTGTACAGGGCACCGTGCGGCTTGACGTACTCCACCTGCATGCCCATTGAGCGCGCCATGCCGTCCAGGGCGGCAATCTGGTACAGCACAAAGGCGTTGATTTCAGCCGCACTGCAGTTCAGTGAGCGCCGCCCGAAACCAACCAGATCCGGGTAAGCCGGATGTGCGCCAATGCTGACGCCATTGTCTTTAGCCAGCTGCAGGGTTTTCAGCATAATTTGCGGATCACCGGCATGAAAACCACAGGCAATATTCGCCTGATCAATATGTGGCATGGCATCAGCGTCCATACCCATTTTCCAGGAGCCGAAGCCTTCGCCGAGATCACAGTTGAGCCGTAATGTCATTGTTTTACTCCTTCACTGCTGCGTTATAGTACTGATAATTTGCTGTTCAGCACGTCAGTCACCAGCATACAGCCGGGGCTGTGGGTGATACAGGTGGGTGGTCTGGCCTGCTCAATCGCTACCTGCGGGGTGACACCACAGGCCCAGAACAGCGGCAGTTCGTTGTCATTCACCGTGACTGCATCGCCGTAGTCAGGTTTGCTCAGGTCGTTAATACCAATCAGTGCCGGATCACCGATATGCAGCGGAGCACCGTGTACCGCCGGAAAGCGGGTGCAAATCTGAATGGCGCGGATCGCATCGGCAGGCAGGAACGGGCGCATACTGACCACCATCTTGCCGCTGAAACGTCCGGAGGGGGCACAGTCAATATTGGTGCGGTACATCGGTACATTACAGCCTTCGCTGACATTACGCACTTCGAGGCCATCGGCCTGCAGTGCCTCTTCAAATGAAAACGAGCAGCCCAGCATGAAAGTGACGAAGTCATCCTGCCACAGGTCACGAATGTCGGTGACCTCCTGCGTCAGCTCACCGTTTTCAAATACCCGGTAACGCGGAATATCGCTGCGTATATCCAGATCTTTGGCCAGTGCCGGAATTTCCCAGCTGCCGGGGTCTGCCATACCCAATACCGGGCAGGGCTTCGGGTTCAGCTGACAGAACTGCAGAAATTCGTGTGCCCATGCTTTGGGCAGGATGGTCATATTGCATTGCACATAACCGGGGCAGTAGCCGGAGGTATTGCCGGAGTGTTCGCCGCTGCGGATGAGGCGGCGTAATGCTTGCGGGGACAGCAGGTTATCGGTTTTATTGTCCATTGCCGGATTCTCGGTCGGTTAGCTTGGGAATGGTTTCAGGCTAACACAAGTCCGGGCAAAAATTTATAAAGTATTCGCAGGCAAAGGTTATGATTTATCTGTTTTTCGGAGATAAGCCTTACATTTGTGCCAGTACGGATTTCAACGCTTTCAGGTGCTGTTTTCGTTCCATGCTGCTGTCGGGTACATAGCATAATTGTTCGTAGCTGGTATTGAAGGTATGAATCTGCTCAGCCAGGTGTGGCAGTGCCTGTGCTGCCTGCTCCGCAAACTGGCCCGGTGTTTGGTCCGGTCTGCGTTGCTGGCCTTGTTTGGCGAGTAATATGCTGAATTTTTCATATAAGCGCAGCTCTGCTGGCAGGCGGTTTTTGTGTCGCCCGACACCGGCCAGCAATAACCAGAGCAGGGCAATCGCAGCAAATAAACTGCCGAATACCACAGCCATTTTTTGCACGGTAATCTCACCAAACAGCTTTTGCAGTAACTGGCTTTGGGTCTGGTTATCGTAGCCCAGTACCCAGCGTCGCCAGCCATGTTGTACCGAGTCCATTTTCTGGCGCAGCTGATTCAGCCAGGCAACCTTGCGCGTGGAGAATAACTGGTTTTCCAGAAAACTGCCTTCCTGTTGCATGGCCGCCTCCAGCCCCCGTTCGGTGCGTTCCGGGGCAACCATGGTCGTGGGGTCAATCCGCACCCAGCCTTCATTTTCCAGCCAGACTTCAGTCCAGGCATGGGCATCAAACTGATGAACCGACAAATAGCCACCCGCTGCATTCCACTCGCCGCCCTGATAGCCGGCGACCACCCGCGCCGGAATACCGGCTGCCCGCATCATGAACACAAAACTACCGGCATAATGGGCGCAAAAACCACGCTGGCTTTCAAATAAAAATCCGTCGATGGTGTCATTGTCGCCCAGCAGTGGCGGACGCAGGGTGTAATAAAAATTCTGTTGCCGGTAACGCTGCAACACCTGCTCTATATAAGCACGCTGGCTGCCTGCTTCCGCATACAGACGCTTTGCCAGTTGCCGGGTTTGCGGGTTGTCCTGTGGCGGCAGCTGTAAGGCCAGCTGACGGGTATATTGAGACAGCTGCAAATCGCGTTTTGAGTCAGGATAGCTGACCGCGCGGATCAGGGTGGGTGACTGTAGTTCACGGGTGGCCATCAGCCGGTAATCGGCACCGCGCACCACATCGCCATACACTTCAGTGACCGGGGTCAGGGTGAACAACCAGGGTTGGCCGGTTTTTTCATAGATCGCTTCGTATTCAATGGCTTCGCCCTGAGTCTGCATATTGTCGGGCTGCCAGCGATAAACCGATTGCAGATAGGACTTCAGCTGACGTAATTCATAATCATCAGCAAACTGTGTCCAGCTTTTGCCATCAAAATGATTCAGGGTCAGGCCGCGCCAGTACAGTTTGTTTTGTGGCGGACGCTCACCCTTAAAAGTGACGCGGAAGGCCAGCGCATCTGATTGGCTCAGGCGGGCAATATCACCCGGTGTCATGTGATCGGAAACCCCGGTTTTGGCCTGCTCAGGAGTGAGTGGCAGATTAAACAGTGGCGGCAGGCGTGGGGCAAAGACAAAAATCAGTAGCATCAATGGCAGGCACTGCAGCAGCAGCAGACCGCTGAGGCGCAGATTATGGCGGATGGTGCGGGCTGTATTCATCAGTGGTTGCGGGTGGCGGATGCCGATCAGGGCAGCAGTTTGCACAATCAGCGCGGTAATGCCATACAACCCGGCCAGCAGTGACTGGGAATACAGGAAGTAAACTGCGATCAGAAAGTAACCCAGAAAAATGACAATCACAGCATCCCGCTGCTGTAATACTTCCAGTGATTTAAAGGCGTAGCCCAGCAATAACAGCGTGACCATCAGATCCAGTGACGGGAAGGGCATGCCACTCAGCGCCAGCCCGGTCAGGCCGCCGATAATCAACATCAGCTTGGTCGGAAGACCGGGTTGTTTGGTGTGGCCGTGCATGGCCCTGATCCTCCAGCCTGCGGTAAACAGCAGGATCGGAATCAGCCACAGCGGCAGGTGAAACATAAACGGCAGCATGACCAGCAGTTGTGCCGCCAGCAGCCAGAGCATGCTGCCGTAGGTAATTTGTTGCTGCGGCAGTCCGGCAGTTTTGTGTGCTGCTTTACTCATGAGGCAATGCCGTATAAAGCCAGTGCGTGCAGGCAGCGGGTTTTATGGGCCTCACCGTGCGCCGGTTCGATAACTGTGCCGGGCAGGCGCAGGCCATAGGTCTGACGCTGTTCATGCAGTTCCAGCACTTTGCTGCACAGGTGTGACAGACGTGCCTCAATACCGGGAAAGCCCAGTGCATCCCAGTCCAGCCAGCAGTCCTCAGTCTGGTGATCCACAAATTCCTTGGTATACAGTTCACCGGTCTGCGCGTATTTCCCCCAGTGAACATGGCGCAGGGTATCGCCGCGCCGGTAGTCACGGATACCGCCGAAGTCATTGCTGCCGCGGGGTGTTTCCATACCGGATTCGTTTTCAGCACCCGTGCTGACGGTAGCGGTTTGTGTGGGATTGGCTTTGGGGGCGGGATAGATCACCGCCTGTATATCAGGGGTGAAATAAGACCATACAGTGGCCAGACCGGTGGGGTAGGTGCTGCTGATTTGCAGGCGGGGCAGCTGAAAAAGACCGCGCTGTTGCACCGGATGGGTGAGCTTGATGCGTGTGGTCTGGTTATCAATCAGGTCAGTGCGCACATTATCCTGCCCCGGCCAGCCGATATTCAGGGCGTATTTGCGTTGTTGCTCCCGGCGGGAAAGCTCCAGCTCCAGGGTGATGTGGTCACCGGCAAAGCAGGGTTCAGCACGGATGGCGGTAATCTTCAGCCCGGCCATATTGTAGTAGGTATGCAGAATGTTCAGCACCAGCAGCGCCATCAGCCAGAAACAGACGATATAAATCAGTGAGTTCTGGAAGTTGGCAGCCAGCATAAACAACAGCAGAATTAAAGCCAGCATGGCCGCTGCCAGCCGGTTGGGCACAATAAAAATCTGCCGCTGCTGCAGGGTGGCTGTCCTGCTTTTTGGCAGGCGCTGATCCACCCATTTTGTCCATTGCCGGGTGAGAGTGTCTGATTTGCGGATTGCTTCAGCCATGATTACCCAACGCTGCTATGCTCTGCGCCGTTTCCTGTACCGACTACATCCACTTCGCTGAGTATACGTCGGGCCAGCTGCTCGCCCTGTAATTCCTGGCGTCCGACCAGACGGTGTCCGGCCACGGCAATAAATACCGCCTGTACATCTTCCGGCAATACATGGCTGCGGGCCTGTAATAAAGCCCAGCTTTGCGCGCTGCGTACCAGTGCCTGTGCGCCACGCGGAGACAGGCCGGTCTGGCACTGATCTGACTGACGGGTACGGGCGATCAGGCGCTGCACATAATCCAGCAGAGTGTCGGTCATTTTTACCTGCGGCACCAGTGACTGCAGTGCTTTCAGGCGGCCTTCGCTGAGAATCTGTGGCAGGTTGGCGGTCATATTGCGGCCATTCATGCCTTTGAGTAACTGCCGCTCTGCTGCCGGGTCAGGATAGCCCAGTGAAATGCGCAATAAAAACCGGTCCAGCTGTGACTCCGGTAAGGGGAAGGTGCCGGACTGGCTTTGCGGATTCTGGGTGGCAATGACGAAGAAGGGTGAGGGTAACGGGTGGGCAGTGCCATCAACACTGACCTGCTGTTCTTCCATCGCCTCCAGCAGAGCGCTTTGGGCCTTCGGTGAGGCACGGTTCAGCTCATCGGCGAGAAAAACCTGGCTGAATACCGGGCCGGGATGGAAGCTGAATTTAGCGGTGTCACGGTTGAAAATGGATACCCCGGTCAGGTCAGCAGGCAGCAGGTCACTGGTAAACTGTACGCGGTTATATTGCAGGCCGCAGACTTTGGCCAGGGCGTGCGCGAGGGTGGTTTTGCCCATGCCGGGCAGGTCTTCCAGTAACAGATGACCATTGGCCAGCAGGGCAGTTAATGCCAGTTTGATCTGATGTTCCTTGCCCAGCAGAACCTTGTTTAAAGCATTCAGGGTAGCATTGATCAGCTGTGGGGTTGCAGCAGTCATGACATTCTCTTTTTATTGGTTATTTTATGTAATATCAGTACATTCTATGGTGATCCGGGCAGTTTTGCCATAGTGGTTTGATAACCGGAGAGTCTGTTGATCCGGACTTGTTGGTCCGGGCTGCTGCTCGGGCCTGTTAAGTAATGGCTAAGGTGTTAATTATTATATTTAATGTATTATAAAAATAATTAGCTCTATTAATGATATGTAATCCGTCCTGTGGGTGGGCGTTCTGTCTGTAACTGTGGCTATTTGTGTACGGGGTCATATTGAAGCCATTTATCTTTGTAATGAATTCAGGGGTGGTTGAACGCAGTTCGTCGGGTTTAAGGTTATTATTTCGACAAATGGTTTATAGTAATTCCCCGTTATCGAAAAAAATTAAGCGAGTGAGGTGTGAGGACTAATCTGATAACTTCAAAAGGGCGGGAGTGATTACAGTTAACAGAGCCTGTCACTCCAAATAAAAAAATAATACCGAAATAACAAAAGAGAGTAACAACTAATGAGAAAAATGACGAATCCGAATGCGTTGCTGATGACTTTCTGCGCAGTGGGTGTGCTGGCAGCGGGCAACCCGGCCTGGGCTGACTCAACAATTACCAACTGTGCTCAGGTAACCGGTACAACTGAAGGCGATGCCGACTCCATTCCTAACAATAAAGCCAGTTTTCAGGCCATTCTTGACGCAGTTACTGCCAAAACGAATGAAGATGATGAGGCCTGTGCTCCGATTAATGTAGTATCAATTTTCGACTACGGTGATGCACCCGACTCTTATGGTACTACAACGTCTACTGCCAACCCCGGTGGTCCTGCTGTGCATGAAATCATTCCGGGTCTGATGCTGGGTTCAGTGATTGATGAAGAGGCTGATGGTACGCCGAATGCTGATGCGAATGGTGATGACGCAACCGGAGCGGACGAAGAAGGTTACGATGTTCCTTCATTGACAGCAGGTGCTGCTGTCACATTGTCTGTTACTGCCAAAAATACCACTGATGCTGCTGCTAATCTGGTTTGCTGGATCGATTATAACGGTGATGGTGAGTTTGCAACTGACGGTTCCGAGTCCGGCTCTACTACGGTGCCTGCAGGTACTGCGACCAGTACCGCGTTCAATGTGGTCATGCCTCAGGTTCCGGCAACTGTTATGGACGATACGAGCGGTACCAGCTATGCACGTTGTCGTCTGAGTACTGATACAACCCTGACTGCAGGACTGCCTGTCGGCGCATTGCCTGACGGTGAGGTTGAAGATAAGAAAGTGACCTTCGTTGCTGCACCTGTATTTGACCTGGCGTTGACCAAGAAACTGACTGATCCGACGGCAACTGTTCAGGCCGGTGATAATGTCAGTTTCGATATTACCGTAACCAACCAGGGTACTATGGATGCTACCGGTATCAAGATTGTTGATTATATCCCGACCGGCTTTACGCTGGCGGATGCCAACTGGACTGATAATGGCGATGGTACCGCAACACTGAATACTCCGTTGAACCCTGTTGGAGCTCCTCTGGCTTCAGGTGCTACTGCGACGGTAACGATTACTCTGAAGGCAAATGATGACATCACTGCAGGTAATAAGAGCAACTATGCTGAAATCTATGAAGCTGCTGATGATCAGGGTAACGTAACGCCTGATGCTGACTCTACTCCGGATACGACTAACGGCAACGATGGAACGGTCAGTGATGATGTCATCGATAACACCGGCGGCGATCAGGATGACCATGACGTAGCTGTGGTAACCATCGCACCTACTGTGGACGTTGAACTGGGTAAAGCTGTTATGCAGGCTGATGGAGTGACAGCGGCAACCACTGTACGTCGCGGTGATACGCTGATCTATGTACTGACTGCAGAGAATAAAGGTCCTGATGATGCAACCAATGTTGTGGTTACTGATCAGCTGCCAGCCGGTCTGACCTATGTGTCTGACGATACTGGCGGTACTGCATATGACAGTATCAACGGTACCTGGACTGTTGGTGATTTGGTTAACGGTGGCAGCAAATCGCTGAAGATTACTGTAACTGTAGACTAAGGCGAATAAGTCGTTAAGACTTATCAGCCTGTTTGACTCATGCCGGAACGGGGTTCCCCGTTCCGGCATTCCGGAAGGCTGATCAGAGTGACTTTGAACTAAGGTCTTTCGAGTTAGTGTTTCGGGTCAGCAAAAATAATCAGAACAAAAATAATAAATCGTCAGGGTATAATGATGAAAATAACAACGTTCCCTTTAAATGTGTCAGTTGCCAGTTTGCTGGCTGTTCTGGCGCCGGTTCAGTATGCGAGTGCTTCTGACCTGGTCACGAACTGTGTTCAGGTTACCGGCTCAAGCGGTATTGATAGTGACTCTACCCCAAATAATAAAACAGGTTTTCAGGCAATCTATGATGCGGTTAATGCCAATCCTCCTGTGAATGAGGATGATGAAGCCTGTGTGAAGGTGCTGATTCCATACGACTACGGTGATGCGCCGGATAGTCCTGAAGCGGGTGCAGCAGAGCCCGATTACCCGACTTTACTGAGTAGTGGTGGAGCCAGACATCAGCTGGGGACGGATGTATATCTTGGTCAGTGTGTGGATAGTGATGTGGGTGATACTGCTCAGGATGCTATCAGCGATGACAACCTGAACAGTACACCGTCATGGGGAACCTGTTCTGAGTCCGGTGATGAGGATGGGGTTATTTTTGATACCCTGCGGGTAGGTGAGCAGGATATTAAGGTGACGGTAACTGCCAGTCAGTCCTGTTATCTGAATGCCTGGGTTGACTGGGATGCTGATGGTTCATGGGAAGGTGCCAATGAAAAGGTTTTTGCGGATAAGTTGTTGGCTGGAGGCACTAATACGTTAACGTTGAGTGTCCCGACTTCGGCGAAAGCCGGTGACACTTATACCCGTTTCCGTTGTTCTACTGAGGGTGGTGATGAGATCACCGGTGATGCAGCTGATGGCGAGGTTGAGGACTATAAAGTCAGGATTGAACCGGCCATTGTTAAAGTACCGGTTAGTTTAGGTAATTTTATCTGGCTGGATGGTAATAAGGATGGCTTGCAGAGCAGCGGTGAATATGGGTTGGTTGGTGCAACAGTTAAGCTGTTAAATGCGGACGGAACACCGGCCCGTGATTTGGCGGGTGTATTGACCAAAACACAGACCATCACTGCTACCGGGCAATACAGCTTCACTAATCTGCCGGAAGGTGATTACATTGTCAGGGTTACCCCGCCAGCAGGTTATATTCCGACCTTCTTTGCCGGTGATGTTGATACTAATGACAGCAATGTTGATAGTAACTGTGAAGTGACTGCAGATGGTATTCAAACGCCGCCGATTACCCTGACTGCCGGTGGTGAGCCGATTGCTGGTATTGATGGCGATGATAATAACAGCAATATGACAGCTGACTGTGGTTTCTATAAAGCCACGACACCAAAATATAGCGTGGGTAACCAGATCTGGGTTGATGACGGGGCCGGTACGGCTGCTAATGCAAACAATGGTCTGCGGGATGCCGGTGAGACGAATGTCAGCGGTGCTGTTCAGGTAGAACTGCGCAATACCGCCGGCGATATCCTGACCACCCTGACTACTAACAATGGTTTCTATGTATTCAGTAATCTGGAGGCGGGCGACTATAAAGTTTGTCTGTCTGCCAGTAATTTTGCCAGTGGCGGCGCACTTGAGGGTTATGCCGCCAGCACCGGTGGCGATGAAATTGATCCTAATCTGAATGTGGATGGTAACGACAACGGTAGTAATGATACGGCTACCAATGTTTGTTCCGGTGTGGTGTCGTTGAACGCGGCTGAGGCTGAGCCAGTCAATGAAACGCCAACAGCCAGCGGTACGGCAGGTGATGACGGTTTTGGTACAGCTGATACGCGTTCAAACCTGACTGTCGACTTCGGCTTGGTACCTCCACCTGATCCTGTTGTACCCGTATCTGTCGGTAGCTACATTTGGGATGATGTAAATGAGAACGGTGTTCAGGATGCAGGCGAAAGTGGTTTGGCCGGTGCCCAGGTCACCTTGCTGAATAGCGACGGATCGCCTGTTACTGATCTGGATGGTCAGCAGGTTGTTGCTCAGACTACCGATACCTCAGGTGAGTATCTGTTCAGTAATTTGCCGGAAGGTGATTACATTATCAGTGTGGTTCCGCCGGCAGAATATCTGGTAACCATTGGTGGTGCTGATGTTGATGCTAATACCAGCAATACTGATAATAACTGTAGTGTTATAAACGACGCGATTCAGACCCAGCCATTTACACTGGTGCCCGGAACTGAGCCTGATACTGCAGCGGACGGAAATGACCGTAACGGCAATATGACCGTGGACTGTGGTTTCTATCAGCCTAAACCGACCGGCCTTAGCCTGGGTGATTATGTTTGGGTGGATGCAGATGTTGACGGCTTCCAGGATAATGATGAAAACGGCCTGAAAGGTGTCACAGTCAGCCTGACTGACGGTGCGGGTAATACTGTAAATGATATTTACGGTAAACCGGTTGCCTCAACAACGACGGATGCCGGTGGTTTATACCGCTTCGATGATCTGCCAGCGGGTGACTATGTTGTTAATATGGCTGCTCCGTCCGGTTACTACCTGACTCTTGGCGGGCTTGATGTTGACGACGATGAAAATAATCAGGATAGCAACTGTATTATCAGTGAGTCCGGTGTGGTTCGTACTCATCCGGTTACCTTGTCTGTGGACGGCGAGCCGATTGAGACGGTTGATGGTGACGGAATCAATGGCAATATGACCGCTGACTGTGGTTACTATCGCACCGTCAGTGTGGGTAACTATATCTGGGAAGATGTTAATGCCAATGGCTTGCAGGATGCAGGTGAGTCCGGTTTGCCGGATATGACTGTGAGCCTGACCGGTGCGGATGGGATTTCGCCGGTTTATGATGTGAATGGCGATCTGGTTGAGCCAATAGTGACAGATAGCTCCGGTTTCTATGAATTCACTGACCTTGAGCCGGGTGAATACAGTGTCACGGTTAAACCACCTGAAGAAGGTTATAAACCATCACCGGGCGGTGCTGATCCGGATAATAATGCCTCCGATTCGGACAATAACTGTAATGCTGTGGATGGTGTGTTCCAGACGCCGGCATTCAAATTATTATCTCTGACCGGAAAAGAAAATAATCCGACAGTGGACTGTGGCTTCTATCGTCCTGTGGGTGTGGGTAGCCGGATCTGGATTGACCTTAATGGTGATGGTAAGCAGGATGCGGGTGAGCCGGGAGTACCAAGAGCAACAGTAACACTGCTGAATCCGGATGGTTCGTTTGCTACTGACCTGTCAGGTAATGTGGTTCAGCCTCAGGTGACCGGTTCGAATGGTGAGTACTTCTTCGGTAATCTGCGGGAAGGTGACTATGTGCTTAAGGTCACACCGCCGGATGGCTACCTGCCAACTATTGATAATGGTGATCCGGATAATAATGACGGTACCGACAGTAACGGCACGCAGTTCTCTGACGGCAGTGTACTGAGTTCACCGATTACCCTGACCTGGGGTGATGAGCCTGATGATGATGGTGACGGTGACCGGTCAACGAATCTGACAGTGGGCTTTGGTTTTGTACCGACAGCAGGTCTGCAGATTCCGACAGCCAGCAGCTGGGCACTGGGCTTATTGTCCCTGTTGTTATCTGCTGCGGCTTTCTGGAGACGTCGCCGCGATTCGTAAGTTTTTGTGAGAGTGGTTCGGGAAAAGGCCGGTCATTGTTTGATGACCGGCCTTATTCTTTCTGAGGTCAGCTATCAGTTGATTGCCAGTTAACCTCTGTCTGAAAATGAGACGATTTATCGAGCTGATTTATCTACAGGCTTTTTTTACTCACTTTTTTCTTCTGCAGGAGCGCAGCTGACTTCAGCAAGATAGTTGGCTACGGCTTCCATTTCTTCATCGCTGAGCATGGCAGCCATCGGAGTCATAACAGCAGCTTGGTTGCCTGTAATTTCACCGGCTTTGTAACCTTTCAGTTTGTCTATCATATATTTTGCGGATTGCCCGCCCAGTTTCGGGTAGTTGTCGGCAATAGGCTTATTTCCGCCTTCACCGTGACAACTGGCACAGGTCTTGTCTATATACAGTTTTGCACCATCAAGTTCAGCGGCCATTGTGGTGCCTGCAGTGAGCAGCAGTGTGAAAGGTAAAGCATATTTAATCGTCTTCATTCAACGATTCCTCCGTAAAAAGCGAACAATAAGCACAATCCACAAGTTGCACCCATATGCACCCGTACAGCTCTGTCATCGGGGGCATCTTGCCCTGTGCCTCAGTCAGTATAGAACAGAACACTCAGTCCGAAAAGTTGTTGATAGTTTTGAGCATTGCCCGCGCGGCGTTGGACAGGATACGTTTTCTGTGAATCACCGTGCCCAGTGTTCTTTCCAGGGCCAGATCAGTCGGAATGGTCACAATGCTGTTATCCAGCATGGTGTGGGGCAGCAGTGACCAGCCAAAGCCTGAACTGACCAGCATTTTCAGGGTTTCAATGTAGTTGGTGCTCATTTGTACATTCAGCCCGACATTATAGGGGGTGAGGCGTTGCTGAAGAATGCGGTAAGTGTAAGTGTCCTTGCTGGGTAGCACGCAAGGGTAGCTGGCCAGCTCAGCCAGTGGCACAGTATCGCGTTTTTTATGCAGGGGATGGCCGGGAGCAGTCACAATATGTAACTGATCAGTCCAGATAGTACGGGTCTGCAATTGCTCCGGTATGGTTGTCGGCAGGGTAACCAGGGCGATTTCCAGCTCACCCTTTTCAATGGCATGACAGGCTTGTTCGGAATCCTCGAAATGTATATCCAGCTGAACGTCAGGATAGTGAGCGTTGAAATGTTTCAGTACCGGCGGCAGGCGGCGCAGCCCGATATGGTGACTGGTACCCATGGTCAGTTTACCGCTGATACTACCCGACAGGTCAGAGGAGAAACGGCGGATCGCTTCCATTTCACTGCGCAGTGCCTGAAACCTTGGCAGCAGGTTATATCCGGCTTCAGTCAGGGTGACGCTGCGGTTGATACGGTTAAACAGCTTGACGTTCAGTTCATTTTCCAGAGCGGTGATGCGTTTGCTGATCGCTGGTTGGGTCACAAACAGATTTTCAGCTGCCTGAGAAAATGACTGGTATTTAGCCACCTCCAGAAAGGCGTTGATTGTATTCATGTCCATTTTTATATTCTAATCGGGAATGTATTAGATGAAAATTATGAATTTAATTTATTTTTAGTGGAGTGATATGGTTGCTTAATCCTATTTCATAATGTTTCACAACGAGGTAACCCGGATGGCAGGCAAAACACTTTACGATAAGGTTTTTGATGCGCACGTAGTCAGGCAGGAAAACGATGGAACCGCTTTATTGTATATCGACCGTCACCTGGTGCATGAAGTCACTTCTCCGCAGGCTTTTGAGGGGCTGAAAATTGCCGGGCGCAAACCCTGGCGGACGGATTCAATGCTTGCCGTGCCGGATCACAATATTCCGACCACGGGACTGGAGCATGGTATTACCGATCCGGTTGCCCGCCTGCAGGTGGAAACCCTGAATAATAACTGTGCTGAGTTAGGGATTACTGAGTTCAATATCGGCGATCTGCGTCAGGGGATTGTGCATGTCATGGGGCCGGAGCAGGGGGCTGTATTACCCGGCATGACCATTGTGTGCGGGGACTCTCATACTTCGACTCATGGCGCTTTTGGCGCACTGGCGCACGGTATCGGTACTTCGGAAGTGGAGCATGTGATGGCCACACAGTGCCTGATTCAGAAGAAAATGAAGAACATGCGTGTCAATGTTAATGGTAAAGCGGGCAGGGGCATTACCGCCAAGGATATTGTGCTGGCTATTATTGGTGAGATCGGTACTGCAGGTGGTACCGGCTATGCGATTGAGTTTGCCGGTGAGGCGATTCGTGATTTGTCGATGGAAGGCCGGATGACGGTATGCAATATGGCCATTGAAGCCGGTGCGCGTGCCGGTATGATTGCCGTCGATGAGGCTACCATTGACTATGTGCAGGGGCGTCCTTATGCGCCTTCAGCTGAACAGTGGGACGCTGCAGTAGCAGCATGGCGTGATTTGCACTCAGACCATGATGCAGTGTTTGATGCAGAAATTGACATTGATGCTGCCGCTATAAAGCCGCAGGTGACCTGGGGAACTTCACCGGAGATGGTAGTGGCCGTGGATGGTAAAACGCCTGACCCGCAGCAGGAAAGTGATCCGGTCAGGGCCGGTAGTATTCGTGGTGCCCTGGCGTATATGGGGCTGGAGCCAAATATGCCATTATCCGAAGTGCAGATTGACAAGGTGTTTATCGGCTCATGTACTAATTCAAGAATTGAGGATCTGCGCGCCGCTGCGGAAGTCGCCAAAGGGCGTAAGGTGGCGGATAATGTTAAACTGGCTATGGTGGTGCCGGGTTCCGGCCTGATTAAACAACAGGCTGAGCGTGAAGGTCTGGATAAAATCTTTATTGAGGCAGGCTTTGAGTGGCGTGAACCGGGGTGCTCGATGTGTCTGGCGATGAATGCTGATCGTCTGGAGCCGGGTGAGCGTTGTGCTTCAACATCCAACCGGAATTTTGAGGGACGGCAGGGACAGGGTGGACGAACACACCTGGTCAGTCCGGCAATGGCGGCGGCAGCTGCGGTAGCCGGCCACTTCACTGATGTGCGTAACCTTTAATATGTCTGTAAGGAGAACTGAAATGTATAAATTAATTGCAACATTCACAGCTTTGTTTTGTGCTCTGTTACTGACGGCTTGCAGCACGGTGGAAGGTGTTGGTAAAGATATTAAACAGGTTGGCTCTGCGATTGAGCAGGAAGCCAGGGAAGAGAAAGCACAATCCGGAACTTATTGAGGTCATTATTTATGGAAAAATTCACTGTGCATAACGGTGTGGTTGTGCCGCTTGACCGTGCCAATGTGGATACGGATGCAATCATTCCGAAACAGTATCTCAAGTCAATCAAGCGTACCGGCTTTGGGCCGACCTTGTTTGATGAGTGGCGTTATCTGAATCACGGTGAGCCGGGTATGGATCACAGCCAGCGGCCACTGAACAAGGACTTTGTGCTGAACCAGCCGCGTTATAACGGCGCTTCGGTGTTGCTGGCCCGGGAAAATTTTGGCTGTGGTTCTTCGCGTGAGCACGCAGTCTGGGCATTGACGGACTATGGTTTCCGTGTGGTGATTGCACCGAGCTTTGCCGATATTTTCTTCAATAACAGCTTCAAGAATGGTTTGTTACCGATAGTGCTGTCTACTGATATAGTGGGGCGATTATTTGAGGAAACGGAAGCTACCGAAGGTTACCAGCTGACGATTTTGCTGGAAGAACAGCAGGTTGTAACGCCTTCAGGTGAAAAGTTTGCTTTTGAGATCGGTGAGTTCCGTAAGTATTGTTTGCTGAACGGGCTTGATGACATCGGGCTGACATTAAAGCATGCGGATGAGATTCGTGCGTATGAGTCCCAGCACAGAGAGGCTTCGCCTTGGCTGTTTGGCTGAGAAGTGCTCTGACTGTTAAGGGATAGTGGTTTTGAGCAGTAGATTGATGTTTTTGTGATTCTTTTTTATGTAGATTGATGTTTTTGTGATTCTTTTTTATTAGGTAGGAAAATGTCTAAAACTTATGATGTGGCAGTGGTCGGGGCAACCGGTGCTGTTGGTGAGACAATGTTATCAATCCTGGCGGAACGTAATTTTCCGGTAGGTAATGTCTATGCATTGGCCAGTGAGCGTTCGGCGGGGAAAAAAGTTGATTTCGGCCGTAAAACGCTGGTGGTTGAGGATCTGGCGACCTTCGATTTTTCAAAAGTGCAGATCGGCTTATTCTCACCGGGTGCTTCTATTTCAGCTGTTTACGCACCTAAAGCGGCAGCGGCAGGTTGTGTTGTTATCGACAATACCTCTCAGTTCAGGTACGACGATGACATTCCTCTGGTCGTTCCTGAGGTTAATCCGCATGCAATTGCTGCGCATAAAAACCGCGGAATTATCGCTAATCCGAATTGTTCTACCATTCAGATGCTGGTTGCTTTGAAGCCGCTGCATGATGTGGCTAAGATCACGCGCATTAATGTGGCGACGTATCAGGCTGTTTCCGGAACCGGTAAAGAAGCAATTGAAGAGCTCGCATCCCAGACTGCCGGACTGCTGAGCGGGAAGCCGGTAGAGTGTGAGGTTTACCCTAAGCAAATTTCGTTCAATGTCTTGCCACACATCGATGTTTTCCTTGAAAATGGTTACACCAAGGAAGAGATGAAGATGGTGTGGGAAACCCACAAAATTATGGAGGCACCTGATATTCAGGTAAATCCGACTGCTGTTCGTGTCCCGGTCTTTTTTGGCCATTCCGAAGCTATACATATTGAGACGGAAAAAAAGCTGAGTGCAGAGCAGGCCCGTGAAATTCTGGAAAATGCAGAGGGTGTTGTAGTATTAGACGATAGAACGGATGGCGGTTACCCGACCGCAGTGACTGAAGCTGCTAATAACGACCCTGTATATGTCGGCAGGATTCGCGAAGATATTTCCCATCCCAGTGGGTTAAACCTGTGGGTGGTCGCGGATAACGTGCGTAAAGGTGCGGCATTAAACAGTATTCAGATTGCTGAGGTGCTGATACGCGACTATCTATAACTCTGTTTTATAGAAATTCAGCATAAATTAATTGGCACCTGTAACAATAACCATCAGACCATTAATGTTAGTTAGTGGTCTGTAAAATGGGCTGGTCGGGAATGATTGCTTGCTTTTGAGCACTGAGATATAGTCTATTGCTAACAATAACCAAAAAATCACTATTCATCCGGAATTCTAATACTAAGGGCTTACGCTAACTCATGGGGATGGACAGAGATGCAAAGATTGCACTAGTTAAAGGGGAATCGCAGTGAAAAAACAGGCTCTAAGTTTAGCCGTGCTGGTTGCAGGGGCATATCCTGCAGCATCAAACGCGTTGAGTCTTGGCGATATAAGGTCAAATTCCAGCCTGAATCAACCGCTAAGAGCGAAAATTGAACTATTGTCGGCTGATGCTCAGGATGCCCGGCAGCTTCAGGTTCGGTTGGCACCCAGTAATGTGTTTAGTCGTGTCGGTGTTGATCGTCCTGCTTTTCTGGATAATTTACGTTTCAACAGTACCGTTGAAAACGGTAAGCCCGTTATTCTTGTCACTTCAGACGCTCCGATTTCGGAACCTTTTGTCAACTTCCTGCTGGAAGTCAGCTGGCCGAATGGTCAGTTGTTGAAAGAATATACGGTTATGCTCGAC
The DNA here is from genome assembly GCA_041395485.1 of Thiolinea sp. Lineage (GTDB taxonomy): Bacteria > Pseudomonadota > Gammaproteobacteria > Thiotrichales > Thiotrichaceae > Thiolinea. The sequence goes on from JAWLAK010000001.1 coordinate 111,123, forward strand.
CCTCCTGTGTTGATGCAGCCGGGGACAGCGTTGGCCGGGCAGGAAGCAGCGGTACGGGCTGAGCCACGTCCTACCGGTCTTGTGAACCGGTCGGTTACTCCCGCACCATCGGCCAGTCCTGCACAAATAGCCGCTGCGCAGCAGGCTCAACAGCAGAGGCAACAAGCCGCACAACAACAGGCACAGGCGCGCCAGCAGCAGGCACAGCAGCAACGGGCTAACCAGCAACAGGCAGCAGCACAGCAGCGTGCCCGTCAACAACAGGCACAGCAGCAGGCTAATAATACCAGCCGTACTTATCGGGTACGCAGAGGCGATACCCTGTTTAAGGTGGCAACACGTTTACAGCAGCCTGGTGTGAATGTTGATCAGATGATGATGGCGCTGTACCGCGCTAACCCTGATGCATTTATCGGCAAAAATATCAATGGTTTAAAAGCCGGTGCCGTATTACAGGCGCCGTCGGCGCAGGCTGCGAAAAGTTCATCCCGGGCTCAGGCCCGTCGTCAGGTCAGGCAGCAATACGCTGAGTGGAAACAGTTCCGTTCCTCGCTGGCTAAAAATACTGTCCCACAGCAAAGTGTTAAGCAGGAAGAGGCAGCCAAAACAGCAGCGGCTTCGACCAATAAACAAACTCCTGCGGCAACCCGGCAACCTGATAAAGCCCGCCTCGAAGTGCTGGGTAAAACTGATAAAGCAAGCTCAGCAACTGCAGCAGCAGGTGCTGCCCAGCTGAGCCAGCTTGAAAAAGATCTGGCATTGGCAAGGGAATCCCTGGTTGCCCGCCAGAATGAAAATAAAGAACTCAAGTCCAGGCTGAGTGATCTTGAGTCGATGCTGCGCAAAAAGAATCGCCTGATTGCCCTGCGTGATGATCAGTTGGCTCAATTGCAGAAGCAGCTGGCAGAAGCTAAGGCAGCAACACCTGCCGCGTCAGGTGTTCAACCTGCTGCAGCAGTACAACAACAGAATGCGGCGGTAACCGGTACGGCTAATCAGCCGGGGCAGAATGTGGTGCCGCGTACAGGGAATGGAGTGACGCCGCCTGAGGCAGGACGTGATATTCAGAATCAGGTCACAAATACGGCACAGGCTGAACAAAATAAGGTCGTTCGGGCACAGCCACCGGCTAATCAGCAGGTTGCTGCTGCTGAGAGAGCTGCGCAACAGCGTGCTGAAGAGCTGAGAAGACAGCAGCAGGCTAAGGCTAATGCTCAGAGTCAACAGGCTACGCCACCGGCTGCTGCTACTGAGCCTGATAGCTCTGCCGCCAAATCACCTTTTGCTGATGAACAGGAAGGTGGCAATGATTTGATGAGCTTGCTGTCATCACCCATGGCCTGGAAAATTGGTGCCGGTGCTCTGGCCTCGCTGCTATTGTTATGGCTGCTCTCACGTTTGTTTGGCCGCAGAAAAACCAAAGCTGCAAGAGTCGCGCCGGTTGCTGGTGACTCAATGGCTTATGATGATACGGCTGATGAAGCTTCCGGTCATCACTTTGCCGGACTGGAAGCCGAACTGGATAAAGCCGAAAAAACCGTTGATGACGGGCTGGATGATGATCCGTTTGGTACCCGTTTTGAAAGGGATGCTCCTTCTGATGTGAATGATATTGTCGAGGCGGACAGTGTTCAGGATGAAGATGAAGTATTGATGGAGGCCAATGTGTACATAGCATATGGCTTACATCAGCAGGCAGAAAGTGAGTTGAAAAAGGCACTGGATAAGCATCCTGGGCGTATTGAATACCGTCATAAGCTGCTGGAAAATTACTTTACCTCGAATAATCGTGATGAGTTTGATCATCACGCTGAGGAGTTTCTGGCGACTCCGGGTGCAGACCGGAATAGTAAAATGTGGCGTGAAATTGCTGAGTGGGGCGCGAAAATCAGCCCTGACAACAAGTTATATCAGCAGCTTGCCGATGATAGATCCTCTGCCGGTTTAGGTGCAGCAGCAGCAGCGGGGGTTGCGGTTACCGCGGGAACTTCGGCTTTACTGGCGGATGATGGTAGTGATGATTACGATATCCGGGACGTACAGGACGTTAATGAGGCTGATGACCGGACATCGCTAATGTCTGAAGATGAACTGTCCGGGGGGGGCTCTATTGATGATGATATGAGTGCTGCTCTGGATGAGTTGCAGGATGACGAGCTTGGGCTGGACGACTTTGATTTTGACCTGGATGAGCTGGAAAGTGAGCTGGGTAATCTTGATAACTTTGAGAGTGAGCTGACTCTCTCTGATGAATCCGATGAGTCCGGGCATGAGGCGGATCATGCCGGGCAGCCTGATGATGAGTCAGGAGATGTTGAGTTGGCTGCCACGGTTGATGATAGTTTTGATTTCAGTCTGGATGATCTGGCCGACGAGCTGGGCCATGATGACTCAGAGTCAGATAGTGAAATAGGGAGAAATCTTGCTGCTGAAATTGATGATCTGGAAGAGCCCATGGATGAGCCTCTGGATTTTGATGTCCTGCTGAATGGTGCTGATGACTCCGATGGCCGGGAAGATGACAGTGGCAGTGGCTTGCTGGGAGGTATTGCTGCCGGCGCGGCTGCGGTGGCTGGTACTGTAACTGCTGCAGCGGTAAGCGGTAAGGCTAAGGTTTCGGATACCTTAGACGATGCCGGTGATACTATCGATAGCCTGTTTGGTGATGAGGGTGAGCCGGACTTTGCTGAGCATGGGGCTGACGAGAGTGGTGCCCTGGGTGATACTGAATTTGAGCCATTGGATGATGGATTGAATTTCGACCTGGATGATTTGCCGGGTGCGACCGACGCAACTGTTGCTGAAGGTGACGATGATATTGATGAGTTCGATTTTAATCTGGATGACTTGAACGCTGATGTTGATGAGCCTGATCCGGTTGATGATGATGTTGCTGATCAGGCAGGTAATGATGCGAATAAGAATGTAACCAACCTGAATCTGCATCTGGATCAGGATAGTGGTTTGCGCAAAATTTTGCCTAAAGACACCTTCTATGCGGCGGAAGAGGCTGTTCAGGGTGACGAACATGATGAAGACAGTTGGTTAGGCGATATTGATGATGCACTGTCCTTCCTGGATATGCCGGATGAAGAAATTGATCTGCATGAGGCACATATCAGCACCAAACTGGATCTGGCGCGTGCCTATCTGGATATGGGTGATATTGAAGGTGCACGCAGTACGCTGGAAGAAGTCATGGTGGAAGGTAATGATAATCAGCGCCGTGAGGCAGAGACTCTGTTGCATGAAACAGGTTGAGTCGTTTAACTAATCACGTTATAACAACAAAAGGTCAGCACTCGCTGGCCTTTTGCTATTCTGGTTCAGGGAAAACATGTGTCTGATGTAATCCGGCTGGCAGCCGCAGTGGAATATGATGGCTCAGCCTATTGTGGCTGGCAGCGTTTGGGGCATGCACCTTCGGTGCAGGAGGAGGTTGAGCGGGCCTTATCATCTGTGGCGGCATCTCCGGTGAGTGTGGTGTGTGCCGGGCGGACTGACAGCGGCGTGCATGCCACCGGGCAGATTATTCATTTTGAAACTACAGCAGAGCGTCCGTTGCGGGGCTGGCTGCGTGGCAGTAATATTAAATTGCCGGACGGGATTGCCCTGCGCTGGATACAAAAGGTTGCTGATGACTTTCATGCCCGCTTCTCAGCCCGGTCGCGGCGTTACCGTTATATTATTCAGAATCGTGATGCGCGTCCCGCCCTGTTGCAAAAACGGGTAGCCTGGAATTACCACCAGCTGGATGCAGAGCGTATGCACGAAGCGGCTCAGCACCTGCTGGGAGAGAATGATTTCAGCAGTTTCCGCGCAGCAGGTTGTCAGGCTAACCATGCGATGCGTGAGATGCAGTCGATTGCGGTTAGCCGGAAAGGGGATTTTATCTATGTGGATGTGCAGGCCAACGCGTTTTTGCACCATATGGTACGCAATATTGTCGGCTCATTGCTGTTAGTCGGTAAGGGTGATTGCCCGCCGGAATGGATGGCTGAGTTACTGGCCATGCGTGATCGTAGTAAGGCCGGTATGACAGCCTCTGCGTCCGGCCTGTATTTTGTGCATGTCAACTATCCGCCGGAGTTTAACCTGCCGACGGATTATGTGCTGCCTGAGTTTGCGCTGGGCTGATCTGGTTTGACCAAGCCAGGCTATCCTATCCGGCTGAAATTTCTTTGAGCAGTTTCAGTAACCAGTCGGTACGCTGCTCAATATCTTCGATTTCCTTGGTAATACGCAGCTTATCCTGGCCGTCCAGTTTGAATGACCAGGGACGTTTCTGGATCAGCTCAATAATCTTCACCGGATTTATATTGGGCTGATCATCGAAGACTATCCGCCCGCCTGTGGCATTCATGTCCAGTTTGCGGATACCCATGTCCTGTGCAGTCAGCTTGATGCGGGTGCTCGCAAACAGGGTTTGCGTCTGTGGTGGCAACAGGCCGAAACGGTCAATCATTTCGACACGCAGGTCGCTGAGTGCTTCATTATCCGCCGCACTGGCAATCCGCTTATACAAAATCAGGCGGGTATGGACATCGGGCAGATAATCTTCCGGAATCAAAGCCGGGCTACCCAGATCGACTGTGGTCAGTTTGTGCAGTGGCTTGTCCAGCTCCGGCATCTGGCCGGATTTCAGTGCCTTTACCGCCCGCTCCAGCAGTTCATTGTAAAGTGTGAAGCCAATTTCCTGAATCTGGCCGCTCTGATCATCACCGAGCAGTTCACCGGCACCACGGATTTCCAGGTCATGGGTGGCCAGCGTAAAGCCCACGCCCAGGTCTTCCAGGGACTCAATGGCTTCCAGACGTTTTTTAGCATCGGTGGTCAGCCCCTTTTTCGGCGGTGTAATCAGATAAGCATAGGCCCGGTGATGAGAGCGCCCGACCCGTCCGCGTAACTGGTGGAGTTGTGCCAGACCCAGTTTGTCTGCCCGGTTGATAATAATGGTGTTGGCGGTAGGGATGTCGATACCGCTTTCGATAATCGTGGTGGCGACCAGAATCTGGAACCGCTGGTGATAAAAATCACTCATAATACTTTCCAGTTCGCGCTCACGCATCTGTCCGTGTGCAAACTGCACATTGACATTCGGCATCAGCTCACTCAGGTCATTGGCCATTTTCTCAATGCTTTTGACCTCATTATGCAGCACATAAACCTGACCGCCACGCGCCACCTCACGCGCACAGGCCTCCTGAATCAGGGTATTGCTCCATTCGCTGACAAAGGTTTTGATGGCGTGGCGCTGTACCGGTGGTGTGGCAATAATCGACAGGTCACGCAGCCCGGACAGCGACATATTCAGGGTGCGCGGAATCGGTGTCGCGGTCATGGTCAGCATGTCGACATTTGCACGCAGTTTCTTCAGCTGTTCTTTGTGGCGCACCCCAAAACGGTGTTCCTCATCAATAATTACCAGCCCCAGATTTTTGAATACAACATCATTCTGCAACAGTTTATGGGTACCGATCAGAATATCAATCTGGCCGCTGGCAAGACTGGCCAGGGCTTTTTTCAGCTGCGCAGGTGTTTTAAAACGGGAGATGGACTCAATACGAAACGGCCAGTCAGCAAAGCGATCCATAAAATTATTCAGGTGCTGCTGAACCAGCAGGGTGGTCGGGGCAATCATCGCCACCTGCTTACCGGCATTGGCGGCCACAAAAGCCGCACGCATGGCCACTTCTGTTTTGCCAAAGCCGACATCGCCGCATACCACCCGATCCATTGGCTGCTCGGAGTTCATATCGGCAATTACCGCTTCAATCGCCAGTGCCTGATCCGGTGTTTCTTCAAACGGGAAGGCGCTGGCAAACAGGCGGTAATCCGACTCGTCCAGCACAAAGCTCTGGCCTTTTTGCGCGGCGCGGCGGGCATGAATTTCCAGCAATTCAGCTGCCACATCATGTGCCTTCTCGGCGGCTTTTTTACGGCTTTTATCCCAGGCCTCGGTGCCCAGCTTGTGCAGGGGGGCGTTTTCGGCGGCCATACCGGTATAACGGCTGACCAGATGCAGTGAGGCCACCGGTACATACAGTTTGTCACCACCGGCATATTCCAGCATCAGATACTCTGATGTGATACCGCCGCTTGATAAGGTCTGCATACCCAGATAGCGCCCCACGCCATGCTCTTCATGCACCACCGGTGCACCTTCGCTCAGGTCGGTCAGGTTGCGGATAATGGCATCCGCATCACGGGTGGGTCGGCTGCGGCGGCGTTTTTGTTTGACCTGCTCCCCATGCAGCAGATTTTCCGGGACGACGGCAATGCCTGAATCTGCATGCCAGAATCCGGTCTCCAGTGGCGCCACGGTGACGGCCATGCTCTCCTTGCTGTTGAGGAAAGCCTGCCAGTTGTCCACGGTGGTAATGCTCAGGTGATTATCACGCAGCATGCTGATCAGGGCTTCGCGCCTGCCGGGGGACTCTGCGGTGAACAGGACACGTCCCTGCAGGTCTTTCAGAAACTGATGCAGCAGCATTAACGGTTGTTCATGGCGGGCATGAATCAGCAGTGAGGGCAGGGCGCGGGTGGCGTAGTTGCGGGCTTCCGTCTGCCATTCAAAGTTTTGGGTATGAATTACCCGTTGCCGGCTGAGCAATGCCTGTAATTCAGAGGGTGAAAGGTACAGGCTGTCCGGAGGCAGGATCGGGCGCTCAATATCATGGCGGCGCTCCTCGTAGCGGTGTGCGACACTTTCCTGAAACGTTTCTATGGCAGCCGGTACCTCACCGACCTGAATCACCAGTGTTTTATCCGGCAGGTAATCAAACAAATTAGCTGTCTTTTCAAAGAACAGCGGCAGGTAATACTCCAGCCCTGAGGGCGGATTGCCCTTGCTGACATCGTTATAAATCCGGCTGACCGTAATGTCACCTTCGATTTGCCGGCGGTAGTTGGTGCGGAATTGCTGGATGCCGTTTTCATCCAGCGGAAACTCGCGTGCGGGCAGCAGTTCGATTTTGTCGAATTTGTTTTCGGTGCGCTGGGTTTCTGCGGAGAAGCTGCGGATGGTTTCTATTTCATCATCAAACAGGTCGATCCGGTAAGGCTCGGTGCTGCCCATCGGGAACAGGTCAATCAGTGCTCCCCGGGTGGCGTATTCACCATGTTCCATTACCTGACTGGTATGGCGATAACCGGATTTTTCCAGATGCTGGCGGAAGCTGTCGATATTGAGCCGCATACCGGTTTTCAGCAGCAGGGTGTGCTGCTGCACATAGTCCGGGGGTGCAATACGCTGCATCAGTGTGGTGACCGGTACTATCAGCACACCCTGTTGCATAGCGGGCAATAGAGCCAGTGTTTTCAGACGCTCGGATACAATGTCTTCAAGCGGTGAGAACAGGTCGTAAGGTAAGGTTTCCCAATCCGGAAAAATGCGGGTTTGCAGCTTAGGCGCAAAAAATTTCAGGCCCGATTCCAGCGTGTGTGCAGTATGGGTATCGGTGGTTATCAGTAAGGTAACACCTTTGAACTCACCGGCTGTCTGAGCGATCAGCCATTCCTGTGAGCTGCCGTATAACTGTCCCCAGCGTACCAGGCCCTGCTTCGGGGGAGGGTAGACGGCCTGCAGAATATTGGTGTCGGTCATGGCTGCTTTCACATCAAACGGATCGAAAGCAGCGCATTGTACCGGAAAGGGGGAGACCCTTACATATTCAAAACAGAGCTAATGTTATTTTACGGCTTGTGGAGCACTATCGATTTCACCAAGCATACTGTCCAGACTTTCCTGCTCGGTTTCTGTCAGGTTTTCCAGCACAGAAGGTTTGGCTTCAATGGCGTGTTGCTGCCCCTGGGCGGCTGCACGTGAAATCCAGTATGCAGCGAGAAAAACGTCTTTCTCCGTGCCGACACCATTAATCAGGTAAGCACCAAGGCCGTATTGTGCTTTTGGGTGATTGAGTTCTGCTGCCTTGCGTATCCAGTGCACTGCCTGCTCTTCTGACTTGATAACCCCCTGGCCTCTGGCAAACATCAGAGCCAGCTGGTACTGTGCCTCAGGATATTGATGATCTGCAGCCGTTTCGTACAGTTCTCTGGCTTTTGCGTAATTCTGATCCAGGTATTGTCCCTGAATATAGTAGTTTGCCAGCAGTGTTTGTGCTGCAGGATTGCCGCCTTCCGCGGATCGGGTAATCAGCCCGAGGCCCTTTTCCATATCAATCTTAACGCCCTGGCCGAACAGATACCTGCGCCCCAGATTAAACTGAGCGTCTGGCATATCCTGTGCACTGGCTTTTTCAAACCAGTATCGCGCTTGCTCCTGGTTATGCTTGTCGGTACCACGTCGCTCATAAAGCAAAGCCAGATTGTATTGTGATTCGGCATCGCCCTGAAGCGCTGCCTCATTAAACCAGTAAAAAGCTTTATCATGGTCGACCGGATACTCAGTACCTTCAATATACAGGCTACCCAGCATGTACTGAGCCTGGCGATAACCGTTTTCCGCTGCACGGGTCAGCCATGAGAGATAATTATTTTTATGTTCGGGAGCGTATGGTGTTGCATCCCGGTAAAGTAAGGCCAGACTATATTGTGATACAACGTCATTTTGCAGTGCTGCTTTGGTCAGCCAGTGGATGGCTTTTTGCGGGTCATATAGCGGTAGTGTTTCGTCAAGCAGGATGCGGCTTAGCTGCAGCTGTGCTGTCAGGTGACCGTTGTTGGCGGCCTGTTCATAGATTTTTACAGCCCGGTTATAGTCTTCCTGTATATTGTCAAGTCCGAGGTGATGATATAAACCCAGCGTGTATTGTGCTTCCGGATACTGATAGGCTGCCGCGAGTTTTAACCACTGGTATCCACTCTCAAAATCTTTGTTGTTTGAACCCTGATCACCCAGAAGCTGCATGGCAATTTCAAACTGCTCTTTCGGATCAGCGACTGAGCCCAGATCCGGTGTCTGTATTGCGTTAGAAATGGTGGAATAGCCCAATAATAAAGGAACAGTCCAGATTGATTTCAGGAATCTGTTTTTAGACATAGCTTGCCCCGTGTTAAAAAGTAGAGTTCTGAGCAGCCGGAGAGGATATCAGCAGTTAGTGATAAGACCTGCCCGGCATATAACTTTTGTCGGATAAAAAGCATTATCCATGCTTCTGCCGGTTATTTGTGTTTACTTATATTGTATAAGATTTCTTTTGTGCTGCAAGTGCATATAAGCAATTATTTACTCATTAAATGGGTTATTACGATTGACATGGAATAGGCTTTCATGCAGTTTTCATCTTAGCAGGTACCTATTGAAATACAGGAAAACAGATGCAAGGGAGTAATGCAGTTTGAGTGACCCGGTATTGGAACTAAAGGGCGAGATGTCGCTGTTAAGCGTGCTGCTGTTATCGACAACAGACATGGATGAGATTGGTGCTGCGCTGGATGATAAGCGTAAGAGCGCGCACCAGTTGCTGGATCGCAGCCCGGTGATTGTTGATTGTCAGAAAATTGCCGAACAGGCTGGAGCGTTAGATTTTTCACGGTTAAAGAATCTGGTTTCCGGCACCGGGCTGATACCGGTAGGTATTCGTAACTTACCGGAAGAAGTCGAAAATCTTGCCAGTGATGCTGGTTGGGCTTTGCTGCGTCAGGGCAGCGGCCGGAAAGCACCTGCTGTTTCAGTCAGGGACGAGCCAAAGCCGGAAGATGTCCCGCCGGCAGGTGCCAGTACCGATGCATTTCCCAGGCTTCAGGTTGTTGAGCGTCCGGTTCGCTCCGGTCAGCAGGTTTATTGCCCCGAAGGTGATATTGTGGTCATGCAGCAAACCAGTGCCGGTTCCGAGTTGCTGGCGGGTGGTTCGGTGCATGTCTACGGCGCTTTGCGTGGCAGGGTGTTGGCGGGTGTCCAGGGCGATAAAAGCGCAAGAATATTCTGCCAGCAACTGGAGGCTGAACTGATTTCCATTGCCGGGCGTTACCGCTTGCTGGATGATATTGAAGACGATTTTAAAGGTCAGGCAGTGATGGTTCACCTGGAAGGTGAAAAACTGAAAATAACCCCGATTTGATGTGAATTTAGTCAACTAACAGTATCTTTTCCTTATATTTTGTATCATGGAAAGGGCCTCAGTATTTATTAAGGAGAACTGATTTGAGCAGGATTGTTGTCGTTACCTCAGGCAAGGGCGGGGTTGGTAAAACGACTTCCAGTGCAGCATTTGCAACCGGTCTGGCTTTGCGCGGATATAAGACCGCTGTTATTGATTTTGATGTGGGTCTGCGTAATCTTGACCTGATTATGGGCTGTGAGCGGCGGGTTGTTTATGACTTTGTCAATGTTATTAATGGTGAAGCCAATCTTAAACAAGCGTTGATCCGCGATAAGCGTACCGAGAATCTGTATATTCTGCCCGCATCCCAAACCCGGGATAAGGATGCACTGGATAAAGAAGGTGTGGGCAAGGTTCTGGATGAGCTGAAGGCTGACGGTTTCGATTTTATTATCTGTGACTCACCTGCCGGTATTGAGCGCGGGGCGGCCATGGCTATGTATTTTGCGGATGATGCGGTTATCGTAACCAATCCGGAAGTATCATCTGTGCGGGATTCGGATCGAATCCTGGGTTTATTACAGAGCCGTACTCTGAAGGCTGAACAAGGGGGCGTGGTGCGTGAGCATTTGCTGATCAGCCGATACAATCCGGAGCGTGTCGCCAGTGGCGATATGCTGGCACTGGAAGATATTCTGGATATTCTGGCTGTGCCGCTGATTGGTGTCATCCCCGAGTCAGGAGGCGTTTTACAGGCCTCAAACAGTGGTACCCCGGTGATTTTAGACATGGAAAGTACTGCAGGGCAGGCTTACGATGATTTTGTTAAGCGTTTTCTGGGTGAAACCGTGCCTCATCGTTTTCTTGAAGTAGAGAAAAAAGGAATTTTCAAGCGGTTATTCGGGGGATAAGGGATTATGGGACTATTTGATTACTTTGTTAGCAAAAAGAAGCCGAAAAGCGCACAACTGGCCAAGGAGCGGCTGCAGATTGTCATTGCGCATGAGCGGGTGAATCGCTCCGGGCCTGATTATTTGCCACAGATGCGCCGGGACATTATGGCGGTTATTAATAAGTATGTGCCGATTGACGAAGAGCAGGTTAATGTACAGTTTGAGAAGGGCGATGACTGTGACATTCTGGAGTTAAATATTGCTTTACCGGAAAAGACTATTACGCATTAACACTTTCCGTACCCTGCCGTATTCAGAATAAAAGCCGCATTTAGCGGCTTTCTTCTTTTTCAATAAAGTCAATTACATCCTGTGAAATGATGGCACCGACTTCTATACCGCGCAGCTCTCCGGCCGGATTGAATATCAGCACCGAAGGTGTGCCGAATAAGTCTTCACCGTAATTGTACAGAAAATTATCCACCTCAACGGTTCTGCCCAGCAGGGTAGGAAAGGTCAGCTGATGTTTGTTCATGAAGGCTTGTGCCATGGCTTTGCCTTTATCGCCATGGTCACCGTCAATCGAAACACCAATCAGCTCAACTTTATGGCTATAGCGTTTTTTCAGGTTTTTCATGTAAAACACCGCATCCGGGCAGGCCGGACAGTCTGATGCCCAGACTTCAAAAACCGTCCATTTGTCTTTGCTGAGCATGTCGGTAAAGCGCTTTTCATTGCCCTGCATGTCAGTAAGTGCAAAAACGTTGCCGGTGATTAGTAAGCCGGTTAGCAAGCCCGGCAACAGAATAAGTTTTGCAGTAATTTTGCAAAATTTCAGGTAAGTCATATTATGCGGGTGTCCCTGTTGTGAGTATGAAGTTCCATCTTACCGTAGTCAGTTAGATGCTGCTCTTTCTGCCTGTTTACTGCGGATGAAGCCGATCAGCTCCTGTGGTGTGACTGCTCCGGGTTGTATTGCAGCAATTCTGCCCTGTGGATCGTATACGATAATCGTTGGGGTGCCTATCATCGTTTCCCCCACAGCGGCATACAGGTAATCACTCATTTCTGTACCATCTGATAACAGGTTGGGGAAGTTAAGTTTGAATTGGCTGATAAATTGGCGTGCATCCTGCCTGCCATCCTGGCCATCAACCGAGATACCGAAGATCTCCGCTTCCGGAAAACGGCTTTTAAACTGACTAAGGTAATGAATAGTCCGGCGGCAGATATGGCAGTCTGATTCCCAAACTTTGACCACTGTCCATTTGCCTTTGCCAACCATGCTTTGCAGTTGTACCGGCTTACCGTTCATATCCGTCATAGCTGCAGCCGGGGTGGTCAATAGCAACAATATGCTGAACAGTGCAATAATGGCGTTGATTTTCAGGTAAGAGCTTCGTTTCATGTTATTTTCCATGTGTTCGCTGAATGTAAATGTGAGTAATGCCATTGTAGCTGTGAACAGCCGGATAAAAAGCGCTTGTCTTATAGAGATTTTGACCAATGAATAGTTCCGGTACAGGAATTGCCTACTTTATCGACGATAATTTGCTGTTAATTGTCGCGCTTGGCATGTTTTTGCTCGGTGTATTGCTGGCGCATTTCATTTACAGCCGCCCGTTACAACAGGCGCGACGGGAAATTGAGCGCCTGCAGATGCAGCTGCACAATGAAGAGCAGTTGCATGAAGAGCGTCTGCTGATGCTGGATGATGCGCAGGATCGTTTGCACAATACTTTTGCGGTCGCTTCCCAGCGGGCCTTGCGGGAAAATAATCAGCAGTTTCTGCAATTAGCTGAAGAAAGCATGCGCCGCTTTCATTCCGAATCAAAAGCTGATCTTGAGCAGCGCAAACAGTCGATTCACCATTTGGTTGATCCGATCAAGACTGCGCTGGAAAAAACCGAACAACAGATTCAGGAAATAGAAAAACACCGTCAGGCATCATTCGGGGCACTGGGTGAGCAATTGCGTAATCTCAGTGCGGATCAGGCTACGTTGCGTCAGGAAACCAGTAAGTTATCAACTGCGCTGCGTATGCCGGGTATGCGCGGGCAATGGGGTGAAATGAGTCTGAAGCGCATTGTGGAAATGGCGGGTATGGTCGAGCACTGCGATTTTCTGGAGCAGGTACAGCGCAGTAATGAGGAGCGCACGATCCGCCCGGATATGGTGGTACGTATGCCTGATCAGCGTGAGCTGGTGATTGATGCCAAGTCACCGATGGATGCGTATATGGATGCGTTTGCCACCGAGGATGAAGCGGAGCGGTTGCGCTATCTTACGCATCATGCCAGGCGGGTACGTGAGCATGTGCGCACCCTGGCGGGCAAGCGTTACTGGGAGCAATTTGAAAGTGCCCCGGACTTTGTCGTGTTATTTATGCCGGGTGAACAGTTTCTGGGCGCAGCACTGGAGCATGACAAAAATTTAATGCAGGATGCACTGGAAATGCGGGTTATTCTGTCCACACCGGCAACCTTGATGGCCTTGCTGCGTGCGGTGGCGTTCGGCTGGCAGCAGGCAGTGCTGACTGAAAATGCCGGAAAAATCCGTGATGTGGGTACAGAATTGCATAAGCGTCTGACGATTTTTGTCAGTCATGTTGAGAAGCTGGGCAAAAACCTGGAGTCCGGCGTGGATACTTATAACCGCCTGCTGGGTTCTCTGGAACGTAGTGTGATTCCCGGCGCTAAAAAACTATCTGATCTGGGTATTTCCTCGGGACGGGAGCTGGTTGAAGCTGAGCCGCTGGAAAACAGCCCGCGGGTGCCGGTGCAGTCTGAAATTGATCTGCAGGAAGTCAGTGATGGTGACGAAGGCGGGGCAGGTTTTGGCCTGAATAAGCCGTGGCAAACTGAACCTGTGACTGACAACGCGGGTCTCAACCAGCCGGACGTGAGCGAGAGGACATAGTGGAGTTGTTATTTTGAAACCTGTAAAAATTCAGTCGTATTCAACGGTAGTGCAGATTATTGTCTTGCTGTTAATAGTGGCCGGTGGCGTGTTTTATAACCAAAGTGTGGTGATGCGCTTTTTCGAGACGACCAAAACCGGGCACATGGGACTGCTGCTGAACGGCCTGATTATTTTGCTGTTTACCCTGGGCTTGCTGCGGATTATTTCTCTGCTGCTGAGTTATGCCGGGGAGCAGAGTGTGTTGCGGCATTTTATTGAGCGGGTTAAGGATAAGGTGGCTAATCCGACTTATCAGCTGAAAAAGTCGGCGATGATTGTCGAGCGTTATCAGGCTGTGCAGTTAATCAACCAGCAGAATGCTGAGGTTGATCAGAGTGCGCTGGCTTCCACACTGGCGGCTACCCAGTCATCACGATTTACACTGGTGCGTTTTGTCAATAATACGCTGATTCTGGCCGGGGTGTTCGGCACCATTGTATCACTGTCGGTGGCGCTATTTGGTGCGGCAGAGCTGCTGGATTCACCGGATAGTCTGGATAAAATGGGCACGATTATCGGCGGCATGTCCACCGCGCTGAGTACAACGATTACCGCGATACTCTGTTTTGTGTTTTTTTCTTATTTTCACCTGCGTCTGCAGGATGCCCGCACCCAGCTGCTGGCGAATATTGAGAATGTGACTTCGCTGTATATTCTGCCGCGTTTCCGCACCTCGGAAGAAAGCGTTTTGCATGATATTACTGTGCTGACCAATGAGCTGCGTCACTCGGCTGAGGCGGTGCGCAAGATTCAGGATCGCTTTTTACAGGCCGGTGACCGCCTGCAGCTGGCGGTGGATGATTTGCAGAACAGTATTGGCAGCGGCAGCGAGGATATCCGGATTATCCGTGATTCACTGCGTGAAGGCTTCCGTCTGCCGGGTGATATTCCTGACCGGCATAGTGATCCGGAAGTGGATTTACAGCGCATCCGTGAGCGGAGCCTCAGGCAATGAGCTGGGGAAATGTTTTTCAGCCTGAAGAGACAGAGGATAGTTTCTGGCCGTCATTTACCGATATTATGATGGTGATTGTGATGACCTTTCTGCTGGTCACCGTGGCGGTGGTGCTGACCAATACCCGGCTGCTGGATGAGTTGAAAAGCAGTGTGGTTGCTGAGGAGCAGGCCAGTAAGCTGGCCGAGTTTACCCTGCAGGAAAATGCCACGCTGGAGGAGCAGCTGGACTATTTTCAGCAGCGCACCTCGTCACTGGAAATGGAGTTATTACGCAGCCGTGCCCAGAATGAGAATACGCGGACTGAGTTGCTGAGTACACAGGCTGAGCTGGGACGTTTGCAGAATCTCGGCCAACGGCAGGCTGATCAATTGGCGGGGCTGGAGCAGAATCTGGCCAGCAGGAATACGGCGGTTCAGCGTCTGGAAGCGGAATTGCAGCAGACCCGGCAGACACTGAGCAGTGAGCGTGACCAGTTGCAAACTCAGCTGGCATCACTACAGGGGCAGCTGGAGTCCAGCCAGACAGCAGCACAGGCCAGTAATGCAGAATTAGCCAGCCTGCGCGCGCAAACCGAAGGTGATCGTTTAAAGCTGGTCAGCCTGGAAGGCGAATATGCAGAGCTGGACAAAAAATATCAGAAACTGTTGAAACCAACCCGTTCCTCGAAGGATAAAACGGTGGTTGATGTGATGTACAGCAAGGTTGGTTATCGCATTCGTAAGCCGGGGGAAGAAAACTACCGCAATGTTAGTTTGTCTGCCATGAACGGTGAACTCAGTGAGCTGAAAGCGGAGCATGGCACTGACTTATACGTGAAAATTATTATTCCTGAAAATAGCGGCCTTTCTTATAACCAGGCCTGGGTCTTCACGCGCGATATGCTGAATAAATACGATTACTACTACCAGGTAGATGAAGTGCAGGAGGGAACAGAGGCCGAGTAATGCCCGCTGAAGGCTCGTTACTGAAGCATCTATAGAGAAAAACCGAAATTTCATTCGCTTTTTTTATTAAAGTTTTACTACAATGAAAGTGAGTGTTTTTTCTTTTATCTCAAATGGATGCTAAGGATATGCGAAGTCGTTTGTTTCTTTTGTTCATATTATCTGCCTGCTTCCTCGTGCCCCAGAGTTTATGGGCAGCAGGTCAGTATAAAGTTGTGAAGGTCGAATCCTGGGACACGTTGAATATGCGCTCCGGGCCCGGGGTTAATAATGGTGTGGTTGCCGAGCTTCCGCATAACGCACAGGGAGTAACCATGACCGGTGGTCAGAAGGCTGTGGGGAGCACACAGTGGGTTGAGGTGAGCTGGAAGGGTAAAACCGGCTGGGTGAGCAAGGCTTATCTGGCAGCCCAGTCATCTGCTCCGGCAGCCAGCCAGACACCACAAGCTGACAATACTGTCCAGTTGCTTGAAAAGAATCAGTCTGCCCCTGCACAACCGGCCGTTCAGGCTGAGCCTCCTGCCCCTGAGCCGGAAAAGCAGATTGTAAAAAATAAACAGAGCGGTATGTGGATTCTGGAGTGCGGTAATATCTCACCCTTCTGGAAAGTCGAGGTTCTGCCCGAGTGGATCCGGGGGACTTTGGGTAAGCATGTCACCGGTATGCCGATTACCCACAAACGGCAGGAGCATGGCAAATACCATAAAGTGGCGCTGGAAACAGAAATTCGCGGTGCTAATCAGTGGAACCGGCTGCAGATGACCATGCGCTATACCAAGTCCTGCTACAGCCGCCTGGCCAAAAGGAAAACGGCTTTTAGTGTTGAAGGTACGTTCAATAATGAGCCGATTTCGGGTTGTTGCCGGGCCGTACAGGTTCCCTGATTAAGGGCGCCGAGGGTTTCTGAGTGCAGTGCTTTAAAGCACTGCATCCAGCAGTTCGATCCAGTGCATAACTTTACACTCAGCCCCTGAGCCCAGGTGCATCTGACAGCCGATATTGGCAGTAGCGATGACATCGGGTTCGGGGGCCTGTAATGCTTCCAGCTTATTGGTCAGCAGCTGCTGTGACAGCTTCGGCTGCAGGATGGAATAAGTTCCTGCTGAACCACAGCATAAATGTGCATCAGCTACCGGGGTCAGGGTAAAGCCCGCCTTGCTGAGAATCCCTTCTACCACACCATTGAGTTTTTGTCCGTGCTGCAGGGTGCAGGGGCTGTGAAAAGCCACTTTCTTTAGTTCTGCTGGAATTTCCTGTGTCGTGATTTCCATATCCCGCAGAACTTCGCTGATGTCTTTTGCCAGCGCGGATATTTTGGCTGCCTTGTGCGCATAGTCCGGATCACCTTTGAGCAGATGACCATAATCCTTGATCATCACCCCGCAGCCGCTGGCGGTGACTACAATGGCTTCTGCGCCTGCTTCAATATGCGGCCACCAGGCATCAATATTGCGCTGCATAAAGCCTTTGGCTGATTCCGGTGCGGAGAGATGCTGATCTACTGCCCCGCAACAACCGGCTTTCTCCACTCTGACCAGCTCAACCCCCAGTTTTTCCAGTACCCGTGCTGTGGCAGCATTGGTGGCCGGTGTTGCCACACTCTGCACGCAGCCGTCGAAGGCCAGCATTTTGCGTGACTGTGGCTGTACCTGCCAGCGGTGCTTACGTGCGCCCTGCTGTGGCGGTATCTTTTTTGCCAGGCTGGCCGGGAGTATATTTTTCACCAGATATCCGGCGCCCAGCAGTGCTTTAGTGCGCTGCGGATAGGGCAGGACATGACGCAGGGCCGTCCGGGTCGCTTTCTCGATGAGCGGCCGTTCAGTGTGCTGTTCAACGATTTCACGGCCAATATCGACCAGATGGCCATATTGCACTCCGGAAGGGCAGGTGGTTTCACAGGAGCGGCAGGTCAGGCAGCGATCCAGGTGCCGGCGCGTGGTAGCCGTTGGCTCCGCACCTTCCAGTATCTGTTTGATCTGATAAATGCGGCCACGCGGGCCATCCAGTTCATCGCCGAGTAGCTGGTATGTCGGGCAGGTTGCCGTGCAAAAGCCGCAATGGACGCAGGCACGCAGAATGGATTCCGCTGCTTTACCTTGTGGGGTGTCTTTATATTTTTCGCTGATATTAGTTTGCATACGGCTTAATATCCGGCATACATGCGTTGTGGGTTGAAGATGCCCTGTGGGTCAAAGGCTGCCTTAAGCTGACGATGATAACGCATCAGTCCTTTGTCCAGTGGATGAAAAATCTGACCGTTTTTACGGGCAGCCTGATCGGTACTGCGGAATAAAGTCGCGTGTCCGCCAACCTGCTCAGCCACTGAGCGGATGGCCGCCGGGTTCTGTACTGAGGTGAACCAGCGTTGCGCGCCACCCCAGTCGTACAGCCATTTTCCTTCCAGCCCCATCACCGGTGTATCCGTCGCAACCGACAAGCGCCAGAGATCACCGTGGCGGAAGAAATCCAGCTCTTGCTCACGCAGCTTGGCCCAGAAGTCTGTACCGCTGTCCAGTACTTCACCGGTCAGACGGGTGCGGGCTTTTTCTACCGCTGCGCTGCTGCCGGACAAGCGCAGATACAGACGTTCAGCATGGTGACAGGCAGCCGTTATCGGTAGTGACATCAAGGCCAGCTCACACATCTGCTCAATGGCCTGTGTGGCGTTCATTTCCATCACCAGGGTCAGCTCATGTTCGGGACGCGGCAGAACTTTCAGGGAAACTTCCAGCAGTACGCCCAGTGTACCCAGAGAACCCGCCATCAGCCTTGAGACATCATAACCGGCCACGTTCTTCATCACCTCACCGCCAAATGACAGAATCTCGCCCTTGCCATTGATGATTTTACAGCCCAGCACCAGATCGCGGGCTGATCCGGCATAAGGCCGTGCCGGGCCGGAAAAGTTGCAGGCGACCGTACCGCCTAAGGTTGCCTGCTCACCAAAATGGGGTGGCTCAAACGGCAGCAGCTGGTTATCGGCCTGCAGGGCCACTTCAATGTCCCGCAGCGGCGTACCGGCCCGGGCGGTGACCACCAGTTCGGTGGGCTCGTAGTTGATAATACCCCGGTGCTCCGCAACCGACAGTGTTTTACCCTGCGGCAGATTGCCATACCAGTGTTTGGTATTACCGCCGCTGATGCACAGCGGGGTGTTGTCAGCGAGCGCGGCATTAACCTGATCCTGCAACTCTGTGCTTAAATCTTTATTGCTTGGGCTCATCAGAAGCGCTCCAGTTCAGGGAAGGGCAGCTCGCCGTGATGGATGTGCATGGCGCCGAATTCCGCACAGCGATGCAGGGTGGGCACCGCTTTGCCGGGATTCAGCAGTCCGGTTGGGTCAAAGGCGGCCTTTACGGCATGAAATTGGGTGAGTTCCGGGGCATTGAATTGGGTGCACATCTGATTGATTTTTTCCATGCCGACACCGTGCTCGCCGGTAATGGTGCCGCCGACTTCCACGCACATCTCCAGAATTTTGCCACCCAGTTCTTCAGCCTGTTCCAGCTCACCGGGTTTATTGGCATCAAACAGTATCAGCGGATGCAGATTACCGTCTCCGGCATGGAAAACATTGGCTACCGCCAACCCGTATTCTGCAGACAGATCTGCCATGCCTTTCAGCACTTCAGGCAGGCGTTTGCGCGGAATAGTGCCATCCATGCAGTAATAATCCGGAGAGATGCGTCCGACAGCGGGGAAGGCTGATTTGCGGCCTTTCCAGAAAATGACCCGCTCCTCTTCCGTTTTTGCGGTACGGACTTCGGTGGCGCCGCTATCGAGCAGAATATCGTGCACCGCTTTCAGATGCTCCGACACTTCCTCATTGGTGCCGTCCAGCTCACAGAGCAGAATGGCCTCCGCATCCACCGGATAACCGGCATGCACAAAATCCTCTGCTGCCTGTATCGCCAGCTTATCCATCATTTCCAGACCCGCCGGAATAATACCGGCAGAAATAATATTGCCCACTGCCTGACCGGCTTTGACCACATCATCAAAGGCGGCCAGCATCACCTGTGCCCGTTCCGGTTTGGGTAATAATTTAACAGTGACTTCAACAATCACCCCCAGCATGCCCTCGGAGCCGGTCATCAGGGCCAGCAAATCATAACCGGCGCTATCCAGCCCGGAACTGCCGATCGTCAGTAGTTCACCTTCAATAGTGACCAGCTTGATCTGCAGCACATTATGCACAGTGAGACCATACTTCAGACAATGTACACCGCCGGAGTTTTCCGCCACATTGCCGCCGATGGTACAGGCAATCTGGGAGGAGGGATCGGGCGCGTAATACAAACCAAGGTAATCAACTGCCTGAGAAATCGCCAGATTGCGCACGCCGGGCTGCACAGTGGCGGTCATGCGTTTTTTATTAATATCGAGAATGTTTTTGAATTTAGCCAGGCTGAGCAAAACGCCCTGCTCATGGGGCAGGGCACCGCCGGATAAGCCGGTTCCTGCGCCCCGGGCCACCACCGGTACATCCAGTTGATGGCAGAGCTTCATTACCGCCTGCACCTGCTCAATGGTTTCGGGCAGCACCACCACCAGCGGTACTTTCCGGTAGACAGCCAGACCGTCACATTCGTAGGGCCGGAGTTGTTCGCTGCGGCTCAGAATCAGGGTTTCAGGTAAAACCTCATGCAGGGCGGCAAGTAATTTTTCTCGGTCTACAATGACAGGTTCAGGTGTTTCCATCGGCTCCGGCTCGCAGGATGAATCTGGGGGTACTAATCTAACGGATTTTTACCGGGGTGAATATAGCCGGAAGTGGATGCCGGGGATGTTTACAGGGATTATGTTTTTATTATTTGAAAACTCCGCAGGCCGGCTACTGTAAAACTACAAAAGCCAGCCTGCGGGATGAAACATAGTTGGTGGATTGTACTTTAATTATCTGCTGCTTTTATGGCATCAGTCCCGCGCTCTTCCAGCAGGGTAGTCAGCCAGTCCGGATCCATTTCCGGTACCGAAGACAGCAACAAGTCTGTATAAGGATCATGTGGTGGCATGAACATTTCGTCCTTTGGCCCCTGTTCCACTACTTTACCATTTTGCATCACCACCACTACATCGGCGATAGAGCGCACCGTTGCCAGATCGTGAGTGATGAACATATAGGCCAGATCCAGCTCTTTCTGCAGTCTGTCCAGCAGGCGCAGAATGCCTTCAGCAACCAGCTGATCGAGTGCACTGGTAACCTCGTCGCAGATAATAAACTGTGGCTCTGCCGCCAGTGCACGGGCAATACCGATGCGCTGTTTCTGACCGCCGGACAGTTCTGAAGGCAGGCGATGGTAGTATTTTGATGGCTCCAGTTCGATCATGTTCAGCAGCTCATCAACCCGCTGCTTCAGTTTGGCGCCGCTTAAACCACCATAAAATGCTGCGGGACGACCAATAATTTCGCCAATACGCTTCTTCGGATTCAGGGCGGTATCCGCCATTTGGTAGATCATCTGTGCCTGACGCAGCTGTTCTTTGCTGCGCTCGGAATATTTGGCAGGCATGACCTGACCATTGTATTCGATGCTGCCGGACATTGGGGGTAGTAGTCCGGTGATCACTCTTGCCGTAGTCGATTTGCCCGAGCCGGATTCACCTACCACGGCCACGGTACGGCCTTTGTAAATATCAAAGGAGACATCGTGCAGGATTTTGTTGGTGCCGTCATAGGAAGCGTCAATGTTCTTCACCGAAACCACCGGAATCTCATCCGGCTCAGGTGGTGGCATCTGGTCACGGCGGAAATCGCGTACTGACCACAGCGATTTGGTGTACTCCTCCCTGGGGTTGGTCAGCATGGTTTTGGTGTCGGATTCCTCAACCTCATTGCCTTTCAGCAGCACCTTGATGGTATCAGCCATTTGTGCCACAACCGCCAGATCATGCGTAATATAGATCGCGGCGGTATTAAACTGATCAACAATGTCGCGGATGGCAGCCAGTACCTCGATCTGGGTGGTTACATCCAGTGCGGTGGTCGGTTCATCGAAGATGATCAGATCCGGGCGGCAGCTCATCGCCATTGCTGTCATTGCCCGCTGTAACTGTCCGCCGGACACCTGATGCGGATAGCGGAAGCCGATTTCTTCCGGGTTTGGCAGTTGCAGGCGGCGATACAGATCAATCGCATCCTCCTGGCTTTCCGTGCGCTTGCGGATACGGTATTGCAGCGGTGCTTCGGTATGCTGGTCAATCAGCCGGTGTGAGGGGTTGAAGGAAGCCGCAGCCGACTGAGCCACATAAGCAATCCGTGAACCACGCAGTGAACGCAGGTCAGCGCGTGGCGTGGTGGTCAGATCGATACCATCAAACTCGATTTTACCGCCGGAGATACGGCAGCCATCGCGGGCAAAGCCCATTGCTGCCAGACCAATGGTTGATTTACCGGCTCCGGACTCGCCGATCAGACCGAGTACCTCACCACGATGCAGGGTAATATCAATACCGTGCACGATCTCTGCCCACTTGCCGACATCGACATTGGCTTCAATACGTAAGTCGCGGATTTCGAGCAATACTTCTTTTTTGTCTTTCATGAGCGGTCTCCTTACACTTTCAGTCCGGATGAGCGATATAGCATCCAGTCCACCACAAAGTTCACCGCAACGGTCAGCAACGCGATAGCTGCCGCCGGGATCAATGGCGTGAACTCACCAAATGAAATCAGCGTGGCATTTTCACGTACCATCGAACCCCAGTCAGCGGTGGGTGGCTGAATACCCAGGCCCAGGAAGGACAGTCCGGCAACCAGCAGGAATACGAAGCAGAAACGCAACCCGAACTCAGCAATCAGTGGCGCCATCGCATTAGGCAGTATTTCCCGGGTCATCAGGTACCAGCTGCTTTCACCCCGCAATCTGGCCGCTTCGATATAGTCCATGACCACGATATTGCCGGCGACTGAGCGTGACAGGCGGAAAATCAGCGGTGTGTAGATAAAGGCAATGACCAGAATCAGACTGATGGTGTTGGTGCCGAAAATACTCAGCAGCAGCAGGGCAAAAATCAGTGACGGAATCGCCATTACGGTATCGACAATGCGTCCCAGTGCCTGGTCTATCCAGCCGCCCTTGATGGCTGCAAACAGCCCCAGTGTCGAGCCCATAACAAAAGCCAGCGCGGTGGTGGCAATGGATAAGCCTACTGTGTTGCGGGCGCCGTAAATAATCCGGCTGAACAGGTCACGCCCAAGCTGGTCACCGCCGAGCAGCATTTTCCCATCGGGTGGTGCATAGCTGGCGCCGACAACCTCTGACTCACCGAATGGGGCAATCCAGGGTGCAAAGACTGCAGCGATAATGTAAATCAGGATGACAAACAGGCCGAAGCTGGCGGTGAGTGGTGCGGTTTGCAGGGCTTTGGAGGCTTCGCCGGAGAGGATGATCACCAGGAATTCACGGAATATATAGGCAATACCGGCCGCAGCAGCCAGCAGTCCGGCAGCAATGGCAATATTCACCAGACCATCCGTACCTGAGAACAGGCCGATCAGCAGCGAAATCATGGTCAGCAGGAACAGGATCAGAAAGGCTGAGCGCTTTTTGAAGTAGGCAGCTGCAGCCGAGGCTGAAATCAGAAACGCATAAAAAACAATGGCAAATGCAGTCATGGTTTCACCTCACTTCGGATGGCGCAGACGCGGATTACTGATAATCGCTCCCACGTCAGCAATCAGGTTTAACAGGATATAGGTGACCGCAAAGATCAGGCAGCAGGCCTGTACCACCGGGAAGTCACGTTTGGTTACACTGTCGACCAGCAGCTGGCCGATGCCGGGGTATACGAATACCACTTCAACCAGTACCACGCCGGTAATCAGATAAGCAAGATTCAGGGCTACTACATTGATAATGGGCGCCAGCGCGTTTGGTAAGGCGTGGCGGGTAATGACGCGTGACTGCGGCACCCCTTTCAGGCGGGCCATTTCGATGTAAGGTGAGGCCAGCAGATTGATAATCGAGGCACGGGTCATACGCATCATGTGCGCGGTTACCACCAGCACCATGGTCATCGCCGGCAGGAACAGACGATACAGCCTTTCTGTGAACTCCATATCATCATTGACATTGGAGAGGGCCGGAAAGTAGGAAGATTTAACCGCAAAGAAAAGAATCAGGATATAGCCGACAAAAAACTCCGGAGAGGAGATCGAGGTCAGTGTCATGACATTGGCTATCCGGTCAAAGGCCGTATTGCGGTACAGTGCGGCAAGAACACCCAGAATCAGTGCTAGCGGCACCGCGATGGCTGCGGCGTATAATGCCAGAAACAGGGTGTTGGCAAAGCGTGGGGCGATTTGTTCACTGACCTGTTTGCCGCTGGCCAGGGATTTGCCGAAGTCACCGCTCAATGCACCGGTCAGCCAGTCGAAATAACGCACCGGAGCCGGTTGGTCCAGTCCGAGTTCTTTTCGCATATTGGCTACGGTTTCTTCGGTTGCGCCTTGCCCTAACACGGCTTCAGCGAGGTCTCCCGGCAGTAATTCAACAGCGCCAAAGATAATGATGGATACTGCAAGCAGGGTTATTGCCCCCAGCCCCAGTCGTTTTAAAATGATTTTAAGCACATCATTCATGTGCATTTCTCCTGCGGATTGTACCCTAAAAATTACTCAGCTAATTGGTATAGGGAAAACCGGGAGCCGTCGTGTAATACAGAATGATGGCCGGTTTAGCGGGGGAGGGTGTACAGCGAAACCCTGTCAGTGGACAGCCCCTGTTACAGAGGCTGTCTGTTACTGGTTTTCATCTGACTACTGAGACTAATCAGATGCCCCTTTACCCTATGGGGGGATCAGGCAAACCACCAGCGATGTGCAGCGCGGGCGCCATCATTTTCCCAGCTGGCAGCAACACTCGGGCCGTGCATCACATTGCTGCGCCGTGCACAGACGAAGTTCACAAAGGCTGGCAGAATGGTGCCGCCGTCGTCTTTGGCCAGCATCTGCATTTCGCCATACATTTCTGCACGCTTTTCATCGTCCAGCTCAGAACGTGCCTGCAGCAGCAGTTCATTGAAACGGTCATTTTTCCAGTGACTTTCATTCCAGGCCGCATCTGCCGCATAGGTCAGGGAGAAGATATTGTCCGGTGTCGGACGTGCGCCCCATTTAACAAAGCAGAACGGTTTTTTCAGCCAGACATTTGACCAATAACCGTCACTGGGTTCACGCACCACGTTAATATTGATACCGGCTGGCTTAGCACTTTCAGAGAACAGGGTTACCATATCCACTGCACCCGGATACACACTGTCGGTCGCTGACAGATCGACTGACAACTTTTCCAGTCCGGCCTTCTTCAGATGGAATTTGGCTTTCTCAGGGTCATAAGGACGCTGTTCCAACTCTTTGTAGTAAGGCATGTTCGGTGAAATGTGCACATCATTGGCCACGGTACCGGTGCCGAACATGATTTTTTCAATCAGTTCTTCGCGGTTAATGGCGTACTTCAGCGCCAGCCGTACATCCAGATTATCGAACGGGGCAACATCGCAGAACATTGGCAGGGTGATGGCACTACCACTTGGCGTGTTATCAATCAGGATGTCCTTGTTACGCTGCAGCAGTGCCAGTGTTTTCAGGTCAGTCGAGGTGATGGAGTCAACGTCACCGGTCATCAGCGCAGTCTGGCGGGCGTTCGGGTCATTGATAATGGTGAATACCACCTTGTCGAAATAGGCCCCCTCACGGTGCCAGCCTTCGTGACGTTCAAACTCCGTCGATACACCCGGATCATGCTTAACGATCTTGTAAGGGCCGGTGCCGTCACCGCTTTCCCAGTCGATGCCGCCGTCATCTTTGGCCGGACAGATACACAGGTGATAGTCGGTCATCAGCCAGGGCAGGTCGGCAACGCCCTGTGACAGTTCAAATACTACAGTGTGATCGCCATCCGCTTTAATATCGGTAACGGTTTCCAGCAGTGCCTTGGCAGCAGACTTGGATTCTTCACCGCGATGGTGATTCATCGAAGCGATAACGTCTTTGGATGTGCATTTTTTTCCGCTTTGGAAAACTGCATTTTCATTCAGCTTGAAAGTCCACTGTGTGGCATTTTCGTTAGGTTCCCATGAGTCCGCCAGATCCGGCCCCAGTTTGTTTTCCGAAGTAATTTCAGTCAGGAAACTGCGGTGAGTGTGTACCATCTGAATCTGGCCGACACTGGAAAAAGTAGCAGGGTCGAGCGTGTCAGAGGTATTGGCATCGTGTACACCTACCCGGAAAGTACCGCCTTTTTTAGGCGTTGCTGCTGCGACTTCGGATGTCCATAATGCGCTACCGGCGGCCAGCCCCATGGCCATGACCATGCTGTAATGTAAAAAGTCCCGGCGGCTTACTTTGTTTTTGCGGCTGTCACGAACAATCTCATCGAATAGCTGCTGATCAGCTTTATCCATAATTTACGTCTCCTCAGGGTAAATAAGTTGGCTTAATAAGCTTACGTTTCTTATCCATAACAACATTTTAAGAGGTGTAAATCAAGTCGAAGTTCAATTGATTGTTCAGTCAATTGACTTTGGACTAATCAGAAGCTATGTCTGCTGGTAATATGGATAGGATATTCTGAAAAATTTGAGGACGGAGGTGGGGTGTTTTGCTGATGAATAAAAAGTACCAACAACTGCTGGATGATGAGGTTCTGGGGTTTATCAAACACAGCGCTTCCTTCCTGCCGGAAAACACCGCGAGCCTCCCGATAGCGCAGCGGCGTGCGGTTTATAACCGGCTCTGTAAACATTTCCACGCAGGCTACCCACCCGGCGTTGAGGCGCAGGATGATCTGATTGATGCCGGTGCACACCGGATTCCGGTTCGGCGTTACCGCAGTTCAGGCAGCACTGCCAGTGCACAGATTATTTATTTTCATGGCGGCGGGTTCGTGATTGGTGATCTGAACAGTCATGATGACATTTGTGCTGAGTTTTGTGACCAGACCGGCTATCTGGTGACGTCGGTGGATTACCGGCTGGCACCGGAGCATATTCACCCCGCAGCGTTTAATGATGCGCTGGCTGCCTACCGCCATCAATGCGAGTCTGCCGGATTGCCGGTGATACTGGCCGGTGACAGTGCCGGGGCAACACTGGCGGCAGCGGTGGCGCATGCGACCCGCACGGATGAAGTGAGGCCGGTGGCTCAGGTGCTGATTTATCCGGCCCTGGGCGGTGATGTGCAGCGCGGCTCCTATCTTGAGCATGCGCATGCCCCGATGCTGACTACGGAAGACATGCTGTTTTATTACCGCGCGGTCTCCGGTGGCGGTGAGATCAGCCACGATCCGACCTTTCTGCCGTTAATGGATGCTGATTTCAGCGGGCTGCCGCCGACGGTGATTTTTACCGCTGACTGTGATCCGTTGCGTGATGACGGGCATGATTACCAGCACAAAATTCTGCAGGCTGGCGGGCAGGTGGAGTGGACGAATGAGCGCGGGCTGGTGCATGGTTATTTGCGGGCGCGGCATAGTGTGAAGCGGGCGCGGGAAAGTTTTAGCCGGATTGTGGGGGCGATGAACTGTGTTGAGTGCGGCGATTGAAAAGGCGAAAGCGGTGATCGAAAGCAGTCAGAAAATGAAGCCGGGCAAGCGGGATGCTCTGGCGTTAATGGATGCGCAGCCGCAGGTGCATGAACGGCTGCAGCAGGCGGCACAGTTTTATGAGCATAAAGAGCAGTAATGCAAACCGTCGTTCTTGATAGGAAAAAGCATAACCGGAAGCGGTTTGATTGTGGCGTTGAGCCGTTGAATAATTATTTGGCGATGATGGTGAATCAGCAGGGGGCTAAAGATAATGCACGGACGTTTGTTTTGGAGGATCGTTTAACACCGGCTCATGTGGTTGGTTATTACACGTTAACGATGACTTCGATGGATTTGGGTGCTTTGCCGGTCAGTTTGCAGAGGAAGCTGTTGGTTGCCAGTGGTCCAGTGGCTTTTCCGTTGGTTGTGGTTGGTGCAAAAGCAGAGGGTGCCGTTGGTTTTTATGAGAGGTTTGGATTTGCTTCGTTCATGGATATTTCTGATCAGCTTTATATGAGTGTTGCTGATGTTCGGGCTTCATTGGTAACAGGAGGAGGCTAAGTATTTCTTGTTACTGTTTGTGCTGAAGTCAACTAATAAGTGCAACACGCTTTCCGGTAAAGACTTCGAAGGGTGTTTTCCCGCCTAAAATCTTTCGGGGTGTCATATTCAGCCGCCAAATTTTCTTCTCGATTTCGGCTTCAGTGAGTGTGGCCATATCGAACTTTTTTGGCCAAAACCGCCGGATTCTCCCATTCGCATTTTCGTTGGTTCCCCGTTGCCAACTGGCATATGGCCTGGCAAAAAAGATAGCTATTTTAGCGGCCTTGCCGACACGAACGTGATCAGCAAATTCACCCCCGTTATCCAGTGTTAGCGTGACCTTTGCCGTCACTGTGGCTAACAACGCAATCATCGCATCAGCCACTTCCTGCTTCGTTTTGCTGAACACCCGTTTCGCCAGAGTGAACCGGCTTTTGCGTTCAACCAGCGTCACCAAATGGGCGGATTGTCCATGAACCGTATCGCCCTCCCAATCACCAAGGCGCTGTCTGCTCTCAACAATCACAGGACGCTCCTTAATATCCACCCGCTCCGGGATCAGGCCGGCACCGGCTTGCCGCTGACGCTTACCTCCTTTCCAACGGGTTCGGCCTGTATTTGGCAGGTAAAGATACAGATGCCCTTTCCGGGCTTTATCCTGTGCAATCATCCGGTAGATGCTGGTGTGGCTCAAACAATCACCGGGCGAAGCCAATTCAAACTTCATGCGCTCACTGATTGATCCGGGCGACCAGCCCGCCTTTAAACCATCCCTGATGATGTTGTCTATCTGCTCATTTCGTTTGCCACTCTTCCGGGCGGTGCGCTTACGTGTCTGGCTGAGCTGCTCAGCATGGCGAGGGGCATAACCGGCATCACCACGATTGCGTTTGAGTTCACGACTCACTGTACTGTGATGAACGCCGACTATTTCCCCAATCGCTCGCAGACTCTTCCTGCTACCCCGTAGTGACCAAATTTGGTATCGTTGTTCCAGAGTGAGCTGGTGATAATGTTTGTTCATAACAGACCTGTTTTTGTGTGAGAGCTGAGACGGTATCGACAGCTCACTCTCTGCGCAAGTTGTTCGTCTGTTGCACTTATTGTGTTACTTCAGCGTTGCTCTAATTGGATAGAAAATAAATATGAATTTATAAGTACATATAATTGTGCTGAGCTTAAGATAAAACTAATTTGAATCATAATTGCCACAAGAAATAAGAAATTTTACAAAATGTTAATTTTAAAATCTAGTTGTGGTGTGCTCTTGGTTTGGTTGATAATTAATTTTTATTCATTACGCCCTGTTTTTGAGTGTCTTGATGCTGTACTAATGGGGGGGGTAACTATAGTTATGATCTTTTTAATATAACTCGGTTATTTGTTGTGCTGATAACTTTATATGTGCGTAGTTTATTCAGAGCTCCTACGCCACCAGCTGCTATAGCAATCGAAACTGCCGTAGCGGTTGTTCCGGTACCAAGTATTGCGACTGCGCCTCCACCGGCAACAAGTGCAGAGGTTTTACTGGCCAATTGTGTTGTTGGCTCCGGTACAGGATATAGAGTCGCGACAACTGCAAACCCAATAGCCCCTATTGCTATAGCCCAAGCAACTTTCCCGGTTGCCTTGATTCTCAATACTTTTTTGCCAAGATCACCTTCTATCTCAATCGTATCTTGTTCATTATTTATTGCTTCGCCTAAATCTTTTTCAGTTTTTACAGTCATGTAAAATTTCCTTAGTTGCTGCTAATATTGCCTAATCATAATATTTTTAAGTCTAATGTGCTCTCTATATTATATTTGGTTTGTTCTATAGGGTTTTACTAAATTTTCTTTGACTCACCTTAAAGGTTTATTTTTTTATCGCTTTTGGGTGTAATTAAAGCTCTGTTTGTCCGCAATCTTTGCATTTTCTTTTTCCTTTGTTTTTTATTTCATGATCAAAAAGCTTTATCCAATTATGATCAGATCTACCCAATTTCTGATTTTCGCACCTATTACATTTTTCAATTATTCTACAATTTTCATCTTTTCCTACTTTTGTATATTTGTGAATAACCTCTTGATTTATACTTCCACAATATATGCACTCCTGCACAGAGTTACATGAAGAGTAGTCAACATATCTCCAGTCTCCATATTTATGTTTTGTAGTAGTGACATACTTTTTGCAATCAAGGCATATTTTTTCTAATCGGCACTCAGGTTGCCCCTTTATATGGTTCCATGCTCCGGTATGCCAACCCGTTGCACATTTAGCTGAAAGTGCAATCTTTTTTACCGTATCCCAAATAGCCATTGTACACCCCTTTTTATAGTATAAATACTTGGAAAAAAATCGTCTATGAAACTGAAAAGAAGTTTAATCTTCAACTATCATATAAAATATATTTTTATAAATTATACGTACAATCTAATATTTAAACATTGAATTTGCTTGCAGATTATAATCGATAGAAAAGCAATAATCAAAAAATAATCACGAGTGATGGTTAATTCCTAACTTGATATCTCCAACCGCCAATAAATACAAGAAGAAGGCGGCAACACCTTCTGCATCGCATGCTGAATAATCCGTTGCTGCCCCTGCAGCGTAATCTTCTGCTTAGCGCGGGTAATCCCCGTATAAAGCAACTCCCGCCCCAGTAACGGAATATCCTCATTATCCGGCAGAATCAACAACACCTCATCAAACTCCGACCCCTGACTCTTATGAATCGTCATCGCCCAGGCCGTTTCATGCGCAGGCAGCCGAACCGGCGCAATCGCCCGAAACCCCTCCGCCTCCGGAAACCAAACCCGCAGCTGCCCCTGCTCATCCGCCAGCGTCAACCCAATATCACCATTAAACAAATTCTGCCGGTAATCATTCTGCGTCACCATCACCGGCCGTCCGGCAAACCACGGATTATGTGCAGACTGAGGCGATGAATAACGACGCTGCACAAACTGACTGATGCGCAGGTTTAACTGCTCGGTACCCGACGGGCCCTTACGCAGTGGCGATAAAATCCGGAAACGATTAAACGCGCTGAACAGGGCGGTCAGTGCCTGTTGGCTATGCGGTGCTGCGGTGCGAAACTGCTGCAGATAGTCCCGCCAGCCTGCTTCCAATTGCGCCATATCCAGCGTCGTACTGTCATGATGCTGCACATCCGGCCAGTCAGTTTGCAGAATATCCGCCAGCTTCTCCGTCTCGCCATCCCTGACCGCTGCCGCCAGCTGACCGATGCCACTGTCCGCCGCAAAACGCCAGCTTTTCTGTAGCACGACAATATGCTCATTCAGCGTCTGATGATCCTGACTCCCGGAGGGTGTCGCAAAAGTCTTAAATCCCCCTTGTTCCCCCTTTTGCAAAGGGGGAGACCCTTCGATAACCTCCTGTTTTTGCTGGAGAGCACTCCCCTTTGCAAAAGGGGAGACGGAGGGGATTTTGCTTTTACGACTCCCCTCCGCGGTGGAAGGAGCGGGGGTGGGGGAAGAGTCAAAACTCCCCTTGCCCCCCTTGCGGGGGAAAGGGGCTGGGGGATAGGGGGGGAAAGACTCATGCTGATTATCTGCCTGTGCACACAGGTCACGGAAAATAGACCCGGTCTCCACCGCAGCCAGCTGGTCACGATCCCCCAGTAAAATCAGCCGGGCATGGGCCGGAACCGCCTCAAACAAGTGCGTCATCAGCGATATATCAATCATCGAAGCCTCATCCACAATCACCACATCCGCTGCCAGCGGGTTATGCAGGTGATGGCGGAAGCTGATCCTGCCGGGAATATAACCCAGCAGCCGGTGCAGCGTTCCGGCCTGTTCCGGTATCTGTGCGGCTAATTCTGCCGGAATGTTCAGCGCCGTTTTTGCCTGACGAATCGACTCCTGCAGGCGCATGGCGGCTTTGCCGGTGGGCGCGGCGAGTAGTATCCGTTTCGGGTTAGTCTGCAGCTGTTCAATCAACAGCCAGAGCAGGCGGGTAACAGTGGTGGTTTTGCCGGTGCCGGGGCCGCCGGAAATAATCAGGAAACGGCTGCAGGCAGCCATGGCCACCGCATGTTGCTGCCAGTCGGTTGTGTCACCGGCGGCAGTGTGCGGATACCAGTCCTGCAGGCGCTGTTGGATGGCGGTGTGTTGTTCCTGGCTGAGCGGCAGGCTGTGCAGGCGTTGGCGCAGCGATTCCGCCAGCCGGTGTTCATATTGCCAGTAACGGTTCAGCCAGATGTGCCCGTGCTCAATAATCAGCGGGGCGTATTCACCGGCAGCCCCCAGCACCGGTAATGCCTGCAGTGCGTTCAGGTCGTCTGCCGGGTCTGGGAAAAGGTCTGCGTCATGGGTGACCTGCTTCAGGGGCAGGGCAATAATGCCGTCGCGTGTTGCCGCGCTGGTATGGCGTGCCAGTTCGGCGAGCTGCTTCTTCTGCAGACTGCTTAGCGCATGACCCGCATCTGCACATAAGCGCAGCAGCAGGTCAGCCAGTTGTTTATCCAGAAAGTTGTATTTATCTGTTGTTGTTGTTGTCGCTACTTGCTGCACGTAATTACCCGTCAATGCTGAAAGCCGGAGCTTAGGTTTGTCCTTTATCCTTTATCCGGGCTATCTTAGCAGAGTTTTCAGGCAATCAGCCCCGGTATACACGGCGAAATTCCTCGGCCATTCTCCGCCCCAGATAAATCTGCCCGCGGGTGTTGTAATGCACTTGGTCCGCTGCTTTGCTCAGGTCATCGGTATTCACCCAGCGCGTGGTGGGAACCTGTCCGGCAATTTGCACCTGTGCAGCGCGGAGTTTGTCCACGGCCGGAAACTGGGCGACGGGCGGATTGATACGGCCCAGAATAAACGGGGCATTCGGGCTCTGGTATTCGCGGCGCATATCAAAAATCAGCGTGCGCAGATTACCGGCATAAGCATCAGCCGCCTGCGGATAACGCGCATCACGTTCACCCTGCATCCACACAAAACCGCTGACCTGATTATTGTTGTCCAGTACCCGGCTTAGCTCGACCTGACGCTTGAGCAGGGCATAAAGGCTGTTCTGAATCTGGCTGCCTGCCATGCGGAAGGAAATACGCGGATTCCACACCTTCGCCCAGTCGTAAATCGAGGTGCCGCCAACGGCCAGCTTGACGATATTGATGCGCCGGTTCGGATACCAGGCGGCGATGAATTTGGCAAACGCCACTTCAGGGCCAACCGAGCCGTTACGCTGGGCGGAGAAATCCGAGAGCTGGCCATATTGATAGAAACGTACCTGAACCGGCTTTACTTTCAACCAGCCCGGCAGTTCATTGAATTTACTTTCCGTCCAGCCAGCCATATTTGACTGACCGGCCATAATAAAGGTCATATCTCCCGGCATTCCCTTGTCCTTATCATCAGTGACTTCTCACCAAGTATAGGCCATGGTTGGTGTTATACAGGCTACAGAATGCCTCCGGATTGCCTGAAATTAAATGTGAGGCAATGTATCTGCGCCGTCGCTTACGGTTGCTTTTGAGGCAATGCGCCCTGACAGCTCATCCAGTAGCCAACTCCATCCCGGTAATGAACCGTTACCAGCCCCCGTTCCCGCAGGCAATGCAGGTGCGCCAGACTTTCACCGGTTGCCATCATCATATTGCTGTTGGTGATGCGGCTTTTGAATAGTATTTCGAAGGCATCCACTGCGCGGCGTGGTTCGGAGCAGAATTCCAGCAGTTTATCCAAACCTTCTTCAATTTCCCGAATCTGGTATTGCAGGCGGCTGCGTCCACCCTGAAAAGGGCGGCCATGTGCCGGCAGGATTAGGACATCATCATCAATGACTTCGCTGAGGTGATGACAGGATCTGAGCCAGTCTTTAAGTGGGTCAGCTTCCGGTTCGGTAGGCCAGACACTAACATTGGAGGAGATGGTTGGCAGTAGCTGGTCACCGGAGATAAAAATACTTTGCTCCGCATTGTACAGGCAGACATGTTCCGGCGAGTGGCCTTCACCGATAATCACCTGCCAGTTTTGGTCTGCCATGTGCAGGGTGTCACCGTTACACAGCCGCCGGTAGGAGTGCGGAAGGTTGCGTACATACTGCCCGAACTGGCCAAAGTGAGCCTGATAATTCTGTAGCTGATGTTCGTCGTAGCCGGCAGCGCGATAGAAATTAAGTGCTGCACCCGGTGCTTCCTCGTGGGTATATCCGAGCAGCAGGTGGCAGTTCAGGTATTCAGCCCGCGCCATGCATAAGGTGCTCTGATGTGTGCCGCACAGCCAGCCTGCCAGTCCCACGTGATCGGGATGCATGTGAGTGACAACAACCTGTTTGACCGGTTTATCACACAGCAGTTGTACTGCTACCTGTTCCCAGATAGTAATATTTTCATCTGTTGCCCAGCCGGTATCAACAATTGTCCAGCTGTCCTGTCCTTCAAGCAGCCACAGGTTAATGTGATTCAGGTAGATGGGCAGCGGCATGCGCAGCCAATAGATACCTTTGGCAATCTGCATAAAGTTACCCGGTTCCGGAATGATTTCGAACGGATAATGTGGTGAGAAGTCAGTGTCAGGTATTTTGGCATTCATGGGCGACTACAGTGGCTGTAAAGCCGGGATGAGTAAAGTCTCAGAATAAGTGTGCGCCGCAACAAAGTCCAGTGCTCTGATCTTGCGTGGTGACAAACAGCTTTATACCATCTCAGGAGTTTTAATTGACTATGCAGGTATTTTTAGCCAATTAAATCTTCACGCAATATCGGGGCTGTGCAATACCTTTTCTGATTTCTATATTGCAGCCGGAGTAATTATTATCGCTCTGGCATTGTCCGCTTGCGGGTGATCCTGCGGCGGGAGAGCTACCAGCTGAAGCATTGCAGTGGTATTCGCACTCCGAGCTGTCGGTGCAACTTTTCCCGGCATCCCTGGCCGGACGCAGACAGCCATAAAATCCTGCAATACCGCCCCGTACCCAGCGTCCGCCGGAGTTTTCACATTGTTGTGCAAAATTGGGTGTATCTGCAGTCGTAGCTGAACCGGAACGGTTGCTGCTGCAGGAAATCAGCAACAGGGCTGGTAAAATACAGGTAGTCGCCAGGTGTGTGAGTTTCATGGGCAAAATGTTGTGTCCGGTGCGGTATTTATCATTGGGCAGCATTGAGCAGCTTATACGGCCTGTTGTTTATAAGCCGTTTTTGAGTCCAGATAAGCCTGAACCAGTGCCTGGGCGGCAGCCTCGTCATAAGGTTTCAGTCCGCTGACCAGCAGGCGCTTGAAGCCGGTACCCACCTTTTTCCCGCCATCTTTAATCACGAAATTCAGGTCAGCGGTACCGCGCTTGCCATTGACGCTGAAGTCAGCCTTTGCTGCTTCCATTTCCGGCTGCTGCAGGTCAACACGCTCCAGCTCAAATGACATGCGCTCATAAATGACCATGGGACGATCCTGATTGATCATTACACCGTTTTCAGCCAGCAGAGGCTGCAGGGTATGCGGGAAGTTATGCCCGGAGAACGCCACGTAATTACGGGTCAGTGTCTCGATCATTTGCTGATCATGACTTTGTGCACCTTCACGTTCCACTTCCAGATAGACCTTGTCCTTGTCATCTTTCAGCGCGAACTGTGCAGCATCCGTTGGCGTGAAATTCAGTGGCGTATTATCGCCCACCATGCCTTTAAACAGGAAACACATTTTCTGACTCAGGCCATATTTGGACAGCACCAGTGAGAATAATAAATCACCGGGAACACAGAAGCGTTTGGCGTCCGGGTTATGTAACGGATTAAAGTCGTCAGCAATCTCCTTGGCGAAACGACTGGCCTGTCCGGCAGTAATCGTGACGCGGTGTTTATCGGCTTGATGAAATTGATCCAGATACATATGTCTTCGCTCG
This sequence comes from Thiolinea sp., assembly GCA_041395485.1. Classification (GTDB taxonomy): domain Bacteria; phylum Pseudomonadota; class Gammaproteobacteria; order Thiotrichales; family Thiotrichaceae; genus Thiolinea. Next base: position 146,805 of record JAWLAK010000001.1, read on the forward strand.
GTGTGACGGATAAATAAGGGGCGGATTATAGGTACTTTCGGATTACACCGCTACCGGTGCTTTAATGTGCGGGTGATATTGATAATCCGTTAATTCAAAATCCTCATAGCTAAAGCCGAATATTGAGCGAATCTCCGGATTTAATTTCATCTGTGGCAGCGGATAAGGCTCGCGGCTCAATTGCAGATCCGTTTGCTCCAGATGGTTCAGGTACAAATGTGCATCGCCCAGCGTGTGTATAAAATCACCCGGCTTCAGCCCGCAGACCTGGGCCATCATCATGGTCAGCAGGGCATACGAGGCGATATTAAACGGTACACCGAGAAATATATCGGCGCTGCGCTGATATAACTGGCAGGATAATTTTCCGTCAGCGACATAAAACTGGAAGAAGGCATGGCAGGGCGGCAGGGCCATATTATTGACCTCTGCCACATTCCAGGCACTGACAATAATGCGCCGTGAATCCGGGGTATTTTTAATCTGCTCCACCACCTGGCTGATCTGATCGATATGTCCGCCATCCGGTGTCGGCCAGCTGCGCCATTGGGAACCGTATACCGGCCCGAGGTCGCCGTTTTCATCCGCCCATTCATCCCAGATGCTGACCCCGTTTTCCTTCAGGTAGCGGATATTGGTATCGCCCTGCAGGAACCAGAGCAGTTCATGAATAATAGAGCGCAGATGCAGGCGTTTGGTGGTGACCAGCGGAAAACCTTCACTCAGATCAAAGCGCATCTGGTAGCCGAAAACCGAGACAGTGCCGGTGCCGGTGCGGTCTTCTTTTTTGCTGCCGTGATCGCGCACATGGCGCATCAGCTCAAGGTATTGCTGCATGGTTTGTTCCTGTGGTGGTTAAGGTTACCGGTGCGGGGCATTATAACCTAACCCAAAAGAGGGGGTATGGTTGATCGCGGTGCGAGGCCGGGAGATCCTGCCATAATTTGCCTTCCGGACTGCGTAAACTCGCTTCACTCAGACAGTACTTCGTCCTGCAGTCAAATCATGACAGGCTCTCCCTCTGGAACGTTCCGGTTGCGCCGCTGCTGTTTTTATTTTGTTTGGCCAGAGGTTCGGGTTGGCAGCCAGCGCAGGGGAATATCGCGCCTGACCCATTCGTAAACCGGGCTACTGCCCCCTGAGCAGCTGTCACCACAACCCCCGGAGCTGCAGGTGCTGGCCTGTTCCCGGATTTTGCCTTTTTTCTGCCAGTAGTTCAGGGCAAATTTTGCGGTATCCGGGGCAATGTTAAAATGTACCGCCACGTCACTCAGCGAGGCACTGCCGCGCTGGCGCAGATAATCACGGATATGCCCGAGCATCATCTCAGGCTACTCCCTGTTGCAGCGGAGATGGGCGCTGATGATTTTTACGTCCGGCCAGGTGGAAGGCATAAACTGATGCGGCAAAGGCGGTGGGGATAATCAGCAACCACATGAATGAGCTGACGGGATGCTGGTTAAAAGTGGCCAGTTGGTAGAACAGGACTGCGGTGCTGTAACCCATGAAGGTGCTCCAGGCTACGCCCAGTAACGCCCAGCGCGGGCCTACTTCCCGTTGCATGGCTCCGATGGAAGCGACACAGGGGAAATACATCAGAATGAATAAGAGGTAGGCAAATGCACCGGCCTTACCATCAAAATACTGGTTCATCGCCGTAAATGTTGCGCTGCTGACGGCCTGATCTTCCCCGACTGCAGCCAGCCCTAACGGGTCTGTCAGGTTGCCCAGTGCATCACTCAGGTTGGCGGGGATGGTGGCCAGTGCGGCAGTCAGGCCGTCGATCGGATCATATGTTTCCTGTGTTTCGGTCGCCGCATTAGTTTCCAGGCCGCTATACAGCGCATCCAGCGTACCCACTACTACTTCTTTTGCCAGCAGACCGCTGATAATACCGACGGTGGCAGGCCAGTTATCCTGTTCGATCCCCATCGGGGAGAACACCGGTGTAATGGTTTTAGCGGTGGCGCTGAGTACGGATTTTTCGCTGTCCTGATTACCGAAACTGCCGTCTGTGCCGAGGCTGTTGGCAACATTAATCAGCATGACGACGATGACAATTATTTTACCGGCACCAATGATAAAACCTTTCAGTTTACCCCAGGTGTTCAGCAAAATATTACGCAGGCCGGGAATCTGGTAAGTCGGCATTTCCATGACGAAATGGTCGGCATGACCCTGTAACAGGGTTTTGCGCATAACGAGGCCGGTGAGAATGGCAAAGGCAATCCCGGTCAGGTACAGCAGAAAGACGATATTCTGTCCGCCGGTTTTAAAGAAGGCAGCTGCAAACAGGGCGTATACCGCCAGTCTGGCGCCACAGGACATAAACGGTGTCATCAGCACGGTCAGAATGCGCTCACGTTGTGTGTCCAGAGTGCGGGTGGCCATCACTGCCGGGACGTTACAGCCGAAGCCGACAATCAGCGGCACGAAGGCTTTACCGGATAAGCCCAGTTTGCGCATGAACTGATCCATGACAAAGGCTGCCCGCGACATATAACCTGACTCCTCCAGCAGGGTCAGAAACAGGTACAGAGCGGCAATAATCGGGATAAAGGTGGCTACGACCTGTAAGCCGCCACCGAGCCCGTCAGCTAACAGGGTGATCAGCCATTCCGGTGTGCTGACTGCCTCCAGCAGATAACGGCTGCCATCAACCGCGAGGGTCTGGGTTGCCAGATCAAAAAAGTCGATGAAAGCACCACCGAGATTAATGCTGAACAGGAACAGCAGGTACATCATTCCTAAGAAAATGGGGATGCCCGTCCAGCGTCCCAGTATCCATTGGTCGATCTGATCAGACAGGGTGCGGCTGATTTTGCCGTGCTCATGCACTACCTCGCGGGCAATCTGTGTTGCCAGCTCAAAACGCCCGTCAGCGAGCAGAAAATCCAGTTCTTCACCGGTTTCTGCTTCCAGCTGTTGCCGGAGTGCAAGTGTGGTGTCATTTTTAGTGGTTTGCAGTTCGGTGAGCAGTTGTGCACGGGTTTTTGTCGCATTTTGCCCGGATTGGCTGAGTGTTTTGACGGATTGTTCAAGAGCAGGGTGGTAGGGGATTTCAAAATAAACTTCAGAGTTTGCCTTATAGCGGCAAATTGACTGGTGTATTTCCCTGAGGTCACTGTCTTTGCGTAAGGAAACCGGAATCACCGGACAGCCCAGGCGTTGTTGCAGTGCTGCTATTTCCAGCTTCATGCCGCGCTGAGCTGCCACGTCCATCATATTCAGCAGCACGATAACCGGCACATTCAGCTCCCGCAGTTGCAGGGTCAGGTACAGGCCGCGCTCCAGTGTGCTGGCATCAACAATATTCAGGTACAGGTGATCGGGGTTTTCCAGCACAAACTGCCGCGCGACGGCTTCATCCGCTGATGTATCACTGAAGTCAAGGGAATACGTGCCGGGTAAGTCGATGATGTGAAGATCGGCTTCTTCCAGGCAACAATGACCTTCTTTGCGTTCGACAGTGACGCCGGGCCAGTTTCCGGTGCGCTGGCGAGAGCCGGTCAGCAGGTTGAACAGGGTGGTTTTACCGGCATTCGGATTGCCGATTAAGGCGATACTCTGATTAAAGGAAGTCTTGCGGCAACTTTTGCCTTGCGGCGCACAGCATGCTTTAGCCACTGCGATTTACTCTTGAACGTGTACAACAATGTGTTCGGTTACCGAACGCCCCAGACTGATCCGGTTATTACCCGTACCCAGCACAATATCGCCCATACGGTTACGCAATACCTTGATTTGTGAGCCTTTACCAATACCCATGCCCAGTAAACGGACACGGGTGGGAGTATCGGTTGTCACCTTATGAATATGAGCCAGCCCTGACTCAGGGAGCTGAGACAGGGGCAGGGTGGTTTCGCTGCAGAGAGACATATAAAATCACGCATAAAATGAGAATAGTTCTCAATGCTATATAAGGCCTAACTAATTTTCAAGAGGAATTCAGGAAAATTTATGCTTATCTTGCCGCCAGTACACTATGCAACCGTTCATGCAGATGATGCAGCAGTTTATCGGTGGTTGCCCAGTTGATACAGGCATCGGTTACAGACACTCCGTACTCCAGTTGAGATAAGTCAGCTGTGATGGATTGATTGCCGGCATTGATATTACTTTCCAGCATCAGGCCAATAATCGAGCGGTTGCCCTGTTCGATCTGGCCAGCGACGTTTTCTGCCACCAGCGCCTGTAAAGCATGTTGTTTGCTGGAGTTACCGTGGCTGCAGTCGATGACAATGGCTTGTGATAATCCGGCTTTTTCCAGTGCTTCTTCACATACCGCTACGCTGACTGAGTCGTAGTTAGGGCGTTTGCCACCGCGCAGGATGATATGACCATCCGGATTACCGCTGGTTTTGAGTATGCTGACCTGACCCATCGGATTAATGCCGAGGAAACGGTGCGGGCTGGATACCGACTGCAGGGCATTGATGGCGACATTCAGATTGCCATCGGTACCATTCTTAAAGCCTACCGGCATGGACAGGCCGCTGGCCATTTCACGGTGGGTCTGTGACTCTGTGGTACGGGCGCCAATAGCTGCCCAGCTGAACAGGTCAGAGAGGTATTGCGGGGTAATCGGGTCTAATGCCTCAGTAGCCGCCGGAATTTCCATTTCAGCCAGCCATAACAGTAATTCCCGTGCCATGGTCAGCCCCTTACTGATATTAAAGGAGTCATCCATATCCGGGTCATTGATCAGGCCTTTCCAGCCAACGGTGGTACGTGGCTTTTCAAAATAAATCCGCATGACCAGATACAGTGATTCGCTGACCTGATCGTTGAGTGCTTTCAGGCGCAGTGCGTAATCTTTGGCGGCTTCAATGTCATGAATAGAGCAGGGGCCGGTAATCACCAGCAGACGTTTATCTTTACCGGACAGAATATTACTGATGGTGGCACGACTGTTTTCGATGAAATGTTTCCCTGCTTCCGGCAGAGGCAGGTCGGCTTTGAACTCGTCCGGTGGAATCAGGACATTTTCGGAGGTGATGTGTGTATCATTCAGGGTATCCCGGATCATGCTAATACTCTCTCTAATAAACAAGATGATCCGGCATTTTGGGAGTACCTGCAGTATTCTGCAAGTCTGAATGTAATATTTTTACAGGTGTCTGGTTCAGAAGCTTTTCGGAGCTCCGCCATTCACCTTCGGAACGATGGTGGAAATGGCACTTTTCATGATTAGCTGAGTGCTGCCGATTCCGTTATTTGCGGATAACATCACTGAGAACTGATCATAGCCGTCAATAACACCTTCGAGTTTGATACCGTTGACCAGAAAACAGAAAACTGTCGATTTTGATTCGATAAGTGCATCTATACTTCAACCGACCATAATTGTTGATTTATTGAAAGTCTGAAAATTAAGCGCCAGTAAGGAGTCCAGGGCTTTCTTGTGAGTGGTGTGGGTTTGCGCCAGACACGAATCAATGGCTTGCACAAACGCGGTAAAGTTTTCATGGTACTGTGAGTAGAGACATTCTTTCTTCACAAACTTCCACAAGCGTTCAATCAGGTTCAGGTTGGGAGAATAGGCGGGCAGGAACAACAATTCGATCCCCAGTGTTTCCGCCAAATCCATGACCAGCCGACAACGTTGGTAGCGGGCATTGTCCATCACCAGGGTCACTGGCACGTCCAGGGCCAATGCCTTGATTCGCTGAAGCAACTGGCAAACACTGTGGGAGTTGATGTAACTGTCATTGGTCACGGTAACCAGTTCATGGGTAACCGCATTCAGCGCGCCCAGTACATTGTAACGCTGGCGTCCGGCCGGGGCACGGATGAACAAGCGGGTAAAACACCACACAAACCCCAGGAACGGGGCCAGTACAAAGTGGGCCGCGTCGACAAAGAAAACCGCCCGCTTCCCGGCCCTGGCTTCCTCAAGACGCGGCTCCAATGCTTTTTTTAAAAGCCTCCTGAACCTCGGGATCCGCTTTCGCCGGGATCATCCCCACCTTCCTGACCGACAACCCCAGGCTGTGGAGGAACATCCGCACGGCTTCCCGCTGGAGTTCAAGGCCGGTTAGCCGCTGGATGTCAGCCATCGCCTGAGTGATCCGGGTGGTTGGATGGTGTTCAAAATGACTTTTCAACACGTCACGGAAAGGCTCCAGCTGACTGACCGGACGATAGAAGTCCACTTGTTCCAAAGCCGCAAGCCCACCTTGTTGGTAGCGTTTCAGATAACGGGTGACGGTCGTTGAACTGACCCCCGCCAACCGTTCTATCTCCCCATGTGCGACTCCCTGGCTTTTGAGCCATAACACCTCCATCCGTTGGCGGACTCGCGGGTGGGGGTGATGGTACCGTCCCTTATTCAAGGCGTTCCGCTCGGATTCGCCAAACTCTATCTGGATCATGCAAAGTATCACCGGTTGTCAACAACATCCGGACTTTGCTTGAAGGCTTCACATTATTCAACAGTTACTCACGGGTCGAGTATAAAAAGGAATTTTGCATTTGTTATGAGCCTGAGCCATTCGTTAATGTTGGGTATTGTTTGCCATTATACGCATGACCGGCAGGGAATTTAAATCGTTTGTGATGAAAGGAGGGTAAGTTTTGAACTAATACCCGCCTTACCTAAGTATAAAGTATGATAAAGCGGGTGTTTTATTATGAAGGTTCTGCTGAGATTTTTGATTTCAAAGACTTTTACGCAGAGTACGGGTCTCTTAAGGTAATGGTCTGCTCGCGATCCGGGCCGGTGGAAATAATGTCAACCGGAGTTTCCATTACTTCTTCAACCCGCTTCAGGTAGCGACGGGCATTTTCCGGCAGAGCATTAACATCAGTCGCACCATAGGTCGATTCACTCCAGCCCGGTAACTCTTCATAGACCGGCACACAGCGTGCAAACTCATCAGTATCCACCGGCGGAGCATCCAGTTCTTGTCCGTCCAGCTGATAACCGGTGCAGATTTTGACGGTATCAAGGCCATCCAGTACGTCCAGTTTGGTCATACACAGGCCGGAAACGCTGTTAATCTGCATGGCGCGGCGCAGGACAACGGCATCAAACCAGCCGCAGCGGCGTGCGCGTCCGGTGGTGGCACCAAACTCATTACCTTTTTTCGCCAGATAAGCACCGGTATCGTCAAACAATTCCGTCGGGAACGGGCCGGAACCAACGCGGGTGGTATAGGCCTTGGTGATCCCCAGAATATAATCCAGATGGCGCGGCCCCAGCCCTGAGCCGGTACAGGCGCCGCCCGCGGTGGTGCTGGAGGAGGTCACATAAGGGTAGGTGCCGTGATCAATATCAAGCAGCGTACCCTGTGCGCCTTCCATCATGATATTTTTACCGGCCTTGCGCAGCTCTATCAGCCGCTGTGGTACATCGGTAATCATCGGAGCCAGTACTTCGGCCATCTCCAGTGCATCGTCCAGAGTCTTCTGCGGATCAACTGTATCGGTATGGAAGTAATTCTTCAGGGTGAAGTTATGAAAGTCGAGGATGGTGTTCAGTCTTTCCTGCAGCGTTTCAGGCTGCAGCAAATCGCCCAGGCGCAGGCCACGGCGTGATACCTTGTCTTCGTAGGCCGGGCCGATACCGCGTCCGGTGGTGCCGATGGCCTGATTACCCCGTGCTTTTTCGCGCGCAACGTCCAGAGCGACATGATAAGGCAGGATCAGCTGGCAGGCTGCAGACAGTTTCAGGCGCTCTTTCGCCGGAATGCCATTATCTTCCAGCATTTTCAGCTCAGTCAGCAAGGCTTCTGGCGACAGTACCACGCCGTTCCCGATCAGGCACTCAACACCTTCACGCAGCACACCGGAAGGGATGAGGTGCAAAACGGTTTTTTTGCCATCAATCACCAGTGTATGGCCGGCATTATGCCCGCCCTGAAAGCGGACTACTGCTGAGACATCTTCACACAGCAGGTCGACAATTTTACCTTTGCCTTCGTCACCCCATTGGGTGCCCAGTACAACAACGATTTTTCCCATAATGCTAATGCTCTCGCTTAAATCTCTGTGACGGCCCACTGACCGTTATTCTGAATAATCTGTCGGCTAAAATTGGTTGGCTGTGCAGGTGGGGTTCCGTCTAACTGACGAATCACACACTGTCCCTGTGCCCGTAACTCCCTGATCAGCTGATTCAGCTGCGGATCATCGCTGTCGGGGGCAAGAATACTGTTTTGTATTTTCGGTGGGGTATTGGCAGAGCGGCTGAGTACCCTTAAATCGGTACTGAAACCCGTTGCCGGGCGTGAGCGACCGAATACTTTACCGGTGCCGTCGTAACGGCCGCCACGGGCAACTTCATCGCCGGTTTCCGAAGCGTAAACGGCATACACGATACCGGTGTGATAGTTATATCCCGATAGCTCGGTCAGATCGATGTGCAGGCTGCAATCCGGAAAAGCATTTTGCAGCCGCTGGCCGAGTCTGTTCAGGTATTGAAGGGCATCCTGTACCGGCTGATTGGCCGCGCTTAAGGTTTGTTGTGCCTGTTCCAGCACGGCAATCGGGCCATATAATAATGGCAGCTGCGCCAGCATTTCACGTACCGGGGCCGGTACATCAGATGTTGCCAGCCAGCTGTTAATTTCCGGCAGTGCTTTGCGCTCCAGCATCTCTGAGAACAGTTTTTCCTGTTCCTTGCTGAAACCGGCCTGTTTAGCCAGCTCACGGAAAATACCCACATGCCCCAGATCCAGCGTCAGCGGCCCGGCGTTGCAATGCTTCAGGGTGGCCAGCAGCAGTGAAATAATTTCAATATCACTGCCGATTCCGGCGTGTCCGAATAACTCTGCGCCAACCTGCAGCGGTGAGCGCGTGCCACCTTCATGCTGGGCGCGGGTGTGCAGGACACTGCCGATATAACATAAGCGGTTGGGCTGGTCGGTTTTCAGTTTATGTGCATCAATACGGGCAATTTGCGGCGTCATATCGGCACGGATGCCCATCATGCGCCCGGTTTGCTGGTCAGTGATTTTGAAGGTTTGCACATCAAGGTTGGAGCCGACACCGGTGGTCAGGGATTGCATGTATTCAACCAGGGGAGGCATGACCAGCTGATAGCCCCAGGTTGAGTAAATATCGAGTAGCTCGCGGCGCAGCGTTTCCAGACGCCATGCTTCATCGGGCAGGGCTTCACTGATTCCGTCGGGAAGCGCCCAGTATTGATCGTTAAAGGACATGTTTTATCAGTCGGTTAAAAAGAGCAATAGAATACCAGCAATGATACTGGCAAAACCAATCATTCGCAGGGTTTTTTCCGGCAGGACGAGAAGTTGTTCACAGGTTTTCTTCATGCCGCGCGGGGTAATAAACGGCATAAGGCCCTCCAGAATTAACAGAAGGGCCAGTGCATTAATCAGATCTCCCCAGCTGAAACTCACCGGGTAAATCGTCTGTTTCGCCTACTGAACAACGAGGTTACCTACAGCAGTGCCCGGCCCCGGAACCGCATTGTTAGGTGTCGCAGCATTATTCATACTCGGAACAATATTATTACGGTTTCCGGGGCCACCGGCAGGATTGGTGCTGGTGGCATTTTTATTGCCGAAATAGCGGAAAAACTCTGAATCCGGTTCCAGCACCATCATATCGCCCTGTTGACCCAGTGTTTTACGGTAGGCGTCAAGGCTACGGTAGAATGAGTAAAAGTCACCATCCTGTGAGTACGCTTTGGCGTAAATTTCCGCAGATTTTGCATCACCCTGGCCGCGTGCTTTTTCTGAGTCACGATAGGCCTCAGCCAGAATCACTGTGGATTCACGATCAGCAGCAGCCTTGATTTTCTCAGCATCCTCACGACCACGTGAGCGGAAATCCTGCGCTACCCGCATCCGTTCAGAACGCATCCGTTCAAATACGGACTCGCTGACCTGTTCGGGGAAGTCGATCTTGCTGACCCGTACATCAACCACGGTAATACCCAGCTGCTTGGCAGCTTCATTGGATTTTACCTCCAGTCCCTGCATGATTTCATCACGCTGCTCAGACAGTGCTTCTTCAATGGTGCGGCGGCTGAATTCGTTACGCAGACCATCTTTCATGATGTCTTCCAGACGGCTGGATGCTGCTGCAATCTGTCCACCACTGGTGGCACGGTAGTAAGTGGCGACGTCAGATATTTTCCATTTCACGAAAAAATCAACCAGCACGTACTTTTTCTCACCGGTCAGGAAGCGTTCGGTATTCGCATCCAGGGTCAGAATACGTGAAGGGAATTTACTGACTGATTCAATAAACGGAACTCTGAAATGCAGTCCCGGTTCTATTTCGGAATCAACAATCTCACGGAACTTAAATTTTATCGCTTTTTCGCGCTGATCAACGGTATAAGCTGATGAATAGATCAGAACTACCAGTAATAACAGCGCGCCGACAATAATATTCTTTTTAATATCCATTATTGACGTCCTCCTCTGTCAATTCCGGGCTGCAGTGTACGTTGCTCGCGGCCATTGGATGTATTGCCGGCCGGTTTTCCAGAGCTGTTTATGAACGGAGAGGCCAGTTGTGCCGGAGAGGGTACATCACCGGATGAGGCTGAGCGTGTGGAATCCAGTGGCATATACAACAGGTTATTACTGTTATTGCTATCCACCAGAACTTTACGGGTACCAGCCAATACGGTTTCCATGGTTTCCAGGTACAGGCGCTCGCGGGTCACTTCCGGCGCCTTGCGGTATTCTGCAACCAGCTGGCTGAAGCGTGAGGCATCACCTTCGGCCTGGGCGATCACCCGGTCACGGTAGGCATTCGCCTCTTCCAGACGGCGTGCGGCCTGGCCACGGGCCTCCGGAACCACTTTCTTGGCATAGGTATCAGCCTCGTTCTTAAAACGGTTAGCATCCTCACGTGCCCGGTTGGCATCATCGAAGGCGTCTTTAACAGCTTCCGGTGCTTCGGCATAGGTCAGGTTGACTTTGATAACCTGCAGACCTGCCTGATAGTCATCTAATATCTGCTGCATCAGCTCCTGTGTGGTCAGGGCAATTTGTTCACGGCCTTCACGCAGAATGAAGTCCATGCTGCTGCGACCCACTACTTCACGGGTGGCACTGCGCATGACCTGATAGATAGTGCCCTGTGGCTGATCCGGCAGAAAATCCGGCAGCAGTACATTAAATGCATAGTCCCTGGCATTGCTGACTTTATATTGTACGGTTACTGCGATATCGACGATGTTTTCGTCGATGGTCAGCATGGTGCTGCGATCCTGTGCACTGCGGTTTTGGGCAACATCGACCATTTCCACCGTTTCAATCGGGTAAGGCAGGTGCCAGTGCAGGCCCGGGCCGGTGGTCGTGTTGTAAGCACCGAGGCGTAATACCAGAGCTTCTTGTCGGGCATCGACTGTATAGAAACCGGAAAATAACCAGACTGCGAACAGAATAATTCCCAGCAGAATAATGCCTTTGGCACCCGGTGTGCCCATGCCGGGCTCGTTATCACCGTCTTTACCATTTCCGCCGCCAAATAAACCATTCAGTTTCTGGTTGATTTTTTTAATCAGTTCTTCGGCCTCACGGCTGCCGGAATCCTTGTTTTTTCCGGTCCACGGATCTTTCTGGTTGTTGCCATCACCACCCGGTTCATTCCAGGGCATAGTGAAACTCCTTAATTTTAAATAGACTATTGAGGGACTACGGCGGGCAGAGTCCTGACACGGGCGCATTGTAAGCACCCCGGCCACTACCCGCAAGCGTGTGATCCCGTATAAGCTGAGAATAACAGACTGTCGGATTGAAAACAGAACATACATGAAAAAGTCAGGGGAAAAGACGGTCACTTTAGCCGGCTAAAAACAGGCTTATACCCAATTAAAATAAAGTTTACGCATAAAGGTGTAAATAAACTATACTTCCGCGCAGAGTGTCAATTGAAAAAAATGGATGTAAATCATGCAGAAAGGACTGGAAGCCGGACAAGTCCGGGCTATCTTCTTTCCGAAGCGCAAGCAGTGTACGTTTCACCGTATTAATATGGAATATCTGGCGTCGCTGAAAGCGATGAACCGGGATAGCATTTATGCATTGCTGAATACCGGTTTGCAGGGCAACCTGCGCAAAATGGGAGGAGCTCAGGATGTTTTATCCAGTTTGCGCCCGCAACTGGAAGATATGGCCGGAGATATTAATAGTCAGGGGTTGCGTCTGCAGAAAGAACGCGAGCACCTGCGCAGCCATTTATCCCGCAAAACCGGAGATAACTACTCTGCCTATCGTGCGGAGGTTGAGGTCAGTTTTGCCAATAAGAAGCTAAGCGATTCTCTGGTTCTGCAAACGACCCAGGCGCATGATAATGTGCTGACCGCAGAGCATATGCTGAAAGATGCGTTACGGGTAAATCACCGTGATTACCGTGCGCATTTTGAGCTGGGCTGGACTTATCTGTTTCTGCTGGATCATCAGGAGCTGGCTGAGTTCCATCTGGCTTGTGCAACCAAAATTGCCATTGAAGAAGATAATCATGATTTTGCTGTGTTTGCCAAGCGTCATCTGGCTGATGCTCATTACGGCATGGGCAAATATGATGAGGCTACTGCCAGCGCGCTGAACATCCTTCAGGCGTCCAAACGCACTGATAAGGAATATCAGTATGAGTGCGCGCGTTATCTGGCGGCGGCGGGCGAGGTGACAACAGCGACCCACCGTCTGGCCGCTTTGGTTGCCCAGTCGCCGGTGTATTACGTAAAAGCTCAGGTCGAACCGGATTTTGTGCAGCACGACCGGATCAATGAAATGCTGCATGACCTGCGTCAGGTGCGGGTAAAGCGCATTCAGCATTATGTACATACCAGCTGGCAGAATCATGAGCTTTCCCGTTTGCCTCTGCCGGATATGATTGACCCGAACAGCCTGTTTATGCAGACCTTCCGCAAGCATGTTCGGGTGATGACACAACTGCCATATGGTACGCTGGCGCAGCGTGAACAGCAGATTGGTCAGCTGGTGGTTCAGGATTCACAAAAGCGCATTATGAAAGAAATTCATCAGCGCTCCCGGAAATATGAAAATATCAGTGAGCTGAAGCGGCAGCGCTGGTCCTGGGTGAACAAGACCGGCGGCATGTGTATCCATGCCTCTGTGGTTTTGCTGTTAGCCAGCCTGCTGTTTTTTGCCGCCCGTTATATAGCAGGCAGTTTTGGTTTCGGCGCTTTGCTAAGTGCTGATATGCTGCTGAATTACATTATTTTTGCCGGTTTGTCGCTGATGATTGTCGGAGCAGGGCTGATTCAGTTCGTGCCTTTCGGTTCGAAAAAGCTGCTGCGCAAACAAATAGAGCTGGATAACACGCTGAAGTTACTGAATGCGCCGTAAGCTTCTGCTTTTGGCCACCGTTCGGTCTATCCGCGTTTATAGGCCCACCACATCATCAGTAACCCCAACGCCAGCATCGGCAGGCTAAGCAGTTGTCCCTGTGTCATCCAGCCAAAGGCAACATAGCCGAGGTGCTGGTCAGGCTGACGTACAAATTCGACCAGAATGCGGAATACCGCATAGGCAGCGACAAACAGCCCGGTCACCGCGCCGACCGGACGTGAGGTGCGGGAAAACCACCACAGCAGAACGAACAGAACCAGTCCTTCCAGGAAGGCCTGGTAAAGTTGTGACGGGTGGCGGGCGACATCCATACCTGCAGGCGGAAATACCATGCCCCAGGGCAGGTCGGTTGGCCGCCCCCACAGCTCACCGTTGATGAAATTACCTATTCTTCCCGCGCCCAGGCCAATCGGAATCAGTGGTGCAACAAAGTCGGACAGTTGCAGAAAACGAACACCCCATTTCCACGACAAGACCAGCATGACAATGGTTACGCCGATCAGGCCGCCATGGAAGCTCATGCCGCCATCCCAGACCTGAAAAAATGACAGCGGATCACCGAGGAACTCGCGCAGGTTATAAAACAGCATATAGCCGATACGGCCGCCAAGCACCACGCCCAGTGCACCCCAGAACATCATGTCATCCACTTGCTCCGGTTTGAAAATACTGCCGGGTTTTTTCGCTCTGCGTTTACCCAGATAGAGGAAAGCCAGGAAACCGATGACATACATCAGTCCGTACCAGTGGACTTTCAGCGGGCCGATTGAAATGGCAACAGGATCAAATTGTGGATGAGTCAGCATCAGGCGTTCAGCTCTTATGATTTGTTAGTTTGTTATTTCAGGAGGTCTGATAAAACAGTTTGTTCAGTTCGGCACCCGGTTGCTCAGCACGCATAAACGCTTCGCCGACCAGAAAGGCATTAATATGATGCTGCCGCATCAGTTGCACATCTGCCGAACTATGAATGCCGCTTTCTGTGACCAGTAAAGTATCTGCAGGTACCATCGGTAGCAGGTCAATACTGGTTTGCAGCGAGGTTTCAAAGGTGCGCAGGTTACGGTTATTAATCCCGATCAGTGGTGCATTCAGTGGCAGCACACGCTCCAGTTCTGCACGGTCATGTACTTCAATCAATACATCCATACTCAGCTTTGTCGCCAGTTCATAAAGCTCCCGCAAAGTGGCATCATCCAGTGCTGCCATAATCAGCAAAATACAGTCTGCACCAATCGCTCTGGCCTCGTAAACCTGATAAGGATCGATGATAAAGTCTTTGCGGATGACCGGCAACGAACAGGCCGCACGGGCTTGCTGCAAATAGCTTTCATGGCCCTGAAAATACTGCGCATCGGTCAGCACGGAAAGGCAGGCAGCGCCTCCCTGCTGGTAGCTTTCCGCAATGGCTGCCGGATTGAAGTCAGCCCGGATCACACCCTTGCTGGGAGAAGCTTTTTTTACCTCGGCAATAATCGCCGGTTCACCATTAGTGATTTTTTTCTTTAATGAGGTCAGAAAGCCACGTACTGCCGGGGCCTTAGCCGCATGCTCCCGCAGCATATCCATGCTGGTATGTCGGGAACGTTCACTGATTTCCTGTTGTTTGGTCTGAAGAATTTGCTCCAGAATATCCGCTTTACTCATGTAGTCGTCCTGCCTCAGGTGTTGGTCAGTGCGGCCAGCTGCTGCAGTTTTTCCAGTGCGCTGCCATCGGCAATCACTGTTCTGGCAAGCTCTATACCCTGCTGATGTGACTCTGCCTTGCCGGAAACATAAATCGCTGCACCGGCATTGATCAGCACAATGTTCAGTGCCGGGCCGGGCTGGTTGCTCAGCACTGACCTGATCAGCTGCAGACTCTGTTCAGCGGTATCTACCCGCAGGCTATCCGCTGATGCCGTTTGCAGGCCAAAATCTTCCGGCTTAATGGTGTATTCTTTCACCTCACCATCACGATACTCAGCGACAGAAGTCGGCGCTGCGATGCTGATTTCATCCAGACCATCTTCGGCATTGACCACCATCACATGGCGGCTGCCGAGTTTTTGCAAAACTTCTGCCAGCGGTTTCACCCATTCACGGCTGAATACACCGACCACCTGATTCGGCGCACCAGCCGGATTGGTCAGCGGGCCAAGCACATTAAACAGCGTGCGCACACCCAGTTCCTTGCGCGGCCCGATGGCATGGCGCATGGCACTGTGATGTTTCTGGGCAAACAGAAAACCGACGCCCAGCTTGTTGATACACTCGGTGACTTTTTCCGGAGTAATGTCCAGATTGACCCCGGCAGCTTCGAGTACGTCGGCACTGCCGGATTTACTGGAAACCGAGCGGTTACCATGCTTGGCAACCCGCGCACCGGCTGCCGCACAGACAAAGGCACTGGCCGTGGAGATATTAAAGGTGCCGGAAGAGTCGCCACCGGTACCACAGGTATCCACCAGATATTGATTGTCGACTGAAACACCTGTGGACAGCTCGCGCATGACACTGGCAGCAGCGCTGATTTCATCGACCGTTTCACCGCGCATACGCAGGCCGATAAGAAAGCCGCCGATCTGCGCGGGTGTGGCACCACCGGTCATAATCTCACGCATCGCAGCGGTCATTTCTGCGCTGCTGAGCGCTTCGTTTTCAGTAATCTTGCGGATATATCCCTGGAAATCCATGTGTACTCTCTGGTCTGAGTTCAGTCGTTTAGGTTTATTGCCGGCTTTGCCGGTTCAGCTGATAGCCGTCAGCTTATGCGGCTCAGAATGGAATATCGTCATCAAAGTCTTCGAAACCGCCCTGATCAGCTGGCTGGTTATTGGAAGGTTTGGACTGGGGGCGGGATTGCGCAGGGGCATTGCTGCCGCTGGCTGATGAGTATTGCTGGCCACCACCAAAGTCAGAGCCGCTGTCACGTGAGCCGCCGCCCAGCATTTCCATTTCCGAGACAACGATTTCTGTGGTGTAACGATCCTGGCCGTCCTGCCCCTGCCATTTGCGGGTTTGCAGTTTGCCTTCCACATAAACCTGCTGGCCTTTGCGCAGGTATTGCCCGGCAATTTCAGCCAGCTTGTTGAAAAACACCACGCGATGCCACTCGGTGCGTTCCTGCCGGTCACCGCTGTTTTTGTCTTTCCATTGCTCACTGGTTGCAAGGCTGATATTGGTCACCGCCCCGCCGCTGGGCATATACTTGGTTTCCGGATCGCGCCCCAGGGTGCCGACCAGAATCACTTTGTTGATTCCTCTTGCCATCTTTTGTTCCTTGTTTATCAGGTAATAATGGAAGATGATTTTACGCAGAAGTGCCGGAAAATGCACGGAGTGCCTGATCATCCAGCTCGGCTTTATCCACCTTCAGGTAAGCCAGATGCTCCTGCGCCACAATCGACACCTCACGTACACCGGGTATGCTCAGCAGGCGCCGCTGGGTTTCCTGCCAGTCCTGAATCTGTGTGTCAAGGCGGATAATACGGCTGCTGTAAAACTGCGGACGTGGCAGTGTATAGCTGACCGCCAGCCATATCAGTGCCATGATAGCGTTGAAAATAAACACACCGCTGATGCCAAACTGCTGATTGACCAGACCACCGATTGAACCGCCGATAAAAATACCGAAAAACTGTGAGCTGCTGAAAATACCCATCGCTGTACCCTTGGTATCCACGGCAGAATATTTTGCCACCAGTGAGGGCTGCACGGCTTCCAGAAAGTTAAAGCCAATAAAAAACACCAGAAACGCAGCAATCAGCAGGTAGTTATACTGATACCCGCCGGCCATCACCAGCTCAGCGGCAATTAGTAAGCCAATGGCAACCAGCAACGTGCCTTTAATGCGGTGTTTTTTCTCGGCCAGAATAATCATCGGCAATGCGAGTAGAAAAGACAGCAGAAACACCGGCAGATAAATCTTCCAGTGTTCGACTGACGGAAAATGCAGCTGTTGTTTCAGCAGCTCCGGAATGACCAGAAAGTTGGCGGTCATGATCAGGTGCAGAATGAATACGCCGAGATCCATGCGCAGTAAAGAAGTATTCTGCAGGGTTTTGCCGATATAGCCGCGCAAAATACCCGCATCACGATGCGAGCGCAGTTGCACCGGCTGGGGTACCGCAAACAGAATCAGCAGAATACCGCTGAGTGCCAGCCCCATGGTCACCCAGAAAATGCCGGATAAGCCCGCCCAGGCGTTCAGTAACGGGCCGATAATCATTGCCAGCATAAATGACAGGCCGATACTCATGCCGATAAAGGCCATAATCCGTGCCCGGTATTCATCGCGGGTCAGGTCGGCGGCCAGTGCCATGGTCGCTGCGGCAATCGCCCCCATGCCCTGCAGCGTGCGGCCAATAATTATCAGCCAGATGGAGTCCGCCAGTGCGGCGACCATGCTGCCGAAAGCAAAAATCAGCAGGCCGCCGATAATCACCGGCTTGCGCCCGATCCGGTCTGAGGCCAGTCCCAGCGGGATCTGAAACAGTGCCTGAGTCAGGCCGTAAATGCCGATAGCCAGTCCGGTGAGAAACTCAGTGCTGCCGGGAAAACTGTCGGCGTATAGCGAGAATACCGGCAGAATCATAAACAGGCCCAGCATTCTGACTGCGTAAACTGCTGACAGAGATATTGCTACGCGCCACTCCAGTCCGTTCATCGGCTCAGCAACCTTTCAGACACTCGAAATAAGTGGCTTCATCCGGCAGGGTCTGGTTTTGCTGGGCCTGCCAGATGCTTTCTGCGAGACATTGCATCATGCGGTGTTCAGCCTCATGCACGCCGTGCTGGGCAATCAGTTGCTGATACAGCATCTGCACACCGGAAGGGCGGTCGGTGACCACCTGTTCACGCAGCCCGAGATGCAGGCTCATGTGCAGGAACGGGTTAGTCTCGCCATCTTCAGCGTGGTAGTCCTGCGCCAGTGCTTTTTCCGGATCCTGCAACTGGGCATGGTATTCGGGATGTTCGCGGATTACTTCGGCAACCTGCTCCTCCAGCCCCTGCAGCGCTTCACCGGCCTGTAGTTTCTGCCAGCAGTTGAGGTAATAGCGGCGTAACTGGTCTCTGTCATTGCTGATCATCCCGCCGTTTTCTCCTTAAAATCACATAAATCGGCAATTATACACGATGGGCATTTGGGTTTGCGCGCCACGCAGGTATAGCGGCCATGCAGAATCAGCCAGTGATGTGCATCCAGCAAATAAGGTTTGGGGATATGGCGCAGCAGGCCTTTTTCCACTTCCAGCACATTTTTGCCTTTGGCGATGCCGGTGCGGTTGGCGACCCGGAAAATGTGCGTGTCCACAGCCATCGCCGGTTGGCGGAAGGCGGTATTTAGAATCACATTGGCCGTTTTACGCCCGACGCCGGGCAGGGCCTCCAGCGCCGCACGGGTTTGCGGTACCTGTGAGTGATGCTTTTCAATCAGCAGGCGACAGGTTTCAATAATGTTTTTACCCTTGGCGTTAAACAGGCCAATGGTTTTGATGTATTCACGCAGCCCGTCCTCGCCCAGTGCATAGATTTTCTCCGGTGTATTGGCGACCGGAAACAGACGTGCAGTGGCCTTATTTACACCTTTATCGGTGGCCTGCGCGGATAAAATCACGGCAATCAGCAGTTCGAAATCTGAGTTGTACTCCAGCTCGGTGGTCGGGTGCGGGTTGGCCTCCTGCCAGCGGCGGAAAATTTCAGCGCGTTTTTCCTTGTTCATGCCGCTGTGGTCTCTGTGTCTGGCTGACTTTCCCGGCGTAATGCTTTGTGCTGCAAGGCCTTGCGGTCTGCCTGGCGCTGGTCAATATAGTTCTTTAATGCCAGCAGAAAACCCAGTCCGAGAAAGGCACCGGGGGGAAGTGCCGCCAGTAACAAGCCATGGAAATTGTCACTGATCGAAATGGTTAGCCCGCGAGCCGCCTCACCAAACATCAGGTGTGCCTGGGCAAACAGGGTGCCGTTGGCCAGAATCTCACGCAAGCCGCCCAGCACCACCAGTACCAGCAGAAAACCCAGTCCCATCATAAAGCCATCCAGCGCTGAGTGTTCCGGCTCATTTTTTGAGGCAAAGGCTTCGGCACGGCCAATAATGATGCAGTTGGTGACGATCAATGGGATAAAAATACCCAGAATGCCATGCAGGTCATAGAAATAGGCGCGCATCAGCAGCTCAATGGCGGTGACATTCGAGGCAATAATCAGCACGAAAACCGGAATGCGGATTTCATCACGGAAATAATCGCGGAACAGTGAAATCAGCAGGTTGGAGGACAGCAGTGTGATCAGGGTGGCAATACCCAGTCCCAGGCCATTGATAAAGTTAGTGGTAACTGCCATCAGCGGGCACAGGCCCAGCAGTTGCACCAGACCCGGATTATTACGCCACAGGCCATCCAGGGTAATCTTCCGGTAAATATTTTCATCACTCATCAGAATTTAGCTCCGCTGGCATTGCATACAGTCCGGCCTGATTATCCTGTGACCAGAGCAGTGTTTCACGCACGGCATTGACCACGGCTCTGGGGGTAATAGTGGCGCCGGTAAACTGGTCAAATTCACCGCCATCCTTTTTGACTGCCCAGCCGTTGAGTGACGGATTCTGCAATGATTTACCGGCAAATTGCAGAATCCAGTCATCTTTCTGAGCATCAATACGGTCACCCAAGCCCGGTGTTTCATTATGTGAAACCACCCGCACCCCGGCCAGGCTCTGGTCGGCATTAATACCCACTACCATGCGGATTTTGCCGCTGTAACCATTGGGCGAGGTAGTGACATAAATCGCCGCGACCGGCTGGCCATTGTTTCTGGCCCGGTATACGGTTACCGGCTCTGCACTGTGCGTCGTGTCAGCCGCCAGGGTAAC
The DNA here is from genome assembly GCA_041395485.1 of Thiolinea sp. GTDB lineage: Bacteria > Pseudomonadota > Gammaproteobacteria > Thiotrichales > Thiotrichaceae > Thiolinea. The sequence continues at coordinate 166,956 of JAWLAK010000001.1, forward strand.
CTGATCCTGTAACGGGTCATTATTATAGCGTTCAGGAGCAACCAGTGTGTTGACCTGCTTTAACAGGGCGAGCCGTTCATTTTCACGGATTTTACCGGCAGTGGCGCTGTGAATGATGGCCAGAATCAGCGTGCCCGCCAGTGCAAAAAGAAACAGGTAAAGTGCCGGTCTGGCAACCTCCCGTAACAGTCTGTCGTTTAGTAAGTTGCGTATTTTCATAGTCCGGGCAGACCTTTGCTTTTATGGCCGTATACACGCGGTTGGGTGTAATAGTCCAGCAAGGGAACAGCCATATTCATAATAATCACTGAAAAAGCAATGGCATCCGGATAGCCGCCCCAGGTACGCACGATATAGGTAAACATGCCGATACCCCCGGCATAAAGTATTTTGCCCAGTGGTGTGGTGCTGGCGGATACCGGGTCGGTGGCAATGAAAAATGCCGCCAGCATGGTGCCGCCACTGAACAGGTGGAACAGTGGTGAGGTGTAGGCCTGGGCATCGATAATCCAGAACAACCCGGACATGCCGGCCAGTGCCGCCAGTAGTGCCGCAGGAATATGCCAGCTGATAATGCCGCGATACAAAAGCCAAAAGCCTCCGGCCAGATAGGCCAGATTCACCAGGTCCCAGCCATGGCCGGTTTCCAGTTGCGGGTTACGCTGCTGATAAATTTCTCCCAGTGTTTCGCCCAGCCCGAGATGAATTTTGACGGTGTCCAGCGGTGTCGCCATGGTGAACGCATCCCAGTGGGCTCCGGCCACGCCAAATACTTTATGCAGGGTGTCGGTGAGACTGACTTCGGCAAAACTGAAGGAAACCGGCTCCATCCAGCTGGTCATCTCCACCGGATAGGAAATCAGCACCGCCGCATAGCCAACCATGGCCGGGTTAAACGGGTTATAGCCCAGACCGCCGTACAGGTGTTTGGCAATAATCACCGCAAAAATCAGCGCAATCAGAATCAGCCACCACGCCGAGGCAGCAGGCATGGCCAGCGCCAGTAGCCAGGCGGTGACGACAATACTGTAATCACTCAGGAATACACCCACCGGTTTACCGCGCACTTTGAGCACCAGGGCTTCCAGCAACAAGGCAAAACCGGTCGCCAGCAACAAGTTTGTCAGTACACCCCAGCCAAAAAACCACAGCATGACCGCTGTACCGGGTAGCAGGGCAAATATCACCTGCTGCATGATCCGGCTGACGCTGTTGGGCGCTTTCAGGTAGGGCGAAGTGAGGGAAGTAAAAATCATGACTTCGCTGGCTCCTGTGTTTTGGTACTGACAGGATTATCTTTGTTCTCAGGCTTGGCCGTACGTTCAGTATTTTCATTACTTGCGGCAGATTTTGCAGACTGGTTGTCCGCCGCCATTTGCGCTTTTTTGGCTTTGGCACGTTCCAGTGCGGCCTGAATCGCGTCTTTCTTGTCTGCGGATACGGCTTTTTTCTTGTGCTTAGCCAGCTTCTCTGCGCGTTCACGTTTGGCGCGTTCCAGGCGTTCAATATGAAATTCATGCCGCTCACGAGCCACTTCGGCCTTTTGTTTGGCGATACGCTGTGCCCGCACTTCCGATTTGGCGAAACGATAGTAATCGACCAGCGGAATATGGCTGGGACAGACATAGGAGCAACAGCCGCACTCAATACAATCGAACAGCTTATAGGCTTCGGTCTGCTCAAAGTCTTTGGCACGGGCATACCAGTAGAGTTGTTGCGGCAGTAAGCCAGCCGGACAAGCCTGAGCGCACTGGCCACAGCGGATACAGGGCAGGGTTTCACTGGTTTGCTGCGGGGCTGGCTGTACCAGGATGCAGTTGGTGGCTTTGACCACCGGAATCGCGTCATCGTTGAGTGAGACACCCATCATCGGCCCGCCCATTACCAGCTGTCCGGCCTGATCCGTGTAGCCTCCGGCATGTTCAACCACGGCAGCAATCGGCGTGCCGAAAGCGACTTCGATATTCTGCGGTTGTTTAATGCCCGGCCCGGTGACAGTGACATAGCGGGAAATCAGCGGTTCACCGAGCACGGTTGCACGGTAAATAGCGCGCGAGGTGGCGACGTTATGACAGATCATGCCAATATCTGCCGGGCGCTGGCCACTGGGAACTTCCTTGCCGGTGAGCGCCTTGATCAGCTGCTTTTCACCCCCAGCCGGATAAAGGGTCGGCACCGCAATCACCTGAATCCGGATGTCGCCGCTTTTATCGACAGCCGCCTGCATCGCGGCAATGGCTTCCGGTTTATTATCTTCGATGCCAATCAGGCACTGCTGTTTACGCTGATCCGGTGCATGGTTTTTCAGGATATGCAGCATGATCTGCGCACCGGCGATAATTTCATCTGCTTTATCCCGCATCAGCCGGTCATCGCAGGTGATATATGGCTCACATTCCGCACCATTAATCACCAGGGTGCAGATCGGGATATTCGGGCGCACATTGAGCTTGATGGCCGCCGGAAAAACGGCACCGCCCAGCCCGACAATACCAGCCTCACAAATCCGGCGGCGCAGGGTTTCTTCGCTGGCCTGTTCGTAATCCGGAATCGGCTCCATACAGCTGTTGCCGCGATCATGTTTGCCGTCCGGGCGCAGGATAATACACAGGTCATTCAGGCCGGAGGGATGCGGAATCGGGCGTTCCTCTATGGCGACAATAGTGCCGGAGCTGGTGGCATGAATCGGCACACTGATGTCACCTTCGGCTGCGGCAAGCGGTTGGCCTTTGTAGACATAGTCGCCCACCTGTACCCTGACTTCCGGTTTGTTGCCCATGTGCTGTTGCAAAGGCAGTACCAGCTCGGTGTCCGGTGTGGATTGAATGCGGGTAACCGGGTGCTGCAGGGATTGTTGTTTCTGATAGTCCAGATGCAGGCCGTGAGCAGGGCTGAACAGTTTTTTTAACAGCTGCACCGCCTGGAGTTTAATGCTCATGATTCTGCAGCCTCCCTCTGTGCGGTGTCCTCGTTATTTTCGGCATCTTCGTAGCGGATGACCGGCATTGGTTCTTCACCCTCATCATTTGCCGCTGCGGCAATCGCAATAATCGGTTTTGCCGACGGGTAGGGCCACTTCCAGTTACCGGGTTCCACCCTGACCGGCAGCATTTCAATGCAGTCCACCGGGCAGGGCGGCAGACAGAGCTTACAGCCCGTGCACTCAGACTCAATGATGGTATGCATGTGTTTTGCGGCACCGACAATGCAATCCACCGGGCAGGCCTGAATACACAGCGTGCAGCCGATACAGGTTTGCTCATCAATACGTGCGATCAGGGGTAAGTCCTGAGCCTCGCCATGTTCTTCATTGAGCGGTTTGGGTTCCACGCCGAGCAGGTCGGCAATGGCTTTAATGGTTTCCTCGCCACCGGGCGGGCACTGATTAATATCGGCTTCCCCTTTGGCAATTGCTTCAGCGTAGGGGCGGCAGCCTGGGAAAGTGCACTGGCCGCATTGGGTCTGGGGCAGCAGTTTGTCCACCTGATCCGCCAGCGGGTCACCTTCCACTTTGTAGTAAATAGTGGCAAAGCCCAGCATGACACCGAACACCAGCGCCAGCCCGCCAACCACCAGTAATGCGCCTAACATCAGTATTTCACCAGTCCGGAAAAGCCCATAAACGCCAGCGCCATCAGCCCGGCAGTGATCAGACCAATGGCGTTACCCTGAAACGGTGCCGGAATATCAGCCGCAGCCAGCCGCTCACGAATCGCAGCAAATAACACCATTACCAGCGTAAAGCCCAGGGCGGCGCCCATGCCATACAGCGCGGATTCAATAAAATCGTGTGATTCCTGCACATTGAGCAGGGCCACGCCGAGTACAGCGCAGTTGGTAGTAATCAGCGGCAGGTAAATGCCCAGTACATTGTATAAAACCGGGCTGGCTTTGCGGATGGCCATTTCCGTGAAGCCGACAATGGCGGCAATCACCAGAATAAAACTCAGCGTGCGCAGGTATTCGAGCTCCAGCGGTACCAGTAAGTAACTATGCACCAGATAACTGGTAACCGAAGACAAAGTCAGTACGAAGGTGGTCGCCAGACCCATGCCCATGGCGGTTTCCAGTTTACGTGATACCCCCATGAACGGGCACAGCCCCAGAAACTGTGACAGGACAAAATTATTTACCCAGACGGTTCCGACGATGATGAGCAGATATTCAGTCATAAAGTAATGTAATCAGTTTGAGCGGCATTATTTTGCCACCGGTATTCACGGCTGTGCATTGTGCCATATCAAGTGTTGCTAACCTACAGGAAACTTGGACAGAGGAATAATTGTCGGAAATTTAAAGGCAAATTGCCTGGCCGTCTATCTGTAAATTGTACGGGTGTGATCGGATTCACAGCTAACAAACCCTGCTATTTGTACAATATAGGGCGGTGTGGTTAGGTTTTACTAAAGTGATAAATTACGAGGGAGTAGACAATGAAGATTGTAAAACAGATAAACCTGAGCTGGTTGTCAGGTTCCTTGGCGCTGTTGCTGGCCGTTATGGCTGCGCCTGTGCTGGCTGATGACGTAACCGATTCGATCAGGGAAGCGACCGAGGCCTATGAGTCCGGGGATATTGCCGGTGCTGTCGATAGCCTGAATTATGCGGTGCAGTTATTGCAGCAGATGAAAGGGGCTTCGCTGGTGGAATTACTGCCTGATGCACCGGAGGGCTGGGAGGCTGAAGAGGCGGAGTCTGCTTCTGTCGGTGCGGCTATGTTTGGCGGCGGCCTGACGGCATCGCGCAGTTACCGCAAAGAAAAAAGCTCGGTTGATATACAGATTGTCACCGACTCGCCGATGTTGCAGGGTATGATGGCCATGTTCACCAACCCGATGTTTGCCGCGTCTTCTGGCGGGAAAATGACCAAAATTAACAAGCAGAAAGCTATCCTTAAGTATGATAAAGCTGCAAACGATGGTGAGATTCAGATAGTGGTTAAAAATCGCTATATGGTGACTGTCAGTGGCGATAATGTCAGCGAGGAAGAGTTGACCGCCTTTGTTGAGGCCATGGACTTCGATAAGTTTGCGGATTAGTCCTGGTCTTCCCGGTAGAATTGTGGCCAGTGTTCTTTAACCACCGGCCCGTCAATCTGCAGGGCGTGGCAGCTGTTAATAAACTTGGGGGGGTTGGATGATCCGGTTTGTCCGGCACCGGCACCGGAGGTTACATCTTTGTACTTTGCCCGCACCAGAGTCTGAAAAGCGGTGGTGGCCATCGGCAGTAACAGTTCGGTGACATGGGTGCAGCCTTTGCCTGCGCCCATTGTCTCCTTAACCCGTTTCGTCCAGCCCGGCCCGATGCTTTGACCAACCAGATTGCGGCAGAAGTGTTCCACACTCTGGCAATAGTTGTAGGGTGAGGCATCGGTACACTGCTCTGCAGCATGAATTTTCATATCAATGTCGATGGTCAGCCGGATGCTCATGTCATGTAAAGGTTCACCGGCTTCGATGCTGCCGCCGCGGTCTTTATTGCTGAATGAATAGGCCTTGGTATCAACAATGCGCCCCTCAATATCCCATAAACCATCTTCCCGCTCAAAGCCGGTACAGGTAACGACACGGGTGTGGGAAAGTTTGCGCGGAGACGGTGTTGATAAAGGCATAAGTGATCCTGTTTCGCTGTCTGAATATTTCACATAATTGCTGGCCGGCGCGAGCTTAGCATTTTTATCCGGTAAATATGTACATGACGGGCACAGGTTTTATAATTGGCAGCCCGTTTGTTTCCAGCAGCCATAAAAATGCGCTCAATATTATCACTTATCGTCAGCTTGTCTGTGATTGTCGTTGTCCTTGTCTCCATGGTTTATTTTCAGAACCAACCGGTGGAGGGTGCGCCTTCTGACTCGGATCAAAAGCAGACGGACCTTGCTGAGCCGACAGAGAAACAATCTGAACCCGTTAAGATAGAGATTGAATTTCCGCCTGCTGTGAATGAGAAGGCTTCACTGGGCATCAATACCAATGAAGTTTTCGAGCAGGATGCCAGTATTCCGTTTGTTGACCTGTTTCGCGTGGCCACGCCTTTCCATGAAAATATCCGCTGTCGTGAGGAGGATCAGCCTTGTCTGAGCGATGCGGCAGTAGAATATGATGCTCAGGGCTGGCCGAAAAAGCTGAATGGTGGCAAGGCCGGGGCGTTTTTTCTGCGTAATATCCCACTGGCCGCACTGCCGGAGGGTGATTACAGCGTACTTTATGACGGCAAGGGAAAGATCGATTACCTGCAGAATGCCGAGTTGGTCTCCGGCAAACCGGGCGAAGATATTATCCGTTTTACGGCCCGCAAAGACGGTTTTATGACTGCGGCCTTGCAGGTAGTGGAGTCTGATCCGGAACAGCCGTTACGCAATATCCGTATTCTGATGCCCGGCGGGATTTGTCAGGGGGCACCTTTTCAGCAGGTGGCAGATACATCGGCATGTGAGGAAGAGAAAGATTTTCTGGATTTCAAAACCTATTACGCCTCAATAATTTTTAATCCGGATTATCTCAATTTCATGAAAGACTTTGATGTGATCCGTTTTATGCCGATGTCCGGTATTACCCGTAATCCGGCCCGGCACTGGGAACAGCGCCCGAAAATGGACAAGGCCACCTGGGGCGGGAATTACGGTTCACGTGGCGCACCGCTGGAGATTCAGGTTGAGTTGGCCAACCGGCTGAAAGCTAATCCCTGGCTGAATGTGCCGCATGCGGCGGATGATGATTATATGCGCCGGTTTGCGCAGTATGTGCACGAGCATCTGTCGCCTGAGCTGACACCTTATATTGAGTACACCAATGAAGCCTGGAACGCTAATTTCGTGCACAACGAGCATATGCAGAAAATGGGCATCGCGGAGCAGCTGGATAAGGATGCACTGATGGCCGGGTATAAATATTATGCCAGGCGTTCGGTGGAGTTTTTTAATATCTGGGAAGATGTCTATGGTGGTCATGAGCGCTTTGTGCGCCTGATCGGCGGCTGGGATACCCGGCCTGATATCAGCGGCATTCTGCTGGCCTATAACGAAACTTACCGCTCAGTGGATGCGCTGGCGATTGCACCGTACATCGGCGGGAATCTGGTTGGGTTCCGTGCAGCTGAGGAGGTGGATGATATTTTTCATTTGTTAACGGATGAAAAATCCTACCGTTCCCTGCCCAAGGTGATTGAGGAGATTAAGAAACAGGCTGAGCTGGCCGAAAAATTCGGGGTGAGCCTGATTGCCTATGAAGGTGGCCAGGGACTGGTGGACTGGGCAGCCAAGGATTATTTACAGCATCCTAATCCGTTGTTTTTTGCCGCCAACCGTGATCAACGTATGGGGGATCTTTATCTGGATTTATACCGCCAGTGGAAAGATTTGGGGGCGGAGCTGTTTGTGGCTTTCAGTGCGCCACGCAGTTGTAACTGGCATGGCTGCTGGGGGCTGAAAGAACATATCCGTCAGCCGCTGGATAAGGCGCCGAAGCTGGAGGCCTCACTGAAATTCATGGCCGATAATCCGCGCTGGTGGGAGTGGCCGGAGAATAGAGTTAAGCCGGAGTCTGAAGCAGTGGCGGCGTATTTGCCTGAGCCGGATAATACCGAGCCAAGGATTGTCATCCGTCCGGCCAAAGGTGAGCCGGAGCATTTCCACCGCCTGGAAAACCCGCAGGCACTGAATATCCTGCTGGAAGGTGACACCTGGGATAAGCGTGATATTTCCGGGAAATGGCAGGTGAAATGGGATGATGACAATCTGTATTTTGTCGCCAAGGTTTATGATAAAGAGGCGATGTCTGATTCCGATGATCCGCTGAATGATGACTCTGTTGAGTTTTTTATTGATGCGGATGGCAGCCGCAGTGATATTTTTGATGCCAAAAATGATTATCATCTGATTTTTCCACGCAATAAAACCCGTGTGGTGTTAGGCGACGATAATCCGGACGGTTTTGAGCTGGATGCCGGTTATGACGTTGAGGAAAAGTATGATGGCTATGAGCTGCGGGCGACAATCAGCTGGAGCGATCTGGGCATGTCTCCTGAGGTCAAGGATCGTTTGGGCATGGATGTTATTGTCAATGATGATGATGATGGCGGTGAGCGGGATGCGCGCATTGGCTGGAATACGCGTAACAGCCTGATTAAGCCTGAAGATTTCGGCATGATCCTGGTTAGCGGGCGTTAGTCATTTTATCGGCTGAGCGTCGTTTGGCAGGGTATTTGCTGCTACAATAGGGTTAATTATAAAAAATACCCTAGATGGCAGGACAGCATGAGTATCGCCCCGGCAGAGAGAGTTGAGTTTTCCCAGTATGAGATTCCGCTGAATGAAGGCAAAGCCAAACAATGGATTGACTCATTATCAGTGATGGATGCGGGTGAGAGTACCCGCAGGGTATTCCACGGTCTGGTCGACTTTAACCGGCGCGTGGTGCCGCCACTAACCCGGATTCGTATCGCTGAGCGGTTACACCCCAAGTTTGAATTGCTGAGGTCTAATCTGCAGCGCCACCTGACTTGCCAGTCATTTCCCCTTTCAGCCCGCAGCCAGAAAATCTCTGACCTGAACCAGTCGCTGTTGCTTGAGTACGCCGGTTTGTATCAGCTGGCTGCACTGGATATGCTGAACCAGGATATGGAGCGGAAGAAGGCGCTGCAGGTGGCGATTTTCCGGGTAATTGACTATTTGGGGAAGTATCTGCTCAGTGCCTACACTGTCTATGCACGTACCCGTGAAACGGTATGGCATGATATTCATCACATGTACCTGCTGGCCAGCGAGCGCGGGCTGGATAAGCTCAAGTTCAGTGATGAGGGTGCAAATAGCATTGAAGAGCGGTATTTGCAGCTTAATATGCTGGCCTTATGTAAGCCGTATAGTCTGCGCCAGGAAGAGGTGTTGCGGATGGCACGCTATATCCGCGAAAATATTAAGTCTGTCAGTGTCACCAATGAACCGGTGCATGAGGAAATGCTGGGTAATTTTGTGCATGCCGCTATCCTGAATAATGACGAACCTGCAGTCATTATGCCTTATGGTGATTTGCCTCACTCACCGACAGTCCGGGTCTTCAATATTCGTAAGCTGGTTATGGTGCTGGACAGGCTGATTGATGAGGTGAAATATGAACAGTCTGCTGTGCCGGTAGTGGCCGGGGGACTGAGCCGGAACCTTGCCAAGCGTATTATTTTTCATCTGACCACTGTTCGTAACCGCCAGCATAACCGTTTTGAACGGGATGAAGAGATTATGGCTGTCATGGGCATGTCTGCCGTGTTCCAGGTGGTTGATAACGCCACAAACAAGAGTGCGGGGTCTCTGCGTAAGGAAGAGGATCTGTTGTTTAACAGCATGCTTTATGGTGAACAGATTCCGGATGAGGAAGAGGGTGCTGAGCAGGCGATGGAGCGCGCCGAACAGGAGTCCGGGGTACGCATCTGGCATGTTAAGAACAGCAGTGTCGGTGGTTATGGTCTGCACTGGAATAATAAGCATAGCTCTCCGGCCAAGGTGGGTGAGCTGGTCGGTCTGCGGGATATGCGGCAAAAAGATAATCCCTGGATGACCGGTGTCATGAAATGGATGGAGTATTTGCCGAAAAAGGGCCTGTATTGTGGTGTGGAGCTGCTGTCTGTGGAAACCAGGGTGTGTGAGGTTGAGGCCATACATAACCGTCAGCTGAGGAATCAGCTGCCTCTGCAGGGCTTGTTGTTGCCTGAAATCGAAGGCTTGCGCTCAGAGCCGGTATTAATTCTTCCCTCGTATATCTTTGTTCCCGGTGATGAGCTTAAAATTAAATCCGGTGACCAGGAGGAGCTTTCAGTGGTTCTTGCAACACTGGATGAGTGTCTGGGAACCTTTGCCCACTTTCACTTTAAAATCATTGATCCTGATAGTGAGGAAAAAGAAGATGATAGTTTTGCCGGGCTTTGGAGTTCGTTGTAAAACCTGAGGTTTTTCAGTTTGTCTTCCTTGTCGTTGCGATAGTCGGGAATATGGCAGTGAACTGAGTGTCATAGTATTTTTTAATGGTATCTTCTGTGCATGAGTCAGCATGCACTAAATTGTCTGGTCATTCAGCGCAATGATCACGGACATAGGAAACTGGAGGCAGCATTAAGGCGTAGTGAGTTTGCGCTGTCGTGTCGGCACGTCAGGAATTCAGCTGAACTCGAAAAGTATCTGGCTGCCTTGCCAGAGCTTGTTTTTTGTCCGGATAGTGTCAGTGAGGCACAGAAAAAAAAGCTGCAGCAGTTTTTGTATCAGTTAGCACCTGATTGCATCGTCGTTTATTACTCTGACCGGCAATGGCGCGGTCTGGCGTCAGAAAACGGTGTTCAGGTCGCCACTCTGATGACCGGAGAGCCGGATTATTTACAACAGCAACTGCATTATTTGCTGAGTTATGCACGTCTGCGGACAGAGTTCCGGCACTGTAAACATCTGCTGCGAATTGTTGAACAGCGCAGTCAGTGGCTGGTCGATTATGCACGTGAGGCGGTGGCTTACATCAGCCGCAACCAGCATCTTTATGTTAATGCCGCGTATCTGTCATTGTTTGGTTTTGAGTCAGAAATTGATGCGCTGGGCCTGACAGTGCTGAAACTGATTTCAGCGAGACATCATAAAACATTTCTATCGCTAAGCCTGGAAACTGAGCAAAAAATTTCTTTACCCAATAAGTTTCTGCTGGATATGAAAACTGTGCAGGGCAAGTTGTTCAGGGCTGAGGTTCGTTTTATCCCATCGGTATTCCGTGGTCAGCGCTGCGTGCAGTTACATGTCCACCCGTTGCTGGATATTGCTGCTGATAAATCGGTGACTGAAAAGCAGGCAGATGCCCGTAACCCGTGGAAAGTACGTATTCCGGAAGTTAAACAAAAAACCAGGCAGTCCCCGGTAAAAAAGAGTCCTCAGCCTGTAACAGTGCCGAAAAAAGCTGTTGCTTTCCGGGAAGATTTGCTGGAATTACTCAATTTACGGGGCAGTGAGCAGTCTGCTCTGTTTGTCATGCAGCCTTATCTCCGACAAGGCAGGAACAAAATATCTTACCGGCAACTCATCCGGCGCTTTAACCCTGAACAGCGCTATAAGCTGGATAGCTGGGGCATAAAGGCTGCTGTACGCTATCTGGCTAAGCGGGACAGCCATCCCCTGGAGCACCGGTTACTGGTCGCTATGGGTGACTGGTGGCTGCAGGATAAAAAACGCATTGCCCAACTGATCAGGTTTTTGCAGCGGACACGTAAGGTGAATTCCGGGCTTGTCTTATCTGTTAATGCAGAAACGGCACTGCGTTATCAGGACAGAAGTGTCAGAACGTTGCTGTTGCTGAAACAGACCGGTGTCCGGCTGGCTTTGGATCAGGTCAGTCAGCATACTCCGGCGCTGGTAACGCTGCTGGAAAACACTCAGGCTGAGTTTATCCGTACCCACGAAAGTCTGATCAGGCCGTTTGAGCGCTCAGGAGCAGAGCTGAGCGAAAATTTACAGCAACTGTTACAACAAGCCGAAGGCGCAGCTTACGCTTTGGTTGTCGATGGCGTCCGTGATGTCAATATGATGAATGTGCTCTGTGAAACGAATGCAGCCTATCTGCAGGGTGAAGTACTGGATAAATTCAAACGTTAGGACAACGCTATGTGTTCTGCAAACGGAAATTGCATAAAACTGGCCTTACTGGTGAGTGGTACGGGACTGCCGGTCTGGCAGTATGAAATGGTTCAGCGTTTACGCGAGATTCCTCATGTGAGTATTGTTCTGGTACTGCAGAGGAGTGGCAAACAGCAGGACTGGTCAGAAAAACTGATAGGAAAAGTAACCGGCTTTTTCAGTTATCTGGAAGCCGTTGCGTTGGGCTGGAAGGGCCAGGCAGATAAGCTGTGTGATGTAAAGCCGCTATTAGAAAATACTCCTGTTCTGGACACGGGGCTTCCGGCTGCCAGGCAGATATTTGAAGCAGGCCGCATTGACCTGCTGATTGATCTGCAGGGGCATGCTCCGGCCGAAGACTATTTTTATGCCACCTCCAGTCAGCAGATATGGCGTTACTTCTATAGCGAGAACAGAGCTTTGCAGCCTGAGCGGGCGGGTGTCCGTGAGTATGCTGCCGGGCGGAACCGCTTTGTTTCCGGGGTGATCAGCCAGGGACTGTGTGGCAAAGTCCATTATTTGCTGGTAGCGCATAATGGTATAAATCGGCCACTATTTACTCAGAATGTCGACCAGATGCTCTGGAAAATTGCTGACTTTATACCCCATTTATTAAGGCAGATCAGTACGGTTGAAGCTTTGCATCAGCATGTGCAACAACGGCATGACCACTGTCTGACTCAGATTCCGGAGCAGTTGCGGGAAAACAGAAAAATTGTCAGCAATGATGTTCCATTGTCTGCTGCCTGGCAGTTATTAGGCCGTGGTCTGAAGCAGACCGGGGTAAAGGTGTGGAACCGGGTGCAATGGACGCAGGTGCAGGAGCAGTGGATTCTGTTGCTTGGTTCTGCAGACGTTTTCAGGCAGGAAACCGATGTCAGCAAACTGCCCCGGTTACGGAAAATCATTCCGCCTCCGGATCGCTTCTGGGCTGATCCGTTTCTGGTCAGTGAGGCAGGCCGGGAATATGTGTTTTTTGAGGAGCTGATTTACCGGCAGGGTAAAGGAACGCTGGCATGTATGGAGTTGTTTCCGGATCAGAGCCACGGTCAGCCTGTCACAGTAATGGACAAGCCCTATCATTTGTCCTATCCGTTTATCTTCCGTTTTCAGGGACAGTTATATATGGTTCCTGAGTCTGCTGAAAATCGCACACTGGATCTTTACCGTTGTGAGCAGTTCCCATCCCGCTGGGTAAAGGTAAAAACCATCATGACTGATGTGGAGGCCTATGATGCGACCCTGTATGAGGATGAGCAGGGTTGCTGGTGGCTGTTTGTGTGTATGCGCCATCATGAATATGCTTCGACCAATGAATTGCTTTACCTGTTTTCAGCAGCTGACCCGCTCACTGATGATTGGGAGCCACACCCGTGTAACCCGGTTGTTACTGATGCTGCCACAGCCCGGCCAGCCGGAAATTTATTGCGCCTCAATGGTAAGCTTTACCGTCCCTCGCAGAATTGTGCCGCCAGTTATGGCCGGGGTCTGAATCTGAACGAGGTGCTCGCCCTGAATAAACAGGAGTATCGTGAGCAGGCCGGCAGTCAGCTTATTCCCGCCGGTTATGCAGGTCTGGACGGTGTGCATACCTTAAATTGCCTAAATGATAAGGTAGTAAGTGATGGAATCTTGCTGCATAAACGGAGTTGGTTCAGGAAAAAAGACTGACTGCAAGGATTGGCTAACCTGATTTCTATGGATAAGAATGAAGCAAAAAAGTATTGCCCTGGTTATTTACTCTCTGCATGAGGGTGGGGCGGAAAAAGTTGCCTCTGAGCTGTCGATTTATTTTGCACAATCAGGTCACTATGTCGTTGTCATTGTTTTTGATGGTCAGCACCGGGTATATGTTCATGGCGGGCAGCTGATTAATCTGAATGTTCCCTCCGCAGCCAGCGGTTCATTGTTTTCCCGGTTCAGGTTTCTGCTGAAGCGTTCATTGCGCTTAAGGCATATTTTCCGCCAGCACTCCTTTGACCTGATTATTGCCGTAATGGAAAGTGCCGGTTTTGCGTCAGTGCTCGCCAGCCGCGATACTATTATTGCCAATCATTGTAATCCGGATGAAAATTTTTCAGGTGTGGAGTGGTGGCTGGCCGGACGCTTGTTTCCTCTGGCTCGAAAAGTGGTCACTGTTTCGAAGCAGGGGCAGGCTATTTTCGCGAAACGTCTGGGGCTGCGGAACTTACTGACTATCTATAATCCGGTGGCGCATCAGCGTATTCATGACGCAGCTCAGGAGCCGTTACCTGTCACAAGACTACGGCCCTATATGGTTGCCATTGGCCGTCTGGAAAGGGTCAAGCGCTTTGATATTTTACTGGATGCGTATGCCCGTTCTATAGCAAGGCAACGTCTTGATCTGGTCATTCTGGGGCAGGGCAGTTTGCGTGACAGCCTGCAGCAGCAAATTGACCGGCTGGGGCTGAGTGGGCAGGTATTGCTGGCCGGGCATGTGAGAAATCCATACTCATATCTGCAACAGGCCTGTTTTACTGTGTTGAGCAGTGATCATGAAGGCTTTCCGGTGGTGTTGATTGAGTCACTGAGCCTGGGGTGTCCGGTGATTTCAACAGACTGTCCTACCGGGCCAAACGAAATTATCCGCCATGAGCAGAATGGTCTGCTGGTGCCGGTACGGGGTACTGCGGCGCTGGCTGAGGCAATGGATCGTCTGGTGACTGATGAAAAGCTCTACCGGCATTTGTCTGCTCATGCCGCTGTGTCGGTTGAAGATCTGGATATTGCCGTTATCGCAGAACAGTGGCTGGCGCTTTGCAAAGATGATCGGCGCTGACAGGCAGCCTGATATGAGTGCTCTGCATACCTTAGCCATGCTGTTTTTATGTCTGTTTGTTATGGTGATCCCCGTGGATGGACTGGTGAGTCCGGGTGGTATTCCGTTACTGAAGCTAAGCGGATTGCTGAGTTTTGCAGCAACCCTATTATTACTGATTAATGGTATGTCGCTGAGAGGAGATGGCGGATTTATTTTTATCACACTGCTATTTATTTGCTGGGTCATTTTCAGTTTCCTCTGGACCACGATGCCGGTGGATTATCAACATGCGCAGGCGATTAATAGTCAGCAGTCGCTGAAAGCCAATCTTTATTTGCTGGGCGTGGTGCTGATGATGTTTCAGCTGGTACGCAGTGAGCGCGATTTGCTGGCTGTATTTACCGCCTATCTGCTCGGGTGTGGCTGGCTGATTGTGATATTCCTGGATGGTTATGAGCCTGGCGTGACTACCGTCCGCTACGGTCTGGAAGGGCTGGATGCGAATGAGATGACCATTATCCTCAGTATTGCTATACCACTGGCCGTTTATCTGACTCTGTGGGGGCGGTTTGTTGTATTGCGGCTTGTCGGATTGCTTTATTTACCGGTGGCGATGCTGGCAATTCTTGCCACCGGCTCCAGAACCGGAGTCATCGTGATGCTGGTGGCTGCATTGAGTCTGCTGCCATTGTTATTGAAAGCGCACCCTGTTGTGCGTCTGCTCAGTCTGGTCGTGGTCTCGGTTGCGCTGGTTTGGGTGCTGAGTATCATCCCGGACAAGACGGTTGAGCGATTGCTGTCGACCGGTAGTGAGCTGAGCAGTGGCACCTTGTCGGAGCGTAGTATTACCTGGGAAAAAGCCTGGCTGGAGTTTCAGCAACAACCGCTGTTTGGTCAGGGGCTGGGTTCATTTCGCCAGCTGATGAATAAACATCATGTCGAATATACTGCGCATAACAGTTATGTATCTATTGCTGTTGAACAGGGTATTGTTGGCCTGTTGCTGTATCTGGCTATTATTCTGTCCGTATTCTGGCAGTGTCTGACCAACTGTGACGACAGGCGCTGGTTATTGAGCCCGCTATTGATGATTGTTGTACTCGGCCAGATGACGTTGACCCTGCATGAAGCGATGTATGTCTGGCTGGTATATGTGCTGATAATGCTGGCGGTGCTGCTGCGGGTTGAGCGACGTTATGTATACAGTAGGCAGTTTCATGCTGGTCAGAACTAACAAGCTGGGTATTCCTGTAAGGCGTTACTATTTTGCCTGTCAGCAGCGGCCCGGCTGGTGGGAAAGCCTGATGCCAACGGCCTATTTCGACTGCTATCAGCAGCAAAAGCCCGGCAAAGTCTTTTTTACCCGCAAAGGCTACACGCTGCTGACCGACCTGACGTTGCCTGAAGATCAGTTGTTTTCCGGTTTGTCACGCAAAACCCGTAATGAAATCAGGCGTTATGAGCGCGGTAGTGATTATTTGTTAATGGAGGATGCGCCACTGGATGATTTTATGCCCGCTTACAATGATTTTGCAGCGCGGCGTGGTTTATCACTGTTTACGGCAGAAGATGCGCTTGCTTACGGCAGTGATCATCTGCACCTGATGAGTATGGCGCGGGAAGGGCGCTCAGAAATATTTGATTTGTATCTGTGTGACCGGGAAACGCAGTATGTCACCGGCTTTTTATCCTGCAGCCCTATTGATTATATTCATGACAAACAACAACGACGGCAGCTGAGTATTGCCCGGCGCTTTCTGTTGTGGTTTTCCATCCTGTATTTCAAGCGTGCCGGTTTTTCGGTGTATGACTGGGGAGGATACGCCCCGGATGATCCGAACCCGGTTATCCGGCAGATCAGTGAGTTCAAACGCTCGTTCAAAGGCGAAGTAAGCCCGGTTTATCATTTCTATTCTCCGGCTTATCAGGCCATGGAAGAACTGCGGGAGCTGCTCAAAGGTCTGCGTGGCGGACGGATGGGAACGTAAAGTGAAGAAAATAGCAGTTGTCATTGCTGAGTTAGGAATGCCAGGTGGTGCAGAAAAGGTAGCTGCTGATCTGGCGCTTGAATTTCAGCGTCGTCAGTATGAGGTCACGATTATCAAGTTTGACCGTTCGTTGCCCGGTGAGCAGTTACATGAGTTACCCTGCCGGATTATTGATATTCAAGTGCCGGAACGTAAAGGCAGTTTACTGGTACAGCTTGCCATATTGTCGCAGCGCGCATGGCGTTTCCGGCGCATCTTCCGGCGTGAGCAGTTCGATCATATCTTTTCTTTTCTGGAGGCCGCCAACCTGCCGACCGTACTGGCTTCGTCCAGGGCGGTGTTGTCCATGCACCTTGATCCCGGCGTATTGACCCGCAAGGAGTGACTGGCGATTCGCTGGTTTTATCCGCGTGCAAAACGGGTGATTACCGTGTCCCGGCAAATGCAAACTGTGATTGAGGCAAAAGCGGGTCTGGGTAATGTTTGTTGTATTTATAATCCGGTCAATACCGCGCTGATTCATGACAAATCACAGCAGTCCGCGGGTGTGGATATTGACAGGCCATTTATTATGGCAGTCGGGCGGCTGGAGGCGCAGAAGCGTTTTGATTTGCTGCTGGAGGCTTTTGCATTGGCGAGTGCTGCTGAGCATTGCCAGCTGTTAATTATTGGCGAGGGTTCGCAGCTTCCGACTCTGCAGGCACAAATTTTACGGCTGGGGCTGGAAGAGCGGGTAAAGTTATTGGGCTTTGATGATAATCCCTACCGTTATATGGCGAAGGCCCGCTTTCTGGTGATGAGCAGTGATTATGAGGGCTATCCGCTGGTGCTGATTGAGGCACTGGCGCTGGGTTGCCCGGTAGTGTCGACTGACTGTCCGACCGGGCCGCGGGAGATTATTCAGCCCGGTGTGAACGGCTTACTGGTGGAAAAAGGCAGTGTGCAGGCGATTGCTGCCGGGATTGATGCACTGTTTTTTGATGATGATTTGCGTACAGCGATGGCGGAGCAGGCTGTTTTGTCCGTGCGTGATAATGACATTGCTGCGGTGGCTGACCGCTGGCTGGCAGCATGAGCGGCATGAGATGAGTCATTATGTACCTTAAAAACGGACTGATTTA
Source organism: Thiolinea sp. (assembly GCA_041395485.1). GTDB lineage: Bacteria > Pseudomonadota > Gammaproteobacteria > Thiotrichales > Thiotrichaceae > Thiolinea. The sequence continues at coordinate 184,482 of JAWLAK010000001.1, forward strand.
TCTGCTGGCCAAGCTGACTCCCGCACTGAGCAGTTTTGTGCTGCTGGCCGCTTATACGCGCTGGATGACCACCGAGGAATACGGGGTACTCAGTACAACCATGGTGGTGGCCAGCAGTGTCTGCATGTTTACCTTCAGCTGGCTGTATATCGGCATTATGCGTTTCTGGGAAAGTCAGCAGATTGACAGGGCTGAACTGGGAGCACTGATCAGTACCTCGGTTATCGTTATCTCGGGCATTGTCGGACTGTTTGCCGTTCTGTTTGCCATAGTGACCGGACAGGTGGAAGTCGCTATTGTGTTCTGGCTATTGTTTGTCAGCGTGGCCTTATTTGAAGCCTGGCAACGGATTAATGCCATCACCCGGCAGGCAGGCCGTTATTTATGGGCCGAACTGGGCAGAACCCTGGTAACTATGCTGGCCGGGTTGCTGCTGGTCTGGCTGGGCTATGCCTGGCAGGGAGCGGCGGCGGCGGTGATTCTGGGTATGTTACTGGTGCTGGCGGTGTCCGGTGCGTGGCGTTACTGGTCTTTTCCCCGGCAGCACAATAATCTGCAGGTGCTGAAAAAACTGCTGGTCTACGGACTGCCGCTGAGCCTGTCACTGGCCTTACTGGAGGTGGTGAATACCGCTGACCGGGTGATGATTGGCTGGTTGCTGGGCTATGGCCGTGCCGGTGAGTATGCGGTGGCTTATAATCTGCCGTTTCAGGTGCTGATGATGGTCACCGGCTCGCTGAATCTGGCAGCTTACCCGTTTGTGATCCGTGCACTGGAGCAGGAGGGAAAGCCCGCAGCCATCCGCCAGTTACGGCAGTATTTTGTGATCTTAATGGCGGCGGCTGTCCCGGCGGTATTCGGTTTGCTGGCGGTTGCTGAGCTGCTGATCCCGCTGCTGATTGGTACGGATTTTGTTGCGGCGGCGCTGAGTCTGTTGCCCTGGATCAGTATCGCTGTTTTTGCCAACTGCAGTTATGTGTTTTATGTGTCGCTGAGTTTTCAGCTGGCCGAGCAAACCACCGGGGCACTGAAAGTGGCTGTATTGGCGGCCCTGATCAATGTTTTGCTGAATTTGCTGCTGATTCCGGAGTATGGGCTGTGGGGGGCGGTAATTGCTTCGATAGCCGCTTATATGGTGTGTCTGGTGGCTGGTTTTTATCTGGGGCGGCGGCATTTTGCCCTTGAGGTTCCGTGGTCTGATCTGGCAAAAGTGATGCTCGCAGCAGCAGCGATGTATCTGTTTTTGCAGGCTATGCCGTCTCCGGGTTGGGGGGCGGTTTATCAGCTGGTGCTGAAAATTATTGCCGGGGTGACGGTTTATGCGGCATTAGTCTGGCTGCTGAATATTGCTGATGTGCGCCAGCAGCTGGCTGTGCAGCTCAGTCTGTGGAGGTGTCGTGCCTGATTCCGCCGAGACAGCTGCAACGGGTGTGGTGTATGTAATTACCTCGCTGGCCATGGGCGGGGCGCAGAATGTGCTGCTGCAATTGCTGGAAGGGTGTCCGGGCGGGTTTGAGCCGTTGTGTGTGGTGACGCTGCGTTGTGAGCCGGGAGTTGAGGATAAGGTTAAGGCGTTGGGGCTCGCGGTCTTTCATCTTGAGCTGAATAAACCCTGGTTACTCCCGTTAAAGCTGTGGCAATTGCGGCATTTTTTGCGGGGGCGACAGGTGGGTGTGCTAAGCAGCATTATGCCGCATGCCAATTTGTTTGCGCCGCTGTTACAGCTGGTGTGTGGCCGCCGCTGGCCGGTGGTGTGGAATTTGCACAATACGCCGGATAGCGGGCTTTATTCACGCCGCGATCATCGTTTTATTATGTGGCTCAGTTATTGGGCGGCAAAACTGATTCCGCAGAAAATTATTGTGGTTTCAGAACGCAGCCGGGCACGTTATCTTGAGCTGGGTTATCCGCAGGAAAAGCTGGTGCTGATTGGCAATGGTGTGCCGGTGGAAGTGGATGATGCCAGTCATGCAGCAGCCGTTCGGGCACAGCTCCGGGCCGGTTTAGGGTTGGAGTCAGAGTCCATCCTGATCGGCAGTCTGACCCGCTATGTTCCGGCGAAAAATATTCCTCTGCTGCTGGAAGCGTTTAAGCTGTTTTCAGAACAGTGCGCAGCAGTCGGTCATGTGCCGGTTTATCTGTTGCTGGCGGGTGAAAATATGGCCGAAAGTAATGCTGAGCTGCAGCAATTAGTGGTGTGGTATCAGCTTGAAGGCTCGGTGCTGCTGTTGGGTATACGTGATGATGCGCCCCGCCTGATCCGGGCGCTGGATATTGCCACTTTGTCATCCGTTTCTGAAGCGCTGCCTTTGTTTATGGTTGAGGCAATGGCGGCAGGCGTTCCTTGCGTGGCCACTGATGTCGGTGACATTGCCCGTCTGTTCGGTGACAGCGGCTGGCTGGTGGAATCCGGTCAGGCGGGTAAGCTTGCAGATGCGTGGCATGAGGTGCTGAGTCTGCCCAAGGGGCAGAAGCTGGAGAATATCCGGCGGGCGCGGCAGCGTATCGTGCGTGAGTATGGGGTGGGGCAGATGCTGGAAAACTATGCACGGGTCTTTAGTGTGCTGAACAATGGATAATATTGATAACAATTGATGTTTCTTTTTATCATCCTTTCACCCTCCACATAGCTGGGCTATAATTTGCGTGTAATTTGATTGAGAAAAATATTACTTGGAAATCATAACATCATCACCTGCTGAGGCTGAAAAGCCTTTAGTCCGTTTTTTGCTGGAGCCGGTAGATACCGAGCGACTGATAAATTTCTGCGGTCAGTTCGACCAACATCTGCGTTTACTGGAAAACCGTTTAGGCGTGGATATTAATAACCGTGGTAATCAGTTTACTGTGTCCGGTCAGGCGGCAACGGTGCAGACTGCGATCAATCTGATGCGTGATCTGTATCAGGAAACTACCGATAATGTGTTGAATCCGGAATATATTCATCTGTTTTTACAGCAGGCTAATCTGGAAGCTCTGGAAAAAAATCAGCGCAGTGATATTCGTATCCGTACCCGTAAAGGCTATATCCGCCCCAAAGGTGCAACACAGGCTGCCTATATCGAAAATATCCGCCGTCATGATGTGAATTTCGGGGTTGGCCCGGCCGGTACCGGTAAAACCTGGCTGGCAGTGGCCTGTGCGGTTGAGGCACTGGAGCGTGATGAAGTGCGGCGTCTGGTGCTGGTGCGCCCGGCGGTTGAGGCCGGTGAGCGGCTCGGCTTTTTGCCCGGCGACCTGTCACAGAAGATCGATCCCTATTTGCGGCCGATGTATGACGCCCTGTTTGAGATGATGGGGATTGAGAAAGTAAACCGGCTGATTGAGCGCAATGTGATCGAGGTGGCACCGCTGGCTTATATGCGCGGGCGCACCCTGAATGATTCTTTTATCCTGCTGGATGAGGCGCAGAATACTACGGCTGAGCAGATGAAAATGTTTCTGACCCGGCTCGGTTTCGGCTCCACAGCAGTCATCACCGGTGATATTACCCAGATTGACCTGCCGAAACATCAGGCTTCAGGACTGAAGCAGGTGCTGGGCATACTCAAGGATGTCGAGGGTATCAGCTTCAGCTGGTTCCACGGCCGCGATGTGGTGCGCCATGCACTGGTGCAGAAAATTGTCGAGGCTTATGACCAACAGTCGAAAACCGCTGATGAACATCGCTGATTCTCAGCAGCCTGTCCGGAAGGTTCGCTCATGACCCTGTTGCTTGAACTGCAGAACCCGGAAGATTATTCCGGCGTACCCGATTACAGTGATTTTGAACGCTGGGCGGCGGCCAGCTGGCTGGATGAGAATGATGCCGGTGTGGTGATCCGGATTGTCGGGGAACAGGAAAGTCAGGATCTCAACCTGCATTTCCGCGGCAAGGATGCACCGACTAATGTGCTGTCATTCCATTATGAAAATCAGGCCATGTATGCCGACGATGACTGCATTGAAAGTGAGCTGGATTATCTGGGTGATCTGGTGATGTGTCTGCCGGTGGTGGAGCGTGAAGCCGCAGAGCAGAACAAACTGCCGCTGCAGCATTGGGCACATATGGTGGTGCATGGCCTGTTGCATCTGCAGGGGTTTGATCATGTTAAAGACCTCGAAGCCGATATTATGGAAGCCCGTGAAATTGAAATTTTACGTCAGCTGGGTTTTCCGAATCCTTATGAACCAAACTGAAAGGAACCATGAAACGCGATAGCAACCTGACTAATGTCAGTCCACGTCCGAAGTGGAAGCAGTGGCTGATTGATCAATTTGATCTCTCATCACAGAACCGTACTGAACTGCTGGATGAATTACAGCGGGCCAATGATAAAAATATCCTGCACGGTGAGGCAGTGGACATGATGCAGGGCGTCATGGAGTTCGGGGTGTTGCAGGTACGTGATATTATGCTGCCACGCTCTCAGATTGATTTTATTTATCATGATGACGATTTTCAGACTATCCTTGAGCGGATTAGTGAAACTGAGCATTCGCGGTATCCGGTATTTGATGAAGACCGGGATGATCTGATTGGTGTGTTATTGTCCAAAGATCTGCTCAAATATATCGGCCGCCAGGAAGAGTTTGATATTGATGACGTGGTTCGGCCAGCATTAATGGTGCCGGAAAGCCAGCGTCTGAACCGGTTGCTCAGTGAGTTCCGTAATAACCGTGCGCATATGGCGCTGGTGATTGATGAATATGCCGGGGTGGCAGGGCTGGTGACGTTTGAGGATGTGCTGGAGCAGATTGTCGGTGATATTGATGATGAGCATGATGCCGAGGAAGAAGAAGAGGGCAATATCCGCCTGCACAGTGATGGGCGTTATGTGGTTCAGGCAATAACGCCGCTGAATGAATTTAATGCCGAACTGGGCACTCAGTTCAGCAGTGATGAGTTTGATACAATAGCCGGGCTGGTGATCCGGCAAATGGGGAAGATTCCCCGGCAGGGTGAAGAGCTTTATTTCGGTGGCTTGCTGTTCCGTGTGTTACGCAGTGATAATCGCCGCATCCTGTTGCTGGAAGTTCTGACCGGAGTAACCGAGCCGGAAGAGCAGGCTGCGCTGATGTGATGCTGCCTGACTTTTAGCTTTAATTTTAATGGGCATTAACAGCAATGGATGAAGCATGCTGACATTTCGGGCAAACATTTCTTATAGCGATTACATCTATGCATTTTTTGCCGGGCTGATACTGGTGCTGGCATTTTCTCCTTTTGCCTGGCGTCCGGTAGCCTGGTTATCACCCGCTATTTTTTTCTGGTTAAATCTGAAGCCCATGTTACGCGGGCAGCGTATGCGCATGGCGTGGGTATACGGGATTGGTGCCTTCGCCGGTGGCGTGCACTGGATTTATGTGAGCATTCATTACTTCGGTGGCGCAAACAGTTTGATTGCCGGACTCATGGTTTTTCTGTTTGTGCTGCTGGTGGCGCTGACGCTGATATTGTTTGGCTGGCTGGCCAGTCTGTTCCCTTATCAGGCGGAATGGTCAAAGTTATTACTGGTTTTTCCGGCGATCTGGGGGGTTACCGAATGGTTCCGCAGCTGGTTTCTGACCGGTTTTCCCTGGATGCAGCTGGGGCACACCCAGGCTGATACCTGGTTGTCCGGCTATGTTCCGGTGATAGGTTCGCTGGGAACCAGCTGGATTGTGGCACTGGGCAGTGGTGCGCTGGTGCTGTTTCTGACCGGTAAATGGCGTGAGCGTCTGGCAGCGCTTGCCGTTGTATTGCTGACCACGGGTGGTGGTTATATGCTCAGCATGATCAACTGGACGCAGCCGGTGGGTGAGGCGCTCTATGTGAGCATGGTACAGGGTAATATTGCCCAGCAGGATAAGTGGGTGCCGGAATTGCGCTCCGCCCATATCCAGAAACACCTGGACATGACCGCTGAACATATGGGTAATTCTCATCTGGTTATCTGGCCGGAAACTGCGATTCCGGACAGCTTTGAGCACTCTATGGATGATGTGATTCTGCCATTGCAGAAAATTTTAACAGAGCTGGATACTCAGATGCTGGTTGGCGGTTTCCACTATGATGCAAGCAGTGGCAAAACCTATAATGCGGTGATGGCGATTGGCGAGGAGCGGCAGATTTATGGCAAGCGTCATCTGGTGCCGTTCAGTGAATATATCCCGTTTCTGGAATATCTGCGCTGGCTGGATAATTTTGTGCGCCTGCCGTATGACAATGTTTCCAAATGGGAAGGTAAGACCAATCTGCTGCTGGCCGGACAGCCGATGCGGATTTCTATTTGTTATGAGGATGCGTATGGCGAGGAAATGACCGATGGTCTGCCGGAAGCCACCATGCTGGTGAATGTGACCAATGATGGCTGGTTTACCGGTTCCATACAGTCACAGCAGCATGTGGAAATTGCCCGTTTTCGGTCGCTGGAAACCGGTCGTTACTCACTGCGCTCCACCAATAACGGGGTGACCGCGATTATCGATGAAAAAGGGCAGTTCGTCGCAAAGGCTGATCAATATGAGGATGTGGTGCTGGCCGGATATGCACAGCCGATGCAGGGCAGCACGCCTTATATTCGCTGGGGGAATTGGTTGCTGATTCCGGTTCTGGTATTGACTTTGCTGGTTGTTGGCTGGTTAGGCAGAGGAAAATTCCGCTAACTATTAATAGCTTAGCCGGTTTTTTTTGATAAAGTTCCGGGGTGCTTTATTTGTTGGTTTGGTGTTCATATACATCTTCGGTACATTTTTAGTCTGTCAAAATGCGGCCAGAGGCAGTCAATGTTCAGCATAGTTATCAGAATCTAACCTTAATCGATTAATTGCTGGCATTGCGTTAAAATTTATAATAAGCGACATAGTAAATGCCATTGGCTACCGGGTTTGTACAATATACCGTTGAGTCCGGCCGTCGGGGAAATTTGCATGCGCACTGAATACGAGGTCACTCATGATTGAATTTATCCGGGCGGGCGGATGGCTGATGCTTCCGATTATTCTCAGCTCTGTTATTGCCATGGCTATTATCATTGAACGCTTTTTATCTCTGCGGGTCGGGAAAGTTATACCCGCTGAGGATATCCGGCGTGCGCGTGAGTTGGCTGCCAGCGGCCAGGTGAGTGAACAGAGCATTACAGAATTACAGGAAAGTTCTGTAGTGGGGAGTGTGCTGGCTACCGGGCTGGCGAGCAGTACTGCGCCCCGTCATATTATGAAAGAAAATGTCGAGGAAGCTGGCCGGCATGCGGTGCATAAGCTGGAGCGTTATCTCAACGCATTGGGCACGATTGCGGCGATTACGCCACTGATGGGCTTGTTGGGCACTGTACTGGGTATGATTACCGCATTCAGTAAAATTACCCAGGTGGGGGTTGGTGATCCGGCGACGGTGGCCGGTGGTATATCGCAGGCGCTGTTTACTACGGCAGCCGGTATTTCGGTGGCAATTATCGCGATGATTTTCCATCGTTATTTTAAAGGCCGGGTTGATAACTACGTGATTGGTATGGAACAGGAAGCGGTCAAGCTGATTGAAATGGTCAATCAGAATAATGCCAAAAGCCGTCCGGTGCCGCCTAATCCAGCAGTGAGTACTCCGGCGGGTACTACTGCTAACCGGGCCTCTGCGGCCATTGCTGCGGCCAGACAAAAACGTGCGGCAACTGCCGGGAGTCACTCATGAATTTCAGGCCGCGTGAGCAGGAAGTGGTTGATATTAATCTGACGCCGCTGATAGATGTGGTATTTCTGCTGCTGATTTTTTTCATGGTGACCACCACTTTTGACCGTAACGCAGAAATCAAAATCTCGCTGCCTACCGCCGAAAATACGGTGCAGGCGCAAAAACAGGATAAACTGGAGCTGTTGATTGATGGACAGGGCAGGTATTATATCAATGGCCGGGAGGTGCTGAATAATCAGCCGGAAACTCTGTTCCAGGCGATGACCCTGGTGCTGAATGACCTGGAAAAGGTACCGCCATTGGTGATTTCTGCTGATGCAACGGTTGATTATCAGGCAGTAGTGACGGCGATGGATATTGCCGGTCGTCTGGGCCTGACCAACTTCTCTATGGCAACCACGCAATCGGAACGTAAGAAACAGTAAGGATTTTCAGCAAAATATGACAACTGGCCAAACGACGGGTTTGCGGGTTTACCGCAGGCTGGTGTCATACTCCGTGCAATATTGGCACTACCTGCTGTTTGCGGTCATTGGCCTTATTCTGAGTGCACTGACCCAACCGATGTTTGCCTGGATTATGGGGCCGTTGCTGGATAAGGCTATTCTGCAGCGTGACCAGACCGTAATTCAATGGTTGCCTGTTGGCATTCTGGGTATATTCCTGCTGCGTGGTGCGGCCATGTTCACCGCCAGCTACTTCATGAGCTGGGTTGGGCGGCGGATTGTGCAGCAGATCCGGGGTGAAATTTTCAACCACCTGCTACGCCTGCCGGTCAGCTATTTTCAGCGCAAAACACCCGGCGAATTACTATCACACCTGACTTATTACACCGATCAGCTGGCCAGTGCGGCAACGCGCGGTATTACCGTGCTGATTCAGGAGTCTGCGACAATTATCGGCTTGCTGGGGCTGATGTTTTACCGCAGCTGGCAGCTGACTCTGGGAGTGCTGATCATTTTGCCGTTGATTACCCTGATTATCCTTTTTGTTACCCGCCGTTTACGCCGTCTGAGTCATAAGGTGCAAAGCTCGATGGGCAATGTGACCCAGATGGGGAATGAGCTGATCCGGGGTTATAAGGTGGTGCGCATTTTTGGCGGCGAAGATTATGAGGCCCGGCGTTTTCAGGAAACCAATCAGCGCAATATGGATCTGGAAATGAAGCGGGTGGTGACGGAGTTACTGAGCACCCCGCTGGTGCAGTTTCTGGTGGCTCTGGCGCTGGCCGCTATTATTTTTATCGCTACCCGTGAGCAGACACTGGAAACCCTGTCACCCGGTATTTTTATGTCATTCATTATGGCGATGATTCTGCTGCTGACCCCGATCCGTAATCTGACCCAGCTAAACGCGCAGTTACAGAAAGCGATTGCTGCCGGTGAGAGTATTTTCAGCCTGCTGGATGAAGATGCCGAGAGAGATCAGGGTGGCAGGGAAATCCAGCGGTGCCGGGGGGAGATTGAATTCAAAGGGGTTGGCTTTAAGTATCAGCAGGACACTGAGCAGGCAGCCCTGCGTAATATCAGCTTTAAAGCGGAGGCCGGACAGCGTATTGCTCTGGTCGGCAAGTCGGGGAGCGGCAAAACCACGCTGGTCAACCTGCTGGTGCGTTTTCATGATTATCAGCAGGGCGAAATTCTGCTGGATGGTATCCCGCTGCCTGAGTTAAAGCTGCAGGCATTACGCCGGCAGATTGCCTATGTCGGGCAGGATATTATTCTGTTTAACGATACCATCCGCAATAATATTGCCTATGGTGAACTGCGTTCGGCCAGTGATGAACAGGTTTATGCTGCAGCAAAGGCCGCACATGCACTGGAGTTTATCGAGCAGCTGCCGCAGGGAATGGATACGCAGGCCGGTGATAACGGCTCGATTTTATCCGGCGGACAGCGCCAGCGTATCGCCATTGCCCGTGCTATTCTGGCGGATGCGCCGATTCTGATTCTGGATGAGGCCACTTCAGCGCTGGATACCGAGTCGGAGCGTTATATTCAGGATGCGCTGGAAAATCTGTTGCACGGGCGCACTACCTTTATGATTGCACATCGCCTGTCAACGATTGAAAATGCTGACCGGATTTTCGTGCTGGATGACGGGCAGATCATTGAGTCGGGCACGCATAATGAGTTGCTGGCTCAGTCGGGACAGTATGCAAAGCTGTACCACATGCAGTTTACCCATGCGGATACTTCTGCTGAATCCTGATTCGCGTTACACTCCCCATCCTTTTATCAGGTATCCGGGAGTCTGCCATGCAGGAAGATTTGCTTAACTATGTACCCGCCGACGGTTTGCTCAAAGATAAAGTGATTCTGGTCACTGGTGCCGCTATGGGTATTGGCCGGGCAGTTGCGTTAGCCTATGCGCGTTTCGGGGCAACCGTGGTGCTGCTGGATAAGCAGGTTCCTTATCTGGAAAAAGCTTATGACGATATTATGGCGGCAGGCGGGTCGGAACCGGCGATTTACCCGCTGGATATGCAGGGCGCGACCAATGATGATTATGAGGCGTTGGCCAATAATATCCGTGAACAACTCGGGCGCTTGGACGGGATTCTGCTCAATGGTGCCTGGCTGGCGGCTTTTATGCCTATCAAACAGCATGATATTGACCTGTGGTCAAAGATGATCACGGTTAATTTGCATGCCAACTTTCTGATCGTGAAGGCCTGTTTGCCGCTGCTGGAAGCCTCGGATGATGCGGCGATTGTGTTTTCCAGTGATACTACGGACAAAGCGTACTACGGCGCATTCGGGGTGTCCAAGGCGGCGATGAATGCCTTCTGCGATATTCTGGCGCAGGAGCATGATAATGAGCGCGATTTTATCCGTGTTAACCGCATTAATACCGGGCCGCTGCGTACCAGTACCCGGGTGCTGAACTTTCCGGGTGAGCATCCGGATACCCTGGCTACTCCTGACGCTGTGGTCGGGCCATACCTATTTTACATGGGGCCGGATGCCGGACAGCGTACCGGAGAGGCCTTGACTCTGGAGCGCTTGCCTGCCGGTGCACGCTGGCCGGGCGATACTGCTTAAAGTACCGGAGACAATGCACTGATGTCCCGTGATCAGTTGTTTGCCCATCCGCAGCAGGTGGTTGATTTCGCCTTTAATGCGGCGGTGGCTGATGTTTTCCCCGATATGCTGCGGCGTTCGGTGCCGGGCTATGAGACGCTGATCAGTCAGCTGGGTGTATTGGCGCGGCAGTATGTGCAGGCCGATAGCCGTGTATATGATCTGGGCTGCTCGCTGGGGGCGGCGACACTGGCCATGGCCTCCCAGGTACAGTTGCCGGGGGTGTGCTTTACCGGCGTGGATAATTCGGAGGCGATGATCAGTCGCTGTCAGCAGCGTCTGGCACGGCATCTGGCGGCAGAGCGTTTTGAGCTGCACTGTGCCGACATCTGTGAGTTAGTCATGCAGCCGTCATCACTGATGGTGCTGAATTTTACCCTGCAGTTTGTGGCTCCGGCGGCGCGTCAGGCACTGCTGGATAAGATTTATCAGGCCTTATTGCCGGGCGGGGCACTGGTGTTGTCAGAAAAAATCCGTTTTGCCGATGAAGCGCAGCAAATCCTGATTAATGACCTGTACCTTGAATTTAAGCGTGCCAACGGCTATTCGGAGATGGAAATCAGTCAGAAGCGTTCGGCGCTGGAAAATGTGATGATTCCGGATACACTGGAGGTGCATAAAGCGCGTTTGCAGCAGGCCGGTTTCAGTCAGGTATCGTTGTGGTTCCAGAGCTTCAGTTTTGTTTCTATACTGGCGCTGAAATAGGGAGCAGGGTTGATGGCAATAGCAAACCGCGCGCTGGTGGATCAACAATATGCCGCTCTGTTTGACGTGCTGCGGGCGGATGAGGACTTTGCCTTCTGGCCGGGGGCATTAGCGCAGCAGCTGGAAGAGCTGACGTTCACCAAACCGCATGGCAAGCGTCAGTTATGGCTGGATACGCTGGCTGCTTTGCCGCCGTTAACTGCCAGTGATACTGATTTTTCGCAGGGTAGGGTGCGGGTTGGTCGTGCGGATGATGCGGGTGATGCAGAGCGAGCTGTCCTGGAGCAGTGTCTGGAAACGTTTATCCCCTGGCGCAAAGGGCCGTTTGATCTGTTCAGCATTCATATTGATACGGAGTGGCGTTCTGACTGGAAGTGGCAGCGGGTGTTGCCGCATCTGTCGGATCTGCAGGGGCGGCGTATTCTGGATGTGGGCTGTGGCAGTGGTTATCACCTGTGGCGTATGTACGGAGCGGGGGCGGCTCAGGTGGTCGGGATTGATCCCAGCCTGTTTTTCCTGATGCAGTTTCTCAGTGTTAAACATTATGTGCCGGATGTACCGGTGCACTTTCTGCCGTTACGCAGTGAAGATCTGCCGGATTTCAGGGGTCGGGGCTTTGACACGGTTTTCTCCATGGGCGTGTTGTATCATCGCCGCTCACCGCTGGATCATTTGCAGGAGCTGAAAAACAGTCTGCGGGCCGGTGGGGAGCTGGTGCTGGAAACCCTGGTGGTGGACGGAGATGTGCATACCGCGCTGATGCCGGAAGACCGTTATGGCAAGATGCGCAACGTGTGGTTTATTCCCTCGGTGCTGATGCTGGAGTTATGGTTGCGGCGGCTCGGTTTCCGCGATATTCGTACCGTTGATGTGACCGAGACCTCGACGGATGAGCAGCGCAGTACTGACTGGATGCGCTTTGAATCTTTGGCCGATTTTCTTGATCCTGATGATTCTGCCCGCACTATAGAAGGATACCCCGCGCCGAAACGTGCGGTGATTATTGCCAATTTACCGGTTTAACTATCCAGTTAAATCCGCTTAAATTAGAATAGACTGATTAACCGAACTGATGTGAAACGATGTGAATACCCTGCTCAGACAACCGGGCTTCCTGGCCGCAACCGGCGGCGGACAACAGAATGCGCTGCAAAAAACGCTGCAACAGCGTATGCGGCAGGCTTACGCGCGGTTTTGTGACAGCTGGAATAACTTGTTGCCGGATCCTTATCTGCGTGATGGCGGGCATTACCGGCAGCGGCGTTATTCTGTTTTTAACTGGCAGCGCGGTAAATTAACGCAGTTGCCACATGAGCCGCATTATCAGAGCCATTATCATAATGCTGTACATGGCGGGTTTAACCGTCATTTTCGCGGCTGGCTGCCGACAACAGTGAATAATCCGGTGTTCAGTGAAGTCATTCGCTGGTGCCTGAGTCAGTTTGAGGCTAATCCGGCGAAAAAGTGGCGAATCCAGGCGCACCAGTTCCGGATTAATGCTTCGGCACTGGAGGCGGGGAAACCAACACCTGAAGGGGTGCATAAGGACGGTGCGGAGTATATCCTGATCATGTTGCTTGACCGGCATAATGTCATTGGTGGTGAGAGCCATGTGTATGATAACCAGATGCAGCCACTTGCACAGTGTACGCTGCAGGAGAGTGGTGATTTGTTGTTGGTGAATGATCATGCGGTTTATCATGGGGTTACGCCCATTGTGCCGGAAGATAAAACCAAGCCCGCCTGGCGTGACGTGCTGGTGCTGACGTTTCATAGCTGAGTCCGGCGGAGGGGATGATATGACTGTTACCCTCAAACGCTTTCTGATTCGCTGGCTGGAGCAGGTCTGGTATGGCAACCGGCCTGTGGAGCGCATACTGCTCCGCCCCTTAAGCCTGTTATTTTGTTATCTGGCTAAACGACGCAGGCAGTCACAGACAGCTGCGCAAAAATCTTTTTCCGTGCCACTGATTATTATCGGCAATATTGCCGTGGGCGGTACCGGTAAAACTCCCCTGACTATTTATCTGGCGCAGCTGTTACAGCGCGAAGGTTATCGCCCCGGCATCGTCAGTCGTGGCTATGGCTCACACCCGGATAAAACCATGATCCGTCCTGTGACCTATCACAACAAGCCTGCTGATGTGGGTGATGAGGCGTTGCTAATGGCAACCCGCACGCATCTGCCCGTGGTGGTGGGTATCCAGCGCATCCGTGCAGTAGCCTATCTGCTGGAAAATTATGATGTGGATATTGTGTTGTCTGATGACGGTTTGCAGCATTACCGGATTGCGCGGGATCTGGAGATTGTGGTTATCGATGGTCAGCGGCGTAACGGTAATGGTTTATGCCTGCCCGCCGGGCCTCTGCGTGAACAGCCGCAGCGCTTGCAGGAATGTGACTTTGTGGTGGTCAATGGAAAGGCGCAGGCGGGTGAGTATGCAATGCGGGTCTGTGGGGAGCGACTGGTGGCGGTAGCCGGTTCGGGTCGGTCGGTGGGGTTAGCTGAATTTGCCGGGCTACAGGTGCATGTGGTGACTGCGATCGGCAACCCACAACGGTTTATCAGTGCGTTACAGGCAGCAGATATTCATTGCATCACGCATATTTATCCGGATCATTACCTGTTTCAGGGGGATGAGTTTACTTTTGATGACGGCTTGCCGGTACTGATAACAGAGAAAGATGCGGTAAAATGCCGGCAGTTTGATGCGCAGAAGGTGGGAAGTTGTTGGTATTTGCCGGTGGATGCGCAGCTGGGCAGTGATTTTGGGCAGTCGTTTTTAGCTAAGGTAAAGCAGTTAAGTCAGGCTTAACGGAACTATCAATAAGCTTGAGTGTCTGCATAAATGTACATACTATTTGTTTATGGAAATAGAGTTCGATCCCGACAAAGCGGCACTTAATCCGATAAACCATGAGGGTGTAACCTTCGATGAAGCAAAAGAAGTTTTGTTTGACCCCTATGCTCTTACTGTTGAAGACGAAGATAGCGGTGATGAACAATGGTTTATTTCTCTGGGGATGGGGGCAAAAAACCGCTTGTTAGTGGTTATCTGGACATTACGGGATGACCGTATCCGCCTAATTTCAGCCTGGAAGGCTAATCAACCTGCGAAGAAAAGATATGAACGCCAATTCTGACCCTCTATACGAGAAGTATAAAGACCTCGATTTTGCCGATGGGAAGTCCGTAGCAGAGACTCCTGCGCTGGCACAACTGCAAGCCGAACGGGGAGGTAAAACCCGGATCACTATGCGGGTGGATAATGAAACCTTGGCAGCTTTTAAGTTAAGAGCAGCACAAAGCGGCAGTAATTATCAAACCATGATGAACGATGTATTGAAGCAGTTTATTCAGGGTGAGTCCCTGGTTGATGTCATCAAACAAACGATCCGGCAGGAACTGCGGCATGGTTAACTAAATTAAGCTTTTTTGCACAAGAGAGAACCCAAAAAAATGGATAAAAAACTACTTGATATTCTGGCCTGTCCGGTCACTAAGGGAAGGCTGATTTATGACAAAAAAGCACAGGAGCTGATTTCCAAATCAGCACGGTTGGCCTATCCGATCAAGGACGGTACTCCGGTCATGCTGGAGGAGGAAGCCCGCGAGCTGACTCAGGAGGAAGTGGAGCAGTTAGCAGAATGAAGCCGGTATTAGTCATTCCGACGCGCTATGCGTCGACGCGCCTGCCTGCTAAGGCGTTGCGGGAGCTGAAGGGTAAAACGCTGGTACAGCATGTGCATGAGCGGGCAATGGCGGCGCAGGGCTTTGAGCAGGTGATTGTGGCAACGGATGATGACCGTATCCGTGAGGTGTGCGAGGGCTTCGGTGCCGAGGTGTGCATGACATCCACCGAACATGAAACCGGTTCTGACCGGCTGGCTGAGGTGGTGCAGATTAATGGCTGGGAAGATGACACCATTATCGTCAATTTGCAGGGTGATGAGCCGCTGACGCCGGTAGCCAATCTGACTCAGCTGGCACGTAATCTGGTCATGCAGCATGAGGCGATGATTGCCACGCTGGCTACACCTTTGCATCATGAGGGTGAGTTGAATGACCCGAATATCGTTAAGGTGGTACGTGATGCTAATAATATTGCTCTGTATTTCAGCCGTGCTCCCGTCCCGTTTCAGCGCGATATAAACCAGTCCGGTAGTAAAGCTGCCAGTGAGTATGGTTTGCGTCATATCGGGATGTACGCCTACCGGGCCGCATTCCTGAAAGCATTTGCTGAACTGGAGCCCTGCAGTCTGGAGCGGCTGGAAAAACTGGAGCAGCTCCGGGCTTTGTATTACGGCTTCCGGATTCACGTGGATATTGCTCAGGAAATCCCGGGGCCGGGTGTGGATACTGAGGAAGATTTGCGCCTGGTTTCGGCTTTGCTCTAAGTTTCCGGAAGGGGCGGATTCATCGTAATATTTTTGTCATATTGCTGCACTGCAACTTAAAATTCTTGATCATTGTCGACAATGAGTGAGATAATGCGGGAATTTTGAGGCTTGTTCAGCATATTTTCTTGTTTGTGTCGACACAGCCTTGTCCCGTAACGAGCAGTGGAGCCAAACATGGAAATCCAGAAAACAGATATATTGTTAGTCGGTGCCGGTATCATGAGTGCTACTTTGGGCACAATGCTGAAGCAGCTGAACCCTGATTATTCAATTACTATCGTGGAACGTCTGGATCGTGTGGCCGGGGAAAGTACCAGTGGCTGGAATAATGCAGGGACAGGTCACGCAGCTTATTGTGAGCTGAACTATACCGCTGAACAGTCTGACGGCTCCATTGAAACGGCCAAGGCTCTGAAAATTAACCGGGCGTTTGAAACCACGCTGCAGTTCTGGAGTTATCTGGTACAGCAGGGTGCTATGCCGTCTCCGGAAAATTTCATCAACCCGACCCCGCATATCAGCTTTGTCTGGGGCGAGGACAATGTGGCGTTTCTGAGAAAGCGTTATATGACCCTGCACAGCTATGCGCAGTTCGCGGATATGGAGTACAGCGAGGATCCGGCTGTGCTGGCTGAGTGGATGCCGCTGGTGATGGAGGGGCGTGATCCTGACCAGAAAGTGGCGGCGACGCGGGTGCCTTATGGTTCGGATGTTGATTTCGGTTCGGTCAGTCAGTATATGATTGATCATCTGAGTGCTCATGATGATTTTGAGCTGATACTGGATACTGACGTGGTTGGTCTTAAGCGTGATGTTGACCGGATGTGGAAGATTGAGATGCTCAACAGCAAGACCGGT
Organism: Thiolinea sp.; assembly: GCA_041395485.1. Taxonomy (GTDB): domain Bacteria; phylum Pseudomonadota; class Gammaproteobacteria; order Thiotrichales; family Thiotrichaceae; genus Thiolinea. The sequence goes on from JAWLAK010000001.1 coordinate 201,177, forward strand.
CAGAGCCGGGTGATGAATGCAGGCTTTGTGTTTCTGGGGGCCGGTGGTGGTGCGTTTTCATTGCTGCAGCGTGCTGAGATTACTGAAGTCACCGGTTATGCAGGTTTTCCGGTCAGCGGCCAGTGGTTGGTCTGCCGTAAGCCTGAGGTGGTGGAGAAGCACTGGGGCAAGGTCTACGGTAAGGCATCTATCGGAGCGCCGCCGATGTCTGTACCACATCTGGATACCCGGATTATTGACGGTGAAAAAGCCTTGCTGTTCGGGCCGTTTGCCGGTTTTACCATGCGCTTTCTGAAAGAGGGCTCGTCATGGGACATGATCCGCTCCATTCGCTTTGGCAATATTATGCCGATTCTGGCGGTGGGGCTGAGGAACTTTGCGCTGGTTAAATACCTGATCAAGGAAGTGCTGAAAACTCAGTCGGCACGGATGAAATCACTGCGCGAATATTTCCCGAATGCAAAAGATGAGGACTGGGAGCTGGCACATGCCGGGCAGCGGGTGCAGATCATTAAGAAAGACCCGAATAAAATCGGTAAGCTGGAATTCGGGACTGAGGTGCTGGCGACCAGCGATAAAACATTGGCTGCGCTGCTGGGGGCTTCACCCGGTGCCTCTGTGGCGGTGGCTGCGATGATTGAGCTGCTGGAAGCCTGTTTCCCGGAAAAAATGGCCTTTGACGGTGAGTGGCGGGCTAAGCTGAAGAAGATGATTGAGTCACAGGGCTTTGCAAAAGGTTGCCTGACCCGTGATGAGGAGCTGTTGCAGCGGGTGCGCCAGCGGAATATGGATATTCTGAAGCTGAACGTGTAAGTTATTAATCTCAGCAAAACAACTTGCAAAACAACTTGTGCCATGGCCAAAAAACGCGATATTCCGGTATTCGATCATCCGCTCATAGAAACTCACTGTCATCTGGACTATCTGGAGGGTGATGCTTTGGAAGCTGCTCTGCAGGCTGCTGCCGATGTCAATGTTGAACGGATTATTACCATTGCTGTGTCACCGGATAATCTTGCAACGGTGTGCAACCTGGTCAGCAGGTATGAACAGGTCTGGGGTACGCAGGGTATTCATCCGCATGATGCCAGTGAGTATAGCGATATTGTTGATGCACAGATTCGCGCTAATGCCACACATAACAAGATTCTGGCCATTGGTGAGATCGGGCTGGATTATTACTATGAGCATTCTGACCGCGCGGTACAGCGTGAGGTGTTTGAGCGTCAGCTACAGATTGCCATTGATCTGGATATGCCGGTTGTGATTCACACCCGTGAGGCGGATGAGGATATGCAGGCGATTCTGAGTAACTTTGTCAGTAGAATGCCTAAACGGGGTGTGATTCACAGTTTTACCTCCGGTCCGGAGCTGGCGGAATATTGCCTGAGTGAAGGTTTCCATCTCGGTTTTAACGGGATCAGTACTTTTAACCAGGCCGATAATGTGCGTGAAATTATCGCCATGACACCGGTGGAGCAGATTCTGTTTGAAACCGATGCGCCTTATCTGACCCCGGTGCCTTATCGCGGGCGGAAGAATGAGCCGAAGTATCTGCCGTTTATTGCCGAGCAGGTCGCAGAAGTGAAGGGAGTTTCTCTTGATGATCTGCTGCCGCAGGTCAGGGCTAACAGTCTGGAGCTGTTCTTCAGCTAAACTGCCCTTTTACTGCCGACGTACAGCAATTTCTTTTCCGTAGCAGGACTGTATCACTGTGTTCTGCGTTCCTTGCGTATCTCAGCTTGTAGCCGCGCCAGATCCAGTTTAGCCTGAACTCTCTTTGAGCGCTCAATACGGCTATCCCGGATAATGAAATACAGGGCTTCTATTTTCTTAGTGCGTGCCTCACGCTCTTCACTGACACCGGCAAAACCGGCTTGGGAAAATAAGCTGAGAGACAGCATAGCGATGCTGATAGTAATGACTGGAGTGATTTTCATTGCCTAAATCCTTTTATTGAATGAAAAAAGATGAGTAGTGGCGGCCACTGCTCACCTTTAAGTTTAGGCAAAATTTTGTCATTTGCTTTGGTTTTAAATGAGTACCCAAAGCTATATCGCCTTTCGCTGGTTATCGTTTCATTCTGCGCCGAACAACACTCACCAACAGAATGCTGGCCAGACCTATCAGAGTAAAGATTGAAAAGGAACCACCACCTCCTCCTTCAGTAAAGGGGATAGTTACAAAAGCATCATATTGGCTGAGATCAGTCAGGTAAGCCCTCTCCTTCGTGATGTCAGTATCCCAGGGAAGTCCGGCAAAGTTTCTCCAGCCATCTTTATCCGGATTGGAATCTGTGCTGTGCTCATAAACGTCAGCCATATCCTCATCCAACTCACCATTATTATTTAAGTCGAGATAAGCATGATCCAGAACATGATGTTCCAGTAGTTGTTCCATGGTAGGGGTAGGGTCATCAGGTAATGGCGCGTTATAAGGTTCTTTATAACGACCAACAAACCCCTCCCATATATTTCTCACATTAGTAAAGGCGGGGCCTTGGACACCCATACTCATCGGATCGGCCAGAATATTTCCCGCAAGCACACTACGCGCTCCGGTTCGGCATAAGGTCATTATCGGAGTATCTGTTTTCCCCTCCACAATACGGAAGACCTCATTATAAAAGTTTTGTGCCATTTGATCGTTACTGCCAATAATATGCGGATAGGGCACGCTGTATGCTAGTTCAGGGTGACCCGCCGCATACTCCCGCAGACGGCGCACATCAATAAGAATCGCCTCGCCCGATTCCATTTTTCTGAAGGCTTCAGAAGCACTGATTTCAGAATGATACGATCGGTCAAACTCGTAACGGTTCCCCTCCGCATTAGCTGTTGCTGCAAACAACATGAAAGATAAAATTACCGTAGCAAATTGCATACACTTAATTACACCAGTTTTCATTCCTTCATCTCCTTAAGTAGTTATAAACACACTCACTCCCATTTGTTTCACAGCAACGTAAACGCCATAACCACAAGGAATTGCCCATTCATTATCTCCCGATTTCCACTTACCTTTTTCCGTACACAGTCGGTTGATATTTGTCATGCAGAACCTGCCAAACCGGCAAAAATCACTTTGCGGAAAACGTGATCTAATGAATGAATAGTTCCCAAAAGCAAGTGATGCCAGAAAGAATAGTACATTTCGACGAAAAATCCCGGATTTACCTGTTCGTCAGGGAATCACTGCGAAGTCTGGTTTCAACAGGTTAAGAGGCTTCAACAACGGCTATAGATATGTGCCCAGAAATTGCGGTTCGGCATCGGATCAGTGACATTCTGCGCCCGTAAAAACTTACCACCCAGTGTATAAGCTTCTTTCTCAGCATAATTACGGCAGGGAATGGTGTTATAAACACCCGAAAGCCGTTGTGTGTGATGCACTAATTCATGCAATAACCGCTCCTGAAACAGCGGGTTTTGCTTCGGGTCATTATAATCCTTAGCCTGTTTGGTTAAGTGGGCTGAAATAATATAAATAGTCCCGTTTGGCCCGTCTTCAAAGGAATATAAAGCCCTGATCCGTTCATCGACACCATCTTCAGGTATGCCGTTCGGGTTATCGGTATAGGCTTCTTTAGTGATTTCTTTCGGGGTCATTTCAACAATTGCCGGGTGCGGAATAATCCCGGTATTGTAATCTGAGTTGTTTCCGATCCAGAGCATTAATGCCAGAACTACGGCGTCCATGTTTTTCTCCTTTTGTGACTTGTTTTCGTCCCAGCATCCACGGCTTGATCACGAAAAAAATGAAAAAGCTGCTAAACTTTTACGAAAAGCACTGAAAAAAAACAAAATCACCAATTTCGGAGAGCATACTGAGATGGGTTCTTCAGCCGCTAAGCCGCAACCTTTCGGGAAGGTTGCTTATGATGTTAATACTCAGAGTTTTATCAATAAGAAGGATGAGTCTGTAAAACTGCGCCCACAGTCGCTGGCGGTATTTTTGTACCTGCTGGAAAATCGCGGGCGCGTGGTTAGTAAAGACGAATTATTTGCTGAAGTCTGGAAAGGTGTTTCTGTCACCGATGATTCACTGGTGCAGTGCGTAACGGAAATCCGCCGGGTGCTGGAGGATAAAGAACGCAGTATTTTGCAGACAGTACCGCGTCAGGGTTATATGTTGGTGGCTAAGGCAGACAATCAACAAATAGAAAGTGAGAAGTCTCGGAATGTTGGTAAATATTTTCGTCCGGAACTTATTATTCAGAAGCCTGCATTCTGGTTGCCTGGGCTGATTATTCTGAGTTTATTATCCTGGATAGTGCCTCATTTCTATCCGCAACCGGTTGCGGATAATCCATTACCGCTACAAAATAGTTCAGCTGATAAACCAGATGCTGCTGCAAATCAAACAGCTGGTTCTGTACAGCAAGCGACTTATTCTGTACCGACCGTCTCGGTCAATCTGGCGGATGGTTTTCAGGCGGAATTAAAACCTTCATCTGATGCACTGTTACAGGAGTTGCGTGTGGCATTGCGCCGCTATCGGGTGATTGAAGTGGTGGATAACCCACAGGCGGATTATCAGCTGGCAGTGAATGCGCATGGTTTTGGACAGCAGGATTCGGTACAACAGGCGGTGGTTGAACTGAAAAACGGCACTGGCGACCTGATCTTTGCGGAATCTTATGACGTGCCGGCGCAGGATAAAGCGATTCAGCAAGTTGCTATCCGCATTGCCGCTGCGGTTGCATCGCCGGGCATTGGTGCGGTTGCCCGTCATTTACGCGAAAGCTCACGCCTGAAGCCGGTGGTTGAGCTGACACCTTCGGAATGCTATATCTATGGTTTCAGTTGTTCCAAATGTTCCGGGGAGGAGGATGAGATTACCCGGCGGGCGGAAGCCTGTCTGGCACATGTGCTGGAACAGAACCCGGAAGATGCCCGCGCCTGGGCTTTGCAGGCGACGATTTATGCCCATCAATACTGGTATGGCAATACATTGCCCGAACCGGCCCGCAGCAACCTGCCGATGCGTAAACACCTGCCGGAGCTGGCGGTCAAAGCAGCCAACAAGGCGGAAGCTATGTCCAATGGTGATGACAGCTCGGTGTATTGGGGGATGGTGGAAGCCTACTATTCCTCCTGTCAGGTGGATAAGTTGCAGCAGGCGATTAACCGCGGGATTGAGATTAATCCTTATGACCCGAATTTGCTGGCCAGTTTCGGGAACTGGTTAGCGTACAGTGGTCACTGGCATGAGGGGGCTGCGTTAATCAGACAGGCATTGGAAATTGAGCCAAACCATTACCGCAAATGGTGGTGGATGGGGCTGGGTAAAACACATTATCGCTTCGGTGAAGATCAGCAGGCTTATGACATGTTTATGAAAGCGTTTAATGAGCGTAACTGGGTGAGTCACCTGCAGCTGGCTTATACCCTGCCTTATCTGGATCGGATGGAAGAGGCACAGGTAGCGGTGAAAAAGATGCTCAGTCTGAGTCCGGGAATAACCCTGGAGCGGGCTCTGGAGTATTACAAAACACTGTGTTTTGATGATGTTTATCTGGAGAAAATGAAAAAGGCACTGGTGATGGCTGGTTTGCCATCGCGGGGAAGTAGTGAGGACTTTGACAATATCCAACCGCCAACGGCGAAGACGGTGTCTGTGAATGGTGTGGATGTGGAATATATGGATGTCGGGGAAGGCGAACCGGTATTGTTTGTGCATGGCGCGATGACTGATTACCGTACCTGGGGTTACTATCTGTTACCCATCTCAGAAAACCATCGCTATATTGCTTATTCCCGCCGTTATTACGGAACTCAGCCTTGGTCTGATGATGGCGAAAAATATTCGGTGTCCACCTATGCAGATGATTTGGTGGAATTTATTAAAGCACTGGATATCGGGCCGGTGCATCTGGTGACCTGGTCAAACAGTGCGCCGATTGCGTATCTGGTTAAAGCGAAACACCCGGAGTTAGTTAAAAGTGCGATTCATTATGAGCCGGTTACGATTGATCCGCTTGTTGATGCTACGCAGGAAGAAAAGGCGGCAAGGAAGGCTCATTTGGCTACCTGGGCGGCGGTTTTTTCACAACTGAAAGCAGGTGATACCGAAGGGTCTGCCCGGCGGTTTATGGAAACGGTGTTTGAGCTGGAAGCCGGGGATTATATTAATGAGAAAGAGATTACCAAAGAGATATTCCGGCAAAATGCTGCGACTATTCCGGTGATGTTTAACCCGGATTACCGAAAACCGGAAGGCATGAGCTGTGACTTTATGCAGAAAATCAGCACACCTACACTGATTGTGAATGGTGAAAAAACCAATCTGTACTGGGGGCTGATGGCAAAGAAATTTGCCCAATGTACACCTGCCGCAGAGTATAAAATCATGCGGGGTGTCAATCATCGCGGGCCGATTGAGGATTTTGACCAACTGGCGAATATCATTCTTGAGTTTGTGGATAAGTACAAGTAAGGAACGATTTGGATAAACTTATTGACTAATAAAGTGGTTAGAACCAATTGTGTCAAGTGAATGAGCCGTTATGTCAGGTGTTAAAAAGTATTTATTCCGTACCGGATTGCTGCTGTTGCCCGTCTTTTTTCTATATAGTGCACTAACCACTGTTCAGGCTTCTGATGCCCGAACTGACATTATGCAAGCCGCTGATAAAGTAAAAAGCGGTGAGTATGTCCGGCAGCGTTTTGTTGAACGGCTGCACAAACCTTTTTCTGCGCAGGACAGCCGTAAAAAGATGCTGATTATGGGTGATAGTCATGCTCAGGATTTTTACAATGCGATTGCTGAGAACAACATTGAACAACGTTATCAAATCAGTACACGACGCATTCCGGCTATCTGCGGGATCTATCTGGGTCCGGAAAATATCAGGGGGTTAATTGAAAGAAAACATATCCCGATTTGCGATAAAGCAGATACGCTGCAAGATGCACTGCCGCAAATACGGCAGGCTGATGTGGTGATCATTGCCGCCAACTGGAAACTGTGGTCTGCACAACGCCTGCCAGCGACTGTCCGGAATCTGCAGATCAGTGCGCCGCAAAAGCTTTTTGTGGTCGGGCGTAAGGATTTCGGAAAAGTGAATCCGCGTAAATATCTCAGAATGCCGGATCATGAGCTGCGTCAGCTACGAAACCCGGTCTATGGTGTGCAGCAGGAAGTCAATCGCACGATGCAACAAGCGCTGCCCCGCAATATGTTTGTGAATACCCAGGCTTTAATTTGCAGGAGTGAAAATGACTGTCCGTTGTTTACGCCAGAGGCCAGACTGATCAGTTTTGATGGCGGGCATTTGACCAGGCCGGGTGCACGTTACGTAGGGAATGTGTTGTTGCAGAGTTCGCCACTGAATCAACTTTAATCATCTGATCCGGCAAGTTTTTCTGCAGCATGAAACCAAAAATGCCTCTCTGAATTAACAGAGAGGCATTTTTCATACGGGATGATGTTGTTAAGGCAAACTGGTCTTGCCCATCAGGAAACGGTCACACTCACGTGCTGCACCCCGGCCTTCATTAATTGCCCAAACGATCAGGCTCTGGCCACGGCGCATATCACCGGCAGCAAACACACCTTCCACATTGGTGCGATAGTCCTGATATTCCGCCTGAACATTGCCGCGTGGGTCGGTATCCAGCCCCAGCTCACGGATGATGGTTTTTTCCGGCCCGGTAAAGCCCATTGCCAGCAGCACCAGTTGCGCGGGCAGGACTTTTTCAGTGCCTTCCACTTCAACCAGGTTCATGCGGCCATCGGCATCCTTCTCCCATTTAACCTCAATGGTATGAATTTCCTGCAGATTACCGGCATCATCGCCAACAAAACGCTTGGTTGATACCAGATACTCACGCGGATCCTTGCCAAATACGGCGGCAGCTTCCTCCTGACCATAATCGATACGGAAGATGAGCGGCCATTCCGGCCACGGATTACCGGCTGCACGCTCGTCCGGCTGGCGTGGCATGATTTCCAGCTGGGTGACGGACTTGCAGCCATGGCGTACTGAGGTGCCCACGCAGTCGGTACCGGTATCGCCGCCGCCGATGACGATGACGTCCTTACCTTCGGCTGAGATATATTTGCCGTCTTCCAAACCGGAATCCAGCAAGCTCTTGGTATTAGCCGCCAGGAACTCCATAGCCAGATGAATACCGTTCAGTGAGCGGCCTTCTACCAGTAAGTCACGTGCCTTGGTCGCACCACCACACAGTACCACGGCATCAAACTCATCCTGTAACTGTTCGGCAGAAATATCCTTACCGATTTCAGTGTTAGTCACGAAGTTGATACCGGATTCGGCCATCAGATCAATACGACGTTGCACCACTTCCTGCTTATCCAGCTTCATATTCGGGATGCCGTACATCAGCAGGCCGCCAATCCGGTCAGCACGCTCATACACCGTCACCTTATGACCGGCTGTATTCAGCTGGTCAGCACAGGCCAGACCTGCCGGGCCGGAACCGACCACTGCAACCCGTTTGCCGGTTCGTTGCTCGGGCCTGGTTGGTTTTACCCAGCCTTCCTCGAAAGCACGGTCAATAATCGATACTTCGTTCAGCTTAATGGTGACCGGCGGATCAGTCAGGCCCAGTGTGCAGGAGCCTTCGCAGGGTGCCGGACAAACCCTTCCGGTAAATTCCGGAAAGTTATTAGTCATCTGCAGGCGCTCATAGGCTTCATGCCACAGCCCCTGATAAATCAGGTCATTCCATTCCGGGATCAGGTTGTTGACCGGGCAGCCGCTGGCACCACCATGCATAATGCGGCCGGTCTGACAGAAGGGGATGCCGCACTCCATGCAGCGAGCCCCCTGGGTGCGGGCTTCTTCTTCACGGTCAAAGTGAAGATGAAATTCCCGCCAGTCTTTTATCCGCTGCAGTGGCTCACGGTCAGCGGGTAATTGACGTTCGTATTCAAGGAATCCGGTTGGTTTTCCCATAACAATTCTCCTTAGCTACCGGAAGCGCGTGAAGCGTCCTGAGTGTTTGCCTGAAAAGCGGCCATTAATGCATCTGCATTATTCATGCCCTGCGCCTCGAAAGACTTAACCGTGTCCAGCATACGCTTGTAGTCGTTGGGCATGACGCGGACAAATTTTGTCACTGCATTGCCCCAGTCTTCAAGCAAAGCTGTACCACGGGTACTTTCAGTGTGCAGTACGTGTTTTTCAATCATACTGCGCACCGTTGCGATGTCGTCCGCTTCACTCAGCGCGGAGTAGGTCACCATTTCACGGTTACCACTGCGCTCCAGAATGCCTTCAGGATCATAAACATAGGCCACACCACCGGACATACCGGCAGCAAAGTTGCGTCCGACATTACCCAGCACCACCACACAACCGCCGGTCATGTATTCACAACCATGGTCACCGGTACCTTCGACTACCACATGCACACCGGAGTTACGCACACAGAAGCGTTCACCGGCCACGCCACGGACATATGCGGTACCGGCGCTGGCACCGAAAAAGGCGACGTTACCGATAACAATATTGTCTTCAGCTGCAAAACTGGCATCTTTCCTCGGGTAAACAATAATTTTTCCGCCGGAAAGGCCCTTGCCGATGTAGTCATTGGAATCACCTTCCAGCTCCAGGGTCATACCCGGAGGTGCGAATGCGCCCATACTCTGACCGGCTGAACCTTCAAACTTCAGGTGAATAGTGTCTTCAGGCAGGCCTGCAATGCCATGCTTGCGGGTCAGTTCAGAACCGACGATGGTACCGGCGACACGATCGGTATTGCCAATCGGGAAGGTCGCTTTAAACGGCGTTGCGTTTTCCAGTGCTTCCCTGCAGGCGGGCAGAATCTCACGCTCGTCCAGTGACGAACGGATGTTGTGGTTCTGCTTGTGGATACCAAAAGTGCCGAGGCAGTCATCCACCTGTGGCGTATACAGAATCTTGCTCAGATCCAGATTTTTTGCCTTCCAGTGATCAATATCCGTCTTCTGTTTCAGGCAATCCTTACGGCCAACCATTTCATTAATGGTCCTGAAGCCCAGTTTTGCCATGATTTCACGCAGCTCTTCAGCAATAAAGGTCAGCAGATTGACCACGTATTGCGGATCACCCATGTACTTCTTGCGCAGTTCCGGGTTCTGGGTCGCGATACCGACCGGGCAGGTATCCTGATGGCAGACACGCATCATGACGCAGCCCAATGCAACCAGCGGCAGGGTGGCAAAACCGTACTCTTCCGCGCCCAGCAGCGTGGCAACCGCCACATCACGTCCGGTCATCAGCTTACCGTCTGTCTCCAGCCGCACCCGGCTGCGCAGATTATTCATCAGCAGCGTCTGGTGTGTTTCCGCCAGACCCAACTCCCATGGCAAGCCGGCATGCTGCACACTGGTTTTCGGTGATGCACCGGTACCACCGTCATAGCCGGAAACCAGAATAACGTCAGCTTTACCTTTCGCTACCCCGGCTGCAATTGTGCCGACACCCACTTCTGATACCAGTTTTACATTAATATCAGCATGTTTGTTGGCATTCTTCAGGTCATGGATTAACTGTGCCAGATCCTCAATCGAGTAAATGTCGTGATGCGGTGGCGGTGAAATCAGACCAACACCCGGTGTGGTACCACGCACTTTGGCAATCCACGGATAAACCTTCTTACCCGGTAACTGACCGCCTTCGCCCGGTTTCGCGCCCTGAGCCAGTTTGATCTGGATTTCCCGGGCATTATTCAGGTAATGGCTGTTGACCCCGAAACGACCGGAGGCCACCTGTTTGATCGCACTGTTGCGCCAGTCGCCGTTTGCATCCGGTGTGAAGCGTGCGGGGTCTTCGCCCCCCTCGCCGGAGTTGGATTTCGCACCCAGACGGTTCATGGCAATGGCCAGCCCTTCATGGGCTTCGGGACTGATCGAGCCATAAGACATGGCACCGGATTTGAAACGTTTAACAATGTCTGAGGCCGGTTCCACTTCTTCCAGCGGAATACCACCGTCAGCCGGGAATTCAAACTCCAGCAGGTTACGCAGGTTGTATTTGACTTCCGGATCATCATTCAGGCGTGAGCTGAACTCTTTAAACTGCGCATAGTCACCGCTGCGTACCGCTTTTTGCAGCAGATAAATGGTGTCCGGATTGTACATGTGCGCTTCACCACCGCTGCGCCACTGGAATGAACCACCGGGCTGCAGGGAACGGCGTGCAGAGTCATACGAGTCAAATGCAAAGCGATGACGACGCAGTGCCTCCTCGGCAATGGTTTCCAGATCAATACCGCCGATCCGGGATACCGTTGCTGTGAAGTATTTGTCAATCACAGCCTGACTGATGCCAATGGCCTCAAAAATCTGTGCACCACGGTAAGACTGAACGGTGGAAATGCCGATCTTGGACATGACCTTGATCACGCCCTTGGTGGCCGCCTTAATGTATTTCAGTACCGCAGGTACATACTCAATGCCGGTCAGATAGCCTTCACGAATCAGGTCATCAATGGTTTCACAGGCGGCATACGGATTAATGGCTTCTGCGCCATAGCCCAGCAGCACAGCAAAGTGATGTACTTCACGCGGCTCACCGGACTCCAGAATAATGCTGACTTTGGTGCGTGTTCCGGCCCTGATCAGGTGATGGTGCAGGCCCGCTACTGCCAGCAGTGACGGAATCGGTACGTTGTCTTCATCCGTGCCCCGGTCGCTGAGGATAATCAGGTTGGCGCCATTCTCAATTTCCTGATCTGCCTGCGCAAACAGGTGATCCAGTGTTCCTTCCAGAATGGCCGGGCCGCCCATAGCCGGAAATAGTATCGGCAGACGCACACATTTAAAGCCTGGTTGTTGAATGGCTTTCAGTTTAGCGATTTCGCGGTTACTGATAATCGGGGATTTCAGGGTGATCTGACGGCAGGTCTCCGGTGTAGGATTGGTCAGGTCGCCTTCACTGCCCAATGTCGTCAGCGCAGAGGTCACAATCTCTTCGCGGATCGCGTCGATCGGTGGGTTGGTGACCTGTGCGAATAACTGCTTGAAGTAGTTATATAGCGGTTGTGACTTTTGGGATAATACGGCAATCGGTGCGTCAGTACCCATTGCACCCAGCGGATCAATACCGTCACGCGCCATCGGCAGAATCGTCTTGCGCACATCCTCATAGGTGTAGCCAAACGCTTTCTGACGCTGGATCAGTGTTTCATGGTTGGGTGCCGGGAATGCTTCCGGTTCCGGTAGTTCTTCCATGGTCAGCATCTGCTCAGCCAGCCACTCGCCATAAGGCTTTTCGGTGGCGATCTGATGCTTGATTTCCTCGTCAGAGATAATCCGGCCTTCAGCGGTATCCACCACCAGCATACGGCCGGGCTCCAGGCGTTGCTTGGAAATAATGGTGCTCTGATCCAGGCTGTCCAGTACGCCGACTTCCGAAGCCAGAATGATCATGTCATCGCTGGTCAGATAATAGCGTGACGGACGCAGACCATTCCGGTCCAGAGTGGCACCCACCAGCGTTCCATCCGTAAAGCCCATGGCTGCCGGGCCGTCCCACGGCTCCATCATGCAGCTGTGATACTGATAGAAATCCTTTTTTTCCTGCGACATGGTTTCATGATTCGACCATGGCTCAGGTACCATCATCATCATCGCATGGGGCAGGGAGTAGCCGGATAAGTACAGGAATTCCAGTGCATTATCCAGACAAGCCGAATCACTGCCATCCGGACGGATAATCGGGTAAACGTTCTTAACGTCGGTGTTGAAAACCCCGGTCTTGATCATCGCTTCGCGTGCCGCCATCCAGTTGTAGTTACCACGCATGGTGTTGATTTCACCATTGTGAATCAGGTAACGGTTCGGATGCGCGCGCTCCCAGCTCGGGAAAGTATTAGTTGAGAAACGTGAATGCACCAGTGCTATCGCTGTTTCCATATCCGGATCAGACAGATCCAGATAGAACTGTTCAACCTGCTCAGTGGTCAACATGCCTTTATATATAAGCGTGCGTGACGACATGCTGGTGAAGTATATGCTGCCCGGCGTTTCCGGCTTGAGGATTTCACTGACAATCTGTTTGCGCACCACATAGAGTTTGCGCTCGAATTCCAGACCGGCTTCAATATCATCCGGACGGGCAATAAACACCATGCGGGTGAACGGCATGCAGTCCAGCGCGCTTTTACCGATCGGCGCCGGATTAACCGGTACATCGCGCCAGCCCAGCAGCTCCAGGCCTTCATCACGGATCACGCGGTTGACAATATATTCACAGACTTTTCTGTCAGCAATGACACGTGGCAGAAAGGTAAAACCCACCGCATAGTCACCTTCTGCTGGTAATGTGAAGCCTAGTTTGTCACACTCTCTGCTCAGGAATTTATGGGGAATCTGCAGCATAATGCCTGCGCCATCGCCGGTATTTTCTTCACAGCCACAGGCACCCCGGTGCTCCATATGGGTGAGAATTTTAAGCGCCTGCTGAACGATTGTTGCAGACTTTGCACCTTTTAAGTGCGCAACAAAACCCATGCCGCAGGCATCATGTTCATAGGCAGGATCGTAAAGACCCTGCGCCGGAGGTAATTCAGTATGCTTCATCGGAACCTTCAGGCAACAAGAAAAAAAGGGACGCTATTATCGCTGAATAGCGGGATATATTCCATTAACAAAGCTGTTATATGAAATATGTCACTAATCTTATGGTGAGATTACTTCATTTTCGGGACAATTTATCACTTATGCAATACTTTGTTAAGAAGGTATTTTAACAAAATGGCCGGACACATCCCCCGCGAGTTTATTGATCAGCTGTTAGGTCGTGTTGACATTGTTGATGTGATCAACAGTCGTGTGCCGTTGAAAAAAGCGGGGCGTGAGTACACGGCCTGCTGCCCGTTCCATAACGAAAAAACACCTTCTTTTACGGTCAGCCCGACCAAGCAGTTCTTTCACTGTTTTGGTTGTGGCGCGCACGGTTCGGCGATCAGCTTCCTGATGGAGTATGAACATCTGGAGTATGTCGAGGCGATTGAGGCGCTGGCGCGTAATCTGGGCGTTGAAGTTCCGCGCGAGCAGAAAGCCGGGGGCAATCAGCCAAGGAAAAAGCTGGATAACAGCCTGTATGGTTTGATGGAAGAGGTGGCCGGAGCGTTCAGAAAGAATCTCAATGCCTCACCAAAGGCTATTGATTATATTAAACAGCGGGGTCTGAGTGCTGACATTGTTCAGCAGTTCGGCATCGGCTATGCATCAGATGAGTGGGATGCACTGACCCGTTTATTTGCCAGGGATTACGGGCAGCAGAAACTACTGGCCTGCGGGTTGCAGATTCAGAACGACAGCGGGCGGGTTTATGACCGCTTCCGTGACCGGCTGATGTTTCCGATCCGTGACCGGCGGGGGCGGGTGATTGGTTTTGGCGGGCGGGTGCTGGGTGACGGAACGCCGAAATACCTTAACTCACCGGAAACGGAGATTTTTCATAAAGGGGCTGAGTTATACGGCCTGTTTGAAGCGAGACAGCAGACTCGCAAGCTGGAAAGATTGCTGGTGGTGGAAGGGTATATGGATGTGATTGCCCTTGCTCAGTTTGGGGTTACTTATGCGGTGGCAACGCTGGGCACGGCGACTACGCAGCAGCATATTCAGCAATTGTTCCGCTTGGTGCCGGAAGTGGTGTTTTGCTTTGATGGTGACCGGGCGGGAAAAGAAGCGGCATGGCGGGCGCTGGAAACGGCATTGCCGGAATTGCGGGATGATCGTGAAATCCGCTTTTTGTTTCTGCCTGCCGGTGAAGACCCGGATACTCAGATCAGAGCGGTTGGCCGGGAGCAATTTGAGGACTCTTTGCAGTCGGATACTCTGCCGCTGTCAGATTATTTGCTGGCAAACCTGAAAGAGCAATATAACATCAGCAGTCGTGAAGGCCGGACTCGTCTGTCTGACCGGGCTTCCGGGTTGCTGGCAACAATGCCTGATATCTTGTTGAAAGATCAATTGTTTGATGAGCTGGCACGTCTGGTAGGGGTGGAAACGGCGGTTATTCGCCAGCGGCAGACAAAGCCTGAGCCGCAGCAGGAAGCCCCACCCTGGGCCGGAGGGGAACCAAACAGTAGTATGGCACGTCCAATCAGTCACCAGGAAGTGCGTATGACGCCGGTACGATACGCTATTGCGCTACTGTTAAATTATCCGGCCTTATCCGAGTGGAGTGAAAATCCGGAACAACTGATCCATTATGGGCTGCCCGGGATAGATTTATTATGCAAGCTGGTTGAAACTGCCGAAGAAAATCCCCATATTCACTCTGCGGGGCTAATGGAGCGGTTCCGCAGTACTGAGCACGAGAAAATATTACTGAAACTGATGAAATGGCAGCCGCAAGAGGCTGATATGCAGATACTGCAGCAAGAATTTCAGGATTGCTTCCGTCAGATAAAACGTCAGGCACGTCAAAAAGCGCTGGAGTCATTGCTGCATAAAGAACAGACTGAAGGTCTGAATTTGCAGGAAAAACATGACCTTCTGTCGCTTCTGGATGACATTCACGGTGCTTCTGAATGAAATTTCAGGAAAACACTTGTATTTTCAGGATTTGTGATATAATCGCGCGTCCATTTCGTCGAGGTCAAACGGGACATGAGTCAACAACAGCAGCAGTCCAGTCTGAAAGAGCTGATTGCCAAGGGTAAGGAACAGGGCTACCTTACTTATGCCGAGGTGAATGATCACCTGCCGGATACTATAGTCGACCCTGAACAAATTGAAGATATCGTTGCGATGATCAACGATATGGGTATTACTGTGCATGAAAATGCACCGGATGCCGATGAGTTAGTGCTGAACGATGATAATGTTCAGGCTGACGATGAGGCAGCAGAAGAAGCTGCTGCTGCACTGGCTAATGTAGACAGTGATTTTGGCCGTACTACTGATCCGGTGCGGATGTATATGCGTGAAATGGGGACAGTTGAACTGTTGACCCGTGAAGGTGAAATTCAGATTGCGATTCGTATTGAAGAAGGTCTGAATGAAATCCTGCGCGCGCTGGCTCAATATCCCGCATCTACTGAGGTTCTGCTGGAGCTGGCAGAGCTGATTGAAAAGGAAGAAGTTCGTCTGACTGATGTGGTCAACGGCTTTATTGATCCGAACGCTGAAGAAATTGACCCGTTCAAGATGCAGCCTGCGCGTACTCCGGTTAAGGAGGACGAGAATGCTGAGGATAATGATGATAAAGATCTTTCAGCTGCTGACGATGACAGTGACGCTGACGACGACGATGAGGAAGAGGATGAGCCGGTAGATACCGGGCCTGATCCGGAAGAAGCGGTTGAAAAATTTGCTGCTTTGCGTGCTCTGTACGAGATTGCAGCCAAGGCTTCTGAAAGCGGGGATGAAAAGTCTTATACTCAGGCCCGCGACGAGATGGCTGACAAATTCATGGAGATTCGTCTGGCACAACCGGTTATTGACCGTTTGACTGCCCAGCTGAATGATATTGTCAATCGTATCCGTTCTTATGAACGTAAAATCATGAAGCTGTGTGTTCAGCATGGCGGTATGTCCCGACAGGTTTTTGTGGAGAGTTTTCCGCAGAATGAAACTGATCAGCAGTGGCTTCCAAAGTATTGTGCTGATCATCCGGCTGAAGCAGAGAAGTTGCAGGCGGTACAGCAAAGTGTATTGGAACGCCAGAAGTTACTGGCGGATATTGAAGCAGAGTCCAGCCTGACTATTGCCCAGATTAAAGAAATCAACCGCCATATGTCAGTGGGTGAGGCTAAGGCGCGTCGTGCCAAGAAAGAAATGGTAGAGGCGAATCTGCGTCTGGTTATTTCCATTGCCAAGAAATATACCAACCGTGGGCTGCAGTTCCTTGACCTGATTCAGGAGGGTAATATCGGCCTGATGAAGGCGGTGGATAAATTCGAATACCGTCGTGGATATAAGTTCTCTACTTATGCAACCTGGTGGATTCGTCAGGCAATTACCCGCTCAATTGCTGATCAGGCACGTACTATTCGTATCCCGGTTCACATGATTGAGACGATTAATAAGCTGAACCGTATTTCCCGTAAACTGCTGCAGGAAATGGGGCGTGAGGCAACGCCGGAAGAGCTGGCTGAGGCGATGGAGATGCCGGAGGATAAAATCCGCAAGGTGCTGAAAATTGCCAAGGAGCCTATCTCAATGGAAACCCCGATCGGTGATGATGAAGATTCACATTTGGGAGACTTCATTGAAGACGGTAATATTATGTCGCCGTTGGATTCTGCGACCACCAACAGCCTGTCAGAGGTGACACGTGATGTATTGTCAAGCCTGACCGGGCGTGAGTCTAAAGTGTTGCGTATGCGTTTTGGTATTGATATGAATACTGACCATACATTGGAAGAAGTGGGCAAACAATTTGATGTGACCCGTGAACGAATTCGCCAGATTGAAGCGAAGGCGTTAAGAAAATTGCGTCATCCGAGCCGTTCAGATATGCTACGCAGCTTCCTGGATGCTAACGATATTCCACCGACATCGCCAACATCCTAAAAGTGTTAACGATTGCATTTTTAATGCGGGTTTTAAGAAGTTTACGGGCCTATAGCTCAGTTGGTTAGAGCAGGGGACTCATAATAATGTGTTTCAATAGGTTGTAGCTGTAAGTAACTGTAATAAATACAGTTACTTACAGAAATAATTACATAGCATAGTGCAGCCCATGTACTTGCTATGTAAGTAAAATTTAAGTTTCGGGTCTATAGCTCAGTTGGTCAGAGCAGTCGACTCATAATCGATTGGTCGTAGGTTCAAGCCCTACTAGACCCACCAATACAAAGCCCCTTACCTGCAAAGGTTTGGGGCTTTTATTTTGGGGGAGTTTAACCACACTTAGCAGTGCTATGCAGTGCAGCTGTAAGCGCGTGCAAGCTGTACCGCTACCCTACTATGGAAAGCACGGGTTAACGCTGTGCGGTCAGCTGTAGCGCTGCTAAGCCGCTGTAATCGGGCTTAGTTTGGTCGCGTGTTGCTATTACAAGTGCTCGCTGTGCAGGTGCAGCTATGTCAGCCCACTGCTCCACTGTGGTTAAGGGGGGTACCATAAGCACGGGGCGGTTTCCGGTGCTGTGCATACGTTCCAGCGCTTCAATCCGCTTTAGTGTAGCTGCAGGTATTCGCCGCATTGCCTGCTACCCATAAACTGCTTAACGACATAATCAACAATGTGTGTTTGCACAATGGGGTTAGGGTGCCGTTCCCCTAAAAATATCAGTGCTGCCATACGGTTAAACCATGGGTTATAATTGCGCTTAACCACATGCTCAGGCACCCTGCACAAAATAACCTCCGCTTTTACATTGGGGTCTAAATAGGCTTTTAATACCAGCCGGTTTGTATGTGGGTTGGCAAGTGTTAACCACACCTCACCACACTGGTTCTGGATAAACAGGTACGGCACCGTTTCAGTACCCCTGCCATAAGGCCAGTGAAGCTGCCCGAAATCTTCGTACAGTGTGGTTAAACGTAGCTTGTCTTTAAGCTCGGGGTTGTAACGCAAGTAAATATTAAGGTCTTCCGCTTTTAAACGTTTCATACCTGCCGTAGGTATTAAGCAAGCAGGCGGTATAAGTGCTGCAGGTTGATCAAACATTTGCCAAAGCCCTCGCCCGTCGTTTTTTAACGGTTTGCATGTAAATGAAGTAATCCAGCCGTACATCCTCATCCGCTGCAACATATAAAGCAGCCGCTTTATTAATTAGCGTTTGCAGGTAAAGCGGGTCTGTCCCTTCCGGCGGGGGCAGCTTATGCGCTGGTGTAATACGGGGTGCTTTATACGGGTATATCATTCTTTGCCTCCAACGCTTTTAAACGCGCTTCATATTCATCCATTTGCCGAATAGTACCCAGCGAACCGATAAGTTCGATAAGCTGCTTACCGCCATCCGGTGCTACCTTGCCTTCACTAATAGCTTGCAATACTTGTTCAACCTGTTTTGATAAAGGCTGGGACGCATCGAATTGAAAGGTTACTTTCTGCGCTTCGCTTTTTAATGGGGGTATAATACGGCTGACAACGATGTTAGCGGCTTGCATATCACCCGCTAATGCTGCATTAACCACAGTTTGTACAACATCGTCCGCCTTGTCTTTTAGCATGTCTGCTAATCGGTTTTGTGTAGGACTTTGACCCTTCGGTCGCCCCTTTGGATTCGGGCTTTGCATTCCTTTTTTCCATGCAGGGTTTGGCATTGATCTCACCTTTGCTAAAACAATAAGTAAATTTGGTTTATTTATTCAAACTTGATAGCTGCTTCGGCAGCCGCAGCCCGTGCACGTAGCTGGCTAATTTCAGCAGCATTAGCACCTAAGGCTTTGTGCATCTCTGCAACTATAACCGGCTGTACCGCTTCCATTTTAGCTTTAACCTGCTTCATCAATTCCAAGCGCTCTGATTGCTCAGGGTTAGTTTGCTCATGGTATTGGCGGGTTAAATATTCGTGCTCTTCATCCGCTAAGCCGGATAAATAAGCGGGTGCACCCAGTACGCTTTTAAGCGTCCTTTCATCATTAGCAGCTAATGCCTTGTTAAAAGCTTTGCGCCTTTCGCTTGCATCCATTGCCTTAAAGTGTGAGCGTATTTCAGATGAGACAACACCCATACCCGCATACTCCCGCACCGGCTCAGTTAACGCCTTTTTCAATGCTGCTAATATTGGTATTCAGCCTGCTCCAATTAACCTCAAACATTTTGTGCAGTTGGGTAAGGTGCTTTTCAGCTAAATCGGCGGCATGTAATACCTGCGCCTGTTTTGTACGGGTAGTGTCCAGCGATAGCTTATTACGGGCATCCCTTACTTTAACCACAGCATCATAAGCCTTTTCAAAGCTATTCGTTATATAGTTCAGATGGGGCTCGTGTGCGGCATAACCTTTTAATGAAGTTATATTCACGGGGTGCAGTGTCGGCGACACGTTATTATTGATTTCCATTTGTTTTAAACTCACCTATTAATTAAAAACAAGTACATTAACATTACTTAACAATACACCAAACAATAAAACATCACCAAATTTATTTTTATATCAATAGCTTATGCAATAATTAAAGAGTTGACCACATTATATTCAAGCGCACAATGGGCAGTTTATTAGGTGCTTTTATTCAAGCGCACTACTAAAAACGGGGGTAGTGCTGCAACGCGTTTAAATGCGCTGTAAGCGCTTAAAAGGGTTTGGGGGTAGTTGGGTATAGGTAAACCGGTTACAGCAGCTTACACGCTCGCAGGGTGCAGGCAAGTGGGGTTTGCTATGGGGCTTTGCTGCTGGGTAGGTAGCAGGGGGTTAGCTTATTGCAGGGGCGGGTTTATGGGGCTATCGTTAATGAGCTTTTAACCACAGTGTAAGGGCAGACTGTGCAGGTGCCCGTTATATTCCTTTCTTTTGGTAAATAGGGTGTTTTTGCTATGTTTTTAAGCTGCAACCTTAACGTTACCTTAATTGTAGTAGGTGTGCAGTAAGGTGTAGTTAGCATAAGTTATTGTTTTTAAAGGGAATAGTATGTGTAGTGGGTGTAGTACAGGGGTATATAAATACCCCCAAAACCCATAAAAATAAAATAGGGGTATACCTACTACACATACTACACTACTACACACATACACTATATTATTGTTTTTATTAGCTTTTTACCTGTAGCAGATGTGCTGCAAATTTTACTGCACACCCACTGCAATTAAGCTGTGGTTAAGGTTTTATTGGTCAATCCATTCGCTGGTTAGCATATAAAGTTCCCCTCCTGCAACCCCATACTTATCTATTCTGTCTGCATCACTAATTCTTGTAAGCTGCCCTTCTTTTATTAAATAACCGATGTGTAGATCAAGTGCTTTTGCTGCCCCTAGTTTATGGCTTTTAAATGCTTTTATTCTTGAAGTGTTTGATGTTAATACGCGCCTCCTTATAACACCCTTATTCACCAAATCAGGATATTCCTTGTCATTAATTGTTCTGTTAATAAAGTATTTTTGGCACACCTCCCTAATTTTCTTTTCTCTTACCTCATCGTCAGGCTCCCCTATATCCCCATTGCTCAATTTATTTACAAATATTTGGACATTACGTTTAACTAAGTTGATTGCCCATTCAGCATGCACTGTGGTTAAAACAGGGTTTTCTGGGTTATCGCCGATAGCTAGTAAACAGGCAATTTTTAAGGCAGTTAAATGAGCACGGTTCCAAGTTTGCCGTAAGGATTCGTCATGGCCCGCTTTATTAATAAAGTCGTCACATTCATCAGAGAAATCATCTAAAAGGGACTTGCCGTCTAAGTCATAGTTTACTTGCTTATGCGGTGAGTTTAACTGTTGCTGATAAGCGATATTTTTTAACTTAAAGAAATGGTCTAGTAATTCTTTACTGGGTGTGGTTCGATTTTTATTCCGCTTTGGCCTTTCCCCTATATATTCAATAACAGTAAATCGGGACATTAACCCCTCTGCCATAACTTCCGGCGTAACACAGTTATTAAATTTATGGGGCGTAGTTTCTCCTAATAGGCTATATGCATAATTGCCGCCTTTAGTGTTTTTTTCTGCATCCGAATACATTAACCCGCCTGTTTTATCATTCGGGCCGGACTGTGCGTATAGCCTTAGCATTAAGCCTACGATTGCTTTCATATGGCTATTTGCATTATTTGAAACCATCGAGTCAAGCAAATGCCCAAATTCAGAAAAACCATTTAATACGGAATGCTTGTCTTCTAACATTTTTTGCAAACCTTGTGCACTAGCAGGGCTATTATAAGTTACAAAGTCGTTTAACGGTGTATACGGGTCATCTGTATTATCCATGATGTATTTAATGCCTGTGTGCATGGCCTCTTTACCAATGGCGCTTCGGGCTAATAGCACCAGATAAAGGTTAAGGCCTGTAGGGTTATCAAGCGTAGCCCAAGCTTTACCACACACGCCCGCCATTAATCCCAGTGCGCCTGCTATTGCAACTTCAAGCACGGGTCTTTCCGCCATGTGGTAAATTGCCTCTGCAAGTGCTCCAACAAAGCCTGGAGGGAAACTAAGCGGGGTATTTAATGTCGGTTGCAAGTTTGCTAGGGTTAGGTTGCTTGGAGATAAAAGCTTGGGCTCTACAGTATTTTTCCAAGGTTTTGGTGGTTCTTGCCAATATTTAGGTTTCTCGATCTTTTTACCGTTTTTGCAATATCCTTTTATTACGTCGTGTTCCCCTATTTCAACCTGTATGGGCTTATTGTGTAAGTTAGAAATGTCTTTTGTTTTAACTATATTTGCAGAACTACATATAGCTTCAAGCTTTGCATCATCGTTGCATACATCTAATAAATCCTGCAATCTTTGGCCTTTATACTTTCCGTTAGTAATTTGAATGGTGAGTTCAAATTTCTCATCTATAATTTTACGTGAGTCGGAAACTATAGCGTCATAAGTGTTTGATGATTCAATTGTGTTCATTTATTAATCTCCACATGTGGTTAAAGTAAAGGTTGTTTGTGCGCAGCTAAACACGCTGTAAGCTGCGTTTCGGTATTGGGTAGGGTAATGGTATAGGTAAGCAGTAAAAACGCTTACAGCGCTATTTAAAAGCGGCTTGTGTGGGATTTTAAATAACTTGTAATAAGCTGGGATAATTGTTACCATATAGTTTACCTTTTTAATAGTTTGGGTTCTTCAATTGTTAATCTCCACAGATTGCAAAGCCCCTCCTTAAAGCCCACTTTACCCAGTGGGCTTTTTTTTTGAAATACACCTTAATTACACAATTTAAGATGTGCATCCCAAAGCATTGAAATACTTCTAATAAATCACGGATGCACATGGTATTGTATATACAGTGCTTTAATAAGTTCGGAGGCCTTGCCGGGTGGTGGAGGTACGGGTGTTTTGCTCTAAATAGTTTTCGAGATCATTTATGGAATAACGGACGGCAGCACCAACTTTAGAAAAGCGGGGGCCACGCTTTAGATAGCGCCATTGATTAAGGGTGTTATATTTGATACCGAGATATTCGGCAGCTTGGGCGGTGTTTAGAAGCTTGGTCATAATACTGCTCCAGTTCTTTTATGCCGTGGTTTTGTTAATAGCTCACTTGGCATTTCGAGCTGAAGCAAAGGGCATTAAACCCCTTGCACAGTATAAATTACATTTAATTAGGTATAAATGCAATTGAATGTTTAAATTAACTAATGGTCATATTAGCCTGACAAACGATCCAATTGCTTATTTTCTGAGCTTCGGGCATTAACACATTCAGTTCTAAGTTATTAGCATAATGGGCTGAATGCACATCGCCAGTAATGTGGTTAAGTAAGATACGTCGCCTGTCCGAGTCTACCCCTACCTTTGTTGCTATATCCTCAAATGTGCGCCGCAGGTCATGCGGTGTTACCTTGCAGCCCGAAACCTCTGCAACGTGCTGCATCATAGCGCGCGGGTCTTTCATGTAACCACACTTGCCGCGTACAGCAGGGAACACATAAGGGTTATCGTTTACCCGTGCTTCGTAGCGGCGGGTTAATACGCTGTGCAGTGCGTCGTTAATCGGTAGGGTTATCGGGTTATGGTTTTTTGTTACTGCAAGGTGAAACGAGGGTAGGGTACTATCCAGATCAACCCTGTCCCATGTTAGTTGATTAGCTTCACCTATACGGCAACCAGTTAAAAGCATAAATGCTATCAAGTCGGCACTAATACAAGTTGAAGCCCTGTTGTGGTCACTGTTGGCGTGCTGTTCAAGTATTAACCACACTTCGCCTATTTTGTCTTCGGGTATGCGTGTTCTACGCTTTGTTTCGGGGTTCCAGTTTGTGTCAGCTAATTTGAATGCTTGTGTTACAGGGTTCAATGGAAAAATGGTGTAAATACCATCAGCAGTACAATACTTTTCCCTTGCAGAATTTATTAAGGCGCGTAAGTTTCTAAAGGCTAGGTTTGCGCGGGTAGGGCTTGCTTTTGATAGTTCCCTAAAGCGCTTGGCTACTGCATCACGGGTAATATTGGCAATGGGTTTGTCAGCCCATTTTGTAAAGTCATTTTCAACGACTCTGATAATGTCCCGTTTGGTAGCTGGCCGAAGCGTTTTATGCTTAATGTACTCCTCCATAATTTCGCGCAGTGTTACCGTTTCGGCTTCGCTGGCTTTGTTGCGCTTACGCTTTTCAGTTAACGGGTTTATACCTTTACGCATCTGCCCGCGCACCTTGCCCGCTTCCTCCCGCGCCTCTTTGTAATCCAAGTCATCCAGTAAACCCAGTGTAAAGCGTTTCGATTTGCCGTTTACGTACCCTTGAGCAATCCAGCTTCTTGCGCCTGCTGAGGTTATGCGCAGTCCTAACCCTGCCTGCTTAGCGTCCCAGTAAAACGCCTGGCCGGTATCGGGGACAGGTAAGCTGTATGCTTTGGTATTGGTAAGGTTGAGCTTGTTGGTGGTCATAGCTTTATCCTGTAGTAGTTATCAATGTAAGTGCTATGTAAGCATTTTTATTATAAATACATGCAAGCTTATATTACTACATATAAAACTAAATTATTGTTTTGTATGATATTTTTGCTAAAATATAAAACCATGTAACAGCATATTATCGTAACCCGTATTACTCATAATCCCTTGGTCGCAAGTTCGAGTCTTGCTGGGCCCACCACGAATACTCTCAGGCTTATTTAATGAGATGGTAAAACCCTTGTATGTTATTACATACAAGGGTTTTTTTATGGGGTTTTGAAAAGTCAGAGACAGAGGCCCATTGACTTCTTTAAGCAGGAAGTGCAATGAGTTCGCGCCGGTCAGTATACTTGGTGTTGTAATAATTTTTTGAAAAACTATGATCAGTTTTATTACAAATCAAGCCTGCTATACTTCCTTTGCCCTGCTCAAGCTGTTTCATTGCAAGCAGAGCATCATGCTTTCTGGTGATGTTATTTGAGACTATCAACAGGGTACTATCTGCTTGTTTACTCAGAACCACTGCATCAGCCATCCCCAATACCGGCGGACTATCAATAATAATATGATCAAAAATTCTTTTACTGGTCTCAAGTATCTTTGCGAACTGTGCAGTATTTAAAGTATCAACAGGATCAACAACAGCCGGGCCTGCGGTAAGGGTAGTAAAGAAAACCGATGAGTTTTTCAGTGTACATTTATGGGCTTTCAGCTCATCGTGATAGATGTAATTAGTCAGGCCCTGGGTGTTATCCAGGCCAAGTTTTTTGTGGATACTTGGCTTGCGCAGGTCACTATCGATCACCAGTACCCGCTTACCTGAGTTGGCCAGTGATGTGGCAAGAAACAGAGCAATGGTGCTTTTGCCATCACCTGCGTTGGGGCTGGTGATATGCAGTGTTTGTGGAATTTTATCTGTGTGGGTACTTAACTGCAATGTTGTGCGCAGGTAACGTAATGCCTCGGCTGTTTTAGGGTGCAGGGCATCTGCGGTAGATAAATTGTTTTGCCCGAACCAGCCTTTCCTGATTTCTGGTATTGAGGTGAGTACCGGATATTTCCCGGAGAGGCTTTTCAAACCTTTTTCATTTCTGATTTTAGGAAAAAATAACTCTTTAAGAAGAATGATCAGGCTGTAGAGCACAAAACCTAAGAAAGCGCCCAGCAGCAGATATTTACTGTAAGACAGACCATCTTTTCTGGGAGGTAGCTCTGCTGAATCAACAATAGTCACATTGTCACCTGGCACCGGGCCGATAACATCAATTTCTTTCAGGCGTTGCAACAGGCCATCATAAAGATTTCTGGAAGAGTCAACATCACGTTTCAGGCTGGTATAGCCAATACTGTTTTCATAAAATTTTAATAAGTCATTTTCAAGCTTATTGATTTCACCTTTTAGTTTCTGCTCCTCGTTTAAAGTGGCTATATAATTGGCCTTCATATTTTGTGATGTGTTGCTGCTGATATTACGGGACTCTGAGTTTATGTAGCTGCTAAGCTGATCAATCTGACGCTTGAGCTCCTGCATTTCCGGATAGGCTGGTTTGAACAGGCTTTGCTTGGCACGGTACTCGGCCTGCAATGAACTTAACTCTTGTTTTTTGGCCTGGATTAATGGATCCGATTCGGCATTTAACAGAGTGCTGATGTCACGCTTGTTTTGATACTGGCTTTCTGCATCAATACGTCGACTTTTTGCCTTAATATAGGCTTCATTGAGCAGAGTAATGTTATTTGCAATAGTGGAAACATCTGCTTTGGTATCAACAATTTTATTGTTGCGTGCATAAGTAATTAGTTTTTGTTCTGCTTCCTGCATTTTTTCACGGGATTCAGCCAGCTGTTCTTCCAGGTATTTTTTTGCCTCTTCTGAGTACTTGATTTTGTCTTTGTGTCGCAGGTGAATGAATGTCTTAATGTACTCAGCAAGAATTTCTCTGGAGAGCTCCGGATCCTGAGACGTGTAGTGCAGGTCAATGACTCTTGAGCGCCGTACAGGGCTAATAGTCAGATTTTTAAAGAAAATTTCCTCGGCAGTGATACGGTCCTGTGGCTTTTCAGACTTATCGCTTCCGGGCAGTAAAGACTTAACCTGTTCAGCCAGCTCTTTCAGCTTGTCAGTAACCAGATAAACGGGCGCTGCAAATCTCTTTTCTTCCAGAAGATACTTTTCAATAGCAAGATCATCGATAACTTTTCTGGCGAGATCGCGGTTTCGCAGCAATTTATATTGTGTGTTGTAAAAAACATCATCATTAATATAAGAGGGTGGACGGGATGTATCCAGGGCATACTCCAGAATACGGGTATGATCAGTCTCAATTTTAATTGATGATTTTGAGGTGTAGGTATTATTGGTCAGTAAAGCAACAGCCAGCATCAGAGATGAAAAAACAGCTATGGCTGGCAGAATATATCTCAGGCCACGTTTCCATGCTGTCCAATAATCCTGCATAGAAGAAGATGGGATACTTACATGGTTGGTTTCATGCACAAAAGCTGTGACCGGAGCCTGTTTTATCAGCTGACCTGAGTTGCCTGAAACCATAATATCCAGATCTGTAATATTAGAGTGATTATTCATCTTAATTTCCAACCGTGCTTAAGCAGTAGTGCCTTTGTACTTGATAGACAGGTTATTGCTGTAAAGTTTAATGAATGCTTCCGAGATAGATGACCAGGTGTAATTCTCATACACATGTGCCAGTAATTTTTTACCGATTGCATGCCTTGTTGTTGAGTGATTCATCACAAACTCCAGTTGCTGCTGTAATGCCAGGGGATTTCCCAGCGGGTAGGTTAATCCTTTGGCATCCAGTGCTTCCTGGTTAGCAGGAATGTCACTGGCGATACAACAGCACGAAAAGCTCATGGCTTCTAACAGAGTAATCGGGAGTCCTTCTATTTTCGATGGCAGGATATAGGCCAGAGCGTTACTGTACCATTCAATCAACTCGTCATCATAAGCCGGGCCGACAAAGAGGATGTTTGGGTTATTAGCAGATAATTTTTTCAACCGCTCAACATATTCAGCATCTTCGGGTCTTTCTTTGCCGACAATGACCAGTTTGATTTGACTATTTTTCAAATTTTGATATGCAGTGATTAACTCTTCAATGTTTTTTTCTGCAGAAAGTCTGCCTACATATAAAAAGTATTCATTACTTTTTATATTATGACGCAAAATCTTTTGTGCAGTTAAAGCATTTCTTGGTGTTATGCCTGAAGGTATATATGTAACCGTTTTGTGATACTTTTTCTCATAATAGTTTTTAAGATTTTTGGAAACGGCACTTGAATCATTGGCAAAAATAAATGTTAGTTTCTCTGCAATGTGAAAGAATGTTTTTGCAATAAAATTCCACGAACTTCTTTCCCATTCATGTCCATGACTTTGAAAGATTGTATGACGTCCCAATAACCTTGGAATAAACGAAAATATACTCGGTCCTACCGCATGATAATGCACTATATCAATATTCGGTATTTTGAACTGATGCAGGCTTGCTATAAATACAAGAACAATTTTTTCAAAATATTTATGGCGGATTGTAGGTAATGGGTAGAAAAGTATTCCTTTGTGGTAGAAAGGCCTGGGGTGTTGTTTTGTCCTGATGCAATAAACAATAACTTCATGCCCTGCACTTACAAGCCGCTTACCCAGTTCTACTGTATAGGTCTCAATCCCGCCAATGATGTCAATTCCTTTGATCGCAATAAATGCAATTTTCATTTCAGTGCCTCACAATAGTTTGAATCTATTGTTACTGATAGATTTAAACTATTCAGTGTCCGGCTGGACTAACGGGATATGAGCGTCGATAAGTGAAATTTTAACCGGCTAAGCTGAGGCTATGTCTGGCTGTGACTAGGGTCTTTTGCATTCTTTCTTTTAGTAATTTTTTTTAAAAACAATATTTTGTAGCTTATTATGCATATTGCTGCCATTTGTGTCGCGCACATCAGTGCCTGAACATGCGACCTATCCGGAATAATTGATAATGCTATTTTATATGAAATTAATATTAGCATGGTTAAAATAGTATATTTTGATGCCAGAGTTAAAAATTTCTTATAAATAAATATTTTTGATGAGCTGGTTTCTTCGTTTAGAAAATATAGCCTTATCCCTATGCTAAAAATAATAGCAGAGATGATGCTGCTATAGATGAAGCCGGTTAGTCCGAATATGGCTGACATAGGAACTATCAATAGTAGCTTAAGAAAGACTTCTCCCATATCTATATTTGCATTTAGTCTTTGCCTGCCAACAGCGTTGAAGTAAGGCGTTGTTGCCATCTGACAAGAAATGCCGGGCAAAATTAGCGTAAGTATAATCAGTGGGTTATGAAGAAAGGTGTACTCATCACCTACCCAGGTTCTTAGAAAAGTATCACCGAAAATTACAGTATTTGCTAAAGCTATGGCTGAAATGGCTATGCCTGTTTCCAGTGCGGTAAGTAATTTTTTATTGGCCTGGTCTATATCGTTTTTACCGATATGGCTTATGATAATAGTATCCCAATAGCTCATGAAGCGCATTAAGATCTGAGTTAGCATCATGACTATGAAAACAATAATTGTGTAGTGGGCTGATGCAGTGATGCCTAGTACGACTGCAATGAGTACACTGTCTGTTCTGAATTTAAGAAACTCGGCTGTTTGTGATATGGCAGTTGATTTGCTAAAAACCAATAATTCGGAAAACGTTGCTTTTTTAAATGCTGATTTATTAAAGAATAAGGTTTTATGACGTTTTATTGTGTTAATTAACGGTAATATAAAAAATATCAGGTTGGCGGCTGAACCGATGAGTATGATGTCAATCAGTCCACCTCCGAGATACAGGCCCAGGGCAATGCCTCCGATACGCAGGCACACTCTGATGACTTCAAATAATCCGATGTCAAAGTAACGTACTTCTGTACGCAAAATACTCATGTACATGCGTAACGGAATTGAAACGGCTACTTCAACAATCGTTATGCCAATAATAATACTGAGCAGCTGGTGTTGTTCAGGAATAACCCCGCTTTTTGCAAAACTAAAAGTCGTGATTGCCGCGAGTAGCAGAATGGCAGCAATAATAAAAGACAGTAGCAGGGCATTGCTGATAATGTCAGTCCACTTTTCCCTGTTTTCGGATTGCATGGAAAGGTAGCGGGTGCAGGCCAATGCAATACCAAAGTCCAGTAACAGCAGGTAGCCGGTAATTGAGGAGACCATACCCCAAATGCCGAAGTTATATTCTCCCAGGGTTTTCAGAATCAGAGGTAGTAAAAACAGGGTGCCGACAGAGCTGATCGCAATAGCGAATAAGCGCATGATGACAGAGTAAGAATATTTTTGATTCATTTTCTGCCCGGCCGTTTCAGGCGTATTCAGGAGTGTTTAGTAGTTGAACAATACGGTTGTCCCAGTCAAAAACATAGCGTTTGCGGTCAGCTGCTGTTTTTTCTTTAACCTGCTGAACGTATTGAGCGTCTGTCATAAACTGGCGGAGTTTTTCAGTCAGCTCCCGTTTGGAGTTCGGGTCAAAGTGCAGGCTTTCATTCTGCAATACCTCGGTAACTTCCGGTATGCGGCTGGCGAGGCAGGGCAGACCGTAGCCCATTGCTTCCATAAGTGCATTGGGCGAACCTTCCATTAGGGTCGGGAACAGAAACAGGTGACAGTCCTTCAGCAGGCTTGCCGTATCATCCCGCCAGCCCAGAAATTTTACCCGCTCTGCAATGCCCAGTTTTTTTGTGAGTTGCTTTAGCTCTTCAGCAAGATTTTTATTGCTGGTATCCGGGCCGATAATTAAATATTCCCAGGGTAGTTGTCTGAGCTCAGCCAGCGCCTCAATGGCCAGACGCAGGTTTTTGCGTTCATTAATGACTGATAAGGTAGCAATGCGCAAAGTCTCTGGCTGCTGGTAGCTCTGAACATCCAGCGCTTGTGTGGTGATGTCATTGGATAGTGTGCTGATTTTATCTGATCCGGTGCGTTCACTGATGGCGCGCTGCATTGATTGGCTGGTAGCAACCACGGCTGAGGAACCCCGCACGCCGATATATTCGAGCATTCTGTGCGCAGAGCGGCGTAAACCGGCAAATTTTTTGAAGTTGGCATCGAAGGCATCATCCCCGCGGATCAGGGTAATCGTCCGTACCGGCAGGCCTGTAGCAGCAAGAATCGATAGGCTGGCATAAAAAAATGAGAATACGAAATGGGTGGAAACATCGTACTGCCGGGTAAGCCGGCGCATTGTCAGCACGGCACGCAAATAGAACTCCGGCCAGTAAAACGGGCTGTTTTCCCTGCTACGCATGTTGATAATCACCGGTTGGATATTTTCGTGGTCTACCGGCAGTTTTTCGGTGGCGATATAAATGAGTTTGCGTCCTGATCCCGCGATCGCTTTGTAAGCA
Organism: Thiolinea sp.; assembly: GCA_041395485.1. Lineage (GTDB taxonomy): Bacteria > Pseudomonadota > Gammaproteobacteria > Thiotrichales > Thiotrichaceae > Thiolinea. The sequence continues at coordinate 232,001 of JAWLAK010000001.1, forward strand.
CGGTACAGGCGCTTAGTGAAACCGCCCTGCTTGTGTTTGTAGTAGACCGATAAAATGACCGCGTTGCTCATAATTTTCTGTGTGGTTGTTTAGAACAGGTCTCAAATTAGCATTGCTGTGTGTCATCCGGCGATAAGCAATATGAGTGGTGGTATAAAAAACGGGCTGAGCGTGGTGGCAGGGCATCCGGAAAACAGGTTCAGTCCGGGTTGACGGCTTATCTGATAAATGCTTACGACTGCATAGGCCGTAGTGGTGAGCCTAACCCTTTTCCATTCAAATCAAACCAATACGGAAGTGTTTGTTTTGGACAGGAGTCAGGGAGTTCAGGTGTTGAATAATCAGCCGGTCTATATTTTTGCACCGTTGCAGGATGTGAAGTGTTTGCAGGCTATTATGAGCAAAACCGGGGTGATGTTCCGGATTAATGATTATCAGCTTAACCATTGGTCTGCCGATCATCAGGTCTGTTATTTCAAATATGCTCAGCTGAGTGGTTTGCAGCGGCTGATCCTGGACAATGCAAGAATGGCCGGGGCAAAGGTTGAGGCTTTGCTGGCTTATTTTGAGGCGCATTTCGGGCAGATCGAGATTGATTTGCTCGGGCCTGAAAACCTTTTGCAGATGGATATTAATTTTTCCGGATCAGGGCGTTATCAACAGTATGTACGCCGTGTTTTTGATATTGCGGCTGCACTGGCCGGGCTGGTGCTGTTTCTTATTCCGGGGTTGTTAGTGGCGGCCTGGATCAGGCTGGACTCCGGAGACCCGGTTTTCTTTTTGCAGAAACGCACCGGTTTATATAATCGTGAGTTCAGGATTGTGAAATTCCGCTCAATGTATCCGGATGCCGAGCGTCATGGAGCGTGCTGGGCGGAGCATAATGATGAACGTATTACGCGGGCCGGACGCTGGCTGCGCAAAACGCGTCTTGATGAAATCCCGCAATTGTGGAATGTCCTGCGTGGCGATATGTCTATCATTGGTCCGCGTCCCGAGCGGGAGGTGTTTATTCGTCAGCTGGAGCAGCAAATCCCCTTCTACCGCTTCCGGCATTTGGTTAAGCCGGGGATTACCGGTCTGGCACAGGTGATGTTTACCTATGGCGCCTCTGTTGAGGATGCCCGGCAAAAACACCGTTATGACCTTTACTATATTAAAAACCGTAGCTGGAAACTGGATCTGAAAATACTGTGGGATACCTTGCTTACCATCGTGCGTGGTGCCGGCGTTTAAAGCTGCGCGGGGTATGAGCAGAGCGATATAATCATGTTATGCTGTGCGTTTTCTTTTAACAGGGTCAGTTCGTCATTGAGCTGATTGGGCTTATCTGATGGCACAATTACCGGATTATCTGCGGAGTGATTCATCTGTTTTACCGCTGGTGGATGACCTGCATGGTCTGTTTGTGTCGGGCGTCGCTTTACTGGATACCCGTGCTCCGGTTGAGTTTGCTGAAGGAGCTTTTCCGACGGCGGTAAATCTGCCACTGATGACGGATGAGGAGCGCAAGGCTGTCGGAACCTGCTATAAACATTCCGGGCAGGATGCTGCCATTGAGCTGGGCATGGAACTGGTCAGTGGTGAGGTTAAAGCGCAGCGGCTCAGACAGTGGGAACAGTTTGTCCGTGATCATCCTGACGGGGTGCTGTACTGCTTCCGGGGCGGGCTGCGCTCACGTATCACCCAGCAGTGGATTTATGAGCAAACCGGTATTCGCTATCCAAGGGTTAAAGGTGGCTATAAGGCATTACGCCGTTATCTGCTGGAACAGCTGGAAGTGCTGCCGGGGCAGTGTCAGGCGCAAATTCTCAGCGGGCGTACCGGCTCAGGTAAGACACGGCTGTTGAAAACATTACAGCAGCAAATTGATCTGGAGGAGCTGGCCAATCACCGGGGTTCTGCCTTCGGTCCGCAAACCACTCCCCAGCCAACCCAAATAGATTTTGAGAACAGGCTGGCTATCCGCTTATTACAACAGGTGGCAGCGGGTCACCGGCGACTGTTATTTGAGGATGAAAGCGTCAATATCGGTTCGGTGCATGTGCCGAAAACGTTATTTAATCAGCTGAAAGAAGCACCGCTGGTGATGCTGGAAGTCAGCAGTGAGGAGCGTGCTGAGATCAGTTACCAGGAATATGTGGTGGATATGGTGGCTGCTTTCACTCAGCAGCAGGGTGATGCTGAGCGCGGGTTTCGGCACTTTGGTCAATACATTCTGAACAGTCTGGAGAAAATCAGGCGACGCTTGGGTGGCGTGCGTTATGAAACGGTCAAGCAAATGATGGAGTCAGCACTGGCCGTCCAGCAATACAGCGGTGAGACAGAGCTGCACCGGCAATGGGTTGAGTTCATTCTGTTTGACTATTATGACCCGATGTATGACTACCAGATCAGCAAAAAGCTATCCCGTCTGGTTTTTCGTGGCGATAAGGCTGCAGTCCGGGAATATCTGGCGGAGCAGCAAATTCACTAACCAGCCTCTGTGTTGTGCAGGCCGGTTAGGTTATACCCTTTTGTTGCTGTGTGTTTATGTAATCAGTGTTGGCTGTTCCATGCCGGTCAGGCCTTTTACTTTGCTGAGTTCATCGGCAATCTGAATCAGGTCGGCTAATATTTCCTGCACATCCTGATCGTGATTATTTACATCAGCTTCATAGTGTTCCAGATAGATGCGCAGGGTTGCGCCCTGGGTGCCGGTGCCGGATAAGCGGAATACGATGCGTGCATCATCCTCAAATAAAATGCGTAACCCCTGGTTACTGCTTACTGAGCCGTCAACAGGATCGGTATAGGTAAAGTCATTGGCATCGCGTACCGTTCTGCCGTGCAGGGTCTGACCCGGTAAAGTGCTGAGCTGGTTGCGGATGCTTTCGATAATGGTGTTGGCCACTGTCGTCGGGATGGCTTCGTAATCATGCCGTGAATAATAATTACGGCCATATTCTGCCCAGTGGCGGCGGACGATGTTTTCCACTGAATCCTGTTTAACGGCCAGCAGATTAAGCCAGAACAGAATAGCCCACAAACCGTCCTTTTCGCGAACATGGTCTGAGCCTGAGCCAAAACTTTCTTCACCACACAAGGTGATTTTTCCGTCATCCAGCAGGTTGCCAAAAAACTTCCAGCCGGTTGGGGTTTCGTAGCTGTTGATACCCATTTTGGCTGCTACTTTATCGGCAGCCTGGCTGGTGGGCATGGAGCGGGCCACGCCTTTAATGCCGTCTTTGTAACCGGGCAGCAGGTGGGCATTGGCCGCCATAACCGCCAGACTGTCACTGGGGCTGACGAAGAAGTAGTGGCCAAGAATCATATTACGGTCACCGTCACCATCGGATGCCGCACCAAACTCAACCCGCTGCCTGGCATTATTCAGCAGGGCCACCAGTTGTTTGGCATGGGTCTGATTGGGATCGGGATGGCCACCGCCAAAGTTGGAAAGTGGTTCACCGTTCAATAAAACCTTGCTGTCCGCGCCGAGTTCGTCAATCAGGATACGTTGTGCGTACGGGCCGGTTACCGCATGCATGGCATCGAAATACATGCTGAAATCCGGCGAGGCGAGTAATTGACGGATTTGCTCAAAGTCGAATAGTGAGGCCATGAGTTCTGCATAATCAGTCACCGGATCAATTACGTCGATTTGCATATCCCCCAGCTGATGGCTGCCTTCCTTATCCAGCGGAATCTGCTGGATAGGCATAATCCGGTAGCTGCTGATATTTTTTGAGAGTGCATAAATCGCTTCGGTGACTGATTCGGCAGCCGGGCTGCCGTTGGCCGCATTGAACTTAATGCCGAAATCGCCCTCCGGGCCACCGGGATTATGGCTGGCAGACAAAATAATGCCACCGGCTGCAGCATATTTACGGATCAGGTTGGAGGCGGCAGGGGTAGATAATATACCGTTTTTCCCCAGCAGTACTTTTGCCACACCATTTGCAGCGGCCATGCGCAGAATAATCTGGATTGCCTGACGGTTAAAGTAGCGCCCGTCTCCGCCCAGTACCAGGGTATTGCCCGTTAAACCGGGTACGGCATCAAACAGTGCCTGAACATAGGTTTGTAAGTAATGCTCCGTCTGAAATTGTTTAACGCTTTTACGAAGTCCCGACGTTCCGGGTTTCTGGTCATCAAAAGGTGTACACGAAACAATTTCAACGTCCATTGCGGTTCCTGCCTGTTAATATGAATTTTGTTAGCCTGAGAGCCATTATAGTTCTAATTAATTGTGCTGATCATTTGTTTCTGTTTAATGGTCGCATAATTATATGCGCTGTGCGCAGTCTGCGGCAAATTGAAACAGGAATACAGAGCGCTTGATAACTTTTCAGTGCATATTTATGATGAGATGATGCTAATCAAAGAACAGGTACAGGCTCACTATACCGTTGCTCCGCGACCACAGAGTTTCGCGGCGCTGATGGATATGTATGAGATGAATTATATGCAGCTGCGTCTGTTGCTGGGAAACCTGCGTAAGTTGCAGGGGAGCAGGGTTGTGTATGCAGATAATCATTTGCCCTTATCTGTTGAGGTCAAAGAGCAGTCCCGGCATACCACCACACTGATGGTGACTTATCACTTCGCGGATCAACACGGGGAAGTGGTTGATACCCGGCCTGATCTGATTGTGCGGATTTATCATGATGCGCTGCAGGCAGAGGTGGTAACGCATAAATGCCGCTTTAGTGACCTGAGGGTGGGTTATTGGTGGAGTAAGCCCGATAGCATGCTGTTATGTCGCTGGCGCATGAATCGCTTTCTGTTCAAATGGTTGCGTTATCTGCGTCGTCATGGCTATCAGTTTGACAGTTAGCAGCAGAGGTTAAAGTAAAAAAAGCCCGGTTAGTCAAAAACTTCCCGGACTTTTTTTGTGAGTGGTATGAACGGGTTTTATGCGTTCATTGCTGGCGTGGCAGGTTTGGCTAAGCCAGCTTTTTCACGATTTAGCAGTTTTCCGTTCAGTCTGAACAGGGTCAGAATGGTTTTCAGTTGTAGCAACAACAGCGGGGCCAGCAGTATCAGATGTGCAACTGAGTACTTCTCAACCAGTCCGCTGCCGACCAGTCCGATATGGACGAAAAAGAAGGCCATGACAAAAGCTGCCACACCCGGACAGATCAATGCATAAGAGGCAATGCTTCTGGCCTGGCCATGAACATAGTCCTGAAAATAACCCAGCTTTTTCATCACCATATAACCCAGAATGCCGAACAGCAATTGCGCTCCGCCAAACACGGCAAACATCGCCAGGTGACGGATAGGCTGAATCTCGGTGCCGAAATTATGATGCATGCCCATACCGATACGGAAGATCGCTATACCGACCAAAGTAATGATCGGGATAATAATCCACAGCGATACCGCACCTTCACGGTCAATGCCATGCTCAAACATCGCTCTGAAGCCCAGTACAAACTTGGTAATTGCCAGCAGTACAGCAACAGTCAGGAACATGACTGCCAGAATCATCGCAATGCCGGAAGTCAATTGAGTATGGCTCATCGCCGCAGAGGCTGAAAAACCAACGCCAACCATGCTGAAGGCAAAAATCGCCAGCATCTGACTCAGGTTATTATTACGCGAACAGTCAAATGAACCATTTACAAGCACGCGGCTGAGAAAGCGCATGAAAATAGCCATTGCGTAATAACCGGTAATAGCAAAGGCCAGTACAGCCAGCGGGAACAGGTATTCCACCACTGTCCACAGTCCCGGTACGAACAAGGCACCCAGAATGAAACCGACGTTAATGGACATGGCAAACGTCAGTGGCATCGCCATCAGCTGTACCTCGGCATTGCCGGAGGTCAGTTTCTTAAATGCCTCTGTTTTTTTGAAGTGGCGGTATTCACGCACATTCCAGAACAGCACCCTAAGATGTAACAAAGAGAACAGGATGATGCCGGTAATCGCGATGGCAATCATGCCCTGCATAACCGGTGGGCCGCCTTGTATTGCAGCCATCCAGGATTCAAAGGTAGGGATAGGTGTGCCCGGATGTGGGGTCAGGAACATCAGGTACATAAAAAATGTAACCGCTAATCCGCCTGCACCCAGTGCAGACAGAAAGTAGAGTGGGGAGTATTGATCCCCCAGTTTGTGTCGTAGTCTCAACATGGTATTCTCCGCTAGTAGAATTTGAACAAGACTGGTTAGTGTATGGATTACTTACAGGTTAATATTAGTATTTTCTAATGTATCTGTGCAGCAACCCTTGTTTTTACGGGTGAATATTAGTTTTTTCTAATATTTAAGGCTTTGCGAATAATCAAAAAAATAAAAAAATGAAGCCGGCGTCTGTCGGGACGGATATTTCTGCCGGCTCGAAAATATGCGATATTTCTTCCCTTCATTTTTGCAGGAGCCAGAGCCAGACTATGATTGTTCAAACCAGTGAGTTCCCCGGTTCACACGAGCGTCAGCTGTTACGTAAGGCAAATAATCCTCTGTTTGAAAATCATCAGGTTGAGTTGAATGATGACACCTTGCTGGAAGCACAGCGCCTGGATCACGAGCTGTTAACCGGCTTTATGAAAGAGTTTCGGGAGTTGTTGTACACCACCTCTAATCTGGCTGGTAATGTCGACAGTGACACGGTACTGGGGATTAAAGATCGTCTCGATCGTGCTTATGAAACGGCTTCTGCAGTGGCTGATGATCAGACCCATTCGAAGCAGGCAATTGCCCGGCTTATCAAAACACTGATGGTTGCGATACGCCAGGGGGCCGGTGATGATGCTCATGCACAGCAGGAGCTGGATCACGAGGAGGCTGCCCGGGAGGCGCATTATCAGTTGCTGGAGTCGCAGCTGGTAGCTGACTTGCTGAACCCGGAATCGGTGATTAAAGCGAATGAGCTGACGGCTTCTTTATTGTCTGCAGAAAAAGAGGATATTCTGCTGGCAGTACAGTTATTTGATATTGAGCAGCTGGAAATTCTGATCGGGCAGGGTGTGCAGCTGCTGAACCGTTTGCCGTCTGACTATGGAGCAGTGAAAGCACCGGCAGAGCAAAAACTGGCCCTGATTCAGGGCTACATTGAGTTTCTGCGCAGCCGCTCTGATTGAATAGCTAATGACCAATCAGTTTAGCTGATTTTGTTGCATATTTTTTAAAGTTTACTATGATCACACAAGTCTGCGGGTTACTTGAGTGTGGGTAGCCAGTCAGTTTGAGCACTTTCAGCAATTATGCTGATCAATACCCCGATTTTTTTGTTATTGCTTAAACACAGACCAAACATAGATAGTGGCAAGGTTCGGAGGCGAGGACTCCGGATTGCTCCGCCCCAACTTAAAAAAGCCGAAAAGTTATGAAAACTATACAAACTATTCTGGTTGCAGATGATTCGCTGACCGAGCGTACTCATCTGAGTCAAATTTTGCAGGCTGCCGGTTACGAAGTTCTCACTGCCGCTTCAGGTAATGAGGCTGCAGCCATGGCTGAGACGCATCAGCCTGATGTCATTTTTCTCGATATTATTATGGATGACGGCGATGGCTATAAGGCCTGCCGCACTATTAGACGCAATGACTCAACCCGTGAAATTCCGGTAATAATGGTGTCCAGCAAGTCCAATCCGGTCGATAAAAAGTGGGCAGAAAAGTTGGGTGCCAATGGTTACGTAGTGAAACCTTATGCGGATGAAGAAATTATCCGGGCATTAGATGCGGTGTGATTGATTATTATTTATACTAATCAGTATCATGAAACAGTGACAGACAGAGATTTGGCTGTGGATGGTTATTTGCAGTTTCGGAGGATAAAAAGCCTCCGGACATTTCTATTTTAAAGACTGAATTACAATAATTAATAACAATCCGGGAGACCGAGCAAGGTATGGGACAGACAGCTTTCTGCTATAGAACCGGTGATTATCATATCGTACTGGAAGGTGGTATTCGTTCTGAGATATTGCCGTTTGATAAAATTTATCCCGTTCCCTTTGCGCCACAGTGGTGTGTTGGTCTGGCAGGTGTCCGCGGGGAGCTGTTTCCGGTACTGGATATGCATCGGGTGCTGTTGAACCAGCCGCGTCCCAAACAGCCTTATCTGTTATGGCTCAAGCATGATTCATTCGAGCCCATCATCATAGGCAGTGACAGTATTCCTGCCCAGATTGAAGTAAACAAGGCAGCTGATGACAGCGGGCATATTCCCGGCTTGCCCGGCTGGATACGTAATACCTGGAGTATGGACGGTCAGGTATATCTTGAGGCTGATCACGGTCGTTTGTTCAGAACCTTATTGGGAAGCCAGAAGCGATAAAGTCACGGGCTCTTGAAAGTGACCGTAATAAAATTAATGAGTGTGGAGGATTGTGTGTGACTAACCCCGAAAAGGCCAGTTGTTTTATTTATCCGGTTAACAAATTTCTGGCCGGTTTATTGATACTGTTTACTATAGTTTCAACTCCCCTGGCAGCAGAAGAAGGTGTAACTGATACTGAAATACGCCTGGGAACAGTGCTGGATCTGGAGGGGCGTTCCAGTGCGTTGGGTACTTCTATGTTCAATGGGATGCAGGCGGCATTAAAAAATAAAACAGTTGCCGGCAGGGTTTTAAAGCTGGCCGGTAAAAATGATTCTTACACGCCTGACAAAACCGTCACAGCAACGCAGGAGCTGATTGATGAGGGCGTGTTTTTGTTTATGGGAAATGTGGGGACACCAACTGCCAGTGTTGCACTGCCATTACTGGCAGAGAAAAATATTCCGGCATTAGGGTTTTTTACCGGTTCCGGTATTTTGCGCCCGGATCAGGAGCTGATCGTTAATTACCGCGCCAGTTATCGCCAGGAAACCGAAGCGGTTATTAAAAAAGCTTTGGAATCAGGAGTTAAGCCTGGTGAAGTGTGTGCTTATGTACAGAATGATGCCTATGGTATGTCCGGTATTCAGGGTGTTCTTGCTTCGCTGGCCGATGAAAGTGGTGTTGAGGAGGCCACCACTGCCCTGAATGAAATTCTGCAGAAAAGCGGCGAAAACCCGCAGCGCAATGGTATTGGCCCGGTAGGTGTTTATGTCCGTAATACCTTCCGTGCCAGAGAGGGTTACGACTCCTTGAAACAGTGGGAAAAAGCGCATGACACGGTATGTAAACTGGTGGTAACGGTTGGAAGTTATACTTCTATCGGCCAGTTCATTGCTTATGCGGAAAGTAAAGGCGAGCCGTGGACTTATAGCGCAGTCTCCTTTACCGGTGCCGGTGAGCTACTTGAAGAGCTGAAGCGCTTTTCGGTGCAGGATCGGGTGATGATTAGTCAGGTGGTTCCTGCTTTGAACAGTGACCAGCCGATAGTCAGCGAGGCGCGAAGCGCACTGGGGAGTGAGTTAAATCTGATTTCTCTGGAAGGCTATATCGTCGGAAAGTTGTTATTACATGGCCTGGAGCAATTGGCGGATAGTGGGGAAAATATTACCCGTGAGAATTTGCTGAAAGTATATCGCGGTCAAAAATTCGTGGTCGGTGGTTTGGAAATGGACTTTACAGACGACAACCAGGGCTCGGATTTTGTGGCAATAACAAAGTTAGATAATGATAACTGGACTGCAATGAATGAGTCCACATGGCGGGGTTGGTATAAATGAGTGATATGAATGGTGAAAGAAAGAACCAGGGTGGAGCATTGGTTCGGTTGTCGGTGGCGCAGCGGATCTATTTATTGGTACTGGTGCCTTTGGCATTACTGTTGTTGATTGGTATTGGTTCAATATTTGCGTTAAATCAAAATGAACAGGCCCTGCTTGATGCGCGTGCCCGGATCGCTGCAATTGATGCGGGGAATAAGTTAATCCGCCGGACTCAACGCGATTATCTGATTTTGCTGCATGAGGTTTCGATAGGCAGCATGACCTGGGCGGAGGGCAGGAAAAAACTGGCCGGTGCCCGTGAAGCGTTTGAGGGGGCCACCATTCCCCGTTATAAAGAGGCTAAAGGGATTGTTGACAGCGGAGAGAGCGGTAACCCCGAACTCGATAATGCCTTACAGGAAATGGATAAGCTGGTTAAGGTGATGGGCAATGGGATGACATTGCTGGAGCAGGAAGACCGTAATGCGCTGGAGTTGTACCTGCTGAATGATCTGGATGCGGATACATCGCCATCGCGTGATGCAATCCATAATCAGGTGGAAAGTGATCTCGAGCAAACCAATGCAGCATTTGCCAGGGCGACAACGGATGCCCGTAATTTTCTGGTTGCAGCTGCGATAGCAACGGTTGTCGGGATGTTGCTGGCAACCCTGCTGGGTTTTTTGATCTACCGCTCTATTTCCACTCAGATTGGCAAACTGACCGGTACGATTCGTGATATATCCGCCGGTGATCTGAATGCCCGGGTAAATCTGGCCGGTAATAATGAGTTGGTTGAGTTAGGTGATGCATTTGACGGTATGGTCGAAGAGCGGATTGCTACCCAGAAACAGATTAATGAAGAGCACGAACAGCTGAATGACTCAGTGTTTGCGTTGCTGGAAGCCGTTGCAGATCTGAGTGATAAGGATCTTACCGTACGTGCCGTAGTGACTGAGGATGCCACCGGGCCGCTGGCTGATGCGATTAACCAGCTGGCGGAAGATACCGGTTTAACGCTGCAACAGGTACGCGAGGTGGCTGAGCTGGTTGAATCGACTTCTGCCGAGGTAAATCAGCACGCGGTAGCGGTTAACAAGCTTTCCATACTGGAACGGACTGAGGCTGAGGAAAGTAGCCAGCAGCTGAAAGCGATTCTGCAGCGCATTGACTCCATTGCCGCATCCGCCCAGCAGGCGGATACGGTTGCCAATCAGACATCCACCGCAACCCGTAGTGCGCAGGAGTCAGTAACACGCACGCTTGGCAGTATTTCTGGTCTGCGCAATACCGTACAGGAAACCGGTAAGCGCCTGAAGCGCCTGGGTGAGCGCTCCCAGGAAATTTCGCGCATCGTGGACATTATCAATACTATTTCGGAGCGCACCACGGTGCTGGCGCTGAACGCGAATATGCAGGCTACTGCCGCAGGTGAGGCGGGGCGTGGCTTCTCGGTCATTGCCGAGGAAATCCAGCATCTGGCGGAAAGCTCACGTGAATCCACCGAGCAGATCGGGGTGCTGGTACGGAATATCCAGCAGGAAGCCAATACCACGATTGTGAATATGGATGAAACTATCTCCGAGGTGGTGGATGGCTCGACACTGGCGGAACAGGCTGCCGAGCAGATGAATGCCACGCTGGAAGCAACCACACGTCTGGTTGAGTCGGTAGAGAAAATTGCGGCTGACTCCGCTGATCAGGCCGCCATCAGCCAGGAATTGCAGGGTCGTGCGGAGCGGATTCTGGAAGCGACACAGAATACCGGTAAAGAACTGCTGTCCCTGACCGGGCTGACGCGGAACATGGCGGAATATGGTCAGCGTCTGGCTCAGTCTGTTCGGGTATTTAAACTGGAAAAATAATTGCCGGTACATGGGCATTTCAGACAGCCGGTCGGGGTTAGGGAGAGAGAAATATGAATGCAGCTGAAGAAGAACGTCTTGCTTTTGCTGAAGAGCTGGAAGAGGTTGCCCTGCAGTTAGCATCACAGGATTTTTCTTTGCCGGATGCGCAGCGTATTCAGCAGGTCAATGAAGAATATGACCGGTTGGCGATGGCTGCTGAAATGTTTGCCTTGCCCGAGGTGGCAGCATTGGTTGAATGGGCAGCGGGGAGCCTGCATTCAGCACAGGCCGGGGATTTGCTGAATGCCGGGAAATATTTTGGCTGGCTGGAGATGACTGCGCTGACTTTCCGTGAGCCTGAAGAAATCAGCCATTTGCCGATGCTGATTGCTGAACTGAACGATCCCCTGTGGCCGGATGCTTTAGCCCCTGAACAGTTACAGTCTTTTCTGCTCAGTCTGCGTCCTGTACATGAGGGGGATGACTCCGCCGGCGATGTGTCTGCAGATGCTGGGGACAAAAATCCGCTGAGCTTTGGTGAGGATGTGCATCCGGAGTTGCTGGGTGCTTATATGCAGGAAACACCGGAGCATGTCAGTGAAGCGGCGCGTCTGATCCGCCTGATTGCCATTGGTGCGAATAGTGCGGAACAGCGTAAGCAGGCGGCGCGTTTGGCACACACCTTAAAAGGTTCAAGTAGTGTTGTCGGTGTGGAACCTTTGGTCAGCTTTACCCACCGGCTGGAGGATCTGCTGGACTTCCCGTTGAAGAATATGCCGGAAGGTCTGGGGGGGACGCTGGAGGCCAGTGCAGACTGCCTGGAGTCCATGTTTGACCACTTGCAGAGTGGTGCCGGTTTGCCGGATGAGTACGACTCCTTGTTACAATCTCTGGGTGACTGGGTTGACCGTTTGCAGGATGAAGCGGGTGATGAAGATGATGTCTCACTGCCGGACTTAAAAAAATTAACTGAGCTGCCGGATTTTCTGCGTGAAGACGCTGCTGAGCAGGCTGACGGGCAGACGCCTGCAGAGGTGAGCGCCGAAAAGCGGATTTCAGTTTCCGCGCCGAATGAGGCGCGTATTCAGTCAATGCTGCGTCTGACCGGTGAATTGATTACCTCTACCAGCCAGACTTCCGGTGTATTGCAACAGGCCCGCGCACTCAGCAACCAGCTTTATCAGCAGGATGAGCAGATACGTCTGCGTCTGGATGAGCTGGACGGCCTGATTGATCAGCAAAAGCAGGGTTATCCGGGGGCGGGAAAAGCAGCGGGGGCTGGCATTGCTTCTGCCCTCAGCCGTGCAGACGATAAGTTGGTTGCGGATGAGCTGGAAATCGAGTCATACAGTGATTTGTACAGTACGGCGAGTCTGTTAACAGAGGCTGCCGCAGACAGCCGTGAGCTTGCTCAGCAGCTACAGGCCAGCATCCGTAAACTGGGAGATGAGCTGTATCAGCAGCAGCGGGTGCAGCGCCAGCTCAGTGAGGCTGTACTGGGTTTACGGCTTACTCCGGTGAATAATCTGGTGCCGCGTATGGAGCGGATTGTGCGGGAAACCTGCCGCAAAACCGGTAAGCAGGTTGAGCTGAAAATTACCGGACAGGACTTGCAGGTTGATGCCGATATTCTGCGTGGTCTGACTGATCCGTTGCTGCATCTGCTGCGCAATGCAATTGACCACGGTATCGAAGTGCCGGAACAGCGTAACAAGCTTAAAAAACCGCAAACCGGCACGATTAAGCTGAATTTTTCCCAGGCCGGTAACCATGTCACGCTGATTATTGAAGATGACGGGGCGGGGATGGATATTGAGCGTATCCGTGCCAAGGCTTTGGAGCGCGGGCTGATTAAGGCTGATCAGGAACTGAGCGAGCAGGCCGTTTTACGGCTGGTGTTACTGCCGGGTTTCAGTACCCGTGATGAAGTCAGTGAAATATCCGGTCGTGGTGTCGGCATGGATGTGGTTCGCTCTTCCATTGAGCAGCTGCGGGGCACCCTGCAACTGGATAGTGAGCCGGGGCAGGGGATGAAAATTACCATTAATCTGCCGCAGACGCTGATTGCCACCCATGCACTGGTGGTCAGGGCCGGTGGCCATCTGTTGGCAATCCCGGCTGACAATGTCGAGCAGTTGTTATATATTTCAGCAGAAGAAAGTATTATGGATGAGCAGGGCTGGCGGATTAAAACCGATCGCTACCAGCTGCCGGTCATGAAACTGTCTGATATGTTGCACTGGAGTGGCTCAGCGCCTGAGGCAGGCCAGTCACATACTTTGCTGCTGGTGCGCAGCGCTCAGCAACCATACGCTTTCTATGTGGAGGAGATTTTGCCTTCACGGGATATAGTGATCAGCAGCCTCGCCCCATGGCTGAACTTTATTCATAGTGTGCAGGGTGCCTGTATTCTGGCTGATGGCTCTGTGGCACCGGTGCTGGATATGCTGCGCCTGCTTTATGAGCTGGAAAATGGTTCACTGCAGCTTCGGGAAAGCAGTGATGATGACCAGCCGTCGTCCGGTGCTATGACAACCTATTCAGTATTGGTGGTGGATGACTCGCTCAGTAACCGTAAGTCCATGCGCCTGATGCTGGAGGGAATGGGGTATCTGGTGCATACCGCAGTGGATGGTATGGATGCCCTGAAACTCATGAATGACGTCCATGTCGATCTGGTGCTCAGTGATCTGGAAATGCCGCGCATGAATGGACTGGAGTTGACGCAGGCTATCCGTATCTGGCCGGAAAAGAAGCATATCCCGGTTGTTATGGTGACATCACGCGGCACCCGCAAGCACCGTGAACTGGCGGCACAGGCCGGAGTGGATGGTTACCTGACCAAGCCGGTGCAGGAAGTTTTACTGGAGCAGGAAATTCAGAAATGGCTGGGTACTCAAATGAATACAACAGGAAATAATAATGGCTAAATCAGAATCGGTAACCGGTATTTGTCTGCATCAACTTATTGCCCGTGAGGAAGCTGTTATTAAACGTGTGATTGCGTTCAGTGGTGCGCAGGGCCGGAATTATCAGCTCACTGAGATGCAGCAGGCACAGATTGTGATTGTCAGTGATGATACCCCGGTGGACTTTGCGGCGCTGAATCCGCAGGGGAGTATGATTGCACGGATTACTGCAGCAGACAGTGACCAGCCTTACGATGTGCTGATGGCGCGCCCGTTACTGGTGACGCGGGTGATGCGTACACTGGATGAGGCCAGTGCCTTATTGAAGGATGTTGCTGGTGCAGCGGATGAAATAGCGGAACCGGTGGTTTCTGAGCCTGCAGAAGATGCTGATGCACCAGCGCAGCCTGAAAGTCCCGTAACTGCTGAGCCTGATGCTGAGCCTGATTCAGCGGGTGAGCCATCACCAGAGCAGGAGCAGACCGCGCCTGTGTCAGCAGCACCGGCTGAGACGGAAGTCAGTGACTCTCCTGAAACGCGGGATAAAGAGCAGTCGGATGAAGCTGAAGAAACAGAGGCCGTTGCTGAGGCTGAGCAGACTGAAGAGGAGGAGGCTGATTCCGTTGCTGCAGAAGCAATGCAGGAGGGTGGTGACGATTCAGATGCACTGGCCGAAACAGACAACCAAACAGACAGCCGGTTTCATCATAAAGCTCTGGTGGTTGATGACAGCGCTGCTATCCGCAAGCAGCTGGAACTCGAGCTACGTGATGCGGGCATTAGCGCTGATTTTGCTGAAGATGGTGAGCAGGCTTTGGAGAAAGTGGCCGCCAACCGTTATGACCTGATTTTTCTGGATATTATTATGCCGGGTATCGATGGTTATGAAACCTGTCGTCAGCTGCGTTTACGCAGTGAATTGAAAAAAACGCCGATTATTATGCTGAGTGCAAAAACCTCGCCGTTGGATGAGGTGCAGGGCGTTATTGCCGGAGCCTCCACCTATCTGACCAAGCCGGTGAAAAGTGAGCAACTACAGACCACTCTGAAGCGGGTATCCATGTGGATTGATAATTTTCAGGGGGCCGCTGCCCGCTAACAATAATGCTTGAGCGTACATGACAGCAGTTTTAGAATGATTTCTTATCCTGACCGGGTTCAGGGCTATTGTATTTACCATTAAGGAGAAGTCGGATGGCGCTTAAATCATCACTGATTAAGCTGTTTGGTGTTACAGGGCTTGCAGTCTGCACGCTGGGGGTGTCTGCTGCGGTAGCCGAAGAGAAAGTACTGAATGTTTATAACTGGTCGGATTATATTGATGATTCCGTGCTGAAAGGGTTCACGGAGAAAACCGGCATCAAAGTTAATTACGATGTGTTTGACAGTAATGAATTGCTGGAAACCAAGTTGCTGGCAGGGTCTTCCGGTTATGATCTGGTGGTTCCCACCGCTCACTTCCTCAGCCGCCAGATTGATGCTGGTGTGTTCCAGAAACTCGACAAAGATAAGATTCCCAACCTGAAAAATATGTGGGATGTGATTCAGGAGCGTACTGCGCTGTATGATGAAGGCAATCAGTACAGCGTGAATTATCTGTGGGGAACCACCGGGATTGGCTACGTTGAGGAAAAAGTGAAGGAAGTCCTGGGTGAGGATGCACCACTGGATTCCTGGGATCTGGTGTTCAAGCCGGAGTATGCGGAAAAGCTGGCTAAATGCGGTATCCACTGGCTGGATGCACCGACTGAAATTATCCCGGCGATGGAAAAATATCTGGGGTTGGATCCGGTAAAGACCGATGCTGATTCATTGGCTAAGGTGGAAGAGTTGGCGCTGGCAGTACGTCCGTATATCCAGAAATTCCATTCTTCAGAGTATATCGGGGCGCTGGCCAATGGTGATATTTGTGTCGCTATCGGCTGGTCAGGTGATGTGTTCCAGGCACAGGCCCGTGCCGAAGAAAATAAAACCGGTATGACGGTGCAGTATGTGATTCCGAAGGAAGCCGCACAGATGTGGTTTGACATGCTGACCATTCCGGTCGATGCCAAGAATGTGGATGAGGCTCATCAGTTCATTAACTACCTGATGGAGCCGGAGAATATCGCCAAGATTTCTAATTATGTGGCGTATGCCAATGGCAATAAAGCTTCTCAGGAGTTTCTGGATAAGGAAATTCTGGAAAATCCGGCGATTTATCCGACCGAAGAAGTGCTGGGACGTTTGTTTACCGTTAAGGCTTATGAAGGTAAGTTACAGCGTTTGGTGACCCGTACCTGGACTAAGATTAAGAGCGGACAGTAAGTGAGTTGATATATGCACCCTGCGGAGTTGTCTGCAGGGTGTTTTGGTGTTGAGGTTAGAGACCTCCGGCTGCTTGATTATGCATTTTCATTGATTGGTGAAAATTCAGTTTTAATTGCGTTTTCAAGTTTATTAATATCTTTTGGTGTGAATTCTTCTTCGTAACTCATTAACTCGATAGCAGTTCTGATCTTCGCTTGAAACTCAGAGCCAGTAACTATTTGGTTAAAGTCTTCGATTAGTGCTCGAAAGCGCTTAAATGTCTCTTTTTGGAATAACTGCGTGTATTCATCAACGTATGCACCCTTTGCTTCATGGCCGGTAAATGGGTCAATGATTTTTGGGAGATAAACAATATTCCATGGTGCGGTAAAGCAGTAAACATTTTTAGTTTTACCGAATACGTGAGAAATTTGGTAATTCCGAATCGGTTTGAATTGTTTGCCTCCAGACTTTGAGTACCCTGTCCATTCTCGCAATAACTTGGTTGGTTCAGCGTTATTGGTTGAGTCTTTTGCTACCTTATGATTGCCTATAAGGTGTGAATAAAATTTCTGGAACAGATGGGTGCCGCTTGCATCTCTGCCAAAGCCCCTGATAAATACCTTTTTCCCAGATTGGATTTGATTTTTCAGGGATTCCCACTCATCTTCAGCCGTTTTGGTATCAACGTAGATAGTCTCGGATAAACCAAACATGAACAATTGATCTTTTGTAATCAAGCCGCTGGCAAACAATTGTTTGTAGGAGTCTCGCATTTTAATGTCTAATAGTTTATTTCATGAGCTTGCAAAAAGCGTAAAAATACGTCGTTGGTCTCAAGTAAAGTACATTAAGTCGAGCGCCATTGTAGGCGAAGAATTCATCAGTTTCAATCAGTCTCCGGTCGGGGTCGTACCTGCCGGTAAGCTCCCCTGATAGCACACTGTTGTATGATAAAGACCTTCAAGGCTCGGGATGAAACCAAGCCAAAATACCCATGTTAATCAGGAAACCGTAAAAATGATTTTATACGCGCTGGATTTCGATGGAGTCATTTGTGACAGTGCAGTGGAAACCGCCATTACCAGCTGGAATGTTGCCAGGTCTGTCTGGCCGGATATGCCGGAAGGAGACATTCCCCCTGAACTGATGCAGCGGTTTCAAACCGTGCGGCCACGGGTGGAAACCGGCTATGAGGCGCCACTGCTGGTACGCCTGCTATACAACGGAGTGACGACTGAGGCGTTACTGGCAGACTACAAGCAGCAGCTGGATCAGCTGATCCACTCTGAAGGGCTGGATGTGACCGGGCTGAAACAACGGTTCAGCGAAATCCGTGACCAGTGGATTGAGTGTAATGAAACGGAATGGCTGCAGATGAACCCCCTGTTTGACGGGGTGGCCGACAAGCTGCGCGGGCTGGATGCACTCTGTTACATCGTCACAACCAAGCAGGAGCAGTTTGTTCGGCATATTCTGCAGCATCATCAGATTGAGATGGCCGCAGAGCGGATCTATGGTCTGGATCGGCAGCTGAGCAAGCAGCAGGTGTTGGAGGTACTGCTAAACCGGCACCCTGAGCATCAGATTATCTTTGTTGAAGATCGTCTGCCAACCCTGCGGGCGATGGAAGCTAATCCGGCTTTGGGTAATATCAGGCGGCAACTGGTTGACTGGGGTTATAATACGCCGGATGAGCGGGTCTCTGTACAAGCTGCCGGTTCCGGTATTGAGCTGATTTCATTGACACAGTTTTTACGGTCGTAGCTTGGCCTATTAAGGAAGAGATTCATGAGCCTGCATCAGGACTTGTTTAATATTACACAGCGAATCGCCGGGGCCATTGACCTCCCGCCGGTTACCGGTCTTTATTTTCCGCGTTTGCAACACGATGACACCTTTCGTGATGAGTTCGGCTTTGTGTTTCTGCAAGGCGGTGCCATTGGTGCTTTTTATGTCAGTCTGAACGATACACTGGCAGAGTTATGGCAGAGGTTTCCGGAGCCGGAAACAGTGCAGCTGCCGTTATCAGCTTTGCTGGAGCACCTGAGCGGGCCTGATAATCATGCACTGGCTGATAGTGCATTGGGTGTCGGGGCGTATAACGCGCTCAGTCAGCATGTGATGGCGCTGGCAAACTACCGGCCTGCTGCCCGTCAGCGTAAAACCGATACCGCAGCTGAAATCAGTGGCCGTGTCGGTATGGTCGGCTACTTCTGCCCGTTGATTGAGCGGCTGACGGCACAGGGTACGGAAGTAGTGGTGCTGGAAAATTTGCCGGAGCGGGTGTTGGCCAATCCCTTGGTCAGCCATGTCAGTACGCCGCATGGCCTGGCGGACTGTGAGCAGATTATCTGTACCGCATCCACGCTGATCAATGACACGCTGGATGAGGTGATTGCGGCCTGCACCTCTGCACAACGTTTTGCCCTGACCGGGCCGACGGCCAGCGGTTTGCCGGATGCGGTATTTGCCCGTGGTGTGGATACGGTGGGGGCGATTCATTTTCCGGACCGGCAGCAGCTGACCGGAATTCTTGATGCCGGGATGCCCTGGGGGAAGGCCGGCCATAAATACGAAATCAGCCGGGCAGATTATCCGGGTCTGGAGACGTTGCTGCAGCGGGTAACGCAGCCAGATCATAACTGATCACCACGCCTTTCAGACGCAATGCAACCAGTAAGGGTTTGGATAAGCGTTCCGGTAATTTGAGCCGGTAGCCACCAAAAAAATAGTGGTGTACATCAAGATACAGGGTTTCGAGAACGTAATCTTTGCGTCGCTCTGTATCGAGGCTGTCCAGCACCGTCAGCACAGGTGTTTGCTCGATATCTGAAAAATATAACCAGCGCAGTTCCCGTTTATAAAAAACATGGTTGATGCCGAGATAGTAGAAAATTGACTTTTCACTGGTGGATACCGGCAGGTCGCGGCGTTTGCAGGGTACACGGGTAGCAATGTCTTTCGATACCGGCAGCATGATTGATCCGTTTCTCCTGCATGAATGAATAGAACGATTATAATGGTTTGTTCCGCAAAAATTCTTGTCTGTCCTTAAATTTATACTTGTTAAATTGTGTTTTTAACTGTATTCAGAAGGTTTAACCTGCCCCGGAGGGCATGCAGAATTGAACTTTTACCCCGAGATGTACGGAGGAGTGCCTTGATAGCCAATACCGGAAATAGCAGTCAGATTAAGGAATTTGCACCGTGGCGGGATAAGACGGCGCAACCCCTGATCCGTTTTGAGAATGTTAGCAAGCATTTCGGCGATTTTGTCGCCATTGAAAACCTTTCACTGGATATTTACGAGCGTGAGTTTTTTGCTTTATTAGGCTCTTCCGGCTGTGGCAAAACTACCTTGCTGCGTCTGTTATCCGGTTTTGAGCAGCCCACTTCCGGGCGGATACTGATTGGCGGTGTGGATATGTCCACGGTTCCGCCTAATTTGCGTCCGGTAAATATGATGTTCCAGTCCTATGCGCTGTTTCCGCACATGACCGTAGAAAAGAATATTGGCTTTGGCCTGAAACAGGAAGGCAAAAGCAAGGCTGAAATAAAACAGCGGGTGGATGAAATGCTGCGCCTGGTGCAGCTGGAAAAATTCGCACAACGCAAGCCGCACCAGCTGTCCGGCGGGCAGAAGCAGCGGGTGGCACTGGCACGCTCGCTGGCTAAAGGGCCGAAGCTGTTATTGCTGGATGAGCCGTTAGGGGCGCTGGATAAAAAGTTGCGCGAGCAAACCCAGTTTGAGCTGATGAACCTGCAGGAATCACTGGGCCTGACTTTTGTGATTGTGACCCATGATCAGGAAGAGGCAATGACCGTGGCCAGCCGGATAGCAGTCATGGACAAGGGTGAGGTGTTGCAGGTTGATGTCCCGGCGGAAATTTATGAACAGCCAACCTCGCGGTTTGTCGCTGATTTCATTGGTAATGTCAATATTCATGAATGTAGTGTTAAAACAATTACCTCGCTGGATGGTGGTGGGCAGGAGCTAAGGCTGGATGCCGGTGGATTGGGTGAGATCCGGGTGC
Organism: Thiolinea sp.; assembly: GCA_041395485.1. Taxonomy (GTDB): domain Bacteria; phylum Pseudomonadota; class Gammaproteobacteria; order Thiotrichales; family Thiotrichaceae; genus Thiolinea. The sequence continues at coordinate 252,661 of JAWLAK010000001.1, forward strand.
GGCAGGATGTAGCCCGTCCGGTAGCTGTTGGGGCAAAGGTCTGGTTTGCCATCCGACCGGAAAAAGTCGGTATCAGCAAGCAGCCGCCGGAGTCTGATGCAGAGCGGGAGCTGGATGCGGTATCCGGTAAGGTGCTGGACATCGCTTATTCCGGTGATACTTCGACCTACCATGTGCAGTTGGCCGATGGTACGGTTTTCAAGGCGCAGACCGCCAATCAGCGCCGCCTGCGCAACCGGGCAATCACCTGGGAAGATGAGGTCTGGTTATCATGGTCAACAACTGCTGCCGTTGTGCTGACGGACTAGGAGCTCAGAATGGTTGCTGTAAACAGACAAAACGGCGGCATTGACTGGGGCAGGGTGCTGCTGATCGGGATTCCGTTTCTGTGGTTGCTGGTGTTTTTTCTGCTGCCGTTTTTCAGCGTGCTGAAAATCTCGCTGTCGGATGCGGTGATTGCCCGTCCGCCTTATACGCCGCTGCTGGATCTGAGCAGCTGGCAGGGTATTGTCAGCTGGTGGCAGGCGCTGGATTTTGAGAATTTCACCTGGCTGCTGGAAGATGATATTTACTGGCTGTCGTACCTTTCCAGCCTCAAGGTGGCGCTGATTTCCACCTTTATTACCTTACTGGTCGGTTATCCGATGGCTTACGGGATGGCGAAGACTCCGCCACGCTGGCGGGCCTTGCTGGTGATGCTGGTTATCCTGCCGTTCTGGACCAGCTTTCTGATCCGTGTCTATGCCTGGATCGGGATACTGAAAAGTGAGGGCGTGCTGAATTACGCGCTGATCTGGCTGGGCGTGATTGATCAGCCGCTGACTATTCTCAATACCAATACAGCGGTTTATATCGGCATTGTCTACTCGTATCTGCCGTTTATGATTCTGCCGCTGTATGCCTCACTGGAGAAAATGGATCCGTCATTGCTGGAGGCGGCACTGGATCTGGGCTGCTCGAAAATAGCCGCGTTCTGGCAGGTGACCTTTCCGCTGTCCCTGCCGGGTGTACTGGCGGGTTGTTTTCTGGTGTTTATTCCGGCGATGGGTGAGTTTGTGATTCCGGATCTGCTGGGCGGCTCAGACACGCTGATGATCGGTAAAACGCTTTGGGTCGAGTTCTTTAATAACCGTGACTGGCCGGTGGCTTCGGCGGTGGCGGTGGTGTTACTGCTGCTGCTGATTGTGCCGATTGTGTGGTTCCAGCGTATGCAGGAGCGCAATCAGGAGGCACAGGCATGAATGTAACACGCTTCAGCTGGTTTAATGCCACCACCCTGACACTGGGCTTTGTGTTTCTGTACCTGCCGATTTTACTGCTGATTATCTTCAGTTTTAATGCCTCGAAACTGGTGACGGTCTGGGGCGGATTTTCCACCCAATGGTATGTCAGCCTGTTTCAGAATGAGGCGTTTATGGAGGCGGCGTGGATGACCCTGAAAGTGGCGCTGGTCAGTTCGACGCTGGCGGCTGTGCTGGGAACGTTGGCCGCACTGGTGCTGACCCGTGGCGGGCGCTTCCACGGGCGGATGCTGTTCTCCGGGATGGTGTATGCGCCGCTGGTAATGCCGGAAGTCATCACCGGTTTGTCGCTGCTACTGCTGTTTGTGGCGATCGGGCTGGATCGGGGCTACTGGACTATCACCCTGGCGCATATCACCTTTTCCATGTGCTATGTCGCGGTGGTGGTGTCATCGCGGCTGATTTCCTTTGACCGCTCACTGGAAGAGGCGGCACTCGATCTGGGCTGCACGCGGTTTTCTGCCTTCCGGCAGGTGACCTTGCCGCTGATTATGCCGGCGATTGTGGCGGGCTGGCTGCTGGCGTTCACCCTGTCGCTGGATGATCTGGTGATTGCCTCATTTACCTCCGGGCCGGGGGCGACGACCTTGCCGATGAAGATTTACAGCTCGGTGCGGCTGGGGGTTAGTCCGGAGATTAATGCTTTGTCGACGATTTTGATTGTGGCGGTTTCTACGGCGGTGGTGATTGCGTCGCTGGTGGGGAAGCGGCTGGAGCGGAATCGTGAACATGGTAGTTTCAATTAAAATCCTTGTTGCCTGGTCTGTATGAGTATACCCGGCACGCCAATGACCGGAATTTGATAGTGGCTGGCGCTTTGAAGGCCAGTCAGGCAAACCTGCCGACTCTGCTCAAAGTGTAACCATATTTTCATTATTATCCGAATGACAGTCATCATTTAGAGAAGAGTCGTCATTATAAATCGCAGGATCATAGATGATGGCCAGTTTGAGTCTGGGGCGGGCATTTTCTCCCTTCAGGGCATTCAGGGTCCCCCGGTAATTCACAATATGCACAGAACCGGCGGGCAAGTACGACTGACCATTCCGGACAGGCAGTTTTTCTTTCAACACGGTAGATGTCACCACACCCCGTGGCCCATAACGATTAATGGACAGACTGATGCTCTGCTGGTCTGGGGTGGATACGAAATCCGCGTTGCCCTGGTTGCGAACCGTGCCGGTTACTTCCAGCTTCCAGCTCCCGTCAGTCTGCATGTCAGCTTGTTTGATTTGCAGGGAAGTGATCGCCGGGTCTGGACAAGCCTGAGCCATGCTATTCATTGCCCCGAACAGAAAACCTGCCCATAGGCTTATCTTGATTTTTTTCATTTCTGATTACCTGTGTTGATCTCTCTGATATTTTCTCCGGATCGCTTCAACCCTGCAGATTGATGATTATGCTCTGCTGATTGGACGTCCCCGAGACGTTGTCCACTTTTTATCTTACCCCTGGATTCCCCACAGATGCAGTACCCGTATGAACACATCCATGATCATAACAGACTTGGCCCTCCCTTCCTTTTGAATGTATTCATCCGGATCTATTGATCTGGGTAGTTATGAGAATTATTTAACCCGGTAAAATTAAGATCATTTCCATAGCAATATATAGAGGAGCGTTATGAAAACCCTGACCTTCAAGTCAATACTTCTGTTCATGGTGAGCATTACCACCGTTCACAGCGAGATACTTCCAACACTTCCAGGCACCGACATAAGAAACCCCGTGGATATCCGTTGCCCAAGTGATTTGAAGGCGCATAACATTACCTATCAGATTTTGGAACGACAATCCAAATACCATGCCACTGTAAGAATAACAGGGACCGTGTTAAAAGAAGGCGCCGCCAATTATGTCGCCTCCAGCTCCGCAAGACCCACAACCATTACCATCTATCGTGATTCAGCACGATGGCCGGTACGATCCGTTACCCTCAATGTATTAAAAACAGGGAGTTACCAGCTAAGCTTTGATGAGGCCTGGAATACATCTTCAGCCGCTGAGGGTGAATTTCCCTGGACATTTATACTATCCATTAGTAATGAGAACAAAGGCTGCAATTTTAACAATAATAGTGTCGAGTGGAATTCTGGCCCCATTAACGACTACATGCGCAGTACTGAGTAACCGGATAGCATTCAAACGGCAATAACCACCGCATGAACTGACCGGTAAATTTATTTTTTCAAGTCAAAAAGCCAGGCTATGGACCAATCAGATAAAAAACTGATCATAAACCGCATAGAGCAATGCATCATTATATAATGAGCAAGTATCTCATAGCAGTCAAGGGAGATTCACAAAGGAGAAACACACAAAATATTTTAAATCAGATTTATTCATTCAATGGTTGGAATATATTTTCGAAGAATTATACGAGGCTTTCTATCTATCCGAAAAAAAGGGCAAGTACTATGATGGCGCCATAAGAGCAGATTCTGAAGTTATTCAGTTAATTTACCAGTCCTTTGAGTATTATGAGTGCTATGAATCCTTATATAATAATGATCAAATAGCACATGGAATACGGATGATGTTGACCAATATGTATTCTGGAAAAACCAATGCAATCGCTACTGAATATGTATTTGGTATTATTAACCACGATGATGAATTTTTGAATAAATTAAAAATAATTAATTAATTCATTCATTCAAAAAAATTTACCAATATGGCTTCAATAAGCGTTGCGATAGAGAATTTCACACAGATAGCAGCAAGAATATCGACCATGTTTGTGACATGCTATGGGACATCTCTCCAATACCTTATTCAAATATCTCGCAACACGAGCATGAACAGATTGAATTCCTTGCCACCTTGTCGAGAACCATGGAATTTTCATTATACCTATCCAATCCAGCCTGTATCAAAAGCGGCCTGCATGGGCTGGGACACCTTTATCATAAATACCCGAAAGCCGGGTTGATTGTTGAAAAATTCCTGAAAAACTCTCACAATTTATCAGGAGAAATCATTTCTTATGCTCAAGACGCCAAAATAGGTTGTGTCCTTTAAAGATTTTATCTTTCCAGTCATCAACTGTCTTGAAAAACGAGGAGTGGGGAAATGATCAAAAAACGAGACGGCTGGCTGATGGCCCTGCTGTTTACCTTTGCACTGGCATGTATCGCGATCAGCCTGTTTCCTCGCCATCAGCAGCACTTTCTTTCCGAAACCCGACAGGAAGTTCGTGAATTGACGCTAGGATTTCAGGCTTCACCACTCTGGAAATACACTGAAACAAGGTCAACAGGCGGTTCATTTTCTTGGGAAGCAGGCTTCGTTTTTCTTTCCTGGTCGTGGATTCCTCTGAGTATTGGAGTGGTTCTACTGACAATCTGGATTAGACGACACAAGAAGATTCTTCTTTAATAGGAAACGTTGTAAATATAATTGATGCCCCCAATTCTGACACACGCTTAACATTTAGTGCATTTATAAATATGCTAAATGCCCATGTCTCACCACAATTAATACCGATATTAAATTCCTTTTTATCACAGGATTCCCAAATTTTTTTATGCTCAGATCTCATTTTATCAATCGCATCAAGCAAATCGGCAATATCAACATTTGCATCTTTGTTAGAACCAGAACTCTTACCTTCGACCCTGATATGCCACATTCCATCTTCCGACACTTGGCAACCCAATAGCACTGCATGTTTTTCAAAAAAGATACCTAATTTTGATAAATTATTACTGCTTCTTAAATCAAGATCAGTATTGAGATATTTTGATTCTAATTTCATTATATGTCTAAAACTCCATGTGGCGATTAACCATTACGTATCATACGTTTTTTGATTGAGGCGCCGCGATTAAAGGGCATCTGTTTTTCTGTAGCATTTAGCAGGCTTAACAGTGAGTTTATAACATGAGAAGATAGCTCATGTTGAGCTATATTTAAGGTTAATTAGCCGCCATTAAGATTAACTTAGTCAGATAGTTGAGAGTGTGACAAATTTCACAAAGTCAGTGTGACAAATTTCACAAACCCCATAAGTATTAAAGGAAAAGTTTTCTGACATTTTTAAAAGCATGATGAGCACTCTAAAGCCTGCTACAGCAACGTTTTAGGCTTATGCAATGATGTCACAATACTTTTGCCTGGGTACTTAATTTTCGAATATCCCCTCTTTTTGAATATATCCATCAAGATTCATTGTTCCGGGTAGTTATGACAATTATTCAAATAGATAAAATGAAACTCACGTTAAGACAAAAACCACTACCGATTAAATGACCAAACAATGGAGATCATCATGTCAATACTGAAACCTAAAACCCTGTTTGCCGTTGTCTGCGCTTTATGGCTGTCATTCAATGTTACTACCGCTTACGCCAAAGCACGCCAGAATAATTGTGACTGTACTAACTGTAGCTGTGAACCACCGCCACCCAGTTGCTGTGGAAAATCATGCAGTTGCCCGTAAAACCGAAAATCAACCATTTAACCTAAGCACAAACCCTTACAAGGAAGATGAACATCATGAACCGTGTGAAACTGAAAAATTTGATTTTAATTGCCACCCTGTTGGCTCCAGTCCATGCCTTTGCTGACGCCAGTAAGGCGGACTGGTTTGGAACCTATACCATGAATCATGACGGCTGGCGGGGAACCCTGACCATAACCGATACTCCGGCAGATTGTGCGGCTCCTTTATGGTGTGATATGGCTCTGCGGTATCGCGGATCAGATGGACAAAACCGCAAGGGCTATATCGAACGCATTGATGATAATGGTCAGCACATGGTTTTTTTCATCAAATTCCCGGATAACACCCAACGATTTGATGCCTATATCTTTAGTTGGGACAAAAAGAAAATGGCAGGTATCACTTATTGGGGTGGCAGGCGGTTTGGTTTTTTTGCGACAAGAAACTGATACATCGACCAGCATCAGAGTATTTGTCAATAAATCAGCAGTTTGCTCTGAAACAGCAGAGAAGCAAACTATGAAACAAGGCATACATGGGGCTGTGATGTTTGGTTACGGTAAATAACTCATACGATAAGTATTAAAGGAAAAGTTTTCTGACATTTTTAAAAGCATGATGAGCACTCTAAAGCCTGCTACAGCAACGTTTTAGGCTTATGCAATGATGTCACAATACTTTTGCCTGGGTACTTATTAATTTAAACACATAGAGGTGAAACCAATGAAATACATGACTATTGCACTCGGCGTCATTCTGTCAACGCTGACCATTAATGCATCTGCCAACTATTTAAGATGGGTTAGTGCCAATCCGGCCACTACCTGTTCTGAAATATGCCATGGCTCCGCTGTTTCTGCCGGACCGGATCGACACGGCTATCAATTCTACGTTTGCCGTGGCCGCGTTAATAACGAATGGCGTCCCGGCTTTAATATCAACACATCACCGGATTCCGCCAACAAGTGCCTGTTCGAGATAGGTGGAGGAAGAGGCGAGTCCGGTCAATACCAGTGCTTATGTCATTGAATTTTTCAGACAGAAGCCATCACACGACATATTTTGTCAAAATTTTTTTGGAGAAAAATCATGAACAAATGGAAAACACTTGTGCTACTTGTTGGACTGACGCTAGTCGGACAAAATCTTGCCATCGCTCGTGAAAAACAGGATGGTATAAGACTCCCCTGTGTAGAGCGGGAGCATTCTACCCTAGGCACGTGTACTTATAATCATCCACACAATTTTCCTGATCTGGGTCCACGCCCAGGGCCGGATTTTGTTCCACCTGTAATACGACCACTCCCGCGTCCGCGCCCTTATCCGCATTATGTTCCGCCACGTTTTGATCCACCTCGACCCATCATATATTAACAACTGATTAACATTGATTTTCGCCAACCACCGCCAGTCCAATGGCGGTGGTTGGCGGTTTTTACCAATACCCACTCCACCATTACTGACCAGCATTTTGCGAACCTGCCTGTTCCAGCCTCACCCCAAACTCCACCCACAACCAGCGACAACTGTCCACCTCATGCAACGAGCTGGACAGTTGCCCGCCCAGTTTTTTGATGCGCTTTTCCAGCGTTTGCAGGCCGGTACCGGAACGCCATTCCTCCGGTGCCGTTACCTTGCCATCATTGCTCACCCTGAACTGCAAAACACCCGCTTCAACCCCGACCGTAACCTCCAGCGCCGTCGGCTCGGCGTGCCTGAGCGCATTGCTGACCAGTTCCCGCAAAATCTGTGTCAGCTCAAACACCTGCCGGGGCAGCAATGACTGTTGACCAATCCCGTGTTGCTGCCAGACCAGCTCAACCCCGGCAGCTTCGGCCCGGTTGCCAATCTCGGCCCGCCAGTCCGCCAGATGCTCCTCCAGATACAACGGCGTTTCCTTTAGCGACAGGCGAATGGTATCGCGCAGGGTCGCCAGCGCATCGCGCACATCCTGCTTCCCTTCCGGCTCCTTCAGGCGGTGCGCCACCGTCATCAGCTTGGCCCCCACCGTATCATGCAGATCATGCATGATGCGCTGGCGCTCTTCCGCGATGGCCTTGTGGCGCATCTCGCTGGCATTGCTCGTCATGCGGGCGATGGTCAGCAAAGAATCCACCATCTGCGTATCGCGCTGATTGAACAGTCGCGCGGCATGCTGCTTGCCCGACAGCCGATACTCTCGTTTTCCGGCCAGATCCGGCACCAGTAAGGTCAGGCCATTATCCTCCAGTCTGGCTTTTTCCAGCACGTTGTCCAGCGGTCGCATATCCAGGGGCTGGAAACGCTTCCGCAAGGCAGACTGCCAGCTATCCTCAAAATGCTCAGATGTTACGGCTTTGGCCATATCGATGCTGAAATCCGGCAGAAAATCAGCCAGTTCTCGTCCCCGGTCTGGCAAGACGCGCTGTAACAAACCCTGACGCAGGGGGAAATACAAAAAGCCCGCCAGTACCACCGCCAGACCCAGCGAGAAACGCTCCGACAACTGGAGCAGGCTCACACTCAATACATCCAGCAAAAACACCAGCACACCACCGATAATCCAGAGCAGCGACTTAAACCACCAATATTCCACGTCGAACAGGCGGAAACGCAGGATACCCACCGCCCAACCAATAAAAATACTCAGCAGAATCAGTCGGGTACTGATAATGCCCAAAATGGGCGGCTGCCCCATGATCACCGGTACCGAATAAAACACCATGATGATGCCACACGGCAAAACGGCTGACATCTGCAGCACCAGCGCCGCAGTCCGGTCCAGGGGGCGGCGCTCGGACTGCACCCACTGCTGATAAATCAGCCAGACTCCGAACAGATAAATCGGCACAAACTGGAACACAAAACTGTGAAACGGCAGCTCCAGCCACTGAAAGTGGTAGTTCAGTGACAAAAAGACCGCCAGCAGACTGATTAGATATACTGCGCGCTTGGGTAACAGGTGATTGGGGTAATAAGCCAAAATCAGAAATAAGGCCCAGACAAACAGATTGAGAAAAGTGGCTTCTAGCGAAGTCAGCGCCCGCATCAGTCCGGCAGGAAAATAAAACTCGCGCGCAATCAGTACTGCAAACAGGCTTTCAAAACAGTAATAACTCAACCCGGCGATGAACAGACAAAATGCCTCCAGCCGGTAGGGACGGTACATCCAGACCACCGTGCCAATCATTAGCCCCAGCAGGTTGACGGCGAACAGTTGCCAGTACAGCGTAGGGATACCCGACAACGGCGTATGATCCCGGGGTGTGACTGATACCTCCAACCCATTGCCCAGGACAAAACTCAGGGGTTTGCCGCTGGAAAATGCCTGATGTAGTTGCTGCTGCAAATCCAGATAACGCGCGAACTCCGCATAGGTTCTTACCGACAACGGCTCGGTACGCACCCGGTAATCCAGCGGGATGCTTTGCCCGTCCCATTTCAGTTCAGCCAGCGTCCTGACATCCGGATTACCCGGATGCTGGTTCCATACCTCCTTAAACGGTTGCTCCGCCGGAGACCCCAGCATCACCTCCCGGACATGCAGGGTTCCCGGCTGGTCAAACAGCAACTGGGCGCGTATCCCGGTCCAGGGTTGTCCGGTCAGGACATTCACCCCCCAGAACTGGGTGGCAAAAACCACCAGCAACAGGAACACAAATACCTGCAGTGGCGTCAAACGGGCCAGCCAGCCCATGGCAGATGTCATCATGTCAGTAGCCGGCGTTCACCAGCCCCATACGACAAGCTTCAACTGCCGCTTCCGCCTGACTGGAAATATCCAGCTTCTGATAGACATCCCGGATATAGCGAGCCACCGTATTTACAGATAAATCCAGCATGCGGGCAATTTCCTTGCGGCTCAATCCCTTGGCAACCAGGGTCAGCACTTCACGCTCACGCGGACTTAAGACCCGTGATGACTCCTGCACGGTCTGCATATCAGCGGGAACGGAGTTAGCCTGCGCCGGTAGAGTGGGGTCAGATTCCCGATTGAAATGCAGCAAAATACGGCGGGCTATCGAAGGGGATAACGGTGGATCACCCGTCAGAATCCCGCGCAATTTCTGGATAAACACCTGCTCGGAGGAGTCTTTGAGCAGGTAACCCTTGGCTCCTTGGCGCAGGGCGGTAAAGATGTGCTCATCGTCGTCAAAAATCGTGGTAATGATCACATAAGCTTCCGGGGAACAGCGCAAAACGTCAGGCAATAATGCCAGCCCGCTGCCATCCGGCAAGCTGATGTCCAGCAGGATCAGATTAAACCGGCCCTGCGTCTGTAGTTGCTCCATGGCCATCGCGCAACTGTTGCAAAGCACCGGTGTAATACCCGGCCAGGCAACCTGCAGAACCCGCACCAGCCACTCACCAGTTTCCTCGACATCCTCGACGATCAAAGCTTTTTGCATGGTACTCACTAACCTCCGGGCCGATCAGGGAAAGATTATAGGATTTATGCATTGACACCCACCCATTTAAGGCGGGTTAATCTGTAGTAGTATAGCCTCGATTTTGTAAACTATTGTGGCAATGCAGTGATTGGGGAGTGTGCTGAAGGTGGCAGAATTCAGCTTCCTAAGCTGCGTTTGCCGGACTGGATTATTCCGGTTGTCTCTGAACCTGTTCTGCATACAAATTTGGTTAGTAGTGTATAAATCCCTGTTTTAGGCTACGATACGCCCATCTGAGTAAAGGAACCCTAACTATGCTACTAATCCCGGCAATTGACCTTAAAGACGGTCAGTGCGTGCGCCTGCGTCAGGGGCGTATGGATGACACCACGGTTTTTTCTGATAATCCCGCTGATATGGCGGAGCGCTGGGTGAAGGCGGGTGCACGGCGTTTGCATCTGGTAGACCTTAATGGTGCGTTTGAAGGTAAGCCGGTGAATGGTGATGTGGTGCGGGCAGTGGCTGAAAAGTTTCCGGATATTCCGGTGCAGATCGGTGGCGGGATTCGTGATGCGCAAACCGTGCAGGCCTATCTGGATGCCGGTGTGCAGTATTGCATTATCGGTACCAAGGCAGTGGAAGATCCGCCGTTTGTGGTGGAGCTGTGCAAACAGTTTCCGGGGCATATTATTGTTGGCATTGATGCGAAAAACGGCATGGTGGCCACCGATGGCTGGGCGGAGGTGTCTTCGGTCTCCGCAATTGATCTGGCTAAGCAGTTTGAGCAGGCCGGAGTGAGTGCGATTGTCTACACGGATATTGCCCGTGACGGCATGATGACCGGAGTCAATGTCGAGGAAACCGCAAAGTTGGCGGAAAGTATTTCGATTCCTGTGGTGGCTTCCGGTGGGGTGACGAATATGGACGATATTAAGGCATTGCTGGCGGTGGAAGCACAGGGTGTGATGGGCTCCATTCTGGGGCGTTCGATTTATGAAGGCACCATTGATCTGGCCGAAGCACAGCAGTTTGTTGACAGCGCGGGCAGCTGAGACTGAGACATGGATAATACCCCGAATAATTCCGAAGCAGACGCTGATCCGCGTATCCCTGTAGAGCGGGCGCAGTCACCCTGGATGATTGGCCTGCTGGTGATGATTTTCGGTATCCTCGGCATGTCGGTCAGTGCGATGAATCTGTACCTGACCATCAGTAATCTGGGTAATGTGCGCAGCGAGTATGCCAGTGTCGGCATGGACTTAAGTTTTGTTTATTTCAGCCTCACAGTCGGTTTGCTGATCGGGGTCTGGATGACTTATATCGGTGCGCGCTTACTGGCGTATAAAGATGACGGGCGGCGCCATTTTAATTATTACATCATCTTTTTTGTTATCTGGACACTGGGCACGACGTTTTATCAATATATGACCGTGCCGGAAGGGTTTGCCCGTCAGGTGATTCTGAATGGTATGTTGCCGGAGCTGATTGGCAAGGCAGCAATGCTGTTATTATTTCTGGGTTGCCGGTATTTGCTGAACAAATCTGAAACCCGCCGCTGGTTAAATTAGGACGTTTTATGGGACTCGCTAAACGCATAATTCCCTGCCTTGATGTTGATAACGGACGGGTGGTGAAAGGGGTGAATTTCGTCGATATCCGTGATGCCGGTGATCCGGTGGAAATTGCCGCACGTTATAACCGCGAAGGGGCGGATGAGATCACTTTTCTGGATATTACCGCCAGCTCGGACAACCGCGATACCATCGAGCACATGGTGGAGGCGGTGGCTTCACAGGTATTCATTCCCTTAACCGTGGGCGGCGGAATTCGCAAGCTGGAAGACATCCGGCGTATGCTGAATGCCGGTGCCGATAAAGTCGGGATTAATACGGCGGCGGTGTTCAATCCGGAACTGGTGCGTGAGGCCAGTGATTATTTCGGCTCGCAGTGCATTGTGGTGGCGATTGATGCCAAATCAGTGAGTCAGGAAGGAGAGCCGAAGCGCTGGGAGATCTTTACCCATGGTGGCCGTAAACCAACCGGTATTGATGCGCTGGAGTGGGCGGAAAAAATGGCGGAGTATGGTGCCGGTGAGCTGCTGGTGACCAGTATGGATCGGGATGGTACACGCAGCGGTTTTGATCTGGATTTGATGAGCACTCTGAATGAGCGGGTGAATGTGCCACTGATTGCTTCCGGCGGGGTGGGTAATCTGCAGGATCTGGCAGATGGCGTGCTGGAAGGCAAGGCCGATGCGGTGCTGGCGGCGAGTATTTTCCACTTTGGTGAGTATACCATTGGGGAGGCAAAGCGCTTTATGGCTGATAAAGGTATCGAAATGCGCTTGTAAGTCGATATAATGCCCCCACTATGAATAACGATGTTTTGACACAACTGGCTGCGGTACTCGAAGAGCGCAAGCAGGCAGCACCCGATAGTTCCTATGTTGCCAAATTATATGACAAAGGACTGGATGCCATTCTGAAGAAGGTCGGCGAAGAGGCCACTGAAACGGTAATGGCGGCGAAGGACGGTGAAAAGGATAAGCTGGTGTATGAGGTCGCTGACCTGTGGTTTCATACAATGGTGTTGTTAGCGCAACAGAATTTACATCCGGATGACGTGCTGGCGGAGTTACAGCGTCGTTTCGGTCTGTCCGGTCTGGTGGAAAAAGCCAACCGGGATACACATTGAGGAGATAGAAAATGGGTTTTGGCGGTATTAGTCCGTGGTCACTGCTGATCATTCTGGTCATTATTTTATTGCTGTTTGGTACCAAGCGTCTGCGTAATATGGGCGGCGATCTGGGCGGGGCATTCAAAAGCTTCAAACAGTCGATGAAAGACGGCAGTGATGAGGAAGATCAAAAGAGAGAGCAGGATAAAGTCACGCACAATAAAGATGATGATAATGTTATCGATGCGGAAGTGACCAAAAAAGAAACTACACAAAATAACGAAAAATCCTGATTGATAGGTCTGACTCATGTTCGATGCCGGTTTTCTGGAGATGTTGCTGATCGGGGTGATTGCCTTACTGGTGATCGGCCCGGAGCGTCTGCCGGGTATTGCTGCAAAAGTGGGGCGGATGGTGGGTAAGGCGCGTGCCTTTGTGGCCAATACCCGTAGTGATATTGAACGTGAACTGCGTACTGAGGAAATGCGTAAGCTGTTGAATAAACAGGAGGAAGAGATTCGGGAATTGCGCGATATTATGCAGGAACAGACCAAAAGTGTGCGTAAGGATATGGAGGAAGCCGGTGAAACCCTGAAATCCTCCGGTGAACAGGTGAATGAGTCACTGAATCAGATGGTTGACTCGGTCAAAGACAAGCAAGAGCCTAAATAATCAATGTCAGATCAAACCCCGGATACTGATCAGGAACTCGGTTTCCTCGGTCATTTGTATGAGCTGCGTGACCGCCTGTTGCGTATTGTGATTGCGGTGGGTGTGTTGTTTCTGGTGTTGATGCCGTTTGCGCAAGACCTTTATAACTGGTTGGCGTATCCGTTGGCCAGCCAGATGCCGGAAGGCGAAAAACTGATTTCCATTAAGCCCGCCGGGCCGTTTCTGGTGCCGTTTAAACTGGCTTTGCTGGCTGCCTTTCTGGTCGCTTTGCCTTATGTGTTGTATCAGGTCTGGTCATTTGTGGCGCCTGGTTTGTATAAGCATGAAAAGCGTCTGGCAGTGCCGATGCTGGTGTCCAGTACCATCCTGTTTTATTGCGGCATTGCCTTTGCTTATTTCGTGTTGCTGCCGCTGGTGTTTAGCATTTTGCCGCAATTTACACCGGAAGTAGCTTCCTATATGCCGGATATAGGTCATTACATGGATTTTGTAATGACGTTATTTATGGCCTTTGGCATCGGTTTTGAAATGCCGGTGGCGACCGTGCTGCTGATTGCAACCGGCATGACCACCCGTGAAAATCTGGCCAGACAACGCCCTTATGTGATTGTCGGAGCCTTTGTTGTGGGGATGTTACTGACCCCGCCGGATGTCATTTCACAGTTATTACTGGCGATTCCCATGTGGCTGCTGTTTGAAGCGGGACTGGTAGTCAGCCGTCTGTTTGACAAGCAGGTCGAGATTGCCGGTCAGGAGAAACAAGCCCGGGAGCAGGCTGAAAGAGAGGCTGATGACGCGGAATATGCTGCGGCTTCAAAAAAGCCTGAAAGTCCTTTTCAAGCCGCAAAAGCTGCCGGGGCGGCGGGTGCTGCAGCAACCACTACCGAACAGGATTTCGATGATTATCTGTGGGAAGACGATAAGTATACTTATGCTGAAGACAAGGATATTGATCCTAATCAGTTGCAGTATGAGGATACGGATGAATATCGCCCGCTGACTGATGAGGAAATGGAGGCTGAGCTGGCGCGTATTGAGGCCGAGGAGGCTGAAATGGACGCCCGTGAAGCTGAAGCCAAAGCTAAAGAGAAAAAACCGGCTGAAGATAAAGATAACAGCTGATGTCAATATCCGGCCATGAAGCATCTGCTGGTTGATATTTCCGCTCATGGTTTTGGCCATCTGGCGCAGACAGCTGCAGTGCTGAATGCGTTGGATACCCGTAACATCCGTTTGACCATCCGCTCTCTGGCTCCCGAACGCATACTGCGGGAGCGTATCAGGCATCCTTTCCAACTCATTCCTTACCTGCAGGATAACGGCGTCATAATGCATGATGCCCTGCGCGTCGATGCTGAGGCGAGCATGGATTGGTACGTTCACTTCCATGCCGGCTATGAGCAGCGCAAACAGCAGGCAGTGGCAGAACTGGAAGCGCTGCAGCCGGATTTGCTGTTTGCTGATGTGCCTTATCTGAGTCTGGATGCCGCCGGGGCGTGTGCTGTGCCTTCACTGGCTTTGTGTTCACTGAACTGGGCGGATATTTTTCAGCATTATTGCGGGCATTTTCCCGGTGCAGCGGAAATTCATGCACAGATTCTGCATGCCTATGCGCAGGCTAAATGGTTTTTACAGGCTACGCCGTCGATGCCGATGGATGACTTGTCTAATACCCGGTCTGTTGCGCCGATTGCCTTAACCGGTAAACGGCAGCCGGATTGGCTGCGCGGGAAAACAGGGTGTGGCGATAAGGTAAAGTTTGTGCTGGTGGCTTTGGGCGGTATCGGCATCGAATATCCGCTGGAGCAATGGCCTCAGCTGGAGAATGTGTGCTGGATCTTCCCTGATCAGGCGCTGACCCTGCAACGGGATGATTTTTTCCCGCAATCCCTGTTCGGGCTGGATTATGTGGATCTGCTGAGTTCCTGTGATCTGGTGCTGACCAAAACCGGTTATGGCACCCAGACCGAAGCAGTGATTAACCAGGTTCCGGCTTTATGTGTACGTCGTGATGGCTGGCCGGAACAGCCTTTTCTGTTTGATTGGCATCAGCAGCATGGCGAGGTGAGTTTTATTGACTGGCAGCGTATTCAGAGCGGTGATTTTGCGGATGATATTGCTGCGGCGCTGAAGACGAGCTGGACAAAACCGGCTGTCCTGCCGGATGGGGCACGGCAGACAGCAGCGATTATTGTCAGTTGTTTGTGACATACTGCAGGCGATGAAATCAGTGCAGCCGGACACCCTGTTCCATACTGCGGCGCTCGGCAATCGACTGTCCGTATACGCTGATATGTACCGAGTTAATCAGTTTGGCAACTTCTTCGTCAGTGACCAGCTCAAGTTCAACACCCGCCTGCATAAACCCTTCGCAGCGGTATTTGTCCTCAGCTGAAATTTTCAGGCCGGATTTGGTGGCGGTGAATGCTTCATGAAGTTGCTCGCGGAGGGCGTTTAAGAATTTGTCTTTCATGGTGGCAACCTCTCTGAATTATTATATGGCTTTGATTCTGGGTGATTATAGCGGGGCTGTCCAGTTATCCCTGATCGCTGTGAGTCTTCCTGTGATAAGACCGGGTTATTTGTCGGATTTTATCGCGGCAAACCGTTCCAGTGCCCGTGCTCTGCTGGCTTTTAAATCAACCATCGGCGCAGGGTAGTCTTTAAACTTATCAACATATTGATAGGGCTGGTGAATCTGTTTGTTGCTGAAGTCTTTCAGCTCAGGCACCCAGCGGCGGATATAGTCACCGGACGGGTCAAACTTTTCACTCTGCAACACCGGGTTGAAAATCCGGAAATAGGGCGCGGCATCCGCACCACTGCCCGCCACCCACTGCCAGCCCATGGTATTGCTGGCCAGATCAGCATCAAGCAGGGTATCATGAAACCACTTTTCTCCCTCGCGCCAGTGAATCAGCAGGTTTTTGGTCAGCAATGACGCAACAATCATCCGTACCCGGTTGTGCATCCAGCCGGTGGCCCACAGTTCGCGCATCCCGGCATCAATAATCGGGAAGCCGGTCATACCCCGCTGCCAGCGTTTCAGATCGGAAGCATAGTCATCCCGCCATTCGAAACCGGTAAAGCGCTGATCCAGCGGTTCGCTCACGGTTTCCGGAAAATGATAAAGCAGCGAGTAGGCAAACTCGCGCCAGCCGACCTCAGACAGAAAGCAGCGGATACCGGTTTCTGCACCGGGATGCTCGGCCAGATAAGCTTCAGCCTGGTAGTAAATCCGGCGCGGACTGATCTCACCAAAATGCAGGTGGGGGGACAGGCGCGAGGTGCCGGTTTGTGCGGGCAGATCCCGCAGCGTTTTATACTCCGCACCCTGTTGCTCAAGAAAATCAGCCAGTTTTTCCTGTGCGGCGTCCTCTCCCACTGTCCAGTGTTCCATCATGCCCTGATCCCAGCGGATGTCAGGCAGATAGTTGAGCTGCTCAATACTCAGTCCCTGCGGTTGTTTATCAGCTGCAGGGAGAGTCGCTGGTTCCGGAAACAGCTGCGTGTCGATACCGCGTTTTAAGCGGGCTTTCCAGAATGCGGTAAATACTTTGTAGGGAGTATCATCCTGCTTCAGAACTGTCCACGGCTCATCCAGCAGGCTGCCATTAAAACTGCGCACTTTGCAGCCGGTTTCAGTCAGTGCCTTTTTGATGGCAGTATCGGTACTGATACCCGCCGGGTCATAACGCCGGTTCCAGTAGACGTGGGTAATGCCCGCCTCTTTGACCAGCTCACTCAGGCATTGCAGCGCCACACCACGCCGTATCAGCAGGGCAGAGCCTTTATCCTGCAGTTTTGTATCCAGCGCCAGCAGGGCATGATGCAGCCAGACATGACTGGCGCTGCTTTCTTTTTGCAGCAGGCCACTGTTGCCGCCGGTCTCATCAATAAACACGGGAAGAACGGTGTCGCACTCTTTGACAGCAGCATCGACAGCCGGGTTATCTGCCAGACGCAAATCCTGCCGGAACCAGATCAGTGCTTTATTCATAGGTTTTACTCCCGTGGCCGCATATTTGTTTTTCCTGTTCATACAGGTGAAATGATACTATCAGGGCTGATAAAAATTACCAAAGGAGCTTTGCTATGCGTGTCAATAAATTACGCCAAATCTGGCAGAGTGGCGGCTATGTTGCCAATGGTTGGCTGATGATCCCGAACAGTTTCGCCACTGAGCTGATGGCGCATCAGGGCTGGGAGTCACTGACCGTCGATATGCAGCACGGCATGATCGGTTTTACTGATGCATTGAGTATGCTGACCGCCATTTCCACCACCGATTGCGTACCGGTGGTCAGAGTGCCCTGGCTGGAGCCCGGTATTCTGATGAAGGTGCTGGATGCCGGTGCCGAGGCGGTGATTTGCCCGATGGTCAATAATGCTGAAGAGGCGGAGCAGCTGATTTCTGCCACTCATTATCCGCCACGCGGTACCCGCAGCTTCGGGCCGGTTCGTGCGTCCATGTATGGCGGCGGTGCCGGTTATCACAAAACGGCCAATGATAATGTAGTGGCCTTTGCCATGATTGAAACCCAGCAAGGGCTGGATAATCTGGAGGATATTCTCAGAGTCGATGGGCTGGAGGCTATTTTCGTCGGGCCGTCTGATTTGTCACTGGCACTGGGCTGTGAAGCGCGTTTTGATGATCTGGATAAACCGGCGCAGGAGGCGATTGAATATATCGCTGCCAAGTGTAAGGAAAATAATGTCATCGCCGGTATTTTCACCAGCTCACCGGAAACTGCCATGAAGCGGGTGGAAACAGGCTATCAGTTCGTGACCGTGACCAGCGATGCTGCCCTGATCAGTGCCGGGGCTCAGCAGGCCTTATCCCGCGTCAATAAAGGTGCTGACGCCGCTGCAAAAAGCAGTTACTGACGGCATGTGTTAGCCTGCCGGTTCCCCGACTGATTTGGCCGGGAGCCTGATAATTTTCGCAACTAATCAATGGAGGAGTGATATGGCGGAGCAGAAGCGTATTGGCCTGATCGGAGCAGGTCTGATGGGACATGGCATTGGTAAGAATATCCTGAAACACGGTTACCCACTGACCCTGATGGGGCACCGTAACCGGCAGCCCATCGATAGTCTGGTTTCACTGGGCGCAACCGAAGTCAAAACTGCCAGAGAAGTGGCCGCAGCCTCGGATATGGTGATTCTCTGTGTGACCGGCAGCCCGCAGGTGGAAGCGGTTTTGTTGCAGAAAGATGGATTGCTGGAAGGTTTGCACGAAGGCATGGTGATTGCCGACTGCTCGACCGCCGAGCCATCTTCAACCATCATGCTGGCCGAAAAAGTAGCCTCAATGGGCGGACGTTTTGTAGATACGCCGATGGTGCGCACGCCTAAAGAAGCCGAGGAGGGCCGTCTGGGCCTGATGACCGGTGGCGATCAGGCCACGCTGGAAGAAATCCGTCCGGTGCTGGAATGCTTTGCCGATACGCTGATTTACGCCGGTGAAGTCGGCGCAGCGCACAAACTAAAACTGATCAACAACTTTATCGGACTGGGTACGGCTGCAGTGGTGGCGGAAGCCATCTGTGCCGCACAAAAAGGCGGCGTGGATATGCAGGGCCTGCACGATATTGTGGTGGCCGGAGGCTCCAATTCGGTGATGTTTGAGCGGCTGATGACGGCAGAGTTACAGAATGATGATTCGGTGTTCCGCTTCGCGATCAATAATGCCCGCAAGGATCTGAGCTATTACACGGCCATGGCACAACAACAGTCTTCTACTGCATTGATGGCTGATAACACCCATCAAGCCTACACGATTGCCGCCAATATGGGCTACGGGGATAAGTTTGTACCCCGCTTGGTGGAGATGATGCGCAGGCTTAACGGGATGGATGAGCGGGATTAGCCAGAATTAGTCTGAGTTTCAGATTAGGTCTGCACACTCCGGCACCGGCGAAATCACCGAACCTTCCGCCACATGCTGCAGCAAATTATCCACGGTCAGCTGACCCATGGCTGCCCGTGTTTCCACTGTGCCACTGCCAATATGTGGGGTCAGCACCACATTCGGCAAAGCCCGCAAACGTTCCGGCACCCGTGGTTCATGTTCAAATACATCCAGTCCGGCACCACCCAGCTTACCGCTTTCCAGCGCGTCAATCATTGCTGCTTCATCCACCACTGAACCCCGAGCCACATTGATCAGTAAACCCTGTGGCCCCAGAGCCTCAATCACTTCCTGATTGATCAGGTGATGAGTGCCCGCCCCGCCAGGTGTAATGCAAATCAGCACATCTGCTTCAGCAGCCATCGCCGTTAAATCGGCAAAGTACTCATATGGCACATCTTTGGCGCTGCGGCTGTGATACAGTATGCGCGGATTAAACGGAGCCAGTTTGTCAGCAATCGCCTGTCCGATCCGTCCCAGCCCGACGATACCAATGGTGCGGTTATCGGCTGAATGTGACAGTGGCGTACCACCCTCCGTTTCCCACTTGCCGCTGCGCACATGGGCATCATTCGCTAACAGCTCGCGGTAACAGGCCAGCATCAGCAGCAACGCCGTGGTCGCGACTTCCGCATTCAGCACATTAGGCGTGTGTGTGACCAGAATGCCTCGTTGGGCGGCCAGCTCAGCATCAATCGCATCATAACCGACCCCGTAATTACTGATTAGCTTCAGGTTGGACATCGCCGCCATGTATTCCGGCCTCAAGCCATCGTGACCATTGGTGAGTACGTACTCAATGGAATCGCCATTGTCAGCCAGCCAGGCCGCCGGATCACTCATTTCCTTCAGAAAATGTGACCGGAAAGTGCCATTGAGCTGTTCCTGCATGGAGCCGGTGATGCCACCGACGATGAATAGGTGTTTCATGTTGGGTTCCTGTGTTTACAACACCCTCACCCCCCAGCCCCCTCTCCCTTAAAGGGCGAGGGGGAGCTAAAGTGCGATTTTCTTTAGCCCCTCGCCCCATCAGGGGGAGAGGGGTTGGGGTGAGGGGGTTGAAAAAGTTGAATATCAATGATTATCACGAGGCACACTTTTCCGCGCCACATCCCGGTACTGATCCGCATCACGCAGAGTCATGCCCTTATCAAACGGTTGTACCAGTTCGCGGAAATACTGCTGCCACGGTGTCTGGCTATCCGGTACTGCATAGCCACCTTTGTCAGCCAACGCCTGTTTGCGCGCCGCCAGTTCCTCGTCGGTAATCAGAATATCAGCTGTGCATTTATTCAGGTCAATGCGTACCCGATCCCCGCTTTGCAGCAGGGCCAGACCGCCGCCATCCGCCGCTTCCGGCGAGGCATTCAGAATGGAGGGTGAACCGGATGTGCCGGATTGGCGGCCATCTCCTACACAGGGCAAGGCTTCCACACCCTGTACCAGCAGATAGGCCGGGGCACGCATATTTACCACTTCCGCACCACCTGGATAGCCTTTCGGCCCGGCACCACGCATAAACAGAATGCAGCTTTCATCAATCTTTTCCGCCGGATCATCCACACGTTTGTGAAAGTCTTCCGGCCCGTCAAACACCACTGCCCGCCCTTCAAACGCATTCGGATCATCCGGGTTGGACAGGTATTGCCTGCGGAATGCCTCACTGATCACGCTGGTTTTCATAATCGCGCTGTCAAACAGGTTGCCCTTGAGGTTGATGAAACCGGCACTTTTCTTTAAGGCCTCGCTGACCGGCTTGATGACACGGGTATCACCGATGTTACGCTCGCGGCAGTTATCGCCCATACTGCTGCCATTCACGGTCAGTGCCTGTGGATGCGGCAGCAAATTATTTGCCATCAGTTCACCGACTACCGCCGGAACCCCGCCCGCCCGGTGATAATCCTCACCCAGATATTCCCCCGCCGGTTGCAGGTTCACCAGCAGCGGGATCTCATGGCCAATGTCCTGCCAGTCATCATTGTCCAACGGCACACCCAAATGGCGGGCAATCGCATTCAGATGAATCGGTGCATTGGTGGAGCCACCAATCGCCGAGTTCACCACAATGGCATTCTCAAACGCCTCACGGGTCATAATGTCGGCAGGACGCAGATCCTCCCAGACCATTTCAACAATCCGTTTGCCGGTGGCATAGCTGATCTGCCCGCGCTCCCGGTAGGGTGCCGGAATTGCTGCCGAGCCGGGCAATTGCATACCCAGGGCTTCGGCCAGTGAGTTCATGGTCGTAGCGGTACCCATAGTATTGCAGTAACCGTTGGAAGGCGCGGCGGAAGCCACCAGTTCCGCAAAACCGGCATCATCCAGCTCCCCTTTGGCATGCAGCTCACGCGCTTTCCAGACGATGGTGCCGGAGCCGGTGCGCTCATTGTTATACCAGCCATTCAGCATCGGCCCCACACTCAGCGCTATCGCCGGAATATTGACTGTAGCAGCCGCCATTAACAGCGCAGGCGTGGTCTTGTCACAGCCGATATTCAGCACCACCCCATCAATCGGATAACCGAACAGGCTTTCCACCAGCGACAGATACGCCAGGTTACGATCCAGCATCGCAGTGGGGCGCTTACCGGTCTCCTGAATCGGGTGCACCGGAATCTCAATCGCCGTTCCGCCCGCAGCATGGATACCGTCCCGCACCCGCTTCGTGAGTTCCAGATGATGGCGGTTACAGGGGGACAGGTCGCTGCCGGTCTGGGCAATACCGATAATGGGCTTATCAGCCTTCAGCTCATCCAGCGTGAGACCGTAATTGAGGTAACGCTCCAGATACAGGGCGCTCATTTCCAGATTATCCGGGTTATTGAACCAGAGCCGGGAACGTAGCTGTTCGGCGCTGATTTTTTTACTGCTGCTCATAAGTCTCCTCCTTCGCTTATGCCGCAAAATCAAGATGAATTTTCATTGCCTGCGAGCGGTCACCGGCAATCTGAAAGGCCGTTTCAGCCTCTGAAAAGGGTAAAATATGCGAAATCAGTGGTTTGACATCCACCAAACCGGACTGCATCAGCTTCACTGCCAGTGCAAATTCCTCGTGGAAGCGGAAAGAGCCGCGTAATTCCAGCTCTTTGGCGGTCAGCTGCATCATCGGCACCGGCATATCACCACCTAAACCCAGCTGCAAAATCACCCCACGGGGCCGCATCACACTAATTCCGCTCGCCAGTGCCTGTGGCGAACCACTGCATTCATACAACACGTCAAAATAGCCTTTATCAGCACTGTAAAGCTCCAGCCCGTCCGGCGTCTCTGCCATATTAATAGCCTTGTCTGCTCCGGCCAATAAGGCATATTTTAGTGCATTGGCTTCCAGATCGGTCACCACAATCTCTGCCGCACCTGCCCGCCGTGCAGCCACTACAGCCAGGGCACCAATCGGCCCGCAACCGGTGACCAGCACCCGCTTACCCAGCATGTCTCCGGCCCGGCGCGTGGCATGTAATCCTACAGAAAACGGTTCGGCCATCGCTGCTTCACTGGCACTTAAACCGTCTGCTTTGACACACTGGCTGGCATCGACAATCAGTTCCTGCTGAAACGCGCCCTGGATATGCGGGAAGGGCATGGCCGAGCCGTAAAAGCGCATATTCAGGCACTGGTTATACAATCCCTCATCACAGAAGCGACAGTCCCCACAGGGTCGTGAGGGAGAAATCACCACCAGTTCGCCTGCTGTAAAACCCGTGACGCCAGCCCCGGTTTCCATCACATAACCGGAAAACTCATGCCCCGGTATCATCGGTTCTTTCAGACGAACTACCCCGAAACCGCCATGATTGTAGTAATGCAGGTCGGAACCGCAGATACCGCCCACCGCGACCCGGATGCGGATTTGTCCGGCCTGTGGCGGGCTGATTTCCCGCTCCTCAATACGCATATCTTTAGCGCCATGAATAACCAATGCTTTCATTGCAATAATCTCTGTTACAAAATGGGGACTTTGTGATGACGCGGCGACACAAAAGGATGAGGCGCGGGCAGTCACGGTTCTGAATCATTCCGGAGAAACGAATATGAAACTGTTTGACCTGAGCGGCCAGCGTGCCTTGATTACCGGCTCCAGTCAGGGTATTGGCTTTACGCTTGCACGCGGGCTGGCGGAAGCAGGCGCGGAAGTGGTGCTGAATGCGCGCAATGCCGACAAACTGGCTGCTGCTGCGGAACAGCTGACGGCACAAGGCCATACGGTGTATCAGCTGTCGTTTGATGTCACTGATGCAGCGCAGGTCAAAGAGTGCATTGACCGCTTTGAGGCCGACACCGGCGCGCTGGATATTCTGGTCAATAATGCCGGAATGCAGCACCGCACTCCGCTGGAAGACTTTCCGGTGGATGCCTTTGAGACGCTGATGCGTACCAATGTTTCCAGCGTGTTTTATGTCGGACAGGCGGTAGCCGGGCACATGATTCCCCGTGGACGCGGCAAAATCATTAATATCGCCTCGGTGCAGTCCGCGCTGGCCCGGCCCGGTATTGCACCTTACACCACCACCAAAGGTGCGGTGACCAATCTGACCAAAGGTATGGCGACCGACTGGGCCAAATACGGTTTGCAGATTAACGCCATTGCCCCCGGCTATTTCGATACGCCCCTGAACGAAGCGCTGGTCAATGATGCGGAGTTCAGTGCCTGGCTGTGTAAGCGAACGCCGACCGGACGCTGGGGGCAACTGGATGAGCTGATTGGCGCGTGTGTATTTCTCGCTTCCGGCGCTTCCAGCTTTGTCAACGGGCAGACCCTGTTTGTGGATGGGGGGATTACGGCCTGTATTTAAGAGGTGCATAATGGTTTTGTCACCTATTCCTGTCCAGCAACTCCAGATAAATCCCGGCGTGATCCTTATCCGCGCCATCCAGCTCATGCACAAAACGCCGGAAACGCGCCTGCATCTGCTCGGCCAAGGGCAGGTTCAGGCCACAGTTTCCGGCTTCTTCCAGAATATTATTCAGGTCTTTGAGCTGAAATTTAGACGGGCCGCCGGGGGTGAAGTTACCCGTGGTCATCCGCTCACCATGCTGCTGCAGAATAATGGAATCTGCAAATCCACCTTTCAGTGCCTGCCGGATGGCCGCCGGATCAGCACCGCCTTTTTCGGCCAGTAGCATAGCTTCAGCTACCACACCAATGGTGACCGCAACAATGGCCTGATTGGCCAGCTTGGCTAATTGTCCAGCCCCCACAGGGCCGACATGCACCGGTCGGCCCATGGCCTCCAGTATCGGTTTGGCGGCTTCGAATAATGCCGAATCGCCACCGGCCATAATTGCCAGTGAACCGGCTTCCGCGCCTTTGGTACCACCGGAGACCGGTGCATCCAGCTGCTTTAAGCCTATGGCCTGCAGGCGTTGGGCATGGTCGCGGGCTTCTGCCGGTTTGATGGAGCCCATGTCGATCAGGCAGGCTCCGGGCTGCATGGCTTGGGCCACACCCTGCTCAAAAAGTAGTTCATTTACCGCGCTGCCATCAGATAGCATGGTGATCACGAAATCTGCCTGCTCAACCGCTGCGGCTGGTGTGGCAGCGACGTTGGCACCGGCTTCTGTTAATGCTTCCGCCTTGCTGAGGGTACGATTCCAGACGGTTACGGGAAATCCTGCTCTGAGCAGGTTGGCCGCCATAGGCGCACCCATCAGGCCGGTTCCCAGAAAGGCGATTCGGGTTGTTGTCATTGGTTGGTCTCCGCAGCGGAAATAACAATAATCATTTGATTGTCAGGGCTTCAGTATCGATGGGCACAATCGCTCCCTGCTGAGTAATCACCTGCCGGGCAATTGACTGACCACAGCTCACGGCATCAGCGATGTTATGTCCCTGAATGCGCCGGGCGAGATAGCCCGCATTAAAGCTGTCACCGGCGGCTGTACTGTCGATAACTTTGCTGACGGCTTGTGTCAGGTATTCCTGAGCATTACCGGATTCGCTGACCAGACAGCTGTCACTACCGCGTTTCAGCACAATTTCCTGACAGCCCAGCGCGTGTAATTGCTGCAGAATATCCTGTGGTGTTTGCAGTTTCCACAAGGCACATTCGTCCTCAAATGAGGGCAGGGCAAGGTCACAATGCTGATAGGCCCGCCGTATCCACTGTTCAGCATTATCGTGTTGCCAGAGCCGCGGGCGGTAATTAATGTCGAAGGCCACTTTGCCGCCGTTGCTGCGAAACTGTTCCAGCAGGCGGAATAATTGTTCACGCCCGGCGCTTTCCAACACGGCGAGTGTGATGCCGCTGTAATACCGCCAGTCGAAGGTCAGCAGGCGCTCTTGCAGTGCCTCAGCATGCGCGGTTTGAAACAGCTTTTTGGCCGGTGCCTGATCCCGCCAGTATAAAAAGCTGCGTTCCCCGGCCTCATCTGTCTGAATCATATACAGCCCCGGCACCTGACCGGGCAGTTGTTCCACCGTATCGGTCAGAACGCCTTCTG
Organism: Thiolinea sp.; assembly: GCA_041395485.1. Taxonomy (GTDB): domain Bacteria; phylum Pseudomonadota; class Gammaproteobacteria; order Thiotrichales; family Thiotrichaceae; genus Thiolinea. The sequence goes on from JAWLAK010000001.1 coordinate 278,482, forward strand.
CCTGCCACTGCTGCAGCATGTCCTCACTCAGCGCATCGTCACCTAAAGCCGTGACATAATGCACCGCTATATCCGGCGCACAACGGGCCATATACACTGCCGTATTCAGCGTATCACCGCCGAAACCGCGTTTGCACTGGCCGTTTCTTTGGTCGAATAACTCAACCATACACTCGCCGATAATGCCAATGCGTTTGCTGATGGTTGAGCTGATGATTGACTCAGGCAATTTTGACTAACTCCTGAAATTCACTGCGGAAGGTTTGCATATGATCGTGAATCGCAGCCTGACAAGCCGCTACATCGCGGTTAATGGCTGCCTGCAAAATGGCTTCGTGCTCTGAGAGCGTGGCTTCGCGGAAACCGGCAGCATTCAGTGCCGCCACCACCTGCTGGCGGAAGCGTTCATACACATGGCGATGGGTCTGACGCAGGGTGGCAGAGGGACAAGCCGATAACAGGGTATCGTGAAACTCCCAGTCAACCCGAGTCCAGATCGGGATGAAGGTGTTGATGCTGTCTGCATCCCTCATCTTGCTTTCCAGATGTGCCAGTTTGTGATGAGCCGCATTGAGGCGGGCTTCCCATTCGATATCACCCCGCTCAATCGACTGTCTGGCCCCTTCACATTCCAGCAGAATACGCAGCGACATCAGTTCTTCCAGCAGCTTATCTGAGGCAAATGGTACGTGAAAGCCGCGTTGTTCCGGTTGCTCCAGCATTTTTTCATGGGTGAGGCGCAATAATATTTCACGCACTGCACTGGCACTCATCTGGTACTGGCCCTTGAGCTCATCGGGGCGCAGTTTCTCACCCGGACTGAATTCTCCGGACATCAGCCGGCATTTCAGTGAATGGTAAACCGCAGCAGGGGATTTATCGGCTAAGTCCGGCACACATTCCAGCGGCTTGTTAGCAGCCGGACTGATTGATTTGACTGGCCTGTCTTCTGCTTGTTGCCGGTTTTTTTTTGCGTTAATTGCCACAGCTGTTCTCACCTCTTATCAGGACACATGGTATTCACCCCCTGTAGATGGAAATCATAAACAAGATCTCACTAAATTTCACTAAATTCATATAAATTTTAAAAATTAAAATAATTTTAAATTTTTCTTGATTTTTGTGATAGCCAGGAGTTATGGTCTGGCCGTACACAATTTTGTTGTGCGTTTTAATTCATAAGGCCCGACGATTTCAGGCCTGCATAGGAGGAGTCAGATGAGTTTTCTCAAGCCATTGTTAGCGGTTGCCGTTTCGGCCGCCTTGTTTTCCGGTGCTGCGGCTGCAGAAGATAAGAAAGCCAGTACTAAACTGCGTATTCAAACCCACTACGCCCCGGAAACCCCGTCCGGCAAGCTGGCGCAGGAATTTTTTGATGATGTGCAAACCATGTCGAATGGTGAGATTGAAATCGAGCCATTCTTTTCGTCGTCGGTGGTCAAGACCGTGGAAACCTTTGATGCCGCTGCGACCGGGATACTGGACTGCGACATGACCGGGGGCGCTTACCAGACCGGTAAAAATCCGGCTTTCCAGTTTGTCGGCGACATTATGGGCGGCTATGACACGCCTTATCAGCAGTTGTCCTGGTTGTATTATGGCGGCGGTCTGGAAGCCGCGCAGAAGCTTTACAATAAATACGACATGCAGCTGATTGGCTGGTGGGTCTATGGTCAGGAATCACTGGCGTCAACCAAGCCAATCGCCAGTACAGCTGATCTGAAAGACTGGAAATTTCGTTCGCCTCCCGGCATGGAAACCAAAATCTTTGAAAAGCTGGGTGCCAAGCCTATCGTGATGGATTTCACCGAAATTTTCACCGCGCTGGAGTCCGGCATTATTGACGGTGCGGATGCTTCCGGTCTGGCGAATAACGTCGGCTTAGGTCTGTATGATATTGCCAAGCACACTAATTTCCCAGGCTTCCACTCCATGCCGTCGGATCACCTGGCTTGTAACAAAGAAGTATATGATGCGATGCCTGATCATCATAAGCGCATTATGAACACGTCGATGCAGGCACTGGCGCTGAAAACTGCGCTGACCTTTGAGCAGAAGAATGCCGAAGCAGCCGCCAAGCTGAAATCGGGTGGCATGACTCTGCACAACTGGTCTGATGAAGAGCGCCAGAAATTCCGTGATGCAGCGCAGTCGACCTGGCCTGAGTTTGCCACTACGGATGAAGCCAAGGCATTGGTGGAAAGTCATATGAACTACCTGAAACAGTTGGGGCTGGTTAAGTAATACTGTTCACATCCTCACCTTGACTCATCGCCAACGGACATTGCGTGACATTGCGTGAAAAACGGTGTTGAGGCCGGAGGGTAAAAAAGTCATGCCCTGGCTCCCCCTCTCCCTCAGGGAGAGGGGGCCGGGGGTGAGGGTATTCTAAACACCGCAGGGAGACCACGCCATGGTCGAGCACAAACCCACCGGCCCTATCGACTGGCTGAATTTCGCTTTCAGCCGCATCACCATGTGGGGCGCAGCATTCATTGTCGGCATCATGTTTTATGAAGTAGTGATGCGTTATGTCTTTTTCAAACCGACGCTGTGGGTGAATGAAATGTCACTCTGGGCGGGCGGAATTATCTATGTCACTGCCGGTTTGTACGCCATGCAACAGCGCAGCCATATCCGTATTTATGTTTTATATGACCTGGCACCAAAATGGATGCGCCATCTGTTTGATCTGATTTCTGCCCTGTGTGTCGCTATCTTTGCCATTGCGGTGATCTGGGGCGGATACGGTGAAGCAGTGGCCAAGTTCGGGCGCTGGGAAGCTTTTGGTACTGCCTGGGATCCGCCGATTCCGGCTACCAATAAACCGCTGATTCTTGCCACGGTTCTGATCTTAACCTTGCAGGGGTTTTCCAATCTGATCCGTGACTGGCCGGCAGCAGCAATCGTGCGCAAGACGTTTGATGTGATCGCCGCGGTTGCGGTGATTGGCTTATGCCTGTGGGCGATGCCCGCGCTGTTTGGCGCAGAAGCTGTACCGATGCACTGGCGTATCACCATTGCGGTGCTGCTGTTAGCGGCGATTGCTGCCTGCGCCTGGGGCCTGTACCGGGACTTTAATACCACGCCGGAACCCTTTATTGAAAACCATGATCCGGCGGAAGAAGTGGCTGATGTGGTTCAGGAATTGAGGGCGGATTGAGATGGATATTGGAACAATTTCGCTGATTCTGCTGTGCGGAATGTTATTTCTGCTGGCCATTGGCATGCCGCTGGGCTTTGCTTCCGGTTTTCTGGCAGTGCTGGTGATGGTACTGAAGTTTGAACCCACCATTATTACCGATCCCTTTGTGCATGGTCTGGCTTTTGAGGCCTGGACCTGGGGTGAGGGTACGCTGACGCGAAGGTTCGGGGCAGGGCCGATGAATGTGCTAGCGCAACGACTCTATGGGATAACGACGAACTATGTGCTGATTTCGGTGCCGCTGTTTATCTTTATGGCGACCCTGCTGGAACGTTCCGGGATTGCCCGTGATATGTATAGCTCGCTGAATATGTGGATGAGTCGTACCCGTGGCGGTATTGCGGTGGTCACCGCGCTGATGGCAATTGTAATGGCGGCCATGTCAGGGATTATTGGTGGCGAAGTGGTGTTACTGGGCTTGATTGCCCTGCCACAGATGCTGCGTCTGGGTTATGACCAGAATCTGGCGGTTGGGACCATTTGTGCGTCCGGCTCGCTGGGTACTATGATTCCGCCGTCGATTGTGCTGATCTTTTACGGCCTGATTACCGAAACCTCGATTCATGCCCTGTTTCAGGCGGCGTTTGTGCCGGGCTTTATTCTGGCCTCGTTTTACATTATCTATATTCTGATTCGTACCCGTATGAATCCGGAGCTGGCACCACTGCCGGAACCGTCGCCGGATGATCCTACCCTGCGTGACAAAATGGGACTGGGTTTGTCGTTGCTGCTGTTAATCCTGCTCGGTGTTTGTGCGGCGATTTTGCTGCGCTACGGTTTCCTGCAAACTCTGGGTAAGGAAAAGATCGATGCGGAAACCTGGTTCCAGAGCCCGGATACGCCTTATATTTATGGCGGGCTGGCGCTGGCTGCGCTCATTTATCTGCTGGGTATTGCCGGTTGGCGCAAGACCCGCGAAGCATGGCGGCAGGGCAAGGGGCTGGTGCAGCCGTTGCTGATTGTGTTTATCGTGCTAGGCTCGATTTACGGCGGCATTACCGGTATTACTGAAGCCGCTGCCATGGGTTCGATTGCGGTACTGATCCTGATTCTGATGCGTGGTGAGTTTTCCTTTAAGTTGCTGCAGGAAGCCTCCATGCGCACCTTTAAGTCCACCGGTACCATTATCTGGGTGACCTTTGGTGCCACGGCACTGGCGGGTGCTTATACCATCGCGGGCGGGCCGACCTATGTGGCGAATCTGATTACCGGTTTTGAACTGCCTACGCTGGGTGTGTTGCTGGTAATGATGCTGATCTTCCTGTTTCTGGGTGCGTTTATGGACTGGACAGGGATTGTGCTGCTGGTCATGCCGGTGTTCCTGCCGATTGTGCTGAAACTGCCGGTTGAGGATCTGGGTTTACTGTCACCATTAGTGGGAGCAGAAAGCTTTGTGGCGGTCTGGTTCGGCATCCTGTTCTGTGTAAATATGCAGGTCAGTTTCCTGTCACCCCCGTTCGGCCCGGCGGCTTTCTACCTCAAATCAGTTGCTCCGCCGCATATCAGTCTGCCGGATATTTTCCGGGGCTTCCTGCCATTTATCGGTATTCAGTTACTGGTGTTGACGTTGATTCTGTTCTTCCCTGAACTGACGATGTTATTCAGGTGAGGATTGTTATCCCCCCATCCCCAACCCCTTCCCCCGCAAGGGGGGTAGGGGCTAAAACCCGCTCAACGTCACAGAACAGGATATGAAGCCCTCCCTGATTTCCCCGCCGACTTTAGGCATCCTGATGATGCTTGCGGCTTACCTGTTATTCACCTTTGCCGACAGCACCAACAAATGGCTGGTGCTCACAGGCTTGCCAATCCTGCAACTGGCCTTTTTGCGCTATGGGATACAGAGCGTGATCTGCACCATTGAAACCGGCAGCCGCGGCATTCGTCCCGGCGAAATCCGCGCCAATGCGGGTTTATTGCTGCTGCGCGGTCTGGTGCTGTGCTCAGCCACCGCTGCCAATTTTTATGCGCTGAAATACCTGAGCCTGAGCATGATGGCTGCCATTATGTTTTCTGCACCTATTTTCGTCAGCCTGCTGTCCTGGCCAATTCTGGGGGAGCGGGTCGGCCCGTGGCGCTGGGCGGCGATTGCCTTTGGTTTCATCGGCGTACTGATTATTGTCCGTCCTTTCCATTCCAGTTTTCATCCGGCGGCTCTGGCAGGCTTGCTGGGAGCCATTTCGGTTGCACTGTATTCCCTGCTGACCCGGAAGTTGGCGCACCGGGTACGCCCCCATGTCATGCAGTTGTTTTCCAGCACGCTCGGTGTCGTACTGTTTTTCCCTTTTGCGCTCTGGCTGTGGCAGCCGCTGGGGGAAGGCTGGACGATTGGCCTGATCGTTTGGGTGGGTGTTACGTCCTGGGCCGGACATGAATTGCTGACGCGGGCACATAAACTGGCGGAAGCTTCAATGCTGATGCCCTATTCTTACAGCTTCATCATTTATATGACGTTGGCGGGTTATCTGCTGTATAACGAGCTGCCGAGTGTGTTTACGGTGATCGGGGCGCTGGTGATTGTGGTATCCGGACTGGTGATCTGGTACCGGGAGAGCCGGGTTAAGCGGCGGGCGCTCGCGTAATACGCCGCTCAGTCAGTTATATTATTCTCCACACGTAATATCCCCATTACATCACCGCACCAATCTGCCAGGGCACAAATTCATGATCTCCCAGCCCCAAAGCCTCACTTTTACTGGGTTGTCCGGAAGCTACAGCCAGAACGTAATCCAGTATTTCCGCACCCTTATCCGCCAGCGTCACACCGGTACTGACAATATCGCCACAGTTGATGTCCATGTCTTCCGGCATGCTCTGATACAGCTGATCATTGGTGGCCAGTTTGACTGTAGGAGCCGGTTTGGAGCCGAAAGCAGAGCCGCGTCCGGTGGTGAAGGCTACTATATTGGCACCGGCGGCAATCTGTCCGGTGACCGAGGCCGGATCATAACCGGGGCTGTCCATGAACAGGAAGCCGGACGTTTTCGCCTGCTCAGCATACGTCAGCACATCATTCAGTGGTGTGGTACCGCCTTTGGCCGCTGCCCCCAGCGATTTTTCCAGAATAGTGGTCAGGCCACCGGCCTTATTACCGGGTGAGGGGTTATTATCCATTGAGCCATTATTGATCGCGGTATAATGTTCCCACCATTGGATGCGTTCAATCAGTTTTTCGGCGACCTGTTGCGAAGCAGCCCGGCGCAGCAGCAATTGTTCCGCGCCATAAATTTCCGGAGTTTCGGCCAGAATGACCGTACCGCCCAGCCCGACCAATAAGTCTGCCGCTGCACCCAGCGCCGGGTTGGCGGTAATGCCGGAATAACCGTCTGAGCCGCCACATTGCAGGGCCAATGTGAGTGCGGAGGCCGGGCATTCACTGCGCCGGGCCTGATTCACCTCCGGCAGCAGCTCCTCCACTTTGGACACAATACGCTCAATCGTTTTGGCGGTGCCGCCGCTTTCCTGAATGGTCAGGCCATAAAAACGTTCATTGCCGTTGGATTCAAACACCTCCTGCATGCGCCGGATCTGCATCGCCTCACAACCCAGGCCGACAAAAATCGCGGCTCCGACATTTGCGTGTGTGGCGTGCCCCCATAACACCCGTTGCAGGTTGTCCCAGCCCGGCCCGCTTTGCGCCATGCCACAACCGGTGCCGTGTGCGAAGGCAACAATGCCATCCACATGCGGGTAATCCTTGAGCATGCCGCTGCGGTTAATGCGCTCGGCGGCCTGCCTGATCACCGTGGCTGAACAGTTCACTGTGGCGCACAGGGCAATCATATTGCGCGTACCCACCTTACCGTCGGCGCGCTGATAGCCCATGAAGGTACGTGCAGGCGGGGTAGGTATGCCTGCCATCGCCTTATCCAGATCAACACCGATAGCATAGTTTTTATCGTGCTCACCAATCGCACAATTATGGCTGTGAACATGACTGCCGTGGGGGATGTCAGCGGTGGCGTAGCCGATAATCTGGCCGAATTTATGGATGGCGCTGCCTGCACTGATTTTATGCCGGGCGATTTTGTGGCCTGCGGCAATTTGCATGGCCAGTGGCAGCCCCTCACCTAAGGGACGGCTGCCCATCGGCGCCTGTTCAGTAAGAATGGCAACATCATCCCGCGGATCGAGAATAATAGGGGTGGACATCAGCGCTCCTCCGATTCTGCTAAGCCAGCTTTATTGCCTCTCAATTATCGGGCAAGTGCCTTATTATAAAGGCCCGTCCCGTAATCAGATACTGCTTATCTGTTGGTATGGAATATTTTTGTGCTATACATAAACAAACCCCGTTGTCTGTTTGTACTCCGGGCCTAACATGGCGGCATCCACGTATAACAGGCAATTTCAGTAAAAAATAACAGGTGAAAATACGTGCTGATTTTGTTGGTTGAAGATCATTATCTGCTGGCTGAAACAATTATGGACTATCTGGCCACCGAGGACATTGAGGTCGATTACGCGGCGAAAGGCTTGCAGGGGCTGGAGCTGGCCAGGTCGCAGCAGCATGATGTGATTGTGCTGGATGTCAACCTGCCGGAGATGGATGGCTACACGATTTGTCGTGAACTGCGTGAAAACTATGATATTGATACGCCGGTGCTGATGCTGACAGCACGTGACCAGCTGGAAGATAAGCTGACCGGGTTTAAGCAGGGGGCAGATGATTATCTGGTCAAACCGTTTGATAATGAGGAGCTGGTGGTGCGCTTGAAAGCCCTGCTGAAACGGCACCGTGGGGAAGTCACACAAAAACGTATCCGTATTGGCGATCTGACGCTGGATAGCGGTACACAACAGGTGTGGCGGGCCGGGCAGGAGGTGGATGTATCACCCACCGGCTTCCGGATTCTGCGTATTCTGATGCGTGAATCGCCCGGAGTGGTGACCCGGCAGGCGATCCAGCAGGAGTTGTGGGGTACGGATATGCCGGATACCGATACCCTGCGCAGCCATATTTACAACCTGCGCAAAGTGGTCGATCATCCGTTTGAACAGGCGATGATCCGCACAGTGAAGGGGGTTGGGGTATGTTTGGTGGAGCCGCATTGAAAAAGGGAAATGAATCAGGGTGATGAATCAATGAACAACAACAATAAATGGACACCCCTTAAAACGGTGCTCGATGATCTGCGCCAATTCGTTGAAGACGAGCAAACCGCCCAATACGCCCAGCTGTTCGAAATTTGGGGAAAATCTATCCGCCACAAGCTGCAAAGCGGTGAATCCCAGCACATTAAACAGGTCAGGCAAAGCGATAAATATTACCTCACGCTCATCCTCGGCGAGAATGAATCGCGCTTCCGCGAAGGCGATATGATCTGCCTGCATGCCGGTGAGCCGCTGGAAAAACGCCATGTCGCACAGGCCACTATCGAAGCCGAATACGACGATGAATGGCTGCTACGCATCAGTGATATTGATGATGACACCCTGCAGCAAATCAGTACGGGTTGTTACGCCGATCCCGACACCATGGATCTGAAGCCGTTTTACGACAAGGCGCTGGATGAAATCGCTGAGTCCGCCATCGGTCGTGAGGTGCTGCTGCCCTTATTGGCCGGGCAGCTCGGTGCCGGGTTCATTTTTGAAGATAACTATGATGAGGCGGCGGATGCTGCGGAGGAGGCCGGTTTTAATGCGCAGCAGATTGATGCCGTCGGGAAAGGCGTGGCGGCAAAATATCTGGCCTGTATCCAGGGGCCGCCAGGCACCGGAAAAACCAGGGTTATCAGTCTGATTGCCAAACTGCTGGTTGAAGAGGGCCATCGGGTGCTGCTGACTTCGCACACGCACATGGCGATTAACAATGCCCTGAACAAAATCGCGGAAACCGGTGTGCCGCTGGTGAAAGTCGGGGCGCATGGCTGCCTGAAAGGGCTGGATAGCGATGTGCCGCATGTCGAATATGGCAATCAGTGGCGTGAACAGCCTGACAGCGGCTATGTGATCGGCGCCACGCCGTTTGCCACCTGCAGTTCGCGGCTGGAGAATTTTCAGTTTGATACTGTGATTTTTGATGAGGCTAGTCAGGTCACCGTGCCGCTGGCGTTAATGGCGATGCGCAAGGCGAAACGCTTTGTGTTTGTCGGAGATCATAAACAATTGCCGCCGGTGGTGCTGTCGATGCCGGTACTGGCGGAGCATTCGGTGTTCGGGCGTCTGATCAGTGCCCAGCCGGAAGTATCGGTGATGCTGACCCAGACCTATCGCATGTGCCGTGCTTTATCGCGCTGGCCGGGTGAGCATTATTATGATGGCAAACTGGAGTCGGTGGGGACGAATGCACAGCGGCCGTTTTCGTTGCCGCAGGTCCCGCAAAAGTATGTAGCGGTGTTGTCAGAGGCCCATCCGCTGGTGTTTATCCGCAGTCCCGGATCATATACCCGGCAGTTCAACCGCGCGGAAGCAGAGCTGGTCGGGGATATTATTGAACAGGCCATTACCGCCGGTTTACCGCCGACAGAGATCGGGGTGGTGACGCCATTCCGCAGCCATGCCCGGGTACTGAAGACCGAGTTGGCCCGCCGGAAAATACCGCAGGCGCGGGCGATTGTGACTGATACCGTGGAGCGAATGCAGGGGCAGGAGCGTGAGATGATTATTCTCTCGCTGTGTGCAAATGATCCGCAGTATCTGGCCGCGATTGCTGGTTTCTTTTTTCAGGCACAGCGGCTGAATGTGGCGATCACCCGCCCGCAAACCAAGCTGATTATTATTGGCCCGGTTCTGGATAAAGGTTTTGCGTGGGACTGTGCTGATCAGCATTTGCTGCAGCAGATTGCAGACTACCGTTCGTTGCTGGCCGCCGCCTGGCAGGCTCCGTTGCCGGAGTATGACTAATGGCGCGCATGGATTCGCTGGCGGGGCTGGATCGCACGGTACGGCGGCATTTTAAAAAGGTGTTGAATCAGCTCAGCGATGAGTTTTTTATCCGTGAGCCGCTGTTTGATCAGCTGCGCATTGCCCCGCTGGTCATCGAAGGGCCGCAACAGAGCTGGCTGCTGCTGGGCTGGCATCAAAGTCAGCCGACTCACGAGGAGCTACAGCGCTTTATTGACTTTAACCTTGCCCTGACGGGGATGAAGTTACTGACTGTGAAATACCTGGCGGTGACCGATAACCAGCCGACTTTATTTGCTCCGGATAAGGCATTACCTGCTGAAGTGGTGGTGATTGAGCAGCGGAAGTTTTTCAGCGACGGACTGTCCTATATCCGTAACTATCTGACAGCGGTTTCAGCGCAGCAGCATGGTCGGATGAAGAAAACCCTGTTTGCCGAAACCGCGATTCATGCCAGTTGCACCACCCGCCGCGCTTTGCTGACCCATGATAATTCGGCCTCATTGCAGCGCTTTTTCCTTGATTATGATCAGGAGCTGGCCACCCGTTTTGATATGCTCGATGAGGCCGAGGCTACCAGCGGGCTGGCGGAAGATTTTTCGGTGCGCCTGATAAACGGCGTGGCGGGTAGCGGGAAAACGCTGATTTTGATTAACCGGGCATTATTATTCTGTAAAAAATATCCGGATAAAAAGGTGTTGCTGATTATTCATAATAAGCCGGTGACGGCGGATATTCAGTATCGCATTAACCACTGGCTGGGTGGTAAACCGCAGAATCTGACTATTCATACCTTTCATGCCTTTGCACTGGCGCAGCAAAAGCGGGTAGCGGGCAATGTCAGGCCGTTATTTAATGACAAGGAATTAAAGCCTTTTAAAGGTTGGGTATTAGGGCAGGGCAGGGAACAACGCGCCCGTTTGACGCTGACGGATGCGCAGCTCTGGGATGAGATTGAGTACATCAATGAGTACCTGATTGCGGATCGTGAGGCCTATCTCAGTTATGAGCGGCACGGGCGAGGTTTTGCCCTGCAGAAAAATCAGCGTATGGATGTCTGGGATTTATACGAGTTGGCGATGGCCGCGATGTCCGGCCCGCAGGGCTATTTGCCCGGTCTTTATATTCGTGAGCTGGCTCTGTCTAAACAGACAGCAGCCTTTCGCAAATATGATCATGTGCTGGTTGACGAGGCGCAGTTTTTTGCCCCGTCATGGCTGCAACTGGTGCGCCAGTCACTCACGCCCGGCGGCAGTATTTTTATCTGTGCTGATCCGAATCAGGGCTTTCTGAAAAGTCGTCTGAGCTGGAAAAGTGTCGGTTTTAATGTGCGGGGGCGCACCAAAAAGCTCAGTTACTCTTATCGCACCACCTACGAAATCATGCTGGCTGCTAATACCCTGCTGGAATTTATGGATGAAAATTCAGATGATTTTGTCCGGCCTGATCTGGCACGTATGGAGCGAGGCAGCCCGCCACAGGTGGTCTACAGCAGAACGACGCAGGATGAGCAGCAGCGTTTCCTGAATGAGTTGAAGTATTGTCTTGCTGACGGTGAACTGCCCCTGCAGCAGATCATGGTGTTATGCAGTGAGACTTATAAGCCCTGGACGCTGAAGGGGCTGATTGAGCAGGAACTGGGCAGGCATACCGTGGTGAATTGTAATGACCGGCAGGATCTGCAGAATCTGGGCAATAAAATCCGCCTGATGAGTATTAACAGCTGTACCGGCATGGAGGCGGGCGTTACCTTTGTGCTGGGTGTCGGGGCCTTGTTAAATCGTGCGCGCAGTCTTGATTTTGACACTGACGAGCGTGAGCTGGCTTACCGCGAGTCTATCCGCAAATTGTATGTGTCAATGACCCGCGCCGGGCAAAAGCTGGTTATATTCAGCACTGAAAAACTGCCGGATAGTCTGGATGGTTTGGTTGAGTTTAGCGGGGTTGAGTTGGTTTGAACCCGAAAAATAAGCAATCAGAGGCGAGGCTTCTGCCCATCCATACAAAGCATGTGCCATCTGTGGAAGGCGGCGCCACGCAAATCTTCAACTTTTTCACTGGCCACCTGATTCCAGGCCTGTACTGACTGATGATTCATTTCAGCAGGAAAATAACTTACCTTTTTGCCATGTCGGTAGAAAGCCTCCAGTTCATCAGCAGCATGTTTGCCCCCGCCAATGACCACTAACTCGTCACTAACGGCAAGCATTGTCTTTAATGTCGGGGACAGCGTCGGATATGGTTCTATGAACCCGCCCCAGCTGGAATCATGCACATAAAACGAATGTTGCTCAAATGGGGAGGGCGGGTGTGTTCCGGTACAGCTTAATGCAACTCCGGGGTGCACGCCGCTTGTTTCAATGCCCATTTTTAATGCAAGTTTATAGACAACGGCGATGCCCTCTTCACCCTGCGTGCGTAGTAATGTTCCCGTGTTCACAATAACGGATTTCGGGTTTTTGGCTTCCAGCAGGGGTTTGGCCACTTGTTCAACGCGATCCTTTTGCTGATAGCCCAGCTCACCATAGCCCGCAAAAGTGATTACCCATTTATTACGCTTTCTGAAAAAATCAACAATTTCCTGGCAGGAACTGATTTTGCATGCCATAACTTATTCCAAATATTTACAGCTTATACTTCCGGTATGACCGATAGTGAACAAATGAAAACCGCTGCAGAGGACTGGCAACACTATATTGGTTCAGTGTGGGCCGGTTTTCTCCGTAGCCACAATCTGCACAAAAATGCGGTTGTCATTGAAGTAGGAGCCGGTTTTGCACACAAAGTTGGGCTGGGCCTCGCGCAAACAGGCTTTAGCGGGAAGCTTTATATACTGGAACCGGCTGAACAGGCATTGGAGTTCACCTTTTTGCACTATAAGAAAATTTTACCAAATGCCCGGATTATTGCAGTAAACCAGACACTGGCCTCATGGGATGTCAATGTGCCGGAGTATGTTGATGCCCTGTTAATGAATCATGTGCTGGATGATTTTATCCTGCATGCTGCAGCTTCGCAGCAATTAGGCAAGGTCATTTTTGACAATATGCGTTCCAATCAGGTGGTGTGTCAGGAGGAGGTTAGCGCCCTTTGGAGCGGGATTATGAACAATACGGCCTGGCGTAATCAGTTAACAGCAACGGTGCTTGAAAGTCTGATCCGGTTTATTGGCCGAACCAGACCGGCTTTATTGGGCATAAGTCAATATGAAAGCTGGTTTTTGAATAGAAATGGTTTGCGGGCAGTTAACCAATACTGCAGTAAGGTTTTGGCCATGCTGGCTTGGCAGCTGGGGAATACGGTATCGGAGGATCAGCAAATGTTGCAGGCTCACGGACAGAAAGCGGAGGAGTGGTTATTGCTGGATTTGACCACTCAAAAAGCAGGTGGAGAAAATAGCGAATAAAGTAACGGCTGAATCGCAAAACATTATGATCAAGCCGGATCGGGGCTATACTGGTGACGGCTGAAGTTAGGCTGTAAGGTTTTTTTAAAGGAGTCAGGACTATGAGTGACAGAAAAAACTGTTTTGTCATAATGCCTTATGGGAAAAAGCCGGATAACGACGGTAGTGAAGTCGATTTTGATTATATCTACCAGGAGGTTATCCAGGAGCCAGTTGAGCGTGCAGGCCTGAAATGTATTCGTTGTGATGAGCTGGAAGAGGCAGGCTCCATTCATGATGACATGTTCGCCTATATTGCCAGTGCCGAAGTGGCTATTGTTGATATTACCACGCTGAATGCCAATGTGTTTTATGAGCTCGGTGCGCGTCATGCTTTAAAAAAATCTGTGACCATCCTGTTGCGTAAACAGGGTGCTGACCTGCCTTTTAACATCCAGGGTATGCGGGTTATTGAGTATCCTGATGAACATGGCGGGTATCGGGGAGTCAGGGAGAAAATCCAGAACTTCATAGAGAATGGTCTGGTGGGTGATGAAACAGACAGCCCGATTTTCCCGGTACTTGAAAAACTGGAGAGTGGAAAAATAGAGCCGGACAATTCCCGGCGTATTGATGAACTGAAAGCCTATACCAGTGCGATGAAAGGCCGGGCTAACCATAAAATTGAAATCCGTACCGGCGACATCCGTAAGTGGAAAGGTGTGGATGTATGGGTTAACTCAGAAAACACTAATATGCAGATGGCACGATTGTACGACCGTAATCTGTCAGCATTGATTCGTTATTATGGCGCGAAAAAGGATATTAATGATCAGATCGTGGAAGACACCATAGCCATTGAGCTGGGGAAATGCATGGCAGGCAAGGAGTCTGTCTCTCTCGGTACGGTTCTTGCCACGTCCTCAGGTTTTCTGGCGAATACGCATGGCGTCAAGCGTATCTTTCACATTGCCTCTGTATATGGCATTCCGGGAGAAGGTTATCGTTCTGCGGTTGAGATAGTTGATGTTTGTATTGAGCGCTGCCTGCGCCGTATGGATGCAGAGGCTGCAGAAATCGGTGGACTAAAATCAATTGCCTTTCCGATGATAGGCACCGGGGCTGGTGGTGGCGATGTTAATAAAGTTGCACATATATTGATCAATGCTGCTGTAAGCTACTTCAGGCATAACCCCGAGAGCCAGATCGAAAAAGTTATTTTTATGGCATGGAATACAAACGACCTTGAGGCTTGTCTGGCAGCAGTAAAAGGGCAGCCGCAATTACAGACTGTTGAAGCCTGAAGTTCGGTAATAGTCGTTTCATTGTTTATCAGGCCCCTTGAAAAACCGTTTTCCCGCCGGAATCTTCAGTAAACAAGGCTCTGCACTGAGCCGCCACGGAAAACAAAAATGCCCGATCCTGCCTTAATTGTGATTATCCTGCTCTGTCTTGCGGCGGTGGCGGTTTTTACCTGGCCGCGTTACCGGCTGCGTAAAGCGCTGGCCGAGCCTTTTCCGGCAGAGTGGCGGCGCATTCTGCAGCGTAATATCCCGGTTTACCGGCGTATGCCTACCGATTTGCCGCTGCAGCTCAAGCGCCGCATTCAGCAGTTTATCCATGAAAAACATTTCACCGGCTGTGGCGGGCTGGAGGTCACTGATGAAATGCGGGTGACGATTGCCGCCAGTGCCTGTCTGTTACTGCTGAATCGCAAAACCAGTGTTTATCCCGGCCTGAAATATATTCTGGTTTATCCGGATGCGTTTATGGTACAGCATGAAACGCTGGATGAGGCCGGTTTGCCCAATATAGGTTATCGCGGTTTGCTGGGGGAGTCGTGGAGTAATGGCAAGGTGATCCTGTCCTGGGAGGATGTGTTGCAGGGCAGTCGTGATTTTGGGGATGGTGCCAATGTGGCTTTGCATGAGTTCGCGCATCAGCTGGATCACGAAACCGGGTCCACCAATGGCGCGCCGTTTATTGGCAGCCGGGCCGGTTACCGGCGCTGGGCCAAAGTGCTGACCGAAGAGTTTGAGCGGCTGCAGCGGGCTGCTTACCGCGGTGATCAGACTCTGCTGGATCATTACGGGGCGACGGAACCGGCAGAGTTTTTTGCCGTGGTCACCGAGACCTTTTTTGAAATGCCGGAGCAGATGCGGGAAAAGCATCCCGCGCTGTTTGAGCAGTTGCAAAACTATTACCGGGTCAATCCGGCAGATTGGTTATAAGTGGAATCTGTGCCGGGGATTCACAAACCCCGCATCCAGTTTGGCCGCAGACGCACGCTGCCCGGTTCATTAATCGCCATATTCACCGTCTGCAGCAGCCGATCCTTATCTTTGTTCAGTACGCCTTTCAGCACCAGGGCGTTGGAGGCGTGATCGCTGCGGAAGATGGTTTTCTCCAGCTGCAGCGTTTCCAGTAACAGGCGGATTTCGCTGAATAATTCCAGCTGTTGCAGCGGCTGGAACCGGCCGTTAAATCCGTTTTGTACCCGTTGCATTCCCATCGGGAAGGAAACCACCAGCGTGGCCAGATATTCCGGCTGCGCCTCGTTCATCAGCCGTGCTGAATGGATGGCATGCTGCTTACTCAGCTGTTTACCGCCCATGCCGTTGAGAATCATCACTGAGCTTTTCACCCCGGCCTGTTTGATTTTCTGTAGTGCGGTCAATGAGCTGGCATAGGTTTCGCCTTTTTGGATACCGGTCAGCACTTCATCATCCCCGCTTTCACAGCCCACATACATCAGTGCCAGGCCCAGTTCACGCAGGGTCGCCAGTTCCTCCACTGATTTGTTATTCAGATTACGTGGCAGGCAGTAAGAGGACACCCGTTGCACATCCGGCAGGTAACGGCGGATGGCTTCCATAATCGCCAGCAAGCGGCGGAATGAAAGGGTCATGGCATCCCCATCGGCCAGAAATACCCGGCGCACCGGCGGATAATTATTGGCAGCGATAAAGGCCAGTTCTTTCTCGATGTCGGCCTGGGCTTTGGGGCGGAAACGTTTCTGCTCTGCGGTATACATATCGCAAAAAGTGCAGTTGTTCCATGAACAGCCGTTGGTTACCTGCAGGATCAGTGATTCAGCTTCGCTGGGCGGTCGGAAAACCGGTTCGATGTAATTTAACGGGTACATATCAACAGGAAAATCAGTTTGTTACTATCAATTGTGAGGAATGTCATCTGACGGAAAGTTTTGTTACGTTAGCATGGATAGATAACAGGCTGCCAGCAGGAAACTATATGCCGTTTGTATTTGGATATGGCTCATTAATGAATCCGGTCAGTGCGGAAAAAACGCTGCACCGCCCGCTTTGCCGGGAGGATTTTCATTGTGCAACGCTGCATGATTATGTGCGCAGCTGGACGGCACCCGGTTGTATCCGTCTGCAGGAAAAAGAAAGTGGCAGAATCCGGCCCTGTGATGCCTTGTTTCTGGATCTGAGTTATCGTCCCGGCCAAAGCTGCAATGGCGTGGTGGTGGAGGTGACTGTCGCCGAGCTGCAGCGGCTGGATATTCGTGAGCAGGGCTATCAGCGTTGCGTGGTTGAGCTGGAGTTTGACGATGGCTGCTGTCTGGAGGGGTTTACCTATGTGATGCCGGAGTGTACCAAACAGCATGAGGGCATTATTGCAGCGCGCTATAAGCAGATGATTGATGAGGCCTTGCAGGCTTTCCCGGCAGATTTTGCCGCCCGTTTCTGGCAAACCACCCAGCCGAGTGCTGCTAAAGTGGTTGAGGGTGAATATGTGTTCGATGACTGCGCTCAGAATCAGGCGGCTGGACGGAGTTTGTCGGGGTAGGTGTCTGCTTCGCCTGTCAGCCGGAATCACCTCTGCATTTTCCTATCAAAAAAATAATGAACCGCACACCAGCTGCCCGGTATAACAGATTATGTAACTGATGAGCGGCTTTCGTGGACGATAAAGTTTTCCGACAAATTCAGCGTGGTGACAAGGCCGCCTTTGCGAGACTGGTGCAGCGCTTTCAGAAACCATTGTTTGTCTATCTGGGGCGCATGGGGCTGGAGCAGGGGCTGGCGGAAGAGGTCGCCCAGGAAACCTTCGTCCGGGTCTGGCAGTCAGCGGCGCGCTTTGACCCGACCCGCTCTGCCTTCAGTACCTGGATCTTTACCATTGCCCGCAGACTGGCAATTAATGAGCTGGAGCGTGCTTCCCGCCGTTATGAGCAGTCTGAACAGCTGGCTGATCAGGAGTACGACAGCACTTTTTCTGTACAACATGCTGATCCGGCTTCTTTGGCACCGCCTGATGTTCTGCAGCAAAGTGAGCAGCAACAGCAACTCTGGCAGGCCTTGCAAGCCTTATCGGTACAGGATCGCAGTCTGCTGGCGCTGGCCTACCTTAATGAGCTGGAATTCAGTGCCATTGCTGAAATTGAACAAATCCCGGTGGGGACGGTGAAGTCACGGCTGCACCGGATTCGCGGGGAGTTAAAAACCTATCTGACCCGGAATGGATATGAACCCTAAACACACTCCACACCCATCATCTGTTGATGACAGCGAACTGGACAGGCTGCTCATGGACAGTAGTTTTGTGCAGGTGCCTGCTGATTTTGAGCAAAAAGTGCTGCAGGCCATCGATGTTCTGCCGGAGCGTAAAAATGCCTCTGTCCGCTGGTGGCAGTGGCTGGCTTTAGCAGGGAGTGCCGTGCCGGGAATCATGGAGTTGTCGGCCTTTGTTTTCAGTCTGTGGACAGTTTCCAGCGTCGGATAAATCAGGAGAAATGATCATGCAAGCAAGTTCACCCCGTCAGCCTGTCATTGCTGCGCTGATGTCGTTAATTTTGCCCGGCTTCGGCCAGCTGTATAACGGTCAGCTGAACAAAGGAATTTTGCTATTCATTGCCTTTGCTCTGATCAGCATTCCGCTTCCCGCATTGCTGGCCTTGTATATGCCGTCAGTGCTGATGCTGCCCTTATTGTTGCTCAGCGTAGTGGCGGTATTGGGACTCTGGCTGTATGGGATTGTGCAGGCATGGCGGTATGCAAAGACCCGGCCTGACTACCAGCTCAGGGACTGGCAGCAGCCCGCCTTGTATATCGGCTTTTTTCTGCTCGCTGCTTTATTGGTGCTGCCGGTGATGACGCACTATATTCGTGGTCAGTTGGTGGAGTCATTCCGGATCCCTTCGACCAGTATGGAGCCTTCGGTGTTGAAAGGAGACTTTCTGTTTGCCGATAAGCGGTATAACTGCCCGAATTGCAAGCAGCATATCCGCCGGGGCGATGTGGCGATTTTTGTTTACCCGAACAACCGTACCCGCTATTACATCAAACGGATTATTGGTCTGCCCGGTGACCGTATCCGCATCAGTGCTCAGACTGTCTTTGTCAATGATAAGGCGCTGACGCAGGAAACGTTGCAGACTGTTACTGACCAGACCCTGGTGACCGAGCAGGGTGATGGCACAGTGTATCAGGTGCAGTGGAGCGGGGCTGGTGCCGGGCCGGAGGCAGCGTTTGTGGTACCGCAGGGCAATGTGTTTGTGCTGGGTGATAACCGTGACAGCAGTCAGGATTCCCGTGAATTTGGTTAT
This sequence comes from Thiolinea sp., assembly GCA_041395485.1. GTDB lineage: Bacteria > Pseudomonadota > Gammaproteobacteria > Thiotrichales > Thiotrichaceae > Thiolinea. The sequence continues at coordinate 297,490 of JAWLAK010000001.1, forward strand.
GTGCCGATGATGGATGTGGTAGGCAAAGTCCGTCAGGTCTGGCTTTCACTGGGAGAGCAGGGTGTAAGATGGTCACGCATGGGTAAAGTGATTGATTAAAAAATAATCATTTTGGGCAGGTTGTTGTTTTTAAGTCCCATTTCCCGGTTTCCCGTCAGTTATAAACGGAGTTATCCACAGAAATTGTGGATAACTGAACACAAGCTGAGAATAAAACTACCGTTTATCGGTATAAAAACACCGTTTATCAACATTGGTTTGTAACACGCCCATTTGCCAGTTTTCCGTATTATCATTTAAAGCAGGAGTCTGATGAGTGACGATAAACGGATAAAATGCTGAGGATGAATAATTATGCATACTTATATTGAAAGTAGTGCCCAACAACCCCCTGTCACCGGCGAAGGTACACTGAAAAGCCCTGCACACCTGCAGGGGCATGAAGCAGGTGCCGCCTTTCCTGCTTCAAACGCAGCGCTGGCCCTTGATGCGCCGATCCAGTTTCCGGTTGAAAACGTCTCACGTGGACTTCTTGCCGGGATTCGGGCAACGGATGCTGAAAGTACCGAGCGCGGCGACAATTAGGCGAAAATTAGTGGTATTAAGGCAGCCAGGCTCATCGTTAGCATGGCGCCTGTTAATGTTAAATCCGGTAAAACGGAGACACAGTCAGTCTCCGGTCAAAACACCGGCACGATAGTCCCGAAGAGCCTGTTCGATTTCCTGCCGGGTATTCATCACGAAAGGGCCATATTGTTCTATCGGTTCATTAATCGCCCGTCCTGCAATTAACAGTACCCGTAAGCCATTTTTTCCCGCTTCAAGGGTCAGGTTGTCACCAGCGGATAACAGGTTGGCACCGTTAACCAGTGATTTTCCGGCTATTGAGCCGCTGCCTTCAAACAGATAGACAAATGCGCTCAGGGTTTCGTCAACCGGGATGGTAAGGCACTGGCCGCTACTCAGACTGATGTCAGCGAACAGCGGATTGACTGCAATACCGTTGACTGCGCCCTGATAAGTTTCGCCTTCCAGGGTCAGCTCTCCGGCAATCAAACGAATATGGCAGTCCTGCCGGGTGGTAATTTCCGGGATCTGCTCCGGCTCTAAATTCTGGTAGCGGGCTGGCTGCATTTTATCTTTGCCGGGCAGATTGACCCAGAGCTGAAAACCGCTGAGCAGTCCCTGTTCCTGCTGCGGGCGCTCCTCATGAATTACGCCGCGTCCGGCGGTCATCCATTGCACACCCCCTGAAGTCAGCAGTCCCTCGTTACCCATGTGGTCGCGATGCAGCATTTTGCCATGCAGCATATAGGTCACTGTCTCAAAGCCACGGTGCGGATGGGGCGGGAAGCCTGCGATGTAGTCGTCGGGATCGTCTGAAGAAAAATGATCCAGCATCAGGAATGGGTCAAAACGGCTGTGTGCATTTTGTCCAAGGCTGCGTACCAGACTCACTCCTGCGCCATCACTGGTGGCGATGCCCGGAATGGTGGCGGCGATATGGCGTTGTTGCATATTGGCTCCTGAAATAATTTGTATGGTCAGTAATTACCGGATTTTCTTGTGATACAGATTTTAATTGGCCGTATCAGTCCGGGCGATAAAACCGGTTTTTGTCATGGTTTGCCTTCCTGCCGATTCTTGTTAAACTGCCCGCACATGCTCTCGGGGTGCCGGAATGGCTGAGATGTGAAAACGAACCCGTAGAACCTGATCCGGCTGATACCGGCGTAGGAAAGAGTGGATTTGCTGATTTCCCTGCTCCCCAATGCCGTTGTGTCCCTTCGTTTTATTTTTAAGGAACTCAACTTCTCATGAATAAATTATCCCTCGCTTTATCGTTATCATTATTGAGTGGCGCAGCACAGGCGGCTGAGCTGACCGTTTATACCTATGATTCTTTTGTCTCCGAGTGGGGCCCCGGCCCGAAACTGGAAGCTGTTTTCGAGAAGCAGTGTGACTGTGACCTGAAGTTTATCGCCGTGGAAGATGGGGTAAGTATCCTTAACCGCCTGCGTATCGAAAAAGAGCAGAGCAAGGCTGATGTAATTCTGGGGCTGGACGATGCGTTATTGGAGGAAACCCGTGCAACCGGGTTACTGGCTGAGCATGATATCGCACTGGATGGCCTGAAACCGGAGCTGGATTGGCAGGATAAGTATTTTGTGCCGTTTGATTATGGCTACTTTGCTTTCGTCTATGACAGTACAAAAATCAGTGAGCCGGTCAGTTCGCTCAAAGAACTGGTCAATTCAGAAGCCAGTGTCATCTATCAGGATCCGCGCACCAGCACGCCGGGGCAGGGGCTGATGTTATGGATGAACGCGGTCTATGGTAATGACGTCACTGAGGCATGGCAGCAGCTGGCGAAGCACACTGTCACCGTGACCAAAGGCTGGTGGGAGGCTTACAGCATGTTTCTGGAAGGTGGTTCTGATTATGTGCTGAGTTATACCACATCGCCGGCCTATCACCTGATTAGTGAGGAAAAAGATCAGTATCAAGCTGCAGCCTTTGCGGAGGGCCATGTGGCACAGGTTGAGGTGGCGGCCCGGCTGAAATCTGGCAAAGAGCCGGAGCTGGCAAAACAGTTTCTGGCCTTTCTGGTGTCTGAAGAGGCACAGAAAATTATTCCGGTGACTAACTGGATGTTGCCGGTGGTTGACGTCGGGCTGCCCGAGGCGTTTGCCGGTCTGGTGCAGCCTCAGAAAATCGGCTTTACACCGGAAGAGATTGCTGAAAAGCGTCAGGACTGGATCAGGGACTGGCGCTCTGCAGCAGCAAAATAAGCGGCGGTGAAGTTCTACTCAGCGGCCTCTCTGAGTTTTGCCATGTGGGCAGGCTATCTGGCTTTAGGGCTGATTGCGCTGCCCACTGTGGTTGCTTTTTATGCCCTGATCAGCTTTGGCGGTGATGGCGTTGCATGGAACCTGCTGGCTGACAGTTACTTCCATGGCATTCTTTATTTTTCACTAAAGCAAGCTGTATTAAGTGCACTATTGTCTGTGCTGCTGGCCTGGCCGGTGGCGCGGGCATTATTTTATCTGCCTGGTCTGGCCGGGCGGCGCATGTTTCTGGCTTTGTGTCTGCTGTGTTTTGTGCTGCCGACCCTGATTTTGATTACCGGGCTGGTTGCTTTACTGGGCCGCTCCGGCTGGCTACTGCCGGTGCTGGGTGAGCAGTGGAATCTGTATGGTTTGCACGGTATTTTACTGGCGCATGTTTTTCTGAATATGCCGTTTGCAGTGCGGGCATTGTTCCTGCAGCTTCAGGGGATTCCGGATAGCAGCTGGCGTCTGGCGGCGCAATTAAAACTGTCACGTCGTCAGCAGTTTCAGTTCATTGAGTGGCCTGCTCTGAGGGGGCGCCTGTTGGTGCTGGCCGGTTTTATCTTCGTGCTGTGTTTTAATAGTTTTGCCGTGGTGCTGGCTTTGGGGGGCGGGCCACAGGCAACGACGCTGGAAGTGGCGATTTATCAGTCGCTGAAATACGACTTCAATATTCCGGAGGCGCTGACTCTGGCCTGGGTGCAGCTGCTGATTGCGGGTAGTCTGTTTTTAGTCATAGCACGGTTTGGTTCTATGGCCTGGTTATCACCGGATTCTGCCGGTCAGCGCTTTTTGCCGCGTATTTCTTTATCAGCAGGCATTCTGCACCGGTTGGTTTATATATTAGCCTGGTTATTTTTACTGGCGCCATTACTGGCTTTGTTACCGGGTTTAATGGCGCTGGATGCGGATAAATGGCTGCAGCTGGATATTTTCCGGCCCACTGTCACGACACTGGTGCTGGGCGTGACTGCTGCGGTGCTGTCTGTGCTGCTGAGTTATTTACTGCTCTGGCCGTTGCGGCAGGCACGGATAAAGGCAAAGCGCCGTCAGCAGTGGCTGCTGGATTGGCTGGCTACCCATAATCTGGTGGCTCCGGCAATGGTGTTATCTGTCGGATTGTATGTATTCTTCCTGACCCGGATAGATATTGAGCGCTGGGGCATTGTGCTGGTCGCGCTGTTGAATACAGCGGTGCTTATTCCGTTTGCTGTGCAGCAGCTGCGTCCGCGTTTTTTTCAGTTTGATGATCAATACTACCGGCTAAGTGCTTCATTAAAGCTGAGTTACCGGCAGCGTTTACAGGTAGAGTGGCCGTGGATGCGCCAGGCTATGACTTCAGCGTTTGCGCTGGTGTTGCTGCTGGCGATGGGGGATGTGGCCATCTTTTCCATTTTTGGCAGCGGCGACTGGATGACTTTGCCCTGGCTGATTTACAGTTATGCCGGTACCTACCGTATGGCAGAGGCTTCGCTGGCAGCAGTGGTGCTATTGTTGTTTTGTGCTGTGATTCTGATCCTGTTTGAGCGGAATAACTGATATGTTATTGATTGATAAAGTTTCTGTGCATAGAGGAAAGCAGCTGCTGAAGTATGATTTCAGTCTGGCTGAAGGACTGATCATGACGGTGCAGGGGCGTAGCGGTGCCGGTAAATCTACCTTGCTGGATTTGATTGCCGGTTTTTTGCAGCCTGAGTCGGGGGATATTCTCTGGAACGGCCAGTCGTTGTTGCCGCTGTCCGTTGAGCTACGTCCCGTTAGCATGCTGTTTCAGGCTAATAATCTGTTTGAGCATATCAGCGTACTGAAGAACCTGCAGTTGGGGCTGAATATCGATCCTGTACAAGCCGGGCTTACTGCTGGTCAGATTCAGTTCGCAGCCGATGCTTTGGAGGTCGGCGCCCTGTTACAGCGCAAGCCTGCTGAATTGTCCGGCGGACAGCGTCAGCGTATTGCCTTGTTGAGAACGCTGTTACGTCCTGAGCCTTTGGTTTTACTGGATGAGCCGTTTACCGGCCTGGATGATGAAACACGTGAGCTGGCTGCAGAGTGGACGTTACATACAGCGCGGAAAGAGCGTAAAACGGTGTTGCTGATCACCCATCAGGATGATGATGTGACCCGATTGGCGGATGTTAATTTACGATTATAAGGAGAAATCCGGTACTTTATCTGAAATATCAACCCATTAGGTATATTCTGGTTGCAGTTCCCGTTATAGTAAAATAAGTCATTGCTTATATAATGATGTATTCATAAATAATTTTTAGAATAGAGTGGGAGATTCAGAATGAATTCGGCTGTTTTTTTTGTCATTGGCGGCATGTTGCTGGCATGGTTTATGGAGTGGCTGTATGTTTACGTCACGAAAAATGTGCCACGTAAAAATCAGATTAAAGAGCTTGAAGCTGCTATGGAAAAAGCTAAGCAGGCTCACACGGAAACAGCCAGTCAGCTTGCCAGTGAAGTTGAAGCCTTAAAAGCAAAACTTGAAAAGCTGACCAATGAGCATGAAGTGGTTGTTGCTGAAGCTGAAGGTCTGAGAGGCGAGCTGGAAACTATTCAGCAGTCTGTGGCCGGAAATATCAGTGAAGGGGAGGCTGTGGCAGAGCTTTCACCTGATAATCTGGAAGAAGATACTGCCCTTGAGCAGGAGTTTGCTGCAGCAATCAATGAGCCGGCTGATGATGCAGTTAGTGATATGGAACCGGCAGAGGTTGCTGAGCCGGAGGATAATGCAGGCGCGGAAGAGCATGCTCAGGCTGAGAATGAGCAGGCGGAAGCGGCTGTTGAAATTGTTAACGGCGCTGAGCCGCTTACAGCAGAAGTTAACCCGGACGACCTCACCCGTCTTACCGGTATCGGGCCGAAAACAGCAGAGCTGCTGAATAACGCAGGTGTGATTTCATTCAGTCAGCTGGCGGATATGGATGCCGAAAAGTTGCATGTGTTTTTACAGGAAAATAACATACCCCACAGTAAAGCCAAGATTATGAACTGGCCTGAGCAGGCAGCACAAATTGCGAACGGATAAACTGTTTCTGTTGCGTATCAACAAAATTCCCTCTTGTTGAGAGGGAATTTAGGGCAAGTACTACAGTACTTTTTCTACAGCAGGTTATGACGTTTCAGTTTTGTACGCAATGTTGCACGGTTAATTCCCATGCATTGTGCCGCTTTTGACTGGTTGCCATGTGTATAGCGCATCATAATTTCCAGCATCGGACGTTCTACCTCGTCCAGAACCAGTCGATAAACGTTAGTAGCTTCCTGGTCGCCAAGCGTATCTAAATACTCCTGAAGTGTGCGGTGTACCGTTTCGGATAACGAAGGATCCAAGGTGCGAGTTGATGTATTCATTTTTATGTAACCTTTTTAAAATAAGCTGCTGGACAGATGAGGTTCTTAGGAAAGAATTCTCAGCTGATACAACTGTTTACTGGGACAAACGATTTCGACATCCATTTCCTCAATTAATTCTTATCCGGCTTCAGGCCAGTTAAAAATCATATAGCCCTGTGTGATCGAAAATCACTTGATTACGGCTTTCTCAGACATCAGAAGTTGTCATTCAGTTTCGCTTTGAGCGAAAATCAATCCATTTTCTGGGTCCGATAGAGATATCAAGCTGATTTCTCAATCATCCAGGGTCTCGGCTATGCATACTTGTCATCGGGAATATGCAGCATCCCGGAGAGTAAACTAATGCTCTTTGATGGTGACTGAGATAGCAGTAGTCAGCTCTTCTGATTTCTATACGGTTTGCTTTAAATCCGTTGTGTATTTAAACACAGGCATCAGAACTACAACGCATAACCTTGCACAAAAGAATACCAATATTGCTCAAATAATGTATTGCTGTCTGGATGAGCGGAATTTATACACGACGAGCGGCAGGTTTTCCCCCATTAGCAAGCTTTGTGATGATGCCAAAATAAGTTTTTCCTATGACCTCTGAATTGTTTAGTATTTTCAAGTTGATCCGCCAAACGGCTCTGTTCGTTTTGCTTGAAATATATATCCAAAAAGTACAGAGAACTGCAATGCACATTGATGTGCGGGTATTATCTAAAATATAGCATTAAATTTATGGATCGTTAATTTTTTGTGAAAAAATATTCCTGATTATGGGTTGTGGAATGATTTTTCAGGGAGAACCTTAAGGCATGAAAGCGGGGGATAATGGCGGATTGGCCGGCCCCCTCTCCGGGTTTTATTTTGTAGTGGCAGGCTGAGGGTCCGTGCTATCTGATAATGCTTCCTTGCGAACATGGCCAATCAGACGCTTTTCAGCTGTCTGGAAATTTTTGTTCTTGCTTTCCAGTACCAGGCGGTCATTGGCCAGCAGTCTCATAGACGGAGAAGGAGAGTCGCCGCGAATATCCCCGCGCTTGACTGACTTCAGGAATACACCGGTATTTTCCAGCTTCAGCTCACCAATCGTTTTACCTACTGCCCGGTCGTTTTCCTGTAATACGACAGTGTGCAGGAACGACTCGTCAATACTTCGGTTGCCCTCTTTCTTATTAGACTGGGTACCGTGGAAATAAGACTTTAGTGAACGGTAGCCATCAGCGCGAATCCGGTCAACCACTTCTGATATTTCCTCGGCCGGGAGACCCAGTTCTTCCAGAACCCGCTCGGCGACTATTAAGCTGGCTTCCAGTGTTTCCGGCAGAACGGAGGTTGCACCCAGCTCTTCCAGCTCATTCATGAACATATCGTTGCGGGTTCTGACCAGAATGGGAATATCCTGTTTCTTTTTACGTGCGGCGGCAGTGATTAGTTTGGCAGACTCAATATCGGCTACGGTTACCACCACCATGCGTGCCCGGTAAAGACCTGCAGCGATCAGAATTTCCGGGCGTGTCGCATCAGCAAAATAGACATTATCCCCGGCTTCCCAGGCTTCTTTGACAATAGCTGAGTCCAGCTCCAGGCCAATATAAGGAATACCCTGTTCCTGCAAAAAACGGCTCAGTGACTGACCAATACGGCGGTAACCGCAGATGATAACGTGTTTTTCTACTTCCTTGACTTCCAGACTGAAGTCATGGGCTGCTTTATAACGTTGCTTTAAATAGCTGTCGCTAAAGAGTTTTCTGCTGACTACGTCATTGTAGCGGATGATAAACGGTGCCAGTGCCATGCTGATAATAATGGCTGCCAGTACACTTTGCACTTCCTGGCTAGACAGCAGGCCATTGCCCAGCGCCAGTGCCAGCAGGGCAAAGCCGAATTCCCCTCCCTGTGCCAGTACCAGCCCGGTGCGCAGTGAGGCGCCGTTGTCCGCGCCAAACATCCGGGCCAGCAGGGCAATCAGGATTGTTTTTCCCAAGGTCAGACCCAGTACCAGCAATAAAATGGGCAGCCATAGTTCGGGCAGCACGGCCGGATCAAGTTTGGTGCCGACCACAATAAAAAATACACCCATCAAAATATCGCGGAACGGCCGGATTTCCAGCTCAATCTGGTGTTTGTATTCAGTTTCGCTGAGCAGCATACCGGCCAGAAAAGCACCCAATGCCAGCGATAGTCCCAGTGACTGGGTTGTCCAGGCGGCGGTTAGGGCGACCAGTAACACGGTAATATTAAACAGCTCAACGGACTGAGCTTTTGCAATATGGTGGAACAACGGGCGCAAAACATAGTGTGCCGCAAGCAGCATACCGGCCAGCGTGAACAGATTGATGACCATTTCTACTGCCGCCGCCTGTGTATGGGCCTGATCACCGCCATCACCGCCCAGAATGGGGATAATAATCAGGAAGGGGACGACGGCGATGTCCTGAAACAGCAGAATACCCAGTGCCTGCTGGCCGTGAAGGGAGCGCATTTCGCCCTGATCAGAAAGCTGTTTGACGACAATAGCCGTAGACGAAAGTGCCAGTGCGCCGCCTGCAATAATACTGCCCTGCCAGCTCACCCCGAAAAAGTAAAGAATGCCAAAACCGGCCAGTGTTGCCAGTGCGACCTGTAAACCACCCAGGCCGAGTACGGTTGTTTTCATGGCCATGAACTGTTTCACCGACAGTTCCAGACCAATTGCAAACAGCAGAAAGACGACGCCGACTTCACCCATAAATTCGATGGAATGATCAGCCGGTAGCCAGCCCAGGGCATAGTTTCCGGTCACTGCACCAACCAGCAGGTAACCCAGAATAGGGGGGAGTTTGAATAAACGGAAGGCACCCACAGCTGCAACGGACATTACCAATAGCAATAAAATTCCCTGCAACAGCCCTGTGTCGTGCTCCATGAAGCCCCCTGAAAATTAAATTGTTTCGCCTGTTGTTGTCGGTGCGCCGGATGCAAGCGGGCGTAGACATGTGCAGACATATAATGGAGTATTTTAAATCTTTAGTGAAAACACTTATAGTGTCAATCCGTTTTATCTGCCCCTTTTTCGCCAAAAATCCGAGGTTTGTTATGCTGAAACTTTATCAATTCCGCTCCTGCCCTTTCTGCGGGAAGGTTCGGGCATTTATGAATCATACCGGCATTGCTTATGACAGCGTTGAGGTCACGCCTTTCGGCATGAAAGAACTGGACTTTACAGATCATAAGAAAGTTCCGGTACTGCGTGATAATGATGAAGTGATTGTTGAATCTGCTGCGATTGTAGAGTATCTGAATAAAAACTATGCGCAACTGGCTGTCGGAGAAGGCACCGGTGAGTGGGTGGAGTGGATTGATCAGAAACTTGTACAGTATTTACCGCCGTTAATTCACCCGGATTTCAGTACCTCTTTCAAAAATTTTAAGGTGGTCATGACCCGTGAGCAGTTAAAGGGCATTAAAGGCCTGTTTGTGCGCATGGGGGGCGCGATGATGATGCCCAAAGTGGCCCGGAAAATGAAAGAGCGCAACAATATTATCGATCCGGCGGCAGAATTCAGTGCTGCAGTTGATCATTGGACAGAAAACGGGCTGGCAGGCAATGCATTTTTTGGCGGTGAGCAGGCCGACCAGATTGATACCAGTGTGTTTGGTGTGCTGCATTCGGCACGGGGTATGGGCATTATTGAGGCTGAGAAAGCCCGTAATAAGGTTTTTGCACGTTGGTACGACGCCTGCGCAAAAACGATGGCCTGAGGTATTTGCGAAATATTGCGGGACTGAATGCACCGGTTTGTGCCGGTCTCGTTGCTGGCAAACTAAAGCAGGATATGGAAGAATGCCCGCTCGGCATTTCGGGGCATAAAAACAGGTATAAAAACAGGTGATTAAAAAACTGGTCATTTTCGGGGTCGGCCTGATTGGCGGTTCGCTGGCGCTGGCATTACGCAACGCAGGGTATTGTGACAATATTGTTGGTTGCAGCCGCAGTGCTGAAAATCTGCAGCAGGCGGTGGATCTTGGTGTGATCGACAGTTTTACCCTCGATCCGCAGGAAGCGGTGCGCGGGGCTGATATGATTTTTCTGGCAGTGCCGATCGGAGCAATGCGCGCAGTGCTGGAGCAGATTATGCCTGCACTGGAGCCGGATGCAGTGCTGACCGATGGCGGCAGTGCCAAGGCGGCCATTGTTGAGGCTGCTCAGGATGTGTTGGGCGAACATGCGCTGCAGCGTTTTGTGCCGGGCCATCCGATTGCCGGTCGTGAGCGCAGTGGTGTTGAAGCAGCATTGGGTGATTTGTATGTCGGGCGACGGATTATTCTCACTCCGCTGGCTGATACTGATGCGGATGCTGTCAGCAAGGTGGAGGCGATGTGGCGGGCCACCGGTGCGGTGGTGGAGCAGATGCCGGTGGCGCTGCATGATGAAGTGCTGGCTGCAACCAGCCATTTGCCGCACGTGCTGGCCTTTTCGCTGGTGGATACCTTGCTGGGCATGCCGCAGCGGGAGGATATTCTGCGTTATGCGGCTGGCGGCTTTAAGGATTTTACCCGTATCGCCTCCAGTGATCCGGTGATGTGGCGGGATATTTGCCTGCATAACAGTGCTGCGATTCTGGATATGATCGGTGCGATGCAGGCTAATCTTGACACCTTTGCTGAGCTGATCCGGCAGCAGGATGGCGGCAGTCTGTTACAGCGTATGGAAAACTCCAAGCAGGCACGTGACCGCTATGTGGCACAGCTGGATGCCGGCTAATCATTTACTATTCTTAACCTAAGGAAGCATAGCGTGGGACACTCCGCAGAAAATGTTCGTTTTACTATTCAACCGGGTGGCAGTCTGAACGGACGGCTGCGGGTGCCGGGTGATAAATCAATGTCGCACCGTTCCATTATGCTGGGTTCGATTGCTGAAGGTACAACGCATGTCAGTGGTTTCCTCAACGGTGAGGATTGTCTGGCAACGCTGGCGGCTTTCCGCAGTATGGGAGTGGAGATTAAAGGGCCGACAGCTGCTGGTGAGCTGACCATTCAGGGTGTGGGTATGCACGGTCTGAAAGCGCCGCAGGGCGATTTGTACATGGGTAACTCCGGTACCTCTATCCGCCTGATGACCGGACTGATGAGCGGCCAGCAGTTTAATGTGCGTATGACCGGTGACAGTTCGTTGTCAAAGCGCCCGATGAAACGGGTTACTGTGCCACTGGAACAGATGGGGGCGGATATTGCTACGGCTGATGGTGGCACGCCGCCGCTGGAAGTGCAGGGTGGCAGTAATCTGAAGGGTATTCATTATGATCTGCCGATGGCCAGTGCGCAGGTTAAATCGGCTGTGTTGCTGGCCGGTTTGTATGCAGAAGGTGAGACTTCAGTCACTGAGCCTGCGGTGACCCGTGATCATACCGAGCGCATGTTGCGCGGTTTTGGCTATGAGGTAAAAACTGAAGGCAATTTAATCAGTTTGCAGGGGGGCGGGAAACTGACTGCCTGTGATATTGATGTGCCGTCTGATATTTCCTCTGCTGCGTTCTTTCTGGTCGGGGCGAGTATTGCTGAAGGTTCTGATCTGACCATCGAGCATGTAGGTATGAATCCGACCCGTACCGGGGTGATTGAAATTTTGCGGCTGATGGGGGCCGATATTACGGTGCTTAATGAGCGTGAAGTCGGTGGTGAGCCTGTGGCGGATCTGCGGGTGCGTTCGGCACCGCTGCGGGGTATTCAGATTCCTGAGGAATTAGTACCCCTGGCGATTGATGAGTTTCCGGTGTTGTTTGTCGCGGCCGCCTGTGCGGAAGGACAGACTGTGCTGACCGGTGCTGAGGAGTTGCGGGTCAAGGAAAGTGACCGGATTCAGGTGATGGCGGATGGTCTGCTGGCCTGTGGTGTTGATGCCCAACCGACTGCAGACGGTATTGTGATTAATGGCGGGCGGATTGGCGGTGCCACTGTGGAAAGTCATGAGGATCACCGTATTGCCATGGCTTTTGCCATTGCCGGTTTACGTGCTGAGAAGACGATTTATATTGATAATTGCGCGACAGTGAATACCTCTTTTCCCGGTTTTGTTGATAAGGCTGCCGCCGTTGGTCTGAAAGTGAGTGTTGCTAATGGTTGAGCAGGCGGTGCCGGTTATTACGATTGACGGGCCAGCCGGTGCGGGCAAAGGAACCATTGCCGGTATGCTGGCCGAACAGCTGGGGTGGCGTCTTCTGGATAGCGGAGCAATTTACCGCACAGCTGCGCTGGAAGTCATGAAACACTGCGTGGTGCTGGATGATGCGGAGGCGCTCAGTAACTTACTGGGTAAGCTCGATGTACGTTTTGAGGGTGACAGGGTTTACTCCGGTGATGAGGATGTCAGTCTGGCCATCCGTAATCCGGAGTGTGCGGGAATGACTTCAAAAATTGCTGCGATTCCTGTTGTGCGCAGCGCTTTACTGGAACGGCAGCGGGCTTTTGCGCAGCCGCCCGGACTGGTGGCTGACGGGCGTGATATGGGAACGGTGGTTTTCCCGGCTGCGAAACTAAAAATATTCCTGACCGCCAGCCCTGAAATCAGGGGTGAAAGACGCTTTAAGCAGTTGAGTCAACAGGGAATTAGTGCTAATCTTGCCACCCTTATTGATGAGATCGCTGCGCGTGACAAACGTGATGCCAGCCGGGCAACAGCCCCGTTACTTCCGGCAGATGATGCAGTGACTATTGATAGTAGTCACATGACCCCTGAGGAAGTATTGGCAAAAATCAGTAGTTTGCTATAATCAGTGATTGAGATATGTAAATACGCATTTGTATAGGCCCAGACAAGGAGTGTCCGGGCTTTTTATTTTTTGCCCGCCATTACATGATGTTATGGCGCTCATTAGTTTATCTACAGGTAATTTTATTCATGTCCGAAAGTTTTGCAGAACTGTTTGAAGAGAGTCTTTCCTATACCCAGATGAAACCAGGCTCTCTGGTTAATGCATCCGTTATTGATGTCCGTTCTGACTTCGTTATTGTCAGTGCAGGGTTGAAATCAGAGGGTGTTATTCCCGTAGAGCAGTTCAAAAACGAAAGAGGCGAGGTCACTGTACAAATCGGTGATTTGGTCGAGGTCGCGCTGGATACCGTGGAAGATGGTTTCGGTGAAACCCGTCTGTCCCGTGAAAAAGCACGTCGTATGCGTGCCTGGGAAGTGCTGGATGAAGCATTTAACAATGATGAAATCGTTACCGGTATTATCACTGGTAAAGTTAAAGGTGGTTTCACTGTTGAGCTGAGCGATATCCGTGCATTCCTGCCCGGTTCCCTGGTTGATGTGCGTCCGGTTCGCGATACTTCCTATCTGGAAGGCAAAGAGCTGGAATTCAAACTGATCAAGCTGGATCAGAAGCGTAACAATGTAGTTGTTTCCCGTCGTGCGGTTGTAGAAGAAGAGTACAGCGCAGAACGCGAAGCACTGCTGGATAATCTGCAGGAAGGCCAGACTGTTAAAGGTGTGGTTAAGAACCTGACTGATTACGGTGCGTTCCTGGATCTGGGTGGTATTGATGGTTTGCTGCACATCACTGATATGGCATGGAAGCGCGTTAAGCATCCTTCTGAAGTGGTCAATATTGGTGATGAAATAGACGTTAAGGTTCTGAAGTTCGACAAAGACAAGAACCGCGTATCTCTCGGACTGAAACAATTGGGTGAAGATCCATGGCAGGATCTGGTACGTCGTTACCCGCGTGAAACCCGCCTGTTCGGTAAGGTGAGCAACCTGACTGATTATGGCTGCTTCGTGGAAATCGAAGACGGCGTTGAAGGTCTGGTTCACGTATCTGAAATGGACTGGACTAACAAAAACGTTAACCCTGCTAAAGTGGTCACACTGGGTGACGAAGTTGAAGTCATGATCCTGGACATTGATGCGGATCGTCGTCGTATTTCTCTGGGTATGAAGCAGTGTCAGGCTAATCCGTGGGATGAGTTCGCAGCCACTCATAACAAGAACGACAAGGTTTCCGGCAAGATCAAGTCTATTACTGATTTCGGTATCTTTATCGGTCTGGACGGTGGTATTGACGGTCTGGTTCACCTGTCTGATATTTCCTGGAACGAAACCGGCGAAGAAGCTGTACGCAACTACAAGAAGGGTGATGAAGTTGAGGCGGTTGTCCTGGCTGTTGATCCTGAGCGTGAGCGTATCTCTCTGGGCATCAAGCAGCTGGAACAGGATCCGTTCTCCAACTTTGTGGCCGCACACAGCAAAGGCAGTGTGGTAACCGGTACTGTGGTTGAAGTGACTGCCAAGGCAGCGAAAATTGATCTGGGTGAAGGTATTGAAGGCATCCTGCGTGCCTCTGAGCTTTCCCGTGAGCGTGTGGAAGACGCGCGTACTCAGCTCAAGGAAGGTGATCAGATTGAGGCCAAATTCATGGGTGTGGATCGCAAGACCCGTGCAATTAACCTGTCTGTCAAAGCAAAGGAAAATGAAGATGAAGCACGCGTAATGAAGGAGTACAGCAGTAATTCCGGTGGTGCTTCCACTTCTTTGGGAGATATCTTTAAAGAGCAGATGAGTGACTAATTTCACTTAATTCATTTTGCTCAACAGGATAAAATGGCCACGGATGGCTAATATTCTCCAGAGCGGATAAATAGTGCATCTGTTTATCCGCTTTTTTATCAGTAAGTTTTGTAAACCCAATTTGTTGCTTCAGGAGTGTAACGGATGACCAAGTCTGAGATTATTGATATTTTGACCCGTAAGCAAAGTCACCTAAGCAGTAAGGATGTCGAGTTATCAATAAAGATGTTGCTTGAAAATATGAGCAGCGTCCTGTCTAACGGTGGCCGGATTGAAGTCAGGGGATTTGGCAGTTTTTCACTGCACCATCGTACCGCACGAAAAGGCCGTAATCCTAAAACCGGTGATCAGGTGAGTTTACCTCCGAAATTTGTTCCCCACTTTAAACCCGGAAAAGAGCTGCGTGAGCGCGTAAATGCTTCACGTGAAAAGTATCCGATTCAGGACTGACTCAGCCGCCATCTTTAAAATGCCTTTTTATGCAGGAAATTCTTTTTTTACTCTTACCGCTGGCATTTTATTCAGGCTGGAATGCAGCCCGGAAAAAACAAAGTAAGCATTTAAATTCCCCTAATGAAACAGAGCCTTCTCCGCGTTTCATCAGGGGTATTAATTTTTTATTGAATGAAGAGCCGGATAAGGCGCTGGATATATTTCTCGAATCGCCGGATATTGACGGACAGACTGCCGAGACATTTCTTTCTCTGGGGAATATGTTCCGCAACCGCGGTGAAGTAAACCGTGCATTGCGGGTGCATCAGCATCTGGTCGCACGCCCTGATCTGAGCCGTGAGCAGCGTCAGGCTGCCATGCTGGCGTTAGGTGAAGACTTCTTTGCAGCAGGTCTGCTGGATCGGGCCGAAAGTGTTTTTCGTGAAGTCATTGAAAAGTACCCGGATAACTCCCGTGTCTGTGATCCGTTACGTCATATTTATGAGCAGTTGCAGGATTGGGACAAGGCGATTGAACTCAGTCAGTGTCCGGCCTCTTCATCCGGAGATAAGAACCGCTTTATTGCACATTACTACTGTGAGCAGGCTGCAGAACATTTGCGCGGTAGCCGCCTGTATCAGGCTGATGAAAGCCTCAAAAGTGCCTTGTCAGTTTATCCTGAGTCGGCGCGGGTGAGCGTGCTTCGGGCTGAAATCGCGCTGGCCCGTGATGAACGTGAACAGGCTCTGGATTATTACCGGCAGGCAGTGCAGAAAGATCCGCGTTTGCTGGGGATGCTGGTCAGCAAGCTATTGCAAACCTTTACTGCAGAAGCTGAACTGACACAGTTATATCAGTTTGTACATAATGAGTACCTGCAAAATGGTAATGTTTCCCTGTTTCCTGCTTTGCTGAATATTGCCTGTGCTGCTGACAGGGAGGCGGATGTCTGTTCCCTGATTGAGGCTCATTTAAAAAATGATCCGCTGACGTTACAGTCCATCACCCGTTCTGTGGAAATTCTGCTGAGTAAAAAAGCCGGTGATGATGAGCAGGGCGGTCAGAATGAAGCTTTGCTTTGGGTAGCAGAAGCGCTTAAGCGATTAGCTAAAAATGATACACGCTTCCAATGCTCGCAGTGCGGCTATAAAATGCATGACTATCTATGGCGCTGTCCCGCCTGTCACCAGTGGGATTCCATTCAAAATACCTGACTGAGGTAAATTTAATGTCTGGCCGACTTATTCTTGCTCTTGATTTTCCTGATAGCCAGCAGGCGCTGGCGTTCGTTGATGTGTTATCTCCGCAGCAGTGTAAGCTGAAAGTGGGCTTTGAGCTGTTTGTCAGTGCCGGGCCGGATTTTGTGCGTGAGTTGGTGGGGCGCGGTTTTGATGTATTTCTGGATCTGAAGTTTCATGACATACCTAACACCGCGGCGGCAGCCTGTCGCAGTGCGGCCAGGCTTGGGGTGTGGATGATTAATGTACATGCCGGTGGTGGCGATGAAATGATGCTGGCTGCGCGTAAGGCGCTGGCTGATCTGGACAAGCCGCCATATCTGATTGCGGTGACGGTGTTGACATCCATGGATCATGAGCAGCTCAGCAAAACCGGCGTTGCGGCGCAGTCAGCTGAAGATCAGGTCAGACATTTGGCTCAGCTGACCCGGGATGCGGGGCTGGATGGGGTGGTTTGCTCGGCGCAGGAGGCGGTTATGCTGCGTGAGACTCTGGGTGACGGTTTTTTATTGGTGACACCCGGTATTCGTCCTGCTGGTAGTGAGCAGGGGGATCAGTCCCGGGTAATGACTCCGGCAGAGGCCAGAGCTGCCGGTGTTGATTATGTTGTGGTGGGGCGGCCGGTTACCCGGGCAGAGAATCCGTTAGCTGTTATTGAGCGGATTAACCGGGAATTAGGTGGCACAACATTAAACTAATTGGCTGGTATCTGCTGTAAGCAGGCTGAAATATTTAAAAAAACGGGCTATAAGCCTGCACATCATGGCAGAAAGTCAATATCTGTGCCAAAATTCGTGAAGCAAATTTTTGCAGATCTCAGGCGGGCTTTGGCACGGGCTTTGTCATTTTTTACAGGACGGCGACTATGAACATGGAAGAAACAAAAAACGAGCTGTTCAGGAAACTGGATTCCAATGTTTATCTGACCGGTAACGATAAACAGGCGCTGAAAAGCATTTTTCAGGCGCTGCAGCAGCGTTTATCCGAGCGGGAAGAATCTCTGAAAAATGTTTCGGATGTGCTGTTGGAGAAGGACGGTCATGTCCGGGTCAGAGATGCGCGTATTGATGAGCGGGATGCCCTGCTGGAAAAGCTGGGGAAACAACTGGCTGAAAAAGATGAGTTATTAGACCGTCTGGCCAGGGATCTGGCGGCTAAGGATAGTGTTGTGTTACAGCATTCCGAGTTTGCCAGCAAAAAAGATGCGCTGATGCGCCAGAGCAGTGAGATTGTTCAGCAAAAAGAAGCCCGTATTCAGCAGATTGAAAATCGTCTGGTAACCTATGAGAAGCAGCTGCAGGAAAAAGAGACACTCATCCAGCAGCGTGACCGCCAGATGGAGGACAAAGACCGCACATTGCTGCGGATTGATCAGGCAATCCAGAATAAAGACAAGCAGATTCAGGGCCGTGATGAGAGTCTGCAAAAGAAAGATCAGCTGTTGCTGGAGCGGGACAAGCTGCTCAAAGAGCGTACCCGCCAAACTCTGGAGCAGGAAAAACTGCTCAAAGATCGTGACCACCAGTTAGCCAGACGTGATCAGCATATTGCTGAGCGCGACCGTCATGTGGCCGAGCGTGACCTGAGGGTTGAGGAAGCGCAGCAGCACATGGCTGAGCTGAATAAAGCGGTCAAACAACGTGATGACGATATTCATAAGCGGGAGGATCTGCTGCGCGAGAAAGAACAGCTGATCAGTGAGCGTGACCAGCGTCTGGTGGCTCAGCAAAAACAGCTGGAAGCCCGCGATTTAACGGTTTATGAGCGTGACAAACACCTGAAAGAGCGTGATGAGATGATCGCTGAGCGTGATCGTCATATCAAAGAGCGCGATCAGGCCATTCAGAGCCGTGATCAGCAAAGTTATAAATACCTCGAATCCTTAGAGAATCTGGAAGATCTGTTGCAGGATCGGGACTTGCAGATTACCACCCGTGACCGCCAGCTTTCACTACGCGATGAGCAAATCCAGAAAGCGGCTGTCAGCACGGATAAGCGCGACAAGGTAATTGCCGAGCGTAATGCACAGATCAGTGAGCGTGACGGGCAGCTGAAACAGCGTGACGTCAGTATTCGTGAACGTGATCAGGCGGTTCATGAACGTGATCAGCGTATTACCGCCCAGGATCTGCAGCTGCGTGAGCGAGATAAACAGATTCAGTTACGGGATTCCGAGCTTAAAAGTCGTGATGATTCGCTGAGTGAGCGCGATAATCAGATCAAGGGGCGTGATCAGCGTATTCTGTCACTGGGTGATCAGTTACAGCAGCGTGATGAAAGTATCGCCGGACGTGATAAAACACTGTCGCAGCGTGATGAAGAAATTACCCTGCGCGATGAGAGTATCAAGGCCCGTGATCAGCAGTTAGGGATCCGTGATGCAACGCTGAAGGTGCGTGATGCCAGTCTGAATGAGCGTGATGCACATATCAATAAGTTGCAGGAAAACCTGAATATCCGTGAGCAGCGCCTGTCTGAGCGTGACAAGGAAATTACCCAGCGCGATGAGCAGATGCGTAATCTGGAGCTGGATCTGCACATGCGTGACCAGAGTATTGCTGAGCGCGATGTACAGTTACAGATCCGTGACCAGACCATCCAGGATCGGGATGAGCTGCTGGGGGTGCGGGAAGGATCGATTTCGGAGCGTGACAAGAGTATTGCCGAGCGTGATCAGCAGCTGAGTCAGCGTAATAAGGATCTGCAACGGCACGAGGCTATTGTTCAGGAACGTGATGACAGTATCGCCAAACGTGACGGGGTTATCAGCGAGCGTGACGGACAGATAGCACAGCGTGACCAGCAAATCGCAGTACGTGAGCAGGAACTGAAAAAACGTGATGAAACATTGCGCCAGCGTGATGCGACCATTCATGACCGTGACCAGACCATTATTGCCAAAGAGGCGAATATCCGCCGTCGTGATGAGAAAATTCAGGAGCTGACCCTGCATATCCAGCACCTGAATGGTGAGTTACGTTCAATTCGTGAGCTGGTTGGTCAGCGTGATGAGCAGTTGCGTCAGCGTGATTTGATTGTGGGTCAGCGTGACCGGCATGTATCAAAGCTGGATAAGAAAGTTGAAAAGTATGTGGTTGATGCCCAGAGTGTGTTTATTAAAGGTGCAGTGACCGGGCTGGTTGCTGGCTTTATTTTCTTCTGGGGCCTGAAGTTACTGGCTGTTATTTAATTGCAATCTGAGTTGTAATACTTTAATTAGTCAGGTTGTCTTGACAACTTTGTGATATTTCTTTTATTCTGCCACTTTTGTTTCAGGTAGCAGTATTGCTCATGGCGCTTAATGCACATTCTCCCATTCCCCTGTATCGGCAGCTGGCTGAGCGCATCCGGCAGGAGATCAGCGGCGGTGTTTATCAGGCAAATGAAAAAATTCCCTCCGAAAATGAACTGGCGGCCAGGTATTCGATCGGGCGGCCAACTGTCAGGCAGGCTACCGACTTGCTGGTCAGAGAAGGGGTGCTGTTACGCAAACGCGGTTCCGGTACCTTTGTCCAGCCGGCGGCTAAGCAGATTGACCTGTTTTCACTGGCCGGAACCAGCACGGCGTTTAACCAGAGCAAACAGCCGGTTGAAATGCTGTTACAGCAACCGCTGACCCTGCTGGATGCTGCTGAGCCGCGTCCTGATGGATTTACTGACCGGGCAGCCTATCGTTTGCAACGCCTGAGCCACGTGGATAAAGAGCCGGTGCTGCTGGAAGATATTTATCTGGATGCGAATATATTTCACGGTATTGAGCACTATGATCTGGCCGCTGATTCGCTGTCCCGCATTGTGCGTCAGGTCTTTTTTCTTGAGGCTTCCGCCGCAGATCAGACTTTCACGATTATTTATCCCGATGACGCTATTGCAGCACTCCTGAAAAGCAGTTCACGCACACCGCTGCTGCATGTCAGCCGCACCCTGCATTTCGGCGAGCATAAGGCTGCCATTTATTGTGATATTTATTGCCGGACTGACCGGTTTCATTTTTCTCAAACGCTTAACGCCGGAGTCTGATCAGGTTTTGACAGACACAACCGGCAGGATACCAAGATGAAAAACAGAGGTTATTTTAATCAGTTTGGTGGTGCTTTTATCCCGGAGATTCTGGTACCGACTTTTGATGAGCTGGAAGCAGCCTATCTGCAGGCTAAGGCTGATCCGGCCTTCTGGCAGGAATATGAGCAGCTGATGTCGACTTATTCCTGTCGTGCCACACCTATTACCTATGCGGAGAATCTGAGCCGGCATTTCGGTGGTGCACAAATCTATATCAAGCGCGAAGACCTGAATCACACCGGTGCGCATAAGGCGAATAATGTCATGGGTCAGGGTTTGCTGACCAAACGCATGGGCAAAAAACGGGTGATTGCCGAAACCGGAGCTGGTCAGCATGGCGTGGCAACCGCAACCATGGCGGCCAAATTCGGTTTCGACTGTACCATTTATATGGGAGCGGTCGATGTGGAACGACAGCGCCCCAATGTGTTCTGGATGGAGCAGATGGGTGCAGAGGTGATTGCCGTAGAGGACGGTAGCCGCACGCTGAAGGATGCGATTAATGAAGCCTTCCGCGACTGGGTGACCAATATGGATGACACGCATTATGTGCTGGGCACAGCTTGCGGGCCTTATCCGTTCCCGGAAATGGTCAGCTGGTTCCAGTCGATTATCGGTAAGGAAGCACGGGCGCAGATTCTGGAGCGTACCGGTAAATTACCCACGCGGGCTTATGCCTGCGTCGGTGGTGGTTCTAATGCCATGGGGTTGTTCAGCGGTTTTATGGATGATGCTGAGGTTGAGCTGGTCGGGGTTGAGGCCGGTGGCCGTGGTAAGGGAATCGGCCAGCATGCGGCACGGCTGGCTTATGATGATGCCACTATCGGTGTTGCGCAGGGTTACAAAACGTATTTTATCCAGAACAAAGATGGTCAGATGCAGGACACCCACAGCGTCTCAGCCGGGCTGGATTATGTCGGGGTGTCACCGATTCTGGCGGATTTGCATGAGCGCAAGCGGGTGCGCTTTGAGGCGGCGACCGATGTTGAAGTGGTGGAGGCGATGAAGAAAACCGTGCGTATGGAAGGTCTGATTCCGGCGCTGGAGTCTTCGCATGCGTTTGCGCAGGCGTTTAAGGAAGCTCCTGATATGAGTCCTGATGAGGTGATTCTGATTAATCAATCGGGCCGTGCGGATAAGGATATTTTCACTGTGGCGGATGCGATTGATGATCCGAAGTGGAAGGAGTTTATTATTACCAAGGCCGATGAATATAAGACGGCGCTGGCGGGAGGAAAGTAACATGCTGGAGCAAACCATAAAGCAGCGGCTGGCTGAAAAAGATCTGTTGTTGATGACGCATATCGTGCTGGGTTATCCGTCTTATGATGATTCGATGCGGGTGGTGGAATCGATGGTCGAGGCGGGTGTGGATCTGATGGAGTTACAGATTCCGTTTTCGGAGCCGATGGCAGACGGGCCGGTGATTCTGCATGCCAACTCAGAGGCGCTGAAAGCCGGGGCCACGGTGGAAAAAAGCCTGCAGATGGCCGAAAAAATCACCGCCAATTTTGATATTCCGTTTCTGTTTATGACCTATTACAACATCCTGTTTGCCTATGGTGTTGAGGATTTTGTCGCCAATATGAAGCGGATCGGTATCCAGGGCGCAATTATCCCGGATCTGCCGCCGGAAGAGGGCGGCGACTATATTGCCGCAATGCGCGCCAATGAGCTGGCACCGGTGCATATTTTTACTCCGAACAGCAGCCCGGAGCGCATGAAAGCCCTGAGTGAATGCAGCGGCGGTTTTATGTATACCGTGGCGCGAAAAGGGGTGACCGGGAAAGATACTAACTTTTCGGATGATCTGAATGAGTATCTGGCACAATGCCGTGCGGCCACTGATCTGCCGTTAGCGCTGGGTTTCGGCGTGAAGTCAAAGGCAGATTTTGAGTTTATCCGCGGTAAGGCGGATATCGCGGTAATCGGCTCCGAAACCATCCGGGTGATGGAGCAGGACGGCGTGGAAGCGGTGAAGCCGTTTATTCAGGGGATTCTGCAATAAACGGCACTCAGTCAGTACAACACTTTATTGTGTCTGGTGCAGTTGCTTTTTCGACTGCACCTTTTTCCCGGCAAAGTGTTCCATATAAATATTCACAATATTGCCTGCCAGTACCAGCAGTGCGCCGAAGATAAACCAGCTATCCAGGGTTTCCTGATAAAACAGCAGGCCAACCAGAGCCATCACCGGCAGACGGACGAAGTCAAGCGGCGACACAATGGTGGCCGGTGCAAAGCGCAGTGCGGTGGTAAGGCAGTAGTGTGCGGTTAAACCGGCAAATCCGACCACAAAAATACCCGGCAGCGTTGAGGTACCGGGCAACGCAATGTCGCCGTCAAATCCGGCACAAATGATGCCGAAAACAGCCTGCATCACCGTCAGCCAGAACAGAATGCAGGTAGTGCTTTCGGTGCGGGACAGCAATTTGGTGGTGATCATCGAACCGGCAAAGCCGAGTGCGCATAATGCGGCGGCAATCGTACCTGAGTCTATATTGACCGAGCCGGGTTTGGCGACCATCAGAATACCGCTGAAGCCGATAATGGCCGCGAATACACGCACTCTGGTCAATTGCTCTGATAAAAACAGCGGGGCGAGTAGGGCGACCCACAGGGGCGTGGTGAATTCAAAGGCGGCCACCTGGGCAAACGGAATCAGGGCAATGGCATAAAACCAGAGATTCTGGCCGGTGAAATGACTGAGGTTACGGAGAAAATGCAGGCCCAGCCGGTTACGGTTTATCTGTCTCAGTGTGCCGGTATAACTAGCGATACTCAGTACAATGATAATGCCGAGAAACGAGCGGTACATCATGATCTCGAAGGTATCCAGCTCATGCGCCATTTCACGCCCGGCCACCGCCATGGAGGTGAAGGAGGCGACAGCACCCGACATCCACAGGGCGGCCTTAATGGCATTGGTTTGACTCATCACAAATCCTCAGGCAGGAATGAATGTAATATCAGGGTGGTAATTTATGCTAATCAGTTACAGCATCGCTTCTGTCAAATTTTGGCAGTAGCTTCCGGAGTGTATCAGAGCCTGAAGCGTACGCTAACTGCCGTGCCCTGTTCCGGTACGCTACTGATTTCCAGCGTCCAGTGGTAACGCTCACATAAGCGCCGCACAATATCCAGCCCCAATCCATAGCCTTCGGTTTGATCCGAAGAGCGTTGAAAAGCCTGTTGTACCCGCTGCAGGTCATGCTCTGCAATACCATTGCCGGTATCACGGATGGTTACGGTATGGCGGTCAGTGCTGATTAATACTGTGCCGTTCCGGGTATAGTTACAGGCATTCCGCAACAGGTTGCCGATGACAATGCCAATCGCCTGCCGCGGAGCAGCGGCGTTCAGCAGGGCCAGATCTTCAGTCACAATCTCAACATGGCGGTCTTTATTATGCGTGGCTTCAATCTGCTCAACCAGCAGGCGTACCAGATCATTGACCACGATATTTTCATGTTTGTTCTGTGCATCATCGCCATCTCTGGCCAGCAGCAGCAAGGTTTCAATCAGCGATAACATATCCCGTGACGTGGTACTCATACGTTTTACGGCCCGCCGTTGGGTAGTGGTGAGTGGCTGCTTTTCGAGAATCTGTAATGACCCGCGGATAACGGCCAGCGGTGTGCGTAATTCGTGGCTGACGTCGCGGGTAAATTCCTGTTCACGCTGTAACTGGCGTTTCAGACGATTGGTGAACTCTTTAAGTGACTCGGCCAGCACGAAAACCTCATCATCTATACCGGCAACGGTGTAGTCATCCAGATGCAGTGAGTCCAGATTATCCCGGCTCAGATCAAAACCACGCATGGTTTTCGCCAGTGAAACCATGGGGGAAAGGGTGCGCTGTGATGAACGGTAGGCAAGCCAGGCCGAAACATACATCACCATCAGTACCAGACTGAGCGGTACCACCCCGAAATAAAAGGAGAGCTTGCCGACACTTTTTTCATCAAAAATCAGAAACAGGCGTTGTGTGCCTTTGTCCTCAACATAAACGATCGGTTCATTCTGCTCAGAAAACTTCACCCGGCCAAAACCGGGCTGTACCTCATGCAATATGGCGGGAACGTGGCTGAAATCACCGGAGTCAGCGAGATAACCCAACAGATTGTCAGTGTTGGGTACCGGGTGCTGCGGGTTTTGCGCGCGTTGTGTCCAGAAGTGGGTGGCTTCGTCCTCCAGCGCGGTGCGGATCATCACGCGCTCAACAATGGTCGCCGCAACATAGACCCCCAGTGCGGTGATCACGCTGATAAAAATCATCTGCAGTACAAAGACCCGAACCAGTTTTCTGGTGATACCGGTAGTGCTCAAGGGTCTCCTCCTGTGTTTTGCCTGTTCAATTTAGTGCCTTGTTCATGGCGGGCTTTCACATTGCATTGACATTGGGACTGTTAATTTCAGGTTATAACTTCAATTCGGGTTGTAACTTCAACTCGCCGGAATTGTGAATGGTTGACATCAATAGGAACCATCAATACCAACATATCAGGAGTAGCGGCATGGCACAAACAGCAGCAATAGCATTGAACTGGACGGAGCAGGGCTATGTTCCTGATGTGGTCATTCGTGCGGGTATCCGTCGCCTGCTTGGTCGGCGGCTGGAGGAGATTACCCGTACCGACTGTGAGGCGATGGCTTCAGCTCAGCATGAGTTTGTTCAGGTGATGTGTAAAGCACCGCTGGCTGTTTTGCCGGAAAAAGCCAATGAGCAACATTACGAAGTCCCGGCTGAGTTTTTTGCGGCTGTGCTGGGTCCACACCGCAAGTACAGCTGCTGTTACTGGCCGGAGGGAGTGAGTTCGCTGCAGGCTGCAGAGCAGGCGGCTCTGGAAGAGACCTGCAGGCACGCTGATTTGCAGAATGACCAGCGGGTGCTGGAGCTGGGTTGCGGCTGGGGATCGCTGACCTTGTGGGTCGCTGAGCATTACCCGGACAGCCACATTACCGCCGTCTCCAATTCACATTCGCAACGGCAATATATTGAAGCACAGGCGCAGCAACGTGGCCTGAAAAATCTCAGAATTATTACCTGTGATATGAATGATTTTGAGACTGAGCACCGTTTTGACCGGGTAGTTTCAGTCGAAATGTTTGAGCACATGCGCAACTGGGAAAAGCTGTACCATCGTGTGGCCAACTGGCTGGATGAGGACGGTAAGTTCTTTAAACATATTTTTGTGCATCAGGCGGTGCCTTATTTATTTGAGGACAAAGAGGCCGGAGACTGGATGAGCCGTCACTTTTTTTCTGGTGGCATGATGCCGTCAGATGATCTGCCGCTGTATTTTCAGGATGACCTGAAGCTGATCCGGCAGTGGCGCTGGCAGGGGCAGCACTATGAAAAAACCTGCAATGCCTGGCTGGCGGAAATGGACAGTCAGCGTGACCGGGTCTGGCCGATATTGAGCGATACCTACGGGGCGGAACAAACCCAGACCTGGTGGATGCGCTGGCGGATCTTCTTTATGGCCTGCGCTGAGTTGTTTGGCTATCAGGACGGACAGGAATGGTATGTCGGCCATTATCTGTTTCAGAAGCGGTGATTAACATGTCCCGGTCTTTAATCATTACCAACTTCATTTTATTCCAGGCTGGCTGGCTGGCCTGCGTCGCAGGTGGCGCCCACCAAATGGGCGTTGCCGGCTCTCTGTTTGCTTTGCTGGTGGCCGCGCTGCATCTCTGGCGTGCTGCGGATCGGGTTGCCGAGTTATCTCTGCTGGCGATTGCACTACTGATCGGCTTTTGCCTTGAATCCGCCATGGTGCTGTCCGGTCTGGCCGTGTTCAGTGATGGCATGCTGTTCGGGCAGCTGGCACCCCACTGGATGCTGATGATGTGGGTATTGTTTGCCACCACCCTGAATGTATCGATGAGCTGGGTAAAGAGTCTGCATCCCGGCTGGGTTGCCTTGCTGGGTGGCGTATTGGCTCCGCTATCTTATCTTGCCGGCAGTCGTCTGGGGGCGGTGGTGTTTCCGGAGCCGCTTGTGTCCCTGACAGTGATCGGGTTGAGCTGGGCGGTATTGTTTCCGTTACTGGTGCGGGCGGCAAAACATTTTAACGGCTATGGTGATGTAAGTGGCGGTGACCGTACTTCATGGAGGTCTGTCAATGTTTGATCTGGGTATGTTTCTGAGTGCCGGATTCTGGTTGCTGATTTTTGCTGTGAGCGGCTGGCTGGTCAGTCTGCTGAAAAACGATGTCAGTATCGTCGATAGCCTGTGGTCACTAATGATCCTGCTGGCCGGTATTGTGTTCTTTGCGATGGAAGATTCACCGGTTGCACGCAGCTATCTGGTGTTGATTCTCGCGGTGCTGTGGGCGGTGCGTCTGTCCGCTTATATTACCTGGCGTAATCATGGCCAGGAAGAAGATGCCCGTTATCAGGCAATCCGCGCCAATAATCAACCTCATTTTAAATACAAGAGCCTGTATATCGTCTTCGGGCTGCAGGCCTTTTTGGGCTGGCTGGTGGCGTTGCCGTTGCTGGCGGCGATTAACAGTGATAGCGGGCTGAATGTGCTGGACTATCTGGCCTTGCTGCTCTGGCTGGTTGGGATGTTTTTTGAAGTGATAGGTGACTGGCAGATGGCTCAGTTTAAGGCTGACCCCGCTAACAAGGGCAAGGTCATGGACAGCGGTTTGTGGCGTTATACCCGGCATCCGAATTATTTCGGGGAGTTCTGTATCTGGTGGGCTTTCTTCTTATTTGCGCTGGCCGCCGGTGGCTGGTGGAGCATTCTGTCGCCGCTGATTATGACGGTATTGCTGCTCAAAGTATCAGGAGTGGCCTTGCTGGAAAAAGATATTACTGAGCGGCGTCCCAAATACCATGAGTATATTCAGCGTACCAATGCATTTTTCCCCTGGTTTCCGAAAGTAGCGGAGGATAAGTGATGAGCTTTGTAAAACAGACCGTATTAACCCGTTTTTTGCTGAGCGTGTTGCTGTACACCGGTTTGGCAGGTGCAGGCACCGCCATGGCCCGGACCGAAAGCTGGCAATTCAGAGTATTTCTGGATGATAAGCCGATTGGCAGCCATCAGTTCACTGTGATTGATCAGGGTGGGCGGATTCAGGTTTCAGGCAATGCACGTTTCAATGTCAGCTTCCTGGGCTTTAATGCTTACAGTTATCAGCACAGCAATCGTGAGGAATGGCAGGGACAGTGTCTGAGCCGGATTAATGCCAGTACCAACGATAACGGCGACAGCCTGAGTGTATCCGGGCGCTCTGGCCAGAATGGTTTTCAGGTGCGTAGTGGTGAAAGCACTGAGACTTATCCGGCTTGTGTGAAAAGCTTCGCCTACTGGCGCTTGCCTTTCATGCGTTCACCACAGTTGTTAAATGCGCAGACCGGCGAATTGACCGCAGTGAGTCTGCGCAATACGGGAACAGAGAAGATTACGGTTGCCGGAACTGAGGTTAATGCCCAGCGTTACCGTCTGACAGGAAAGGATTTACAGATCAATCTCTGGTATTCACCGGCAGGGCGCTGGCTGGGGCTGGAGTCGGTACTTGAAGGCGGCAAACGGTTGCGCTATGAGCTCCAGTAAGCGAGGTAAGTATGATGAATTACTTTAACCCGGCAACACTATCAACACTAACAGGTCTGTTAGCCTGTACCCTGTTACTGGGGGGCTGTAGCAGTAACACCGTGACACCGGTTCCCACCGTGAAACAGGTGGATCTGCAGCGTTTCATGGGAGATTGGTATGTGATAGCCAATATCCCCACCTTTGTTGAAAAAGGGGCACATAACGCGCTGGAAAGCTATGCGCTGAATGCGGATGGCACGGTAGCCACCACCTTCACGTTTAACGATGGCAGTTTTGACGGTAAGCTCAAAACCTACAATCCGACCGGTTTTGTGCAGGACACCGGCAGTAATGCTGAGTGGAAAATGCAGTTTGTCTGGCCATTCAAAGCCGAATATAAAATTGTTTATCTGGCACCGGACTATAGTCAGACCATTATCGGGCGTAGTAAACGCGACTATATCTGGATTATGGCGCGCACTCCGCAAATCAGTGAAGCGGATTATCAGCAATTGTTACAGGAGGCTGAAAAACTCGGTTATGACCGCAGCCTGATTCAAAAAGTCCCGCAGCAAACAATGGCGCAGCGTTCAGATCCGCCAAAGGAGAGCCGTTAAATGAAGATTGCGATTATTGGCACCGGCATTGCGGGCAATGTGGCGGCTTATCAATTAGCCGCAGAACATGACATTACGGTTTTTGAAGCGAATGAGCATATTGGCGGCCATACCCATACCCATCAGCTGGAAAGCAGTCAGGGCGAGGAGCTCGCCGTTGACACCGGCTTTATTGTCTTCAACGACTGGACCTATCCCAACTTTATTGCCCTGCTGGACGAGCTGGGCGTGGAGTCGCAGCCCACAGAAATGAGTTTCAGCGTTAAATGTGAACGCAGCGGACTGGAGTATAACGGTAATACCCTGAACAGCCTGTTCGCCCAGCGCAGTAATCTGTTACGTCCCGCTTTCCATCGCATGATCCGCGATATTCTGCGCTTCAACCGTGAGGGGCATGAATTTGTTAAACAACCCGCCTCTATCCAGATTAGTCTGGGGGATTTTTTAGAGCAGGGCAGGTACAGCCAGCAGTTTATCCATCACTATATTGTACCAATGGGGGCGGCCATCTGGTCGGCAGAACCGGAGGTGATGTTTCAGTTTCCGGCGCATTTTTTCCTGCGCTTCTTTGCCAATCACGGTCTGTTGAGCGTTAATAATCGTCCGCAATGGCGGGTCATCAAGGGCGGATCAAACAGCTATATCAAACCGTTGACGGCCGGTTTTGCGCGCCGGATCAGAACGGGATGTCCGGTGCAGGCCGTGCTGCGTTATGCCGATCATGTTGAGATCCGGACGGAACAATATGGCTTGGAACGCTTTGATTACGTGTTTATTGCCACGCACAGTGATCAGGCATTAGCCATGCTGGAGCAGCCAACCCTGGCAGAACGTAATGTGCTGAATACGATTCCTTATCAGGATAATGAGGTTGTGCTGCATACCGATACTTCGGTGCTGCCAAAGCGCAAGCTGGCCTGGGCATCCTGGAACTACCATATCCCGCAGCAGGCGCAGGATCGGGTGGCAGTCACTTATGACATGAATATTCTGCAGGGACTGAACACACCGGAAACTTATTGTGTCACGCTCAACTATAGCGGACAGCTTGACGAACGCAGGATTATCAAACGTCTGAACTACAAACACCCCGTATTCACGCCGCAGGGTGTGAGTGCACAGTCACAGCAACGGGATATTAACGGTGAGCGGCGTACCTATTTTTGCGGGGCTTACTGGCGTAATGGCTTTCATGAAGACGGTGTGGTCAGTGCCCGAAATGCAGTGGCTCATTTTAAGGAGGACTTGAAGCATGCACAGCAGCCTCTACGTCGGGCAGGTTAGCCACCGTCGCTTTACACCACGTGAGCATGCTTTCAGTTACCGAATGTTTATGCTGTATCTGGATCTGGACGAATTACCGGACTTGTTTCAGCGCTTCCGCTTCTGGTCAGTCAACCGGCCTAATATTGCATCATTCCGGCGCAGTGATCATTTGGGTGACAAGCAGCGGCCGTTAAAACAGTGTGTTTATGATCTGATTGAGCAGCATACCGGCCAGCGTCCCTGCGGCCCGGTACGGCTGCTGACACATCTGAGTTATTTTGGCTTCCGCTTCAATCCGGTGAGCTTTTATTACTGTTTTGATGCACAGGGTGAGACGCTGGAATACCTGGTGGCTGAGGTGAATAACACCCCATGGGGTGAGCAGTTTTGTTATGTGATGAGTGCTGATGACAATCTGGGCTCAGCGCGCATACATCGGTATCAGGCTGAAAAGTCATTTCATGTCTCGCCGTTTATGTCTATGGATATGAACTATGACTGGCGCTTTTCTGTACCGGCGGACACATTGTCGGTGTATATGCAGAACCGGCAGGGTGGGGAAAAAATCTTTGATGCCACCCTGATGCTGGAGCAGCGCCCTGTTAACTCGAAGCAACTGGCGGCGGTACTGATCCGCTTCCCGCTGATGACCCTGAAAGTTGTGGCCGCGATTTATTTTGAAGCACTGCGCTTGTGGCTGAAAAAAGTCCCGTTTATTGATCATCCCGGAACATCCAAGGAGGCACCGAAATCGGTGAAAACATCATGAAATCGAATACCCTTGCCTTATCCAATAACACGCATGTTTCTGCTCTGCCGTTACCGGCGCGTTGGGTTGACCGGCTCGCAAAACGTATTCTGCAGAAAAAGTTTTCGCAGCTGGAGTATGGCCGGATTACCCTGCATGACGGGAAGCAGCAGGATGAGTTCGGACAGATCAGCAGCATCTGTGAGCTCAGTGTGCACATCTATGTGCATGAGCAATCGGCCTACAGCGATGTGGTTTTCGGCGGCACGATTGGTTCCGGGGAGGCTTATATGGCCAGAAGCTGGAGCTGTGATGACCTGACGGCGCTGGTGCGTATTCTGCTGTTGAACCGCAAGGTGCTGGACGGGCTGGATAGCGGGGCCGGTAAGTTGCTGACGCCGCTGTATAAAGGCTTTCACTGGCTGCACCGCAATTCATTACAGGGCAGCCGTAAAAATATCAGCGCCCATTATGATCTGGGTAATGACATGTTTGAGTTGTTTCTCGATCCGACCATGATGTATTCCAGCGGTATCTTTGAAAGCCGTCATGCCACCATGGAAGAGGCCAGCGAGGCCAAGCTGGAGCGTATCTGTCAGAAGTTACAGTTGACGGCGGATGATCATATTCTGGAAATTGGCACCGGCTGGGGTGGTTTTGCGCTGTATGCTGCGGAAAACTATGGCTGTCGGGTGACGACTACGACAATTTCGCAGCAGCAGTTTGAGTATGCCCGCCAGCGTATTGAGGATGCCTGTCTGTCTGACCGGATTGAGGTGTTATGCCAGGATTACCGCGAACTAACCGGTGTGTACGATAAGCTGGTGTCTATCGAAATGATTGAGGCGGTGGGGCATAAGTACTTCAGTAATTATTTCCGTCAGTGCAGTCGTCTGCTGAAACCGGATGGCATGATGTTGCTGCAGGCGATTACCATTGATGATCGTCAGTATGAAATCGCCAAACGCGAAGTGGATTTTATTCAGCGCTATATTTTTCCGGGCGGTTGCCTGCCTTCCGTGCATGAAATCGGTAAGGCGGTGGCCAAATCGACGGATATGCGTATTTTCCATCTGGATGATATCGGGCCACATTATGCAATAACGCTGCGTAAATGGCGGGAACGCTTCTCCGAAAATAAAGAGCGTATCCGCAAACTGGGCTATTCCGATACATTTATGCGCATGTGGGAGTATTATCTGTGCTATTGCGAAGGTGGGTTTGAGGAGCGTGCCATCGGCACGGTACAGGTGTTAATGACCAAGCCGTTGTGCCGTCGTGAAACTGTTTTCTAGACAGGTGACTCAGGTCATTCCCCGATGCTGCAAGGCCATGCTACTCTTGTATGTAAACTGAATACAGGAGGAAAACAATGTATCAGAATATACTCGTACCTGTGGCTATCGGGCATGGTGGCACCACCGATACCGCTTTGAAAATTGCCAGGGCATTATGTGATGAAGGCGGAAAGATTACTCTGCTTAACGTTGCGGAGCCGCTGCATGCAGAGGTGAGTCAATATATACCTGCTGACGTGCTGGAAGAAAATAAAGAGTCTGTGCGCGCTGAACTGCGGGCGCTGGCTGCTGGTATTGGAGGGGCGCAGGTGGAGGTACTGCGTGGCTCTCCGGGCATTACGATTACGGAGTATGCCGGTGAGCATAAAGTGGATTTGATTATCGTTGCCTCACACCGCCCCGGATTGCGGGATTATTTCCTCGGCTCGACTGCGGCACGTGTGGTGCGTCATGCTGAATGCGCAGTGCATGTGGTGCGCTGAAATCCAGATTAGTTCAACTTGCCGGGCGATTTCCGGCCTATCTTTTTTTGATCATTACGATCACCTTTTTTTGTTAGCCAGCCCCATGCTTCCGGCGTATAAATCAGGCCATCTTCCCGACAGTAACGGGGGGATGGCACTGTTGCAGATGGCAGCAGGTCATATTTATAGGATCTGTTTGTTTTAGGAAGCGAACAAATGAAATTAAAAAAAATATCTGGTTTGATGTCGGGATTGTTGCTTAGCGTTGCAGTGGTCGCGCAGGATGAAGTTCCTGACACACAGATTGATGATGCGGTTGTGACTGAGGGTACTATGGAAATGGAGATTCCTGCCGTCAGTGAAGAAGAAATGGTTGCCTTAATCCGCCAGGATTGCCAGGAGATGGCGGCAGATGAAGGGCTGGAAGGTGAAGCTGCTGAGGTTTATGTAGAAAGCTGTGTTACTGAAATTATGTCAGCTGAAACGGACATGGAGGTCATCCCGGAGGAGGGTGATGGGATGGAAGTTACTGAAGAATATGCTGATGCAGAGATTGTTGATGAAGGTGAGGAGATACCACCGGTTACTGAATAACTGCTTCTCTCAGTTCCAGTAATTGTGTGACCGTAAGGCGGCTGTTATCAAAAAGCAGCCGCCTTTTTTTATGTCCTGATGATATTTAGGTGCAGTATCCGCCGGAAAGATCACTTAGAATCCGGCTATGGATATTGCTCACTTAAAAACCTTTCTGGAAATTTACCAGACCCGCCATTTTGGTAAATCAGCCGAAAAGCTCTGCATCACCCAGTCCGCTGCCAGCGCCAGAATCAAACTGCTGGAAGAACGGCTCGGCGTGCGTTTGTTTACCCGTGACCGGCACGCTATTGAGCCGACAGCAGCCGGGCACCGTTTTCATAAATATGCCGAGATGACTGTGAATGGCTGGGAGCGGGCACGGCAGATGGTGGCACTGCCGGAGCAATATACCCGTACCCTGTCTGTCGGTTGTCTGGCCGATATCTGGCACTTATTTGTCAAAAACCGGGTGGCTGAAATTCAACAGCAGATGCCTGAGGTCGCACTTAACCTGACCATTCATCCGGCACAGAATATTCAGGAGCTGGTTCTGAATGGCTCTCTTGATATCGGGTTTGTATTTGATCCGGTTCAGTCACCGATTCTCAAAACAACCGAGGTTATACCGCTGACTTTGCAGTTGTTCGCCAATCACCCCGGTGTTGTGCTGGATGAGGCAATGGGCGACGACTATATTATGGTGGATTGGGGTGCTTTGTTTGAGTATGAGCATTCAAGGGCTTTTGCTGATTTTCCCACCTCTGCCTTACGGGTTAATTACGGGATTATGGCGCTGGATATGATGAGCAGCACCGCGCAACGGACAGCTTATCTGCCGGAACAGGTTGCTGTCGGACAGACAGGAGCCGCTGAGTTATTTCCGGTTAAAGGTGCACCACAGTTTCAACGCTGTCTTTCAGCGGTGTATCGCACTGAAAATGAGAGCCTTGAATTAATTGATAAGTTGCTGGCTGTTATTTCCGGATAAGCAGGCCCGTTGCATACCGTCCTGTGAGAATGATCAGACAGAGTGGCGGCAGAGCTACAAAAAGCTGGGCGGAATGTTGTGTTCAGGCAGGTATCGCTGACTCGTTATTAATCAGTCGGCCATAAGATTTAGTGCGGATACCGCTGCGGATAATTTTGGCCGGATTGCCTGCCACCAGTGAATGTGAGGGTACATCTTTGGTGACTACTGCTCCTGAGGCAACAATCACTTCATCGCCGATCGTGACATCCGGCATGATAATGGAGCCGCAGCCGATAAAGCATTTAGCGCCGATTCTGGTCTCAATATCATTGTGTGCGCCATAACGCTCGGTGGCCCAGTCATGCGCCAGAATAGTGGCATTAAAGGCGACTACCGTGTCCTCATCAATCACCACGCCTTTCGGATTGGTTTTGTCGACGTTGGCCTTAAATGAGATGCGGACACTGGGGGCAAGGCGCATGCCGAATACTTTGCGGAAATAAAGTGTACGCAGGCTGACCATTGTGTGGCGAAAGTTGACGAACCACATAAACATGCGGTTGTTCATAAAAAGGGGTTTCATATTGTTGCTACACCTGTTCTTTGAAATGCTAACTTTATACGTAGGGTAGTACAGACTGTCTGATTTTGTGCTGTGCCGGAAAACATTTTCAGTCTATAAAAAAGATCAGGCCACTGCAATGCCTGACTAATTGTCCGGGCTGACAAAACTCCCCGGCTCCGGCACTTATGCAACAGATATAAAAATCCCACCAATCCACCCACAAAACTGTATACCATTACAAAAAGTTATTGAACACAATATGTGAATTATACTACTCTGACCCTGATCCATAACTCAGGGGCTTCAATCCATGTCAACTGCACCCCGGCTGGAACTGCGCAACATTAGCAAGTACTACCCCTCGGTAGTCGCTAATCAGGATGTCAACCTGACCGTCATGCCCGGCGAAATTCACGCCATTCTCGGTGAAAACGGCGCGGGCAAAAGCACGTTGATGAAAGCGGTGTACGGTGTCATCAAACCCGATGAAGGTGAAATTTACTGGAACGGTGAGCAGGTGCACATCGACAGTCCGGCACAGGCACGCAAGCTGGGTATCGGCATGGTATTCCAGCACTTTTCCCTGTTTGATACTCTCACTGTGGTCGAAAATATCTCACTGGCCATGGACGGCGCCGAGAGCATGTCTGCACTGGCCAAACGCATCAAAGAAGTCTCCGAACATTACGGCCTGCCACTGAATCCGAACCGTCTGGTACACGATTTGTCGGTGGGTGAGCGCCAGCGCGTGGAAATTGTGCGTTGTCTGCTGCAGGAACCCAAACTGCTGATTATGGATGAACCGACTTCAGTGCTCACCCCGCAGGCAGTACGCAAACTGTTTGAAACCCTGCGCCGTCTGGCCGATGAAGGCTGCAGCATTCTCTATATCAGCCACAAGCTGGAGGAAATCCGCGAGCTCTGCCACAACGCCACCGTATTGCGCATGGGCAAGGTAACCGGTGATGCCGACCCGCGCCAGGAAACGGCCAAAAGTCTGGCGGAAATGATGATCGGCAAGGAGCTGCCGGTTTGTGACCATCCGCCTGCCACCCATCTCGGCGGGGAGTTACTGGTGGTCAACCAGCTATCGCGTCCGGCAGATGATCAGTTCGGCACTGAGCTGAAAAATATCAGCCTGCAGGTCAGGGGCGGAGAAATCTTCGGCATTGCCGGGGTTTCGGGCAATGGTCAGCAGG
Organism: Thiolinea sp.; assembly: GCA_041395485.1. Classification (GTDB taxonomy): domain Bacteria; phylum Pseudomonadota; class Gammaproteobacteria; order Thiotrichales; family Thiotrichaceae; genus Thiolinea. Next base: position 333,213 of record JAWLAK010000001.1, read on the forward strand.
AACTGCTTTATGCACTGAGTGGCGAAAAACTGTCGGCTAACCCCGCCGATATTCAGATTAACCAGCAGGATGCCGGACACCTCAATCCCGCCCAACGCCGCACACTGGGCATGCGTTTTATCCCGGAAGAACGGCTCGGGCGCGGTGCGGTACCGGCGATGTCACTGGCACTGAATGGCCTGCTGACCGGACATGACAGCGGCCTGAGTAAAGGCAGTTTTATCAGCTACGGTAAGGTACGCGAATTCTCCCGGCGCTGCATTGAGCAGTTCAATGTCAAATGCGGCGGCGTGGATGCCGAAGCCAAGAGCCTGTCCGGTGGTAATGTGCAGAAATACATTGTTGGCCGGGAGTTACTGCTCAAACCCGAGGTGCTGGTGGTGTCACAACCCACCTGGGGCGTGGATGTCGGCGCGGCCAGCTTTATCCGCCAGACGCTGATTGACCTGCGCGATGAGGGCGTGGCCATTCTGGTGGTATCCGAAGAGCTGGATGAGTTGTTTGAAATCTGTGACCGGATTGCCGTGATTCACCACGGTCAGCTGTCAGAGGCTAAGTCCAGCCGGGAAACCAATCCGGAAGAAATCGGTCTGCTGATGGGCGGGATGGGCGATAAAAACAGCAGCGGCAACCCATCTGCCACACTCACTGATCAGGCCGCATAGGATACACGCCATGAAATTCAAACTCGTTCCGCGCCCTGAACCTTCCAAAGCTATGGTCTATCTGTCGCCGCTGCTGGCGATCGGGCTGATGCTGTTATTCGGCATGATTGTGTTCATGTTTCTCGGCCAGAGTCCGGTTAAAGCCTTCCACGCCTTTTTCATAGAGCCGATCAACGATACTTACGGTCTGGGCGAGCTGCTGCTGAAGGCTTCACCGTTAGCCTTGATTGCACTGGGTTTATCGGTTGGTTTCCGTGCCAATATCTGGAATATCGGTGCTGAGGGACAGCTGATTATGGGTGCTGTGGCTGCCGGTGGTGTGGCACTGCTGTTTTATGAAACCGAAAGCCCTCTGGTGCTGCCGCTGATGTTTATTGCCGGTGCGCTGGGTGGTATGGCCTGGGCGGCGATTCCGGCCCTGCTGCGTACCCGTTTTAATACCAATGAAATTCTGGTCAGCCTGATGCTGGTCTATGTGGCCGGTATGCTGCTGAGCTGGCTGATTCACGGCCCGTGGCGTGATCCGGATGGCTTCGGTTTTCCGCAATCACGGCTGTTTTCCGACTCCGCCATTCTGCCAATCATACTGGAAGGCACCCGCGCGCATGCCGGTATGCTGATCACACTCGCCGCCTTAGTGATTTCTTTCATCTTCCTGCGCTGGAGTCTGGTGGCGTTCCAGATGCGCGTGGCCGGACTGGCGCCGAAAGCCGCTGATTATGCCGGCTTCAACAATAAGCGCATGATCTGGATCGGGCTGCTGGCCGGGGGTGCAGCGGCGGGACTGGCCGGAACCAGCGAAATCGCCGGGCCTATCGGTCAGCTGACCAGCCCGGTCTCTCCCGGTTATGGCTTCGCTGCGATTATTGTGGCCTTTGTCGGTCGCCTGAATCCGGTCGGCATTCTGCTCGCCAGCCTGCTCATGGCACTGCTCTATCTCGGCGGTGAGTCCGCGCAAATGCAGCTGTCACTTCCGGCAGCGGTCAGTGGTGTGTTTCAGGGCTTATTGCTGTTTTTCCTGCTGGCTACTGATGTACTGATCAACTTCCGCCTGGTGCGTACTGATAAACAAGCCGCCATGCCCTTAACAGCCAAAGCCGGTCAGGAGAGCTGAAAACATGAATATGGATACCGTGATTCTGATTCTGTTTGCCACCGTCACCGCCGCTATCCCGCTGGTATTTGCCGCGCTGGGTGAGCTGGTGGTGGAGAAATCCGGGGTACTCAATCTGGGTGTGGAAGGTATGATGATTGTCGGCGCGATCAGTAGTTTTATTGTCGCCGTGGAAACCGGGCAGCTGTGGCTGGCGGTGATTGCCGGCGCAGCAGCCGGTGCCTTAATGGCACTGATTTTCGGCTTTATCACCCTGTCCCTGCTGGCGAATCAGGTCGCTACCGGACTGGCGCTGACCATCTTTGGTATCGGCCTCAGCGCCTTTATGGGGCAGGAATACAGCAGTGTCGCACTGGATGGCATCAAAGCGCTGTCGATTCCGGGACTCAGTGATATTCCGGTAGTTGGCAAGCTGTTGTTCTCGCATGATCCGCTGGTGTATTTTGCGCTGCTGATTTTTGTCGCCATTTCCTGGTTTTTATACCACAGCCGTGGCGGACTGATCCTGCGTGCCACCGGTGAATCACCCTCATCTGCCCATGCGCTGGGCTATTCGGTGATCAAAATCCGCTACCTTGCCGTGCTGTTTGGCGGCATGATGGCGGGCTTAGGCGGTGCGTACCTGTCGCTGGCCTATACCCCGCTGTGGGCTGAAGGCATGACCGCCGGACGCGGCTGGATTGCGCTGGCACTGGTGGTGTTTGCCACCTGGCGGCCGGGGAGGGTGCTGATCGGTGCCTTCCTGTTCGGCGGGGTGACCATTGCCCAGTTCCATATGCAGGGCACCGGTATCGATATTCCGTCACAGTTTCTGACCATGCTGCCTTATCTGGCTACCATTGTCGTGCTGGTGATTATTTCACGCGATGCCAACCTGATCCGCATGAATGCTCCGGCCTCACTGGGGCAGGCATTCCATAACGAAGTTCATTAGTTGATTAAGCGTTTTTAACAACCCATTCCTGTAACAACAAACATGAGGTATATAACCCAATGACAACCCGATCTTTTTCAGGGCAGCTGAAGACCCTGTTCAGTTCATTACTGGTGGCCGGAGCATTATCACTGGCGGCTGGAACCGCTGCGGCTGAGGACAAGCTTAAAGTCGGTTTTATCTATGTCAGCCCGATTGGTGATGCCGGCTGGACCTTCCAGCATGATATTGCACGCAAATCGCTGGAAGAAAAATTCGGTGATAAAATCGAAGTCAAAATTATCGACAGCGTACCGGAAGGTGCAGAAGCCGAGCGGGTTACCCGTGAGCTGGCGGCCAGTGGCCATAAGCTGATTTTCGGTACCTCGTTCGGTTATATGAACCCGATGCTGAAAGTCGCCAAAACCTTCCCGGACACACACTTTGAGCATGCCACCGGTTACAAGACCGCAGCTAACCTCGGCAACTACAACGCCCGTTTCTATGAAGGCCGCTATCTGGCCGGGATTGTGGCCGGTTCGATGACCAAAACCAACAAGCTGGCTTATGTCGCTGCCTTCCCTATTCCGGAAGTATTACAGGGCATTAATGCCTATGTGCGTGGCGCACAGAGCGTTAATCCTGACATCGAGCTGAGCGTGGTATGGACAAACTCATGGTTTGATCCGGGTCGTGAGCGTGAGGCGGCTGATGCACTGATTGATCAGGGGGCAGACGTGGTGACCCATCATACTGACTCCACTGCACCAACCGTAGCTGCTGAAGAAAAAGGCGTATATGCCATTGCCTATCACTCTGATATGTCGAAATACGGTGAGAAAGCCCACCTGACCGCTGTGACTCACCATTGGGATGATTATTATGCCAAGGTGGTTCAGGCTGAACTGGACGGTAAATGGGAGCCCGGCTCAGTCTGGGGTGGGATTAAAGACAATATGATTGACTTGGCACCACTGAACGAAGCGATTCCGGAAGATGTAGCCGCCAAGGTTGAAGCAGCCAAAGCCGCGATTGCGGATGGCAGCCTGCACCCGTTCGCCGGGCCGGTGGTTGATCAGGATGGCAAGGAAATCGTCGCGGAAGGCAGCAATATGTCTGACGAAGACCTGTCGAAGATGGGATTTTATGTGAAAGGGGTGAATGGGAAATTACCTAAGTGATTTGTTGCTGATGTTAAACCCCGCTTTCTAAAAGAGCGTTATAAAAGCCAAATCTCCCCTTGTTCCCCCTTTTACAAAGGGGGAAACCTCCCGGATACACCCCGATATATCGAAGGGCACTCCCCTTTGTAAAAGGGGAGACGGAGGGGATTTAGCTTTTCACAACAGCAAAAACAAAATTCCTGAACTACCATAAACATTCAAGAAAAGATTTCTAATAAAAACCATGACTGATGAAAAAACCGCGAAAACCAAAACCCGTGATGCAAAAATCTACGAAAAGGTATTTGATGCGCTGCTGGAACAAAAATTAGCGCCGGGAACACGCTTGTCCGAAGACAAGCTCGGGCAGGTTTTCGGGGTCAGCCGCACCATTATTCGTAAAGTATTACAGCGTCTGGAGCATGAGGGCGTGGTTGAGATTCACCATAATCGCGGCGCCAGTGTCGCCAATACGACTTATGAGCAGGCCATACAAACCTTTGAAGCACGCCACATTATTGAACAGGCGGTGGTGCGCAATGCCTGTAAAAACATACAGCCCGAGCACATCAAAAAACTGAAACAACTGATTCATAAAGAACAAAAAACCAGAGCCGAAGGTGATCGTGCCCGCGCTTTGCGCCTGTCGGGTGAGTGGCATCTGGAGCTGGCCAACGCCTGTGGCAATGAGTTTCTGGCCCGCTTTGCCCGCTCACTGGTATCGCGTTGTTCACTGATCATCGCGCAATACGAAACCAACAGCCAGATATGCCCGCAGGACGAACACAGCAATATTCTGGAAGCGATTATGCGCAATGACCCGGAAACGGCGACACGGCTGATGGAAGAGCATATCCAGCATATTGAAGATAAAACAGACATCAGCAATAAGGGCGATGAACCGGATCTGGCGGAGATATTCGGGCAGGATTGAGTGACCAATAGTATTGCAACGCAACACTCCCGTTCATACACTCCTAAACAATGAACCTCTCCCCGCAACAACAACAGATTATCCGGGAGCTGGATGACGGTTCGCTATATGCTGACCCGGATATCATCAGTGCTCTGTTTAGTTACCCGCATATGCTGGAGCCCAGGCTATGGGTCAGCCATGATGCTTCAGGCCGCCCCAACGGTTATCTGCCTGTCGGACAGTTTTATCAGGATGGCACATTAAGCTATATCGCCGCCATGCCTAACTCACCGCCGGTCAGTCCGACCTATACCCCCGGCGCTGAATATATACTGGCAAACATCAGGGTGCCCTATTTTGACTCGGATCTGGTCAGCCAATTCCCCGGCCTCACCCAATACATGACCGCCAGTGCCTATGGTTTGCCGCTTAACGCTTACCTCGATCAATTATCACCACAACGGCGCAAAGACTTCCGCCGCAAACTGAAACACGCAGAACGTTACCAGTCCCGTCCCGGCACACTGCAGGATGTCCGGAACGCATGGACATGGATGGAGGACATCTGGGATCAGCGTCCGGGTGAGTTTGGTGCAGTGAGTTACAGCGACTACCTTGCACTGACGCTGGACTGGCTGGATCAGCTTGATCACTCGCAGCGGGCACAGGTTATTGTCACAAATTACACCCTGAACGGGCAGTTTGCCGGAGTGAACTGTCTGGTGCGGCATCGCTACCGTAACCAGTGGCATTGCGATGATTACCTGACCTGGTACAACCCGGATATTGCTTCAGGGCTGGGGATTGTTTCAGCCATTAACAACCTGACCCGTCCGGAATACCGGGGCTGCCGCTATAATCTGGGTACACCCGGTCTCAATAAAATTTCTCACCGCCATGCTTATAAAATGACATTGATTCCGGAAAAGTTGCGTCTTACTCAGGCAGTCAAGGTTATCAGGCACTAACATCAAAACAGAACGCCCAATCGTCCTGTTTTCTTTACACCAGGAAAGTAACATCAGAGTAACCTATGTCATGGAATGACATTCCCGCGCTTAACTATACTCCTGATAAGAATCTTAAACCCATTCACCGGTGACAATGTCTTCCACCCCGAGCAGCAAACAACACCTGCATAACACCCTGTCGAATCCGTCGGCCTACCCTCACCCGGCAGACAAAGTGACTCACATCAGCACTCATATCTCGGATATTTACCTGACCGGAGAGTATGTCTATAAAGTAAAAAAACCGGTTAAATTCGGCTTTCTGGACTTTTCCACGCTGGCTTTACGCAAACATTATTGTGAGGAAGAGATACGCCTCAATCAACGTTTTGCACCGGAACTGTATTTACGGGTTGTACCACTATCCGTACAGGATGGAAAAATTCAGCCGGATAATGGTCACGGTGAAATCATTGAGTACGCGGTACTGATGCGTCAGTTTGACCGCAGTCAGGAGCTTGATCTCCTGCTCAGGCAACAGAAGCTGACCCCGGAACACATTACTGAACTGGCAGAAGTTATCGCGGCATTCCACCGGCAAATCCCGTCCGCAGCACCCGACAGTGAGTTTGGTAATCAGGCGTCCGTGATCCAGCCGGTTCGCGACAACTTCACTGACTTATACCGCCATCCGCATTCTGCTGAATTACAACAACTGCTGGAGCAAACTGAAGCCTGGGTTGAGCAGGAGTGGATACGCACGAAGAGTATTGCAGAGACCCGCAAACAACAGGGCTTTATCCGTGAATGTCACGGCGACCTGCATCTGGGCAATATCGCTGTCATCAACGGCAAAGTGACCCCGTTTGATGGTATCGAATTTAACCCATCGCTGTACTGGATTGATGTGATGAGCGAGCTGGCCTTTCCGTTGATGGATCTGGACAGCCGCCAACAGCCGCAACTTGCCAGTGAGTTATTAAACCACTACCTCAGTCACAGCGGTGATTATGCCGGATTACAGATACTAAACCTGTACAGGGTACACCGTGCTTTGGTGCGGGCAAAAATCAATGCATTGCAGGCAGCACAGCAGGCGGATGATCAGCAACGAAGGCAGTTCACGGAACAAACCGGACATTATGCAGCCCTCGCAGCCCGGTACACACAGCGCAGAACACCGGTGATTTTTATCACTCATGGCCTCAGTGGTTCCGGCAAAACCTGGCAAAGCCGCCAAATCGCTGCACAAATCAATGCCATTCATATCCGCTCAGATGTGGAACGTAAACGCCGGTTTGCGCAGAATACCGAAAACCTGTACTCAACAGATGTGACCCGACAGACTTATCAGTATCTGGCGGAGCTGGCTGAAAACACCATACGCTCAGGCTTTAGTGTGATCATTGATGCCACCTTTCTCGATTACCGGCAACGTGCCCTGTTTCAGCAACTGGCGGAGAAACTGCAGACCCGCTGCCTGATTCTGCATTTTTCAGCCCCTGAAGAGCAGTTGCGGGACAATATTAAACAACGCCGGCAACAGGGGACAGATGCTTCCGATGCGGATCTCAAGGTGCTGGAAAACCAGCTGGAAAATTATCAGCCACTGGCAGCAACAGAAGATTATCTAACCATTCAGTTCGGGCAAGAGTTACCCGTTTCACAAATCAGAAAACAGGTGGCTGACGGATAAACCCCAAAAGTAAGACAAAATGTCTCATATTGCAGGTTCAGGTACTCTCTGACATCATAGTCAAAAAGTCTCAAAGTCAAAGGAGGATCAGAGTGAGTATCAGGACAACATTTCCGGTCGCCGTGATCATGGAAAAGCGACCATCAATCAGCCGCTGGGCTGATGCCTACTGGAAAGCAGCCGGTGTCATTGTCGGCAGTCAGCAGAGCACTGAAACCACGCTGATTCAGGAACAGGGAGACACGCAGCAATACCTTATCCCCGGACTACAGGTTCAGTTGTATAAAGATCAGTGCGAAAGTTACTACTACAACATGAAATCGCCCAACCCAGGTTGTTACATTATTGCTGACAAGCAGGATGAGGCTATGCCAAGGCCGTTTCTGGTAACCATGAGTTATGATGAGGCACAATCCTATCTCGAGGGCGATGATGAGGTTTATGCCGTACCGGCTCCGCCCGAGCTGTATCGCTGGACAGAAGAATTTGTGCTGGACAACTACTTCCCGGAAAAAAAGGTGAAACGCAAGCTGAGTGACTGGAAAAAAGATGGCGGGAATATACGTGCATGAGCAGGGATGATGATCACAACGAAAGCTTTCTGGGGCGCTGGTCCAGACGCAAGCAACAAGTCAAAAACGTCAAAAGTTATACAGACTCCGGCAATGAAACACTTGCTGACCAAATACAACAGAATGCAAAACCATTAGCTGAGCCCACAGCCACATCTGCCGATAACGCACAGGAAACCGTCACAGAACAGATAGCTGAGCTGACAGACGAGGATATGCCGGATATTGACACGCTGGATGAGCACTCTGATTACAGCCCGTTTATGTCGCCCAAAGTCAGTGCAGAACTGCGTAAACTGGCCCTGCGCAAGATGTTCAAAGGCAGCGCATTTCAGCAACGCGACGGACTGGATGACTATGACGATGACTTCACCCAATTCGTCAAACTGGGCAATACAGTGACCAGTGACATGAAACACATGGCGGTTATCGAAGCACGCCGCCAACTGGAAAAAGCAACAAAATCATCAGCTAATACACCACAAACACAGGAACAAACCCATATGCCGACACCCCGTGAAGCCGCTCTGGCCAGCGTACAGGACTTTATTGCCGAACCCACCGGTCAGGTTGAATACCGCTCAGCCGGTAAGGTGCTGGTCATCGGTGATGAAAGTGCCTTAACCACCGCCCTGCGGATTCAGGCACCGCTACAGGTGCAGTTATTACTGACAGCCCCGTCAGAGCTGGCCGCCGGAAAATCATTTGTTACCCTGCAGGGTGCGCGCCAAATCAGCCTGAGTGGCTGGCTGGGACATTTTGAGCTGTTGCTCAGTGATGGCATGCAAAATAATGAAGCCCTGCACGCCGATCTGGTGCTGGACATGAGTACTGAGCCGCTGATGACTCAGGCGATCAAACCACCCGGCTATTTCCGCTGTGACACCGGCAACGCAGATCAGGTGCTGGAAGAAATGGCGGAAATGCAGGGCACCTTCGCCAAGCCACGCTTCTTTGATTACAACCCGGATATTTGTGCCCACAGCAGCAGCGGCCTGAGTGGCTGCCGTAACTGTATTGAGGCCTGCCCGGCGGAAGCGATTATTTCCATCGGCGAGAAAATCCGCGTGGAGCCTCACCTCTGTCAGGGTGGTGGTACCTGTGCGACAGTTTGTCCCAGTGGCGCTATTCGCTATAACTACCCGGCTCCGGCACATCATGTTGACCGGTTACGCCGGATGCTCAAAGCCTGGCGTGATGCCGGTGGTGACCATGTTACCGTTCTGCTCCATGCCGCTGAAAACCCGCCGGATATTGACGCACTGCCTGCGCATATCCTGCCGTTCATGCTGGAAGAGCTGGCCGGTGCCGGTGCGGAAATCTGGGCGGCTGCCCTCAGTTTTGGTGCATCACAGGTGTTATTGCTGGATGGTGACACGACTCCGGCTGTCTCACGCCAACACCTGCGCCACCAGCTCAGCATATTGAGCACCCAGCTGGCCGGACTGGGTTATCCCGGTGATGTTGTGCGACTGATTCCCCCCTTACCTGCGAATACCCGTGAATGGGCGGAAATACTGGCATGGGATGATAATACGCCGCAAATGCCTTATTTCCCGCCCGCCACTCAGGCAGGCATGAATGATAAACGCCAGCAATGGCTGCTGGCCCTGGATCACCTGTACAAACACGCCGCGCAACCCGAAGAACAGATTGCGTTACCGTCAGGCTCACCCTTCGGTGGCCTGAAAGTGAATCCGCAAGCCTGCACGCTGTGCATGGCCTGTGCTACGGTTTGTCCTGCGGCTGCCCTGAGTGGCGGTACAGATTCCCCGCAGCTGCGCCTTTTCCCGGCTAATTGTGTGCAGTGCGGCCTGTGCGTGACCGGCTGTCCGGAGCAGGCAATCAGCCTGGAACCCGGTTTCATCGCCAACCGTGAATTGCGAAACCGCTCTCAGCTGTTGCATGAAGAAACTGCCTTCCACTGCATTTCCTGCGGCAAACCTTTTGCCAGCCAGAGCATTATTCATAATATGCTCACAAAACTGCAGGGCCATCACATGTTCCAAAGCGAACGCGCGCAACAGCGTCTGAAGATGTGTGAAGATTGCAGAGTGGTTGATGTTGTCCAGGATGAGGAAGCTATGGGACAACCGGCTTTAGGTAAGCTGGCAGAAAAATAATGAAAGCGGACTGATACAGATTATTACGGATTATTTGAGATTATTTTCCAATAAAACCTGGCCTGCTATTTGCTGACCTACTAGCTGGATTACTAAAGGAGAATTCATGACATTAATGACAACGCACCCGGAGGAGGATGTGACCGGCCATCAGGCGGCCGGGGCGGTAATTCCGCTGCAGGATGAGAGAGCAGTACATGCTCCTGAGCAGCAATACCGTGCGGGTGCTTATTCATTACTGGCAGCTCTGCTGAGGGACGTTCCAACCCGGGAAATACTCAGCCGGACGGCCGGTTTAAACGCCCCGGATAACGATACTGATGAACTGGCAGTGAGTATGAAAATGCTCGGTCTGGCAGCCAAACATTCAGATCAGAGCTCGGTTGATGATGAATATCATGCCTTGTTTATTGGCCTGGGGCGGGGCGAGGTTGTTCCTTATGGTTCCTGGTACCTGACCGGCTTCCTGATGGAAAAGCCATTAGGGCAGCTGCGTACAGATCTGGAGTTACTGGGCTTTGAGCGCGATCCGTCCGTTAAGGAGCCTGAGGATCATATCGCTGCATTGTGTGAGGTTATGGCACTGTTGATCCAGGAGGGCAGTCCGCTCAGCACGCAATCACAATTTTTCTTAAAACACATGTCGAAATGGCTGGACAGATTCTTCGATGATCTGACCCATGCTGCTTCGGCCTCTTTTTATCAGGCCGTGGCGCGCTTCGGTGCGGCTTTCATTGCTTTTGAACGGCAATACTTCGGGCTGGAAATTCAGGAGAACGATTAATGAAAAAACCGGACAATCACGACAGTAAGCGCAGAGCATTTCTGCGGGGCGGGGCTATGCTGGGAGCAGGGGCAACGCTTGTGGCCACGGCACCGGGTATTGCCGCACCATTGACAGCAGAACCTGAGGCAGAACAGAAAGCAGAACCTGAACACAAGGGTTATCAGCTAACCGCACACGTTGCCGCTTACTACCGCAACGCTGCCAGCTAACCGTTTCACCGGAGGATGATATGAAACTTAAAAAAATCAGCGGGCAGACCGGCACTGCCTCACAACAAAGCGGCGCTTCTGCCAGCGGCGGCTGGATGCAGAACCGCCGTGACTTCCTGCGCAATTCAAGCCTGATGGCCGGTGGTGCAGTGTTGGGTACCGGCCTGAGTACCGGCATGATGAAGAAAGCACACGCCGAAGATAAACCGGCAGCAGAAGGCAAAGCAAAGCTGGTACGTACTATTTGCACCCACTGCTCGGTCGGCTGTGGTGTGATTGCCGAGGTGGAAAATGGTGTCTGGACAGGACAGGAACCGGCACAGGATCACCCGTTCAATCAGGGCACCCATTGTGCCAAGGGTGCAGCATTACGCGAACATGGTCACGGCGAACGACGCCTGAAATATCCGACTAAACTGGTTGACGGCCAATGGAAAAAAGTCAGCTGGGATGAAGCGATCAACGAAATCGGTGATCAGCTGCTGAAAATTCGTGATGAATCCGGCCCGGACTCAGTATATTGGCTGGGCTCGGCAAAACACAATAATGAACAGGCCTATCTGTTCCGCAAGATGGCCGCGATGTGGGGCACCAATAACGTTGACCATCAGGCGCGGATTTGTCACTCCACCACCGTTGCCGGGGTAGCCAATACCTGGGGCTACGGGGCGATGACAAACTCTTACAATGATATTCATAACTCAAAAGCTATCCTGCTGATCGGTTCCAATCCGACCGAAGCGCATCCGGTATCGATGCAGCATATCCTCAAGGGTAAGGAAGAAAATAATGCGCCGATGATCGTTATCGATCCGCGTTATACCCGTACAGCAGCACATGCGGATCACTTTCTGCAGATCCGTCCGGGTACCGACGTGCCGATTATCTGGGGCATGATGTACCACATTTTCAAAAATGGCTGGGAAGATAAGTCCTTTATCGAGCAACGCGTATTCGGTATGGAAGATGTCAAAGCCGAAGTCATGAAGTGGACACCGGATGAAGTCGAAAGAGTCACCGGTGTACCGGAAGCCAAAGTTTATGCTGCCGCCAAGGCGATGGCAGAAAACCGCCCCGGCACCTTTATATGGTGCATGGGCGGTACCCAGCACACTATTGGTAATAACAATACCCGCGCTTACTGCGCCTTCCAGCTGGCGCTGGGCAATATGGGTGTCTCCGGTGGCGGTGCCAATATTTTCCGCGGTCATGATAATGTGCAGGGCGCCACTGATCTTGGCGTACTGGCCGATACCCTGCCCGGTTATTACGGTCTGGCGGAAGGTTCCTGGAAACACTGGGCGAAGGTCTGGGATCTGGATTATGAATGGATCAAGGGCCGCTTTGATGACGGTTCCTACGAGGGTGGTGATAAACCGGTTCCGGTGATGAACACTAACGGTATTCCGGTCTCACGCTGGATTGATGGTGTGCTGGAAGACAAAGAGAATACCGCGCAGAAAGATGCCATCCGCGCCATGTTCCTGTGGGGCCATGCACCTAACAGCCAGACCCGTGGTCAGGAACAGAAAAAGGCCATGGAAAAACTGGATCTGATGGTCGTTGTTGACCCTTATCCTACTGTGTCTGCAGTTATGCATGACCGTAAGGACGGTGTTTACCTGTTACCGGCCACCACGCAGTTTGAAACCTATGGTTCAGTCACCGCCTCCAACCGCTCCATCCAGTGGCGTGACAAAGTCATTGAGCCTTTGTTCGAATCCAAGCCGGATCATGTCATTATGCACCTGCTGGCTAAAAAACTGGGCTTCGACAAAGAGCTATTCAAGCACATTGAAATTAAGGGTGATGAGCCGGTCATTGAAGATATTACCCGTGAATTCAACCGCGGTATGTGGACAATTGGTTATACCGGCCAGAGTCCGGAGCGCCTTAAAAAACATCAGCAAAACTGGGGTACTTTTGACTATACCAGCCTGAAAGCCGAGGGCGGTGCCTGTGACGGTGACTTCTACGGTATGCCATGGCCATGCTGGGGTACACCGGAAATGAACCACCCCGGCACACCGAATCTGTACGATACCAGTAAAACAGTCGCCGAGGGCGGGCTGGATTTCCGTGCCCGCTTCGGTGTTGAATATGAGGGGCAGAATCTGCTGGCGGAAAACTCTTATACTGTCGGCTCTGAAATTCAGGATGGTTACCCTGAGTTTACCCATGAAGTGCTGAAAAAACTCGGCTGGTGGGATGACCTGACTGCTGAGGAAAAAGAAGCCGCAGAAGGTAAAAACTGGAAAACCGACCTGTCCGGCGGTATCCAGCGTGTTGCCATTAAACATGGCTGCTCACCGTTCGGCAATGCCAAGGCCCGGGTCAAAGTCTGGACTTTCCCTGACCCGGTGCCTATTCACCGTGAGCCGCTGTATACCTCACGCCGTGACCTGGTGGAGAAGTACCCAACTTATGAAGACCGCAAGTCTTTCTGGCGCTTACCGACCCGCTATGAGTCGATTCAGGCAACTGACTACTCCAAAGACTTTCCGATTATTCTGACTTCCGGGCGACTGGTGGAATATGAAGGTGGTGGCGATGAAACCCGCTCGAACCCCTGGCTGGCTGAACTGCAGCAGGATATGTTCGTCGAGCTGAACCCCCGTGATGCTAACGATAACGGTATTAAGGAAGGTGATGATGTCTGGGTTGAAGGACCGGAAGGCGGAAAAATCAAGGTAAAAGCCATGATTACCCGCCGGGTAGCTGCCGGCGTTGCCTTTTCACCGTTCCACTTTGGCGGACAGTTCATGGGTAAAGATCTGCGCGACAAATATCCGGAAGGCTCCGATCCTTACATACTCGGCGAGGCCGTCAACACTGCCATGACCTATGGTTATGACTCAGTTACCCAGATGCAGGAAACCAAGTGTAGCCTGTGCCGTATCAGCAAAGCCTAAAGGAGAGATAAATCATGGCAAGAATGAAATTCTATTGCGATGCGGAACGCTGTATCGAATGTAACGGTTGTGTTACCGCCTGTAAAAACGAGAACGAAGTCCCCTGGGGTGTCAACCGGCGTAAGGTGGTCACCATTAAAGATGGTGAGCCGGGTGAACGCTCACTGTCAGTCGCCTGTATGCACTGCTCCGATGCACCCTGTGCGGCAGTGTGTCCGGTGGATTGTTTTGAAACCACGGCTGAGGGCGTGGTGCTGCACAATAAGGATACCTGTATCGGTTGTGGCTACTGCTTCTATGCCTGCCCGTTTGGTGCACCGCAGTTTCCGAGTGACGGTGCTTTCTCCTCACGCGGCAAGATGGACAAATGTACCTTCTGTGCCGGTGGCCCGGAAGAGAAGGATAACAGTGCGGCTGAGTTTGAGAAGTATGGCCGTAACCGTCTGGCGGAAGGCAAGCTGCCGCTCTGTGCGGAAATGTGCTCAACCAAGGCACTGCTGGCCGGTGATGCTGATATAGTGGCTGATATTTACCGCAAGCGGGTGGTGAATCGTGGTGCAGCAGCATTCGCCAAGACTACCGTGCAGCAAAAGGTTAACTTTCAGCCTATTGATGCCTTACAGGGTCAGGCAACGGACTAACTGAACGGAATCACCGGCCTGAACAGCAGGTTCATTACCACTCTCCCTGTTTCCGGGGAGAGTGGCCAGTGAAAGGAAATTACCATGCATAAACTATTACTCGGTTTGTTGCTCATTGTGCTGCTCCCCTTTTCAGTGCAACTACATGCCGCCACACCAGATGGTGAAATGATGCAACAGCAAGACCCCGGCGCTGAACTGTGGAATGCAGTACGTGGCCGGGTGGCAGCTGACCCCGGACAGGTTCGGACACAGGTACGGGGTGTTGATAATACGGTGCTGGTCAATCGTGACGGTGAAGACTGGATGAAGTTCCGTATGGAACAGCTGATTCCGAATGCTGCCAAGCTGCTCGGCTTTGTGGCACTGGCGATTATCGTCTTCCGCCTGGTGCGGGGCAAAATCCCGATCAAATCCGGACGCAGCACTCAGAAAATCAAGCGCTTCTCCGCTTTTCAGCGTTATGTACACTGGACAACCGCGATTCTGTTTGTGGCACTGGGCCTGACGGGTATCGCTCTGTTATTCGGGCGTTACATCATTATTCCGGTCTTCGGCAGTGCAGTCGGGGGTGATTTAATGCTGGGGCTGAAAGCTATCCATGACTACGCCGGGCCGCTGTTTGCAGTTGCTCTGGCAGTACTGGTACTGACCTTTATGAAGGGCAATTTTGCCCACTTCAGTGATATTAAATGGATTTTCAAAGGCGGTGGCCTGTTTGGCGGTCATGCTCCTGCCGGGCGTTACAATGCCGGTGAAAAAGGCTGGTACTGGATCGCGGCCATTGTGGGTAGTGTGGTAGTGGTGAGTGGTCTGGTTCTGGATTTGCCGAACTTTCCGGTTGTCGCCGAATGGGTCAGCGGGTTCATTCCGGTTGTGGATCAGTCACGGAATACCATCAGCTACTACCACTGGATACACGGTATTGCCGCCGTGGCTATTATGGCTGCTGCGATGGGCCATATTTATATGGGTACCATTGCGATGGAAGGTGCTTTTGAGCCCATGCAGACCGGTTATTGTGATGCGAACTGGGCGAAGGAGCACCATGACCTCTGGTATGAAGAGATGGTTGAAAAAGGTCTGATACTGGATGCTGATGCTATACCCGGCCAGCACAGCCCGTCGCAACAGCCGGCAGAATCCGTGCACGGTAATCCGGCCACCTGAGCCGGGTGATAATATATCTTGCGGGTGATCACGGAAGATCCCCGGAAGAGCCTTTTTTTATCGTGTCTTGCACAGTGATGCAGATACTGCGCCGCCGGATGCTGAGTAAAGTAGCGCAATGGCGGACAGGTCACAGCACAAAAGACATCCCCCATTTAAGGTAAACACCCGCCCGATGCAGCTGTGCACACACGCCAATTTGAGGGATACAAAATCCACCCGCTATCCGGCAACATATAACCCATAACACGAAACAAAACTCTCCTTAACAACGTTATTTGCGGGGTGAGTTTCCTCAGAGAAATAAATGGGCTGAATAAAAAGAACCTGACAAGAAAAATAAAAACCGGGCTGTCAGACCCGCACTCCGGTGCGGGTTCTTTTAACAGAATACAGAGGAATCTCCTGATTTTCGGAAGGGCTAATCTCCTTAGCGCTTGGCGTGTCGCTTAAATGGACAGAACGACACCTGTCGCTACTCCCCGCACTCCGGTGCGGGTTTTTTTTGCCTGTCTGGTAATGCCAAAATATTGTTTCATATGGAATTTTCCTGTCAACCCCCGATGCAGGGTAGTAACAGACCCGGATGACAGCACCAGCACCCCCTTATTTACAGGATGCAAATCTAAGCAAATCAATGGCAGGTTGGTAGTCACGCTGATCAGTAAATTTCTATTTACGATCATCATTAATCATAAATATATCTATAGAGGGACTACACCATGAAATATTTAACCACAATGGCAAGCGCTACCGTACTGGGCTTATCGATGATGTCCGGTGCCCATGCTGACTCGGTTTACTTTAAGAATCCGGTCGGATTCGCAGGAACCGGTTGTCCGGCGGGATCTATCTCGGTAACGGGTACTAACACCTCAACCCTGAGTGTACTGTTTGACTCGTATGACGCCGGTTATGACTCAGCGAGCGGCCAGAGCCGTCGTGCTTCCTGTAGTTTTGCCGTGCCGGTGCATGTGCCACAGGGCTTTCAGGTTTCGACCATGACTGCCGACTGGCAGGGCTTTGCAGAAGGCCGCAGTCAATTAAGACGTAAATACTTCTTCGCAGGCCAGCCACAACAACCGTGGATCACCAGTCACTTTAACTCACCGAATGGTACAGACTACCTGAGACGTGACACCCTGCAGCATGCCACCCTGACATGGGCACGCTGTGGCCGGGATGTGACCCTGCGTCTGAACAGTAACGTGCGGGCGAGGGATCGTCGCAGCTATATCGCAGTCGATACCGTTGACCTGCAGAACCGGGTTCGTTTCCACGTACAGTGGCGCCGGTGTTAATGGGGTAATACAGATACCCATTCAGGCATGAACTACGGAATACAATCAATACAACGTAAATTCAGTGACTAAATCATAACAAAATTGCCTGATTCTTAACCTATGTTCACCCGCACTTCTTGTGCGGGTTTTTTTTGCTTTGTGGTAGCTGGTTCCATACTCTTGCTCAGACCAGAAACAACACAGAAAACAGCACAGAACTTTCAGATAAATTTCAGCTAAGGAAACAGAATGATGAGCACGCCTGCTATTGACCAGCCTGTAGATGATTTTGAAGCTCCGATGTCCTCGGACAAGACTTTTCGCCTGTCTGACTATAAGGGTAAAAATGTGGTGCTTTACTTTTATCCGAAAGACAGCACCCCCGGCTGCACTACTGAGGGGCAGGACTTCCGCGATGCGTATGCTGAATTTCAGGCCGCAGGCACGGAGATTTTCGGCATTTCGCGGGATGGTCTGAAGGCACACGAAAACTTCAGGGCCAAACAGTCTTTCCCGTTTGAGCTAATATCGGATAAAGAGGAAGCCGTTTGTAATTTGTTCGATGTCATCAAAATGAAAAATATGTATGGCAGGCAGGTGCGTGGTATTGAGCGCAGTACCTTCCTTATCGATAAAACTGGCATCCTGCGTCAGGAATGGCGTAAAGTGAAGGTTAAAGGTCATGTTGCCGAAGTTCTGGAGGCAGTTAAAAACCTTTAAATTATTAATAATCAAGAAAAATATTTATGACTGAAACACATCCGTTGCACGAACACGACAGAAGAATATTTGTACTGGACACCAATGTGCTGATGCACGATCCCACCGCGCTTTTCCGTTTTCAGGAGCATGATGTGTTTCTGCCGATGGTGGTTCTGGAAGAGCTGGATCGGGGGAAAAAAGGCGTGTCTGAAGTAGCGCGTAACGTGCGTCAGGTCAGCCGTTTCCTCGATGAGTTGATAAAAGCTGAAGAGGATCAGTCCCTGACCAAAGGGGTATCGCTGGATGCCAATCATATTTTCAGCAACGGCAAAGTCGCACATGGTCGTCTGTATTTTCAGACCGAATCAATTATCAACAAGTTGCCGCCTAATTTGCCCGGTGATTCGCCGGATAACACCATTCTCGGTGTGGCGATTCACCTGCGTGATAAGTTTGCCGAGCGCGATGTCATTCTGGTCTCCAAAGATATTAATCTGCGTATCAAAGCCAATATTGTCGGGGTAAAAGCGGAGGATTATTTTAACGATCAGGTGCTGGATGATGCCGATTTACTGCCACCGGGCTTCCATGAGCTACCTGATGATTTTTGGGATGAGCACGGTAAAGGCGTGGAATCGTGGCAGGAAGAAGGGCGTACCTTCTACCGGATTCACGGCCCGTTGACTAATGAGTGGCGCCCCGGAGAATTCCTGTTTGAAGATGATGAGCACGGTATTAAGTCTATTGTGCGGCAGAAGAATGATGACCATGCGGTAATTGAGACCATCCGTGATTTTACCGAGCCGAACCATGCCATCTGGGGGATTACCGCACGCAACCGTGAGCAGAATTTCGCACTGAATCTGCTGATGGATCCGGATATTGATATTGTCACCCTGCTCGGGGTGGCGGGTACCGGGAAGACGCTGCTGACGCTGGCAGCGGGACTGGCTCAGGCGTTGGATCAGCAGCTCTATAAAGAGATTATTATGACCCGGGTCACCGTGCCGGTGGGTGAGGATATTGGTTTTCTGCCCGGTACCGAAGAGGAAAAAATGGCGCCGTGGATGGGCGCGCTGATGGATAATCTGGAGGTGCTGACCCAGCCGAGTGATGGGGGTAAGTGGGGCAGAAATGTGACGGATGAGTTTTTAATGAGCAAAATTAAAATCAAGTCACTGAATTTCATGCGCGGGCGAACCTTCCTGAACCGCTACATTATTATTGATGAAGCACAGAACCTGACCCCGAAACAGATGAAAACCCTGATCACCCGTGCCGGGCCGGGGACGAAGGTGGTATGTCTGGGGAATGTGGCGCAGATTGATACCCCTTATCTGACCGAGACTTCTTCCGGTCTGACTTATGTGGTGGACCGCTTTAAGGATTGGGAACACAGCGGACATATCACTTTGCAGCGTGGTGAACGCTCACGTCTGGCTGATTTTGCATCGGATTATCTGTAATTTTTATACATCACTGAATGCCTGCACAACGCCCCTGAGTTGGTTTTACTCAGGGGTAGAGGCTGGGTTGGTCTCATTACAAGAAGTATAAAAAGTAGGCAAAGACTTGTTTATCTTAAGATTATAGTCAGTTATCAGGCGTTAAGATCCGGAAGAATGGGTTTGAGAAGCCTGGTGTTGACTTGTTGTGCAGTTGGGGTGCTTAGCTCAGCGGGTCAGGCATGGGCAGTTGATAACTGTGCGCAGATTACGGCACAGAATGAAGCGGATGTTGACTCGACACCTGATACTACCGGAGCTAATACGCTTGCAACGTTGTTGGCTAATAATCCGACAGACACAGCAAATGACCCTGACAGTGAGTTTGATGACGAGGATTGTGCTGCATTAACTGTGACCATCCTTCATGACTTCGGTGATGCGCCGGACACATACGGAACTACTACAACCAGTACGCTTGGCCCCGCGCAACACGAAATTGTACCCTGGTTAAAGTTAGGTGCTGCTGTTGATGCTGAAACAAACGGTGTGCCCACCACAACGGCGGATGGTGATGATCTGGCTGGTACCCCTGATGATGAAGACGGTGTTTCTATTCCTGCGTTGACTGCCGGAAAAACGGCACCGAAAATTACCCTGACCGCTCCGGTTAATAATTCCGGGGCTGACGCTTATGCTGCGTGCTGGATTGATTATGATGTTAACGGAACGTTTGATGCCGGTGAATTTGGCAGCGTGGTTGTTCCGAATGGCAATACTGCCGATCTGACTATTACCATGCCGGATGTTCCGGCCACTGTGCCTACAGCTGATGCGATTGGCGCCGGGATTGACAGTTATGCCCGCTGTCGTTTGAGTAATGTGGCACTCACTGCTGCAAATGCTGCTGGTATTGTGAATGATACAACCGATATCGCGGATGGTGAGGTTGAGGATTATCCGGTTGACTTTGTTGCCGAGGCTGTGTTCGACCTGGCCCTGACCAAAGCACTGGCCTCAGGTCAGGCAACCAATGTGAACGTTGGTGATGATGTGATCTTTACCTTGAATGTACTGAATCAGGGTGGCGTGGATGCAACAGATATTATTATTACTGATTATATTCCTGACGGACTGATTCTGAACGATAGCGCCTGGACAGCAGGGACTAATACAGAGGGCCTGGCAATAGCTACGCTGAACACAGCACTGGATATTGCAGCTAATGGTGGTGAGTTGATTAATATCACCTTTACTGTTGCCAGTGGAGCGGCCGGTGATCTGATTAATACGGCTGAAATCAGCGACGCAAATGGTGGAAAAGATGTGAATGGTGATTCACGCGTTGATGTGGACTCCACGTCTGATACTACTAATACGGATACCGTCAAGGATAATGTGATTGATGAAGACGGTAAGGCAGATTCTGCTAACGACGAAGACGACCATGATATTGCAACGATTCACGTGAATCAGGTTGACCTGGATTTGGGCAAGCGTGTTCTGAATAAGGCTGGCACAGCAGAGATCACAGAAGCTTATCGTGGCGACACGGTAATTTATGAGCTGACTGTGACGAACAGCGGCCCGGATACTGCGACTGGTATTGTGATCAGTGATGTGTTGCCGGCGGGTGTGACTTATGTCAGTGATAACGCTGTTTCTCCGGCAGACTATGACAACACAACCGGTGAGTGGACTGTGGGTAGTGGCCTTGCTGCTGGCGAAAGCGCAACGTTACAGATCACAGTTATTATTGACGGTATTGTTCAGACTTCTCAGTCAGCACGGTAGAGGCTAAGAGTCTCTTATTGACTAAGGTTAACGCTTAGCGTTTAAAAAAAAGACCGGCCTTGTGCCGGTCTTTCTGTATGTGGTGCATGGTTTTATCCCTGATCCCGTGCAGCACAGCTACCCCGGTATTCTTCCGGCACATTCCCCGGACACTGGCCACACAGCTCATTTCCCGGTACCGCAAAATCGATTTTGCGCGGGTAGGGCAAGTCAAGATTTTCCATAATATTCACGAACTCTTCCCGGCTTTTACCTCCGCCAAGACGCGGGTTACGGGCTTTTTCCTGGGCTACGGTGGTGACAAAGCGCGATTCATAATCATGTCCCGGATAAATCAGTGTTTCACCCGGCAGTGAGAAAATTTTGTTATGGATGCTATTGTACAAAGTGGCTGCATCGCCGGACTGAAAGTCCGTGCGCCCGCAGGCCTCAATCAGCAGTGCATCACCGGTGAAAATAAACTTCTGGATCGGGGTATCAATCAGGTAAGCAAAATGATGATCCGTGTGGCCGGGTGTGTAAAGCGGATTGAGTTCTACCGCGCCAACCCGGAAAGGCTGTCCTTCCCTGATGCCAATATCGGCACAGGATGACTGTATCATCGCCGGGTAGGCTATTTTGCACTGTGTTTGCTCCCGCAGCCGTAGCGCACCAGTGAGATGGTCAGCATGCACATGCGTTTCAAGGGTGGCTGTCAGTGTCAGGCCCATGTCTTTCAGCACCTGTAAGTCGCGTTCTACGGTTTCCAGTACCGGATCAATCAATACCGCATCACCACTGTTCGGATCAGCGATCAGATACGTGTAGGTAGATGAGTCTGCTTCAAATAACTGGCGAAAAATCATTGGCCCGCTGCGGGCATGTTGTTTGCTGTTTGTGCTCATTGATCCGGCCTCTTTGAAAAGTCTGTAAAACCTGCAGTGAAAGTGAATCAGTCTTCAGAAAATTTGTTCTGCTCCAAGCATAGATTCCCGGCCAGCATTTTCAATCACCCACTGGCATAGCAGGGTATTGAATCGCCTGGGGTAAAATCACAGCCGGGTTGCCGCATTAAGAAAAGCACCATTTGGGCGGGTGATTGCATGGCTTTCCGGCAAGTCTGCTACTATTAGAAACATCAAAAAGAAAATGGAGCATCCGGAATGTATCAGCCAAAACCTCTGGATACAGATGCGGTCAAGTTGCCGGAAGAACTGGAAGAGCTATTGGAGCAGCTGGCAGAGAATACGCATGAAGTCTGGGCAGAGCAGCGCCTCAGAGATGGCTGGGATTATGGCGAACGGCGCGACGACGGCGAGCGTTTGCATCCCTGTCTGGTGCCTTATGATGAACTGCCGGAGGAAGAAAAGGCCTACGACCGGAATACCGCAAGGGAAGTCCTGAAAGCCATTTTGGCTGCCGGCTTCACTATCGAACGCCGTTAAGTTTATCGCTTTTATTTGTGTTACCCGGCCAGTCAGGGTGTGCGGCAATTTCTGTTAATGCCTGTTGTAACAGGGTTTTTCCCGGCTCCATGCGATGCCAGGTCGATGCGCCGGAAGGGTGAGGCAGGGGGATCAGCTCTGTATGGTGGCCGGAGACTTCAGTCTGATGTACCTGTCCGATAACCTCATTAAGTTTCTTTACCGGGATGAACTGACTGATGGCCAGTTTGCCTACCGGAATAATCAGGCGCGGTTGCAGTAATTCAATTTCTCGTTGCAGCCAGGGAGAGCAGTTACTGATTTCTGTTGTTGACGGCACCCGATCGCC
Organism: Thiolinea sp.; assembly: GCA_041395485.1. Lineage (GTDB taxonomy): Bacteria > Pseudomonadota > Gammaproteobacteria > Thiotrichales > Thiotrichaceae > Thiolinea. The sequence goes on from JAWLAK010000001.1 coordinate 356,020, forward strand.
ACCGGTTTTCCCCTGTTTATTAACCTGTTTGCCCGGAAAGCAACGGCATACTGCGGCTATGTAAACTTGTTTTCTGAACTGTTCCTCAGCGACACCGATCTCCTCAAACCAGCGGAATAATGTCTTACCGGCTGTCCAGCCAAACGGTTTTTGCACCTCAGCTTCATGAATACCGGGTGCCTGCCCGATCAGCATGATTTTGGATAAAACCGCGTTACCGGTAATTACCGGAGGGATCATCTCCGGGCAGCGGCGACACTGATGCAGCTCATGTTGGTGCTGTACAAGTTTTGTCTGGCGTAAAGTTTCCGGGGTGTTTTCTGTCTTCATATTCAGTCGTTTTCAGCGCTGCTTTTATAAACGCAAATCATTGAGCTATTCTTTTTTTCAATCAGTGTAACATTGCCAGCCCCTGCCAATCTGTATACATTAGCCGACGGGGAAAGGGAGCGATAGAGCATAAACCCTGAGGGCATCGTTTCCCGTTAATTAGTACAGGGATGTTTTAAAATAATTCTTATGAAAAATTCACTGATAGCTATTTTGCTGTTGGTCGGGCTTACGGGTTCTGCTGCTCATGCAGAACAGGGTGCAGTACCTGCTAAACAGACTGCCACGCCTTCAGCAATTGTACCTGCTTATAAACAGGATGTGCGCATTATGCGTACCAATAACCCGAAACAGCCTTATGATTTTGCCGCCAAGCTGCAATGGAATCCGCAGTATAACCTGAATCGCTGGGATAAAATCCTGGTGTTATATAACGGTGCTGCAGAGCCACCACAGGATCATCCGGTCTGGGCTTATCTGCGTGATTTAAAAGATCCGGGACGCGGGCCAAAAACGAAAGGGGAAAATTTGGGCTACAAAGCCTTTCGTGCCAATGCGTTTTGCAGCGGCACTACGCCGCTGAATTCAGGCAAACCTCTATACATTCATTTCAACGATGATCAGCCGGGCATATATACAGAGAAAGATTTTCTGCGTGACTGGAATTGTCCGGGCTGGGAAATGGGTCTGAACAAGAGCCGGATTGTGAATGGTGCGGAAGCGCGTGACGGTAAGCAGAGTCTGCGCCTGAATCTGCCTAAATACCGCTCGGGCTGTAAGAATGATCTGGGTTGCTATAACTGGAAACCGGCGCTGAGTGTTGAGGCGGACAGTTTGTATTATTCCTACTGGGTCAAGTTTCCGGAGAACTTTGATTTTGTGCTGGGTGGAAAGCTGCCGGGGATTGGCAGTGATGAGGGCGGTACCGGCGGTGGTAAGCCTACCGGAACCGACGGCTGGAGTGTGCGGGCGATGTGGGATGGTCACGGTAAAATGGGACAATACGTTTACCATCCTGATCAGGCCGATCATTTCGGTGACTTCCTTGAGTGGAATGCAGCTCCCATTGAAACCGGCAAGTGGCACCATATCAAGACTTTTGTCCGGCTCAATACGCCGGGGCAGCGTGACGGAATTATCCGTACCTGGCTGGATAACCGTGAAGTGCTGCACCGTAATGACCTGCGTTTCAGGAATATTCCGGAGCTGAAAATCAAGCGCTTCCTGTTCTCTGTGTTTTTCGGCGGGAATGGCCCGGCCTGGGCACCGAAGCAGGATACGATGCTGTATCTGGATGATTTTGTTATTTCAACGGGAAAGATTTAGTCTCAGATTGAAAAAATCTCAATCTAAGTCTGTACTGCCTGCAATCGCAAGTTTAAGCTACACGTTTCCTTAATTAGTGTTGAGAGATTACGACATGTTTGAGCAGGCGAGTTGCTGGATTGATGGACAGATTGTTCCGGCATCTGAGGCAAAAGTTTCTGTTTTTGATCACGGCTTCCTGTACGGTGACGGTGTATTTGAGGGCTTGCGGTTTTATAACCGGCGGGTGTTTCGTCTGCCTTTGCATCTCAAGCGCCTGAGGCGTTCTGCTGCTGCATTACAGCTGAGTGTAACCTTGTCTGATCAGGAAATTGAGCAGGCTCTGCAGGAAACGATTGCTGCCTCTCCGCTGACTGAAGGGTATTTGCGCCTGATTGTGACCCGTGGTGTGGGTGTGCTGGGTATTAATCCGGCCAGCTGCAGTAAACCCGGTTTTATTATTATTGCTGACCAGCTGAAGATGGTCAGCGATGAAGAGCGGGCGCGCGGTGTGCGGGCGATTATTGCCTCGACACGGCGTCTGACACCTGACCGGCTGGATTCTAGAATTAAAAGCCTCAACTACCTCAATGCCATCATGGCACGCATGGAAGCCAATTTTGCCGGTGTGGAAGAGGCGATTTTGCTGAATGATCGTGGCAATGTGGCCGAGGGTACGGCGGATAATCTGTTTGTGATGCAGGATGGTGAATTGTTAACCCCTCCGGCGACAGAGGGTGCACTGGCCGGTATTACCCGGGGAACGGTGCTTGAGCTGGCGAAAAAACTGGAGATGCCGGTGCGTGAAGCGGTGCTGACTTCGTATGACTTATACAATGCGGATGAGTGTTTTCTGACCGGAACCGGTGCTAAATTGATTCCGGTACGGGAGATTGACGGGCGTCCGATAGCACAGTGCCCCGGTGAGGCTTATCAGCGTCTGTCACGGGCGTTTGCTGATCTTATTGAACAGGAAACCTCGGCATAGACACAGGCTGAAACGCCCGTCATCATAAACGATTGAGCATCACCGACCGGCAGCCGTTAAAGCTGCCGGTTGATAACTGCCCGGTACATTAAAGATTATCTTCCGGAATATCTGCCAGATGCTTATCAATCCAGGCACTCACCACACCGGGTTTGTGCTGACGGATTTCCTCCCGGGTCAGACCTTTCAGCTCATGCGGAAAAACCAGCCAATCGTCTGTTTCATGCACAAAGTAATCCGGTTTGATGTCAGTCTGGTTTTTGTTGGGTTTGTAATAGGGTGTAGCAATACGGATGTCGTGCGGTGTGTTCCTGCGCGAACGTTCCTTGATTTTCTCCAGTGCCGCTTTAACACTGTTGCCGCTGTCGAATACATCATCCACGATCAGCAGGGAGTCTTCCGCGTTAATATTCTTGGTCAGGTACTCCAGGCCGTGCACACGGACTGAATCACGCACTTTATTCAGGCCGCTATAGTAGGAGGTGCGGATGGCAATATGATCCGTGCTGATATTCAGGTATTCGTAAAACTCCTGGATGGCGATCCCCACCGGTGTACCGCCACGCCAGATGGCAACAATAAAATCCGGTTTAAAACCGCTTTCGAATATCTGCTGGGCCAGCAGCAGCGAACTGTCCATCAGATCCTGTGGAGTCAGATAAACTTTTACAATATCAGACACGTTAAAACACCCCGAAAAAATCTAAAGCAGGACGTTAGCATTATTCTGCCCATTTCTCCATGCCGGATAACCGGGGTTTATAGCAGATGTGGCTGAAACACCGACTCTACCCGACCCACAACTTTTCCCTGTGAGTTTCTCAGTTCCCTGCAAAATACCGCCTGCATTTCCGGCATCTCCGCCACCGGCTCTTTCAGCCAGCCCAGCACGCCACCCAGCGCCGTTTCCGAGGCCCGTGTCGCGCCGTCATCAATCTTCAGTGCAAAAGCAATTTCCCGGTCGGGAATAACTCCGATAAACACACCCTCGGCACCGGTTTTGACAATCACCCGCCCTTCAGAGGCTGCAATTACCCGGCTACAGGCACGGTCGGTTCCGGCAATATTCAGTGGGTGGGCAGCGATGGACTGCAGAATACGCTGCATCGCTTTGTTACGGCTATCCTCTCCCGCCAGATTTGCCGCAAATGCAGCATAAGCATGCGCCAGACCTGATAGCGGCATGGCCAGTGCAGGCACACCGCAGCCATCAAAATCCCAGGGCAGGGCGTTGGCATCCAGCTGAAGCAGTTCCGACAATACCTGGCGCCAGGCCCGTTGTGAGGGGTGGTCGTAAAGATGGTAGTCCTCCTTGTCCCAGTGCATATGCCGGCAAAGGCAGAGCATGCCGCTGTGTTTGCCGGAGCAGTTGTGGTGTTCGCGACCGGGGGCAATGCCCTGTTTGATCAACTGATGTGCTGCGGGCTGATAGTCCGGATATTCGGCACCACAGGCGAGGTTGTCAGGGTTCAGGCCGAGTTGCTGGAGTATGGCTCTGACCAGCATGGTGTGGCGGTCTTCGCCGCTGTGTGAGGCACAAATCAGCGCGATATGTTCGGCCTGCAAGCCCAGAGCATCAGCTGCACCGCTTTCCAGTACCGGCAATGCCTGGATCAATTTCAGCGATGAGCGCGGAAAGACTAATGAAGTTGTGTCTCCGACCTCAAACAGGGTATCACCTGAGGTATTGACGACAATCGCGCTGCCCCGGTGCTGTGACTCAATGGTGTCACCGCGCCAGACATTAACCAGTATTGGATTCATAGCCTGTTCCTATCCTTTGTCAGGGTGTTTTTCAGTTCGGGTTTGATAGTATCAGAGACATTCCTGAGTTCCTAAAAGCTTCTTTCCTGTGCTGACAAGATCCCATCGGGCTATGGTTGATAAACGCTAAAGCGTATATGCTTTGGGTTATTAGTCACCTGATTTTTGCGGGAAATAATATCTTATGAAACTGCTGAAAACTGTTATATTTATTATCACCTTGTTATTGGTGTCCGTGCAGTCCCGGGCTGACGATACACTGCAGCTTCAGGAGGTGACTGATAAAGTTTATGCCATCGTGGGTGAGCTGAATAACCGTACCCCGGAAAACAGGGGTAACAATGCCACCTTCGGCTTTGTGGTGACAGATGAGGGGGTGGTGCTGATTGACTCCGGGGGTACACACGGCGGGGCTGAGGCCATTGTTGCGGTAATTAAGACGGTGACTGAGCAACCGGTGGTTAAGGTGATTAATACCGGCGGGCAGGATCATCGCTGGCTGGGCAATGCGTACTTTAAACAACAGGGCGCCGAAATTATTGCCAGTGACGCAGCGGTTGAAGATCAGAAAGCGCGGGCAGGGGAACAGTTTTTTGTCCTGAGCAATCTGGTCGGCGAGCGTGCGGTTAAATCCACCAGCTCTGTTTATGCTGATACCAGGTTTGAGGAAGAGCTGGATTTTGAACTGGGCGGGGTGAAATTTGAAATCCGCCATGCCGGACAGGCGCATACGCCGGGTGACAGCTTTGTCTGGCTGCCGCAGCAACGGGTGATGTTCAGTGGGGACATCGTTTATGTGGAACGGATTTTGGGCGTGCGCGAGCATTCAAACAGTGAGAGCTGGGTTAAGGTTTATGAGGCGATGGCGGCGTATGAGCCGGACTATCTGGTGCCCGGACATGGGGAAGTCACCACGATGGAACGGGCGGATAAAGATACCTATGGGTATCTGCTGTTTTTACGCAAAGCCGTGGCTGAGTTTATGGAGGAGGGGGGTGAAATAGCTGATATCGGGCAGGTTGATCAGTCTCAGTATGATTACCTGCTGAATTTTGACACCCTGGCTGGCAGTAATGCCCAGCAGGTGTTTACAGAAATGGAATGGGAATAACAATAGACGGGCATGGGCTTTGAGAATGGATAGAAAACCAATACAACTCACGACAACAGAAAAACAAATTTATGCCTTATGTGATGATGGTTCCATGTGGCGTATCAGTGAGCGTCTGCTGCTGGATAACGCTTATGACAATGTGAACTGGGAGCGTTTGCCCAGTATTCCTTACCGGGCAAAACTCTATATTGTACTGGGTCAGGAAAGCATCACAAAACCGGTACCCGACTTTCTCAAAAGCTGGGAGGTTGAGCTGGATGCGATGGGCGATGAGCAGCGTTATTTAAAATGCAGTAAATATACCCCCAAATTTACCCGGCAGGATTATGAGCTGCTGGATAAATTTGGTAAGCCGCCCAAGAACTGGCCTAATAATCTTTAATATCTTTAATAACTGTCCACAGGTTTTGTTATTACAGCATTTGGAGTATTACATTTGCTGAAAATTAAGGGGCCTCTCTGCCAAGTTTGCGGTGCATAATCTCTACTTCTTCAAGTAAAAACGGCTCAAGTTCATGAATAAGGCGCTCCAGATCCATGCCACCGTACCTCACTGTCAACACATAAATGACATCATTATAAAGCGTACAAAACAAACTGTGTTTGCGCACCGGATAAAAAAGCAGCTGCTCGGAGTTGGCGAACTTTCTCAGCAAACCCGGATTATCCGAGACCAGTTGCAGCGCATTATCAATGCTATCCAGATAAGAGTTTGCGACTGCCTGCCCCCAACGTCGGATGGAATCATCTTCGATGACAGCAATATCCAGAGCGGCGCGGCGTGACAGGATCAGTTCAGGCATTATTTCCAGCCTTTTTGTTCAGCTTCCTTAGCTGCAGCGAGTGTCTGACGTAAGTTACCCTGATACCGTATAACGCGTCCTGCTGCCATATCCTGATAACCTTCCAAAATCGCAGCACGCAGTTCGGCTGCTTCCTGCCGCTGTTTTTTTTCGCGGATCAGGTTGCGCAGGAACTCGCTCGGTGTTGCAAAGTCTGTGCCATCTCCACAATTAGCATCAACAAACTTACGTAGCTCATCGGTCAGGGATAGATTTAAAGTAGCAGGCATAGGCTCTCCATATTTAAGCTTTATGGCAATAATTGCCAATATACAACACAGAGTTTTATTTGCAAATCACCCGCTATTTCCGGCAAAACCGGTAAAACTGACAAGGACGGTTGTTGTTTTAACATTTCACCCGCGTACGCTCCACCGCATCCAGCCAGCCGGCATATTTCTGTTCCCGCATAGTCTCGTCCATAGCCGGTGTAAACCGTTTATCCAGTGCCCACTGTTCAGCAAACTGCTCCGGCTCCGGCAGCAGCCCCAGCCTCAACCCCGCCAGATAAGCCGCGCCCAGCGCAGTGGTTTCCAGAATCTGTGGCCGATCCACCGGGCTATTGAGAATGTCAGCCAGAAACTGCATCGTCCAGTCGGAAGCGGTCATGCCACCATCCACCCGCAGTACGGTATCCGTATCACCCAAGGCTTTGCTGTCTGCCTGCATGGCCTCCAGCAGGTCACGGGTCTGGTAGCCGACGCTTTCCAGTGTTGCTTTGGCCAGCTCTGCCGGGCCGGTATTGCGGGTCATGCCGAATAGTGCGCCGCGTGCCTCCGGGTCCCAGTAGGGGGCGCCCAATCCCACAAACGCAGGCACTAAGTACACAGACTGGTTGGGATCTGCTGCTTCGGCCAGAGCCTGTGTTTCACTGGCAGAGCTGATGACTTTCAGACCGTCACGCAACCACTGGACGGCGGCTCCGGCGATAAAAATTGAGCCTTCCAGCGCATAGGTGGTTGTTCCATCAAGCTGATAGGCGATGGTGGTGAGCATATTATTGTGTGAGGGAAAAGCCTTTGTGCCGGTGTTCAGTACCGCAAAACAGCCGGTGCCATAGGTGGATTTCATCATCCCCGGCTGAAAACAGGCTTGTCCGACCACTGCGGCCTGCTGGTCACCTGCCACCCCGTAAATGGGAATGGCGACACCAAACAGTTCGGGGTCAGTGCTGCCAAAATCAGCGGATGAGTCCTTCACTTCCGGTAATAAGCTGGCGGGAATATTCAGCGCCTCCAGCAGTGTTGTACTCCATTGTCCCTGATGGATGTCATAGAGCAGGGTACGGCTGGCGTTAGTGGCATCTGTCACGTGATTTTTCTTACCGGTAAGGTTCCAGATCAGCCAGCTGTCCACGGTTCCTGCCAGCAGCTCACCAGCCTCTGCCCGTGCCCGGACACCTTCCACATTTTCCAGTATCCAGTGCAGTTTGGTGCCGCTGAAATACGGGTCAGCACGTAATCCGGTAATTTGCTGAATGGTTGGCTCCAGCCCCTGATCCTTCAGCTGCTGGCAATAATTTGCAGTGCGTCTGTCCTGCCAGACGATGGCATTGTATACCGGTTCACCCGTCGCTTTGTCCCAGACCACCAGCGTTTCGCGCTGGTTGGTGATACCGATACCAGCCACCTCAGCGGCGCCAATCCCGCCTTCTTTTAATGCGGCTTTGAAGGTATCCAGCGTTGTCTGCAGCAGGTCTGCCGGGTCATGTTCCACCCAGCCGGATTGCGGAAAGTGCTGGGTGAACTCCTGCTGGGCACTGCTGACAATCGTTAACTCAGCATCAAAGACAATACTGCGGGTGGATGTGGTGCCCTGGTCGATGGCAACGATGTAAGTGCTCATGGTCTCCTCCTTCTGCTGAACTCCAGGCTTACATTAACCAGAATCATCGCTGATGGGAAGTTTTTGACACCGATACGGTTTTCCGTGGCTATTGTCGGTAAGCCCGCGCCACTTCCGCGGCAATAATCTGAATTCCCTGCCTTACCATCGATTCTTCCTGCGCGTAGGATACACGGATACACTCCTGTGTATGCCGCCAGCCTGCTTCAATACCGGGGAAGAAATCCTGTCCGGGAATAATCAGTACACCGCGTTGTTTGAGGCGCTCATATAGCAGCTGGCTGCTGATCGGCAGGCCGTCAAACCATAGCCACAGGAAAAACGCCCCTTCCGGCTGGTGAATATGGAAAGGCAGGTCACCAAGCGCCTCCTTAAACCATTGTACAGCCTGTTGTGCGCGTTGCTGATAAAACGGTTTTACATGCTGCTCACTGAGCGTGAGTATTTCACCGGACTTAAACCATGCAGATGATAATGACGGGCCGAGATTGCCGCAGGCCAGATTAGCGATGGTGCTGGCATGACTGTAAGCTTTAATCACTTCCTCATTGGCGATAATGATACCGGTACGCACACCGGGCAGGCCGAGCTTGGACAGGCTGAGCACCAGAATGGTGTTGTCATTCCAGTGCGGTTTGGCATCGTTAAAAATAATGCCGGGGAAGGGCAGCCCGTAAGCACCGTCAAGAATAAACGGAATATCATGCTCCCGTGCCAGCTCATCCAGATGCGCCACTTCATCGTCGGTGAGCACATTGCCGGTCGGGTTGGTGGGGCGTGACACACACAGAGCGGCGATGGAGTCATCTATTTCCAGCTGCGAAAAATCCACATGGTATTTAAACATGTGGTCACCGAGTTCTTCGATCTCCGGTTTGGTGGCACTGAACAGGTTCTCGCTCAGTCCGACGCCGCCATAACCGATATACTCCGGTGCCATCGGCAGGTGGATGGTGCGGTGTTTGCCATCGCGGGTCGTTCCGGCGAACATATTGAACAGCAGGAAAAAGGCCGACTGGCTGCCGTTGGAAATAGCAATATTCTGTTCAGTAACTGCCCAGCCGAATTCGCGGGATAATAAACCGGCAACATTCTCCCGGAAACCGCGCTCACCTCTGGTGGCCTGATACATACCCAGCAGGCCGAACAACTGCTGCGGATCTTCGTTGATTTCAGCCATGCGCTGTTTAAACGCGGCTTCCATTTCAGGAATCCGTCCGGGGTTGCCGCCACCTAAAAACAGCATGTCCGGATTTTCACTCAGGGCATTGCTCAGATCGTCCATGAGTTCGACAATACCGGCATTGCCGGAGAATTTTTCGCCAAAGGCTGAGAGTTTCATGTGTTGAACTTTTATAGCATTAAAACACTATGGTAAGCAGGCAGGGCGAAGGATTCAACCGGCATGAGTTATAAAAAAACCGCCGTGAAGCTGCAGCTCCCCGGCGGTTTTTATAGTTAGTTACTGATAGTTAAAGCAATCAGAACTGGTTCATGGTGTTATCTTTACCCGCTGCTTTCAGTGCAGCTTCACCGGCAAAGTATTCTTTGTGATCATCACCCATGTCAGAACCAGCCATATTCTGGTGCTTAACGCAGGCGATACCCTGACGGATTTCTTTACGCTGTACACCGGCAACATAACCCAGCATACCCATTTCACCGAAGTATTCTTTGGCCAGATTGTCAGTGGACAGAGCCGCAGTATGATAAGTCGGCAGCGTGATCAGGTGGTGGAAGATACCCGCTTCACGTGCACCGTCAGCCTGGAAGCTCTGGATGCGGCGATCTGCTTCAACAGACAGCTCGGAATCATCGTATTCCGCTGACATCAGGTTGCTGCGGTCATAAGCGGAAACGTCTTTACCTTCTTCAACCCAGGCATCGAATACCTGCTGGCGGAAGTTCAGTGTCCAGTTGAAGGATGGGCTGTTGTTGTAAACCAGCTTGGCATTCGGCACCACTTCACGGATGCGGTTAACCATGCCACCGATCTGACCGATATGTGGCTTCTCGGTTTCGATCCAGATCATGTCAGCACCGTTCTGCAGTGAGGTGATGCAGTCCAGTACGCAACGGTCTTCGCCGGTACCCGGACGGAACTGGAACAGGTTGGAAGGCAGACGCTTCGGACGTACCAGCTTGCCACCCTGATTGATGATGACATCACCGTTGTTCATATCTTCAACAGATACTTCTTCAACGTCGAGGAAGCTGTTGTACTGGTCACCCAGGTCACCCGGCTCATGAGTTACCGCGATTTGCTTGGTCAGGCCGGCACCCAGTGAGTCAGTACGGGCCACGATGACACCGTTGTCGATACCCAGCTCAAGGAACGCGTAGCGCACGGCGCGGATTTTCGCCAGGAAATCTTCATGCGGAACCGTTACTTTACCGTCCTGGTGACCACATTGTTTCTCATCAGATACCTGGTTTTCGATCTGGATACAGCAGGCGCCTGCCTCGATCATTTGTTTGGCCATCAGGTAAGTGGCTTCTGCGTTACCGAAACCGGCGTCGATGTCAGCAATAATCGGTACCACGTGGGTTTCGAAATTGTCGATTTTTTCCTGAATCGCCGGCTTCTCTGCTTCAGAAGCCGCATCCAGCTCACGGAACAGGCCGCCCAGTACACGGGCATCCGCCTGGCGCAGGAAGGTGTATAATTCTTTGATCAGTGCCGCAACAGAGGTTTTTTCATGCATGGACTGGTCTGGCAGCGGGCCGAACTCAGAACGCAGTGCCGCAACCATCCAGCCGGACAGATATAAGTACTTCTTATTGGTGGTGCCGAAGTGTTTTTTGATGGCAATCAGCTTTTGCTGGCCGATAAAACCATGCCAGCAGCCCAGCGACTGGGTATACTGAGAAGAGTCAGCATCATAAGCTTCCATGTCGGCGCGCATAATGTCAGCGGTGTATTGAGCAATGTCCAGGCCGGTCTTGAAACGGTTCTGCATTCTCATGCGGGCGGCTGACTCAGGGCTGATCGCCCTCCAGCTGCTTCCTGCAGCATCACATACACTGGCGGCTTCTGCGATAGTCTGTTGATATTGTGACATCGGTTTTCTCCTCAAGAGACAAAATAAACAAATAGATTAAGTATGCATGCAAAAGTTATCAGGAGCCGTCCGATCCTCTCACCAACACCAGACTTCATGGCTGAAAACTTTTGTCATGCTGCCTATCAGCAAATGCTAATGTGTCGACAATTTTATGCGGTTGCAGAATATTTTTGAAATAAATGTGAATTATGTTTAATATTCGTTTAAAAAATAAAGGTCATAAATTTGATTATTATCAAACAATCAGGGTGAAATGTAGATATTTTCTATGAGTATTGAGCGAATTGACCTGAATTTGCTGGTTTATCTGGATGTGCTGCTGAGAGAACAGAATGTGACGAATGCCGCATCACAGCTTGGCCTGAGTCAACCGGCTTTGAGCAACGGTTTGCGGCGTTTGCGCACGCTGTTTGATGACCCTCTGTTAGTGCGCACCAGTGAGGGCATGATCCCCACCGAACGTGCCCGGCAATTGCAGCCGGTGATCCGTGATGTATTGGCGCAGGTGGATAAGGCGGTTCAGCCTCAGGCTGCGTTTAATGCCGGTACCGCCGAACACGTTTTCCGCATTATGGCCAGTGATTACGCAGAGTCGGCCTTGTTTCCCCATGTATTGCGCCGCCTGCGTGAAGAAGCGCCGGGGATTGTGCTGGATATTATGACGCCGAGTGATGTCAGTTTTCTTGATGTGGAGCAGGGCAAGGTCGATATGGCGATTAACCGTTTTGAGTCGCTGCCGCTGTCGTTTCACCAGAAAGAAATCTGGTCGGATAGCTTTTCCTGCCTGATTCGTGTTGATCATCCGATTCTGGAGGATTTTTCGCTGGAAAGTTATTTAGCGGCTTCGCATATCTGGGTGAGTAAAACCGGTATGGGAGTCGGGGTCGGCATGAATCCGCATGATGTACAACATCTGGGCTGGGTGGATGAGGCGCTGAGAAGCCTGGGTAAGCAAAGGCGTATTACGGTGTTTACCCGCCATTATCAGGCCGCTATGTTGCTGGCGGAACAGAATGATTTAGTGGTGACACTGCCCACTAAGGCGGCACAGCTGAAACGCAATAACCCGCGAGTGGTGATTAAAGAGCCACCCTTTACGATCCCGCCGATTCGCCTGCGGATGGCCTGGAGTTCATTATTACAGCATAATCCGGCTCATCAGTGGATGCGGCGCTTTATCGTGGAATCGGCTGAAGCGTTACAGGCAGGGGCTGACTGAGATTTGAATTTTGTTTATCACTAAGGACATTGAAATGACATTTAAAACAGCTGATTTACTGGATGACAATGAAGACAAGGCGCTGCAGATTGTCCAGCCCGGCTTTTTCAGTTATGGCGCTAATAAGCGTTTTTCCGGTCAGATCGTCACTATTAAGATTCACGAGGATAACTCGCTGGTGCGTGAGTTAATGGCGGAAGACGGTACCGGTAAAGTGTTGGTGGTTGATGGTGGCGGCTCCACCCGGTGTGCTTTATTGGGCGATATGCTGGCGGAGAAGGGTGTGAAGAACGGCTGGAGTGGTCTGGTGATTTACGGCCTGATCCGTGATTCGGCGGATATTAATGAGATGGATATCGGCGTTAAGGCACTGGGTACCTTTCCGCTGAAGAGTGTGAAGCGCGGCGTGGGCTTACGTGATGAAGTGGTGCATTTTTATGATGTAACGTTTACACCCGGCCACTATCTGTATTCGGATGAAGACGGGATTGTGGTCTCGCCGGTGCCGTTGCTGGGTGAGTGATTCTTGTGCCTGATCAGCAGCCAGATCAGGGCTGACAAAAGAATGGGCAGCCATGCGGGGATGATCAGCCAGAACATGTCGCGTGGCTGGCGGGTGTTGATCAGGCCGAACCCATCGTTTTGTTGTGGGTCTGCGGATGGCATTTTTGCCGGGACGGATTGAAAGAAAACCGCTGCCGGGTCGAAAGACTCCAGCGGTTTTTTGGTGTCTATGGGTTTTAATGCAGTGCCGTAGCCGATCCAGATTGAGCCGTATCCGCTCCAGTTGATGCGGTAGTAACTGTGGAGGATGCCGTTTTCCTGTACATCGTCATGGTCGATGCCAATGGCTGTGTGATAACGGTAGCTGCTCAGGCTGAGCAGGGTGGTGATCAGGAGTATGATGTAGATCAGGGCGCGGGTCATGGGCTGAGTTTAGGTTATTGGGTGGAAATTATGTACGCAGTAATATTCAGAGCAGAAATTAACACGCTGGATGACGAGTACTCAGCAATGGCAGCCCGTATGCGGGATTTAGCCATCAATGAATACGGTTGTATGGAGTTTGTGTCGGCCACTGAGGGAGCGCAGGAGCTGGCTATCTCATACTGGCCGGATCTGCGGAGTATTCAAAACTGGAAAAGCAATCCAGAACACTTGCAGGCTCAGGCGCTGGGCAGGAAAAAATGGTACAAATCTTATCAGGTGCAGGTGGTGGAAGTGATCAAAGAATATAGTGCCTGATGCCGGGCTGTGCGGGAAGTAACGCAGACAGCCGATAAGTGCACTACGCTATTAAGCACCGAAATGCCGCATCTACCCCGTAATTTCTGAAAATAGTGTGCAGAAACAATGAAAGGATGTAGTAAAGTAAGCCTCTTTTTGGGTGGGTAATAAGCGACTATGACACGTGATTACAGTATTGAAGAACTCGATAAATTAGATGATCAGGCGCTGCAGGCTCTGGACTGGAAAAGCCTGAAGTGTCTCAACGGGCGTTTGCTGGAGCTGCATGCCGAAGGCGCGCTGGGCAATGAGGAGTTCGCCAAGTTGCCGCGCAAACCGATACTGTGTATCGACCGGATTGAGCGCATTGATGACGAGGCTATCGAGGCTTCATTCACGTTTCCGCAGGATGCCGCTGACTGGGCTTATGCCACAGACGAGCCGCTGGAAATGCTGTTTCAGGATCAGCTGGATCAGCTGGTCGGCTTCTGGGGATCACGTAAAGCCGACGGCATCGGCCGGGCATTGTCCTCCGGTCTGTGTGAGTTAAAGCAACCGCTGAATTTTGAGGCTGGCAAAACTATTCATTTCCAGCTGGAAAAACGCAAATGGGTGGAAAACCAGACCACCGGCACCGGAACCGCTATTTTCAATGGCCGTATTCTGGATGCCGAGGGGCAGGTCATTCTGGAAACCCAGAAAGTCATCGTCGGTATTCTGGTGCCTGCCGAAGTGCATGCTTTGCGCGGTCAGCATGGCGGTGAACTGGGCGCATCAGGTGATCATACGGTAGCGCTGAATAACCTGCGTATCCCGGTGTATGATCCGGCGACTAAACAGTTGGACAAAGGGGATGACGGTGCCGTCGCAACGGTTTCCGCGACCCAGGCGATTGCTCCGGATTTATGGCCATTCCTGTTTCACTTCAAAGGCGACCCTGTGGTGCCGGGTAATTTCGGTACGCACGGTATGATTTCTTTGTTGAAAGAAGTGGCACGTGATGTGTTCGGTGTGGCTGATCCGGTATTCAAATCGATGGCAATCAAGAAGTTCTCCGGGATGATTTTTGAAGATCCGAAACAGATTCGCTTTGAGCTGCAAAATGTTACTCAAAATGAGGCCGGTGCAGTGGTGGCAGCGCAGGCCAGTCTGTATCTGGAAAATCCGGATGGCAGCCGCATGATCGAAGCGCCGATCTACACTTATAAAAACCTGACGGTGGCATAAGATCCGGTGAATACGCCCTGGGTCGGAATTGGCCTTACCAATCCGAAAAGCCCGACCAATGTGGGGGCGGTGATGCGTGCGGCCGGTTGCTTTCAGGTGGATGCGGTTTTTTATAGCGGTGAGCGCTATGACCGGGCCGCACGTTTTCATACTGATACCAAAAATCGGGTACTCAGTATTCCGCTGACCCATGCGGAGTGTTTGCCGGATGTGGTGCCCGGCGACACCCGTGTGGTGTGCGTTGAGCTGGTGGAGGGCGCGACGGCACTGCCTGCGTTCTCACACCCTGACAGGGCTTTTTATATCTTCGGGCCGGAGGACGGCACACTGAGTCAGCAGGTGGTGGATCGGGCTGATGCGGTGGTCTATATACCGACGGTGGGGTGCCTTAATCTGGCGGCGACGGTGAATGTGCTGTTGTATGACCGTCTGCTGAAATCCGGACAGGCTTATGGCGGCGATGAGC
The DNA here is from genome assembly GCA_041395485.1 of Thiolinea sp. GTDB lineage: Bacteria > Pseudomonadota > Gammaproteobacteria > Thiotrichales > Thiotrichaceae > Thiolinea. The sequence continues at coordinate 371,412 of JAWLAK010000001.1, forward strand.
TGATCCGGGCCAGCCGGGATATGAATAACCGGGTTCGCTACGCGCCGGGTGAATGAACTTCGTTTCTGTGCAAGCCTGCTCTTGTGACAGGTTGCAACGTAATAACGTCTGATGCTGATGCAATACGCCAAAAATTTATTATTTCCACTGTTATTACTGTTCTGGCTGTTTTGTCTGCCGCTGGCATTTGCTATCTATTCGCCGGTTTTGTATCAGAGTAACTGTCACTGGAATGAGCGCTGTGTGCAGCTGGGCGAGCAGGGCGTGGAGCAGCGTACCGGGGAGTTAAACCGGTTTTTTCTGCACCGGCTGGATGTTTTACCTTCGCCTTGGACAAACAAGGAAAATCGCCATTTACAGGAGGTACGGACTATTTATGACGGGGTATTTCTGCTGTTTGCCCTGATCAGTGTGGTGTTCGTGTTGGACTGGTTAATCAGCAAAGACCCGCGCCGGAATTATACGAATTATTCCCGCAATGCCCTGTTTATCAGCGTTGGGTTATTGCTGGCTGTGGTGCTGATTGCGCCATTCTTCAACAGCTTCTGGATCAAGGTTTTTCATCCCCTGTTATTCGATAATGAGTTATGGCGTACCGATCCGCGTGACATTTCCTGGTATCTGATGCCCAAGGCATTTTTTCTGCGGGTGATTGTGTTTATTTGTGGGGTGACGCTGTTGTTGAATGCTGTGCTATGGGGAGTATTAAAGCGGCGGTATTAGCAGGTATAAAATAGCGCAGGTTTTTCAGATTCTGCGGCAGGTATTAATGAGAATGACTATACTTTGCATTAATCAGGATAAGGGAGACAGAGATGCAGAATCTAATGATAAAGACATCGGCACTGGTATTGGGTATGAGCCTTTTAGCGGGCAGTGCGCTGGCGGAGTGGACGCTGGATAATGAAAATTCCGTTTTGTATTACGCATCTATAAAGAAAGAAACGGTTTCTGAAATTAATAGTTTCAAGACCCTGAGCGGCGGTATCAGTGATGCGGGGCTTGCAACACTGGAAGTTGATCTGGCCAGCGTGGACACGAAAGTAGAAATCCGTGATCAGCGTATGCAGCAGTATTTTTTCGAGACAGATAAATTTACTACGGCGACCGCCATGATTGACTTGGGTGATGATGGTGTTAAACCCGGTGAGCACGAAGTAACAGCGAAACTAAATCTTCATGGTGTGGAAAAGGATGTTGCGGCGAAAGTGATGGTGATGGAAGAAGGCGATACGCTCAGCGTGTTTACACTGGCACCGGTGATGGTTAATAGCAGCGATTTCGGGTTGGATGCCGGGATTGATATGCTGAAAAAACTGGCGCAACTGGACTCGATTAATAAAGCGGTGCCGGTGACTTTTTTGCTGACGTTTAAAAAGCAGTAAGACAGGCCTTACCCTTTAAACCAGCTCCCAGAACGCCTCCACCAGCGGGTTCTTCAGGTGCTTATTCAGAGTAAACAGGCCGATGTGATAAGGCTCCAGTTCCGGCTGCACCTCCAGCACGCGGATTTTGTCCGCCATCGGGCTGTATTCCAGCACAATCTCCGGTACCACGCCGACCCCAAGACCCAGGCTGACCATGCTGACAATCGCTTCATTCCCGGCGACTTGGGCATAAATGCGCGGGCTGACCCCCATAGTGCTGAAGAAGGCATCAATCCGGTTGCGTGAGATGCCGCCCTCAGCCAGGATCATCGGCACATCTGCCCATTGCTGAGGTGAGGCCGGGGGCAGGGCGGGCAGGCCGAAATCACTGTTTTCCAGCGGGGCGATGAACAGCAGCGGTGAAACGGTAATCGGTTTAAAGGCCAGTCCACGCGGCAGAGTGCCAGGGTGAGCGGCGATGCTGATTTCTTCCTTGCCCTCAAACACGCGGGCAATCGCATGTTCCGGCCCGCCGGTGTGCAGCTTGATTTCGATGCCGGGATGACGGGTGCGTAGCTGGTTCAGCAGGTCAAACAGGATGCTGTAAATGGCGGTCACCGAACCGTACAGGCTGATTTCGCCGTGTAACTGACCGGAGTGCCCGCTCAGGTCATGACGAATCGTATTCCACTCATTGGTAGCTTCGCGGGCATATTGACGAAATTTCAGCCCGGCTTTGGTCAGGGTGACGCTGCGGTTATCACGATTGAACAGGTTGACGCCGAGTTCTTCTTCCAGCTGGCGGATGTTGCGCGACAGGGCGGAAATACTGATATGACAGGCGTTGCTGGCCTGCCCGAAGTGCAGGTGATCGGCCAGGGCCAGAAAATATTGCAGGGTACGTGTATTCATGGCTGCGGATGTTTAAAGCTTATTCGGTAGCCAGGTGGCCGCAACGGCAACGCCCAGCAGTGCCAGCCCCAGCGCCAGATAAAAAACTGAAAACGGAAACAGCAGCGTAATCAGTGTGATCGACAGCGGGGTTATCAGTTCTGACATTTCACGCCAGGTGGAAAACACCATGGTCATGTCGGTGCGCTCATAGGACTTGACCAGACGCATAAACGGAATATTACCCAGCACATCCAGACAAATACCGCCCAGTGCCCCGCTGCACCATAACAGCAGGCCGTAAGCCGTTGGTTTGCCGAGTGATCCCAGCCCCAGCATGGACAGGCCGATAATACTTAAGGCGGTAATAATGACGCGTTTGGTGGAGAATTGTTCTGCAATACGCCTGACGAGCGGACTGAATAACAATAAGCCACTAATGCCGGACAGCAGTACCCCGGCTACCCAGGTGGGCAGTCCGGCTTCCACGACATAAATCGGGCCGTAAATAAACAGGGCTGACCAGTAAATGGCCCGGCTCAGGGTGATGAAATAGGCAATACGTAATCTGGGCTGACTGAAATAGCGCGGTACGGCCCTGAGCGGGCTAAGCGGTGCTTTTTGGCGGCTCCGGGTCAAAATCGGGTTTTCTCCCAGCCGTAGCCGCCAGAAATAGAGCACCATCAGTAATGCTGCCAGCATAGAAATCAGGAACGGGGTAAAATGCAGCTGATCCCATAGCCAGGCACCCAACACCGGCCCGCTTAACCAGGCGGCTCCGGCATAGACCATGCGCCGTGACTCGGTCATTTTGAGGTGCTGGCGGGTAATGTAATCCATTATGTACAGCGACAGGCAGACGGAAAATAAAGATGCGGCGGAGGCCCGCAGACCGATGCCGAGTGCAAACGCCCACGGCCCGCCCAGGTATAACAACACTGCGGCAGTGCATAGAAAACCACCGGCAAGGGTGACTATCCAGCGGCGCTGCAGCCAGCGTTCCAGCCTGCTGAAATTGAGAGTGATGCAGAATGTAAACAGGGCCGCAGCAAGATACATGTGCGCCACGGACTCCTTGCTGCCCAGCGCTTCGAGTGCCAGTAACGGCACCACACTGACCAGAATGGCGCGGGAAAAGCCTTCCAGACCGTTCAGGCGGGCCAGTGAGCTGCCGGCCTCGGTGGTGGCAAAGACGGTATTAAGACCAAGCGGACGACGGTGGAACATAGTATGACCTGTTGCGGTTTATCAGGCGGATATGACGGCTGGTGCTGAGCCGGAAATCCTGAAGTTATTGTTATTGCAGAAAACAACACATTGTATTGCGTTTATGTCAATTTACGAAAGTAACAAATTCCTATAAATTGTCCACACTATTTTTTCACCTCAATCAATGGAACTGTCTGTTATGTCAAATAATTACTTCAATACGCTCCCTTTGCGTGTCCAGCTTGAGCAGCTGGGTAAATGCCGTTTTATGCACCTCGATGAATTTGCTGATGGCGTGGAAGCGTTAAAAGGTAAAAAAATGGTGGTGATCGGTTGTGGTGCCCAGGGTCTGAATCAGGGCCTGAACCTGCGTGACAGCGGTCTGGATGTGTCTTATGCACTGCGTGAAGCGGCCATCGCGGAGAAGCGTCAGTCATGGAAAAATGCCACTGAAAACGGTTTTACCGTCGGTACTTATGAAGAGCTGATCCCGACTGCAGATGTGGTGCTGAACCTGACCCCGGACAAGCAGCATACTTCGGTGGTGAATGCGGTCATGCCGCTGATGAAAGAAGGTGCCTGCCTGTCTTATTCGCACGGTTTCAATATCGTTGAAGAGGGTATGAAAATCCGCCCTGACCTGACCGTTATTATGGTGGCACCGAAATGTCCGGGCTCTGAAGTGCGCGCGGAATATGTGCGTGGTTTCGGTGTTCCTACGTTGATTGCTGTGCATGAAGACAATGACCCGAAAGGTGAAGGTCTGGCACTGGCCAAGGCTTATGCGGTAGGTACCGGCGGTCACAAAGCAGGCGTACTGATGTCTTCTTTCATCGCCGAAGTAAAGTCTGACCTGATGGGCGAGCAGACTATTCTGTGCGGTATGCTGCAGACCGGTTCACTGCTGTGCTTCGACAAGATGGTTGAGGAAGGGATTGATCCGGGTTATGCCTCCAAGCTGATTCAGTATGGCTGGGAGACTGTCACTGAAGCACTGAAGTACGGTGGTGTGACCAATATGATGGATAGGCTGTCTAATCCGGCCAAGATCCGTGCTTTTGAGCTGGCCGAGGAAATGAAGGTGATTATGCGTCCGCTGTATAACAAGCATCAGGACGACATTATGACCGGTCATTTCTCCAAAACCATGATGGAAGACTGGGCGAATGATGACAAGAACCTGCTGGGCTGGCGTGCGGAAACGGCAGAAACAGCATTCGAGAAAACTCCGGCGGGCGACATGGAGATTGCTGAGCAGGAATACTTTGATCACGGCATTCTGATGGTGGCCATGGTGAAGGCCGGTGTTGAACTGGCGTTTGAAACCATGACCTCGGCGGGCATTATTGCTGACTCTGCCTACTATGAGTCACTGCATGAAACGCCGCTGATTGCCAACACTATCGCGCGGAAGAAGCTGTATGAAATGAACGCGACGATTTCTGATACCGCTGAGTATGGCTGTTATCTGTATAACCATGCCTGTGTGCCGCTGCTGGGTGATTTCATGAAGGGCATTAAGTCTGACGTGATTGGCCGGGGTCTGGATGTGGAAGACAATGGTGTGGATAACGCCCGTCTGATCGAAGTCAATAAAGCGATCCGCAGTCATCCGGTTGAAGCCATTGGTGCTGAGCTGCGTGGTTATATGGCTGATATGAAGAAGATTGTTTAATCACTTGTTCACCCTCACCCCCCGTCCCCCTCTCCCTGAGGGAGAGGGGGTGATTCGCTGTGCCACTTGTTTAAAGCCCCTCGCCCTGTGAGGGAGAGGGGTTGGGGTGAGGGTGTTTTAAACCTAATCCGGACTTTTCTACATGCCAACACCTATCATCTTCAAAAACCTCACCGTCAATTTCGACGACCGTTTCCAGCTCAATAATATCAACTGGCAGCTTGATCCCGGTCAGCACTGGATGATTACCGGCACCAATGGCGCGGGTAAATCCGCACTGGCTGCTGTGCTGGCCGGTGCCGGTAAAATTATATCCGGCAGCGTGGAAGGCATTCCGCCCCGTGTCGGGCTGGTGTCGTTTGAGGCACAGGCGGAGCTGATTGCCGCAGAGCTGAAAAAGGACGATGCTGATATTCTGGATGTGATTGCCGAGGGTACCACGGTGGCCGAGGTGTTTGCGCGGGATTGCCGGGATCAGGCACTGGCCCTGGAGCTGGCAGAATGGTTTGGTCTGAGTGGTCTGCTGGATCGCGCATTCCGCAAGTTATCCACTGGTGAGTCACGCAAAATGATGCTGGTGCGGGCGCTGGCCAGTCGTCCGGATTTGCTGGTGCTGGATGAGCCGTTTGACGGGCTGGATGCGAAGATGTATGCCCGTTTGCAGGCATATCTGACTGAGCTGAGTCAGACTATTCCGATGGTGATTGTGCTGAACCGCTTTGATGAGTGTCCAGATTTTATTACCGATATTGCCTACGTCGATAACGGAGAGTTGCATCATCAGGTACGCCGAGATGATGAGCAGGCCTATGCAGAGCTATATCAGCTGCTGCATCTGAAAACGACGGATTTGCAGGTTCCGGGAGCTGATCCGGCACTGAGCCTGCCGCCGCTTGATCCGGCTCAGCCGTTGGTGCGGTTGACAGATATTTCTATTAAATATGGCGACACACAAATTATCAGCGGACTGAACTGGACGATTGAGCCTAACCAGCACTGGCAGCTCAGCGGGCCGAATGGCAGCGGTAAAACCAATCTGCTGTCGCTGATTACCGGTGACCATCCGCAGTGTTACGTTAATGATATTTTTGTGTTCGGCTTTCAGCGTGGCAGCGGCGAAAGTATCTGGCAGATCAAGCAGTACATCGGCTATGTGTCAACGGCGCTGCAGTGGGAATATCGGGTCGGTACCGGGTTGCGTAATGTGATTATTTCCGGTTTTTACGACAGTATCGGGCTGTACACCAGGGCCACGGATGCGCAGAAGAAAATTGCTGATGAATGGCTGGCGCTGCTGGGGATGAGTGACCGTGCGGATATGCCGTTTAACAAATTGTCTTATGGTGAACAACGCTTGCTGCTGATTGCACGGGCGATGGTTAAACATCCGCCGCTGCTGATTCTGGATGAACCTGCGCTGGGTCTGGATGATATGAACCGGCAGCTGGTGCTGGCGCTGATTGAAAAGATTTGTGCCGGGAGTGAAACAGCGGTGATTTATGTGAATCACCATGCTGAGGATAAGATTGCGGGGATTGAGCATTATCTGGAGTTGGGTGGCTGAGGTTGTCTCAAAACACCGACAACCGCGCACCAATCTCCCGCCTCAGTTCATGAGCAATCATCCTCAATCCCCGCTCCACCTGCTCGGTGGTTTGCGGTGAGCTGAGGCTGATGCGGATCGCCTGCGGTGCCGGGTAGCTGCCCACCGCAAAAGACTCCGCCGCCAGTATGCCGACATCCTTTTCCTTCATTCGCGCCTGAAAATCCAGTGCCCGCCACGGTTCCGGTAATTTCAGCCAGCAATGAAAACTGTGATCGAAAATCCGTACCTCAAAATCCTGCAGGTAGTGTCTGGCCAGTGCGATCCGTTTGCCTAGTTCCTCACGGGCCATGTCCTGCGCATGCTGTGCGGCCTGTTTATCGGCCCAGCGTTGGGCAATTTCCACGGTGATCGGTGAGGTAAACCAGCAGTGGGCGCGGATACTGTTAGCGACCGGGCTGTTCAGACGCTGCGGGGTAACCAGATAACCAACCCGCAGCCCGCCAGCCTGCACCTTGGAGTGGCTGAAAATCAGCAGGCTGCGCTCCGGGTTTATATTATGGAAATAGCCGGTATCTGTGCTGTGGCCGGTGGTCAGCACCGCATCTTCGATAATCCACAGATGATAGCGTTCGGCAATCTCCAGAATCGCTGCACGGCGTGCCTGACTCATATTGGCATTGGTAGGGTTTTGCGCGACGGGGATGCAGTACAGGGCGCGGTAGTGTCCTTTCTGACAGTACTTTTCCAGCTGTTGCGGGATAATGCCTTCCTCGTCCATATCCAGACCGGTGGTTTTGATACCCAGCTGGGTGGCGACCGCGTTCAGGCCGGGATAGGTGAGCCCTTCGCATAAAATACTTTCACCGGGGCGGGTGGTGCAGGTCAGCGCCAGGGTAATCGCGTGCTGGCCGCCGCCGGTAATGGTGATGTTATCGGCAGAAGTGTTTACGCCTTTGTCACCCAGCCATTGTGCCGCCCACTGACGATGGCGTTTTATACCCCGTTCCGGCTGGTAGCCGAGCAGCTCGGTGCAGGCGGTGTCCGCCGCAATGTCCTGCAGGGTTTGTTGCAGAATTTGCTGATTATCGGTGGGCACCGGCAGGTTCTGGGTGAAGTCAATCCGGCTGCGTTGCTCATTGCTCATAATGGCAAACTGGCTTTTATCGGCATGTCCGGCATCCCTGATAAAAGTGCCGCTGCCAACCCGGGCGCTGACCAGCCCGCGTTTTTCCGCCTCTGCATAAGCGCGGGTGACAGTGCCGACAGTCACCCCCAGCTGGTCAGCTAATGCACGGTGGGTCGGCAGTTTGCTACCGGGTAGCAGGGACTGGTCACTAATCCCCCTTTCAATTTCATCGGCGATGGCCTGATAGCGGGCGTTTGCAGCATCGGTAATGTCAGGTGTCCAGATTGTCATGGGTACAATAATCTAATTGACTTCATTTAATAACGATTTAATATTTGATTGTATCCTTTTTTAAGTTATTTTCAATAATTGTTATGGTGACAATTATTGGTTGATGGAGATTGTCATGCTTTCCTGGGAATTGATTCTGGCGGTGGCTACCTTTGCTTTTGTGACTTCTGCAACGCCGGGGCCGAATAATATTATGCTGACCGCTTCCGGGGTGAATTTTGGCTACCGCCGTACCCTGCCGCACATGCTGGGGATTATAACCGGCATGGCATCGCTGAATATTGCGGTGGGTTTGGGGCTTGGAGCCGTATTTTCCCAGTTTCCGGTGTTGCAGCAGATATTGCGGGTGATTGGCAGTGCTTATCTGCTGTGGCTGGCCTGGAAATTATTAACTTTTTCATCACTGGGCAAGGCTGAAGAAGGTAGCCAGCCATTCACATTCATGCAGGCCGCTGCCTTTCAGTATGTGAATCCGAAAGCCTGGGTCATGGTGATTTCTGCGAATGCCAGTTTTACCTTGCTGGGGGATGCGTATTGGCTGTCGGTTGCGTTGATTGTGCTGGCTTATATGCTGATCGGGTTGCCGTCTATTTCATTATGGGCCGGGTTCGGGCAATATATCCGCCGGTTTCTGGATAACCCGCAGATTTTAAAGCTGTTTAACTTGGGCATGGCTGCGTTGACTGCAGCTTGTGTGGTATTTATCTGGTTAGAATAATCCGGGAAGGGTCAGAGCATGCAACTTGTCTTCCGAACTGCGTCAACTCGCAGGCTCAGACAGGCCTCCGTTCTGCAGACAAGTCACATGCTCTGACCTGTCAGTAAACAAGTCGTTCCTCAGCATCATATTTGAGATCAGCATGGAAAAGGTAAAAGCGTTACCGCAAAGTGGTTTATTTACCCCGGTATTAATTGCCGGTTGCATAATTATCCTGGTCGGCTTTGCTATCCGTTCCTCATTCGGGCTGTTCCAGATTCCGATTGCACAGGAGTTTGGCTGGTTGCGGGCTGATTTCTCCTTTGCCATTGCTATGCAGAATTTGTTCTGGGGAATTGGCCAGCCGCTGTTTGGTGCCTTCGCAGAAAAATTCGGGGATCGTAAAGCGATTATTCTGGGCGGGTTTAGTTATGCTATCGGTTTGGTTTTATCCTCCTATGCAGTGACACCCGGTCAGCATCAGCTGCTGGAAATTTTGGTCGGCTTCGGCATTGCCGGGATGGGTTTTGGTGTGGTGTTGGCGGTGATTGGTCGTGCGACTTCTGAAAAATACCGTTCAATTTCGCTGGGTATTGCGACTGCTGCCGGATCAGCCGGGCAGATTGTCGGGCCGTTGGTGGCGCAGAGTCTGTTGACGCAAATGCCGTGGCAGTCGGTATTTGTGGTCTTTGCCGGGATCATTATGCTGTCCCTGCTGGCACTGTTTTTTATGCGCGTACCGCCCCCGGAACCGGCTGTGGCGGGTGAAGGGCTGGGCAAGGTGGTGTCGCAGGCAGTCAGAGATCCTTCGTTTATTTTTATCTTCCTCGGCTTCTTTTCCTGCGGTTATCAGCTGGCGTTTATTACCGCGCATTTTCCGGCGCTGATTACTGAAATGTGCGGCCCGGTATCGGCGGGTAGTTTTGTCAATGCCTTAGGTGTCACCACCACGTCAACGCTGGGTGCGCTGGCGATTGCACTGATCGGGGTGTCAAATATCGGCGGCACGATTCTGGCTGGTTGGTTCGGCAGCATGTATTCACGGAAATACCTGCTGGTGGCCATTTATATGCTGCGTACCCTGGTGGCGGCATTATTTATTATGAATCCGATTACGCCGGAGACCGTGGTGGTGTTTGCTATTCTGATGGGAGCGTTGTGGCTGGCGACGGTGCCGCTGACTGCAGGACTGATCGGGCAGATTTACGGGCTGCGTTATATGGGCACATTGTATGGTCTGGTGTTCTTTTCGCATCAGCTGGGTGGTTTTCTGGGTGTCTGGCTGGGCGGGGAAATGTATGATCTGTATGGGAACTACACGCTGGTGTGGTGGATTGGCATCGGCGTGGGGGCGTTTTCGGCGTTGATCCATTTTCCGGTTAAGGAAATGCCCTGGGCGGAGCGGCGGCCTCAGTTGGCGGCTTCTTAATCGATAAAGCCGAATATATGCCCTAAATCAACCACCATTTCCTCAAAGGGTGGAATGATCAGTTGGTCACACTCAGTGGCTTCGTGGCACTCGACTGATTGCACGACTCTGTAGTGCTCGCCGTCCAGTGCATAAGCAATCAGCGTGCGGTCTTCCGGTGATAGTACCCAATAATGAGGCACCCGGAAGGTTTGTAAGCGCATCAGCTGCACAATGGCATCTTTGCGTTCATGGCCGGGTGAGGTGATTTCACAAACCCAGTCCGGAATTATGTGCATCTTGCGTTTAGGGCGTTGCGGTAGCCGTTCTTTGCGCCAGCCAGCCAGATCATGTATCGGGCAGTGGTGTTCTGAATACTCAACACTGATTTCGGTCATAATCCACCAGCCTTTATCAACGGGTTGACGGCTTAGCGGGAAAAATTGTCCGGCCAGATCAGACTGTGCCAGCGCGTGCTCGGGGCATGCCATCGGACGCTTAATGATTTCCCCGTTGACTAACTCAATACGGTCATCATGCTGACTGGCTTTTTCCAGATCATCGACGGTCTGCAACTTGAGAGCTTCCATTTTGATCCCCGCTAATTATTGGGTGCTGCTGATTCAGGAACTTCCAAGCTTAGTATGATGAGACGGTATTGTCATTCTGCATTAAACCCTTAATGCAGAAGCCCCGCGCGCAATACCCATGCTGCCTGAGCGCACCACTTCAATAATCCGCATTTCACTCAGCGCATTCATAAACGCATCGACCTTATCCTTACTGCCGGTGGCTTCAATGGTATAAGTCTTATCGGTCACATCGATAATCCGTGCGCGGAAAATGTCAGATAGCCGCTTCACCTGATCACAGGAACCCGGCTTTTTCACATCCACCTTGACCAGCATCATCTCGCGTTCGATATGTGATTTTTCATTCAGATCCATCAGCTTAACCACATCAATCAGCTTGTGCAGTTGCTTCATAATCTGTTCGACAATCTCATCGCTACCCAGCGTGACCAGTGTCATCCGCGACAGGCTGGCATCTTCAGTCGGAGCTACAGTCAGTGACTCAATATTGTAACCGCGCGCAGAAAACAGACCGGATACCCGTGATAATGCGCCTGATTCGTTTTCCATCAGAATGGAAATTACATGTCGTTTAACATCACTCATCGTCATTACACCAGTATCATTTCATTCTGCCCGGCACCGGCCGGAACCATCGGGTAAACATTGCCTTCCTGCGTCGTAATAAAGTCCATGAAGACCAGCCGGTCTTTCAGTGCCATGGCTTCTTTCAGCGCACCTTCGACATCGCCCGGTTTTTCAATGCGCATACCAACATGGCCATAGGCCTCAGCCAGCTTTACAAAGTCGGGCAGGGCTTCCATATACGACATGGCGTAACGCTTCTGGTAGAAGAACTCCTGCCACTGACGCACCATACCCAGATAGCCGTTATTCAGGTTCAGCACTTTGATCGGCAGCTGGTATTGCAGACAGGTGGCCAGCTCCTGAATACACATCTGGATACTGCCGTCACCGGTAATACAGCCCACGGTCGCATCAGGGTGAGCCAGCTGTACGCCCATCGCCGCAGGCAGGCCAAAGCCCATGGTGCCCAGACCACCGGAGTTAATCCAGCGCAGTGGTTTGTCGAATTTATAAAACTGTGCCGCCCACATCTGGTGCTGGCCTACATCGGAACAGACGTAGGCATCGCCCCCGGTGATTTCCCAGAATTTTTCCACCACGTACTGGGCGCGAATGCTCTCGTCGTCCTGCTCATACTTCAGGCAGTCTGCCTTGCGCCATTCATTGATCTGCTGCCACCATTTGGCCAGCGTATCTTTATCCGGCCCTTGTTTACGGCTGCGCAGTTCCTCGATCAGGCTCTGCAGTACCCATTTCACATCACCGACAATCGGCACATCCACAGACACATTTTTCGAGATAGAGGCCGGATCAATATCCACATGAATCACTTTGGCGTGCGGGCAGAATTTCTCAATATTACCGGTCACCCGGTCATCAAAACGTGCGCCGATGGCAATGATCAGATCCGACTCATGCATGCCGTTATTGGCTTCATAGGTTCCGTGCATACCCAGCATGCCGACAAACAGCTCGTCAGTGGCCGGATAGCCACCCAGTCCCATCAGGGTATTGGTAATCGGAAAACCCAGTTCGCGGGTCAGCGTGGTCAGTTCTTCTGCCGCATCACCCAGAATAATGCCGCCACCGGTGTAGATCATCGGCTTTTTGGCTTCCAGCATCAGGTCAATCGCCCGTTTAACCTGACGTTTATTACCTTTCACCGTCGGGTTATAGGAGCGGATGCTGATTTCTTCCGGATAGGAAAACTCAGTGCGCATCTGGGTAATATCTTTCGGAATATCCACCAGCACCGGGCCGGGACGACCGGAGCTGGCAATATAGAATGCCTTCTTGATCGTGCTCGCCAGCTCATTAATATCGGTGACCAGGAAGTTGTGTTTTACACAGGGGCGGGTAATCCCGACAATGTCTACTTCCTGAAACGCATCATTACCGATCATCGCCCGCGGCACCTGACCGGTGAACACTACCAGCGGAACCGAGTCCATGTAGGCATCGGCAATACCGGTGACGGCATTCGTCGCACCGGGGCCGGATGTTACCAGCGCCACACCCGGTTTGTTCGTTGATTTTGCGTAACCTTCAGCTGCGTGCACAGCCCCTTGTTCGTGTCTTACCAGAATGTGGTTAATATCGCCGGCAGCCTGATAAAGCGCGTCATAAATGAATAAAACTGCGCCACCCGGATACCCGAAAACGGTATCAACCCCTTCTGCCTTCAGACACTCAACGAATATCTCGGCACCAGTCAGTTCCACTGTAAACTCCTGAAATGAGGGATCAAAACAAAAGAGGAGAATCATAATACGAAATTAAGCTGAATTCACCCCTGCATTGTTGATATTGTCTCCTGACCGATAGCGGCATCTTCCGGAACAGGAGGTGTTGTCAGCTGTTTGTCAGCCGCTCATTTGTAAATCAGCCCGATTCCGGCACCCCAGATAGTACTCTCGCTGACAATCGGACTGTCGGTAATTTCACTGTCAAACGTGGTGACATGCAGGCCGGTGACCAGCTCCAGTTTGGGCGTTAGTGAGTAATTCAGGTCAAGTCCGGCTTTGGCCGCGAAGGCTGAATCTGCTTTATACGCTGGTCGCATTGCGGTCGCTTCATGGCTGTCTACACCAACGTAATAGTCAGTAATATCAGCAGAAAACCATTGCAGCTCCGCATAAGGGCGGAAGGTGGTGTCTTCGGAACGCATGTGTGTATAGCGCAATTTGGCCTGCAGTCCGCCATGCGCACCGGCCACATCCTGTGCCAGATCAGCTGATACCACCGCTGCCGGAATTTTCCAGGCTGCTCCCGCACGGATATTGACGGCCCGATCCAGATCATCCATATCGCTGAGCGTTTTGCTGTCATCACGGTCATGGCTCCAGTCATCAAAGCCGACACCGAGATATAAGGTGTGTTTCGGCCCGCTGATGATGGATTTGGTCAGGCCCGGAATATAAAAGCCATTCTGGTTAAGCCGTGCCGGACGGACACTGATCCGGTCATCGCCATCGGTAAAGAATGACTGCTGAATATTGACGGACAATCCGAGATTCAGTGGTTTGTCAGTGGTTTCTGCATGGAGTGTGGTTGTACAGCAGGCCAGAGCGGCACAGAAAGTAATGATTTTAATGGTTTTGCCAGAGAGCGTGGTCTTAATCATGACAGGTTCCGGTGTTGGAGAAAGGTGCTGTCTGAATCGTAACAGGTGTGTGCCGGGAGCAGAAGGATTTATAGGGAAGCGGAAAATATTGCTGTGAAATATGTTGCCCGCAAATTGTGAATATTTCACAGTTCGTCCGTTTTTCCTGCCATACTATGGGCGATAGTCATAATTAAAAATCATCGCAAAAAAGGTACTGTCACATGCTGATTCGTCTGTATCTGTTGTTGGTCATCACCCTGTTAGCAGGGTTCTCCGCTTATGCTGTTTCCGCCGCCCCCATGTCCCGCGATCAGGTGCCCGAACCTTTGCAGGAGTGGGTCGACTGGGCCTTATATGAGCAGAAAGAGCTGGGCTGTCCCTGGCAATACAATGCTGAGCAGCGTGCCTGCCGCTGGCCGTCACGCCTGTGGCTGCAGCTGGGTGAAAAAGGCGGCTCATTCAGCCAGCAATGGCAGGTATTCACGGAAACACAGGTGCGGCTGCCGGGGGATCAGAATAACTGGCCGCAGCGGGTGAGTGATGACCGGGGCGAATTGCTGCTGGTGGAAGAAAAAGATGGTTTTCCGCAGGTGACCTTGCCAGCCGGAGAGCACACTATCAGCGGTGAGTTTTTATGGCAGAAATTGCCGAAAACGCTGCGCATTACCCCGGAATCCGGCCTGATTAATCTGCAGGTTAACGGCAGGGCAATTAAAAATCCGCGTTTTAATGCCCAGCACCAGCTGTGGCTGACGCAGGGTGAGGAAGAGGTTGCCAGCGAGGATAATCTGGATCTGCAGGTGTTCCGCAAAATTATTGATACGCATCCGCTGCAGGTGGTTACTTCAATCAGGCTGCGGGTCTCCGGTAAACAGCGTAATGCCACTCTGGCTCCGGTATTGCTGGATGATTTTATTGCCCTGCAACTGGACAGCCAGCTGCCCGCACGGATGAGTGGCCAGCAGCAGTTACAGGTACAGCTGCGTCCCGGCGAATGGACGATTGATGTGACCGGACGCAGTAAAACCGACCGCACGGAGTTTACTTTGCCAGCGTCGCAAGAGCCCTGGCCGCAGCAGGAAGTCTGGGTGTTTGAAGCCGATAGTGCGATGCGCCAGGTCGAGGTGCAGGGGGTAAGCAGTATCGACCCGAATCAGACCCGGCTGCCGGAGGACTGGAAGCGTTTACCGGCTTATCTGCTTGATCCCGGGCAGACCTTAACTCTGAATACCGTGCAGCGTGGTGTGGCGCAGACCAGCAAGCAGCAATTAAACCTGCAGCGCGAAATGTGGCTGGATTTTGACGGTGGCGGTTATACGCTGAAGGATCAGCTGCGTGGTCAGCTGGGGCAGCAGTCGAGGCTGGATGTTTTGCCGATACTGGAACTGGGGCGGGTGCAGATTAATGGTCAGCCGCAGTTTATTACCCGCAAACAGGAAGACGCCGCTGCCGGGGTGGAGATTCGCAGCGAGAATATCAATCTGCAGGCGGAAAGCCGCTACAGCGGGTCACGCTCCGAATTGCAGGTGAATGGCTGGCAGTATGACCTGCAGCAGGTGAATACCACGCTGCACCTGCCGCCGGGCTGGTTTCTGTTTTCCGGCAGCGGCACTGATAACCGCCCGGATAGCTGGGTGGAGGACTGGAGCCTGCTGGATTTATTTCTGGTGCTGATTATTGCGCTGGCCACGGCTTATCTTTACGGCTGGCGCTGGGGGGCGTTTGCCCTGCTGGCTCTGGTGTTTTTCTGGCATCAGCCGGGAGCACCACGTTTTATCTGGCTGAATTTACTGGCGGTGGTCGCTTTGTTGCGGGTGTTGCCGGAGGGCTGGTTACGGCGCTGGCTGGGTTATTATCGCTGGCTGAGCCTGCTGGTGCTGGCGATGATTGTGCTGCCGTATCTGATTAATACCGTGCGCATCGGTTTGTATCCGCAGCTGGCCTATGGATACAGCACAGCTGCACAAGGGGAGTACACCCAGGCATCGGTTGCGAATGAAATGGCGGAACCGGTGATGGAGGAAGCGGAAGATGCTGTTGGCGCTGATATGAATGCCATGGTGCAGCAGGCTCCGGCACCACAGCTCAAGCGTCAGGCGGACAAAGCCATTAGCAGTCTGGCCCGGCCACAGCCAGCTCCGTTACCTTATAAACAGAAAAAGTATGATATGCAGGCGATTGACCCCAACAGTATGATCCAGACCGGCCCCGGCCTGCCGAACTGGCATAGTTACCGGCCGGTGCGTCTGAACTGGTCAGGGCCGGTCAAGGCGGATGAAACCAGCCGCTTATTACTGGTCGGGCCGAAGCTTAATCTGCTGTTTAAGCTGGCGGGGATTGCGCTGTTGCTGGTGCTGTGCTGGCGGATGCTGGGCCTGCATAAAACAGAATTACCACGCTGGAAACCGGGGCAGTGGTTTAAGCGGGGCGGTACTGCTGTGTTGGCAACCCTGCTCCTTCCGGCACTCTTTATGGTTCATGAGCCGCTACAGGCCGAAACGATTCCTGACCAGCAGATTCTGCAAACCCTGCAACAGCGCCTGACTGCAGCCCCGGATTGTCTGCCAAACTGTGCCCAGATTGAGCGTATGCAACTGGGGATCAGTGGCGGGGTGCTGATGGTGCGTTTATCGGTGCATGCTGCGGTGGATACCGCACTACCACTGCCGGGCAGTCAGGATACCTGGCTGGCCAGTGATATTTTGCTGGATCAGCAGCTGGCAACTGCCATCAACCGTGATGCCGGGCAGCAGCTCTGGCTGGCGTTGCCTGCCGGACGGCATGAGGTACAGCTGCGCGGAATTCTGCCGCAGCGTAATAGTCTGCCTTTGCCGCTGCAGCTTAAGCCGCACCATGTCAGCCTGTTGTCACCGCTGGATAAGGACTGGACAGTCGAGGGTATCCGTGATGACGGTACAGTGGCGGCGCAGTTGCAGCTGAACCGGGTATTGAGTAAAACCGAACAGGCGCAACTGGAGCAGGAGCAGAGTATTCTGCCGACCTTTGTTAAAGTGGAGCGCAATCTGCGTCTGGGGCTGGACTGGTACGTTGAAACCACGGTGCGCCGTATTTCGCCGCTGGATACACCACTCAGCCTGAGTGTTCCGTTATTGCCCAATGAACAGCCGATGAGTGAGCAGCTCAGCATTCGTCAGCAGAAAGTCACGGTTAATCTGGCGGCACAACAAATGCAAACCAGCTGGTCATCGCGGCTGAATCCGGGTGAGCAGATTGTGCTCACGGCGGCGGACAGCGCGGACTATCTGGAAACCTGGTCAGTGGCCGCCAGCCCGGTTTGGCATCTTGAAGCAGATGGCCTGCCGGTGAGCCGTTTTGATAGCGAGGATCAGCAGCAGGTGCCGGTCTGGCAGCCCTGGCCGGGTGAAACCCTGACCCTGAATATCACCCGCCCGCAGGGTGTTCCGGGACAGACGGTAACCATTCTCGGCAGCGAGATGCTGATCAGTACCGGCAAGCGCGCCAATGATGTGGATTTACAGCTGAATATCCGCAGCAGCCGCGGCGTGCAGCAGGTGTTGACAGTGCCTGAAGGGGTTGAGGTACAGCAGCTGAAAATCGACGGGGTAGGGCAGCGGATTCAGAAGACCGAGCGCGAGCTTAATCTGAACCTGAAGCCCGGCCAGCAGCAGGTTCAGGTGCAGTGGCGGGAGACAGAGCCGCTGGGTTGGTTATACCGTTTTCCGGAGGTCGATCTGGGCATCGCCAGTGTGAACAGCCACCTGCAACTCAGCCTGCCTTATGACCGCTGGGTATTGTGGACGGGTGGCCCGCTGATGGGGCCTGCGGTGCTGTTTTGGGGGGTATTGCTGGCGCTGTTTGTGCTGTCACTGGCGCTGGGTTACTCAAAACTGACCCCGCTGAAAAGCTGGCAGTGGTTTTTGTTAGGCGTGGGTCTGAGCCAGACAGAAACGACGTTGATGATTCTGGTGGCGGGCTGGCTGATGGCCTTATCGCTGCGGGAGAAGCTGAACCTTAACCTGAAGTACTGGCAATTCAATGCCATGCAGATTGCACTGGCCGGACTTACGCTGATTGCCCTGCTGGTACTGGGGGGCGCGGTGGCCAATGGTTTGCTGGGACAACCGGAAATGCAGATTGCCGGGAATGGCTCGTCTGCTTATTCCTTGCAATGGTATCAGGATCGTAGCGCTGAAATCCTGGCCCAGCCTTATGTGGTCAGCGTGCCGCTGTGGATCTACCGGGCACTGATGTTGCTGTGGGCCTTATGGCTGGCGGTGGCGGTACTGGGCTGGTTGCGCTGGGGCTGGCAGGCTTTGAATAAGGGGGAGTTGTGGCAGTCAGCGCCGGAAACACCGGATCAGGGTTTGCGCAATAAGCCCCGGTAAATTTCATCGTCACCAATAATGCCGGTGAATTGCTGCCTATCGGTCAGCAACACCGGCAGGCCACTTTGCTGGCGCAGACCGATAATGGTGCGCATCAGGGTGTCGGGAGCGGCGCAGATAAAGGTGCCGGGTTGCGGAGTGTTTTCCGGAGCACCGGCACTGTGCTCAGCCCAGTCGGCAGGTTGACCGTTGACCGAAACCTTTGCTATTTCACCATTGTCATGCAGACTGAGCTGAAATTCGCCGAAGCTGCCAAAACGGTAATGCCCGTTGTCACCGTTGTCGCCGTTACCACCATTCTCCCGGACAAGCTCCGCTGCAGGCCGCATCAGTGAGGATGCTTTCAGCACATTCAGCGGGTTCATGTGGGCGACAAATTCGGCGACATAGTCATTTTCCGGGGCCAGCACAATGGCTTCCGGCGTGCCGTATTGCACAATACGCCCGCCCTCCATAATCGCAATATGGCTGCCGATTTTCATCGCCTCATCCAGGTCATGGCTGACGAAGATAATGGTCTTTTTTAATTCGCGCTGCAGATCCAGCAGTTCATCCTGAAGCTTGTCGCGGATCAGCGGGTCAAGTGCCGAAAACGGTTCATCCATCAGCAGAATGTCCGCATCGGTGGCAAAGGCCCGCGCCAGTCCCACCCGTTGCTGCATGCCGCCGGAGAGCTCATGGGCATACTTATCCGCCCATTGGCTCAGGCCGACCAGTTCCAGTTTTTCATCCACCACTTTTTTACGCTGCGCTTTGCTGACACCTTTCAGCTCCAGACCCAGCCCGACATTTTCCCGCACCGTGCGCCAGGGTAGCAGGGCAAATTGCTGAAAAACCATGGCAATCCGGCCGGTACGTAATTCGCGCAGGGTGCGGCTGTTGCAATTGGCGACATCTATCTGTTGCCCCTGATGCTCGACAAACAGATGGCCACGGGTGACGGTATTCAGGCCATTAACTGCCCGGAGTAAAGTGGATTTTCCGGAACCGGACAAGCCCATCAGCACACAAATCTCGCCTTCTTCAATCGCCAGTGAGGCATCGGCAGCGCCTAATACCTGCCCGGTTTTTTCCAGGATCTCCTCACGTTGCGCACCCTGGTCCAGCAGTGACAGTGCTTTGTGCGGCGAATTGCCGAAAATAATATCCACCTGCTCAAAGCTAACCACAGCCATTCAGCGTTGCTCCGTGGGATTTTTCTGTTTACAGATCCGATCCAGCAGGATGGCGATCACGACAATGGCCAGACCCGCTTCGAAGCCCTGGGCAATATTGACCGTATTCAGTGCCCGCAATACCGGAATGCCGAGTCCGGGGGCGCCAACCATAGCGGCAATCACCACCATCGACAGTGAAAGCATGATGCATTGTGTTACCCCGGCCATAATGGTTGGCAGGGCGTGTGGCAGTTCGACTTTCCACAACAGTTGTTTTTTGGTGGCACCAAAGGCTGCTGCGGCTTCCATCAGCGGTTTGGGGACACCGGATACGCCCAGATAGGTGAGCCGGATCGGAGCCGGAATCGCGAAAATAACCGTGGAAATCAGGCCGGGCACCACGCCCAGCCCGAACATAATCATGGTCGGGATCAGGTAAACAAAGGTCGGAATAGTCTGCATCAGATCCAGAATCGGACGCAGCAGATTGTAGAGCCAGGGCCGGTGGGCCGCCGCGATGCCGACCGGCACCCCAAGCACCACGCTGACCAGGGTGGCAAATATGACCAGTCCCAGCGTCTGCAGGGTTTCTTCCCAGTAACCCAGATTAATCACCAGCAACAGACTGAGCACAATCAGCAGCACCAGTTTCCAGCTGCGATGCAGGACAAAGGCAATCCCGGCGAAAATGGCCAGCATCATCAGCGGATGGAACCAGAGCATGACATCAATCATGCCCTCGATAATAAATTCCAGTCCCTCCGAGATGCTGTCAAACAGCCAGGCTCCGTTATCCAGCAACCACTCCACCACGGATTTAATCCATTTCCCCAGTGGCAGCTTGTGCTCAGTCAGCCAGTCCATAAAGGCTTACAGTTCCAGAGCAGTTTTTACAGCATCCAGTCCGGGTTTGCCATCCAGCGTGCTGACATCCTTCAGCCAGCCGTCCAGCGACTCCGGATTGGCCTTAATCCATTCGGCTGCGGCATCCGCCGGATCTTTCTCATCATTCAGAATGCCGCCCATAATCTCGTTTTCCATCGCCAGTGAAAATGTCAGATTAGTCAGGAACTGGCCCAGATTCGGACATTCTTCAGCCAGTCCGGCACGGGTATTGGTATAAATTTCCGCGCCACCCAGATTCGGGCCGAATACATCATCGCCGCCTTCCAGATAGGTGAGCTTAAAGTTGGCATTCATCGGATGCGGCTCCCAGCCCAGAAACACCACCGGCTCCTTCTTCCTGTCCGCACGGGAAACCTGCGCCAGCATGCCCTGCTCACTGGATTCCACCATTTCAAAACCTTTCAGGCCGAAAGTGTCCTTCTCGTCATCAATCATGCCCTGAATCAGGCGGTTGCCGTCATTGCCCGGCTCAATGCCGTAAATCTTGTTGTCCAGCGCTTCGGCGTGTTTGCTGATGTCAGCGAAGCTCTTAATGCCCAGCTCAGCGCCGTATTCATTGGTGGCCAGCGTGTATTTGGCACCCTCCAGATTTTTCACCAGGGTTTCAACCGACTTGTCTTCGCGGTAGGGCTTAATATCAGCCTCCATGGTTGGCATCCAGTTGCCCAGAAAAACATCAATATCCTTGTTTTTCAGGCTGGTATAAGTCACCGGCACTGACAGCACCTTGATTTCCGGCTCATAGCCCAGTGCCTCCAGCAGGACTCCGGCGGTTGCGGTGGTAGCGGTGATGTCTGTCCAGCCAACATCCGAGAAGCGTACGGTTTTGCAGCTGTCTGCATCCGCTGCTGATACTGAGGTGCTGCCCAAAGCCAGCATTAAGGTGGTGCCTGCGGTGATTTTTTTCAGGGTTTGCATATGATTCCTCCATCAATGTTATGGCCTGAACCAGCCATAGGATTCTGATTCTAGTGGATTAACTCTCCGAATAACACCGTTGCGGACTTATTTCCAGGTCGTCGCTCAGCTCTGAAAAAACCGGGTGGCCGTATCGCCGTCCGGTTGTTGCAGCCAGCGCTGGGTCAGTTGGGCCACCCGCTCCGGATAATTTTCGACAATATCCCGTGCCGCCTGTTGCACATCGGGCAGTAAATGCTGGTCACGCATCAGGCTGGCAATGCGCAGCCTTGCCTCACCGGTCTGGCGGGTGCCCAGCACTTCACCGGGACCGCGAATCTCCAGGTCGATATTGGCAATCTCAAAGCCGTCGGTGCTGTTGCGCAGTGCCTCCAGACGTTTGCGCGCCACCTTGCCCAGCGGTGCCTGATACAGCAATACACAGCTGCTGGCCGTCGTGCCACGTCCCACCCGGCCGCGCAGCTGATGGAGCTGAGACAGGCCCAGCCGTTCCGCATTCTCAATAATCATCAGCGAGGCATTGGGCACGTCCACACCGACTTCAATCACAGTGGTTGCCACCAGCAGTTGAATATCATTCTGCTTGAAGGCGTGCATAATGCTTTCTTTTTCGCTGCCATGCAGCCGCCCGTGTACCATGCCCACATTTACTCCGGGCAGGCGTTGTTGCAGTAATTCCGTAGTTTCCTCGGCATTCTGGCATTGCAGTGCTTCCGATTCTTCAATCAGGGTACACACCCAGTAAACCTGACGGCCTTCCTGACAGGCTGCGGCAATGCGCTCAATGATTTCATCGCGGCGTTCATTGCTGATGGCAACGGTATTAATCGGTGTACGTCCCGGTGGCAGCTCATCAATTACTGAATAATCCAGGTCACCATAGCTGGTCATTGCCAGCGTGCGCGGGATCGGGGTGGCGGTCATCACCAGCTGGTGCGGATAATTTTCACCCTGTTTGCCTTTCTCGCGCAGCTCAAGGCGCTGATGCACGCCAAAGCGGTGCTGCTCGTCAATAATAATTAGCCCGAGCTGCAGAAACTCCACGTTTTTCTGGAACAGGGCATGGGTGCCAACCGCAATATGAGTGATGCCCAGCAGCAGATTTTCTACCTTGCGGCGGCGTTGCTTGGTGGTTTGCCCACCGGAAATAAATTCAACCTCCAGACCCAGAGGCTCCAGCCAGTTGCTCAGGTTCTGATAATGCTGCTCGGCCAGCAGTTCGGTGGGGGCCATTAAGGCGACCTGATAGCCGTTAGCGATGACATGCAGGGCGGCTGCAACTGCAACCAGCGTTTTGCCGGAGCCGACATCACCCTGCACCAGCCGGTTCATCGGTGTGCCCTGGCGCAAATCAGCCGCAATTTCCGCAATCACCCGGCTCTGCGCGTCGGTGGGGGCGAAGGGCAGATGTTCCAGTAGCTGTGTGAATAAGTGATTGTCTGCGCTCATAGCCGGGGCGTTGACCTGTTTGATGGCCTGTCTGGCCTGCTGCACGCCCAGCTGATGGGCGATCAGTTCTTCAAAAGCCAGTCGTTGTTGTGCCGGATGTTTACCGTCAAGCAGCTGTTTGGTGGCCAGCTCAGGCGGTGGTGAGTGTAACAGGCGTAGGCTATCGGCCAGTGGCAGGAAGCGGTATTTGCCGATAATGTTGGCGGGGAGTAACTCCGGCAGTTCGCTAACCTGTTCCAGCGCAATCGTAATCAGGCGCAGCAGGGTACGTTGCTGCAGACCTTCGGTGGCGGGGTAGGTGGGGGTCAGGGTGTTTTCGACCGGGGCGGGGGATGAACTGCTGAGGATGCGGTATTCGGGGTGGATCATTTCCGGGCGGAAACCGCTTTGGCGTATTTCACCGAAACAGCGGATCAGGCTGCCTTCGCGCATACTCTGTTTTTGTGCATTGCTGAAATGAAAGAAGCGCAGGGTCATCATACCGCTGCCATCATTGATGTGACAGAGCAGCATACGGCGGCTGCGTACCACGACTTCGGTGCTGTCTATTTCGGCTTCGACCAGCACTTCCTGCCCGTTTCTGACACTACCAATCGGATAAATGCGGGTACGGTCCTGATAGCGTAACGGCAGGTGAAACAACAGGTCAGCGACCCGCAGGATGCCGAGTCGCTCCAGCTTTTCCGCAACCTTATCCCCGACACCTTTCAGCGCAGAGACAGGTTGCTGTAAAAGACTAATGGTATTGCTTCTGCTCATGAGGGGAAGTATAACATTGCGGCGGAGCGATTGATTGCGGTTATTAGGGTGGGAGATATGCGGAATACATTGATAGTGTTGTTAGTTCTATTGGGTGCCTGTAACTCGCCACCGCCGTCTCCGGTTAATGTTTGTCAGTCTGTAACCGAGGCTTTGCTGGGCTTTGAGCTGCCCCGCTCTGAGCAGATGAATATCAGTGAGCAGGAAATTCGTGGTGAGCGTATTGTGACGCATCTGAAGTTTGCCCGTCCGGCGGATAATTATCCGGTGCATGCGGTTTGTGTGTTTGCTGCAAATGTGTATGCATCGTCGGCTGCAAACGGTCAGCAGCCTTATAGTCAGGTGCCTACCCGTATGGCGATTAACAGTCAGCAGGTGACTGAGGCTGATTTGAATGCGGCGATTCTTAAAGCGGGCTTTGAGCTTGATTAAAAGCCTTCACCCTCACCCCCCCCCCGGCCCCCTCTCCCTTAGGGCATAGGCATCTACACATCTTTTTTTAGGAGTTATACTGAGCAGATGGTAAAAAAACACTCGATGACATTGATAAACGTCTGGCTGCCCGTTTCGATCAGCTAGTCAGTGAACACATGAACGTTAGTCAATCCCAGGCCGCCGGTTTGCGCTCCCTGCCGAATAAAGTGAGTAGCTTTGCCAGTACGCAGGCGGCGTGGCGGTTTTATGATAATGAGCGGGTGACGCTGCCAGCTCTGGCAGCACCGCTGCTGGAGCGTGCGCATCTTCAGGTTGAGCGCTACTGCACGGATTATGCCTTGTGTGTTCATGACTGGTCACGGCTCAATTATCGTCGTCATTCGAACAAATCAGACCGTTATCCGATGACCCATGAAACCGACGTGGGCTATGAGCTGCAAAGTAGCCTGCTGGTGAGTGATACTCAGGGGCTCCTTTGGTGCCGGTTGCCCATAATCTGGTCACCGCAGAGCACATCTGGTCAAGCTACCATGAGGCAGAAGAGGCTTTGCCCCGGACACATCTGGATGAGTTGAGCAAGCGCATCCGTTGGCTGGAGCAACAGTCCTTCAGTCAACCGCTGGTGCATATTATTGATCGGGAAGGTGATTCAGTGAGCCATTTCCGGGAGTGGCAGGACGCGCTCTGGCTGGTTCGGGCAAGGAAGACTCCCCGGATTGAGTATCAGGGGAGCAGTCAGGGCTGTGGTCAGGTGAGTTCACAGCTCAATTACCGCTATAGCCGGGAAATAGCGTTTAAAGGCAAGCCTGCTCAGCAGTGGGTGGGTGAAGCCCGGGTGCGTCTGACCCGCCCGGCAAAACCCAGCCAGAAGAAACGAAAGCGTCCCCCGGTACCGGGTGAGGCACTGGAGGTCAGGCTGGTGGTGAGTCAGGTTCGGAATCAGGCCGGTGATGTGTTAGCCGAATGGTTACTGCTGACCAACCTTAAGGCAGATGCCGTGCCGGCAGAACAGGTCGCACTCTGGTATTACTGGCGTTGGCGCATCGAATCCTTTTTCAAACTATTGAAGTCGGCAGGTCAACAGATCGAATCGTGGCAACAGACGCATGGCGAAGCGATTGCCAAACGGTTGCTGGTGGTAAGTATGGCCTGCGTACTGATTTGGGAAATAGCCGCTAACCAGAGCCAGTCGGCAAAAGAATTTCGTCAGCTACTGATCAAACTCAGTGGACGGCAAATGAAATGGGGCAAGGAATTTACTCACCCCGCCTTGTTGGCGGGGCTATGGGTCTATCTTTCCATGCTCGAATTAATAGAAACCTATCCTCCCGAACAGCTACGGCAGTTTAAAAACCTCTCGGAGGGGATTTTAGATGTGTAGATACCTATGCCCTGAGGGCGAGGGGGAGCCAAGCCTTTGCTTTTTTTAGCCCCTCGCCCTGTGAGGGAGAGGGGTTGGGGTGAGGGTGTTTTGCTTTGCGACACATTCAACCTGAAAACATAGTTGCAAAGGTTCAGGTGACTGCGTTGATCAGCTCACCTTTTTGCCAGGCGGAAATAATATCAGCCAACTGATCCAGCAGGGTCTGGCGTGCCCGCTGGCTGGCCCAGGCAATGTGAGGGGTGATGATCAGATTGGGAAGTGTGGTGCTGAGCAGTACGGAGTCCTTGCCCGGTGGCTCCTGCTCCAGTGTATCAATCGCTGCTCCGGCAATCTGTCCTTGTTGCAGCGCTTCCAGTAAGGCGGCTTCATTAACAATCCCGCCGCGTGCCGCATTGATCAGAAAAGCGGAGGGTTTCATTTGCTGCAGACGCTCGGCATTGACCAGATCCCGTGTTTCCTCATTCAGCGGGCAGTGCAGGCTGATGACATCGGCTTCAGTGAAAATGGTGTCCAGTGATACCCGGCCTGCGCGGATGGTTTCTGCCCCTTCACGTTCGGCGATCATCAGTTTCATGCCCAGTGCTTCGGCCAGTTGTGCTGTACGTTTTCCCAGTGTGCCATAGCCGATGACGGCAAAGGTTTTTCCGGCAATTTCGGTGATCGGGTGATCGAGCAGGCAGAAGCTGTTACTACGCTGCCAGTCGCCGCGCGCTATGGATTGCTGGTAGGCACCAATTTGACGGCTGAGTGCAAAGAGTAGGCCGATGACATGTTCAGCGACGGACTGGCTGCCATAATCGCGTACATTGGTGACCGGGATGCCGAACTGTTTGGCGGCCTGCAAATCAATATTGTTGGTACCGGTGGCGGCTACACAGATCAGTTTGATCTGGTTTTTAAACTGTGCCAGTGTTTCTGCATTCAGCACAATTTTGTTGCTGATGACGACGTCGGCATCGGCAATATGCTCACGTAATTCGTCCGGACGGGTGTGTGGCCACAGGGTGAGTGAGTCACAGCAGGCTTGCAGGCGGGTGAGGTCAAGGTCATTGCGGCTGGTGCTGTCGTAATCGAGGAAGCTGATTTTCGGCATGTTACGTTCCTTTGGTGGCATAGGTTCCGGGAGTGCTCAGGGTATTGCGTATCCTAAACTTTTTTATTAGTGAAGTGCCAGCGGTTGAAAACGTGCGATAGGCTGCTTAGTATTGAGTTAATTGGGGGCAGAGGCGCTCGGGACTTAAAAAGAGGCATATTTGGCTCGTATCTTACAACTGATTGTGTTGCTGCTTGTTACATTGTTCGGCTATTCGGTGGTGGCTGATGATGATTTCGAGCTATGGAAAGCGCAGTTCAGGGAAACCGCAACAAAAGCAGGCATCCGTCCGGATGTACTGGATATGGCGTTTACCGGGGTGTTGCCTGATAAGAAGGTGTTGAATCTGGACGCGCATCAGCCCGAGTTTACCCGGCAGGTTTGGGAGTATCTGGCGGATACCACTTCAGATGAGCGCGTGCAGCTGGGTCGTCAGCGTCTGGCGGAGCAGGGTGATTTGCTGTCCCGTATTACAGCCCGGTATGGGGTGGGGGAGGCCTATCTGGCAGCCATCTGGGGGATGGAAAGCAGCTTCGGCAAGCAGACCGGCGATTACTCGGTGATCCGTTCTCTGGCTACCCTGACTTATGCCGGACGTGAGGAGCGCCGTGATTTCTGGGCCGGGCAGTTACTGGCGGCACTACGCATTATTCAGCGCGGAGATATGAACCTGACTGAATTGCGCGGTTCATGGGCCGGGGCTATCGGCCATACGCAGTTTATTCCGACTACCTTTGAGGCGTATGCGGTTGATTTTGATGGTGACGGGCAGCGTGACCTCAGAAACAGCATCGCTGATGCACTGGCATCAACCGCGCATTATCTGGCTGAATCAGGCTGGCAAACGGGGCAGGATTGGGGGGAAGAGATCAGCTTGCCGGAAGATTTTGACTGGCTGCTGGCTGACCCGAAAGTGCAGAAAGGTGCACAGGCTTGGACGCGGGAGAACCGGGTTTTACCGGTGAGCGGTGATTTGCTGGCAGGAGGCGGGGAGGAGTCCGGTTTTATCTATTTACCGGCAGGTTACCGGGGGCCGGCGTTTGTGCTGTATCAGAATTTTTCGGTGATCCTGAAATACAATAAATCCAACAGCTACGCGCTGGCGGTGGGGCTGCTGGCAGATCTGTTACGCGGGAAGCAGGGAGTGGTGGCCGAATGGCCGCATGAGGATGTGGCACTGAGCCATGCTGAAAAATCTGAGCTGCAGCTGTTACTCAGCGTGGCGGGTTACAATACGGAGGGGGTGGATGGGAAAATCGGGCCGAATACCCAGTCAGCTTTACGTGATTGGCAGGCTGATGTTGGCTTTCCGCCGGATGGCTATGCGACGGTGGAGCATTTGAAGTTATTGCGTCGTCAGGTTGAGGTTCAGGCCAAAACAACGGAGTGAGCCTGTTCAATTTCCGGGAGCAGCGTCAAGGCTGATTCGTCGTTGTTCCAGCTCCTGCAATAAAGCCAGTTTTTCAGCTTTATCCATGATCATCCAGTCACGGATTTCATCTGCACTGCGCAGACAGCCTTCGCATAACCGGGTTTTATCATCCAGCCAGCACACGCCGATACAAGGCGACGGAACTGATGTATCGGGTAGTTTGCGTACAATGTTTTTACGTCGCATGATCGGCTTAGTGTGTGCTGGTTGATTGGGTATGGGTTATTTCTTTTTCAGTGAGTCTGTCACTTCATCAATTTTTTCCTTGGCATCTTCAAGCAACTCTTCAGCATCTTCTTTCAGCTCCTGAGCGGTTTCTACGGCTTCCTGTTTGAAGTCATCGAAGTTTTCACTGGCACGCTCACCAAGGTCATCACTGGCCGCTAATTGCTCAGCCGTTGTTGCTGTGTTCATGCCCAACAGGGTGTACAGTGCACAGAAGCTGAAGATACCCGTACCCAGTACGATGGCACCGATCAGGGTGAGCCAGAAGCTTTTGGCGAATAGCAATCCGACAATGATGAGCACGATGCCCACGGCAATTCTGATGTTTTTGTCTTTGCGGCCGACGTTGCGTTGGAAGTTCATGGTGTACTCCTTGGGGGTTCTATCTGTATGGGATGAATAAGTTACAGGCAGAGCTTATCAAGTTCATTGCCTCTTTGGGAAAAAAAGTGGTGTGAATAAAGAGTTTAGTTATAAAATTCACACTCTTGTGGGCAATTCTACAACTAAATAATGATAATCACCTTCTTGTACAGGTCTGCGGTATGGCTGCTGTCTGGCTTATTGGCAGCCTGTAGCACTGTCCCGGCTTCGACTGTTTATAACCGCTCTCTATCGTTTGATACCCGGATTTATGTGGGGGATGTGCCGCTGGATGTGGTGGTGTTTGATACGCCTGAAGAGCGTGAGAGGGGTTTGATGTATGTGGAGGATATGCCGGAGGGGAAGGGGGCTTTGTTTGTGTTTCCGGAAGAGCAAATGGTTAATTTTTGGATGAAAAACATGCAATTTGCTATGGATATTCTATTTTTTGATGGTTCCGGACGCCTCAGGCACAGAGTGAATAATATCCGGCCCTGCACTTCGGTAAGCGGGTGCACATCTGTAAAAGTTGGCGGGGTTGCTTATGTGTTGGAAAGTAAATGGGGGTACTTGCCAGACAAAATAAAAGGCGGTTATTTGAAACCACCTTATTGAAAACTTAAACCAGACTAAAAATTTTTACCTTATCATTGGCTAATTGGATCCTCGCCATCATTGTTTCTGTTGGCCAGCAGTGCAACTCCAGCAATAGCTGCGGCAGCAGCGGTCCCGCCACTAATACCAACACCAACGCCTGCTATAAACTGCTGACAGGTATTGTCACTGGAAATTACTACTTCCCCTGATTCAGTCTTGGGGTCAGGCAACCAATATCTGCAGGTTCGTCTTGGCAAGCTTGCAGTTTTATAATATGTGACGCGTACTTCATCACCTTGCTTCAGTGTGATGACGTCATTTTGATTCAGTTTGGTTCCAACCGGAATGCTGGATTTTTCATTGGCTGCTGGCTGACTAACCACGGCAACTTCTTGTGCTGTTTCTACTGCTACTTCTACTGTTTGTGCATGACCATTTGAAGCAAAAGTAAACCCTGCAATTGCAACAGCCAGTAATGTTTTTGAAATTTTCATTAGTCTAGTCCTTAAAAATTACTAGAGCCTGTCGTCACGAAACAGGCTAATCCAAATATAAATTTCACTGATGGCTTGCTTCATGCAATTTTGGCCCACAGCATAAAACAACGTATCTGCACCGCAGCCTCAAACGATTTCACATTTTTCGCATAGCGAAAGGCAATCCCCCGCCACTGCTTCAAATGCAAAAAAGCATTTTCGACCAAATGGCGATGTTTATACAACACCTGATCGTGCTCCCTGGGTTCGCGACGATTCTTTTTTGAGGGAATCACCGGTTCCATACCCTGTTTCCGTGCCTGAGCCAGCAATTCATCCACATCGTAAGCTTTATCTGCCATCAGATAATCCGCTTCAAACCCCTCAATCAGATCGACAGCCTGTGTACAATCCGCACAGGTACCTTCTGTAACAATAAATCGGACTGGCATACCATGCGCATCCACGGCCAAATGTATCTTGGTGTTGACCCCCCTTTTGTTTTACTCATCGCCTGATTGCCACCGGTTGCACCGGCGGCATGAGGGTGTACTTTGACGTGGGAAGCGTCAATCATCAGCCATTCAAAATCCGGGTCGTCAATCAGTCGTTCCAGCAATGACTCCCAGACACCGCTATCACGCCAGCGACTGAAACGGCGGTGGGTGTTCTTCCAGTCGCCATAGTCCGGTGGTAAATCCCGCCAGGGTGCACCCGTTCTCAGAATCCAGAAAACCGCATTGATAAATTGGCGATTATCTTTGGCTATTCCACCATGCTGACCTGCCTGCCCCGGAAGGTGAGGGGCGAGTAAATTCCAAATGCGGTCAGATACATCGTGGCGGCGGTGGGCGGGTGATTTCATGGCAAGGACTCAGAAGTTTCATTAAGTCAGATTATACCAGTATTTGCCCATTTCGTGACGACAGGCTCTAGCTTAAGTTGGCGCGTATGAGGGAGAGGGGTGAGGGGTGAGGGGAAGTGCAGCCCCGTCAGTCACTCCCAAACAAATCCCGCGTATAAACCTTCTCAGCCACATCCCGCATATCATCGGTCATCCGGTTAGCCACAATCACATCACTAACCCGCTTAAACTCGTCAATATCCTTAATCACCCGCGAATGAAAGAAATACTCATCTTCCAGTACCGGCTCATACACCACCACTTCAATACCCTTGGCTTTAATACGCTTCATAATTCCCTGAATCGATGAGGCGCGGAAATTATCCGAACCGGCTTTCATAATCAGCCGGTAAATGCCCACGACTTTAGGGTTGCGGCGGATAATGTCATCGGCGATAAAGTCTTTACGGGTGCGGTTAGCATCCACAATCGCATTAATAATGTTCTGCGGCACGTCCTGATAATTCGCCAGCAACTGTTTGGTATCTTTCGGTAAGCAATATCCGCCGTAGCCGAATGAAGGGTTGTTGTAATGATCGCCAATGCGTGGATCCAGACTGACCCCGTCGATTATCTGGCGTGAGTCAAGCCCGTGTGTCGCGGCATAAGTATCCAGCTCATTAAAGTAAGCGACCCGCATCGCCAGATAGGTATTGGCAAACAGCTTGATCGCCTCTGCTTCGGTCGAATCTGTAAACAGGACGGGTATATCATCTTTTAATGCACCCTCGGTCAGCAGGTCAGCAAATACCCTGGCCCGCTCTGAACGCTCCCCCACCACAATACGGGAAGGGTAGAGGTTGTCATAAAGTGCCTTGCCTTCGCGCAGGAACTCAGGGGAGAAAATGATGTTTTCACTGCCGGTCTCTGCGCGAATCCGTGCGGTGTAGCCTACCGGTACGGTCGACTTGATAATCATCACCGCATCAGGATTGATGGTCATGACATCCTGAATAACGGCTTCGACGGAGCGGGTGTTGAAATAATTGGTTTGTGGGTCGTAGTCGGTGGGCGTGGCGATGATGACGAAGTCCGCACCTTGGTAAGCCTCTGCTTTATCTAAAGTCGCCCGGAAGTTCAGATCGTCACGCTGCAGGTATTGTTCAATTTCTGCGTCGACAATGGGCGACTGACGGTTGTTTAGTAGTTCAACTTTCTCTTCGATAATGTCAACAGCAACAATGTTGTGTTTAGGTGCGAGTAACATCGCATTGGATAGCCCGACGTAGCCGGTTCCGGCAATAGCAATTTTCATAGTTAATTTTGAATTTTTCTTTTGTTGTTAGGTGGAGGATTGCCTTGGTAAGCACGCTACCGCCCTGCCATGTCATTGATAGCATTTAGCATAAGCGATAGGTTTGTTTATTTAAGGTGTGATTGAAAAAGCAACGCCCTGTTAACATTGCGCTAAGTATAGCGTTCAGTAGTTCACAAGTGTAGACTATTTTGTTTAACTCTATTCAGGTTTTATTCAGTGATTTATGAACTTTTTGCTTAAAATATTACCACTTATAAAGGCCATTTTTCCGTAGTTTTCAGTAAAAATTAAATTTGTCTGCAGCGCCTTGCTGAGCGAAACTGAGTGTAGCACATCAAATGAATTAAATAGCAGCGGAGGGAAGTCTAATGAGTTGGCAGCGAAAAATCCTGCGTATCAACCTGACCACAGGCAGTTGCAACACCGAGCCGTTAAACATGGACTGGGCTCAGGATTATCTCGGCCAGCGCGGCTTGGGCAGTAAATATCTGCTGGAAGAAATGGATCCTGCCGTCGATGCGCTGTCACCGGAAAACAAATTAATCTTCGCCACCGGGCCGCTGACCGGTACCATGGCCTCGACCGGCGGTCGCTATTCAGTAGTTACTAAAGGCGCTTTAACCGGGGCGATTGCCTGTTCTAACTCCGGTGGCAAGTTCGGCGCTGAGCTGAAGATGGCGGGTTATGACCTGCTGATTATCGAGGGTGAGTCGCCGCAGCCGGTTTATCTGTATATCGAAAATGATCATATCGAGCTGTGTGATGCGTCTCATTTGTGGGGTAAAACGGTGTGGGAGACCGAGCCTGCCTTGCAGAAATATTATAAAGATCCGCAGATTCGCGTGGCCTCTATTGGCCAGGCCGGTGAAACGTTGTGCCGTTATGCCTGTGTGGTGAATGATCTGCACCGGGCCGCAGGGCGTTCCGGCGTTGGCACGGTGATGGGGGCAAAGAAGCTGAAGGCGATTGCGGTGCGCGGCACTAAAGGGGTGGGCAGTGACAAGAGTATGCGGGCTTTCTTTGAGACGGTGAATCAGGTGAACGCCCGGCTGACCGATAAGGATGGTTTGTCACGCGACGGCACACTGTCGATGATCGATGTTACCAACAGTTTTGGTTCATTGCCGACGCGCAATAATCTTGCTGTTCAGTTTGAAGGGACAGGAAAGCTGAACCCCGAAGCGATGCAAACGCCGAATGCAAACGGCCATACCAATCTGGTGCGCAATGCGGCCTGCTTTGGTTGCACGATCGGTTGCGGGCGGATCTGCAAAATTGACCCCGCTCATTTCTCAGTCAAGGATAAGCCACAATATCATGGCGCATCCGGCGGGCTGGAATATGAAACGGCTTATGCGCTGGGCGCGGCTTGTGGCGTGGATGATATTGATGCCGCGACTTATGCCGGTTTCTTGTGTAATGAATATGGTATGGATCCGATTTCATTGGGCGGTTCGATTGCCGCAGCGATGGAGTTGTATGAAACCGGTGTGATTACGACAGAAGATGCCGGTGGTATTGAGTTGAAGTTCGGCTCGGCTGAGGCGTTATGTCAGCTGGCTGAGCTGGCTGAGCTGGCCGGGAAGGGCGAAGGTTTCGGCTGTGATGTGGCACTGGGGTCGAAATTACTGACTGAAAAATATGGTAAGCCGGACCTGTCAATGTCGGTGAAAGGGCAGGAGTTTGCGGCTTATGATGGTCGTAGCATGCAGGGTATGGGGCTGGCGTATGCAACCAGTAACCGGGGGGCTTGTCATCTGAGGGCTGACCCTTACGGGCATGATTTTAAGACTACGGAGATAGCGGGTAAGGCCAAAGTGGTCAAGGACTCGCAGGATGAGGTGGCCTTTATTGATTCCAGTGGCTTATGTCTGTTTCCCGGTGGTTGTGGCTGGACGATTCTGGATTATGTTGAGCTGATCAATGCGACTTGTGAAGGCGACTGGGATGAGGCGCGCATGCGTGAAGTCGGTGAGCGGATTTGGAATCTGGAGCGGCAGTTTAATTTACGTGCCGGCTTAACGATGGCGGATGATACCTTGCCAAAGCGCATTCTGGAGGAGCCGGCCGGATCAGGTATCGGCAAAGGTTTGGTCAACCGCCTGGGTGAGATGCTGCCGGAATATTATCAGCTGCGGGGCTGGGATGCGTCCGGTGTGCCTGCCACTGAAACGCTGGAGCGGCTGGGGCTGGCATGAAAGTCCGTTTAACCTTATTTGGTGATTTGCGCCAATATTTGCCGCCGGGTAGTCAGTTTAATCATACTGATCTTGAGTTGGCTCAGGGGGTGACGCTGTCACAGGTTCTGCAGAAAGTTGCTTTGCCTGAAGATAAAAGCTGGATGCTGACGCTGAATGGTGATCTGGTGCGTGAGCCGGATTATGCGGTAACCACCCTTAATGACGGGGATGAAGTGGTGTTGTTTCCGCCGATTAAGGGTGGATAGTGTGATTTGGCAGGCTTTGTATGTGTCCGGATGCTTTTAAGCCCCTTCCTCCCTTGCGGGGGAAGGGGTTGGGGATGGGGGGTAAGCTGTTTTACCGTCGCGAAAACGCAATCAGCCGTTCCACAATAGCAGCCAATGGTGCGCCATCAGCTGCGGATGCCCGCTGTGCCGCCACCATCCAGCTTTGCGGAACCGGGCGGTTTTGCTGCCAGGAGCCGGTAGCCAGGTAATCAGCACTGGTTGCAGCCTGCTCACCTTCCGGCGGTGTCCACAGAAAGTCAGGATGCGCATTGGTATACCACTCGCCGCCGATGATTTTGCCGCTGCTGTCCAGCTCGAGATCGTATAAATAGTCGACCTTCTGAATGGCATCATCAGACGAGCTGTTTGCAGCGCTCTGATCCGGGCTGGTTTCCACAACATAGGCCAGGCGCATGGCAACGCCGACGATGCTGGCGGTTTGGCTGCTGCGATAGTTTTTGAAGGTGTCATTGCTGAAGCTGCCTGCAGATACGGTGGCGCTGTTCAGTGAGTTGGTCTGGGTGCGGGTGGCAGGATTGAAGTAGCGGTAGTCGTAGGCATAAACCGGCTGGTTCCAGACTTCATAGTCGTAGGTGGCATCCAGTACCATGCTGCGTTTGGAGGCCCCAATCTGATTGACGACGGCCAGGTGCCAGGTGCCGGGGTTGGTGTCAAAACAGTTGCCGGAGATGATGCGGCCATTGCTGTCTTGGGCCGGATCTTTATCGTTGCAGCGTCCGCCGATAAAGCGCGTTGGGGTGCGGACATTGGCCCATAGCAACGAGGCCAGTGCCTTAATGTCTGAAGGATAAAAGGTGATCGGGGTGCCGTTGGCAGCTTTGACAGTAATGGCATTTTTCGGTCTGTCCAGCATATAAGCGGCCGGTGCCCAGCCATGACAGATACCCATCCAGGTTTCCACCGAACCGTTGGCGTCATGATAATACTTACCATCAGACCACATGCGCCGGGTCAGGGTGCCGTTGGTGTCGCCAACCAGTGCGTCGTATTTTTCCGACGGAGACAGGATATTGATGGCAGCCGGGTTGCCGCTGTTAAAGATGTCCCGCGGGTGATTGGTGCGGATATAGTCAAAGTTGGTTTTCCAGTCGGCGGACTCCGGGTAGTTCGGATCAGCGTAGCGCTTGCCCAGCATTCCGGCATAAATCGCCCAGTAATCATCTGACCAGGGTGACTCATCCAGCGAAGCGCTGCGCAGTCCGGCGTTTTCCATGCTGCTCAGGCTGTCATGAGTGAAGTCATCGACCAGATTTTCCGCACGATCATTGGCTGCATAAGCTGCCCGGTCAGCGCTGATTTCTTCGCGCTGATAAATGGCGTGACGCAGGGCATCACGGACAGTGATGTAATCTTTATCATCAATGTTTTCTTGTGAAAATAAGGTGGTGCCTTCCGTCGGGTTGCCTGCAGCATCCATTTTTTGCGGGCGTTTGTTCATGAATGCTGCGGGGTCTTGCTGAAATGCCTGTAGTGCCTGATTAATGCTTTCTTCGTGATTCTGGTCACTCATCTTGGTACTCCTCGGTGCTGAAATTTAGCCTCTCGCATAGGCTGTTGTTGTCTTTGTTGATTTGACAAATATAGACCGGTTTGCTCGTTTTTGCCTGATTAAGTGGCTGTTGTAGCAGGAAAATGATTATAACCCCTTGCAGTGCCGGCAGCTTTTCCGTCTATTAGTAACTCGCCGGTTTTGGAGGTGATTTCACCAATGGCGGTGATCAGAATGCCAGCTTTGGCTGCATTATTTTTGACCTCAGCAAATTTGTCAGCGGGCAGTGTGAACAGCAGTTCATAGTCATCGCCGCCACTCAGGGTATATTGTTGGCGTTGGTCGGTTGGCAGGCTCATTAATGCCGGGCTGAAAGGTAGTTGCGCGGTTTTAATATGGGCCCCTTTTTGTGAACGCTGCAGAATATGGCCGAGATCAGCCAGCAGGCCATCCGATATATCCATACAGCTGCTGGCATAACCACGCAGTAACTCGCCTAACCGGACTTGCGGGGTGGGGCGGTTCAGCCGGTTGATGCAATATTGCCGCTGTGACTCCGGAAGTTGCAGTTTTCCCTGCAGGCAGGCTAATCCCGCTGCCGCATCGCCCAAATACCCGGAAACGCAGATCAGGTCGCCGGTTTTTGCACCGCTGCGTAATAAGGCGGTGCCTGCGGGAATGGTGCCCGCCACCTGAATGGTGATGCTTAATGCGCCGCGTGTGGTATCGCCGCCAATTAGTGCAATACTGTGCTGGTCAGCTAATGTCCGCATGCCATTGCTGAATGCCTGCAGCCAGTCGGGGTTATATTCCGGCAGGCTCAGTGCAAGGGTGAACCATGCCGGTGTGGCGCCCATCGCGGCCAGGTCACTGAGGTTGACGGCCAGGGTTTTATGGCCAATATCAGCAGCGGGCGTGTCATGCGGGAAATGTCGCCCGCTGATCGAGGTGTCGACAGAAATGATCAGGTCTTCCCCGGCCTGTGGGCGGATAATGGCGGCATCATCACCGACACTGAGTTTGATATCCGGGTTGCAGGTGTTCCAGGTGAAGTAATCATTAATTAAGGTAAATTCAGACATATCGCCGGTTTTCAGGTGGTTTGTGCTATGTTTTGCGCAGTTTGATGGTTTATAGCATTTTTTGAAAGGTGTATGGAATGGGGCAAATCGCCGGAATTATGTTGGGTGGGGCAATCGGGGCATTACTGCGTTTCTGGACAGCGAATGGTGTGCACCAGTTATTCGGGCGTAGCCTGCCTTATGGCACGCTGGCGGTGAATGTCATCGGCTCTTTTCTGATCGGTATACTGTATGTGTATTTTATTCAGCGCGAAATGCTGGATACACCGCTGGCAAGGGGGCTGCTGGTGGGGGTGTTGGGGGCATTTACCACTTTTTCGACGTTCTCACTGGATACTTTTTACTTAATTGAGCAGGGCGCCTGGCTGAAAGGGGTGATAAATATTGTGCTGAATGTTGGTCTGTGCCTGCTGGCTGTTTGGCTGGGTGTTTTGTCTGCCAAACTGATTTAGCGTCGATTTGATGTCTGTGCAGCTTGACTAAGTGGTTACGTACTGCTTTGCTTTTGTTGTGCGTGCGAACAGACTATTGGAGGTTTTATGTGGTTGGCTCCGTTAGCTGATGGAGTTTTGGTACTGGAAAACTTTTGCTGCACTGCTTAGTATACCTGCTTCTTAAAAAATAACCGATTGATGGAATAAAGTCATGCTTGACCCGAAGCGATTAAGAACTGAACTGGATGATGTGGCGCAGCAGCTGAAGCGGCGCGGTTTTGAACTGGATGTGGACGGCATTCGTGCGCTGGAAGCGCGACGCAAGTCGGTGCAGACCCTGACTCAGGAATTGCAGAATGAGCGTAATTCCCGTTCCAAAAATATCGGGCAGGCTAAGGCTAAGGGTGAGGATATTGCGCCGTTGCTGGCTGAGGTCGCCGATCTGGGTGACCGGCTGACTGTTGCGGAGCAGGAGCTGAATGAGATTCAGGCAGAGATGGAAGCGATTGCGCTGGGTATTCCGAATATTCTGGATGCTTCTGTGCCGGACGGGCTGAGTGAGGATGATAATGTTGCGGTACACCACTGGGGGGAGCCGACGCAGTTTGATTTTGCGCCAAAAGATCATGTCGATCTGGGCTTGCCGCATGGCTGGATGGATTTTGATGCAGCCAGTAAGCTGACCGGCTCGCGTTTTATTGTGATGCGCGGGGCGATGGCGCGTCTGCACCGGGCGCTGATTCAGTTTATGCTGGATACGCATACGCAGCAGCATGGTTATCGCGAAATGTACGTGCCTTATATGGTGAATGCGGATAGCTTGCAGGGCACCGGCCAGCTACCAAAATTTGAGGAAGATTTATTCAAGCTTGACAATGAACGTGGTTATTATCTGATTCCGACTTCCGAGGTGCCGGTAACCAATCTGGTGCGCGATGCCATTGTGGATGATGCGGAGATGCCGCTGCGTTTTACCTGTCATACGCCCTGTTTCCGTTCCGAGGCCGGGTCGCACGGCAAGGATACCCGTGGCCTGATTCGCCAGCATCAGTTTGAGAAAGTGGAAATGGTGCAGATTGTACGCCCGGCGGATTCATGGGATGCGCTGGAGCAAATGACTGGCCATGCGGAAACCATTCTGCAGAAACTGGGGTTGCCTTATCGTGTGCTGGCTTTGTGTGCCGGAGATACCGGCTTTTCTGCCGCGAAGACTTATGACCTTGAGGTCTGGTTGCCGGGGCAGCAGAAGTACCGCGAAATTTCTTCCTGCTCCAATACGCTGGATTTTCAGGCGCGGCGGATGATGGCGCGTTACCGTAATCCTGAAACCGGCAAACCGGAGCTGGTGCATACCCTGAATGGTTCCGGGGTGGCGATTGGCCGGGCACTGGTCGCTGTGGTGGAAAATTATCAGGAGGCGGATGGTCGTATCCGGATTCCGGAGGTGTTGCGTCATTATATGGGTGGTGCGGAATACCTGAGCGAGTAACCAAAGAAATCATCACCATTGACCGGATATCCGTGGCGATCTGCCCCGGATCCGGTTATGAGCTTGCAGTCTGAAGATGTGGCGGGTATGCTGCGTCTCTTTTTTAACGAATAGAACACATGTGGTCCTTCGTATAGACCACCACTGGAGCAAAAATAATGCCTTTAATCACTCTTCCCGACGGGAGCCAGCGCTCCTTTGATAATCCTGTTTCTGTACTTGATGTAGCCGCTGATATTGGTGCCGGGCTGGCTAAAGCAACGCTGGCCGGTAAGGTCAATGATCAGATGGTTGATGCAGCCTATATCATCGAAAATGATGCATCCCTGAGCATTATCACCAATAAATCTGAAGAAGCACTGGAGTTAATCCGTCACGATGCCGCGCATGTGATGGCGCAGGCGGTACAGGAATTGTATCCGGGAACCCAGGTCACCATCGGGCCTGCGATTGAAAACGGCTTTTATTACGACTTTGCCCGGGATACGCCGTTTTCAGATGCTGATCTGGAAACTATCGAACAGCGTATGAAGGAAATCGTCAAGCGTGACCTGCCGATTGTTCGTGAAGTCATGAGCCGTGATGAGGCGATTAAGACTTTTGCTGAGCTGGGCGAGACTTATAAAGTCGAAATCATCAAGGACATTATTCCGGAAGGCGAAGAGGTTTCCATATACCGTCAGGGGGACTGGTTTGATGTGTGCCGCGGGCCGCATTTGCCCTCTACCGGTAAGCTGGGCGATGGTTTTAAGCTACAGAAAGTGGCTGGTGCCTATTGGCGCGGTAACTCCGATAATGAAATGTTGCAGCGTATCTATGGTACAGCCTGGGCGAATAAGAAGGATCTGAAAGCCTATCTGCACCTTTTGGAAGAAGCCGAGAAGCGGGATCACCGTAAGCTGGGGCGGCAGTTAGACTTGTTCCATTTTCATGAGGATGCACCCGGTGCCGTATTCTGGCATCCGAAAGGCTGGACTGTTTTTCAGCAGCTGATTAATTATATGCGCTCCCGTCAGGAGCAGGCCGGTTATGTCGAGGTGAATACACCGGATGTGATGGATCGCTCTTTGTGGGAAACATCAGGCCACTGGTTTAATTACCGTGAGAATATGTTTACCACCC
The DNA here is from genome assembly GCA_041395485.1 of Thiolinea sp. Taxonomy (GTDB): domain Bacteria; phylum Pseudomonadota; class Gammaproteobacteria; order Thiotrichales; family Thiotrichaceae; genus Thiolinea. Next base: position 411,214 of record JAWLAK010000001.1, read on the forward strand.
AGACCGAAGATGAGCGGGTGTTTGCCCTGAAGCCGATGAACTGTCCGGGCGGGGTGCTGATGTTTGCACAGGGGCTGAAAAGTTACCGTGACCTGCCGCTGCGCATGGCGGAATTTGGTAAGGTGCACCGTTATGAGCCTTCCGGTGCGTTGCATGGCCTGATGCGGGTGCGTCACTTTACTCAGGATGATGCGCATATTTTCTGCACCGAAGATCAGATGGCGGATGAGTGTGCCAAAGTCATCGATCTGGTACTGGATATTTATCGTGAGTTTGGCTTTGATAATGTCGTTATCAAGTTGTCCACAAGGCCTGAAAACCGTATCGGCTCCGATGAAATCTGGGATAAGCTGGAAGGTGCACTGGCCGGTTCACTGGAAAAGCTGGGGCTGGAATATATTTTATTCCCCGGTGAAGGCGCATTTTACGGACCGAAACTGGAGTTTGTGCTGCGTGATGCGATCGGGCGTGACTGGCAGTGTGGTACTTTGCAGGTGGACATGAATCTGCCGGAGCGCTTTGATATTTCGTATGTGGCGGAAGATAATGCCCGCGCCAGACCGGTTATGTTACACCGTGCGTTGTTTGGTTCATTAGAGCGTTTTGTCGGAATTCTGATTGAGCACTATGAAGGGAAATTCCCGCTCTGGCTGTCGCCGGTGCAGGCCGTGGTGATGAATATCACTGATAAACAGGCTGATTTTGTCAAATCTGTTGAAAAACAGCTGCGTGGCGCAGGTATTCGTGCCACAGCAGACTTGAGAAATGAAAAGATTGGCTTTAAAATCCGTGAGCACACTATGCAAAGAACCCCCTACCTGTTAGTGGTCGGGGATCGTGAAGTTGAAACAGAATCAGTTGCCGTGCGCACGCGATCTGGTCAGGATCTGGGCACTATGCCACTCGCTGAGTTACAGCAGCGACTGACTGAGGAAATTGCGAGCCGCGGCGCTTTAGCTTTGGAGGTATAAACTCATCGCTCTGGAAAAAGAACATCGCATTAACGAAGATATCCGGATTCCGAAAATTCGTTTAATTGATGCTGATGGAGAAAATAAAGGTGTTGTAAACACCAGTGAGGCTTTGCAGGAAGCTGACGATCTGGGACTCGACCTGGTTGAAATTGTGCCGAATGGTAAACCACCGGTTTGCCGCATCATGGATTACGGAAAATTCCGTTTCGATGAAAGCAAAAAGGCTGCGGAGGCTCGTAAAAAGCAGAAGCAGGTGCAGGTCAAGGAAATCAAGTTTCGCCCGGGTACAGACGAGGGTGATTACAAGATCAAAATCAGAAAGCTGACTGAGTTCCTGGAAAGCGGTGATAAAACCAAGATCACAGTACGTTTCCGCGGGCGGGAAATGGCCCATAAAGAATTGGGTACTGAGTTGCTGAAGCGGATTGAGTCGGATCTGGATGAGCTGGCATCTGTTGAGCAGTTTCCCAAGCAGGAAGGCCGTCAGATGGTGATGGTTATGGCTCCGAAGGCCAAAAAGAAATGATCTGAGCAAGATCAGGCGTCACTATGCCGGATATTCCGGACATCGTGGCTGGTTCCATCCTGTTAAGGTCAGGCACTCTTGCAGGATGTGTTGTTTAATCCTTAATAATAAAGGAGATGAAGATGCCTAAGATAAAAACCAATCGTGGAGCCGCCAAGCGTTTCCGCAAGACGGCGAATGGTACGTTTAAACGTAAACAGTCCCATTTACGTCATATCCTCACTAAGAAAAGCACCAAGCGTAAGCGTCATTTGCGCGTGGGTGAAAACCGTGTGCACAAAGTTGATACCGCTATGGTTCAGCGCATGTTGCCTTACGTTTAAGAGAGGATTTGAAATAAGATGGCAAGAGTTAAACGTGGTGTACAGGCACATGCCCGTCACAAAAAAGTACTGAAGAAAGCAAAAGGTTATTACGGTGCGCGTAGTCGCGTCTACCGTGTTGCGCATCAGGCGGTTATCAAGGCAGGTCAGTATGCATATCGCGACCGTCGCCAGAGGAAGCGTCAGTTCCGTGCACTGTGGATTGCGCGTATTAATGCTGCAGCTCGTCAGTTCGATATGTCATACAGTCGTTTCATGAATGGTCTGAAGAAGGCGGATATTGCGGTTGACCGTAAGATTCTGGCTGATTTGGCGGTGCATGACATTGCTGCTTTTGGTCAGCTTGCCGATAAAGCAAAAGCTGCCCTGGCATAATCAGCGCACGTCAGGTGATTTATCGCTGATAATTCATCTGAAACGTTGGTAAAATATAGAAAGCGGGGATAGGTTTTGCCTTCCCCGCTTTTTGTTTATTAAGAAACTTTTTGAAGGAATTTATTGTGCAAAGTTTGCTGGAACTGATGGGGGATGCCCACGAGCAAATCTCACAGGCTGCAAGTCTGGCCGGTTTGGATCAGGTGCGGGTGCAGTATCTGGGGAAGACGGGGCTGCTGACCGGGCAACTCAAGCAACTGGGGCAATTACCACCCGAGGAACGTAAGGCAGCTGGTCAGGAAATCAACCGGGTCAAGCAGTCATTACAGGCAGCTATCGAAGCGCGCAAGGAAAGTCTGCAGTCTGAGGCTTTAAATGCACGTCTGAAGGCCGAGTCAGTCGATGTCTCCCTGCCGGGGCGGCGCATGGATACCGGTGGTTTGCATCCGATTACCCTGACCATTCAGCGTATTCAGGAAATTTTTGCACAATTGGGCTTTGCGGTGGCAGAAGGCCCGGAGGTTGAGGACGACTTCCATAACTTTACCGCACTGAATATTCCGGAGCATCATCCGGCGCGGGCCATGCACGATACCTTTTACATGAGCCCGGAAGGGCTGAATGATGACAAGCTGGTGCTGCGTACCCACACCTCATCTGTGCAGATTCGCCACATGGAAAATAACCAGCCACCGATCCGCATTATTGCACCGGGGCGTGTTTACCGTTGTGATTCGGATATGACTCATAGCCCGATGTTCCATCAGGTGGAAGGGTTGATGGTGGATACCGATGTGACCTTTGCGGATCTTAAAGGTATTTTAGCCGCGTTTTTTAAAGCATTTTTTGAAGTGGATGAGCTGGATACCCGTTTCCGCACCAGTTTCTTCCCGTTCACTGAGCCCTCCGCCGAGACCGATATTACCTGTGTGCATTGTGCCGGGCAGGGGTGTCGGGTCTGTTCACATACCGGCTGGCTGGAAGTAATGGGCTGTGGCATGGTGCACCCGAATGTACTGGCGCATGTGGGTATCGATAGTGAGAAATATACCGGTTTTGCCTTCGGTTTCGGGGTTGAGCGTTTGGCGATGCTTCGTTATAAAATCAATGATTTGCGCGTTCTTTTTGAAAACGATTCCCGTTTTCTTAAGCAATTCCATTAAGCGGGGGTAAACAATATGTATATTAGCGAACAATGGTTGCGCAAGTGGGTTAATCCTGAGCTGGATTTTGCCGAAATTGGTGAGCGTTTGACGGTGACCGGTTGTGAGGTTGAATCACTGGATAAGGTGGCATCTGATTTTAATGGTGTGATCGTGGGTCAGATTACTGCGATTGAAAAGCATCCCGATGCCGATAAGCTGAATGTCTGTACCGTTGACAATGGCAGTGGTGAAAAGCTGCAGATTGTCTGTGGTGCCGGAAATGTGCGGGTGGGACTGAAAGCCCCGCTGGCGAATATTGGTGCGGTGTTGCCGATGCCGGACGGTAAGCCGCTGAAAATTAAAAAGGGCAAGCTGCGTGGCGTTGAGTCGTTCGGTATGCTTTGTGCGGCGACTGAGCTGGGGATGGCCGACAAGTCGGATGGCCTGATGGTGCTGCCGGAAGATGCGCCGCTGGGAGCGGATCTGCGTGAATATCTGGGGCTGGATGATCAGGTGCTGGAGCTGAGCATTACTCCGAACCGCGGTGATTGCCTGGGCGTGGCCGGTGTTGCGCGTGAAGTGGGTGTGCTGACCGGCACAACTGTCAATGTGCCGAAAATTCCTGAGTACCCTGCACAACACAATGAGGCCCGTGTTATTACGCTGCCCGCCAGTGAAGTTTGCCCGCATTATGCCGGGCGGGTGATCCGCAATGTGAACCCGAAAGCTCCGACACCGTTGTGGATGAAGGAAAAACTGCGCCGTAATGGTTTGCGTAGTTTGTCTGCAGTGGTGGATGTGACCAACTATGTGATGCTGGAGATTGGTAAGCCGATCCATGCGTTTGACCTGGACACGTTGCAAGGAGATGTGCAGGTACGTTTTGCTGAGGCCGGTGAACAGCTGGAATTGCTGGATGGCCAGGTCATCACACTGGAAAGCGATGCAACCGTTATCGCGGATGAGCGCAAGGCGGTGGCTTTGGGCGGTATTATGGGCGGTGCCAATACGGCAGTGACGGATGATACCGTGAATGTATTTCTGGAAAGCGCTCACTTCCGTCCTCTGCGGATGGCCGGGCAGGCGCGTAAGTATGGTTTGCAAACCGATGCTTCCTACCGTTTTGAACGCGGGGTGGCGACTGATCTGACCCGCCCGGCGATTGAGCGGGCAACACAGCTGCTGATTGAGATTTGTGGCGGTGAGGCCGGGCCGGTGACTGAAGCTTGTGCTGATGACCGGCTGTTTGAGCGCACGCAGATTGGTCTGCGCCGCGAGCGTATCGGGCGGGTACTGGGCCTGGAAATGGCCGATGAATCTGTAGTGGATATTCTGCAGCGTCTGGGGTGTGAGGTGGCTGAAACTGCTGATGGCTGGTCAGTATTGGCGCCATTAAGCCGTTTTGACCTGAGCATCGAGGAAGACCTGATCGAAGAGCTGGCGCGGGTGTGTGGCTATGATTCTATCCCTGAGGTGTTGCGTGCATTGCCGCCGGTAGTGACCCTGAGCAGGGAAACGAAAAATCGCCTGGCTGACCTGCGCCGTCCGCTGATTGAAAACGGTTATCAGGAAGTCATTACCTACAGCTTTGTGGAACCGGAGCTGGAGCTGACGCTGGATCCTGCCGGGGCTGAAATTATGCTGGCGAATCCGATTTCTGCTGATCTTAGCCGGATGCGTACTACACTCTGGTCAGGTTTGCTGCCGGTTATCAGTCATAACCTGAACCGGCAGCAAAGCCGTGTGCGTATATTTGAGGTTGGCTCTGCGTTTGATAAGCAGGACGGCGAAATTACCCAGACCAAACGTATTGCCGGAGCGGTAACCGGTTTGCTTTATCCTGAGCAGTGGGACGTGCCGAAGCGCAAGGTGGATTTTTATGATGTAAAGGGTGATGTTGAGGCTATTTTCGAGCAGGCTTCCACGCAATCCTTCCATTTTCTGCCGGTAGCGCATCCTGCATTGCACCCCGGACAGAGTGCGCAGATTGCCACTGATGAACGGGTGGTTGGCTGGGTCGGGGCGTTGCATCCGCGTATTGAAGCCAAATTGGGGCTGGGACAGTCCGTTTACCTGTTTGAGCTGGATATGGATGCGTTGGAAACGCGTAAGTTGCCGGAGTATCAGGCAGTTGCTAAGTTCCCGGGTATCCGTCGTGATCTGGCTTTGGTGGTTAATAAGTCGGTATTGGCCAGTGCGCTGGATAATGCGATCCGGATTGTTGCGCCGGAGCAACTGATACGCTGGAATATCTTTGATGTGTACACAGGCGAAGGTGTGGAAGAACATCAAAAAAGTGTTGCACTAAGCTTGATTTTACAAGACTTTTCGCGCACTCTTGAGGATCATGAAGTCAATCAGATCGTAGAAAATGTTGTCGCTTCTTTACATGAAAAAACCGGCGCAACATTACGATAAAGGAGAATACTAATATGGTGACTTTGACCAAAGCGGATATGGTCGAACATCTTTATGACGAGCTCGGACTGAATAAACGTGAAGCCAAGGATCTGGTTGAAATGTTTTTTGAAGAAATCCGTGAGTCATTGGGCAAAGGGGAAAATGTGAAATTATCCGGTTTCGGTAATTTCATGCTGCGTGATAAGGCGCAGCGTCCGGGGCGTAATCCTAAAACCGGTGAGGAAATTCCGGTGGAAGCCCGCCGGGTGGTGACTTTCCGTCCGGGACAAAAGTTAAAGCAACGGGTTGAGATCTATGCCGGAAGCACTGATTCCTAATAGCGAGTTGCCTGTGATTCCTTCCAAGCGCTACTTTACCATTGGTGAAGTCAGCGAGCTTTGCTGTGTGAAATCGCATGTGCTGCGTTACTGGGAGCAGGAGTTTCCGTCGTTAAAACCGATGAAGCGGCGGGGTAACCGCCGTTATTATCAACGCGAAGATGTGACGCTTATCCGTCAGATTCGTGGTCTGCTGTATGAGCAGGGGTATACGATCAGTGGTGCACGCCAGCAAATTATGGGGGGCGGTGTTGCGGCGGATGAAGGTGACAGCAATTTATCTGTGTCAGATGATGATTTAAAGCAGCTGATTGCAGAGCTTGAACAGACCTTAGCCTTGCTTCGCAGTTAATCTTTTATTGAGTTCAGCGGGTGCATAGGGTAACCTTGCACTCCTTCGGTCGGGGCGTAGCGCAGCCTGGTAGCGCACCACAATGGGGTTGTGGGGGTCGGAGGTTCAAATCCTCTCGCCCCGACCAATTAACTGTCTGATTTAAATGCTTTTGTATTTTTCCTTGGGGCAGTTTTTGCTTGCTTTGGGGTTTTCCTGTCGCTGTTTTCCACATTATGAGCACAAACAGTGAAAGCCGCTAATCAACAGCCCGCCATTCCCAGTTTTTCACTCTACGGTGAAAACCGCCACCATTCCCAGCCCGAATTTGTCCACGTCGAAGATATCGCCACCCGCAGCCGTCAGCACAGCTGGGAAATCAAGCCGCATCGCCACGGCAAGCTGTATCAGCTGTTATGCCTTTATGACGGTGAAATGCAGGTGGTGCTGGATGATCAGCAGCTGGATTTGCAGGGCAACTGGCTGGTGAGTATTCCGCCGGGCTGTGTGCACGGTTTCCGTTTTCCGGCAGATACCAACGGTGTGGTGCTGACCGTGGTGGAGGCCTTGCTCAGTGCCGGCGAGCAGCAGCTGGATGCTTATTTCGACACCGTATTGCATCAACCACAGGCCGTTCAGTTTGCCGCAGACGGTTCATCACTGGCACAAATCAAGCACTGTTTCCGGCAGATCGAAACCGAGTTGGCGCAGCGTAATAACGGCCATGTGCTGATGTTACGCTGGCTGGTGAAAATGCTGCTGATGACCCTGAGTCGGCAGATCGAATCCCGGCAGGTGCAGCAGCAGGTGAGTACCGGCCAGACATTATTACGTTTCCGCGAGTTGCTGGATCAGCATTATGCCGAACACTGGACAGTGCAGACGTATGCGGATCATTTGCACACCTCATCCAGTACACTGAATCGTCTGTGCAGAAAACAACTGGGCGTGTCAGCCAAGGTGGTGATCCAGAACCGGGTCTTGCTGGAGGCTAAACGGCGACTGATTTATACCCGCGAGACCAACGAGCGGATTGCCTATACGCTGGGTTTTAAAGACCCGTCCTATTTTTCGCGGTTTTTTAAACAGTGTGAGGGCGTGTCGCCAACGGCTTACCGGAGTGCGAAGTACCGGGAAACCGGAACCAGCTGGTAAGGGAGTTGATATATAATCCCGACTGTGTGAGCTTATAGTAATCATTGTTTAGCGGCAGTTATTCACAGTGTATGCCGTTCCGGGTGAGTCAGAGCAGAGAGCAGGGGAGGTCAGATGAGTCTGCGTTACAGTATTTTAGGGGCAGGGGCGATGGGATCGGTTTTTGGTGCCCGTCTGCGCCTTGCCGGTTTTGAGGTGGAGTTGCTGAACCGTTCCCCTGAACACAGCGAAGCGATCCGGGCGCACGGCCTGCAGGCTGATATTGGTGAGCAGCGGCATACTATCGCGATTGATGCCTGCACGGTGGAGCAGGCGCAGGCGGCGGATGTAGTGATTCTGTTCACCAAGTCGCACCAGATTGAAGCGGCGTTGCAAAGCATGCCGGATACCTTGCAGCGGGCCTGTGTGGTGACTTTGCAGAATGGTCTGGGCAATGGTGAGCGGGTGGCGCAGCAGGTCGGACGCGAGCGGACGGTTGAGGGTGTCAGTATGATGCCAGCCGAGTTTATTGCTCCCGGTAAGGTGGCTTCCGCTGATGCTGCCCGTACCTGGATGTATCCGCTGGATGATAAGCTGGCGGAGTTGACGCAGCAGATTGGCGCTGATTTTAATCAGGCCGGTATTACCACCGAGGTTACTGCGGATGTGCAAAGCTATATCTGGCAGAAGGCCTGTTTTAATATTGCCATGAATGCGTTGTGTGCGCTGACTCAGGGATCACCGGGTCTGCTGCATGCCTACGAGGATGGTCAGTTACTGGCCCATGAGCTGGCGGATGAGGCATTACAGGTGGCGGCCCTCAGTCATGTGGCAGTGGATGCGGCGAAGGTGCACGAGCTGATTGACTATGCCTGTGCCAATCACACCTGGCATAAACCGTCGATGTTGCAGGATCTGGAGGCAAACCGTCTGACAGAAATTGAGGCGTTGAATGGCTATATTGTACGGCGTGCTGCGGAGCTGGGGATGGCGGTGCCGGGTAATCAGATGATATTGCGTTTGCTGCGTCTGCGTGAACGTTCTCCGGAATTTTGGGAGGGTAAATAATGAGTATGGATGAGCAACGTTTTGAGATTGAATTTCCCGCAGCCCCGCAGGGCATGAGTCAGCAGGAGTGGGATGTCCGTCTGCAGCTGGCGGCCTGTTACCGCATGGTCGAGCATTATGGCTGGACGAGTGTGGTGTATAACCATATTACCTGCCGGATTCCGGACACCAATGAGTTCCTGATCAATCCGTTCGGCATGCGCTACGATGAGATCCGCGCCAGTGATCTGATCCGGATTGATATTGACGGCAACCAGCTCAGTAACAGTGACTGGCCGGTGAATAAGGCTGGTTACCTGATTCATTCGGCGATACACAAGGCGCGAGAGGATCTGCATTGTATTCTGCATACCCATGAACCGGTTTCGCAGTCCCTGTGTGCGACGGATGCAGAAGTGATTCCGGTGACGCAAGAGGGCTGCCAGTTTTATGAGCGGGTGGGTTACCATGACTTTGAGGGCATTGTACTGAATGCGGATGAACAGCAGCGCCTGACCAAAGCACTGGGCAGTACTAACCACACGCTGGTGTTACGCAATCATGGTCTGATTACGGCGGGAAGCACACCGACCTGGGCCTTTGTGCGCCACCATGCCTTTATCCGCAATGCTGAGGTGCAACTGCGCGCGATGGCAGCAGGGAGTGTAAAACGGATTGATGAGGCGGTGATGGTGCATACCCGCGATCAGTTTGAAGGTGGTTCGGCGCAGGCGGGGGCGAAGGTACGTCATCCGGAGTGGCCTGCACTGATGCGGCTGATTGATGCCAAGGATCCGGGGTGGAAGTACTGATCTGCGTTCGTCAGTTAAAAAGTCAGTAATTGCTGCTGCTCCCTGCCTTATTCCGTCTCCGACGATTAAAAGCAGAATGGTATCCTTGTTGTTACGCTACAAGGCAATTGCCAACAAGCCCGCTGACCACTCCCGATGGATATGGCACGGCAGGCCTACCTGGAAAAGTACCCTCCAACAGAAGACTGGCGGGAACAACTCGAACTATGGGATGCACTTGCCCGAAAGCGTAACTTGTCCGCTGAAAGAAACCGTACCGAAGGGGCTGGTTGACCAGATGAATAATCCACTTATCAACAAAACAGTCAAATGGCTGCTAGACAGGTATGTCCTGCTGAGTGATGCCGCTCAATTGTTGGTAACCATCCCTGTGCTTGTTGTTTTGTTATTCGGCACTGGAATGTTGATTACAAGAGGTTGTGCCTATATCAATGGTGTACCGCAAAAGTTTACGGCACAGGAGAGCTTTATAGCGGCTTTGGGTTCACCGGCTGGCAGCCATGAGGTTTCACGATCGGAGGTCAAGGGCGGGACTGACCGCTCTTACTTGTATGTGGGTTATCAGTCCAATGATTCCTATGAGAATGTCCTCAATTTTTACGACCATGCCCTGCTGAGTCGGGGCTGGAAAAAACTCTCACCCGGAGCGTCGGATGAAAAGCGCTGGTGTAAGAAGTACGATCTGTTTATTGTCAGGCCACGCGAGCCGGACGCTGCTGAAAAAGGCTATACGGTCTCGATAAAGTGGCATTTCGGAGAAAGGAAGCCGATGGAGTGCTACACGGATCTCTATGGGATTGGTGAGGATTATGAGTGATGTAGCTCTGAAACTCATCCTGCTTCCCGGCCTCGATGGTACCGGTTTGCTGTTCCAACCCCTGCTTGAGCAGATGGACGCAAGCTGGAAAATACAAACCATCAGTTACCCGGCTGACCGCTGCCAATCAGTACAGGAACTGGCCGCACAGGTACGCCAGCAAGTTACCTTTGATACTAAAACCGTACTGTTGGCAGAATCTTTTTCCGGACTGGTAGCCATTGAACTGCTGCGGCAAGGTATTCCTCTGCACAGCATCATTTTCTGTGCTTCGTTTGGCAGTGCGCCGCGCCCATGGCTGTTGATGCTGGCGAAAAAACTGCCGTTAAGTGCTCTGTTCCGCATGCCCCTGCCTGAATGGCTGCTGCGCTTAACGGGGCAGGGTGCCCGTACTGCCAAACTAATCCGGAGGGTACAGCAGCTGGTTTCTCCTGATGTGTTCGCCCATCGTTTGCGCCTGATTGCGGCAGCACGATCTGAGCCGCCGGAACAACCGTGGGACATCTCCTGCCATTATTTGCAGGCAGCTGATGACAGGCTGGTTCCGGCGCGTTGTGCTGAAGAATTACGGCGGTATTTTGTGGAAGTTACGGTGACACGTATTACCGGTTCCGGGCATTTTCTGCTGCAAACCTGGCCTGTTGAATGTACAGAGGCCATCACGCAAATATTATAGGCATAAAAAAAGCGGCCTGTGATGACCGCTTTTCAGATTGGGGTATGGATAAGGGTTACTCAATAACCGTCACTTTATCCATAGTCACCGGCTCTACCGGTACATCCTGATGTGCGCCATGATTACCGGTTTTAACCGCAACAATCGCGTCAACCACATCCATGCCATCGGTTACTTTGCCGAATACCGCATAACCCCAGCCCTGCATCGACTCGTTTTTGAAGTTCAGGAAGCTGTTATCAGCCACGTTAATGAAAAACTGTGAGCTGGCTGAGTGCGGGTTAGGTGTGCGTGCCATGGCCAGTGTGCCGCGATCATTGGTCAGACCGTTGTTGGCTTCATTCTGAATCGGGCCTTTGTTTGCCTTTTCGCTCATGTCCGGGTTCATGCCGCCACCCTGAATCATGAAGTTCGGGATAACGCGGTGGAAAATAGTACCGTCGTAAAAGCCATCTTTTACATAAGCGATAAAGTTTTCAGTGGTATTCGGTGCATTTTTTGCATCCAGCTCAACAGTAATATTACCTTTGCTGGTTTCGATCAAGACCTTGGGGTTTGACATAGTATCTCCTGATGTTTTCTGTTCGGTTGGTTGTGCATTTTCCTGAGCAACCGCTGTGCCTTGCTGGTTACCGGCAGTTGTTTCCGCGGCAGTCGCCGTGGTTGAGGTATTGATTTCCGAACCGCCACAACCGCTGAGACCCAGCATCAATAAGAAACATATTGTTAAAATCTGCTTCATAACCCTATTATTTCCTCTGTGTATTTTTAATAGCCGCGCATCATAGCGTATCTGTTATACAGCATGCCAGATGTTTGCATTTATGGGGGGTGATTATGATTGAGAATGAGCAGCAGGCTTTACCCGATCGCTACCAGTTAATCTATGCCACGGTGTTACAGATTCCGGCGGGTTGTGTCGCCAGTTATGGTGATGTCGCAGCATTAGCCGGGATGCCGAACCATGCCCGGATGGCCGGATATGCACTGTATCAGCTGGCAGAGGGCAGTCCGGTGCCATGGCATCGGGTGGTGAACTCACAAGGCGTCTTAAGTGTCGGTAAAGCCATGCCGGGGCGTGATCAGGTGCAACGCCGTTTGCTGGAAGCGGAAGGGGTAGGGTTTAAGGCGAATGGCCGGGTCGATATGAAGAAATATCGCTACCGGCCATAGTCAGCTGTCAGGCTGTTATTTCAACTGGTTCAGCATGCCGAGAATGCCTGCTCCACGGTTTTTCGGCAGGTCACAATCCTTAATACCCCTGATTTCACGGCTGGTTCTGATCAGATTTTCAATCAGCGGCATGAGTATAATTTCTACAGCGAAAAGCATCTCTGCGCCGGGAATGATCATTGTATCGCGGCGGGTCATGGCAGCGCCCGGTATATTCTTCAGCAATGTTGGCATATCGAACAGGTGGGCGATTTTCTGAAAATGAATCACCAGCATGCATTCATCTTCCTTGGGTAATTCCTCAAAGTTAAACGGGTCAGAGGTGTCCACTGTCGGTACCAGCTGGAAGTTGATATGGGTGCGGGTAAATTGCGGCGTCAGGTGTTTGGCATAATCATCCAGGCGCTCCAGGGTTAATTCCCGGACTTGCTCCTGCGTATAGCCGCGGCGCAGGTCACGCTCAATCCGGCGCATCCATTCGAGGTTAACACTGGGCGCCGCGCCCACCAGCAGGTCGGGGTACTGCGACAGGTCAATATCACCGTCGATCATCGCACCGTGCAGACCACGGTAAAGCAACAGGTCGCTGTCTGAGTCGAGGTTTGCCCAGGCAGTAAATGTGCCGGGTTCCTGGTTGTAGCGTTTAGCCACTTCGTCAGAGTGGATGTAATAGCGGTATTTTCCGCCACCGGTGGCAGCATATTCGAAAAACATGCTTTCCAGCTTGTCCAGATGGTTGCCTTCCGGGCCAAAGTGGCTCATCGGACGGCCTTCAGCGCGTGCCTGCCTGACTTGTTTACGCATTTCAGCGCGTTCATAGCGATGGAAGCCGCTGCCCGGAATGTAAACCGCCTTGATGCGCTCACGATAAAAAATACGCTGCAAGGCCTGGGTAATGGATGTGGAGCTATGGTCGGAAGCTCCGGTAATAGCGACAATAGGGAATTCAGCAGACACGGAAAATCTCCTCAGATTCAACCGGATCAGGTTATCCGGAAGCCTTTTTAAGGTCTATCTCTCTGATGGAACATATTAATGGCCATAATGCATACTCCGTTTGTAAGCCTGCGTTTAGGCGGTATACTTCCCGGCAGGAAATTATTCCTGTCTGGAAGTTATGCAAACTCTTACTCAAAGTGAAGAAGTCATGAGTCAATACTGGAGCCAACTGGTTCACACGCTGGAGCCTTATGTGCCGGGAGAGCAACCCCGTGATCAGCGTTATATCAAACTGAATACCAATGAGTGCCCGTATCCGCCGTCACCGCTGGCTTTGCAGGCGATTGCTGAAGCGGGTGGCGAGTCGCTGCGCCTGTATTCCGATCCGGGTGCGACGGAGCTTAAAGAGGCCGTTGCCGAATATTATGCGGTAGGTACGGAAAATATCTTTGTCGGTAATGGTTCGGATGAGGTGCTGGCACATATATTCCGCGGCTTGCTGGATCATGACAAGCCATTGCTGTATCCGGATTTGTCCTACGGATTTTATCCGGTTTACCGGCAGTTTTTTGAGCTGAATGCGGTGGAGATTCCGCTGCGCGAAGATTTCAGTATCCACCCCGATGATTATCAGCAGGACAATGGTGGTATTATTATTGCCAATCCGAATGCACCGACCGGGCTGGCACTGGGACTGGCGGATATTGAGTTGTTGTTGCAACGCAATCCGGATTCAGTGGTGGTGATTGATGAGGCTTATGTCGATTTCGGTGCAGACTCGGCGATTGCTCTGGTGGGCAAGTATCCGAATTTGTTGGTAGTGCAGACCTTTTCCAAGTCACGCTCTCTGGCCGGTTTGCGGGTGGGTATTGCGGTGGGGCATCGTGACCTGATTGACGGCCTGGAGCGGATTAAAAATTCTTTCCATCCCTATACGCTGGGGCGGATGGATATTGCCGGTGCGGCGGCGGCGATGCGTGACCGGGAGTATTTTGACCAGACCCGGCATAAGGTGATGGCCACCCGCGAGCGTAGCGCAGAACAGTTGCGGCAGTTGGGCTTTACGGTGTTGCCTTCGAAAACCAATTTTTTGTTTGTGCGTCCGCCCAATGGCCGGGCTGAAAAATTGTATCAGGCACTGAAAGCGCAGGGTGTGCTGGTGCGTTATTTCAATAAATCGCGGATTAATGAATACCTCAGGGTGACGGTGGGCACAGACGAGGAAATGGATAGCTTTGTCGCGAAACTCCGGCAGATGCCGGAGGTGGTTGGTAATGGTTGATTTATACGAGCTGGAGCAATACACCAATAGTCTGCTGGATATTAACCGGTTCCGGGATTATGCGCCGAATGGTTTGCAGGTTGAGGGCAGGCCGGAAGTGCGCACGCTGGTAACCGGGGTGACTGCCAGCCAGCGTTTGCTGGATGCCGCCGTCGAGGCGGGGGCAGATGCGGTTATGGTGCATCACGGTTATTTCTGGAAAAGCGAAAATCCGGTGATCCGCGGGATGAAAAAACAGAGATTAATGACATTGCTCAAACACGATATAAGCATGTTTGGGTATCATCTGCCGTTGGATGCTCATCCGGAGTTGGGTAATAACGCCCGGCTCGGTCAGCTATTAGGTATTAGCGCATCCGAAGCCATGGATGAGCGTGAGCTGCAGGGTGTCGGTAATATCGGCCTGCTGGAGCCGCCGTTATCGTTGCAGGATTTTGCGCAGCGTGTGGCGGTAGTGCTGCAGCGTGAGCCGTTGCTGGTTGAGGGTGGCGATCATCTGATCCGGCGTATTGCCTGGTGTACCGGTGGTGCGCAGGGATATATCGACAAGGCATATGAGCTGGGTGCTGATGCTTATCTGAGCGGTGAAATATCCGAAAACACCACTCATAGCGCGCGTGAGAATGGTCTGCATTATATTGCCGCTGGTCACCATGCCACTGAGCGCTATGGGGTGCAGGCACTGGGTCAGCATCTGGCAGAGCAGTTTGAACTGAAGCATTTGCACATTGATGTCGATAACCCGGCATAAATGCTTCGATTTATGCTATTATCGCCGCCGACTAAATCCGGTGTGCATAGATTGAAATCCGGTACTTTGTCAAATTGACCGGTTCAAAAACTGTTTAATGCGCTTGATTTTAGCGGTCAAGTCAGACATTCTTACGGGTTTTTTAGGGTTTGCTAATAAACCCGGTTAAAGGTTTTGCGCTCTGTTTGCGTTGCAGATCAACAGGGTGCGGTAAGTGAATTTTTGTTTTTTGCTGTAAGTCCATGCTGATGAGCAGCAAAAAATGGCACAAGTTTTGATTATTTTGGGAGTGAGCTAACGATGGCAAATTCTGGAGTAGATAAAAACCGTCGCCGGTTCCTGATTGCGGCTACCTCGGTAGTTGGCGCAGGAGGTGTGGCGGCGATTGCAACTCCTTTTCTTTCATCGATGTCTCCCAGTGCACGTGCTCTTGCAGCAGGTGCACCGGTGGAGTTCAATGTAAGCAAAGCAGAGCCCGGCCAGCAATTGCGCGTAATGTGGCGCGGCAAGCCGGTTTGGGTTGTAAACCGTACTGAACAGATGTTGGCAGATCTGCCATCGCTGGATAGTCGTCTGAAAGATCCGAATTCCGATATCCTGTCCCAGCAGCCGGAATATGCAAAGAATGAATACCGTTCACGTAAGCCGCAGTATCTGGTTCTGGTGGGTATCTGTACTCATCTGGGGTGCTCGCCGACCTATCGTCCGGAAGTGGCGCCTGCTGATCTTGGTGCGGACTGGAAAGGTGGCTGGTATTGTGCCTGTCACGGTTCGCGGTTCGATCTGGCCGGACGTGTATTCAAAAATGTACCGGCGGGTTCTAATCTGGAAGTGCCACCTTATTACTTTAAGGATGATACGACCATTTTGATCGGTGAAGATGGGGAGACTGCATAATGGCTGAACGTCCTGCGCACAATTACACCGGTTTCCTGGGGTGGGTGGAAGACCGCTTCCCGATGATGGAAACCTGGAACTACCATTTGGCCCAGTACTATGCGCCAAAGAACTTTAACTTCTGGTATTTCTTCGGTTCACTGGCGATGCTGGTGCTGGCGATCCAGATTTTCTCCGGCCTGTTTCTGGCTTTCCATTATAAGCCTGATGCAGCAATGGCATTTGCCTCTGTTGAATACATCATGCGTGATGTACCCGGTGGCTGGTTTATCCGTTATATGCACTCGACCGGTGCCTCCGCTTTCTTCATCGTCGTTTACCTGCATATGTACCGGGCGCTGATGTACGGCTCCTATAAAGGTAAACGCGAACTGCTGTGGCTGATCGGTATGGTCATTTATGTGGCGCTGATGGCCACTGCGTTCATGGGTTATCTGCTGCCATGGGGGCAGATGTCTTACTGGGGTGCACAGGTAATCATTAACCTGTTTAACACCATTCCGGTAATTGGCAATGAACTGTCTATCTGGATTCGCGGTGATTTTGTTCTGGGTGATGCGACGCTGAACCGCTTCTTTGCCCTGCATTTCTTTATTCCTTCCTTAGTGCTGCCTGCGTTGGTATTTGTGCATATTGTTGCCCTGCATGCAGTCGGTTCTAACAATCCTGACGGTATTGAAATCAAGCAAGGCCCGAAAGGTAATCGCTGGAGTGAGTCTGCGCCTGCTGACGGCATTCCTTTCCACCCTTACTATTCTGTGAAAGATATTGTCGGTGTGGTGGTGTTTCTGATCGGTTTCTTCGCCATTGTGTTCTTTGCACCCGAACTGGGTGGTTACTTCCTGGAAAAGCCGAACTTTGAACCGGCCAATGCACTGAAAACCCCTGAGCATATTGCGCCGGTTTGGTACTTCACACCGTTTTATACCGTTCTGCGTGCGATTCCTGATCCATGGTGGGGAACGGTGGCGATGTTTGCTGCGATTATCGTGCTGTTCTTCCTGCCCTGGCTGGATCGTAACCCGATTAAATCCTGGCGTTACCGTAACAGTGCGCACAAGATCAACCTGATTCTGTTCGCGATTGTATTCATGATTCTGGGCTGGATGGGTGTTGAAGCGGTGACGCCGGTTTTCAAGGAGCTTGGAACCCGGATGACACAGATTTACTTCCTGTTCTTTGTGGTGCTCTGGCTACACAGCTATCCGCAGAAAGTTAACTATGTGAAGTGGTTTGGTATTCTGCTGGTTGTGGTCATTCTGTATGACATTGTGTTCCGTTATAACTCAGAAGCTGCAGATGAAGCTGCCCAGATTATTAAGCAGTTCCCGCTGGTGGTGATTTATCTGGGATTAACTTTGTTACTGCCGGCGTTCAAATCCAGCTGTAACGAAGAAAAAGCAGTTCCTGAGCGGGTTACAGAATGAGGTCTGACAACATGAAAAAATTTATTGCAAGTGTAATGTTCGCACTGAGTGCGGCCATGTTGCCATTCTCTGGTGTGCTGGCTGCCGGTGGCGGAGTGGCGCTGGAAGATGCGGATGTTGATATCCACAATAAGTCCAGTTTGCAGCGTGGTGCCAAGTACTTCGCCAACTATTGTATGGGTTGCCATTCGTTAAACTTCAGCCGTTACAATCGTGTGGCGAAAGATCTGGATTTAACGGATGATCAGGTGGCAAATAATCTGATTTTTACCCGTACTGACGGCGAGCCGACTAAGGTCGGTGAGCTGATGAAAAATGGTATGACCAGCAAATATGGTGAAGCTGCTTTTGGTGCGGCACCTCCGGATCTGTCTCTGGTCGGCCGTTCGCGTGGTGGTGACTGGATTTACAGTTTCCTGAAGGCGTTTTATGTTGATCCTTCCCGTCCGTTGGGTGTGAATAATACGGTATTCGCTAATGCCGGTATGCCTCACGTACTGTGGGAACTACAGGGTTGGCAGGAGCTGGAAGAGCATGATGATGGCCACGGCCATGTCACTCATGAGCTGAAACTGGTTGAGAAGGGTAGTATCTCTCCGGCTGAGTATAATCAGGTAGTACGTGATCTGACCAACTTCCTGGTTTATGTGAGTGAGCCTGCGCAGTTGCATCGCAAGAGTATCGGCATCTGGGTGATGCTGTTCCTGGTGGTGTTTGCTGTGGTTGCTTACTTCCTGAAGAAAGAATACTGGAAGGATGTTCATTAATCACTTTTTAGTATAACCTCACTAAGCTACTCCGGTGTAAAATGCCAGAGTAGCTTTTTTATTTTTATAACAAGAGTTTTGGTTTAGTTATGGCATCAATTTCCAGTCGACGTTCTGTTATGACCCTGTTTTCCTCCCAAGATTGTGCCGATAGTCATCGGGTACGGATCGTGTTGGCGGAAAAAGATATTACCGTAGATATTCTGAATGTTAATCCGGATGATAAGCCGGATGATCTGGCTGAGCTGAACCCCTACAATACCACGCCGACCCTGATTGACCGTGATCTGGTTTTGTATGATGCGCGCATCATTATGGAATATCTGGATGAGCGTTTCCCGCATCCGCCGTTGATGCCGGTTGATCCGGTGACCCGTGCTCACTCACGTCTGGCTTTATACCGCATTGAGCGTGACTGGTTCTCTCTGGTTAATGATATTGAAGGCGATGACGAAAAAGCAGCTAATGCAGCACGTGCTATCCTGCGCGAAAGTGTATTGGGTGCAGCAGAAGTATTTGCGATTAAGCCTTATTTTCTGAGTGATGAGTACACTCTGGTTGATTGCACCATTGCCCCGGTATTATGGCGTCTGCCGAAGTATGGTATCGATGTTCCGGCCAAGACCGGCAAGCCGATTCTGCAGTATATGGATCGCATATTTTCCCGTGATGGTTTCCAGGCCTCTCTGAGCAAAGTGGAAAAGGCCATCCGCCCATGAGTCTGAGTCCCAAGCGTCCTTATCTGTTGCGTGCATTTTACGACTGGATTGTCGATAACAATATGACGCCGCATATTCTGGTGAATGCGGATGCCGATGAAGTCAATGTGCCCCGGCAGCATATTAAAGACGGAAAAATTGTCCTGAATATCAGCCCGATGGCAGTGCAGGACTTTATGATGGATAACGAAGCCCTGAGTTTTAGTGCCCGTTTTGGTGGTGTCTCATTTTATATTTATTGCCCGATGTACTCGATTGAGGCTTTATATGCGCGGGAAGCACCAACTGAGGGCGTCAGTTTTTCTGCCAGTGAATATGAGCAGGCTGAAGCAGGTGAGGGTAGCGGTGGCCTGAAATCTGTGCCGGCAAAAAAACCAAAGCTGGCTGCCGTGAGTGATAATAGTTCTGACTCTGTTGCCGCTACTGAAAGTGATGACAATGGTGGCGGGGACGATGATGATACTCCACCTCCCCGCAAGCGTCCCTCGCTACGGGTTATTAAATAAGGTTTTCAGGAATGATTTCTCTGATTGCGGCCATGACACCGGAGCGGGTAATTGGCCGTGACGGTGATATGCCCTGGCATCTGCCGGCTGATTTGGCCTGGTTCAAGCGTAATACGCTGGAGAAGCCGGTGGTGATGGGCAGAAAAACCTGGGACTCTATCGGCTGCCGCCCACTCCCCGGCCGCAAAAATATTATTATCAGCAGTAAGCATGATCTGGCTGTCGAAGGTGCTTTATTAGCGGCTTCTCCCGCGCAGGCAATCGGGATGGCGGGTGATGCTGATGAGGTGATGATCATTGGCGGCGCACAGATTTATAGCTATTTTCTTCCGCAGGCAGAGCGATTATATATTACGCTTATTCATACGAGTGTTGCAGGCGACAGCTGGTTCCCCCGTTATGATCATCTGAGTTGGCAGCAGACCTTTATTGAGGACAGGCCTGCTGATGAGAAAAACCCGTTTGATTGTACTTTCATGATTATGGATCGCCTGCGCTGAATAAGGTTGCTGCAAAGGAATGGTTGTGGATCGTTTGCTGATTTGTAATGCACGGATTGTGAATGAAGGGCATATCATCGAAGGTGATGTGCTGATTGAGAACGGGCGCATTACCGGTGTGGGGTATGTCTCTGCGTCCGGTGTTACCAAAGAACAGACATTGGATGCTGACGGGAAATTTCTGTTGCCCGGTATGATTGATCATCAGGTGAGCTTTCGTGAGCCGGGTATGACTCTGATTGCCGATATGGCCTCTGAAAGTTGCGCTGCTGTGGCGGGTGGTGTGACCAGTTTCCTGGATTTGCCTGATGCGGTTGACGGTACCGGTACGCCGGAAGCGATTGAAGAAAAAAAACAATTAGCGAAGGGACGTTCCAGGGCAAACTTTGGTTTTTATATGGGAGCTGTGCGGGAAAACCCTGATTTAATCGCTGCTTTGGATCCGCGTAAGGTTTGTGCAGTGAATGTCTATATGGGTGGCGATGATAGTGAAAATCGCCTGCTGGACGATGCTGAAATACTGGAGAGTGTTTTCAAAAGTTCGCCGGTGATAGTGGCAGCACATTGTGAGGATATGCCGACGATTCTGGAGAATGAGGAAAGTTATCGCAGCATTTATGATGATAATGTTCCGCTGGAGTTTCATCCGACTATTCGCAGTGAAGCAGCCTGTGTGTTGTCGGCGGAACTCGCTCTGGATCTGGCTGCGCAATATGAAACCCGTCTGCATCTGATGCAGGTTTCCACTGCTGCTGAAGTTGAGTTGTTGTCGGATGCTTTATTGTCTGAAAAGAAAGTAACGGCCGGAGTATCTGTTCCGTTTCTGCATTTTAGTGATGAGGATTATGCCAGCCGGGGTGCTTTGATTAAAAATAATCCGGCGATTAAAACCGCAGAGGATCGTGCCGGTTTAATTCAGGCCTTAATGGACGGGCGCCTGGATGTGGCGGGAAGCGGGCATACCCCACAGGACTGGGAACGGAAAAACAGCGGCAATTATTTCGCAATTCCCTCCGGTATGCCAATGGTGCAATGCGGCCTGCTGACATTGCTTGAAAATTATCACGATGGCATTTTTTCACTGGAATTAATTGCGCAAAAAACCAGCCATTCGGTTGCTGATCTGTTTGATATTCACGAGCGCGGTTATATCCGCGAGGGGTGCTGGGCTGATCTGGTGCTGGTGGATGTTGAGAAAGGACGGGTAGCGACACACGGCAGTTCATTGTCGCGCTGTGGCTGGACGCCTTTTGATGGTTATAAGTTTCGCTCAACCATTGCTTCCACCATCGTTAATGGCCAGCTGGTCTGGCATGACGGCCGCATTCAGGATATAAAGCCCGGTGGCATGGCACTTGAGTATGACCGTGCCGGGCCTGCTTAAGCAAAAAGACTCCGTAACCGTCTGTTGTTAGTCCAGCTCTCTGACCACCCGAAACCCCAGATTAGTATCCAGCTCATCCAGATAACGTTTTTTGCGTGCTGCACTGCGCGCCATAACAGCGCCATCAAACCACGAGCCGCCCTTGGTGACATACCAGTAAGGATCGGCACCGGCTGACGGACTGCCATCACGGTTGGCATTCAGGTGCGAGCTTGTCCAGTGAGTGCTGGTAAACTCCCAGACATTGCCATGTACATCATGCAGCCCCCAGTTATTAGGCTCGTGTAAACCGGCTTCACTGACTTTTACCGAGGGGAAGCAGCGTGGCAAATACCAGCGTCGTTTTTCCACAGCTTCCCGGTAAGGAAAGTTGGGGTTGAAGTGAATATTTTTGCAGCTGACCTGCTCACCCTGGTGAAACGGAGTGGTTGTACCGGCACGGGCAGCATACTCCCATTCTGCCTCAGTTGGCAGACGATAAGTTTTTCCGGTTTGCTTGCTCAGCCAGTCCAGGTATAGCCGGATGTCCTGCATGCGGATGTTGATGGCAGGAAAGCGTCCGCTGTGCCAGATGAGTTCTTTGCGTAACTGCCATTCGGTGACTTCGCGGAATACTTCAAACTCTTCGGTCAGTACCGGATAAACGCCGATGGCAAACGGCTTACGCAGCGTCACCAGGTGTTGTGGGTACTCATTTTTTGTATGACCGTACTCGTTTTCATCCGACCCCATTTCATAGCGTCCGGCCGGAATAACAGCCAGTTCGGGGCCGTTGCCACCCAATTGCAGCGGGTCACGGAAAAAAATTTCGGTAGCGTGCTGTTCTGCGCATGTTTTCTGTAGCTGTCTGACTTGTTCAGTACTGAGTTCATCTACAAAAGGGATTTCAGATTCCGGGAGCAGTATCATCAGATAAATTAGCAAGTAATAATATTTGAATGTATGATTTTACCTTACTTTATCTGTTGCGACAGCACTTCGACGCAGGTTTTGTACTATATACTTCATACAGGGTATCCAGGGAGAAAAATTGCTATGGAAAAGTATTGCACAAACCGAACAGGTAAGTCTTCTGCAGGCAGGAGATCTGTAAATTTAGCCAGCAGGCTGCTGGATGGGCTGGTTATTTATCGTGCTGAGTTGGGGGAAACCGGACGGCAGCTGGAAAACTTGCTGAGGCTTAACAACATCAGCTCATCATTTGATGTTCCTTATGTCCGGCGTATTCATTAAGCTATCGGCAGGTTCCTTGCCTCTATGTGTTGTTTGTTGTGTTTAAATTGCTAAAATTTTTATCTATTCACCGTTAGTAAGGAAAAAAAATCCCTTAGTCGGACATATCAGTCAAATTTATTTGCTACACTAAATATTAGTTATAATAAGCAATAATACTCTCAGAATTATAAAAATATGACTGTTCACTCACTACAGCGCCAATCAGGCCTTAATCTCGTCGAAATTCTTGTTGCGGCCTTGATCCTTTCAGTCGGTCTGTTAAGTCTGGCCGGTTTGCAGGTGGCCAGTCTGAAGTCCACCCAGAATGCTACTCAGAAACAACAGGCTTCCTTCATGATTCATGAGTTGTTTGAGCGTATGCGGGCTAATCGCGAGGCAGTGATCGATGGTGACTATAATACAGCCGGAGTATCGTGTTCAGGAACAGTACCAGATTGTATGGGGGGTACAGCCTGCAGTGCTGCGCAGATAGCTGTTTACGACCTGTATACAGTTCAGTGTGGAGAGAATACTGCCAGTGCGACCAACTCCGGAGCAGGTACTCAGTTGTTGGATGGAAATTTTACCGTGAACTGCGTGGGTACTAATTGCTCCGTAAGTTTTAACTGGACAGAGCGTGTTGCTGAGAAAAACCTCGAAACAGTGAATGATTCAGGCGAAGCCGCTGAGCTCACTGAAGAAAGTCAGACGATGTCTATTGATGCGGTCATTTAAGGTACTTGTATGAAAACAACAACAGTAAAAACAAATACCCGCAAGTTTTTTCATAGCAAAGGGTTTTCATTAGTCGAGCTGATGATTGCGATGACTTTAGGATTGTTTCTGATTGCCGGTGTCGGCACGGTTTATATCAGCAGCAAGCAGACCTATAAATTACAGGGGCAGACAGCAGAGCTGGATGAAAATGCACGGGCGGCATTGCGGGTTCTGAAGCAACATATTGCTCATGCCGGATATGCCTCCACGTCCGGTGTGGTGATTGATAATTACATTATTCCGGATGGTTTGACCATTTCCGGGGCCACCTGTTCTGATGGGAGTTCCAATATCAGCAATGCGGGTATCATTGATCAGACTGCTGACAGAACCGGAGTAGTGGGGGATACGATCGGGTTGATTTTTATGGCGGATAGTTCTCTGGCTACTGACTGTAATGGTGGTGAGCTGCCTGCTGAGTGTTTACCACCTGAGGCGCCGGGCTTTTCTTCACGTCTGATATATAACTCTTTATCAGTAGCTAACAGTTCGATAGAAAATAGTCTGGGTACCCGCGTACCGACGTTGCGTTGTGCCGGTTCGCGTAATGGTCAGCGTCAATCACTGGCACAGGGCGTGGAAAGTATCCAGTTTTTATACGGTGTGGACAGTGATACCGATGGCTCAGTGGAAAACTACTGGAATGCTACCGATGTTGCTACCAATGCCGCCTGGAATAAAATTATCAGTGTGCAGGTCGGTTTGCTGATGCGCTCAGTTGAGCCGGCCTTTGATACTGCACGCACTGAAAAATTCAGGGTGCTGGATCGGACTATCACCCGCAACGACCGCTATAAGCGGGGTGTTTATACAACCACCATCCGCCTGAAAAATGTAGCACGGCGTATGTGACGGGAGCCGATAAATGAATATCAATCAACAAAAAATAATGATGAAGGGATGCAAATCACAGTCAGGCTCGGTTTTATTGTGGGGCTTAGTGATCCTGTTGACTCTTACGGTTATTGGTGTGGCGGCAGCACGGATGGGCGTGACCGATATCCGTATTGCCAGTAATCAAATGTTTGGTGCAATGACTTACCAGAGTGCTGAGTCGGTACTGGAGCGGATAACCACGCTGTTTAATATTGATCAGACGGTTGCAGAAGTTGATGACACCAAATCCTGGGATTTTACCGATGCTGTGCATAATGGTGAAACAAACTCTACCGGCACCATTGCCATGGGCGGGCCGATTATGTGTACCGGTCAGGAAGGTTTTGGTATGAGTGTGGAAATGGTGCCGGATGCGGGAGGTGTTGCCTGCCGGCTGTTTACCATGGATGCCAGGGCGCAACTCTCCGGTACAGGCGCCAGAAGTGTGCACTCACAGGGAGTGCTGAAATATACCCCGGCAACAGGTGATGTGTTACCGGAATAGTGCAAGGTCTTAAAACACCTGCATACAAACCTGAAAATACTAAAATAAGACGGTTTTAAAATGATGTCACTCAAACAAAAACAACAAGGCTTTACCTTAATCGAAATCATGATAGTCGTGGCGATTATCGCCATTATTGCCGCAATTGCCTATCCGTCCTATGCCGAGCAGGTACGCAAAAGCAAGCGTTCCGACGCCCAGATTGGCCTGCAGCAACTGGCCCAGCGTCAGGAAGCCTATTTCAGCCGCAACTACAGTTACGCTTCAACACTTGCCCAGCTGAATTACCCATCACCCAGTTATAGTCCTGAGGGGCAGTATACGCAAACGATCGCATCTGTTACTCCGTCCGGCTGCAACGGAACCCGGGTGAATGCCTGCTCTGGTTTTGAAGTTCAGGCAGTGCCAAAATCCGGCACATCACAGGTTAATGATAAATCTTGTATAAAGTTTACCCTGGATAATCTGGGCCGTAAGAAAGCTTTTGATAATGCCTCTACGCCTGCAGAAACAACAGAAAAGTGCTGGTAATCAGAACAATAAAGTCCGCTCTGGATCAATATAAAAAGGAAGGAGTCTATGAAAATTCCACGATCATTTAAGGTATTCAGCAGGCATCTGCTGCTGGCCAGTTTGCCGTTACTGGTGCCCTTATCCGTTATTGCTGATGAGACCGAGATTTTTTTTCATAATGATGCGGCAGTGTCTGATGCCAATGTGCTGTTTGTGCTGGATGCTTCCGGCAGTATGGGAACCGAGCTGTCCGGCAGTGGTGGCCAGAGCCGGATGGCGGTTATGCAGGATGCGTTTCGTCAGGTGATGAGTGAGGCGCCGCCGAAGATGAATGTGGGGTTGATGCATTATGCAAATGCAAAGTACCGCCCGGAGTATCAGTGGGACTCGGTAAAAGGGGTCACTTTTCCGGTGAGTCCGATTGATGATGATGCCAGTGATGTGCTGGGAAATACTGCGGCCAGCGATAATATTTCATTGTCGACTACTGATGCGTCTGGTAATGAATTGCCGGTCAGGGATTTTCTGGCTGATATTGTGGACTCCTGGTCACACAATGGGTATACGCCGATTGTCGATTCATTGTATGAGGCGGCCCGTTATTATCGGGGTGAAGATGCTGTCTGGGGCAAAGCTCCCGGTATTTATGACTGGGCTGCTCATCCGGCCAGTTATACCGGCTCGGCAGCCTGTGGCAGTACTGAGACCAAAACCTGTTACCTCGAGTGGAATCAGTGCAACGGATCTGAGCAGAACTGTGCTCTGGTGGAGTTACCCCGCTGCTGTAACTGGATATCGACCAGCAGCGGTGGTGTTGATGGTGCCACCGGGAGTGGCTACTGCGAAAACAATAACTACAGCTGCACGGTCAGTGTGACGGAGTGTGAGCATAAGCTGTGTAAAGGCTCAGCCGGAGACGCCAAATACAACTCGCCAATAGAAAATAAGTGCCAGCCTAATTATCTGGTACTGATGTCGGATGGTAAGCCGGAGTATCCGTATTTTACTGCCCAGACTGCGGATGGCACCGGGCGTTATCCTGAGTCGGTTTATCCGGATCAGGTTTATGATAATACGGTAATACCTTTTATATCTCCTGACATTACCAGCAGTAAGATTACGACCACCGTTCCGGATATGGTTGGCGGTAACTGTGTGGATAGCCCGAATGGATACGCCAGCGGCACCTGTGGGCCGGAGCTGACCCAGTTTCTGGCGACGACTGATCAGAGTAGCAAATTTGATGGTGATCAGTTTATTCAGACCTATACCGTCGCTTTTGGTATGGGAGATGAACCGAATGGCACCGCTTATCTGGCCAGTCTGGCGACGGCTGAAAATGGTGCTTTTACCGCAGATAATTCGGCTGAGTTGGTTGAGGCCTTCCAGCAAATCTTCGGTACGATTGAGAAAAATTCATTTTCTTTTTCCTCACCGAGTTTTTCTGTGGATGAAAGTAATCTGTTGTCTCATGGTAACAGTGTTTATGTACCAGTGCTGGATAGTAACCGCACGCCGCTGTGGTCGGGTAATTTACGTAAATTCACACTGACTGAATATGGCACCATTATTGGCGGCAATAATCAGAATGCGCTGACTGATACCGGGGAGTTTTCTGATAATGCGCAGGATTTATGGTCTACAGCGGTACATGGCAGTAATGTTACTGAAGGGGGGGCAGCCAATCTGATTCCTGATCCGGGCAGCCGCACTTTGTGGACCGATGCAACCAGTAACGACTTAGTATCGCTAAGCACAGATACCAGTCATACGGCTTTGCCCAATACGCTGTTTACCCGTACTTACCGGACGGATCATGACCTGCAGGATTGGCTGGGCGGAGTGCAGGACGGTATGTCCAGCCTCGGTTGGTATTACGATTGTGACGGTAATAAAATTACTGTGACTCCTTTGGCTTCCGGCAGTGACCCCACTAAAGTTAAGGGGCCGGTGAATATTGAAGAAGTCACCACCTGCGCTGATGAAGATATAACCGATGAAATGCGGGATACGCTGATTAATTTTACCCGTGGCTATAAAGATGGTGTTGCTAGCGGTGATGAGGTGGTGATCCGCAAGCACATGGGCGATATGCTGAATACCAAGCCTCTGGTGGTGAGTTACGGCACGACAACACTGGTTCTGGCGCCGACTAATGAAGGGTATCTGCACGCGATTGATGCTGATACCGGTATTGAGCAATGGGGCTTTATGCCATCTTCGTTGCTGAAAAACCAGAAAACCTTTATGGAGAACAATGAAGCCAAGCGTCATGTCTACGGGCTGGACGGGCCGTTGACATTGTGGAACTTCACTGAAAAAGACGGCAACGGTGATGATGTCGACAAGAAATACCTGTTCTTCGGTATGCGTCGTGGTGGTTATATGTATTATGCAATGGACATCTCATCACCCACCGCTCCCGAAATTGTCTGGAAAATCTCCCCCAGCGGTGACGGTGGCGCCATTAACACAGGGTATGGGGGATTGGGTGAAACCTGGTCTAAGCCAACGCTATCGCGGATGAAAGACCCCGCTGATCCGGCAAACAGTAAATATGTATTGGTGTTTGGTGGTGGCTATGATGCCCGTAAGGAAGAGAGCGATCCGTCATTACGCGGAACAGGCCCGGAGTCCGGTTCTGATGTTTATATCGTTGATGCCCTGACCGGTTCGTTGCTGTGGTCGCTGAAAGGCAGTTCAGTATCAGGCTCATCGGCTTTGGAACACAGCATACCGGGCGATATCCGGGTGCTGGATATGGATAATGACGGCAATCTGGATCGTTTGTATTTTGCGGATACCGGCGGTTACATCTGGCGGGTGGACATGAAAACCGGTGTCGATACCAGCAGTACCACAGCCGCACTGACGTTTGAATCAACGCTGACCAAGTTTGCGGATTTGGGTGCTAACGGTGTCGACGATGGTGACCGGCGTAAATTTTTCTATGAGCCGGACACAGCATTGCGTCTGGCTGACGGTAAGCCGATATTGACCGTCTCCATTGGCAGTGGTTACCGAACACGCCCTTTGGATACCGGTGATAATGACCGTTTCTATGTGCTGGTGGATGAGAACGTTTACAGCACTCCGCCCAGTGACTTTACGACGATAACCGAGAGTCATCTGGCATCGGTGACGGAATTGCGTGACAGTGATGAAGGTAGCATTCTGCTGATGGTGGATAAGAAGGGTTGGTATTACCCCCTACCGCACCATGGGGAAAAGGTATTGGCTACCTCAATGACTTTCCTGGATAAAATCATTTTCACTACCTTCGCGCTGGCCGATGCAGATGGCGCGGATAGTGTGGCGGCAGTCTGCTCTCCTGCTGAAAATACCTCGCGTGTCTATATACTGGATCTGCTGACCGGCAAGGCGGTAGCGAATCTGGACAGGGAGGTGGCAGATGACGGCAATGGCAATACCATCAGTACTCCGGATGATTTTCTGATTGCCGGGTTTAATGAAATTCTGGATTCGCCGCAGCTGATTTTCGGCAAGCTGAATGATGGCTCAGGCGGCAGCTGTACTGAGAGTAGTTGTCAGCAAGGTGTGAGTATCCGGGTTGGCAGGCTGAATATTCCGGTATTGGATTCGGCTAATGCGAATAGTGATGGTACATACAGTGAGAGTGTTGACCTCACCGAAATACTACCGCGCTTGTACTGGCGGGATGATGATGTGACGGCTGATGAGCCGCTGGAGGGAACAATACTGGTGCCTAGTGATGGTTAGGCAATAAACTCCCGAAATCCTTGCTACCCGGCGGGAGCATGGCCGAGCGTAATGCGGTCATGCCCGGCCAGATCCTTGCGGCAGTGGGCGTCATTAAAGCCCGCTGCCTGCATCAGTTTTACCGTTTCCTGTCCCTGATCATAACCATGTTCAAACATCAGTACCCCACCGGCTTGGAGAAAGGCGGGGGATTGGCTGATCAGCAGGCGAATATCATCCAGTCCGTCTGCTCCGGAGGCTAGCGCATCCGGCGGTTCAAAGCGGATGTCGCCCTGTGTTAAGTGCGGATCATCTGCAGCAATATACGGTGGATTGGAGAGGATCAGGTCAAAAGCAGGCCGGGCCGGGATATGACTGAACCAGTCCGAGTGCAGGAAGCTGATGTTCTCCAGCTGATAGGAGCGGGCATTTTCCTGTGCCACCTGCAGGGCGGCGGCGGATATATCGCAAGCGGTGATATTGGCGGATGGCAGGTCGCGGGCTAGAGCAATTGCGATGGCGCCGCTGCCGGTACCCAGCTCCAGAATCCGGGGTGATGACTTTCTGGTCAGTAATTCCAGTGCCGTTTCTACCAGTAATTCGGTTTCCGGGCGGGGAATGAGGGTGTCCGGGGTGACTTTAAGCGTCAGGTTCCAGAAATCACGGTAGCCCAACAGGTAAGCCACCGGTTGGCCGGACAGACGCTGTTGCAGTACATCCTGAAAGCAATCCTGTTGTTGCTGATCCGGCTCTGCTTCCGGCCAGGTGAACAGGTAGCTGCGTGATTTATTCAGGCAGTGGCATAACAGCAACTCAGCATCCAGCCGTGCACTATCAGATATCGCAGCCAGTTGTTGGGTCGCCTGATGCAGCAGATCTTTTATCTGCATGGCTGTTATTCTTCTGCCAGTGCCGTGAGCTGATCCGCCTGATATTCGTTGATCAAGGGCTCAATCACCTGATCCAGATTACCGGCAATAATGTCATCCAGCTTGTACAGGGTCAGGTTAATCCGGTGGTCGGTAACCCGTCCCTGCGGGAAATTATAGGTACGGATACGCTCGGAGCGGTCGCCGGAACCGACCAGATTGCGCCGTGTTTCCGCCTGTTCGGATGCCTGTTGCTGGCGCTCCATTTCCAGCAGTTTGGCCTGTAATAATGACATGGCGCGGGCACGATTTTTGTGTTGTGAGCGTTCATCCTGACATTCCACCACTATCCCGGTGGGCAGGTGAGTCAGGCGGATGGCAGAGTCTGTTTTATTGACGTGCTGACCACCAGCACCGGACGCACGGTAAGTATCTACCCGCAGGTCGCCTGCATTGATTTCTTTGGCTTCCACCTCATCTGCTTCCGGCATGATCGCCACGGTGGCCGCTGAAGTATGTATACGGCCCTGGGATTCGGTTTCCGGAACCCGCTGCACGCGATGGGCACCGGACTCAAACTTCAGCCGTGAGTAAACGTTATTGCCGATAATACGGGCAATGATTTCTTTATAGCCGCCATGCTCACCTTCATTCTGGCTGATGATTTCAATCTGCCAGCGCATTTGCTCAGCATAGCGCGAATACATGCGGAATAAGTCACCGGCAAAAATGGCCGCCTCATCGCCGCCGGTACCGGCACGGACTTCGAGAAAGATATTGCTGTTATCATGCGGGTCTTTGGGGAGTAGTGCTTTTTGCAGGGAGAGCTCCTGTTCTGCCAGTTTGTCTTTTGCTGCCAGCAGTTCTTCCTCTGCCATTTCTTTCATTTCCGGATCGGCAAGCATTTCCTGTGCAGTTTCCATGTCTTCCAGGGTTTGCTGATAGTCGCGGAAACCCAGCGCTACAGGTTCCAGCTGGCTGTATTCGATAGACAGTTTGCGGAATTGGTTCTGGTCGGCAATAACGTCACTTTCACCGAGCAGTTGCGCAATTTCTTCGTAGCGTTCAGTCAGGTGTTCCAGTTTGCTAAGGATTGAAGCTTTCACGGTGTGTTCCCGGCAGAGTTGTTATTCAGATTAAACAGGGTAATGGCATTGGCTAATAATTCGCTGTTTCCTTCTCTGGCGGCCTGATTCATGGCATGGGTGGGTGCATGTGACAGTTTATTGCTCAGTGTATGCGCCAGGAATTGGAGAACTTCTTCAGGTGGTTTGTTGTGCAGCATCTTTTGAGCCTTTTCCAGCACCTCATCCCGAATCCGGTCATTCTGCTGGCGGTATTCGCGGATGATGCCCTGCTGACCCTGAGCCCGCAACCAGCTCATAAAGGTTTCCACCTCAGCATTGACCATGCTTTCCGCCTGTGCGGCGGCAGAGCGGCGTGACTCAAGGTTTTCTTCAATCACTGATTGCAGGTCGTCCACCGTGTAGAGGTAAACATCGTCAAGCGTATCGACTTCGGACTCGATATCACGCGGTACAGCAATGTCGACCATAAACATCGGGCGGTGTTTGCGGATTTTTAAGGCCCGTTCCACCATGCCTTTCCCAATGATCGGCAGCGGCGCAGCCGTGGAGGAGATAACAATGTCTGCCTGTGGCAGATATTCACCGATGGTGGGTAAGCCGATGCCGGTGCCATTGTACTGACGGGCCAGTTGCACGGCTTTTTCCACATTGCGGTTGGCGACAATAATATTGCCGATATTATTGGTGCTAAGGTGACGGCCAACCAGCTCAATGGTTTCACCGGCTCCGACCAGCAGAGCGGTTTGTTCATGCAGATGGCTGAATATCTGTCTGGCCAGGCTCACTGCAGCAAAGGCCACAGAGACCGGATTAGAGCCGATATTGGTGTGGGTGCGTACCTTTTTTGCCGTGGTAAATGCGTGCTGCATCAGGCGGTTCAGCTGGCCACTGGTGGTTCTGGCATTGCTGGCATCCTGCAGTGCGGTTTTCAGCTGGCCGAGAATTTGTGGCTCGCCCAATACTAACGAGTCCAGTCCGCAGGCAACCCTTAGTGCGTGGCGGATAGCCTCTTCCTGTTGGTAGCTGAAAATGTATGGAGTGAGCTGACTGACCGGAATTTTGTGGAAATCTGCCAGCCAATGGACTATCTTTTCAACGGCCTGTTCATCCTGCGCAACCGCGTAGAGTTCAGTGCGGTTGCAGGTAGATAAAATCATATTTTCACGTACCAGCGAGCTTGCTGATTGCAGCGCTTCAGCAATGTTATCCGGTGAAAAGGCAACCTGTTCACGTATGGATACGGGAGCTGTTTTATGATTTATACCTACGACAAATATAGACATTCAGAAATTGAGACTCAAAGCTTGTCACCAAGCATACAATAAATTTTAAGAATGGCGGATTTTCTGATACGTTATAAAGGATTACAAGGTAATTTATGAATATAAGCCGTATGGCACAGGTTTTCAGTTGTTCAGTGTCTTTTGTCCAATGTTTCGGGAGTATGAAACTACGGGGAAAGGTACTGCGATTCACGGCCACAGGCTCTTGACTTCTTATTTTTACACCTTCCATTGATCAGCAATGCAGGCATTGGCAAATGCCGGAGACACAGTTTATGACCGGGAAAACAATTTCACATCGTTTGGCAACCCTTTCCGCTGCTTTATTTGTTGCGGGTTGTACGGTTGGCGGCAGTACCTTTGCTGATCCGCCGCTTGCCTCATCGCCCCAGAATTTTACATCTGATCTCAGTTATAATATGTACCATTCGATGGCTGCAGAAATGATGATCAATGAAGGCATGCTGAAACAGGCTGCCCAGCATTATGCTGCCGTTGCATCACGCAGTGATGACCCTAAACT
The DNA here is from genome assembly GCA_041395485.1 of Thiolinea sp. GTDB lineage: Bacteria > Pseudomonadota > Gammaproteobacteria > Thiotrichales > Thiotrichaceae > Thiolinea. The sequence goes on from JAWLAK010000001.1 coordinate 443,826, forward strand.
GGTACGTCGTGCCACTGAGGCCGCTATTCAGGCGGAAGAGTCGGAGCTGGCACAAAAATTACTGACCCGCTGGATTGAGCTGGAACCGGAATCCGTTGAGGCTCGTCAGTATCGTTTATTGTTGCGCTCACGACTGGGGGAGTACGACGAGGCGATTGATGATGTGGTTTGGGTGCGTGACCATATCGAAAAGAAAGAAGGGCATGGTTTTGAGTTTATTGTGTCTTTGCTGGCGCTGGAGGCGGGTGTGGATCATGCCTATGAAATTTTTCAGCGTTATGCCGATAAGATAGATAACTCTCCAAAGGCTAGTCTGGTTGTCACCACGCTGGCCGTGAATTCCGGTAAGTTTGAAGAGGCGCTGAAAGCTGCTGATGCTGTACAAAAAGAGGGAAATGAGTCACAGCAGGAGCAGGCGCTGAAACTGCGTGCCCGTGCTTTGCTGGGTTTGAAACGGAACAGTGACGCTGCTGATGTGTTGAAGCCGATGATCAAAGATACCGATGATCAGGAGCTGAAGCTGGAATACGCACGTATGTTGATCATGGCTGACCGCCGAGAGGAGGCGCGCCCGATTTTTAAACAGCTTTATGCAGAGCAGCCGGATAATGCAGATATTCTTTACACGCTGGGTTTGTTGTATCTGGAGCAAAAAGAGTATGCCTTTGCCGAGCCGCTGATGAACAAGCTGCTGAAAATTCCGGAGCGCAAGCATGAGGCCAGTTATTTTCTGGGGCAGATTTACGAAGGGCAGGAGCGTCTGGATGATGCGCTGGCCGCTTATGATGATGCGCTGAATGGTGATTTTGCAAAAGAGTCGATCGGACGTAAATCCTTTTTACTTAAGCGTGAAAAAGGTCTGGAAGCAGCGCGGACATGGCTGAAAGAAAAACTGGAAGATACTCTGGTTCCGGCCCGTAAGCTGGCCCTGATGATGGCCGATGGGCAGCTGTTACATGATGCGGGCCGTTACCAGGAGGCGATCGGGGTATTTAACAGTGCGGAAGAGTTTGGCATCAGCCCGCGGGATGTGCTGTATGCCCGTTCACTGAGTTACGACAGTATGGGGAATACTGAGCAGGCAGAAAAAGATCTGCGTGAAATCATCCGTAATGATGAGGAAGATGCGGACGCATTGAATGCACTGGGCTATATGCTCACAGTCAGTACTGAGCGTTATCAGGAAGCAAAAGCGTTAATCACTAAGTCGCTGGAAATTAATCCCTCCAGTCCGGCAACACTCGATAGTATGGGTTGGATATTATTCAAGCTGGGTGAGTTAGAGGAGGCGGAAAAGTATCTGCGTGATGCTTTTGACAAGATGCCGGATCCGGAAGTGGCCAGTCATTTGATTGAAGTATTATCACGGCAGGGAAAGGGCGATGAGGCAGGGAAGCTGCTGAAAGAAATGCTGGCAGAGTATCCGGATGATAAAAGGCTGTCCGAACTCAGGGAGCGCCTGATCGGACTTTCTGAATGATTTTAGTGTTTTGGTCTGCAGATACTGCACAAAGCGTAAGATGTACTATCTTTACCATGGACAATTAATACAAGGAATTAGTGGATGAAAAACGGAATTTTACTGTTGTGCGCCCTCAGTATTGTCGGCTGTACGCAAAATAATGCAAAACCCGGCAGCACAACACCAACAGCTGCGGTGGCGAGTACGCCTGAAGCCGCCTGGCAGAATCGTCAGCGTACTTTTTCCCGTATGAAAGAGTGGAAGATGGATGGGCGGGTTGGCTTGCAGCTGCGCGGACAAAGCTGGTCTTTCGGAATGAAATGGACAGAAAAGGCCGGTGGTGAGTCATTGATGGATATTATTAATCCACTCACCGGTGCTGTGATGGCCAATATTCGTGAGACCGGCTCACAGGTGGTACTGAAGGCGGCAGACGGAAAAAGTTACCGGGATACTGATGCGGAACGGTTGCTGGAGCGCCAGTTAAAACTGAAGTTCCCGTTAAATGATATGCGCTACTGGGCCAGGGGCATTCCTGCGCCTGATAAACCGGTTGAAGACGTGAAGCTGGATCGTTCGGGGCGTCCGTTGCGCTTGCAACAGGGCGGTTGGGTAGTCGATTACACTGCTTATAAGGATAACGGTGGTAATGCTTTGCCAACCAAAATGACGCTGGAAAAAGCGGCAGAGCGTGCGAAGGCTAAAGTAGTGGCAAAACAGTGGCAGACCCGCTTCTGAGTACCTTAACTTTGCCGGCTCCGGCAAAGATCAATCATTTTCTGCATATTACCGGTCGGCGGGCAGATGGTTACCATCTGCTCCAGACCCTGTTTCAGTTCCTGAACTATTGCGATGAGATAACGCTGACTCTGCGTGAAGATGGTGTGATTTCACGCTCGCAGGGCGGAGAGGGTATTCCGGAGCAGGATGACCTGGTGGTGAAAGCGGCAAAGCTTCTGCAAACAGAAACCGCTTGTCGGCTCGGTGCCGATATAAAAGTCCTCAAGCGTCTGCCCATGGGGGGCGGTTTGGGTGGTGGTAGCTCTGATGCAGCCACCACCTTGCTGGGGTTGAATCTGCTTTGGGGGCTGGGGCTGAGTGAGCAGTCTCTGGCGGCAACCGGGCTACGTTTGGGGGCTGATGTGCCGGTGTTTATTTATGGTCGTGCAGCCTGGGCTGAGGGTGTGGGAGAGCAGCTGGAGTTTGTCGGTCTGGATGAAAAATGCTACCTGGTAGTGCACCCCGGAGTACATGTTTCAACCGCAAAAATTTTCGCAAGCGAAGGCTTGACACGTGACCTCCGACCCATCACAATAGCGACCTTTCTCGCAGGGCAGACACAAAATGTGTTCGAATCTGTGGTAAGAAAAGCATACCCTGAAGTCGATAATGCGTTTCGCTGGCTATCAGGTTTTGCAGTAGTAAAAATGACAGGGTCAGGTGCCTGTTTATTTGCTGAGTTTGATAGTGAAGGTCAGGCCCGGCAGGTTTTAAACAAACTACCTGAGCAATGGTCAGGCTTTGTTGCACTAAGTGATTCCATATCACCTTTGCATAAAAAGTTAGATAATATTGTAAAAACTGTCTGAACAACTTTTTTAGATGGGCCGTCGCCAAGTGGTAAGGCACCGGGTTTTGATCCCGGCATTCGTAGGTTCGAGTCCTACCGGCCCAGCCATCTACTCAATACGAGCAATTCATGTCTGACGATAGAATGATGGTATTCACGGGTAATGCCAACCCTGAACTAGCCCGTAAAGTCGTCGACCATCTCGGTATTTCCCTTGGTGAAGTTAAAGCAGAGCGTTTCAGCGATGGCGAAGCGCATGTTGAAATCATGGAAAATGTCCGTGGTCGCGATGTCTTTATAGTCCAGCCCACCTGTGCCCCCACCAACGATAATATAATGGAACTGCTGGTTATGTCAGATGCCTTATATCGTGCATCTGCAGGCCGGATTACGGCAGTCATACCTTATTATGGTTATGCGCGTCAGGATCGCCGGGTGCGCTCACGCCGGGTTCCTATTTCGGCCAAGCTGGTGGCAGATATGATCGCAACCGGTCATGTTGATCGTGTGCTGACGATTGATTTACACTCGGATCAGGTGCAAGGCTACTTCGATGTTCCGGTAGATAATATCTACGCTTCCGGCGTGTTGCGTGATGATGTGCTGTCCAAGCAGCTGGATAATCTGATTGTGGTTTCACCTGATGTCGGTGGTGTGGTTCGTGCCAGAGCCCTGTCCAAGTCATTAGGCGATGTCGATCTGGCGATTATTGATAAGCGCCGTCCGGAGCCCAACAAAGCCGAGGTAATGAATATTATCGGTGAGGTGGAAGGCCGGCACTGTGTGCTGATTGATGACCTGATTGATACCGGCGGAACTTTGTGTAATGCAGCAGAAGCTTTGAAAGGGCGCGGTGCGCTGAGCGTCTGTGCTTATGCAACACACGCGGTTTTTTCCGGTAAAGCGGTGGAGAATATCGAAAATTCCATGCTGGATGAGGTTGTGGTCACTGATACGATTCCATTGCGTGCAAATGCGCTGAAATGTGGTAGAATCCGCCAGCTTTCTGTTGCAGGCATCCTGGCAAAGACGATTCTGCGCATTAACCGCGATGACTCGGTCAGCTCTCTGTTTGAGAAAGTCTGATACAGAAATGATTGTTTGACCACCGAACCTGGTCGCGGGACGGTGGCTTTTATTTATTTTGGAGATAAGCTTTATGGCAAAAGAATATTCATTGCAGGCTGAAGCCCGTAGTGAGCAGGGAAAGGGTGCGAGCCGCCGCCTGCGTCGCGAGAACAAAGTTCCTGCAGTTATTTATGGTGCGGGTAAAGACGCTCAGTCAATTACGCTGAAGCATAATCAGCTGATCCGTAACCTTGAAGAAGAGGCTTTTTACTCACAGATTATCACTATTGATTTCGGTGATAAAAAAGAGCTGGCGATTCTGCGTGACCTGCAGCGCCACCCTGCCAAACCAATCATTCTGCATGCTGACCTGCAGCGCATCAAGGAAGATCAGGAGCTGCACGTGAATGTTCCGCTGCACTTTATTAATGAAGCGGTTGCGCCGGCGGTTAAAACCCATGGTGGTAAAGTCAGCCATATCATGAATGAAGTGGAAGTTGCCTGTCTGCCGAAAGATCTTCCTCAGTTCATTGAAGTAGATATGATGGACGTGGAGAAGGGCGGCATTGTGCATCTTTCTGACCTGAAACTGCCGGAAGGTGTCTCTCTGCCACAACTGGCATTGGGTGAAGATCACGATCAGGCGCTGGCTGCTATTCATTAAGGTAACAGAGTATTCCGATGGCAGATACCATCCGGTTAATTACAGGTCTGGGTAATCCGGGCAGTAAATACGACAAAACCCGGCACAATGCCGGGTTTTGGTTTGTTGATGAGCTGGCAAATCGTTTCAATGGTCGTTTCCTGCCGGAAAAGCGTTTTTCCGGTGAGGCCTGCAAGGTTGAGATTGCCGGAAATACTGTCTGGCTACTGAAGCCGATGATTTTTATGAATCGTAGCGGTCTGGCAGTGCAGCAGTTGTCTTCTTTCTTCCGTATTCCCGCTGAAGAAATACTGGTGGCTCATGATGAGCTGGATATTGCGCCAGGTGAAATGCGTCTGAAAAAAGGTGGCGGTCATGGCGGGCATAACGGCCTGCGGGATATTCATGCGCAGATCGGTAAAGACTACTGGCGTTTACGGATCGGTATCGGGCATCCGGGTGATAGCAGTCTGGTCGTCAATTATGTGCTGGGCACGCCGTCACGCGGCGATGAAGATCTGATTATGCGCGGTATTTATGACGCAGCGGATCAGGTTGAGCGGATTGTCAGCGGAGAAACACAAAAAGCGATGAACGATTTGCATCGCAGGCAGGGATAATATGGGATTTAAGTGTGGCATTGTTGGTTTGCCGAATGTGGGGAAGTCGACACTTTTTAACGCCTTGACCAAGGCAGGTATCGAAGCGGCAAACTATCCGTTTTGTACGATTGAGCCGAATGTAGGTATTGTTCCGGTGCCCGATGAGCGCCTGAAGGTATTGTCCGGTATTGTCAAGCCTGAGCGGATTTTGCCGACCACCATGGAGTTTGTGGATATTGCCGGTTTGGTGGAAGGCGCCTCAAAAGGTGAGGGGCTGGGGAATAAGTTTCTGGCGCATATCCGTGAAACCGATGCCATCGCGCAGGTGGTGCGTTGCTTTGATAATGATGACATTGTGCATGTGGCCGGGAAAATTGATCCGGTTTATGACATTGATATTATCAACACTGAGCTGGTGCTGGCTGATCTGGATACTGCAGAAAAAGCGGTGGCCCGTCTGGCCAAGGCATCCAAGTCCGGTAATAAGGAAATGCTGGCTCAGAAAGCGGTAGCCGAGCGTTTGCTGGCGCACCTGGCGGAAGGGTACAGTGCGCGGACGCTGGAGCTGGATGCGGATGAACGTAAACTGGTTCGTGAATTACACTTAATCACTATTAAGCCGATTTTGTTCATTGCGAATGTGAATGAAGATGGCTTTGAAGATAACCCTTATCTGGATGCTGTGCGTGAGGTAGCTGCTAAGGAAGGCGCTGAGGTGGTGCCGGTTTGTGCAGAACTGGAGTCTGAAATTTCTCAATTGGATGAGGAGGATCAGGCAGAGTTTCTGGAAGGTATCGGCCAGGAAGAGCCGGGGCTGAATCGTGTGATCCGTGCCGGATATGAGTTGCTGGGTTTGCAGACCTTCTTTACGGCGGGCGTCAAGGAAGTTCGTGCCTGGACAGTAAAAAAAGGGGCAACAGCGCCGAATGGTGCGGGCCGGATTCATACCGATTTTGAACGTGGTTTTATCCGTGCTGAAGTGACTGCCTATGATGATTTTGTTGCCTGTAACGGCGAGCAGGGTGCCAAAGATGCCGGTAAGTGGCGTCTGGAAGGTAAGGACTATCTGTTGCAGGAAGGGGATGTTGTTCACTTCCGATTTAATGTTTAATTCAGGTTGACAGTACAGGGTCGTGACGCTAATATGCACGCCTCTTTTGGCTACATAGCTCAGTTGGTTAGAGCACATGACTCATAATCATGGGGTCCCAGGTTCGAATCCCGGTGTAGCCACCACTTATATATGACAGGTCGCTTTTTAGCGGCCTGTTTTCGTTTCAGGGTAAGGGTTTCAGGCGTTTTATAGGTAGCTGCTTAGCTACTAAAATAAGTGGGTATCAACTTTGAAAGTGGGTATATTAGCGGGTATGCCGCCATACCCACACAGGCCATACCCGCTATGAAGAAATATCAGAAAGACAAATTGACCGACCCGGAGGTCAGACACGCAAAACCGCAAGACAAGCCGTACAAGCTACAGGACGGCGGCGGGCTGTACTGCGAGGTGCTGACTACGGGTAGCAGGGTATGGCGATACCGCTATAAGTTCGGAGTCCCGAAACCTGATAAACAGGGCAGGCTAATCAAGCCGGAAAAAACGTTTACTATCGGAACCTATCCTGATGTTGGTCTGAGTGAGGCCAGAAAAATCAGGGATCAGGCAAAGCAGAAAGTCAGTGATGGCATAGACCCTTCAGCACAAAAGCAGATTCAGAAACGGCAGAGCAATATAAACAGCTTTGAATGTATCGCTGAAGAGTGGTTTTCTGAATATAAGGGCAGGGTGGCAGAATCGACATCCATACGGGCAATTTCATATCTGAGGCGTGATGTTTACCCTGTTATCGGCAGTCGTGAAGCGGGCACACTGACTGCACCGGAAATAATACCTGTCATTAAGAGGGTGGCCAGTCGTGGGGCACTGGATGCAGCAAGGCGGGTGAAAGAGTTCATACAGCAGGTGTTTGATTATGCGGTAGCGCATGGCCGGACTGAGCGCAACCCTGCAAAAGATATTAACCTGCAGCTGATCCTTCCCAAAAATGTGAAACGGCATTTTTCGGCTATTACTGATCCGGCGGGCATTGCTGATCTGCTACGGGCTACAGACGCTTATCAGGGCAATGTGTCGGTGAAGTATGCGCTGAAACTATCGCCCCTGCTGTTTCTCCGGCCTTCTGAGTTGCGCTGTGGTGAGTGGTCGGAGATTGACCTTAACAAAGCAGTCTGGACGCTACCGGCAGCACGGCGCAAGTTACCGACCCACATTAAGGCAGCGAACAGGGCAGCAGATGCGCTGATTATTCCGCTACCGCGTCAGGCGGTTTCATTGCTGGCTGAGCTGCACCAGTACACCGGCAGCGGACAATATTTATTTCCCAGTCCCAGAGGCAAGACAACGCCAATCAGTAACAATGCTGTCAGGGTGGCACTTAGGACAATGGGGTATGCCAATGATGAAATGACCGCGCACGGCTACAGGGGCATGGCTTCCACCTGCCTTAATACCATGGGCTATCGGTCGGATGTGATCGAAGCGGCGTTAGGTCATGCTGAGCAAAACGAGGTGAGGGCGGCTTATAACCGCTCTGATTATCTGGAAGAGCGTAAAAGCATGATGCAGGAATGGGCGAATTATCTGGACGGGCTGAAAGCGGGGGCGGATGTGATACCGATCTGGCAGCGAAAACAGGCATAATAGTTACACGTCAGGAATAGGGTAGCTCCCGAAAAAGCCGGATACCTTCACACCGGCTTTTCCTGATGGTTTTTTTGTGAAGGTACACAGTGAAGGTGTACAGCATGGGGAATATGCGGCCACCCGTTATAGAAGATAATGAACGGGTTTATATGTCAGCAATCCGTAAAAGATGGTTTTGCCATTTCTTTGAACAACTACCGGCAAGAATCAGGAGCGAGAAAAAAACATCGACACAAGTTGCGCTGCTTAAACATTTAGTTAATGGCTACCAAGAAAGCAAGGAACTGAGTTTCTACATTGAAGAGGGTAAAGACACCTCTGATGATAAGAATGTTTTTACCTACGGCAAGGATTTAAAAGCATTTGAGCGTCAGATGTTTGGATATGTCCAACAAATGACGCTGGAAGGCATTAATGTCCATGAAATTTATAAGCGTAACAACATGGGGGCTGAAGCTTATGAAGCCATGAAGAAAAAAGAGCAGGAGCAGAGAATAGCCGATTTAAAGGAGCAAGAACTTGAAGAAAGGATAAAAAATCTTCAGGCGCAAAAATTGCAAACAGAAGGTGTTAGCAGGCATGAAAGAGCGATGGATAAGGAGGACATAAAACCGGCGGGCAATCCGGCCTTGCAGCGTGAAATAATCATGGAAGAAGTCAGGCGGCGCTGTATTCCTGATCCGCTGTCCCTTCCTAAAGGAGAAAAGGCCAGCATCGGGCGCTATTTAAAGAACAAATACAATATTAGTATTGCTGTATTTGAGGATAGGTATAAAGAGCTTGCGGCTGATGACTTGCTGGGAAGTGAGCACAATACAATAAAATTATAAATCCACCACATCAAAAGCAGTAAATCCACCACACACCCTACATTGCGCCCCCACATAGGGTGTGGCGTTTAATTGTTAGCAGTTCAATTAATGATATGAGGAACTGCTAATGAAACTATCAAGTCAAACACTAACCGGCATCATACCGGTTTCCACTCATACGGTTAACCGATACCAAAAAGATGACCCCGTATTTCCAACACCTGAGCGAATCGGACGTACCAATTACTTTGAGTCAGCCGATTTTTTTGCGTGGCTGAACAATCGCGCAACCCGTAACGGCGCATCAGTGCCTGCGGGAACCATCCACAATGCTGACAAAATCCTGTCGTTTTCCGGCTGCTGTGAATTGTTGGATCGTAGTGCAGCCTGGGGGTGGCAGCACATCACCAAAAACCCTGACCTGACTCAGATTGATTTATCACCCACCGGCAAATCAGGCAATCCGCGCAGATACTTCATTGAGCGTGAAATTCTGGCCGCCTTCCCTGAGCTGGTCGAGCTGCAGGAGGTGGCCAATGCCTGAATTAACTGAAAAACAGAAAGCCATTTTTCACGATATTGTTATTGCTCATAGTCCGGCAACGTTAAAAAGCAAGCTGGAAACCGGCGTGAAAATTGTGCTGAACGGCTATAAAACCGGCGGCGATGAAGGCATGGAAAAACTGACCATCGGCGTTGAAATGCTGGTGCAGGAAATTGCCCGCTATAAGTTGCTGAAACAGGCTGAACGTCGTGCAGAGGTGATTTATGGGGAATAATCCGGAAATGAAAAAGCCGCGTCATGGGGGCGCGGCTTTTGTTAAAGCGTCTACGTCGGGCGGCGTTGACAGTCCTAAGCATAACGCGAATCAGCCACCGGCAACAACAGACCCGATTGATTTAATTGAAAAATCATGTATCGACGCAACCGGAGCAGCACCACCCCGGCACCTGATCTTATCCAAGGTCGGGCGCTGGCTACGCTACAGCAGCACAGGCAAAGCCAAAGATAAAAGCTGTGCCCTGAAAGTGATTGACAAGGGTGATTGCTACGTTTTCATCATCAAAGACCATCGCACCGGCACCACCAAAACCGGCAGCACCCGCACCGGCAAACGTGCGCTGATGACTGCTGAAGAGAAAGCAGCCGCACAACGCCAGCGGGTTGAACACGAACGCCAGCGGGCGGAACGGTCGGCACGTAAACACCGCATGTTGTCAGCAGCGGCGCGGCGTATCTGGCATAAGTGCCTTCGCCCGGAGCAATGGGAAAAACCTCACCCGTATCTGCTGAAGAAACAGGTTCCGGCGCTGAATATCCGCAGGTTTATTTCCCATAAGCGTGATGTGTTAGTGCTGCCAATGATTAACCCGTATCAGGGCATTATGTCGCTGTACCTGATTGATGAGCGCGGTTTTAAACGCCCCCTGAAGGGCAGCCAGACCAGCGGCCTGTGCATGGCCATCGGTGAAGACCTGAGCGCGGTAAATCGCATCTGGATTGCTGAGGGCTACGCAACCGGCGTTAGCCTGTGCCAGCTAACCGGCGATGTGGTGGTAGTCGCTTTTACAGCGGGAAATCTGCTGAAAGTGACTGAAATCATTATGCAGAAATATCCGGCGGTCGAGGTGAAACTCTGCGCAGATGATGACCGCGCAACCGCTGAAAAGATTGGCAAGAATCCCGGCATTGAATACGCCAAAGCCGTACAGCAGCGCCATCCGCAAATAGCGTTATACAAGCCATTATTCCCACCTGATGCACCGCAAGGGCTTTCTGATGTGAATGATCTGGTGATGTACGAACGCCAGCGGGGAGGGCTGAACCATGGCTGAGATTGTCGAATTTTCACCGGCACAGCAGCCGGATTACCCACCGATTCAGAACATTGTCGGTGAAGTGTCAGCAAAACCTTACCCCATGGATGACCTGCCGGACTTGTTCCGCGCGGCGGCGAATGAAGCGCAGAGCATTATAAAATCACCGTACCCGATGTTGGCCTGTTCAGCGATTGCGGCGGCTTCTATTGCCGTCCAAGGTCTGGTCAAGGTACGTGCGCTGAAAAAGCTGGTTATGCCGGTGGGGCTGATGATGCTGGTCGAGGCTGAATCAGGTGAACGTAAAAGCAGCGGCGAAAAGCTGTTCATGCCCTTTGCTGAAAAGTGGGTAGCTGAACAGCTGGCATTGCTGGAGCAAAAGCAGGCCGATTACGAAGCGGATGCGGCGGCGTGGAAGGCACAGATAAAAGGCTGTGAAATGCGCCTGCAGAAACAGGTGAAAGATGCACCGGAGGATACAGCGGCGCGTGATGCGATCCGGCAGGAACTACGCCAGCTGTATAGCGAGGAACCTAAAAAGCCGCCTATACCACGTATAAGGCACTCTGATATCACGGTTGAGGCACTGGTGAAGAGCCTGAAAAACTTTCCTGTTATCGGCATCCTGACTGCTGAGGGGGCGCAATTCTTCGGCAGTGTGGCCTTCCAGAACGGTAACGGCTCTAACTTCATGGCGAAATGCAACAGCGCCTACAGTGATGAAGCGATAGATGTGTCCCGTTCGGGCGATGGTTCCGCCATGCTGAACAATATCGCGCTTACCTTATCGGTATCGGTACAGCCGCAAGTATTTCAGGAATGGTGCAAAAAGCAGGGGAGTACCGCATGGGATTCAGGATTCTTACCGCGTGTCCTGATGGCTGCACCCGACACTACACAGGGCACCCGCCTGCTGGGTAGTATCGAGGAAGAAAACAATACCATGCTGGAAACTCCGGCACTGGATGAGTTCAACCAACGTGCCTATGAACTGCTGGCCATGTTACCGGAACAGATGACCAAAGAGGGCAACCTGAATCGTAAACTGCTGGATATGTCGGAGGAGGCACTGGCTTACTGGGTGGAGTTCTACAACCACATTGAAACCTCACTGGCACCGGGCGGCTATTCTGAGTTCATCCGGTCGGCAGCGGCGCGGGCGGCGGAAAATGCGGCGCGGCTGGCTGCGATCTTCCATGTATTTGAAAACGGTCTGGAGGGTGAGATTGAAGAGCGGCATGTGGTATCTGCCTGCAATATTGTGAAGTGGCACCTGTCAGAAACTAAACGCTTCCGCTACCGGCTGGAACTACCGGAGCATTATGTTCATGCCGGTAATGTGGCTAAGCGTATCGCGCGTTTTGTTCGTGAGCGCAAGTTATCCGGCGTGGCAGGCTGGCAGGAAGTGACCGAACGCCACATCATCACCCGACTCTCCCCCAAAGCTGTGCAGGACAGCAAGACGGTTAAGCCGGTGATTATGGAGCTACTGGACGCTGGCCACCTGCTGGAGTGGCAGCACGACGCACCACGACCTTATGTAGTGGTCAATCCGCGCATTGTGGAGGCGGGCTTGTGAGTGCTGAGGATGACTTCTTTAACTGGTCGGGCAGGGCGGAACCTGATCGGCCTGAGCTGAGCGATTACCGGCGTAAGCTGCATATCCGTTACCCGCCTGAGCTACAGGCACAGGCGGCGCGTTCTGACCCGTTTAATGCTGTGGCAGGGCTGCGACTGCTACCGGAAGACAGGGCTTATTTACATGGCTTCATGGCAGCGTTACAGCTGCCTGAGCATATCCGCTATGGTTTATTGCTGGAGTACCGGCAACGCTGGGAGAGGGCAGCACAGCGGGCACCACACCCGAATCAGGCCGATAACAGCGGCAGACGGTCGGCCAACATCTGGATACAACAGGGTGCGGAAGGGTTTATAGACTGGGACTGAGCCACCCAAAGCACTGACATAAGCCACTCTTAACGGGTGGCTTTGTTGTATCTGGAGAAACTATTCTTTGACATTATATGGGTATAGATGCTACTAATAGAAAAGGAAGCCCGTTAATCTATAGATATAGAGAGATAGGGAGGGGTGAGGTGCATTAAAAATCTATAAACAGATTTTGAATCATCCCGGCAAACCTGCACAGGCCGTGCAATCCTGATCATTCCCACCCCGAACACCAGCCTTTTACCCGTCAATGAGTCATTCAGAGGGTAGTCTTACAAAAGCTGCAAAAATCCATGTTATGAATCCGACCTTTAAAATCAATCACTTACGTTCATTTTACATAGATTACAAAACCCAGTGTTATGAATACGGCCTTATAAATCAATAACTTAAGTCCATTTTACACAAAAACGGCATTTTCGCGGCTTTCTGGTTTTTGCCGGGTATCACCGGCACCGAACGCGGATCAGGTACAGGGGCAGGGCGGGTCTGAATCTCTGAGCGCCTATACCATGTAGACCGCGACCTCATGTAAGTTTTGCGAATCACAGAAACAGGGGGGGGGGTATAGGGACGTAAGTCATTGATATTAAAAACGTAGGTACTTTACAGCATCCTCAGAGTAGGGGCGCTTACACCGCATGTTTTCTCTATCATGAGTTCCCATAGAGGGGGGGCAACAACAACACATCAGCCAATACTGATATTGATAATCTGCTACCCTACCGACTGACAACACCAGACCGGCCTGATGTGCCTGATCTGGAAAATCTTGATACCTGATCGAGTGACTTTGATATGACCCGCAAGCCAACACCACCGGCAGACGTACCAGCCACCCAAACGCAAGGCAACGCGCCGCGCCGCCTTTCCCTGAAACCAAAGGCAGACACACCCACACCAGCCGACAACGCCACCCAGAGCCGCACACGCAGCCGTAAGCGCATTATCCGGCGTGATGACCTGCCAGCGGCAAAGCTGAGCACCACGAAAGCGCCCCCACAACCCAAACCAAAGAAAAAACGAACATCACCGGCACCGAAAAAACCGGTAATCTCACCCTCAGACATTCGCCTTGATAACCTCAACGCCAGCCTGAACGCTTTTCCGGTCTGGCTGAACTTCCAGCCGTTAATGATCGGCATTGAAAAAGAGATATTCCGGCACATTGCTAAACATCAGCTGTCTGCCAGCAAACGGGTAGTGCAAAGGCTGCTGAGGCAGCATACGGCTGATGAACGTTATCAGCGCAACCTGAAGGCCAGCGGCGGGCGGTACCATCTGGACGGTACGGAAGCCAGACCGGCGAAGTGAGAAAATCACACTTTGCCAAATACCCCGAAATCGGGGGTTTTGCCGTTTAAAACGGCGAAATTCAAATACGGGACAATCCCGCAATAAGTGAGCCGGAACCACTTTTACATAAGGGAAATTCCCGCATGCAAAACCATTACCAAATTTTCCGGTAACGCCCCCTTCGTCAAAACCGCTTGATTTTCCCACACCACCCGGCGTATCCTAAAAATACAAATTGAATCGGGTATCGCATCCCATATAGGCGGCAAACACCGCCCATCAGTCAGGCGGTTTTTTTATGCCTGTAGACTGCATATCGGCGGTTTTTCGTCGGGTATCTGCAGGACTACAACACCGCCCCGGCGGAAATAATGCAGACCACTCCTATAGTGGTGCGAGTACCCGGCTATTTGTGCCAATTCGCAAAATATAGGAGTAACACGGTATGCAAACCGCACTGAACGCGGGCGAATCACGCCCAAAAACCGCGCAACCCCTGCGCGCACCGGCCATTATCGGCGCACACTTCCCAGAATCCGACCTGAGCTATGCAGCCACACCCAACGGCGTGTTGGTGACGCACAACGGCTTAATGGTCGCATGGATTTATCAGGGCTATGCCGGAGCCAGAAACAACCCGAACCGCTGCGAGTTCTTCGACGTGGCTTTCCCTTCCCTCTCCTTTGACCCACAAAACCGCATCACCGGCATGATGCTGGATTCTGCCAGCTTCGACACCGTAGCGGCGGCGCTGGCCTTTATCGAGGCTACTTTCGGGGAGGTGCAGGCATGAAACCCTTATTTCAACTACGTCCTGATGCTGACCTTGATTTAGTCATTAACCATCTGGGCTTGCTGATCAGCCAAAGTAAAGCCGTGCAAAGCAACCTCTTTGAACTGAGTTGCTCAAAGCATGACATTACCAACAACTATCTGGAAATCAACGCGCTATCCTCCCAGACGGAAAGCAACCTTGAACAGATGGAACAGCTGTGGGATTACCTGACTTCCCGCCAGCTGGTGGAGGTGAAGAAATGAGTAAGCCGATTACCAACGCCCCCACCACCCCGCTCACCTTTGAACAACGCTTGCCACTGGTCAGGGCTGAAGTGACCGCCAGGGTTATGAGTTATCCGGCCAATCAGCGTAATGCAGTCCGTGCCCGACTATGGGTGAGCTGGATCAAGCGTAATGTGCTGGAGGTGGCCTAACATGCAAACCTCTAACCTCACTCCAGAAAGCTGTGCAGCGGCTTCAGAGCGCCTGAAAGCAAGGCAGGACGCGGCTTTCAATCCCCCGTACTGTAATACGGGGGGTTATGATTCTCTCTTTGAAAAATCCAAAATTCTGAACTCTGCACCATGCTCTGATCTTCAGATTACGGCCATCGACTGGCTACGGGTAACAACCTCTGATCTGGCAGCTTTCACCGGCACCATGGACGATCTGCTGTCAGATGATGGCCTGTTGGCACACGCTGGCCTTGATGTGCGCTGGAAGGATAAAGGGCTGCATGGTTACGACAAGTCCGCGTCAATTATGGTCTGGAAGGATAACGACTATTTGACTGTGGGCAATATCGGCACCAGTGAGCAAGGCCGCAACCGTGGCGGCCTGCTGGAACTCACCGGCACCGGCTGCAAAATCCTGCAATTAGAGTATCCGGCCTTGTGGCTGGAACTCTTCGACTTGCTGCAATATCACGAATGGCGGATTAGTCGGGCAGATGTAGCACTGGACTTGTCCGGCGAATATGCAAAGGCTAATGGTTACACCGTGCCGGTACTGTTCAAACAGGCCGTGAACGCTGGCCTGCTACAGTCTGACAACCTGCGCAACCCCAACATGAAACAGAGCTTTAGCACAGCGGGCGATTGGTCGGATTTAGTCGTGGGCAACCTCACACCGGAAAACTATGACCCGATTGAACATTGTCCTGCTGGCCTGACTGCCTACATCGGCAACCGCAAAAGCTCAGACGACTTCTGGAGAATCTACGAAAAAGGCAAGGAACTGCTGGGACAAATGGCGGAACCTGAAAGTATAGACCGCGGCTGGATCAGGATAGAGCACGAAATGAGCCGCAAGGCTTCAGGCCGTGAAATCCCGCTGGATGTGATGTTACGGCCTGATGAATATTTCTGTGCCGGTCGCAGCGGCGCACGGGCGATTATGGACAAGCTCAGAGCCGATATGCACCAGCTGAAGGCGGCGCACCAGTGGCAGCGGGAACAGTTCATCAGGGAGAAGGGCTTGCTGCTATCAAAGAAAATTCACTGGGCTAAGCACAGCTATGGGCGCTTGTTCCGTACTTTGGTCGAGCAGGGTATTGATGCAGCCGAGATTATCGACTGGCTATCGAGGGAGGACGGTTTAAAAGAATTTGTCTTCGATATTACCGACACCGGCAGAGCTGAGCCGTATCCAAGCGGTCTGGAGGTTCTGGCATGAATACCGAAAAAATCGAAAACCTGCTGAACCAGATTCACATCACAGCCGAAGAGTTACGCGGTACTGCATGGGCGGCGAAATGCCAATGTGATGATAAATGGTTTGCAGGTATCCATTGAGGTGATGGCCGTACAGGCTGGACAACCTGCAAGCGGCGCTGAATGAACTGAAAGCCGGGGTGAAGCCATGATTTACCGTTGTCGTTCCTGTGGCAGCAATGCGACTGCTGATCTGACTTGTGAATATTGCGGTGCCGGCACTCGCAGCTATCGGAAAAACCGCCAACAGCAGCCCCGACAAAACCCACCGGACAATCTGACTTATTACGCAATAGCGATAGCACTACTGGTTAGCAGCGTTGCAGGCGTTATTAACGATGGGGGTGCAGTCATGAATACCCTTCCCCTGACTCACCTGTTACGCGGCGTGATGCTGCTGATGGGCGCGGCCTTCTGGGTGGCCTTTCTGGTCATGCCCTTAGTGTCGTCTACCGTAGCGGCCTATCACGGCGTAGACGTTCACGGCATGGCCGGAAACCTGATTTACACCCTGATCGGCCTGAACTACATCGGCGGCTTGTATGCGCTGCACTTCCTGAACTGGAACCTGCCCTTTATCTGGGTGTTCGGCTGGCTGCTGATGCTGGCCTTGTGGTACTGAGTGAGGTAATCGAAATGAATAACGATAATACACAACAACAGCCTGAAACATGGGCGGAACAATTACTGAAAAACAAGACAGCGGGTGAGCTGCGCAGAATGCACCCGAAGATTCAGTTTTTCTATCTGGTATCAGCGGCGGGTGCCTTTGCCGCGTCGTTTATGTTTGTCGGTGGGGTCTGGCTGGGTGCCAACTGGAATCCGCAGACGTGGAGCACTGAAAACTGGGTAGCGGTCGGCATTGCCTTGCTGATGGTGGGCGGGATTACTGCTGGTCAATATTTCTCATACTCCACCGGCATTAAATCCGGTCTGATGATCTTTGCTAAAGCCGTGGTTATCCTCTTCGCCCTTGGTTCAGAGATAAGCCAAACCATGGAACGGGAAGCCGAGACTGTACGCAACCGCTCTGAACAAAGCGAAGTCTTCAAAGCTACCGTGGGCGCTATCCAGTCGGCTACGAATGCCCCAGTGCAAGTCTCTCCTGCTTTAGCGGATGCGCAGGCAGCGGCGGCAACCGCACAGGTGGAGATAGCAGCCTGTGAACGGCACCGCTCCAAAGGTCAGGCGCGTGTTGATAAATGCTTACGCATAGAGCGCGGCAACCTGGCAGCCGCACAATCGCGGATTAAGGCGATTCAGGATCAGGCAGCGACTACAGCGGCGGCTAATCAGTCAACTGCCCTTGCCATGGTGGATCAGGCCAAACAATTACAGTTTGACGAAACACAGCACTTCCAGGGGATTCAGTTCATTCAGAAAATCTTCGGAGTATCAGCGATTGCAGCGGCGTTTATCTTCGCCTTCGGCATTATCGGCACCTTCGAAAGCATGTTCTGGTTACTGGGTGCCCTGCTGGGTGCGATTGGTCAGGCATTAAAGGCTTACGGCCTGACACCACAAGGCCGACTCATTGCCGACGAATACAAAGAAATGGGACTGATGCAGGATGCACCACCGAAACAGCCGCATAACGAATATGCGCCTTCTCAGTCGGTCGGTTTCTCCCCTTCCCCGATCATGGCCAGCTTCCACCAGCATCATAAAGCCGGTCATCCGGTACCGGCGGCGGCTGCAACAGCGGACTGGTTAGCCGACAAGCTGTCAGGTTCACCGGCACCGGCCAGCAACCTGACCAGCACCTACAACCGCGAACTGAAACAACACGGTATCGACTCCCCTGCAGACGATGTGCTGAATCAAAAAGCAGACCAGACCGACATTCAGCGCATCATTGCCAAAGGCCGTAAATCAGGTCTGGGTACACAGGAAACTCAACTGAATATGTCACTGCCCGGAACTGAAAACCAGTCGGAGCAATCACCCGGTGCAAACCATGTGCACATACCCGACCAGAACCATGTGCACATACTTTATGAAAAGTGGATTGCTGAAGTGAAAAGCGGGTCATTACCGCCAACACAACCACCAGCCAGAAAGTTCATCCATGCGTCCAAACATGGACAAACCGAGACACCAACACCGGCAGAAGTAAACCGGATCGTTAAAAGCTGGCTGCTGAAAGCAGAGCAGGAAGGCCACATCAGGCGCAACCCGAATGCAGGCAAAGGGAAACCGGCCTACGTGGTGAACGCTTGAGTTTGATAATCGCAATAATCGAAACGGTGGGGCAGGTGCTTTTATTCTGCCTCATCATGAATCTTGTACTAGGTGCCATTGCGGGGGCAATCGCTCTGCAATGGTGGCTGATGCGGAAATTTGAAGGAAGGTTAAAAAATGACTGAACAACCATTTTTAACTCATGAAGAAATTAAACGTTTGACAGGTCGTGTGCGCTATCAAAATCAGTTTATGGCACTGGCAGCAGCGGGGATACCAGCCACACCGGATGCAGACGGTAAGCCGGTTGTCTCCCGCAAAATTTACGAAAATCTGCACCTGAGCCATAAGCAGAAAAATCATCAGGCCAAACCTAACTTGGATGCAATCTAATGCCGAAGAAAAGAGCGAAAGAGAACAGAAACCTTCCTCCGCGCTGGCGGAAAAAGAACGGTGCTTACTATTATCGGGTGCCGGTTGGTCTGGAGTACCTGTGGGATGATAAAACCGAGTTCCGTTTAGGTAAAACACTGGCTGAGGCGCATGTCGCTTACGGTGAGCGCATCCAAAACCCGAAGCCGGTCAGTAAAATGTCCGACTTGATGGAAAGGTATCAACTGACGGTGGTAGCGCCCCAAAAACCAGCGACCCGGCGCACAAAAAACCATTGTTACCAGCTGATGCTTCCGGTCATTGGTCATTTGAAACCGGAAGAAATAACCCCGGTGATGGTCAATGAAGTCATGGACAGGCTCAAAACGAAACGTAGCCAGTCCATCGCCCGGTTGACGTATAGCTACCTGAGTCATTTATTCACCAAAGCTATCAGCTGGGGTGTTATTGATATTCACCCCATGAAGGGAAGGGCGGATAAGCCTAAGGCCACCAAGCGCACAAGGTATGTGGAAGACTGGGAGTTAGCTGAAGCTTTGACGGTAGCGCCGCTGAACATCAAGGCGCATCTGTACCTGAAAATGGTGTCAGGCTTGCGGCGTAGCGATGTACTGACCATCCGCACGGATGCAGTATTCCGGACACCGCAACATGCAAAGCGACTCGCAAAACATCCGGAGTCGATAACCATTGATGACCTGAATCAGCACGGCCTGAGAATCCAGCCAGTGAAGACACAGGACAGCAGCGGGAAGGTAAACCTGTTGCAATGGGAGCCGCAATTAGTGAGTGCAGTGCAATTTGCTTTATCAGTGAATCCCTGCATGAGTCCTGAGTACCTGATTCTGACCAAGCGTTGTCAGTGCTACATGGATCTGGAGGAGGGGACAGCCAGCGGATTTGATAGCCTGTGGAGTCGTTGGCAAGATAAGGCCATCAAGGAAACGAACCTGAAAGAAAAATTTCAGGAAAAGGACATCCGCGCCAAAGTCGCCAGTGATATTGATCTGCAGCACGCCAGCAAATTACTTGCGCACACAACAGAGCAAATCACAGAAACCGTATACCGGCGTAAAGGTGAGCTGGTGGAACCGGCACAGATAGACGCTGAAATACTCAAATATCTGGAGTCAGAAACGAAGTAGGGCAGGGGGATTCTATGGGACAATCTGAATCTATGGGACAAATAAAAAAGGGCTGCAACGTGTGCAACCCTTTAAAATATTGGCTCCCCAAGAAGGACTTGAACCTCCGACCAATTGATTAACAGTTGCATATATATTTCTTATTTATTAGTGACTTAGTGATAGGCCGCCCCCTTATTTTCAGATATTAAAGTGCTTGCTATTCAGATGCTTATCGCTTCTCCCCCCTACGCTGCGCCTGCTTCCTTCATCAACTTATAAACCGTGCTCACTCCGATATTAAATTTTTCCGCTGCTGCTGGTTTACTATTCCCATCCTGCACGAATGCCACCACATCCGCTTTCAGCTGTTCATTCATCTTAGGCCGCCCCAAGTGCTTGCCGTTCTGCTTTGCCCGCTCTATGCCGTCCTGTTGCCTTTCACGTATCAGCGACCTTTCAAACTCTGCAACAGAAGACAGCACGCCCATCATTAAGCGCCCCTGTGAACTGCTGGTGTCTAAATTCATATTGAGCACCTGCACTGATGCCCCTTTTTTCTCAATCCCCTGAACGATATTCCAGAAGTCCACCATTGACCGGGCCACCCGATCCAGCTTAGTGACTACAAACACATCTTTTTTTCGTACCATTTTTAATGCTGCTGCCAGCTCTGGCCGCTCACTATCTGCCCCTGAACGCTTCTCTTGGAAAATTTCCTCACAGCCCGCTTTTGTTAATTCGCTTAGTTGTGCATCAAGGTTCTGGTCTGTTGATGATACTCTCGCATACCCGATTTTCATTTTACGAACTCTCTATAAAGGTCTAAGTAAATAGAATAATACTCTCTATAAAATATAAATCAACCTTTATAGATGGTGTTTTGATATGCTTTTGAACTCTCTCTAAAGGTATACCTTTGTAGAATTGGTTTTCGTGGCCCGGATATAAAAAGGCCAGCTCAAAACGAACTGGCCTAACCTTTTTGTTGATGTCAGCAATATGGTTATCCGAACCACCCCGACAATTTCCGCATCAGATACCAGTGCAGAGCAAACACAGCGACCAGCCCGCCCTGAACCAGATTCATCAGCAGAGCAAATAGTAATACCTGCCCTGCTGCCTCAGCTATCCAGCCAATCATGCAGCCCGCTTTATCAGCTGTTCATTCACCGCCTCCTGAATATCCTCTCCTGCCGGAACCTCCAGCATCGTGTGCTCACTGCCGAAGGCGTTGATACTGTCCAGCAACTCGGCCTCTTCCTGATCGGTTATCCAGTAACCATCCTGCCAGTAGTAAACCGTTTGCATTGTCGTTTCGTTTGTTTCGTTCATGGTGTTTTGCTCCTTATCCGATCCAGATGTATTTCTTGCCGCCGCGTTTAAAGTCGGGATTTTGCTGCATCAGGCCGTCGTGTATCGCTCTGTTGAAAAAAGCTTTCTGCATGGTACTGATGCGCGTCCGGTCATGTGTGCGGCTGCCGGTTTCTTTGTTGCTGATCCGCTTTTGTATCCATAACCAAGTGGGTTTTACAGCAGGCCGACAAGCGCCCTCTCTGACCGCTTCAATCCACTTTTCATACAGTCCGGCCTGACGGTTAGCTAACCCTTTACTAACCCTTTCTGATGGCTGCTGTTCCACTTTTCCGCCCTGACGGTTAGCTAACCCTTTCTGACCACTTTCAAGCCTCATACTCAGCTGTGTTTCAGCCGTACCCAGACCAGCATTACGGCCTTTGCTAATAATCCGCTGTATGGCTGCCTGATCGGCTGTTTTGTTCAGTACCGCATCCGCCGGACTGTCAATCTGATGTTTTGCCAGTTCACGGTTATACGTTGAAGTCAGATTGCTGACGGGTGCCGGTGAACCTGATAATTTACCTGCCAGCCAATCAGCAGAAGCCGCCGCCGCTGCTACCGGATGGCCGGACTGTTTATACTGGTTAAAGGCTGCCAGTGTGGGCGAAGGGGAGAAGCCGACCGACTGTGAAGGCGCGTATTCGTTATGAGGCTGTTTCGGCTCTGGTGCCGGTGCATCCTGCATCAGTCCCATTTCTTTGTATTCGTCACTGATTAACCGGCCTTGTGGTGTCAGGCCGTAAGCTTTAAGCGCCTGACCAATCGCACCCAGCAGCGCACCCAGCAACCAGAACATCGACTCGAATGTCCCGATAATGCCGAAGGCAAAGATAAACGCCGCCGCTATCGCTGATACGCCGAAGATTTTCTGTATGAACTGAATCCCCTGGAAGTGCTGCTTTTCGTCAAATTGCAATTGTTTAGCCTGGTCAACCATCGCAAGTGCTGTGCTCTGGTTCGCCGCCGCTGTTGTCGCTGCCTGATCCTGAATCGCCTTAATCCGCGCTTGTGCGGCTGCCAGATTACCGCGCTCTATGCGCAAACACTTGTCAACACGCGCCTGACCTTTGGAACGGTGCCGTTCACAAGCATCAATCTCCACCTGTGCGGTTGCCGCCTCTGCCTGTGCATCTGCTAAGGCAGGGGATACCTGAACAGGTGCATTCGTTGCCGACTGGATAGCGCCCACGGTAGCCTTGAAGACTTCGCTTTGTTCAGAGCGGTTGCGTACAGTCTCGGCTTCCCGTTCCATGGTTTGACTGATCTCTGATCCCAGCGCAAACAGGATAACCACGGCTTTAGCAAAGATCATCAGACCGGATTTAATGCCGGTGCTGTATGAGAAATATTGACCGGCTGTAATCCCGCCCACCATCAGCAGGGCAATGCCGACCGCTACCCAGTTTTCAGTAGTCCATGCGGTAGGGTGCCAGTTAGCACCCAGCCACACGCCACCGACAAACATAAAGCTTGCCGCGAAAGCGCCCGCCGCCGATACCAGATAGAAAAACTGAATCTTCGGGTGCATTCTGCGCAGTTCACCGGCTGTTTTGTTTTTCAGTAATTGTTCCGCCCATGTTTCAGGCTGTTGTTGTGTATTAGTATTATTCATTTTCGGATTACCTCACTCAGTACCACAAGGCCAGCACCAGCAGCCAGCCAAACACCCAGATAAAGGGCAGGGTCAGATTCAGGAAGTGCAGCGCATACAGGCCGCCGATGTAGTTCAGGCCGATCAGGGTATAAATCAGGTTTCCGGCCATGCCGTGAACATCTACGCCGTGATAGGCCGCCACGGTAGACGACACTAAGGGCATGACCAGAAAGGCCACCCAGAAGGCCGCAGCCATCAGCAGCATGACACCGCGTAACAGGTGGGTCAGGGGAAGGGTATT
This sequence comes from Thiolinea sp., assembly GCA_041395485.1. Lineage (GTDB taxonomy): Bacteria > Pseudomonadota > Gammaproteobacteria > Thiotrichales > Thiotrichaceae > Thiolinea. The sequence continues at coordinate 467,189 of JAWLAK010000001.1, forward strand.
CATGATTGCACTCCCATCGTTAATAACGCCGCAACACTACTAACCAGTAGAGCTATCGCTATTGCGTAATAAGTCAGATTGTCCGGTGGGTTTTGCCGGGTCTGCTGTTGGCGTTTTTTCCGATAGCTGCGCGTGCCGGCACCACAATATTCACAAGTCAGATCAGCAGTCGCATTGCTGCCACAGGAACGGCAACGGTAAATCATCGCTTAGCCCTCCGGTTTTGTTTTGCCTTACGCGCCGCTTCCTTCAGTTTGCGCACTTCACGCACAAGCTCTTTGATGTGTTGCTTTTGGGTGTCCTTGCTCATGGCTTCACCTCGCGTTTCAGTTCATCCAGCGCCGCTTGCAGGTTGTCCAGCTGTACGGCCATCACCTCAATGGATATGCCTGCAAACCATTTATCACTACATTGGCATTTCGCCGCCCATGCCGTACTGCTTAACCCTTCGGCTGTGCTGTGAATCTGGTTCAGCAGGTTTTCGATTTTTTCGGTATTCATGCCATTGCCTCCAGACCGTGCTGCTGTTGCCGGGTACAGTTATTAAAAGCACTCCAAGGAAAAGCGGAAAAGCCGCTATCCGGCAAAAAATCCGGCTCTGTAGCGGGTAAAGTGAAGGTGCGCAACACATCAGCCAACACATCGTAATCAGTGTGCGGCTTAACATCCGCCATACTCTCTGCCTGAACCGGCTTCTGCTGGATTGTCCAGACCTTGAGCCGGGTCTCGATGGCCAGCACCTCATTCAGCGTCACACCCTGGACGCGGTTGATAAATTCACCATAACGGTTTTGGCAAACTTCGCCGGTCTCAGTGTTGATATGCTCCACGGTAAAAACCCGCAACGGCTGATCAGAGCGGTTAGCTTCAGCGCCGCCCTGCAGGGTCAGGTACAAAGCCCAGTCGCCCGCATCCGCCGCCTGCCGTGCCTGTTCAAGCAAGCCATCAGGGGCAGACTCCACGCGCCTTAATTCGCGCCAAACGCCGACCGGTGCGCCGCCGACCTGCTGGAATTGCCGGATACCCCACGCTGAAGCCCATGCCCTGACACGCTGCGCAGAATCTTTAGCATCGCTGCCGGTTTCGTCGTCGGTGTCCATGCCGAAACCATCAATATTCTTACTGACATATTTCGCAATGTAGCCGGTGGCACTGCCTTTGCTGCTATCAATCGCCACGGCCTCAAAGCGATGTTTAGCCGCTCCGGCCTCGTCGCTATCTTCCTGCAGGGCATAATGGCGGATAATCGCTGATACGGCCTTACAGTGCGCCGGTTCCATAAATAACAGCAGGTGCCAGTGGGGTGTACCGTCATGATGTGGCTCCGCAACACGAAAACCGTAAACATTCATCCCGTCCCGCTTCAACTTCGCCCGGATACGCGCCCACACCTGACACAAATAACGCTGTGCATCGCGGGGTGTGAAGTCCTGATACTTGTCGTTGAGTCCGGCCCCGGATACCCGGTGATATTTTGACGGGGTGGTGATGGTGTAAAACATGGCGACATGGTTTTGGGTATTGGCGTAATCTTCAAAACCGCGCATCCGTACCATCAGCTCCGCCCGCCTGACTGCCGGGTTAGCCACGGAACCCTTGAGCACATCCAGCAGGTTCAGCACATCGCCTTCGTCCGATACTGCCTCGAATCCCTCCAGCATCTTCATGGCCCGTTTCTGCCGCGCCTGTATACGCATCAACAGAGCAGAGGAACAATAAGGCTGGTAGCCCCTGCGGATCATCCCCAGCTGGATATGCAATTGCTCCTGTTCCCGATCCTGCTTTTTACGGAGTGACCGCTCCCACCAGACCGGGCATTTAACCCGGGCGATAATGGATTCCGCGCTATCACCTGCCGGTAAGCTGAAACCTTGTGATTGCAGGTAGTCGGCTGCTTTGTTCATATCCGTGACTTTGCAGTTACCTGCCAGCCGCTCGGCCTTGAGCCGGATATTTTCATCAGAGAGGGTTAGCAGGGTTTTGCCGTCCAGATAGCCCTGCACACTCAGCAAGTAGAGGTTTGCCGCCTGCCTGCCGGATGTGTTGAACTGGTAGCTGTAGGTATTGCCGACTGACCTTTGTAATGACAGGGGCAGACGGGCAAGGGTTGATTCAATGAATGTAATGTCCGCCGGGTAGTGGCTGATTTTATTTATCTGAGAGGTGGCGTTCATCAGTTCACTCCCTCAGCAATACCGGCTCCGGTTTCTTCCTGCCAGCATTTAGCCAGGTCAAACCAGTGCGGAACATCATCGCCCATCAGCTCACTGAACTCAGCGAAACAAACAGATTCACGAATGAACTGCTGAATCAGGTGTTGATTATGCGGATCACGGATTTTTGATAATTCGGTAGTCTGGTTCATATCAGTCCACCTCCGCCAGCACATTACGTGTAATCCAGCTGATCCAGCACTTTGCCCGGATATGATTTTGCTGTGATTGCGGAAAAGCTGCGGCACGCGCCCGGACTTCGGCCTGTACCAAGGCCAGACGTTGAGGGAAGTCCACCGGCTTGATAGGTGCATTAGTGATTTTCCTACTCATCGCTCACTTCCCCCTTAGCCATACCCTGTAATGTTTCAGTCAGCGTGAACAGCTGGTTAGAGCAATTGAACAGGACACCGGCAAAACTATCCGCGTCGCCCAGCTCACCCGATAACGCCGCCATCCGGCACACATTTACGATTGAGTAAGCATCCTCCAGCTCAACAGACAAACTGTCGAAGAAATTACGAAGGGTGCATTGCTGATCTTCCGGCAGTTGTTTAATGAGGTCGTTTGCTTCTGCTGCGTGCTCAATCATGACTGACCCTCCCCGAAAGTAGCCTCTACGAAGGCCAGCGCCGCCGCCAATGTCTCAAAGCTATCGGACTCCAGCACCATGCCGGTGACACGGTTTTGTGGGTCAAAGGAGAGGGAAGGGAAAGCCACGTCGAAGAACTCGCAGCGGTTAGGGTTGTTTTTGGCTCCGGCATAACCCTGATAAATCCAAGCGACCATTAAGCCGTTGTGCGTTACCAACACGCCGTTGGGTGTGGCTGTATAGCTCAGGTCGGATTCTGGGAAGTGTGCGCCGGTAATGGCCGGTGTGCGCAGGGGTTGCGCGGTTTTTGGGCGTGATTCGCCTGTGATTGTTTGCATATCGCGTATCTCTTTAGTTTTTAGGAATGACAAAACTGTCAGGTGCTCCTATCGCACTAAAGTGACGATGTGCTTATTCGGCTTACGCCTGTTGTATTACCACACACACCCGACAAAGCCGCTTGTGTGATTATACCGACGTAAAAAAACCGCCAATCATGGGCGGTATTGCCGCCTTTAGTTGGGATAGGAACCCTTGATTAAGTTGTCATTTTCAGGATACGCCGGAAGGTGTGGGAAAATCAAGCGGTTTTGATAAGGGGTGCTACCCGTTATCAGGTAGCACCCTGTTTTGATTACTGAACTTTTCCGGTTACAGCGTCAATTCGTGCGACTAATCCACGCACGTTGAACAGCTCCCAGTATTGGCCGCTTTCATCAAGATCAGATGTTTTGTCTGGTTCCTGATAAACAAGCCCGTTGCGCTCACAATGGCGCTTGTAGGCTTGAACAGCTTGATCATAATTCAGATTTTTCATGGTTGTTTCCTTGCATTAAGTTGGTAGAAAAACAATCCATGCCATGACTTGAGTATTCAGGATATGCCGGAACATGCGAGAGAATCAAGGGATTTATAAAGGTCGTGTTTTCCCTGCGCGGTGCTCATCTAGTGCAGTATCAGCCAGACCTGAAAAATCTATATCCAGTGCCCCCGCTGGTGTTCCGTCAAGCCGATACCGCCCGCCGCCTGCCTTCAGGTTGCGCTGGTAGCGTTCATCAGCAGTATGCTGCCTCAGCAGCCTTTGCACTACCCGCTTGCTACAGCTCAGCTGATGTTTAGCAATGTGCCGGAATATCTCTTTTTCAATGCCGATCATTAACGGCTGGAAGCTCAGCCAGACCGGAAAGGCGTTCAGGCTGGCATTCAGGTTATCAAGGCGAATGTCTGAGGGTGAGATTACCGGCTTTTGGGGTGCCGGTGATGTTCGTTTTTTCTTCGGTTTGGGTTGTGGGGGCGCTTTCGTGGTGCTCAGTTTTGACGCTGGCAGATCATCACGCCGGATAATGCGCTTACGGTTGCGTGTGCGGCTCTGGGTGGCGTTGTCGGCTGATGTGGGTGTGTCTGCCTTTGGTTTCAGGGAAAGGCGCTTCTTCGGCTTGTCAGTCATCTTATGCACTCGATAATTCAAGGTTTTCCGGCTGTTTCCGGTGTTATATGGCCGGAATTATACCGGTTTTGCCCGCTTTTTCTGCCGAAAAAGCCCTGATTTAACCCGGTATTGCATCAAAAAAGCTGATGATTCGCGCGGTTGGGGGCGTTGCGCCAAGGCGTTGGTTTCCGCAGCAAATTGGCCTGATTTCTGGTGATATTCCGGCAATGTGCTGCTAACTCATTGATTTACTGTTGATGTGTAACCGGCGTAACCAGCACTGAAACCGGCACTGGTTACGCTTTGGTGTGCTTTAACCTTATGATAAATAAAGGATTGTCTTAGGGTGTAACCACTGTAACCGGTGTAACCAGCAAAAACATAAAGGACGGGAAGTGAGGCAGGTATCAGGGGCAACAGGCAACCATAAGATATATCTATGATATAGAGTATTAGGATAAAGACACTTACTTACTGTTTCTTGGTTGCCGGTTTCAGCCTGTAACAGTAAACCCCAGCAAACCAAACCGGGACAGGGCGGGACAAAAAACGCTACAACTCGCTACACCCCTGATTTTACGTAACCTTCTGTAACCCTTATCCGCTCCAGGCCGTTACCCCGCGTTACTGAATTGTCTATTCCAGTCTAATATTTCTCCCTCCGCCGGTACTGGGCACACCGTCGCCACTGATCCGGGTGCATTTCCGGCCAGAACCCACCGAACTTATCCGGGTGCCTGCACCGGTTCCACCAGTGGCCGCACTGCCGACACCTGACCATCCCGTCATCAGCCGGTGAGCTGCCCTGTACCGACTGCAATCCCAAGTGATACACCACAAACGTAAATACAGCCGTTCTCAGCGTCTCATCATCAAAGTTACCCTGCACTATATCCTGCTCATCATTCGCAAACTCAGCGACCAATACGGCCATTTCTACCGGTAAATCATGGGCTGCCTGTTGCAGCCGTGCGCGGAAAATATCACTTGTGGCAACAGCCACCCCGCCGCCGGTTTCACTGCCTGCCTTTGTTTTTTTCGCGGTTACACCGGTTACAGTGGTTACATCGTTATGCGTTTCTTTATTTATCAATGGGTTAGTGTTGCATTCAGCGTAACCATTACCGGTTTCAGTGCTGGTTACGCTGGTTACATCGGGTGGTTGCACCTGATCCAAAGGCCGGAAACGTGCCATTAATCGCCCCCGACCACGGATGAGTCGATGTGATAAACGCGGGTCGTCTTTTTCTTTTCAGCGTTTAAACTGTCTTCCAAATCAAGAGAGTAAACCCGTTTTGAGATAGTAGGCCGACCATCCCCACCGGGAAGTAAATACCCGTGTTCCTGTAGCACCTTAATGACTTGTTTTTTATCGAAACCACCAGCACGGCACAGCTCAGCCTCAAAACGGTTAGGCAGGACAAAGAAGTCACCCGCATCATCCTTATAACCCATGCGGTACATCGTCTTATCATCCTGTGGCCGGATATTGATATACGCATATTTCGCCGCCCCATGCTCCTGAAAGTGGTTCTGTACGTGGCTCAGAATATCAGCTTGTTCCTGATTACCCACCCCGCCGCGCTGTTGCACCCAGGCATTGAAGCACACCGCCGCACTTTCACCCGCCGCCCCCTCTGGCCAGCCGGTCAGCCCGAAGTCAGTCGCCAGCTCACCCCCTGCGCAAATAGTCGCGAATGAACCCGCCACACGCCTGACCTGTGAGTCCGCGTCTTTTGGTAAATACTGTTGCAGCCACTCGGCCCGGAAGTCACGCACTGTTTGTATGTGCGTTGGCAGGTCTTTGGTCAGCTGGGTAAGGTATTCAACGAAAGTATGACCATGCTGCTGTTTGGTAGCGTCTTTGAGGTAGTCCGCAAATTCAGCCCCGTTATTAAAACCCTCTGGCAACCTGTCGAAGATACCCAGACCTGCGCCCGCATCCGCCGGAAGGTCAGCAAGCCGCACCGCCTGACCTGCTTTTACCTTTTGATTCACCTGTGCAAGAGAGCCAGCAAGAGTTATCTCTCCGGTGCTCTGGAATACCAAGCGCCACTTCAAGGTTGGTCTAAGGATAATATTTCGGGTGTTGCGCATTTTGCCCTGACCATTCGCCAGCATATAGGCGGTAGCGCCTATTATTTTGGGGTCAGCTTCTCCCATTTCATCCAGCGGTAACATACCATCATTGTACTGTGCTGCGACTGACTCCAAAGCCGTCGCGGTCGATAGCCATGTCATAATAGAGGCATGATCCCCTATCACCGATTTGCCTACCCGTAACACGGTAGTTTTACCGATACTTGATGCGCCAAAATAGTTAATACCAAAGCCCTGTTGGTCAAGGTGGTGTAACAGCGGTGCCGCAAAGCTGGTGCTGATTCCCAGTATCAGGCGGTGATTGCCAACACATAACCGGCTCACCTCATCGCGCCAGCCTTCCAGCGTACCGGCCTGTTCATAACCCTGAATTTTTGTCGTATCGGCCTGTAAAATAATCCGCTCCTTACGTTTTGCCATGTTTATTCCCCTATAGTCAGATGTGGCAGGACATACATGCCCCCGGCCTGCCAGCCAATTGCAAAGACAGACCGCGCTACTTTGGAAGGTCTGGCTTCACTGAGATAGGTTAATAAATGCTCTTTCGCGTTCTTTTTAGTGCTGATCCGCAAACCACCATTTAACAGCACCTTGCGAATCTCCACCCCGTCACCACCCAGTAATTCAAATGGCATCAGCCATTCGTGTTCCTGCCGGTCAGGGTCTTTCCAGCTCAACAACAGCCCATGATTATTACTGTCACCATCGCGGGTACGTGCGACCACTTCAAACGGGTCACAGATCCATACCGGTGGTGGTGTGACAAATTCATCACCCTGCTTTTTGGCCGGTGGCTGGTAGAACAAACCGGCCTGACCTTTGTTACGGTTGGTGTTGACGTAATACTGACTGGGTTTTTCTGGTCTGTAATCACTCATTGCTCACCCCGCCTGCCTGCTGGCAAAAGTAATCATTCCAGTCCGTACCGGTGGAGCCTTTCGGAAACTCCGGCAACAGCACCAGCCCATTGCAGATCCGCGCCGCTTCAGTGGCTTTGTCTTTGCCCACATTGCCCGCCGGATTAAAGCGGTCATTATCCCCCGCAAACACGATTCTGATGTCCGGGTATGCCTGCCGGACTGCCAGCCCGACCGGTAAAAGATTACCGGCATTCATCGCCGCCAATACCGGTGTCTTCTGCCAGCCATGCACAGTGGCCGCTGTACTGATCCCTTCGGCAATATGCACCACGCTTGCGCCCTCCAGATCACCGAAGGCATGAAAGCAGCCCTTAATCCGGCCATTCTTGAGAAAGAATTTTGAGCCGTCCGGCTTGATGAACTGGAGTGAATGCAAGGTGCCGTCAATATCACGCAACTCAGCCAGGACAGAATCTTTGTATTGCTTCAGGTTGTACGGCTGGATTTGCTTATTGACCAGATACCGGTGCTCAGGGTCAGCCGCCACCGCACGGGACAGAATGCCCTTTGCTTTCGCCTGTGCCTGCTGCTGGTTTTGTTCCTGTTCGCGGTTACGCTGGATACGAGCCTGATGGTACTGGCGTTTCAGAGCTTCACGTTCGGCCTGTGACAAGCTTTTGCCGGACTTGCTGCACCATGTATAACTTTCTCCGGTCTTCCAGCTGCCGACCGCACCCGCTGCCACCGGATAGGAAAAATACACGTACCAGCCGTTTTTACTACCGCGCTTATCGCCTTCGACTTTGAAGCGGTGTATTTTGCCGTCTGCGATGACTTCGGGAATAGGCAGGCCGTATGCTCGCGCATGGTCATAAAAGCCTGCTAAATCATCGCTGTGAGTGTTAGAATAGAGATTCGAATATAAATGAATATTTGCTTTGTGGCCGCCCTCTGTTGGCGGCCTCTTTCTTAGTTTCATGCGCCGCCCCCTTATTTAATTCCTAATGAATCAAGTACATCGTCCGGGGTGACTGAACAACGCTCCCGTTTTGCATGTTGTTCATCCAGAACACCTTTTAATTCGGAAAAGTGACGACGAATATCCATCCACGCTGACTCATCCACCGAGTCACGGATATTCCATGCTGACCATGCGAATAGATCGGACAATGCTGACCTGAGCTTTGAAGTATCTGACATAACATGTCTCCCGTATTGAAAGACATTAGAATCACAAGTACCTACAGTTGGGCTGCAACTAAAAAATCCGATACAAGATAAAAGCTATTTCTTTATTTTTATCAATTAGTTAATCTTCTTTTGTTTCAATGCCCAACTCATCAGTAGTTAGGCTGTAGCTAGGCAGTGGCTTTAATCAGTTATTTTATTTTTTCCATGCCACCATGTAGTACACGCAGAATCTGAGACCCTGGACGAAACACGTTTCTATCAAAGTTAGTAACTTTGTCATACAAGCTATCGCTGCCAAGCCCGCGAAAAGTCATTCTTTCGTTCACCTTGTTGAGCATATCTTCCTTTGTGAATCCAATAGCATCTTTGACTGAGCTTGCTTCAACTGTGGAAAAATCAAACTTCGGATTTTTTTCATAGAGGACGGTGTAAAGGTCAATAATGGCACCAATATGCTTGTTGCTTACATTCCGCTCCTTTGCCGCGTTTTCTATATCCCGAGTGCGTATTTTTCTGGTGTTTTGCCCTATCCATCCCGACAAGTCACAATTGAAATGCTTCTCAATGTCTACAGCCCTGACCCATCCAAAGTCCCTGACCCTCCATTCACCGAGCTCTTGTATTTCTGGTGTTCTTCGCCATCCGTATTTTGTGTGCTCTTCGTATTGCTCTATCTTTCCTGAGCTGATCAGTGCTCTTATATCGTAGTTGTATTGATAAACTAAGGCGAACTCGAAACCCTCTATTGCCATTTGCAAAGCATCATCTCCACCAAAATTCAGAGCCAGTAACTCCCCAGCTTTTGGCAGAGTAATATAAACAAAGCCTTTTTCTGTTTTTAAGTCTTTGTCGCCCCATTTGATGCTTCGATATTTCTCCTGTCTCTCATTTTCAGGCAAGGAAACTACAACTCTCCGGCTTTCTCTGATGCTATTCAGTAAAACAGCTAGTGACACATCCTCTATGAATAACCTTTCCTGTGTTGGCCTGTATCCATCAGGATTATCAACAAACATAATCGTCATTTCGTCTCTGTCCTGAATGCGTGTTATACCGGTTTTCGGGTGCTCTCCATAAGCTAGTGCTTTTAAGTAATCATTTCCACAGTCTGACATTGACGGGAAAAATTCACCCGAAAAGTGTGCGTCAATACCTGTTGATCCGTAGATACCTTCATGCTCCAGCGGGCATATAGTTCTTCTGATGAAGTCATTAAAATCAGCATATACCGGCTCAATCTCTTTGACTGGTATCTCATCACCCCAGCACAGAACCTGTATGTACCGTTTTTCGCTGACAACTACCTGCAACAAACGTCGCCAGTCCCAGTCTTTGTTAAACATTCTATTTACTGTTCTTGCAGCCTGCTCCAGGCTATAACGCTCTGATTTAGCCATATGTCTATCTGTCACCTTCAACAGCCTTTGAAGAGAAGCCGCGCCAGCCAGACAAGGTAATTCCGGTTTTCGGTGATCAGCCTAGGCGCGATTAATGAATTATATCAACTGCCTATCGGCTGCCTAAGCAGAAAAACAAACAATCTTACTTTTTAAGTTTAATGTTTTGATTTTAAAGAAAAATTAAGCCAGTCTTGTTTTTATGCTTCCGCTTGCAGCCTAATCATAGGGGGATAATACAGTGTCCAGCTACTTTGATAGCTTACCTGTGTCACTCATAATGATTATTGAATACGAACAACTTCAACAGCTCTTTGGTGGTGCTCACCCCGCTGATGTAGCCGCCCGCATGGAACGCGCTGATGTAAAATTCAAACTGGGTAAAAATGGCCGTCCCTTTACAACAGAAGCAGCACTGAATCATAGTATGGGCTTGCCTGTTGGTCAGATCACGCCGTATAACTCACCTGAGCAGCGCCCAACCATCAAAGTATTATGAAAAAACGTAAGTACCCTATCCCGGCTGTAGAAGTCGCAAATAATCGTATCGTCTGGCGTCCCTACATCCGCAAGGCAGACCGCACTGAAGATATACAGGTAGATCGTAAAGGCCGTTTAGCGCCGCCTGTGCTGCTGGGAAAGGTCGGTGATGATCCTGATGCCATTATGCGGGCATACCTGAAAGCAAAGGGCGCTCTCGAAAAAACCTATGCAGCCAAAACCCATACTTTACGCTGGATCATGGAACAGTACATGAGCAGCCGTCAGTACAGTGAGCTGGCTGTCAATACGCGCAAAGTCAATGAAAGGTTACTGGTGATACTTGACCAGCCGCTTGAGATTGGTGGCCAGCCCGATAAGCTGGCTAATCTGCATGTATTGGATGTGAATAAGCCGCTGTTCAATCAGATTAAAGAAAGCCGCTACGAAAAACGTGTTGCAGCAGGGCATAAAGGCTCTGTGCAGACAAACCGTGAAATTACCCTGATCAGTTCTGCACTCAGTTGGGCGATGAACTATATCCCAGGACTCGGAATTGATAGCAACCCCCTGCTGGGTTTTAAGAAGCTGAAAGAAAATCGTAACACCCGCTACGTGACAGATGAGGAATACCAGCAACAGCTGGAGATTGCCAGCGAAGACGATAAAAGTATTTTGCCGATTATCTTTGAACTGACGTACCTGACCGCTGCGCGGGGTATCGAGATTCTGAATATCAAGGCAAGTGATTGCACAGACACCGGCATACACATGCACCGCACCAAGGGCAGTAAAGATAATATTATTCTGTGGTCGCCGCGCCTGCGTAATGCCTATAAAGCAGCAATGGAGCGCCACCAGCACCACAAGATACTCCCGATTGATCCGCCCTTATTACTCACCCGTGCAGGTGACAGGTTTACACGTTCCGGCCTGAACAGTGCGATGCAGCGGTTAAAAAAGAAAATGGCTGATCGTGGCCTTGAAGATGTTTACTGGAACCTGCATCTGCTGAAAAGCAAAGGTGTGTCAGACTCCAAAGATAAGCGGATAGCAGGCCATAGAAGTGAGGCAATGCGGGAGAGGTACAACACTAAAACTGAAACACATAATCCAGCCGGATAGCAGATTTACCCCCTAAAATCCCTAAACTACCCCCTAAAACGAAAAAAGCAGCAAGCTAGATTTGATTCTAACTTGCTGCTTTTATTCAGAATATTGGCTCCCCAAGAAGGACTTGAACCTCCGACCAATTGATTAACAGTCAACTGCTCTACCGACTGAGCTATTGGGGAACAGCTAGTGAGGCGCAAATACTAATGCCTGATTGCTGCCGCGTCAACATTCGGAATGAAATTTTTTACAAATTTTAACAGGCTTAAGCAAAGTAGATTAATGATTCACGGATGATCCGGTTTTTCTGTCAGTGTGTGGCGGGTGACCTGCTCTGTCAGCATATAACCGCCGCCACGGATGGTTTTGAACAGGGGTTCTTGCAGGTCGTTGGCGGGCAGTTTTTTTCGTAACTGACCGACACGGACATCAATGGTGCGGTCAAAAGGCCCGGCATCACGGCCACGGGTCTGCTGCATCAGGTAGTCGCGGCTGAGTACGGTCTCCGGATGCTGGACGAATACTTTGAGCAGGTCAAATTCAGCCGGTGATAATTCAACGGTTTGCCGGTCAGCATCGATCAGCTGGCGTACTTTGCAATCCAGGCAATAACCGGCAAAGCAGTAGCGGCTGGTTTCCGGTGCAGAACTTTCCGTTTGATGGTCAAGACGGCGCAGCACCGCATTCGCACGGGCCAGTAGTTCGGTAACTTCGAAGGGTTTGGGTACATAGTCATCCGCGCCGCCTTCCAGTCCGGCGATGCGGTCATCCAGCTCATTGCGGGCGGTGAGCATGATAATACCGGCGCTGTGCGTCTGCTTGATTTCATGGAGCAGCTCAAAGCCGTTTTTACCCGGCAGATGCACATCCAGAAAGACCAGTTTGACCGGATGCTGTTGCAATAGAACGTGCATTTCATCGCCGGAACCGGCGCAATGTACCTGTGCGCCACGTTTTTCAAAATAGCGCTTAACCATTGACTGGATAGCCGGTTCGTCATCAACTATCAGGATATGGCAGGCAAGTTCCGGCATTTCAGTTTTCTAAAATCTCCTGCAGTTTTGAGGCCAGCTGATCACGCTGGAAGGGTTTGCGCAACAGGTGTTCTTCGCTGAGAACATCATCGACGGTTTCACTGTAACCGGTCATACACAATACCCGGATATCAGGATAGTCCGCATTGATCTTTGAGTAAAGCTCGAGGCCGCTGACTGAGCCGGGCATGACAATATCAGTCAGCACCAGGTCATAACGGCTGTTCCCGGCCAGCTTGGCGACGGCCGCATCTCCGGTTTCTGCCTGATCAACGTGAGAGCCCATTTTTTGCAGGCTGCGGTTGACGAAACTCCGTACCCCGTCATCATCTTCCACCAATAAAATCCGGCCATGCCGCTCTTCGTGCGGCTGTCCGGTATCTTGCTCGTTATCTGTCATTATCGCAGCAGCTTGTGCCGGAAATATTAGCCGGATACGGGTGCCTTCGCCGATACGCGAGCGGATATCGATGCCGCCTTCCGATTGTTTGACAAAGCCATACACCATACTCAGCCCCAGTCCGGTGCCGACGCCGGATGGCTTGGTGGTGTAAAACGGCTCAAAGGCCCGGCTGATGGTTTCTGCATCCATGCCGTCGCCCTCATCACAAACACTGAGCATGATGTAATCACCTGCAGGCAGGTCAGTGAAAGTAGGATGCTGTTCCGGCTTTTTGTAGCTGCGGGTTTCCAGTAGCAATCGGCCACCCTGTGGCATGGCATCGCGGGCGTTCAGGGCCAGATTCAGCAGGCAGGTTTCCAGCTGATTGCGGTCAATACGGATGGGGGGCAGGTTATGGCCGAGTCGTTGTTCGATATGAATGGTTTCGCCCAGTGTGCGGCTCAGTAGCGAACTGAAATTGTTCACCAGCGTATTCAGGCAGCAGGCTTCTGGTTTCAGCGGCTGGCGGCGTGAAAAAGTCAGCATGCGCTGGATCAGTTCACTGCCGCGTCTGGCGGCCTGCTGACAGCAGTCCACGACTTCCTCCAGCTCCTCAAAATCAACATTATCCTCGCTGAAGTCCTCCAGAAAATTCAGGTTGCCCAGAATAATGGTCAGCAGGTTGTTGAAGTCATGGGCAATGCCGCCGGTGAGCCGCCCGAGTGCCTGCATTTTTTGTGATTCGATCAGTTCACGTTGGGTCTGTTTATATTCGGTCAGATCCTGGCCGAGAAAGAAGTAACCCAGCATTTGCTGGTGGTCATCAAAATGCGGAATAAAGGAGATGGAGACATCCAGCGGCGGGCGTCCTTTGCGGCCCAGCTGGTATTCTGACTGCACTTCCCGGCCCTCCAGCACCGCAGCAACATCACGCCGGAACTGGCGCAGATTGCGCGGCTCCACCAGATCAAAAATCGAGGTGCCGATCAGTTGCTCATGGTTCAGGCCGAACCACTCCTGGTGCATATTGTTAATAAACTGATAACGGTTGTCCTTATCGACATAGGCGATCAGTGCCGGTACCGCATCCGCAATCTGGCGTATCCACAGCTCACTTTTATGCAGGTCTTCGGTGCGTTTAATAACCCGCTGTTCGAGGCGGGCCTCGGCGTGGCGCTGCTCGGTGACATCGGTGTAGGTGGTGACAAAACCACCGTTATCCATCGGATTGCCGCGGATTTCGATAATGGTGCCATCCGGGCGCACCCGCTCAAACACATGCGGTCTGAAACGCGCTGCCAGTGCCACCCTTTCCGCGACCTGCTGCTCAATATCGCCTGCGCCATATTCACCGCGTTCGGCATTAAAGCGGAACAGGGCTTCAATATGCTGATTGGCGACTGCCAGCTCTTTGGGGAAGTCCAGCAGTTCATACCAGCGCTGATTCCAGGCCACCAGACGCAGCTCATGGTCAAATACGGTAATGCCCTGGTCGAGATGATTCAGTGCATCCAGTGTCCAGGCACTACGTTGTTCCAGCGTGGTATTTTGCGGATCCTGCTCATTCATGGGATAAGTATTACCTGATCAGGGCATTTTTCGCAGTAATTTATAGTGTGCCGGAGCGTGTTTTTACAGTCGCTTTACAAAACTGTCTGGGGCAACATACACAATCGTTGTTTGTTAATCACAAGGAGTCTGAAGTGAAATTATATTTGGCTTTCATCGGCGCCGCACTGACTGCGGCAGGGTGTGCGGTGAACTCAGGATCAGAAATTCCTGGGCAGCTGGATGATGGTGGCTGGGTGAAGAATGTGCCGGGCAAACCGCACACACACCGGGTCGTGCTGAGTGACTGTCCTGATCAGCCTGTTGTCACCACACATACCCATGACCATGAGCTGGTCGGGCAGGCCCTGCATAAACATAACGGCTGCTTCACCTGTCCGGTGAACGAAACGCTGGCTTCACGCCTGCTGAACTGAGATTCCCGGAAAATATAACACCTGCCTTTTACACATCCTTTACAAAAATTTGTAGCCAGCACTTGGACAGTTTCATGCAATCCCATTAGGATAGTCCCCGGAGTAGTATGTTAAACATACGGAGGAACTGCTGAGTGGCAGTTTGGAGGAGGCTGAATGGATAGTGCAGGTGATACATTCCCCCGGTTATTGATTGCGAACGCCAAACGTTTTGCAAACAAACCGGCCATTCGGGAAAAAGATTTCGGGGTCTGGCAAACCTGGACCTGGTCAGAAATGCGCGATGAAATTTTCGCGCTGGCGAATGGTCTGGCGACACTGGGGTTTAAGCGCGGTGATAAGCTGGCGATTGTCGGAACCAATCGCCCGCGCCTTTATTGGGGGATGTGTGCGGCACAGTGTCTGGGCGGAATTCCGGTGCCGGTTTATCAGGACTCGGTGGCGGATGAGATGCAATATGTGCTGGATCATGCCGAAGTCCGTTTTGTGCTGGCGGAGGATCAGGAGCAGGTCGACAAGATTCTGGAAATTCAGGATCGCTGCCCGAACATGCAGCACGTTATTTATGATGATCCGCGTGGCCTGCGTGATTACGATAAAACCCATTTGCATGATTTTGCCGCCTTACAGGAGGCAGGGCGACGCTATGCTCAGGAGAATCCTGACTTCCTGATGCAGGAAATCAATCAGTGCAGTCATGATGATATCGGCATTTACCTCTATACCTCGGGTACTACCGGCAAACCGAAAGGCGTGGTGATGACCAACGACAATATCATTATCACCGCCCGCAACAGTGTGGAGTTCGACAAGCTGCGCAGTGATGATGAGGTCTTGTCTTACCTGCCGATGGCCTGGGTCGGTGACCATATTTTCTCTTACGGTCAGGCTTATGTGACCGGTTTCTGCGTCAATTGTCCGGAAAGTGAAGCCACGGTTGCCACTGATTTGCGCGAAATTGGCCCGACTTATTATTTTGCCCCGCCAAGGGTGTTTGAAAATATTCTGACTTCGGTGACCATCCGTATGCAGGATGCCGGGCCGTTGAAGCAGAAAATGTTTAACTATTTCATGGCTGTGGCGAAGAGCACCGGTGTCAAATTACTGGAAGGCAAGGAAGTCACCGGCAAGGAAAAGTTTATGTACTGGCTGGGTAATCTGCTGGTATATGCGCCGCTGAAAAATACTATGGGCTTCAGCCGTATCCGCCTGGCTTATACAGCCGGTGAAGCCATCGGCCCGGAGATTTTCGATTTCTTCCGCTCACTGGGTATCAATATCAAGCAACTCTATGGCCAGACCGAAGCCGCAGTATTTATAACCATGCAGCCGGATGGTGAGATTTACGCCGATACCGTAGGTGTACCGGCACCGGATGTGGAAGTAAAAATTAATGATAATGGTGAGGTCATGTATCGTGGCCCCGGCGTGTTCCATAGTTATTACAAGAATCCGGAGTCGACAGCCGAAACCAAGGATGCCGAAGGCTGGGTGTATACCGGTGATGCCGGGTTCTTTGCCGAAAATGGTCACCTGAAAATCATTGACCGCGCCAAGGATGTCGGCAAGTTCAGCGACGGCAAAATGTTTGCCCCCAAATATATCGAGAACAAGCTCAAATTCTTCCCGCATATCCGTGAGGCAGTTACCTTTGGTGATGGCCGTGATCGCTGTACCGCCTTTATCAATATTGATCTGGAAGCGGTCGGCAATTGGGCGGAGCGCAATAATGTGCCGTATGCCAGTTATCAGGAGTTAGCCGGTCATCCTGATGTGTACAAAATGATGCTGGAAAGTATTGAGCAGGTAAATGCGGATCTGGCTAATGATCCGATGTTGTCGCATTCACAGATTCACCGCTTCCTGATTCTGCACAAGGAACTTGACCCGGATGATGGTGAGCTGACCCGCACCCGTAAGGTACGGAGGCGGATTGTGGCGGACAAATATGCGGTGCTGATTGATGCGCTGTATTCCGGTGCGGAAAGCTGTTACATCAACACCGAAGTAACCTTTGAGGACGGGCGTAAAGGGTCGATTGAGGCCACACTGAAAATCGTGGATGCGAAAACCTTTGAGCCAACGGCTGTCAGGGAGGCCGCCTGATGAGTGAAAGCAGAGCAGACAGGATTGGGGATACTTTGCTGGAAGTAAAGAATATCACGCTGTCATTCGGCGGCGTGAAGGCCCTGACCGACATCAGTTTCGATATTAAGGAAGGCGAAATCCGCGCGATTATCGGCCCGAATGGTGCCGGGAAGAGTTCGATGCTGAATGTGATCAGCGGCTTTTACCATCCGCAGCAGGGTGAGGTCTGGTTCCGGGGGCAGAAGCGTAAGCCGATGAAACCTTATCAGGTGGCCAGACAGGGCATTGCCCGCACTTTCCAGAACATAGCCCTGTTTAAGGGCATGTCGACGCTGGATAACCTGATGACCGGACGGATTACCCAGATGCATACCAATCTGTTGTTGCAGGCAATCTGGAAAGGCCCGGCAGAGCGTGAGGAGCTGAGGCACCGGGAGCGGGTGGAGCACATTATTGATTTTCTCGGTATCCAGTCGATCCGCAAAACCCCGGTAGGGCGGCTGCCTTACGGGATGCAGAAGCGGGTGGAGCTGGGACGGGCACTGGCGGCGGATGCCAAATTATTGCTGCTGGATGAGCCGATGGCCGGGATGAATCAGGAAGAGAAAGAGGATATGTGCCGCTTTATCCTCGATGTGAATGATGAGTTCGGCACAACGATTGCGCTGATTGAGCATGATATAGGTGTGGTGATGGATTTGTCGGATCGGGTGGTGGTGCTGGATTACGGCTGCAAGCTGGCCGATGGTGTGCCGGATGTGGTGCGCAATGATCAGGCGGTTATTGATGCATATCTGGGGGTGAGTCATGAGTCCTGAGTTCGGTTTTTACCCCCCATCCCCCGCCCTTATCCCCGCAAGGGGGGAAGGGAGACAAGCCTGTTTACAGGAGGAGCAGTCATGAGCCCCGATTTTCTGAACCTGATTGAGGTGATTCTGAACGGCCTGATGACCGGCATTATGTACTCGCTGGTGGCGCTGGGTTTCGTGCTGATCTTTAAGGCCTCCGGTATTTTCAATTACGCACAGGGTGTCATGGCGCTGTTTGCGGCGCTGACGCTGGTGGGTTTTCAGACCGGTCAGGTGCCGTTCTCGCATCTGATTAATGCCATCTTCGGTACTGAGTACCATCACTGGGGCAGCGGCATGAATACCTTTCTTGCCATTCTCTGTACGATGGCGGTGATGATTCTGTTTGCCTGGCTGCTGGAGCGGATTGTGCTCAAGCACATGGTCAATCAGGCGCCGATCATTCTGTTTATGACCACCATTGGTCTGGCTTACTTCATGGAGGGTTTCGGTGACCTGATGTGGGGGGCAGACATTAAAAACATGGATGTCGGTCTGCCATCCGGCGGCTCGTTCTGGTGGGAGGATGTGACTAAAACCTGGGCTGCAGAAGGCTCCGATTATTACGGTATGTATATCGATGTGCTGGATGTCTGGGCTGCCGGGATTGCGATTCTGCTGGTGATCTCCCTGACTCTGTTTTCTCAGTACACCAAAACCGGGCGGGCATTACGGTCGGTGGCGGATGATCATCAGGCGGCGATGACCGTGGGTATTTCACTGCGCTCGATCTGGGTGATTGTCTGGTCGATTGCCGGCTTTGTGGCGCTGGTGGCGGGGATTATGTGGGGTTCCAAGTCCGGCGTGCAGTTCTCATTATCGCTGATTGCACTGAAAGCCCTGCCGGTACTGATTCTGGGTGGCTTTACCTCGATTCCGGGGGCGATTGTCGGCGGGCTGATTATCGGTATCGGCGAGAAGGTGTTTGAGTATTCCATCGGCGGCATGATCGGCGGGGCGACCGAAAACTGGTTCGCCTATGTGCTGGCACTGGCCTTCCTGATGTTCCGTCCGCAAGGCCTGTTTGGCGAAAAAATTATCGAGAGGGTGTGAGATGTTTTATAGAGAAGCAGGTGACTTTAAAACAACTTACGCAGCGGATCAGCAGACCTTTCCGCTCAAGCTGGATCGTTATTTCGTCTGGGGCGTGCTGGCCTTTGCCTTTCTGATTGTGCCGTTTCTGATCAATGACTACTGGGAAAAGTCCGTGCTGGTACCGTTTCTGGTCTGGTCGATGGCAGCATTGGGGCTGAACATCCTTACCGGTTATTGCGGGCAGGTCAGCCTGGGCTCCGGCGGTTTTATGGCGGTGGGCGCATATGCCAGTTACAAGCTGATGTCTGCCTTTCCTGAGATGAATATGTTTTTGGTAGTGATTACGTCCGGGCTGATTACCGCCATGGTCGGGATTGCTTTCGGACTGCCCAGCCTGCGGATTAAGGGTTTTTATCTGGCGGTGGCGACACTGGCTTCGCAGTTTTTTCTGGTCTGGCTGTTTAACAAGGTGCCGTGGTTTTATAACTACTCAGCTTCCGGGCAGATTTCTGCGCCGGAGCGTACCCTGTTCGATATTGTGCCGCTGACCGGGCCGAATGCACCGCCGTGGGCAACCTATTTATTCTGTCTTACGCTGGTGGTGGTGTTTGCCTTTATCGCCCGTAATCTGGTACGCGGGCGGATCGGACGTTCCTGGATGGCGATCCGTGATATGGATATTGCTGCCGAGATTATTGGTGTACCACCGTTACAGGCCAAGCTGTCAGCCTTTGCCATCAGTTCGTTTTACATCGGTATGGCCGGAGCGATGCTGTTTGCCATCTACCTTGGTTCAGCAGAGCCTACCGAGGCATTCGGTATTAACAAATCATTTCTGGTGTTGTTCATGGTCATTATCGGTGGTCTGGGCAGTATTCTGGGTTCATTTTTAGGTGCGGCATTCCTGACTCTGATGCCGGTATTGCTGAAAAATATTATGGTCGGGGTTCTGGGCTGGCCGGCTGACCTGGCGGCGCATGTTGAGTTGCTGCTGATCGGTGCGCTGATTATGTTTTTCCTGGTGGTGGAGCCGCACGGGCTGGCTCAATTGTGGCGCGTTACCAAAGAGAAGTTAAGGCTGTGGCCGTTCCCTCACTAGGGTTATATTTTTTAAATGGAGGAGATACACATGAAATTGAAAAGTTTGACTGCTGCGATTGTCGCCGCTGGTGTGCTGGTAACTTCGGTTCCGGCGCTGGCTGACCTGACCTTTCCGATGCTGAGCTACCGTACCGGCCCTTATGGACCGAATGGCACCGAGTTTGCGGATGGCTATGCTGATTATTTCACCCTGCTCAATGAGCGTGACGGCGGGATTGGTGGTGTGAAAGTGGCCACGCCTGAATGTGAAACGGCTTATAACACGGAAAAGGGTGTGGAGTGTTATGAATCCACCAAAGGTGATGGTGCACTGGTTTATCAGCCACTGTCGACCGGTATTACTTACCAGCTGATCCCGAAAGTAACTGCTGATGATATTCCGCTGCACTCAATGGGTTACGGCCGTACTTCTGCCGCTAACGGTAAAGTCTTCAGCCATATCTTCAACTATCCGGCTAATTACTGGGATGGCGCGTCGGTTATTATCAAGCATTGGCTGGATGAGAATGGCGGGGACCTGAAGGGTAAGAAAATTACGCTGGTTTACCACAACTCTGCTTATGGTAAAGAGCCGATCCGCACCCTGGAAGAGCTGGCCAAAAAGCATGGCTATGAGCTGAAAACGCTGCCGGTTGATCATCCGGGCCAGGAGCAAAAGTCTCAATGGCTGGAAATCCGTCGTGACCGTCCGGATTATGTGCTGATGTGGGGCTGGGGAGTCATGAATCAGGTGGCTATCAAGGAAGCGACTAATATCCGCTATCCGATGGACAAGTTTATTGGTGTGTGGTGGTCAGGTTCTGAAAACGATGTTATGCCATCCGGTGAAGCTGCTGATGGTTACAAGGCGGTGACTTTCCACGGGGTGGGCTCTGATTATCCGATCTTTGAAGACATCAATAAATACGTCAAGGATGCCGGTAAAGCGGCGGGCGACGGCACCAAGATTGGTACGGCACTGTATAACCGTGGCATGTATGCAGCGATGCTGGCAGCGGAAGCAGCAGCAACCGCACAGAAAATGCACGACACCAAAGACCTGACCGGTGCGCAGATGCGTGATGGTATGGAAAACCTGAAGATTGATGCGGCACGTCTGGAGGAGTTGGGTCTGCCGGGATTTGCACCGGAAATCAATGTGACCTGTGAAGATCACGGTGGCCCCGGTCTGGCGGCTATTCAGCAGTGGGATGCCAAAGCCAATAAGTGGAAGCTGATCACTGACTTTATGGCGTCTGACCGTGAAGTGATTGCGCCGCTGATTGCTGAGGATTCTGAGGCGTATGCCAAGGAAAACAATATTGAAGAGCGGGATTGTAAGTCTTAATTGACCTCATCTTGCACCCTTCCCCCCTTGCGGGGGAAGGGCTGGGGATGGGGGTGAGTTTGGCACACTGCTTGAAAAATGTACCAAGCTGAAGCGTTTATACCCCCCATCCCCGACCCTTACCCCCGCAAGGGGGGAAGGGAGTTTATTGCTAAAATGCTCAAACCAGTCTCCAGAGGCTCAAACACTCATGTCCACAAACAATATGCTCAGCATCAAAAACATCGAGGTCATTTACGACCACGTGATTCTGGTGCTTAAAGGAATATCACTGGAAGTCCCGCAGGGTGGCATTGTCGCGTTGCTGGGGGCGAATGGTGCCGGGAAGACGACCACCATCAAATCGGTTTCCAATATCCTCAAAACCGAACGCGGTGAAGTGACCAAAGGTTCGATTGAGTTTGAAGGTGAACGGGTTGAGGATCTGAGTCCGAATGAGCTGGTGAAGCGTGGTGTGGTACAGGTTATGGAAGGGCGGCATTGCTTTGAGCATCTGACCGTGGAAGAAAATCTGCTGACCGGTGCCTATACACGCAGAGACGGGCGTAAGGCGGTGGCGGATGATCTGGAGATGGTTTACAACTATTTTCCACGTCTGCGTGAACGGCGCAAAAGTCAGGCGGGTTATACCTCCGGTGGTGAACAGCAGATGGTGGCGGTGGGTCGTGCCTTAATGTCACGCCCGAAACTGATTCTGCTGGATGAGCCGTCGATGGGGCTGGCACCGCAGCTGGTTGAAGAAATTTTTGAGATTGTTAAGACCCTGAATCAGAAAGAGGGCGTGACCTTTCTGCTGGCGGAACAAAATGTGTCGGTGGCTCTGCGCTACGCCACTTATGGTTATATTCTGGAAAGTGGCCGGGTGGTGATGGACGGTGAGGCCAAAGCACTGGCTAATAATGCGGATGTTAAAGAGTTTTATCTCGGGCTGAGTGGTGATAATAAGCGCAGTTTCCGTGATGTAAAGCATTACCGGCGGCGTAAGCGTTGGCTGGCTTAGTGAGCTTACTAAGCTATCCCGGAAGAGCGTCTTAAAAGCAAAATCCCCTCCGTCTCCCCTTTTTCAAAGGGGAGTGCCCTCCAGCAAAAAAGGTGGTTATCGAAGGGTCTCCCCCTTTGAAAAAGGGGGAACAAGGGGGATTTTGTTTTTTGGTAAACTTTAGATAAAGGACAATCAACAACATGAGCAACTATTACGATAATCTGGAAACCCGCGATCCGGCAGAACGTGAAGCGGCGTTAATCAAAGCGGTGGCGGAACAGGTCGCTCATGCACAAAAAAATGCACCGGCTTATGCCGGAATACTGGCGGATGTGAATGCGGACAGCATCGACTCAGCCGTGGCGATTGCGGCGTTGCCGGTGACCCGCAAGTCTGAACTGCTCACTATGCAGCGTGAACAGCCACCGTTTGGCGGGCTTGCGGTCACTTCGGGTAATTCACTCACCCATATTTTTGCTTCACCCGGCCCGATTTACGAGCCTGGCTCGATTCGCCGGGCGGATTTCTGGCGGCTGGCCAGAGCCATGCACTGTGCGGGATTTCGTGCCGGTGACGTGATTCATAATACTTTTTCCTATCATTTCACCCCGGCCGGAATGATGATGGAGTCAGCGGCTCATGCACTGGGTTGTGCGGTGATTCCGGCGGGTGTCGGGCAGACTGAATTGCAGTTACAGACCCTCAGTGACCTGAAGCCGGTGGCTTATGCCGGTACCCCTTCATTTCTGAAAATTCTTTTGGATAAGGCAGATGAGTCCGGGGTGGATGTCAGCTCGCTGAAATACGGTCTGGTCAGTGGTGAGGCTTATCCGCCCGCATTCCGTAAGGCTTTCGCTGAGCGCGGCATCAATGTGCTGCAATGCTATGCCACGGCGGATCTGGGGTTGATTGCCTACGAAACCGAAGCCGTGGAAGGGCTGGTGGTGGATGAGGGGATTTATCTGGAAATTGTGCGTCCCGGCACCGGTGATCCGGTGGCTGAGGGTGAGGTGGGTGAAGTGGTGGTCACCAGCCTGAATGCGGATTATCCACTGATCCGTTTTGCCACCGGTGATTTGTCTGCGGTGTTACCCGGTGTGAGTCCGTGCGGGCGCACCAATACGCGCATTAAAGGCTGGATGGGGCGTGCTGATCAGACCGCCAAGGTACGCGGCATGTTTGTGCATCCGGCACAGGTGGATCGTGTGGTTAAACGCCATGATGAAATTATCAAAGCCCGTTTGGTGGTAGACTGGCAGGATGAGGCTGATCAGCTGACCCTGCAGTGTGAGGTGGCCGAAGCGCAGGCTGATGCAGTACTTGAGCAGGCGATTGGTGCCAGTATCCGTGATTTTTGCAAGTTACGTGGCGGGGTGGAGTTTGTCACACCCGGTAGTTTGCCGAATGACGGCGTGGTGATCAGCGATATTCGTCAGTACGAATAATTACGTTTAATCCGGCTCCTGACAAAGCCCAATAAAACGTAAGCGAACTTACCAAACGACTTCAGACGGTTATAATCATGGCTGCAGATTTTTTACGTAATATCCGTGTGCTGGATTTATCCCAGTATATTCCTGGCCCGTTTGCTACCCGCCAGCTGGCTGATCTGGGCGCGGATGTGATTAAGATTGAACCGCCGCAGGGTGATCCGATGCGCTTTTTCGGTATGCCTGCGGCGGATGAGAATACCCTTTCGCCGGTTTATACCCATCTGAATCGCGGGAAACGAATTTTAAAACTGGACTTAAAAGTTGCTGAAGGAATAGCTGTTTTCGAGCGTTTGCTGGCCGATGCCGATGTATTGCTGGAATCATTCCGGCCCGGTGTCCTGGTCCGGCTTGGCTTTGATCGTAAGCGTCTGGCAGAGCTGAATCCGGGACTGGTGCATTGTGCGCTGTCCGGCTTTGGTCAGACCGGTGTTTACCGCGATCGTGGCGGGCATGACCTGACTTACTGTGCCGTTGGTGGTGCATTAAGTTCGGCAGATACGCAACGCCAACCCATGCTTCCCTTCCCCCCGCTTGCCGATCACGCAGGCGCAATGCAGGCGAGCAATACCATTCTTGCCGCATTGCTGGGAAAAGCGTCTGGTACCTCCTCCCAGGGCGCTTTTCTTGATATCAGCCTGTGTGAATCGGCTCTATCATGGCAGTATCTGCAGCTGAGCGGTGCTGCGGATCTGGAACTACTACTGACCGGCGGCTCTGCCAGTTATAACGTTTATCAGACGGCTGACCATCGTTTTGTGGTATTTGCCGGGCTGGAATATAAATTCTGGAAGGCATTTTGTCAGGCGGTCGAGCGCCCTGACTGGCTGGGGCGGCAGCAGGAACCTCTGCCGCAAACTGACCTGATTGCAGAGGTAAAGCAATTGTTTGCGGCAAAGCCCCTGAAGCATTGGCAGACACTGCTGTCCGGTGTGGATTGTTGCTTTGAGCCGGTACCGCTGCTGAATGAGGTCAGTCAACATCAGCAGTTGCAACAGCGTCAGATGTTATCAGCTGCTGAGCCTGCTTATCCGGGCTGGATTAATGCGGAGCCGGTGGTGACGACTCAGCAGATGGCGGAGGTTGAGTCTGCTGAGTGGCGGGTGTAGGAAACAGGATTCGTGTCAGCTCACCGGCCGTAATCGCTTTACAACCACTATCATTTTACAAATTCAGGCTGCAATAAACCAAAGCATTTCAGGTCATGGTATTGGCCTTTCCAGTAACCGCTGTCGCGGCGCAGGCCTTCTTCTTTGAAACCGAGTTTGAGCAGCAGCGCTTCAGAAGCGGTGTTGCCGGGGACGGTGTTGGCCTGAACGCGGTGAACCGGCCCGCAGACCAGATCACCGTTGAAGGCTGCGCTCAGAATGGCGCTGACGGCTTCACTGGTGTAACCGTTTCGCCAGTGGGCTGACATCAGGTCGTAGCCGATGACCGCATTGTGCATGCGCTGGCTCCATGCGTTGAAGCCACAGGTGCCGATTAGCTCATTATTTTCCTGGGGGAAGGGCATGGCTTTCTCTCCTTGAAATACGGCCCGGTATCAGGCGTGGGTAATAGTTTAGCACGATGCAAACAGTGATTTGGTCACTGCGGAATGTTACGGTGCATAGTGCTAAGCTTATTTATTATGAACATAGCGCCGCGAGAATACTGCTTTGCTATACCGGCTTCCGGGAGTGTGATGATGGTAAGGTCTGTTGTGAAGTTTTTTGTTATGGCAGTCATGTGCTTAACATGCCGCCTTGCTACAGCAGAGCCGGATAATTACGGTGTTACTCATGGTTATAGTGTTCATTTAGCCGGTGATTTTGTTAATCAGGAGGTTGTGGGTAAGCCAACCCTTTTAGGAGATCTGGCCTCTGTTTTTGTAGCCTATAGTTATTACAGGCGAGAGAAAGATGCGCGCCTTAAAGACGGGCAGTCTTCTTTAGATTCTTCTTTCGATCAATGGTTGCCGGTCGCAGCGCTTGTCTTGCAATATACAGTGCCGGGATATACAGATTTCATTTACTCCAGAACCGTTCAGACGGTTAAAGGCGGTGAGCCTGTGATGTACTTTACGATCTATCGGTATGAATTTTAGGAGAATATACTGAATCGGTGTCTGTCGTTATGCAAAGTATCCGCAACCTGTAACACGCTCAATTCCCCCAAATCCCCGTCTTGCCCAACAGAATATGATCCACCCAGCTGTCACTGTTTTTCCCGACACAGACATCAATATCCTCACCATCCGGCAGGCGGGTTTTTACGGAGTATCCCATGCCGGGTGAGTGGTTCAGGCTGATAATACGGGTTTCACCGGGCTTTAGCTGAGTGACGATGATTTTTTCCTGTGAGAAATCATTACCATGCTCGATGGTTATCGTCGGGATTACCTCCTTGCGCATGTTTTCAAGTTTGACGAATAGCGGGCGTCCCGGGTAACTGTTTTTCCAAACGGCATGGGTGACGGCAGCGCCGAATAGTAAGGCAGCAAGTGTAATAAGCAGGGTTGTACGCAGTGAAAACGTCATGGCTGAATCGGCTTAGTTAAGGCTTGGTATTGCAGTTTGACGGATTTCAGCGGGGCTGTCTTTGCGATTGCTTAAGTCGGGAAGCTATCGTTTGGCGGTGAATCGTTTTTGCAGCTGTAATTTTTGAGAAAAAGAAAACGCCCGGTTCATCCTCCCGGAGCGTTTTCTCTGATAACAGCAATTTATTTAGCCGCCAATAACAAGAGCATCAGGTATGGTGTAGCGCTCGGGGCCGTATTCGATCAGCGTTTCATCCTCCTGGCGAGTGGCTTTAAAGGAATATCCGGCTGCACCATCCGCTTCTGAGCCATCGCCGCCCACGGCATTTGTGTCCTGGAAGCTTATTATCCGCTTACTGCCATCCGGCTTGGTGATTTCAACGGTACTTAAACTATCATCTGTCTGCGCACGTACGACCCCGGCATCGCAGATAGCCGAAGTCTTGCCACCGTCGATTGAGCACGGGATCTGGGTTGTGGCATGGAAATTGGTGCCCGGAACCAGCTTGTCCGGCATCTCCTCAACGGGTCTGCCGGCACTTTGTGCGGATGGTATGGAGAGCACGATCACGCCATCGATGGTATCCAGTTTTTCGCCCTGCAAGGCAGCAGCCGAAGCCTCTGTGGGGCAGCCGACAAGTGTTGCACTGTCATCAAGCCAGTTCCGGGTGGTATCACTTTCGCCCAGAATACGGCAAGGGTCGCCCGGATTGGGGTAACCATCACCAAAAGGTGCCAGTGAAGCGGGAATTTCTGCCACCACGTCAGCAGGGGCGGCATTCGTATTTGAGCCATTGCCGTTTTGTGGGTCAGAGTCGGAACAGGCAGCCAACAGCGCGAGTGCCAGTGCCAGCATTGGATAAGTCAGTCTCTTCATGATAAGTACTTCCCAGAGGGTTGAACCAGAATGGTTAATCACTTCGTAATAAAGGTATAAAGGGTCTGGCGTTGCAGTCTGACAGATTTCAGCGGGACTGTCTTTGGATTACTTAAGTTTAATCTTCAACCGCCAGCCAAAACGGTCGTAATGGCAGGCGATCTCCATTATGCACATTAGCCTGCGGATTATTCCGCCACGCATAACGCACGGCAGTTACCGTGGACACATCATCTGCCCTGACCTGTAAAGTACCATCGGCAAGCGTCATCTCAGCCGGATAAAACACACCATCCGCACCAGCGATTTCGGCTGCGGTTATCTTGCCCCGGCTTTCCAGAAAATGGTCGTAACGGCAGTGCAGGATAATACGGCCACGCTTTACATCCCGTCGCGCCTGATAACATTCCGGATCACGCCAGCCCAAACCCTCACCATAAATCATCGCCAGCGCCAGATTCGCCAGCCGCGTTCCGACTGCCCGCTTATTCTGCGGATGCACATTGTCAGCCTCACCAAGGTCAATCGCACTCACCATGCCGGTATCCGGTACCTGTCTGGCGGTATCGTCCTGAATCGCTCTGATGGTGGCCCAAAGCTGCTCTGTATCATCCTCAGGCAGGTTGAAATTCGCCAGTTGCACCAATAAAAACGGCAGATCCTGTTGCCATGCCAGCCGCCATTGCCGGATCATGGCCGGAAATAAAACCTGATACTGCTCCGGCTGTTTAGCGTCGGATTCACCCTGATACCAGATCACGCCTTGCAAGGTGTAATGGGTCAGCGGGGCAATCATCGCGTTATACAACACCGCAGGCGTATTACGGTTTCTCAGGCCATATAGAGGGGGTGGCAGTGAGGCCCAGTCAGCCTGTTGTGCAGGTTTGGTGATGCTGGCTTTATACTTCCAGCCACCGGCCAGAGGCAGGGTCTGCGAACCGGTTTTCAGTTGTATTTCCGCCGGACGTCCGGTAAAGCCGCCGTCACCGTACTGATCAAACACCCGGATCGCCAGGGTATTCTGTCCGGGCTGCAACACACCTTTGGCCACCGGATAATGGCGCGGTTGCAACCAGTGATGAACGGTATTCCGGTCGGTTTGGCCAATCAGCACGCCATTAATAAACACCTGATCAAAGTCATCAATCATCCCCAGCGACAACACGCCATCCTGTGCTGCCCAGTTATCCGGCAGGGTCAAACCACGCCGGAACCAGATTGCACCATCGCCCGTAAAGTTCAGCTCACTGAATAACACCGGCAGCTCAGCAGAGACCCAATCACTATCATCAAATTCCGGTGCACTGAAGGCGGCCGTCTCCGTACTTACCCCCGGATCAGGCAGGTAGTTTTTCGCTTCCCAGTCCAGCAACTGCTGTTCATGGCGGGCCTGTTCTGCTGCGGGCAGGTTTAACTGCTGCTGCATCCCGCTCATCAGTGCCTGCAGGGCCGGTTCGTTCTGCATGGTCTCCAGACTACTCCAGGCCTGGATTTTGGTGCTGCCCCAGGCGGCCTGAATAATCCCGACCGGTATCTGTTTAGCAGCATGCAGTTGTTGGGCAAAATGAAACGCGACACCGGATAGGGCCAGCGCATTTTCCGGTGTGACCTTAACCCAGTAACCATACACGTCATCCTGTGGTGTCAGCGCGGTTTGGTGGCTGACCACAAAGAAGCGCAAGTCACGATCCTGTAATAACTCCTGCGCCTGTTGCGCACTGTCCGAGCGTTCCAGCGGCCATTCCATATTTGACTGTCCGGCAGCCAGCCACACCGGCCCCACAGCGACATCAGTTATTACCGTAGTCGATGACACCTGATCACCGCTATGTTCTTCCAGCTGCAGGTTATAATAACCGGCAGGCAGGTAAGGCAGACGCATTTGCCAGCGGCCCTGTGCATCAGTCAGTGCGCTGACATCCTGACCGGCTATTCTTGCGGTAATGGTCGTAGCCGGAGTGGCCTGTCCCCATAATCTGGCACGGCTGTGTTGTTGCAGCACCATATGGTCACTGATCAGGGCAGGGAGTTTCAATTCTGCCTGAACCGTCAACGGCAGCAGTAACAGCAGATAACAGGCAATCAGCCATAAACGATAGGGTGTGAGAGTTTTCATAGCCTGCAATCAGTCAGGTATTGATGAAGTGAAGCATAGTATATCCACCTGAGCGGTAATAGTATTTTTGCTCCTGATGAACCTGATCTAGACTGGCGTCATGACCAGTAATTTATCTGCTTATAACAGGCCAAGAGACGCATCACGGCGCCGGTTTCTTAATGTACTCGGTGCCGGTGCGTTATTACCCCTGTTGGTTCCGGCAGCCCATGCAGACGTAAATCCCGCCTTGCTCACCAAGCCCATTCCCGCCAGCGGAGAACAACTGCCCGTTATCGGTATGGGCACCTGGATCACCTTTAATGTCGGCAGCGACAGTGCAGCACGCAATGCCCGCACTGAGGTGTTAAATGCTTTTCTTGAGCTGGGTGGCGGTATGGTGGACTCCTCGCCTATGTATGGTTCTGCTGAGGAGGTGGTCGGTTATGCGCTGCACCGGTTAGGCAAGCCGCAGCCAAAACTGTTTTCCGCCACCAAGGTCTGGACACCTTTTGCCGGTGAAGAACAAATTGATACTTCATTTCGCCTCTGGGGTATCGAGCGTTTTGATCTGTTTCAGATTCATAATCTGGTCAACTGGCAGGAGCATCTGCAAACCCTGCTGGCGCACAAACAGGCCGGTAAGATCCGTTATATCGGCATCACCACCTCTCACGGTCGCCGTCATGCTGAGCTGGAGGAGATTATGCGCACTCAGCCGATTGACTTTGTGCAGCTGACTTACAATGTGCTGGACCGGGAGGTTGAACAGCGTTTATTACCGGTGGCCCGGGAGCGGGGCATTGCGGTGATCGCCAACCGGCCGTTTCAGGGTGGGCGTCTGTTTGATCGCTTTGCCAACCGGCCTTTACCGGACTGGGCGAAGGACATCGGTTGTGAAAACTGGGCACAGTTTTTTCTCACGTTTGTCGTCTCACATCCTGCGGTGACCTGTGCGATTCCGGCTACCTCACAAGTCGCACATATGCAGGAAAACATGGGAGCCGGGCGCGGAACATTACCGGATCAGGCTACCCGGACGCGTATGCTGAACTATATCCAAAGCCTCTGATGTCTGAGCTGTTACAATTTTCATTGCTGGATATGACGCCCTATGACCGCGCCAGCTGGTTTAATCTGATCGAAGGCTATCATCAGGCTATCTGGCCGCTGCAGCTGCTGGTGTTATTACTGATGCTGGGTTTGTCTGTCATCATGCCGCAGCGGGTGGCGCATGCTGCAACCGGCCATGCTGCTACCCGCCTGACACTGGCGTTTCTTGGCCTGGGCTGGTTGTGGTGCGGCGGTGTTTTCCAGCTGCAATACTATGCCGGCCTGAACTGGGCAGCACCGTTTTTTGGCATAATTTTTATTCTGCAGGGCGGCTTGTTGTTAATTCTGGCTATCTTGCGCCGTACCGCAGCCTGGGTGTCACTGCAGTCGTGGCGGGGACGTTTGGGGCTGATCATGCTGCTGGTGGGGTTATTTGTCTATCCGCTCATTGGTTTGGCTGAAGGCCGCACCCTGCAGCAGCTGGAGATTTTTCCTTTATTACCCGCACCGCTCACGCTGGTAACCCTGGCACTGCTACTGATGCTGAATACGCTGTGGCGTTATGCGCTGGTGGTTATTCCGGTGTTCTGGGCATTAATCAGTGCTGCCTTCGCCTGGACGCTGGGGCTGACAGAGGTTTATTTTATGGCCGGGGCGCTGTTGCTGTGGTTTGCTACTTTGCTGGTGACTGCTTAACCCCACCTCCCGCAAAATGCGCCGTCACCTCACTGGACGGACACCGTAGCCGGAGTTTTTAGCAGTGAATTACAACCGTTTGACATAGAGTCTGTCTCAACCTAGTCTATACAATAATAAGATTGAAGTATGAATTTGTATGGAATTTTTAACGCGCCAGCTTGAATCCACGCTGCATCGTTTTGCGAAGTCTTTCCCGGTAATTACGCTCACTGGCCCGCGTCAGTCCGGCAAGACGACATTGGTACGGGCGATATTCCCTGATAAACCCTACGTTAGTCTGGAAGACCCGAGTGAGCTATTGTTCGCCAAAGAAGACCCGAAAGGTTTTTTAGACCGCTTCAGGGCCGGTGCAATTTTTGATGAAGCACAACGCTGGCCGGATTTATTTTCATGGCTGCAGGGCATGGTGGATGAAAACCGTCAGCCCGGACAGTTTATTCTCACCGGTTCGCAGCAGTTTGGCCTGCTTCCCGGTGTGTCACAATCGCTGGCCGGTCGGGCCGGAATTACCCGTTTGCTGCCGCTTTCTGCTACAGAAATTCCCGGATTAGCGGACATCCCGTTAAATACCGTGTTGCTGAAAGGGGCTTATCCGGCGCTTTACAGTCAGCCGATCAATCCGCAGGACTGGTTTGCCAGTTATATTGCCACCTATGCTGAGCGTGATGTGCGTCAGCTGGTCAATATTCAGGATTTAACCGTATTTCAGCGTTTCCTGCGTTTGTGTGCCGGGCGTACCGGTAACCTGCTTAATTTGAATGCGCTGGCGGGTGAGGCGGGAGTTTCTCAGGCCACCGCACAGGCATGGATGTCGGTGCTGGAATCCAGTGATCTGGTGTACCTGTTGCCGCCTTATCATAAGAATTTCGGTAAGCGGCTGGTGAAATCGCCCAAATTATATTTTCTGGATACCGGGCTGGTGTGCTGGTTATTGGGTATTCGCAGTGAGGAGGTGTTGGCGCTGCATCCGTTACGGGGTGCGATTTTTGAAACCTGGGTGGTAAGTGAGGCGATTAAGACCCGCTATAACGCCGGGCGGGCAGCTGATTTGTATTTCTGGCGGGATAATAATGGGCTGGAAGCGGATCTGGTGTTTGAGCAGGGAGCGAAATTACAGCCGGTGGAGATTAAATCCGGCATGACGGTTACCTCTGATTATATTCGTGCCGGGCAAAAGGCGGCTAAGTTTGCCGGTGATGAGGCTTTGATGCCCTGGCTGGTGCATGGCGGGGAGGATTGTTATCAGCGGAGTCATGTGGATGTGATGGGCTGGCGGGATTTTTCGGGGCGTATGCAGGCTACATCGGAAGGTTTGGGTTGAGGCAATATAGTTAATTAAAAATTCTTTCTATTGTCTGGATATTGATGAAAAGCCTTTTGTCTGCGTCCATCTTTTGGAAATCAAATTTTGAATAAAATTTCTCTGCATTTTCGTCAATGGGATCAACGGCTAGTCCCCACAAACCAATTTTTTGTTTTAGTTCACAAGTGAGCTGAAAGACGGACATAAGCAATACTTTTCCTAGAGCCTGTCGTCACGAAATGGGCAAATACTGGTATAATCTGACTTAATGAAACTTCTGAGTCCTTGCCATGAAATCACCCGCCCACCGCCGCCACGATGTATCTGACCGCATTTGGAATTTACTCGCCCCTCACCTTCCGGGGCAGGCAGGTCAGCATGGTGGAATAGCCAAAGATAATCGCCAATTTATCAATGCGGTTTTCTGGATTCTGAGAACGGGTGCACCCTGGCGGGATTTACCACCGGACTATGGCGACTGGAAGAACACCCACCGCCGTTTCAGTCGCTGGCGTGATAGCGGTGTCTGGGAGTCATTGCTGGAACGACTGATTGACGACCCGGATTTTGAATGGCTGATGATTGACGCTTCCCACGTCAAAGTACACCCTCATGCCGCCGGTGCAACCGGTGGCAATCAGGCGATGAGTAAAACAAAAGGGGGGTCAACACCAAGATACATTTGGCCGTGGATGCGCATGGTATGCCAGTCCGATTTATTGTTACAGAAGGTACCTGTGCGGATTGTACACAGGCTGTCGATCTGATTGAGGGGTTTGAAGCGGATTATCTGATGGCAGATAAAGCTTACGATGTGGATGAATTGCTGGCTCAGGCACGGAAACAGGGTATGGAACCGGTGATTCCCTCAAAAAAGAATCGTCGCGAACCCAGGGAGCACGATCAGGTGTTGTATAAACATCGCCATTTGGTCGAAAATGCTTTTTTGCATTTGAAGCAGTGGCGGGGGATTGCCTTTCGCTATGCGAAAAATGTGAAATCGTTTGAGGCTGCGGTGCAGATACGTTGTTTTATGCTGTGGGCCAAAATTGCATGAAGCAAGCCATCAGTGAAATTTATATTTGGATTAGCCTGTTTCGTGACGACAGGCTCTAAGCCTTTGCCCTTGTAATTTTCATCTATAGCTAAGCGGCCTAACAGTAAAAATGGTACTTCGCTATAGGGTAGCTTTTTCTTGTATTGTTCGGGCAATTGGCTTAAAAAAATATGTATTGCAGATACAGTAAAATAACCTGCCACCGTTTTTTGTTTTTCATCCCATAGAACATAGCCAGCCGCTTGGCTGCGCTTTATATCCTGACTTAACGAAGACCGGAAATAATGGTCAAGTTTAGGAATACTGCAGCAAAAAGAGCATTTATTATCGCCTTTTTGGTAAGGTCTAATGATGTAGTTTTCTAATTCTGCCACTGGATACGGATGTTTGAGCGCTTGAACAGGTCGGCAGATTCTTTAAGGTACTGGGAAGGTTCCACAGGGTTCATGAGCAATTCTACCAGTTTCTTGCTGTCGGCAGCGCCTAAGCGGATGATCGTACTATCTTCTATCACTTTTTTGGCGGCTTCATAAGCATTTTGTACCACAAAGTCAGTGATGGAACGGCCTTCTATTTCGGCAGCCCGTTGGATAATGGCCTTTTGTTCAAAATCAAGGCGGGCTTCTAAACGCTCTTTTTTTGTTTCTGAGTATCTCATAATAAAAGCTATTGTATACGGCAATTTGCCGTATGTAAAGAGCAATAAAAAATGAGCCTTTCTTACGTCACATACACACTATGAAGGCTTAACCAAATCCTCAATCTTCCGCACCGCCAGATGATCAACCGTTTGCTGAGGTTGTGCCCAAAAGTTCGTCTCACCACAAGGCTCACAAAATTTCACCACCGTACTGGCCGGTTTCAGAAAGGATAGCCAAGGCCGGACACGGCAACCGGAATTTTTTTAGCAGTGGATTGCACAAGCTGCTTTAAAACAAGCGGTTCACAGGCAGGCGTTGATGACGTAACCTGATAATCCGCCTCACTCCTCCATGTCTTTAAAGCAGGAATATTCACCATGTACGAGCAAAACTATCTGGCCGGTCATTTACGCAGCGGCTCAGCCGGACGCGAAAACAGCCGCTTTGCCCGGCTGTATGACAACGGATCTGAGATAAGTTTTGCTGAGTTCTTCCACGAGGCGGAACGCATTGCAGCCGTATTACAGGAAGCAGGCGTCGGCCCCGGTGACCGGGTGGCCGTACAGGCAGAAAAATCAATCACCGCACTGGCATTGTATGTCGGCACCATTCTGGCCGGGGCGGTATTTTTGCCCTTAAACACCGCCTACACCCCGGCAGAAATCGCCTATTTCCTGAATGATGCAACCCCCGCCGTTTTTGTCTGTGACCCGCAACGGCTGGAAACACTGGCGCCCATTGCTGAAAAAGCCGGTATTGCACAAATCCTGACACTGGATGCTGACGGGCAGGGCACACTGACGGACAGGCAACCGGCGCAAAGCAGTTTTACCGCTGTACCACGTGATGCGGATGATCTGGCGGCGATTCTGTATACCTCCGGCACCACCGGACGTTCCAAAGGCGCGATGCTGACCCATAGGAATCTGGCTTCCAATGCAGAAGTATTGCGTGATTACTGGCAGTTTACGGCTGACGATGTCCTGATTCATGCTCTGCCGATTTTCCATGTCCACGGCCTGTTTGTGGCGGTGAATACCCTGCTGATTGCGGGTGCTTCGATGATTTTTATGCGGGGCTTTGATGCGCAAAACATTATCAGCTCGATGCCAAACGCCACCGTACTGATGGGCGTACCGACATTCTATGTGCGTCTGTTAGGACAAAATAAACTGGCGGATGCGGCACGCAGTATGCGTCTGTTTGTATCCGGCTCCGCTCCCCTGCTGGCTGCAACGCACCAGCAATGGCAGTCGGTTACCGGGCATGCGATTCTGGAGCGTTACGGCATGACCGAAACCGGCATGAATACCTCCAACCCTTATAGCGGTGAGCGACGTGCGGGGACGGTGGGCTTTCCATTGCCGGGCACTGAAGTCATTATCACTGACCCGCAAACCGGCGAATGGCTGCCGCAGGGTGAAACCGGCTCAATTGAAATCCGTGGCCCGAATGTATTCAAAGGCTATTGGCAAATGCCGGAGAAAACGGCTGAAGAGCTGCGGGATAACGGCTTTTTTATCAGCGGTGATCTCGGGTTTTATGATGGGGCGGGGTATCTGAATATTGTCGGGCGCTGCAAAGATCTGATCATTACCGGTGGTTATAATGTGTACCCCAAAGAAGTGGAGCTGTTGATTGATGAGCTGCCGGGGGTGAATGAGTCGGCGGTGATTGGCGTACCACATCCGGACTTTGGCGAGGCAGTGGTTGCGGTGGTGGTTCCCCGGTCTGAAACAGAGCTGATGGCAGAGGATATTATCAGTGCGCTGGGCGGGGTTCTGGCACGTTATAAACAGCCGAAACAGGTGTTTATTGTGGATGCACTACCGCGCAATACGATGGGCAAAGTGCAGAAAAATGTTCTGCGGGAACAGTTTTCAACGGTTAACCGGCCTCCTGCCTGAGATGCCTCATCCGGCGGACACAGCAAAGCCCGATACAGATCAAGCCAGCTGCATTTCTCTCTGAAGCACCGGCAAAATCGCGCTATCATGCGCACAGAAATTCCATTAACAAAAGACAAAATATCCGGAGCAGCTATGCCTGTACAACACACATTAAAACCCTTTGAAAAAAAATTACATGCCGTACAGGAAAAAGTTACCGGCATGGCCGAAATGGTCAATAAAGAGCTGGCTGACAGCCTGCATGCATTGCAAAACCGGAATCAGGATGAGGCGGTGGATGTGGCCGCTGAAGATGTATTAATCGATGCCAGTGAACGGGTTATTGATGAACTGGTTATCCAAACCATCGCCCTGCATCAGCCGATGGCAACAGACTGCCGCCTGTTGGTGGCTGCACTGCGTATCGCTAAGGATCTGGAGCGCATCGGTGATTATGCTGCCAATATCGCCAATCATTCCGCCACTCTGGATCAACTGGAGCCGACCGGAGAGGAGCGGCGTGTGCATGAAATGGGGCAGGCGGTACAAGGCATGATGAACGATGTGATTACCGCCTACATGAAACAGGATGAGAAAGCCGCTACCGTCGTTCGCGGGCAGGATGAACAGGTCGACAAACAGTACACGCAGATTTTTGCCAACCTGATCGCGATCAGTACCCGACAGCCTGATTTATCAGCAGCCTGTACCCACCTGACCTTTGTGGCCCGCAGTCTGGAACGCATCGGTGACCACATTACGGATATTGCCGAAGAAATCATCTTTGTGACCACGGGCAGCATGCCGGAGCAAAGCCGCATAAAGGCCGATGGTTCGGCGTCTGTTAAGGCTTAAATCCCTGATCGTTAATGCTATACTCCCCCTCCGCTCATTTTGAGCAGTGATTCGGATATATTCAGGTTTAGGCACATGGCAATCAACGCTGACTTGCAGGAAATAAAAAGACGCCGCACTTTTGCGATTATTTCACACCCCGATGCGGGTAAAACCACCATGACTGAAAAGGTGCTGTTATTCGGTGGTGCGATTCAGCTCGCCGGTACGGTGAAAGGCCGCAAGGCAGCCCGTCATGCCACCTCGGACTGGATGGCGATGGAAAAGGAGCGCGGGATTTCGGTGACTTCATCGGTGATGCAGTTTCCTTATCATGACTGCATCGTCAACCTGCTGGATACGCCCGGACACGAAGACTTTTCGGAAGATACCTACCGGGTACTGACTGCGGTGGATTCAGCATTAATGGTGATCGACGTGGCCAAGGGGGTCGAGGAGCGTACCATTAAGCTGATGGAGGTTTGCCGGCTGCGTGACACGCCGATTATGACCTTCATCAACAAGCTGGATCGCGAGGGTAAAGACCCGATTGAGCTGTTGGATGAGGTGGAAGATGTACTGAAAATCCAGTGCGCGCCGGTGACCTGGCCGATTGGCATGGGTAAGCGTCTGAAGGGGATTTACCATATTTATCAGGACAAGGTGGTTCTGTACAAGGCGAATACCGAGCGTAAAGAGGTCTACGAGGAAATTCAGGGGCTGGATAATCCGAAGCTGGATGAGTTGCTGGGTTCACAGGCAGAAGAGCTGCGTGAGGAAATCGAGCTGGTGCAGGGTGCCAGCCACGCGTTTGATAAGGAAGCCTACCTGCGCGGTGAAATGACCCCGGTTTATTTTGGCACGGCGTTGAACAGCTTCGGTATCCGTGAGTTATTGGATGACTTCGTTGAGTATGCACCGGCACCTCAGGCACGTCCGACGCTGACCCGCGAAGTGAAGGCGGATGAGCCGAAGTTCACCGGTTTTGTGTTTAAGATTCAGGCCAATATGGATCCGAACCATCGTGACCGCATGGCTTTCGTGCGCATCTGTTCCGGTAAGTTCGAGAAAGGCATGAAGGCCAAACAGGTGCGCATCGGCAAGGATGTGAAAATTCCGGATGCGCTGACCTTTATGGCCTCCGATCGCGAACATGCGCTGGAAGCCTACGCCGGTGATATTATCGGCATCCATAATCACGGCAGCATCCGTATCGGTGATACCTTCACCCAGGGCGAAGACCTGCAATTTACCGGTATCCCGAACTTTGCTCCGGAGTTGTTCCGCCGTGCACAGCTGAAAGACCCGCTGAAAATGAAGCAGCTGCAGAAGGGGCTGGGAGAGTTATGCGAAGAAGGCGCAACCCAGCTGTTTAAACCACTGAATAATAACGACCTGATTCTGGGGGCAGTCGGTATTCTGCAGTTTGATGTGGTGGCGCAGCGCCTCAAGGATGAGTACAAGGTGGATGCGATTTTTGAAGCGGTGAATGTACAGACCGCACGCTGGGTAACATCCGATAATGAAAAACGCTTTGAGGAATTCAAGACCAAAGCGGCGCAGAATCTGGCTTATGACCATGCCGGTGAGCTGGTGTATATCGCGCCGACGCGGGTGAATTTACAGATGGCGCAGGAAAAATGGCCGGAAGTGGAGTTTCATTCCACGCGTGAGCATGGGGTGGGGATAGGATGATACGGTTGGCGTAATTTACCTGAAATTTGGAGGCAGAATATAAAAATAATGTCTCTCTAGATCCACTTCTGGATGTATAGAAATTAGTCATTTTGTTCTGTATACTCAGGCACATAGACTGCAGGGTTTTACTCTGCTTTGGTGTGTGGTGGCCTTAGCGGGCCACAAAACTTGAGGCGTCAGGTGTTGTTGCAAGTGACCTTGATTTTTGCTTTAGCGCTTATATTTGCAGCGGAAAACTGTTTGCAAATAAAATATTGATACAACTTAGCTAACCTGCTTTTTTATGGCTCTCAGGCTGTGGGGGTTATGGGCGGTGTGTTGTGACGACTCTTAATAATACTGGACAATAAAATGAAGTCACCTTTAAAAGTATTCCTTACTTGTTTGATGATACTTGGGCTATTTGCCTGCTCGGATAGTGACCCGGGTCGTAGCGGTGAAAATAATTCCGGGGTTATTGTAGACAACTCCGACACAAGTGACTCAAATAATACTGGCGACAGTTCAGGTAGCGGCGACAGTTCAGGTGACGGCGACAGTTCAGGTAGCGGCGACAGTTCAGGTAGCGGCGACAGTTCAGGTAGTGTTGTCACAAAAAAAGCTGTACTTCTTGATTCTGTTTTGAGCGGTGTTTATTACGATGCGGGTAATGGGGTTAACGGGTTTACTGATGCCAATGGTGTTTTTCAGTATGTTGAAGGAGAGCCGGTATCTTTCTACATAGGAGGCATTTTTCTCGGAAGTGCAAACCCTGTTGATAAGCCTTTAACACTGATTGATATTGTTGCTGACAAAATCGTAACGCCCTTAGAGCTGGCAGGTGAAAATGGAGGTCTTGATCATCCGGAGGTGATTAACCGGGTGCGTTTGCTGCTGGCTTTGGATAATGATAATAACCCTGAGAATGGCATCCAAATCACCTCCGTTGTTATTCAGGCACTTCAGCATGTTGCACAGCCTGATTTCGGAGCCGAATTTGATCCGTCTGAAATAATTGCTTCTGTGTTTCAGACAACGGGGAGGCAACTGGATTTTGTGAGTCCTGCCGTTGCCCAAAGTCATCTTTGTGACAGCCTTGAGTATTCTGACTGCGGGAGTTCCGGCACAGAAACGAACCATCCCCCTGGTATCAGCGGCATGCCAGCGACGAGCGTTAATGTGGGCAGCCCGTACACCTTCACCCCCACCGGTGCGGATGCTGATGATGATACGCTCACCTACAGTATTGCGAATAAACCGGCTTGGGCCGCATTTGATACCGCAACAGGTACACTCAGCGGTACCCCGGCAGCCGCTGATGTGGGCACCACCAGCGGTATTGTCATTAGCGTGACCGATAGCAAATCAGCGCCGGTGAGCCTGCCGGCGTTTGCACTGGAAGTGGTGCAGCCGAACCGTGCGCCAACGATCAGCGGCACGCCAGCCACGAGCGTTGATGTGGGCAGCTTGTACACTTTCACGCCCACCGGTACGGATGCTGATAGCGATACGCTCACCTATAGCATTACCAATAAGCCTTCCTGGGCCGCATTTGATACTACCAGCGGTGTTCTCAGTGGTACCCCGGCAGCCGCTGATGTGGGCACTAGCAGTGGTATTGTGATCAGCGTGACTGACAGCAAATCAGCGGCAGTGAGCCTGCCAGCGTTTGCACTGGAAGTGGTGCAACCCAACCGTGCGCCAACGATTAGCGGCACGCCATCCACGAGCGTTGATGTGGGCAGCCTGTACACTTTCACGCCCACCGGTACGGATGCTGATGATGATACGCTCACCTATAGCATTACCAATAAGCCTTCCTGGGCCGCATTTGATACTACCAGCGGTGTTCTCAGCGGTACCCCGGCAGCATCTGATGCGGGCACCACGACGGGTATTGTCATCAGCGTGACCGACAGCAAATCAGCGGCGGTGAGCTTGTCCGCCTTTGATCTGGAGGTCATAGATAAGTTAGCGTTGGCGTTACAAACCGGCGATGCCAGTCTGGTTAGTACCGAAGAGCTATTAGCTGCCGGTATCACCCAGGCACAAACCGAATCTGAGTTTTGCAAGGCCGAGCTTGCAAAAATCTACCCGTCCGGTCTGGATACAACAGATTTTACAGCGCGCTCTGCTTTTATGGCCTCAACTAATCCCCGTAATCTGCCATTACATGCCGCATGGAATGGTGGTGATATCCGGGTTTATTCATGGGTTGGTACAAAAGCCGATGATACGCGTTATGCTGTTCTGGGAACTAATGTCTTCTCTTCCGGCAGTGCTTTTGGTTCAATCAGTGCTGATTTAAAAGACAATACCCTGAATGTATTCCGCTGGTTATTGAAACGTGATGCAGGCTCCGACATATTGAGTGAGAATCTGGTCATACTGGTTCCTAATAGCGGTGACAGGGACGAGCTGAATGCATGGATTACGGCTAATGGCCTTGCGACTCAGTGGACAGTCTCGGGTGATGCAAACCTGCTGAGTAGTGGTGCATTTGACCTTTATCTGGCGGATGTACGCCGCCCGTTGAGTGAGATGCAACAGGCATTTTCCCACCATAAACCTGTCATCGTATATAACCACTGGTATGAACCACCGTCAGAAACCCTCACTGAGTTTGGTCTGACCTGGCGTTGGTGGGGCGGTAAAACCATTGGTGACTTTGCTTCGGTAGACGCTTTATGTAATGAGACCGACATCAGTAATGCTATTCTTGCAACACTGCAAAATCTACAGGCGGGTATGCCCGATTTTGATTATGAAGATAGCGATTGCCCAAATAATATTGGTACTGTCAAATGTGATCTCACTGAAGTAACGGATGCTTCGGGTAACAGTGCAGAGCAATTATTTAATGCGGGTGCTACAGCTATCCATACCCAGTTACAGGCCATGGATAAGGCTAATCTTGATGTATTTAGCCTGGATGACAGTTACCGGCTGTTAAAGGTTGCTGTTTTGCTGGGAGACAAATATCGCGAAACCATCAGCTATCCGATGGATAAGGTGGCAACAGATGATACGGAGTTTTATCAGGCATTATTTGCCGATAATTCGGTGCATTATTCACGCGAAACCAATTTATTACAGCCGGATATGGGCGACTTTACTGATGCCCAGACGACACTGAATACTGCGCTAACAACGACTGCAACACAAACTTATACTCCGACTGAATTCAGCGAGTGGACAAGTACCGGGTTGTATGCACCACCGGGGCAGGTAATTACGATCCGGCGCACGGATAGTAGTAGCAATACCGTGAAAGTGAAGTTCAATTTCCTGCGCGAAAGCACCCGCCTGTGGAATACCGATAAATACAGTCGTCCCCGTTATATGACCAGCCCTGAGATAGTGTTGGAGGCGGGACAAAACCATACCTTCTCAACCCCTTACGGTGGCCCGGTCTATATCGGCTGGAGCGGTGTGGCCAGTGGCGCGACGCCTTTTACCGTCGAGATACAAAATGTGCTCGAGAACCCGCTGCTGGAAGAGTTTGATGAGATTGCCATTCAGACATTCCTGAATGATTTACAACAATCAGATAGTGACTGGGTTGATATAAAAACACCTTATGCTGAAATTCACTCACTTAAATCCTATGTCGAGACCTCGTTTAATAGACAGGATGGTGATGAAAGTAATGGTTACACGCCGGATGATGTATCTGCCTATATTAACGACCTGAATAATTATCTGATTGCCGGTAATTATCAGTATGCAGGATTTGCAGGCACCAGCCTGAATGCTGAGGTTACTGCATTTTGTAATACCCAGGGTCTGGATAGCGTTGATTATGATGGTAGTATCCGCAACCTGTGTGCGGATGCGCTAATCAACAAAAAACCTAAAATTCAGCACATTAATGCAGATATTAATGCAGCCTGCGGTGCTATGTGCTCAGGCAATCCTTTTGATACTTACTCTCCTATAGATCCGCTGGGCTGGGGCGAGAATCATGAAATGGGGCACAATCTGCAACGCGGCCGCTTAAAAATTTACGATGGCCGCAGCTCAGAAGTATCCAACAATATTTTCCCGCTGCATACGCAGTGGCAATGGGCTGTTGATCAGGGGCTGGATAAGCACCCAACTCAGAATCGTCCAAATAACCAGGAAGCCTTTGAGCTATTGCAATCAGCGATTGCCAACGGCACAGCTGCAGATGCAAACCATCCGCTGTGGGTTGAAGGCGGAACTTACAGCAAAGCCTTTGAACGTTTGGCATTTTACATACAATTGGTATATACCCGGCAGTCCTGGGATATGTATACCAAAATGTATCTGATGGAGCGTATTTTCACAGATGCGTTAACTTCAGATACAAAATGGGATGCAGTTAAAAGTTTGCTTGGCTTTGCTGACTACACCCGTACTGAGGCTAAAGACATTAGCAGCAATGATTTTATGTATATTGCTGCCTCAAAGATTGCAGGCAAGAACTACAGTGACTACTTTGTGGCGTGGGGAATAGAAGTCTCACAAAAAGCACGGAATCAAATCAACGCGCTTGGCTTTACTCAGCAGATACCGGCAGTTTTTTACTACGTTCATAAAGAGTTACCGGCTGTGATGCCAACACTTGCGGATGCCATTCCACTGGATGGCACTAGTCTATGGGCAAAACCGGTTGGTGGCATTTCTACATTAACAAGAGATACTAACAATGACGGCGAACCGGATGTCACAGATACTGATGATGACGGTGACAATGTACCGGACAACGACGACTACAGGCCGCTGGATGCAACGGTACAGGTTGTACCAACCCGTACAGGGCGGGTGAATTCTTACGAGCAGACCTACGTTAATAAGAATAATCTGGATACCAATTACAGTACTAATTCTCCACTGCAGGTCAGAAGTTTGTCGGTTAATTCTGCATCTGCGGGGTTATTGTATTTTAATATCCCCACAACTTTGAACGGCAATCAGGTTGATGACATCACCAAAGCAACGCTGACGCTGAAGTCGGTAGATGAAACTGATCCTTTAGATATTTATTCATCAACTGACGCCTCGTTCCCAACGGCGGCCACGGCAACCTGGAATAACACCAATGCTTTGTTCGGGGACAATTTGGCTGCTCAGCTTACTCTAGCTGCGGGTTCTTCTGGCAGTGCTGTGCTTGCCCATAAACTGGAAACCGGAACAATTGTTTTCATTATTGATGAGACTGGCAACAGTAAGAATAGTATCGTCAAAAGTAACACTGAAACTTACCTGGATCTGGAATTTATTGAGATTGATCCTGAAATTATCACGGTTACCCCTGTTAGCAAGACACGCGCCACGCAGTCAGGCGGACAACTGCAATATCAGATCAGTCTGACACAAGCGCCGGCAGATAACGTTTATGTACCACTTGTTCTCAGCGATGAGGCAACCGCCAGCCTTTCTGCCAGTTTATTGACCTTCACGCCCGCTAATTACGATACGCCTCAAACTGTCACTGTGACCGGTAAAAATGACAGTTCCGGGCAGGGCACCAAAGCTAATCAACTACTGGTTTATCCATTACACAGTCTGGATGCCTACTACAACGGCAATAATCCGGTGGATCATGGTTTCAATGTTTATGCGACACTGGCGGATGCGCCCTCCGGACAAGCTTATGAGGCGACTGCTAATTATGTCGGTGCAGATGTGGTCTACAGTCTGCAAAATGCGCCGGTGGGGATGAGCATCAACGAGAAAACAGGCGTGATTACCTGGCAGCCTGACAGTTCACAGGCAGGTGAATATAACTTCACTATTGTTGCGACGGAAAATGGCAATGTAGTGAATAGCGAAAACGTTAATCTTCAGGTGACTACCGATAGCGACAATCCGGTGAATGCTTTTTATGTGGTTCCCGGCGGTCAAATTGACAATCCGACAGGCTCACCAGGCAGTATTGGCAACCCTTTTACCTCGATTGAAACTGCATTGGAAGCTGCTGAGTCTTCAGCCACCCACCGGACCGTTTATGTGCGTGGTGGTGTGTATAGTGATATTGATGTGACAGTTGATGGTATTAATGGTGCTGAAAACGATCAGATTATCCTGACCCGTTTACCGGGCGAACGGGTGAAGCTTATCTTCTCCGGGGCATCTGCCTTTTCAATCGAAGAAACATCGTCGTATCTGGTGTTCGATGGTTTTGAAATCGACGGGCAGGCGGTTAATGATCATTGGGACATGCTGGCCAATCACTGGTGGGATCCGCTGGGTGATCGTAATA
The DNA here is from genome assembly GCA_041395485.1 of Thiolinea sp. Taxonomy (GTDB): domain Bacteria; phylum Pseudomonadota; class Gammaproteobacteria; order Thiotrichales; family Thiotrichaceae; genus Thiolinea. Next base: position 511,708 of record JAWLAK010000001.1, read on the forward strand.
TCGGCGGCGGACAGGGTTTTAATGTAGATGGGCAATATATCACCATCCGCAATAACTATATTCACGATGCCTACCAGAAAGGTGTCAACATCTACAAGGGCCGTTACGTCAATGTGCACGATAATATCGTCCACAATATCGGACACTCATCGCTCAGTGGCGGGCACGGCATTATGCGTAAATGGCCGCGCAACTTCAGCGTTAATCCAACGGATGGTACAACCAATCCAACGCATGGCGTGGCACCGGGAGCTGATATTTATAAGCAGGATTATGACTACCGCTTCGACATCACCGGCAATATGGTGCTGGCTGTGGAGCAGCGTATTTACTCCCGCGTATTCAACAAAGGGTATTCGAATCTGACCATTGATGAAGGTAAGCCGATTCTGATCGACGAGACGGATGATACGGATCCTAAATCGCGCATCTCGCATAATCTGGTGCTGTACGGTGGTGTGGATCATATCCGCCTGAAGCAGAACCCGAATATGGAAGTGCACAATAATAGTATTCTGGCTGATCTGAGCAGGACAGATACTGCACCGGATGGGATTACTGATAAGAATAAACTGCCAAACCTGCAGTTCTACGGTAATTTGGTCGCCTCTAAAGGCATCGCTATAGAAGTGGATGACAGTTTCCTGGATTCCAGTGGCGATGACATTGATCCAACCATGCAGAAGAAGTATGACAACTTTGTCGGTGGTGGCGGAACGGTGCCCAAAGGGCCGATAGCCGGTATTACTGACGCTGGCGGTACAAATGCTGGTAGCTTGTTTGCCGATGTGGCCAATAATAATTTTGCGCCGGTGGTCAGCGGCAATACGGTTATTCCTGGTGTCGGATCAGCGTATTTGACCAAACTCTTCACTATGGCCGATGAGTATGCGGTTAAAGTGCAGCCCGGTGGCTGGTCGCATGATCATCTGAAAAATGCGGAATATATTATCGGTAATGTGCCGAAAGCCGTGTTTGATACCTCAACCTATTACATTGGTCCTTCCACTATTGAGGAAGGTCACCAGGCGATTTACATCAAGTTCATTGATACGGATGGCAAGTGGTTGTACACCAAGTTGGAAGACGAAGGGGGCAACTGGAACAGTCTGGCTAATCCTGATTTGACGGATACCAAAATTTTCGATTTACCCAATGTCGATATCCAGAAGTGTGATTCATGTAAAGGCGCATATACCTATCAGTTAGTTTTGCCGCATGAGTGGTTTGATCGCCACGGTAATGTCGATAATATGTCTTTTTTCATTACCAATAGCGATGGAATGCAGAGCAAAGTGGTTTATCTGAATCCCGATAATAATGACGAGCACAAAAACATTCTGGATTATTCTGCTGAAGGTCAGGTGACTTCTTATTGATCACTGTCGCGGCCCGATAGCCGGTAAGGTATCGGGCTGCAGCTTTTTTTGTGGACGGAGACCGGCTGTTGGCAGGGCAGAGCGTCGGTCAGATCACCACCTCAACCAGTAATCCGCCCAGCCGTTCCGAGTGCCCGAAGCTCATCTGCCCGCCATACAGCTTGATAATATCCTTACAAATCGCCAGTCCCAGCCCGTGCCCTTCCACCGACTCATCCAATCGGGTGCCTCTTTCTGTCATGTGTTGCAATTCAGCGTCCGTGCGGCCCGGGCCGTCATCCTCCACCAAAATCCGATAGTGCTGGCCGTCCGGCTCAATCCGGCAGAATACCTGTTGCTCCGCCCATTTACAGGCGTTATCCAGCAAATTGCCCAGCAGCTCCAGCATGTCTTCCCGGTCACCGAAGCGCCCGGTTGCGGCGGTAATATCCAGCCGGATACACTCTGCCGGTTTACGGTGTACCTGTGCCAGCACCTCAATCAGCACCGGCAGGTCATCCTGTGGCGAGAAGCGCTGGGTGGTATTACCCAGACCCGCCATGCGGGCGCGTTTCAATTCGCGCTCGGTGAGGCGTAACACCCGTTCGGCCTGCTGCATGGCCGTTTTTTTGCCCGGTGTTTCCGGTTCCTGATCCAGGCTTTGCATCAGCAGATTGAGCGGCCCCTTCAGTGCGTGGGCCAGATTACCCAGCGAGTTACGTGAGCGCTCCAGCCGTTCCTCCATCAGCCCGAGTACATGGTTAAATTCATGCACAATCGGATGGATTTCCGAGGGTACCTGCTCATCCAGGGTGCTGATATTGCCGGATTCCAGCTCGCGCACTTCATGGCGTATCTGATCCAGGCGGCGGAAGGTGCGGCGAATCACCATGCCCTGTACCACCAGCACCAGCAGAATACCGGCACCTGCCAGCATAGGGAACAACCAGGTAAAACGGCGCGGCGGCAGATATTCCTGACTGGCTGCGCAGGACTCGATCACGCACGCGGCGGGGACGGCAATTTTATGTCCCTGTATCTGGCGCGGCAGCAGGGTGCCGGTCAGCCAGATGCCCAGCATGACGGCAATCAGAATCAGTGCCAGATTACGCTGCAGTTCGCGCTCGAGTGATTTCATTCGTTTCATGGCAGTGGGTCTGTTTTGGATGGATCGGGGAAGATATAACCTTGCCCGCGGCGGGTCAGGATACGGTCATCACCCAGCTTGCGTCGCAGATGCCGTACATAGACTTCGATCACATTGCTGTCACGATCAGAATCACCATCGTAAACCTGTTCGGTGAGGCGGGATTTGCTGAGAATTTTGCCGGGGTGCAGCATGAAGTAACGTAGTAAGCGAAATTCGGTGCCGGTGAGCTCATGGCGTTCTCCGCTGGCAGTGATGACCTGCTGATGTTCTTCATCCAGGGTCAGGTCGCAGCAGTGTAGTTGTTCATCCGTCTGGCTGGCCTGATGATAGCGGCGGATCAGCGCCTGTACGCGTGCCAGTAGTTCTTCGAAGTGAAAAGGTTTGCCGAGATAATCATCGGCTCCGGCTTTGAAGCCGTCCACCCGCTCATGCCAGGCATCACGGGCCGTCAGTACAATCACCGGCAGTTTATTGCCACGCTGCCGCCAGTTGCGCAGCACCTCAAGCCCGTTGCGTTGCGGCAGGCCGAGATCCAGAATCACCGCTTCGTAGCCGATTTCATCACCCATAAACTCGGCATCAATGCCATTACCGGCAATATCGACGGCGAAGCCTTCCTGTTTCAGGCGGGTATGCAGGTTATCACTCAGTTCCTTATCATCTTCGACCAGTAATAACCGCATACCTTGACTACCTGATTAGATTAATGATTCATGCCACGGCCGCCTTGCCCGTGACCACCGCCGCCATTTCCGCCCCGGCCACGGCCATGACCGCCACCGCCATTACCACGCTCACGCGGGCTGTTAATAATAGCATCGACTTCCTGCTGAGACATGGCCTGAGCGGTGTAGCTCCCGGTTTGCCGGATGATCTGCCCGGCAAATGCACGCAGATGGTTGCGGGAGGCGCGCATCAGGTTATTGTAGACATTGGCGATATCCGGGTGGGTTGTTTCAGCGATGGCACGCTGCAGATCCATAATATCGACTTCTTCAATGAAAGCGCCGACTTCCAATGCGTTAGCTCTTGAGGATTGGCCACGTTCCAGCAGCTGCAGGTATAAACCGGTCAGATCGCCGTTCTGAAATACGCCGGTGGTATCATCAGTCACCGGATCAGCAACGCCATAAGTCCGCATCAGCTCCTGAATACGTGTGGTATGTTGCTGCTCAGAATCAGAAATATTATCAAATACTCTCAGCTGCCACTGCTCAGCCAGTGTGTCATAAACGTCACGCGCCAGTTTTTCTTCCTCACGCATGAATACCATAATACCATAGTTTCGGTTTCAGCAGCATTCAGGCCGGTCGTTGCCGCAGTTCCGGCATTATTACGGTAGCCATTGCCGGCTGCAGAAGCAGTGTGCAGGGCAGTAGTTCCGGCAGCCAGTGCTACCAGTGCGGCGATCAATGTGGTTTTCAGTTTCATTTGGGGTTTTCCTCTATTTTTATTAATAAATATGGGCAGGTTATTCTGTGATCGAGCCACAGTCTTCCTGTTCACTATCAACGATCAGATCCACCTCATCCTGGCTCAGTAACTGCGCCTGATAGGTGACTCCATCAGCTTCAATTTGTTTGACGAATGCGCGCAGGTGGTTACGTGAGCCACACAACAGGCGTGAATATGTGACGATAATCGGCTCCGGATTGCTGCCATTCATGGCTTCGAGCCGGGCATCGACCAGATCGATAAGATCAAATTCTTCGATATAAGCGCCAACCTGCAGCGCGTCTTCAAGGGAGTCTTCGCCGTCCACCAGCAGCTGCCGGTAGAGCGTCTTAATGTCTGTATCGGTAAATTCGCCGATGTCATTGCTGATCACCGGGTCATTCAGGCCATAACCATCCAGCAACACTTTCACGGCATCCATGTGTTGTTGTTCGGATTTGGTGGCAATATTCTGGAAAGTCTTCTTCTGCCATTGGTCATAAAGCTTCAGATATACATCCCGTGCCATTTTTTCTTCTTCGCGCACAAACAGCAATGTGGTTGTTTCTGCAGCTGTCAGCGGCTGGAAATCATCGACCTCAAATACCAGCTCTGTGTCCTGATGATTATCACCACCGCTGCTGTTGCCATTCCCGGCTCCGTTACCTGCGCCATTCATGGCCGTCGTGTTGTTCGAGTCATTACAGGCGGTCAGCAGCACGATCAGACTGGTTAAAAGCACATTGCGGAAAGTGTGTCTCAACTTCATGTTTTATTATCCGTTTTCTGTTATCTGATGGTTTAACAGTAAACGGTCAATCTGAAATGAAGCTGAAATTTACCCGATTTTTACCCAATAGCTATAACGTCAATGCAGTGGAAACACTGCAGGCCACCTTTTGTATTCTTCGCTTGTCGGCGAAGTTATTTCACCCTATTGGGTTCACGTATAGAAGACAGCTCAGATTCACTGAATTCAGCACGTTTAAGCACACTTAATATAAATTCAGTTTTTCCGGCGATATATGCGTCGATATTATCGGGATACTTAGCGGCCAGCTCCCGCTTGATTTTGCTGTAAGCTTGCATTTCCTCCGGATTGCTACGCAGCCTGTCGCGTAATGACAGGTGGTTACGCAGGGCCAGCGATCCTTCTGCACAAACATACAAGTGGTGGTTGATTTCTGCATGCTCCGGGTTAAAGAATGCCTCCCGGTCTTCAATGCCTAAATTACCCCGGTGTTTGTATCCATATTTCTCCAGGGCTGAAATGACCTGCAAGGTGTTTGTCCGGCTTACGACAATATCGATGTCGATGATTGGTTTAGCGGCCAATCCGGGGACTGATGTACTGCCAACGTGCTCTATGGAAATCGCATTAGCACCGACAATATCCGCTAGATTTTTCGATAGTTTCGAAAACTGATGAGTCCAGTTTGGCTGGTAATCCGCTACTACTATAGTCATGGTGTCTGATTTGTCAGTCAAAAGATGGACAAGCTTAGTTTTAAGCCCTCATCAAGTGCCGATATTTTTTTATCCGGCAACCTGCTCACTTTTTCGGTGAGAAAGGATTTGTCAATGGTTAGGACCTGTGAAACGTTGATCACAGATTCTTTTGACAGTCCTGAATCTCTTTTAGCGATGGATATATTACCCGGAGCATTAGCCAGCCGTAGGTTTGAGGTCACTATGGCGACAATGACGGTCTGTATTTTACTCTGGTTGAAGGCGTCAGATGAGATGATGACTACCGGTCGTTTATAACCGGGTGCTGAGCCTCTGGGTTCTTCCAGGGATGCCCACCATATTTCGCCTCTTTTCATCACCATTCCTCGTGGGGAATGGACTTGCTTTGCATGGAGTACAACTCGTCGTCTAAGGCAGAGGACTCGTCTTCATAGATTTTGTTGAGTGCTTCTGTGACGTTTACGAATCGTCTTGATGCGATGTATTCTTCGATAGCTTTGGTGTAAAGCTCGCTTCTGGATATGCCGAAATGTTTGGCGAAAAGTTCGGCTGTTTGAAATACTGGATCGGGTATGGATATTGCTGTCTTCATGTTGCTTAGGGTATAACCATGGTTATACCGATGTCAAGAAGGTAGTGTTTCCGGTAAAGCTGAACTGTCTGTCATTATGGTTGATGAGCTGCCCTGTGCGGAGCGGCCCGCGGGGTTGTGTGGGGACTGGAAGTTAGAGGCCTCCGGTTACTTACTCAATTATGTGCTTATTTGCTGTTCTATTGTTTTAGCCAACTATAGCGGTAAGGGTCAAGACTTAATAAATGCTTTCTTAATGTATTCTTCTTTCCTTTATTAGACTTATTATAGATATATTTCAATTCATTATCTAAATTTTCTGTGTTGGCACCTCTTTTCTCGGCTTTCTGAAACCAAACATTGCCTTCAGCAAAGTTTCCTATTTCATAATTTACAGCACCAAGTAAAGTACAGGGGTGGAAGCTCTTTGAATCATATGAATGAGCTTCAGTACCTAATTCTATGGCCTTGTGGTATTCACCTAAATCTCGCATACTGCCTCCCTTTGTTGTACAGATAGCAGATCTAAGATGTTTGTTACGAATTTTTGTGAATTCTATTTTATTCAATAATGTTAAAGATTTATTTGACAATCCGCACTTTCTATAATGACTGCTTGCATTAACGGCAGACCAAGCATTGTTTGTTTTGTAAAAAATTTTTTCATAATGCTTTGCTTCATATTTGTGATAATTTTTTTTTAACTCAGGAGTAAAATATTCTTCACCATCTGTTGTTAGCCATATTAAATCATTTTCAGATAAGCGTAATTTGCTATCTAGTTTTCGAATTATGTGCAAAATCTTATTGTAATATTCTTGTTCAATGAAGAAGTGGAAACCATATTTTTCTTTGAGTCTTCTTTGTTTTATTTTTTCTATAGTTCTTGGGTCATCTGCATATGCTTGTCTACGTTCAGCAATCTTACGCATGGTTTCTTTTGACTTTGCGAGAAGAGCTTTTCTTCTTTCTTCTTGATCCGCCTTTTCTTTGATGGCCTTAGCCTCTGCTACTTCTAGCCTTTTGGGTAGTTCTATTTTGGCTTGTTTCAAAAACTCACTGTAAGATATTTTATTTTCTGCATAATGAAAAAGAGCCAACAAGCCATTTTTTCTTAGGTACTCTAAAGATAAAGATGTAATTTGGTTGTCTGAATTTTCTATATTCTCAAGAATTTTTACTAAACGGCTCCCTGGAATCATGGAGCCGGGTATGTCATTAACTTGGTATTTGATTGCTAGCTTTTTAAGTTTATCTTGGCTCATTATTCAATGCGATTGAATTATATACATAATAGTACGGTTGAAAGGAAAAACCTCTTATCGCCTCATGCTGGATTTTCCTGCTATTAAGGTCAACGTAGTCAATCAGGGTAGCAGCAACTACCTACTTATCCATAAAAATCACTGATGGTCGGTAGTGACCGAGAATTATAGGTCGTGAAGCTGGCTTGAGGTGTCAAAGCCCCACAAACACCACCCGCCTAACCCACAACCAGAAAAGCACATCCCACACCACAAAAAACACCCAGTCCACAGTGGCCGTCCATCCGGCAATCGATGACTTACCCAGCACGAATGTATATAAATAGTGAGGCTTACAACAAACATGAACCCTAAGACATTGCTGTTTCCAGCGGCAAATCTTCAGAAGATAACCAGAAAAATAAATTATGAACACAACAAAACTGAGCAAATTTACGCTGGCTATACTGCTATTGGCATCTTTGACTGCGGGGCAGACAGTCTATGCTGACATCTATTCCTACATCGACAGCGACGGAAACCGCTGGCTGACCAACGGTTCAGTAAAGGGAAAAAAGAACGTCAAACTGCTGAAACGCACACCCAAGAAGAAAGCACCGGCAGCCTCCGCCGCACAATCCGGCACCACTTATACCGCTAAAATCAGTTGCGGCAGCCACCAGAAAATTCACAGCCGCACCCAGCCCTACCTGCCGACCATCCGTAAATACGCCCAAAACTACGGCGTGGAGGAGCATCTGGTACGGGCACTGATCCGCCAGGAATCCTGTTTTAACCCCAAAGCAGTCTCCCATGCCGGAGCTCAGGGGCTGATGCAACTGATGCCGGGCACCGCTGATATGATGGGTGTGAGTGATGCCATGAGTCCGAAGCAGAATATTCGTGGCGGGATAAAATACCTGTCCAATATGTTACAGCGTTTTGGCGGCAATAAAGAGCTGGCGCTGGCGGCTTATAATGCCGGGCCGGGGGCGGTGGAAAAATACAACGGTATCCCGCCTTACCGTGAAACCCGCAATTATGTGGTGAAGGTGATGAGTGAATACCAGCGCCTGAAGAAACAGCTTAGTCAGGATAACACGGTAGCCTTCGCCCGCAGTGGCAAGCAGTAAAATCACCCGAATAATCAGCGTTATGGATACCCTGTGGAAAACACCGGCTTGCTGCGTCATAGCCGGTGTTTTTTGTTGCGGCTATTCTCGCTCCGGTCGTTGCCGTGCTATCCTTTCCCTTTTGACTTAATGGCTGTTAAGCAGCGTGTCAGGGCTCTGACAAGTGATTCTGACATGCCAAAATGCATAATTTTTGGGAGAAACAACGATGTCGATGGCCGATCGTGATGGTCTAATCTGGCTTGATGGAGAAATGGTGCCGTGGCGCGAAGCCAAGGTGCATGTACTAACGCATACCCTGCATTACGGCATGGGCGTGTTTGAAGGTGTGCGTGCTTATGAAACGGCATCCGGCCCGGCAATTTTCCGCCTGCAGGATCACACGGATCGCCTGTTTAATTCCGCCAAAATCATGCGTATGGCCATGCCGTACAGTAAGGACGAATTGAATGAAGTCCAGAAAGCGGTGGTGCGGGAAAATAACCTCAAGTCGGCCTATATCCGTCCGATGTGCTTTTATGGCTCAGAAGGCATGGGCCTGCGTGCCGATAATCTGAATGTGCACTGCATGGTGGCGGCCTGGGAATGGGGCGCTTATCTGGGTGCGGATAATATGCAGAACGGTATCCGCATTAAGACTTCTTCCTTTACCCGTCATCACGTCAATATCACGATGTGTAAATCCAAGGCCAACGGTAACTACATTAACTCGATGCTGGCGCTGCGTGAGGCGCTGGATGATGGTTATGATGAGGCATTGCTGCTGGATAATGAAGGCTATGTGGCTGAAGGCAGCGGTGAGAACTTCTTTATCGTTAAGAAAGGCGTGATCTATACGCCGGATCTGACCTCGGCGCTGGATGGCATTACCCGCCAGACTCTGCTGCGCCTGGCCAATGATCTGGGCATCAAAATCGTCGAGAAGCGTCTGACCCGTGATGAAGTGTATATTGCTGATGAAGCCTTCTTCAGCGGTACGGCAGCGGAAGTCACCCCGATCCGTGAGCTGGATCGGCGCACTATCGGCAGCGGTACCCGTGGCCCGGTGACTGAAAAGCTGCAGAGTCTGTATTTCGATATTGTGCAGGGCCGCAATGCTGAATACAGCGACTGGCTGACAGAAGTTAAGTGATGAGCAAACCGGAGCTGGCTGATTATCAGCGTCTGAACGAAGAGCGCGAAAAAGTGGTCAGCCGCAGTGACCTGCCGCTGCACTGCCCGATGGATGAAGACGCACTGTGGTGCGCACATCCCAGGGTATTTTTGCCGATTGAGGACAGCGAGAACAAAGTTGCCCGCTGCCCTTATTGTGGCACGCTGTACCGGCTGCTGGATTAGCCATAACTAACCGACATGAAAAGCCTGCTTTAGTCCTTCCCCCCTTGCGGGGGAAGGGTTGGGATGGGGGGTATAGTAAGACGCTCACAGGCTGATGTGTCTCATTTGTTGATTAGTCGGGCTAGTCTTTGTTCTCCAGCGCGACACCGATCGCATCCTCTACCCGCTCCAGCCAGACAAACTCCAGTTTTTCCCGCGCATTCTCCGGTACATCTTCCAGATCCTTGCGGTTGCGCGCCGGAAGCATCACGGTATGAATCCCGGCCTGTAACGCCGCCAGGCATTTCTCCTTAACCCCGCCAATCGGTAACACCAGACCGCGCAGGCTGATTTCACCGGTCATGGCAACATCGCTGCGCACCTTGCGTCCGCTCAGTAATGACACCAGCGAGGTAAAGATGGAAATACCGGCACTCGGGCCGTCCTTGGGAATCGCTCCGGCGGGGACATGCAGGTGAATGTCATGCTCATCAAACTGTTGCGGATCAATCTCCCACTCCGCTGCTCTGGCCTTGATCAGGCTTAATGCGGCCCGTGCGCTTTCCTTCATCACATCACCGAGCTGGCCGGTAATAATCAGGTTACCCTTGCCAGGTAGCAGAATGGTTTCAATAAACAGAATATCGCCGCCGACCGGTGTCCAGGCGAGCCCTGTGGCCACACCGGGCGTGCTGGTACGCATGGCGACCTCGTTATCAAAGCGCGGTGCACCGAGAATCTCCGGCAGGTCATCTGCGCGAATCTTCACCTGTTCCGTATTGTTTTCAGCAATCTGCATCGTGGCATAGCGCATCACTGCCGCCACTTCACGATCCAGATTACGCACCCCGGCCTCACGGGTATAGTCACTGACAATGCGGCGCAGGGTGGTTTTGTCAATGTCCAGCTGCTCTTCGCTTAAGCCGTGCTCCCTGCGCTGGCGTGCCAGCAGATAGCGGTTGGCAATCTCCACTTTTTCATCTTCGGTATAACCAGGCAGGCTGATCACTTCCATGCGATCCCGCAGCGGGCCGGGAATGGCGTCGAGTACATTGGCGGTGGCAATAAACACCACCTTGCTCAGATCAAACGGCAGCGCCAGATAGTTGTCACGGAAGGTATTGTTCTGTGCCGGATCCAGCACTTCCAGCAATGCTGAGGCCGGGTCACCGTGAAAACCGCCGCCGCCGAGTTTATCCAGTTCATCCAGCATGAAAACCGGGTTGCGGGTACCCGCCTTGCGCAGTTCCTGCAGGATGTTGCCCGGCAATGCGCCCATATAGGTGCGCCGGTGGCCGCGAATTTCTGCTTCATCATGAGTACCGCCCAGGCTGGCGCGGACAAATTTCAGTCCCAGTGCTCGGGCGATACTTTGTCCCAGCGAGGTTTTACCGACACCGGGCGGGCCGACAAAACACAGGATCGGGCTGCGTCCCTGTGGATTCAGTTTGCGCACGGCCAGATATTCCAGCAGGCGTTTCTTGATCTTTTCCAGTCCGTAGTGGTCGGCATCCAGTACTTCTCGGGCTTTGGCAATATCAATACTTTCCTCATCCAGCTTGCTCCAGGGTAAGCTGGTCAGCCAGTCCAGATAAGTGCGGATCATCGAGTACTCACCGGAGGATTCTGGCATTTTCTGCAGACGCCTGAGTTCCTTGGCTGCCTGTTGAGCGGCTTCTTCGGGCATATCCGCTTCAGCAATCGCCTGTTTCAGTTCTTCGATTTCAGCCTGATTATCATCGGTATCATCCTCGCCCAGCTCTTTCTGAATCGCTTTCAGACGCTCGCGCAGCATGTATTCACGCTGGCGGGCATCCATCGACTGTTTGGTCTGCTGATCAATTTCATGGGTCAGCTTCAGTACTTCCAGATGATGGCGAACGTGTTCCGCGACTTTATCCAGGCGCTGATGTATGTCCAGTGTTTCCAGTAATTTCTGCTTTTCATGCGGGCCGACGTCGAGAAAATTGCTGACCAGATCGGCCAGCTCCCCGGCGGATTCCATGCTCTGAATGGCAGCGACAATTTCCGTCGGTACCTGCGGCAGCAGGCGCAGCACTTCGCCGGACTTTTCCTGCACATGGCGCATCAGCGCGCGGATTTCGGTGTCGTCATCGCTTGCATCCGGCAGCATTTCCACCTCAGCAGTCAGAAACGGGCTGCTGGTTTTATAGCTTTTGATGCGGAAGCGCTGCTCGCCCTGTACCACCAGATGATGGGCACCATCCTGTGTGGTGACATAACGCAAAATATTGGCAACCGTGCCGATGGCGTACAGATCATCGGCCTGCGGATCATCCACTTCCGGCTTGCTTTGCAGCAACACCCCGATTTGCAGGCCGTTGTTTACCGCCTGCTGGGCAGCAGCCAGTGACTGTGTGCGGCCAATGGTGATGGGCATAGCCATGCCGGGAAACAGCACTACATTGCGCATGGGGATCAGGATCAGCTGGTTATCCGCCAGTTGGACTGTGTTTGGTGCACCGTTCTGAGTGCTGCTGTCGGTTTGTCCGATTTGTCCTGCTTGTGTGTCTTGTGCAGGCCGGGAGTTTGTCTCGTTGCTGTCGTTCATGTCGGCACTCCTTAAATTTTACGCAGATGCAGGTGCAGGCAGCCATGCAGCAGGCCATGATCAGCCAGCTCATACTGCCCGGCAGGCAGCGGAATGCTGCGTTCAAAATGGCCGTAGGGCAGCTCCAGCCGGTGAATGTGTGTATTGTGCCGTGCCGAACGGGATGGCGGGCGCGTACCGCTGACAATCAGCCTGCCGCCGCTGAGGTGAACCTCAACCCGCTCCGGTGCCACACCGGGCAGGGCGACGGTGATCAGCAGGGACTCCGGTGTTTCCAGTACATCAACCGGCGGTTCCCAGGTTGGATTCTGCCGGGTGATGCGGCGAAAACACTGGCGCTGCAGACGCTCTGCTTCCTGCAGCATTTCAAAAGCTTCAGTCCAGCCGGACTTGATGGGACGGTAAGGCATATGGTCAGTGGCCCGTATCAAAATAATCTTCCTTATTAACATAGGTGCTGATAAGGAAATTTCAATTCGTGGGGTTATTGGCCGGGGAGGATAGCAGGGGGGGAAGATTGTTGGGCAGTGAGACGAAGGGGAGAATAAGGGCGGATGAACCGCACCTCTCCGGATCAGAAAGGTGCGGAATCAAGTGAAGCAATCAGCGGAAGGAATTAGCGGTTGCTTAGCTTTTCTTAGCCGGTGGTTTTTTTGCCGCAGGCTTGCGTGCTGCTGTCTTTTTGGCCGGTGCTTTCTTCGCCGGCAATTCAGTATACTCCAGCTTCGGCGTAGGCTCGTTCATCTTGCACTTAACGTAAGAACCCGGTGCGTCCTCAAGCGGCGACAGCTTGCCATCACCCGGTGCACGTGCATCGACCTGTTCATCAGACAGGGTGCGTACCCAGCGATCCCATTCCGGCCACCATGAACCTTCATGCTGCTCTGCCTTTTCCAGCCAGGCTTCCGCAGTTTCCGGCAGTTCACCTGTGGTGGTTTTGTAACCGTATTTATTTGCTGCAGGCGGGTTGACGATACCGGCAATATGGCCGGAGCCACCCAGAATAAAGCGGGCTTCCGGCAGCATGCGTGCACCCATATAAGTTGATTTCCAGGGTGCGATATGGTCATCGACCGTGGAAATAAAGCAGGCCGGTACATCTATCTTACTCAGATCAACTGCTTCACCATCGATGGTCAGTGCCTGTGGCTGGCACAGACTGTTGTTCAGGTAGAGGTTGCGCAGATACCAGGAGTGCATTTTGGCTGGCAGGCGGGTTGAGTCGGAGTTCCAGTACAGTAAGTCGAACGGACGCGGATCATTACCCAGCAGGTAGTTATTCACGTAGAACGACCAGATCAGGTCATTGGCACGCAGCAGATTAAAGGCTCCGGCCATTTTGCTGCCTTCCAGGTAACCTTTCTCATTCATGGTCTCTTCGAGGCTGGAAATCTGTTCATCATCGATAAACAGCCCCAACTCGCCCGGTTCAGAAAAGTCGAGCATGGTGGTAAAGAAGGTGGCACTCTTAATGCGTTCATCACCTCTGCTTTTCATCACCGCCAGCGCCGTGGATAGCAGGGTTCCGCCGATGCAGTAGCTGACCGCATTGATTTCACTTTCGCCACTGTCGTACTCAACCGCATCAACTGCTGTCAGCACACCTTCGGTGATGTAGTCCTCAAAACCGGTATCCACATAGCTTTCATCCGGATTGACCCAGGAAATTACATATACGGTATGGCCCTGGTCGACCAGCCATTTCAGCCATGAGTTCTTGGGTTGCAGGTCAAGAATATAAAACTTGTTGATGCATGGCGGCACCATCAGCAACGGACGCTTCAGTACTTTGCCGGTGGTTGGTGTGTATTGGATCAGCTGGAACATGCGGTTCTGGAAAATGACTTTTCCCGGTGTGGCACCGACATTCTTGCCCAGCTCAAAGGCTTTGGTGTCAGTCATGCGGATGCGTAATTCACCGTCACCGGCTTCCAGATCTTCCAGCATGTTTTTCAGGCCGTGTACCAGATTCGCGCCTTTGGTTTCCTTGATCTTCTCCAGTACGGCCGGATTAGTCAGGGCAAAGTTGGTCGGTGACATGGCATCCATGGCCCGTTCAGTGAAGAACTTGATGCGTTCGGAGGTATGTTCATCCAGCCCTTCGGTATCACTGACCAGGTTGCGTGCCCACTCGGAAGTCAGCAGATAGGATTGCTTGATCACATCAAAGACCGGGCTTTCCGCCCACTCATCATGGTTGAAACGACGGTCGCCTTTAGGCACCTCTGCAACCGGTTTTTCTGCTTTCTGCCCCATGAAAGCCTGCATTGCCTGCTGGCTCAGCTGCATGGATTTCTGCCAGTAGTCCATATTGGCCTGAATCATCTTTTCCGGGTTCTGGCTGGCAGCAGCAAACCAGTCCATATACAGCTGGCTCAGGTTGAACGGATCCAGCTTCATATTCTCATAAGATTTGGCAAAATCAGCCATAATCTCTTCAACTTGCTTGAAGTTTTCTTCCAGCTCTTTGGTTACTGAGGCAAAGCCCAGTGTATTGATCTTATCCGTCTGTGTTGCGTCAGACATACAGAAAGTCTCCTTTGATGCGGTTGAACGGGCCTGTGGCAGAGCCATACATACAGATGTTTATATGTATGGCTCAAGTATGGTTCACGTTATTTTAATAATAATGATTATACGTGACAGGCTTGCTTTAAACACGTCTAAAACACGCTTAAAACAAACCTTTATTTATCAGCATGTGTGCGGCGATACTGCCGGCATAACCCAATGCAATGGCCGGTGTCCACTTCAGATGGCTGCCAAAAGTATAAACGCCGTGTGATTGCCCCATCAATGCCACCCCGGCGGCTGAGCCGATGGATAACATACTGCCGCCGACGCCTGCAGTCAGGGTGACCAGCAACCACTGGCCGACAGACATGGACGGATCCATGGTCAGCACTGCAAACATCACCGGAATATTATCCACCAGCGCGGATAAAATACCGACACCGATATTGGCGTAAGTGGCTCCCCAGGTGCCGTACATCAGTTCTGAAGTCAACCCCAGATAGCCGATAAAACCCAGACCGCCAACGCACATGACCACACCGTAGAAAAATAACAGAGTGTCCCATTCCGAGCGCGATACTTTGGTGAAAATATCGAAAGGCACCATGCTGCCCAGGCGTTGATTGTGATACAGCTCTTCTTCGGTCATCTGATATTTCTGCAGAACCTTGTCTTTGTTAAAGGTTTGTTTCAGGTAGTAACCATAGAATTGCAGATAACCCAGACCGGTGAACATGCCCAGTACCGGTGGCAGATGCAGATAGTTGTGAAACATGACTGCTGTAATGATCGTCAGCATGAACAGGCCGACAATTTGCAGACCTCCCCGTTTCAGCAGTACCTGCTCATTAACCGCTTCCGGCTGCCCTTTGGCAACAGCGAAATGCATAATGGCAGCCGGGATCAGCCAGTTGAGCAAGGCCGGGATGAACAGCGCAAAAAAGCCCCAGAACTCGATTTTACCTTTCTGCCAGACCATCAGCGTGGTGATGTCACCGAACGGACTGAAGGCGCCACCGGCATTAGCGGCCACCACAATATTGACGCAACCGAGTGCCACAAAGTTTTTATTGTCACCGCCGACGGCCATGATCACGGCACACATCAATAATGCTGTGGTCAGGTTGTCTGCCACGGGCGAAATAACGAAAGCCAGCAGGCCGGTCAGCCAGAAAACCTGACGCAGGCTGAAACCCTTGCCGATCATCCACGCCCGCAGGACTTTAAATACCGCCCGTTCTTCCATCGCATTCACGTAGGTCATGGCGACCAGCAGGAACAGGGCCAGTTCGGCATATTCCAGCAGGTTATGGCGTGCCTGTTCTGCGGGAAGATGACTCAGGTCAGTTCCTGCATACACCAGCGCAATCGCTACCCAGATCATACCGGCAGCGATAATGACCGGTTTGGATTTACGTAATGCGGTGACTTCTTCCAGCGCAACCAGAACATAGGCGGCAATAAACAACAGAAGTGCAAACAGGCCGACAAAATGCGTTGTCAGATCCAGGGGTGTTCCTCCGGTTCCTCCTGTGGAGGCAGACGCGAAACCGGGTAGTAATAATAGTGGCAGGAAGGCCAGCAGGCGGGTCAGTAACATTGTGTTTATCCTTTGTGATGAGTACTGGGAAATACTGCGGTGTTCCTCAGTTTGGTATCCGGTGCGGGATAATAACAATGGGGTTGTGGCATCGCAATGCAATATGTTGATTGCGGATAGTTGAGCTTTGTTTTTAAACGAAAAAACCCCGGCCATCAGACCGGGGCAAAGAGAGTAACACTTAGAAAGTTCGGGTTAGTCAATTTGAAACATGATAAATCTGTGGGTACCAGGTAGCGGTGTTGCCCGCCACCTGAGTGTTACTGCTGACAGCTCAGCTGGCTTTTCAGGTTGTCAATCGCTGCGTCATAGCGCTGATGGAGGTAAACCGGTGCCGCTTCCCGCAGTGCCTGCAGACGATCAATCCGGTTCAGATAAAACTGATCCTGACTGGTGTACTCACAGCCTTGTGTCTCCGGCTGTGTTTCCGGCTGTGGTTCAGGGTTCTGTACCACCACCCGGTTGCAATTAATTTCCTCGCCATAGTTGCCGGTATAGGCATTGGACATCATCCAGCCCAGATTCATGAAATCATTGCCGGGGTTGGTATGGGCTGAGTTGGGCAGCTGGCTGAAGGCATCGCTGTTGTCAATCAGTTTCACCCGCGCATCACAGCCGGAGGCGCTGTTAAAACTAAAGATTTTCTTTTCCTGTCCGGCAACCCAGCCAAATTCAGGCGGTGTGTCACCGCTGAAACTGTAATTCAGCGAAATATAATCGGCCTGACGGTTTTCAGCCGGGGCATCAATCCGTGAGTTGGCTCCCCAGTGTGCATCGGTAATCTGACTCTGCACATTCTCAACCGTAAAGCGGTTCTGCTCATCATGCGGTACTACCAGCGTGACCTGTGCGGACAGCAATATGTCGCGGGAAGGCGCTGAATCCGGTGTCATATAAACGGCATAGCTATTATCAGCGGCATCAAAACCGATTCTGTACTGGATAGCGGCACTGGCCTGGGTCGTGGTAAACGCTAACAGAGAAAAAGCAGCGGCTTTCAGGATAGCAGGTACATTCAGCTTAGAATTTTTCATGGGGAACACTCTCTTTAATTTTATTGTGTACGCCCGTCATGGGCATGAACTTATGGGGTGAAAGTCCTCTGTTGGAAAACCACCGCCAGAATCCCATGTTGGTAGTATGGCGTTAACAACTAGCAGAAGGCAACTGCAAAACCGTGAGGGTTTGTGGGAAGGAAGCCTGATGCAAAGCTGCGGACTGACGGACAGAAACATCATAGAAGGCGTAGTCTGGAGGCGAGCTGGCACAAGACAGCGAAGCCGCGTGGTTTAACGGATAGCGTAAATGATGCAGTGGTGCAGTGACAGTTCATGTTCTTATCCGGGGAGAACTGCTTAACGGGCGGTCGTCGTGAACCCGTTGAGGTGCGGGTATAGAAAATGCCTTGGCGCTCCGGTGTGCCATCAACCGGTGACGAGCGAACCCGATGGCAAACGACAGCGCGGTGGGGAGCAATTTCCATCGTGATTAGGCAGTAGTCAGCAGACGGCATAGTAGCCAAACGCCTGCCGTAATGGGCTGGACACGGTGAAGGCCTGAACATCAACCAACAAGGAGGAGGTGCATCTACTTGGAATCATTACCGAATTCCCCGCCACGGGAAGATGAACGCCAGCGTTCCGATGAGAACCCAGCCTTGAATGCAAACCTGCTGGAACAGGTACTCTCAAACGCCAATATGCAGCAGGCCTGGCAACAAGTCCGCCGCAATAAAGGCGCAGCCGGGGTCGATGGCATCACCATTGAGCAATTCACCGATTGGGTTAAGCCGCAATGGCCTGACCTGAAAGAACAACTGCTCACCGGGTGCTATTTCCCCCAGCCCGTTAAGCGTGTCCGCATCCCAAAAGATGACGGCTCTGAACGTTTATTGGGCATCCCAACCGTGTTGGATCGGGTGATCCAGCAAGCCATTGTACAAATCCTGTCACCGATCTTTGACCCAACATTCTCTGAGCATAGTTATGGCTTCAGGCCGAACCGCTCGGCACATGATGCGGTCAGAGAGGTTCAGGGATACTGCCAACAGAAACGGAACATCGCCGTCGATATTGACCTGAGTAAATTTTTTGATCGGGTGAATCACGATAAGCTGATGACCCTGCTGGGACGCAGATTCCGTGATAAGGGTTTGCTGCAATTGATTGGCCGCTACCTTCGGGCGGGGGTGATGGATGGCAACATCCGGCTCCCCAACCATGAAGGTGTATCGCAAGGTGGCCCGCTTTCGCCATTATTATCCAATGTGATGCTTGATCCGTTGGATAAAGAACTGGAGAAACGTGGTCACCACTTCGCCCGTTATGCGGATGACCTCATCATTATGGTGAAGAGCCCGCGGGCGGGTGAACGGGTACTCCAGAGTCTGACCCGTTTTATCGAAAATGACCTGAAGCTCAAGGTGAATGCTGAAAAGAGTCAGGTGGTTAACAGCGCAAACGCCAAGTTCCTGGGTTTTAGTTTCCGGGGCAAGCATATACGCTGGCATCCCAAATCGGTGGAGAAGTTCAAACGCCGCGTGCGGGAACTGACCAACCGGACATGGGGTGTGTCGATGGGAAAGAAAATCCGCGACTTGAGCGTGTATCTCCGGGGTTGGATCAACTATTACGGTATTGCTCATCAATACCAGCCATGTGTTGATCTTGATCACTGGATACGGCGCAGGGTCAGAATGTGCTACTGGAAACAATGGGGTCGACCGCGAACCAAGATTCGCAGCCTGATTCAATTAGGTCTGCCGGTCAGGTCAGCGGTGGCTTGCGGGCGCTCCAGCAAAGGCTGGTGGCGTAGCTCGAAATCACCGGGGATTAATGCTGCTTTGAGTTTGAAGTATCTGAAACAACAAGGCCTGTTCTCGCTGAGAGACGGCTGGATTGCATTTCATTATGGTGGGTGAAACGCCCTGTGCGGAGCCGCATGCAGGGTGTTGTGGGGGCTGGAGGTTAGAGACCTCCGGCTACCCGATTAATTTTATTTGGTCAGCTCTAACTGACTGATATTATTGATTTCTCTATCTGTTCTTGTTGCCGGTTGGGGCCGTCGTTCAAGATGGGTTCAGTGTGCTTCAGCGGCCCGTTTGTCTCAACGCGTACAGAGATAAACGGGATATTTCCACTTATAAGCTGTAATTATTGATGGCTTGTTTTAATTTATTGGCTGGATATTGAGCAGGACTCTGTCCATAATAACGGCGAGGCTTTACGCTTTCTATAAAAAAACGGGGTGATCTGCTGTTGCATGATCACCCCGTTGATACCGCAGTTTATAGCTGTGTTGCTGTTATGACGCTTTAGCCAGCTGTACCGCGCAGTATTTCACCTCAGCAATTTTTGCATCCGGATCCAGCGCTGCATTGGTCAGCTCATTGGCCGCAGCCTCGAAGTAACAGAACGGCATAAACACCACGCCGGGCGGTGAGGCATCGACAATGCGTACATCGGTGGTGACTTTGCCGCGACGGCTTTGCAGGGTGATTTTATCACCGTCTTCCACGCCATATTTCTGTGCATCACGCACGCTCATACCCACCCATGGGGCTGGCTCCAGTGCATCCAGTGTGTTTGAGCGCCGGGTCATACTGCCGGTATGCCAGTGTTCCAGCTGACGACCGGTGATCAGCACATACGGGTACTCATCATCCGGCTGCTCATCCGGCGGGATCAGATCAGCAGGCACCAGCTTAGCCTTGCCGCTGCTGGTCGGGAACTGTTCGGTAAACAGAATCGGCTGACCGGGATCGCCTTCCTCTTTACAAGGGTAGGTGACCGTTTCCTGCTCCAGCCGCTCCCAGGTAATACCGGCGATCGAGTTCATGCCCAGACGCATTTCATTAAACACATCTTTCGGGCTTTCATATTGCCAGTCCAGTCCCAGACGCCGTGCCATTTCCTGAATAATCCACAGATCCTGGCGGGCATCACCCGGCGGATTCACTGCCTGGCGGCCGATCTGCACCATGCGATCCGAGTTGATGAAGGTGCCGGTTTTTTCCGGTGCGGCAGAGGCGGGCAGAATCACATCGGCGTAGTGCGCGGTCTCGGTGAGGAAAATATCCTGCACCACCAGATGCTCCAGTTTAGCCATCGCTGCCCGCGCATGATTGGCATCAGGATCAGACATGGCCGGATTTTCACCTTCGATGTACATGCCTTTGATCTGATGATCATAAGCCGCATTCATCATTTCCACGGTGGTTAAACCGGGTTTCGGCGACAGCTGCGTACCCCAGATTTTCTCAAAGCGGTGGCGGGCGTTTTCATTTCCTACCGGCTGATAATCCGGGAATACCATCGGAATCAGGCCGACATCGGAGGCACCCTGCACATTATTCTGCCCCCGCAGCGGATGCAGTCCGGAACCGGGGCGGCCGATCTGACCGGTGAGCATACACAGTGAAATCAGACAGCGGGCATTGTCCGTGCCGTGTACATGCTGCGAAATACCCATGCCCCACAGGATCATTGAGTTATCTGCGGTGGCATACATGCGGGCAATGTTACGGATGGTGTCCGCCTCAATGCCGCAGATTTCCTGCATGGCTTCCGGGCTGAACTGTTTGAGGTGCTCACGCAGTGCCTCATGGTTTTCGGTGCGGGAGCGGACAAAGCTCTCGTCCACCAGGCCTTCCTCGACAATGGTGTGCATCATCGCATTCAGCAGTGCCACATCCGTGGCCGGTTTGAACTGGATATGATGCGTGGCATGGCGTGCCATCGCCGAACGCCGGGGATCAAGTAAAATGAGTTTGGTGCCGTTTTTAATGGCATTTTTCATCCAGCTGGAGCCCACCGGGTGATTCACGGCCGGATTGGCTCCGGTGACGATAATCACATCCGCTTTGGTTACATCCGCCATCGGGTTGGAGACCGCGCCGGAGCCGAGACCCTCCAGCAGTGCAATCACCGATGAGGCGTGGCACAGACGGGTGCAGTGGTCGACGTTATTGGTAGTAAAACCGGTGCGTACCAGCTTTTGGAACAGGTAGGCTTCTTCATTGCTGCCTTTCGCGGAACCCAGGCCAGCCAGTGCTTCACCGCCGTCACGCTCAAGAATTTTTTTCAATCCACCGGCCGCAAAGTCCAGTGCCTCATCCCAGCTGGCTTCACGGAACCATTTCTCCGGATGCGCCGGGTCGAACTCGACTTCGGCTGTTTTCGGGGCATCATCACGACGGATCAGCGGTTTGGTCAGACGTTCCGGGTGGTGAATATAATCGAAACCAAAACGGCCTTTGACACACAGACGGTTTTCATTGGCGGGGCCGTTACGGCCTTCCACGTAGAGGATTTTGTCATCCTTGACATTGTAGGTCAGCAGGCAGCCGACACCACAGTAAGGGCAGACTGAATCCACCTTTTTGTCCGGTACAATCAGGCCGACTTCATTGGCGGGCATCAATGCGCCGGTCGGGCAGGCCTGCACACATTCACCACAACCGACACAGGTACTGGTACCCATCGGGTCATCAAAATCAAACACGATTTTGGAGTGGCTGCCGCGGTGCGCATAACCGATGACATCGTTGACCTGCTCATCACGGCAGGCACGCAGACAGCGCGTACACTGGATACATGCATCCAGATTCACCGCCATTGCCGGGTGTGACAGGTCAGCAGCAGGAATATGCTCAGCCGCTTGTGCGGCAAAGCGTGGCGCACCCACTTCCAGCTTGTCTGCCCACTGTTGCAGCTCATTGTTCAGGGTGTACTGCTTTTCCGGCATGTCAGCGAGCAATAACTCCAGCACCATTTTCTGTGCGCTGGTCGCCCGCTCATTGGCGGAATTAACCACCATCCCTTCTTTCGGCTGGCGGCAGCAGGAGGGTGCGAGTACGCGTTCTCCCTCAATCTCCACCATGCAGGCGCGGCAGTTGCCGTCCGGTTCCAGCCCGTCCTTGTAACAAAGGTGAGGAATTTCCACCTCGTTGCGTTTTGCGGCCTGCAGAATCGTTTCGTGCTCCAATGCCTCGACCGTGCGGTCGTTCAGGGTGAAGCTGATGCGCTTAGGCGTATTTTCCGGCATTTGAGTCATTACTTTACCTCCTGCGGAAAGTAATTGATTACACATTGCAGCGGGTTCGGAGCTGCCTGCCCCAGACCACAAATAGAGGCGTCGATCATCACGGTGCTGAGTTCCTTCATCAGCGCCTGATCCCAGACCGGTTGCTCCATCAGTTTGACGGCTTTGGCGGTACCCACGCGGCAGGGCGTACACTGACCGCAGGATTCATGCTCAAAAAAGCGCATCGCATTCAGTGCCACATCACGCGCCTTATCCTGATCGGAGAGTACAATCACCGCTGCCGAGCCGATAAAGCAACCATGTTCATTCAGGGTGTCAAAATCCAGCGGCAGGTCGCCTTTGGAAGCGGGCAGAATACCGCCGGATGCGCCACCGGGCAGATAGCCGTAGAAGGTGTGGCCTTCCAACATGCCGCCACAATACTCATCAATCAGCTCACGCATGGTAATACCCGCCGGAGCCAGATGTACACCGGGCTTATTGACCCGGCCACTGACGGAGAAAGAGCGCAGCCCCTTGCGGCCGTTACGTCCGTGTGCTGTAAATTCAGCAGCGCCTTTGTCCAGAATATCGCGCACCCAGTACAGGGACTCCATATTGTGTTCCAGGGTCGGGCGGCCAAACAGACCTACTTCAGCCAGATAAGGCGGACGCAGACGCGGCATACCACGCTTGCCCTCAATCGACTCCACCATCGCCGACTCTTCACCACAGACATAAGCCCCGGCACCGCGGCGTAACTCAATCGGCGGCAGCTCAGGAAAGTGTTGCTTTAGTGCGGCCAGTTCGCGCTCCAGCAGCAGTTTGACCCCGTGATATTCATCACGCAGGTAGATATAAATGGCTTCAGTACCCACCACTTTGGCGGCAATCAGCATGCCTTCAAAAAAGCGGTGCGGGTCACGTTCCAGATAATAACGATCCTTAAACGTGCCAGGCTCGCCTTCGTCAATGTTGACCGCCATCAGGCGCGGGGCAGTCTGGCCTTTAACAATGCGCCACTTGCGCCCGACCGGGAAACCGGCACCGCCCAGACCACGTAAACCGGAGTTTTCCAGCTCGCTCAGCACCGACTCATCATCGCGCTCATCACTCAGGCACTGCTGATACAACTGATAGCCGCCTTCATCGAGATAGGTTTGCAGATCTTTGGCCTGTTCCGGAATCGTTGCATCCTGCTGACCGTTATCCACCGCGGCAGATACTTTATCAGTGGTTGCCTGCTCAACCGGATGCTGGCCCACCACTGCGACAGGGGCAGCTTCGCAACGGCCCACGCAAGGCACGCGCTGAATCCGTAACTCACCACCTTTATCGGCCAGCCGGGCAGACAGGTCGGCAATCAGCGATTCGGCGCCGGACTGCTGGCAGCTGATCGAATCACAAACCCGTACCGTCAGCGCCGGTGGAACAGCGTCGCCTTCTTTCACCGGATCAAAATGGTGGTAGAAGCTGGCGACTTCGTAGACTTCAACCAGGCTGATATGCAGTTTGTGCGCAATGGCGTTCAGGTAGTCCGCAGGCAGGCAGTGTTTACGATCCTGAACGATGTGCAGGTATTCAATCAGCAGGTCACGGCGTAGCGGTAAACCGGACTCAGCCAGCCAGGCTTCGATTTCCGACAGAACCTGGCCGTTTAGCGAGCGACCCCGCTTTTTAAAGGAGGCTTTTTTGCCCATAACTTGTATCTTCTCTAAATGCTTTGGTGGTGAGACTCTCTGCGCTGGTCAGGTAAAACAAAGGTAAACATACGCCAGCGTATTGAAGCCTAGGTTAAACCAAAAAAACATAGGGAGAAATAGTTTTTTGACTGTTCAGTCAATCAATCTCATTTGAGTCATTCCGGTGGCTGATACCATGACGGCTCAGCTCCAGCGGTACCACTCAGTAATACCTAAATTACGCCCCCAGTGGTCAATCAGGTCACGGTCGGTGGTGGCATCGAATGCCTGATGCAGGCAGGGTTCCAGCAATAAAGCCGCCGCTGCTTCCATGCCAACCATCTGATACGGCTCAAAGATGCCGGGCATGTCAAACAGCTCCGCCACCATCAGCGCCTGTGCTGCATTCATCACCTGATTGGCGCGGACAATACTTTTCGGGAACATCTCCGGGGTGATCTGCAGGCAGGCAACATGATCCACTACCTGATTAATCAGCGATTGCTTCTGCGTTGCCTGCAGTTCGCTGTAATTACGGTGCAGCTCAATATCAATCAGCATGCCGACCGGCACTGAGTGTAGTTGCGACAACACGCCGCCGATGACGTGATCGGTGAAATTATTCTGCTGTGCCTGCGGAATAGCGGGGTGCATGGTCAGCAGTTCATTTTTTACCTCCAGCAGCCCCATCGGATCAGGGCGCAATGTCGCCCGTTCGGTTTCCGGCATGCCGAACTGATGCAGCACAAAAGCTGCCTGCCAGGCGATCAGGTAATTATTCTCATCACTGGGCAGACGCAGCACGATTTCATGCCGCTCGCGGTTGTCGCGCCCGGCCATATTGACGCTGGAAGAAACCGGCAGATTCTGGTCGTAAATAATATCGAAGCCATAGCCGCTGGTTTTGGTGGCTGCGTCGATCAGGTGTTGGGTGCTTTGTGGGTAGGTGGCCATGGCGGAACCGCTTCGCTGAAAAGGTGGGGATTATAGCGGAAATTCACAAACGGTTTGAATTATAGGTGTTTAATGCGCATACTAATACGCATAAATTCCAATGGAGTCAGTTTATGGAAGCCCTATACGATATTTCAGCGCCGAAAAAGCCCACTAACCTCAGCATCAATAGTGATCTGCTAAGACGTTCACGCGAACTTGAAATCAATTTGTCTGCAACCCTGGAGAATGCCTTAAAAGAAGTGCTAGCCAAACAGCAAGAGGCGCGCTGGAAAAAAGAAAATCGTGCTGCAATCATCAGTTATAACGCATTCGTTGAAGAACATGGCTGCTTTTCTGATGAGTACCGGAATTTTTGATGTCACAATTCACGGTTTATCGTAATCCCGGCAAAAGCAGCCGTGCTGCCTATCCTTATTTACTGGATATTCAACATTCTGTGTTGGAAGATCTGAATACGCGGGTGGTGATTCCGTTGGGGAAGCTGGCAAACTTTAAGCATGATGCCATGCAGACAATTTCGCCTGTCATCGAATTTGAAGGTGAACAGCTGGTGCTGTTAACACCGCAGATTGCTTCTGTGCCTGCGCGCTTGTTGAAAGAGCCGGTGGGGTCATTAGCCCATTTCCGGAGTGAGATTGTTGCTGCACTGGACTTTGCGGTTTCGGGTTTTTGACAGGCTGATACAGAGGCATTGCTGATATTTCTGTTATGGCTTCAACGGTTTGCATGATGATGTACAATCCCCGCAATAATATTTCACCTCACTCCGGGATTTACTATGGGCAACCCGTCTGATGTTTCGGCTAACTTCGGCTTTCTCGGCGAGCACGATCCCCTGTTTGTCGAACTGGCAGCGGCGGCTGAGCGTGCCTTCAGCAGTGACCCGAATACCACACTGATCAAGTTGCGCCAGCTGGGTGAGGCAATCGCGCAGCATATTGCGGTGCGTCTGGAGGTGAGTTTTGATGAGCAAACCTCACAGCTGGAGCTATTGCACCGTATAGGGCGCGAGTGGCAGCTGGAACCGATGGTACGGGAGTTGTTTCATACCCTGCGTATTGAAGGAAACCGCGCCACGCATCAGTTCCGCACGCAGCATAAAGAGGCCATGAACGGCCTGAAAATCGCGCGGCAGCTGGCGATCTGGTTTCATCAGAGCTTTGGCAAATCCGGAGCAGGCTTCAAACCCGGCCCGTTTCAGCCGGTACGTGATCCCAGTGAGCAGTTGCGTCAGTTACAGGCGGCGATTAGTGCGCTGAAAGCCGAGCTGCAGCAGGCAAATGTTGCGCTGGATTCCAGTCAGCAGCTCAATGAACTGGTGGCGCAGGAAAAGGCAGAGTATGAAGCATTGGCGCTGGCGATGGATGCAGAGTCTCGCGAGTTGGCAGCACAGGCCACCCGGCACGAAGCCGAATTGACCCGCCAGCAGCAGGATTACGAAGCGCGGATTAAAGCCTTGCAGCAACAATTGGCCGCACAGGATGAGCAGGTCAAACGCCGGGAACGCCAGCAATTCAGTCAGAATGCTGAGGCCGCGACACAACAGGTGGTGCTGGATGAGGCGCTGACGCGGATTCTGATCGACCAGCAACTAATGGACAGCGGTTGGGAAGCGGACAGTGAAACACTCACCTATCAAAAAGGTGTGCGGCCACAACCTGGTAAATACCTTGCCATTGCTGAATGGCCGACCCGCTATAACGGGCGGAACGGGCGGGCGGATTATGTGTTGTTCGCCGGTCTGACCCCGCTGGCGGTGGTGGAGGCGAAACGCGAAAACCTCAATGTCGCCGGTAAAATCACCCAGGCCGAGCGTTATAGCAAAGGCTTTGCGGTGATCCCGCCGCTGACCGGCGCCTGGGAGTTGGCCGGAATGACGGTGGCGTGGCCGGATGAAGATGACGGGCACTACAAGGTGCCGTTTGTGTATTCCTGTAATGGCCGTCCTTTGGTGCCGCAACTCAGGGAGCAGTCCGGTACCTGGTTCCGCGATGTACGCAGCCCCGCTAATCTCAAGCGCGATTTACCGGGCTTTCATAGTCCGGATGGCCTGTTGGATTTGCTGAAACGCAGTAAACAGGCCGCGCAGGAAAAACTCAGACACGAACCGTTCGGTTATTTAAAGCTGCGCGATTATCAGCAACAGGCGATTCATGCGGTGGAGCAGGCACTGGAGAATGATGTCCGCCGGGCGCTGCTGGCGATGGCGACCGGTACCGGTAAAACCCGCACCATTATCGGCCTGATGTATCGCTTCCTGAAAGCCGAACGTTTCCGGCGCATTCTGTTTCTGGTCGACCGCACCGCATTGGGGCAGCAGGCGCTGGATGCTTTTAACGAAGCACCGCTGGAACAGAATCACACCCTGTCGAAAATCTACAATGTGGCGGAGCTGGGCGATATGGCGGCGGAGGCAGAAACCCGTGTCCAGGTCGCCACGGTGCAGGCGATGGTCAAGCGTATTTTCATGAGCGATACACCGCCGCCGCTGGATCAGTTCGACTGCATCATTATTGACGAGGCGCACCGGGGTTATACGCTGGATCAGGAAATGACCGAAGGTGAGCTGGCGACCCGTGATGCCAGCCAGTATTTATCATCCTACCGGCGGGTGCTGGATTATTTTGACGCGGTGAAAATCGCCCTGACGGCCACGCCGGCCAAGCACACCAGCGAGATTTTCGGCAAGCCGGTGTATACCTATTCTTACCGTGAGGCGGTGGCGGATGACTGGCTGATTGACCATGAGCCACCGGTTCGTTATCAAACCCTGCTGACGCAAAACGGCATTCAGTTCAGTAAGGGCGAGACCGTCAGCGCCATTAACACCCGTACCGGTGAGGTAGAAAGTGCCGAGCTGGAGGATGAGCTGAATTTTGAGGTCGATGCCTTTAACCGGCGGGTGATCAATGAAAATTTCAACCGGGTGATCTGTGAGCAATTGGTACAGGAGCTTGATCCGTTCGGGGAAGAGAAAACGCTGATTTTTTGTGCCACCGATTTGCATGCCGATATGGTGAAGCGGCTGCTGGATGAGGCGTTCAGTGCGTTGTATAACGGCGAATACAATCAGGCCGCCGTGGAAAAAATTACCGGTCAGAGCGATAAAGTCAGCCAGCTGATCAGCCGCTATAAAAACGAGCGTTATCCGAATATTGCGATTACCGTGGACCTGCTCACCACCGGGATTGATGTGCCGAAAATCTGCCATTTGGTGTTTATGCGCCGGGTGCGGTCACGGATTTTGTATGAGCAGATGATCGGACGTGCTACCCGGCGTTGTGATCCGATCGGTAAAACCGTGTTCCGCATTTATGATCCGGTGGATATTTATGCCGCGCTGAGCGAGGTGAACACCATGAAGCCGCTGGTCAAAGACCCGAATATCAGCCTGGCGCAACTGATGGATGAACTGACGCAGCCTGAGCAGCTGCAGCGGGCGTTAAATGCGCCGGGCGAGCAGGCCGGTGAGACACAGGCGGATGTGGTGCTCAGCCAGCTCAGCCAGAAGGTGATGCGGGTGCTGCGCAAGGCGGAGAAAAAGGCGGCGACCAAGCCGGGGCTGAAACAGAAGCTGGATCAGTTGGAGCAAGTATGGGGCGTGGAGCCGAAAAAGCTGCATCAGCACCTGCACACGCTGGGCCCGCAGCAGGCTGCGCAGTTTCTCACTCAACACAGTGGCCTGACAGATCAGCTGGCTGAGGTGAGCTACCTGATGGGCAGTGAGCGGCAGCCGGTTATTTCTGAACATGAAGATGAAATTCGTGAGCGCAGCAAAAGTTATGGTCAATATGAGCGGCCTGAGGATTATCTCGACAGTTTTAACCATTTTATCCGCGAGCAACTGAACCAGAGTGCGGCGCTGGCGGTGGTGGTGAACAAGCCGCGTGACCTGACCCGTGAACAGCTCAAAGAGGTAAAGCTGCTGCTGGATGGTGCGGGTTACAGTGAAGCGACACTGCGCACCGCCGTGCGTAACCAGACCAATCAGGACATTGCCGCCAGTATTATCGGTCATATCCGTCAGGCGGCGTTGGGTGAGCCATTAGTGCCGTTTGAGCAGCGCGTGGCGCAGGCAATGCAGGGGATTTATCAGCGCCGGCGCTGGACACCACCGCAGCGTAAATGGCTGGAGCGGCTGGCAAAACAACTGGTGCATGAGGTGATTGTTGACCATGATTTTGTGAATAACCGCTTTGCGGATCATGGTGGCGCGAAACAACTGGACAAGGTGTTGGGGAACCAGCTGGATAGTGTGCTGGAGGAGCTGAGTGCCGGGCTTTGGTTGCAGTCAAATACCTGATGCTATATATTTTAAGTATATAGCGTTATCGGAGTTTCATCATGCCATTAGGATCTGTTTTTGTAAATAACCGCACGCAAGCGGTGCGACTGCCTGCGAATACCCGTTTTCCTGAGCATATCAAAAAAGTCCGGGTGCGTGTTCTGGGTAAAGACCGGATACTCTCACCGGTAGAAAACACCTGGGACAGCTTCTTTCTTGCAGACGAAACGGTCAGCGATGACTTTATGAATGAGCGTGCGTCTCAGGAGCAGGCGGAAAGGGAAAGCTTCTGATGCTGAAGTATATGCTGGATACCAATATTGTCATCTATGTGATTAAGCGTCGCCCGCCTGAGGTGCTGGATACTTTTAACCGCTATGCCAGTCAAATGGCGATCAGCAGTATTACGCTGGCGGAACTGATGCATGGTGTGGAAAAAAGCGCACAGCCCGAACGTAATTTGCGTCAGGTGGAGGACTTTGTGTCGCGTCTGGATGTGCTGGAGTACGGTAGCGGAGCGGCAGCTCATTATGGCGATATTCGTGCTGATCTGGAGCGCAGGGGCACACCCATAGGTGTGAATGATCTGCATATCGCCGGACACGCACGCAGTGAAGGACTGACACTGGTAACGAATAATCTGCGGGAATTTGAGCGCGTGGATGGTCTGCGCTTAGTGAATTGGGTGGGATAAGGGATGACCCACAACGACATCGTACAAAAACTCTGGAATCTGTGTGACGTGCTGCGTGATGACGGGATTAACTATAGCGATTATGTCACCGAGCTGGTGTTGCTGTTGTTCATTAAAATGGTGCATGAGAACACTGAGGCGGGCACGCTGCGCCGCCATCCGCTGCCGAAGGGTTGTCGCTGGACGGATATTAATGCCAAATCCGGGATCAATCTGCTCAATGATTACAAGGTGTTGTTGCTGACTTTATCGACGGGTAAGCGGCTGGAGGCCGATCCGGCGAATCCGGGGCAGACCAGGGAAGTACAGGTGCATGAAGATCCGCTGATCAGCGCGATTTATGCCGATGCGCAAACCCGCCTGCGTGAGCCGCGCCATCTGGAGCAGATGATTAAAACGCTGGATCAGATCGACTGGTTCAGTGCGCAAAAGGACGGGCTGGGTGATTTGTATGAGGGGCTGCTGGAAAAGAATGCCGGGGAAACCAAGTCGGGGGCGGGGCAGTATTTTACCCCACGGGCATTGATTAACAGCATGGTGCGCTGTATTGCACCGCAGGCGGGCGAGGTGATTCAGGACCCGGCGGCGGGGACGGCGGGCTTTCTGATTGCGGCGGATGCGTATATCAAGGAAGAGACGGATGAGTTGTATGACCTGAGCGTGCAGCAGCAAACTTTCCAGAAAAATAAAGCCTTTGTCGGCGTGGAGCTGGTGCCGGGGACGCGGCGGCTGGCGCTGATGAACTGCCTGCTGCATGGTATGGAAGGCGATGATGAGGGGGTGGTGCATCTGGGCAATGCGCTGGGTGATGCGGGGAAGGCGCTGCCGCCTGCGGATGTGATTCTGGCCAATCCGCCGTTTGGCACCAGTAAGGGCGGCGAGGCGAGTAATACCCGTGATGATCTGACCTATAAAACCAGTAATAAGCAACTGGCGTTTTTGCAGCATATTTACCGCAACCTGAAACCGGGTGGCCGGGCGGCGGTGGTGTTGCCGGATAATGTGCTGTTTGAGGCGGGGGTGGGCACGGAGGTGCGCCGCGATCTGATGAACAAATGTAATCTGCATACGATTCTGCGCCTGCCGACCGGGATTTTTTATGCGCAGGGGGTGAAGACCAATGTGCTGTTTTTCAGTAAGGGCAGTGTGACTGATCCGTTGCAGGATGAGGGCTGTACTGAAAAGGTGTGGGTGTATGATTTGCGCACGAATATGCCGGGGTTTGGCAAGCGCACGCCGTTCGGGGAGTCGCATCTGTATCCGTTTGAGAAGGTGTTTGGTGAGGCGGCGGATGGCAGCAGCCCGCGTGAGGAGGGGGAGTGGTCGTTTAATGCGGATGCGATTGATGTGGATAAAACCACGGTGGAGGAAAATCAGGGGATTGATGAGCGGCTGGCGACTTCGCGCTGGCGGTGTTTCAGCCGGGCGTGGATTGCGGAGAGTAAGGGGGATTCGCTGGATATTAGCTGGCTGAAGGATAAGGATAGTGTGGATGCGGCGAATTTGCCGGAGCCGGAGGTGTTGGCGGCGGAGGCCAGGGATGAGTTGACGGCGGCATTGGGGGAGCTGGAGGCGTTGTTGGTGGCTTTGGAGGGTGGAAGTTCGCCTTTGAATGTTCCCGGCATTCAGACTGGGGCTTCAACTCAGGATATACTGGATGCGGTAAGAGAATCACGGGAGGGTTAAAAGCCAAATCCCCTCCGTCTCCCCTTTTGCAAAGGGGAGTGCCCTCCAGCAAAAACAGGTGGTTATCGAAGGGTCTCCCCCTTTGCAAAAGGGGGAACAAGGGGGATTTAAGGCTTTTGTGGTATCCAGTACATAGATCACGGACAGGACATAATGGATAGAGAACCAGAACAGATTTTAGTGGATGGGAAGCCGGAAGTGGTTGCTGCGGCTGAGGACAAGGCTGCTGAGATACTGCGGAATATCCGCCTTGCTGAGTTGAGTAAAGATATTTCGTTGCAATCCATGCGGGGTGTGCTGAAAGGTGCTAACGCGGATGATTATCGTGATCGGCGGGATCGGTTTTAGATATGGGTATCACAGAGACTATTCACCACAAAACCAAGCAAGAGACTGATAGTTTTGAGCAAATGCTGGATGAAAAACGTCAGTATTTTGCTGAAACAGGGGTTGAGTCACTGACTGATAAGCCTGCTTATGTCACAAGAAAATTGACGCTGGAAGAAATGGATGCGGCGGTGGATTATGAAGCTGGTTGGCATAAATGATTGAGGCCGGCGTATGTTGTTGGTAACTTTGGGAGAATGAAGTTAATGAAAACTTTGGATATTCCTGAAGGATGGATTAAGGCAAAACTACCTGAAATTGCTGCGATTAATATGGGTCAATCACCAGCAGGTTCAGAGGTAAATGTATCTGGTGATGGCCTACCATTTTTTCAAGGCAAGGCTGAATTTGGCAAGCTGCATCCCAAAGTAAAAAAATATTGTACTGCTCCAAAAAAAATAGCAGATGCTAACGACATACTGCTTTCTGTGAGAGCACCTGTTGGCCCCACGAACTTAGCCAATAGAACTACAGCTATTGGACGTGGGCTAGCTGCTATTAAAACTGATAATAGATACGTTGATTTCAAGTTCCTACTGTATTATTTCAGATCTATAGAACCTTGGATGAGTGAGCAAGGGACAGGAACCACCTTCAAGGCAATTTCCGGTCAATTCCTAAAAGAATTAGATGGCATACTCCCACCCCTACCCGAACAAAAAATCATCGCCGATAAACTCGACTCCCTGCTGGCTCAGGTGGAAACCATCAAAGCCCGTCTCGACCGTGTCCCCGAGATTCTGAAACGCTTCCGGCAGTCGGTGTTGGCGGCGGCGGTTAGTGGGCGGTTGACTGAGGATTGGCGGGAGAAGAATGAAATTGAGAAGCCTGATTTTTCAGCATTTCTGGATGAACTCAATCACTGCCGTAAATCTTGGTTTGACAATGAAAACATTAGATTGGGGAAAAAATCAAAATACAAAAAGGCATTAAATGAACCAGTAGTGGGACTGCCTGATCTACCTGCTAGTTGGCAGTGGATCTCTGTAGATTCATTATCCTATAAGGTCTCAGACGGTGTACATAAAAAACCTAATTATATTACTTCAGGAGTTCCGTTTGTAACAGTAAAAAACCTAACTGCTGGGCCTGGAATTTCATTTGATGAGATTAATTATGTATCCGAGGAGGATCATATTGAATTCTCTAAGAGAACTAACCCCGAACAAGGAGATATACTGATTTCTAAAGACGGAACTCTTGGGGTCGTTCGGAAGATTAGAACAGATGTTGAGTTCAGTATTTTCGTCTCAGTAGCATTAGTGAAACCAATAAAGAAAAGTATGGGTGATTATTTGGAATTAGCATTCCAGTCTCCAGTGGTTCAAGCGCAGATGGTTGGTGTCGGTTCTGGCCTACAACACATACACTTAACTGATTTGCGCAAAGATATGATTCCTGTCCCGACGGAAAACGAACAAGCCGAAATTGTCCGCCGCGTAGAACAACTCTTCACCTACGCCGACAAAATAGAACAACAAGTCCAAACCGCCACCGACCGCGTCAACCACCTCACCCAATCCATCCTCGCCAAAGCCTTCAAAGGCGAACTCACCAAAGACTGGCGGGCAGCCAACCCCGACCTGATCAGCGGCGAAAACAGCGCGGAGGCATTACTGGAAAAAATCAGGGCGGAGCGGGAGGCGATGAAGCCGGAGAAGAAGCGTGGGGTGCGGAGGGCGAAGGCGTGAAAGATACATTACAACGGCTATTGGAACTCGATAGTGAAAACGAAATTGTCGAGTTTAAAGAGGCAAAGAACACTTTCGATTTCAACAAGATCGGCAAATACTTCTCAGCATTAAGCAACGAAGCCAATCTGAAAGGTCTGGCTCATGCCTGGCTGATTTTTGGAGTTACAGACAACCAAACCGTAGTCGGTAGTCATTTCCGCAGTGCGTATAAAGACTTGCAATCACTTAAAAAAGAAGTGGCAGACAAAACGACAAACCGTATTACCTTTATTGAAATCCACGAAGTAATGCTTCCGCAGGGACGGGTCTTGTTATTTGAAATTCCGGCTGCTCCGCGCGGCTTACCGGTTGCGTGGGAAGGCCACTACTACGGACGGGATGGTGAGTCACTCGGGCCATTGAATCTGGTTGAGATTGAGCGTATCCGCTCACAGGTTCAGGCATATGACTGGAGTGCTGCAACATTACCGAATGCATCATTGGCTGACTTGGATGAAAAAGCATTAGCGGTAGCGCGTGAGGAGTTCATACAAAAGAATCCGAAGCTGGCTAATGATGCGGCACAATGGGATACAGTTACTTTCCTCAATAAGGCCAGACTGACGATTAATGGTCAGATAACCCGCACAACGATTTTACTGCTGGGGAAGCCGGAAAGTGCTCATTGGTTAAATCCGGCATCAGCGACGGTCAGCTGGATCTTGAAAGACCGTGACGGCATTGAGCGTGATTATGAACACTTCAGTTGCCCGCTCATTCTGGCGGTAGATGAGGTCTTCCATAAAATACGTAATCTCAAGTATCGCTATTTGAATCAGGGAACGTTGTTTCCGGAAGAAGTTGACCAGTATGACCCCTACACTATCCGTGAAGCACTCAACAACGCCATCGCTCATCAGGATTATGAGCTGAATGGCAAGGTGACGCTGGTGGAGTTTGAAGATGGCCGTTTATGTTTCAGCAATCCGGGGCAATTTATACCCGGTACGGTTGAGTCAGTGATTCAGGCGGATGCCCCGGAAAGCCGTTACCGCAACCGGTTTCTGGCTGAAGCAATGGTCAACCTGAATATGATTGATACCATTGGTAGTGGTATTCGTAAGATGTTTATTATTCAGAAAAAACGTTACTTTCCGCTGCCGGAGTACGAGCTGGATAACAACCGTGTTCAGGTGACAATTACGGGGCGGGTTGTCGATATGGCCTATGCCAGAAAGTTAGCAGAACATCCCGACCTGACGCTTGACGATATTCTGTTACTGGATCGTGTACAAAAAAATAAGCTGTTGACCGATGAACAGGCGAAACACCTCAGGGCGCATGGATTAATTGAAGGGCGTAAGCCCAATTATCATATCTCCGCTCAAATCGCTGACCATAGCGGTGATCGTGCTCAATATATCCGTAATAGGGCGTTTGATGACCAACATTACAAAGACCTGATTGTTGAATATCTGGAGAAGTTTAAAGAGGCTAAAAGAGCAGACATTGATCAGCTATTGTTAGATAAACTTCCTGATGTGCTGGACGACTCACAGAAGAGAAATAAAGTAAAAAATTTGTTACAAGCGTTGAGGAGCGAAGGGTTTATTGGGGTTGAAGGCAGAGTCTGGCGAATGATTAAAAATATATCACTTTAGACATTCTTAGACGTGTTTAGACATTCTTAGACGTATTTTAGACGTTTCTAGACATGACCAACCCCGACCTGATCAGCGGCGAAAACAGCGCGGAGGCATTACTGGAAAAAATCAGGGCAGAGCGGGAGGCGATTTTGGTATCGATCCCAAAAACAGTGCAATAGTTAGCCGGATTATTAAGCAGTCACTGGAGGCCGGAGTCATACTGAGGTTTCCGGGGATACCGCTCGCAGCCTGCTGCAGTTAGTAATACCCGCTGTGCAGGTTAAAATATTTGGTAATTTTTTACGAATAAAATCAATATTAAATTCGAATTTAATTGATGATTGCTTTGTTCTAAGCTTTTATTTATCAGGGTTCGGAATGACCCGTCACCAGGTAAGGAGAACAAAATGGCAGACATCGACAAATTACTCGGACAATTACTGAAAAGCAGCACCGCCAAAGGTTTGGCTGCCGGTCTGGCCGGTGGTATGGCCACCAAAATGATTTCCAAAAAAACTACCCGCAAACTGGGTAAAAATGCCCTGAAACTGGGCGGTGTGGCAGCGGTGGGCGCACTGGCGTATACCGCTTATAAGCGTTACAACAACAATCAGGCTCAGGCTGGCTCCGGCACTTATAGCGCTACCACAGCGGCTCCGGAGTTACTTCCTGCGCCACAAAACTCTCCCTTTATGCCGGACATCAATGATCAGGCACTCAGCAATCAGCATAGCCTGACACTGGTGCGGGCGATGATTGCTGCAGCGCGTGCTGACGGTCAGATGGATATGCAGGAGAGTCAGGCTATCTTCGAGAAAATCGAGTCACTGGGACTGGATGAAGAAGACCGTAATCTGCTGCTGGAGGAAATGAATCATCCCGTTAATATGGACACCATTATTCAGAGTGCCACCAGTCCGGAGCTGGCGGCAGAAATCTATACCGCATCATTACTGGCGGTGGATGTGGATACCGCCGCTGAAAAAGGGTACCTGAATATGCTGGCGGCACGTCTGAAGCTGCCGGCATCACTGGTCGCCGAGATTGAGCAGCAGGTGGAGGCTCAGCGGGTAACAGCGGGTTAGCTGATGATGCGGGTGGAGGCTGGCGGCAACTTAAACCACGAACAACTCCAAATGCTCCGGATTGATACAAAGCCGGTTGCCGCAGCTCTGCCGCACCAGCGACCCCTGCGGAATCTCCCCCAGAAACGCGATATAACTGGCATCTTCCGCGCTGACGGTACGGGTGTTGCCGCTCTCCTGATCCTGAATCATAATCCGCCCGCGGCCACTGTTGGAGATCTGCCCCTGCCATTCCCAGCAGCCTGAATCAGCCTGCTCTGTGCTGCGTGCGCGTAATTGTTCCTGCAATTTTGCCCGGTACATGGCCAAACCCCGCGATTTAAAACCATTTAGTATACCCAAAAAGCTGCGACCACCGTATTGAAGTGGTACAGTAGCGCCTCGAATTTTTACCGTGCTTTAACCAGGCTTTATCCACGCTTTACCAGAAGGATGTCACCGTGCTAGTCGCAGCTAATATCACCATGCAATTCAGCGCCAAACCGCTGTTCGAGAATGTTTCCGTCAAGTTCGGCGAGGGTAACCGCTACGGTTTGATCGGTGCGAATGGCGCGGGTAAATCCACCTTCATGAAAATCCTTTCCGGTGAGCTGGAGTCCACCGCCGGTAACGTCTCCAAAGAGCCGCATGAGCGTATGGCGTACCTGCGTCAGGATCAGTTCGGTTATGAAGATCAGCGCGTGCTGGATGTGGTGCTGCAGGGGCATGAGGAAATGTGGGATGTGATGAGTCGCCGTGATGCGATTTACGCCAATCCCGAGGCCACCGAAGACGATTACATGAAGGCGGCAGAGCTGGAAGGTGAGTTCGCGGAAATGGACGGTTATACCGCTGAGGCGCGGGCCGGTGAATTGCTGCTGGCGGTGGGGATTCCGACTGAGCAGCATAACGGGCCGATGTCGGAAGTTGCACCGGGCTGGAAACTGCGGGTGCTGCTGTGTCAGGCGCTGTTCGCCAATCCGGATATTCTGCTGCTTGATGAGCCGACCAACAACCTCGACATTAACACCATTCGTTGGCTGGAAGAAACGCTGAATGAGCGTGAGTCAACGATGATTATTATCTCGCATGACCGTCACTTCCTGAATCAGGTTTGTACGCATATTGCCGATCTCGACTACGGTAAAATTCAGGTCTATCCGGGCAACTATGATGATTTCATGGAAGCCTCGCGTCAGGCCCGTGAACGCCAGCAGCAGGCCAATACCAAGGCCAAGGAGCGCATCGCTGAGCTGCAGGACTTTATCCGCCGCGTATCCGCCAATAAGTCCAAGTCCAGGCAGGCTACCAGCCGTCGTAAGCTGATCGAGAAAATCCGTCCGGAAGACGTGAAACCGTCCAGCCGTCAGTATCCGTGGATTCGCTTTGATGTCGATGAGAAGAATAAGCTGCACCGTTTTGCACTGGAAGTGGAGGGTCTGACCTTTGCCTATGAAGGCATGGAGCAGCCGCTGATTAAGGATTTCCGCCTGACCGTGGATGCCGGTGACAAAATTGCCGTGATCGGTGAAAACGGGGTGGGTAAAACCACGCTGATGAAACTGCTGGCCGGACAGCTGGAGCCAAACAGCGGCACGATTAAGTGGGCCGAGAAGGCGACTTATTCGACCTATGATCAGGATCATGAAGACGAGTTCGACAGTGATTACACGCTGACCGAGTGGGTGAGCGGTTACGTGCGTGAAGGCGGCTATGAGGGTGAGGATGTGGAGACCCTGATCCGTGGCACACTGGGGCGTCTGCTGTTCAAGGGTGATAGTGTCAGCAAGCCGGTACGGGTATTGTCCGGGGGCGAGAAAGGCCGGATGATCTTTGGTCGTCTGATGCTGCAGCACACCAATGTCATGCTGCTGGATGAGCCGACCAACCACCTGGACATGGAGTCGATTGAGTCACTGAATGGTGCGTTGGGTATTTATGACGGTACGCTGCTGTTTGTCTCCCATGACCGTGAATTCGTCAGTTCGGTGGCAACGCGGATTCTGGATGTGAAGGGCGATGGTTCGATTGTCGATTATCGCGGTACCTATGATGAGTATCTGCACAGTCAGGGGCTGGAGTGAGTTTCCGGCTCAGGAATCATGTCATGCACCATTTCATTGCCGCACAGAGCGATGATGGTGCATGGCAGCAATGCCGGATTGAGCGAATAAATTACAATCCGGCAGTTTGTCTGAATTATAAAATTTCATAAAAACAATTGCTTACGGTCTGTTTCTTGTGATTGGCACGATTGATGCAAATGCAGAAGGGTTATTAACTTTTTTGTAGGTGTATTAATGTTGTTCAATAAAGTTCTGAAAAAAACATTACTGACCGTGAGTGCCGGTCTGGCACTGGGATTTGGCAGCATTTCTGCTGTTGCCGCCGAAGACACCATCAAGGTCGGTGTGTTGCATTCACTGTCCGGCACTATGGCGATCAGTGAAACCACCCTCAAAGACACGATGCTGATGCTGATTGATCAGCAGAACAAAAAAGGTGGCGTGCTGGGTAAGCAGCTGGAAGCAGTGGTGGTTGATCCTGCTTCTGACTGGCCGTTGTTCGCTGAAAAAGCGCGTGAGCTGCTGGAAAAAGATAAAGTGGCGGCGACATTCGGCTGCTGGACATCGGTTTCCCGTAAGTCGGTATTACCGGTATTTGAAGAGCTGAACGGCCTGTTGTTCTATCCCGTGCAGTACGAAGGTGAAGAGTCCTCCAAAAACGTGTTCTATACCGGTGCAGCGCCGAACCAGCAGGCGATTCCGGCGGTGGATTACCTGATGAATGATCTGGAAGTGAAGCGTTGGGTACTGGCCGGAACCGATTATGTGTATCCGCGTACCACCAACAAAATTCTGGAAGCCTACCTGAAGTCAAAAGGTGTGGCCGAAGAAGATATCATGATCAACTATACGCCGTTCGGTCATTCTGACTGGCAATCCATTGTTTCCGACATCAAGAAATTCGGCTCAGAAGGCAAGCAAACTGCAGTGGTTTCCACCATCAATGGTGATGCTAACGTACCGTTCTACAAAGAGCTGGGTAACCAGGGTATTTCCGCCGAAGACATTCCGGTTGTGGCTTTCTCGGTGGGTGAGGAAGAACTGTCCGGTATCGACACCAAGCCACTGGTCGGTCATCTGGCGGCATGGAATTATTTCATGAGCGTGGAAGATGAAAAGAATGCTGAGTTTATCAAGAGCTGGCATGAGTTCATCAAGGATGACAAGCGCGTCACTAATGACCCGATGGAAGCGCATGTGATTGGCTTTAACCTGTGGGTTCAGGCGGTTGAAAAAGCCGGTAGTACTGAGACGGATAAAGTCGCTGAAGCGATTATTGGTCTGGAAACCCCGAATATGACCGGCGGTACAGCGAAAATGCTGCCGAATCACCATATCACCAAACCGGTGCTGATCGGTGAAATTCAGGAAGACGGTCAGTTTGAAACGGTATGGCAGACCGAAGCTGAAGTGCCCGGCGATGCTTGGTCTGATTTCCTCGAATCCTCCAAAATCGTGGTGGCTGACTGGACAGGTGAAAAAACCGGTGGTGAGCCTTGCGGCAATGACAACACCGAGACTAAAAAGTGCTCTGGTCAGAACTATGAGTGATATGACTAAAAACTATCTCTGACCGTTTAAAGCACAACATTTAAGGGTACCTACAGAAAATATTCTCCGGAATATTTTGCCTGGCGGCTGTAGGTACCCTTTTTTGTTTTAATCTGCCCCACAACTCTGCCTCACAAGCTTGTCTCGTCAGCTATACAGTCGTAACTTATGCCTCATCCGTGGTGATGAATGGCCATTTTCTCCGCTGATAAACTTAAAAAATACTGGCACCCCCGGCCATTCCGGCGTATAAGTCGCAGGTTTTTTTGTATGCCAGTGAATAATATCGGACAAGGGGCATGGGAACGATATGATAAACGTATTACGTGGCAGCTGGGCGCTGATGCTTGGCATTATGATGCTGCAAATCGGCAACGGTTTGCAGGGCACCTTGCTGGGTGTACGCGGTACGCTGGAGGGCATCGATCCGACCTGGATGGGTATGGTTATGTCCGCCTATTTTATCGGTTTTCTTGGTGGTTCCCAGGTTACTCCCGTGTTGCTGAAACGGGTCGGGCATGTACGGGTGTTTGCCGCGCTGGGCTCACTGGTATCCGCAGCATTTATTCTGTACGCCGTTTACGTTAACCCATACTTCTGGTGGATACTGCGTCTGGTGGTCGGTTTCTGTATGTCCGGATTGTATGTGGTGGCAGAAAGCTGGATTAATGACTCCACCACTTCTAAAAACCGTGGGCAGGCACTCTCACTCTATGTACTGATGCAGATGATCGGCATTGTGGCCGGGCAGTTGCTGCTCAATGTCTCTGACCCGGCGGGCTATAATCTGTTTGTGCTGATTTCGGTACTGGTCTCTCTGGCTTTTGCCCCTATTCTGTTATCGACCACACCGGCACCGGTATTTCAGACTTCGGAACCGATGAGCCTGCGTCAGTTGATGAAGGTATCACCGCTGGGCTGTGTGGGCATTTTTCTGTTGGGCGGGGTTTTTTCTGCTTTATTCGGTATGGCATCGATTTATGCGGCTGAGCGGGGTTTTTCGGTGCTGGAGATTTCCTGGTTCACGATGTCAATCTATGTCGGGGGAATGTTATTCCAGTTTCCGATCGGCTGGTTTTCAGACCGTATGGATCGCCGGGTACTGATCGTGATTGTGACCGCGTTTGCCACGCTGAGCAGTGTGCTTGGTCTGTTTGTGGGTAACTCAGTCTGGATCTTGCTGTTGGTTGCTTTGTTTGTGGGGGGGGCCGCAAACCCGCTGTATGCGCTGTTGCTGGCATATGTGAATGATCATCTGGAATATGAGCAAATGTCATCAGCTTCCGGCGGGCTGATTTTCATCAATGGCGTTGGTGCGATGGGCGGGCCGATAATTGTGGGTTATATGATTAACCAATTCGGCCCGAACGGCTTTTTCCTGTTTATTGCGGTGTTGTCCGGAATGATTTGTCTGTATGCCCTGTACCGGATGACGCAAACCGAGTCTATTGCGGTGGAGGACACCGGGGCTTATGTGCCACTGTATGGTGCCTCGACACAGATTGCCTCCGAACTGGCGATTGAAGTACAGGAAGAACTGCAACTGGAAGAGGAGCTGGAGGAAATTACCGAAATTATCGGAGAGCTGGCACCGGATAGTTCAGAGCAGGAGCTGAAAATGATTGAGGAGGCGCTGGAGCGGTTGACGGGTGAGCCGGAAAAAGAGGCTGCTGCAGATCAGGAGCCAAAGAGGCAGTGATCAGCACGCCGTATATTCCACCGCCGGATAATGGCCTGGAAATTATTTATCAGGATGAGTCTTTACTGGTGGTGGATAAACCGGCGGGATTGCTGTCTGTACCGGGCCGGGGTGAGGATAAACAGGACTGTCTGCTCAGCAGGGTGCAGCGTGAATATCCTGAGGCATTAAGTGTGCATCGTCTGGATATGAGCACCTCCGGCCTGATGCTTCTGGCGCGTAGCAAAGAAATGGAACGCGCGCTGAGTATTCTTTTCCAGCAGCGTAAGGTACATAAACGCTATATTGCGGTGGTCACGGGGCAGCTGGAAAATGCAAGTGGTGAGATTGACTTGCCGCTGATTACCGACTGGCCGAACCGGCCACGCCAGAAAGTGGATGATGACATCGGTAAACCTTCACAGACCCGCTACCGGGTGTTGTCCTTCGATGCAGAAAATAACTGCAGCCGGGTGGAGCTGGAGCCCATAACCGGGCGTTCGCACCAGTTACGGGTGCACATGATGGCGCTGGGGCATGCGATTCTGGGGGATGAATTGTATGCAGCGCCGGAGGTTCATGCGCAATCCGGACGCCTGTTATTGCATGCTATGTCGCTGCGCTTTGTTCATCCGCTGACTGATGCAGAACTTTTTCTGGTTAGTGAGGCGCCGTTTTAATCCAGCCACCTTAACTCTGTGCTCCGGGTTTGGCTTGTTTCAGGTTTCGCTGAAAATTAGCCAGTACCAGCCCGGTAACCACTAAGGCGATACCCGCCAGATGAAAACCCTGCAGGCGCTCACCGATGACCAGAATGGCAATCAGAATACCAAAAGTCGGTACCAGATGAGCAAACTGGCCGGTGCGGTTTGCCCCGAGTTTCTGGGTGGCATGGTTCCAGAATAAAAAGGATAGGACTGACGGGAACAGTGCGACAAAAAATACGCTGGCGACGCTGACGGTTGATAATGGCATTGGTCTGCCATTGAGGGTTTCCAGCACATAAAACGGCAGAATAATCAGTGCGCCGAGTAGTACGGTATAGCCGAGTATCGGTAAGCCTTTCAGTTCCGCCGGTAACTTCCGCAGCAGCACCGTATACGTGCCCCAGACAATGACTGAGCAGATGATGTACAGGTCACCGCTATGAAAATCCAGCCCGGTCAGCATTTCAATATCCCCGCGGCTCAGAATGACCAGTACCCCGAGCAGGGAGATAATAATCCCCAGCCACTGCCGCATCGTGGTTTTTTCACCCAGTACCAGTCCGGATAACAGAATAATAAAGATCGGGTTGATGGACTGCATAATGGTGCCATTGGTGGCAGAGGTGGTCTGCAGGCCGAGATAAACCAGGCTGTTGAATCCGGCCACGCCGAAAGCCGATAACACCAATACCAGCAGCCAGTGCTGACGGAACTCACGCCAGCGATGCCGCATAGGTCTGAGTACAAATGGCAGCAGAATCAGAAAGGCAACCGCCCAGCGCCAGAAGGACAGGCCAAGCGGCGGGATCAGCTCACTACCGGCTTTGGCCACATTGAAATTGGCCCCCCAGAACAGCGTGGTTAATACCAGCAGCACATAGGGCGATACGCGATCCAGTGGGTTAGCCGACTGCGTGGTTTCCAGCCGCTTGCCTGCGCTTATCATCTGCTGTGTGTATTGCTTATAGCAAAGTCTGGCCGGTTTTTGCCCAATCTTTCATAAAGCCTTCCAGACCTTTGTCAGTCAGCGGATGCTGATACATCTGGCGCAGGATTTTCGGCGGTAATGTGGCTACATCAGCGCCCGACATAGCGGCATCCAGCACATGCTGCGGGCCACGGATGGAAGCTGCCAGAATCTGGGTATTCAGTTCCGGGTAGTTATCGTAAACGTCGACAATATCAGAAATCAGCGCGCTGCCGCTCTGACCAATATCGTCCAGACGGCCAATGAAAGGCGAGACATAAGTGGCACCGGCTTTGGCGGCCAGCAAGGCCTGTAATGCACTGAAGCACAGGGTAACATTGGTGGCGATGCCATCCGCTGACAGTACTTTGCAGGCTTTCAGCCCGTCGATAGTCAGTGGCAGTTTGATGCAGACATTGTCAGCAATGTTGCTGAGAATTTTGGCTTCTTTGAGCATAGTTTCAGCATCGGTTGCCAGTACTTCGGCACTGACGTGGCCGGGAGTGAGTGTACAGATCTCTTTTATCAGTGACTTGAAGTCCTGTCCTGAACCGGCGACCAGCGACGGGTTGGTGGTAACGCCATCAACCATACCGGTTTCACACAGTTCGCGGATGTCGTCAATATTGCCGGTATCGATAAAGAATTTCATGTTTACTCCTTAGGTATTTGGTAGTGTTTTAACTGATTTTTGTCGGCATTGTAGTGGCATATCTGCCAATCAGAAAGCTTTTACGGAAAGATTGTCGACATTACTGTGGCTGTTTTTATAGTTTTATTTTGCGTTTCTTACCCTGCTCGTCAATGGCCACAAAAATGAAGTCGGCTTCGGTGACCTGAAAACGGGTGCCGCGTTTGTCTTCATTGCTGTGCAGGATCGGCTTGACCCAAACCTGCAGATGGATGCGGATTGAAGTCTCGCCGACTGAAACCAGCTTACCGTAACAGCATACAACATCGCCGACCCGAACCGGTTTCATAAACTTCATTGACTCCACCGCCACCGTCGCCACCCGGCCTTTGGCGATTTCCTTGGCCATAATGCCACCGGCCATATCCATCTGTGACATGATCCAGCCGCCGAAAATATCACCATTCGGATTGGTATCCGCAGGCATGGCGATGGTGCGCAGAATCGCGTTACGTTCGTCAGATGCTGTATTTTCCATCTCGGGTTTCCGTCTTTGTTAATGCTCTGATGGTATCGGTTAGCTTGCTGGTTTGCCAGTGTTCATAAATTCGCTGAAGTGTATGCGGACGTTCCGTTAATCTGCAGAACGCGCTAATTAATCCAGTTTATTTGATAAAAGTTAAATAAATGAATGCGCGCAGGTATATCATGAATTTTCTTCCCCGAAATTAAGCGTGCCCATGTTCTCATCGCCATTCCATACCCTGTTAGTTATTTGCATGGCAGCTGTTCTGGCAGTTCTGTTTGTGCCGC
Organism: Thiolinea sp.; assembly: GCA_041395485.1. Lineage (GTDB taxonomy): Bacteria > Pseudomonadota > Gammaproteobacteria > Thiotrichales > Thiotrichaceae > Thiolinea. Next base: position 556,582 of record JAWLAK010000001.1, read on the forward strand.
TGTCATGGCTGGGTGGTTTAGTGCAGGTGCCTGAGTTGAAAGTGGTGGTTCCGGACATTGAGCAGCAGGTGTTACGGGAGCCGCATGAGTCTGTTTCGCCTGCGGCTTATATTCCTGACATTCCTGATATTGATGGCGGCATTGGCATTCCTTTCAGCCAATGGCGGGATGCTGAACCGGCAGACATGCCGACACCGGATTTTCTGAGCTTCCGCACTGATCCTGATACCGCTAACAAGGTCTGGCGTTTGGGGGGGGATGGCCGTGAAATGGGAGGGGCTGTTAATTATCCGCCGGGTAATGAAGCACTGGGTATTGTGCATGGCCAGCACTTCTACAGCAAAGTCTCGCCGGTTAATCGTGATGAAACCTATATTCTGGGCGCAGGCGGGCAAAACCAGCCTTATGCCGCATTATGGGAGCTGGCAACACATCGCTTAGTCGCCTGGGTTCCGGCGGCGGCGCGTGAGGCGCATGTGGAGCAGCGGCAGTTAATGTGGGACATGCAGCTGCCTAATGTGTACTGGTACACGCAGGGCAATCAGCTGATGCGGGCGACGATTAATTTCAGCAGTTATCAGGTGCAGACCGAAGTCTGGGATCAGTTTCCGGATTATGAATACATTACGCTGGGTTATGGCGAAGGTAATTTCTCTGATGACGGGCAGCGCATCGTGATTACCGGAAAGTCGGCGACTGACCCATACATATACTTTACGCCGTATGAAGTAGCGCAGCGCCGTAAACATCCGCGCAGGCAGGTGACTTCAGCGGAGCAGCCGGAGTTTGACTGGGCGGGTGTTGACCCGACCGGACAATATATTCTGTTTAACCGCATCCTCCCTGAGCGGCAGACGCTGGTAGTGTCGTTTAATCAGGCCGCCACAGCTGAGCCGCGGGTGGTGTATGAGCACATGAAGCACAGTGATTTTGTTATCGACCGGCAGGGTGAGGTGTGGATTGTCTATGGTAACTGGCAGGGTTTGTTTGCTTCACGACTGGCTGACGGCTTTGATAAACGGGTCTGGCCTGCGGGTGAGGGTATCAGTGATGATGACAAAGTCAGCGCATCCGGTCATGTTGCCAGAGTCAAAGGTATCCCCGGACAGGTATTAGTCTCGCGGAATTATGACGGCGGTCTGTATTTTATGAATATTGACCAGCCCGGTTACAGTCGCTATCTGGGCAATTCGCGGCATGGGCGCAGTCCGGAGGGGCTGACGCGCGAACAGATTCGTCAGCGTGGTGTGGATGAACAGGGCGAAGTTACATTCTATAAGCGTGAGCCGCGGGGAGCGGTTTCAGCGTCAGGACGTTATGTGTTTTTTACCAGCGACTATCAGAGCTACCTGAAAAATGGTCAGGGCTATGATCCGGAGCCGGAGTGGTGCCGGGCTTATCTGAATATGATTGAGTTATAAGGCGCGTATTTGGCGGGCGGATAAGGTGCGCGCAGAAACCCCATGAAAAGCAGAACTTTAGCCATTGGCTTATAATCTAACTTACGTGGATTTGGGTGAGGAGCGCAAAATATGCCACAACCGCAAGTTGATTTTACTATCACTCGCTTGCTTGATGCGGAGGGAAAGCTGAGCGGTGATTTACCGGCACTGGCCTCTGAGCGTGAGGCACTGATCAGGCTATACCGGATTATGGTGCTGACCCGCCGCTTTGACCGTGCAGCGATTAATCTGCAGCGCACCGGGGCTTTGGGGACTTATCCTTCCATTGAAGGTCAGGAGGCTGTCGGTGCAGGCATCGGATTTGCCATGCGTGCCGATGATGTGTTTGTGCCTTATTACCGCGATGTTGCTACCCAGATTCAGCGCGGTGTCTTGCTGGAAGAGACCCTGCGCTACTGGGGCGGCGATGAATGGGGCATGCATTTTGCCCATCAGCCACACGATTTTCCGGTCAGTGTCCCGATTGCCACCCAGGCCTGCCATGCAGCGGGTGTGGCTTATGCCATCAAATATCGTCAGCAGCCCGGCGCGGTGGTGATGACCTGTGGGGATGGTGCCACTTCCAAAGGTGATTTTTACGAGGCGATTAATCTGGCCGGGGTGATGCGGCTGCCGGTGGTGTTTGTGGTCAATAATAATCGCTGGGCGATTTCTGTACCGCTGCGCAAACAGACTGCTGCGGTCACGCTGGCGCATAAGGCACTGGCTGCCGGTATTGATGGCTATCGGGTGGATGGCAATGATGCACTGGCGATGACGCAGGTGATGGACGAGGTGCTGCAGCAGGCACGTGATCAGCACCGTCCCGCATTGGTCGAAGCGCTGAGCTACCGGCTGGGCGATCATACTACCGCAGATGATGCCAGCCGTTATCGCCCGGCTGATGAGCTGGAAGCGGCCAGAACACTGGAGCCGCTGGTGCGTTTCAAGGCTTATCTGCAAAACAGCCAGCAATGGACGGAGGCGGATGATGAGGAGTTATATGCCGGGTGTGACCGGGAAATTGCTCAGGCCGTAGATACCTACCGTAATTACCCGGAACAGCCACCCGGTGAGTTCTTTGATTATATGTTCGCGACGCCGGTTACCGATCTGCAGCAGCAAAAGCAACGCTGGCTGGAGGAGAGAAAACGTCATGGCTGAGTGGACGATACTGGAAGCAGTCAATCATGCGCTGGCGACGGCGATGCGCGAAGATGAGAGTGTCGTGTTGCTGGGTGAGGATATTGGCATTAATGGCGGTGTGTTCCGTGCCACCGCCGGTTTACAGGCTGAGTTCGGTGAGCAGCGGGTGCTGGATACACCACTGGCGGAAACGGTGATTGTCGGTATGGCGGTGGGGATGGCGGCACACGGCCTGAAGCCGGTGGCTGAACTGCAGTTCATGGGTTTTATTTATCCGGGGCTGGATCAGATCATCAGCCATGCCTCGCGGCTGCGTAACCGTACCCGTGGCCGACTGAGCTGTCCGCTGGTGGTGCGTGCCCCTTATGGCGGCGGCATTCATGCACCGGAGCACCATTCCGAAAGCACCGAAGCCCTGTTTGCGCACATGCCCGGCGTGCGGGTGGTGATTCCGTCATCGCCGGCACGGGCCTATGGTTTGTTGCTGGCGGCGATCCGTGATCCTGATCCGGTGGTGTTTCTGGAGCCGAAACGTATTTACCGGCTGGGTAAGCAACAGGTGAAAGATGACGGCAAAACCCTGCCGCTGGACAGCTGTTTTGTGCTGCGTGCCGGTATTGATCTGACTCTGGTCAGCTGGGGGGCGTCGGTCAAGGAAACGCTGGAGGCCGCACAGCAGCTGGCACAGCAGGGTATTGATGCGGAAGTGATTGATGTGGCGACGGTTTCACCGCTGGATATGAAGACCATTCTGAACTCTGTGCAGCGTACCGGGCGTTGTGTGATTGTGCATGAGGCGGCACAAAGCTGTGGGGTTGGCGCTGAAATTGCCGCGCGGCTGGCGGATGAAGGGATCAGCTCGCTACTGGCGCCGGTCAGGCGGGTGACTGGCTTTGATACGGTGATGCCGCTGTACCGCAATGAAGATGATTATATGCCCGGTGTGAACAGAATTCTGCTGGCTGCGCACGACGTGATGGAGTACCGATGAATATTTTTACTTTACCTGATCTTGGCGAAGGTCTGCCGGATGCAGAGATTGTTGAGTGGCATGTGCAACCGGGCGATAACGTGGAGGCCGGTCAGCTGCTGGTGTCTGTGGAAACTGCCAAGGCGATTATTGATGTGCCGTCACCGCATAGTGGACAGATTGCAAAACTGTATGGTAAGGCCGGTGATGTGATTGAAACCGGTAAGCCGTTAGTGGCCTATGCCGGTGACGGTTCTGCAGATGCAGAAGCCCCTGCCGGGGCGACAGATGCCGCGCAGGCTGATGCGGAAGGAATGCCGGAAGATGAGCTTGCAGCAAGGCATGACAGTGGCACAGTGGTCGGCGAGATGTTGTCCGATGAGGGTCTGATTGACGAAGGCGTGATCGGCAGGCGTTCCGGTGCCGGTACTGCGATTAAGGCGACACCGGCAGTGCGGGCACTGGCCGGGCGTATGGGCGTGGAGCTGGCCATGGTCACTCCCAGCGGGCGGGATGGCACGATTCTGAGCAGCGATGTGCGCCGGGTGGCACGTATTCTGGCTGAGCACGGGCCGATGGAGCCGTTACGCGGTGTGCGGCGGGCGATGGCGCGTAATATGACGCTGGCACGGGATGAGGTGTCGTCAGCCACTGTGATGGAAGATGCTGATATTACCGGCATTGATTCCACGGCTGACATCACTCCCCGCTTGATGCGCGCCATTGTCGCGGGCTGCAAGGCCGAGCCGTCACTGAATGCCTGGTATGACGGGTATGCCAACGGGCGGCGGGTATTGGAGCGGATTCATCTGGGCCTGGCGGTGGATGCGCCGCAGGGTTTGTTTGTCGCGGTATTCCGGGATATTCAGCAGGATGATGAGGCTGCTCTGAAACAGCGGCTGGATGAACTGAAGGACAGTATTGCCCGGCGCAGTTTGACCCCTGATGATATGCGCGGGGCGAGTATTCTATTGTCCAACTACGGCGCGATTGTGGGTAAGTATGCCTCACTGGTGGTGTTGCCGCCGACGGTGGCGATTCTCGGCGCGGGGCGGGCGCGGGAAATGCCGGTAGTGCGTGATGGTGAAATTGTGATCCGGCGTATGTTGCCGCTGGCGTTGAGTTTTGATCACCGTGCGGTGACCGGCGGTGAGGCGGCACGTTTTGTGAAAGCGGTGATTGAGGATTTGCAGGGGTGATTTGATGGGGTAAATCCCCCTTGTTCCCCCTTTTTCAAAGGGGGAGACCCTCCGATAGATAACTACCGGCTATTGCTGGAGGGCACTCCTTTGTAAAAGGGGAGGCGGAGGGGATTTCGTTTTTATAACCCATTACCCTCTGGGGTAAGCGGCAAGTTCCGGCTTACTCTTCCGGCACGCCCTGCCACAACATTTCGTAACCGACTTCATAGGTATTGTCACAATATTCGGCCAGTTTGCTGAATTTTTCCTTGAACAGTTCGTCAGCATGGGATTTTTCGTGCTGTTCGAATGACTGCCAGTAGGTAACGATAACGATGTCGCCCATGTTCTGTTTGACGCGCTTGTTTTCATTGGCATCATCATCCTGGACGCTGCCTTCCTCGGAGATGAAACCGGCATTGCGGTAGACTTGTCCGCCGATAAAGCCGCCGTTGTCATCACCGTAGTTATTTTTGACAACGTTGCACATTTCGCCCAGTAACAGCTCAACATCATCCACAGTTACGCCTTCTTTCAGGTCAACCACGTTGAACAGCATGGTACAGCCAAAAGGAATTTCGATTGGATTAAACATAGTCAGTTTCCTCTTCGTAAATAATCGTAATATTTTTAATACGTGTTGCAACGACAGGGCTGAGTATAGCATTCGTGCTTACGACGCTTTATTACCTGCGACTGATAACCGGGAATTCATGTTTCTGGTGTAAGATGCGCTCAATATTCTGCGGGGATTTTTGAGGATTTTTTTGATGGGTCACGATAATAATGATAACGATGCCGGACAAGCGGAGAGGCCTGTTTCTGTGCGGGGGCAGCTGGAGTATGTTTTAAAGCAGCTGGCGCATGAGGATCTGAGCCGCTTTGTGCTGGAAACAGCGGTTTATGATCCGGAGTTCCGGGAAGCTTTTCTGATTACGTTTTCCGAGTGGCTGAGTGATCCCTCGTCTGAAGCGACACGCTATCAGCTGCGCCTGCGTAACATTCTCACTCAATACACCAATCGTGACGGATTTATCAGCGCCAAGAATGCAACCGACCTGAATGCGGCGGTTTCTGCGTTGCTGCATGCTGCACGTAAGCCGACCACCCCGGTGCGGGAAAGCGTTGATCTGGCGATGGCAGTGATGGAAGTCATGCCACAGCTGGGTGATCGTATGGATGATGCGGAGGGTTATCTGTATTCGCTGATGGAGCAGACCTGTACGGTGTTGCTGGAGTGCTTTGATAATCTGCAGCCGGAAGCGCAGCAGCAAAGTTTTGAACTGATTCTGGGGTTTTATGGGCAGCCGGAGTTTCTGGATCTCGACCTGGACAGTTTTCTGCTGATTCTGCTGAAAGACTGGTCGCGCTTTGATAAGAAACGGCAGTCGGCCTGCCTGCGGGTGCAGGAAAGGATGCTCAGGGAAAGCGGGAGCGACCAGTGGCGCAAGGGTTATCTGATTGAGCAGACTAATGAGTTGTTGAAGTACTGGAAGTCACGCTAGTGTGGGTGAGGATAGTGAGTTGTCGTACATGAACTGGTTCATTCAGCGGATAGAATGTATCATCGAAGATGATCCGGATGGGTTTAGGTGCTGTCTTTCGGAGTAGTGAAAATAGTCTGCGGACTATCGCGTGAAACAGTCAAGCTGACAGGAACAGGTTATGTTGAAATACCCCGTGACCATAGAAGGACTCAAAGGTGTTGGTAGTGTTGAGTTGTGCCTGCGGGAGAGTCAGCAGGTTTATGCTCTTATTGGTGCGAATGGTGTTGGTAAGACCAAGACGCTTGAGGCACTTTATCAACTCTTGCTCATAACTAATGAGGAGTTTGCTGCTTTCAGAACCGGCTGGACTCTTAATATGTGTTTCAACAGAGTGGGGCAGGCAGGAGCTATAACCCCGATTCCTTACTCAGCAAATGTGCAGCAGATATATCAGGCATTAGTGAAAACGACTTCCAACTTTGTGCCTCATCAGTTGCCTGTTGTATTTATTGCCTCACAAAATAGAGGCTTCATCAGGCACTCCAAAAATAACAGCAAACCACTTGGTACATTGGAACAGCGGCGAGCGGAGTACTTTCGGCAACTGATTCAAGGTATGAATAATAATTTTACCAGCCTGAATATGGATACCGGCATTGAGGAGTGGTTTGTCACCCTTGCCCAGTCTGCTAATCCGTATCAGAAGAAGGAGGATAACCGGGACATTGAAATTCGGGTGGTACTAAACTTATTGAATAAGATCGACAGTCGTATTGATCCGGAATATATGCAAATTACCGGCGATGGGCGCGTTAATTTAAGAATCGATGGTCATCCACGGGAGTTGTCACACCTGAGTACCGGTTTTGCCTCAATACTGAAAATACTGCAGGCTATTATTTCCGGCTACGGATATTTTACAAATGAAACGCAGCTGCAACGGGTTAAAGGTGTTGTTTTGATTGATGAAATTGAAAGTCATTTGCACCTTTCGTGGCAGGCAAAGATTATTCCATTACTCAGGCAGCTGTTTCCGAATACGACCTTTTATATTACCACCCACTCATCCATCGTGCTTTCTCAACTGAAAGCAGGAGAAGCCTACCGTCTGCAACGCGACGACGATGGTGTTGTCCGTACTCATTTGTTGGCTTCCCCTAATAATGCCTCCCTGATTGATGTTTTGAAAGATGCCTTTGATATCGATCTGAATCGCCTGAAGCTGGATAGTCTCAGTCCTGCTGAGCAGCTGCATGCTAAACAGCAGTTACTGAGCCTGGTTGAAGAAGCTGGAAAGTAGTGGACATGCGCAAGGTGCTGCTGGATGCAAATTTATTAATTGGCGCGCTGGATGAGCAGGGAGCAACTTCACCGGCTGAACGTGATGCGGCGAGACAAGTCCTGGCATCATTACTCAAAGATGAAACGGTAACGCTGGTGATCACCCCGTTGATACGCTATGAAGTATTGCGCGGTATTATCTGGCAGGATCAGGCTCGTTTTGATCAGTTGAAGCGGGTTCTTGACGGGTTGACTGAACTGGATGTAAACCGGGGTGTTTCCGAGCTTGCAGCTAATTTGTTCCGGTTTGACCGGTCAGAGGGTAATGGCGGGCAGCGTAATATTGAAAAGCGTAAGTTTGATGTTTTTCATTTCGCCAGTGCCCGGTATCACGGGCTTGAGCTGGTATCACAGGACTCTGATATGACTGCTATTGGGAGTTTGTTCGATCATTATGAGCAGGCAGGCGGTTCATAATTCCGGTTTTTCCTTTCATGCTATAACGGTATCTGTTGCTGTTAATCAAATTATAAATAACCTTGCCAGACTAATGACCGCGGGCTAGTCTTGGTCAATCCCCGATAACCCGAGCAGGATCAACCCCATGAGCACTATGCAGGACATTTTTCTCTTTGATAATGAACAGTTACGCGCCATCGCCAGTGAAGCGAACGTTTATGAGGGCTTAGCCTGGTACAAGGAAAACCGGGTGACGGACGTGGTTGCTGAAGAGGGGCGTTTATGGGCGACGGTTGAGGCGCCGGACAGCGAAGATCCTTACAGCTGCGAGATGTATTACGATGCGGACGGGGTGATGCGGGTGCGCTGTGATTGCGGGGCGACGGAGGATAATATCTGTTCGCACATGACCGCAGCCCTGTATGCACAGGCGGCGCAGGCCGGTGAGCAGGTTTTGCTGGGGGCGACGGAAAACGCGCTGGCCTGGCGGGAGAAGCGCGGGCGCACTGAGGTTGAGGTGAAACCGGTACATGAGGGGAGTGTGTTCGGGCGCTGGTCGGCTTCTTCCATCACCACGGACACTTATTTTTCCCATAGCTACCGGGTGAATATCCGCTCACTCCGGCAGCGCAATAATTACTGTACCTGCCCGGATTTTGCCACCAATCAACTGGGTACCTGCAAGCATATTGAAGGCGTACTGCACAAAATCAGCAAGCGTGCTGACTATGCTGAGCTGGCTCAGCGTGGCGCACCGCAGCCGTATATTTACCTGAACTGGAATGTGGAACAGCCACCGGCCATCAGCCTGTCGCGCACAGCGACCATGGATGCCGGGCTGCGTAGTTTGCTGGATGGCTATTTTGATGCCAGCGGGCATTTTAATCAGCAGCTGCCGGATGATTTTTTCCGGCTGGCGGAGCAGCTGCAGGATCGTGATGATATTGATGTCGGCGAGGATGCACTGGCACAGGTACGCCAGTTGTCTGCCCGCGCCAGCCAGCGCCTGCGTGAACAGGAAATCAGTGCTGCGATTCAGGCTTCCGGTGGCCATCTGCCCGGAATTAAGGCGAAGTTGTACCCGTATCAGGTCGAAGGGGTGGCCTTTCTGGCTGCCAAGGGCCGGGCCTTACTCGCGGATGACATGGGGCTGGGGAAAACACTGCAGGCGATTTCGGCGGCCAGCTGGTTATTCCGCACCTCACAGGCACGGCGGATTCTGGTGGTGTGTCCGGCCTCACTGAAGCAGCAGTGGGCGCGGGAGATTGAGAAATTCACTGAGCATCCGGTGCAGATTATTCAGGGCTCTCCGGAGGCACGCGGCGTACAGTACCGCCAGGGTGATGGGTTTTATGTCATCAATTATGAGCTGGTATTGCGTGATCTGTCGGTGATCAACAGTCAGCTGAGTCCGGATTTGCTGATTCTGGACGAGGCGCAGCGGATTAAAAACTGGCAGACCAAAATTGCCACGGCGGTGAAACGTATTGAGTCACGCTATGCCTTTGTGCTGTCCGGCACGCCGCTGGAAAACCGCCTGGAGGATTTGTATAGCCTGATGCAGGTGGTTGACCCGGCGGTGCTGGGGCCGCTGTGGCGTTATCATGCTGATTTTCATATCAAAGACGAGCGCGGCAAGGTGCTGGGTTACCGCAATCTGTCCACCCTGCGCCAGCGTTTGGCGGCGGTGATGTTGCGCCGTGACCGCAGGCTGGTGAGTGACCAGCTGCCGCAGCGTATTGAGCAGCGCCTTGATCTGCCGATGACGCAGGCGCAGAAGGAGCTGCATGATGCGGCGATGCAGGCCGCCGGTTCGCTGGCCCGTAAATCGAAATTCCGGCCACTGACACCCAGTGAGTCCAACCGCATGATGGCTTCCTTGCAGCAGGCGCGGATGGCCTGTAATGCTGCCGGGCTGGTGGATAAGGAAACTCAGGGGGCGCCCAAGCTGGATGAGCTGGAAAATATTGTCGCGGAGTTGTGTGTGCAGTCCGGGTTGAAGATGGTGGTGTTTTCGCAGTGGGAGCTGATGACGCGCATGGTTGAGCAGCGCCTGCAGAAAATGGGCGTGGGCTGTGTCTGTCTGCATGGCGGGGTGCCGACCGCTAAGCGTGGCGCGCTGATGGACAGGTTCCGGGATGATGATGCCATTCAGGTGTTTATTTCCACGGATGCCGGGGGTACCGGGCTGAACCTGCAGAATGCGTCGGTGCTGGTGAATCTGGATATGCCGTGGAATCCGGCGGTGCTGGATCAGCGCATTGCGCGGGTACACCGGCTGGGGCAGCGCAAGACCGTGCAAACTATCATTATGGTCAGCAGTCCGTCGTATGAGGAGCATGTGCTGGCGCTGGTCAAGGGCAAGCGCAACCTGTTTGACAATGTGATTGATCCGGAGGCGGAAGAGGATGTGGTCGGGGTCAGCCGCAAGCTGCTGGAAACGCTGACTGAGGATCTGGCCAAAATGGGGCTGGGTGAGGAGCCTGCTGCGGATACGGGGAAAACCGTTGATGCTGAGCTTGTGCCTGATGCTGAGGGGGCGGAGCCGGTTCCGGCTGACGGCACTGCGAAATCCTTTGAGCCGTCGCCTGAGTCGCTGGAGCTGGAGAATAAGTTACGCCTGTGCATTCTGGATGTTCAGAGGCTGTTCAAAACACGGGTGGAGCGGGTGCTGGGCAGCGGTGGTGGTTTGCTGGTGGTACTGGATCAGGTGACGGAGCAGGATGATTTGCAGCTGGAATCGCTGGCCACCGATATTCCGGTGGCCTTGCTTGATCCGCGTACTTTGCGGGGTCTGCAGCGGCTGGGTGAGGCTTCGCCGGTGAAGGATGCGCAGGAGTTGTACGATGTCAGTGAGGCGGAGCAGAATGATGCCCCTTCACGTTTGCAACAGCTGGCTGAGGAGAAGTTACAGGCGGCTGAGGTGCTGCTGGAGCAGGGGATTTATGGCATTGCGCTGAATATGATGGTGACCGCGTTACTGCAGGCGGCGGCGGGCAAAGCCGGGCTGGAGGAGGCACCGGAAACGCAGACCGCTGCTGTCTGGTTGTACGGTGAGGCGGTGCCGAATGGCTGGCTGGATATGGAGCAGGCGGCGCTGATTGGCCGGGCACTGGCGCTGCAGCAGGTGGCGGAGGTTCCGGCGGTGATGCTGGAGAGTTTGCTGGGGGATGTGCGGGAGTTTGTGGAATTGAAAGCATGAGTACACAACAGGTATTTGATAGTGTATGGGACGCGCTGGAAGATGATCCGGTTGAGCGTGCCAATATGAAACTGCGTTCCAGCCTGATGCGGGAAGTCAGGGACTGGTTTGATAGCAGCGGTTTGACGCAAACAGAGGCTGCAGACCAGCTGAAGGTTTCCCGCTCAAATCTAAGTAGTTTGCTTAATGGTCATATCCACTTGTTTACTATTGACCGGCTGGTGAACATGCTGGAAGCTGCTGGCAAGCACGTTGAATTGAAGGTTGCCGCTTAGTCTGAAAACTGTATGCCTGTGTCTGATCAGTGCGAGTACATACCCTGCCGGGTGGATGGTCATAAAGCTAATCCCGCCATATCCAGAATATCCCGGTACAGCGTTGCTGTGAAATGATCCTGTAGTAGTGTCGTTGCCAGTTGTTCTGCCAGGTCAGGATCTGAGTGATTGACGCCCTCCGTACTGAACCAGTATAGTTGATATGGTTTGTATACTTGAGAGTTTAAATGGAGAGCGCTATGGAACAAATAGTTGATGCCACAGTAGCACGTAGACAGCTTGGCACACTGCTGGATAAAGTTTTCCATAAAGGTGACATTTTCACTATCGAAAGGAAAGGCAAGGCACTGGCTAAAATTGTCCCGATAGAAAATATTGCCCCGTCAGAAAAGCAAAAACGGGTTTCCCCCCAACAAGAAGCATTACTGAAAGAATTAAATGGCTTGCCGAATATTGGCATAGATGACGATCCGACTGAGGTTCTCAGAGCTATGCGCGAACAGAAGAAAATTACGGCGCGTCATCAATATGGCAAGTAAAAATTATGTACTGGATGCAAACATATTTCTGGAGAGGTAATTGCAAAACTCAGGTCGAACAGGGAATTTCAGGCCAAGGCAGCCAAAAAAAGATGAAATGGTGTCCCCGCAAGCGGCAAGATGTCGGTTTACCACAACTGAACATCGGACACCGCCATGGACTGTACAAAACGCACTGCACTGATGCAACAACTATTGAGCGTGCAACATGAACTGTTGCCGCAACTGGGCGAGGACTGGACATCCTGACCCCGAAGCTGGAAAAGCTGGTGCATGTGCTGGACTGGCTGGACATGGCAGCCTTCTTCCCCAGCCGGTATGGGGTTGATGGCCGCCCGCCGCACGACCGGCAGGCACTGGCCATCGCCTTCGTGGCGAAAGTGGTGCTGAACCTGCCCACCACAGCCGCCTTGCGTGAACGGTTGCAGGTTGATCGCAGCCTGCGGCATATTTGTGGTTTTCCCCGCTGGAAACCGCTGCCCAGTGAGGCCACCTTCTCACGGGCATTCGATGAATTTGCCCAGTCGCGGCTGGCCGAACGGGTACATGAATCCCTGATCCGCAGCCACCTGGGGATGAACTGGTCGGCCATATCAGCCGCGATGCCACTGCGATTGAAGCCCGCGAGCAGCCTGAAGCAGCGCCCAAACCGGCCCCGGCAGCCGATGAACCCGCCGCCGCCCCACGCAAACGCGGCAGGCCGCGTAAAGGGAGCAACGCCCCGCCAAAGAAAGCCCCATTGCCCGGCAGCGCAAGAAACCCTGGCACAACTGCTGGAAGAGATGCCCAAAGCGTGTGACCGGGGAACCAAATGCAACGCACAGGGCTACAAGGTCAGTTGGAACGGCTACAAACTGCATATCGACACGGCTGACGGCGGCATCCCGGTCGCAGCCATCCTCAGTAGCGCCTCCATGCACGACAGCCTGGCCGCCATTCCCTGACCCAAATCACCGCCCGGCGGGTGACGAACCTGTACGACCTGATGGACGCGGGCTATTGCAGTGCCGACCTGCGCGAATACAGCCGCGAATTCAACCATGTCCCGCTGATTGACCATAACCCGCGCCGGGGTGACAAAATCGAATTCGACCCCGCCGAAGCTATCCGTTACCGCGAACGCAGCGCGGCGGAACGCACCAACGCCCGCCTCAAGGATGAGTTTGGCGGTAACAACGTCTGGGTCAAAGGCCATGCCAAGGTTCTGTCACACCTTATGTTCGGCCTCATGGTGCTGGCGGCTGACCAACTGATGCGCCTGCTACTATGAAATCAGGCCGCAACAACATCAAAAAACAGGGAGAAACGATGGATACCGGATAGCCAACGGGCAATTTTTGCCTGGGCAAGGGGGAAAATGCCGGAATAGGCCATTTTTTAAACAGATCGCCCTTGCCAACCAACAGCCTGCCGAAAAGTAGCGGTTAGTTGGTTATACGGTGAGTGGCTTTCTCGAGTTTTGAAAGTAGCTCTGGAGTACATCTATAACCGCCCATTACAGAGTACAGCAAAACAAATACTCCGGGATGCGATTCTGGAAAAAATACAGATTCTGGTGCCCAGCCTTGCGCTGGATGAAATTACAGAAGTGCTTTGCGGTAATATGTATAACATCCGGGATGTTGAAAGTCATTTGAAATACATCGAGAAACTAGCCGGGTTTGAGGTGTTGCATATTGTCGTGCCTAATGGTGAAACTCGCATGAAAGCGATTGAGCTGGCAAGGACGGGGAATAAAAAAAGTGGCTATCCGGAACTGACAGACTGTCTTTATCATGCACTCGCCATTATGAATGATGCTGTTTTTATAACGAATGATAAAAGGCATATCGCGAAAGTGTCTTCGTTTGGACATATCTTAGCATTACCTGGCTATAAATGAATTCGCGATATTAATCTGGCAAAACCTGCCCCGTCATATCCAGAATATCCCGGTACAGCGTTGCTGTGAAATGATCCTGTAGCAGTGTCCTTGTCAGTTGTTCTGCCAGGTCAGGATCTGCGTGTATCAGGTTGTAGGCTTCTGTGGTGAAGCCTGCTTCGATGTTATGGTCACGGAGGTATTTTCTGGCGGCGCTTTTTTTTGGTGGGGTTGGCTTCACTCAGTGCCTGTCATAAAGCTCTCGGTTCCTCTGTCGTTCAAGTTCCAGCAACTGGTGGGCAATTTGCACCTTATTATGTTGATTTTCCTGACGACGAATATCCCGTTTGAGGTTATCTGTACGTTGGTGAATGGAGTAGCTGTCTGCACTTGTGGCGTACATAGACAGAGCCTTTTGCCGGTCTTTATGTAACTCCAGTAGGAGGTGGCTCAGGCGCCCGGGATTATCTTTCAAAAGATGCTTTATTTCCCGACTCAGATTGTCATAACGTGTATTAATTTCCTGCCGATTAGCAGGATTGCGGGTGAGAGTTTTGGCATTTGATCCGGTAGTCGTGTTGTAGATGTTCTGTGGCGTAGCCTTTTGAAAGGTTTCAGCTACGTTAGGCCGAAATTCATGCAGAGGTATGACTTGCTGAACATTATCGCAAGGCTTATCAGAGAATAGCGTTTGACCATTATTCTGCTGACACCGATAAACTGACCTTGTTTGCTGCAAGGCTATTGGCCGCGCCGCCACTTCACTTTTCTTCGGATTATTCACGGCCTGAGGAAATATTTTTGCGGGGCCTTGTACTCCAATCTGGCGGGCCTGTGGTTTGCTGCTTGTCGTTATCGGCATAGGAGCTTGCATGGCACGCAGTGCATCATGTTCTGTCGGAATCAAAAAATTATCGCTGCCCAGTACAGAAAGCACGATTGAATACAGGCTGGTTCGTATAAGCCAAAAAATATTTTTTATCATCGTTGAGCTTTATTATTTTGGTTTTGTGCCAACACAGAATTTTCGCCACGCCGGGTTGGTTCTGACATCAGTTTAACAGACTGTATGTTCAGGTAAGGTTTATCCGATGAAGCGGGTTATGTTTTATCTGCTGTGGCTTTTACGTTTATGTTGAAGCCTGTTCACGGTACTCGCCTTTGAAAACCTCACGGATGTGCCAGTCTGCAAACTCATGATTCAATGTATATTCAATTCTACGTGGCTGATTTAACGGCTTGCCTTCATAGTCGAGAATCCACTCCTGCAATCCCGCATAGCCGGTAACTTTTTCAGATACCAGAAGGCGGCTGTCCGGTGAAATGCCGATGGCACCACGATCCAGAAGCTCATGGTGCATGGAGCATAAAGCCACGCCATTATTGACGGTATCCGGCCCGCCGTGATTGAACCACTGGATATGTGCAGCTTCAAGGGCAATTGGTTGTTTGCCGAGCCGCACATCGAAATTACACACGGCACAGCGATAGTCGTATGCCTGTAAAATCCGCTGGCGAAATTCCGGATCACGTACTTTTTTGCGCTTTTTCGAATCTTCAATATCTTCTATCGAATCAATATCCAGGCCAATTTCTGTCAGAATGGCTTCGTGCAGTGTTGACGGGAAGTGTTCCCGCAACAGGAAAGTGGCGACCTGATCAATGAGCGAATCTTCAGACTTGAGCAGCTGCTCAACTTCCTCAAGAAAGCCCCCGGCCACCTTTTGTGCACGCAGTTTAGTTTTTGATAATGCGACACCGGCAGGGAGGTCAACGGACAGTTCCCAGATGCCATCAGCCCGTAAGCGGCAAAACGGTTCTTCAGGTGTATAGTTTTTTCGGGTCGGGCCGAATTCTTCAAGTAAGGCGGTAAGTTTGGGTTCCACCTCTTCAAACAATCCCATTCTGGGTTGGCCGGTTTGCCGGCGTCCCAGATACAGCAAAATCAGCAAGGGTTTGTGCGGTGCCCGCTGTGAGCGTTTTTTCCAGATGCCCAGCGTGCGTATATTTTTCAGCAGTTCGTCTTTTGTCATGTTTAGCCCTGAATGTGAGATTTTTTGTCAGTGAGTTGCTGTATCAAAACCAACGATATTCCGCGTTACCTGGCTGAATTCGATACCGATTAAAATAATATCTGTCTCGCCATCATCATATTTCGCCGCATAGTTGTGCTTATGTAATTGTTGCAGGGCGCTGCCGTCCCCCTTCTCACCATCAATCACCTTAAACTCGAAGATATATACCTGTTTTTGTCCGTTAGGTCGCTTAAAGCGCAGGCTCAGGTCGATACGTCCCCGATGGCTGGTGTCTTCTGCGACAGTATCGATACCCAGTGAGCAGAGGTAAGCATACATGACCGCAGCATAATAACCTTCGTATTTAGCGATCGGGTTTTTACGATAATTGTCATTGGCGATACCGGCAAACAGGGCGGTAAAACGTAGTTGCAGAGCATCGGTATCATTGGCCAGCAATGCCCGCATTACCGGCAACCGCTCCGGTGAATGATCAGTCAGGTAGCGCGATAAGATTACCTGATTAAAGGTGCTGCGAACCTCGCGGTTCGGGTAGTTGAGCAGGAAAATGGTCTCCTCAAACAGCGACTCCTCTTTGGTAATTGTCAGATAACCTGTCTGAAACAAAAGCGTTTCCAGACGGATATGATCGACATCAAAGTCACTGAGCTGGGTACTGCTGACCTCCATATTCTCAAAATCAGGCACATGATAATTACCGGCTTTTAGCAGCGAAATCAGGAAGGATGGCGTGCCGGTCTCAAACCAGTAAGGGCGGTAACGCTTGCCACTATCCAGAAACAGCAATACATCAAACGGGTTATAAACACTTTCCCCCAGCCACTGATAACCGTTGTACCAGTCTTTCAGTTCTGTGAGGTCAACATCCTGCAGATGTTCAGAGAATACCTGTTCCAGTTCGTTCTGCGTATAACCACAGACTGTGCTGTATGCCGGGTCAAGGGTTATATCCTTCAGATTATTTAAGCCGCTAAATACAGATACTTTGGAAAACTTACTGACCCCGGTTAGAAAGGCAAAACGCACATAGGCATCATTATCCTTAATCACTGAGTAAAAATTTCGCAAGCTATTGCGTATGGCAGCAGCTGTTTCCGGCTCAGTAATATTGTCCAGAATCGGTTTGTCGTACTCATCAATCAGAATGACTGCACCCTGACCATACTGTTTTTGCGCTTTGCGGATCAATTCGGCGAAACAGCCTGCAATGTCTTCTTTAGCCTCACATTCAATTTGCAGCTGCTCCTGATTTTCTTTCAGGATACGGAGAATGTGCCGGTTGAGCTCTTCAGGGTTGCGGGATATACCTGCACCAAAGCTGATTCTGATGACCGGGTGTTTTACTGACCAGTCCCAGTGAGGGTGGATGTATAGCCCCTGAAACAAGTCTTCATTGCCGGAAAATGCTTCGGCCAGGGTATCGAGCAACAGTGATTTGCCAAAGCGACGCGGGCGTGACAAAAAGTAATAGCCTGACTTTTGTGCTAATTTCAGAACATGGTGTGTCTTGTCAACGTAGCTGAAGTCACCGTTGATGATCTTACTAAGGGTGCTGATACCAATGGGCAGTTTCTTCATGTAGCTCCGTCTTGCTTGCAGGTTAAGGCCTGAGTTCATGATAGCGTAAAACCTGTGAAGAATCCTACGGCATACCGGAGGCCGGTGGTTCGATAAAACTCAATAAAATTTTTAACAACAATGATTTATCGGCGGCAAGACAGTGCTATGATTCGTCGTTTTCCGTTTAACTCGTTGTTCTGATATGAAAGTTGCTGCATTTTACAAGTTCATGGCACTGGATGCCCCCGAAGACGTTGCTGAAAAAATTCAGCAGTTACGCGAGCAGTCGCCGGTGTCCGGTACGCTGATCGTGGCTGATGAGGGGATTAATTCGACGATTGCCGGAAAGGATCAGGACATCGATGCGTTTCTGGCCGGTTTGCAGGAGATTGTTGGCGAACTGGAGCCAAAATACTCCTACTGTGAATACGATCCCTTTCACCGTTTCAAGGTGAAGAAAAAGCGCGAAATCGTCACCTTCCATAACAAGGAAGTCGGGCCGCATAAGACGGTCGGTACTTATGTGAAGCCGGAAGACTGGAATGCACTGGTGCAGCAGGATGATGTGTTGCTGCTGGATACGCGCAATAAATATGAAACCAAAATCGGCCTGTTTGAGGGTGCAGAAGATCCGGATGTGGACAGCTTCATGGAGTTCAAGGACTACCTGGACGATGTGATTGATAATCGCGGCGTGAAGCGCATTGCCATGTATTGTACCGGCGGGATTCGTTGCGAAAAATCAACCGGTTATGCTTTATCGCGCGGCGTGGAAGAGGTCTATCATCTGGATGGCGGAATTCTGAATTATCTGGAAAAAGTGCCTGAGGAAGACAGCTTGTGGAAAGGTGAGTGTTTTGTCTTCGATCACCGGGTTTCGGTGGATCACGATCTGAACTGCGGCCAGTATCACCTGTGCCATTCCTGTGGCTATCCAGTGTCGGAGGCAGATGTGACATCTGAGAAATATGAGGAGGGGGTCAGCTGCCCGTTGTGCTTTGATACCACCACCGATGAGCAGAAAGAACGTTTCCGCGAGCGCAAAAAACAGATGGCGCTGGCAAAACAAAAAGGGCAGCGGCACATGGGGGCGGATATGAGTGAGCTGGCCAAAGCCAAGGCGAAACGTAAGCGGGAACTGGCGGAGAAAAGCGGGGTTTGATGGCCCTGATCTGTTCCGGGTAACAAGCGTTTATTCCGCAAAGGAGTAACGCTGGCAGCAGGATAGCCCCATTCATCCCCTTATCCTGCCCTGACTACTGATTAGCCGCCCAATGTGCAGTATACTCCGCAGTCTTTAGTGAACCACAACAGCGAACAAGATTCATGGCTAACTACGACTTATCTACCTTTCAGGGCATGATCCAGACCTTGCAGGCTTACTGGGCTGAGCAGGGTTGCGTGATCATGCAGCCTTACGATATGGAAATGGGGGCAGGGACTTTCCACCCCGCGACTTTCCTGCGTTCTATCGGGCCGGAGCCGTGGAATGCGGCCTATGTGCAACCCTCGCGCCGTCCGACCGATGGCCGTTATGGCGAAAACCCGAACCGTCTGCAGCATTATTACCAGTTTCAGGTGCTGATGAAGCCGTCACCACCGGATATGCAGGAGCTGTATCTCGGCTCGTTAAAGGCACTGGGTTTTGATCCGCTGATCCATGACATCCGTTTTGTGGAAGATAACTGGGAATCACCGACGCTGGGTGCCTGGGGGCTGGGCTGGGAAATCTGGCTGAACGGTATGGAAGTGACCCAGTTTACCTATTTCCAGCAGGTCGGTGGGCTGGATTGCCGTCCGGTCAGCGGTGAAATCACCTATGGTCTGGAACGGCTGGCGATGTATATGCAGGATGTGACCAGTGTTTATGATCTGGTCTGGACGCGCGGCCCGCAGGGCGTGGTCACTTATGGTGATGTTTATCATCAGAACGAGGTCGAGCAGTCGACCTATAACTTCGAACATGCCGATACCGATGAGCTGTTTCACCAGTTTGATGTGCATGAGCGGGAGAGTCAGCGCATGAGTGAAGAGGGCTTGCCGCTGATTGCCTATGAGCAGATGCTGAAAGCGTCGCACACCTTTAACCTGCTGGATGCGCGTAAGGCGATTTCGGTGACTGAGCGCCAGCGCTATATTCTGCGTGTGCGCACCCTGGCGCGGGCTGTGGCTGAGGGCTATTACAACACCCGCGAAAAACTGGGTTTCCCGATGTTAAAAGAACAGAATAATGCGCAGGAGGCCGCCTGATGAGCACGAGTTTTGCTGATTTTCTGGTAGAAATTGGAACGGAAGAGTTGCCGCCAAAGGCACTGAAAACCTTGTCTGCCGCGTTTACTGACGGTATCCGCAATGGCTTGCAAGAAGCAGGTCTGGAAGCCGCTGAGATTGTTCCCTATGCCGCACCGCGCCGTCTGGCGGTGTGGATCAAACAGGCTCCGGCCCGTCAGGAAGACCAGATTGTTGAGCGCAAAGGCCCGGCTGTGCAGGCGGCATTTGATGCCGAAGGTAACCCGAGTAAAGCCGCGCAGGGTTTTGCCCGCTCCTGTGGGGTTGAGGTGGCGGATTTACAGCGTCAGGAAACCGACAAAGGCGCATGGCTGATGTTCCGTCAGCAGCAGCCAGGCCAGCCAACCGCTGAGCTGTTGCCGGAGATGGTCAGTAAGTCGCTGGCGGGTCTGCCGATTCCGAAACGGATGCGCTGGGGTGCTAATGAGGTTGAGTTTGTGCGTCCGGTGCATTGGGTGGTGATGCTGGCGGATAGTGAGATTATTGATTGTGAAATTCTGGGCATTAAGGCGGGTCGCGAGAGTCGTGGCCATCGTTTCCATGCCCCGCAGGCAGTGAGCATTGAATCACCGGCCAGTTACGCCGAACAGCTGAAAGCGGCTTATGTTTCTGCCGGTTTTACGGATCGTCGTGAAATGATCCGGGAGCAGGTCATCAAGGTCGCGGCTGAGCTGGGTGGGCAGGCGATTATGCCGGAAGCTCTGCTGGAGGAGGTGAGTGCCTTGGTGGAATGGCCGGTGGCGATTGCCGGACAGTTTGAGGAGAAATTCCTTGATGTGCCACAGGAAGCACTGATTTACACCATGCAGGGCGACCAGAAGTATTTCGGCCTGACCGATAGCGATGGCAAGCTGATGCCGAATTTTATCACCATCAGCAATATCGAAAGTAAAGACCCGTCCAAGGTCAGCGAAGGCAATGAGCGGGTAATTCGCCCGCGCTTCAGTGATGCGGCGTTTTTCTGGGAGCAGGATAAAAAGCACAGCATGGAGTCGCGCCGTGAAAAGCTGCAGTCGGTGGTGTTCCAGCAGAAACTGGGCACGCTGTATGATAAGTCGGAGCGGGTGGCAAAGCTGGCGGCTTATATTGCCAGACAGTTGAGTGCTGATGAAGCCCTGGCGATACGTGCGGCGCAGCTGGGCAAGTGTGACCTGATCACCAATATGGTGTTCGAGTTTACCGACCTGCAGGGCACGATGGGGCGTTATTACGCGTTGCATGACGGTGAAAATGCGGAAGTAGCTGCGGCCATGGAAGAGCAGTATCTGCCGCGTTATGCCGGTGATGAGCTGCCTGCCACCGCGACCGGGCGCATTCTGGCGCTGGCAGAGCGGATTGATACGCTGGCGGGGATTTTTGCCATTGGCCAGAAACCGACCGGCACCAAAGACCCGTTTGCCCTGCGCCGTGCGGCACTGGGTGTGCTGCGTATTATGATTGAGGAAGAACTGCCGCTGGATCTGGCCGATTTGCTGGATAATGCGGCGGAGAATCTGAGTACGCAGCTGGGTAAAAAGCCGGATTCGGCTGAGGCGCTGGCTTATATTCTGGAGCGTTTGCGCGCTTATTATCATGATCAGGGGATCGGTACCGAGCTGGTGGATGCGGTTGCGGTCTTAAATCCGACCCGGCCATTGGATTTTGACCGGCGGATTAAGGCGGTGGCGAAATTCCGTCAGCTGACGGCAGCGGAAAGTCTGGCGGCGGCGAATAAGCGCATCAGTAATATTCTGCGTAAAGTCGAGGGCGAGATTCCGGAGTCTGTGAGTGCGGATCTGCTGCAGGAAGCGGCGGAGCAGGCACTGGCTGCGGCGGTAAATGAGCAGCAGCATAAGGTCGTGCCCTTGTTTGCGGCGGGTGATTATGAGGCTGCATTGCTGTCACTGGCTGAGCTGCGTGAGCCGGTGGACCGGTTCTTTGATGAGGTTATGGTGATGGCTGAGGATCAGGCGCTGCAGAATAACCGGCTGGCATTGCTGAATCATCTGAGCGGGTTGTTCCTGCGGGTGGCGGATTTGTCGGTGCTTTGAGTAGGCCGCACAGAGAGAAAGAGAGTTGCTCTATCTCTTTCTCTTTGCTTATCTGTTCTTCAGCAAGACTCCCCTGCGGGAACAACCCTAACAGTTTCTATTGTCCAGTTTTCTGTTTTTTTCTTTTTGAAATAGATATTTCCATCAATTTCTGTTGAGTAGACCATATTCTCTTCTCGATTTTCTCCATTTTTTTCTCTCTTTTTCCATAGCTTGGGAGCAAACCATCCGATTACTCCGGGAATATGGTTTGTTTGATTACCTTTTGCAAGGTCAATAACCCAACGCTTTGTAGAAAGGTCAAGGTCATTCCACTTTTTATCTATATTTTTAGCACGTCGCTTTATCTTTTTAATTGAGCAATTAGGGTTAATTTTTCCTGAAAAATCCGATTTATAATATTCTTTACAACGATCTCCGGTTTTTAGCCATTTCTCATTTATGGGTTGTGAGTAGGATTGTATAAACTGCCTCCAGTTCTTAAAGTGTATTTTTCTTAAATGGCTACGTTGAATAATAGCCCAAAACATTGCGCGTGCATCTTCCTCTGTAGCTCTGCTCCAGGTTTCCCCATCAACCATTTTACCTAACCATAATACTGCATCTGGTGTAATTATTCTTTCCTTATTGTCAGGGTAACATACGGTACCTAAAATATCCGCATCTGGTAAAGGTATCGTATCTTCACCTAGCAAAATATTGCTATGTAATAGAAATATACTTATTAATAGCATAGCAATGTAGTCAGCCATATTTTTCATCTTCTTGCCTCCGTTTTTTAGATGACTTCTATTTAAAACATGTTATTGATATTATTTTTTTTGTAGTGATAAATCTTAGATATGTCGCTTAAAGAAAAATATATTAGCTGTGTTCAATATGCGAAGTATTCAATAGCGAACATACCAGCGCAAACTTTTCTGGATTATAATACGGGAACGTTGATAAGCATCCCACTCTGAATCACTATGCTTAGGCCAATCACTATTCAAATGAATATGATGAAACTCACGGTGACCAGAAGTAACATAACGATTGTACTCAGCATCCGCATTATTAATTGGAAATCGCTTGCGGTTGTTTGGAGCATCTTTCAGTTTTTTTGTTCCAATACTCCACTCAGCAAAAATACGATCAGTACTGGAGCAAACAGCTTCCGGTATGTTTTTTCCATCTTTATGGGCCGTTATTGAAGCTTCAACACAAGTCACAACATGGTTATCTTCACGTACAGAGATAGTGGCTCCCGCCTCAATAGCATCAAACAGCCGTTGTTTATCAGTATCGGTAAACTGAATTTTCTTACTTTCAGCATGGCGGTTTTCAGGGAAGGTGGCGGGCTTCCCTTCTGTGTCATGTCCATAGACAAGGTGAACACGTCCGTCTGTTAAACAGGATTTTTCACTGCTCCAACCTGCTTTTTTCCAATTATCATGGCCGCAATAATTGGTATATTCACCAAAATATTTTTTAATGACCGTCACCGTATCAATCAGACCATTATCGGCATTGATACTAGTTAATGGTAGAAAAAACAATATAAGTAAAACTAAAAAATAGCGCATATCTCCTCCTCAATTTCATTAACCATTTATCAAGTGCTCAATATCTTCAGCAAACCAAATTTTACGCCGATATAGTTCAGCCTCCACTGAGCAACCATTAGCATTAATGGGGATGTATGATCGACCTTCGGCATGTCCATAATAAAAATGATAAACTTCCTTGCCTTTGCATTTATCATCATTGGGGTCTTTTGTGTTATAAGTCCAGAAACTTCCTCCCAACATAAAGCTTGCAGCGGAGTCAACATCACCATAAGGTGGTGTATCATATACATCGCCTCGCCAATAAAACTCAGTCATTGCCCGACAGCCGCCATTCCATTCACTAAAAGTGATTTTCCTGTAAGCGCCATTCCTCCAAAGCATGTATTCATATTTGTCAACATCAGACGAACAGCCCATAGCTTTTTTTCCGTTAGCGCCAGTTTTCTCAAAATTTAACAAGTCGATCAAATGCTGGCCATTCTTTTCCCAAGGGTTTAGAGTCGCTTTCAGTAACTTCTGGTTAATGACAATATTTTTCTCATTTCCTTTCACTTGTTCAATCAATCCTTGTTCCGCAGTGGCTGTTGCCGCCATTGTTATCAGCAAGGTGGTTGCAATAAATAGTCGATACATTTTTATAAACACTCCTTTTTCACAATATCACATAATTCATTAAATTCAGCAGCCAGGTTATTTTTAGCTGTTTCCAGATTACTTTTATTCTCACGCAGCTGGCGTTTGGCTTCATTCAATTTCCGTGAAAGTAGATCGATGGCGTTTTGCTTTTCAGTTATACCAGCCACCCCTTCAATCGTATCGATTGCCCCCCAAAGTATGCTCACCGCGCCTCCGATAGCGCAGCCGACACCTGTTGCACAAGTCACAGCCATACCGGCTATACCCGTGTAAACGATGACTTTGGAGCCTATGGTTCTGAAGGCCTTCCAGTTTCTGGAATTTCTGGCTTCATCAATATCGCTATCCAATTGACTAATCTGTTTCTCAAGCTCCTCAAATGACTTGTCCTTAATCGCTTCATATTCATCAAAAAGCACCTCCCGCCTACTTTCCACTAAGGGGCAGGAGATCGTCATCGGATAACCATAGGGCGAAAAATCAAAAGCCCGATCCTTAACTCTCAAATTGACAGTACATGAGTAATCCAACTCTGTGGCTTGTAGCGGGGTGATCGTGAGTAGTGTGACGGTTCCTATACTCAGTAACGTTTTTAAAACTGTTTTCTTCATCCGTAATCCCCTTCAAAAAATTAACCGTTGTTCAATTGGCAAAAATAGACGACTACATAGGGAGGCATGTTTTCATGAGGTTGGGAGCCACCTGTTTTTTCCAGCATATTGGGAAGCACTGCTTGCCAATTCGGTTTACTGGGAATATCGGAAAAAGTTGAGAGTATCCCATAGTTATTTCCAGACCCTCCTAGCCCATCATGCACATTAGTATGGTTATTTGTTGAAACTCTGTGTCCATGATTTGGCAAATGACCTGTAGTTAAGGTGACAGTTGACTGACCTCCAAGGCGTCCGGCGGAGTAGCCATTACCTTGCCCCAGTAAAAAACGCCCTTTGCCGACCGAAGCTTCTTCCCAGTCGCCGGGTAAATCACTACATTTAATTTCAGGTGAGATTAAAATGCTTTTTGATAAAGCACCTTTAAGTATCTTATTATCGGTCTCAAGCATATCAAGGCGTTCTAATACCCCTCTAGCTGAAGTTTGTTGATCTTCTGCAAAAACCTGATAACTCAAGATGACAATAAAGCTTAAGAGAACAACTAAAGTTAATATATAATTTTTCATAAGTCACTCATATAAATATTTATTTTTAAACTCATGACAGAGTTATATATAAATAGATCATATATAACTAGATAATTTTCACATTGACTGTCACAATACTACAGTCTTTCTTAATCGGATAAGACTGATTTTGATTTCCCTCATAAAATTCCTTAACTGCTTTAACTGCTTTAACTGCTTTAACTGCTTTAACTGCTTTAACTGCTTTAACTGCTTTAACTGCTTTAACTGCTTTAACTGCTTTAACTGCTTTAACTGCTTTAACTGCTTTAACTGCTTTAACTGCTTTAACTGCTTTAACTGCTTTAACTGCTTTAACTGCTTTAACTGCTTTAACTGCTTTAACTGCTTTAACTGCTTTAACTGCTTTAACTGCTTTAACTGCTTTAACTGCTTTAACTGCTTTAACTGCTTTAACTGCTGATTCTGGAGAATTTTCTTCCTTTGTACACATTAGCGGCGTTTCTTTTCCAGTTAATATGATACAGCCATCAGACCAACTAAAATCCTTACCATAATGAAACTGTATGTCGGTTCGGTTTTCTACACCTTTTAGTTGAATACGCCAACGTCTCAATTCGCTTCTCATCCAGCGTTTACTGGGGTCATTCCGTATACACCCTAAATACGTTTTTTCAGGAATACTGGAAATATTTTTTTCATTATCAATATAAATGAGCTCTTGGGTATCACAAAGATACTCCAATAATGCGATATTATCCCTACCCAGGCTTTTCAAGTCATATACATCAGGTACGCCGTAGAGTTTACCTTTAATTAAACCATGGCGTTCAACTCTTTTCTTTTGCCCATTTATGGTGCGCCAAACTTTAGCAGTTTCAAAAAATGCGGGATCACAGGTGGTTGACTGGTTTTTTCGAACCAGTAAAAATTGAGTGATTTTATAATTAGCAGACAGCGGGTTTGTCCATAGTAGACTAACGGGTAATCCTAAGATTGAAGATGCTGCTAAAAATTGCCTTCTATTCATAAGATATTCCTTTTTATAACAGTTTTAGGGTCAGCTTTTTCATTGGTTATTTTTCCTAAAAATTTAACCGCTGTTCAATTGACAGAAATAGACGACTATATAGGGGGGCATGTTTTCATGGGGTTGTGGAGTTGCTGGCAGATTACCTTCGCCTGTGTATATACTTCTTCTGCTATGTATCCCTTCGTCACTATTATCTGATTCTCTTAGCGATTGTTGGCTACGTCCTGTAGGTACAGAATCTACAGGAAGTTGATGTACATGTCGGGGAATATGCTTTCTATCTAACCTAACCGTTGCCTGTCCACCCCTACGTCCAGGAGAGTATCCATTACCTTGCCCCAATAAAAAACGCCCTTTGCCAACCGAGGTTTCTTTCCAGTTACCAGGTAGTTTGGAGCAGGCGGTGGGGGATATGAGGATGGATTGGGATAACGCGCCCTGCAATAATTTATGATGGGTTTCAAGTTCAGTAACCCGTTGTGCCAATGTTTGGTGGTTGGTTTCCAATGTGTTTATGCGTTTGACCAGACCGGTTGGGTTATCTGCCTGAGAGATGTTCCAAGTCAAAGCCAGTAGACCTGCTGCTAGGGTAGTTGTTACCCAAAACGCTTGATATTTATTCTTCATCATTATACTCCTCCATTAATAACTATAATTTTTAAGCGGTATCAAGAAGGTCTCAGTTCACTATTGTTATGCAGTACGCCATGAATAGTTTCCATTCGTTTCAATATCTCCTCGTAATGCACACCTTTGGTTAAAGAATATTGCTTTCCCCATAATGCTTGGGATAGCTGTTGGGCTGCTTGAAAATATAAGCTATAAAAGGCCTCATTATCAGTTTCTATATTTTTTGCATACAAATCTGTTCTTCCGATTGTAAATTTACTGAATTCTACACTTTCTTGGCCAAATACAACACTTAATTGGTTTTGCATTTGCTCTGCCAAGTCTTTCTCAAGTTCAGCAATCTTAATAAAACTATTTTCTGCGTTTGCAGAAGTAATGAAAGAGAACATTAAGATTAAAAATAGAGATGGCTTTTTAATTTTCATAAGATGACTCCTTAACTTCCAGCACCAGTGGCTGAACCTGTGAATAATACTTGTATTTTAAAATCTTCTGGGATGCCCTCTATTCCAGTTGGGAGGTCGATTAATAATTCATATGTTCCGGCCAGTGGGTATAAATAAAACGCACTTCTGCTAATAAGTTCTTTGTTATAAAATCTATTAATTTCTTCATGTAATATATTTAAAAGAGATGGGTATTCTAGGGGAAGTCCATCTCCGGGATCCTGAAGTTTTGCAAAATAGTCAAAATTGATCATCTGTCCACTACCTTCAACATTGGATTCAGTTCTTTCGCGTCTTAATCGAACTGTCTTTTCAGTATCACCATTGGATACTGTAATGGAATCCCAATCTATTTCACTTCTCAGAGGGTTTGCCTTCCAGTGAATAGGGATGCTACTTTTGGTGGATCCTTGACCTTTGATAGTAATATAACCGTCCCCCATATGCCTAAGATACATATTATAAGAGTTTGAAGCATCAGCATCTTCAGGATTGAGCCAATAGGCACTGACATACCGGCTCCTATTGCCTGTGGCTCCTTCATCAAAGCAGGTTTTGATAGATTGGCGAGATTGAGTTAAATAATCAAAGCCGATATACCTTTCGTTTTGGATCCAGTAAGGCTTGGGGTTTATATGCTCTCTTATACATTTATCATCATCTGCGGGCTGTAATTCAATATATAAAGATAATAACCGCTCGTTTTTCTCAGCTTCTGTACCATCTCGTGTTGTTTCTTTCACGATTCCGTAATTGAGTAAGTCTTGTCGTGTCAGTGTGAGAATGCCCAGACCCCGACCATTATGAACAATTTGTTCTTGTGATGTACGTTTTTGCTCTAAGGTACGTACCACTTTAATACGTTCAATCATGTTTAGAATGGCACTGGGTTTCCATATTCCCTGTTGGTTAAACACAGTAAATGCCTCACCTGATAATGCTTCATTAAAGTCATCACGAATATCATTGCCTTCATAAAAATAAGTGATAAAAGCAATGTCGCGAAAAGCACGGGAAACGGCCCGGCTGACCAGTTCCAGACGAGCAGGTGACAGAATAGGCAAATTATCCCCGGTTGCATTCAACTCCCAACTATCCAGCTTTGCCAGGCTGTATTCAGTGTCCGCCGCCAGAAAGTCATACTCAGCTGCTTTGACTTCACGAACCAGCGCCTCACGCTGTTTTGCCAAAATAGCCTTTGCTCTTTCTGTGATGCCAATAGTTAGTTTGCTCATTTCCAGGCGTCTTTTTGCTGCTTCCGTGCGGGCATTACTGGCGCTGGCCTGCATGGAGGCTGCGACTGCCTGATGCGACTCAGCAATCTGTAACAATCCTGCTCGCATGGCTTCAACATTTTCCCTCCAATTCTCTATATTTTTGAACTTGGCGAGTCTATACAGCCCTGTTGCCTCTTCATTTCCCTGAACAGTTAATAAACTGTGCGTTATAACCTTGGTGGCTTCACTGAGTTCTTCATCAGTTAGTTCCGGTACTTCAAATAGCTGGTGTTGTTGAGAATTAAAAGTGGATAATAGAAGTTGTTTATGAACCTCTTCTAACCTAAATTCGCTAGCTGCAGATGCCGCTGCAATCTCATCTACATAAGCGGTAATGGCCTCTTTTCTGGCTTCAGGAATTTCTTTATTTTTTAGGTCGTCAATTTCCGTCAATTTAGATGCTCTTTCTTTCTCAGCGGTTTCAATCTCTTTTTCAAGCTCGGCGTTTTGTTTTTCTATCGCTTTCCTAAGATAGTTATTGATTGTTGGGTTTTTTAAAGTTTCTTCATTTTCCTTAAGGTCCTCTTCTTTAGTCTCCAACTCTTCCTTTTCGAGTTTCAATTCTCCTTTTGTTTCATAATATTTAAAGATTTTTTCTTTTAACTTAATCATCTTTTCATTGTTGCCATCTTGAAGCCAGGCATTCAAATCACTGGAAGCGGATCCGGCAGTATTGCGCGCTTCGCTGATTTTTTTTACTAATTCATTCAGGTACTCATCAAATGGGTCAAACAAGGCTTTCATTTGCGTGTCGAAGCTACTCTGGTCGTTAATCTTATAAATTTTGTGAAGTTGTTCACTAATATCTTTTTGTGAGCCTGTAATCTTCTTCACGGCATGACGGGCTTCAGCAAGGCTGTTATCAATCGACTTGATTTCCTCCTGGATTTCAATGGGGAGCTTTACTTCAGGAGGATTCATCAATATCTGCATTTGCTGCGGGCTTAGTTCTTTATATAAATCTACTTGTTGATAACGTTCCTTAACCATTTCATAATAAGCTTGTACATCTTCACTTAAGGCTTGATCCTGGCTATTTTCCAATAGCTCATTAAGTTCATCTTCCCAACCATCCAGCACTTTAATCATTCGACCTTTGGTATTCGGGATAAACTTTGCACTGTGAACGGCCACTGACAAATCCAGTGATGACTTGATGCCAATCAACATCTCTCGTGTTTCTTTATTAAATTGGGCAAGTTGTTTGAAGCGTTCTTCCATTGCTTCTTTGGTTTCTACTGACTCGTTTTTATTGATTTCCAGATCAAATTGGCCGGTAACAATCGCATCCCCTAATCCAGCGAAGAAATCTTCACCCGTCTGAATGATACCATTGTCCTTTAGTTCGCGGAGAGATTTGGATTTAATTTTTTCTTCAAATACAGTTTTAACTTTTGTCGCATAAGCTTTGCTTTTAGCAAAAGTAACGAGGTCTTTTTCCAAAAACTCTTTCCAACTATCTTTGGCGGATTCGCCTGAATCTTCTCCTTCAAAGTCTTTTTCACGCAATTGTTTAATGAGAGTAGTAAATGCGGGGTCATCGATTTCTACATTTTCTTCTTCAACCAGTTTTTTTAAATAAGTTTCAGTCTGGACTTTAAAAACAGCAAACTGCTGATTATTATCAAGCTTTCGCTGCTTAATTAACTCTTTCAGGGCGCTGGAGGTATCATCACGTATATTTTTCGCGGCAGTTTCTATTTTGTTCTTAACGCCGGGTTGCTTTTCATCGTCCAGATCAAGCTTTAGGCGCTTTTTGATGAATTTTTTCAGTTTTTCATCATCATCCACCAAGCTTAAGCTTTCCTTTAAGCCACTTTTTGCCAGTTGACCCGCCAACGTCTTCCCATGTTTAGCGGCGGCAAAGGCTACCATGTCTTTTGCGTTTTTCTTGATATCAATGTCTTCAGTCCACCTAAATGTATCCGGAGGGATTATTCTATCTATCATGTCATCGGGCAAAACACCTTTGCCGATATTATTCAGAAACGAAAGCCCTTCAGCTGCTGCGTATTCGCTTAACCCCGACTCTTCCGCAGTTGCTCTGATTTTTTGGAGCACCTTTGATTCTGTTAAGTCTTTATGAATATCCCGCGCCCATTCCATAGACTCACTGTCGAGAACATCCCCTAATACTTCTTTGGCCTCTGCTTTGATAAATTCATCAGCGCCTGACAGGGAAGCCGCATCACGTAACTTATCAACAGCAGCAGACCAATTACCGTCACTGGCGGCCTGAACTCCCTCAAATGTAGTGTCTACTATGCTGCCTAACGGTGGTAACCCATAAGCAACGCTAACAGCATCAACGACCTGAATAGTAATTGCCTTTAAGAAAGAGCCCACGTCCCTGTCATTTTTGTTGTTCAGGTAGTCCTCGCGCATGTTGGTCAATTGTATTTTAAAGCCCTGAATCATGCCTCGGGTATCACCCAGCAGGTTTTCAGCCGTCTGTAATTCAAAGGTGTAAGCTGGCAGGGCGCTCATCAGGATCTGAATTTGCGCCTCAATCACAAAGGCCTCATAATTCTCCAGGTTCGCATCCAACAAAGCCGCACTGGCTTTCGCTTGACTGCCTTCTGCCCGTTGCCGGTGCGCTTCAGTATCAAAGTGATAAGCTAGTAAATCCGCTTCCCGTGCGTTACTCAGCAACTTGGCTCGTTCAACAGCCAATTCCGCATTGGCTAATTCCAGATCCACGGCACCCAATTCAAACGCTTTGGCATAAACCTGTTGGTGCCGTGATTCCGAGGCAAAACGTCGTTGTTGGAGGTTTAAGGAGTTTTTAATCGCGGTGACGGCGGATTTAATATCTGATTGTTCAATGGTGCCCGCAAAAAACTCCAGTTGCTGAAAAAGTTCTTCGACGCCTGCGACCATCTGCAATACGCCGTTATAGCCGAAAGCGTCCTGCGCCAAGTCCAGGCGATCCAGACGATTGCGGGTATTTTCCAATCCACGGATAATGCCTTTTGTCAGAACAGGCGTGTTGGTTTGCTTTGCAGAAGGCTCTGCCTGATGAGCAATAATGGATTCCAGCGGCAGAGGATGGGTAATTTTGATATGACTTAAAGGAGTAGAGGTTAAATCCCCTGGATTTGATTCGGATTCCTCCGGGATTAATTTTGCCAATTGCAATAAGCTTTCAGCGCCAAACAAAGCCTGCGGAACGGATGCCAGTCTTTTCTGATCCAGCAAGGCGCGATAAAGTGCCTCTGAGGTCACATAATGCTGTCGAGCGGCTATTAGCGTGTTAATGGTGTTGGTTTTTTTTAGCCATGACCCGGTGTGTACTTCGGGTTCAAAGATAAAACCTGCCGAGCGATGTTTGCTTAGCGCCTCCTGTAATTCCGACTGAGCCAGGGCTAATTGAATCAAGGTGCGAATAGAGCCTTCATAAAGGCGCTGACCACCAAAATCATTTTGCCAGGTAACCCTCAAGGGCTGATGGAGTAGATCCAGTTCTTTAGGGTAATAGGGCTGGCTATAAAGGAAGCGGTTCAGTTGCGCTAAGGCTTGAGCTTGTTCTTCCTGCGACCTCAATTTCTCAATAGCTTTCAAGGTTCGGACTTGTAAAGCGGATTCGGTTGCCGCTGCCGTGACAAAATCGTAGCGGTTAGCCAGGGTCGTAAAAGCCTCTTTAATCAAGGAGGCGCTTGTCGTGTCACCTGAAACAGGATTAAAAAGCGCCAAACCTCGGATATTGGATAATGAGATCTGCTTGTTATCCTGATTACCCGTAAAAAATACCAGTTTCAGAAATTTGTCGGTTTCATGGCTGTCATCCTGTGGCAAGGTTACACCCGCCGCGTTTAAGGATTTTTCCTTATCAGAGAGGATGTATTTTCCCTTAAAAACCGTGTGGAAAACAGCTTCATAAATTTTCCCCACCCCATTATCTTGATCAATATTATCATCCAGTTGTTGTTGTATTAATTGATAAATAACTTGAGCCTCCGATGTACTGGGCTGCCCTGGGGTGTCTGATACATTTTGATGGGCGTCCAGTGGCAGGCTCAAAGTGCCGGATAGATAACGAATGATAGTGACTTGATTTTTGTGGTAGTTGAACTCCCGCAACAGGTAAAAATTGAGTCCCTGGTGTAAGATCCCTTGTTCCCGCCAAGTCATCGGCTCCCAGTATTGTGGAAACCAGCGTAAGTGCGAGTAAAGCGCTTGGCGCTCACTGGGCGCCGCAACCTGGGCAAATGCCTGTAAATTTTGTAGGGCAGCTAACCAATTTTCTTGTTGAGCAGTTTCCGCAAAAACGGTTAACAGTAAGCCACTACGCAGTGCAGCCTGCTTATTTAACGCAGATACTCTGTCTGGTTCAGATTCAGCATAAAAATAATTCACTAATTGTAGTAGTGTTTTGATAAACGACTGATTTCTCGGTTCAGGATCATAATACAATTGGGGTCGCACAGCTGGCTGGGAAAAGGTATCCACATACTGATCGTAACTGATTAACCGACTATTATGAGTCAACTCCCACTTTCCATCCGCGCCCTTTGGCAAACTCTTAAGAAACTCATCTGCATATATTGCTACTAACTGGGGGGGAAGTTGTTTTTTAGTGAGTTCATGCACCAACAGTGTGTGATAGACATTTGAGGTGGCAACCGCCTCTGTGACTTTATTTTCACGTATTTGATGATTCTTATTCGCTGTCAACCAATCATCAATGATGGCGTAATCTCCCTCATAAGCTGTGACATAACTTAAATATTCTTCGTATAACGTATCCAGGGTATTCAAGTTGTTTATTACTGGCTGGCCTGTTACTTCGTTCTGCAAAGACCGGCGTACAGCCAGTTTCAAGCTTTTTTGGCGCAACTCACGTAATTGACGCTGATGCCACCCGCTGCCCAAAGCTTCCAGTGGTTTAGATACCTCAGATTGTCGCAAGAGCGCTTTTTCATAAAGAGAAACCGTTTGGGGAGTTGAACGGAAATGCAGGTCGACTAGCTGGGTAAACTGATGTTCCCTCCACAGTACTAGCTCCAACACATAACGCAAAGTCACTTGAAGCAGCTTGCTGCTTCTAAAACGCTCTAGTGGTACATCCACGATGGACTCTAGAGCATCAACTAATGCCTTGTCAGGAATATTTTTACTGAACGCTATCCATCTCTGTGAATTTTCCTGTTGGATGATTTTTAATGCTACAGAACCCGGTACAGGGTAATTAAAGTTCAGTTCAACTTTATCGGGTCTAATGCGCTGCTTTACTGAAAGGGAAAAAAGATTTTTCTGCCCCGTATCTGATAGTGAATACTCTAATGCTGAACCCTCTAAAAGTACTAAAAACCATTCATAGTGATTCAAGTCCTGGCCAGTATAATCAGGATTATCTCGTATTTTCTTAGGTAGCGTCGCTCTGAAATTTATCAGGTGTTCTTGTAGTTTCTTCAAATGTTCAGAAGTGCCACCCCCCGGAAAAGCTTTTTTGCTGAGTGTGTAATACTCTTCGGTTAATAATTTATCGGGTGATAATAAAATATCCCCCATTCGTTCAGTTGACTGCGCTATATTCAACCAGCTCATCCCGGTTAGAATGAATATAAAAAAGACTACTTGCTTTATGAAAAACATAATAAACTTCCTCTAAATCTTACCTAACTGGATTGTGCCTAAACCTAACTTCACTAATATTATCCACGCCATGCTTTTAACCTAGCCAGAATCAGGATTCTTTGTAAATACAAAAATTAACAACCAGATAAGGCGGCATATTTTCATGGCTCCTGGATCCCCCCGTCCTTCGCGTATTTTGTATTTCTTTTTGTTTATATACCTTTATACTATTGCCCCAAGAACGGGTTCCTGCTTCACCTGCAGATTGCCCCCAAACTTGAACGTGGGAATGGCTGGGGATTTCCTGTATGGATAAAGTGACTCTTTCACTTCCACCGGTTGAATTTAATCTTCTTCCATTTGACCCCGTCCCATTTCCCAGCAAAAAACGGTTCGCGGCATTTCCCCATTTTACCCAGTTTTCCCCCAGTGTCTTACAAGGCTTGTTAGTCGCAACAATACTGCCATTTCTTATTTGCTTCAGGCTCTTGAGCTCAGTATTTAAGGTATTAATCTGATTCTGCATTATTTTCATTTCATGGATGATGCCCTGATCATTGTTTGACTGGCTATAAGAAAAACTCAAAAAAACAAATAATAAGGAGAGCAATGAAATGTATAAAATTCTCACAAAGTATTTTCTCTTGAATTTTTAGATCTACAGTGGACAGTTTTTCTTGAATGACACATGCACATGGTCATAATGTGGAAGGCCATTAGGAAATTCCTTCCATGTGTTATTGACTTTTTCCCAGCGCCTTTTATTCCAAACAAAGTACTTGACGCCATAAGTATCTCCATGCGCTTTCAACCACTCCACCATACGGTCGCCGGTTTGGGTTTGTTCATGATTTGGTTTTTTTGCGGTATATCCCTTATTTTCGTCGCGAGGTGGTTTCCACTGGCTATTAAATAAGTCAACAGCATCTCCTGTAGCATGATCAGAAGGGCCACCAGCTCCCTTATCACATTTACCATTTGTTTTTTCGTACCATTCAAATTTATTGTATTTGTTGCCATTAGGTTTTTTTACATTGGGTTGCTTGATACACCTTTCAGCAAAACCACCAATCCGTACAATGCCAACCGCCCTTGCCCGTAAGCATCTCACCATGGCTTTGGCGCATTGGTTGTTAAAGGAAGGAAGATTTTTCTTGCGTGACCCGCTGTTACCCGACTGTACTGAAGCCAAAGCCTTTCCTACAGTACAGGGATCGGTTCCGCTGACACACTGTTCTGTATTAAGGTCTTTGGGTGTTACTTTTTTATTTTTGAAGACATCAATGCCCTCAAATTTTGCAGTACATTCTTGTGGGGGCGTCCATTCTTCCGCTTGCAAGTCGCTTAAGCTCAGTAAACTAATGGGAGTTACGATACAAATACCCAGTTGACGTAAAGGTAAGTTAGAAAATGTCATGATTTTTCTCCTGCTGGTAGTTTGTTGCATATTTCAGCGTGTCGGAGTCTATGCTGAAAGTCCTGAAATTTTGACGAAAAATTTACGAAATGAAGAAGGAGTTCCACACGCAGTAATTTAAATCCTTGGTCTACCACAGTAATGTGGGAACTTCTCTTTAATTTAATTTTTTTCTTCAAAAACAATTATATAATTGATGTGCCAATCGTATTTTTTAGGAAAGCCCCATATTTCATGATCAGGGGCGTACGCGCTCACCTCATCGGGTCTCAGGTAAAGCGTAAATCCGTCAGGGTGTTTTAAGGCCCCTCCCATAGAATAGATATTACTGGTGCCCAAAACAGCCCATTGGCTACTACTACCCCCTAAAGAGGTCATAATGATGGGCATCACATCATTTGTTTCCAGTTTTTCTTTCACTGCTATGGGATAAGGTATTTTTATAAACCAGCCACTTTGTTGTTTATCCTTATTGGTGGGGTATCTATTGAAACCCTGCCCGGGTTCCGTATTTCCTGCATAAAAGCGCTCTTTATAATTCTGAAACTCATCCTCAAGTGCTTCCATGCGTCCAATCAATCCGGTCTCGGCAAAAACAGCTGTATTAATAGTTAGTAACAAAATAAATTTATAAAAACCAAACGGATCTATCAGAAATTTCATCATTCCTCCTAAGTATTAGAACTTATATGTATATATTAGTAGATATTTTTAATAATATTTGCCAAATACTTAGCTTTGGTTTGCTGTAACCTCAATGGGATACCTGAGCTTGACCTGCAGGGCACGATGGGGCGTTATTATGCGCTGCATTACGGTGAAAATGCGGAAGTGGCGGCGGCGATGGAAGAGCAGTATCTGCCGCGTTATGCCGGTGATGAGCTGCCTGCCACCGCGACCGGACGCATTCTGGCGCTGGCAGAGCGGATTGATACGCTGGCGGGGATTTTTGCCACTGGCCAGAAACCGACCGGCACCAAAGATCCTTTTGCCCTGCGCCGTGCGGCACTGGGTGTGCTGCGGATTATGATTGAGGAAGAACTGCCGCTGGATCTGGCCGATTTGCTGGATAATGCGGCGGAGAATCTGAGTGCGCAGCTGGGTAAAAAGCCGGATTCGGCTGAGGCGCTGGCTTATATTCTGGAGCGTTTGCGCGCTTATTATCATGATCAGGGGATCGGTACCGAGCTGGTGGATGCGGTTGCGGTCTTAAATCCGACCCGGCCATTGGATTTTGACCGGCGGATTAAGGCGGTGGCGAAATTCCGTCAGCTGACGGCAGCGGAAAGTCTGGCGGCGGCGAATAAGCGCATCAGTAATATTCTGCGTAAAGTCGAGGGCGAGATTCCGGAGTCTGTGAGTGCGGATCTGCTGCAGGAAGCGGCGGAGCAGGCACTGGCTGCGGCGGTAAATGAGCAGCAGCATAAGGTCGTGCCCTTGTTTGCGGCGGGTGATTATGAGGCTGCATTGCTGTCACTGGCTGAGCTGCGTGAGCCGGTGGACCGGTTCTTTGATGAGGTTATGGTGATGGCTGAGGATCAGGCGCTGCAGAATAACCGGCTGGCATTGCTGAATCATCTGCGCGGGTTGTTCCTGCGGGTGGCGGATTTGTCGGTGCTTTGAGTTTGGTATGGGGGAGGCAGCCGGTGTTAGGCGTCTCCTCTCCAAGTTTTATCTGTCCTTTGGTAGTCAACAGGTTTTTCTGCTTTCCGGGGGCGGTTTCTGGTGATTACCAGTGCATTTTTCAAATCAGACGGATATACCACCAAAGCTGCTTTTAGTAGCTCGCGGAGTGGCTCTTGATAAGGGTAACGTGGGTTGAGTTGATATTGGCGCAGGTTTCCAATTTTGTGGCTGACTAAAACACCATCTTCTTCCAGACGGATCAGCTGTTTTTGTATGGCATTTTGTGATGTGCCGAAGAACTCAGCGATGCTTTTGCCATAGCCATCACCGCGTACCAGAAGATATAGCAGGATTTGTTCCTGGCTTTCTGCGCGTAAAATTCCTTTGAGTGCGAACATTTCAGCAATCCCTTAACCATATTATATTTTATATAAACCAATGTTTGGTTTTTGTAAACATAATTAATGTTTCTATTCTAATGAGTCTGTGAGTGAGGCAGGGTATAAAGTGATGAAAGGGAGCATTGGCTCAAGCTCACAGAAACGACATCTCCAATTATGATTGATCGTTTGGTGGCAAGATGGGTAAGGGAGACTCTATAACATTCAAAAAATGTGCTGTCGCCGAAATTTTCCACAGATCACGGTATTAATAGTGGTACCTCAGCTGAGCAATAAGCAGGGAGTCATCCCGCACCGCATACACCATCCGATGCTCATCATTAATCCTGCGAGACCAATAGCCCGAAAGAGCGTGTTTTAAAGGCTCCGGTTTTCCTATCCCCTCAAACGGATCCCGCATTGCATCTTTTATCAGGACATTAATCCGCTTTAACAGTTTTTTATCCGTCTTTTGCCAGTACAAATAATCCTCCCAGGCCTGTTCGGCAAATATGAGCTTCACTCCAGAAGCTCCTTTTCCTCTCCTTTTCCCCGCTCAAGATCGGCAATCGCGGCAATCAGCCGACGGGCGTTTTCGGGGCTGCGGAGTAAGTAAGCTGTCTCCTCCAGCGCCTGATAATCCTCCATTGATAGCATGACGACAGCACCTTCTCCCTTGCGGGTGATAGCAATGGGATTGTGGTCTTCGCACACCTTTTCCATGGTTTTGGCTAGGTTGCTGCGGGCGGCAGTATAACTGATACTTTGCATAATGTTTTCCGTACATGTACTGAAAGCTGTACATTAGCATGTGAAGGCATATAATAACAATGCCATCAGACAAACCGAGGAGCGCCCATGAAAAAACTAATACTGGTTCGTCACGCCAAATCCGACTGGGGCGACGCCTCACTACCGGATCACAACCGTCCATTGAATTCGCGTGGCCTTAAAGCCGCACCCGTGATGGGGCAGCGCCTGCTGGAAAAGCAGCTTATCCCCGACCTGATCGTTAGCAGCACAGCCTATCGTGCCGAGGCAACCGCTAAGCTGATTGCGACAGAGTTGAAGTGTCTGGACAAAATCGTGACGGATACCAATATCTATGAGGCCAGTGTCAGTACATTGCTGGAGCTGATCCGTAATCTGGATGATGCACATGAAATGATCATGCTGGTGGGACATAACCCCGGTTTTACTATGCTATTGAATGAGCTGCAGGATCAGCAGTTTATTGCCAATATGCCGACCTGTGCTGTTGCCGTGGTAGCCTTTGACGTGGATAGCTGGGCAGATGCGCGGACGGGGATATTGCTGGATTATGATTATCCGAAGAAGTTGCCACAGGCTGAGTTCCGCGCTTGAAGGGAAGTGCTTTGTTACTGAAATAGCAGTAAATTTTGTATTTTAGTGTGGTTTTATGAAAACCGGTACGGGCGATAATAATATCGTATCATGAATCCTCATCCGTCTTTTTTCCGTTACCTGTTTCCGGCAATTTTTGTTTGTCTCGGCTATAGCTGGTCATTGCCTGGCAGTGCTGATCACAACGGGTTTAAAGACCACCCCTCCCCCTATTTGCAGCAGCATGCCGAAGATGCCGTTCACTGGCAGTTGCTGAATAATGATGTATTTACACACGCCTTAAAGCAGGACAAGTTGCTTTTTATCTCCAGCGGTTACGCAGCCTGTTACTGGTGCCATCGCATGCGCGAAGATACTTTTGCCAACCCTGCGATTGGCGAGCTGATTAACCGGCATTTTGTAGCCATTCTGCTGGATCGCGAATTGGAGCCTGAACTGGATCATTGGTTACAGGGATTTATGGAGCAGCAGCGCGGTTTCGGCGGCTGGCCGGTTTCGGTGATCCTTACCCCGGATGGTAAACCATTGGCCTCATTCAGCTATACGCCACAGGCAGAATTTCAGGGCACCTTACAGCGCTTCCTGCAGGACTGGACTGATAAGCGACCTGCCCTGCAACAACGTGCGGAGCAAAATTATCAGCGCCTCAGCGAGCAGAATACCCTCCCGGAAACGCCGGAGAAAACCAATCTGCAAAGCTGGTTGGGCGCATTCCTTGAGCAGGTTAATAAACTGGCAGATGAGGATTATGGCGGTTTTGGTGATCAGGAGAAATTCCCTTACCTGCCCCAGTTGGCGGCGTTATTAACCCTGCAACAGATTAATCCCGACCCGGCGGTCAAAACATTTCTCGATACCAGTTTCGCCGCGATGATCGGTGGTGGGTTGCGTGACCATCTCGGCGGTGGTTTTTTTCGTTACACTGATGACCGTGACTGGACTTCACCGCATTATGAACAAATGCTCTACACCCAGGCACTGATTGCACCGCTGATGCTGCGTTTTGGCACTGAGTACAAACAGCCCGTTTATGTCCGCACGGGGCAGGAAACTTTGCTGGCTATGATCGGCAACTTTCAGCGTGAGGATGGTTTGTTTCGTGCCAGCTTGTTTGCTACGGATGACAGCGGCAAGCAGGGTGGTTATTACCTGTGGCAGGCAAAAGAACTGCAACAGATCTTAGGTGTTGATGCAGGGCGGGTTCTGAACCTGTTTGATGTGCAGGATGAGGATGCACCGGTGCTGCCGTTTATTATGGCGCAGGGTGAGGCAGCACAGACTATCCGCCAGCGGCTGTTAGCTGAGCGGGAACAGCGTACTTTACAATCGGATGATAAGGCACTGCTCGGTTGGAATGCGCTGGCGTTATCGGCTCTGGCGGCGGGTTATGGGCTGGACGAACAGATTCAGCAGGCCGGGGCCAAACTGGCTGCACCGTTGTTAAAACTGGCGGAGCACCGGCATTATCCGCGTCTGCTGGGTGAACAGGGTTATGCAGAAGCGACACTGGCGGATCAGGTTTATCTGGCGCAGGGACTGGCGGATTGGGGGCAGGTGGTGCAGGATCAGCGTTACCGTGAGGCTGCCCGCGATTTGGTGATGGTAATTTACAAGCAGTATTATACGCAGGGCTGGCAGGTGTTACGCGACAATCCACTGGTGGGTAACTTACAGCGGGCACTGATTGCGGATACGCAACTGCCGTCGCCATCCGCGCTCTGGCTGAAACTGGCATGGGAGTTGGGGGATGCGGGCAGTGAGCTGCAGCGGCAGGCGGAGCAGGTGGCAGCGGTATTGCCGCAGGATTTACAGGTGCAGGCATTTTTTCATGCCACGCACACCGCAGTATTGGTGGCACAGCGTTACCAACAACTGCAACAGCCACAGTCACAGTCACGACCGGGAGGAGAGGGGCAATGAAGCGAGAGGCCTGGCTGGCATTTATCGGCTGGCTGATTCTGGCAGGATTACTGATATTCGGGGCTTATCTGCTTTGGCAGTTCGGGCTGTGGGAGCGTTTGCTGAC
This sequence comes from Thiolinea sp., assembly GCA_041395485.1. Lineage (GTDB taxonomy): Bacteria > Pseudomonadota > Gammaproteobacteria > Thiotrichales > Thiotrichaceae > Thiolinea. The sequence continues at coordinate 597,444 of JAWLAK010000001.1, forward strand.
CGAAGATCAGACCTATTTGTCGGGGATTATTCTGCTGCTGTTTATCCTCAGCACCTTGTATCTGGGGCGTGCCGCCTGGGTGATGGCGCGGGAGACCGCCGCTAGTGAGCGACTCAGCACGGATCTGCCTGCCAGTAACGGCTGGGCGGGTGAGCACCTGAAGTTATTGCATCAACACTATTTTAGTACCGGTGAGTCGCACTCCACGGAGCATTTGCATGCGCGGCTGGTGGAGCGGGTACACGGTGGACATCAAACCGGCTGGTTTATGGCTGATTTGTTGTTGCGTCTGGGGCTGGTGGGGACAGTGATTGGTTTTGTGCTGATGTTGGGTGTGGTGTATGAGCTGCAGGAGGAAGGGATTAATGCACTGAAACAGCTACTGACCAGCATGGGCGGTGGTATGCAGGTGGCGCTTTATACCACACTGACCGGGTTGGGCAGTGCCACCTTGCTGTCGATCCAGTGCCACTGGCTGGATCGTTGTGCTGACCGGTTGGTGAGCCGGATTATTGAGCTGGGTGTACATGCCTTGCCGGTACAGGACAAGGCATGAGTCTGTACCGCAAGCGTCGCCATAATCCGCTTGATCCGTTTATTGATCTGCTGTTTAACACACTGCTGGGTTTTAGTTTTCTGTTTCTGGTCAGTCTGGTGTTCATTAACCCGAAAGCGGACCAGGCCAAGGTGGATATGCAGGCCGAGTATATGATTACCGCGACCTGGCCCAGTGATATTGCGGATGATATTGATTTGTGGGTGTATTCACCGTATGACGATACGGTATCTTACTTGCGGCGTGAAGCGGGCTTTCTGATGCTGGATCGTGATGATCGCGGAGTGAAAAAGGATAAGATTATTGTGGATGGACAGGAGGTGTTTTTCCCGCTGAACCAGGAAATTGTCACCATCCGCAAACGCTACGAGGGCGAATATGTCGTTAATCTCTATTATTATCAGAATGCCTCTCCGCCGCCGATTGAGGTGGAAATAAAAATTGACCGTATTAACCCGAGATTTGAGACGGTGTATCGGGATACTGTGACGCTGAAAGCTCAGGATGAGGAAGTGACTGCGGTGCGATTCACCATTAATCAGGATGGCAGTGTCGGTCAATTTAATAAACTGCCGCTGAAACTGACACCTTATGGCCTTGAACATATTCCCACTGACATATGGAACCGGTAATCCTTAATCTGGCGTATATTTTGCCGCTGGCCGCACTGGTCTGGCTGTGGACAGGCTTCCGGCTGCCGTTGGCGTCGAAGTTATGGCTGACTCTGCTGTTGCCACTGGTGTACGGGCTGCACTGGTATGGTTTGCGCATGCATCAGGGCTGGCCTGCCGATGTGGCGCTGCCGGAAGAATTTCAACTGCTGGCTGCAGAGGTGGTGGAGCCACGCAAGGGCATTGCTGAGGGCGCGGTTTATTTGTGGATCAGGCACGAAGAGGAAAAGCCGCGGGTGCATGCGTTGCCCTATAGCCGTAAACTGCATGAGACACTGCACACGGCGCGGGAGCGCATGGAGCAGGGGCGGACACAGGTCGGGGTGTTGATGGATGAGGATAATGCCGGTAGTAAGGGAGCTCGGCTGGGTAATGGCCGGGCGCTGGAGTTCCGGGATCAGGCAAAAGGAAATTTACCCCCCAAGCGGATAGAGTGAAATTTCTGCTATACGCTTAGCCGTTTTCCGGATCGCTGAGCCTCAATGAAACTCAGCCAGTTCCTTAATATGCGCGGTTGCACTACGTCCCAGTGACGACAGGTCATAGCCGCCTTCCAGACACGATACCACCCGGCTTTCTCCGTGATCCCGGGCAATCCGGCACAGCTCACGGGTAATCCACACATAATCTGCCTCAATCAGATTAAAACCGCCCATATCATCTTCCAGATGCGAGTCGAAGCCGGCAGAAATAATGATCAGCTGCGGTTTGAAGGCTTCCAGTCTGGGCAGCCATTTCTCAGTAACCGCCTCACGCCACTCTGCCGAACGGGTTCCGGCCTTCATTGGCAGGTTAATCACATTCGGAAAGTCACTGTCCGCGCCTTTATAGGGGTAAAACGGATGCTGGAAGGATGAGCAGAACAGTACCCGTGGTTCTCCGGCAAAAATTTCCTCGGTGCCATCGCCGTGATGTACGTCAAAGTCAATGATAGCGATGCGTTCCAGACCATATTCTTCCATGGCATGGGCAGCAGCAACGGCAGCATTATTGAAGATACAGAAACCCGCAGCTACTGAGCGTCCGGCGTGGTGTCCGGGTGGGCGTCCAAGACAAGCCGCGTGTTTGTGGTCTCCACCCATTACCAGGTCAACCGCCATTACCCCGGCACCGGCGGAATACAACGCGGAGTCCAGGGTGTGTTCGTTCATCCCGGTATCGCCATCCAGGATGGCTTTTCCGCCGGGGCCGGGTGCGGTATCGAATACCCGCTGTACATAATCAGGGTTATGTACCCGCTCCAGATGTTGCCGGGTAGCCGGTGTCGCATCATAGTGACGGCAGATCCAGTCGACACCGGACATAATGAGCTGGTTATTGATAGCGCCCAGACGATCCGGGGCTTCAGGATGGTGGGGGGTACCATTGTCATGCAAGGTACATTTTTGGTGACTAATTACGGCAGCGGTCATAGGAAATTCACAAAATCAGGTATATAATGCTGCAATGCAGCAAGGTTATTGTTGTACGGCTGACCATGAACAATTTCAGGTAAAGCTGGTTTTGAAACCGGCTAAACCCAACAAAAAAATTATTGTCGGCAACCTAGCGGTCGGGGGCTCTTTGGCTTCCGGGTAAAAATATCATAGAGGTTTTCAGTATGGGGCACCATTACTTAAATCAATTATTTTCACCTGAAAGTGTTGCAATTTTCGGGGCCAGTGAGCGTGAAAATGCGGTAGGTACACTGGTTTTGAATAATATTTTGACAGCAGAATTTCGCGGTGAAGTTTATCTGATCAATCCCAAATACAAAGAAATACGGGGGTTGAAGTGTTACCACTCACTGAGTGAGATCAGCAAGCCGGTAGATCTGGCGGTGATTGCCACACCTGCCAATACGGTTGTGAATATCGTGCGCGAGTGCGGTGAGCAGGGCTGCCGCAGTGTGGTGGTTTTGTCAGCCGGTTTCGGTGAAGCAGGCAGCAGAGGCAAGCAGCTGGAAAAGAAATTGCAGGAAGTGGTACACAAGTACGGTATCCACCTGATCGGGCCGAACTGTCTGGGGATTATGCGCCCGTCAACCGGCCTGAATGCAACTTTCAGTAAAAATCAGGCCCGCCCCGGTAATGTGGCGCTGGTATCGCAGTCCGGTGCGATGGCAACGGCTATTCTCGATTGGGCGGCGACCCGTCAGGTGGGTTTTTCCACCGTAGCGACATTGGGCGATGCGGCGGATGTCGATTTTGGCGATGTGCTGGATTTCCTGGCTCTGGATCCGAAAACCAGCAGTATTTTGCTGTATATCGAAGGCATTCATGATGCACGTGGTTTTATGAGTGGTCTGCGTGCAGCGTCACGGATGAAGCCGGTGGTGGTGCTGAAAGCCGGACGTTATGAGGAAGGCGCAAAGGCGGCGACTTCGCATACCGGTGCGCTGGTGGGTGGTAATGATGCCTTTGATGCGGCTATGGATCGTGCCGGTGTGGTGCGGGTTAAATCCATTTCGCAATTATTCTCTGCAGCAGAAATCCTTTCTTCGGGTATCCGGGTGGACGGTAACCGCCTGATGATTCTGACCAATGGCGGCGGGCCGGGTGTCATGGCCACAGACCGGGTCGTGGAAACGGGGTTGAAAATGGCTGAGTTACCCGCTGAGCTGGTGAAGCGGCTCAGCAAGGTGTTACCCGCCAGTTGGTCAAAGCTGAATCCGGCTGACATTCTCGGTGATGCGACACCTGAGCGTTATGAAGCCGCGCTGGACATCTGTATGGAAAATGAGGAAATGGATGGCATGCTGGTAATGCTGACGCCGCAAGCCATGACGGATCCGCAAGGTGTGGCAGAAGCGGTGGTCAGGGTCAGCAAGCGTAGTAAAAAACCGATTATTGCCTGCTGGATGGGTAATGAACAGGTGGCTGCCGGGCGTGAGGTGCTGTCAGCGGCCAGAATTCCGCATTTCCAGACGCCTGAGGCAGCGGTAGAGGCTTTTGCTTATCTGGCCTGTTACCGCTCCAATCAAAAGCTGTTAATGCAGGTGCCTCCTTCCGTGGCTGAGCACACCAGATTGCCGGATGTCAGAGGCGCGCGGCTGATTATTGAGAGTGTGCTGGCCGAAGGGCGCAGGCAGTTATCAACCACTGAGTCACGCGCCATTCTGGCTGCGTTTCATATTCCGTCGCTGCCCAGTATTCTGACCCGCAGTCCGACTGAGGCGCTGGTGGCTGCCGAGTCGGTGGGTTTCCCGGTGGTGATGAAAGTCAGCTCACCGGATGTGCTGCACAAGTCGGATGTGAACGGTGTGCGCCTGAATATTAACAGTGCGCATACCGTGCGCAGTGTGTATCAGGAGCTGCAGCAGCTGACGCTGGAAGCGATGCCGGAGGCACGGATTGACGGGGTGACGGTGGAGCCGATGTACCGTGGTCATGCCGCCCGTGAGCTGATTATTGGTGTGGTGCGTGATCCGGTGTTCGGGCCGGTGATCAGCTTTGGTGCCGGTGGTACCGCGGTGGAGGTGCATCGTGACCATGCCGTGGCACTGCCGCCTTTGAATACCTATATGATTCGCAAGACGATCAACCGCACGCGCATCGCCCGCCTGCTGAAGAGTTTCCGTAACTTACCGGAAATTGATTACCGGGCGCTGGAGGAGGTGATGCTGCGGGTCTCGGAGCTGGTGTGTGAGTTGCCGGAAGTGCTGGAAATGGATATTAATCCGCTGATGGTGAATGCAGAAGGGGCGGTGGCGGTTGATGCGCGTTTTGCGGTGGGTTATCCGTCGGCTGCTGTGGGGCGTTATGATCACATGGCGATTCACCCCTATCCGCATGATCTGGTGCGGCGTCAGCAGCTGGCGGATGGTACGGATATTCTGATCCGCCCGATTCGCCCGGAAGATGCGGAAATGGAGCAGTCTTTTGTGCGCAATCTGTCCGGTGAATCGCGCTATATGCGCTTTATGCAGGCACTGCGTGAACTGACCCCGGATATGCTGGTGCGTCTTACGCAAATTGATTATGACCGGGAAATGGCCTTCGTGGTGCTGGCGCGTGGTGAGGACGGCAAAAATGTGGAAGTGGGTGTGAGCCGTTATGCGATTAACCCGGATCAGAACAGCTGTGAGTTTGCCCTGGTGATTGCTGATGACTGGCAGGGCCGCGGGCTGGGTGGTTTGCTGATGCAGGTGTTGATTGAGTCGGCCCGTGACAAGGGTTTGACGACGATTGTGGGCGATGTGCTGTCGCATAACACCGGCATGCTGAAGCTGATGCAGCGGCTCGGATTTGAGCGCCATGTCAGCCCGATGGACAGCGGGGTGGTTATCGTTACCAAGCGTTTGCGTAATGGCGGCTGAGGCTTTACTCTAAGGAATCAGCGCAGGAGAAGACGACATGACTGAAAGCACGGCATTATTAATACGTGAAGATAATAACGGTATTACCACATTGACCCTGAACCGTCCGGATAAATTCAATGCCTTGTCAGAGGACTTGATTGCGGCGGTGACTGAAACACTGGATGCCATCAAGGCTGATGACAGTGTGCGGGTGGTGATTATCAAAGCCAATGGCCGTGCTTTCTGTGTCGGACATGACCTGAAACAGATGCGCGAGAACAGTAATCGCGAATATATCAGCGGTTTGTTCCGCAGCTGTGGTGAGATGATGCAGCGCATTGAGAGGCTGCCCCAGCCGGTGATTGCCAGCGTGCATGCGGTGGCGACGGCGGCGGGCTGTCAGCTGGCTGCAGCCTGTGATCTGGCGGTGGCCAGTGATAAGGCAAAATTTGCGGTATCCGGCATTACTCTGGGACTGTTTTGCTCTACCCCGGCAGTGGCGCTGAGCCGTAATGTCGGGCGTAAGGCGGCGATGGAGATGCTGCTGACCGGTGATTTTGTCGATGCCGAAACCGCGCGGCAGTATGGTCTGGTGAACCGGGTGGTGGCACCTGAGGCACTGGATGAAACGGTGCTGGAGCTGGCTGAGAAAATTGCCTCCAAACCACCGGCTGCGATTCAGATGGGTAAGGAACTGTTTTATCAGCAGCTGAATAAACCCCTGGCTGAGGCTTATGCACAGGCCAGTGAAACCATCACCTGTAATATGCTGCTGGAAGACACCCTGGAAGGGGTGGATGCGTTTCTGGAGAAGCGTAAGCCTGATTGGCCGCGTTAAGCACTGTATATCAGTGATACCGCGATGGAGGCCATGGTTACCCCGACCAGAAACTCCAGTATTTTCCACGCCTGCGGTTTTTTAAACAGCGGGGCCAGAAATCTTGCTCCGTAACCCAATGAGAAAAAGAACAGGAATGAGGCCGTCACTGCGCCTGCGGCAAACTGTAGCTGATGCGGCTGATACTGTGTGGAAATAGAGCCGAGCAGAACCACGGTATCCAGATAAACATGCGGATTGAGCCAGGTAAAGGCCAGGCAGATAGCGATGGTTTTCAGCAGCGAGTCCGGTGCCCGGATGTCTGCGTCTAAGGCGTGATGAGCGGTAAAAGCCGACCTGAAGCTCAGCAGGGCATAAGTCATCAGAAATAAGGCGCCCCCGTAACGGGCAGCTATTTCAATAGCCGGAAATTGTTTAACGATTACACCGAAACCGGCAACGCCCAGTGAGATTAAGATTGCATCTGATAAGGCGCATACCAGCGAGACAATGAATACATGCTGGTTTTTCAGGCCTTGTTTCAATACAAAAGCATTCTGTGAGCCGATCGCCAGGATAAGAGACAACCCCAGTGAAAAACCGGCAAAAAATGTGGGCAAGATAATAGTCCTTTACGGGCGGAAAGTCAGTGGCTTTTTTATATCACAAATTGTCCAGTTATCGGTTTTTATCGTGTTACTTTCGCGGCGGTGACGGGGGCTGGACATACTGCCAAAGGCTTTTTCCTGTTTTCCGCTCAACAGGTCAATGCTGCTCTTTTTAAACATACCACTGGCTTTATTAACGTTGTGGTGTTCGAAAAAAGTAAGCCGGAAATGTCCACTGCCTTTGTCATAGCGAAACTTGTAAGTGATGTCATTGCGCTGCCATGAGCCTTCCGTTGTCCAGTCCTCAAACTTGATCTCCAGCGTATTGTCATCAATGCCGATATATGAGACCGGTTCCGCCATATCCGGTGAATCAGCCGCCAGTGACGGAATAAACTTGCGGTAAATACGTTTGCGGATCAGCTTTTCCTGCCCGTCTTCCTGAACCGTAAACAGCAGTAACAGATGGCGTGGATTGGTATCGGTTTCGGTGGCTACCAGTCCGCCGTTAGTGGCTGTATTCTGCGGATCAGTCTTTTGGATAATTAATGCGTAGTCTTCTTTATTATCATCATTCATATCGCCGGCGGCCAGTGCGATTGCTTTCCAGTTTTCAGGAATAAAGTCTGTTACTTTTGCCAGTCTGCTTTCATCAACCGCGGCGTGGGGCTCGCTATAGTCACTTTGTCCGGATAACGGGCTGAGGAGTAACAGGGTGGCCAGCAGTTTTTTCATGGGGTCATTATAAGTGCCGAAAACCTGACTATAGAACAGAATACGCTGCTGCGGGAAGGTGCGCAGGGAGGCGAGTTGCCTCAAATTAAAAGTAGCCGAAGGTTGCACTTAATTATCCAGCAAACTTACTCTGCAGTAGGCAGGACTTTTTTGGCCAGTGCCGTCCGGGTGATCTGAAGACGGGTACGGCTCACCGGTACAGAACTGCCATCACTCAACAGCAGACGCCCCTCACGTCCGGTTTTCCGGAACTGGTTAATCGCATCATAAGCCACCCAGTAGGAGCGGTGCACTTGTAAGCCCCGGTCTTCGGCCAGCTCATCAATCGCATCTTTCAGGTTATATAAGATCAGGCTCTCCGCCCGGTCAGTTACCACCTTCAGGTAATGAAGCTCAGCTTTCAGATAAAGCAGTTTGCCTCTGGCACTCTCGTTCAGTAAGTCCCAGAACGGCGCTGCGGCATCAGAGTCGGGCGCTGGCGGTTTTAGTGGTGCTGGTTCGGTTGTGTCTGTTGTCGGCGGCTTGCTTTCGAGTGAGTAGCCTAATACCCAGGGAATATTCAGTGCCAGCCAGGCCACCATGACCGGTATTCCCAGACCACGGAACTCGCTCAGCAATCCCAACCACCCGATGGCACTGTCAGTACCACCTTCAAACACCCTGTCCAGCAGCATCGCCCACGGGGTAAAAAACAGACTGCCCAATAGCCCTGAAATAATCAGTTTCGGCCAGGGGCTGAGAGTGGAGAAAACCGGCAGCATATCCAGCAGACGATGCAGGCTGACCAGAATAAAAATAGCACTCAGTGTCTGCACCTGCCACTGCACATAAAGCAGCACTGTTGAGCCGGTCTGATCTTCCGCCACCGAAGCGAATAACAGTCCCAGTGCCACCCCGGCACTGAGAAAATACTGCACCGGGCTGACCTGCCCGAAATGGAACTGCCGGTTCATACAAAAAGCTGCCCATTCGTGCAGAAGCGGCTGCATAAGGGACGTGGCGTAGTTACAGTATGAGGCATTCCAGTTTCACTGTTTGCTGAAGGCTTTTAAAGAGGGAATAGTTAATGTCGAAAAAATTGTTGTCCATAGTGATTATCCTTACCACACCAGCCACCCTGCTTGCCGGGGAAAATGAACGGGGTTGGTTCATCAGGCCTTATTTCGGACTCAGTCAGGTTGATGATGTCAGCACCCAAATCAGTGCCGTTAATAATACCTCAGGGGTAACCCGCATCCAACCGGATGATGGCTTTGTCAGCGGGGTCGGGATTGGCTATCAATACAATGCCCAGCTGGCCTCAGAAATCGCCTGGGAGTATCGCACCAATGATATTAATACTGATTTTTCAGGCTCACGCGGCGGGGACTATGCATCGAATGCGTTTTATCTGAACGGTTACTATCACCTGCCCACCGGGCAACAACGCTGGCAGCCTTATGTGGGCGGCGGGTTGGGCTGGCTACAGGAGATTGACCTGGATCTTGAAACCGCTAACGGTGATGTTTCTCTGTCAGACAGCGGCCAGGTGGGTTATCAGTTATTTGCCGGGGTCAATTACCCGATGACCGGCAACTGGCAGCTACAGGCGGAGCTGCGTTATGCTGATTTCGGCGAGGTTGACCTTGATGAGGAAGGCGGATCAGGAAAAGCAAGCAACCTTGAGTATCAGCCGCTTACCGTACAACTGGGAGTAAAATACCGGTTTTAGGGTGTTATATCAGGCAGGCTGCTGATATTTTGCTTTGCTCGCTGACAGGCTGTTCTGATTGGAAGCATAGCACGGGAAATACTGGCCGGTGGTTTAAACCCTGATCAGGTCTGGCTTTTTTTACAGGCTGGCCATGACAGCTCATACTCCTGAATAATCTGATCAGGGAGCGAGAGTATGTTTGCTTTTCACAATACCCGTTACTTATTACTCATAGCCGGTTTGTTGTTGTATCCGGTTTTTTCTTCATTATACGCCGCTGCCAACGATCAGCGGGCCGTCTGGCAGGCATTACGCAGTGGTGACGGCATTGCGATGATCCGTCATGCGCTGGCTCCCGGTACCGGTGATCCGGCTAATTTTGATGTTAACGATTGCAGTACACAGCGTAACCTCTCCGATGAGGGACGTGAACAGGCGCAAGGGATAGGGAAATTATTCAAAGGCTCCGGTATGAGTGAGGTGCGCTTGTTTTCCAGTCAGTGGTGCCGGTGTCTGGAGACAGCGGAACTGATGGTTTTGGGGGCGGTTACAAAGCAGCCGTTGCTGAACTCATTTTTCCGCAACAGAGAAGAAGGGAATAAGCAGACGGCTGATTTACAGCAATGGTTGAGTCAGCAGGAGAAGGTGGCGGATCAACCTCTGGTGCTGGTCACGCACCAGGTGAATATTACCGGCTTGACCGGCATTTTTCCTTCATCGGGTGAGATTGTGGTGATCCGGCATCCTGCAGCTGCTGATACAGCAATTGAGGTAATCGGTACCATCGAAACTGACTGAGGTGTTTGCCCCGGAAATGTTCAGGCCGGGGTCGTTATATAAATTGGTGTTTGCTCAGCTCAGGCCAGCTGGCCAACCAGGCGACCGGCAGGCGTCTTGTCACCTAACAGCTTCTTCAGGCGGATTTCGCGCATCATCAGAAACAGCGGTAAACCCACGGCAGGGCCAATCAGCAGGGTGGTAACCACCGGCGGTAAAATGCACTTCATGCGCAGGCGGCCACTGCCATCCACCACAATAAACACCAGCAGTGCGAGTGAGGCGACAATACGGTCTGTCCAGGCAAACAAGCCCAGTGGATTGCTACGGATTTCATTCAGGATCAGCATCATGTCAAAGCCATGTGCAGATAACCAGGGATACATTTGAGTGAATTGAAAACCCAGACCAAGCAGTGCCAGAAAACCGTATATGTATTTCATAATTTTATCGCCGTACCATTACTATCAGTTGGCGGCGATTATAAAGCTGTTTTTGTTGCGCTGCAACATTTGTTTTGTTTGGCGTCCCTCAGTGCAGATTTCTTTGACTTATCAGCCAAAGCGCTCCTGTCCCTGGCGCCGGAAATCGCCGGGCGTCATACCCTTAATCTCCATAAAACGCCGGTTGAAGTTGGCGATATTATTGAATCCCACCGCATAACAGATAGTACTGACATACTGGTCGGTTTCCATCAGCAGCGTACAGGCCCGGTTTACCCGCATCCGGTTGACGAAATCGGTGAAGGTATTGCCGCTTTTGCGCTGGAAATAGCGTGAAAAACGGCTGGGACTCATATTAAAGCGTTCGGCGACCTCTGCCATAGTGAGGGTGGCATCGTAATTTTCGGTAATGTATTCGATAATGTCGCTGATCTGATTCTGGGCGTTCTTGTCATCAAAACTCTGCAGAGGTGCACTGGATAGTAACTTGTAATTATCATGTGTGGATAATTTGATCAGTAATTGCATGAACTCTACCAGTCTCGGCATGCCTGCTGTATTTTTTATCCGTTGCATCAGCGCTTCCACTTCTTCACTGATACCGATAAATTCAATACCATATTTCGCCCGTTCCAGAAGTGGTAATACCTCACGCAGAGGTGAGATGAGTTCACTGGCCTGGCGCAGCGGCTGATCGGCAAACTGGATGACCTTGTCCCTGATTTTTATTCCGGTTTCCGGCATATCCAGAGAGATCCAGTTATGCGGCAGGTTTGGCCCGGTCAGGACAAGGTTTCCCGGTTCAAAACTGCCGATATAGTCACCGACAAATACCTTGCCGTAGGTATTAACGATCAGGTGCAGCTCATATTCTTCATGGTAGTGCCAGCGAATCAGTGGGTTGGGTGCTCCGTGTTCCAGATAATGCAAAAAACTGCGCATATGTGCGGGCTCATAACCCAGTTTGGCATTACGATGGAAATCCTGCTCCAGTTCGGGGGTGCGGTTTTCAAAGCGGCTGTTTGTGGCTATCGGCTGTCCCATGGTTACTCCTGTTGTAAATTATACCGGACAAAGTATGGAGCCAGTTTTTCCTGTATTTGTGCGTATATCACCGCCTGATGCCATGGTATACCCTGTTCCATCAAATGCTCTGATCGTTTCAGGGCAGCGGCTGGAACAAAAGCTTCAAGCAGAAAGCGTTCCGGTTTTAATGTACTAAGTCTGGCTTTCAGCCCATCGATTGCACTGATAATTTCAGGCTCTCCCCAATAATAACGAATACGGTCTGCATAACTAAAATGCAGGAGATTGCGGAGTTCGTTGTCATCCTCTGGTTGATAGTGTCCCTGCCAGTATTGCGGGTTGGCGCGCATCTTCGCCTCCATCAGCTCACTGATATGAGGTAAACCGTTTAGCCATTGGTCAAGGCCCGACAGTGCATAAATTGCTTCACGGTAACCAAAAGTCAGTGCCGGGCCTACTTTCAGGATAGCGAAATGGCGCTTTCCCAATTCAGAAAAGGCTTCGGGGTGTTGATAATCTGTCGAGTGTGCCTCAAAACAGATACCCGGATAGTCCGGTAAAATCGCGGATAAAAGGTCAGGGCTACTGATATCCAGATGATCAATGCTACCCGGTGAAAATTCCACTCCGGGCTGAACCACCAAACCGACAACCTGTTGCCATAAATCGGTATTTCCTGTGGCATCGAAAGCAGCTTTCTGGGCATTTAGTGTGGTTCTGGCGGCCTGTGCTGTGGTGGGCCGGATGCCGTTGTGTTCGTCTTCAGGTCGTGCACCGCCGGGTGGTGGTACTTCTGTGCCGACAATAAACGATAATGCCGCAGGATCAGGCGCATTTTGTATGCAAACTGTAGCTAATTCCGCTGCCCGTGTTGCAGATACGGCATCCGAGACCTGTGCGGGTTCGCCTGAGCAGCCTTCAGAGCAATCCAGGTGAATTTTGGTAAAGCCTGCTTTTACATAGGCCGCCATCATATCCCCGGCTTTGTTCATGGCGGTTTCAGCCGTTTCTTTGCGCCAGGACTGAGGGCCGAGATGGTCGCCACCGAATACGATCCGCTCCCGGTGATAGCCCACTGAGTCAGCGATCTTTTGTACTGATTCAATAAAGTCAGCAGGCTGCATGCCGGTATAGCCGCCGAACTGATTTACCTGATTGCTGGTAGCTTCAATGATGAGATCACGGCCATACTCTTTGGCCAATAAGCATGAGGCGGCCAGTACATCAGGTTGAGCTGAGCAGACAGACGGGCTGCAAGCTCCGGTATCCCGGAGGTTAGACTGAATCAGGTGCTGAAGGTAATTCATGATGTGATTGCTCTATTGGAAATAAGCCGAAAGCGGGCGGTTATAAGCATGGCTGAATAATTCCTCATCAGTTTGCATCCAGAATTTTTTGTAACTCAGCAAATCCACAGTTACCCTCCATTGGCCCCTGCTTTGAAACAGCAGAATGACCGGCTGCATTTGCAAAATCGAGTGCCTGCTCAGGTGAGTATCCCAGGCGACGACAGCTGACATAAGTGGCCCCGAAACAATCACCTGCTCCTGTCGGATCGACTTCAACAGCAGGAATAGCCGCACGCTCTACGGACATGCCATCGCGGAAACAAACTGCACCTTTCGCACCTTGTTTCAGCACCACTTCTTTGTTGGTACCCTCAAGCCAGGCTTGAATAATGTGCCGGATGTCCCTTCCTTCACCGAGCAAAGACACTTCATCTCCGGATGGCATAAATAAATCTGCATGGTCGAGCAGGTAGGCCACACGTTGTGCAATTTCAGCGGATTGATTAAGTTCTTTACGCATATTGGGGTCAAAGGAAACAGAGCCCCCTTTGGTTTTTATGGCTGTCAGTGCCTGTTGCACAATGGGCCAGGCGCCGGGTAAGGTCAGTGCCGTGCCCATGATGTGTAAATGACCGGCACTTTCTATCAGCTTATCTATTGCCTTATTGCTTTGGATTTTTCCGGCAGCCGATGTAGCGATACTATAGACAAAGTCACGGTCACCATCGTCACGGTAACGTACAAAAGCATAACCGGTAGGGGTGTCGTTCAGCACACTAATCGCCGAAACATCGACCCCGTCAGCACGCAGTCTGTCTATGTTCAGCTGACCAAAATCATCATTGCCTACTGCAGCAATAATGCCGCATTTCTGTCCAAGTTTGCCGACCTGGTCAATAAAAATGGCGGGTGCACCGCTGGGAAAAGGTCCGGTTAATGGCTGAGCTTCCAGGAAGCCCCGGCCTTTTGTGGTGGACATGATTTCAACCAGAATTTCTCCAATGGTGATGGTTGCACCCATTTCTGCGTTCGAAAGCGGATTTGAAATATGACTCACTTTAGTGGCCTCCTTGCTCCGGGTTACGCGGAGTCTCTTAATTGCAGAGTACTGTCCAACAAAGTTTTTTCAGGTGTCAGGGGATTTTGAGCCTGCACCATTTCCAACAGCATTTCTGTTGCTATTGACGCAATATCTGCCGTGTTCTGGCGTACCGTGGTCAGCGGGGGATAGGTATAACGGGCCAGCGGATGATCATCATGGCCGGCAATACGCAGGTCATCGTCTTCGTTCCGGCCTATTTTTAATCCGGCTGCATGGCACGCCGCCATTACCCCATAGGCAATGCGGTCATTCGCACAAAGAATTGTGCTGGTGGGGAAGCCGCCATTTTCCAGTACTTTCTGTGCCTGTTGACAGGCCCAGGCTTCAAAGTTCCAGTTAAGGCTGTCATCAGTGGGTACCAGCCTGGGCTCATAACCTGCTTTTTGCATGACTGCTGCGTATGTTTCATAGCGCAGAACAGCATTGCTATTAACCAGTGGCATCGGAAAATAACAGGGCGGACTACCCGAACGCAGCAGATATTCAACAATGAGGGTGATGGATTGTGTGTTGTCTGTGCCGACAAAGTGAGTAGCTAAGTCGGTATACGTGTCCACAAACACGGTAGGTGTAGTATTAATCAGCCGGGTAATTTCCTGCTGGTTTTTTTCAGTATGAGTCGTCGGTACAAAAATGACCCCGGCTACCTGCATGCCCATGACTGTAGAAATAGAGCGGCTTTGCAGCTCATTGTCACCATCCGAGCCCAGCACAATGGTGATCATCCCTGACTGATCTGCGATGTGAGTCACCTGTTGGGTGAGGGAGGCGTAAAAAGGATCGGTGGCATCTGGGATGATGACACCGATCAGGTTGGTTTTTTTTCTCTTGAAATTTACAGCCAGCATATTGGGCTGGAAACTCAGTTCTTTGGCGGCACTCTCAAGTTTTTTCCGGGTATTCGCTCTGACCGAAGCAGGGTCACTGAAGAATTTGGATACTGTTGGTCTGGAAACCCCGACGTACTCGGAAAACTCCTGCATGGTACGGATAACTGTTTTTGCTTTACTCATGTCGTCCCATAACCAAAAGCCTACCAGACAGCCTGAACTTTCAGGGTTTTCTGTGGCTTGTTTTTTCCAAGAAAGTCCGGGATTTCTGCCAGTGGTACCTGATGTGAAATGACCTGCCTGATAGTGTCACCAAATCCTCTGATGGCAGCCAGCGCTTCCGGGAGGTTATGGTTAAGCGAATGTGCGCCCGCTAACGTAATTTGCCGCCGGAATACTTCAAACGGTGAAACAGCGATTTTGGCATCAGGCGCACAGACGCCAAAAAATAAAACCTTGCCACCGTTGGCTGCATAATTAATTAAAGACTCAGCAACACTGGCCACTCCCGTTGCATCCACCACCAGATCTGTGCTTTGCCTGTATTGTGCCAACGCTTCAGAACCACTGGCAACCGGTATAAAACCCATGGATTCAGCAAGTTCCAGGCGGCTCTGATCCAGATCGGCCAGCGTAATATCACCGATACCCCGTGTACGCAGCGCAATAGCCATCAACAGCCCGATCGGGCCTGCACCAAAAATCAACGCTGATTTGACGCCCTCTGTACCAATTGCTCCGACGCCATTAAGTACGCAGCCCATAGGTTCAGCCAGGGCTGCCAGACTAAAATCCATATCACCGATTGGAATGACATTTCCGGCATCAACTGCACTGAACTCAGCAAAGCCACCGTTTTTGGTGACGCCATAGGCGCCTAACGTTTCGCATAAATTGCTTAAACCTTTCTGACAGGCCGGACAATGACCGCAGCTAAAATTCGGATCAACTACAACACGGTCACCAACATTGACATGCTTAACATCGCTGCCAATTTCAGTGACCACACCAGCGTATTCATGGCCCGGAACCAACGGAAACGTTGAGTTGCCATAGCGCCCGTACAACACGTCAATGTCGGTATGGCAAACCCCGCTGGCCCTGGTTTGCACCAATACTTCTGTCGCTTGCAGCGGGGGGCTTTCAATTTGTTGAATCCCCGATTTACCTAAAGCCTCATAAAGTACAGCTTCCACAGCATCTCCATCACTGCATCCGGGCAGTTTTCAAGTATTAAACAGACTGGTTCAAATAAGCCTCTAAACTGGCTTTAACCCCGTGGGTGGCTATGTGGTTGAGCAGTTCTGTAAATCGCCCGCGCAGCGCAGTATTCTGCCCCAGATCACCGTAGATATCGTGCATGTCCAGCCATACGCCGGGATCTTTGGCGGCTCTGGCAGCATATTCCTGTAAGCGCTCCCAGTTAGGGTCATTGGGCGCAATCGTGTTACCTCCATCGGTCACACCCTGACAATAGCGGCACCATAAGGCGCTTTCCAGAACCAGACCGGTTGGAATGTTATCCTGCTGCAGATGATCCGCAATCGACGGGATAATAAATTTGGGTTGTCTGTTTGAGCCGTCCAGACAAAGGCGCTGGATTCTATCCCCAATCCGTGGATTGGCAAAGCGTGTTCTGATCAGGTCGAGATAGTCTTCTAATGACGTATCCGGTACCGGAGGAACGATGGGCAGGATCTCTTCACGCTCGACTTTTTCCAGAAAAGCACTGATCAACGGGTTCTCCATCGCCTCATGTGCATAGACGATATCCAGCAGGCCGGCAGCATAGGCAATAATGGCGTGTCCGCCATTAAGTATGCGCAGCTTCATTAACTCATAAGGCCGGACATCATCGACGAACTGGACGCCCACTTTTTCCAGAGCAGGCCTGCCGTTAGGAAAATGATCCTCCAGTACCCATTGGTGGAAAGATTCACTGGTGACGGGTGCCTGATCGATTACACCAAACTCTTCCTCAACCAGTTTTATTTCACGGTTGGTGGTAGCCGGAACAATACAGTCGACCATGCCGTTTGGAAAGGCGACATGCTCTGCTATCCATCCGGATAGCTCCGGATCAATTAATTCTGCTAAGCCTAACAGAGCCTGACGGGTGACATGCCCGTTTTCCGGGAGGTTGTCACAAGACATGACCGTAAAAGGTGCAACGCCTGCAGCCCGGCGGGCTACAAGCGCTGCGAGGAGGATTCCGAATACGGTTTGCGGGCTGTCAGGATTGTTTACATCTGCCTGAATCTCAGGGTGATGACGGTCGAATCCATTTGTCTTGGCGTCCACAAAATAGCCACCTTCCGTGACCGTCAGCGATACAATACGAATCTGCGCATCTGACAGGGCGGTAATTAATCCGCCGGCATCGACCGGTAAAAAGTCGATCATCGAACCAATGACTTTTGCGGATAACTGATCCGGATCCAGCTCCACCAGCGTAGTAAGCCAGTCCTGCTGTGCCAGCCGGTCACGCATATTGCTGTCATAGGGTTTAATACCTGCACCGATGATTGCCCAATCCAGATCAATACCTTCTGCAAATAAACGGTCAAGGTAATAAGCCTGATGGGCACGGTGAAAGTTACCGACGCCGATATGAATAATACCGGCACTCAGTGCCTGACGATCATACGCAGGTACTGCAACTGCCGCAGATAATTCCGGCAGTGCTTGTTCAGATAATTTTAAAGTTTTCATCAGCTCATCCATTGGCCGCCATCGACGTTGTAGGTTTGTGCAACAATGTATTCAGCCTCATCAGAGGCCAGAAAAACAGCCATTCCGGTCAGGTCTTCCGCGACACCCATGCGTCCGAAGGGGACACTCTCGCCCACTTCTTTCTTTTTCTGCCCCGGAGCCTTGTTTTCATGTTTGGCAAAGAATGCATCAACCCCATCCCAGTGCTCACCGTCGACAACACCCGGAGAGATGCTGTTAACATTAATGCCATACTGAATCAGGTTCATACCGGCTGACTGGGTCAGGGAGATGATGGCCGCCTTGCTGGCACAATAAACGGCAACCAGAGACTCACCACGGCGTCCCGCTTGTGACGACATATTGATAATTTTACCGCCTTGTCCGCGCTCAATCATGTGTCTGGCAACGGCCTGCAAGGTAAATAAGGTGCCCGCAAAATTAATCGCAAATGCACGCTCATAGTCTTCGCGTTTAATATCAATGATCGGGTCTGCCGAAAAAATGGCGGCATTATTGATTAAAATATCAATCTGTCCCAGTTTTTGAATCGTTTCTGCGACAGCGCTATCAATACTTTCCTGTTGGGACACATCCATATGAACAGCGATAGCTGCATCTCCAAGCTCAGCGGCGACTTTAGTTGCCAATTCAATATTGATGTCCGCTATGGCTACTTTTGCACCTTCTTCAATATATTTTTTGGCAAATGCCAGGCCTATACCACGTGCTGAGCCGGTAATTAAAGCGCACTTTCCTTGCAAGCGTTTCATTCTACTCTTAATCCTTGTGCATTAAATCGATGGAGATTGGCGGGATCAGGGCTTAAAAATACCTTGTCACCATAATTCAGTTCTACTTCACCACTCACCCGGACTGTGACCGGTTCTTCAAGTCCGTCACAGCTGACCCGCAAGAAGGTATCAGACCCCAGATGCTCCGAAACACCTACCGTGCCCTCCCAGTCACCGGAGTCCGTTGCAACAGTGATGTGCTCAGGCCGGATGCCGATAGTGACGGCATTGAAGGCCGCCGCTTTATCGCCGTCAATAAGGTTCATTTTCGGTGAGCCGATAAACCCTGCCACAAAAGTATTACGTGGTTTGCGGTATAGCTCCAGCGGGCTGCCGACCTGTTCAATATTACCTGCCCGCAATACAACAATTTTGTCAGCCATGGTCATTGCTTCCACCTGATCATGGGTCACATAAATCATGGTGGTTTTCAGGCGTTTATGCAGCTCTGAAATTTCCAGCCGCATGCCGACACGTAAAGCGGCATCAAGATTGGATAAAGGCTCATCAAACAGGAAGGCCGATGGTTCGCGCACAATCGCACGTCCTATCGCCACACGCTGGCGCTGCCCCCCGGATAGCTGACCCGGTCTGCGGTCAATATAGTCGGTCAGGTTCAGTACCCGCGCTGCCTCAGCAACCCGGCGATTCTGCTCTGCTTTGTCCATGCCAGCCATCTTTAACGGAAAGGCAATGTTCTTGCGAACGGACATGTGCGGATAAAGTGCGTATGACTGAAATACCATAGCCAGCCCGCGTTTTGCCGGTGGTAATGTGGTCGCTTTCTGGCCATCAATTTCAACATCGCCGGAGGTCACGTCTTCCAAACCGGCAATCAGGCGCAGCAGCGTTGATTTACCACAGCCGGAAGGCCCGACAAATACAACAAACTCGCCTTCTTCAATGCTCAGATCCAAAGGGGGAATGACTTCAACATCACCGAATGATTTACTGACCTGCTTAAGTGTTATCTGTCCCATAATATTGTATTTCCTTACTTCACGGCGCCGAAGGTGAGTCCGCGGACAAGTTGTTTTTGACTGAACCAACCCATAATGAGAATCGGTGCGATGGCCATGACACTGGCTGCGCTGAGTTTGGCGTAAAACAAGCCTTCAGGGCTTGAGTAACTGGCAATAAAGGCAGTTAGTGGTGCCGCATTTGCTGCCGTCAGGTTGAGCGTCCAGAATGCCTCATTCCAGGCCAGAATAATATTTAACAACATGGTTGAAGCAATTCCCGGCAGAGCCATCGGTGTTAGCACATACAGCACTTCCTTGCCCAGTGATGCACCATCCATACGTGCCGCTTCGAGAATCTCACCGGGTATTTCCTTAAAATAGGTGTAGAGCATCCAGATAATAATCGGCAGGTTAATCAGCATCAGTACGAGTACCAATCCGATACGTGTATCCAGTAAACCTGTATCCCTGAACAACAAATAGATCGGAATTAATACGCCAACCGGGGGCAGCATTTTGGTCGATAACATCCACATCAATACATCTTTGGTGCGTTTGCCGGGAACAAAAGCCATCGCCCAGGCAGCCGGAACAGCCACCAACAAGCCAAGAAGTGTTGAACCCAGTGCAATAATCACCGAGTTACTAAAGTGTTTGAAATAATCGGAACGTATCTGGACTGCTTCGTAGCTTTCCATCGTCCAGCCTGACATTAAGACATCGATCGGTCCGCGTACCGCATCAAGCTCTGTTTTAAATGACAGAATCACAATCCATAAAATGGGAAAGAACATCAGGATGCCAAGCGTCCAGGCAACGGCTGTGTTAATCGCTTTGCGTTTGCTGGTAATTGCACGGGCCATAACTTAGTTATCCAGGTTTTTGCCGATCATCCGCATCAGGAAGATCGCAACAATGTTGGCAAGAATGATGGCGATAACACCACCGGCGGAACCGGCACCCACATCAAACTGCAGCAGTGACTGCACATAGATCAGATAGGTCAGGTTAGTCGTTGCTGTACCCGGGCCACCGTTGGTGGTTACCAGAATTTCAGCAAAAATTGACAGTAAGAAAATGGTTTGGATGAGGATGACGACGGTAATCGCACGTGATATGTGTGGCAGCATAATGTGCCAGAAACGGCTTAACCAGCCGGCGCCATCCATCTCAGCAGCTTCCAGTTGTTCCTGATCCATCGACTGGAAAGCGGTTAATAAGATCAGCGTGGCAAAGGGCAGCCATTGCCAGCTGACCATCCAGATTATCGATCCCCAGGGTGCCTGCCCGAGGAAATCAAAGGGTTCCATGCCTAATGCCAGTGAAATATGGGCGAATATCCCGTTAACCGGATTCATAAACATGTTTTTCCAGACCAGACCCGATACCGTCGGCATCACAAAGAAAGGGGCTATTACTAAAATACGCACGATGCCTTGTCCCCACATGGGCTGATCCAGTAACAGTGCAAAGGCAATACCGCCACCGACGGTAATAATCAGTACACTCACTACTAAAGTCAGCGTATTGATAATGGCATCTTTAAAGCTGGGGTCGGTCAGGAAATAGTAATAATTATCCCATCCGTTAAAAGCTTCTGTACCTGGCGATAGCAGATCGTAGCGCAGAAAAGAAAAGTAGAGCGTCATGCACAGCGGCACCAACATCCACCCGAGAAGGAGGATGACAGATGGCGATATCATGAGACGGGCAGATGCCCGTGAGTGCTGGGTAGCCATCGTTTCGCTTACCTCTGAATAGTTTAGAGAATAAAAAGGGGCAACATAGAGGGCACGGTAAAAATTCTCAGCAAAAACCAGAACCAGATAACCTTTGTGTATGCCCGTAAGGCTAAGTGAACCGAACCAGCCTGAAACAGGCTGATTCGATCATTCAGGCAGAAAGTTACTTGATGTAACCAGCCTTCTTCATTTCACGTTCAGCAAACTTCTGGGAGTTTGCCAGTGCTTCATCAACAGATTGAGAACCGGACAGTGCTCCTGCAACCTGCTGTCCCACATAGTTACCAATACCCTGGAACTCAGGAATCGCAACAAACTGAACGCCGGTATACGGTACTTCGTCACGTGTCGGATCTGCAGGATCTACAGACAGGATCGCATCTACAACAGTCTTGGCGAAAGGAGCGGCTTCCAGGCGACGCGGATCTTCTTCAATGGATTTACGTGTACCGCTTGGCACAGCGACCCAACCCTTTGTTTCTCCGACTTTCTCGAAATACTCTTTAGATGTCGCCCACTTCAGGAAGTCCTTGGCAGTATCGACTTTCTTGGAGCTCTGTGGAATAGCCAGTGCCCAGGACCAGAACCAGCCCGTACCTTTATCAGTGACTTCCTTCGGTGCTTTGAAAAAGTCGGTTTTATCGGCAACTTCTGAAGTTTCAGGGTTGCGGACATCACCTGCTGCTGATGTTGCATCAACCCAGGTAGCGCACTTGCCTTCTTTGAACAGAGCCCGGTTTTCGTTGTGGCCGTTCGCAGAAGCACCCGGAGGGCCTGATTTATTCATCAGGTCAACATAATAGTTAATCGCAGCCTTCCATTCCGGAGAGTCAAGCTGCGGGTTCCAGTCCATGTCGAACCAGCGGGCACCAAAAGCGTTTGCAAGTGTGCCGACGAAAGCCATGTTTTCACCCCAACCGGCTTTACCCCGCTGGCATGTGCCGTAAATGCCGTTGTCCGGGTCATGCAGCTTGGCTGCCATTTCGGCAAACTCAGTGTAGGTGATTTGCTCGGTCGGTACTTCGATACCTGCTTTCTCAAACAGATCCGTGCGATAGAAAGTGAATGATGTCTCAGAGTAGAGAGGTACCGCATAAACACTGCCTTTTGCAGACAGGCCGTTTCTGACTAGCTGAAAAATATCTTCAAAATCATAATCAGCATCTTCAGCAAAATCATCCAGAGGAGTCAGCCAGCCTTTAGCTCCCCAAATTGGAGTTTCGTATGCGCCGATAAACATGACATCGAAAGAGCCGCCACCGGTGGCGATATCAGTCGTGGTACGCTGACGCAGAACATTTTCTTCCAGAACAACCCAGTTGATTTTGTTACCGGTTGCCTTCTCCCACTCAGGCGCAAGCTCCTGCATGGTGATCATGTCAGCGTTATTTACGGTTGCGACGGTAATTTCTTCAGCAGATGCGCTTTGAACAGTAGCAAAGCACCCGAGTGCAGCCACGATGGCTGTATTTAAAGATTTTTTAATTAACACAATCTCCTCCAATAATTTACATGTGTAAAGAATAAAAATACTACCTCGATGATTTACATGTCAATAGTTTCTTTTTCACTACAATGAACAATGAGCTAAACCCAGCTGAATATAATGACGCCACTAATACGCTAATGCATAAAAAAGTGATTTGAAGCTCATTTCAGGAGAAATCGTAGCACTGAATATGAATTCCTGCCTAATACCCTATCTCTAAAGGATGATACTATTTTGCGGAGTTGATACTTAGTTGTGTGAATTAGTGCAATAGAGGTTAGGCGGGGGAGTGAGATATGGAAGACTTACATCCAGTTTTCAATGCGCAGCCCTGGAATCCGTTCAAACTCCCGTGTGTTATTTGTTACCAGAATCAACCCTTCCGCCCGTGCATGTCCCGCGATCATCATATCGTAAGGCCCGATCGGTTTTCCGGCAGCATATAACTCAGCCCTGATCTGGCCAAAATGTGTTGCTGCTTTTGCATCAAAGTCGAGTACAGTCAGCCGTGCAGCCATACCATCAATATCAGCCTGATTGCGCTGTGCATTGGTTGAACGTTCTACGCCGAATATCAGTTCTGCCCAGGTGACAGTGGAGATAACACGGCATAGACTTCGCAAAAGAACGCAGACAGTATGCAGGTGGATTATGAAAGACCATTACGATTTCTCAAACGGCAAACGCGGAGCCATCGCCAAAACCAACAAGGAAAAAATCACCATTCGCCTCGACCCGGAAGTCATTGACTGGTTCCGTTCCCAAGTTGCTGGCGGTGGCAGTTATCAATCACTGATCAATGATGCATTAAAGACCCATATCAAACAGCAGGAAAATGAGTCTTTGGAAGAAACATTACGTCGGGTTATCAGGGAAGAAATGCATTCAGAGGCGGCTTGAGGCCAGCTATGCAACCTCAGGCTGAACTACTGGCTTTCGTGCTGGTCGCTTCACCACTGTCCGGTTTTCACGCTGTTGCCGCAGGCGGGCATCCTCACAAATCTTATGCAGGTCATTGTCAAACTTCTCGGCATGGGCTTCACGAATTTTGTGGATTTCTTCTACAATAGGGTCACTATTCATCAGTCAGGCTCCTGACAAAGTTGATTAAAAGTCTCAAGATCCACATTCCCACCCGACAACACCGCCACAACCGTTTTGCCCGCCGGATCGTACTGCCCATTAAGCAGAGCTGCCAGACCAACAACACCACCCGGCTCCACCACCAACTTCAGGCGCGAAAACGCCAGTTGCATAGCCTGCTTCACGGCAGCTTCATCCACCACCAAACCAGCGGTTAAGGTGTGCTGATTCACCGCAAAGGTCAGCTCCCCCGGTTGCGGTGTCACAATCGAGTCACAAATGGAGCCACCTTGTGTCGCGTTTTGTTCACGTCGTCCTGATAGTAATGAGCGCTGTGTATCTTCAAAACCTTCCGGTTCCACCGCATAAACGGCGGTGCGTGGTGACAGGGCTTTAATAGCGGTTGACACTCCGGCGATCAGCCCGCCGCCGCCACAGGGACAGAGCAGTGCATCAGCCTCAATACCCATCACAGCCAGCGACTCAGCTATTTCGAGTCCCGCCGTACCCTGACCGGCCATAATGTCATAGTCATCATACGGCGGAACCAGAACCCTGCCTTCCCGTTCCGCAATATCGCGGCCAATGGCTTCACGGCTTTCGGTGTGGCGGTCATACAAAATCACCTCTGCGCCATAGTCACGGGTATTCTGAATTTTCAGGGCCGGTGCATCCGCCGGAATCACAATCTTGGCATGAATCCCGGCGGCTAGTGCGGCGGCGGCCACGCCCTGGGCATGATTGCCGGATGAGTAGGCGACCACACCCCGCTGCTTCTGTTCTTCTGTGAGTTGCGAGATTTTATTCAGCGCACCACGGAATTTGAACGAGCCGGTGTATTGCAGGCATTCAGCCTTGAATAAGACCCGCCCGCCCAGCTGTTCATTCAGCAGCCCGGACTCCAGCAGAGGTGTGTGCACAATACGGTTTTGCAGCCGTACCGCCGCCGCGTGGATCGTCGCCAGAGAGAGTTCATTCATAACACCCATAAAATTCACTCATCAATTAACGGTTTGTTTGGGCTGATAGCCTTTCAGAAAATAGTCCAGCGGCTTGAAGTCCACCGCGCAACGCATAGCCGGAATCCACTTGCCAATATTGGTGGTGGTGAACAAACGGCCTTCATGCATTTTATTGTCCATGCCGTCGTGGAACAGGACGATGCCACCGTTTTTGCGCGAGCAGACCTGTTCCAGCACATTGTCCAGAATTTTATCGCCTTCCTGATTCCTGGTATCCCAGTCAAAAGCGGATAATTGCCAGTCCACGTGCATAAAACCCATCTCATCCAGCGCCTGGAGTACGTGAGCTTTCTCCTTACGGTTAAACCAGCCATCGCCGTAAGGCAGGCGAAACAGCGCGGGTTCAGTGGTGAAATACGGTTCCAGCAAGCGTTTTGAAGCGCGGAAATGGCGTTGCATTAATTCCGGGGGCAGGCCGGAGTAACGCAGATGGGAATAGGAGTGTGAGCCAATCATGTGACCGTCCTGTTTAGCTTTGCTCAGGATGGTGCTGCGTAACTGGCACTGCCGGTATTCAAGGCACTGGCTGCCATCATCCGCCGTGGCCGGATCAGTCTTTTTGCACTCCTGCAGAATACGCCCGCAATCAATTTTTTCGGCCAGCACAAAAAAGGTGGCCGGTACCTGCTCATGGCGCAGAGCGTCCAGTACATCCGTGGTCTGCAGTGCCGGGCCATCGTCAAAACTGAGATGCAGGGGAAATTTTTTATCTGCCGGACAGCTGTATTTTGCCCTGACCGCGTTGCAGTCAACAGCCTGAGCCAAACCGGAAAGCAGCAGCAAACCTGTTGCCACGAAAAAAGTGAGTCCTGTTTTATTCATCATGATCATCCCTGCTTATTGTCCTTGTGAGCCGGATCGGCCTTTTATTTAAAAATTAATAACGATTTTAGCCTTAAATTCATCGTCAGTTTATCGGATTGTGGCAGAGTCTGGGTAGCTTGCCTGTTTTATCTGTTTCTGACCGCCTGCTCAGTGGTAGTCGGAGCAAAATACTTCCGATAGCTTTTATTCAAAATATACAGGCAGCACAGGGCTTTCAGGGCTTGTAATAAACAGACAGCCCATTTAGGCTATCGGTGGAAAAATATAAAACACAAATGATCGAGGCTTCAGATGTTAGTTAAGCGAACCGGTGTCATAACCCTATGCTCAGTCATACTGGCGGCTTGTGGAACGAATAATGTCCGCTCCCCGCATACCGTACCCGCAGCAGATCCGCTGCAGGGATACAGCGATGCCAGTGCCCGTTATATCGTGCAGCAGGAAGAGCAGGCCAGTGCCCAGCAATATGCGATGCGTGAGCAGCAGGCTGCTGAACAGCGCCGAAAATGGGAGCAGGAAAATACCCGCCAGCAACAGGAAGCCCAGCAGCGCTATGAGGCAGAGAAGCAGCGTATTGCCCGTGAGCGCTATAACCAGCAATACAAGGCCGAGCAGATGCGTCTGGCCGAGCAGAAACTTGCCGCAGAAAAGCAGCGTCTGGCAAGGTTGCAGTATCAGCGTAAATTTGAGGCAGAGCAGCAGCGTAAACAGGCTGAAGCCGCCGAGCAGCGTCGCCTGGCCGAACAGCGCAAGGCGTTTGCGGAAAAGCAGCGTCTGGCACAACAGCAGGCACGTCAGCAGCAGTTGGCTCAGCAGCAAAGACAACAGCCTCAGGCCAGAGGGCAGCAATATGCGAGTTTTCAGGCACCACAGGCAAAGCTGTATCAGGGACAGGGTCGCCTTAATGGTTTACCGGCACCGGTTTTAGCCAGTCTGCGCCTGCGCGGGGTGTCATCCGGTGGCATGAGTGCTTATGTGCGCCCGGCTAACGGTAACGGCCCGGCGGTATTGACCGCATCTGCTGATACGCCGCGTAGTCCTGCGTCGACCATGAAACTGGTGACGACTTATGCGGCACTGGGTGTATTGGGGCCGGATTATCGCTGGCCGACTGAGATTTATACCACCGGCCCGGTGGTCAGAGGCACGTTGCAGGGCGATGTGATTATCAAGGGCTATGGCAATCCGGACTTCGATGAGGCCGATTTGACGCAATTGCTGCAGGGGCTAAGCAACCGGGGTATCCAGAATATTGCCGGGAATCTGGTTGCGGATACCAGCTATTTTAATGTTCCTCACAGTCATCCCGGTGCTTTCGATGGTAAGTCCAAGGCGGCTTACAATGCCCTGCCGGGTGCATTGCTGTATCAGGAGCGCAGAAGTGATTATCAGTTTACCAATCTGGCCAAGCGTGTGCAGCGCTCCAGCTCGCGTATGCCGGCAAATTCCGGTGCCCGTGCTGACCTGAACAAAAATCTGTTTGGCGCCTTCTGGAAAGTCTGGGTTGGACGTATGGGTAAGGGTATGCAGGGACGTTTTCGTCAGGGGGTAACGCCGCAGAATGCTCAGCTGGTGCATCGCCACCACTCACAGCCGCTGCGTCAGATCATGCAAACGATCAATAAAGACAGTAATAACGTCATGGCGCGTCAGGTAATGCTGACCATCGGGGCAAAGGGTACTAATTCTGCCGGTACACCGCGCAATGGTGCTCAGGTGATCGGCCATTTTCTGGAAAGCAGGGGGCTGCGTTTCCCGGAACTGCGTATCGAAAATGGTTCCGGGCTGAGCCGGATTTCCCGTATTTCAGCGCGCCATCTGGGTGAGATGCTGGTGGATGCCTATAACAGTCCGTGGCGGAATGATTATATGAACTCGCTGGCGGTACTGGGTGTGGACGGTACGATGCGTAACCGGATGAAGAAAAGCGGTCTGGCCGGGCGCGGGCGTTTCAAAACCGGCACCCTGCGCGATGTACGTGGTCTGGCCGGCTATGTGCAGGCTTCCAACGGGCAAACCTACGTGGTGTCTATCCTGCATAATGACGGAAAAGCACGCAGTAAAGGCATGGATGCGCATGATGAACTGGTGAAGTGGGTTTACTGGGGAGCGCGCAGTAATTTTGCGAGTCGTTAAGGATTATTCATCCCCCCATCCCAGCCTTCCCCCGCAAGGGGGGAAGGAGCCTGAAGTCATATTGCAGATGAGTTTCGCGGTGTTTTTAGACCGGATAAACTCCCTTCCCCCCTTGTGGGGGTAAGGGTCGGGGATGGGGGGATTACCTTACCAGCTCCGCCCACAAATCATGCTCATCCGCATGCGTAATTTTCACTTTGGCGAACTCACCCACCGGCAGCTCCACGCCGTCAATTAGCACCTCACCATCAATTTCCGGTGCATCGCGATAGCTGCGGGCAATACTCTGTCCTTCTGCCACCGCATCCACCAATACATCCAGCTCCTTGCCAATCATTCTGCCAAGGCGGGCCGCACTGATCTCAGCCTGGGTTTCCATAAACCGTTCCAGACGCTCTTCCTTAACTTCCTCCGGTACAGCGCCGGGCAGTTCATTCGCTGCCGCACCGTCTACTGCTGAGTAGGTGAAGGCGCCAACCCGATCCAGTTGTACTTCATGCAGAAACTCCAGCAGGATGTCAAAGTCCCGCTCAGTCTCGCCGGGGAAGCCGGTAATAAAGGTGCTGCGGATGGCAATTTCCGGGCAGGTTTCACGCCACTGGCGGATACGATCCAGCACTTTTTCGGCATGAGCGGGGCGGCGCATGTTTTTCAGCACTTCCGGGCTGGCATGCTGAAACGGAATGTCCAGATAAGGCAGAATTTTGCCGTCGGCCATTAGCGGAATCAGCTTGTCCACATGCGGGTAAGGGTAGACATAATGCAGGCGTACCCAGACGCCCATCTCGCCCAGTGCTTCAGCTAATTGCTGGCTGTGTGTTTTAACCGGGCGGCCATTCCAGAATCCGGTACGGTATTTGGTATCAATACCGTAGGCGCTGGTGTCCTGTGAAATCACCAGCAGTTCCTTAACACCGGCATTAACCAGGTTTTCTGCCTCCTGCAATACATCACCGATCGGGCGTGAAACCAGGTCACCACGCATGGAGGGAATGATGCAGAATGAGCAGCGGTGGTTACAGCCTTCCGATATTTTCAGGTAGGCATAATGGCGCGGGGTCAGGCGTATACCCTGTGGCGGAATCAGGTCGGTGTAAGGGTCATGCAGCGGCGGCAGGTTTTCATGCACGGAATTCATCACCGCTTCGTAGGCATGCGGCCCGCTGACCGCCAGTACATTCGGGTAAGCCTGCAGTACCTTTTCACTGTCCGCGCCGAGGCAACCGGTGACGATCACCTGACCGTTTTCATCCAGCGCCTCACCGATGGCCTCCAGTGACTCTTCCACAGCAGAGTCGATGAAGCCGCAGGTGTTCACCACCACCAGATCGGCATCATCATAACTGCCGCTGATTTCATAACCTTCTGAGCGTAACTGCGTGAGAATGCGTTCGGAGTCGACTAATGCCTTGGGACATCCCAGGCTGACAAATCCTACCCGGGGAGCAGAGTGTTTCATGACCGGCAACCAAAATTTGAAAAGTGGCTATGATAACTGATCTGGCTTGCCAGCTGCTTATAATTTTAAGCTTCAATACGAGTAAAGCTGGCGGCTGATGATATACTTTGAGCTATGTGCCATAGGATATCAGGGTCATTGTTCGGTCATATCAAAATGAACGACTAATATTGCACTCATCAACAAAGCCGCCACTGCGCCCAGCCATAGTGACCAATAACACCGGGATAATGCTTTTCTGCAAGGCCAGCGCCGTATTCCACTCTAGCGTGACAAAATGCGAAGCCGCTGCATTCGCCGACCAGAACAGCAACACTGCCTCCTGTTCAGCAATTGCTTCTCCCAGACGCATCGGCGACAATTGTCCCTGACGCAAATTGCTTTTATCCCGCCAGACATTAACGCCCAGCTCTATTAGTCGCTTCTCATACGGAATGACAGCAGCTTCATTTTGGGTCGAGTAACTAATAAAAGCAGATTGCATTAAACCCATAACCTTTCAAATGAGTTCCCATCTCTAAACCGGTACACCGAAAAGTCCCTTACATCAACCGTCAGAATTCTGCGGATAGCCGACAGGTCAGCTAATGTCACCAGCACAGCATCCGTAAAGTCCGGTTCAAGATTGCGGTATTTATCCAGAGTCTGCCGAATCAGCGGCAGATCCTGAGCAGTGATTTCATGCATGGTCATTGCGCCGCGTTCCAGCCATTGCAGCAGGGCCTGTTTACCATTTGCATCCAGAAAAAAGCCGGTTTCCGTAATCACCGGCAGACTGAATGCAACTCCAGTTCGGGATTGGCCTGCATGAAAGTTATGGCTGCCTGATGATTGGTGTCGTTACTGGCAAACAGCGCGACTAAAAAGCCGGTATCAACCCAGGTAGCCGTGTTTGACACGCAGTTTCTCCCATACCTGCTTTTTAAAAGGATTGGTCGGTGCTTCTACCAGTTTACCAGTGCCGAACAGGTCTTTGCCCATGCTATTCGGCGACTGCGATTCGCAGATGAGTTTTTGGCGCAGCTCATCGTCGGTGCATCTTGCCAGGTTACTTTTGCTATGCGTCTTCTGATTCATCATTTGATCCTTATTTCCTGACATATACTACACCCACCCCGCCCATTGCGCAGCCCGCTGCGCCAGCGGCACTTTCGCTTTCCCCGTCCACAGGCTCAGTGTCGCCTGAGCCAGATACTTCATTGAACTGCTCTGATAACGGATCAGTGTCAGTGGCTCCAGTCGTCCCGCATTAACCGCATCAGCAGGCATGGCTTCCCATGCCTCGCGGATAAAGGCGCTGACCAATTGGTCGTTGGTGCGATAAGTATCCAGCAGGAAGATAACCCGGCTCAGTGGTACATGCCGGAACAGGTAGTGAATCTCCGTCACCAGTCCGTCCGGACGGGAGCGGGCGCTCAGATCCATAACAAAATAATGGCATTTTTTTGCTATGACCTGAAAGCCATATTCCCAGGTTTTATCTGTGCACCACAGGTAGTTGATTGGATAGCCGTAATAGGTAGGGCGGTGTTCATAATCAATCAGCTTCGGGCAGCGATAGTGACCACTGGCTTGGTTAAATTGCTGTGCCGCCTGATCAATAAACTGTCTGGAAATTGCCAGCGGAGTGTTGGCACGGATAACCGGACTCACCAGCAAATGCACCGGGCCGAGAAATGCCCAGCCATGGGTAACCAGTTGTCCGCATAAGCTATTCGGGCGCTCAAATACCCAAAGATACAGCAGGGGGCGCGGTGGTTTGCCTGCTGCATTGGCTTGGTCAGACAACGTTTCCGGTTGCCAGCGTCCATCCGGCAGGTCACGGTAATCGATATGCGTCAGACCCGGAAAGCTGCCCATTACTGTTTGCCTCCGCTACGCATTTTCCGGGCATTTTTCTGGTTCAGATAAGCGGTGCGTAATACCGCCATACCCCCTATGCTCAGACCAATCCCTGCACTGGCCAATAAGGTAGTGAGCCATCCGCTGCCCAGAGCCAAACCAGCCAGCAATAAAATCACGCCTGCCACTGTGGCGATGATGCCAAGCCGGTAATTGGCGGGATAGTCACCCGGCGGTGGGTTGATAAATGAATCAGGCATATTGTTCTCCTCGCTTTGGTATGCCCCGGCTCATTACCGGGTAATAGCCGGTAACTATAAATATAAGCCAAAAGGCGTTGTTTTTTAGCGATACAGGGCGTTTATGTTTCGGTTTTTTCAATCGGTTGCGATGCTGCAGGTCTGGCATTTTCGTTGGTGCAGGATGATAATGCTGTGCTGCACAAAAACACTAACTCCTGGAGAATCCGATGTCATCAGAACAAACCAAAGCCGATTTAGCCATGGTGCTGGCCACCTTTCTGGCTTCGCTCGGCTGGATGTTTTCCGGCACGGTGTTACAGGGTATGCCGCCGCTGTTATTTATCGGGCTGCGCTTTTTTATCTCCGGACTGATTCTGTTGCCGTTCGGCTGGCAAAAGCTGTCACAGCTGGGCTGGACGGGTGTCCGCATCAGTCTGCCTGCCGGTTTGATATTCTCCGTGGCAATCATTTTCTGGATACTGGGCCTGAAATACAGCGTCCATGTCGGGGTCGGTGCCTTTCTCCTTAGTCTGAATTTCCTGCTGGTGCCGCTGGTGGCCTTTTGGTGGGGTGAGCGGCCCGATCGTTTGTACTGGTTCTCATTGCCGGTAGCTTCACTGGGGGTGCTGTGTTTGTTTCAGAATGCTGAGCTTGCCTTTGGCTTGGGTGAGGTGTTTTTTGCGCTGTCAGCGGTCGGTTTTGCTTTGTTTCTGAACCTGAATCGTGCCCTGGCGCAGCGTATCCCGGCTTTTGCGCTGGTGTCGCTGCAGCAGTTAATGGTGGGCGGCGTGATTCTGCTGGTTTCACTGTTTTTTGAAGTCTGGAGCGTCAGCTTATCCACCGCAATCCTGGGTAGTTTTCTGGGGTCGGTACTGATTTCTACCTGTGGACGGTTCATGTTGCAGAGCTGGGCGCAGCGGCGTACCAGTGCGGTAAATGTGGCGCTGATTTTACTGCTGGAACCGGTGTGGGTGGCCTTACTGGCGCTGTTCTGGCTGGGGCAGGGTATGAGTGTGGTGCAGGTTCTGGGCTGTCTGTTGATTTTTTCTGCGGTGCTGCTGAGCCGGTCAAAGGTAATGCTGGGCTGGTGGCGTAGCCGTCGCTCGCTGCGCATGGTGAAGCCATCGGCATAAAAAGTGTTGTCAGCTTAGATAGGGTAAAGCCCGGACGTTAAGACAAAAATTCAAAAAAATATGAATCCGTTTTTCCAGTAAGTCGCGTAGTCAGAATCAAGACCCGGTTATTTTTGGTTATTTTTCGTTTTCCGGGATTCAGACGCAGGCAATTGGAGAAATGATATGGCTTTCAAACATAAAAATTGGTTATTGCCGTTATTTATCAGCACATCAGTATTGATGGTCTCAGGCTGTAATGATGATGACGACGACAATAACGATATGAGCACGCTGTTTGTTGCAAATGACCTCGGTGGTGATCTTGGTAAGATCAATAAGTATACCTTTGATAAGGATAGTGGCCCGGGCAATGTGCAGCAGGCCATTAACCTTTCTCTGGCAGAAGGTATTGCCAAAGATGCGGGGCACAGTCTTTATCAGGCCGGTATCAATGGGAGCGGTCAGGGTACTCTTCGTGTTGCCTGTTCTCCCGAGGCTAACGCCGGTTATCCGATGCAGGACATCAGCCGGATGCTGACCACCGCGCTGGATAGCCCTAAAGGTATTGCCATTGCGCAGAAAGCCGGTTATGCCATCGCGGCTGAAACCGGCGATGCTCAGAATGCTGTTAGTCTGGTGAGTTTGTCGGCAGCCGGAACAGCAGTACCGGTGTTTGTCATTCCGCGTGCCAATATTGGTGACAGTGGTGCATGGGACGTTGCTTATGATGAAGACAGCGATAAGCTATTTGTTGCGGCCACCAATGGTAATGTCGCCTATTACGCCAATTTCATGGCCCGTATCCGCACCGGAGACAGTCAGCCCACTCATATTTTCAGGGCCGCCAATGCGCTGGCCAGCAGCAATATGCACGGTATTGTTTATGACGCTGCTGCCGACCGGCTGGTGGTTTCGGATGTGGCTGATCCGGCATCGGCGGATGATGGCAGTATTTATGTGTTTGGCTCCGCCTCATCGTTGCAGGGGGCGGTGACGCCTGACCGGACATTACGTGGGACTGATACACATCTGGGTAATCCGGTGGATTTGCAGATGATTGGTCATGACCTGCTGGTGGCCGAGAAAGCCAATGCCGGTGGACGTTTGTTGCTGTACCGGGATATTGCTGCCGGTGTGGAAGGTAATGTGGCACCGGATGGTGACTTTTTGCTGAGCGCGCCGGAATCGTTACTGGTGGATGAGCAGATGCATGACTGGCACGCTGACCTCAGCGATTTGTCCGGTGAAACTATCAGTCGTTTGTACGTCACCAGCAATGCCGGTGGGGCCGGTAAGCAGATTTTTGCGGTGCCTCGTGATCTGAACAATATCGGGCGCAGCTTTACGCCGGTGTTAAATGGTCAGTTTGTGGAAAGCCTCTCGCTGGATGCGAATGGTAATGCGGTAGTGAGTATGGATGATGCCGGGTCACCTTCAACTGGCGGGCTCAGTTTTGTGAACCGTCTGGCCAGCAGAGCCAATGGCGGTGCCCTGAATGGCAGTATTGACCGGCAGTTAATCGGTGCCAATACCCAGCTGGTGGCACCAAAAGGCATTGATATTGCCGGTGAACGTGGCCTGGTGCTGGTGGCTGACCTGAACGGGGCAGCGCCCGGAGCCATTAAGGTATTCAGCTTGTGCGGTACCGGTAACAGCAAACCCATGTTTATGACGATGTTACAGGGTGATCAGCGTCCCTGGGATCTGGATTATGACCCCGACCATGACCGGCTGTATGTGGCTGCCACCAACGGCACGATTCTGGTTTTCGATGATTATCTGATGAGTAAACCGGCTGTTGCCACGCGGATTATTGATCCGGATGACCAGTCGGGTTTCAGCGCCAGTAATATTCACGGCATTGTTCATGATGTAAAACATGACCGGCTGATTGTGTCTGATGTCGGTGATGCCGGAGTGGCGAATGACGGGCGTATTTATGTGATTGAGAATGCCTCATCAGCAGAGGGCGTGACTGAGCTGAGGCTGGAGCTGGCGGGTGCGCAGACTCTGCTGGGTAATCCGGTTGATCTGGCGTTTGACGGCAGGAACCTGTATGTCGCTGAAAAAAGTAACAATCAATTGCAGAAAATCGAGAATATTTATGACCTGAATGGTCTGCAAAACCGTGCGCCGGACAAGGCATCACCGTTTACCGCACCGGAGTCAGTCGTGTTATCGCCTGATTTCCTTCCTTAGGCCGTTTGAAATGTATTAAGGCCATGATGACAATCATAATTTAGCTTCACTTTTCCCCTTACTACCGGGTTTCCAGTTCTGACTGGCTGGCCACCCGGTTTTTTTTGGGAAGAGGTTATGATGACAGTCCTACCAACCTACCAGCTGTGCGTGATAGCCGTGTTGCCTTACCTCGTTTAACAATTGGCTGGAATGGACTTGCCCCGCATCGTAATCGACCAGCATCAGATGCTGGCGTTGTTCGTTGGTACGGGCGGTATGGATGCCACGGGAACCGGCTAAGTCGGCTTCCAGTATTTGCCGTTCCTGCAGCGGCAGTTCTTCGTCGATATGCACGACAACGGTTACATGATGATTATTCATTTTAATTACTCCTTTGGTGATACCAAGATAGATTGGCGGATCATGAATCTCGCAAATTTCATGACCAGAATTATCATAGCATCTTGCTTTATTTCCTTGGTTTTTTAAGGAAATTGGTTTATTAATCAATATTATGCCCAGTTGCACTTTATGAGTGCATTAAGCTGGTTACCGGAGTTATGGTCTATTATTTATCCATTCTTGTATCAAAAATGGTGCATTTTCTATGCTGCGGGGTATTATTTGGCTGTATTTTTTTATTAACTGCCTGTAATCGCTCGCCAGCGGAAGCGATGCTCGAAGAATACGCGGACAGTATGGGCACGGTGCTGGAAACACCGGTAGAGTTGAATCTGGAGGCTGCAGCGCTGGACTTCCCGGTCTTACCCGAGCGGCGTGAACGTATTCTGCCCACGGTGGATATTCGCGAAGGCATGCTGGAGGTCTGGGATTTTCAGCAATGCGGGATGATGAAGCTGATTGCTGAGCGTAATTCGACCCTGGGCAAGGTGATGCTGCCGAGCCAGAAAATGATCTACGAGCTGCGTTTTATGGCTGCCCTGCAGCAGTGCCGGACTAAAATGCAGCAGCTGGAAAAACCTACTCAACAGGACAAGGATTTTATCCGGCGTCTGGATGAGATTCACGCCCTGAAACAGCAGTATCTGCCCGCGGAAATCTGGAACGGTATCTACACCTCCGAAGAAATCAGCCAGCATTTTGCGCTGGGTAAAGCACCACTCTCGCCACAGGCTGAAAGCCCGGTCAATGAGTTACAAGCGATGGAGCAGTTGCTGACCCTGGCAAAGCTGGCTACTGCGGAACCGTTACAATTACCGGACTGGCTGGCGCAGCTGGAAGATCAGTACTTTGCCTTATACAGCAGTCAGTATGGCGCGGAATTGTTGCCCGCACTGCGTATCACCACGCAAACACTGGAGCGCACGGCGGCGGCGATTGAGCAGCGCCTGCAACGCGCGCCGTTTTGTCACAAAGGACACCGTCCGCGCCGGGCGGAGATTCTGCGCAATATTTTCCAGAAGTACTATGCCGGGCAGGTGCAGCCGTATATGGCGCAGCTACAGCGTGAAGGCCAACACTGGCTGAGTATTCATCAGCAGATTATGCAGCAGCTTCCGGTACCACCCGCTATGAAAGTCTGGCAGCAGCAGGTCGTTTCTCTCGATGTAACCGATAGCCTCTGGCAGCAATGGCAACAGGCCAGCCAGCGGCATACGCAGGCGTGGCAGGATATTCTGGGGCAGTGCGGGATGATGCCGGGGCAGGGTGAGGGCTGATTAAGTCTGACTGTATGGTTGTATTTAATTTGACAGCATTGTGCTTTCTTGTGGTGCATGCTCTTTAAAATGCATCAGGATAGTGCTTAAAGTTCCTGCTGATGATCTGATTTTCCCTTTAAAACACCGGTAAGTAATGGCACGAAAGCTGCATTAAGTCCTGATATTCGTAGTCGGGAGTTTTTTCATGAAGACTTATTTGCAGCTATTGACGGGTGGTTTTTTGTTGGTACTGGCCGGGCAACTGTTTGCTCATGCCGGGCCGGTCGGACATATGCCGATTGAAAATAATACACTGCATTTTTTATTGCATATCGTGATGACCTTAATCATCGGTATAGGGGTATTTTTTGTCAGTCGTTGGGTAATTCAGCTGTTCGTCACCCGGCATAATATACCGAAACGCTGAGGATTTGAGTGAGCACAGCAACGTTGCTGCAGACGAATAAAGCCCCGTCCAAAGAGTCATGGCTGGCCGAGCTGGAGCTGCGTTTCAGTTCACGCGCTGCAAAGACAGTAATGGCCGAGCGCCGCCAGCGTGGACCTTTAGCTATCCAGCGCCCATTCTATCCGGAAGGCGATGTCTGTCATGCCTATGTGCTGCATCCGCCCGGCGGTGTGGTCGGGGGTGACCGGCTGAATATCACCCTGAATGTCGATGCGCATGCCGCAGCCTTATTGACTACGCCCGGTGCAACCAAGTTTTACCGTTCCGCAGGCCAGCAGGCGCATCAACACCAACATTTTAAGGTGAACGGCTCACTGGAATGGCTGCCGCAGGAAAATATTTTCTTCCCCGGTGCAAACAGCCGACTCTCTACTCATATCCATCTGGAGGCTGATGCACGCTATATCGGCTGGGAAGTGCAGTGTCTGGGCCGTCCGGTGATCGGCGAGCGTTTTGAGCGCGGCAGCCTGCTGCTGAGCACACAGCTATACCGTAATAACAAACCCTTGTTTATTGAACGCTTGACGGTGCAGGGTGAGCGTGACCTGCAAGGTGCTGCCGGGTTGCGTAATCAGCCGGTGATGGCTAATCTGCTGGCGACACCGGCTACGGCTGAAGTGCTGGGGCTGGCCCGCAGTAGCTGTGAAGCTGAGCTGATGTATGGCGTGGCCGGTGCAACCCTGATGAATGAGGTGCTGATTGTACGTTATATTGGCAGCAGTACTGCCGAAGCGCACCGTTTGTTGCGCACGGTCTGGCAGACCATCCGCCCGCTGATTAACCAACGCACCGCCGTTACCCCGCGTATCTGGAATACCTAGGAGATGCATTTATGGAACTAACCCCCCGCGAGAAAGATAAGTTACTGCTGTTCACGGCCGGATTGCTGGCGGAGCGGCGTAAGGCGCGTGGCCTGAAACTCAATTATCCGGAAGCGATGGCGCTGATCAGCTGTGCGATTATGGAAGGTGCGCGGGACGGCAAGTCGGTGGCAGAGATGATGGATTATGGCCGCACCCTGCTGAGCCGTGATGAGGTAATGGACGGTGTGGCTGAAATGATCCACGAAGTACAGGTGGAAGCGACGTTTCCCGACGGCACCAAACTGGTGACTGTGCATGACCCGATTGTATAGACGTATTTATTCCCCCCATCCCCGGCCCTTCCCCCGCAAGGGGGGAAGGGGGCAACACGTAACGGGAACTGAATTATCATTCCCTCCCCCCTTGCGGGGGAGGGTTAGGGTGGGGGGAAGCGACGAAGGAGCTAACAGATTATGATCCCCGGACAACTATTCCCCGCCGATGGCGAAATTGAACTCAACGCCGGTCGTGAAACCGTCACGGTTAAGGTAGCCAACACCGGCGACCGCCCGATCCAGGTCGGTTCCCACTACCATTTCTTTGAAACCAATAATGCGCTGGATTTTGAACGCGACCAGACCCGTGGTTTCCGGCTGAATATTCCGGCGGGTACCGCGGTGCGCTTCGAGCCGGGGCAGACCCGAGAAGTGGAGTTGGTTGAATTTGCAGGCAGTCGTGAAATCTACGGTTTTCAGGGCAAAATCATGGGAGCACTCTGATGGCAAAAATAAGCAGACAGGCCTATGCCGAGATGTATGGCCCGACCACCGGCGACCGGGTGCGGCTGGGTGATACCGAGCTGATTATTGAGGTGGAAAAAGATCACACCGTCTACGGTGATGAGGTCAAATTCGGCGGCGGCAAGGTGATCCGTGACGGCATGGGCCAGTGTCAGCGTGAGAGTGCTGAGGTGGTTGATGCAGTGATTACCAATGCGCTGATTCTGGATCACTGGGGCGTGGTGAAGGCGGATATTGGTATTAAGAATGGCCGGATCAGCGGCATCGGCAAGGCCGGTAATCCGGACACCCAGGCCGGTGTGAATATCGTGGTCGGCCCCGGCACGGAAGCGATTGCCGGTGAGGGGCAGATTGTCACGGCTGGCGGCATCGATTCACACATCCATTTTATCTGCCCTCAGCAGGTGGAAGAGGCGCTGATGTCGGGTGTGACCACCATGATTGGCGGCGGTACCGGGCCTGCGACCGGTACCAATGCCACGACCTGTACGCCGGGGCCGTGGAATATTCACCGTATGCTGGAGGCTGCGGATGAGCTGCCGATGAATCTCGGCTTTTTGGGCAAGGGCAATGCCAGCCTGCCAGCGGCACTGCATGAACAAATTGCCGCCGGAGCCATCGGCCTCAAGCTGCATGAAGACTGGGGCACCACGCCCGCAGCGATTGATAATTGTCTGACGGTGGCCGATGAAACCGATGTGCAGGTGGCGATTCATACCGATACGCTGAATGAGTCCGGTTTTGTTGAGGACACACTGGCGGCGATGAAAGGCCGCACCATTCACACCTACCATACTGAAGGTGCCGGTGGCGGCCATGCACCGGATATTATCAAGGCGGCAGGGCAGGCTAATATTCTGCCATCTTCCACCAATCCGACCCGGCCTTATACCGTGAACACGGTGGATGAGCATCTGGATATGCTGATGGTGTGTCATCACCTGTCACCGGCGATTGCTGAAGATGTGGCCTTTGCCGAAAGCCGGATTCGCCGTGAAACCATTGCCGCAGAGGATATTCTGCACGATCTCGGTGCATTCTCGATGATTGCCTCAGACTCACAGGCGATGGGCCGGGTCGGCGAAGTGATTACCCGTACCTGGCAGACCGCGCATAAGATGAAGGTGCAGCGCGGGCACCTTAGTCCCCCCTCGCCCTCAGGGAGAGGGGGTGAGGGTGAAAACGACAATTTCCGTGCCCGGCGCTATGTCGCCAAATACACCATCAATCCGGCCATCACCCACGGTATTGCGCATGAAGTGGGTTCGGTGGAGGTGGGTAAGCTGGCTGATCTGGTGCTGTGGAAACCGGCTTTTTTCGCTACCAAACCCAGTCTGATTATCAAGGGCGGGATGATCAGTGCCGCGCCGATGGGTGACCCTAATGCGAGTATCCCGACCCCGCAGCCGGTACATTACCGGACGATGTTCGGTGCTTTGGGTAAGGCCCGGCATAACACCACCATGACGTTTTTGTCCGGAGCGGGGTTTAATGCCGGTGTGCATGAGCAACTCGGACTGCGCAATCTGATCGGGGTGGTGAAAAACTGCCGTGCGATTTCCAAGGCCGATATGCTGCTGAATGATTATCAGCCGGTCATTGATGTCGATTCGCAAACCTATGAAGTGCGTGCGGATGGTCAGTTGCTGGTGTGCGATCCGGCGGTGGAGTTGCCACTGGCGCAACGTTATTTCCTGTTTTGAGGTGGAGATGCTGAAACTCGATAAAGTCATGAGCAAGGCACAAATCCTGCTGCGCCAGAATTACACCCTGCTCACCCTGCCTTATGAGCGCCGTATTATCAGCCGCCAGCGCGTCACGCTGGATGACGGCACCGATGCCGGGCTGTTTTTACCGCGCGGCACGGTGCTGCATGAAGGTGATTATCTGCAAGCCGAAACCGGTGAGGTCGTACTGGTCAAGGCGGCTGCTGAGCAGGTGTCCAGCCTGTATTGTGATGATCCGTTACTGCTGGCGCGCGCTTGTTATCATCTGGGTAACCGGCATGTGCCGCTGCAGATTACACAGGGCATGATTCGCTATCAGCATGATCATGTGCTGGATGAAATGCTGCATGGTCTGGGACTGCATGTCACGGTGGAACAGGCTTCATTTGAGCCTGAGCCGGGGGCGTATGGCGGCGGGCATGGTCATAGTCATGGACACAGCCATTCCCACGGTCATGATCACGACCACGCACATGAGCATGATCACTCCCACGGACACGACCATAGTCATGCCCATCAGCACTGACTTACCGCTGCTGCGGCTGATGCATCTGGTCAGTCCGTCGCTGCCGATCGGTTCTTTCACCTACTCACAGGGTATCGAGTGGGCGGTGGAGCATGGCTGGATTGGCACGGCTGCTGAGCTGGAAAGCTGGCTGGAAAACCTGCTGCATACCGGCATGACCTATCTGGATATTCCACTGTTGCAGCGTATGTATCTGGCGGTGCAGCAGCAGGATGAAAGTGGATTGCAATACTGGATTGAGTATCTGAATGCCAGTCGTGAGACCAGTGAGTTATTGCTGGAAGAGAAAAATCGTGGGCGGGCGCTGACCGATCTGCTGATTGCGCTGGATAGTCCGCTGGCGGCACAGTGGAAACCGTTGCTGGCGCAAAGTCAGGCGGCGGCTTTCGCGCTGGCGGCAGTGCACTGGCAGATTCCGTTGCAGCAGGCGGCTGCCGGTTATCTGTGGAGCTGGCTGGAGAATAGTGCGCTGTCTGCAGTGAAAATTATTCCGCTGGGGCAGACACAGGGACAGACAATTCTGCACCGGCTGACGCCGCAGGTGCCGGAGGTGGTGGCGAATGCTTTACAGGTGAAAGATGAGGAAATCGGTGCGTCTTCGCCTGCGCTGGCGATTGCCAGCAGTCGTCACGAAACCCAATACACCCGTTTATTCAGATCCTGACCGGTCAGTTTTCTGACCAATACCAGACAAAATTTTTTAAAGGAGAATTGCTATGTCCAACCCCCTGAGAATAGGCGTCGGCGGCCCCGTCGGCTCCGGAAAAACCGCACTGCTGGATGTCTTATGTAAAGCCATGCGCGATAAATACGACATCGCGGTGGTGACCAATGATATTTACACCCAGGAAGATGCAAAATTTCTGACTAACAGTGAAGCCCTGCCTGCCGAACGCATTGTTGGTGTGGAAACCGGTGGTTGTCCGCACACCGCAATTCGTGAGGATGCCTCAATGAATCTGGCGGCGGTGGAGGATTTGCAGGTGAAATTTCCGAAGCTTGATGCGGTGTTTATCGAGAGTGGCGGCGATAATCTGTCGGCAACCTTCAGCCCGGAGCTGGCCGACCTGACTATTTATGTGATTGATGTTGCCGAAGGGGAAAAGATCCCGCGCAAGGGCGGCCCCGGTATTACCCGCTCTGACCTGCTGGTGATTAACAAGATTGATCTTGCGCCTTATGTCGGTGCGTCGCTGGAGGTGATGGAGGCGGACAGTAAACGGATGCGGGGTGATAAGCCGTTTGTGTTCAGTAACCTGAAGCAGGGGGTGGGTGTTGAGGAAATTATCGGGTTTATTGTGGATAAAGGCATGCTGGAAGTGTAGAGCCGGGATTTTCTAGAGCCTGTCGTCACGAAACAGGCTAATCCAAATATAAATTTCACTGATGGCTTGCTTCATGCAATTTTGGCCCACAGCATAAAACAACGTATCTGCACCGCAGCCTCAAACGATTTCACATTTTTCGCATAGCGAAAGGCAATCCCCCGCCACTGCTTCAAATGCAAAAAAGCATTTTCGACCAAATGGCGATGTTTATACAACACCTGATCGTGCTCCCTGGGTTCGCGACGATTCTTTTTTGAGGGAATCAATCACCGGTTCCATACCCTGTTTCCGTGCCTGAGCCAGCAATTCATCCACATCGTAAGCTTTATCTGCCATCAGATAATCCGCTTCAAACCCCTCAATCAGATCGACAGCCTGTGTACAATCCGCACAGGTACCTTCTGTAACAATAAATCGGACTGGCATACCATGCGCATCCACGGCCAAATGTATCTTGGTGTTGACCCCCTTTTGTTTTACTCATCGCCTGATTGCCACCGGTTGCACCGGCGGCATGAGGGTGTACTTTGACGTGGGAAGCGTCAATCATCAGCCATTCAAAATCCGGGTCGTCAATCAGTCGTTCCAGCAATGACTCCCAGACACCGCTATCACGCCAGCGACTGAAACGGCGGTGGGTGTTCTTCCAGTCGCCATAGTCCGGTGGTAAATCCCGCCAGGGTGCACCCGTTCTCAGAATCCAGAAAACCGCATTGATAAATTGGCGATTATCTTTGGCTATTCCACCATGCTGACCTGCCTGCCCCGGAAGGTGAGGGGCGAGTAAATTCCAAATGCGGTCAGATACATCGTGGCGGCGGTGGGCGGGTGATTTCATGGCAAGGACTCAGAAGTTTCATTAAGTCAGATTATACCAGTATTTGCCCATTTCGTGACGACAGGCTCTAGAGTTAATCCTCCTCCTTTCATGCAATTAATAATAATCCTGCAAACAAGCTGTGCTAGCCTTACATGACCCCAATAACTTTCGTGTCATTGAATGGCAATAAAAATAATCAAACGCAGTTTATGGCTGATACTGTTGTGGTGGTGTGCCACTTCAGTTGTTTTTGCACAGGATAAAACCGTTGTCGATCTGGACTCGGTTTTTTCACTGAACCTGCTTTATGAGAGCCGCTATCTGCTGGATGAGGGTGCCGGCCTGAATATGGACACGGCACTGAATGCCTCTGGCTGGCAGGTGCTGAAGGGCGGGCAGCTGCGTTTTGGCATGGAGAAAAATCCGCTGTGGCTGGATATATCTTTCCGCACAGCGGGTAGCAGCAGCAAAGAAGCTGTGCTGGCATTTAACCGCGTCATTGATTTTGTGGATGTCCGTCTGTTCCGCGACCACCTCCGGCTGGGAGACTGGCAGCAGGGTGCCTTTTTATCCCGGCCTGCCGGCGTGACCGGAACCAATAAAAATGTATTTGTGCTGCCGTTACAGCCGGATCATGGTTACCGTTTACTGATCCGGGTGCAGGGCAATAATGCCATCACCGGTTCGGTGCGCTTGCTGGATAAAAATACTTATTTGTCCAAAGATGAGACGACCCTGTTTCTGTTTATTGCCTGCGCGGTGATGATTGTTGCCATTGCCTTCTATAACACGGCTATCTACCTGTCCAGCGGGGTAAAGGCATTTCTCTATCATGCTATTTACGGTGTTGGCATTTTGCTGATGCAGGCCAGTCAATATGGTTACCTGGATGTGTTGTTACAGCAGCGGGGGGAGGCTTATGGCAAGGAAATCCTGATTGTGTTCAGTAGTTGTGCAGCTTACAGCGCTGTGCTCGGCCTGTTT
Source organism: Thiolinea sp. (assembly GCA_041395485.1). GTDB lineage: Bacteria > Pseudomonadota > Gammaproteobacteria > Thiotrichales > Thiotrichaceae > Thiolinea. The sequence continues at coordinate 640,989 of JAWLAK010000001.1, forward strand.
TATTCAGTGGTGCCGCACAAAGAGCATCTGGTTTTTTACCGGGGGCTGCAGGTGATCTTGCTGGGTAATATTCTGATTACACTGCTGGCGCCTTTTATCGATTTTCACACGTCCCTGATTCTGTTTGCCTTAAATGTATGGCTGGGCCTTTTGCTGGGTGTGGCGCATGCAAGCTATCTTGCCTGTAAAAAAGACTCCCGTTTCTGGATGTTGGTATTCATGTTGCTGGTATTCGCGCCCTCCAGCAGTTTGTTGCTGCTGAACCGTTTCGGGCTGATTGATGATTCATTCTGGGCTGAATACTGGATTCTGATTTCGGTAATGGGGGAGATGCTGTTACTGTCCGGTGTGCTGTTTGCGCGTATCCACAGGATGCGGATGATGTTCCGGCGTGCCCGTTATCATGATCCGCGCAATAATCTGCCTAATATTATTGCGCTACAGGAGCATCTGCAGCGTGTGGAAGATGCCCGGTTGGCCCATGCCCTGTCTTACTGCTGGATTGCCGGCCTGGAAAAAATGGAAATAGCCCGCGGTGCCGAATTTCGTAACCAGTATCTCATCCGGCTGGCCGGGGCATTGGAGGTACAGTTACAACAGGAAAGCTTTGCGCTCAAGCCGGTTCGGCGCAAACAGTGTGTCGCCAGTATATTCTACTGTGAAAATAATACACTGGGGCTGCTGACTCAGCCGCTGGATAGCGATGAGCAGTCACGTCTGCAGCAATTGCTGAATCAGCAATTTGACTTGCTGAAACTGCAATCCGGTTACAATCTGGGAGTGAGTCCTGTGCTGGCCAGCAATAACGCGACGTTGAGTGGCGGAGGAACCGAGCTGGTGATTCATAATACGAATGTTGCGTTATCACAGTGTATACGCAGTGGTAAGAATCTGCTGCTGTATAACGATGACGTCGGTTATAACGAGCGACGGCAGATTATTCTGCTGCAGGATTTTGAGGCAGCACTGGCACAAAATCAATTTTACCTGCAGTGGCAGCCACAGCTTGACCCTGCGAGTCAGCGTCTGTCGGGACTGGAGGCTCTGGTTCGCTGGCGGCATCCCGTCTATGGCGAGCTTGCACCGGCCCGCTTCATTCCGCTGCTGGAGCAGAATTCAATGATTACCGGCTTGTCATTGTGGGTGATGCAGCAGGTGCTCAGGCTTGCGCCGACTTTTCTGGAAAGGTTCCCGCAGCTGGATATTTCCTTTAATTTGTCTGTGTATGACCTGATGTGTCCCAGACTGTTGGTAGCATTGGATGAAATGTTGCTTAATACGCCGGATGGCGTAGCGTCCCGAATTATTATAGAAGTGACTGAATCTGTGCAGATGGAAGACAATGTGCGTGTCCGGCAGACAATGGAAGCCCTGCAGGAACGCGGTTTCCGGATTTCCATCGACGATTTCGGAGCCGGTTATGCTTCATTTGGCTACCTGCAAACCCTGCCGGTTAATGAACTAAAAATCGACAAGCGGTATACCAATACCTGCCACGAGGCTAACTCACAGGCCATCATCCACAGCATTATCGAGCTGGGTAAATGCCTGAATATCCGGATTGTGGCGGAAGGCATTGAGGATCAGCTGCAACAGGAGCTGTTCACCGGTTGGGGAGTACACCGTCTGCAGGGCTGGCGGGTGGGTAAACCGGCAATGCAGGATGAGATACTGGCCTCATTCTGACCCGGTCTGTTGTGATGCAGCAGTAAATCTGCTACCCGCTACTCAGTTGTTACGCACACTTCATCGCTATCAAACATGAGCTGTAGTGCATTCTGGTCAGTGTGTACCCGGATACCTTTCATCCAGCCTGCTCTGAGTATCGTCATATCGCCGGATAATGATGACATGACTGGCATTGTCACGCCCTCCGGCTGCTGTGCGACCAGTCCGTAATCCTGTACGCCGTCATCCGGCTGGCGAACATACACAAAGGGCATGAGTTGTAGTTTTGACCAGCCGCTGGAGGTGACGGTGGCCTGTGCTGAAATCAGGGTTTCAGTATTATTATTCGGTGTGCTTCTGATACACAGCTGTTCAATGGAATAGACCTGCACGTCTGCGGCGCTGACGGATTGTGTTGCCAGTAACCCTGAAACCAGCAGGCCCGATAATACTGATAATAGTCGTGATGTTTTCATGTAAAGCCCTCTTTTCTCTTTATCTGCAAGTATTAACTTGAGACTGTAAAGTCAGGACAAGGTTTCCCTGAAATTCAGCGCTGTGGCCGGAAACGGTTTACTGTACAGCCTTAATCAGCTTCGACACGGCCTGTTCCAGAGTGCCGCTCGGCCCGGCCGTCGGCGCTTTTATGTTTGCCACCAGCACGACAACCCCAGCGCAATTTCATGAGCCGTTTTATTGAAGCGGGTTTTCAGGTCATTAGTGCCGAGTTTGATGAACACCCAGCCCAGCGGCTGATGGCTGAGAATCGCCAGCAGCGGTGTGCGGCTATTTTTGTAAGCACCTTCGATGGGGGTATCACTGACAGTAGTGCGACTACCCAGCCCCTCTTCAATTTCAATCACCTGCCAGTTATTGCCCAGACACTCCCGCAGCACACCGGGCCAGCGTACTGATGGTGCATAACGATCATCAGGATCACCTTCGACGGAATGACCGAAGGTATTACTGTCACCGTAGCATAAAACGGTTTGCTTGCGGGTGGTGTTGGTTATTTAAGTGCTCTCCGGTTAGTCGGTGTTTTCAGAGTAGATTGTAGCTGTGTTGGTATTGCAATGTCTGTCGGGTTGTTCACAGAAGAAAAATGTAGGTTGTTTGATTTTTAAGCCATTTATCAGGCAAGATGTTGCAAAATCGGTAATAGTGGTATGCTAAATCGTAATAAGGGCTCAAGTTTACTAATTATGAAAATAAAAAACTTTGCAGATGCACGCCACTTGGCTGCTCGTTTGGAGATAGGTGTCGATGATGAGAAATGCCAACATCGTGTAGGGCAACATGTTGCTGATGTATTGAGTGCAATGCTTCCTGTTGGTGAAGTTAACTTATCCAGTCCAATATTTACACCGTGGGAAGAGGTTTCTGATTTTTATGATTTTCCGATAGAGACCCGACGGGAAATGCATAGAATCGCAAGGCTAGAGGCACGGCAACTAACATCCTGGTGGCTTGAACAGATTCAGGGTTCAGCCTATCCGTTGTTGGAGCGGATGACCATATTCTGGCACAACCACTTCACATCAAATGCTAATAAGGTGGTTTGGCCGCAATTTATGTACCGGCAGAACCAGCTGTTTCGCCAACATGCGCTGGGCAATTTTGCAGATTTACTGCGCGGAGTCACTCAAGATCCTGCCATGCTGACTTATCTTGATGTCATCAAGAATGTGGCGGGTAAGCCAAATGAAAACTTTGCCCGTGAATTACTTGAGCTGTTTACTCTGGGGGATGGGCACTACTCTGAAGCTGACATAGTCAATGCGTCCCGTGCGTTTACCGGCTGGGGCATAGACTTTGTTTCGGGTGAGTTTATGTTCAGAACCAATAATCATGATGACGGCGTAAAGAGTTTTCTGGGCCGTGAGGCTAACCTGAATGGTGATGATATTATCAATATCCTGTTGCAAACTCCGCGCACTGCTGAATATATTGCTGAGAAATTTTGGGCAGAGTTTATTAATCATGACACGCCTGATTCGGTCGTTATAAAGCTATGGGCCCGGGTGTTTCGTGATAGCGGTTATGAAATCTCAGCACTGCTTAATGAAATTATTCACAGCCAGGCTTTTTGGGATGAAAGTAATCGTGGAACAATGATTAAGTCACCGGTTGAGTTTTCTGTCGGTTTGCTGCGCGAGTTGAGATTAAGCCTGAAAGACTTCAATGTGCTGAACAAAGCCAATCAGCAGCTGGGGCAGGACTTGTTTTATCCGCCGGATGTCAAAGGCTGGCGTGGAGGCAAAGACTGGATCACTAATACCCGGCTGATCCGGCGTTATGACCTTATTCCGAAACTGATAACCGAGCATAGTGGCGACACGCGCAGTTTGCTGGAGGATGAAATTATTCGGCCAAGAATGCTCAGTTCTGCGGATGTGGGTGTCCGGAGCAGCATGATGGCTCGTCTGATGGAGCGTTTAGCCTGTTCTGTTAACAGCGGAAGTCTGACCCGGTGGTTACTGGCCACAGATCCTGTTCTGCCGCCGGATTGTGACCAACCGTTAATGAGTATGCTCAGTACATTACTGAGGGATCCGGCATATCAACTTAAATAAGAATAATAAAAATGATAAATCGTCGACAATTTCTGAAGGGGTTGGGACTAACCACGCTATCTGCATTACTCCCCCGTTTTGCCATAGCCAATAGTGTAAGTTTTTCTCGGCAACGCCGTTTGCTGGTGTTAATCGAATTAAAAGGCGCGAATGATGGTCTGAATACTTTGATACCTTATTCTCAGTCTGCTTATTATGATGCTCGGCCAAATCTCGCTCTGAAGGCCGATAGTCTGCATAAGCTTTCGGCTGATCTGGCACTTCACCCTGAGTTGGGAGCGCTGGTGGAACCATGGAATGCCGGTGAGTTTGCATGGATTCAGGGGGTCGGATACCCGCAGCCGAATCGCTCACATTTTGAGTCTATTGAAATCTGGGACAGTGCATCTGCAGACCATCACAATGCGGGAGATGGCTGGATTGCATCCTGCTTTCCCGGTTATGAGTTGGGTGGTATCGCAGTTGATACTAATCTTGGGCCGCTGTTTGGTGAAGGCTTTTCAGCACTGAGTATTTCTGATCCGCAGCGTTTTATAAAACGTGGGCAGACACTGAAAAGCATTCGTTCCGGTGTTATGACCAACGACTCCCTGCGCCATATTCTCGATGTTCATGCGGATATTGATATGATGGCTGATGTGCTGTCTTCATACCTTGCGGATATCCCTGAGCCGCGACAGTCTTTTGCGAAGACCCCTTTCGGCAGAAGCCTTAACTCTGTATATACCCTGGTCGCTTCGGGTATTGATGTGCCGGCCTACAAAACTACGCTGGGAGGTTTTGATACTCATGTGTCTCAGCTTTACAGGCACCGGAACTTGCTGCAGGCGCTTGGTGAGGGGATTGCTGCTTTGCGTACCAACCTGAGTCATCTTAATATGTGGGATGAAACTGTGGTCATGACCTACTCAGAATTTGGGCGCCGGGTCAAAGAAAACAGCAGTAAAGGAACTGATCATGGTACAGCGGCACCGCATATGGTGCTGGGCGGCAGGGTTAAAGGCGGTTTTTATGGTGAATATCCGTCACTGACTGATCTTGATGAACGTGGTGATCTTATCTATACCACTGATTTTCGTGATATGTATGCGACTATTCGTGAGGGTTGGTGGGGACTGGCCTCTGATGGCAAGAGCCAGTCTCTGGGGTTTATCTGAACCGGTTAGTAAATAGAGTGGGAAAAGAAGACGCCAAAGCGAGTCCTCTTTTCCCAAATAGCATTTCAGGCGGTCTCCACCCGCGCAATCAACTGCCGCAAAGCATCCAGTCCCTGCTGTGCCCGCTGCAAGGCCGGAATAGTCACTGACTCCGCCTTGCGCGGCACTTCCACTGCCAACACCTTACCCTGCGGTATAGCCCGCAAAAAACCGGCCAGATCAATATCACCCATCCCCGGCAGCAGGCGTTCATCGCGTGCGGTGAAAATCATTTCTTCGGTGGTATAGCTGGCCTGATGTTTGCCATCGCAGAATTGCACATAGTTAATCCGGGCCGGATCAATCGCCGCGACTTCCTCCAGCGTCGAGTCTGAACGGTCAATATGCAGCGCATCGAGCAGGATATAGCCGTTGTCATGCCCGGCCAGCTCCAGTACCTGCAGTGCATCACGCACGTTTTTCACTCCCGTCCACGGCATCGGCTCCAGATCAGCAGTCAGCCGGAATTGCGCGGCCAGCTCGCAAAACTCAGCAAAATTCCCGGCGGTACGCTGCAAGTCAGCATCATCACCGGCCACCAGAATGTGCTTTGCACCCAATTCAGCACAGCGTTCCAGAAATGGCAGGGTGCTCTGCGCATCGAACTGCTCATTGATGCGCACAATTTCCACGTCGGCGACCTGTACCCCGGTGTCAGCCAGCGCAGCTTTGGTTTCGCGCAGTAATGCCTTGTCGGTCAGCAACGGAAAAGGTGGCTCTGAACCGGCAGGCGTAATGCGGAAACCAACGAAGTCATAACTACATTCCGCAGCAATGCGCACTGCTTCCGGTGGTGTCGCATCCAGCACGGTGAGATAGGAGAGTGAAAAACGATAGCTCATGATTTGTCCTGCCCGCTTACTTCAGGGGTGAAAACGGCATTGGAATCGCCAGTGTCGATTTCATATCCGTGCTTAGCCAGTCCGGGCCGCCTTTGGGTGGCCATACGCCATCACTGACCGATTGGGCACGCACTTCAGCGCGGTGATTGGCGGAATCATAGGGCCAGATTTGGGTGAAGCGCGGGCTGCCATCCAGCGCGTACATGGCGATATTCATCTTCGACATGGCCACCCGTGCCGGAATCGCTTCGCGCCATTTTTCGATGGTCGGTGCCATGCCATTCAGCTTGGTGTGATAGGTACGGACTTCATAAACCTTGCCAAATTCACCGCTTTCCACTTCAGGCAGAAAGTCGAAAGGCAGATAGGTATCACTGTAATAATTCACCAGCTGCTCCAGACAACCGAACGGGTTATCCGACAGAATAGCACGTTGCCGCTCCGCCACCAGATCCTCCATGCTGTCAAAACTGCGCAGCAGGTAAACTTCATTCAGCGAGCCGATGTCGGCAAACCATGCGCCCAGTAATGTGCCTTTGGCTTCTGGTGCATTGAGGTATTCCTGAATGCCGGGCGATGCGGCACCGGCACCGAAGATCACGGTTTTCAGGGTCGTTAGTTCGTAGTATTTCATGTGGTTAGTCCTTGTTTGTGTCTGTTGTGTAGATGGGTATGCCTGGGCATTACCCCCCCATCCCCAACCCCTTCCCCCGCAAGGGGGGAAGGGGCTAAAGAAGGGTGTGATCGTTTGTGGTAGTGGTTAGCATTTTTTCACCCTTCCCCCCTTGCGGGGGAAGGGCCGGGGATGGGGGGAGTACTCTGCGCTGCATGCCGCGCAGTAATATAACCAAAGGTCATAGCCGGGCCGATATTGATGCCGCCGCTGGGATATTGCCCCTGAAAAATACTGGCCATATCCGTTCCGGCTGCATACAGGCCGGGAATCGGTTGCTGCCCGGCATCCAGTGCCTGCGCATGTTCATTGGTGATAATACCGGCGAAGGTGCCGAGACTGCCGGTAACAATCTTTACCGCATAAAACGGCTCCTGAGTCAGTGGTGCCAGTGACGGATTAGGCTGCTGATCCATATCACCCTGCACCCGGTTATAAGGTGATTCACCACGCCGGAACTCGGTATCCGTACCCTGCAGGGCATCGGCATTAAAGCGTTCCACGGTGGCATACAGCGTATCTTTCGGAATATCACAGGCAGCAGCCAGCTGATCCAGTGTTTTGCCGCGTTTCAGATAACCACTGCGGATATAGCCACCCAGCGGAAACGGGAAGGGTTTGGCCCAGCCCAGTCCCCAGCGTCGCTGTGCTTTGTGGTCAGCAATCAGCCAGCAACTTGGTTCCTGTCCGGCTGGCGTGGCCGCGAACAGCGCGGTGATGAAATCATGATAGGAGTCCGCTTCACTGACAAAGCGCTTACCCTGCGGGGTGACGGCAATAATGCCCGGCTTGGCGCGCTCAATCAGGTGCGGGAAATGCGTGTAGCCATCGTTTTTATCCGGCACCAGCGAGACCGGTGACCAGGCCGCCGGGTTGGGGTAGTCTTTGCTGATAGCCGCACCGGCTGCTTCCGCCATGTTCAGGCCGTCACCGCTATTGGTTTTCGGTGCGGCGGAATAATGCTCGCTGCCCTGATGTGCCTGCCAGAGCCGGGATTGACGTTGTTGGTCATGCGGAAAACCACCGCAGGCCAGCAGTACGCCGTGTCGGGCATGGATAGTAACTGCTCGCCCCTGATGCTGTGCCAGCACTCCGTTTATTCTGCCGCCTTCATTCAGTAATCGAGACACACGGTATGAAGTCTTTATGTCCACACCTTTGTCCAGTGCTGAGCGTAATAAGCGTGCAATCAAGGCATTACCGTTGACCAGCTGCATGCTGCGTTTGTATTTCAACAGGTCACGGCCATGCTTAGCCAGCCGTTTCAGCACATACCATGCCGAAGCCGGTGAGCGGCTGGCATTGAAAAAGTGTTTTAAATCCTGCCCGCTGGCAATGCCCATTCCGGCCAGTGAAATCACATCCAGCGGCGGACGCATTTTGTGAATCCAGTCCTGTAATTCGCGTCCGTCAAATGGCGCGGCACACACCGAGCGTCCGCCTTCTGCAGCACCGGGCAGCGGATTGAAGTCAGGTACCTTGTTGCCGTCAATAAACTTTACGGCGCTATGTTGCTCAAAAAACTCCACCATTTCCGGACCGGTTTCCAGAAAACGGCGGACTGCCGGAGAGTTAGCCTTGTCGCCCATCAGGCTGTGCAAATATTGCAGGGGTGCTTCGATATCTTCTTCGATCCCGGCACGACGCGCGAGCGGATTACGCGGAATCCACAGCCAGCCTCCCGACCAGGCGGTGGTGCCGCCGATTACGGCTTCTTTTTCCAGCACGATGGTTTGCAGGCCGTGATGTGCGGCAGTTACCGCCGCTGATAATCCTCCGGCACCGGAACCCACCACCAGAAAATCACAGTGCAGAACTGCAGGGTTATCTTTGGCAGAATGGCGGGCGGTGCTCATGCAATTTTCCTGATCGGGCTGGTATCCGGTGCAAAATAAGGCGCGGCACGGCTGGCCACACCCAGCTCCTGTGCCGCACGGAACAGGTCTTCGGCAAAAGATTCCATGCGCTGCCGGGTGAGGCGCACACTGGGGCCGGCGATGCTGACGGTGCCAATGGCCTGCCCGCTGCCGGGTTGCAGGATGGCGGCGGACATGGCGGCAATGCCTGGAACGAAGGTATCGACACAGATGCTGTAACCGCGTTTGCGCACAGCCTGCAGGGTGTCCAGTAGTTCGTGGATGGTTTGCGGGGCATTGGGGCCGGGAGGCGGGGTGGTGTTGTCTGTATCCACGCTTTTTAATAAACCCTGTTGGGTGACCAGCCGTACGGCCTCTTCATCAGTCAGGGCGGCCAGCCATGCCTGCCCGGTGGCGGTGGAGGCGAGGTGTACCTGTTTGCCCATTTCACTGGCGGCATCATAGTACAGACCACCTGATGCGCCCTGTGCGGCACCTGTCCAGACCAGCTGATCTCCATCCGGCAGGCCGAGGCGGATCAGTTCGCCGGTTTGTTGCGCCAGACGGTCAAGGATGGGTTGGCTGACATTGGAAATGCCGCTGTGCCCGAGGTAGGACAGTCCCATGGAAATCAGTTTCAGGCACAGCTTGTAATCGCCCTGATTACGGGTCTGGCGGACATAGCCGTTTTTCTCCAGTTCCTTCATTAACCGGTGCACTCCACTGACCGGCATATCCAGCCCGCTGGAAATTTCACTGATCGAGGTGCCCTGCGGACGTTCCACCATGAATTCCAATACATTAAGGGCTTTTTCGAGGGCACTGCTCATGTCTTCCTCCGTTTAGTCATGTTTCGCATGTTAGCAAAAAAAAATATTATTGGAAGTATATTCTAAAGTTGAAAGAGTTTCACAAATATGTAATGATCAGCCAACTTTTATATCGAACGATGTGTTCAGGAGCCAGCCGATGTCTGTTGCAGCGCATAATTTTGTCAGTCAGATGCCCGAAACGGCCCGTTATGATGTGGTGGTATTGGGTGCCGGTGCGGCGGGTATGGCAGCAGCGGTATTTGCGGCTCTGAACGGCAGTAAGGTGCTGTTGCTGGAAAGCACGGAATATGTCGGCGGGACTTCAGCTTTGTCCGGTGGTACCACCTGGGTGCCGCTGACCCGCTATCTGGACGAGGTCGACAGCGAAGACAGCTATGACAAGGTGATGGAGTTTCTGGATGCGGCAGTGGGTGAACACTCTCCGCGTGCCATGCGTGAAGCCTTCCTCAAAGCCGGGCCGGAGGCAATCCATACGCTGGTCGATAATACTTCGGTTGAGTTTCGTGCCTATCCTTTCCATGCCGATTATATGGCGGATTTGCCCGGTGCATCGGTGAACGGCCGGGCGCTTGAGCCGTTGCCGTATATCGCCAATCATCTGGGTAAAAACCTCAAACTGCTGCGTCCGCCGATTCCGGAATTCACGGTACTGGGCGGGATGATGGTCAACCGCGCTGACATTAATCAGCTGCTGGATCGTTTCAAATCCCCGAAATCTTTTCTGTATACCGTGTCACTGGTGCTGCGTTACTGGCGGGACAAGCTGGTACACGGCCAGAGTGCGCGCAGTGTGATGGGACATGCGCTGATTGCGCGGCTGCTGGATTCGGCGCTGAATCTGGGGGTGGATATTGCGGTGAATACTGAAGTCACCTCGCTGCAGTCTGGTGAGCAGCAGGGTGTTACGCAGGTGACCGGGCTGACAATTCAGCAGGGCAGTGCGCAGCGACAGGTAGCGGTCAGTGGCGGAGTGATTCTGGCCAGTGGTGGTTTCGGGAGCGATCCTGAAAAGCGGCGCAGTCTGTTTCCGCAAGGTATGTCGCCGTACAGTCCGTCTGCACCGGGAAGTGACGGTGTATTGCATAAGCAGGTGATGGCGCTGGGGGCTTATTATGGCGGGGCAGAAGATCAGCCTGCTTTCTGGGCACCCTGTTCGATCCGCCAGCGTAAGGATGGCACGACTGCTGTTTTCCCGCATTTTGTGTTTGACCGCAGCAAGCCGGGCACACTGTGTGTCGGCCAGGATGGCAAGCGGTTTGTGAATGAAAGCCTGTCCTATCATGAATTCGGCAAGGTGCAGCTGTCCGGGGGTGAAAATACCAATCCGGCATGGATTGTCTGCGATGCGGAGGCGATTCAGAAGTATGGCCTGGGGCTGGTTAGACTGGGCGGTGATGATGTGCGGCCTTATCTGCAGGATGGTTATCTGCTCAAAGGTGACACCATTGCCGAACTGGCACAGCAGATGAGGGTGGATGCCGCAAATCTGCAGGCCAGTATTGAGCAGATCAATGCAGCAGCGCAAACGGGTGAAGATACGGTATTTCAGCGTGGCTCCACGGTGTATCAGCGTGCCAACGGCGATCCTGAGCATGGCGGTAAGAACCCGACGCTGGGAACGCTTGCGACAGCACCGTTTTATGCAGTGAAGCTGTATCCGGCAGATATTGGTACGGCTAAAGGCTTGGTGGGTAATGAACATGCTCAATTGCGCCATCAGGACGGCGGTGTGATCGAAGGTCTGTATGCCTGTGGCAACGATCTGGATTCGATCATGGGCGGGCGTTATCCGGGGCCGGGAATTACCATCGGGCCGGGCATCGTATTTGGCTGGCTGGCGGCAAAACATGCCTCACAGCGGGCACAGAGCCAGCTGCAACCACAACAAGCGCAGCAATCTCAGGAGGAGGCCGTAGCATGAGTGCAGCAATAACCATCAATGGCGATACCCGTTTGTTCCCGATTCTGGGTGACCCGATTTCTCAGGTGCGTTCGCCGCAGTTTCTGAGCGGGATTCTGGCGCAGCGCGGGGAGAACGCCCTGGTACCACCGTTACATGTGCGTCCGGAAGATTTATCCGACACGGTTGCCGTGCTGAAGCGTACCCGGAATATTCATGGCATTGTGATTACCGTGCCGCATAAAATTTCCATATTGGAGCACTGTGATGTGCTGTCGGAGCGGGCTGAGTTTGTCGGTTCGGCGAATATTCTGCGCCGGGGTGAGGACGGGCGCTGGCTCGGGGATAACACCGACGGTATCGGTTATGTTGATGGTATTTTGCATGAAGGCTTCGAGGTCAGTGGTAAGCGGGTATTGCTGATCGGTGTCGGCGGTGCCGGTGCGGCGGTGGCGCTGGAGTTTGTGCGCCGTGGTGTGTCCGAATTGGCGATTCATGATCTGAGTCAGGAGCGGCGTGACCGGATGGTTGAGCTGCTGAATGCGCGTTATCCGGGCAAGGCCAGCGTGGTCAGTGCTGATCCGGCGGGCTTTGATCTGGTGGCGAACGTGACGCCGGTGGGAATGAAGGAAGGTGATCCTTATCCTGTCGAGGTGGAAAAGCTGCAGGCGGGACAGTTTGTGGCGGAGGCGATTACCAAACCGGCGGTGTCACCGCTGGTGGCTTATGCCCGTCAGTTGGGCTGCAACACCATGGTCGGTGCCGGAATGTTTGATGCCCAGGCAGAAATCCTGGTGGATTTTATGCAGGGTAGAATACGCGATTAAATGTGGAATTTATTGCAAAATAAATGATATTGTGGCGAATGTTCACTGAAATGTTTGGTAAGTACAATTTTTGCTGTTGTGCGGAACATTGAAACACTGAACAATATCAAAGCTTTGCCGGTCTTCAGGTGTTCACTGAGACTGGCGGGATTTTAATCACTCTCTTTGGAGGAGAAAACATGAAGAAGACTTTGCTGGCCCTGACTGTGGCTGCATTTACCTCATTTGCCAGTTTCGGCGCTGTGGCTGAATATCCGGAAAAAGAAATCCAGGGCGTGATCGCCTGGGGTGCGGGCGGTAGTACCGATACCGTTATGCGCTCTGTAACCCCGCATGCGGAGAAGGAGCTGGGCGGTTCTGTGGTTATGACCAACAAGACCGGTGGTGTGGGTGTGATTGCTGCCAAATTTGTGCAAAGCCAGGAAGCTGATGGTTACACCCTGCTGATGCATGCTGAAAACCCGCAGCTTTACAAAGTCATGGGTCTGGCTGATTTCGATTATAGCGACTTCACCACCGTTACCCTGCTGGCTCGTGGTACACCGGTGATCGTAGCCCGTAACGATGCGCCTTATAACACCTTCAAAGAGTTCGTTGAGTACGCACAGGCAAATCCGAAAGGCGTTAAAGTGGGCTCCACCGGCCCCGGCGGTCTGACCTCTGTGGTACTGGCGATGCTGGCTGCTGAAAACCCGATGGAATTCACCAATGTACCGTATGACGGTGACGGCCCTGCGCTGACCGCTCTGCAGGGTGGTGCGATTGATGTGATGCCTGCGGTACTGGGTGCGGCACTGGAGCACATTAAGGCCGGTCGTATGAAGGTGCTGGGTCTGGTGAATACTGAAGCCAGCCCGCTGGTGGATGCCAAACCAATTACCGAAGACTACCCGGCTTATGCCAAGTATCTGCCCTGGGGCCCGTTCTTTGGCGTGTTTGTGAAGAAAGGCACTCCGGATGACATCGTCGCTAAACTGACAGATGCCTATGAAAAAGGCACCCAGTCGGATGAGTTCAAGAAACTGATGGAAGAGCGCGGTTTCACTATCATGGCGACTCATGGTGAAGAAGCTGATGAGTTCCTGAATCGCTGGCAGTCCGTTACTTCCTGGCTGGTACATGATGCAGGTGCTGCCAAGAAATCTCCGGAAGAGTTTGATATTCCTAAGCCTGAGTAAGGTTTAATTACTCTTCAGTACCCCCCATCCCCAACCCCTTCCCCCGCAAGGGGGGAAGGGGCTAGCAGCAGATTTGATGCAATCAGTGATGCCTGAGGAGAATGGCACGGCTTGCACCCTTCCCCCCTTGCGGGGGTAAGGGCCGGGGATGGGGGGTATCATGTATTTCCCGCCGGAGGAGAATCCCATGGAAACCCATCCAGATGTCCATAAATTAAAGAAACACCCCGGTGAATCAGTCTTTGGCTGGCTGATGCTGGGCTTCAGCCTGTTCATGTTCTATCAGGCTTATCAGATTGCCGGTTTTTCAGCTTTAAGTTCACCCGGCTCTATCCCGCTGGCCGCCAGCGCTATTATGATTATTGCCGCCTGTCTGATTGTTATCCAGAACACAACCCGTCCCGCCGCTGACCGGGGCTTTACTGCTTTCCGGGAACAGATTATTCCGGCCTCAGTGGCGGTGTTTTGCGGGCTTATTCTGGTGTTTGCCGTGGTGCTGAAAACAGTGGGCTTTATTCTGACGGCTTTTACCTTCCTGCTGCTATCGATCTGGTTTTTGCACAAGCGTGGTTTTATTCCGTCCCTGTTGCTGGCCCTGGTGTCGATTGTGCTGGTTTATATTGTGTTCCGGTTGGTGTTTCAGGTGGTACTGCCTGAGGGAATTGTGCCGGAGCGGGATATTATGGCGGCGATTGGCCGCTTCTTCAGCGGAGGGGCCAAGCCATGATGGAGAATATCAGCTACTTTCTGATGGCCTGGATGCAGCCGGAGCTGTTGGCGCTTACTGCGCTGGGTACGCTGGCCGGGGTTTATGTCGGGGCCATTCCCGGTTTGTCGGTCACCATGGCCGTATCGATTCTGATTTCATTTACCTTCAGCTGGGATGTGAATAATGCCCTGGCGCTGATGGTCGGTATTTATATGGGCGGGGTATACGGCGGCTCGCGTACCGCTATTCTGCTTAATATTCCCGGTGCTCCGTCGGCGATTGCCACCGCACTGGATGGCTATCCGTTGGCCAAAAAAGGTGAGGCCGGTAATGCCATTGGTTTATCGACGGTGATGTCCGTGGTGGGCGGTTTTGTTGGAATTTTTGTACTGGCGGTGGCCGCACCCTTTGTCAGTGAGTTCGCGCTGACGTTTCAGCCAAGAGATTACCTGCTGCTGGCACTGATGGGTATTCTGCTGGTTGGATCACTGTCCGGTGAGAGCTTGTCTAAAGGTATTTTTGCCGGGGCACTGGGGGTGCTGATTGGTACGGTGGGGCTTGATCCGCTGACCGCAGAGGAACGTTTTACCTTCGGGGTGACTGAGCTGTGGAACGGAATTTCACCGGTGGCGGTGATGATCGGTTTGTTCGGGGTATCCGAAGCACTGCATCAGCTGCACTTTGTCGATATGAAAGCGGTGAAGCAGAACGTCACCAAAATCATCCCGTCTTTTAAAGATGTGAAGCGTTATTTGCCGCTGAGTCTGCAGACCTCCGGCATCGGCGTGCTGATTGGTGCTTTGCCCGGAACCGGAGGTGATATTGCCGCGCTGATGGCCTATGACCATGCCAAGCGCGTGACCAAAAATCCGGAAGTGCCTTTTGGTGAGGGAGCCAAAGAAGGGTTGGTGGCACCTGAATCTGCCAATAATGCGGCGGTCGGTGGCGCTTATATTCCGATGCTGACCCTGGGGATTCCGGGGGATGCGGTGACAGCGGTGATTATCGGTGCCTTGTTTATTCATGGCCTGAATCCGGGGCCGTTGCTGCTGGTGGAAAAGCCGGAAATGTTCTGGTTCACCGTCGGTAACCTGGTGCTGGCCAATATCTTTATTCTGATTTTCGGCCTCACCGGTATCAAGGTGTTCGCCAAAATCGTCGAGATGCCGAAAGGCGTGCTGATTCCGCTGATCCTGTTGCTGAGCATTGTCGGTTCCTATGCCATCAATAACTCGGTGGCAGACATCTGGTGGATGCTGGGCTTCGGCATTCTGGGTTATTTCATGAAGCAGTACGGTTATCAGGTCGGGCCGGTGATTCTCGGCGTGATTCTGTCCCGGCTGATGGATGATAACTGGCGGCGGGCGATTATTTCTGATCAGGAAAGCCTGCCGCTGCTGTTTGAAAACCTGTTTAAAAGCCCGCTGTCGACTGTTCTGCTGCTGACAGTTATCTTCCTGTTGATTAGCCAGACGCCGGTAGGGCGTTGGGTGAAAGACTTGTTCGGGGGCAGGAAGAAGGTCAGTACGGCAGAAAAATAACATTGTTTTTCCCTACTTTTTGATTTCCAAAGGATACTCATAATGGACTTTGCATTAAGCCACGAGCAACAGATGTTGGTGGATACCGTTCGCAGTTTCATTGCTAACGAACTGGCGCCACTGGAAGATGAAATTGAGCGCACCGGTAAGTTAGATGATGCCGTTGCCAAGGCGGTATTTGAAAAATCCAGCGAGCTGGGTTTGTACGGCATGAATATTCCCGAGGAGTTCGGGGGCGGTGGTTTGTCGGTGGTGGATACCATGCTGGTCGAGGAGCAGTTCGGCCATACCACCGACATTCTGGTGCGGCGTGCGTTTGGCAATGTCTATGAGGTGCTGTTGTCCTGTAAAGGCGATCAGATTGAGCGTTGGCTGACACCGGCCGTGCGTGGCGAGCGGGTGTGTTCGATTGCCTTTACTGAGCCGGGAGCCGGTTCGGATGCGGCGGGGATTAAGACTCGTGCCCGTCGTGATGGTGACAAATGGATACTGTCGGGCATGAAGCATTATATTTCGGATGGCCTGTTTTCTGACTTTTTCGTGGTCACTGCGGTGACTGATCCGGGGCAGGGGCATCGCGGCATTTCCATGTTTCTGGTCGACAAGGGTACCCCCAGATTCACCATTGGCCGTGATCAGGAAATGATGGGGATTCGCGGCACCAGTCATGTCGAGCTGCATTTTGATGATGTGGTGCTGAGCGATGACAACCTGCTCGGTGAGCAGGGCAAAGGTCTGACCCTGGCGCTGTCGGTGCTGGGGCGGGTACGGCTGGCGCAGGTGGCAGCTCGTTCGATTGGCAAGGCGACCAAGATTCTGAATCTGACCGTGGACTATGCCCGTGAGCGCAAGCAGTTCGGACAGGCGCTGGGTGAGTTTCAGATGGTGCAGCAGATGATTGCCGACAGTGCCATTGAGATTAATGCGGCGCGTACCGCACTGTGGGAATGCGCCTGGCAGATGGATGCCGGGATGGACCCGCGCGCCAAGATTTCGGCGCTGAAGGTACAGGGTTCGGAAACGCTGGGTCGGGTGGTGGATCGTGCCGTGCAGATTTTCGGCGGTATGGGTTATTCCAAAGATCTGCCGATTGAGCGTTATTACCGCGATGCGCGGATTTACCGGATTTTTGACGGTGCCAGCGAGATTCATCGCGGGGTATTGGCCAAGTCAATTCTGAAAGGCGGGACTCGTGTATACGACCCGTATGCCGCATGAGCGGGCCGGTGTTTATGAGCGCTGCTGAGGCAGTGGCGCTGATTCCGGATGAGGCCACCGTCGGGTTGATTGGCGGTGGCGGGGGCTTGTGTGAGGCGATGACCCTGCATGCCGCAGCTGAGCAACGTTTTCAGGAGACCGGTCATCCGCAGAATCTGACCCTGATTCATGCGCTGGGGATTGGCGACCGCAAAACCACCGGCATGAACCGTTTTGCCCACAAGGGCATGGTGCGCAAGGTGGTTGGCGGGCATTGGGTGTGGTCGCCGAAAATGCAGCAGATGGCTGCGGATAACGAGATCGAAGCCTATGTGCTGCCCGGCGGGGTGGCGATGCAGCTGATGCGCGAGATTGCGGCTGGGCGTCCCGGCCTGTTTACCCATGTCGGTCTGGGTACCTTTATTGATCCGCGGCTGGGTGGCGGACGCATGAATGCCGCCGCCAAAGACACGCTGGTCGAGGTGATGGAAATCGACGGGCAGGAGTATCTGCGTTACCTGACCTTTCCGGTGCATGCCTGCCTGCTGAAAGGCTCAATTGCCGATGATGACGGCAATATCAGTCTGGATGAAGAGCCGGCCAACGTTGATACCTGCGCGATGGCAGCGGCAGTGCATAACTCCGGTGGTAAGGTGATTGTGCAGGTGCGGGAGCGGGTTGCGGCGGGTTCGCTGGGTGCGCGGCAAGTGAGGATTCCGGCGGCGATGGTGGATGCCATTGTGGTCGATCCGGGCCAGCAGCAGGGTTATGAGATTGTTTATGATCCGACCATTTCCGGTCAGGAACACCGCCCGGAAGCACGGCCCGAACGTCCGCCGTTTTCCGTGCGCCAGGTGGTGGCACAACGCGCCAAACTGGAGCTGGAAGAGGGCGCGGTGATTAATTACGGCTTCGGCATTCCGGATGAAATTGCCTCGCTGGTGGCCGCAGCCGGTGAACAGAGTCGCTACTTCCAGACCATTGAACACGGCACCTATGGCGGTACCTTGCTGACCGGTAACCTGTTCGGCTATGCGCGCAATCCCAGCTGCATGATTGACGGGCCGTCACAGTTTGATTTCTATTCCGGTGGCGGGCTGGATATTGCCTTCCTCGGTTTCGGCGAAATGGATGAGCAGGGCAATGTCAACGCTTCAATGCTGGGTGGTATGCCGGTCGGGCCGGGCGGTTTTATCGATATTGCCCAGAATGCCCGCAAGCTGGTGTTCTGCGGTACCTTTGATGCCAAAGGAGCGAAGATTGAGGTGCAGGACGGCAAACTGGTCATTCATCAGCATGGTCAGATCGGCAAATTGGTGAAGGATGTGCTGCAGATCACCTTCTCCGGCGAACAGGCGGTCAAGCGCGGTCAGCAGGTGCTTTATGTGACCGAGCGGGCGGTGTTTGAACTGTGCGCAGACGGTGTATATCTGCGTGAAGTGGCGCCGGGAGTGGAGATTGAAGCCGATGTGATCAGCCGCATGGGCTTTGTGCCGAAGATGGATGAAGTGCGCGTTATGCCGGGCTTTGAGTAGCCTTTGCGGCGCTTTCTCCGATAACCGACAAGCTCCGCCTGCCGCTCACGGATGACGGCGGAGTTTGTCAAAGTACCAGACAAACTGCTGCTGATCCCTGACCGCTGATCGTGTTGCCAGCGTTGATCCGGTTGCTTCTGCTACACTGAAAGTCCGTCTGACTATCAATAAAATAATACCTATGACGACCGGAATGATTGTGTTTCTTGCCCTGCTGGGCGGTTTGGTTTTGTGGGGCATTACCCTGTTTAACCAGCTGGTAATGTTGAAAAATAACGCTGATAAGGCCTGGAGTAATATCGATGTATTGCTCAAGCAGCGTAACGAGGAGCTGCCCAAGCTGATTGCGGTGTGTAAAGAGCACATGCAGTATGAGCAGCAAACCCTGCAGCGGATTGTGGAAGCGCGCAGCAGCGTTAAGGCCGCGATGGACAGCGGGGATATGAATGCGCTGGGCGCGGCGGAAGATCAGCTGCGTATCGGTCTGGGTGAGTTGTTTGCGGTGGTTGAGAATTATCCGGAGCTGAAGGCCAGTGAGGCCTTTCTGCAGCTGCAATCGCGCATTACCACACTGGAAGACAGTATTGCTGACCGGCGTGAGTTTTATAATGATTCCGCCAATATCAACAATACCCGTATTGAGCAATTCCCGGATCTGCTGATCGCGAAAATGTTCAGTTTTAAGCATTACCGTCTGATGAGTTTTTCTGCTGCTGAAAAGCAGGATGTTAATGTTGCGGCGCATTTTCAGACGGCTAAATGAAGCTTGAACAACTCCGGCCTTCCGCAAGTTTTGAGCAGATTCTGCGTCATCAAATCCGGGTGATTTTCCGCCGTGGCGGCCTGATCAATCTGGCCGCCCGACCGGTGTTTGTGCTGATCTGGGGATTGTTTTGTTACTGGGTGGTGAGTCGTTTTGGTGTCCAATGGTTGTGGCTGCCTGCCCTGCTTAATCTTTACTTTGCGCTGGGCTTGTACCGGCGTTACCGGCTGATTGAAGATACCGCTACCTCCCGGCTCAGCAGTGGCGCACAGGGCTATGTCGAGCTGGAAGGGCGGGCGTGGCTGCCGGACGGTGAGGCTTATCGGGGTTTGTCTTTTTTACCGGTGACGGTTTGGTTGCCGGGTTATATTGAGAGTGAGCCGTTTTATCTGGCCGATGACTTTGGTCGTTGTCTGCTGTATCCGCAGCAGGCTGAGATTGTCACTCAGACGGCTGATAACCATTTGTACTGGCTGAACGCGATTTATCCCGGACAGACACTCTATGCACTGGGCGATATGCGTACCCTTGGCGGGGAAAATATGCAGCTTTGTCAGCGTGAGCAGGTGAGTGAATTGTTGTCTGAATGGAAACGTCGCCCGGAGGATCTGATCGAGCATTTTGATCAGAATAACAATGGCAAACTTGACCCGGAAGAGTGGCAGCAGGTGGTGGCCTCAGCGCAGCGTCTGGCCAGAGAGGATATTCAGGAAAAACGCAGCCAGCCGGGGACGCATATTATTGACGGTTCTGTGGGCGGGCGCTTGTTTATGATTACTAATATCCCGCCGGATGAGCTGGCGCTAAGGTATCGGGTGGCGGCTTGGGTGCATGGGGTGGTTTGGTTGGGGTTATTGATGGTGGTGGCTTAGCTTAATGCCGATTTTGTGGCTTCTCATCAGAATAATGTTGCTCCACTTTACAACACCAATCCACTGTTGCTACCCTAAGCAACATGTCAGCCAAATCACTATTAAAAGAACGCAGAATCCTCACAGAAAACAGCTTTCTGGATTTAGTCATCTGGGAGCTGACAGAGCCGGTTCCGGGCAGTAAACACAATTACAAATACCGGCTGGCTTTTATCATTGATGGTGAGTGCATACTTCGCTACGACAATGAGTCCGGCAAAGGCGACCATAAACACATCATGGAAACCGAAGTCAGTTTCACTTTCAGCAGCCTTCCGCAACTGGTCAATGATTTCATGGATGATGTAGAACAATGGAGAAAAGATGATGAATATAGTAACGATTGAAGTATCAACACCAGAGAAAACCCGCGAACGCTTACTATCCGCCTTCGATGGACAAGAGCAGGGCAACTACATCAGCTTCCCCGATACCGGCACACTCTGGAAAACCTTTACCCCCAAACGCTGGCAGATCATTCAGGAAATGACCGGAGCCGGAGCAATGGCCATCCGCGAATTGGCACGTCGTCTTGAACGGGATGTGCGGGCAGTACATTCTGATGTCCATGCCTTGCTCAAGTGTGGTGTGCTGGATAAAACCAGTGACGGGAAAATCGAGTTTCCCTACGATGCAGTGCATGTGGATTTTATGGTGATGAAGGCTGCCTGAGTTCCGTTTTCATCAATAATCTGCTCATTATCCACCCTGAGAATCAAACCAAGCCCTTATCCGTGATTGCAGCGCTTCCCAAACTGCCGGAGCACCCCGGCTGACCTTCACGCCCACCCGTGACTCCAGCTGTTCCGGAGTCACATTAAACTCCGGCCATGTACCGCCATTGGTTTCCAGGTTAGAGATCACCGGTTGTACGCGGTCAATGGATTTGGCGAAGATGGCATCATCGCTTTCCGCTGCTTCAAACTCATCCCACAGGCTGCGAAACTCAGCCGCCTGATCATCAGGCAGCAACCCGAAAATACGCTCGGCTGCAGCCTGCTCGATGGCCTGTTGTTTCTCCGTATCATAAGCAGCATGAATGGGTACGTCGCCCGCATCAATTTCCACCAGATCATGAATCAGCAGCATTTTAATCACCCGCGATACATCTACCGGGCGATTGCTGTGCTCGGCCAGTGTCATGGCATAGAGTGCGATGTGCCAGGAATGCTCACCCGAGTTTTCACGCCGCGAATCATCACATAGCCGGGTGGCGCGTAAGGTGGATTTAAGCTTGTCGGCTTCGGTGAGGAAGGCGAGTTGTTGTTGCAGGCGTTGTTGGATGGTCATTGTGGGTTATATCCGTTTGAATAAGCCGGGTATAGACTTTTATTTCCGGGGGGAATATGTTTTTCCGAAACTGCTGACAGCAGAGAAGTTTACTATAGGAGACTGTCCATGAAATACATTCTGTCATTCATTCTGTTAATGTTGACCAGCTTCGCATGGGCAGCAGAGCCGGCTGCCGAGTCTTCCCTTAATGAAGGTCTGGTCAACCCCGGTTATGAGGAAAAGCCGGATTGGTTCAAGGAGTCCTTCCTCGATATTCGTGAGGATGTCAGTGAGGCAACAGAAGCTGATAAGCGTGTGATCCTGTATTTTTATCAGGATGGTTGCCCATATTGCGCCAAGCTGCTGCGTGATAACTTCGGTGATCAGGCGATTGCGGATAAAACGCAGCAAAACTTTGATGTCATCGCCATTAATATGTGGGGTGACCGTAGTGTAACTGATTTCGGGGGCGGGGAAACGACGGAAAAGGACTTTGCTGCAGACCTGAAAGTACAATACACGCCGACGATGTTATTCCTGAATGAGGAAGGTACCGTGGTGCTGCGGCTCAATGGTTATTATGTGCCGGAGGCGTTTCAGCTGGCGCTGGATTTTTCTGCCGGAAAGCATGACCGTGAGGGTAACTTCCGTGATTATTACGCTAAGTTACAGGCCGGTCAGCAGGCTGCAGCGGTTGAGCGAACGATTGCCGAAAGCCTGCCTTCGCCGCTGAAGTTGAAAGATGATCGTGAGGGTAGCGGGCGGCCATTGCTGGTTATTTTTGAGCAGGCTGATTGTGCAGCCTGTGATGAGTTGCATGAGGATGTGCTGACCCGCCGGGAAGTCGGTTATTCACTGAGTAATCTGGATATTGCCGTGGTGGATGTGAATTCTGCGGACAGCCTGCAAACGCCGCAGGGTAAGGATGAGACCATTGCCGATTGGGTGAAGGCACTTGATATTAAATATACGCCGGGCCTGGTTTTCTTTGATGATGCGGGTAAGGAGGTTTTCCGCACCGAAGCCTATCTGAAGACCTTTCACCTGCATGGGGCGATGGATTATGTGATTTCCGGGGCGTATCAATGGCAGCCGGAATTCCAGCGTTTTCTGCAGCATCGTACTGAGACCATGCGTGCCCGTGGGTTTGAAGTTGAGCTGATGGAATAACTGTCCAATTACCGGGGCTGATAGTTATTTGCTTTAAACCAGTAAAAACCAAGTGTATAGTTAGGATATGGCTGGTTTAAAGCGAAACATCACTGGTAAAATTAATCAACTACTGGAAATTTTTCCGGTAGTTTTACTGATTGGTGCAAGACAAACGGGAAAAACAACGCTCAGCAAAGCATTGCGTCCCGAGTGGCAATATTTCGATCTGGAAAATGCCAATGACTTTGATCTGATCACCCGGGATTACGATTTCTTTTTCAGTGAATATCCCCGTCATCTGATTATCGATGAAGCACAAAACGATCCTCAGTTGTTCCGGCATTTGCGCGGAGTCATTGATGCTAAACGCGCTGAAAAGGGCCGGTTTATTCTGACCGGCTCCAGTTCACCCGAATTGTTGACGCAGGCCAGTGACTCGCTGGCCGGGCGGATTGCGATTGTTGAGGTGGGCACGCTCAAAGTAAATGAGATTCTGCAACAGCCACTGCCGGACTTTTATCAGCTATTTTCCCGTCCCATTGATACGGATGCAGTGGAATGGCTGAAAACACTGTCGCCGATGACGGATGATGTAATTCCCCGGTTTCTGAAAGGTGGTTATCCGGAGCCGGTCATGGCGGAGACTGATTTTGCTTACAGTGCCTGGATGGAGAATTATTACCGCACTTATATCGACCGTGATGTTAAACGCCTGTTTCCCAAGCTGGATAATATTCGTTACCGGCGCTTCGTGAATATGCTGGCGTCGCTGTCCGGTACGGTGATCAATAAGGCCCAGCTGGGGCGTTCGGTGGATGTCAGTGAGGTGACGATCCGGGATTATCTGGAAATTGCCGATAAAACCTTTGTCTGGCGCACCATCCCGTCGTATGAAAATACACCGAGCAAGTCATTGCTGAAAATGCCGAAGGGGCAGCTGCGTGACAGTGGGTTGACGCATTATCTGGCCGGAATAGAAACCCGTGACGCACTGCTGCGTTCGCCACAGGCAGGGCATAATTTTGAAGCCTTTGTTGTGGAGGAAATTATCAAAGGCATACAGGCCACACAGGTCACGCGCTGGGATTATTATTTTTACCGGACTAAGAATGGCGCAGAGGTTGACCTGGTACTGGAGGGCAGTTTTGGAGTGCTGCCGGTTGAAATCAAATTCGGGCAGCAAACAACAGGCAGGCAGCTGGCTTCATTGCAGCGTTTTGTGAAGGATAATGACTTGCCGTTGGGGATCGTGGTGAATAATAGTACGGAAGTCAGGTTGCTGGCGGAGGGGGTTGTGCAGCTGCCGGCGGGGTGTGTTTGAGGGGGATATGATGAGCAGCCATATTCAATCATTGCGGAAAAAACAGCTATTGAACAATGCTCCGGACTTTCTGGCTGATGCCGTGCAGTACGAAGTCATCATGGGTTCGGTCGCGTATGGCGTCAGTAACGACAGTTCGGATATGGACATCTACGGCTTCGCGATTCCGCCCAAGGCCCTTATGTTTCCGCATTTGCGCGGTGAAATTCCGGGCTTTGACACCTGCGCGCCGCAGTTCGAGCAGTATCAGCAGCACCATATCCACGATGCCGCTGCGCTGGGTGGAAAGGGGCGGGAGTATGACATCACGGTGTTTGCCATTGCCAAATATTTCCGCCTGCTGGCCGACAATAATCCCAACATCATCGACAGCCTGTATGTGCCGGATAACTGCGTATTGTACGCTTCGCCGGTCGGCAGGCTGGTACGCGAACGGCGGAAACTGTTTCTGCACAAGGGTTGCTGGGCGAAATTCAAGGGCTATGCCTATGGACAGATGCACAAAATCCGCACCAAACAGCCGCAGGGTAAACGCAAAGCCCTGACCGAGCAGCATGGTTACGATGTGAAGTTTGCCTATCATGTGGTGCGGCTGCTGGGTGAGGTTGAGCAATTGCTGCTGCACGGTGATATGGATTTACAGCGGGATGCGGAACAGCTCAAGGCCATTCGCCGGGGTGAGTGGTCGTTGCCGCAGCTGGAGGATTATTTTGCCCGTAAGGAAGCCGATCTGGAGCAGGTTTATCTGGCCAGCCGTTTACCGGATGCGCCGGATACTGGTGCGATCCGGCAGTTATTAATGAATTGTCTGGAGCAGCATTTTGGTTCTATCAGCGAGGTGGTGAGCCAGCCGCAGGCAGCGGAGCAGGCTTTGACTGAGATTGAGCGGGTGTTGCAGGGGTATAGGGGAACGCAGTGTTAGTGGGGGCCTACGTTAGTTTCTCAACGACTCCTGACCACCAATGTCTTAGCCAGCTTATCATGCCAACCCTGTTTCTTCTTATCCCAGATCACCCAGAAGTAGCCCATAAACAGCGGTATCGCTGACAGGATATAAGCGAAGTAGCGACCAATATATTGCCCCAGTGAAGGAGAGCCGCCAGTGTTGGCATCAATCAGTTTAATGCCCACGGCCATTTTCCCCGGTGTGGCGGCCTTATAAGTCCAGAATCCGATGACCAGCACGAAAGGCAACAGGTAGTTAATCAGAAAGTCAGCACTGCCCATGAATGGTGGGGCATCCGGGGCAAAGAGAGCATCGCCATACGCCATATAAGACAGCGGCAGGGTAAGCAGTACGATGAGTACGCTGTCAATCAGCGTGGCGACCAGGCGTCGCCCGAATCCGGCGTATACCGTTTCAGTGGGTAAGTCATCGCGTAACAGAGGGGCATCCGGTGTTTTATACAGGTCATTGTCCATAATGAGTCAGCCTTGTTTGTGTAAGAAAGGCTGCTGAATAACTATCCAGCAGCATTATTACTCTACACAGTATTCCGGTGCTGATATAGGTGGAAAATTCACCTTTTGATTAAAAATCAACCTTGTTTTGCGGTGTTGAACGAACGTTGCCTTCAGCTCACATACCCCGCCCGATGCACAAAATCGCCGAAGCTTTCACCATCCGCACGCTGTCCGGCATAAGCCGCCAGCACCGGATCAAGCGCAGCAATAATCCCCGCCTCATCCAGATTTTCCTGATACAGCGTATTCAGCCGTTCACCATTGAACGCCCCACCCAGATACAGGTTGTAACGTCCCGGTGATTTACCGATCAGGCCGATTTCCGCCATCACCGAGCGTCCGCAGCCATTCGGGCAGCCGGTCATACGGATCTTGATCTCATCCTGCAGCAGGCCGTATTTGTCCAGCACCGGCTCCAGTTTGCTGATCAGGGTAGGCAGATAACGTTCCGCCTCCGCCATGGCCTGCGGACAGGTGCCCAGTGCCACACAGGCAATTGAATTGCGGCGCAGGCCGGATAAATGGCTGGCATCCACCGCATAATCATGCGCCTTCAGCAGGCTTTCAATGTCTGCTTTATCCGCTTCCTGCACACCGGTCAGCAGCAGGTTCTGGTTCGGTGTCACCCGGAAGCCACAAATATCCCGCTCCGCAATTGCCTGCAACGCACTTTTAATGCGGTGGGTAGCGGTATCCACCACGCGCCCGTATTCCAGCCGCAAGCCCAGATGCCATAAACCATCAGTGGTCTGGCTCCAGCCGAAACGGTCACCAGTGGTGGTGAACGTCACCGGACGGCTGTCCTGCAGGGTGATACCGCTGCGGTTTTGCAGCTCCTCGCGGAACCAGTCCAGGCCATATTTATCCAGCGTATACTTAAAGCGCGACAGCTTGCGATCCTGACGGTTACCGAAATCACGCTGGATAGCGACGATGTGATAGACCGTGTCCAGCAGTTGTTCCGGGGTACAGAAGCCCAGCTCACTGGCCAGTCGGGCATAGGTGTCATCACGGCCAAAAGTCATCCCCAGGCCGCCGCCGACCACGATATTAAAGCCCTGCAGCTGATCACCGTCGGCAATGGCAATAATGCCGATGTCATTGCTGTGCACATCCGCCTCATTATGCGGCGGAATGGCGATGCCGATCTTGAACTTGCGTGGCAGGTAATGCTTGCCATACAGCGGCTCAATCTCTTCAACCGCCTCTGAGCCACCAGCGACCAGCGTCTTGCCTTCCGGCTCGTCCAGCCAGATTTCATGATAGGCACGCGACTGCGGCATCAGGTGCTCGCTGACTTTTTTTGCCCACGGAAACACCTGCGCATGCAGCGGCGACAGTGCCGGATCATGGGCACAGACCACATTGCGGTTCACGTCACCACAACCGGCAATACTGTCCAGCAGCGCCTTATCCATCGCCTGAATAGTTTGCTTTAGGTTGAACTTGATAATGCCGTGAAACTGTACTGCCTGCCGGGTGGTCAGGCGGAAGGTTTTGTCGCCATACTGTTCGCTGATGTCATGACAGGCCAGCCACTGTTTTGCACTCAGCTCACCACCGGGCAGGCGCATACGGATCATGAATGAGTACGCCGGTTCCAGCTTGCGCTCCTGACGCTCCAGGCGGCGGTCGCGGTCATCCTGTTCATAAGTGCCGTGGAATTTGATCAGCTGATGATCATCTTCCGAAATCGAGCCGGTGAGCGGATTGGCGAAACTTTCCACTAGCGTACCGCGCAGGTAGTTGCTGTTGTCCTTGATGCGTTCCACATCCGAACCATTAGCCGCCGGTTCATTCAGCGGCTTTGGAATGGGCTTACTCATGCTGCCTGACTCCGGAATTCCTGCTCCAGCTCCTCGCGGATATCCGGGAAGGTGAACCAGTCATGTAAAGGCTGCCCGCTGCGTAACAGTTCACGCTGTTGGGTGCCGGAAATATTCAGCACGGTATGATGTGGCTGAATTTCATCATCGCTCAGGTAATTTCGCTCATCTTCAACATAGGCAATCCGTTTCGATTTGATCACCTGAATGCCGATCTCGTCCGCATGCGCCAGCAGCAGATCCTGAGCATCATACGGCCCGTAAAAATCACTGCCATCCTGCTTCTTGAAGGAAGGCCCGGCATGGTCGCGGCCAATCACAAAATGGGTGGCACCGTAATTTTTGCGGATCAGCGCATGCCACAAGGCCTCACGCGGCCCGGCCATTCTCATCGACAGCGGCAGCAGCGACAGATACACCCGGCCTTCCGGATACTGCTTAAGCAGCTTCTGGTAGCAACGCACCCGCAGGTCATAATGAATATCCACATCCTGTGTGACACCGACCACCGGATGGATCAGCAGGTTGGCATCCGCCCCCGCTTCTTCCAGCGCCCGCAGGGTCAGATGATAATGCGACTTATGCATCGGATTACGGGTCTGAAAGGCGACAATCTTTTCCCAGCCCAGCGCCTTGAAAATGCGCTTCAGCTCTGCCGGAGAGTGACGGATGTCCGGAAAACGCTGATGCGGCACATCACTGATTTTCTGCAGCTTACCGCCGATATAAAACATCCCCTCACGCTTATGCAGAATCTGCACAAACGGATGGTTCGGGTCATCGGCACCGAAGGTCAGCTCAGCCTCACGGCTCAGATCCGGCTGATAAATATCCGCTACCTCCAGCTCAGCCAGCTCCAGACCATCCGGCATGGTCAGCACTACGCGCTCAGCCTGTTTGACCGCTGTCACTTCGTCTGCGGTAAACGGCAGGTTCACCGGAATTGGCCACAGCTCGCCGCTGGTCAGGCGCATAGTCTCCAGCACGCTGTTGTAATCCGCCTGAGTCAGAAAGCCCTGCAGGGGCGCAAAACCGCCATTCAGCAACAGCTCGGTGTCGCATACCTGACGGGGCTTCAGTACTTTGTAAAAGGTCTTGTCAGTATTAATGTTGGTGTCAGTGTTGCTCATGCCGCTCTCCGTATTACTTTATCACCGGTAAAATGCAGGCCACATTCCTGTGCGCCATTCTGTTCCCACCACCAGCGTCCGGCACGCTCATCCTCACCGGCACTGATCGCGCGCGTGCAGGGTGCACAGCCGATACTCGGGAAGCCTTGGTTATGCAGCGCGTTAAACGGTACTTCATACTGGCGGATATACGCCCACAGCTTGTCGGTTGACCAGTTCAGCAGCGGATTGAATTTCAGCAAACCACGCCCCTGATCTTCCTCAAACAAACCCATGTCAGAACGGTAAGCCGACTGGGCAGCACGCAGGCCGGTGATCCAGATTTCCGCTCCCTGCAAAGCACGGTTCAGCGGCTCAATCTTGCGGATATGGCAGCATTGCTTGCGTAGTTCCACCGAGTCGTACATCGCATTGATACCATTCTCCGTAACATAACTTTCCACCGCTTCCGTCTGCGGGTAATAAGCTTTGATCGGCTGGTTGTATTTACGGCGGGTTTCTTCCAGGGTTTTATAGGTTTCCTGAAAATTACGCCCGGTATCCAGCGTGAATACCTCAATATCCAGATCGTTGCGGAAGATGGCATCGGTAATCGCCTGATCTTCCAGCCCGAGACTGGTTGAAAATACGATCCGGCCATTAAACTGCTCACGCAGGTTCTGCAGTGACTGGCTCAGGCTGTGGCCCTTGAAGGTCTGGTTTAGGTGAGTGATGTTGGTCATGGTTTGTCTAAACTCCAAATGATTTTTTTAAGTCTGTTTTGGCGGTGTTGTATCCTTAGCCTGCAAGGGAGCTAAATCCCCCTTGTTCCCCCTTTTTCAAAGGGGGAGACCCTTCGATAACCACCTGCTTTTGCTGGAGGGCACTCCCCTTTGGAAAAGGGGAGACGGAGGGGATTTGGCTTGTCAATAAACATCCCGCTGATAACGTCCGTCGCTGCGCAGCTGTTCCAGCCAGGCTTCGGCCTGTTCCGCTGTTTTGCCGCCTTGCTGAGCAGCAATCTGCAGCAGTGCTTCGTGCACATCTTTGGCCATTTTGTGCATGTCACCACAGACGTAAACATGTGCTCCCTGTTCCAGCCAGTGCCATACATCCGCCGCTTCTTCCAGCAGGCGGTGCTGGACATAAATTTTTTCCGCCTGATCGCGGGAGAAGGCGACGCTCATCTTTTCCAGCGTGCCGTTTTTCAGGTGCTGCAGCCATTCCGCCTGATACAGAAAATCGGTACGGAAATGTTGCTCGCCAAAGAACAGCCAGCTGTTGCCGTTAATGCCCTGTGCTTCACGTTCGGCAATAAAGCTGCGGAACGGTGCCACGCCAGTTCCGGCACCGATCATGATGATTTTGGTGTCATCCTGCTGCGGCAGTCGGAAATGCTCATTGGGTTTGATGTAAATGTCCGCGGTTGCGCCTGCTTCCAGCCGTGCCAGCCAGTTGGAACCGGCTCCCTGATGCTCACGGTCGTTATGCTGATATTGCACACGCTTGACCAGCAGGTGTACTTCGTCCTGATGCGCCTGCGGTGAGGAGGCAATGGAATATTCCCGTGCTTTCAGCGGGCGCAGCAGTTCAGCTAGCTGTTGTGCTGTCAGTGTCTGTGGCTGCTGCTTCAACACATCCAGCCAGTCCGCGTCTTCATGATAGCCGTCAGTATGACCGGTATATTTTTCATACTGCTTTCTGGTCAGGCTGGTAATCTCCAGCTTTTCCTGCAGGGCGGTTCGCAGTGTAAAAGTCTTGCCTTTCAGCTCAACCTGCTCAGTCCCATCGAGGCCGGTTTGTGTTAACAGTGCATCAACCAGCGCGGGGTCATTACTGATGCGCACCGCCAGAATGTCACCGGGCTGATAGTTAATCCCGCTGTCTTCCAGCGAGAATTCGATATGCAGCACGTCTTTGTCCGAATCCACATCGGTCACCGGAGTAATACCCAGCAACTCGGCAGCATAGGGCGACTCCTGAGTGCCGACGGCCTGTTGTACTGCACTGCCGATGGCTGTCGGGTTCAGGGCAACGGGTTGGTTGTCCGCCTGATCCTGCTGCACTTTTTCCAGAATCTGTTTACGCCATAGCGCTGCATCTTCGGCAAAGTCCACATCGCATTCGGTACGGGCCAGCCAACGCTGGCCACCCAGCTCTTCCAGCCGCTTATCCAGCAGTGCACCGGTCAGGCAGAATTCTTCATAGCTGGAATCACCCAGTGCCAGTACCGCAAATTCAACGTTGTCCAGCTTCGGCGCACGGTTGCCGTTAATGAACTGAAAGAAAGCGCGGGCATCATCGGGTGGCTCGCCGTTGCCATGAGTGCTGATCACGAATACGACGCGCTGTTCTTTCTTCAGCTGCTGCGGACGGTAATCCTTCAGGCTTTTCAGCGTGACGGCGGCACCGTCGGCTGCTAACTCCTGCTGCAGTTTTTGGGCAATGCCTTTGCTGTTCCCGGTCTGGCTGCCGTAGAGGATGGTGGTGCTGATGGCGGCCTGTTGTGCGGCGGCGGGCGTATGCTGTACCTGCGGGAAAGGAATCACGTTGCTGTTGCCATTGCCTCCCAGAGACAGACCTGACAAATAACCACCCACCCAGGCCAGCTGTGCGGGGGTCAGGTCATTAACCGCTGAGGATATGCGGCTAAATTGCTGTTCGTTTAATAAGCTCATGTCGGTCTCCAAACCTGCCTTTGTAATCTGGAGACAGATTATGAATAAATCATTATTTCCATAAAAGTGATATGTAAAGATAAAAATATCTTTAAAAAAGATATAAAGAGTAAAAAGGTGGTTGTTTTTTTGTTCAGGCAGCTCTATCCGGGCTCAACTACACTCACCTGAGTGTCAAAAAAAACGAAAAAAGAGAGGGAGGCCTGATGTCAGGCGTTTTAATTGTTGATCTGAATAATTTTGCCCGTTATCCGACGCTGGCGGTAGGTAGCCTTGTCGCACCGTTGCGCAGGGCCGGGTTTAAGGTGACCGTGCTATCTCCCCTGACAGTGGGGGCGCCACGGGTGGAGCGTGAGAAACGGGAAAGCCGGACTGAGCACGTCAAACGGCGGATTAATTTTGCCACTCACCCGCTGATGCAGAAATTACATGAGCCGCTGCGCAAGGTACATAACGACTGGCAGGCCAGACCCCATAAACCGACCCTGAAAATGGTAGCTGACTGGCTGGATAATAATGACGCGGATGTCATCCTGTTGTCGGCCTATCTGGATCATTACCCTTCGGTGAAAGAGATTGCCCGGCTGGGTCGGGTACACGGACTGCCGGTGTTATTGGGTGGCCCGGCATTCAGCAGCGCGCAGACGATTAAGCAATGGCTGGGGCTGGAGGGTGTGTCGGCCATCTTTTCCGGTGAGGCGGATCAGGTGATTGCTGAGCTGGTGGAGGATGCGATACAGGGCAAGGATCTGGGCAATATACCGGGTACTTTTGTCAGTTACCGGAATGGTGCCAATATTGCGCCGCCGCTGCAGGATCTGGATCAGCTGCTGATTCCGGATTTTTCGGATTTTGACTGGAAGGCTTACCCGCACCGCATTATCCCCGTGATGACCGGGCGTGGCTGCAGCTGGGGGGTGTGTACCTTCTGCAGTGATGTGACCACCTCGAACGGGCGCACTTACCGCTCCCGCTCGCTGGCATCGGTGCTGCATGAGCTGAAAATGCAGTCTGAACGTTACCGCAGTAAGGATTTTATCTTTCTGGATATGAAGCTGAATTCCAATCCTGAGGTGTGGCACGGGCTGATTAAAAACTTCCAGAAGGTGATTCCGGGCGGGCGCTGGATTGCGACCGTGCATGTCGGGCAGGGTGATAACGGGCTGGATTATGACACGTTAAAGGCGGCGCAGGATGCCGGGCTGACCCGGATCAGTTTCGGGCTGGAAAGCGGCAGTGAAAAACTGACCCGGCGTATGGGCAAGGGCACGCGGCTGGAGAGCAATCAGCAGTTTGTGCGTGATGCACACCGCGCCGGGCTGAGTGTGCGCTGTTCGATGATGCTGGGTTATCCGGGGGAAACGCCGGATGATCTTATGTATACCCGCGAATTTCTGGCGCAGCATCAGGGCGAGTTTGACCGGGTGCGGCCTGCACGGTTTAAGGCGATACCGGGGACGCGGTTTGAGAAACTGTATCAGCACCGTCCGGCCCGCTTCCGGGGCATTGACCTGATTGAGTGGGATCATCGTTATGCGCGGGCGGTGTATGAGTATCAGGCGGCGGTGGAACCGGCTTACCGGCGGGTGAAACGGGATATTCTTGGCTTAATTCATCAGATTAACCGCAAACCGTTACGGGATGGGGCGGTGCAGTTTGATGGGTTGATGTAGTGTAAATTTATCGAAGTCTTTTTATTTGCGGTACGTCGATCCGGCAGACGGCGACCGTTGGCTTTCTTTAGTCTGACCACTGTGATATGTTTGGCATATATCAAGGCCTATGCTGGTAATGAATATGCAAACACAAATAGCAAAATCTGATCAAAGACAAGTCCGTTTATTTCGTAATGGCCGTAATCAGGCGATACGTATTCCGCGTGAGTTTGAGCTTCCGGGTGAGGAGGCTATTTTGCGCCGTGAGGGGGGTAAGCTGATTATAGAGGCGGTTCCGGTCACACCGTTGTTATCCTTTCTGAAAACCTGTGAGCCATTGGACATTGACTTTCCGGATGTCGATGATTTGCCACCGTTGGATGATGTGGATTTGTGAGCATGGCTTATCAGTACCTGCTGGACACCAACATTATTTCTGATCTGGTCAAGCATCCTCAGGGCAGGGTCTATGAAAAAATCCGTCAGGCGGGTGAAGCAGCGATTTGTACCAGTATTATTGTGGCGGCTGAGTTGCGCTTTGGTGCCGCGAAGAAAGGTTCTTCAGCACTGACTGAGCGGATCGGGAATTTACTGGAGCGAACGACGGTATTGGCTTTTGATGCGCCTGCTGACCAGACTTATGGTTTGATTCGTCAGCAGTTGCAGCAACAGGGGCAGCCCATCGGGCCGAATGATTTGCTGATTGCGGCGCATGCTTTGAGTTTTGGTCTGGTGCTGGTTTCTCATAATTTGAGTGAGTTTCAGCGCGTACCGGGATTGCGGGTAGAGGATTGGTTGGCTCAGTAATCAATCTTACCCAGATTATACAAGGCCAGTTTGCCGGAGGTGAGCGGCACGGCAATCCAGCAACCGGTGGGAGTGCAGCGGAAGTCGAAGTCCCAGAGTGAGCCAGATGTCCTGAAGTTGTCAGGCAAACGCAAACGGAATAATTCGTTTTCGGTGTCTAAATCCCAGAGTCTTACTGTCATATCCCAGCTTACTGTTGCTAACTGGCGGCTGTCCGGGCTGAAAATGGCTTTGTAGACGGTTTGTTCGTGGCCGTTCAGGCGTAGCGGGTGCTGTTGGCCTTGGGTGGGGTAGACAGTGACGGTTGCCTCGCGTCCGACGCTGGCGAGGTGGGAGCCGTTTGGGCTGAGGCTTGCCCAGAGCGGAATATCTGCCAATTTCGGATATTCTGTGATTAGTTCAAGAGAGTTGTTTTTTGGCTGCCAAAGTTTAATCAAAAAATCTGAAATTCCGGCACTTAGTAGTTGCCCATTTTGTGCAAAAGAAACTGATGCTACCCCATCAAAGCTACTTGCATTTCTAACTTCATGCGCCTCAAACAATTCCCCCTCACCACTTTCCAGATCAAATAAGCCAATCTTGCCGTCATAGCTGGCGGTGGCGAGTTGGGTGTTGTCGGGGGAGAAGGTGACGGCGTAAACCATTTGCGCATGTTCATCAAAACTATTCTTAGCGATTAGCTTTTGGCTTGAGACTTCCCATAGTTTTGCGCTCGTACCTCCGGCAGAAGCTAAAAATTGTCCATCGTTGGTGAAATCAAGACGGTTTATATCACTGGAGTGTACATTTTCGGTTTGATCCAACAATTCTAAAGTCGCTAAGTCGTATAGTTCTAAACTGCCATTCGCATACCCAAGTGCAAGTAACTTCCCTGTCGGTGATATGGCAGCAGAAGCAGGCTCACCCGGCAAATCCACCAACCACTGCCCCGGCAAATCCGCCCGCCATTGTTTCACCGTGCCGTCATTACTATTGCTATACAGCCAGCTCTGTCCGTTATTCTCATACAGCGCCAGTCCACCAACACCAGCCGTATGACCCTGTAATACCCGGCGGGTCACGCCGGTTTCCACATCCCATAGCCGTACCGTGTTATCGCTGCTGGCGGAGGTGAGTAGCTGGTCGTTGATGAATTTCAGGCCGAAGATCATGTTTTGGTGGCCTTTGAGTCGCCGGATACCACGACCACTTTCTACATTCCAGAGGATAATGCTTTGGTCGGCACTGGAGCTGGCCAGCCATTTTCCATTTGGACTGAAAGCTACACCATGTACATCACTATTATGTGCTTGCAAAACATGCAGTGTTTCCCCGTTCTGCAAATCCCAGATGCGCACGGTATCGTCATAAGACGCACTCGCCAGCCAGCGGCCTTGTGGATCGAAAGTGAGTCCCCGTGTTGCAATCAGGTGTTGGTGTCCGGTCAGGGTTTTTAAGGGCTGCCGCCCTTCACCCTCACCCCCAACCCCCTCTCCCTGAGGGCGAGGGGGCTTTTCAGTGGACCCCGGTTTAAGCCCCTCTCCATTTGAGGGGTTGGGGTGAGGGTGTTTCAGGCCTTCCACTGCCCAAAGCCGAATCCCGCCATCAGTATGGCCACTAGCCAAAGTCTGACCATCCGGTGTCAAAGCCAATGCCCAGGGAGCCGCATCCACCGCCCACTGCTCCAGCACCACAGCCTCATTCCCATCCTGCGGTAACTGCCACCAGATAATCTGCCCGTCAGCCCCGGCAGAAAACAACCACGGCTGTTCAGGGTGAAACACAATATCGTAAACGCTGGTTTCGCTTGAACGCCCGATCGCATTATGCCCCACCAGCTTCTGCACCAAACGCCCGCTCGCCCGTTCAAACAAGGCAATCGTACCCCGCTCACCACTGGCCGCCAGCCACTGCCCATCCGGGCTAACCGCAACATTACCGGTTAATTGCGGCAATGGTTTACCTCCCTCATCGGTAAGCGTCCGCTCGGCTTGTCCGCCCATAATCTCCACAAACCCGGCCAGCAAATCCCGTGCATGGGTACGGTTCGGTGAGTTTTTTTCATCTAATTCGTAAGTATCTACCAACGCCTTGCGGGCAGCTAAATAATCTCCCGCCTTACATTCCAGTGCCGCATTCCGCAAATAAGCATCGAACAGGATTTCTGTCTGCCGCTGATAAAGTGCTGCTATATGTTGTTCATCTTCTGTTTGTTGCCTCGCACTTTGTTTTAAGAACTCAAGAACGGCCGGATATTTAGTTTCATCTGCATAGCGCTTTGCCCAAACCGCATCAGGTTTTTGCGCTTGTTGCCAGCGTTCTGCCACGGCAAGATCAACGCCACGCAATAGTTCTCCTTCCTGATGCTGGTAGCGTTTTTCAGCGTCGATCAGGCGTAAGTAAAGGCCAGACTTTTGGTGTTCACTGGTAGCCCATTGATGCAGCTGCTGCCACTGCCGGATCAGACTCTCATGACTAATATCCAGCACCGTCTGCTCACTCAGCTCCGGCGTCGAAGTCATCAGAAAATGCCGCCCTGCGCCCCGGAATGCCTCTACCACCGGCTCCAGCTCATCCGGCCCGCAATGTGCCACGGCCAGCACTTCCTGCACCTGCGCCGGTCTCCGGATTGCCTGTCCATCCTCACCCTGGGTGGTCAACAGGCGGAACATCACTTCCGCAATCGCCTGCTGCTCTGGTTTCAGCGCCGTAAACACCCGCTCCAGATGCCCGTCCAGCGCCCCGCGCAGGCCACCCAAATCCTGATATTCGGCCAGCGTCAGCTGCTTGTCCTCATCCGCTGTCCACAAACGCATCAGCGCATGCTGCAACAACGGCAGCTGATCCGGGTCATTACCCGCCTCATTCAGAAAGCGGTTAACCAGCGCATCCTCCACCTCACCGCCAAACAACTTTGCCGGTAAGGCAATCGCCTCGCGTAACTGCTCCCGCGTCAGCCGTGGCGTCAGATACAGCCCGTCATTAATCGCCTCCGGCAAACCATGAAACGCCGCCGCATCGCCGAGAAAATCCGAACGCATGGTAATCACCACGAAAATATCCGGGTGGGTACACGCTTCCAGCAACAGCGCAACAAAGGCAGCGGCCTGATTCCCGGCCTGCTGGCGGTAACGGAAAATCTCCTCGAACTGATCGACGAGGATTAACAGCTTTTCACCGTCATCCAGTGGCGATTGCTCCAGTATGGTGTGCAGACTGCGTGCGCCGCGACGGAGCTGGGCGGTTAGGAAGGTAGTTTGGTCGGCTGGAAATCCCCCTTGTTCCCCCTTTTTCAAAGGGGGAGACCATTCTTCGGATGTCTCTGTATCTGATCGAGGGGTGCTCCCCTTTGTAAAAGGGGAGACAGAGGGGATTTTATTTAACCCCTCAGCCAACCGCTCAAACGGCTGATCCCCCGGCCTGAGCTCAACAATCCGCCACTTAGCCCCTAACTCCCCCATATAGCCCTTTTCCAGCCCCGGTAACAAACCCGCCTTGACCAGCGAAGATTTACCTGACCCCGAAGCACCCAGTACCGCCAGAAACTTCTCTTTCTTCAGTCGTTTTAACAGCTCATCAACCTGTTTCTGGCGGCCAAAGAAAACCTTTGACTCATAACGTTCAAACGGACGCAAACCCGGATACGGCTGGAGCTGACGGCGGTTCATTTCACGGCCTCCGTCTGCAGGAATTGGCTCAGGCAGTCTTTATCGAAGCTGCCGTTGCAGGGCAGGCGTTTAACTCCCGGTGGGATGAAAAGTAACCGCTCTGCCTGTGCACACTGACAAATCAGGATCGGCGGCGATTTCTTGGCGTAAACCTGTGCATCGGACAGGTAATCCTCTACCA
The DNA here is from genome assembly GCA_041395485.1 of Thiolinea sp. Classification (GTDB taxonomy): domain Bacteria; phylum Pseudomonadota; class Gammaproteobacteria; order Thiotrichales; family Thiotrichaceae; genus Thiolinea. The sequence goes on from JAWLAK010000001.1 coordinate 678,303, forward strand.
CGATGGCCGCAGCACGTTGTTGCAATACCAGCAAAATATCGCAGTGCTCATAGGCACGTTGGATGGTTTTGCGGATGCTGTCCGAGTCACCTGTGTAGCGCGGCAGTGCAATGCCGAAACCCTGATTTTCAAGGTTGTCGGCAATTTGTTCGGCATAGCCTAAATCTTCCGGGCTGGAATGCACGAAGATCAGTTTGTTGCCATTGCGGGGCGGGGTTTCCGCTGACTGTGTGTCCTGTTCGGGCAGGGCGGCTTCCCGCACCTGGCGGGCAAAATCGGACAGTTCGCATACTGTCACTGTCTTACCATTCAGTAATTCCAGCTGCTGATGATTGGTGGTGGTGTGTTTCAGGTTCGGGTCATGCCATTGCAGTACCGGCAGTTCAGCAGCCTGTGCAGTAAAGTGTTGGTCAAACGGCAGGCCCTGAGCGTAATCATTATCCAGCAACTGTACAAAATGGGAGCATTGTTGCAGATTGGCTTCCATTTCCCGGTCAAAACGGTTTTCCTGTGGTAGCACCTGAATCCCGAATTGTGCCAGTTCGCTGACCAGCATGCTGCGCTGGTCAAACAGCGAATCATTCACTGGTGCAACATAAATGGTGGCTTTGGGTTCGGCTATCCCGGGAGGGGTTGGCTGAGCCTGCGCTGTGGCAAGGTATTGCAGCGTCTTGGCTAATTGCTCTGCCAGATCAACGGTGCGATAAAAATAATCCTTATCAGCGGGTTCCGGAACCGGATAACCCAGCTGGCGGATTTTGTCCTGAGCTGTTTTCTCATAATACGGAATTGTCAGTAAATCATGCAGGCTTTCCGGCTGCTCCTCACGTGGAACACCGTTCAGGTTAACCACGAATACCCGCTTTTCCAGTCCGCTGTGAACTTTGCTGAAATACTCCAGCTCTTTAACGCACCATTCTGACTTTAACCAGCCGCGTGACATCATGATTAATAACACGTCGGCATCACGTAATTGCTGTTCAATCTCCGGTGTTACGGAATCATTGGTGTTGAGTTTGAAATCCATCCATACCGAAAAGTGCTCGCTGCGCCCCATTTGCCGGCCGGTTTCTGTGCCGAGATTTTTGATGAAATGCGAAATCCAGCCCAGTTCCTGACCATGAAACGGCTGGTTATCGATATGCGCATAACTGACGAAAATATCCGGCAAAGCAGGGGTTCCGATTGCGAATTATTTGATCTGTGCAGTATACGCAGTTTAACGGTTGGGTAAAACCTTCAGGCAGAGATTATAGGGCTGTGTAAAAATACTCATAAAGCTGTGTGTTTTCACACAGTATTGCCGCGTAGTTTCTCCAGGTTATTGAAAATAAAATATAAAAAAACTGGCATAGTATTTGCTGATGCTTCTGTGAATTTAATTCAAAAGGAAGAATCTGTTTATGAAGCAATACCGCACGCTATTTTCTGTTTCTGCCTGTCTTTTAATGCTCAGTGCCTGTGGCGGGAGTAATGATGACGATACTGCCGGAATCAGCAATGTTTCTATCCCGTTTGCAGCCAAATCCGGTTCTACCGAGATCACCTGTGGTGCTGCGTTGAGCGGGCTGGGTAGTTCAGCTGATGGTGGTACCGTGGCTGATTTTGCGTTTTATGTGCATGACATTCAGCTGATTGATAAAAACGGTACAAAGCATGCCACTACGCTGGAAAGCAATGATTTTCAGGATGCTGAGTACGGTGTCGCCCTGCTGGATTTCCAGGATAAAGGTGACTCCTGTCAGGGCAGTGAAAAGCCGGTGAATACGATGGTTGATGTCACCGTAGATGGCGTTGATCCGGCAGATATTACCGGCGTGGCGTTCAAGGTCGGTGTGCCTTCTGAAATCAATCATCATGAAGCTGCAACTTCACAGCCGCCTTATAACCGTTCCGGCTTATTCTGGAAATGGCAAACCGGCCACAAATTCATGCGTCTGGATATTAATCCGGCCAGCAAGGTGCAGTTGGGCTATGACGTCAATGGTGTGACGGAAGCCAATACCTATTTCTTTCATCTGGGTTCCACCGGCTGTGAAGGCGATCCGGTTACCGGTGAGATTGTTTCCTGTGGCAGCCCGAATCATCCGCAGGTTGAGCTGACTGACGGCTTTTCGGTTAATAACCTGACCTCAAGCACGGTGGTGTTTGACTACGCCAAATTTGTCGCCGGCGTCAATCTGAATGTCGATATGATGGCACCTTCCGGTTGTATGTCCGGGCCGATGGATCCTGAGTGTGTGACGCTTTTCAATCATCTGGGCATGAAGCACGGCTCAACCGCAGCCACCGGTTCCCAGACAGTTTTCAGTGTAGAGAACTAAGCTGAGAATCATGGTGAAACTCAGTGTAAAGCTGAAATCCCCGCTGGTAACGGCAGTCTTTGCCGGCTGCCTGTTGCCGCTGACGGGGTGTGTCGAGAGTGACAGTGTGACGCTTATCGATACGGGAACGACGGTGGCTGACCGGGCGTTTGACTGGAATATTCCTGAGCGCCTCCCGCTGCCGGTGGTGCATGAAAGCAACCCCGTCACTGAGGAAAAATTCCAGCTGGGCCGACACCTGTTTTATGACCGGCGCATGTCTGCGGACGGAACATTTGCCTGTGCATCCTGCCATTTTCAATCGCTGGCGTTCAGTGATGGCATGAAACAACCGGTTGGCGTAACGGGGCAGTTTCACCCGCGCAATTCACAGGCACTGGTGAATGTGGCTTACAATGCCTCGGTGAACTGGGCAAACCCTTCTACGGTGACCCTGGAGCAGCAGGCACCGATTCCTATCTTCGGGGAGTTTCCGGTTGAGCTGGGGATTAACGACAGCAATAAGGATGAGGTGCTGGCCCGTCTGCGTGCCGAACCACGCTATACCCAACTGTTTGCTGCTGCCTTTCCGGGCGAGGATAGCCCGGTTCATTTTGACAATATTATCCGTTCACTGGCCAGTTTCGGGCGCGGGCTGAATAGTTTTAACAGCCCGTTTGACCAGTACGAGGCGGGGAATGAGTTTGCTATTTCAGAAGCGGCCAAACAGGGTATGCGGCTGTTTTTTGATGAGCAGACCGAATGCTTCCATTGTCATGGCGGCTTTAACTTCAGCCAGTCTACCGTTGACCGTACCCAGACTTTTGCCGATGTGACCTTTTTCAATAACGGCCTGTATAACATCGGCAATAGCGGCGCTTATCCGGAGGGCGGGCAGGGCATCTATGAAATAACCGGCAAGTCCGGTGACATGGGCCGCTTTCGTCCGCCCACCCTGCGCAATATTGCCCTGACCGCGCCGTATATGCACGACGGCAGTATTGAGACGCTGGAAGATGTGTTGAAACACTATATGGCCGGTGGCCGGAATATCACCGAAGGGCCGTTTGCCGGTGACGGACGTACCCACCCGAATAAGAGTGGTTTTGTGCGGCCTTTCACACTGACCGATGAAGAGGTGGACGCGATGCTGGCGTTTCTGGAAACGCTGACCGACGAAAGCTTCATCAATAACCCGCGTTTTGCCAATCCCTGGGAAGAATAAGATGCGAACGACATGGATATATGCGGTGCTGCTGGCACCCGGCGTTGTGCTGGGGCATGGTGAGATGGCCGGTGATCAGCCGGATGTGCTGGTGGGGGCTGCGCTTGGCCTGGTGGCACATGATAACGGTGCCGGAGATGAGAACGGCTACTGGCGGGTTCCGGGCGTGCTGATGGGCGGTGAGGCTTTGCCTGCGGAACAGGGTGCGGCTGTGGATGAGGCGATGTTGTGGGGACACTACCGGATTAATGACCGCAGTTTTGCCCATGCCGGGCTGGCTTATCACGGCGATGGTGTGGAGCTGGAAAATCTGTTCCTCAGCTATCATGGCGTTGCAGGCCAGCCGGTTCACATGCGTTTGGGGCTGACGGGGGCATCATTCTCGCCTTCATCCATGCACCATCGTGCAGCGGGTACTTTTATGGAAAGTTCGCTGCTGGCCGATACTTTCTGGGGGCGTGATTTTCATGATGTCGGTTTGCACGCTGACTGGAAGCCAGACGCAAACTGGGAGTTTGGCGTGGAAATATGGGATGGTCAGGCATTCCCGGGCAGCAAGGGCAAAGGCACGCAGGATGTCTATGCAAAGTGGCAGGGTTCGGTCAGTGACTGGAAGCTGTCAGCGGGTGCCTGGGCAATGCGGGCAGCAGCGGGTCAGCGCGGTGACAGCCGTTATAACGGTGACGGCCACAGTCATGGCGGTGTGGTGGCAGCGGCGGAACCGGTGGATGTCCGCTTCAGCGGTGACAGTGAGTTATATGGTGCCTGGTTTGGCATTGCCGCGCCTCCAATCCGGAATGTGGTGTTTGGCCTGAATTATGAGGCTTTGCGGGCGCGTGCGGGTGGTCAGCTGAGCGATGAAACCCGTGTGGCGGATTACTCAGCCGACCATCTTGGTTATGTCATCAGCCCTTATGCCCGCTTGGGTAAGTTCAGTCTGGCTTACCGGGCGGAAAAGCTGTCGCTGGATAATCATATCAGCGGTGCCGCTGCACAGATACTGGCGGAAGAGGCGAATCTGATTACCGCTGCACAGCCGGAGCGCCAGACCGTGCAGCTGGAGTGGGAAGCTGCACGTAATATCTGGCTACAGCTGGCCTATACCCGTGATGAAACGCTGGCCGAGTCAGATAACCGTGTCAGTGCCGGGCTGTTGTGGCGCGACGAACTATACCGGCGTTAGGCCGGACACCGGTCCTGTTGCTGGTAGGCTGCATAGTTTCCCTTGGCTGATGCTCTGTTTAACGCAGAGCATACTTCTTGAGCCGGTAGTTCAGGGCATCGCGGGTAATCCCTAATAATCCCGCGGCTTGTGTCTTGTTCTGCCGGCTTTTCTCTAACGCCTGTTGCAGCAGCTCCTGTTCCAGTACATCGAGGCTGATGCCCTCATCCGGCAGGTGAAATTTGCCGTATGTGTCAGCAGATGAAGCGGCTGCTGAATAACGTGGCGACTGTATTTCCGCTGGCAGATTTGCGGGGAGGATGGTTCTGCCCTGCAGCAGGATGCTCAGGCGCTCGCAGTTATTCTTCAGCTCACGGATATTTCCCGGCCATGGGTAGCGCCCCATCACTTCCAGCGCTTCCGGGCTTAACCTTGCCGGTGCCAGGCCGTGGTGTTCTGCGAAATAGGCCAGAAAATGCTTGCTGAGCAGGGCTATATCCTCGCGGCGTTCGCGCAGTGACGGTAATTCCAGCGGGATAGTGCCCAGCCGGTAATACAGGTCGTGGCGGAATGCCCCGGCTTTGGCCTGTTCTCTGAGGTTGCGGTGGGTGGCAGCCAGTACCCGGACATTGATCTTTTTAGGCCGGGTTTCACCCAGCGGTAATATTTCACCGGAGTCCATAAAGCGCAGCAGCTTGGCCTGCAGTGGCATTGGCAGTTCACCGATTTCATCAAAAAAGACGGTTCCGCCTTCTGCAGCAGCAATCAGCCCGGTGTGCTGACTGTCCGCGCCGGTAAATGCGCCTTTGCGGTGGCCGAATAACAGCGACTCCGCCAGAGTTTCCGGTAAGGCGGCACAGTTGACGGTGATAAACGGTGCAGCTTTGCGCAGGCTGTCCTGATAAATTGCTTTGGCGAAAACTTCTTTACCGGTTCCTGATTCACCGGTGAGTAACAGGGTGGCATCAGTTCTGGCCAGTACGCGCGCGCTGCGCAACACATCTTCCATCACCGCTGCGCACGTCAGTATGCTTGTAAAAGGCATGGGTTATTCCTTAGCTGAGTGAGTTGTTGTTTAAGGGTTTAAAGCAAGCTCAGGCAAGGGGTGGGGCGCGGGCGGGGTAGCTGATTAACGGTGTTTCGGTCAGTCCGGTGCGGACAAGCGGGAAGTCAGGCCGGATGAATTCAGGACGGATCAGTGCAATATGCAGCGTCGCCGTCAGGCTCTGGCTGAAAAGCGCCTGCAGGTACAGGGCAGGGCAGGTGTCAGTTGTTTCAGCGTCATCTGCCGTGCGGGTTATAGTGCCGTCGGGAAGTAAGGTGACGGCTTCAACTCCCTGCATGGTGCATAGGAAGACCTGTTCGCCCTGGGCAGTTTTTACCAGCATGGGGGTTGTCCACATGCTCAGTACCGGCCCCATCAGTATTGACAGGATCAGCAGGTAATAAATAAATGCCCGGTGCAGTTTTCGCATAAACCTTAGATTAAGTGGGAGAATGTGCTTTGTTTTTAGTGGAACAGCGGGTAGATGTCAATGCCCGGCGGTTTTATGCGTTGCCGTTTTCGTTGCTGTTAATGGCTTAGCTACACCGGCTATGGCCCGCATCAGCCATAGCCAGCGATCTTAGCCATACCAAAAGCTGATTAATCCTTCAGCCCCGACATGCCCAGCGTATGCCAGCCACCATCGACATAAGTGATTTCACCGGTAATTCCGGAAGCCAGATCAGAGCACAGAAACGCTGCCGCATTACCCACTTCATCAATGGTCACATTACGGCGCAGCGGTGCATTCTCTTCAAAATGATCCAGCATTTTACGGAAGCCGCTGATACCGGCGGCGGCCAGGGTGCGGATCGGGCCTGCTGAAATGGCATTCACCCGCGTACCTTCCGGGCCGAGGTCAGACGCCATAAAGCGTACCGCCGCTTCCAGACTGGCTTTGGCCATGCCCATCACGTTGTAATTAGGAATCGCCGACACCGCACCCAGATAGCTCAACGCCAGCAGAGAACCATTCCGCCCCTGCATCATCGGCCGGGCATAGCGGGCCATGGCCAGAAAGCTGTAGGCGCTGATGTCATGGGCAATCTTGGAGCCTTCTTTGGTGGTGTTTTCTACAATGCTGCCTTCCAGTTGCTCTTTCGGTGCGAAGGCAATCGCATGTACCACGCCGTCCAGACCATCCCATTTTTCACCCAGCTGGCGAAAGGTTTCTGCGATCTGCTCATCGGTTTCCACATCCATGTGCAGCACAATATCGCTGCCGAATTCCTCCGCGAATTTTTCCACCCGTGGCTTCAGTTTTTCATTCTGATAGGTGAGGGCGAGTTCGGCACCTTCGCGGTGCATGGCCTTGGCGATGCCATAGGCGATGGAACGGTTGCTGGCGATGCCTGTGACTAAAATGCGTTTACCGGCGAGAAACCCCATTGATAACTCCTTATTGTGAACATCCTTTTCATGTGTGCTATGAAAGAGAAACGCTCTGCTGTTTGATAACGATATAAACCATTCAGCCGATTTATTGTCTTAAGCTTTCATGCTGCAACCCTGATCGGCTTGGTGGTATGCTTGAAGAACTGGTATCAGTTCCATCCCTTAACTTAATCGCGCAAGTATACACGAAGAACATGCAAAAAAGACTCAACGCCCGCGACTGGATTCTCTATTCATTAATCATTCTGCTGATTTTATTGCTGCTGCTGGTGATGTATCAGGTAGACCGGCAATGGGCCAAGCTGGATCAGATGCAAACTGCCCTTTCTGAACAGGCGCGGGACATGCGTGCCCTGCGTACCGGACTGGCTTCGGGGGCACTGGCAACGGCAACACGCGCTATCGGTAATGCCGGGACTGATAGTGATGCCGGTGTTTCTCCCGCCTTCAGCCGCGCTTATGCCGCCACCCAACAGGAAGGTTATGCGCAGGGTGACTGGAGTGTAAATGCCTTTGGCGGCGGGATTGCCACGATTACCCCGCTGGTGTCCTCCGATGCTGATGCCTCAGAAGTGCAGAGCTATGTGCTGGAAAGCCTGCTGACCCGTAATCCGCAGTCGCTGGAGTGGGACGGGCTGATTGCAAAAAGCTGGACAGTGAGTGAGGACGGGCTGGTGATTACCTTTCAGCTGCGTGACGATGTGACTTTTTCCGATGGCAAGCCACTGACCGCTGAAGATGTGGTGTTCAGCTTTGATTTCGCGATGACCGAAGCGATTCAGGCACCGGCAGAGCGTTCGTTGTATGAGCGGATTGATAGTGTCAAGGCGACAGGTCAGTATGAGGTGGTGTTTACCTATAAGACGCCTTATTTCGAGGCGCTGGAGCTGGCCGGTGGTATGGCGATTCTGCCCAAGCATTTTTATGAGCCGTATCTGGAAACACCGCAGCAATTTAATGAATCCAAAGGGCTGTTATTGGGCAGCGGGCCATACCGGTTGGCCGACCCGAAAAGCTGGACGCCGGATCTGGGTAATATCGAGCTGGTGCGTAATGACCGCTACTGGGGCGATGTGCAGCCCTCCTATGACCGTATTTTGTGGAAAATTATCCAGAACGACAGTGCCCGCCTGACCACTTACCGCAACGGAGAAATCGACAGTTACGGTGCCCGTCCGGTGGAGTACGCCAAGCTCAAGGCGGATGAGCAGATTATGAGTAAAAGTCATAACTTTGAGTACATGTCGCCGGTGGCGGGGTATTCATGGATCGGCTGGAATCAGGGCGCGGCGGAGGCACCTTCGCTGTTTGCCGATAAGCGGGTACGCCAGGCGATGAGTTATATGACCGATGTCGGGCGTATCATTAAGGATATTCAGCTGGATTATGCCGAGGCCGCCGTCAGTCCGTTCAGCAATACCAGTAAGCAGCATGATCCGGCCCTGCAACCTTATGCGTTCAATCTGGATAAGGCGCGTGCTTTGCTGAAAGAAGTGGGTTACGAGGATCGCGACGGCGACGGGGTGATTGAAAGCGCTGACGGTAAGCCGTTTGAGTTTAAGCTGACCTATTTTCAGGGCAATGAAGACACTAATCGTATGGTGCTGTTGCTGAAGGATATTTATGCGCAGGCGGGTGTAAAACTGGTGCCGTTTCCGCAGGAGTGGCCGGTGATGGTTGAGGCGCTGAATAAAAAGGATTTTGAGGCGATTACCCTGGCCTGGACCAGCGGGGTGGAGACTGACATTAATCAGATGTTCCATAGCTCGCAGACCATTGCCAACGGCAATAATTTCATCAATTACAAGAGTCCCGAGCTGGATAAGCTGATTGATGAGGCGCGGGCTACGGTGGATGAAGAGCCGCGTATGGCGTTGTGGCGTCAAGCTGAGAAAATACTGTATGAGGATCAGCCTTATACCTTCCTGTACCGGCGTCAGACGCTGGCCTTTATTGATAAACGGATTGCCAATCTGGAGCTGACCAAACTGGGTCTGAACCGTACCTTCCTGCCGACGGAAACCTATGTGCCGGGCAGTGAACAGCGTTACACCAAATAGCAGGCCCGACTGATGCTGACTTATCTGATTCGCCGCCTGCTGCTGATGATACCAACCCTTCTGGGGATAACGGCGGTGGTATTTACGGTGATGGCGATGTCGCCGGGCGGGATTACCGCAGAAAGTCTGGTCGGTGGCCTGGATATGAAGCCGGAGGCGCGGCAGGCCAAGCTGGAATATTACAATAAGCGCTATGGTCTGGATCAGCCCGCCCCGGTGCAGTATCTGCGCTGGCTGAATAATATTATGCCGGTCGGTTTTGAGGTGAATGATGACGGGTCATTAGGCAAATTCTCGCTCAGCAAAGGCATTGATCTGGGCGACAGTACCCAGTTTGGGCGTCCGGTATCCGAGATTCTCGCTGAGCGCATCCCGATCACCCTGCTGCTGAATGTGATTACCATCCCGCTGATTTACCTGCTGGCAATAGCCATTGGCGTCAAAGCGGCGACTGATCGCGGCGGGAGTTTTGATGTCAGCTCCAGCGTGATTATGCTCGGGCTGTGGTCAATCCCCACCATGCTGGCCGGTGTCCTGCTGCTGGGCTTCTTTGCCAATGTGCAGCACTGGCAATGGTTCCCCACCGCAGGTATCAGCAGTCGTGCCGCACAGGATATGCCGTTTATGCCGCACTGGGGATCGCTGTGGGATGTGGGTAAGTTATTTCTCGGCCTGATCCTCGGCACCGGATTGGCAGTTTGGCTGGCACGCTGGGATGAACGTAAATTACGCACCTTTGTCGCAGCGGTATTCGGTCTGGTAGCCGGTATCTGGATGGCGCTGGCGCATCCGGATTTTCTGTGGCTGAACTGGATTTCTCTGCCGCTGCTGGGTGCGCTGACAGTGGGCGGGCTGGCCTGGATGCTCTACGCACCGTTCCGGGTGACCGGGCTGGGCCTGTTTGGTGCCACGCTGGGGGCTTTGGTGGCGGTGCAGCTGATGGGTGATGGTTATGTGCGCGGCTTCCTGTTGGATCGGATCTGGCATCTGGTGCTGCCGGTGATTTGTTTGTCTTATGGTGGCTTTGCAGCCTTGTCCAAACTGACCCGGACGTCGGTGCTGGAAAACCTGAATTCAGATTATGCCCGTACCGCACGTGCCAAAGGCCTGAGTGAGCAGGATGTGCTGTGGAAGCATGTGTTCCGTAACAGCCTGTTGCCGCTGATTACCGTGGCGGCGGGTTTATTGCCCAGCCTGCTGGGTGGCTCGCTGATTGTTGAGAATATCTTCAGTATTAACGGCATGGGCCAGCTGGCGGTGGAGGCGGTGAAAAGCCGTGACCGGGAGATGGTGTTGTCGATTACCTGGATCAGTGGTTTTCTGACCCTGATTGGTTATCTGATGGCTGACTTTTTGTATACGCTGGTGGATCCGCGGGTGAGTTATGACTGATAAAGCGATTAAGAATCATGCTCTGCAGCAGTCTTTCGGCCACCGTATTCTGCGCAGTGCCCTGAAAGGCTGGGGCGTAAAAATCGGCCTGTTCTGGGTCTGCCTGCTGGTGATCGCCGCGGTATTTGCCCCGTTTCTGGCCAATAGCATGCCGATTATTATGAGCAAGGGTGGTGTGCTGTCGATGCCGGTACTGTACTACCTGACCGGTGAGGATGTGGCGGTGCTGGCGGCGTTTTTTGTGGCGATTCTACTCTGGCTGCTGCCTCTGCATATTGATTTCCGGCTCGGGTTGATGGGCGTGATGATTACTGCGGTGGCGGCGGGTGTGGTCGGTAATCTGCTGCTGAAAACACCGGAGCTGGTGAATTATGCCCAGTTTCGTTCGGAGGCCTTTAATCAGGAGGTTGACTGGAAAATCATGCCGCCGATTCCTTATGTCGCAGAAGATTATTTGCGTGACTATGGTTACAAGGGGCTGGAAGCGCCACTAAGCGCGGATGACGGGCGCTTGCACCTGATGGGCACCGAGGAGAACAGCGGTGATGTCTTAAGCCGCATGATTCATGCCTCACGTATTGCGCTGAGTATCGGTTTTGTAGCGACCAGTATTGCGATGGTGATCGGGGTGATTATCGGTGGTTTTATGGGCTATTTCTCCGGGGTGACCGATATGATCGGTATGCGTTTGGTGGAGATTTTTGAGGCGATTCCGACCCTGTTCCTGCTGCTCACCTTTGTCGCTTTTTTCGGACGCAATCTGTACATGATGATGGTTATTATCGGCGTGACCAGCTGGTCGGGTTATGCGCGTTATATCCGTGCCGAATTCCTCAAGTTGCGTAAACAGGATTATGTGCAGGCGGCGATTGCCAGTGGTTTGCCGTTGCGTTCCGTGCTGTTCCGCCACATGTTGCCGAATGGTGTGGCACCCTTATTGGTCGCAGCCAGCTTTGGGGTGGCCTCAGCGATTCTGGCCGAAGCCACGCTGAGCTTTCTCGGCCTGGGCGTGGTCGGTGCACCGTCATGGGGGCAGATGCTGGATCAGGCCGTGAAGTCCTCTACCTTTAACTGGTGGATGGCGGCGTTTCCGGGTGGGGCAATTTTCATGACCGTGTTTGCCTATAACCTGATTGGTGAGGCATTGCGGGATGCGATTGACCCGCACATGTCGCGTAATTCGGGGGTGAATTAATAGCACTGATGTTTTGATGACTTGATGCTTGAGCATCGACTGCCTATACTCAGCGTATGATTTGAGAGTAATGACTATGCGTACAACACTGACCATTGATGATGATATTTTTGCAGCTGCCCGTTACATTGCCCAGCAGAAAAAGCTGGCGGTGGGAGTGGTTTTGTCCGATCTGGCGCGTCGGGGGCTGCAAAAAACACCGGAGTTGGGCCAGCGGAATAATTTCCCTGTATTCAGGGTTTCAGAACATGCTGCACCCATTACTCCGGAGCAGGTGAAAATGCTGGATGATGATGAATGAAAGTAGCGTTACTGGATGTTAACGTACTGGTGGCGCTGGCGTGGCCTTCGCATATTCATCACGAAGCGGCTCATCGCTGGTTTGCAGAGGAACAACACTATGGCTGGGCTACCTGTCCTCTGACGCAGAGTGCGCTGGTACGTTTGTCTTCGAATAGTAAAATGCTTGCGGATGCAGTGACGCCGATGGAAGCGATTGAACTGCTGGCAAAAATTACTGCGATGCCCTCCCACCATTTCTGGGCGGATGACTTGTCGCTGGCCGATGGCGTGGTCTTTCGTGAGGGCTATGTGGTTGGACACCGCCAGATTACGGATGCCTATCTTTACTCGCTGGCCATTGCCCGACAGGCACGCCTGGTCACTTTTGATAAAGGGGTGGCAGCACTGTATCCGGCAGTGGCTGCTGAACACCTGCTGATTTTAGGTTGATGTTCATGAGTATTCCAACCTTTGCAGTGAGAACAGGAAAAGACTGATGCCGATCTCTCTGCTTGAAGTGAAAAACCTCCATACCTACCTGCAAAGCGGTGGTGAAGAAGTCCGTGCGGTGGATGATGTCAGTTTCAGCATCCCCAAAGGCGAAACCTTCTGTCTGGTCGGTGAGTCAGGTAGTGGTAAATCGGTGACTGCCTTATCCATCATCCGCCTGTTACCGTATGGCATCGCCACGCATCCGGCGGGTGAAATCCTGTTTAATGGCCAGGATCTGCTGGCGCTGGATGATGATGCGCTGCGTACCATTCGCGGTTCACAAATCGCGATGATTTTTCAGGAGCCGATGATCTCGCTGAATCCGGTATTTTCGGTTGGTGAGCAGATTGTTGAGGCGCTGTTGCTGCATAACCCGAATATGTCAGAAACTGAGGCAGAAGAACGGGCTGTGTTGGCGCTGGAGCAGGTGCATATTCCGAATGCCAAAGGTCGTTTTCGTGACTTTCCGCACCAGCTGTCCGGCGGTCAGCGCCAGCGGGTGATGATCGCCATGGCACTGGCCTGTGAGCCGGAGTTGCTGATTGCCGATGAGCCGACCACAGCGCTGGATGTGACGGTACAGGCGGAGATTCTGCGCCTGATGCGTGAGCTGCAGGATAATACCGGTATGAGCACACTGTTTATAACCCATGATTTTGGCGTGGTGTCACAGATGGCGCAACAGGTCGGAGTGATGCAGCAGGGTAAGCTGGTTGAGGTGGGGAAGACGGCTGATGTGCTGCGTAGGCCGCAACATGCTTATACTAAGGAGCTGCTGGCGGCTGTGCCGGATAATCTGGCGCGGATTGGTGGTTCCTCTCATTCCCCCCACCCCGGCCCTCCCCCGCAAGGGGGGAGGGAGAGCAGCGATAATCCGGTAAATAATGATCCGGCCGTCAATATATCTGAGGTCAAGCCCCCTTCCCCCCTTGTGGGGGAAGGGTTGGGGATGGGGGGAAGTGATAATACCCTGATCAAAGTCCGTGATTTAAAAGTCTGGTTCCCGATCAAAAAAGGTATTTTCCGTCATACCGTGGATCATGTGAAAGCGGTGGATGAGGTCAGTCTGGATATTCCCAAAGGCCAGATCATGGCGCTGGTGGGCGAATCCGGCTGTGGGAAAACCACGCTGGGCCGGGCGATTATCCAGTTGGAAAAGACTACTGCCGGAAGTATCCGTTTCCGCGATAAAGAGCTGACCCGTTTATCCGCCAGCGAAATGCGTAAGATGCGTGCTGATATGCAGATTGCGTTTCAGGATCCGCAGTCATCCCTGAATCCGCGCCTGTTGGTGGAAACGGCACTGACTGAGCCGATGGCGGTGCATGGTATCGGCGCGGATCAGGAGGAACGCATTGAGCTGGCCGGGCAGATTATGGAAAAGGTGCAGCTGAAGCGTGATTATCTGTGGCGTTATCCGCATGAATTTTCCGGCGGGCAGCGGCAGCGGATCGGGCTGGCGCGGACGCTGGTGCTGAATCCGGAGTTTATTGTCTGTGATGAAATCACCAGTGCGCTGGATGTGTCGGTGCAGGCGGAAATTTTGCAGTTATTGCTGGATATCCGGACTGAGAATGATCTGACTTTGCTGTTTATCACCCACAATATTGCGGTGGTTGAATACCTCTGCGACCAGACCGTGGTAATGTATAAGGGCAAAGTGGTTGAACAGGGTGATACTGCGCAGGTTTGCGGTGATCCGCAGCATGAGTACACTCAGAAGTTATTATCAGCGGTGCCACGGCTGAATTTAGCGGCTTAGGCTGCATTTATGTAAAAAGAAAGTATTGAAGGTTTTGGCAATGAATAAACTGGCCGTCCTGCTGGGTGCAGGTATTTTAACGGTGAATGCAGCGGTAAATGCAGCTACGTTTGTGCCCAATAATCCATTCGGTACCCTGTTTGCGCCGTGGAATTCATTGCCGGGTGGTTTTACGCCTTTGAATAATGGTTTTACCACCGGCGGGCCGATGGGTTTTTCGCCGTTTGCGATGTCGCCTTTCGGTAGTAATGGCTCACCGTGGGGCAGCATGCCCTCCAATATGATGCCCTGGAATGCCTGGAGCTCCAGCCCCGGATCGATTGTGCCATGGGGGAATCAGGTGCCGTTCGGTAATTTCTCTAATTTTTCCAATAATGGCAATGGTATGCCAACGCCCTGGAACATGAATAACTGGGGCAATAATATGAGCATGCCATGGGGAAATGGTTTTAATCCCTGGAGCTCCTGGACGGGAAACAACGTGCGTAACCAGAACCGGAACACGCAATACAACCGGGATGCCCTGCGTACCCTGTTACTGATGCAGGAGCTTAATGGTAATTCCGGCAGTCCGGGACTTTTGCCGGGGTTACCGCCGATGCCGGGCACTAGCTCGCCGTTGCCGGCAGCTCCGGTGTTAGCACCACCGGTAAGCAGTGTACCGGCACAACCTATCAGACCGGGTGGTTTTACTCCTCCCCCGGCACAGCGTCAGCTTAACCCGTTTGCAGCATCCGCTGCTCAACCGCAACGCCCTGCAGCCCCTGTTATGCCGCCCAGACCTGTGCAGCCGGGTTCAGCATTCCGTAACCCCTTTTCTGATCCGGTTGGAGCAGGCAATGCAGCGAATGCTTCGCAGGCAGGAAAAGCGCCGTTTAATCCGTTTGCCGGTGATGCGCTGCAGTTACCAAACCGTGGTATGGTTCCGGGTAATCACAATAATCTGCAGTTCCCGGATGAGGATTTGTTTTAAGCCTGTTTAAGCTAACTTTCATCCACTACTTCACTTTTCCACAGATAACGGCTGACTGCCAGCCAGGCGCCGATAATGCCCAAAATGGCACTGAGTACCAGAATCTGCAGGGTCATTAAAATATCAATCCCGGCCAGTGTGAAGTTACTGCCATACTCCCGTGCCAGATCATTGACCGGCGCGATCAGGAACAGCAGGGCAAAGTGCACAATTACCAGACTGATCACTCCGCCGAATAAGCCGAGCCAGAAACCACCAAAGATAAAGGGCCGGCGGATATAGGCATTGGTGGCTCCGATCAGCCGGGTCACAACAATTTCTTCCTTGCGGTTTTCAATGTCCAGCCGGATGGTATTACCGATCACCAGCAATACAGTCATGCCCAGCAATATGGAGACCACCAGCACAATGCGGTCAGCAATATTCAGAATAGCCCGCAGACGCTGAATCCATTCGATATCCACCTGCACATTATCGACTTCCGGATAGGCATTCAGCTTGTCGGAGAACCTGGTGATGGCCTCGTCATTGTCAAGCAGGGCAAGGTCAGGAGTCAGGATTAATACATGAGGTAACGGATTTTCCGGCAGGGTTTCCAGTGTTTCCGCAAAGCCGCTGATCTGGCGGAATTCATCAATGGCCTGATCACGGGTAATGACCTTCACGTCTGTAACTTCCGGTAACTCCTGCAGTAATTCTGCACGATCCTTGGTCTGCTGTTCGGAAATGCCGGGCTTCATGAACGCGGTGATGGTGGGTACTTCGCGCTTGTCATCAGTCAGGGTCTGCATGTTGTTCAGCAGCACGTGCAGGCTAGTGGGCAGTGACAGCGCAATAGCAATTGCCGCCAGCGTAATCCAGGTCGAAACCGGGTTAAACCACAGCCGCTTCAGGCTGAAGCGCACCGCATTACGTTGCTGATGAAACCAGGCCCGGATTGGCCCGGTGCGTCTGGTCTGGCGGCGCGTGCGGGGTTTGCGTTTATTCGTGGCCATGATCATTCCACCTTGCGCAACATAATCGTGCGTTTTTGCATTCGTTCAACCAAAGCATGGTCATGGCTGGCGATGAGTACCGTTGCCCCCAGATCATTAAACTGGGCAAAGGTATACATAATGTCCTGTGCCAGTTCGGGGTCGAGATTACCGGTCGGCTCATCGGCCAGAATCACGGTCGGGCGGTTTACCACCGCACGGGCAATGCCCACCCGTTGCCGCTCACCGGCAGACAGCATCAGCGGGAAATTCTGTTCTTTGTGGATCAGGCCAACCTTATCCAGAGCGGCATGCACCCGGCGCTTGATTTCGGAATTACCCATGCCGGAAATCAGCAGCGGGATAGCGACATTATCAAACACGCTGCGGTCATACAGCAGGTGCGGATCCTGAAAAATAAAGCCGATGCGCCGCCGGTAGGCCGGAATCTGGCTGCGGCTTAACTGGTTTAGCGGTTTGCCGCCGACCAGCACCTCGCCCTTGCTCGGACGCTCCAGCAGGGCAATCAGCTTGAGCAGGGTGCTTTTTCCCGCACCGGAATGGCCGGTGATAAAAATCATTTCACCGGCACGCAGTTTCAGGTTGACATTGTAGAGTGCCAGCTGACCCGTTGAGTAGCGTTTACAAACAGACTTAAATTCAATCATGCCATTTTTTCATTAGCAGCCAGCAGGGCGCTGGTGAACTCAGCAGCATTAAATTCCTGCAAGTCATCAATACCTTCCCCGACACCGATAAAGCGTACCGGAATTTTCAGTTGTTCAGCGATGGCAAACACAATCCCGCCCTTGGCAGTGCCATCCAGTTTGGTAATGGTGATACCGGTCACGCCCAGCGCCTGATTAAACTGCTGAGCCTGCACCAGTGCATTCTGGCCGATACCGGCATCCACGATCAGCATCACTTCATGTGGTGCGTTTTCATCCAGCTTTTGCATCACCCGTTTAACTTTCTTCAGTTCATCCATCAGATTGCTTTGGGTGTGCAATCGTCCGGCGGTGTCCGCCAGCAAAATATCAATACCGCGGGCCCTGGCTGATTGTAGTGCATCATAGATCACTGAGGCGGAATCTGCGCCGCTGCCCTGGGCGATAACCGGAATATGATTGCGCTCACCCCAGATAGTCAGCTGTTCCACTGCTGCTGCACGGAAAGTATCACCGGCGGCGAGCATGACAGATTTGCCCTGATTCTGGAATTTTTTCGCCAGTTTGCCGATGGTGGTGGTTTTACCGGCACCGTTAATACCGACCATGAGCAGGACGGTAGGCTGGTGTTCAGCACGGATTTCCAAGGGCTCACTAACCGGCTGCAGGATGTCGAGCATTTTACTCTGCAGTGCTTTGGTCAGCGCTTCAAGGTCATTCAGTTCCGCACGGTCAACCCGTTTGGTCAGGTCAGCCATGATGTTCTGGGTGGCCTCCATACCCAGATCCGCCATCAGCAGACGGGTTTCCAGTTCTTCCAGCACCTCGTCATCGATTTTTTTCTTGCCCCTGACCAGGGTTTCCATACCTTCGGTAATGGTGCCGCCGGTTTTGGACAGGCCTTTTTTCAGCCGCGAAAATAACCCTTCTTTTTTCGGTGCTGCCTCCTCAGCAACAACCTCTTCTGCATCCTGCTTTTTTTTCTTTCCGAATCCAAACATCGTACAATGATCCTGATTAAAATTTTATCCAACTGTGAGCCGGAATAATAATGTCGAGAATACTAACATTTGCAGGCCAAATTCGTAATAAACATACAGCTAAAAGTTGCCACGGGCTTTTGCGGCAGCGTTTTGCATTGCTGACCGGGCTGGCACTGTTGTCCGCTGCTGTGCTCTATAGTAGTACATTGGCTGCTGACGATACTGAATCTGTCTCTGTACCCAAAGTGCCGGTTCATGAATATGAGCTGGATAACGGCCTGAAAGTGCTGGTTAAGCAGGATAAGCGCGCACCCATTGCTGTGGTACAGCTTTGGTATAAGGTCGGCTCCGGCCATGAGCATTCCGGTATTACCGGGGTGTCGCATGTGCTGGAGCACATGATGTTCAAGGGCACTGAAAAGTATCCGACCGGCGAGTTCAACCGCATTATCGGTGAGAATGGCGCACAGGATAACGCCTTCACCAGCACGGATTACACCGCTTATTATCAGATTCTGGCCAGCGACCGCATTGAGGTGGCGATGGAGCTGGAGTCGGATCGTATGCGTGGCCTGACTTTACCACCTGCTGAATTTAAAAAAGAGGTGGAGGTGGTCAAGGAGGAGCGGCGCTGGCGCACGGAAGACAAGCCGAATGCCATCACCCGTGAGCAGTTTATGTCCACCGCATTCCAGAACAGCCCTTACGGGCAGCCGGTGATTGGCTGGATGACCGATCTGGATAATATGCAGGTTGAAGATCTGAAAGTCTGGTATGAGCGCTGGTATGCACCGAATAATGCCACGCTGGTAGTGGTGGGTGATGTTGAGCCTGATGCCATTTATGAGCTGGCAAAGAAGTATTATGGTGAAATCAAACCCAGCGATATTCCGGCGGTTAAGCCGCGGCGGGAAACGCCGCAGCGGGGTGTGCGTGAGATTGTGGTGCAGGCACCGGCGGAAGTGCCGTATGTGATGATGGGCTTCAAAACACCGGCATTAATTGACCTGAAAGATACTGATGAGGCCTGGGAGCCTTATGCGCTGGAAGTATTGAGCAGCGTGCTGGATGGCGGCAGCAGTTCGCGGATGACGCGGGAAATGATCCGCGGTAAGGAAATCGCGGCCTCGGCCAGTGCCTGGTACAGCGGTTACGGACGTCTCCCGAATCTGTTTATGCTGGCCGGTTTGCCCGCAAAAGATGTTGAGTTGCAGGTGGTGAAAGATGCCTTGCTGGAGCAGGTAGAGCGCCTGAAAACTGAGCTGGTGACTAAGGAGGAGCTGGCGCGGGTGAAAGCGCAGGTGCTGGCTGATGAGATTTACGGTTTGGATGACGTGCAGCAGCAGGCTACTTTGCTGGGCTCGCTGGAGTCGGTGGGGCTGGGATATAAACTGATGGATGATTATGTGGAGAAAATTCTGGCCGTGACCCCGGAGCAGATTCAGCAGGTGGCGAAGAAGTATTTTGTTGAGGATCAGCTGACGGTAGCCGAACTTGATCCGCAGCCGATTGATCCGGATAAACCGCGTAATGAACCACGTTTCACACGTTAAACAGGGCTGACTATGAAAATTCTGAAAAATTTGCTGCAGGTGTGTGGCGGGATGGTTGTTGGTATTGCGCTATTGCTGCTGTCTTCAGCTGCATCAGCCGGGCCGGATATTCAAACCTGGACCACCGATAAAGGTTTGCGGGTGTATTTTGTTGAGGCGCCACAGCTGCCGATGCTGGATCTGCGTCTGACCTTTGCGGCGGGCGGGGCAAGGGATGGTGAAAATGCCGGGCTGGCGATGATGACCAGCAGCTCACTGAATGACGGTGCTGCCGGGATGAGTGCCGATCAGCTGGCGGAAACCTTCGAGTCCGTGGGGGCGGTGTATGGTGGTGGCAGTGCACGGGATATGGCCTGGTTTTCATTGCGTACCCTGACCCTGAAGGATGAGATGCAAACGGCACTGGATACCTGGCTCAAGGTACTGGGCCAGCCTGACTTCCCGGAGAAAGAGTTTAACAATGCGCAGAAGCTGACTCTGGTCGGCCTGCAGGCTGAAAAGCAGTCGCCAGCTGCACTGGGGGATAAGGCTTTTATGGCGGCTTTATACGGCGATCATCCGTATGCCTCGCCTGAGAATGGTACTGAGGAGAGCATCAATGCCTTAACCACGGATCAGTTGCGGGCGTTTTATAAGCAATATTATGTCGCGCGCAATGGTGTACTGGCGATGGTTGGCGCGGTGGATCGTGAGCGGGCTGAGGAACTGGCGAAGCAGGTGTCGGCTGTGCTGGAAGAGGGTGAGCGTGCCCCGGCACTGCCTGAAGTGAAGCCGCTGACCGAAGCGAAAACTATTCATATCCCATTCCCGTCGCAGCAGGCGCATATTATGCTCGGCCAGCCCGGTAATAAGCGCGGTGATGCTGATTATTTCAGCCTGTATCTGGGCAATCAGATTTTAGGCGGTGGTGGCTTTACCTCTAGGCTGACTAAGGAAATCCGTGATGAGCGCGGTCTGAGCTATAGCGTTTACAGCTATTTTGCACCGATGGAGCAGTTCGGGCCGTTTCAGATTGGTCTGCAAACCAGACTAAGTCAGACAGATGAGGCATTGCAGGTTGCCCGTGATACGCTGAAGATCTTTCGTAATGAAGGGCCGAGCGGCAATGAGCTGGGTGCGGCGAAGAAGGATATTACCGGTGGTTTCCCGTTGCGCACGGCGAGTAATGCCGACATTCTCGGCTATCTGGCGATGATCGGCTTTTATGATCTGCCGCTGGATTATCTGGATACCTTTACCAGAAAAATTGAGGCACTGACCCATGAGCAGATTGTCGATGCCTTTCAGCGCCGGGTTGATCCTGACAAGATGCTGACGGTGATTGTGGGTGGTGAAGAGAAGGCAGATGAAGCAGCGACAGAAACAACAGAGCCAGAATCAGAAAGCGACAGCACGGAAAGCCAGCCCGCCAGCGAATAGAAAAGGCTCTGCCAGTCAGTTGCGCATTATCGGCGGGCAGTGGCGCAGTCGCCGCCTGCCGGTGGCATCGGTACCCGGTTTGCGGCCAACGCCGGATCGGGTGCGTGAGACGCTGTTTAACTGGTTGCAGTCTGAAGTGCCGGGGTCACGGTGTCTGGATCTGTTTGCCGGGAGTGGTGCGCTCGGTTTTGAAGCGCTGTCGCGGGAAGCGGCGCAGGTAGTTCTGGTTGAAAAGCACCCTGCTGCCTTTGCGCAGTTGCAGGCTAATGTGACTGCTTTGCAGGCGGAGTGTGCTGAACTGATTAACCGTGATGCGCTGGTCTACCTGAAGAGTGAGCCGGAACCCTTTGACCTGATTTTCCTTGATCCGCCATTCCGTAAAGGCTTTGTTGATCAGGTGATGAGTCTGATTACGGAGCGTGGTTTGCTCAAAGCAGACGGGTTGATTTATCTGGAGTATGAGGCCGGGCTGGAGCCGGATTTCAGTCAGTGGGGTATGCTGCCACGCCGTGAAACCACAGCGGGACAGGTGGTCAGTGTTTTATTGCAGCAAGCAGAGTCTTAACAGTGAACAACTGATGGCTGATTACGCGGCCTGTTGTTCTATCGACCGGTAAAGGCTTTTATAAGACTCAACAACATTGCCGCCAAACAGAGGGTCGATTTTGTGCGGCAGAATTTCTTCCAGCTGTTGCCATTCCGCCATGCCCATCTTGTCTTCTATCAGCGGGAACAGCACGAACTCTTCGGTATTCATGTGAGTGCGCTCGACATGGATGAAGTGACGGATTTTTGCCTGTAAACCGGCACGGCTGATAATGCTGCCGCCATTGACGACTTCTTCCATCAAATTTCGGAAGTCTTTTGTAATGGAAGGAAGTTGCGCGTGCTCTTCCAGTAAGTGTTTAACGATTTCTCCGCCATCGTCGCTGATGTTCTGAAAGGCATGGTAGACCATATCTTCCTTGGGGTGGTGTACCAGGTCAGGGTAGTTCTGGATATAGTCGACGATGTCAAGAATCAGATCCAGATCAGGATCTGCATCGGTGGATAACAGATCGGCCTGTTGCTCCAGTGTTTTCAGTAGCCGGGCGAGATGGATATGATCCTGATGTAACTCAGCCATAATTTTGTGCATGATAATTTCCCTTTTTTTCAGATGCTTCCCTGCATTCTGCTGTATTTGAAGTCAGGTACGGTTAATCTATATCAATAAAACTAAAATGGCGATGGTTCTATTGGTGCCTGAAGCACAAAACGTATAAAAAACCGCCCATGAGCCGGAGGTAGTGGTGCAGGATACAGACAAAACAGACAGAACAGGTAAGGCGGTCGGGGCACAACCGCGGTGGCTGGATTTGGATGAAATACGGCAGATTTTCTTGCTGGCTTTCCCGCTGATTCTGGCGCAGGTGGTACAGATGGCAATGGGGGTGATTGATACGGTGATGGCCGGGCGTATTGATGCGCTGGCATTGGCGGCAATTGCGCTGGGTTCCGGGATCTGGGCTTTCGCCATGTTGTGTGGTGTCGGGTTGATGCTGGCGCTGCCACCGACGATTTCACAGCATATCGGCGCAAATAATCATCGCCTGATTCGTGAGGAATTGCGCCAGGGTATCTGGCTGGCTTTAATGGTCAGCGTGGTATTGATGCTGCTGATGTTCCTGATTGCGCAGAGTCTGTCACTGTTAGGTGTGCAGGAAGAAATTATTCCGGAGGTGAAAGAATACCTGTTCTGGGTCGGCTGGAGCATGCCGTTTACCTGTTTGTATATGGTGCCCCGGGCTTTCAATGAGTCGATGGGTAATACCCTGCCGATGTTGTGGGTGTGGCTGGCCCTGTTGCCGCTGAATGCGCTGGGTAATTATATTTTTATGTTTGGCCACTTCGGATTCCCGGCTTTAGGGGCGCCCGGTGCGGGTCTGGCTACGGGGATTATCCAGACGCTGGCACTGGTGTTGCTGGTGATTTATACCCTGAAAGCACCGCGTTACCGCAGTTATGATCTGGCACGGCGCATGACTTTGCCGGATTGGCAGCACGTCGGGCGTTTATTTAATCTTGGTTTTCCGGTTTGTATCTCGCTGGCGATGGAGGCGGGAATGTTTATGGTATCAACGCTGCTGATGGGGCGTTTTGGTGCGGAAATTGTCGCGGGTCACCAGATTGCGCTGAATGTTGCTTCGATTACCTTTATGGTGCCATTAGGGATTGCGCAGGCACTAACGGTACGGGTCGGGCGGGCAATCGGAGCCGGTAATATGGCAGCAGCACGGCATCGTGGCCAGCTGGGCATTGTTATGTGTGGCGGCCTGATGCTGGTATCAGGGATTTGTCTGTGGTTGTTTGGTAGCTTCATTGCCGCTTTATATAGCCCGGATCAGGCAGTGGTGGCGATTGCAGCGCATTTTCTGGTATTTGCGGCATTTTTTCAGTTGGGTGACGGGCTGCAGGTGGGCGCCAGTGGAGTGCTGCGCGGTTATAAAGATACCCGGATACCGATGGTGATTAATTCCATCACCTACTGGCTGGTGGGTCTGGCGAGCGGGGTTTATCTGAGTCTGTATACGCCGCTGGGTGCTGATGGCTTGTGGCTGGGCATTGTGATTGGCTTGTTTACGACAGCAATCATTCTCAACCTGCGGTTTTATTGGCTGAGCCGGTAAACGGATATTGAAATGCGGTACAGATTTGTACAGCATCGCGTTACACTAGAATGCCAAGATCAACAATACAAGTGGTGGCAATATGCAGGCGTTAAACAATATTCTGAAAAGGGCAAAGGCTTCTCCTCAACGTATCGTTCTTCCCGAAGGGTTTGACAGCCGCATTATCCAGGCAGCGGCACGTATTCATCAGGAAGGTATTGCTGATCCGATTCTGCTGGGGGAAAGTGAGCAGATCCTGCGCAGGGCCGAAAAGGTTGGGGTGGATGTCAGTCATATTGAAATCATTAATCCGGCCAACTCGGATATGCTGCTGGAGTTTGGTGAAATGGTCTACCAGTTGCGTAAGTCGAAGGGGATTGACCGCAAACAGGCCGGTGAGCTGGCCAAGACACCGCTTTGGTTTGGTAATTTACTGGTCAAAACCGACTATGCCGATGGTTCGGTATCCGGTGCGGTGCATTCCACCGCGAATGTTGTGCGTACCGCAATTCGGGCACTGGGAGTTCGTCCTGATGCCAAAATGGTCTCCAGCTTTTTCCTGATGGTGTTCGATAAAGAGCATCACGAACATCTGACAGGGTCGGCTCTGTTTGCTGACTGTGCATTGATTATTGAGCCGACAGCGGAACAAATGGCTGAAATTGCCCTGGCGACGGCAAATAACGCGCGTATCCTGCTGGAAGGTGAGCCGCGGGTGGCGATGCTGTCATTTTCAACCAGTGGCAGTGCCCGTCACCCTAAAGTCTCAAAAGTTCAGCAGGCAACTGATCTGGTCAGGGATAGCGATGCTACCCTGCAGGTGGATGGTGAAATCCAGTTTCATGCCGCCGTACAGCCCAAAATCGCCAAGCATAAAGTGATTGATACCCAGGTCAACGGGCGTAGTAATGTATTTATTTTCCCGTCGCTGGAGGCCGGTAATATTGCCTATAAAATGGCGGAGTATGCCGGTGGCGCCAAAGCCATCGGGCCGTTTTTACAGGGGCTGAACAAGCCTGCCACCGATTTGTCGCGCAGTTGCTCCGCTGAGGATATTTATTACACGATTGCGACCTCAGCGGTGCTGGCTGGTGCTGATTAACCGTTGCCCGGCTTTACATCGATCTGTATGACCTCACCCTGATCGTCGACGTGGATAAAAAGCTCCATGGGGGCGCAGCACACCTGACAATCTTCATAATAGTCCTGTGATCCGGCAGAAATATCGATTTCTGTCGACATTTGGGAATAGCAATAGGGGCAGGTGACATCGCTGTAAACAAGTGCTTGAGGCATTTTTATTGCTCCTCTTCCAGAAATAACTGGATGACTTCGTTCAGATATAGCCAGCCTTGCTCTGTTGGCCGGATATGCTGATCCTCAATTGTCAGCAAACCGCGCCGGCTGGCCAGTTGTAATTCTTTTGTTATCGAAGCGGCTGTCAGTCCGGTTCTTTGTTCAAACAATGTTGTGTCAAAACCATTGCGTAAGCGCAGTGCGTTGAGCATAAATTCAAACTTCAGGTCACCGGCAGAAAGTTGTTGTGTATTACTGCGTGCTTGTTTCTTGGTGGCCTGTTGTAAATATTGGGCGGGTTGGCGGTATTTCCGGTAACGGGTGACTGAGTGATCCGGCTGTGTCACCTTGCCGTGTGCACCGGCACCGATACCGATGTAATCTCCGAACTCCCAGTAGTTCATATTATGCCGACAGGCTTTACCGGTCTGTGCATAAGCGGATACTTCATACTGATTATAGCATGAGTTGTTGATTAATTGTTGGCCGCTTATCTGCATTTCGGCAATTAAGTCATCCCCGGGCAGGGCTGGAGGGTGCTTATAGAATGCGGTATTGGGCTCCAGCGTCAGCTGATACCAGGACAAATGGGTCGGCTGCAGTGCAATCGCCTGTTGCAGATCCTGCAGTGCCTGCTCCTGCGTTTGCTGCGGCAGGCCGAACATCAGGTCGAGATTGTAATTTTCAAAACCGGCCTGTGTCGCGATGTCTGCTGCACGCAATGCTTCGGCTTGTGAATGAACACGGCCCAGTGCCTGCAGGTGTTGCTGGTTGAAGCTCTGAATGCCGACCGACAGGCGGTTGATACCTGCTTCACGAAAACCTCTGAAGCGTTCCTGCTCAAAGGTGCCGGGATTGGCTTCCATGGTGATTTCGATATTGGGACGGAAAGGGAGCAGGGCATGGATGCCGCTGATAAGCTCGTCGATGCTTGCGGCTGAGAACAGGCTGGGCGTGCCACCACCAATGAAAATGGATTCCAGCCTGCGGCCCCAGATATGGGGCAATTCACTGGCGAGATCATCCAGCAGGGCACGGATATAGGCTTGCTCCGGCAATTCAGCCGGGGCATTGTGCGAGTTGAAGTCACAGTAGGGGCATTTGCGGATGCACCAGGGGATGTGGATGTAGAGGGATAGGGGGATGGGGGTCATATTTTTTCTAATGCCGGACGCTGCATGACGACCTTAAACTGGTTGCCTTCCCGGTCATCAATCAACTGGATGTTGGCGTAATTCTCCAGCGCGCGCGGGATACCGCTGCCCAAACCACGATAAGGCATTTGTCGGGTGGCGTGGGAGGCAATGATGGGGTTACGCATGTTCGACAAACCAAAGCGGATTTGTTCAATCGTCAGGTGATTGGGTAAATGGCCGGGGCTGATGATTTCCACTCTGTCAGTAAACATCAGGATACGGATCGGTGCAGAGATAAAGTAATCGCGGTGGATCAAGGCGTTGACCAGTACTTCCTGCAAAGTGATTTCGGGGATTTCCAGCTTGCCGAGGCTGTTCACGCCTTGCCCTGCCTGTAAACGGTGCAGGTTACGGGTGATGAAGGACAGGGAGCGCTCATACTGGTTGATAAGCGGGCCTTCGATGTCTTCGCTGTCACGGTAGTGTTGAGAGGCTATATCAGTACCGTCGATGTAGACAGCCTTGACCATAAAAGCGGGGCGGAACAGTTGTGGATTTTTACCAAACAACAGCAATCCAGCCAGATTGAGTTGTCCGTTTTTGCCCAGCTTCAGGCTTTGGGTGATCTGATCCGGGGGCAAACCTAACTCATCCAGCGTTTGTTTGTAGCGGTTTTCCACGTATTCAGCCAGCAGAACCCGGTTCAGGTTTTGGGCACTACTGTCAGGAATCAAGGTTTCTTCAGCATATATCAACCCGGTTTCCTGAAACATGCGCTGGATTTCTTCACGGGCAGTGACGTGGCGTTTGTCAGCACCTGCTTTCACCCAAATACGCCCCTGATTATCCATGTAAGGTTTATTCAAGCCTTCAGGTACAGCTACCACCATGATTATGCCCTGTTCCAGGGTTATGTTTTGCGTTGTGGGGTGAATAGGAGGGCGTGCGTGCTGGGATGACGCATTGGAAAGTAATTGATTCAGGCGGGCGATGTCTTCACGACTCAGGCCGCTGATACTGCCGTTATCATCCACGCCGATAAAGATGTAACCACCGTTTGCATTGGCAAATGCCGCCAATTCTGCTGCGAATGCATCGACATTGGTGAAATTGCGTTTGAATTGATGCTGACTGTCCTCTCCCTGAGCCAGGATGGTTTCAATTTGCCGGGGTGTGAGTGTTGCCATTGGTTTGTTCCTCATTAAAACGCTCTGGCCAGCGGCGGGAGGCATGAATATCTATTGTGTTGCAGTGTAGTGTGGTAATTTGGCTTGAGTCAAACCGAATAATTATCTGCTTGTCAGTGCAGAAAATGTGTGGTGATATGAAATTTTCTTTTCTGCTGCAACTGGCCTGATAACCCATGAACTACCCACCCTCCAAACTCCCCGACATCGGCACGACCATCTTCACAGTAATGTCGAAAATGGCTGCCGATTATAACGCCATCAATCTCTCGCAAGGCTATCCTGACTTCAACGGCCCGGAAGCCTTGCTGAAGCGGGTTGGCTATTATGTGGAGCAGGGTGCAAACCAGTATGCACCGATGGCTGGTGTGCCACGCTTGCGGGAAGCGATTGCAGAGAAAGTGGAGCGACATTACGGGCGCCGGGTGTCTGCAGAGGATGAAATCACAGTGACCTCAGGCGGCACCGAAGCGATTTTCGATGCGCTGGCAGCAGTGGTGGCACCGGGGGAAGAGGTGATTATTCTTGATCCGGCCTTCGACTGCTATGCGCCTGCTGTACGGTTAAACGGCGGTATTCCGGTACATGTGCAGCTGCAGCCCCCTCATTTCAATGTCGACTGGGCGGTATTACAGGCCGCTATTACGCCTAAAACCCGGATGATTATGCTCAACTCGCCGCATAATCCGACCGGTGCGGTGTTTACAGCTGAGGATATTGATGCACTCTGTAATATCGTCCGTGGCACGGACATTCTGCTGATTGGTGATGATGTGTATGAGCACATCCTGTTTGATGGCCGTGAGCACCAGAGTTTTATCCGCACCGATGAGCTGTATCAGCGCAGTTTCAATATTTCCTCATTCGGTAAAACCTATCATGCCACCGGCTGGAAGCTGGCTTATTGTGTGGCACCACCGAGGCTCACCGAAGAGTTTCGCAAGGTGCACCAGTTTGTCACCTTCACTTCATCCCACCCCAAGCAGCTGGCGCTGGCTGATTATATGGAGCAGGATCCGCAGCACTGCTATGAGCTGGCCGGGTTTTATCAGCAAAAACGTGACCTGTTTAATCATGAAATGCGCGACAGCCGTTTCAGCTTTACCCCGTCGGGCGGGACTTACTTTCAGCTGATGGATTATAGTGCGATTAATGAGCAGATGAATGATGTTGAGTTCTGTGAGTGGCTGACCAAAGAAGTGGGGGTGGCGGCGATTCCGGTGTCAGTATTCTGCCAGTCACCACCGGAAATGAAGTTGGTGCGTTTTTGTTTTGCCAAGAACAATGACACGCTGTTAAAGGCCACCAGTCTGTTGAAGGAGTTATAAATATGCCGCGAGCATTACGGGTCAGTCTGGTGCAGAGTGAGCTGGTTTGGCATGAGCCGGAAGCCAACCGCCAGGCTCTTGCCGCCAGAATTAAACCTTTGCAGGGGCAAAGTGATTTAGTGGTTTTGCCGGAGATGTTTACCAGCGGCTTTACCATGCAGCCGGAGCAGGTGGCAGAAGTGTGTCGCCAGACCAATTCAGGTTTAGAGTCAGAAACCATCAGCTGGATGAAATCTCAGGCCGCTTATCTGGGTACGGCAGTGTGTGGCAGTGTCGCCATGCAGGTGGGGGATAATGAGTCTGCTGCTTACGTCAACCGCATGCTGTTTGTCACTCCGGAGGGTGAGGTCAGTCACTACGATAAGCGCCACCTGTTCCGGATGGCGGATGAGCATGAACATTATCAGGCCGGTACTGAGCGGCGCGTGGTTGATTACCGGGGCTGGAGGGTTCTGCTGCAGGTGTGTTATGACCTGCGTTTTCCGGTGTTTTCGCGTAATGCCAATGACTATGATCTGGCTTTGTATGTGGCTAACTGGCCGGAACCACGACGGCTGGCGTGGCGTACTTTGCTCCAGGCGCGGGCGATAGAGAATCTGTGCTACGTGGTTGGTGTGAACCGGGTCGGGCAGGACGTGAATGTTCATTACAGCGGTGATTCGCTGGCAGTGGACTTTAAGGGCGAGCGCCTGCTGGATCATGTTGCCGGTGAGGTCTTTGTCGCCACAACTGAGCTGGATTATGAGGCATTGACAGCCTTCCGGGAGAAGTTCCCGGCCTGGCAGGATGCGGATCGTTTTACGCTGCAGTAGGCAGTAAATGACTCAGGCGTACAAAGTCAGCAACTGACAGGGTTTCCGCCCGTTGTGCCGGATCAATGCCAACCGAGGCAATTTGCTCTGCATCCAGCAGACCTTTCAGGGTGTTACGCAGCGTTTTGCGACGCTGTGAAAAAGCCTGGGCCACCAAAGCCGATAACTGCTCCACATCATTTGCCGGCTCCGGAAAGGGGCGGGGTTTAAGATAGATGACGGCTGAGTCAACTTTTGGCGGCGGGTTAAAGGCGCCGGGGCCGACTTTCATCAGATACTCCGTCTGACAATAGTATTGCACCATCACTGATAAGCGCCCGTAATCCTTGCTGCCGGGTGTGGCGGTCATCCGATCCACTACTTCTTTTTGCAACATGAACATCATGTCACGGATATGGGTGGCATGACTGAGCAGATTGAAAATCAGCGGGGTGGAAATATTGTAAGGCAGATTGCCGACCACCCGCAGCTGTTCGCCATCAGCCCGCAGTGCCGGGATGTCCAGCTGCAGGGCATCCACCGCATGAATATGCAGTTTATCTTTGGCCTGCTCCTGTTCCCGCCACCAGGCAATCACATCACGGTCAATTTCGACCACATCCAGACGTGACAGCCGCTCCAGCAGCGGAAAAGTCAGAGCGCCCGGCCCCGGGCCAATTTCAATGACCCGGTCGTCTTCCCTGAGTGCCAGAGCACGGAGCATGCGCTCGATAACGCCGCGGTCATGCAAAAAATGCTGACCGAAACGTTTTTTGGCGCGCTGATCATACTGCGACAAGTTTATTCCAGTATCTTCAGCTCAACACGGCGGTTGGTGGCACGTCCGGCGGCGGTGGCATTATCCGCAATCGGCTGCGTTTCACCATAACCGCGCGCTGTCAGTTTTGCAGCATCACTGCCTTTACTGACCAGATACTGTTTCACCGCTTCGGCACGTGCCTGTGACAGGTTCATATTGAGCTGGTCATCGCCGGCACTGTCGGTGTGGCCACTGACTTCAATATTCAGTTCAGGGAACTTGCGCAAAGTATCCGCCGCCTGATCCAGAATCGGCCGGGATGCTGCAGTCAGAATGTCTGAACCTGACTCAAACTGAACACCCTGCAGGTTGATGTTCTCATCTCTGTAACAGCCCATCTGGTTAACCGGGGCGCCTGGTGTAGTTTCAGGACAGAGGTCAACTTCATCAGCAACTTTGTCCCCGTCGGCATCTTCAATTGCGTCACAGCCGCTTTCATCGACTTCAGTACCGGCAGTGGTGTCAGGGCACTGGTCAGCGCTATCCTTGACGCCATCCTTATCGGTATCCAGTTCACAGCCGTTTGCATCGACCTTGGCACCTTCCGCAGTATCAGCACACTGGTCAGCACTGTCCTTCACGCCGTCTTTGTCAGTGTCCAGTTCACAGCCGTTCTCATCGACCTTGGCGCCTTCTGCAGTATCAGCACACTGGTCGGCACTGTCCTTGACGCCGTCTTTATCAGTATCCAGTTCGCAGCCGTTGGCATCGACTTTGGCACCTTCGACCGTATCGGCGCACTGATCGGCGCTATTCTTCACACCATCCTTATCGGTGTCCAGCTCACAGCCACCTTCATCGACTTTCGCGCCTTCAGCAGTATCAGCACACTGGTCGGCACTGTCTTTGACGCCATCTTTGTCAGTGTCCAGCTCACAGCCGTTGGCATCGACCTTGGCGCCTTCCGCAGTATCAGCACACTGGTCAGCACTGTCTTTGACACCGTCTTTGTCGGTATCCAGTTCGCAGCCGTTCTCATCGACTTTGGCGCCTTCCGCAGTATCGGCACACTGGTCAGCACTATCCTTGACGCCGTCCTTATCAGTGTCCAGCTCACAGCCGGTCGCATCGACCTTGGCGCCTTCAACGGTGTCGGCACACTGATCAGCGCTATCCTTGACGCCGTCTTTATCGGTATCCAGCTCACAGCCGGTTTCATCGACCTTGGCGCCTTCCGCAGTATCGGCACACTGGTCGGCACTGTCTTTGACGCCGTCTTTATCGGTATCCAGCTCACAGCCAGTTTCATCGACCTTGGCGCCTTCAACGGTGTCGGCACACTGATCAGCGCTATCCTTGACGCCGTCAACATCAGCATCCGGCTCACAGCCTGTAGTGGCATTAACCTGAGCACCTGCGGTAGTGTCGGGGCATTTGTCAGCACTGTTGATAACACCGTCGTTGTCATCGTCCAGTTCACAGCCCTTGTCATCGACTTTGGCACCCTCAACAGTATCCGCACACTGGTCAGCACTGTTTTTCACGCCATCAACATCGGAGTCCGGCTCACAACCCGTGGTGGTATTAACCTGTGCGCCTTCCACTGTGTCGGGGCACTTGTCAGCACTGTTGACGACGCCGTCCTTGTCGTCATCTAACTCACAACCCGTCTCATTGACCTGAATGCCTTCGGCTGTGTCAGGACACTGATCGGTGCTGTCTTTCACGCCATCGGCGTCAGAGTCGAGCTCACAGCCGGTGTCATTGACCCGGATGCCTTCAGCGGTTTCAGGGCACTGGTCGGCGCTATTGACGACGCCATCTTTGTCATCATCCGGCTCACAGCCGTTTTCGCCGACCTGGATGCCTTCTGCGGTATCCGGGCATTGATCAGCACTGTCTTTTACGCCATCGGCGTCAGAGTCGAGTTCACAGCCGCTTTCATCAACCTTGGCACCTTCAGCTGTTTCAGGGCATTTGTCCGTACTGTTACCGACCTCATCGCTATCGTCGTCCAGTTCGCAACCGGTCTCATCAATTTGAGCACCTTCCGGTGTGGTAGGGCATTTATCTGCACTGTTAGCAACACCGTCTTTGTCGTTATCCGGTTCGCAACCATTTTCACCGACCTGAATACCTTGGGCGGTGTCAGGGCACTGATCAGCACTGTCTTTTACGCCATCGGCGTCAGAGTCGAGCTCACAGCCGGTTTCATCAACCTTGGCACCTGCAGCAGTATCCGGACATTTGTCGGTACTGTTGCCCACCTTGTCGCTGTCGTCATCCAGTTCGCAGCCGGTTGCATCAACTTGCGCACCTTCCGGTGTCGCCGGGCACTGGTCGGCGCTGTTGGCTACCTTATCTTTATCATCGTCCAGCTCGCAGCCGTTTTCATCGACCTCTGCACCTTCAGCTGTTTCAGGACACTGGTCAGCACTGTCTTTTACACCGTCAACATCTGCATCCGGCTCACAGCCTGTCGTGGCATTAACCTGAGCACCTTCAGTAGTGTCAGGGCATTTGTCAGCACTGTCTTTAACACCATCAGCATCACTATCCGGTTCACAGCCATCTTCTCCGACTTTAATACCTTCGGCAGTTGTTGGGCACTGGTCAGCACTGTTGGCAACACCGTCTTTGTCATCATCCAGCTCGCAGCCGGTTTCATCGACTGTGGCGCCTGCGGGAGTACCCGCACACTTGTCCATACTGTTGGTGACTGTATCCGCATCATCGTCCAGTTCACAGCCATCAATACCAACCTTCAGGCCCTGAGCTGTATTCTGACACTGATCGCTGGGATCCAGGACGCCATCTCCGTCACTATCCTGTTGTGCTGCGCCCAGAGCCATTTGCATGGTGTTGTAATCTTTGTTCAGCAGGCTGTAGCGGTTGGCCAGCTCCGGAATGGTCTGAACCTGTAGTTTCAGGTCACTTATCTGGCCGGAAAGTTGAGGGATGGTTGCAACCTGTGCATTGAGATCACTCATTCGTCCTGCCAGTGCCGGGATTGTGGCGACCTGAGCACTGAGGTCATCAACCTGATTATTCAGTCCGCTATTTTGTTCGCTGTATTGACCAGCTTCGGACTCCATTTGTGCCAGTGATTGTTCACTGAGTTGCAGCTTGCCCTGTAGCTCTGCTTTGGTACTTTCGGCCAGCTCCAGCTCGGATTTTAATGCATCATTGCTTGCCCGGACTTCTTCCAGTTGCTTTTCCAGGGCAGTCCGTTCTTGCTGAGCGGCTGCCAGTGTATCTTCCAGTTGTTTTTCCAACGCGGCCCGTTCTTGCCGGGCGGCTGCTAGTTTGTCTTCCAGTTGTTTTCCCAGCGTGGCCTGCTCTTCCCGGGTGCCTGCCAGTTGTTTTTCTAACGCATCCCGCTCTTCTGCAGTAGCTGCCAACTCGTCCTGCAGTTGTTTTTCCAGAGCGGCCTGTTCTTCCTGGGCGGCTGCCAACTTGCCTTCCAGTTCGATATTGGCCAGGTTTTCCTGAGTTTCCAGCTCATCCAGCCGTTGCTGCAGCAATTCTATAGTCTGTTTTTGTGCCGCAATGGTTTTCTGCGACTGGTTCAGAAGGTCAGTTTGTTGCTCACCCAGGTTATATAGCTGTTGTTGCAGCTGATTGGCGTTAGCACTGTCCTGTGATGGTTGTTCCATACCCCATGAAGCGTCAGGCATAACCGGTACGATGATTGGCGGCCCGGCAGGTACCATTGTCTCGGGATCAAATGGCACAGGAACCAGTTGCAGGTTTTCCGGGTAGCCCTGCTCCAGCACAGGGGAGGGAGGTTGAGCCTGCATATCCATTGGCATATCTGCCATCGGAGCCGGAAAAGGCATCTGCATAGGCATCATCATGCCTTCAGTCATTGGCACAGGAACCGGCATAGGCATCATCATGCCTTCAGCTCCCGGCATTGCCATCGCCTCCATATTTTGCGGAAAACCTGCTCCCCATTGAACAGCTTCCATGTCCGGCATTCCCGGAAATATCATCTGATTGGGGTAAATATATCCATTTTGATCAATGGCGGGAGCTGGTTCGGCTGTTGCAGATTTTTGTGTGGCGCCTGCTGCAGATAGTGTATCCGGATCAGGCCACTGAGTGTCTGCTACGGCTGCAACCGATGCTAATGCAATTAGCGTCAATCCCGTCGATAGTTTATGCATAATGGATATCCTCAAAGTTCATGGTCTTTATGGTTGTTTGTTCTGTTGTCATTGTTATCCTCCGCCCAGTGCCAGATCCCGCCGTGCGGTTGAGATGGTGATTGTGAAGCCGGCAATCACATCAAGAAATGACATCGTGGACAATATCAGGAACACAGAATTGCCGCCCCAGGGATAAATCAGCCAGATAACCAGATAAGCGATCAGGACAAAGGTCGACAGTAAATGGTCGATGATGCTGGCTTCTGAGGTGCGCGTTGCCTTGAAAAGCTCGAAGTAAAGTGTGATGACGCCCAGTAAAACGACAAAGTCACCCCAGGTAGGCTCCCACAGGGCCCCTGAGGGAAGCCTGATCTGCATCAGAATGTCATTCAGATGAGCCGGGAAGTAGCCAACGGCGGATAAAAACCAGTAGCCAAACAATAACACCCCGAACAAGGGAATCAGCTGTAACAGTTTTATCATATAAGCCTTAACTCACCATTGTTAACTAAAACGATTTGGACGATTTGGGTTTTCGGGGGCGTTGTCTCTGCCGAAAGCATTTAACATGCTACCTAGTATAAATCATGTCACCGCTGTCGTCAGGTGCATGGTAACAGATTGATGATAAATCATCAGTAGCTTGATTTATACGCTGATTCTGTTGTGAAAATCATTTTTCGTCACCGCGCATCAAAATGATGGAGGTATGCTGTTGGGTAAAATTACGTTCGTCGGAAGAAAGTGAAGTCTTGGTTTTAGCATGGGTATACTTTTAACCTGCGTAGATTCTAAGCTGGTTTAAGTAATAAATAATAATAATGTGAGAAAGGCTATGAGCAAAAACAAGGGTTTGTCGTATCGGTGGGTTTTGTTCCCGATCTTATTTTCTTCTGCATCGGTGTTAGCCGGTGGTTTCGGTGGTTTGGGGCAGGAGCCTTCGGCCAGTGGTCAGGCTACTGCGCTGTCTGCTGAGGCGGATGGTTTCCTTGAGGACAGCGAAGAGGTCAGTAATGCCCGTATGAATTATGTCGGGGGGGATACCCGTATCGGTGTGGGTATTGATACTGAGTTTAAAGGGCGTGTCGATGGCAGTCATATCTTCATGGAAACTGAGGATAGTGTGACCAGTGGTCAGGGCTGGCTGGGTATTAACCCCCGGGCTGATGATGATGAAGAAACCCTGACCGGGGCTGGTGTGAAAATAAATCATCACTGGGTGACACGCGATGCGGAAGGCAACCCTTTGCATGTCAATAAAGTATTCGGTGCTTATGATCAGAATGAGGCCGAAGATAAAAAAATCTCCGCCGGCTATGGTCAGGAGCGGGAAAACTTCTTCTGGTCAGGTCACGTGAGTAAGGGCTTGTCGGATATGCGTCCGGTTACTGTAGATGAGGGTGGTGTCTGCACTTCAAGAGATGAGTATGGCAATTGTATTTATGAAAAAGCTTATGACTTTGGTATCGGTGGCCGAGTCGGTAAATTCATGCCCGACCATCTGTTGCGGGTTCAGGGCGGGCTTGATTATGAATGGGGTACCGAATATGCCGAAGATTATGAGGATATGCCATCCCAGCTAACGGTCTCCGGCGGTGTGGAAAAATTCTTCCCGGATTCGCCGCACAGTGTTGGCGCTAATATTGAGGTAAGCAAGAAAACCGGTGGTTATGACGCGGATGATGAGACTGACGTCAGTGGTAATGTCAGCTATCGCTATGACTTCGGTGGTGCCGGGTTGTTTATGGCTGAAGAGCATTATCGCAGGGTACGTGTGGAAATTCCGGGCCAGACTGAGCGTGTTCAGGTTAAGAAAAAGCGTGCGCCGAAAGTGGAGCGGAAACTGGTTAAGCACACCATGGAGCTGGAGTCAGATACCTTCTTTGAAAGAGGCAAGCATTATCTGACACCGGAAGCTCAGCAACGTCTGAAAGTCATGATGGCGCGAATTCGTGAAACCGGGCACCACGGCAATATCCGCATCACGGGTAATACCTGTGACCTGGGCTCGGATGAGATGAACCAATCTCTATCTGAGCGACGTGCGGCACAGGTGCGTAGTTTCATGGTTGCTAATGGCTTTAATGCTGATGAACTGCTGGCACGTGGTCTGGGTGAAACTAGTCCGAAGTACCCGAATACGGATGCTACCCGACACAGAAACCGTCGCGTGGATATCGAGTACGTTGCTTATCAGAATAATTACAAAGATGAAGTGATTGAGCAGGGCTATGATATCGAAGAGCAGGTCAAGGTGGTCAGTGAGCCACGTGTTGTCTGGCGCAAAGAGTTGATTCCTTCGCCTCCTACCTGGGTGGCTCAGGCACTGCGTAATAATGTTCAGTATAAGCAGACCATCGATACCTATCGCACACTGAGTGAGGGCTATGATGGCGGTGATAAGCAGGATAACCGTTTGCCGGTTGCTACTGCTGACTCTGATACCACCAAGATAAATACTCCGCTTAATATCTCTGTGCTGGCTAATGATAATGACCCTGATGGTGATCAGCTGACAATCAGCAGTTTCCAGACGGATACGGCTAATGGTGGCAAGGTTACCGCCGGTGAAGCCGGTGTGTTGATTTATACGCCGAAGGCTGACTTTACCGGAACTGATTCGTTCACTTACACGGTGAGCGACGGACATGGCGGTGAGGCGACCGCGACGGTTACTGTCGTTGTTGAAGATAATTCCACCGGCGGCAGTAATACAGCCCCGGTTGCTACGGACGATACCGTGAATGCTGAGCCGGATAAGCAGGTACCTGTTGATGTACTGAATAATGACAGTGATCCGGATGGTGATACGCTGATTATCGAGAGTGTTGATAACCAAAGTCAGCAGGGTGGTTCGTTGAGTATCAGTTATGGCAAGGTACTTTACACGCCGCCGGCCGGATTCAAAGGTACTGACAGTTTCAGCTATACCATCTCCGATGGTAACGGTGGCAAGGCAACGGCTACGGTGACTGTAGTGGTGGGTGATTCTGCACCGGTCAGTGACCTGAATGCGGCAGATGATAGTGTAGCGACTAAAGTTGATACTTCTGTCACTATTGATGTGCTGAGTAATGACAGTGACCCTGATGGTGATGTTGTGCTGATCAAGAGCTTTGACGGCAGCAGTCAGCAGGGTGGTTCGATTACTGAAAATACGGATGGGCATCTGGTATATACACCGGCATCCGGCTTTACCGGCACTGATACCTTTAGTTACACGGCAACAGACGGTGATGGTGAGGAAGATACTGCAGTTGTTACTATTACCGTGGAAGATAATGGTACTGATCCTGCGATGAAGCCTGTCGCTGATACTTATACAGTCAACCCCGGTGATCTTAACGGCATCGGAGAAGCTGCACTGGATGTGTTGGTTAATGACCAGAAGACAGGTACTCCGGTCATCCGTATTATTACCCACCCATCGAAAGGCAGTATCGGTAATGCCACAGATGGGGATATTACGGATGGCTACGTTAATTACGCTCCGCAGGATGGCGCTACCGGGACTGACACTTTCAGTTATGCACTGGTTGATGCTGAGGGGAATGTTAGCGATGCAGTGACAGTTACCATCACACTGCCGGAAGATGGCGGCGGTACAGGCGGTAATCTGGATGCGGTTGATGATGGTACGGTGGGTGAGGATCGGGGTGACAGCTATAGTTTCTACCCTAACGATACCATGACACGCCCACTGAATGTTCTGGGTAACGATATTGGCGAAGGTCTGACTATTATTGAAATTGTATCTCCGCCCAAATATGGTACTGCACAGATCAGTGCTGATGGTAAGTCAGTTAACTATACACTGCGTCACGGCTACTGTGAGGATCATACTTTTGTTTACCGGGTGCGTGATGCTGATGGTAACGAAGATGAGGCTACCGTATATATTAATATCATCGACGGGTCGGCTTGTACTAACTGTTAAGATTGATTAATTCAGTATTTCAGTCATAATCCTGTCGCAGGGCGGTAACCGCACGGTTATCGCCCTGCTTTATTTGATATTCAGGAAATGTGGTTTCATGGGGAAGGTCAAAGCGGTCAGAAAAAAGCGTCGCTGGCTGGTGTGGTTGTTTGAGTTAATGATTATTGTCGCAATTGTGTTGGCGATCCGTACTTATCAGCAGCGCACACTGATCTCGGGGGAGGCTCCGGTTTTCGACGAAGTGACTTTGCAGGGGGAGCAGATTTCACTGGAGAATTATCAGGGCAGACCTGTCATGCTCCATTTCTGGGCTTCATGGTGCGGCACCTGTGAATTTGAGCAAAACAGTATTTCCGGACTGGGAAAAGACTGGCCTTTGGTCACGGTTGCTTATAGTTCAGGGGAGGCCGAAGAAGTACGCCGCTACATGGAGCGTAAAGGCATCGATAACTGGACAACCATTGTTGATAACGATGGTGAGCTGGCGCAGGAATATGGTGTGATTGCGGTACCAACCAGTTATGTGCTGGATAAGGCCGGGCAGATCCGCTTTCGGGAAGTAGGACTGAGTTCCGGCTGGGGATTGCGGTTGCGGATGTGGTTTACTGAAAAGTTTTTCTGATACCTGCTTTGCCTGTAGTCACTGTCTCACTTATCGATTTCTGTCTCAGCTGTTGATTGCCTGATAAAACATCCATAAGCCTAAGCCGGTAACGGTTAATCCTGCGCCCAGACGCACGGAGGGTTTACGCGCCCATTGCAGCAGATGCCCTGCCACTGTGCCCATGAGCAGCAGGTTAGGTAAGGTGCCCAGCCCGAAACACAGCATCAGTAACGCTCCTTTGCCGGCACTGCCGGAGCTGAGGCTCATGATCAGGAAGGTATACACCAGCCCGCAGGGCAGCCAGCCCCAGATCAGCCCAAACGGAACGGCTTTGGCCGCATTATTTACCGGAAGAAGGTGGCGTCCGGCCGGCTCAATATGTTTCCAGATCATTTTCCCCGCATGCTCCAGATAAGCGATGCCACGCCAGATATTGGCCAGATATAAACCCAGTGCGATCATGAAGGCCGCAGAAATCAGTTGCATATTTTGCAGGATGGTTTGTGTCTGTTGTGCATCTGCCGTTGAGAGGGTTAAGGCACCCAGCCCCCCCGCAAGTGCTCCGGCGATAACGTAGCTGCTGATCCGGCCCAGATTGTAACCAAGCAACACCGGTAGCCGGGCTTGCAGGCTGATACGCTGACCGGGCCGGGATTGACCAAGGCTGAGCGCGCTGACAATGCCACCGCACATTCCCAGGCAATGCACTCCACCCAGCAATCCCATAATAAAAACGCTCAGGTAAGGTGAATACTCCAGCAGCTGTGTCAGCCAGTTAGTCATTCAGGTCAGTTCAGCGACTGGCGCGATTGATATTGTCCGCCCTCATAAGCCGTAAAAAAATTGTTCAGTAAGGGGTGTTCGACAGGTTCGCCGGAAACATCTGCCTCAATATTGCGCTGGGCAACATAGGCGACACGGCCATCGTCATCAATCAGGACGTGATACCAGGGCTCATCTTTTGGCGGAGCACCGGTTTTGGCATTTTTCTCGTACCATTCATCGCTACCCTGAAAATCAGCATCCACATCAAAAATGACCCCTCTGTAGTCAAACAGGAGGTGGTGGACAACTTGTCCGATTGCAAAGTTAACCTTGGTTTGCATTTTCCTGTGTCCTCTTGCAGGCTTTTTACTCTTCATGGCCGGTATATGTGGTCTGTGTCATTGCATATCAATATCTCAGCCGGATTCACGTATCTGCTTTTTTACGGCGCTGATTCGTGCCTGATAGATTTTCTCGCGAATTTGCAGACCCTGAAATCCCTGTCGGATAATTGATTGTACATCAATTTGCTGACAGGCCTGTAATAGCCTGAGCAGATAAGCGGCTTGTGGGTAAGGCTTGTTTTGTAAGCCGGTGCGACCCTGGGCATCGGCCTGACAAACCAGCAGGAGTTGTTCAAAGCGCTCCGGTTTGCGAAAGGCGTCACATTCCTCCAGTAGTTTGACGATGGTATTCGGGCGTAACTCCTGCGCGCGATGAATACGTAAATGCTGTCTGGTTCCCAGCTCAGCCAGTTGGCGGAAGTTATTCGGAACCCGGTAGCGTTTGCAGAGCCGGGTTACCAGCGGTACGCCACGTTCTTCATGTTCGATATGACGTGGCCACTCTTCTTCCGGGGTGACGCCTTTACCCAGGTCATGAGTGAGCGCTGCGAAACGCACGCTGGTGTCAGGGCTGAGCGCGCTGGCTCGTTCCAGAGTCAGTAGGGTGTGAGCGCCGGTATCTATTTCCGGGTGGTATTTTTCCACCTGTGGTATGCCAAACAGGCGGTCTATTTCCGGGAATAAAATTTTCAGTGCGCCACATTCACGCAATACTTCGATGTAGCGGGAGGGTGTTTTTTCTGCCAGTGCCCGCGAGGTTTCCTGCCAGACCCGCTCAGCAACCAGTGCATTGACCTCTCCTTTGCTGACCATTTTCCGCATCAGCTGCATGGTTTCTCCGGCAATGGTGAAGCCAAACGTTGCAAAGCGTGCAGCAAAGCGTGCAACTCTCAGAATTCTGACCGGGTCTTCTGCAAAGGCCGGTGAAACATGGCGCAGGATGCGTTGCTCCAGATCCTGTTTGCCGTTATAGCAGTCGACAAGCTGACCGTTTTCATCCTCTGCCAGCGCATTGATGGTCAGGTCACGGCGGGATAAATCCTCTTCCAGTGTAACGCTGGGGGCAGCGTGGAACTGAAAACCGTGATACCCGGCTGCTGTTTTTCGCTCAGTTCGGGCCAGAGCGTACTCTTCATTGGTCTCGGGGTGGAGAAATACCGGGAAATCTTTACCTACCGGGCGAAAACCTGCGTCTGTCATCGTCTGTGGATCAGCTCCGGTAACCACCCAGTCCTGATCCTTAACAGGCAGGCCCAGCAGTTTGTCACGAACAGCGCCACCTACAAGGTAGAACTTAATTTGCTCAGATTTGATATTTCTCATTTTTGTAAAGTGGTTGTTTATAGTATGTATTAATGGGATTATATTGTGATTGAGGCGAATTAGCTTGCTTCAATGTTTCAGTGGTGTCAGAGAGGAGGGGGAATGTCGCGCATTCTCTGGTTGGCATCTGTGGTTTGATCCGGTAATTACGATTAATAATAATTCAGGACTA
Organism: Thiolinea sp.; assembly: GCA_041395485.1. Lineage (GTDB taxonomy): Bacteria > Pseudomonadota > Gammaproteobacteria > Thiotrichales > Thiotrichaceae > Thiolinea. Next base: position 719,631 of record JAWLAK010000001.1, read on the forward strand.
AATTGCCCGGTACCCTTTATCAGCCGGGCACTATAACTTTTAGGAGTTTTTTTACGTATGGCTCATATTGTTGTGTTGGGAGCGGGTACAGGAGGAATGCCTGCCGCTTATGAATTCAGAGATGCGCTTGGTAATGATCATGAAATCACGGTGATTAATGAGCGTGATTATTTCCAGTTTGTTCCATCCAATCCGTGGGTTGCTGTTGGTTGGCGCAAGCGTTCGGATATTACCTTTTCTATTGAAAAATACCTTAGCCGTAAAAATATTAAGTTCATTGCCAGCCGCTGTAACAAGATTGATGCTGCAAACAGCAAGCTGGAGCTGGATAACGGCGAAACAGTCAGCTACGACTATCTGATGATTGCTACCGGCCCTAAGCTGTTCTTTGAAGAAGTTGAAGGTGCCGGGCCGCATGGTGGTCACACGCACTCTGTCTGTTCGGTAGATCATGCTGAAATGGTTTGGGAGCAGTACCAGAAGCTGCTGGAAAAAGGCAGCGGACATATTGTGGTCGGTGCAATGCCATTTGCCAGTTGTTTCGGTCCGGCCTATGAGTTTGCATTTATCGTTGATGCTGATTTGCGCAAGCGTAAAATCCGCCATAAATTTAAAATGACTTACGTCTCCTCCGAACCTTATATCGGTCATTTGGGGCTGGGTGGGGTTGGTGATTCCAAAGGCATGCTGGAGCATGAGTTGCGCAACCACCACATTGACTGGGTCATTAATGCCAAAACCACCAGGGTTGAAGAAGGCAAAATGTTTGTTGATGAACTCAAAGAAGATGGCGAGCTGAAGCAGAGCCATGAAATTGAGTTTGACATGGCGATGATGCTGCCGGCGTTCAAAGGTGTGGATGCGGTGGCTGCTGTGGAAGGTTTGTGTAACCCGCGTGGTTTTGTGTTTGTTGATGAATTGCACAGAAATCCGACTTACAAAAATATCTACTCAGCAGGCGTTTGTATCGCCATTCCACCGGTAGAAGCTACGCCTGTCCCCACAGGTGCACCGAAAACCGGTTATATGATTGAGTCTATGGTGACTTCTGCGGTACATAATATTGCAGACGAGTTGGCAGGCAAGGAGCCGCACACAACCGGAACCTGGAATACCATCTGTCTGGCTGACTTTGGTGATACCGGTGCGGCGTTTGTGGCGCTGCCGCAGTTGCCTCCGCGGAATGTGGCGTGGTTCAAGAAGGGTAAATGGGTACACATGGCAAAGATTGCCTTTGAGAAGTATTTCATCCGTAAGATGAAGAAAGGCAGTTCGGAGCCGTTTTATGAAAAGTCCATTCTGAAAATGATGGGCATCACGCGGATTTAGCCTGATCCGTAGTTTTGGCACTGATCAGGCAATTTCAGTGCTAAAGCTGAAAAATAGTGGCTAAAGAACCAGATTATCAGGAGTCTGGGCTTGCTGAAGCGGGAGATGGTGTATGCTGTCTCCCGTTTCTTTTTTTAGGTGGTATGGCGTAATGACTCTTCCTGATAATATTTCTGCAATGGTGGCGCTGGCGCTGGCTGAAGATATAGGCAGTGGCGATGTGACTGCAGAGCTGATTGCTGCTGAGACGCTGTCTGAGGCACGGATTATTTCCCGCGAAACGGCGGTATTATGTGGCATTGCCTGGGCTGATGAAGCTTTCCGGCAGGTGGATGCGCGTATCCGGGTTGACTGGCAATATCAGGATGGTGACTCTGTGGCGGCGGATAGTGTGCTGTGTACACTGAGCGGGCCTGCCAGAGGGATGTTGACAGCAGAGCGGGTGGCGCTGAATTTTCTGCAGACTTTATCCGCCACGGCGACGGCCACCCGCGCCTATGTCGACCTGGTGGCACATACACATTGCAAGATTCTTGATACCCGTAAGACGCTGCCCGGCCTCCGGACTGCGCAAAAGTATGCTGTTTTATGTGGCGGGGGTGCGAATCACCGCATTGGTCTGTATGATCGCGTACTGATTAAGGAAAATCACATTATGGCCGCCGGTTCGATCAGTGCGGCAGTGGCACAGGCGCGGGCCTTGCATCCCGGTATTAAGGTCGAGGTGGAAACGGAAACGCTGGATGAGTTTCGTGAGGCCTGTGCAGCTCCGGCAGATATTATTATGCTGGATGATTATGATCCGGAGACCATGCGTGAGGCAGTGCGTTTAAATGATGGGCGTATTCCGCTGGAGGCTTCCGGAGGGGTAAATAAACAAACTGTGGCGCAGATTGCGGAAACCGGGGTGGATTATATTTCCATTGGCGAGATTACCAAGCATATCCGGGCGGTTGATTTGTCGATGCGCTTTGTCGATTGAGTCAGGCAGGTATTGGCTGTTATGGAGTTGAATATGCCGCGAAGCTGGGCAAAATTAGTGAGTTTAATGGTGCTGATGGGTGTGGTTATGGGTATGGCAGGCTGTGGTTTTAAGGGGCCGTTACAGCTGCCGGATGCAGGGCAGAAACAGGAACGGGAGCAGGCAGAATAGTGGATCATTTTAATTATCGTGACGGTCAGCTTTATGCGGAAGATGTCAAAGTTGCGGATATTGCACAGGCGCATGGCACACCCTGCTATGTTTATTCGCGGGCCACACTGGAGCGTCACTGGCATGCGTTTAATGATGCGATTGGCGAACAGGCACATCTGGTGTGTTATGCGATTAAAGCCAATTCTAATCTGGCTATTCTGAACCTGTTTGCCCGTCTCGGTTCCGGCTTTGATATTGTCTCCAGAGGCGAGCTGGAGCGTGTGCTGCGTGCCGGAGGTGATCCTAAGAAAACCGTATTTTCCGGTGTCGGTAAAAAAGCTGATGAGATTCGCTTTGCACTGGAGGTGGGGATTCGCTGTTTTAATGTGGAATCCGAGGCTGAGCTGGAGCGTCTGCAGGAGATTGCCGCTGATATGGGTAAGGTTGCGCCGGTTTCCCTGCGGGTTAATCCGGATGTCGATGCACAGACTCATCCCTATATTTCTACCGGATTGAAAGAGAATAAATTCGGTATTGAGATTGGTGCGGCTGAGCGGGTTTACCTGCGTGCTGCTGAGATGCCGAATATTGAGGTGCAGGGGATTGATTGTCATATCGGTTCGCAGCTGCTGACTTTATCGCCTTTTATTGATGCATTGGATCGCTTGCTGAATCTGGCGGAAAAGCTGGAGGCGCAGGGCGTTAGTATTCATCACCTGGATATTGGCGGTGGTCTGGGTGTGAATTACCGGGACGATCAGCCACCACAACCTGCAGAATATATGCAGCGCCTGTTTGCTGATGAGCGTTTGCGCAAATACGAAATTCTGGTTGAGCCGGGGCGGGCGATTGCGGCCAATGCCGGTATTCTGGTGACCTCGGTGGAGTACCTGAAGCATGCGGAATACAAGAATTTTGCGGTGGTGGATGCGGCGATGAATGACCTGTTGCGCCCGTCACTGTACTCAGCCTGGCAGGCTATTATTCCGGTGCAGCCGCGTGCGGGAGAAGGAAGGTTTTATGATGTGGTGGGGCCGATTTGTGAAACCGGTGACTTTCTGGGTAAGGAGCGCGAACTGAACATTGAGGCCGGTGATTTGCTGGCGGTGCGTTCATCCGGTGCTTATGGCTTTACGATGTCATCCAACTACAATTCCCGGCCACGGGTGCCGGAGATTATGGTGGATGGTGATCAGGTGCATGTGGTGCGTACCCGGGAAACCATTGATGATTTAGTGCGCGGTGAGCAGTTATTACCAGTTGGCGGGTAGTTTTTTCTCCAGAACAATGCGCCTTCTGCCATCAATCCTGATGTAACCGCCCAGGCGCAGGTCTTTCAAAATCCGGGTCACCATCTCTCTGGATGATCCGGCCATTTCGGCAATTTCCTGGTGTGTCATGCGGGGTATGACCAGCTGGTCACCTTCGGAGGCTGCCTCCTGCAAAAGAATGCGGGCTATCCGTCCGTATACATCCAGCGTGGACAGTGAGCAGACTGTTTCGTCAAGGGCGCGCAGGCGTTTGGCCATAATGCGTAGCATCGGCAGTAAGTTTTCCGGGTAGGTATCGACGAAACGCAGAAAAGCTTCCTGAGTGAGCAACAGGGTCTGGGTTTCTTCAGCGGCTTTGACACTGGCCGAGCGCGGGCCATCATCCAGCAGGCTGAGCTCGCCGACAAAGTCACCGGGGCCGAGCCATGCCAGCAGGGTTTGCCGGCCTTCTGAGCCGTTGGCATAGACCTTAAGACGGCCCTTGATAACGATAAATAAGGAATTGCTCAGTTCACCCTGATTCAGCAGGATGCTGTCACGCTGATAAGTAAACTTATGGCTCTGTTTGAGCAGAAAATCAATCTGCTCATCAGGTAAGTCCTGAAACAGGGGTATTTCGCGTAGCATACTGTTATGTTTCCCGGCTGGTTTTTGGATTGCAAAATATTATTGCAGATTTCGTTAAGTATTTCCGTAACGGGAATGGCGAAAATTACTACCAATTTCATACAGATCAACCATTGAAGCTGCTTTTTTGCCTGTTCTTCTATTGTAATTCGTGAATTCCGGGCGATTGTCCTATGCTTAGAAGGGATTCATCCATTAACAAAAGGAGTTTGATTATGGAACAGGAGCAACTTAGGAGTATGCATAAGATCGGCGCTGTATTATCCAAGCGGGGTAAAGTAACAGCGACCGGTACGGGAGAGGCAATGCGTATCCTGAAGCGGGGAGATCCGGTGTTTGTCGGGGATGTTGTCAGTACTGTCAGAGGTGCTAACCTGCAGTTAAGAATGGAGGATAACAATATCGTTATGTTGCGTGGCGGCAGTTCTTTTAAGGTTGACCAATACAAGCCTGATACCGATAGCACAAAAGTTCAGCGTTTTGATTATGCCGGAGGCGTGTTGCGCCCCAGCCGGCGCAGGCAACTTTCCTCGTAAGTTTCAGATAACTATTTTTTTCAGAAATATTGTGCGCCGCACAAAAAAATGTTAAAAGGTTTTACTGTGAAATCGGAAGGGATTCTCAGAAGTTCTTTTTGGGAGTCTCTTTTGTTTTGAACCTTACAGAGAAGGTAGCTTCTTATGGCATTGACAGCAGTCTATCCCGGTACGTTTGACCCTTTAACCAACGGGCATATGGATCTGATTAAAAGGGCACGCAGATTGTGTGAGCATATTGTTGTTGGGGTCGCAATGAATCCCAAGAAAAAGCCGTTGTTTACCCTTGAGGAGCGTGTTGAGCTGATACGCCAGAGTTTGCTGGAAAATGGTATCGATGATGAGGCTGTTGAGGTGATCGGCTTCAGTGGCCTGTTGATTGATTTTGCCCATGAGCATAATGCGACATTGCTGATCCGGGGGTTGAGAGCCGTATCGGATTTTGAGTTTGAATTTCAGCTGGCCAGTATGAACCGTACCCTGGCGCCTGAGGTTGAGTCGGTGTTTATGATGCCGGGTGAGAGCTTCTCCTTTATTTCTTCAACGCTGGTGAAGGAAGTCGCTAAATTGAATGGTGATGTTTCCCGTTTTGTCTCTGAGCGCGTACTGCATGCCCTGCAGGAAAAAATTGCTCAAATGTCGCCCGAGGAGCTGGTGCAGCGTTGATTGTGTCAATGCATTGTTAATGCCTGTTAACGCCTGTCAATGCCCATAACTACTATGGCCTATTTGCTTGCCGGTTGATGCTTGCTAGAATTGCGCCAATTTATATTATTTTTAGGAGTTCTTACTGATGGCATTGATGATAACTGACGAATGCATCAATTGTGATGTGTGCGAGCCTGAATGTCCGAACAATGCGATTTCTCCCGGTGATGAAATCTATGAAATTGATCCCATGCGTTGTACCGAGTGTGTCGGGCACTTTGATGAGCCTCAGTGTGTCGCAGTGTGTCCGGTTGACTGTATTCCTAAAGATCCTGACCATGAGGAAAGCGAAGATGAGCTGCAGCTGAAATATGAAAAGCTGATGGCCGAATAAGATCAGGTTTCATTATGGTGATTTTTTCAATGCCCGCTGTTATGCGGGCATTGTTGTATCAGGAGGGCAGGTATGTCTGAGCCGGAAGTTTTTACGCAGCAGCCGGTTGCTTACATCAGCTCCTGTTACCGGGAAAAGTTCGGTATACCGCGCCAGCCCGGTCTGGTGAGCGAGGCCAGGGGTGAGGTACGTTTACTGCCGCAGTTTTCGCGTCCGGACATTGTGCGTGGTCTGGAAGATTTCTCGCATATCTGGCTGATCTTCCGTTTTCACGCAACTGCAGCGGCATCCTGGAAGCCCACTGTGCGGCCGCCACGCCTGGGGGGGAATCAGCGGCTTGGGGTGTTCGCCACCCGCTCCATGTTCAGGCCCAATGCGCTGGGGCTGTCAGTGGTCAGGCTGGATGGTATTCAGCATAAATCCACCGGAGTCGTGTTATCTGTGTCCGGGCTGGATTTGCTGGATGGTACGCCGGTATTGGATATTAAGCCTTATTTGCCCTATGCTGACTGCGTTGCCGGTGCTACAGGCGGTTTTGCTCCCGAGGCGCCGCTTGCAGAAAAAGAGGTCGGGTTTTCTTTGCAGGCTAAAGAGCAGTGTGTTTTGAAGTCCGCTCAGTGGGGAGGCGATATTCGTTTGCTGATTGAGCAGGTTTTAAAACAGGATCCGCGCCCTTCCTATCGCTCAGGTCACCAGGATCAGCGTCAGTATGCCATGCAGCTGTATGATTTTGATGTGCGCTGGCTTTATCAGGGTGATAGGATTTATGTGGTTGAGTTGGCGGATACGGATGTTTCCTGACGTGCGCTATGTAAACCGCATCGAAGTCATCTCTGGCTGATTATTTCGGGTTGTAAATAGTTAAAATAATGAGTAATTACCATCAATATGCATGTAGTAGCTCTGCCGGGTTGTCTGGCCTGAGTGTTTTTCATGCTGAGTTCCGGCGAATAAAAGCATTTATTCTGCTAACGGTTTTATCTGCCTGTTGGTTGCTGATTGCTGTGCCCGGTCTGGCCGGGGCTGCAGATGACGCAGAGCAGGGCAATCCTGTGTCCAGTGAACCACAGCCGGCACAAAAGCTGATTGTGCGTACTGAGGAAACGCATGAGTTGCCGGAGTCGCTGCAGAAATACATGAAACAAAAGAAGGTCGACCCGGAAGAAATCAGTATTTTCGTGCAGGACGTGAACGCCGATGTGCCATTGCTGCAATATAACGCTGACGTGCTGCGCAATCCGGCTTCGACCATGAAGCTGGTCACTACCTGGAGTGCGCTTAAGGTGTTGGGGCCTTCCTGGAGCTGGGATACTGAAGCCTGGCTGCGCGGTGAGCTGAAAGGGGATGTGCTGGAAGGGGCTCTGGTGCTGAAAGGCTATGGTGATCCGTTTCTGGTGTATGAGACGTTCTGGCAGTTTGTGCATGATCTGCGTCTGAAGGATATTCGTGAAATTACCGGTGACCTGATTATTGATGACAGTTTTTTTGAGCTGCCAACAACCGACCCCGGTGCCTTCGATAATCAGCCGACCCGGGTGTATAACGCCCCGCCTGCTGCCTTGATGTTTAATTTTAATGCGACCCGCTTCATGTTTACGCCTGACGTTGCTGCAGGCAGTGTTAAAGTTACCACGCTTCCCCGCCTGAGCCGTACTATGATTGATAATGAAATAGAGTTGGTTAAGGGGCGCTGCCGGAGCAGTAATACAGGGCCGGTCATTTTGCCGGAGAGTGACGGGCGTATTTTAGTCCGCGGGCAGTTTGCTGACGGCTGTGGGCGCAGAGAGTTCCAGCGTCTGGTTTCTGATCCCCGGCAGCTGGTTTTTGATGCCTTTAAGTCAATCTGGGAAGATTTGGGTGGCCGTATTAACGGTGATTTAAAGCAGGGCCGGGTGCGGGACAGCGACAGCCGTTTTCATGTGCATACCTCGCGCCCGCTGGCTGAGCAGGTGCGGCTGATCAATAAGTGGAGCAATAATGTAATGACTCGCCAGTTAATGCTGAGCCTGGGGGCAAAGTATTATGGTGCTCCGGCAACCCTGGACAAGGGCAGGATGGCCGTTATGGATGTGTTGCATGAGCAGGGTATATCAACCGAAGGGCTGGTGATTGATAATGGCTCAGGCCTGTCCCGTGAGACCCGGATCAGTGCCAACCAGCTGGGCTCGTTGTTACAGGAGATCTGGCGTGACCCTTATATGCCCGAGTTGCTTAACTCGTTGCCGCTGTTGGGTGAGGACGGCACATTGGCGCGCCGCTTTCGTGATAGTGCGCAGAAAGGCCGCAGTCGTCTGAAGACCGGGACACTAAATGGTGTTACCGCGCTGGCCGGCTATATGCTGACCCGCAATGGCAAGCGCATGGTGATTGTGATGCAGCATAATGGCAGGCATGCAGGCAGTGCCGGGCATGCGTTGCAAAACAGGTTGCTGGAGTGGGTTTTCGAGCAGTAAGCAGTGACAGGGCATTAAGCCTTAAGCTTAAACAGGATTTCAAATGACAGATAAAGCCGATAAATCAGGTTTGCTTTTTTTGCTGGTGGTTACGTATCTTGCTGCGAATAGTGAGTTATCAGCGGCAGAAGAGGAAGGTGATGCCCTGATCAATCTGGAAAAGTCGCCGATTGAGGTGGTGGTCAGTGGTGCGCCTGATGAGCTGGCTGATAATCTGAAAGCGTTCCTGCCTTCGTTGCGCAATCTGAAATGTGACTCTGATGAGGAGCGGGTGCAGCGGTTTATTGACGCTTCCGATGAAAAGCTGGTCGAAGGTGCCGAGGCGATGGGTTATTTCTCTGCCGGGTTCAAGATGACCTCAGAGCGGCGTAATGATTGCTGGCAGTTGAATATTGCCGTCGAGCCCGGGCAGCCGGTGCGGATCAGGGAGCAGAATATCAGCCTTGATGGTCCCGGCAAAACACTGGAGGCCTTTACTGCGTTGATGGCTAAACTGCCTTATGAGCAGGGCGATGTTTTTGTCAATAGTCATTACGAGGACTTTAAAACTCAGTTAAACCGCACGGCCAGCCGGTTGGGTTTTTTTGATGCTGAGTTTGAAAAGCGCCGGGTATTAGTCAATGTTGATAACCGTACTGCGGATATCGAGTTATCGTTCAAAACCGGTAAGCGTTACCAGTTTGGCGAGGTCAAGGTTGAGCAGGACGTGCTGGATCAGCGTTTTATTGATCGCTATATCCGGGTGGAGAAAGGCCAGACCTATGACTCTGATGTGCTGCTGGATCAGCGCCGGGTGCTGGAGAGCAGTGGTTATTATAAGGATGTTCAGGTCAGCAGCCGCTTCAGCGATGCAGAAAATTCGCAGGTGCCGGTGGAGATCACTACTGTGCGCCGCGATCGTTATACCTACACCGCAAATGTTGGTTATGCCACGGACACCAACTTCCGCATTGAAACCGGTATGGAGGCGCACTGGGTTAACCGGCGCGGGCATAAAATGGAAGGCCGCTTGCGTCTGTCGCAGAATGATCCGGCGATTGGTGCCTCCTATACCGTGCCGCTGTGGAATCCCGAGCATGAGTACGCCAGTTTCTCGGTTGACTGGAGCAGGAGTGATGCGGCCGATGTTAAGGGCGAAAAGCTGGAGTTTGAGCTGAACTATAACCGCCTGAATGACAGTGGCTGGAAACAGACAGCGTTTATCAGTTTTCTGAATGAAAAGACTCAGGTGACAGGTGAACCTGAGGTGCAGTCCCAGCTAACGTTGTTGGGGGCGAGGGTCAGTAAAACCGAGCGCAATGACGCTTTGTTTCCGACTGAAGGCTGGCGGGTCAGAGCCGAGGTGCAGGGGGCGCATGACAGTTTATTGAGCGACCTGACGTTGTTGCAGGCCAGTGTGGAAGGAAAATATCTGTATACCTTTGACCATAAGGGTAAGGCCATCGTGCGCGGTGAGTTCGGTACTTCGCTGGTTGATGAATTTAACAACCTTCCCAAGTCATTGCGCTTTTTTACCGGCGGGCAGAACTCGGTGCGCGGCTATGGCTTTGAGGCTATCGGGGAAAAAGATGCTGAGGGGAAGGTGGTCGGTGGCAAGCATAAGCTGGTGTTAAGTACCGAGTATGAGTACCCTGTAACAGAAAAAATCAGTCTGGCTGCGTTTGTGGATGCCGGTACGGCATTTGATGAGTGGAATGATTACGGTTTTGAGGCCGGTTATGGTGTTGGCGCACGTTACCGCTCACCTTTAGGGCCGATCAGGGTGGATCTGGCAGTGCCGGAAAATGACCCCGGTGATATTCATTTCTATTTCAGTCTCGGGCCGGATTTATAATTCAGGGCTTGTTATATCCGGGGTGATCAGGTGAGAAACCTTTTTAAATATCTCGTGGTTCATCCGTTATTGGTGTTGTTGCTGATAACGGTATTGCTCATTAGTGGTTTTGCATTGCTGTCGCTGACCCAGACCGGTACCGGCCTGCTGGTACAGCTGGCTCAGCGTGCTCTGCCTTCACTTGAGCTGGAGGGTGTGAGCGGTACGCTGGTCAGTCAGGTCGAGGCAGAAAGTCTGGTCTGGGAAAAAGATGGTATCCGCGTTGATGCCCAGCAGGCTGTATTTGAACCTGAGATTGAGCTGAAAATTCCACTGAAACTAACCGCAAAGCAGCTCACTGCCCGGCGTCTGGTTATTGATCTTCCTCCTTCTGAAGATAAGCCCTATGAGCCTGTTACCATTCCGGATTTACGTCTGCCGGTCGAGGCAAATCTGAATAATGTCTCGCTGGACGAGCTGGTGATTAATCAGGGTGAGACAGAAATTGTAATCAGGGATGTTGTGCTTGGCGCCTATACCGACTCGGATGTCCTGCATCTGACCCGCCTTGACGGCAGTCTGGCCGGTGATCTGGAAACCGTGGATATGCAGGCTACCGGTGAGATGGGGCTGAGCGAGCCGCATCCGTTGCAGCTGAATGTCAGTATTAATTCAGACAGTAACGTGCTGGGAAATGGTCAGCTGGCATTAGTGGCTACCGGTGAGCTGCAGGCTTATCAGGCTGAGCTGAAAGGTAACTGGAAGTACGCTGATTATCCGGATTACCGGGTTGATGTGCTGGGCAATGGGAATTTTGAAGGCATGATGCTGGATAAGCTGAGCCTGAATGGTCGTGCCGGTAATGCGGATCTGAAGGGTAAGCTGGCATGGTCGCCTTATCTGGAGTGGGATCTGCAGGGAAGTGCTGAAAATGTAAAACCGGAGTTTTTTGCAGCAGATATTACCGGTGAAGTGGATGTGGCGCTGAGCAGTTCAGGCAACTTTGAGAATGAGCCGGTTGCCAAACTCAATGTCAGCAAACTGGATGGGCAGCTGCGGGAATTTCCGTTAAATGCAACGCTGGATGCTGAGTTGCAGGGCAGTGATTTGTTGCTGCATGATCTCAATGCACGGGTGGGTGATAACCGCCTGATTGCCAGCGGGCAGGCGGATGAACAGCTGAATATTGACTGGACGCTGGATGCGGCGCAGCTAAGCCAGTTTCATCCTGATCTGAAGGGGGCGCTGTACGGTAAGGGTATGTTGTCCGGCAAGGTGGATGGTTCTGCTTTCCGGCTGGCGATTGACCAGCTGAGCGGTGAGGTGATGGATTATCCGGTGGATGCAGAGGGTAGTCTGGCCTTGCAGGATCAGGTGGTTTCGGCGCAGGGGCTGAAGGTACATGTCGGTGATAATCATCTGGAAATGGATGGTGTTGCGGATGAGGCGCAGGGCGTGGACTGGTCACTGGATGCGGCGGCGCTGGAACAGTTGTATCCGCAGTTGTCCGGCCAGCTGAAAGGTAAGGGGAATGCCAGAGGTTTGCTGGATGGTTCGCGGTTGGCACTGCGCATTGATGAGCTGGAGGGGCAGGTTAAGGATTATCCGGTCAAAGCCGCTGGTTCAGTGCGGATTGAAGGTGAACAGCTTTCCACTGAAAACCTGAAAATTAATGTTGGTGAAAACCAGATCAGTCTGAATGGTCAGGCCGATGAAGACAGTGGCATTGACTGGGAAATTGATGCGCCGGAGTTGGCTGTACTGTATGTGGAGCTGCCCGGAAATTTGCAGGGCAAGGGGAACGCGAAGGGTTTGCTGGATGGCTCAAGGCTGGCGTTGCGGATTGATGAGCTGGAAGGTCGGGTTAAGGATTATCCGGTTAAGGCCGCCGGTTCAGTGCGGATTGAAGGTGAACAGCTTTCCACTGAGAACCTGAAAATTAATGTCGGTCAGAACCAAATCAGTCTGAATGGTCAGGCCGATGAAGATAGTGGTATCGACTGGGAAATTGATGCGCCCGAGCTGGCCGTGCTGTATCCGGAGTTGTCCGGTAATTTGCAGGGTAAGGGTAATGCGAAAGGCTTGCTGGATGGCTCAAGATTAGCCTTGCAGATTGATGAGCTGGCCGGTGAGGTGAAGGATTATCCGGTTAAGGCCGAAGGGGCTGTGCGCATTGAAGGTGAGCAGCTATCGGTTGAGGGGCTGTTGATTAATGTCGGTGAGAATCAGGTCAGTCTGAATGGCCAGGCCAATGAGGATAGCGGCATTGACTGGCGGGTGGATGCGCCGGAGCTGGCGGCTTTTCATCCGCAGCTGAAAGGTCAGTTGAAAGGTAACGGCAATGCCAAAGGCTTGCTGGATGGTTCGCGTCTGTTGCTGGAAATCGCTGAGCTGGAAGGGCAGGTGCAGGATTATCCGCTGAAGGCGGCAGGAGCGATCCGGGTTGAGGGTGAGCAACTGTCGGCTGAGAATCTGAACATTAATGTCGGCGAAAATCGGCTGAGCCTGAACGGGCAGGCTGATGAGTTAAGCGGCATTAACTGGGAGCTGAATGCACCGGTGCTGGCTACCTTGTATCCGCAGCTGTCGGGTAATTTGCAGGGTAAAGGTAATGCCAAAGGTCTGCTGGATGGTTCGCGGCTGGCGCTGCAGATTGATGAGCTGGCTGGTGAGGTCCAGGATTATCCGGTTAAGGCGGTTGGCGGGGTGCGTATCGAGGGTAAGCGCCTGTTTGCGGATGATTTGCAGGTTAATGTCGGTGAGAATCAGGTCAGTCTGAATGGTCAGGCTGCCGGGGGTGAGGGGATTGAGTGGCGGATTGATGCGCCGCAGCTGAAGGCGCTGCACCCGCAACTGAGTGGTGAACTGAAAGGCAACGGTAATGCGAAAGGGCGTCTGGATGGCTCACGGTTTGAGGTGTCTGTTGCTGAGCTGAAAGGACAGGTGCTGGATTATCCGCTACAGGTGGTGGGTGCAGTAGTGCTGGAGGACGGGCAGCTGGCAGCTGATAACCTGCGCATCAGTACCGGTGAAAATCAACTCAGCCTGAATGGCGGGACTGATGATGAGGACGGCATCGGCTGGCAGCTGGATGCGCCGGAGCTGGCAGATTTTCATCCGCAACTGAGCGGAGAGCTGGCAGGCAATGGCCATATCAGTGCAAAGCTGGATGGTTCGCGGCTGGCGGTAGAGATTGATGAGCTGGAAGGTCAGCTGCAGGAGTTTCCGGTCAAGGCTACCGGCAGGGTGCGGCTGCAGGAGAGTCAGTTATTCGCCGATGATCTGGAGCTGAGCGTTGGCGATAACCAGCTCAGCCTGAATGGTCAGGCGGATGAGGGCAAGGGGATTGACTGGTATCTTGATGCGCCACAGTTGTCAGCACTTCATCCCACATTAAAAGGCAATCTGAACGGTAAGGGTAATGTACGGGGGCGTCTGGATGGTTCGCGTCTGCTGTTGAGTGTGGATGAGCTGCAGGGTGAGGTACAGAATTACCTGTTGCGGGCGAATGGTGATCTGAGTTTTGAGAATCAGCTGCTGGGTGTCGATGACCTGAATGTCTATGTCGACGAGAACCGCATCACTTTGGATGGTGTGGTGGATGAAGACAAGGGGCTGAGCTGGGTGCTGGATGCGCCGGAGCTGGAGGCGCTGAACCCTGCGCTGGCCGGGAGCGTAGCCGGTAAGGGGACACTTAAAGGCCGGCTTGATGGCTCGCGGCTGGCGGTGAGTATTGATCAGCTGGGTGGTGATTTTCAGGGCTATCCGATGAAGGCTGTCGGGAGTGTGCTCATGGAGGACGGGCAGCTTGCGGTGCAGGGGCTGAAGGTTAATGTAGGTAAAAATTTAATCAGCCTGGATGGGCCGCTGGAGAAAGGGGTTGCGTGGAGTATTGATGCGCCGGAACTGGCAGCGTTCAACCCGCAATTAAATGGTCAGCTGCAGGGTCGGGGCAGTGTTAAAGGTAAAATGGATGGCTCGCAGCTGGACGTCGGTATTGAGCAGCTGAGCGGTCGGGTGAATGGCTATCCGGTGCAGGCTTTGGGTGATCTCCGGCTGGAGGATCAGTCGCTGACTGTCCGCGACCTGAGGGTGAATGTGGGTCAGAATAGTCTGCGCCTGAATGGTGCGGCGGATGCGGCCGGAGGCATCAGCTGGAGCTTTGATGCTCCGGCGCTGACTGAGTTGTCTCCCGGTTTGCAGGGGCAGCTGAAGGGGAATGGCAGCCTTGAGGGCAGGCTGGATGGTTCACGGCTGTCGGTTGATATTGCTGAGCTGGGCGGGCGGATTAATGGCTTTCCGGTCAACGTGCGCGGTGGTTTAAGCCGGGAGGGGGATGGTTTTGCCGCTGATGATCTGCGGGTATCCATGGGACAAAATAGTCTGCGTCTGGACGGTGTGCTGGATGAGAAGAGCGGGGTGAACTGGTCGCTGGATGCGCCGCGCCTGGCTGAAATTGAGCCGTCATTGCAGGGAAGTCTGCAGGGAAATGGTAATCTGCGTGGTGTGTTAGATGGTTCGCGGCTGACGGTACGGGTGGATAAGCTGAATGGTCGTGTGATGGGGTATCCGCTGAATGCTGCCGGTGAGTTGAGCCTAAAGGATCAGCAGTTGGCGGCAAAGAATCTGGCCGTTAATGTCGGTGAGAATGCGCTGTTTCTGAATGGAGTAATGGATGACAGCAGCGGACTGGGCTGGTCGCTGAATGCGCCACGGCTGGTGCAGATTTCGCCTGCGCTGGACGGGCAGCTGCAGGGGCGCGGGAATATTAAAGGTGGCATGGATGCGGCGCTCATCACTCTGAATATCGCGGAGCTGAACGGGCGGGTAAAAGGTTTTCCGGTGAATGCGCTCGGTACGGTGCAGTTGCGTGACCTTAAGCAGCTGCAGCTGAGTAATCTGCGTGTGAATGTGGGGGCGAATGCCTTGCGGCTGAACGGCCCGTTGGATGAGGCCAACGGGATTGACTGGCAGCTGGATGCCAACCAGCTGGCACAGTTGAATCCGGCGCTGGACGGGCAGTTGCGTGGTAACGGTAATATTAAAGGGCTGCTCGATGGTTCACGGTTGACGGTGCGGGTCAATACGCTACAGGGGCGGGTGAAGCAGTATCCCGTGCAGCTTAGCGGTGAGGTCAGTATGAATGGCTCTGATCTGACTGCACGTAATGTGTTGCTGAACTCGGGGCAGAATACGCTGAAGCTGAACGGTGGTATTGGTGGCTCGGTTGGGCTGAACTGGCAGCTGGATGCGCGTAATATTGGTCAGCTTGTGCCCGGTATGCAGGCAAGTGCCAGAGGTAACGGCACCATCAGTGGTCAGTTGGATGGGCCGAACCTGCAGGTACAGATTGCAAGTCTGAACGGTCAGATTGAAGGGCGGCCACTGGCGGCTAAAGGCACTGTCAGTCTGCAGGGTGAACGAATTAATCTGGCGAATCTGCAGGTTTCAGCGGGTGGTAATAACCTGGTGTCATTGAACGGGCAGGTGAGTGAGCCGCTGAATCTCAGCTGGAAAATCAATGCTCGCAATCTGGCTCAGGCCTGGCCGGGGCTGGCGGGTGGTTTGCAGGGCGAAGGCACTGTGCAGGGCAGTATGGCCCGCCCGCAGGTCAAGGGGTTTCTGAAAGGCAGTAATGTGCGTTATCAGGATTTGTCCGTACAGGCACTGGATATTACCATCAGTCAGAACGGCGCTGATTACAACGTGCAGGGTGTGCTGCGTAATATTAAGCAGGGCGAAAATGTGCTGACCTATGCCGAGCTCAAGGGGCAGGGCACAGTGGAGCGCCACTCCGCGACGCTGGCCGCAGTGCATAAAGATGGCAAGTTGAATGCAAGCATCAGTGGCGGGCTGGTCAACGGGCAGTGGAATGGTGCGGTCAATACGCTGGTATTGCGTGATACCGTAGCCGGAGACTGGCAGCTGACTGCGCCGATCCGGATTGCGGCTTCGGATAAGGCGGTGACGGTCACTAATTCCTGTCTGGCCAATCGTCAGAATGCACGGCTATGTGCACAGCAGACCAGCTGGACGCCAACAGCCGGACTGGTGGCCAAGGGGCAGTTACAGCAGGTGCCGCTGGCGATGGCGCGCACTTTTTTGCCAAATAACATTCAGTTGCCGGGGCGTCTGAATGCGGACTATCAGTTTGAGCAGCGCGGCGGCAGGCCTTTTGCGCGGGTTAATGTGCAGTTGCCGGACAATGTGATTGTGGTGGTGTCGGCGCGGGGGCGTAAAGATACTTTCCGTTATACCAATGCGCGGGCCAATCTGGTGTTGAATGACCGCAATGCCACTGTGGATGCGCAGCTGGATGTGGTGGGCCATGGCCAGATGCGTACTCAGGGTACGGTTATTTTTGCGCCGGATAATAATCAGCATCGGGTTGATTTGCGTACCACGGTAAATATACCGAGTATTACCTGGTTGCAGCGTTTTTCGCCGCAGGTGGATGCGTTGCAAGGGAGTGTGAATGGCGATGTGCGTGTGGCCGGGTTGCTGAGCCAGCCGCAGGTAGCCGGTTCGCTGCGTTTGCAGGGTGGTTCTTTGTATCTGCCGGAAACCGGTTCAAGGCTGACAGATGTGAATCTGAATATTCAGGCCAGCAGGGCGGATCAGCTGGCTATTAACGGCACACTGCGGGCGGGGAGCGGGCAGCTGACGGCAAATGGTGTGTTGCGTCTGGCGCAGTTGCCTAACTGGAGCGCGGATGTGCGCTTGCAGGGGAATGATCTGTTGCTGATGAACAGCCATGAAATTCAGGCGCGGGTGTCGCCGGATCTGAATGTGAAGGCCGGGCCGGATTCAGTGGTGATTACCGGAACTTTGCTGGTGCCTGAGACGACGGTGACGTTGCGTGAGCTGCCGACATCGGCCAGTGTGCGCTCTGATGACATTGTTATAGTAGGAAAAGGGCGGCCACAGCCGAACGAGGTGCGGATTGCGCCAGATTCAGGGAAGCCTTTATACATTCAGCCGAATGTGACTATTGTACTGGGGGACCGGGTGTCATTCAGCGGGTTCGGGCTGGATGCACGGATGACGGGCAGAATGCGGGTGTTGCGTAACCGGCAGGATATTGTCGCCGAAGGTGTGCTGAATGTGGTGGATGGGGTTTATAAGGCTTACGGGCAGAATCTGCGTATTGAACGTGGTCGTTTATTGTTTAACGGCCCGATTGATAATCCCGGGCTGGATGTACGGGCGACGCGCAAAGTTGAAAATGACAGTATTACGGTGGGTATGTCTCTGAGCGGCTCGGTTCAGGCGCCGGAGTCAACCCTGTTTTCCAATCCGCCGCAAACGCAGACTGATACCTTAAGTTATCTGCTGACCGGTCGTGCGCTCTCCGGTGTGAGAGGCAGTGAGTCAGCGATTCTGACTCAGGCAATTACCGGGCTGGGTGTGTCCGGGGGTGAAAGTCTGGCGCAGCAGTTGGGTGGCCAGTTGGGCCTGGATGATGTCGGACTGAATACCAAAGGCGGGGACTACAAACAAAGCGAGCTGTCTTTGGGGAAAAGGCTGGGGCCAAAGTTATATGTGAAATACATTGTCGGCTTGTTTGATTCACTGCAGAAAGTGGCGGTGACTTATCAGATTAATAAAAAGCTGCAATTGGAAGCTACCAGTGGTGTGCAGCAGAGTGTTGACCTGATTTATAAAATCGATACTAACCGCGGGCCGTTCGGGAATTAATATATCGTTCAAAAAATTAGGTGAATTTCTTTTGTCTATGAGTTGACATTGTAAAATGATTGGCTCAGAATGCGCGTCTTTCCAGTCGGAGGGATTCCCGAGCGGTCAAAGGGGACAGACTGTAAATCTGTTGGCTCAGCCTTCGAAGGTTCGAATCCTTCTCCCTCCACCATTCTTTTCCTGAATGGCTACCGTGGAATAATTCGTTTTAAGCGGGTGTAGTTCAATGGTAGAACCTCAGCCTTCCAAGCTGATGGTGTGGGTTCGATTCCCATCACCCGCTCCAATCGAATTTTATATGGCTGGGTATGGAATTTTAAATTATTAGCCCATTTAGCTCAGGCGGTAGAGCGCATCCTTGGTAAGGATGAGGTCGGCAGTTCGACTCTGCCAATGGGCACCATATAGATTTCTTGATGGGGTTAGATCAATGGCAAAGGATAAATTTCAACGTACGAAACCGCACGTGAATGTGGGTACGATCGGTCACGTTGACCACGGCAAAACGACACTGACAGCGGCGATATCAATCGTACAGTCTAAGAAATTCGGTGGCGAAACGAAGAAATTCGACCAGATTGATAACGCGCCGGAAGAAAAAGCACGTGGTATCACCATTTCTACCTCACACGTGGAATATGAATCAGATACCCGTCACTACGCACACGTAGACTGCCCCGGACACGCTGACTATGTTAAGAACATGATCACCGGTGCGGCACAGATGGATGGTGCAATCCTGGTATGTTCTGCTGCAGACGGCCCGATGCCACAAACCCGTGAGCACATCCTGCTGTCACGTCAGGTAGGCGTCCCATACATCGTTGTATTTATGAACAAATGCGACATGGTTGACGACGAAGAGCTGCTGGAACTGGTTGAAATGGAAATCCGTGAGCTGCTGGATGCCTACGAATTCCCGGGCGACGACACCCCAATCATCAAAGGATCTGCACTGAAAGCCCTGGAAGGCGATACCTCTCCTATCGGTGAGCCTGCGATTCAGGAACTGATGGATGCACTGGACAGCTACATCCCTGAGCCTGAGCGTGCCATCGACGGTGCCTTCATTATGCCGGTTGAAGACGTATTCTCTATCTCCGGTCGTGGTACCGTAGTAACCGGACGTATCGAGCGCGGCATCATCAAAGTCGGCGAAGAAGTTGAAATCGTCGGTATCCGTGATACCCAGAAAACCACCGTTACCGGCGTTGAAATGTTCCGCAAACTGCTGGATCAGGGTCAGGCCGGTGATAACGTCGGACTGCTGCTGCGTGGTACCAAGCGTGAAGACGTAGAGCGTGGTCAGGTACTGTGTAAGCCGGGCTCAATTACACCACACACCAAATTTGAGGCAGAAGTTTACATCCTGTCCAAAGATGAAGGTGGCCGTCATACGCCATTCTTCAACGGTTACCGCCCGCAATTCTACTTCCGTACCA
This sequence comes from Thiolinea sp., assembly GCA_041395485.1. Classification (GTDB taxonomy): domain Bacteria; phylum Pseudomonadota; class Gammaproteobacteria; order Thiotrichales; family Thiotrichaceae; genus Thiolinea. Next base: position 738,977 of record JAWLAK010000001.1, read on the forward strand.
CGGATGTGACCGGAGCCTGTGACCTGCCTGAGGGTGTTGAAATGGTTATGCCTGGTGATAACGTAAAAATGGTTGTCTCCCTGATTGCCCCGATTGCGATGGAAGACGGTTTGCGTTTCGCGATTCGTGAAGGTGGCCGTACCGTGGGTGCCGGTGTTGTTTCTAAGATCGTTGAATAATTTTACCGATCAAGATTGAAATAGTGAGCGGGAGTGCGTACACTCTCGCTCTTTCATTTGTTAGGCCAGTAGCTCAATTGGCAGAGTTGCGGTTTCCAAAACCGTCGGTTGGGGGTTCGAGTCCCTCCTGGCCTGCCATCTCTCTGAAGATGGCTTTTATACAAAACCCAGCTGCTTTAGCCAGCTTTGTATGAAGTCGTCTTGGCGGTGTGCGGTTCATGGGTTTTCGATAGATTATGTCAACAAAAGCCGAACAACAAGCAAGTCCTATAGATACTATTAAACTGGTGGTGGCACTGGTTTTGTTGTTTTTGGGTGTTGCTGGTTTTTATTATTTTGCTGATTGGCAGGGCGAGCCTGTCTCTTTGTTGTATAGAACTTTAGGTTTGCTGGCCGTTATGGGTGTTGCAGCATTCATTGCGCTGTCATCATCCAGTGGCAAGCGTCTGATGAGTTTTATGCAGGATTCACGTACAGAAGTGCGTAAGATGGTTTGGCCTACCCGTGTCGAAACCATGCAGACCACCTTAATGGTCTTTGTTATTGTCTTTATTCTGACGATTTTTCTTTGGCTGGTTGATATGCTGCTGGGCTGGGGTGTTAAGTCCCTGCTGGGAGGTGGCTGATGGCTAAACGCTGGTATGTGGTTCAGGCTTTTTCCGGATATGAGTTGCAGGTAAAACGTTCTTTGCAGGAGCGTATTGCACGTTTCGGAATGGAAGAATCCTTCGGTGAAGTGCTGGTTCCGACTGAGGAAGTGGTTGAAGTCCGGGAAGGGCAGCAGCGCCGTAGTGAACGTAAGTTTTTTCCGGGCTATGTCCTGGTTGAAATGGAAATGAACGATGATACCTGGCATCTGGTTAAAGATACTAACCGGGTGATGGGCTTTATCGGTGGCTCTAAGGATATGCCTGCTCCGATTACGGAGAAAGAAGTTAACGCCATTTTGCAGCGTGTTGAAGATGGTGTGGATAAGCCGAAACCGAAGGTGCTGTTTGATGCCGGTGAAGTGGTTCGTGTCACTGACGGGCCGTTCAAAGACTTTAATGGCGTGGTTGAGGAAGTCAACTACGAGAAGAGCCGCCTGCTGGTGGCTGTACAGATTTTTGGACGCTCAACGCCTGTTGAGCTGGAATTTTATCAGGTTGCCAAGACCTGATTCAGGGGAGCCGTAAGGCGTTACTACCCATACATAAGGTAAATTGCAATGGCTAAAAAAGTTAGTGGTTATATCAAGCTGCAGGTGCCGGCTGGTAAAGCCAATCCTAGTCCTCCTGTTGGTCCTGCGCTGGGTCAGCATGGTGTCAATATCATGGAGTTCTGTAAGGCATTCAATGCAGCAACACAGAGCCTTGAGGTCGGGCTGCCGATTCCCGTGGTTATCACTGTTTACAGTGATAAGAGTTTTACTTTTGTTACCAAAACACCGCCGGCATCTGTTCTGTTGAAAAAGTCCCTGGGGCTGAAATCCGGTAGCGGCCGTCCGAATACTGAAAAAGTCGGTAAAGTGACCCGCGAGCAACTGGAAGAAATTGCCAAGACCAAAGAGCCTGATTTGACCGCTGCTGATCTGGATGCGGCTGTGCGTACTATCGCAGGTACTGCGCGTAGTATGGGTGTTGACGTAGAGGGGGTTAACTGATGGCTAAATTAACCAAGCGCCAGAAAGCGATTGCTGAGAAAGTCGAGTCTGGCAAAGTATACGGCGTTAGTGAGGCGGTTGATCTGCTGAAGTCATTGCCGCGTGCCAAGTTTATTGAAAGCGTTGATGTTAGTGTAAATCTGGGCGTTGATCCGCGTAAATCTGATCAGGTGGTGCGTGGTTCTACTGTGCTGCCAAACGGTAACGGCAAGTCTGTCCGTGTGGCCGTGTTTACTCAGGGCCCTAATGCTGATGCAGCTAAAGAAGCCGGTGCTGATTTTGTCGGTATGGATGAACTGGCAGCAGAAATCAAAGGCGGCATGATGGACTTTGATGTGGTTATTGCCAGTCCTGATGCGATGCGTGTTGTGGGTCAGCTGGGTCAGGTTCTGGGGCCGCGTGGTCTGATGCCGAACCCTAAAGTGGGCACCGTAACCCCGAATGTTGCTGAAGCAGTCAAGAATGCCAAGTCGGGTCAGGTGCGTTACCGTACTGATAAGGCCGGTATTATTCATTGCGGTATCGGTAATGTTGATTTTGAAACTGATGCACTGGTTCAGAACCTGAATGCGCTGGTGGCAGACTTGGTAAAAGCTAAGCCTTCCACAGCAAAAGGTGTTTATCTGAAAGGTGTTGCTCTGTCCACTACTATGGGTCCTGGCGTTAGTATCGATCAGTCAACGCTGACATATTAATAAGCTTTTCATAATAGTTTTGAGCAGTCGTGCTCAATCAGGCCTTCATGGATGAAGGCCGCCAAAGCCTATTGGTAAATTTTGCTGGTTGGTTTTTTGGCTCCAGATATACAGGATGTATGTCGTCAAAGACCGTAGGTGTCGGGTGTTGGTTTTATTCCCGGCTTAATGGCCTGCGTAGATGGCGTTACCCGAGTCAGTAAAATGGTTCGCGGTGCGCCGTTTTCATCATTTCAATGCTGGTGGTTGGAATGTTGTTTAACGGTGGTGTAAGCCGCCGAACCAGGAGTAGATATCGTGGCATTAACACTGAACGAGAAAAAACAGATTGTCTCTGAAGTGTCTGCGATAGCTGCAAGTGCTCATTCTGCGGTGGTAGCTGAATACCGCGGTTTGACAGTTGGGCAGATGACAACACTGCGCAAACAAGCGCGTGAAGGTGGTGTTTATCTGCGTGTGGTGAAGAATAATCTGGCGAAGATCGCTGTCCGTGATACAGAGTTTGAATGTATCCAGGACAGTCTGACCGGGCCGTTGATGCTGGCATTTTCTCAGGAAGATCCGGGCTCAGCAGCACGCCTGATTAAGGAATTCATCAAAGACAAAGCGAACAGTAAACTGGAAGTGAAATTCGTTGCTGTTGGTGGGCAAATGTTGCCGGCTGCTGAGCTGGAACGTCTGTCTAAATTGCCAACACGCGATCAGGCACTGGCTATGTTGGCTGGTACCTTCCGTGCGCCGCTGGATAAACTGGCCCGCACAATGAATGAGGTTCCGGGTAAATTTGTTCGCACACTTGCTGCAATTCGTGACCAGAAAGAGGCTGCTGCCTAATTTTTGTTTATGCGTTTGCATGTTTTTGCATGCTCACAAATTGAATATTTTAAACCGATACTGACTCGGTTTTAGGAGATTTATCATGGCTGTAACTAAAGACGAAATGTTGGAAGCGATTTCTAACATGACTGTAATGGAAATCGTTGACCTGATTTCTGCAATGGAAGAAAAATTCGGTGTTAGCGCTGCTGCGGCTGCTGTTGCTGTTGCTCCTGCTGCCGGTGGTGGTGATGCGGCTGCTGCTGAAGAAAAGACTGAGTTTGATGTTGTTATGAAGAGTGCAGGCAGCAACAAGATTGGTGCTATTAAGGTAGTACGTGCAATCACAGGTCTGGGCCTGAAAGAAGCCAAGGCTCTGGTTGAAAGTGCGCCTGCTTCTGTGAAAGAAGGTGTATCGAAAGATGAAGCCGCTGACATCCAGAAGCAACTGGAAGAAGCGGGTGTTGAAGTTGAGCTCAAGTAAGGCTGAGGTTGACTTTACGTTGCTTGGTTGTTAAAAACTTGCAATGAACCCGAGGCTGGCAGTGTTTTACACTGTCGGCCTTTTGTCGCTTGTCAGACATTAAATGGCAGTGTTGGACAGAGGCGTCGTTTAGTTACCGGGCGCCCTAAAGATATATTTGATTCCAGGTGAGGAAGCACGATGGGACTAAGTTACACTGAGAAAAAACGAATCCGCAAAGATTTTGGTAAACGAAAGCAGATTCTGGAAGTACCTGACCTGTTAACAATTCAGCTGGAGTCCTACCGGCAATTCCTGCAGTTGGATAAACCGGTTGAGGAGCGTAAAAATGCTGGTTTGCATGCTGCATTTTCTTCGGTTTTCCCGATTATAAGTTATAACAACTATGTCTCACTCGAGTATGTTGATTATAGGTTGGCAGAACCTGAGTTTGATGTCTACGAGTGTCAGCTGCGCGGTCTGACTTATGCTGCCTCCCTGCGTGTAAAACTGCGTCTGGTTATTCATGATAAGGAAGCGCCGGTAGACGCCAAGGTCGTTAAGTATATTAAAGAGCAGGATGTTTATCTGGGTGAGCTGCCGCTGATGACAGACAAAGGTACCTTTATTATTAATGGTACTGAGCGCGTTATCGTTTCCCAGCTGCACCGTTCACCCGGTGTGTTCTTTGAGCATGATAAGGGTAAATCAAATACTGCAGGTAAACTGTTGCACAGTGCACGGGTTATTCCTTATCGTGGGTCCTGGCTGGACTTTGAGTTCGATCCGAAAGACAGCATTTTTGTGCGCATTGATCGTCGCCGTAAGTTGGCTTCGACTATTTTATTGCGTGCTTTGGGTATGGAAAATGAAGAAATTCTGGATTATTTCTTTGATAAGGTCGGCGTGCATCTGGGTGAAAAGATCGAAATTGATCTGATTCCTGAACGTTTGCGTGGAGAGCTGGCTTCATTTGATATTACCCTGGATGGTGAGGTGCTGGTGGAGACCGGGCGCCGTATTACCGCAAAGCATATTCGTAGGCTGGAAAAAAGTGGGCTGGATAAGCTGGTTGTGCCCCAGGATTATATGAATGGCAAAGTGCTGGCGCACAATATCATCGATACGGCTACCGGTGAGATGCTTGCGGAAGCCAATGCCGAATTGACTGATGAGTTGATTGAAAAACTGCGCGATAACGGTATTGAGCATTTTAATATCCTGTTTACCAATGATCTGGATCGCGGGCCGTTTATTTCCAATACCCTGAATATTGATCCGACCCGTTCCAAGCTGGAAGCGCAGGTTGAGATTTACCGGATGATGCGTCCGGGTGAGCCGCCTACCAAAGAGTCGGCTGAAAACCTGTTCGGCAACCTGTTTTTTACTGCTGAGCGTTATGATCTTTCTGCGGTCGGACGGATGAAGTTTAATCGTCGTCTGGGGCGTGAAGAGTCTACCGGTGAAGGTACACTGGATCAGGATGATATCCTTGAAGTGCTGCGTAAGCTGATTGATATCCGTGACGGCCGTGATGACATTGATGATATTGATCATCTGGGTAACCGTCGTATCCGTAGTGTTGGCGAAATGGCTGAAAATGCTTTCCGTATCGGTCTGGTGCGGGTTGAGCGTGCGGTTAAAGAACGTCTGACCATGGCGGAAAGTGAAGGTCTGATGCCACAGGAGCTGGTTAACTCCAAGCCGGTGTCGGCTGCGATCAAGGAATTTTTCGGCTCCAGCCAGCTGTCTCAGTTCATGGATCAGAACAACCCGCTGTCAGAAGTTACCCATAAGCGCCGTATTTCTGCGCTGGGGCCGGGGGGGCTGACCCGTGAGCGTGCCGGTTTTGAGGTGCGTGACGTACACCCGACCCACTACGGCCGTGTTTGTCCGATTGAGACGCCGGAAGGGCCAAACATTGGTCTGATTAATTCGCTGTCTGTTTATGCGCGTACCAATGATTATGGCTTCCTGGAAACGCCCTATCGCCGTGTTGCGGACGGTAAGGTGACCAGTCAGATTGATTATCTGTCTGCCATCGAAGAGTCACAGTTTGTGATCGCTCAGGCGAACGCTGTGCTGAATGATGATGGAGAATTCACGGATGAGTTTGTGAGCTGCCGTCATCGTAACGAATTCGCACTGATGACCGCTGATAAAATTCAGTATATGGATGTATCGCCAAAGCAGATCGTGTCGGTTGCAGCATCTCTGATCCCGTTCCTTGAGCATGATGATGCGAACCGGGCACTGATGGGGTCAAACATGCAGCGTCAGGCGGTGCCTTGTCTGCGTGCTGAAACCGCGGTGACCGGTACCGGTATGGAGCGTGCGGTGGCGGTTGACTCCGGTTCTACCGTGGCGGCACGTCGTGGCGGCGTTATTGATTCGGTGGACGCCGGTCGAGTCGTTGTGCGGGTAAATGATGATGAGGCGGATGAAAGCGGTGGTGTTGATATTTACAACCTCATCAAGTATATGCGCTCCAACCAGAATACCTGTATCAATCAGCGTCCTATCGTTAAGGTGGGTGATCGTATTGAGCGTGGTGATGTGCTGGCGGATGGTTCTTCCACTGATCTGGGTGAGCTGGCGTTGGGTCAGAACATGTTCATCGCCTTTATGCCGTGGAATGGTTACAACTTCGAAGACTCGATTCTGCTGTCCGAGCGGGTGGTAGAGGAAGATCGTTTCACTACGATCCATATTGAGGTGCTGTCCTGCCTGGCGCGTGATACCAAGCTGGGGCCGGAAGAAATTACTGCTGATATTCCGAATGTCAGTGAGAGTCTGTTATCCAAGCTGGATGAGTGCGGCATTATCCATGTCGGCGCTGAGGTTGAGCCGGGCGATATTCTGGTCGGTAAGGTGACGCCGAAAGGTGAGAGTCAGCTGACACCTGAGGAAAAGCTGCTGCGTGCCATCTTCGGTGAGAAGGCCTCTGACGTTAAGGACAGCTCACTGCGCGTCGGTACCGGTATGAAAGGTACGGTTATTGATGTGCGTGTCTTTACCCGTGATGGTGTGGAGCGTGATGCGCGTGCCTTGTCTGTGCAGGAAGATGACCTGAAGAAAGTGCGCAAAGACTTGCTGGATGAGTTGCGCATTTATGAGAGCGATGTCTTCGAGCGTGTGGCGCGGATGATTGTCGGTCAGGTGGCTGATGGCGGGCCGGAAGGCCTGGCTTCAGGTGCCAAAGTGACGCAGAACTATCTTGATAATCTGATGCGTCATGAGTGGTTCTCTGTGCGCATGAGTGATGAATCACTGAATGAGCAACTGGAATCTCTGGCAACGCAGTTATCCGAGAAGAAGAAAGAGTACGAAATCCGTCTGCAGAAGCAGCGTGATAAGTTGACCGCAGGCGATGATCTGGCGCCGGGTGTGTTGAAAATGGTCAAGGTTTATGTGGCTGTTAAGCGCCGCATGCAGCCGGGTGATAAAATGGCTGGCCGGCACGGTAACAAGGGTGTGGTTTCACGCATCGTTCCGGTTGAAGATATGCCGTATCTGGAAAATGGCCAGCCGGTTGACATCGTTCTGAATCCGCTCGGTGTTCCTTCGCGGATGAATGTGGGACAGGTGCTGGAAACTCACCTTGGCTGGGCGGCAAAAGGTCTTGGAGCCAAGATTGGCCGAATGATTGATACCAAGGCCAAAGTTGATGAGCTGCGTAAGTTCCTGACTGAGATTTATGAAACCGGCGGTAATCCGGAGCAGGGTGATTTGTCAGAAATGACAGATGCCGAAATCGTGGAAATGGCGGGTAATCTGCGTCGCGGTGTGCCGATGGCAACTCAGGTGTTCGATGGGGCGCATGAGTCGGAAATCAAAGCGATGCTGCGGTTGGCTGACCTGCCGGAATCCGGTCAGACCCGTTTATATGACGGTCGTACCGGTGAGGCGTTTGAGCGTGAAGTAACCGTAGGTTATATGCATATGCTGAAACTGAATCACCTGGTGGATGATAAAATGCACGCGCGCTCCACCGGGCCGTACAGCCTGGTTACCCAGCAGCCGCTGGGTGGTAAGGCGCAGTTTGGTGGTCAGCGTTTCGGTGAGATGGAGGTATGGGCGCTGGAAGCTTATGGTGCGGCTTACACTCTGCAGGAAATGCTGACAGTTAAGTCGGATGACGTGAATGGCCGGAACAAGATGTACAAGAGTATCGTGGATGGTGACCATCAAATGGAAGCCAGCATGCCTGAGTCCTTCAACGTATTGATGAAGGAAATCCGTTCGCTCGGTTTGAATATCGAGCTGGAAAGAGACTAATTGACCGATAAGGCAGGCGGATAAAACAGTATGAAAGATTTACTTAACCTTTATAAGCAAAAGCAGGAAAACCAGGATTTTGATGCAATCCGTATCGGGTTGGCGTCGTCTGAGGTTATCCGGTCATGGTCATACGGTGAGGTGAAAAAGCCGGAAACGATTAACTACCGCACTTTTAAACCGGAGCGTGATGGTTTGTTCTGTGCCAAAATTTTTGGCCCGGTCAAGGATTTTGAGTGCTTGTGTGGTAAATACAAGCGTTTGAAGCATCGTGGTGTGGTCTGTGAAAAATGTGGCGTTGAAGTCACGCAGACCAAAGTGCGCCGTGAGCGCATGGGGCATATTGATCTGGCCAGTCCTGTGGCGCATATCTGGTTCCTGAAATCACTGCCGTCCCGTATCGGTCTGATGCTGGATATGACACTGCGCGATATTGAGCGGATTCTGTACTTTGAAATTTTCGTGGTGACTGAACCGGGTATGACGACGCTGGATCGCGGTACGCTGCTGACGGATGAGGCTTATCTGGAGGCTGTGGAAGAGTTCGGTGATGAGTTCGAGGCTAAAATGGGTGCTGAGGCTATCCAGGATCTGCTGCGCACGATTGATCTCAAACATGAAATCATGCAGATGCGTGAAGAGATTGCTGAAACCGGCTCTGAAACCAAGCTGAAGCGTCTGACTAAGCGTCTGAAGGTCATGGAAGCCTTCCAGAACTCAGGCAACAGGCCTGAGTGGATGATTATGAACGTACTGCCGGTTCTGCCGCCTGATCTGCGTCCGCTGGTGCCGCTGGATGGTGGCCGCTTCGCGACTTCGGATCTGAATGACCTGTATCGCCGGGTGATTAACCGTAATAACCGTCTGAAGCGCCTGCTGGAGCTGAATGCGCCGGATATTATCGTGCGCAATGAAAAACGCATGCTGCAGGAGTCGGCGGATGCGCTGCTGGATAACGGGCGTCGTGGTCGTGCCATTACCGGTTCGAACAAGCGCCCGCTGAAGTCCTTGTCTGACATGATCAAGGGTAAACAGGGCCGTTTCCGTCAGAACCTGCTGGGTAAGCGTGTTGACTATTCCGGACGTTCGGTGATTGTGGTCGGGCCTACTTTGCGCCTGCATCAGTGTGGTCTGCCTAAGAAAATGGCGCTGGAGCTGTTCAAGCCGTTTATCTTCGGCAAGCTGCAGCGTCGTGGCCTGGCGACAACCATTAAAGCGGCGAAGAAGCTGGTTGAGCGCGAAACGGCTGAAGTCTGGGATATTCTGGCTGAAGTCATCCGTGAGCATCCGGTTATGCTGAACCGTGCGCCGACGCTGCACCGTTTGGGTATTCAGGCGTTCGAGCCGCTGTTGATTGAGGGTAAGGCGATTCAGCTGCACCCGCTGGTATGTGCGGCATTTAACGCTGACTTCGACGGTGACCAGATGGCTGTTCACGTGCCACTGTCACTGGAAGCCCAGTTGGAAGCCCGCAGCCTGATGATGTCGACCAATAACGTGTTGTCTCCGGCTAATGGAGATCCGATAATTGTTCCGTCACAGGACGTGGTGCTGGGTCTTTATTATATGACCCGTGAGGCGATCGGTGAGAAAGGCGAGGGGATGGTGTTCTCTGATCCGCGGGAAGCACAGCGTGCGTATGAAACCGGCAATGCTTCACTCCACGCGAAAGTAAAGGTGCGTATTACTGACCGGGTGAAAGATGAGGATAATGACGATCCTGATGCGCCGTTGATTACCCGTACCCGTTTAGTCGATACCACCGTCGGACGCTCTATTCTGACGACCATTATGCCAGCCGGTCTGCCGTTTGAGCTGTTTAACCAGACGCTGAAAAAGAAAGCGATTTCGCGTTTACTTGATGCAGCTTATCGTTCTGTGGGGATGAAAGAGTCGGTTATCTTTGCTGATCAGCTGATGTATACCGGTTACCGTTATTCGACACGTGCCGGTGTTTCATTCTGTGCCGATGACATGATTATTCCGGAGAAGAAGGAGCAGTTACTTTCTGCTGCGGAAGAAGACGTTAAAGAAATTCAGCGTCAGTTTGAAAGTGGTCTGGTTACTCAGGGTGAGCGCTATAATAAGGTGGTTGACATCTGGGCGCGTACCAATGATCTGGTCGCCAAAGCGATGATGGATAAAATTGGTACTCAGGTAGTTACCGATGAAGAAGGTAATCCGGTTCTGGATGACCAGGGGAATGAGGTTGAGCAGGAGTCATTCAACTCAATCTACATGATGGCTGATTCCGGTGCGCGTGGCTCGCCTGCACAGATTCGTCAGCTGGCGGGTATGCGTGGTCTGATGGCCAAGCCGGACGGTTCGATTATCGAAACCCCGATTACCTCTAACTTCCGTGAGGGTCTGACTGTACTGCAGTACTTTATTTCCACACACGGTGCACGTAAAGGTCTGGCGGATACAGCACTGAAAACAGCTAACTCCGGTTATCTGACCCGCCGCTTGGTGGATGTGGCGCAGGACATGGCCGTGGTGCTGGATGATTGTGGCACCACCCGCGGTATGCTGATGCGTCCGATCATCGAAGGTGGTGATGTCGTAGAGGGTCTGGCAGAGCGTGTGCTGGGCCGGGTTATCGCCCAGGATGTGGTGCGTGATGACGAGGTGCTGATTCCTGCGGGTACGCTGGTTGATGAGTACTGGGTCAGTGAAATTGATCGTCTGGCGATTGATGAGCTGGTGGTGCGCTCCGCAATTACCTGTGAGGCTAACTATGGTGTTTGCCGTCAGTGTTACGGTCGTGATCTGGCGCGTGGTCATCTGGTGTGTAAGGGTGAGTCAGTCGGTGTTATCGCGGCACAGTCTATCGGTGAGCCGGGTACTCAGCTGACCATGCGTACCTTCCATATTGGTGGTGCGGCGAGCCGGTCGGCTGCGGAAAGTGGTATTGCAGTCAAGTCAGCCGGTAAGGTGCACCTGATTAATGTCAAAACGGTAACCAATACTCAGGGCAATCTGGTGGCGATTTCCCGTTCCGGTGAGCTGGGCGTGGTGGACAATAATGGTCGTGATAAGGAGCGTTACAAGCTGCCTTATGGCGCGATTCTGATGATTGCTGATGGCGAGGCTGTTGAGGCTGGTCAGAAGGTTGCCCAGTGGGATCCGCATACGCACCCGATTATTTCGGAGGTGTCGGGCCAGATTGAGTTTCTCGACTTCACGGATAATGTGACTGTACAAACCAAGGTTGATGAGATCACCGGTCTGTCTTCCATTGAGGTTATGGATCCGAAAAGCCGCCCGAGCTCCGGGCGTGATTTGCGTCCGACGGTACGTTTGCTGGACGAGAACGGTGAGAGTATTTTCTTTGAAAATACCAAGATTCCGGTTCAGTACCCGCTGCCGGCTGGTGCGATTATTACCACGACCAATGGTGCCAGTGTTGAGGTGGGTGAGGTTGTTGCCCGTCTGCCGCAGGCTTCCTCCAAAACGCGTGATATTACCGGTGGTTTGCCACGGGTTGCTGACCTGTTTGAGGCGCGTAAGCCGAAAGATGGTGCGATTCTGGCTGAGAAGACCGGGACTATTTCCTTTGGTAAGGAAACCAAAGGTAAGCAACGTATCGTTATAACCGGTGAGGATGGTGAGTCTTACGAGGAGCTGATTCCTAAGTGGCGTAACCTGGACGTGTTCGAGGGGGAGAAGGTAACCAAAGGTGAGGTGATTGCCGATGGTGAGCCTAACCCGCATGACATTCTGCGCTTGCTGGGTGCGACGGCTCTGGCTGAGTATCTGGTTAAGGAGATTCAGGACGTTTACCGTCTGCAGGGTGTGGGGATCAATGATAAACACATTGAAGTCATTGTGCGGCAGATGATGCGTAAAGTGGATATTGTGGATGCCGGTGACAGTGAGTTCCTGCGTGGTGAGCAGACCGATTACTGGCGTGTAGTTGAGGCGAATAAGAAGTTGCAGGCTGAAGGTAAGTTGCCGATTAAGTACATCCGCGTATTGATGGGTATTACCAAAGCTTCTCTGGTAACCGATTCATTCGTGTCGGCTGCATCGTTCCAGGAAACCACCCGTGTGTTGACGGATGCGGCAGTACGTGGTGCACGTGATGAGCTGCGTGGTCTGAAAGAAAACGTTATTGTGGGTCGCCTGATTCCGGCTGGTACCGGTCTTGCCTACCATGAAGAGCGTCGTCGTGAGCGTGATCCGTTCCAGTTGGAAGATGCGTTTGCGGCGGAGCAGGCTGAACTGGAAACTGAGACTGCGCCGCTGGCAGCCGGGGTTGAAACTGGGGTTGCAGATTCTGCCGGTTTGGAGGCTGAGTAACCGTTTTATTTATATAGCTTCGGCGGTTAAAGAAAAGGGTGGGGTTTAGCCCTTTTCTTTTTTCCGGAGCGAAATCTGATGCTTTGAGGTTTGCTGTAATGCGTTGGTGGATCTGTTTATGAAAACAACCGCGTTATTTGCAACAAACTTATTGAGAACAAAGGCAAACATGCCTTGACAGATGCTTGCGGCATCCCTAAAATCTTGCGACCTTGAACAGACTGGTGGTGCCGGTCTGTTGTTTTTATGGGGATCGCAAATTAATTATTTCCTCATGCAGGTTACGGAGAATTTTTTTTAATGGCAACGATTAACCAGTTGGTGCGCAAGCCGCGCAAACGTAAAGCTGAGAAAAGCAACGTGCCCGCGTTGGAGGCTTGCCCACAGCGCCGTGGTGTTTGTACCCGTGTTTATACGACCACGCCTAAGAAGCCGAACTCGGCAATGCGTAAAGTGGCACGTGTACGTCTGACTAATGGCTATGAAGTCACCAGCTATATTGGCGGTGAAGGGCATAATCTTCAGGAGCACTCGGTGGTTCTGATTCGTGGTGGTCGTGTGAAAGATCTGCCGGGTGTTCGCTATCACACTGTGCGTGGTAGTCTTGATACCCAGGGTGTTAAGGATCGTAAACAGGGTCGTTCCAAGTATGGCGCGAAGCGTCCTAAGAGCTAATTGAGTTGAGAGTCTAGAAATGCCTAGAAGAAGAGAAGTCCCTAAACGCGAAGTCCTGCCTGATCCAAAGTTCGGTAGTGAAATGCTGAGCAAGTTCATGAATGCTGTGATGAAAGACGGCAAGAAGGCAGTTGCTGAAAAAATTATTTACGGCGCGCTGGAAGAAATCAGCCAAAAGAAGGGCGGAGATGGTCTGTCTGTGCTGAATGATGCGCTGGAAAATGCTCGTCCTGCGGTCGAGGTTAAAGCCCGTCGTGTGGGTGGTGCAACTTATCAGGTGCCGGTTGAGGTTCGTCAGTCGCGTCAGAATGCACTGGCTATGCGCTGGATTATTGATGCTGCGCGTAAGCGTGGTGAGAAGTCAATGGCCCGTAAGCTGGCTGGTGAGTTGATTGATGCTGCTGAGAAGCGTGGTGCTGCTGTCAAGAAGCGTGAAGATACGCATCGTATGGCGGAAGCTAACAAAGCATTTGCTCACTTCCGCTGGTAAGTAGTTAAGCTGGCAGAGAAATACTCGTGGCTCGTCAAACTCCCATTGATCACTATCGTAATGTCGGCATCATGGCTCATATTGATGCGGGCAAGACGACTACGACTGAGCGGGTTTTGTTCTATACAGGTATTTCACATAAGATCGGTGAGGTTCATGATGGTGCTGCTGTCATGGACTGGATGGAGCAGGAGCAGGAGCGGGGTATAACTATTACCTCTGCTGCAACTACCTGTTTCTGGTCAGGCATGGATCAGCAGTTTGATCAGCATCGCATCAATATTATTGATACTCCCGGGCACGTTGACTTTACCATTGAGGTGGAGCGCTCGCTGCGTGTGCTGGATGGTGCTGTTGCTGTGTTTTGTGCGGTGGGTGGTGTAGAGCCGCAGTCTGAGACCGTCTGGCGCCAGGCTAATAAATACCATGTTCCGCGCATGGCCTTTGTCAATAAGATGGATCGTATTGGCGCCGATTTTTTGCGTGTTGTCCGGCAGATTGAAGGGCGCCTTGGCTCAATCCCTGTTCCGGTTCAGTTGCCTGTCGGAGCTGAAGAGGGTTTTAAGGGGGTGGTCGATCTGGTGCGGATGCAGGCTATCTTCTGGGATGAGGATAATATGGGCACCACTTATAGGGCGGAGCCTGTGCCTGAGGATATGCAGGATGAGTGCCAGGAATGGCGCGAAAAAATGGTCGAGGCCGCAGCCGAGGCAGATGAAGCACTGATGGATGAGTATCTGGAAAGTGGTGAGCTTTCCGATGATGCTATCTACCGTGGATTGCGTTTGCGGGTGTTGGCGGGTGAGATTGTTCCGGTATTGTGCGGTTCAGCCTTTAAGAATAAAGGTGTGCAGGCAATGCTGGATGCTATCGTTCGCTATATGCCTTCTCCGGTGGATGTGCCTGCTATTAAAGGCGTGCATGATGATGAGGAGGCGACGCCTGATGAGCGTCATGCTTCTGATGAAGAGCCGTTTGCTGCATTGGCCTTTAAGGTGGCAACAGATCCTTTTGTTGGTGCTTTAACCTTCTTTCGGGTGTATTCCGGTGTTTTAAAGGCCGGGGATGCGGTTTATAACCCGGTTAAGGGTAAGCGTGAGCGTATCGGGCGTATTATGCAGATGCACTCGAATGCGCGTGAAGAAATTAAGGAAGTCCGGGCCGGTGATATTGCTGCGGCTGTCGGGCTTAAAGATGTGACAACCGGCGAAACGCTTTGTGCTGCCGATGCGGTTATTACCCTGGAACGGATGGATTTCCCGGAGCCGGTGATTTCAGTGGCGGTAGAGCCACGCTCACAGGCGGATCAGGAAAAGATGGGGATTGCGCTGGGTAAACTGGCTCAGGAGGATCCGTCCTTCCGTGTGCATACTGACCAGGAGTCAGGGCAGACCATTATCTCCGGTATGGGTGAGTTGCATCTGGATATTATTATTGACCGGATGAAGCGTGAGTTTAAGGTCGAGGCCAATGTGGGTAATCCACAGGTTGCTTATCGTGAAACTATCCGCACTTCGGTTGAGGTTGAAGGCAAGTTTGTTCGTCAGTCAGGTGGTAAGGGGCAGTATGGTCACGTTTGGCTGCGTCTCGAACCATTGGCTGAGGGAGCCGGTTACCAGTTTGAAGATGCGGTAGTCGGTGGCTCTGTTCCGCGGGAATTTATCCCGGCAGTGGATAAGGGTGTTCAGGAACAAATGTCCGGCGGTGTATTAGCTGGTTATCCTCTGGTCGATATGAAAGCGACGCTGTATGATGGTTCGTTTCATGATGTGGACTCCAGTGAAATTGCTTTCAAAATTGCGGCAACCATGGCGGTTCGCGATGGTGTGATGAAAGCTGAGCCGGTACTGCTTGAGCCGGTGATGAAGGTTGAGGTGGTAACGCCGGAAGATTATATGGGTGATGTGATGGGTGATCTGACGCGTCGCCGGGGAGTGGTTCAGGGTATGGATGACTCGCCAACAGGAAAAATTATACGTGCGGAAGTGCCGTTGGGTGAGATGTTTGGTTATGCCACTGCGCTGAGATCAGCGACGCAGGGCCGTGCATCCTATTCGATGGAGTTCGCGAAATACGCGGAAGCACCTGCTAATGTACTGCAGGCAATTTTGAAAAGAAGGTAAGTTGTAATGGCAAAGGATAAATTTCAACGTACGAAACCGCACGTGAATGTGGGTACGATCGGTCACGTTGACCACGGCAAAACGACACTGACAGCGGCGATATCAATCGTACAGTCTAAGAAATTCGGTGGCGAAACGAAGAAATTCGACCAGATTGATAACGCGCCGGAAGAAAAAGCACGTGGTATCACCATTTCTACCTCACACGTGGAATATGAATCAGATACCCGTCACTACGCACACGTAGACTGCCCCGGACACGCTGACTATGTTAAGAACATGATCACCGGTGCGGCACAGATGGATGGTGCAATCCTGGTATGTTCTGCTGCAGACGGCCCGATGCCACAAACCCGTGAGCACATCCTGCTGTCACGTCAGGTAGGCGTCCCATACATCGTTGTATTTATGAACAAATGCGACATGGTTGACGACGAAGAGCTGCTGGAACTGGTTGAAATGGAAATCCGTGAGCTGCTGGATGCCTACGAATTCCCGGGCGACGACACCCCAATCATCAAAGGATCTGCACTGAAAGCCCTGGAAGGCGATACCTCTCCTATCGGTGAGCCTGCGATTCAGGAACTGATGGATGCACTGGACAGCTACATCCCTGAGCCTGAGCGTGCCATCGACGGTGCCTTCATTATGCCGGTTGAAGACGTATTCTCTATCTCCGGTCGTGGTACCGTAGTAACCGGACGTATCGAGCGCGGCATCATCAAAGTCGGCGAAGAAGTTGAAATCGTCGGTATCCGTGATACCCAGAAAACCACCGTTACCGGCGTTGAAATGTTCCGCAAACTGCTGGATCAGGGTCAGGCCGGTGATAACGTCGGACTGCTGCTGCGTGGTACCAAGCGTGAAGACGTAGAGCGTGGTCAGGTACTGTGTAAGCCGGGCTCAATTACACCACACACCAAATTTGAGGCAGAAGTTTACATCCTGTCCAAAGATGAAGGTGGCCGTCATACGCCATTCTTCAACGGTTACCGCCCGCAATTCTACTTCCGTACCACGGATGTGACCGGAGCCTGTGACCTGCCTGAGGGTGTTGAAATGGTTATGCCTGGTGATAACGTAAAAATGGTTGTCTCCCTGATTGCCCCGATTGCGATGGAAGACGGTTTGCGTTTCGCGATTCGTGAAGGTGGCCGTACCGTGGGTGCTGGTGTTGTTTCTAAAATTGTTGAGTAATATTTGTCATGTCTGATCAAAGAATACGGATTCGTCTGAAAGCGTTTGACCATCGTCTTATCGATCGTTCAGCGCTGGAAATTGTTGAAACAGCCAAGCGTACCGGTGCGCGCGTTAAAGGTCCCATTCCTTTGCCGACCCGCATTGAACGTCATACGATTCTGATTTCACCTCACGTAAACAAAGATGCGCGTGACCAGTATGAAATTCGTACGCACAAGCGTCTGATGGATATTGTTAATCCAACAGACAAGACTGTTGATGCGCTGATGAAGCTCGATCTGGCAGCAGGCGTGGATGTTCAAATCAAGTTAAATTGATTTGAAATAAATTTGAAATAAAGGCTTAACGTGCGTTTACTTTATGTGTATAATGCGCGGCTTTCTTCGGCTCGACTTTCATGTCGGGCCGAGTTTTTCTAAAGACAAGATTCAGTAAATTCACCTATTTACGGTGGTTGAAGAGGTAAGCAAATGGCTATCAGTCTATTGGGTCGGAAAGTAGGTATGACCCGTATTTTCGGTGAAGCAGGTGATGCAGTTCCTGTTACCGTTCTGGAGATTGCGCCGAATCGTGTGTCTCAGGTGAAGACGGTCGATACTGATGGCTATGAAGCAATCCAGTTGTCTGTTGGTGAGAAGAAAGCTTCTCGCGTAACTAAGGCTGTTGCCGGTCACTTCGCTAAGGCAGGTGTTCCTGCGGGTACGTTCGTTCGTGAGTCACGCGTTGATTCTGCGGCTGAGTATGAGGCTGGTGCCGAGCTGACCGTCGCAATGTTTGAAGCAGGTCAGAAAGTAGATGTTTCCGGTGTAAGTAAAGGTAAAGGCTTTGCCGGTAATATTAAGCGTCATAACTTTAAAGGTAAGGATGCGACTCACGGCAACTCGGTTTCTCACCGGACGCCGGGTTCTATCGGTCAGAACCAGACCCCGGGACGTGTATTTCCCGGTAAGAAAATGGCAGGTCAGTTAGGTAACGTGAATACAACGACTCAGTGTCTGGAAGTGGTTCGCGTTGATGCCGATCGGAATCTGATCCTGGTCAAAGGTGCTGTTCCTGGTGCAACGGGTGGCAATATTTCCATTAAGCACTCAGAAAAGGCATAAGGATTTAGGTATGGAATTGCAAATAGCTAATGGCGAATCCGTTGCAGTAAGTGATGCAGTATTCGGTCGCGATTTTAATGAAGGTCTGGTGCATCAGGCGGTTGTTGCTTATATGGCAGCAGGTCGCTCCGGCACTAAAGCACAAAAGAATCGTTCAGCAGTCAGTGGTGGTGGTTCCAAGCCGTTTCGTCAGAAAGGAACCGGTCGTGCCCGTGCAGGAACAATCCGTAGTCCGTTATGGCGCTCCGGTGGTGTGACTTTTGCAGCGCAGCCCCGTGACTTTACGCTAAAGCTTAATAAGAAGATGTATCGTGCGGCAATGAGCTCAATTTTATCCGAGCTGGTGCGTCAGGGTCGTCTGGTGGTGGTTGATGCTATCGGTTGTGAAGATGGTAAAACAAAAACCATGGCTGCCAAGCTTAAAGAATATGGGACCAGCAATGTTTTGTTGGTTTCTGAGGCTGATGATGTGAATGTTCTGCTGGCTTCACGCAATATTCCTTATTGTGAAGTTGCTTCGGTCACAGGGCTGAATCCGGCCAGTCTGGTAGGTCATGAGAAAGTAGTGATCACCAAGGGTGCTGTTGAGAAGGTTCAGGAGTGGTTAGGATGAATCAGAATCATTTGTATCAGGTGCTGTTGGCTCCGCGCATGACTGAAAAATCAGTCGGTTTGGCTGAGTCATCCAATCAGTACGTATTTAAAGTTGCAAAATCAGCAACTAAGCAAGATATAAAGCAGGCAGTTGAAACACTTTTTGAAGTAAAAGTTGATCGTGTTCAGACTGTCAATATGAAGGGTAAGCAGAAGAACTTTAGCCGTCGTGCCGGTAAGCGTAGCGACTGGAAAAAGGCGTATATCCGCCTGGCTGAAGGTCAGTCACTTGATGCTTCAGCTGAATAAGGAACAGGTTAGTCATGGCAGTCGCAAAAGCAAAACCAACCTCTCCCGGACGTCGTTTTCAGGTTCGTGTTGTAAACAAAGACCTGCATAAAGGCGCGCCTTGTAAGAGTCTGTTGGATCGTAAAACCAAAAGCGGTGGGCGTAATAATAACGGTCGGATTACCGTGCGCCATATCGGTGGCGGGCATCGTCAACATTATCGTGTTATTGATTTTAAGCGTCGTAAAGATGGTATTTCTGCGCGTGTTGAGCGTCTTGAGTATGATCCGAACCGTAGCGCAAATATTGCTCTGTTATTGTATGCGGATGGTGAGCGTCGTTACATTATTGCGCCACGTAATATTGAAGCCGGTGCAAGTGTTCAGTCCGGACAGCATGCGCCTATCGCTGTTGGTAATACACTGCCAATGCGTAATATCCCGGTAGGTACGGTAATTCACTGCATAGAAATGAAGCCTGGTAAAGGTGCTCAGCTGGCGCGTAGTGCAGGGACTTCGGCACAGTTGGTTGCTAAAGAAGGTGCTTATGCAACCCTGCGCTTGCGTTCAGGTGAAATGCGCAAGATTCTGGTTGATTGCCGTGCAACAATTGGTGAAGTCAGTAATTCTGAGCATGCATTGACAAAACTAGGCAAAGCGGGTGCCAAGCGTTGGCGTGGTGTGCGTCCAACAGTGCGTGGTGTGGCTATGAATCCGGTTGATCATCCGCATGGCGGTGGTGAAGGGCGTACCTCTGGTGGCCGTCATCCTGTTTCACCCTGGGGTGTTCCTACTAAGGGTTATAAAACCCGTAGTAATAAGCGTACCGACAAGATGATCGTTCGTCGTCGTCGTAGTAAGAAGTAAGAGGAATTAGACAGTGCCACGTTCACTTAAGAAAGGTCCTTTCATTGATCATCATTTGATGAAGAAAGTTGACACGGCAGTTGCGAATAATGACCGCAAGCCGATTAAAACATGGTCACGTCGGTCGATGATTGCCCCAAGCATGGTCGGTTTGACGATTGCAGTCCATAACGGTAAGCAGCACGTGCCTGTGCTGATTAATGAAAATATGGTTGGTCATAAGCTGGGTGAGTTTGCTTTAACTCGCTCTTACCGTGGTCATGCCGCCGACAAGAAATCGAAGAAGTAAGGGGTTTTAGATATGGAAGTTGCAGCTAAGTTGCGCTTTGCGCGTCTTTCACCTCAGAAAGGCCGTTTGGTTGCCGACCAGATTCGTGGTTTGCCGGTTGATAAGGCACTGGATATTCTGGCATTCAGCCCTAAGAAAGGGGCTGCGATGATGAAGAAAGTTTTGGAGTCAGCGATTGCTAACGCCGAGCACAATGAAGGTGCTGATGTTGACGAGCTTTCTGTTAAGCGCGTTTTTGTTGATCAGGGGCCGACGATGAAGCGTATTCGTCCGCGTGCCAAGGGTCGTGCAAATCGTATTCTTAAACGTACCAGTCATATCACTGTTACGGTTGGCGATAAGTAAGGTCTGAGGTTAATCATGGGTCAAAAAGTACATCCAACTGGTATTCGTCTCGGTATCGCAGCCGATTGGCGCGCTAAGTGGTATGCAGAAGGTAAGGATTATGCAGATTTCCTGCATAAAGACTTGGAAGTTCGTTCTTATCTTAAAAAGCGTTTAAAAGATTCGTCAGTAAGTCGTATTCAGATTGAGCGTCCGGCGAAGTCTGCCTTTATTACCATCCATACAGCCCGTCCGGGAATGGTTATCGGTAAGAAAGGTGAAGATATTGAGCGTCTGCGCAGTGAAGTGGCGAGTATTATGGGGCTGCACGTTAATAACGTGAAGCTGAATATTGAGGAGATTCGCAAGCCTGAACTGGATGCGCAGCTGGTTGCAGAAAGTATTGCCGGTCAGCTGGAGCGTCGTATCATGTTCCGCCGTGCTATGAAACGCGCTGTTGGTAACGCGATGCGTATCGGTGCTCTGGGTATTAAGGTGAGTGTGTCAGGCCGTTTGAATGGCGCTGAGATTGCACGCACCGAGTGGTACCGTGAAGGTCGTGTCCCCTTGCATACTCTGCGTGCTGACATTGATTATGCCACAGCTGAGGCAGCTACCACCTACGGTATTATCGGTATCAAGGTGTGGGTCTTTAAGGGTGAGGTCTTTGACCTTGAGCAGAAACAATCTAACCCTGCTGGTCAGGCTAGAAAGAAGAAGTGATAGAGGTTCAAAATGTTACAGCCCAAAAGAACCAAATTCCGAAAAATGCAAAAAGGCCGCAACCGTGGTCTGGCACAAAGCGGTAATAAAGTAAGTTTCGGTGATTACGGACTAAAGTCTCTTGAGCGTGGCCGGTTGACTGCACGCCAGATTGAGGCAGGCCGCCGTGCTATTAATCGTCATGTACGCCGTGGTGGTAAGATCTGGATCCGTGTTTTTCCTGATAAGCCAATCAGTAAAAAGCCATTGGAAGTCCGGATGGGTAAAGGTAAGGGTAACGTTGAGTATTGGGTAGCCCAGATTCAGCCAGGTCGTGTGTTGTTTGAAATGCAGGGTGTTTCTGAAGAAATGGCCCGTGAAGCATTCAAACTGGCTGCGGCTAAATTACCGTTTAAAACGACATTTGTTACACGGCAGGTAATGTGATGAAAGCAGCTGAACTTCGTGAAAAATCAATAGGTGAGTTGCAGTCTGAATTGACTGAAAACTACAAAGAGCAATTTAAGCTGCGTATGCAGCAGTCAGCTGATCAAATGTCGCGCCCTTCAGAAATGAAACGGGTGCGTCGTGAAATTGCACGGATCAAGACGATCCTGTCAGAAAAGAAAGTCGCGGGTGAGTAAAGATGAGCGAAGAAGCAGTTGTTGAACGTAGTTTGCTGGGTCGTGTCATCAGCGACAAAATGGATAAAACCATCGTTGTTCTGATGGAGCGTCAGATGAAGCATCCTTTGTATGGAAAGTTCATTAAGCGTTCTAAAAAGTACCATGTGCACGACGAAAATAATGAGTGCAAAGTGGGTGATACCGTGACTTTCAAAGAGTGCCGTCCTCTGTCCAAGAGTAAGCACTGGACTTTGGTTAAAGTCGTTAATCGTGCCGTTGAATATTAAGACGAGAGATTAGACATGATCCAGATGCAGTCAGAACTGCAAATTGCAGATAATAGTGGTGCTCGTCGTGTGATGTGCATCAAGGTATTGGGCGGCTCTCATCGTCGTTATGCTGGTATTGGTGATGTAATCAAAGTCAGTATTAAAGATGCGATTCCGCGCGGTAAGGTTAAAAAAGGTGATGTATACAATGCAGTGGTTGTTCGTACTGCAAAAGGTGTACGTCGCAGAGATGGTTCCGTGATTCGTTTTGATGGTAATGCAGCTGTGTTACTGAACAGTAAGCTGGAGCCAATCGGTACACGTATCTTTGGCCCGGTTACACGCGAATTGCGTGGTGATCGCTTCATGAAGATTATTTCTCTGGCACCCGAAGTGCTTTAATTAGGTGACGTGATGAATAAGATCCGCAAAAATGATGAAGTGGTAGTCATTACCGGCAAAAATAAAGGGCAGCATGGTACTGTCCTGCAGGTTTTTGCGAATGGCAAGGTTTTGGTTAAGGGTGTGAATGTGGTAAAAAAACACACTAAACCTAATCCTACGTTGGGTATTCAGGGTGGCATTGTTGAAAAAGAAATGCCGCTGGATAAGTCCAATGTAATGGTGGTCAACCCGGAAACAGGAAAGGGTGACCGTGTTGGATTCAAGCTCCTGGAAAACGGCGATAAAATCCGTGTCTTCAAATCCAATGGCGAGCCTGTAAAGGCTTGAGGTAAATAATTCATGGCAAGGTTGCAAGAGTACTACCGTGATACTGTCGTTGCTGAACTGACAGAAAAACTCGGTTGCAAAAACGTAATGGAAGTCCCGAAGATCACTAAAATTACCCTGAATATGGGTTTGGGTGAAGCTGTCGGTGACAAGAAAATCATCGAGCATGCGGTCGGTGATATGGAAAAGATCGCAGGCCAGAAGGCTGTTGTCACAATGAGCCGTAAATCAATTGCAGGCTTTAAGATTCGTGACGGCTGGCCAATCGGTTGTATGGTGACCTTGCGTAAAGAGCGTATGTATGAGTTTTTGGATCGTTTGATTAACGTATCTATTCCTCGTATCCGTGATTTCCGTGGTTTGAATGGTAAAGCTTTTGATGGCCGTGGTAACTACAACATGGGTGTTAAAGAGCAGATCATTTTCCCTGAAATTGATTACGACAAAATTGATGCATTGCGTGGTATGAACATTACCATTACCACCACTGCGAAAACTGACGCAGAGGGACGTGCGCTGTTAGAAGCGTTCAAGTTCCCTTTCAAACAGTAAGAGGATACGAGTCTCATGGCAAAGAAATCCATGATCGCCCGCGAAGTTAAGCGAGCAAAAGCAGTTGCCCGTGATGCAGAAAAGCGTGCAGCACTAAAAGCAATTATCAGTAGCCCTGAAAGTTCTTATGAAGAAGTAATGGCTGCCAGTGAAAAACTGCAGAAGATGCCACGTGATGGCGCTGCGGTGCGCAGACAGCGTCGTTGTAATCTGACAGGACGTCCGCATGCGGTTTACCGTAAGTTTGGATTGTCACGGAATAAGCTGCGTGAAGCAGCGATGCGTGGTGATGTGCCTGGTTTAACCAAGGCTAGCTGGTAAGGGAGAATATAAGCATGAGTATGAGTGATCCTATTGCTGATATGCTGACCCGTATTCGTAACGGTCAGAGTGCGGGCAAAGCGAGTGTATCCTTTCCGGCATCCAAGCAAAAGAAAGCGATTCTGGATGTATTGCAGAGCGAAGGTTATATCAACGGTTATGAAACTGAGGATAATGACGGTAAACCGGTAACTAAGGTTGAACTGAAGTATTTCCAGGGTCAGCCGGTTATCAGCCGTATCTCCCGTGCCAGCCGTCCGGGTCTGCGTGTGTTCCGCGGAAAAAATGAACTGCCTACAGTCATGGGTGGTTATGGAGTTGCCATCGTCTCAACATCAGCTGGTGTTATGAGTGATCGTGCTGCACGTGCAGCAGGTCAGGGTGGTGAAGTAATCTGTACAGTTGAGTAAGGTAGGCAGATTGTCATGTCACGTATTGCAAAAAGAGGACTCGCACTGCCAAGTGGTGTTGAAGTCAAAATCGATGGGCAGAATCTGAATATCAAAGGTAGCAAGGGTGCATTTGATTACACCGTGCATAATGATGTTGAAGTTGCTCATGAAGATAACGTTTTAAGTTTCCGTCCACGGAACGATGTACCGGGTGCATGGGCACAGGCTGGTACTACCTGTGCGATGACCAATAATATGATGATTGGTGTCAGCCAGGGTTTTGAAAGAAAGTTACAGCTGGTTGGCGTGGGTTATCGTGCCCAGGCTCAGGGTAACAATATTAACCTGACTCTCGGCTTTTCACACCCGGTTGTCTACGAGCTGCCTGAAGGCGTGACTGCTGAAACCCCGAGCCAGACCGAGATCGTGATTCGCGGTATCGACAAGCAAAAAGTCGGTCAGGTTGCTGCAGAAATTCGTGCATATCGTCCGCCTGAGCCATATAAAGGCAAGGGTGTGAAGTACGAAGGCGAGCATATTGTACGTAAAGAAGCCAAGAAGAAGTAAGGTGGCATTAAGATGATGGATAAGAAAGCTAGTCGCATTCGTCGCAGCAAGCGTGCACGCAGTAAAATGCGTGAGTTGCAGGTGACCCGTTTATGTGTACACCGTACGCCACGTCATATTTATGCTCAGATTATTGCTCCTGAGGGTAATAAGGTTCTGGCGGCTGCCTCTACAGTTGAGAAAGATTTGCGTGAAGGCGATAACTATACCGGTAACGTAAATGCAGCAGCTGCAGTAGGCAAGTTGATTGCTGAACGTGCTCGTGAAAAAGGTGTTGAGTCTGTAGCATTTGATCGCTCAGGTTTTAAGTATCATGGTCGTATCAAAGCGCTGGCTGATGCCGCGCGTGAAGCTGGCCTGCAATTTTAAGGGTAGAATCTAATGGCAAAGCCAGATAATACAGCAGCAGCGGCTGATGGTTTACAGGAAAAACTGGTACACGTGAACCGTGTTTCCAAAGTGGTCAAAGGTGGTCGTATCTTCAGTTTCACTGCATTGACGGTAGTGGGCGACGGAAATGGTCGTGTTGGCTTTGGCTATGGTAAAGCACGTGAGGTTCCCGCCGCAATCCAGAAAGCAATGGAGCAGGCCCGGAAAAACATGATCACTGTTCCTTTGGTAGACGGTACTCTGCAATATCCGATCAATCACTCTGTCGGTGCTGCTTCAGTATTCATGAAGCCTGCATCTGAAGGTACAGGTGTTATTGCCGGTGGTGCGATGCGTGCCGTTTTGGAAGTGGTGGGTGTGCGTAATGTACTGTCTAAGTGTGTTGGTACGCGTAATCCTGGCAATGTGGTTCGTGCAACAATCGCTGGCCTGGCTTCCATGCAGAATCCTGAAATGATTGCTGCGAAGCGTGGCAAGACGGTTGAAGAAATTAAGGGGTAAGTCATGTCTGATACCAAACAAGTTAAATTGACTCTGGTACGCAGTCTGAACGGACGACTCAAAAGCCATAAGCAGTGTGCAGCCGGTTTGGGTATCCGTAAAATGCATAACCCGGTAACCGTTATTGATACACCTGAAAATCGCGGCATGATTAATAAGATTTCTTACATGCTGAAAGTTGAGGAAGCCTGAGATGAAACTGAATACTTTGCAGCCCGCTAAAGGTAGCCGCAAACTGCGCACCCGTGTTGGTCGTGGTATTGGTTCCGGCTTGGGTAAAACAGGTGGCCGTGGTCACAAAGGTCAGAAATCGCGTGCCGGTGGTTTTCACAAAGTTGGATTCGAAGGCGGACAAATGCCTATCCAGCGTCGTTTGCCAAAAGTAGGCTTTACTTCCCGCATCGGGCGTCGTACTGCTGAGGTTCGTTTGAGCGAGCTGGCTAAAGTTGAAGGTGATGTTGTTTCACTGGAAACGCTGAAAGCTGCTGATGTTATTGATGCACGTACTTTGCAGGCTAAGATTATTCTTTCCGGTACAGTTGATAAAGCATTCACTGTTCAGGGTATTGGTGCCACTAAAGGCGCTAAAGAAGCAATCGAAGCTGCGGGCGGCAAAATCGGGGAATAATAAAAACTCATGGCCAGAACACCCGCTTCATCAGCCTCTCTCGGGGGCTTGGGAAACATGGTAGAGGTTCGTCAGCGCTTGTTGTTTGTGCTGATGGCTCTGATTGTTTATCGCATCGGTACGTTTATTCCGGTTCCCGGTATAAACCCTGAAGCGATGTCACAGTTATTCAACCAGAATAGTGGCACTATTCTGGGGGTTTTCAATATGTTTTCCGGTGGTGCACTGGAGCGTTTTAGTGTATTCGCTTTGGGTATTATGCCTTATATTTCTGCATCGATTATTATGCAGCTGATGGCGACAGTTGTTCCTACTTTGGAGCAGCTGAAAAAAGAAGGTGAATCCGGACGCCGGAAGATCACGCAGTATACCCGCTATGGGACGGTGGTTCTGGCACTGTTTCAGAGTATTGGTATTTCTGTCGCTTTGGGTAGTCAGGGCGTTGCTGTGAATCCCGGTGTTGGTTTTATTCTCACAACAGTCATCACATTGGTAACAGGTACTCTTTTCCTGATGTGGCTGGGTGAGCAGATTACCGAGCGCGGTATCGGAAACGGTATTTCGCTGATTATCTTTGCGGGTATTGTCGCCGGCTTGCCCTCTGCTGTAGGTGGTACGCTGGAACTGGCAAATACAGGTGAGTTGTCTCCTGCCTTTGTTATTTTGTTGCTGGCCCTGGTTGTTCTAGTAACTGCACTGGTAATTTTTGTTGAGCGTGCTCAACGGCGTATTACAGTTAATTATGCGAATCGTCAGCAGGGCCGTAAGATGTATCAGGGGCAATCCAGTCATTTGCCGCTGAAACTGAATATGGCGGGTGTTATTCCCCCTATCTTTGCTTCCAGTATCATCCTGTTTCCTGCAACCGCAGGTCAGTGGTTTGGCAGTGCAGATAGTTCCGGTTTGGTTTCGCAGTTTTTCAGCATGCTTCAGCCCGGACAACCGCTGTATGTAATTTTTTATGCGATTGCAATTGTTTTCTTCTGCTTTTTCTACACTGCGTTAGTGTTTAATTCGCGTGAGACAGCAGATAATCTGAAGAAGGCAGGCGCATTTATTCCCGGAATTCGTCCGGGAGAACAGACAACCAAGTATATTGATGGGGTAATGACACGTCTGACTGCGGTTGGTGCGATTTATATTACTCTGGTTTGTCTGCTGCCGGAGTTCCTGATCTTAGGCTGGAATGTACCATTCTATTTTGGTGGTACTTCACTGCTTATTATTGTTGTAGTTGTAATCGATTTTCTGGCTCAATTGCAGTCACATATGATGTCTCATCAATACGAAGGATTGATGAAAAAGGCTAATTTTAAGTCTCAAACGCGACCTGGCTCGGTTGTGCGAAAGTAACGTAGAGGTTTTTGGTTATGAAGGTTAGAGCTTCAGTTAAAAAAATGTGCCGTAACTGCCGGATTATCCGCAGAAACGGTGTTGTAAGAGTGATCTGCTCTGATCCGCGCCATAAGCAGCGTCAGGGTTAAAACAGATTGTTTTTCTCCTGCGGGGGAAAGACCTTGAATAGCCTCTGCTATGAACTGATTCGGAACTGGTTTCCGATTTGGTTTTTTATGCAGGGGTTATTTGTTGATAAATAATTGGGTTTGCGGCATAATCGCGCGCTTTCCCGAAAATCTGGAGAAATAGTTAATGGCTCGTATTGCGGGTATTAATCTTCCTGTAAATAAACATGCAGTGATTGGTTTGACTGCTATTTACGGGATTGGACGCTCACGTTCCAAGGATATTTGTGTAGCAGCAGGTATTGCGCCTGAAACAAAAATCCGTGACCTGAGTGAAGATGATCTTGAAAAAGTTCGTGCTGAAGTTGCGAAGTTCCTGGTAGAGGGTGACCTGCGCCGTGAAGTTTCCATGAATATCAAACGTTTGATGGACATGGGTTGCTATCGTGGTATCCGTCATCGCCGTGGTCTGCCTCTTCGTGGTCAGCGTAGTAAGACTAATGCGCGTACGCGTAAAGGTCCTCGTCGTCCAATTCGTAAGTAATTGTTAGCAGGAAGAAAAAGTTATGGCAAAACAGCCAAGAAAGGGTGCTAATACCCGGAAAAAGATTAAAAAAGTCGTTACTGATGGTGTTGCGCATATCAATGCGTCATTCAACAACACTATCGTAACGATTACAGATCGTCAGGGAAATGCTTTGGCATGGGCGACTTCCGGTGGTTCAGGTTTTCGTGGTTCACGGAAAAGTACGCCGTTTGCAGCGCAGGTAGCTGCTGAGCGTGCCGGTAATGCTGCGAAAGATTATGGCCTGAAAAATCTTGATGTTGAAGTTAAGGGGCCGGGACCGGGCCGTGAATCAGCGATTCGTGCTCTGAATAATGCGGGTTATAAAATTACCAACATTACCGATGTGACACCTATTCCTCATAATGGTTGTCGTCCACCTAAAAAGCGTCGTGTGTAACGGGAGACTCTGACAATGGCAAGATATATTGGACCGACCTGTAAACTGAGCAGACGCGAAGGTACAGATCTGTATCTCAAGAGCCGTGGTGTTTCTCTTGAGAAGAAATGTAAGCTGGACAAGGTTCCGGGTGTTCATGGAGAGCGCCGTACCCGTTTGTCTGATTACGGTATCCAGTTGCGTGAAAAGCAGAAAGTTCGTCGTATCTACGGTGTGCTGGAAAAGCAGTTCCGTAACTACTACAAGAAGGCAGCAAGTACTAAAGGTGCTACCGGTGAAAACCTGTTAAAACTGCTGGAAGGCCGTCTGGATAATGTTGTTTATCGCATGGGTTATGGCTCAACACGTGCTGAGTCGCGTCAGCTGGTTAGTCATAAAGCGATTACAGTAAACGGACAAATCGTCAACATTGCATCCTATCAGGTTCAGCCTGGTGATGTGGTTGCGGTACGTGAGCGTGCAAAAAAGCAGGCGCGTATTCAGGACTCCATGAATGTTGCAGAACAGTTGGGTTTTCCTGGCTGGGTAGAAGTCGACGCCAAGAAACTGGAAGGTACATTCAAGAGTGTTCCTGACCGTTCTGATCTGCCGGCTGAAATCAATGAATCACTGATTGTGGAATTGTATTCCAAGTAATCAACCCGATTCATAACACGATTACAGGAACTAGCATGACCTCAAAAATGATTGATTTACTAAAGCCACGTAACGTACAGGTGCAGGAGCTGGGTTTAAATACATCCCGGATCACTCTGGAGCCACTGGAGCGTGGTTTTGGACACACGCTGGGTAATGCGCTGCGTCGTATTCTGCTGTCTTCAATTCCGGGCAGTGCGATCACAGAGGTTCAGATTGCAGGTGTGGTACATGAGTACACTTCCATGGAAGGTGTTCAGGAAGATGTAGTTGAAATTCTGCTGAATCTGAAAACGCTGGCAATTCGTCTGAATGCACGTGAGGAAGCGACCCTTACTCTGAAAAAGAAAGGTAAAGGCGCGGTGACGGCTGCTGACATCGAGCTGGATCATGATGTTGAAATCATCAATCCGGATCATGTCATTGCGCATATCACCAAGGATGATGCAGAGCTGGAAATGAACCTGACCATTACCAGTGGCCGTGGTTACCAGCCCGCTTCAGTACGCCGTGGCCCTGACTCACCTGAGCTGCCTTTGGGTAGCCTGGTACTGGATGCCAGCTATAGTCCGATTTTACGGGTGGCTTACAATGTTGATGCGGCGCGTGTTGAACAACGCACTGATATGGATAAGCTGATCGTTGAGATTGAGACGGATGGTTCTGTTGATGCAGAAAATGCACTGAGCATGGCCGCCCAGATCCTGCAACAGCAGCTCACAGTGTTCTTTGATCTGAAGATTGAAGAGCCGGTCAGGGAAGAAGAACAGCAGCCTGAAATCGAGCCGGTATTATTGCGTCCGGTTGATGACCTGGAGTTGACAGTGCGTTCCGCGAACTGCCTGAAAGCTGAAAACCTGTATTATATTGGTGATCTGGTTCAGCGCACTGAGACCGAACTGCTGAAAACACCAAATCTGGGTAAGAAGTCACTGACCGAGATTAAGGATGTACTCGCTTCTCATGGCCTGACTCTGGGTACCAAGCTTGAGAATTGGCCGCCAGCCGGACTGGACCACAAAGATAGTAAAGTAGCCTGACCTGACCCGGTTAAGCTTGCTCTGAAGGATATTTAAAATGCGTCATCGTATGATTGGTCGTCAATTAAGCCGCAACAGCAGTCACCGTAAGGCCCTGCTGAAGAGTCTGACCAACTCCCTATTGCGCCATGAAGCTATCAAGACAACTTTGCCAAAAGCAAAAGAATTGCGTCGTGTGGCTGAGCCGTTAATTACCCGTGCGAAAAATGACTCTGTGCATAACCGCCGTATCGCATTTGCGCGTTTGCGTGATGATGAAGTGGTTGCCAAGCTTTTCACTGAGCTTGGGCCGCGTTACCAGGATCGTCCGGGTGGTTACCTGCGTATCATTAAGTGCGGACATCGTGCCGGTGATAATGCTCCGATGGCTTATGTCTCATTAGTCGGTGGTGCAGGTGAAGCTTCACAGGATGCAGAATAAGCTTTATAGCTTGTTCGCCTGATATAAAAGCCGGTTTGTGATGCAGACCGGCTTTTTTTATTTCAGCGGAGTATGTTGAGTGTTTCATTCTTGCTTTATCACAAGTTATGAGTAGTCTGTTTTGGCTACACTAAAGGCCTCTTAATTTCAGGCATTCTTGTTATGCAAAAAGAAAGCAATATCGCAACGGCTGCCAGTTCACGTAAGGCTGCCAAAATATTTTATTACGGTAATATCGCGTCCATGATCATACCTTTCCCGGTGTTTATCCTCTGGTTTGGTGCTTCCATGTTCGTTTATGCCATGTTCCGTCATCATCCGAACCCCAGAGTAGGTTATTATACCCAGATTGCTGCTTACCATTATTATGGCCTGGCCGGTTTGCTGGTGCCTGTGCTGACTTTTGCGCCCGGTGATTTTTTTGTGAATTACTGGATGCATTTGTGGGTGCTGTGTGCCATCGTATTGATACCGCTGTCGGTCATACAGATTCTGAAAGTGAATCATGAGCAGTGGGAAGATGTTGAAATCAAAGAGTGAGGTTCATTGTGACTGAGTTACGCCATGACTGGGCACTGGATGAAATCCAGGCGCTGTTTGCACTGCCGTTTAATGATTTGATGTTTAAAGCGCATCAGGTACACCGTGAAAATTTTCAGGTGAATCAGGTACAGATCAGTACTCTGCTGAGTATTAAAACCGGTGCCTGCCCCGAGGATTGCAGCTACTGCTCACAAAGTGCTCGTTATGAAACCGATCTGGAGCGTGAGCGACTGTTGCCGCTGGACGAGGTGATGCGTAATGCACAGAAGGCGAAAGACGGTGGTTCCACTCGTTTTTGCATGGGGGCTGCATGGCGTAATCCGACCGATAAGAACCTGGATAAAGTTATCGAAATGGTGAAAGGGGTGCGTGGTCTGGGCATGGAAACCTGTGTCACACTGGGCATGCTGACCAAAATGCAGGCAGAGCGCTTAAAAGACGCGGGTCTGGATTACTACAATCACAATCTTGATACTTCGCCTGAATTTTACGGCAATGTGATTACCACCCGTACTTATCAGGATCGTCTGGATACCCTGGAGTTTGTGCGTAATGCCGGGATTAATGTTTGTTCCGGCGGGATTCTGGGCATGGGTGAGACCGAGCGTGATCGTGCCCGCCTGTTGCAGCAACTGGCTAATATGAAACTGCATCCTGAATCAGTGCCGATTAATGATTTGGTGAAGATTGAGGGCACACCCCTGGCGGAAGCAGAAGAACTGGATGCGCTGGATTTTATCCGTACCATCGCCGTGGCCCGGATTATGATGCCGAAGTCTTATGTACGCCTTTCTGCAGGGCGTGCAGAAATGAGTGATGAAACTCAGGCCTGGTGTTTCTTTGCCGGGGCGAACTCGATTTTTTATGGTGATAAGCTGCTGACCACTGAAAATCCGGAAGAAAATGACGATATGGCGCTGTTTGAGCGGTTGGGCATTCAGCCGGAGCGGATCATCGCTGAAACCGCAGAGGCTTGTGAGCAGGCGGCGTAAATTATGGCGGCACCAAAGCTCAAAACAGTAGATGATTTACTGCAATCTGCAGATGAGCGGGTTGAGCTGATTAATGGTGAAATTCATAAGCGTCCGATGGCACGGGCTGATCATGCCCTGATTCAGTCCAGCCTCTCCGATGAAGTTTCTGTTCTGAAACGCAGGGGAAGTGACGTTGGTTGGTGGATCATGACGGAGGTAAGTGTGCGTTACGGCGAGCACAATTGCCCGACACATGACTTGGCGGGATGGCGCAAAGAGCGTATGCCTGAGCGTCCCACCGGGATGATGACTTTACTGCCTGATTGGGTGTGTGAAATTACTTCTCCGGGTCATGAGCGTAAAGATATGTTTGCCAACTTTATTTTGTTGCAGCGCTATCAGGTACCGTTTTACTGGGTGATTTCACCGGAGGATCAGACGCTGATTGCCTATGCCCTGAACGATGGTGCCTATCAGGTGGTTTATTCGGTGGAATGTCGGCGGGAGCCGGGGTTGAGTACAGTGTTTATTCGGCCGTTTTTGGATTGTGGCATTGATTTGGCGTATGTGTTTGGGAGTTCAGATATTTGCCAATCATCGGAGCAATTACGATAGTGACAAAGCTGTGTGCGAGAGTATATGGATAGTCAATCTGACTTATTGGCGTATATTTTAATTCCCGTCAGTTTATTTAGTTTCTTCACAGTCGCTTTTTTGACATCAACACCAAATAGTATCTGATAAAGATTTGTTTAGAGAGCATGACTTTGCACTTTTAATCCAAATTGCATAGACTATTACTAATAATTAGTGCAAACAGGAGTTTTCCGTGCCCAGTCCAAACGTCACACTACGCGTCAGCGGCTCTCTACGTTCTCATCTCGAAGAATGTACCGGTGAGTTAGGCTCATACGAAACCCCCAGCGAATACCTACGCGACCTGATTCGCAGAGATATGGAGCAGAAAGATCGAGAAAAATGGGAGCGTTTACGCTCAGCGTTGGCGGAAGGGTTATCTGCTTCCGATGATGAGTATCGCAGCATATCTGCTGAACAAGTCAAAAAACGGGCACGCCAGCGTAATAAGTTAGCCTCATGAAGTGGAAGGCCTATCAGTTTTCTCCTCTGGCTGAAGCGCAGCTGGATGAAATATGGGATTACTCGTTTAGTCGTTTTGGTGAGCATCAGGCAGATCGTTATCTGGAAGGCTTTTTTCAGCTGCTGGGCGAATTGATAGCCAGTGGTCGTTGCCGAGGTCTTCGTCCCAGACAGGTTCCCCGCGATAAAATTGCCGATATTACCGACCGGATAATTTACTATGTCCGCTACGAACACCATTATTTGTATTTCCACGATTTATCCGATGGTGAATTAGGCGTGATCTGCATTCTTGGTGAGCGAATGGATACACCGAACCGGCTACGGGAAAGCTTGTCAGGTGAAATGTAGCTTCGGACATTCTGTATACAGAAGCTCTCTTCATAAGCAGTCACTTGACATTTGTTAGCAAAGTTGTCTTTACAAGCTTGATTTCCCCACGAATTACCCCATATTTTTCTTAATTCAAAAATACACATAGGGTAATTCCAACATGAGAATGGATAAATTAACCAGCAAATTCCAGCTGGCACTTCAGGATGCCCAGTCCCTCGCGCTTGGGCATGACCATCAGTTTATTGAACCGGTACATCTGATGACGGCATTGCTGGATCAGGAGGGCGGCTCTTCCCGTGGTTTGCTGACCAAAGCGGGCACTAACGTTAATCAGCTGCGCTCCAGGCTGGGTGAGGCGCTGGATCATATGCCGAGTGTGTCCGGTGGTGATGCCGGGGATGTACATGTTTCCAGTGATCTGAGCAAGATGCTGAATGTTACCGATAAGCTGGCCCAGCAGCGTAATGACCAATACATTTCTTCCGAGCTGTTTATTCTGGCAGCACTGGATAGCAAGGGGCAGCTGGGCAATATTCTGCGTGACAGCGGTGCAACCAAACCTTCTGTTGAACAGGCCATTGAGTCCATGCGTGGCGGGCAGCAGGTGAATGACCCGAATGCCGAAGATCAGCGTCAGGCGTTGGCCAAATACACCATCGACATTACTGAGCGGGCTGAGCAGGGTAAGATCGACCCGATTATCGGGCGTGATGAAGAGGTACGCCGCATGGTGCAGATTCTGCAGCGCCGTTCCAAGAATAACCCAGTTGTCATCGGTGAGCCGGGTGTGGGTAAAACAGCTCTGGTAGAGGGGCTGGCGCAGCGGATTGTTGATGGTGAAGTGCCGGAAGGGGTGAAAGGCAAGCGTCTGTTGTCACTCGATCTCGGTGCGTTGCTGGCCGGAGCCAAGTTCCGCGGTGACTTCGAGGAGCGCCTGAAAGCGGTACTGAGCGATATAGCCAAGTCAGACGGTAATATCATTCTGTTCATCGACGAAATCCACATGCTGGTCGGAGCCGGTAAGGCGGAAGGTTCGATGGATGCCGGGAATATGCTCAAGCCTGCACTGGCACGCGGTGAGCTGCACTGCGTTGGGGCGACCACGCTGGATGAGTACCGTGAGTATCTGGAAAAAGATGCGGCACTGGAGCGGCGTTTCCAGAAGATTATCGTCGATGAGCCATCGGTGGAGGATACCGTGGCGATTCTGCGTGGCCTGCAGGAAAAGTATGAGGTGCATCACGGCGTGGAAATTACCGACCCGGCACTGATTGCGGCGGCGACGTTGTCACATCGCTACATTACCGACCGTAACCTGCCGGACAAGGCGATTGACCTGATCGATGAGGCGGCCTCACGGATCCGGATTGAAATCGACTCCAAGCCGGAAGCACTGGATATTCTCGACCGGCGTCTGATTCAGCTGAAGATGGAGCGGGAGGCGCTGAAGAAAGAGAAGGATGAAGGCTCGAAGAAGCGGCTGGATACTTTGCAGGAAGAGGTGGATAAGCTGGAGCGCGAGTATGCCGATCTGGAGGAAATCTGGAAAGCAGAAAAGGCTGCGATGCAGGGCACCACGCATATCAAGGAAGCGCTGGATCAGGCGCGGATTGAGTTTGAAACCGCGAAACGGGCCGGTGATCTGGCGCGGATGTCTGAGCTGCAGTATGGCACCATTCCGGGGCTGGAGGCGCAGTTACAGAAGGCCGATGCGGCCAGTGATGAAGGCAAAAACAATGTGTTGCTCAAAAACCGGGTGACTGAGGAAGAGATTGCCGACATTGTCGCGCGCTGGACAGGAATTCCGGTCAGTAAAATGATGGAGTCCGAGAAGGAAAAGCTGCTGCAGATGGAGGATCAGCTGCGTCAGCGGGTGATCGGCCAGGGTGAGGCCGTGGTGGCGGTGTCTAATGCCATCCGTCGGGCGCGTGCCGGGTTGTCTGATCCGAAACGTCCCAGTGGTTCCTTCCTGTTCCTTGGCCCGACCGGGGTGGGTAAGACTGAGCTGACTAAGGCGTTGGCGCAGTTCCTGTTTGATACCGATGATTCCATGGTGCGGATTGATATGTCCGAGTTTATGGAGAAGCATTCGGTGGCACGGCTGATTGGTGCACCTCCGGGCTATGTCGGTTATGAGGAAGGCGGTTATCTTACTGAGGCGGTGCGGCGGCGTCCTTATTCGGTGATCCTGATGGATGAGGTGGAAAAGGCGCATCCGGATGTGTTCAATGTGCTGCTGCAGGTGCTGGATGACGGGCGGCTGACTGACGGGCAGGGACGCACGGTGGATTTCCGCAATACGGTGATCGTGATGACCTCGAATCTGGGTTCGAATGTGATTCAGGACATGGCCGGTGAGGAAAACTATGAGCGGATGAAAGAGGCGGTGATGGAGATTGTCGGTACGCATTTCCGTCCCGAGTTCGTCAACCGCATTGATGAAACCGTGGTCTTCCATCCGCTGGATCGGGATGAAATCCGGCAGATTGCGGATATTCAGCTTAACAGCCTGCGCAAGCGGCTGGCGGTGCGTGAGTTGCACATTACTTTCAGCGATGCGGCGATGGATCTGATTGCCGAGGCCGGGTTTGATCCGGTGTACGGTGCGCGGCCATTGAAGCGTGCGGTGCAGCAGCTGGTGGAAAATCCGCTGGCGCAGGAAATTCTGGCCAGTCGTTTTGCTCCGGGTGAGACAATTGCGGTGGATGTTAGTGAGGGTAAGCTGACCTTTACGGAGATTGTTGAGGCTGAGGTGGTTGACGGTTAGTCACCTGTCTTTGTGATCCTGATTAGCGCCGTTCGTGGTTTTGCTGCGAACGGCGCTCAATACCGTCTGTCAGTTATCTGTGCGATTCAGGGTGGCCTGATGATCAAAGTACAGTGTCAAACGGAACAGCTCACCTATATTTTCAAACTCAATGCGTTCCTGCATCGCTTTCAGCATCATGGGGATGCCACGCCCCAAACCATCAAAATAGCGCAGGTTATCAAGAAATTTCACCAGGAAGATATTGCGTGGTGCTGAGTTGCCATAACGAATTTTTTCCAGCGTCAGGGTATTGGCCAGCGTGCCGGGTGAGGTGATTTCAATGCGGTTACGGTAGATGTGTACCTGTATTTTGCGGTGGCTGATGGAGTAATCGCGGTGCATAACGGCATTTACGACGGCTTCGCGTAATACTTTGGGCGGGATGTGAATGGTTTCGTTGCGCTGAGTGCCTTCAATGGTGGAAGGTACGGGAATGTACAATTGGATCAGGCCAACGGTTTTGTCGATCAGTTCGGTGACGGTGCCGGTGATTTCTTTTTTGTCGACCAGGTCGTCGGTAATGTCATCGCCTTTGAAAACTGCAAACATAATACTGCTTTGTGGCAGGCGACGCTGGGGTTGCTTGCCGAACATCAACAGGCCGCCGACGCTGGCCACCCACTGGCTTTCGTGCTCAACCAGAATGTCGGTGTTGGTCAGCAGGCTGTGTTGTTCGTCTTCGGGGAGGTTGATGAAGTCGGTTTCGTAGTAGCTGCGGTAGTAGTGGTCTACGGCTTTGAGGTCGATGTGGGTGAGGTCGGTGTTGGCGACGGGGGAGGTGTCGAAGTGGACAAGTCCGGCTTGCTGGAACAGGCGAGAGAGTTCTTCTTTGGTGGCCATGCGGTTGGTGGAGCCGACGCGCAGCCAGTATTTGCCGTCTTGGGTTTGGTAGGGGCGGTCTTCGCCTTTGGGGACGGTGACCAGACATATGGTTTTGCCGTCGATTTGGGGCTCCTGCACGTCAAGTTGTAACGCCGGAATGATATTGTTGCGGCTGATATTGGCGATCCAGGTTTCGAGGCTGGGTTCTATGCCGGTTATGGTGCCGTCATCTTCTACGCCGATGAGCAGGGAGCCGCCGAGGGTGTTGGCGAAAGCGACGATTTCACGGGCGAGGCTTTCCGGGCGGGCGGCGGCGGATTTGAATTCGATTTGGGTGTTTTCGCCTTGTTGGATCAGGGTTTGGATTTCGTTGGTTTTGTTCATGGGGTAGATCTTATCCAGAGTTTGTCTTTATGAGGTTAAGAATTCTAATCTTTTATTGAGTTTTCTTTCTAAATGGCCAGCTTCTACAGGGTCAACCTCATGATCTCTTATCTTTTGCTCCAGAGTATGATGTTCATAGCTATAATCATTGATTATTGAGAACTCTGAATCTAAAGGGTCACCACGTATGTAGTTTTTGATTAATTCGGTATTGATAGCTTCTTGGAAGCTTTCGGATAGAAAGATCACTCTGTCGACATATAAGCTTTTTTCAGTATTCGATTTCAAGGAGTCCCATTCCCTTATTAACTCAAGTGTAAAGTTATTTCTTTCCAATCGGGTATGGTGATTTTTATCCTCATTTGATCTGAAGTATTGGATGAGTATAGTGAGAAAAGTGAATGCAATGGCAATTGCAGAGAAAAATGCGGGAACACTTTTTTCTGTCAGTAACTTATCTAAGGCGGGGGTGTGTAGTTGGGGGATGGATGGGTATATTAAAATAGTTATAGATAATATTACTAAGGCGGGTGCGATTATAAAAGTTAAGTATTTCATGGGCTTTAGATAGTTGATGCTTGAAACAGTTTAACCGGCAGATACTGTGCATAATTCAGAAAGTCCCGGTCTGTTGTAAAAATCTGCAACTTGAGCCGCACCGCAACAGCACAGATCAAAAAATCAATATGAGAGCCTTGTACTCCATTAGTGCGACAAATATTGGAAAACCGGGCAGCGGTTTCATAATCTTCATCCAGCACCGCTTCGTTCGGGAACCACTGCATTTTCCCACGTAATTTTTCATAACGCTGCACATCACTGTATCCGGACAGCAATTCCAGTCGGATAACACCAATAATTTTGACCCGGTTTTCGTCAATCAAAGCCTTGAGTTGCTCTGCAATTGCTACGTTTTTGGGTGACCTATTGCGGAGGGCATCAGACCAGATACAAGTATCAACCAGTATCCCGCTCATTTGCGGCCTTGCTTATAGTCATAGTTGTTGTCCGCCGGAAAATTCCCGAACAACTCAAAAATCTCTTTCTGTTTGCGACGTTGCACAAACTCTTTGAGGGCCTGGTTTACAGTATCTTTCTTGCTTTTAAGACCACCTATGCTGAGTGCTTCCTCCAGTAGTTTGGTATCAAGTGCTAAATTTGTGGCCATAATAATATTCCATTGCTACACAGATATAACTACATTATTCCACACATTAATATGGATTGCATTCCATTCTTTTGCGTTGCTTGTCATGAAGCATTTTTGTTAATTGCTGCAAAGCAGCATATAATCCCCGGCCTTTACCTCTGAAGGCCGAACGGCTATGACCGAATTTGCCGAACTGATTCTTAGAGCCTGTCGTCACGAAATGGGCAAATACTGGTATAATCTGACTTAATGAAACTTCTGAGTCCTTGCCATGAAATCACCCGCCCACCGCCGCCACGATGTATCTGACCGCATTTGGAATTTACTCGCCCCTCACCTTCCGGGGCAGGCAGGTCAGCATGGTGGAATAGCCAAAGATAATCGCCAATTTATCAATGCGGTTTTCTGGATTCTGAGAACGGGTGCACCCTGGCGGGATTTACCACCGGACTATGGCGACTGGAAGAACACCCACCGCCGTTTCAGTCGCTGGCGTGATAGCGGTGTCTGGGAGTCATTGCTGGAACGACTGATTGACGACCCGGATTTTGAATGGCTGATGATTGACGCTTCCCACGTCAAAGTACACCCTCATGCCGCCGGTGCAACCGGTGGCAATCAGGCGATGAGTAAAACAAAAGGGGTCAACACCAAGATACATTTGGCCGTGGATGCGCATGGTATGCCAGTCCGATTTATTGTTACAGAAGGTACCTGTGCGGATTGTACACAGGCTGTCGATCTGATTGAGGGGTTTGAAGCGGATTATCTGATGGCAGATAAAGCTTACGATGTGGATGAATTGCTGGCTCAGGCACGGAAACAGGGTATGGAACCGGTGATTCCCTCAAAAAAGAATCGTCGCGAACCCAGGGAGCACGATCAGGTGTTGTATAAACATCGCCATTTGGTCGAAAATGC
Organism: Thiolinea sp.; assembly: GCA_041395485.1. Lineage (GTDB taxonomy): Bacteria > Pseudomonadota > Gammaproteobacteria > Thiotrichales > Thiotrichaceae > Thiolinea. The sequence continues at coordinate 778,546 of JAWLAK010000001.1, forward strand.
TTTTTTGCATTTGAAGCAGTGGCGGGGGATTGCCTTTCGCTATGCGAAAAATGTGAAATCGTTTGAGGCTGCGGTGCAGATACGTTGTTTTATGCTGTGGGCCAAAATTGCATGAAGCAAGCCATCAGTGAAATTTATATTTGGATTAGCCTGTTTCGTGACGACAGGCTCTAACTCCGGGAGAGCGGGCGTCGAAATCGCCCTGTTTGTGTTCTTGCCGATTATGATTGTCATGCTGACTTTCATGCGTTTGTTGGAGGCGCGTGGCATTCTTGAGTGGGTTGTGCGGCGGATTGCGCCGTTTTTTCTGCCTTTCGGAATCACCGGTTTGGGAGTATTCGCGCTGATTCAGGGGTTGTTTGTCAGTGCCGCTGCACCCATCGCAACTATGGCGATGATGAATAACAACGGTGTTTCGCGGCGGCATATCGCAGCCACGCTGGCCATGGTGTTCGGTTCTGCGCAGGCGAATGTTACCTTTCCGATGTCGGCGCTGGGCTTGCAGGGTTTACCGACCATACTGATTTCTGCCATCGCCGGGCTGCTTGGGGCTGCGGTCACCTACTATGGGTTTGCGCGCCATTTACCAGAGCGTGAGCTATTGTCCGAGCCTCTGCCTGGGCATCCGTCGGCACAGGATGCTAAGGGTCTGATGACCGTGATTAGTGCGGCGGGTAGGGAGGCGTTTAATATTTCAATCAATGCTATTCCGATGCTGGTACTGGCGTTGTTGCTGGTGAATGTGCTCCGTGCAGTTGGTTTGATGGGCGTGCTGGAAAATGCGCTGGCTCCCTTGTTTTTGGCACTGGATTTACCGGCCTCAGCCATGTTGCCTGCGGTGACCAAATACATTGCCGGTGGTACTGCGATGATGGGCGTGGCGATGGATTCCATTGAGCAGGGTGTGTTGACGATTGCGGAATTTAACCGGCTGGCGGGCTTTCTGATTAACCCGATGGATGTGGCCGGTGTGGCAATTATGACGACGGCTGGCAGCCGGGTGTCGGAAGTGATGAAACCGGCCATTTATGGTGGTTTGGTGGCGATTGCTATCCGTTCTGTGGTGCATTATTGGTGGTTTGCTCCGGCTTGAGGTATCAAAGCAGGTTTTACTGCGGCAAAACCTGATGATTTACCTGCAGGTTTTCTGCTTTACCTTTTGCCGCTCTTCAAGTTATGAAATAATCACTGTCCTTAAGAACGGCTGAACTGTTTTTACATTATAAATTTTACTCAGAGGAGCGATCCGCATGGATGAAAACAAGAAGAAAGCATTAGCAGCTGCACTCGGCCAGATTGAACGTCAGTTTGGTAAAGGTGCGGTAATGCGTATGGGCGACGGCAGTGCGGTGCGTAATATTGAATCTATTTCCACCGGCTCGCTGACGCTGGATATTGCTCTGGGTATCGGTGGCCTGCCCAAGGGGCGGGTGATTGAGATTTATGGCCCGGAGTCTTCCGGTAAGACAACACTGACCCTGCAGGTGATTGCTGAGTGTCAGAAGCAGGGTGGTACAGCGGCATTCGTGGATGCTGAGCATGCACTGGATCCGCAGTATGCCGAGAAGCTGGGCGTCAATGTGGATGACTTGCTGGTATCGCAGCCGGATACCGGTGAGCAGGCGCTGGAAATCACCGATATGCTGGTGCGTTCCGGTGCGGTTGATGTGGTGGTGGTTGACTCCGTGGCGGCACTGACCCCGAAAGCTGAGATCGAAGGCGATATGGGCGATTCGCACGTCGGTCTGCAGGCGCGTCTGATGTCACAGGCGCTGCGTAAGCTGACCGGGAATATCAAGCGCTCCAATACCATGGTGATATTTATCAACCAGATCCGTATGAAGATCGGGGTGATGTTTGGTAATCCGGAGACCACTACCGGTGGTAATGCGCTGAAATTTTACTCATCTGTGCGTCTGGATATTCGTCGTATCGGTGCGATCAAAAAGGGCGATGAAGTGGTGGGTAATGAAACCCGCGTCAAAGTAGTGAAGAATAAAGTGGCACCACCGTTCAAGCAGGCTGAGTTCGAGATTCTGTATGGTGAAGGGATTTCGCATGAAGGCGAGTTGATTGATCTGGGTGTGAAGTATGGCCTGATCAACAAAGCCGGTGCCTGGTACAGTTATAACAACGACAAGATCGGCCAGGGTAAGGATAATGCCAAAACCTGGCTGAAAGATAACCCGGAAGCGGCGGATGAGATTGAGCAGGCACTGCGTGGTCAGTTACTGACTGCAGCATCGGCTTCGGCGGATGATGAGGTTGATGACGCCGGAGAAGATTAATGCCGGATGGGTGAGGGCATGGCTTTGAGTGATGTTCTGACCCTGGCATATAACCAGGCTATTCGCCTGCTGGCGCAGCGGGAGCATTCCAGAAAGGAGTTAGCGGATAAAATTTCCCGCAAACATGAGCTGGATCAGGCCGCACTGAATGGCCTGCTGGACGAGCTGGAACAGTCCGGTTATCTGGATGAGCAGCGTTACGCAGCAATGTTTGTGCGTTCGTCGGTTATGCGCGGGCACGGGCCGATGAAAATTACCTATGCTCTGCGTGACAAAGGTGTTGATGATGAGATTGTCCGCGAGGCGGTTGAGTCATCGGATACTGACTGGCTGGAGCAGGCCCGCTACCAGCGTGAGAAAAAATTTGGTGAAGAAATCCCGGTGGATTTCAAGGAACGCGCCCGGCAGTCACGGTTTCTGGCCGGGCGCGGTTTTTATATCGATACAATCAATGCGGTTTTCCATGAAAAGTGCTGACATAAGACAGAAGTTTTTCGACTTCTTTAAAGAGCGGGGGCATGAGAATGTTCCTTCCAGTTCACTGGTGCCCGGTAACGATCCCACGTTGCTGTTCACGAATGCCGGTATGGTGCAGTTTAAAGACCTGTTTCTGGGGCTTGAAAAGCGTGCCTACACGCGGGCGGTGACCTCGCAACGCTGCGTGCGGGCGGGGGGCAAGCACAATGACCTGGAGAATGTCGGCTACACTGCGCGCCACCACACCTTTTTCGAGATGCTGGGTAATTTCAGTTTCGGTGATTATTTCAAGGAAGATGCAATTCAGTTTGCCTGGTCGTTTCTGACTGAAGTGGTGGGGCTGCCGAAGGAAAAGCTCTGGGTTACGGTTTATGCCGAGGATGAAGAGGCTTTTGATCTTTGGGTCAATAAGATCGGTTTCCCGGCTGAGCGCATCAGCCGCATTGGTGATAATAAAGGTGAGCGTTACGCTTCGGATAACTTCTGGCAGATGGGCGATACCGGGCCTTGCGGGCCGTGTACTGAAGTGTTCTACGATCACGGCGAGCACATCTGGGGCGGGCCTCCGGGTACGCCTGAAGAGGATGGAGACCGCTTTATCGAGATCTGGAATCTGGTGTTCATGCAGTATGAACGTACTGCTGATGGAAAGATGAATCCGCTGCCCAAGCCGTCTGTAGATACCGGTATGGGGCTGGAGCGTCTGGCGGCGATTCTGCAGGGCGTGCACAGTAACTATGAAATTGATATTTTCCAGACCCTGATTAAAGCCGCAGCAGCACTGGCTGATCTCAATGATCTGGATAATCCTTCACTCAAAGTAGTGGCTGATCATATCCGTTCCTGTGCGTTCCTGATTGTGGATGGTGTGTTACCGTCCAATGAAGGGCGTGGCTATGTCTTGCGGCGGATTATTCGCCGGGCTGTGCGCCATGGTAATAAGCTGGGTCTGAAAACGCCGTTCTTCTATAAGCTGGTGCAGCCGCTGGTGGATGAGATGGGTGAGGCCTATCCTGAGCTGGCAAAAGTGCAGGGGCAGATTGAGCAGGCGCTGGAACGGGAAGAGCGCCGTTTCGCGGAAACGCTTGAGCACGGCATGAAAATTCTGGAAGACAGTATCGCTGCTATGAGTGGTGACACCATTGATGGCGAGACGGTGTTCAAGCTTTATGATACCTATGGTTTTCCTCTGGATCTGACCGCCGACATTGCGCGTGAGCGTGAGCTGAAAATTGATGAGGCCGGTTTTGATAAGGCAATGGATGCCCAGCGTGAACGGGCGCGGGCAGCCGGTAAGTTTGGTGTGGATTATACCGCTACGCTGGATGTGGATTCCGCAACGGAGTTCCACGGTTATGATGTGCTGGAGGAAACCAGTCAGGTGACCGGTTTGTTTGTCGCGGGTGAGTCTGTTTCCTCTTTGCCTGCCGGTACTGAGGCGCAGGTGGTACTGGATCACACGCCGTTTTATGCCGAATCCGGTGGTCAGGTAGGCGATACCGGTGTGTTACGTGCCGGTGATGCGGTATTCCGGGTAACGGATACGCAGAAGCAGGGAGCAACCTTTGTTCATATCGGTGTGCAGGAGCGCGGGGCACTGGAAACCGGTGCGGTAGTCGTGGCGGAAGTCGATAGTGAGCGGCGTAAAGCCATTATCCTAAATCACTCGGCCACCCACCTGATGCACGAAGCCCTGCGGCAGGTGCTGGGCACGCATGTTGAGCAGAAAGGCTCGCTGGTAAATGAGGATCGGCTGCGTTTTGACTTTTCTCATCCGGAGCCGGTAACTGCTGAACAGATGGCTGAGGTTGAGGCGATTGTTAATAGTCAGGTGCTGGCTAATGCGGAAACATCGGCGCAGATTATGGATATGGAGTCTGCCAAGGCCGCCGGTGCCATGGCGCTGTTCGGTGAGAAATACGGCGATGAAGTGCGGGTGCTGCAGATTGGTTTCTCCACAGAGTTATGCGGTGGTTGCCATGTGCAGCGCACCGGCGATATCGGCCTGTTCAAGATTGTCAGCGAGGGCGGGGTGGCTGCCGGTATCCGTCGTATTGAGGCGGTAACCGGTAAGAATGCGCTGGCCTGGCTGAATGAAACCAATGAGCGGCTGAATGAGGTTGCCAGGCTGGTTAAATCAGGTAGCAGCGAAGTCGTGAGCAAGGTTGAAGCGACCCTGCAAAAGAATCGTGCGCTGGAGAAAGAGCTGGAGCAGCTGAAGTCCAAACTGGCTTCTCAGGCTGGCTCTGGTCTGGCTGATCAGGCCGTTGATGTCGGTGGCATCAAAGTGCTGGCTGCGAATCTGGAAGGTGCTGATCCGAAATCATTGCGGGACACGGTTGACCAGCTGAAGAATAAGCTGGGGCAGGCGGTGGTTGTTTTGGCGGCAGTGAATGGCGATAAAATCAGTTTGATTGCCGGGGTGACCAAGGCTGAAACAGCGAAGTTTAAAGCAGGCGATGTGCTGAAGCACGTGGCTGAGCAGGTTGGTGGTAAAGGTGGTGGCCGTCCTGATATGGCTCAGGGTGGCGGTTCGGATGTGGCAGCATTACCTGCTGCCTTGAGTTCTGTTCAGAGCTGGGTTCAGGAACGGAGCTAGGGAAATAATATGGCACTGATAGTTCAGAAGTACGGTGGTACTTCAGTGGGGTCGCCTGAGCGTATTCAGGCGGTGGCTGACCGGGTTATCCGCTGGGTGAGGCGGGGTAATGATGTGGTGGTGGTGGTCTCGGCGATGTCGGGCGAAACCAACCGCATGGTTGGGCTGATTAATGCGATTGATCCGGAAGGGTCGGCGCGTGAAAAAGATATGATTCTGTCCACCGGTGAACAGGTCACGATTGGCCTGTTGTCGCTGGCTTTGCAGAGTAAAGGCCAGGATGCGCGCTCTTATACCGGTGCTCAGGCTAAAATTCTGACCGATGCGGTGCATACCAAGGCGCGGATTCTGCAGATCGATGATGCGCCCATCCGTGATGACCTGAGTAAAGGCCGGGTGGTTGTAGTGGCCGGTTTTCAGGGCGTTGACGAGTCCGGTGATATTACCACGCTGGGGCGTGGCGGTTCGGATACGACGGCAGTGGCGCTGGCGGTCGCACTGAAAGCAGATGAGTGTCAGATCTACACGGATGTGGATGGGGTGTATACCACTGACCCGCGTGTGGTACCTGAAGCGCGGCATATCCCGACCCTTTCGCTGGAAGAGATGCTGGAGATGGCCAGTCAGGGGTCCAAGGTGCTGCAGATCCGTTCTGTTGAGTTTGCTTATAAATATGATATGCCAATCCGTGTGCTGTCGAGTTTCGATGATGAGGAAAAACCGAAAAGCACACTGGTAACCCGTGAGGAAGATGTAATGGAAGAGGTAATGGTACGCGGTATTGCGTTTAATCGTGATGAGGCTCAGCTGACTATTTCAGGGGTGCCGGATCAGCCGGGTATTGCTTATCAGATTCTCGGGCCGATTGCTGATGCAAATATCGAAGTGGATATGATCCTGCAGAATGTCGGACGTGACGGGCTGACCGATTTTACGTTTACGGTGCATCGTAATGACCTGGATGCTGCCGCAAAATTGCTTCAGGTTGTCGGGGATAAGCTGGAAGCGCGTAAGTGCAAGTGGGACGACAAGATTGCCAAGGTGGCGATTGTCGGTGCCGGTATGCGCTCCCATGCGGGTGTGGCCAGCAAGATGTTCAAGGTGCTGGCTGATGAAGGGATTAATATCCGCCTGGTATCAACCTCTGAAATCAAGGTGGCGGTTGTGATCGATGAGAAGTATGTCGAATTAGCGGTACGTGTCTTGCATGAGGCTTTTGGTCTTGGTGAAGCTGTCGCCTGATTCGGGATTAGAAAATAGGCTTGATTAAGGTTAAGTCTATCATTTTGAAGGCCCCTTCCGGTGTCGGAGGGGGCTTTTTTATGCAAAAGATATAGGTTTTGGTGATGTTTGCTAAAAAATATCAATAAATCTCTGTTGCTTTTTGTCACTTAATGGTAAAAGTACAACACTAGAACAATAAAGTTCAGTCTCAGTTCATTGGTTTTGTGGGATTGTTAAGCACAAATAGTGTGGGTTGTTAGCTTTGTGGGTAACCCGTTTAGAGTAGCGGCAAAAATGGCATATGGAGATTTGCGTTATGTTAATACTGACTCGCAGAGTTGGGGAGACTCTGATGATTGGGGATGATGTAAGCGTCACAGTATTGGGAGTGAAGGGAAATCAGGTGCGTTTGGGTATTAATGCACCCCGTGATGTGGCTGTACATCGTGAAGAAATTTACGAACGTATTAATCAGGAACCACTGGAGCCTGTGGTTGTTGAAGAAAATTCAAATTAGCTCTTTACCCTGAGCATAATGGCGGGTATCCTTACCGCCTTCGAAATTGATTCGATTCGGAGAGTTGGCCGAGTGGCTGAAGGCGCTCCCCTGCTAAGGGAGTATGGGGTTTATAGCCTCATCGAGGGTTCGAATCCCTCACTCTCCGCCATTAAATTTGTGTCAAAAAAGTTAAATTTTTCTTGACCCATCATAACGAAATGCGCAGAATGCGCATCTCAGTAAAGCGCCCATAGCTCAGCTGGATAGAGTACCTGGCTACGAACCAGGCGGTCGGAGGTTCGAATCCTTCTGGGCGCGCCATATATCAAAGGCTTGCATGATTTTGTCTGCAGGCCTTTTTTAATGGAGTCACCGGCAAGTCGCCCTGCGCCCTGTTACGCCGCCTGTCTCAGCTATATTGTATCCAGGTAACTCCGCTGATCAGCAAATGAAATATCCCGAACGCCAGACTTATCAATACCAGATATTCCGGTATCCGCAGTTCTTTTATTGCTTCAATCGTTTCTATGCCTTTAGTCAGATTGCGGCTGTGCCAGGTGACAACCATAAAGTAACTGAGATAAGCCGCGGGAATGAAGATTGTCCAGCCCGGGAAGCTGACGGTGAACAGTGCGTAAACAGAAACTAACAGCCAGATAAATTCCAGTGTTGAAACGGTCATTGCCAGGCCGGTTAGTTTTCCTCCGCTGTCACGGAGTTTTAAGCCTTCTGCAACCTGCAGGGCAGCAAGAATAACGCTGAAAGTGATAAAGGTTTGTGCATTCATGGTGGTATTGTAACCTTATGGAAAAATATTGCCGTGACTTATGATGAATACGGAGAAATACCTGAAATTTGAGTGGCTTCCCGCCTCATACTACAATACTTGCTTTTCTCCAATACAGCGCCAGAGCGTAAGGTAAAAACATGCGGTACCCAAAGTCTTATGATGTCATTGTGATCGGTGGCGGCCATGCCGGAACTGAGGCTGCGCTGGCTGCTGCACGAATGGGGCAGAGTACCTTGCTACTGACGCACAATATCGAAACCATCGGTCAGATGAGTTGCAATCCGGCGATTGGCGGGATTGGCAAAGGTCATCTGGTGAAGGAAATCGATGCACTGGGCGGGGCAATGGCACAGGCGGCTGATAAAGGCGGAATCCAGTTCCGTATCCTGAACTCCCGTAAAGGCCCGGCTGTGCGGGCGACACGGGCACAGGCAGACCGGGTGCGTTATAAAGCGGCGATTCGTGCGATTGTGGAGGGGCAGGATAATCTGGATGTGTTTCAGCAGGCAGCTGATGACCTGCTCATCGAAGGCGGTCGCGTTGTGGGTGTGCGTACCCAGATGGGCGTGGACTTTTCCTGTGCCACGGTGGTGCTGACGGCGGGCACGTTTCTGGGCGGTAAGATCCACATCGGGCTGGAAAATCATAGCGGTGGCCGGGCCGGTGATCCGCCATCCATTGCGCTGGCTGCACGGTTGCGTGAGTTGCCATTGCGGGTGGAGCGCCTGAAAACCGGGACGCCGGCGCGGATTGATGCACGTTCGGTGGATTTCAGTCAGTTGCAGGAGCAGCCGGGTGATACCCCCGTGCCGGTTTTTTCATTTCTGGGCAAGCCGGAAGATCATCCGCCACAGGTGTCCTGCTATATCACCTATACCAATGAGCGCACGCATGAAATTATTCATAACGGGCTGGATCGTTCGCCGCTGTATACCGGGGTGATTGACGGGGTCGGGCCGCGTTATTGTCCGTCGATTGAAGATAAAATTGTGCGTTTTGCGGACAAGGATCGCCACCAGATTTTTGTTGAGCCGGAAGGGCTGGATACCTATGAACTGTACCCGAACGGGATTTCAACCAGCCTGCCGTTTGATGTGCAATATGACTTTATCCGCTCAATTGCCGGATTTGAGAATGCGCATATTACCCGCCCCGGTTATGCGATTGAGTATGATTTTTTTGATCCGCGTGATCTGAAGCCAACTTTGGAAACCAAAGTGATTGAGGGTCTGTTCTTCGCCGGGCAGATTAATGGTACAACCGGCTATGAGGAAGCCGGTGCACAGGGTTTGCTTGCCGGTATGAATGCGGCACTGCAGGTGCAGGGCAGAGATGGCTGGTGGCCGCGTCGTGACCAGGCTTATATCGGGGTGATGACTGATGACCTGATTACCAATGGCACGCAGGAGCCGTACCGTATGTTTACCAGTCGTGCCGAACACCGTCTGCTGTTGCGTGAAGACAATGCTGATCTGCGCCTGACTGAAACCGGGTGTGAGCTGGGTCTGGTGGATGATGTGCGCTGGCGGCAATTCAGTGAAAAGCGTGAGGCGATTGAGCGTGAGCAGCAACGCTTGCATGAAACCTTCCTGCATCCGAAAACGATCAGTGCAGAGGATAGTCAGCGCGTTTTTGGTGATCAGCTGAGTCGTGAGTATCGTCTGTCTGAGTTGCTGCGTCGCCCGCAGGTGACTTATGCCGGACTGATGTCGCTGCAGCCTGCTGCTCAGGGGGCGGATGAGCTGGATGAGAAAGTGGCTGAGCAGGTGGAGATTCAGTGCAAGTATGCCGGTTATATCGAGCGCCAGCACGGTGAAATTGACAAACAGCGCCGTCATGAGGAAACGCGCCTGCCGGAATGGCTGGATTATGCGGATGTGCAGGGCTTGTCTAATGAAGTCCGGCAGAAGCTCACGGCGCAACGCCCCGCAACACTGGGGCAGGCTTCCCGGATACCGGGCATGACACCGGCGGCGATTTCTTTGTTGCTAGTGCATTTAAAGAAGCAATCTATGAAAGGGCCGGCGTCTGGCGAATCTGAGTGGCGTGCCAGTGCATAATCAGACAGTACGCAAGATAAATCCCCTCCGTCTCCCCTTTTGCAAAGGGGAGTGCCTTTCGGTAATTACCGTGAAGTGTTTGGAAGGTCTCCCCCTTTGTAAAAGGGGGAATAAGGGGGATTTATGTCCTTAACATGGCAACATGGGCTGGCTGACCTGAATCTGGATTTGTCAACCCAACAACAAGCCCAACTACAAAAGTACCTCACCTTGCTGCAGCGCTGGAATAAGGTCTATAACCTGACGGCAGTGCGTGATCCGCAACAGATGCTGCCTCTGCATTTGTGGGATAGTCTGAGTGTTGCTTCGTTAGTGCGGGGTGAAAACTGTCTGGATGTGGGCAGTGGTGCCGGGTTGCCGGGTATTCCGCTGGCGGTTTTGTATCCGGAGCGGGAATTTACCCTGCTGGATACCAATGGTAAAAAAACCCGCTTTATTCAGCAGGCCGCACTGGAGCTGGGCTTAGGGAATGTGCAGGTGGTACAGCAGCGGGTCGAGTTATGGCAGCCTGAGAAAAAGTTTGCGGCAATTATCAGTCGAGCCTTTGCCTCATTGGCAGATTTTGTTACTGTGAGCGCCAAACATCTGCAGGACGATGGTGTCCTGTTTGCGATGAAGGGGCGTTATCCTGAGCAGGAAATCGCCGGGCTGCCCGCAGGCTGGGCAGTAACCCAATCCCACCCGCTGAATGTTCCCGGTCTGGATGCGGAACGTCATTTACTGGAATTGATGCGCTCTGCTGCCTGAAGCAGGGTTGGCAAGAGAATAGTGTCATGAGTAAGGTTTTAGCGGTGGCTAATCAGAAAGGTGGTGTCGGTAAGACGACCACTACCGTTAATCTGATCGCCTCCCTTTCAGCTATGCGCAGAAAAGTGCTGATGATCGATATGGATCCGCAGGGTAATGCAACCACCGGTTTGGGGGTCGATAAGCATGACCGTAATCCTTCGCTGAATGATGTGCTGCTGGGTCGGGTGCCCGCCAGTGAGATATTGGTTAAGGTGCCGGATACCCAGATTGACATGCTGCCTGGTACGCCCGATCTGACCGTGGCTGAAGTGGAGCTGATGCAGATGGAGCGGCGTGAATACCGTCTGCGTGACGCGCTGGAGCCGATTGCCAAAGATTATGATTTTGTGATAATTGATTGCCCGCCTTCGCTGAATACGTTAACGGTGAATTCACTGGTGGCTGCTGACGGGGTGATTATTCCGATGCAGTGTGAGTATTATGCTTTGGAAGGCCTGACTGCGCTGATGAATACCATCGAGGAAATTGCTGCCACGGCTAATCCGCGTTTGCGTATTGCGGGTCTGGTTCGGACCATGTTTGATCCGCGTAGTAATTTGTCACGTGATGTTTCTGATCAGTTGCAGTCTTTCTTCAAAGATAAACTCTATACCACTTCGATTCCGCGCAATATTCGTCTGGCGGAGGCACCCAGCTATGGTCTGCCGGTCTTGAACTATGATAAGAATTCACGCGGGGCACTGGCTTATCTGGCCTTGGCCTCGGAAATGTTGCGCAAGGTCAATAGTGAGGAGGTCGGAGTGGCGGTATGGTGAAAAAACCGGGACTGGGGCGCGGGCTTGATGTTTTGCTGAGCTCGGCAAAGCAGGCTGCACAGCAGCCGGATGAGCTGTTTCTGAAAAAGCTGCCGGTGGAAAAGATCAGGCCGGGTGTGTATCAGCCGCGGATGAGCATTGATCCGGAGGCTTTGCAGGAGCTGGCGGACTCGATCAAGTCACAGGGCATGGTGCAGCCGGTGGTGGTGCGCCGGGTCGGCGGCGGTGAGTATGAGCTGATTGCCGGTGAACGGCGCTGGCGGGCTGCTCAGTTATCCGGGATGCATGAGATTCCGGCAGTCATCCGGGAAATTCCGGATCAGGCTGCAGCGGCGATGTCGCTGATTGAAAATATCCAGCGTGAAAACCTGAATGCATTGGAAGAGGCGACCGGCTTGCGTCGGCTGATTGATGAATTTGGTTTGACCCATCAGCAAACAGCTGAAGCCGTTGGTCGTTCGCGTGCTGCGGTGAGTAATCTGCTGCGTCTGCTGGAGCTGATGCCGGAAGTCAAGGAGATGCTGGAGCATCGTGAGATTGATATGGGGCATGCCCGTGCTTTGCTGGCGCTGACCAATGAGCAGGTGCAGTTACAGGCAGCACAAAAAGTAGTGAAACGTCAGTTATCCGTGCGTGATACCGAGCGGTTGGTGAAAAAGATACTGGAGGGTGCAGTGGATAAAATTACCCCGGTCGCCTCACCGGATGTGCAGCGCCTGGAGCGTAAGCTGAGTGACCAGCTGGGCGCCAGGGTTGCGATTCGTTATAACCAGAAAGGTCGCGGGCGGATGGTGATTGAGTACAACAGTCTCGATGAGCTGGACGGCATTCTGAATCACATAAAATGATTATTATTGGCCATTTGTAATATTTTTTTAATTTGCCGAAACTAAAGTGTTGAAGCGGCAGGTGAATGTCTGCATAATACGCGCCTTAGTTTTTGGATCGGTTTAGCGGAGAAGACCCTTGCCTAACATTAAATCTGCCAGAAAGCGCGTTCGTCAAGCAGCCAAGCGCCGTATGCACAACAAGCACTTGCGTTCACGTTTACGCACTCACATCAAAGGCGTTCTGAGCGCGATTGAGGCGGGTGACCGTGAAGCTGCTACCACTGCTTATCAGGCTGCTGTACCAGTTATTGACTCGATTGCTGACAAGGGCATTATTCACAAGAATAAAGCTGCACGTCATAAGAGCCGTCTGAACGCTCATATTCGCGCGCTCTGACGCGCCATCGTCCTGATGTCAGAAAAATTCAAAGGCCGGTTTGTTTGCAGACCGGCCTTTTGCTGTTGTCAGTTTTTGATTGTCCATGTTTAAAGTTGGTCTGACCGGCGGTATTGGCAGTGGTAAAAGCAGTGCTGTGCACTATTTCCGCTCGCTGGGCGTTAAAGTATTAGATGCTGATCAGATTGCGCGTCAGGTGGTTAAGCCCGGTCAACCGGCCCTGCAGCAGATTGTGCAGCAGTTTGGCAGATCTGCGCTGGATGATGCCGGGGGCTTAAACCGTGACTGGATGCGCCGGCAGATTTTTAATGATCCTTCGGCACGAACCCGGCTTGAAGCGATTACCCATCCACTGATCCGTCAGCGGATTATGGATGAAATGGCTGCTGAGCATGATACAGCTTATCTGATCGTGGATATTCCGCTGTTGGTAGAGAAAGGTTATCAGGCCTTGTTTGATGCCGTGCTGGTAGTGGATTGCTCAGCTGATCAACAATTACAGCGCGTGCAGCAGCGGGATGGTAGTGACGCTGAGCTGATAAGAGGTATAATGGAGGCGCAGGCGTCTCAAGGGGAACGTCTGCGCCATGCAACTCATGTGCTGGACAATAGTGGTACGCTGGATCATTTATATTTACAGATCGACCGGTTGCACCGCGAGTTTCTGGAGCTTGCCGGCTCCGTCATTGATTGATGTGGTGTTAGTCACCCAAGTTCAAAAAACTGATAGGGTCTTGCTGAATGATTATTTACGAACAGCCGTTCAATGAGAAAGTACGCCTTTTCTTGCGGCTGGAGTTATTGGTTAGCCGGTTCCGTTATCATCTGACCTCTAACAAACAGCCGGATATTATATCGGCGCTGACCTTGTTGCTGGAGCTGTATAATCTATCGGCACGCATTGACCTGAAAAGTGATATGATCAAGGAAATTGACCGTAGCAGCCAGTCTGTGCGCAGGCTGATTGCTGAGACCGGTGAGCAGGATGTCACGCTGGAAAGGCTGACTGATCACAGTAATCAGCTTTATCAGCTGCGTGGCCCGTTAGGTCAGCATCTTCGCACCCATACCTTTTTCAGCACGTTGCGTCAGAGAGCCTCATTACCGGGCGGGATGAACAGTTTTGATATTCCGTTGCTGAATTACTGGCTGGGGAATGGGCAGGAGGTGTGTGTCAGGGATTTACAGAACTGGTGTGAGCCTTTTATGCAGACGGCTGATGCGGCCAGCTTCCTGTTGAACCTGGTTCGCACTTATTGTGAGGGCAAAAATCATGTTGCTCAGGCGGGTTTCTTTCAGCTTTCTTTACGCGAGTCCTATCACCTGTTACAGATTGAGCTGCCTGATGATGCCGGGGTGTATCCGGAAATCAGCGCCGGAAAGCAACGTTTTTCGCTCCGTTTTGTGGAATTAAGCTCGCTGGATGAGCGTGGGAAGCAGGCTGCCGGTGATGTTTCGTTCCGCCTGAAGTTGTGTGCATTTTAAACCACTAGGAGTTGGATGATGGATGAACAGACCCGTATAGAAGCAGAAGCTGCTGCCTGGCGCAAATTAGTCAGCCATTTTCAGAAACGCACTGATGTGCAAAATATTGATCTGATGAATATGGCCGGTTTCTGTCGTAACTGTATGGCGAAATGGTATATGGGAGCGGTGAACGAGCGTGGTCAGGATATGGATTATGATCAGGCGCGAGAAGCTGTCTATGGCATGAGCTATAACGATTTTAAGGATAAGTACCAGACTAAAGCCACGGCTGAACAATTGGAAAAGTACAACGCAATCCTTCCGGAACAGAAGACCGAGTGAGTACTGAAAATTCTGATGCGGTAAACGCAGAAACCCCGCAGACCCCTGACTTTGAAAGCGCTATGGCTGAGCTGGAGATGCTGGTACAGCGGATGGAGGGTGGCGAACTGTCACTGGAAGATTCATTGCGTGAATTTGAACGGGGTGTTCAGCTGACCCGCTTATGTCAGGAGCAGCTCAAGTCTGCTGAACAGCGTGTCCGGGTGCTGACTGCCGACGGGGACGAAGAGGCGTTTGTGGCGGAGACCACTGAATGACGGCGGTGAGTGAGTCGCTACGCAGCTACCAACAGCGTATCGATTCTGTGCTGGATAAGGTGTTACCGGCGGCGAATGTATTGCCTGCCCGGCTGCATGAAGCGATGCGCTATGTTGTGCTGGACGGTGGCAAGCGTGCGCGTCCTTTGCTGGTGTATGCGACCGGTGAAGCTTTGGGGGTTCCTGTATCTGTGCTGGATATTCCCGCAGCCTCCGTTGAGTTGATTCATGCCTATTCGCTGGTGCATGATGATCTGCCGGCGATGGATGATGATGACTTACGCCGTGGCAAGCCCAGTTGTCACCGGCAATATGATGAGGCAACCGCCATTCTGGTAGGGGATGCACTCCAGGCTCAGGCTTTTCAGTTATTAGCTTCTGCGCAGGAGCCGGATGTTTCGGCTGCACAGCGCCTGCGTATGATTCAGCAACTCGGCAGAGCCTCCGGTTCGCGCGGCATGGTGGGCGGGCAGGCACTGGATCTGGGCGCGGTGGGGCGCTCTCTGTCAGAAGTTGAGCTGGAAAATATGCATATCCACAAGACCGGCGCACTGATTCGCGCCAGCGTCTTATTGGCGGCATACTGTGCAGCTAACCTTGATGAGCAGAAGCTGGCAAAGCTGGATTATTTTGCGAAGTGTATCGGTTTGGCATTTCAGGTGCAGGACGACATTCTCGATGTTGAAAGTGATACAGAAACATTGGGTAAAAAGAATGGTGCGGATGCTGCAGCCGGCAAGCCGACTTATCCTTCGATTATTGGTATTCCGGCCGCAAAAGAGAAGTTACAGTTTCTCTATAAAGAGGCGGTACGTTCTCTGGACGGGATGCAGGCCGGGTTCTTGCTGGAAATTGCAGAGTTTACCGTTAAACGGTTGCATTAGTTTGTACACCAGGCTGCTCATTTAAGTTATAACAAGCTATTACTTTTTATTATTGCAGCAGAAGCATATTTCTTCTGATTTTTAGGCGCCGGAGGTTCTGATGCTGGATACTATTCAATCCCCCAGGGATTTAAGGGAGCTGGGTGCTGAGGTGCTGCCCGCGTTGTGTGATGAAATCCGTGAATTCCTGTTGAATAGTGTGTCAAGTAACGGCGGGCATTTTGCCTCCAATCTCGGTACGGTCGAGCTGACCGTTGCCTTGCATTATGTGTTTAATACACCCCGGGACAAGCTGGTCTGGGATGTGGGGCATCAGGCTTATACCCATAAAATTCTGACCGGGCGACGCGGCGAATTACACACCATTCGTCAGAAAGATGGGCTGGCCGGCTTTCCCAAGCGTGCCGAAAGTGAATATGACACTTTTGGAGTGGGGCATTCCAGTACTTCTATTAGTGCCGCATTAGGTATGGCGCTGGCTGCGCGGCATAAGCAGGAGGATTATCAGGCGATTGCGGTGATCGGCGATGGTGCGATGACAGCCGGAATGGCCTATGAAGCACTGAATCATGCCGGGGATCTGGATGCCAATCTGCTGGTGGTGCTGAATGATAATGAAATGTCTATTTCACCCAATGTGGGGGCGCTGCATAAGTATCTGACCCGCCTGTTATCCGGGCGGATGTATTCCAGTATGCGTGAAAGCGGCAAGAAGGTGCTTTCCAGCAGCCGCTCCTTGTCCAAACTGGCCAAGCTGACCGAAGAGCACATGAAGGGCATGGTGCTGCCGGGTACATTGTTCGAGGAAATGGGTTTCCATTATTTTGGCCCGATTGACGGACATGATGTGGACGAAATGGTGAGTGTGTTGCGCAATTTGTCCGAAATTAAAGGCCCGCGCCTGTTGCATGTGATTACCCAGAAGGGTAAGGGCTATGAGCCGGCCGAAGATGATCCCTGTACTTATCACGGTGTTTCGCCTTTTAATCTCAGTAAAGGGCTGGTATCCAGCGGCAAGCAGTCGACACCGACTTATACCCAGGTCTTCAGTCAGTGGTTGTGTGATATGGCGGCTATGGATGAGCGGCTGGTCGGGGTCACACCGGCTATGCGTGAAGGGTCGGGGCTGGTGGCTTTTTCGGAGGCGTATCCGCAGCGTTATTTTGATGTCGGTATCGCCGAGCAGCATGCGGTGACGGTGGCGGCGGGAATGGCCTGTGAGGGGCTGAAACCGGTGGTGGCGATTTACTCGACATTCCTGCAGCGGGCTTATGACCAGCTGATTCATGATGTGGCAATCCAGAATTTACCGGTAGTGTTTGCGATTGACCGGGCTGGCTTAGTTGGGGCTGACGGGCCGACGCATTCCGGTAACTATGATCTTTCTTATCTGCGTTGTATCCCTAATATGGTGGTTATGACGCCGGCGCATGAGGATGAATGCCGGCAGATGTTATATACCGCCTTCCGGCTGGATGGCCCGGCTGCTGTGCGCTATCCGCGCGGTAAGGGAACAGGTGTTCTGCCACAGCAGGAGATGAGGGCTATCCCGGTCGGAGAGGGTGAAATTCTGCGCGAGGGGCACTCCGGAATTACCCTGCTGCTGTTTGGTTCGCTATTGGCGGAGGCAGAGCAGGCGGCCCTTGAGCTTGATGCCACACTGGTGAATATGCGCTTTGTGAAGCCGCTTGATCAGGTGTTGCTCAGGAAAGTGGCTGAGCAAAGTGAGTTGCTGGTAACACTTGAGGATAATGCTGTACAGGGCGGGGCCGGGAGTGCGGTAAACGAATTTCTTCTGTCTGAAAATTATGCTGTTCCGATAGTGAACTTTGGAATTCCCGATCGTTACATTGAGCATGCACAGAGAGAGGAGCAGATTGCTGAGTGTGGTTTGGATGCTGGCACATTAGTGCGGGAAGTGAGGAAGGTTTATGGAAATACTAATCAAAACATAAGGTTGTCAGTAAATGCCTAAGCATTTGATTTATATCAAGTAAGGCGTGGTTGTGTCCATTTGTCCCCAAAAAAAGCACACTGGATAGGTTGCCGGTTGTTGTTGTTTTTTCTCTGTTAAATAATAACCTTAAATTAGAAAATTTAATGAGAATACATAATGTTCACAAATTCTATTAATCAGCTTCGTTCTCTGTCAACGAATATCGATCGTACTTCCCGGCTATCCGGGCAACAAGCCGGTTTTTCCAGCCAGTCCCCCGCTTTTGGTAGCAGCAACATCAACACTCTGTTGACGAGCATGGTTCTGCAAATGTTAATTCAGCTGGTGCAGCAGTTATTGTCACAGCTGCAACAGGGTCACCATGGTGGTCAGGGGCAGAATGGGAACAACGGTAACGGTAACGGTAACGGTAACGGTAACAGTAACAGTAACGGGAATCAGGGAGCAGAGCCGGAATACCGCACTATCGATGGCACCGGCAATAATCAGCAAAATACGGAGCTTGGTTCGACTGGTCAGACTTATGAGCGTCTGCTTGATGCTGATACTACCCGTGGTATTGGCGGTACTACTGAGGCCACTCTGAGCAGTGCCCGCGAGATTAGTAATGCCGTTGCAACACAAACTGAGTCGACTGAGAACCGTAAAGGCCTGAGCGATATGTTCTGGATCTGGGGGCAGTTTCTGGATCATGATATTACCCTGTCTGCTGAATCACATGGTGAAAAAGCTAATATTGCAGTGCCGGAGGGTGACCCGTGGTTTGATCCGTTTAATACCGGAACCGCTGAGATCGGATTTACCCGTAGTGTAAGCACTGTAGGCACTGACGGCGTTAGCCGGCAAACCAATAACATTACTTCCTTTATTGACGGATCGAATGTGTATGGGTCTGATAAGGAAACAGCGGACTCGTTACGTTCATTTTCCGGTGGCAAGCTGCTGGCTAATGAAGTTGGTATGATGCCTAAAAATGACGAAGGTTCTTATATGGGAGGTGATGTCCGGGCGAATGAGAATGCCGGCCTGACTTCCATGCATACTTTGTGGATGCGTGAGCATAACCGTGTGGCAGATGAGCTGGCGCAGGATAATCCTGAGTGGACTGATGAACAATTGTATCAGGAAGCGCGCCGCACCGTTATCGCTGAAATACAGGCAGTGACTTACAACGAGTTTTTACCCTTGCTGCTAGGTGAAGATGCGTTGTCGAAGTATGACGGCTATGACCCTACCGTTAATCCGGATATTACCAGTTCGTTTGCAACTGCTGCCTATCGCTTCGGCCATACCATGATTTCACCCACCTTGTTGCGTCTGGATGAGCAGGGTAATGAAATTTCGGAGGGTAATTTGTCGCTGCGGGAGGCTTTCTTCAAGCCGGAAAATGTGACTGAGGCAGGTATTGATCCGATTTTGCGCGGAGCTGCATCACAAACCGCACAGGCTGTGGATACTCAGGTTATTGATGACTTGCGTAACTTCCTGTTTGGCCCTCCGGGTGCCGGTGGTCTGGATCTGGTGTCGCTGAATATTCAGCGGGGCCGTGATCATGAGTTGCCCGGTTATAACGATGCGCGTGAGCAGTTGGGTCTGCCGCGTATTGAAAGCTTTGATGACCCGATCTGGAAAGAGGGTGTCGGAGAAAAGCTGGCTCAGGTTTATGACAGCCCGGATGATGTGGATCTGTGGGTGGCGGGACTGGCTGAAAACTATGTGGGTGATTCAATGCTGGGCGAGACTTCTACTACGATTCTGAAGCAGCAGTTTGAGAGCCTGCGTGACGGAGACCGTTTCTGGTATGAAAATCAGTTTTCCGGACGTGAACTTAAGGAGCTGAACAGCCTTACTTTATCCGACATTATTCAGCGTAATACCGAAATAGAAAATGTTCAGGACAATGTGATGGTTGCCTCTAATATTCATCAGTCGGTGACAGTTTAAACAGCTTGGAAATGATGGGTGGGGACTTGCTTCCCACTTGTCATTAAAATAAAAACGTCTGTTTTAAAGGTGATTGTTGTTTCTGTTATATCCGGTAAGGATCTTATCTGACCTGTATTTAAAATACGATTCACGGAAGGATATAAATAATGAATAATCAGATCAGTAATTACTTCCGCCCGGCTACCCAGCAGGGTGGATTCAGCAGAGAAAGATATCAGGATCCGGGGTATCAAGCTTCTCAAAATTTTAATTATTTTACGCCCGGAAGCGGGTTCAGGCTGGACTATGGAAGTGTTTTGAACATTATTCAGTCGATATTGAGCCAGCTGAAAAAGCGCGGAAATGATGAGCAACGATGTAACAGTCATCAGGCACGCAATGAATACCGCTCTATTGATGGTAGCGGCAATAACTGTCGTAATCCTGACTGGGGTGCTGCAAGACAGCCGGTCAACAGGCTGCTGACTCCGGATACCACCCGGGAACCGGGCGGATCGACAGAAGTAGAATTACCCGGCCCGCGTGCAATCAGTAATGTTGTTGCTGATCAGTCAGGCAATACGGAAAATCACAAAGGTCTGAGCGATATGTTCTGGTTATGGGGACAGTTTCTGGATCATGATATTACTCTGATTGAGGGGCATGGTGCCAATGGCACAGCGGATATTGCAGTGCCAAAAGGTGATCCGTACTTTGACCCTGCCGGAACCGGGACTGCGACGATCGGTTTTACCCGTAGTGATACTGTTTATGACGCCAGCGGACAGGTGCGGCAGGTCAATGATATTACTGCATTTATTGATGGTTCCAATGTATATGGCTCGGATCAGGAAACGGCTGATGCGCTGCGTAGTTTTGAGGGTGGTCGCCTGAAAATGGATGAGGCCGGTTTATTGCCTAAAGGCAGTGATGGCCATTATCTGGCTGGTGATATACGCAGCAATGAAAATGTCGGCCTGACTTCCATGCATACTTTATGGGTAAGAGAGCATAATCGTATTGCTGATGAGCTGAGTGACAAACATCCGAAGTGGAGTGATGAAAAGATTTATCAGGAGGCAAGGCAGCAGGTTGTTGCTGAATTACAGGCAATCACCTACAACGAGTTTCTGCCAAACCTGTTAGGCGAGGGGGCTTTGGGGGAGTACCAGGGCTATGATCCTAAGCAGGATCCTCAGATGAATGCAGCATTCTCAACTGCAGCCTTCCGTTTCGGGCACACTATGTTATCTCCGGCCCTGCTGAGGCTGGATGAGAATGGAAATGAGATAGCAGAAGGTAACCTGTCGCTGCGGGATGCTTTTTTCCAGCCGGACAAGGTTGCTGAGGCCGGTATAGACCCGATTTTGCGGGGAGCTGCGTCACAAACGGCACAGGCTGTCGATCCTTATGTGGTGGATGATGTGCGTAACTTTCTGTTTGGCCCGCCGGGGTCTGGTGGACTGGATCTGGTGTCACTGAATATTCAGCGTGGTCGTGACCATGCGTTGCCCGGTTATAATGATGCCCGTGAGCAGTTGGGTCTGTCGCGGATTGAAAGTTTTGATGATCCGATTTGGCAGGACGGTGTCGGCGAAAAGCTGGCGCAGATCTACGACAGTCCGGATGATGTGGATTTATGGGTGGCCGGTCTGGCAGAAAATCATGTCGGTGATTCACTGCTGGGCGAAACTGCGACCAAAATATTAACAATCCAGTTTCATGCTCTGCGTGATGGTGATCGCTTCTGGTATGAGAACCAATACTCAGGCCGTGAGTTACGTGAGCTGAATAGTCTCAGTTTATCGGATGTGATTAAGCGTAATACAGATATTGTTAATATAGATGATGACGTTATGGTGGCTTCCAATGTGCATCAGAATGTATCAGCAGCGCCAATAAGCCGGATGATGGCCCCGGCTGTGCAAACCATGCAGGTACAGGGGTTCCAGGCGGGGTCGGATGCCGCCGCTGATACCGTTGATCCTGAGGTTATCCGTTCATTACAGGAAGCAGTTCAGCAGGGGTTGCTGGGATAAGCTTGCTTCCGCGCTTGCTTTGCTTACTCTGCTTAAAGGGTCGCTTTTGCGGCCCTTTATTTCTGGTGTAGTGTATGGAGCTATGTATTAATCAGGTATCATACCAACATAAAGACAGACTAAGGAGTAACCATGAGCGGGTTTAAATTACTGCTGGCCGGAGCAGTGCTGGGTTTAATGGCGGTATTTGCTTTTATTGGCGTGAAAAGTCTTGTTGATGGTCAGAATACGAGCCTGTCGCAACAGGTTGATCAACAGCTTCAGTCTTCGGTACAAACTCCGCCCGCCACTCAGGTTGAGGGAACTGAGCCGGCCATGGCTGATCAGGGCTTACCGCAAACAGCTGATAGTGATACTACGCAGCTGACGCCTGAGACAGCGGATGAGCAGCAGCAAACTCAGACTCCGCCAGCTTCGGCAACACAGAATCAGCAACAGCAAACCACTGCTGCTCAGACATCAGTCGCAGATGAACAGCAGGCAGCTGCCACCCAGTCCACAGAGGAAGAAGAAAAACTGGATATGCAGCTGATTGATGAGTACGGTGGTTTGCAGTTAACCCTGAGTGATCCGGCTGCACCCGGTACGCCGGTCAAGGGACAGTTTGTGATTCGTGATGCACAGGATCAGGTGGTGGCTAATATTAACGATGCCGATACTGCCAGCTTCGATCTTTCTCCGGGGTATTATGAGGTCACGGTCATTGCCCAGGGCAAGAAAAGTGCACGTATGGTACGAATCGTTACCGGTGAGTTTGTGACTGAAAACTTCGTCCTGCCTTCTGCAGAACCACAGCCGGTAGTACAGCAGGCCACTCAGCCAGCTCAGCAGCAGGCTGCTTCTGCAGGTACCGGCAGGTTGTCGGTGAGGGTTCAGGCTGCCACCACTAAGGCGCCTCTGAAGTCGAATATTTATGTGCAGTTACCGAATGGCCAGAATGTTGCAAAAGAGAACTACGCGGAAGCGGCTGAGTTTGTGTTACGTCCGGGTGATTATAAAGTCACAGTGAAAGCTCAGGGCAAAGTGGATATTGTGCGCAATATTGGTATCCGGGCCAACGGGAATGTGCAGCAGGTATTTGAGATGCAATCTCCTGCAGCACAGGCTCCGGTACAGCCTGCTCCGCCAGCTGAAGGAACATTGAGGATGGCCCTGCGTGCACCGGCTGGGCAAAACCTAAGCAACGGCCGTTTTGTCGTTACGGATGCGCAGGGTAACCGGGTCAAGCGCATGCGTGGTGTTTCAAATGCGGAAGTCAAGCTGCAGCCGGGGCGCTATGAGGTGACTGCCGTACATATGGGGTCACGCCTGAGCAGGCAGATTGATGTGGCACAGGGTAAAACCAGTAATATCACTTTCAATATTGATGATTTTCCGCGTAACCCGGTAAATCAGGCGCAGAATCAGAATGCACCGGCCCGGCCACCGGTTCAGCAGCAGGTTGAGGTTCCGGCCCAACAAGGTATATTGCAGCTGATTGCGGTTTCAGGAGTGACCGGTCAGCCGCTGAAAGTTAATTTCAATGTGTCCACCTTAAATGGTCAGCGCCTGAAAGCGGCTAATGATGTATCCGTTACGGAAGTAACTCTGCCGCCACAGGATGTGCTGGTTGATATCAGCTACGAGGATATGCGTGGTCAGGAGCGGATTCAGGTTAAGGCAGGTGAGCCCACCGTATTTACTTTCACCATTACGCCGAATAGTGCCAATAACACTGCGCCGATTCCTCAGGCTCAGCCTGAAGCTCCCCGTAGTTTGGAAGAAATGTTAATTGAGCGTCTGCAGCAGGAAATTTTTAACCGAATGAACTAAGGTCAGTCTGACGGGTGTTGCTGATCCGGCAACACCCGTTTGACCCGTTTGGTAAACAGCATATACCCCATCAACCCATTAAAAAATAAAACAGACCAGATAAAATATCAGATGAACATATTTCCCATTATTCTTGCCGCCGGGCAGGGCACTCGTATGCGTTCAGCCCTGCCTAAAGTATTACACTCCATCGCCGGAAAGCCGATGTTGCAGCATGTTATTGATGCCTGTCAGCTGACCGGTTGTGTCCGGATGGCTGTGGTTTACGGGCATGGCGGGGAGCAGGTTTGTGAGGCTGTGCAGGGGGAAAATATCCACTGGGCACAACAGGCCGAGCAAAAAGGCACAGGTCATGCCGTTGCACAGGCGATTGATCTGGCGGCTGACGATGATATTGTGCTGATCGCCTATGGTGATGTACCGCTGATTCGTCCCGCTACTCTGCAGCGTCTGGCGGAAGGGTTGCAGGGCAATACGCTGGTGGTTCTGACCACAAAGCTGGAGCAGCCGTTTGGCTATGGCCGTATTGTGCGTGATCAGCAGGGTGCCGTGCAGGCCATTGTCGAGGAAAAAGATGCGGATGAGCAGATCCGGGTAATTCAGGAAGTCAATACCGGTTTTATCGCTGCCCGTGGCGCGGATCTGAAACGCTGGCTGCAGCAGTTAACGCCACAGAATGCCCAGGGTGAATACTATCTGACTGATTGTGTCGGGCTGGCGGTGGCTGAAGGCGGCGTTGTCAGCACGGTAGTGTGTGCCGACCCGCTGGAGGTGGAAGGGGTGAATAACCGTGTGCAGCTGGCGCGGCTGGAGCGTGAGGCACAGCGTCGTCAGGTGGAGGCGCTGATGCTGGAAGGCGTGACTGTTGCCGATCCGGCGCGGCTGGATATACGGGGCAATGTGAGCACCGGGCAGGATGTATTCATTGATATTAATGTGGTGTTGCAGGGTGAGGTGACGCTGGGCAACCACGTGATTATCGAGCCGAATTGTGTGCTGAATAATGTCAGTGTGGGAGATGGTTCTCATATTAAGGCCAATACCCATATTGAAGAGGCGGTGATTGCTGAGAATTGTGATATTGGCCCGTTTGCACGCATCCGCCCGGGTACACTGCTTGCGGATGGCGCCAAAATTGGCAACTTTGTCGAAACCAAGAAGGCGCTGATTGGTAAAGGGAGTAAGGTGAATCATCTGAGTTACGTGGGTGATACCGAAATGGGAGCTGATGTGAATATCGGTGCGGGCACCATCACCTGTAACTATGACGGCGCTAATAAGTTCAAAACCACGATCGGGGATCGGGTATTTGTCGGGTCAGGCACTCAGCTGGTTGCACCGGTAACGGTCAATGATGATGCGACTATTGGCGCCGGATCAACCATCAGTAAAACAGCACCGGCAGGTCAGTTAACGCTGACGCGGGCCAAGCAGGTGACCATCAAAGGCTGGAAACGTCCGGTTAAGGAGAAGAAATAATGTGTGGAATCGTAGGTGCCGTTGCACAACGCCCGGTGACAGAAATTCTGCTGGAAGGTTTGCGTCGTCTGGAATACCGCGGCTATGACTCTGCCGGTGTTGCGGTGATTGAGTCCGGTAACCGTCTGCGCCGGGTGCGTGCGCTGGGTAAGGTGGCTGAACTGGCGGCGAAACTGACGCTTCATCCGCTGGAAGGTAAGATTGGTATTGCCCATACCCGCTGGGCGACACACGGTAAACCGGCTGAGGTGAATGCTCATCCGCACTTCAGTGGCGAGTGGATTGGTGTGGTGCATAACGGTGTTATTGAAAACCATGAGTCGGTACATGCGCGTATTGCGGAGCTGGGTTATGTCTTTGAATCCGAAACGGATACTGAAGTGGTGGCGCACCTGATTGATTACCGCTTAAAGCGTGAGGGTAGTTTGCTGAAAGCGGTGATGTCGGCACGCAAAGAGCTGGATGGTGCGTATGCATTGGCGGTAGTGGCTCCGGATGAGCCTGATACGATGGTTATCGCGCGTCAGGGCAGTCCGTTAGTGATCGGCGTCGGCTTAGGCGAACACTTTATTGCCTCTGATACCCAGGCCTTGTTACCGGTGACCAATCGTTTTATCTATCTGGAAAACGGTGATGTGGCATGCATTCGTACCCATCAGGTGGAGATTTTTGATGCATCAGGCCGGCAGGTTGAACGTCCGGTAGTTGAGTCCAGAATCAGCGACAGCAGTGTCGATCTGGGTGAATACCGCCATTTCATGCTCAAGGAAATCTTCGAGCAACCACAGGCGATTCGTAATACGCTGGATGGCCGTTTAAGCAATGATAAAGTGCTTAGTTGTGTTAAAGGCCCGAATGCTGCGGAGTTATTGCAGCAGGTGAAGCAAATTCAGTTTATCGCCTGTGGTACCAGTTATCATGCCGGATTGATCGGTAAACACTGGATTGAGTCGTTGACCGACATCCCCTGCAGTGTGGAAGTGGCCAGTGAGTATCGTTACCGGCGTCAACCGAAGCGTGAAGGTTTGCTGGTGGTAACCATTTCCCAGTCCGGGGAAACGGCTGATACGCTGGCGGCACTGGATAAAGTGAAGCAGGATCATGGTTGTCTGGCTTCACTGACGATTTGTAATGTGGCGGAAAGCTCGCTGACCCGTGAATCAGATTTGTCTTTGATGACCATGGCAGGGCCTGAGATTGGTGTGGCTTCAACCAAAGCCTTTACCACCCAGTTAGTGGCTATGCAGTTGCTGACCGGTTTGCTGGTTCAGCTCAATAGCGGTGATAAAAGGGTAGTTAGTCAGTTGGCTGCTGATTTATTAAAGTTACCTGATTATATTGAGCAGGTGCTGGCACTGAATCCCGTCATTGAAACATTGGCAGAGCGTTTTCTGGAAAAGCATCATGCCTTATATCTGGGGCGTGGGGAGCAGTTTCCGGTGGCGCTGGAAGGGGCTTTGAAGCTTAAAGAGATTTCTTATATTCATGCCGAGGCTTACCCAGCCGGGGAGTTGAAGCACGGCCCGCTGGCACTGGTGGATAGTGAGATGCCGATTATTGCTGTGGCACCGAATACCGGTCTGCTGGAGAAGCTGAAGTCTAATCTGGAAGTGGTGCGTGCCCGTGGCGGTGAGCTGTATGTGTTTGCTGACAAGGATGCCGGTTTTCAGGCTGAGGACAATATGCACATTATCGAGCTGCCATCTGTGCCTGAGCTGCTGGCCCCTATTGTGTATAGCGTGCCGTTACAGTTGCTGTCATACCATGTCGCTGTGCTGAAAGGAACCGATGTGGATAAGCCGCGCAATCTGGCGAAGTCAGTGACGGTTGAGTAGATTTCTCTTTCACAAGCGACGGATAGCCGGAGTTAGCAGGGGGGGGCTATCTATTTGTTGATAATGACAGTTTCCGGGCTTTTTCCTACAATTTCACCGCTCCGGCAAGTCCGGGCGGGAAATTTCAGGAGAGTGTAACGGATGAAACGCTGGGTAACTGTGCTTCTGGCTAACTGGAAAGAACGCTTTACGCCGTTCAATTCCTGGCTGGGTGAGCTCAGAAATATTAAAACATTAAAAGCGGATGCCGTTGCCGGCCTGACCGTGGCACTGGTACTGGTGCCGCAATCTATGGCTTATGCACAGCTGGCCGGACTGCCTGCTTACGTGGGATTGTATGCCTCATTCCTGCCGGTGATGTTTGCTGCCTTATGGGGTTCATCCCGGCAACTGGCGACCGGGCCGGTGGCGATTGTTTCATTGATGTCGGCGGCCTCATTGCAGTCGATATTGGGGGAGTCTCCTTCGACTGAAACCTACCTTTTTTATGCGGCCTTTCTGGCGATTGCCGTAGGTATTTTTCAGCTGGCGTTGGGCTTGCTGCAGCTGGGTAAGCTGGTCGACTTCCTTTCACATCCGGTGGTCATCGGTTTTACCAATGCTGCGGCATTGATTATTGCCACCTCACAGCTGAGCAAGCTGTTCGGCATCTCCGTTGAGAGCGGAGAACATCATTATGAAACGGTCTGGAACATTCTTCTGGGTATTCCGCATACACATGTAGTGACGCTGATTATTGCGGTGTTCTCAATTTTTGTGCTGGTCTATCTGAAGAAAGTAGCACCGAGTTTGCCGAATGTTCTGATCGCTGTGGTATTGTGCACGCTGATTTCCTGGGGAGTGGGCTTTGAAGCGCTCGGCGGGCAGGTGATCGGTGATATTGCCAGTGGTTTGCCGGGTTTCAGTATTCCCAGAATAGACTTCAGTCACTTTACCCAGTTGTTTATGTCAGCGATGATTATTGCCCTGATAGGTTTTGTGGAAGCGATTTCTGTCTCTAAAGCGATTGCCTCACAGACCCGGCAACGTCTTTCCGCTAATCAGGAACTGGTCGGGCAAGGTGTCGCAAATATTACTGCCGGCCTGTTTCAGGGCTATGCGGTTTCCGGTTCATTTTCACGTTCTGCAGTTAATTATGCCGCTGATGCGCGTACCGGTTTTTCCTCGATTGTTACCGGTTTGCTGGTTGCTGTTACCCTGCTATTCCTGACGCCGCTGCTTTACCACCTGCCACAGGCAACACTGGCGGCGGTAATTATGGTGGCAGTGCTAAACCTGATTAAGTTTGAGCCGGTTTTGCATGCCTGGAAGGTGGAACCGCATGATGGCATTGTGGTCGTGGTTACTTTTTTTGCGACTTTAGTGGTTGCCCCGCATCTGGAAAAAGGCATTATGGTGGGTGTGGTGCTGTCACTGGGGCTATTCCTGTATCGCACCATGTCACCGAATTTTGTTGAGGTAGCCAGACATCCGGATGGTTCTTTGCGTGATTCAAGGCGACATCACCTGCAGACCAGTGAGACAGTGGCGGTATATCGCTTTGATGGTGATCTTTATTTTGCCAATACAGGTTATCTGGAAGGCAAAATTTTGAATAGTGTGGCGAATAAGCCGAAGCTGAAAGTGCTGGTGCTTGATATGGAGGCAGTGGATCAGGTCGATTCAACCGGCGAGGAAATGCTGGAAAAGCTGGCCGACCGTCTTAAGTCAGCTGGTATTGAGTTTTTTGTGGCGAGGATTAAGTTACGGGTTTATGAAGCATTCCAGCGTTCCGGGCTAAGTCAGCATATTGGAGAAAACCGCTTTTTCCGTGAGCGGACTCTGGCGGTTAAACATGCCAAGGAAATGTTGGGTGATGCGATTGATATTGAGCCGCTTCTGAGAGCGATGCCTGCTGCTCCGTCAAAGCTGCCGGATGGTATTTATGATGGATAGCGTAAAATATCCGGCAAAAAAAAACGGGTAACCCTTTAAGATTACCCGTTCACCCTCTCAGGACTCCGAAACACTCTGCTTTTCAGCAGTAGCGAGTCACTGAATTTTTATTACTGCTGGCTTTGCGTGTAGCCGTTGCCGTAACCATAGCTGTTACCGTAACCGTCGCCTTGTGCTGCAGTGTACCAGTTGCCGTTAGTAGCGCCTTTACCAGCACCATCAGCCGCAAAGTCGCTTTTGCCTTTGCCTTTAAAAACGATCTGGAATTCCACTTCGCCATCAGCGTTGCCGTTACCACGCCCCCAGCCGTTTACGTCACCAGCAGCTGTGCTGTAAGCCTGACCGTTACCGGTAGTGTAAGCTTGGCCATTACCAACGCCGTTGCCGTAGCCGGTTCCATTGTCAAAGAACTCAGCAGAAGCGGCAGTAGACAGAGCGATTAAAGCAGCAAAAGTAATAGTTTGTAATTTCATGATGTTATCTCCTAGCATTTATGTGGAAGTTGTAAGTGCTTCGTTTGCGATATGGGTTATATAATAATATTAGAATTTTCTAATGTAAATCTTTTTCTTTAGCTTTTTTGCAGCAGGTTGTTTCTCATCTTTGCCGTTATCTCTGCTATGATTTCAACTCATTAGTAACTGATGAGTCAGATATGCCTACTGTTTCCCCGCGCCTGGATAAATGGCTGACAGAGATGAATGCTCTGCTGGATGAGGCGGCCAGAAATGGCTACAAACAAACGCCGGTGAATACCCGGGAGGGGCTGGATAATCTCACCCGTGGTTTAACTAATCCGCGAATCCCCATGCACTGGGTGCGGGATGACATCATTATTGCGCCGAACGCCTATCCGGTGCCGGTGCGGATTTACCATCCTGATGAGCATAAGGCACTGCCGGTACTGATTTACTATCACGGTGGTGGTCACATGGCCGGAAGTGTTTCCTTATATGACCCGATTTGCCGCAAGCTGGCGGTCAATACTCAGCATATCGTGGTTTCGGTGGAGTATCGTCTGGCTCCGGAATGTCCCTATCCGGCGG
This sequence comes from Thiolinea sp., assembly GCA_041395485.1. Lineage (GTDB taxonomy): Bacteria > Pseudomonadota > Gammaproteobacteria > Thiotrichales > Thiotrichaceae > Thiolinea. The sequence continues at coordinate 808,254 of JAWLAK010000001.1, forward strand.
GGCTGACCGATGCTTATAATGCCGCACGTTTCGTCTGGCAGGTGCTGGATCAGCGCAGGGTGAACTATCAGCGTAGTTTGCGCATTGGTGGTGACAGCGGGGGCGCGGCATTAAGCGCGACAGTGGCACACCGGGCGCAGTATGATAAGTCGATTGATATTGATGCACAGCTGTTGATTTATCCGTCACTGGATTACACCTTATCTCAGCCGTCGATTGAAGAAAACCATGAAGGTTTTTTATTGCACACGGAAAAAATACACTGGTATTTCGATCATTACTTTCAGCAGGCGGAAGACCGCAAGCAGGCTTCACCATTATTTATGGAGGTCACCCCCGCTTATCCGCGCACTTTAGTGGTGACAGCTGAGTTTGATCCGCTGCGTGATGAAGGGTGGCTGTATGTTGATCGGTTGCAACAGGCTGGCATTGAGGCGGAGTTATTGCATTTCGACGATATGATTCATGCTTTTATGAATATGGAAAAGCTGGTGCCGGATGAAACACTGAAGGTTTATCAGGAAGCAGGGCGGTTTCTGAATAGCCTGAACTCAGGTGGCGTGCATTCGTGAGCCGCGGCGGTCAGCGGCGTAACTCATCAATCGCTGCTTCAAGCCCGTTGACGGTGAGCGGGTACATGCGCTCACCAATTATCTGACGGATCATGCCGGTGCTTTGTGAGTAACCCCAGTGCTTTTCCTGCTCCGGATTTAACCAGACCAGTTTGGGGAATTTGTCCAGTATGCGTTGCATCCAGGTAACACCGGCTTCCTGATTATAGTATTCGATGCTGCCGCCGATATGGCTGATCTCCCAGGGGGCCATTGACGCATCGCCGACAAAGATCACTTTGTAGTCATTGCCATAGGTGTTGATGATGTCCTGTGTCATGTGGCGCTCACTGCCGCGGCGCAGATTATTTTTCCACAGAAAGTCATAGATAAAGTTGTGGAAATAAAAGTATTCGAGGTGTTTGAACTCAGCGGTGGCGGCAGAAAACAGTTCTTCGCAGGTGCGGATATGATCATCCATGGAGCCGCCGACATCGAAAAACAGCAATACCTTCACTGCATTATGCTTTTCCGGAACCATCTTCAGATCCAGATAACCGGCGTTTTGTGCGGTAGAACGTATCGTATCGTCCAGATCCAGCTGGTCGGCAGCACCGCTGCGCGCAAACACCCGCAATTTTCTTAATGCGACTTTCAGATTGCGCGTACCAAGTTCCAGTGTCTGGTCGAGATCGCGGAACTGACGTTGCTCCCAAATTTTGGAAGCCATGCGGTTGCGGCTTTCACCCCCGATGCGTACACCATTCTGATGCTCGCCGGAGTTACCGAATGGTGAGGTGCCGACGGTACCAATCCATTTACTGCCACCCTGATGGCGCTTTTTCTGCTCATCAAAGCGTTTTTTCAGCGCCTCCAGCAGTTCTTCCGGGTTATCAAAACCCTGTGCTTTCAGCCTGGCGATTTGCTCAGCCGACAGTTTTCCTGAGCGTATCCAGTCTTCCGGAATCAGCATGTCCGGCATGCCTTCAAATGCTTCCACACCCTGCATAAAGTGTCCGAACGCCAGGTCAAAGCGGTCGAAGTATTTCTCATCCTTGATCAGGCTGGTACGCGCCAGTGCATAGAACTCATCGGCGTCAGCAAAGGCCATGCCGGTATCCAGAATAGCGAGAAAATCCAGAAACTCGCGGATGGAAACCGGTAACTCATGGTTTTTCAGAGTGTAGAAAAAGTTGATCAGCATGATCAGCCCTCAGCGACTGTTGCGGCGGTGCATGAAGGCCAGTTTTTCCAGCAGGCTGACATCCTGCTCATTCTTTATTAGTGCACCGTGTAGCGGCGGAATAGCTTTACGCGGATCGGCTTCCTGTAAAACCTGTTCCGGCAAGTCATCGGATAACAGCAGCTTGAGCCAGTCGATCAGTTCGGAGGTTGAGGGTGGTTTTTTCAGTCCGGGCACTTCGCGTAGCTGGAAAAAGGTTTCCAGCGCCCGGCTGACCAATTGCTGTTTGATGCCGGGGTAGTGGGCTTCGACAATGCGGCCCATAGTTTCCTTGTCGGGGAAGTTAATGAAATGGAAGAAACAGCGGCGCAGAAAAGCATCCGGTAACTCTTTTTCGTTATTACTGGTGATGATAATGATCGGGCGATGCGTGGCTTTTACGGTTTCACCGGTCTCATAAACATGGAACTCCATGCGATCCAGTTCCAGCAGCAGGTCATTGGGAAATTCAATGTCGGCCTTATCGATTTCATCAATCAGCAGAACGGCCTGGCGTTCGCTGGTAAAGGCTTCCCACAATTTGCCCTTGTTGATGTAGTTGGCGATGTTGTGGACTTTTTCATCTCCCAGTTGCGAGTCACGCAGGCGCGATACAGCATCATATTCGTACAGTCCCTGTTGTGCTTTGGTGGTGGATTTAATGTGCCACTGAATCAGCGGCAGGCCCAGTGATGCTGCAACTTCTTCGGCCAGCAGGGTTTTCCCGGTTCCGGGCTCGCCTTTGATCAGCAGAGGGCGTTCAAGGGTAATGGCGGCGTTAACCGCCAGTTGCAGATCAGGGGTGGCGATGTATTTTTCAGAACCGCTGAAACTCATGTGAAAACTCCGGACAGGTCATTTCATTGATGTCCGGTAGTGTATTGGATTGTAGCTGCTGTGGCTAATGCTGCGGGTTTTACGCGTCGATTGTCCAGACGCCGGACTTACCGCCGGCTTTATGCAGCAGGCGTGTATTACCGATGATCATGCCGCGGTCAACGGCTTTGCACATATCATAAATAGTCAGCAGGCTGATTTGCACAGCGGTCAGTGCCTCCATTTCAACACCGGTCTGGCCTTTGGTTTCCACGGTGGCCCGGCAAATAACCCGTGGTGCAGTGACGCTCTCCGGTTCCAGCTCAATATCCACTTTGGTCAGCGCCAGCGGATGACACAACGGAATGAAATCAGCGGTTTTTTTAGCGGCCATGATCCCGGCGATACGGGCAATGCCCAGTACATCCCCTTTTTTGTGGTCGCCCTGAATAATCTTGTCCAGTGTGGCAGGCAGCATTTCGATATAGCCTTCAGCGATAGCACGGCGGTGCGTAATATCTTTGTTGCCTACATCCACCATATGAGCCTCACCTTTGGTGTTGAAATGAGTGAGTTCGGCCATTGGGATTCCTGTTTCTTTGGGAGTGAATAACGAGGTTGAAACTGCAGTCTCCCCTGAGAAAAGGGGAGACTGCGAGGGAGAGTGTTACTTTAGCTGGCATCACCTTTTTTCAGTTTCAGTACCAGATTCATGCCTTTGAGGATATTTAGCGCTTCATAAAGCTGATAATCATCTTTTGCCAGTGACTTGTCTTTGGCTTCGCCTTTTTTTACTTCGATCTCAGGTTTGGCGTCCTGTGCAGGTGCATCCTCGCCTTCCGGCATGGTCGGGTTGCTCAGGTGTTTTGCAAAGTCTTTCTCGGACAATGGCGCGATTTCCTCGCCTTGCTGAGTTTGATCTTCAGCCAGGCGCAGTGGCTGGATTTCAATATCAGGTTGGATGCCTTCAGCCTGGATTGAACGGCCATTTGGTGTGAAATAACGTGCCGTTGTCAGTTTCAGTGCAGTCTTTTCATCCAATGGCAATACAGTCTGTACCGAGCCCTTGCCAAAGGTTTTCTGACCCAGAATCAGGGCACGTTTATGATCCTGCAAGGCGCCGGCAACGATTTCCGAGGCTGAGGCAGAGCCCTGATTAACCAGTACTACAATCGGCGCATTATTGATTTCATCGCCTGGACGGGCATTGTATTCCATTTTGGCATCTTCTACCCGGCCTTCGGTATAAACAATTTTGCCATCATTGAGGAACGCATCAGAAACGCCGACTGCGGCATTCAGCACGCCGCCCGGATTATTACGCAGATCCAGTACAATACCTTTCAGGTCGCCCTTATTTTCTTCTTCCAGTTTGTCGATAGCTTCAAGGAGTGCCTCAGTGGTGCGCGACTGGAAGCTGGAAATACGCAGATAACCGTAACCTTCTTCCAGCAGACGGCTTTTGACGCTTTGTACCTTGATAATGTCGCGGATAATACTGATGGTGAAAGGCGTGTCTTTTCCTTCACGCACGACCAGCAGTTTGATTTCACTGCCGGGTTTACCGCGCATGACTTTCACGGCATCATTCAGGGTCATGCCTTTGACAGGTTTGTCGTCCAGACGAATGATCAGGTCACCGGCCTCTAATCCGGCCCGTTGTGCGGGGGTGTCATCAATCGGAGAAACGACTTTAACAAAGCCATCTTCCATGCCGACTTCTATACCCAGTCCGCCGAACTCGCCGGTTGTGCCAACCTGCAGTTCCTTAAACGCTTCCTCATCCAGGTAATCAGAGTGCGGGTCAAGTCCGGTCAGCATGCCACGAATGGCATTGTTCATCATTTCCTTGCTGTCCGGTGTTTCTACATAGTCCTGCTTGATCCGGGCAAACACTTCGGTGAATTTTTGCAAATGCTCCAGTGGCAGTGCCTGTTGTTCGTCCACGCTCTGCTTAAAGGCAAATACGTTCAGACTGATGCTGGCGGTTACACCGATAATAGCACCGGCCAAAGTGCCAATAATTAGGCGTTTATTTGAATGCATGTACTTTAATCTCCAGGCAACTTTGCCGAATCTAATTATATATATGAGCGACCGCATGAAAATCAAGAGCCGCTATTTTATGTGGTGGCAAGCAAGCCGATACTGAGTCTATCATTTCCGCAGCCAGCTTGCGGGATTTTGTGGTGCTGAATTTTTTCTGATTTCAAAGTAAAGCGCATTACGGGCTTGTCCGCTGGAATTTCCGACTGCCGCAATGCTTTCATTGGCATTTACCCGTTGTCCGACCCGTTTGAATACGGCCCGGTTATAACCATACAAGCTGAGATAATTCCGGTCATGCTCAATGATAATCAGATGCCCGTAGCCCTCCATCCAGCCGGCAAACACCACGGTTCCCGGTGCGATAGACTTTACACTGGCGCCACCGGGGGCTTCAATAACAATGCCTTTCCAGTGTTGTTTCTCATTCCGCCTGGAGCCGTAGTTATACAAAACCCGGCCATTGACCGGCCAGGATAGTTTACCACGCATACGGGAGAATGGCTGATTAGGGGTTTTGGTCGTGGTGACCTGTTTGCCGGTTGCTTTGACTACCGGCTTTGCTGCCTGCGGGGCGGCGGGGGCGGGTTGAGGTTTTTGTGCCGCAGCCTGAGTCTGCTGCTGCCTGCGTTTTTGTTCAGTCAGACGGGCCGCTTCCTGTCGCTGCGCCTCTGTGCGACGTGCTGCTTCTGCCTCACGTTGCGCATTGGCTGCCCGGCGTCTCTGTTCTGCAGCACGGGTTATGCGGTCTATTTCCTTTTGCAGGGCATTTTCCTGATCCTTCAGTTGGCGGAAGCGCTTCTCTTTGCTGCTTAGCTCGCTATTGACAGCTTTCAATGCCTGCTCACGCGAAACCAGTTTCTTTTCGACTTCCTGCTTCTGTAACGCCAGCTGCTCATCCAGCCCCTTGAGCTCTGTACGCTCTTGAGCTGCCAGTTTGGTTACCGCTTCCAGTTTGCTACTGGTTTCGTTGATCTCCTTGATCTTTTTTGCACGGTGTTTGTTGAGGATATTGAAATACTGGATATTACGGCTGATGTCCGCCGGTTTGTCCTGTAACAGCAACAGCCGTAAATGCGATTGTTCACCCGCAGTATGCATGGCCTGAAGTTGCTGGGCGAGGGCGGTTTGCTGCAATTTCAGTTTGTCATTTAATTCGGTTTTCTCTATGTCGGCATCGCGTATTCTGGCCTGAGCGGCTTCAATCTTTTTTTCTGTTTCATGTTGCTGGCGGGTTAGCTCACCCAGTTCCTGCTCCAGTTTGCTAACCTGGCTGTTTAAGTAGCTGGACTCTTCTTTCTTTTTGCCGATTTCGGTGGATATTTTTTTGATCTCCCGCTCCACTTTTTTCTTGTCGCTCAGGGCATCAGCCTGAAGGGAGAGTGAAAATGTGCTGAACAAAATCAGCAGACAGGCTGGCAAGATCCGTTTTGGCAGGCTGTTCATCCGTGATATCTCTTTAGTCGGGTCGTGTTCAAACAGTGGTAATTTTTTAAGGTATGTCATGAAGTTAATGACAATATTCGTAATAAAGTATATTATATTATCCAAGTATACTAATATAGATACACTAGCACCCAATGCTGTTTGGGTATCATAAAGCAACTCAGGCGTTTGGCAAGGTATTACATGCAGACAGACACAAATCAGACTGATTTTAATAAGGATTATGATCCGATAGCCTCAATGTTGGCTAAGGATGAGGATATTGATCGTGCCTCCCGTTCACTAAAGGCGATTTCGCACCCTTTGCGTCTGAAAATCCTTTGCGTACTGGGGAATAATGAGGTCAACGTGCAGGATATTGTTGAACATGTCGGTACCTCGCAAAGTAATATTTCCCAGCATCTGGCGATTCTCCGCGACAAGGGAATTCTGACCTCCCGTAAAGATGCGAACCGTGTGTTTTATAAGGTCGGGGACTACCGTACGCTGCGCCTGATCAGTATGATGCAGGAAGTGTTCTGTCATTCGCACTAAGCGATTTCAGTGTTCCGGGTGTGTCAGGTTTTCCGTTTTTGTTGTTGATCTTGTCCTTTTCTCCTTGCAAAGGGTTTACGCTTTGCAATCATCTGTATATCTTTAACTCCGGTTTCTGGAGAATGTCACAGTGAATGAATATATGGTGTTTGCCCAAAATCACCCCGTTTTGGTGATGGGCTTTATTGCGGTACTGGGTCTGATTATCTGGACTGAGTTTTCCCGGCTGACGCGCAAATACAAGCAGCTTGATGTTAATCAGGCTGTGTTGCTGATGAACCGGGATGAGACGGTGGTGGTGGATGTACGCGAGCCGAAAGAGTTGAAGGATGGCAAAATCCAGGGTGCCCGTCATATCAAGCTGGGTGATCTGGCCAAGCGGGTGAGCGAGCTGGAGGCGCATAAGGATAAACCGGTACTGGTTTATTGCCGCAGCGGAAACCGTTCCGGGCATGCCTGTGGTGTGCTGACTAAGGCCGGCTTTACTAATGTAAATAATTTATCGGGTGGTATTATGGCCTGGGAAAGTGCCAATCTGCCGGTAAGCAAGCGATGAGATGAAGCATGAGTGAGTCTGATCAGCCATTGGTGCGTATGTACAGCACCCGCTTTTGTCCTTACTGCATGCGGGCGCGTATGCTGCTAAAGCGTAAGGGTATTGAGTTTGAGGATATTCCGGTGGGGAATAACCCTGAGCTTTGGGATGAAATGAGTCTGCGCAGCGGGCGGAATACCGTGCCGCAAATTTTTATTGATGAGCATCACGTGGGTGGTTATGACGAGCTTGCTGCGATTAACCGTTCGGGTGAGCTGGATAAATTACTGGGGTTAAGTTGATGCATATAGTTTGTCCTCACTGTCATAAAACTAACCGGGTTCCGGAAGAAAAAACCTCCGGTAATCCGCACTGCGGTGCCTGCAATCAGCCATTGTTCACCGGTCAGCCGGTAGAATTTAATCTGGCACAGCTGCAGCGTCATGTACAAAAAAGTGAAGTGCCTTTGCTGGTCGACTTCTGGGCGCCCTGGTGCGGCCCGTGTCGCCAGATGGCTCCGGCATTTGCGCAGGCGGCTTCTGAGCTGGAGCCGGCAGTACGTCTGGCCAAAGTTAATACCGAGGCTGATCAGCAGGCGGGTATGGTTTATGGCATCCGTAGTATTCCTACCATGATTCTGTTTAAGGGTGGTCAGGAAGCTGGCCGGATTTCAGGTGCTATGGGTGCGCAGCAAATTGCTGCCTGGGTAAGGCAGAACCTGGGATAGGTTTATTTGCCCCCGGTAAGTTGGCAGGAATGATTGAGTGACAGTCCGGAAGTGTAGTGTGTTTACCCTGGCTGTTTTGTATGTCGCAGGCGCAGATTGGCCTGCGTATTTTTATAATATGTATTACTAACGAAGGAATAGGGTAGTCAGCATGGCTGAAGAAAATCAGGTACCACAACCCGAACAGGGAGCACAGGCAGCACAAGAGCCGCAGTTTATTATTCAGCGTATTTATGTGAAGGATGTTTCTTTTGAGGCGCCAAACTCTCCTGCTGTCTTTACTGAGGAATGGAAGCCGGATACTGATCTGGATCTGAATACCAGTGTTAATGTAGTACCCGGCAGCAATTATGAGGTTGAGTTGTCATTGACTATTACCGTGAAAAGCGGAGAAAAAGTCGCATTTCTGGTTGAGGTCAAGCAGGCTGGTGTGTTCTTTATTTCCGGTTATGAGCAGGCTCAGCTGAATCATCTGTTGGCTGCTTATTGCCCGAATACACTGTTCCCGTATGCACGTGAAGTGATTTCTGGTCTGGTGTCAAAAGGCAGCTTCCCTGAAATGCATCTGTCACCGATTAATTTTGACTCTTTATACGCTAAGCGTTTGCAGGAGCAGCAGGCTGCAGCGGCTCAGGCAGCGCAGGGTGAAAACCCCGGTACTGCGGAAGCCTGAGGGCAGACGGCATAATGACAAATGTGATCCGCTCAATCGCTGTTTACGGTGCCGGCTCCTGGGGGACTGCGCTGGCGCTGCAGCTGGCCCGTAATGGTTTGCAGGTCTGGCTCTGGGATATTGATGCGGGTCATATTAGCCAGTTGCAGGTGTCGCGTGAGAATGCGCGTTATCTGCCCGGCGTAATATTCCCTGATAACCTGCATTGTGTTGCTGATCTGGCTGAGGTCGCAGGCAAGGCGGGCGATCATCTGGTCGTCGTTCCCAGCCACGGGTTCAGAACCCTGCTAAAGCAGCTGGCTCCGCTGGTCGGCAGTGGCAATCTGGCCTGGGCTACCAAGGGGCTGGAGCTGGATACCGGCAAGTTGTTGCATGAAGTTGTGGAAGAGGAGTTGCCGGGTTGCCGTTATGCGGCGGTTTCAGGGCCAACGTTTGCCACTGAGGTGGCGAAAGGTTTGCCTACGGCGATGACGGTTGCTGCCTCGGATCGTGAGTTTGGCCAGGCTATTGCGCAGGCCTTTCACGGCGATAACTACCGGGTATATACCAGTGACGATGTGGTGGGTGCTGAGTTGGGCGGGGCGATTAAAAATGTGCTGGCGATTGCTGCCGGTATTTCCGATGGTCTCGGGTTTGGTGCTAATGCCCGTGCCGCGATTATTACCCGTGGCCTGGCCGAGATTATGCGTCTGGGCGTGAAGATGGGGGCGCAGCCGGAAACTCTGATGGGGCTGGCAGGAGTGGGTGATCTGGTACTGACCTGTACTGATAATCAGTCACGTAACCGTCGTTTGGGGCTGGCACTGGGGCAGGGTAAACAAATGGATGCAGCGATTGCCGAAATTGGTCAGGCGGTTGAGGGAGCTAAGTCTGCCCGTTCTGTCGGTAAGCTGGCCGGGCGTGAAGGCGTGGAAATGCCGATTTGTGAAATTGTATACCGCATTCTTTATGAGGATTTGTCGCCTCGTCAGGCGGTACAGGAGTTAATTGCCCGTACCCCGAAATCAGAGAACCACTTATGAGTCAGTCTGCCCGTCGCATCGGTTTCATCATGGATCCGATCGAATCCATCAATATTAAAAAAGACAGTACCTTTGCCATGATGCTGGAAGTCCAGCGCCGCGGCTGGGAAATACTCTATCTGCAACAGGCTGATTTGTATGCGGATGACGGGGTTGTGTTTGCAGGAATGACCCGCGTAACGGTGGATGATAATCCGCAGCAATGGTTTGAGCCGGGTGAAACGATCGTGCAGCCATTACATGAGCTGGATGCTGTGCTGATGCGTAAAGATCCTCCGTTTAATATGGAGTATATTTACAGCACGTACTTGCTGGAGCTGGCGGAACGACAGGGTTTGCTGGTGGTTAATAAACCGGCCAGTATACGTGGTGCCAATGAAAAACTGTTTACTGCCTGGTTCCCGGAATTTTCACCGGCGACACGGGTGACGCGGGATATGGCACGGATTCGTGAGTTTCTTGCCGAGCAGCAGAGCATCGTGGTCAAGCCATTGGATGGCATGGGCGGGGCGATGATTTTTCAGGTGCATCAGGATGATCCGAATACCTCCGTTATCCTGGAAACGATTACTGACCATGGCCGACGCACTGTGATAGCGCAACAGTTTCTGCCTGAGTTTAAGCAGGGTGATAAACGGATTCTGATGATTGATGGTGAACCGTTTCCCTATGGCTATTCCAGAGTTCCGGCAGAAGGTGAAAGCCGTGGCAATCTGGCTGCGGGAGCCAGCGGTGTCGGGCGGGAACTGACTGAGCGTGAGCTGGAAATCTGTCAGACTATCGGGCCCAAGCTTCGGGAGTTTGGGCTGATGTTTGTTGGGTTGGATGTGATCGGGGACTATGTTACTGAGATTAACGTCACTAGTCCGACCTGTATCCGCGAGCTGGATGCTTTGTATCAGGCCAATATTGCCGGATTGCTGATGGATGTCATTGAGGCAAAACTGGCCTGAGTGCTGTAACTATAATGATTTAGGCGGTAATCATGCCCAACAGTTCATCTTTCAGGTGCAAGCGCTTCAGCTTCAGTTCTTCAACCACCTGATCTGAAGGGGTTTCAATTTCCTGCTGAATACGATGTAGCTGGTGATCCAGTTCATGGTATTCATCAAACAGGCGTGCAAAATGGTTATTCTCCATTTTTAGTGTATGAATACGTTCTTTGTGTTCCGGGAATTCGTGTAATAAATCGTGTGCTTCTCCGAACATCCTCTGTCTCCTTGTTTATATCGAATTAAATTGCCCGTAATTTAGCACGGTGATGTCAGGGTGTCATGAGCCAGATCAAAATACTGGTAACTGTGATGTCGGAGGATTAAAATTAGCCTCTTTACCCGGGGTATGTGCATGCAGGCGAGAGTGAAATGGCTGGATAATATGAGTTTTGTCGGTGAGTCCGGCAGTGGCCATTCCGTTGTAATGGATGCCTCGCCGGATGTTGGCGGACGTGACCTTGGCGTGCGTCCGATGGAAATGTTATTGTTGGGTCTCGGGGGCTGTGCCTCCATCGATGTAGTGATGATCCTGCAACGTTCGCGTCAGGCCATTAAGGATTGTACCGTACATATTTCTGCGGAGCGTGCGGATACCGAGCCTAAGGTTTTCACTAAAATTCACCTGCACTTCGTTGTTGAAGGTCATGATCTGTCTGAGGATCGTGTTAAGCGGGCAATCAATCTGTCGGCTGAAAAATACTGCTCCGCGTCTCTGATGCTGGGTAAAACAGCCGAAATCACACACGACTATGAAGTCCTGGAGGTGGCAGCTTCTTGAAGAAACGGCATCAGAAGCAGATTCGTCTGCACGGGTTTAACAACCTGACCAAAACCCTGAGTTTCAATATTTACGATATTTGTTATGCCAACGGGCCTGAGCAACAGGACGAGTATCTGGCTTATATTGATGAGCAATACAATGCGGAACGTCTGACCAATATTCTGACCGATGTGGCCGATATTATCGGTGCCAACATTTTGAATATTGCCCGTCAGGATTATGACCCACAGGGTGCCAGTGTGACGATTCTGGTTTCGGAAGAGCCGGTATTAAGTGAAGAACAACTGTCCAACACGGCGCAGCCGGGGCCATTGCCGGATGATGTGGTCATGCATCTGGATAAAAGTCACCTGACGGTGCATACCTACCCGGAGAGTCACCCGGATAATGGTATCAGTACATTCCGTGCCGACATTGATGTATCAACCTGTGGACGGATTTCACCGCTGAAGGCGCTGAATTATCTGATCCACAGTCTGGAGTCAGACATCGTAACCGTTGATTACCGGGTACGTGGCTTCACCCGTGATATTCGTGGTAAGAAACATTTTATTGACCACAAAATTAATTCGATTCAGAATTTCATGGCTCCGGATACCAAGCGCCGCTACTCGATGATCGACGTTAATGTGTATCAGGAGTCTATTTTCCATACCAAAATGCTATTGAAGGATTTCGATATCGAGAACTATTTGTTTGGCTTGGGCAAGTCCGGATATACCGCCCGGGAGTTGCTCAAAATAGAACAGCGGTTGCGTAAAGAAATGTCAGAAATTTTCTATGGCAGAAATACCGGGGCAATATAAGCGCCGGGTTTCCTGACCATAGTTTCAGGAGGTTGAGAGGGATGGTAACTAAAAGCCTTAAAGTGATGTTGATAGGGTGTGGTGGTTTGCTGGTTTTGCCTCTGAGCGGGTGTGTGTCGTCCGGGGCAGAGCGTCCTGCGGTGCAGGTGCAAAGAGCCGTAGCGACGGGAAATACATATATTATCCAACCGGCAGGGGTGCGCACTCCCGGCTCTGATCGTTTGCGTCAGGCGCAACACCAGCAGGCGTTTGCCAGTGCGGTAAAGCCGGCTGCCACTAACAATATGTCCCGGATGAAGGCTGGGCAGCAGACAGAGAAGCAGCAACAGCAGCGGCAAGCAGAAGCAGCGCGGGTCTTACGCGAACAGGAGCTGTTGCGGGCTAAATATCATGCCCGTTATCAGGCAAAACAACAGGCAGCAGAGCAACAGAAAAAAGCAGCGGCAATAACAGCGGCACAAAATGCACAGCAGGCACAAAAACAGCGTCAGCAGCAGGCTGCAGAAAAGCGCCGTATTGAGCTGGCCAGACGGCAGGCTGCTGAGAAAAAAGCAACACAACCTGCCGCACCAGCCCGTACAGCACCGCCCGTTAATCATGTGGCTAAGCCGGTTAACTCCGGTGGTTCTGAAAAGTCAAAAGGGCGTGACTTTTATCTGGCGCGCTGGGAGCGTCAGCAGGAAGAAAAGCGCCTGGAAGCCAAAAAAGCTGAGCAAAAAGTAGAGCGGGTTATTTATAACGCCAGTAAGCAGATTGGCGAGAAATATGTCTGGGGCGGTGCATCACCCAAAACCGGTTTTGACTGCAGCGGTCTGGTTCAGCACTCGCTGAAACAGGGTGCAAATGTTCAGGTGCCCCGTACCGCGGCTGAGCAGTATCGCGTTGCGGTTAAAGTGCCGGAGCCGCAGGCAGGTCGCGGTGATCTGGTCTTCTTCAAAACCCGTGGCAACTCTGTGAGCCATGTGGGTATTTATCTGGGTGATGGCAAGTTTGTCCATGCCCCGCGTGCCGGGCAAAAGGTTACAACCAGTAGTATATCCGGTTACTGGAAACAGCGTCTGGTTGGCTTTGGTCGTATTCCGGGAGCCTGTCGCGTCCCGGTTTGATTGTTATATCCTGATCCTGATTCTCTGCTTGTTTTCCGGGGTAGCTTGTGGGCTACCCCGGTGCTTCCGGACTACAGTTTGTCAAGCCATTCAGCCACTGCGCCGGTAAGCTCTTCACCTTTGCCGTGAAAATAGTGATCAGCCTCAGGCAGGATAGCCTGTGCTGATTTTTCATTACCAGCGGCCTTTATCATTTTCAGCCGTTCCGGTGCCATTTTAATCACCGCAGGAAATTCTTTTTCACCGTACAGATCGAGTACAGGCACAGACATTTTATCCAGCGGGAAAGGCTCAGCCATATACTGTTGATAGTCCGTGGCGCCCAACCCCAGTCCGGCGAAAGCATCAATCTTCTCATCGCCGTTTTGCCGTACCCAGTCCATCGCCATGTGTGCGCCGCAGCTGTGGGCGATTAATACAATGGGGGAAATATCCTGATCTCTCAGGTGTTGGATTGCGGCATCTATACGTTGTTTGGCCTCAGGAAACAGAGGGACATAATCATAGTATTTAGCCTGTTTTTCCAGTACCGGTAACTGGATACTCAGTGTTGTCCAGCCCTTTTCTGCCAATCCGACCCGCAGCGGGTGAGCCACGTCTTCCCAGTCAGAATGATAGCCGCGCCCATGCAGGATAATGGCGCCTCCTTTCGGCTCGTCATCTGCATCCATCTGGATAGCCATAAAGTCCCGGTTGCCATCGTTAATTTCGATGACCTCACCGTCAAAAATGGCATCACGAATCTCATCACCCAGGCGTTGTTCGCGTGCATAATCCGGTGTGGCTGTCTGCGTTTCTGTGGCAGATAAGGGGCTGGCGACCGGCAGGCTCAGCAAGCCGGCGATGAGCAGGTGGGTTACGGTTTTGTTTCTGTCCCCGGCGATAAGACTATTCATTCTGCTTCCTCCATTCAGTATGAATTTTAAATGACCGATGCTACGGTATTTGTCAGTATCTTACACAATTGTGCTATCGTAATACCGGGTTTATTGCGATCAGTATGTTTTCTGTTTTTTCGATGGATGCATTCATAATAATAGATTGGAAAGTTCATTACTGATCCTATAAATTAGCGTAAAACCATTCGATTTGTTTAACCACATGCAACAGGAGAGTCCTACATGGAACTGAAAGGAAGTAAAACTGAGCAGAATCTGAAAGACGCTTTCGCAGGTGAGTCTCAGGCTAACCGTCGCTACCTTTACTTTGCAGCAAAAGCGGACGTGGAGGGTTATAACGATGTTTCCACCGTTTTCCGTTCAACTGCTGAAGGTGAAACCGGCCATGCGCACGGACATCTGGAGTATCTGGAAGCAGCAGGCGATCCTGCTACCGGTCTGCCAATCGGCGGCACCAGCGATAACCTGAAAGCCGCTATCGCCGGTGAAACTCACGAATATACCGATATGTATCCCGGTATGGCTAAAGAAGCCCGTGACGAAGGTTTTGATGAAATCGCGGACTGGTTTGAAACACTGGCTAAAGCCGAGCGCTCACACGCTAACCGTTTCCAGAAAGCACTGGATAACCTGGATAGCTAATCCGGTTATCTGACACATGTCAGAATGGCCTGCGGGCAGATAAGCGTATCAATGCGCTCTGTTCGCGGGCTATAGCAAAAACTGACCGTACAGGCTGCCGGATTCTACGGCTGCCTGTATCTATATCTGATTTTATATTCAGCAGCGCTATTACAAACTTTACTCAGGGAGATACTAATGGCCACCCCGAAACGTGAAGGTAGTCTCGAAGCACCCACCCGCCACGCACTGGACTGGAAAAATCCGGAATTCTACAACGAAGCAGCAGTGATGGAGGAAATGGAGCGGGTGTTTGATCTGTGCCACGGTTGCCGTCGTTGTGTCAGTTTGTGTAACTCGTTTCCGACTTTGTTCGATCTGGTGGATGAGTCTGATACGTTTGAAGTGGATGGTGTTGCTAAAGAAGATTACTGGCAGGTGGTCGATCACTGTTACCTCTGTGACCTGTGTTATATGACCAAGTGCCCTTATACGCCGCCGCATGAGTGGAATATTGATTTCCCGCATCTGATGCTGCGTGCCAGGGCGGTTAAGTATAAAAAAGGTGAAACCAAGCCGCGTGACAAAATTCTGAGTTCGACCGACACGGTGGGCAAGCTGGCGGGTATTCCGGTGGTAGCACAGGTAGTGAATACCATGAATAAAAACAAGACCTTCCGCAAAGGTCTGGAGCAGGTTTTGGGTGTGCATCCCGATGCAAAAATTCCGGAGTACCACAGCAAAACCGGTCGCAAACGTCTGGCAGGAAGCCATGCTAATCTGACCCGTGCTAAGGTGGAAGCGACGGCAGCTGGCCGTACACAGGGCAAGGTGGCGCTGTTTGCCACCTGTTACGGCAATTATAACGAGCCGCATATTCTGGAAGATCTGGTTAAGGTGTTTGAGCACAACCATATTCCGGTCACTTTGCTGGATAAAGAGCAGTGTTGCGGAATGCCGAAGCTGGAGCTGGGCGACCTGGAGGCTGTGGCTGCCGCGAAGGAAGTTAATGTGCCGGAAATGATCCATATGATTGAGCAGGGCTGGGATATTGTCGGGCCGGTGCCATCCTGTGTGCTGATGTTCAAGCAGGAGCTGCCGCTGATGTTCCCGGACGATGCTGATGTGCAGCGGGTGAAAGAACATATTTTTGATCCGTTTGAGTACCTGATGCTGCGCGAAAAAGAAGGGCTGCTGAACAAAGAATTCAGCAAGTCGCTGGGTAAAGTCAGTTACCACGCTTCCTGCCATTTGCGGGTACAGAATATCGGCTATAAAACCCGGGAGTTGCTGTCGATGATTCCGGATACTGAGCTGGAATTGCTGGAGCGTTGCTCCGGGCATGACGGGACTTATGCGGTGAAAACCGAATTTCATGATACGTCGATGAAAATATGTCGTCCGGTGTTTAATAAAGTGAAGCAGGCCGAGCCGGATTACTACGGCAGTGACTGCCCGATGGCCGGACATCAGATTGAAAATGGGCTGGGTGAGGATGCGAAAACGCCAACGCATCCGATGACTATGTTGCGAATTGCTTACGGTCTTTAAGACCCGGAGGTTGAAATGAAAAAACTGGATCGTGCAGACCTGATGAGTCTGGAACAGTACGCGGAGCAGCGTAATGATTTTCGTGCCAGAGTAATGGCGCACAAGCAGAACCGTAAAATCCATATCGGGCCGAATGCCACGCTGTATTTTGAGGATCGGCTGACCATGCAATATCAGGTACAGGAGATGTTGCGTATCGAGAAAATTTTCGAAGCTGATGGCATTGCTGAGGAGCTGGAAGCCTACAATCCGCTGATTCCGGATGGTGCCAACTGGAAAGCGACGTTTATGATCGAATTTCCGGATGAGACAGAGCGTAAAGCCTGGCTGGCCAAACTGATCGGGATTGAAAAGAAAACCTGGGTACAGGTGGATGGTTTCGATAAGGTTTATC
Source organism: Thiolinea sp. (assembly GCA_041395485.1). GTDB lineage: Bacteria > Pseudomonadota > Gammaproteobacteria > Thiotrichales > Thiotrichaceae > Thiolinea. The sequence goes on from JAWLAK010000001.1 coordinate 824,979, forward strand.
CGGTGACCAATGAAGATCTGGAGCGGGAAACTGAGGATAAAACCTCTTCCGTGCATTTCATGCGTTTTGAGCTGACACCGGATATGGTGGTTTCCGCCCGTGACGGTGCCGGTTTGAAAATGGGGATTGAGCATCCTGAATATAGCTATGAGATTGAGGTCAGTGAAGCGAGTCGTGCTTCTCTGGTGGCTGATCTGGGTTGATTGATTGTCATCCACCTAAGCTGTGATGTCCGATGACATGAGAAGATGGGAACCATCCCGTCTTCTCATTATGTAAATGTTACGTTAGTTTTTAGCCCGATCTCTGCGGTCTACGATAATTGAGTCACCCATAGTTACCTCAAGCCGGTTCGGATAATCGTATGCCTTGCCACTGGAATGATCAATCGCTGCGCCAATTACACCCCCAAAAATAGCATTACCGTATAAGCTTGAAGATGCCCGCGATATAGCTCTGAGCTTCCCATCAGGGTAGCCTGGCTTTGTACAATTGACGATTAAGTCCTGATCTGAGCGTTTTAGTTTGACAGTTGTTGGTGTGGTAATTTCGCCGCTTCCTTTATCATTTTGCATCATGCAGTGAGCACCGTTGACAGGCTGCCCATCTGTTGATTTAGAGCTGACAGAAACAGGTTGCAAGCCCTCTTTGGTAAGAGTTGAACAGCCTGATAACGCGACCAGTAATGCAATAGCGATAGAACTTGATATTATTTTCATTTGATTAATTCTTATTGCCTGAGAAAGTTAAGTTGAGCATTAATTCTACGCTCAAACAGGTTTTAGTTTGGTCTTTAAAGGATTAGCGGTAAATCTTTGTGCTTTATCAGTGCACTCACCAGCTGGCTTCGTTACATTTAAGACAGTAACCGGGTAAAAAAAGAGTAATTATCATGCATATCACCGCTCAGTCAGCACGTCGAAGTGCCTATATGTTTAACTGGGGTAGCATTGCGGCTGTCCTGTTGCCTATTCCTTTTTTACCCTTATTTTTCGGAGCATCGGTATTTCTATATGCCATGAACCGTAATCACCCGGAACCCAAGGTCGGCTATTACATGCAAAAAGCTGCCAACCGTTTTTATCTGATGGCGGGTAGTGCCATCGTGCTGGGCAAGTTTATTCCCGAGTCAGACGATACACTGATGTGGTTTTTTCTGTTGTGGCTGCTGGCTGTTGCGGTGGTGCTGATTCCGTCCCTGCGCGATATTTATCTCATCTGGCATGATCACTGGGTGGATATTGATAGGGTGGATGCTAGCCCGCAAGAGGAATAGGGCGACAGCTATCAAACTACCCGTTTAGCAGATCGGTATGCAGTACCTGATACGTCCGCACCGGCTTCCGGTATTGGAAGCCAGTCATCTGTTTATAGCATTGTGCCTTAAATGGTTTTACCGTCCTGCTCAGGCACCAATCACGCCGCCATCCTTGCGGGTAATCACCATCACCGTGGAGCGTGGCTTGCTGTCACCGCCACCCGGGAAATTCGATGGTTGCAGATCCTCACCGGGATGCTGGATACCGACAAACATTGCTTTGTAATCCGGGGTAAACGTCAGTCCGGTAATTTCACAAGCCACCGGCCCGGTCATGAAGCGGCGGATTTCACCGGTTGCCGGGTCGCCACACAGCATCTGGTTATTACCCATACCGGCAAAATCCTTCTCATTGGAGTAATTACCATCGGTCTGAATCCAGAAGCGGCCATCCGCATCAAAGCCAATACCGTCCGGGCTATTGAACATATTATCTTTATTGATGTTCGCACTACCGGAATTCAGGCCTTCAGCATGTACGGTCGGGTTACCGGCCAGTACGTAAATATCCCAGTCAAATTCAGCGGCAGTATGATCACCACCGGCTGGTTTCCAGCGTACAATCTGGCCGTAGACATTGTTTTCACGCGGGTTCGGCCCACCCACCGGCTGACCTTCCTTGCCCCGGTTCTTGTTATTGGTCAGGGTGCAGTAAACTGACTGCTTGTCAGGGTGTGCGGCTACCCACTCCGGGCGATCCATCGTGGTGGCTCCCACCTGGGTGGCCGCCATACGGGTTTTAACCACGACTTCACCCTGGTCAGCGAAACCGTTTTCAGCGGTCAGGCCATGCTTGCCATGAGTCAGCTCCAGCCACTCCCCCTTGCCTTGCAGTTCGCCGTCTGCAGCAGTGAATTTAGCCACATACAAAGTACCTTCACTCAGCAGTTCACGGTTGGCCGCTTTATCAGACTCGCTGTATTTACCGTTGGAGACGAATTTGTACAGGTGCTCCCCGCGCTCATCATCACCCAGATAAACCACCACATGGCCATCACCATTCACCACCAGCTCGGCGTTCTCATGCTTGAAACGACCCAGTGCGGTACGTTTTTTCGGGATGGATTGCGGGTCAAACGGATCAATTTCCACCACATAACCATGCCGGTTCGGCTCATTCGGGTTTTTGGTAAAGTCAAACCGCTCATCATGGTAAGACCACTGATAACGCTTTTCTGACGGTTTGATACCATAGCGTTTAAGCTCATCGCTGACCTCGATTTTTGCCCCTTTCTGGTCTTCCTCATCATCAGCTGCCGCACCCGCACCGAAATAGCCGTGGAAGTTTTCTTCGCAGGTCAGATAAGTACCCCAGGGGGTGTGGCCGTTAGCGCAGTTATTAAACGTGCCCAGTGCCTTGGTACCGGTGCTGTCAGCTGCCGTCTTCAGCAATTCATGCCCTGCTGCCGGGCCGGTAATTTCCATCGGCGTATTGGCAGTAATGCGGCGGTTCATTTTACCGGCACGATCAACCTTCCAGCCGTTGTCACCTTTGACCAGCTCAACAATGGTTACACCGTGGGCAGCCTGGGCGGCCTTCACATCCTCAGCGCTCATCTCCTTACCCTGATGCGCAAACATCAGTTCCGGATTGATGTATTCATTGTTCACTGCCAGCACTGCACGATTTTCATCAATGGGGAACAACGCCATACCATCGGTATTATCGCCGAACTGCTGTTCCTGCGCAGCGGCTGTTGGCTTGCCGGAAGGATCAAATTCCGGTGCATCCGCAAAAATCGGATCACCCCATGACATCAATGCTCTGGCTTCATAACCTTCCGGTACCACCACGGTATCAGCGGTACTGACCGGTACTGCCTTAAAGCCCATCAGCTTTGATATCCCGGCCTCCGCCGTTTTATCGGTGCCGGCCTGTACCGCCTGCGCCAGTGGTGAGGTCATAAAGAAAGCACCGAATCCGGTAACACCGGCACCGAGTAAGAACTGCCGCCGGGTCAGTGCCCGGTCAACCAGACGGGTAAAGTCCGCATCCTGATCATCTTTCAGGTTGCTGCTTTCATCATGAGCATTTTTGTAAACCATGGTTTTCTCCCAAAATAATATGGTCAATAACAATGGGCTAAGATTTACAGATTTTCATGACAGGATGATGAAGATAGTCATCTATTTTGCTTTTACAGGACTTAATCTTTTTTATTTTAGCGTTACTGCTTTAAAATGCCTCTGCTCAATAATGCCAGTCCAGCCACCCCAAACCCCCAGCTCAGTAATGACATCCCCATTACTGCCGGTAACAAGGGTGAAGTTGTGGTCAGTGTCGCCGTAATCAGCAATGCACCGCCCGCCACAGTCAGCACGGTACTGCGCTGATTGCGTGCCATTTGTTGCTGCATCTGCTCCAGCTGCTGTGACTCCCACTGCATTTTGAGTTGTTGCCGGCTGGTTTGCTGCACCACATCAAATAACAGGTTTGGCATATAAGGCAGGTTTTCCAGCAGCTTGGGTAGGTTGTATTGCGCACCTTTAAGCAGAGCCCGCACGCCGACCTGCTCATCCATCCAGCGTTGAATAAATGGTTTGGCCGTCGTCCATAAATCCAGCTCCGGATACAGCTGTCGTCCCAGCCCTTCAATATTCAGCAGCGTTTTCTGCAATAGCACCAGTTGCGGCTGCACTTCCATATTAAAGCGGCGCGCGGTCTGGAACAGGCGCAGCAGCAGGTTACCGAAAGAAATCTGGCTGATTGGCTGCTGGAAAATCGGCTCGCAGACCGAACGGATAGCGGACTCGAACTCATCGACCCGTGTGCTGGAAGGTACCCAGCCGGATTCAACATGCAATTCCGCGACCCGCTTGTAATCGCGGTTAAAAAAAGCATGAAAGTTTTCTGCCAGATAACGCTGATCTGCTGGGGATAATGTGCCGACAATACCAAAGTCCACCGCCAGATAACGCGGGTCAGCCGGATTGCCGGGATCAACAAAAATATTACCGGGGTGCATGTCGGCATGGAAAAAGTTATGCCGGAACACCTGAGTGAAAAATATTTCCACGCCCCGCTCACCCAGACGTTTAAAGTTAATGCCACTGGCTTTCAGTTCATCGATATTGCCGACCGGAATGCCGCGAATCCGCTCCATGACCATCATATTCGGTCGTGTGTAATCCCAGTAAACTTCCGGGATATAGAGGTCAGCTGAGCCCTCAAAGTTACGTCGCAGCTGACTGGCATTAGCCGCTTCACGCTGCATATCCAGCTCATCAATAATATTTTTCTCGTACTCGCGCACCACCTCAACCGGGCGCAGACGCCTGCCTTCCCGCCAGTAACGCTGCAGCAGCCGGGCCATGATATACATCAGCTCAATATCCTGGCGGATGGTTTTCTCGATACCGGGACGCAGAACCTTGATGACCACATCCTCACCATTCCATAGCGTGGCAGCATGCACCTGTGCCACTGAGGCCGAGGCCATCGGCTCAGTTTCAAAGTGCTTGAAAATTTCCGAAACCGGCTTTTTAAAGGCTTTTTCGATCAGTGTGCGGGCCTCATGGCCGGGGAAGGGCGGTACACGATCCTGCAGCAGCTTGAGTTCATCCGCGATGTCATCGGCTAATAAATCACGCCGGGTGGAGAGCATCTGACCCAGTTTGATAAAAATCGGCCCGAGGTCTTCCAGTGCCAGTCGGATACGTTCTGCCCTGGAGCGGTGTTTTCTGCTGCGCCAGTTCCACGGAAACAGTTTGTAAACAAAGCTGACCGGGCGCAGGTAGGGAATGCTGAACAGCAGCTCATCCAGACCATGTCTGATAATCACCCGGAAAATGGTGATCAGCCGTAATACACGGATTAAAAATTTCATGCCGGTGAGTTACCCGTTTTTCCCGTCGCTATCATCGTCCAGACTATTGTCCTGATCAGTATTGTCCAGCTGAGCCTGCAGGCGCTGAACCCGCGCCTCAATCCGGTCAATATCGCTGCGTAAATTGTCCACTTCGTCCAGATAAAGGCTGATTTCTGCCTCTGCCGGTAATAAACGGCTCTCTTCCTGCAGGTATTCCGAAGTATTCATGCGCATCGCCTGTGTGGTGTCATCCAGCCAGTCCTTGCCTTCACGTGCCAGTTGTCCGGCCTGATGCGCAACAATGTCGCCGACCGCATGCGACAGCAGTTCCTCCCAGTCGATGTCCACCTCATTGATGATAGTGCTGAACTGTTCTGCAAGTCCCATATTGCCATCAACCTGAATACGGTTTTCCAGCATGGCCTTACCACTGTCTTCTGCACCGGACAGGCGCATAAAGGCCAGTGCGGAACCGGTCAGGGTGACATCCGGCAGGCTGTCGTAATGACTCATCACCTGCACATTTTCAGCCGTTGGAATGAAATACAGTTTCAGGCCGGGATTGGTAATATGCAGTGCAATTACCTGTCCCTGTAAGGCTTGCAGGCGTGGCAGGGCATCGCCATCCAGCTTCAGCCAGGCATTAAAGGCTGTTTCCAGCGCGGCAGTCAGCGTCGTAAATAACATCGGAATTTCCACTCAGCAGGGTATCGGTAGAATATCAGTCGGTTGTGTGACCCAAAACTTTAAATCAGAACTTAAAACCTTTGTGTAAAGCGACAATGCCGCCGGTCATATTTTTGTAGGTAACCCGTTCAAAACCGGCATTTTCCAGCATGCCTTTCAGGGTTTCCTGATCCGGGTGCATGCGGATGGATTCGGCCAGATAACGGTAGCTGTCGGCATCATTGGCAATCAGCTTGCCCATCATCGGCAGAAATTTGAAGGAGTACTGATCGTAAACAGGCGCCAGCGGAGCTGCAGGTTTAGAAAACTCCAGCACGAGCAGGCGGCCACCCGGCTTCAGTACCCGGTGCATGGAGGCCAGCGCCTTGTCTTTATCGGTGACATTGCGCAGACCGAAAGCGATAGTAATAATGTCAAAACTATTGTCATCGAATGGCAGACACTCGGCATTCGCCTGCACATACTCAACATTCCCCGCGATACCCATATCGACCAGCCGTTTCCGTCCCTCTGCGAGCATTGAGCCATTAATATCTGACAGCACAACTTTACCCTGCTCACCGACAATCCGGGCGAATTTTGAAGCGAGGTCACCGGTGCCGCCTGCCAGGTCTAAAATCTGGTCACCGCGTTTCGCTCCGGCACTGGCAATTGTGTAACGTTTCCACAAACGATGTATCCCCATCGACATTACATCGTTCATTACGTCGTACTTATCGGCTACCGAATGAAAAACCTCAGCAACTTTATTAGCTTTCTCTGTAACGGGAACTTGCGTGTATCCGAAATGGGTAGTTTGTTCTTTTTCCATGATTAGGGCGATCCTGCGTAAACAAAGCGAAATGATCAGCCTAGTCTATCAGGTGTAACGGGTATGTTCATGGAGTTGATGACATGAAAAAGATTATGATAGGTGTCGGCCTCGGATTGGCCGGTATGTCACAGGCTCATGCCTGGAATGGTGGCATTGAGGATATGCGCACCATGCAGGACAACACCAGCGGACAGGTGGTAAGAGTTAAATCCAGCACAACAGACTGTTGCACATTGCGCCCCATGAATAGTCATGGCCATCAGCATCAGCACAAAATGGTGCATAACGGACAGGTTTATTACTGCACCCGTGTTGCCGGGCATGGGCAGCAGGTCAGCCGTCATCCGGCGCAGGTGAAGCAGCACTACCGGCAACAAACCCAACAGGCCGTCAATGCCCAGCGCGCCAAACGTCAGGCGATGTATGCGGCCAAAGCTAAACAGAAGGCATTGTTACTGGCTCAGCAGCGCAAACGCGCCCAGATGCTGGAAGCACAGAAGCGTAAAGCTGTATTGCTGGCCCAGCAAAAACAGCGTGCAGCCCATCAGGCACTGATCCAGGCTCAGCAGCGCAAGCGTGCCATCCAGTTGCAACAGCAGAAGCGTAAACTTCAGCTACTGGCACAGCAACGTCGTCAGGCCGCGCAGCGCCAACAGCAGATCCGTGTTGCGGCAGTACAGCAACAGCGTCAACACTATCAGGCGCCGCAGAAGCAGGTTGTTCACGTCCAGCCACAGCGCCAATACTATCAGGCACCACAGAGGCAGATTGTTCAGGTTTGGCCACAGTACCAGAGCAGTTACCAGATGTACCATTATGAGCAACCGGCTCCGGCACCGCGGGTTAGCGTTCAGCAGTCGGTACGTCATCATGATAGCCGCTGGCAGCGCAGTCCCTCTGTACGTATGCAGTCTATCCAGCGGGTGATCAAAAAAGAGCAGCATGTGCAGCGCCCGGTACGCAGCTTTTCTGCGCAGCAGTCTGTCGCTCATCATGATGCAGTTATGGCGCAGCGCCGGCATGTCGCTCAGGTACGTGCTGCGCAGTTGGCAGCTCAAAAAAAGCGGCAGCATATCCGTATGCAGCAGCCACGTTATGTACCGGTACAGCAGTCTGTTGTACGTCATGATGCCCGTGCGCTGAATCACAATAACGGCTGGCAACGGGGTGCGCAGGTGCAGTCACATGGCGTGCGTGTTCATAAACAGCAGATTGCGGCAGTGAATACCCGTCGTCATGAGCCGGACTGCGGCTGCTGATGGTATTTATACCTCCCTCGCCCTCACAGGGAGAGGGGGCTGGGGGGTGAGGGTGTTTTAGATCATCAGGAAATTCAGTGTGTAACTGACGATTTCTTTATGCCAGACCATAGCGACAAAACCTGCCATAGCCAGCCAGGGGCCGAAAGGCATCGGCTGGCTTTCTTTCTGGCCCTTCAGCATCATAACTGTGATGCCGAAAACGGCGCCGAATGTAGAAGAAGCGAATACGACAAAGGGCAGGATCTGCCAGCCTCCCCAGGCTCCCAGTGCTGCGAGTAGCTTAAAGTCACCGTAGCCCATGCCCTCTTTACCGGTGACCAGTTTAAACAGGTGGAACAGGCTCCAGAGTATGAGGTAGCCAACCACTGCACCGATAACACTGTCCTCAAGGGATACAAAAAAGCCGTTCAGGTTAAGCAGAATGCCCAGCCAGAGAAACGGATAAACAATGTTATCCGGCAGTAACATGGTTTGTGCGTCAATCATAAATAAGGCAATCAGTGTCCAACTCATGAAGAGCAGGGCCAGGGTTTCCTTACTAAAACCGTATTTTGCTGCAATCAGCATGGATACCAGAGCAGTGGTTATTTCAATCAGCGGGTACTGAATGGAAATGGGTGTTTTGCAGTCCGCACATTTTCCGCCTAGAAATAAGTAGCTCAGTACCGGAATATTCTCCAGTGCCGTGATCTGGTGACCACACTTCGGGCATTGTGAGCGCGGCACGGCCAGATTGAATATTGTGTCATCTGCTGTGGTATCGGAGTGACCGAGAAACTCATGACATTCCTGTTTCCACTCGCGCTCCAGCATCACCGGCAAGCGGCTGATTATTACATTGAGAAAGCTGCCGATCATTAATGAGACCAGACCGACTGTAATGAGCAGCCAGACAGTACTGCTGCTCAGTAAATATATTAATTCCATGTTTGCCTTTATATCGCTTTATACAACCGCCCCGAGCTTGAAGATCGGCAGATACATCGCAATAACCAGGCCACCGACGACGACACCGAGCACTGCCATGATTAATGGCTCAATCTGCTTAGCCAGTGTATCAACCAGCTCATCAACCTGCTCTTCATAATAATCTGCGGCACGCCCCAGCATTTCTTCAAGTCGTCCGGATTCCTCACCAATACGAGTCATTTGTACCACCATATTGGGGAATAATTGTGTAGTTTGCATACCAACATTGATCTGCATGCCCTGAGAGGCATCTTCTTTAATACGCATGGTGGCATCGTAATACACTGAGTTACCGGTACTGCCCGCTACGGAGTCCAGGGCTTCCACCGCCGGAACACCGGCTGAGAACATGGTGGAGAAGGTGCGGCAAAAGCGTGCAATGGATGACATATTGAGAATATTACCAATAATCGGAATTTTCAGTGATGCCCGGTCAATAAAGCGCTCAAAAGCAACGGAGCGTCGTTTCGCTGTTGAAAAGGCAACGCCGGCACCAATCATGCCGATCAGCGGCATCCACCAGTATTCCTGCAGCCATTCCGACAGGTTGATGACCATCAGGGTAAAGGCAGGTAAGTCAGCGCCAAAGCTGCTGAATACTTCCTTGAACTGCGGGATTACCCAGATCAGCATAATGGCAGATACGACGACAGCCGCCACCACAACGATGACCGGGTACATCACTGCTTTTTTGATTTTACCTTTCAGGGCTTCACTTTTTTCTTTGTAGGTAGCCACCTTATCCAGCATGGTTTCCAGGGTACCGGCCTGTTCACCGGCTTTTACCAGGCTGACAAAAAGCTTGTCGAAGTATTTGGGATGCTGTTCAAGAGCCGAGCCGAAACTGCTGCCGCCCTCAATGCTGTCAGCAATTTTTTTAATCAGTGACTGCATTGAAGCATTCTCACCGCCACCGGCCACCATATGTAATGACTGTACCATGGGCACCCCGGAGCGCATCATGGTAGTCATCTGGCGGGCAAAGTGGGCAATATCGGCCGGTTTGATTTTTGGGGTGAACAGTGGTTTGGGTTTTTTTACGACTTTTTTGGTATTGATACCCTGTTTGCGTAAGGTGGCGCGCAGGATATTGGCGTTGGTAGCCTGGGTTTCGCCTTTGATTTTTACACCATTACGGTTTACCCCTTCCCAAACATAGGTGTCCATGGCATCACTGCCGCTTTTTTGCATTGTTCTGGAGCTATTCATCTGCAACTCTTTATTTTTATTTATGTTTTCTGAAAAGCACTTTCGGGCAGCCGGGCTGTAAGTGAGTTTCATGATGTTTCCGGTAATTTACCACGTCCGGAGTATAATTTTGGTGTTGGTCAGATAATTGGTAACAAGGTTTTCAGCAAGGTGAATTATTAATCTTTGGTGACCCGCTCCAGTTCTGATATTGAGGTAATGCCCTGACGCACTTTTTCCAGACCGGACTGACGCAGATCGAGGATGCCTTCCTTCTGCGCCTGATCGGCAATGTCCAGCGAGTTGGCGCCATCCATCACCATGCGCCCCATGGTTTCAGAGATCGGCATAACCTGATAAATACCTACGCGTCCCTTGTAACCCTGTGAACAGGAAGAGCAGCCAACTGCTTCATATATTTTCAGGTGTCCGAGTTCTTCTGCTGCAAAACCAACGTGCAATAAAGCTTCATCGGGAATATCAATGCGTTTTTTGCACTTTTCACACAAACGCCGGGCGAGGCGCTGTGCAATGATGAGATGTACTGATGAGGCGATATTGAACGGCGGCACCCCCATGTTTAACAGGCGGGTCAGCGTTTCCGGAGCACTGTTGGTGTGCAGGGTGGAGAGTACCAGGTGTCCGGTTTGTGCGGCTTTAATGGAGATTTCAGCGGTCTCAAGGTCACGAATCTCCCCCACCATAATAATATCCGGATCCTGACGCAGAAAGGCGCGCAATGCATCGGCAAAAGTCAGTCCGACTTTGGGGTTTACATTGACCTGATTGACGCCGGGCATATTGATTTCCGCCGGGTCTTCCGCTGTAGAAATATTGCGCTCAGGGGTATTAAGCATCCCCAGTCCGGTATACAGGGTAACGGTTTTACCGCTACCGGTCGGGCCGGTGACCAGCACCATGCCATCCGGTTTGGCGAGGGCATCCAGAAAGTCTTTCTTCTGTTTGGCTTCAAAACCCAGCTTTTCGACACCAATGGTTGCGCTGTCGGAGTCCAGAATACGCATGACCACTTTTTCGCCGTAGATAGTCGGCAGGGTGTTTACCCGGAAGTCGATGTTCTTTTTTTCATTGAGCTGGAAACGTACCCGGCCATCCTGTGGCACGCGGCGTTCGGATATATTCATCCTGGCCAGTACTTTGATCCGCGATGTAAGCCGGGAAGCAATATTGATGGGCGGGGTGGCAATGACCTTTAAAATACCGTCAACCCGGTAGCGGATGCGCAGGTTTTTCTCGTAGGGCTCGATGTGAATATCGGATACCTTCGAGTTGATCGCATGAGCCAGGAGCTTATCGACAAATGAAACAATTTCGACTTCATCACCGTCATCGTCATTTCTTTTCAGCTCCTGAGTATCCAGGGCAATGTTCTGGGTGATGGCTTCGGTGGAAACGGACATCCCCGCTGATGATGCACTGCCGCTGAAGCCTCCGCCGACACTCAGGTGAGCCTGTAATTTGTCATATTCAACGATGATGGCATAAGGTTTGAGTCCGGTGGCAAACTTTATATCATCCATGTTGGTCAGGTTGATCGGATCTGCCAGTGCAACGATCAGGTTGTCTTCATAACGGTACAGCGGCAGCAGGCCGAGGCGGCTTTTCTGATCATCAGAAATCAGATCTGCGAGATCCGGGCGAATGTCGATGGCATCAATATCAATAGCGCTGAGACCATACTCATGGCTGACAGCAAGAGCCAGTTCATTTGCGCTGGCCAGGCGGTTACGGAAAAACCACACCAGTACCGATGATTTGCTGTTATGTGCCTCTTTTACTGCGCGCGCAGCTTCCTCATGCTCAATAACGCCGGAGTTGACGAGTTGTTTGACGTAGCCGGGCAGGCTGGAGGCTGGTGTAGGCATTTAGTTGTTATTGTTTTTGATTACAGGGCAAAAGTTTCTGTAATCATAGCCGATTTAACAGAGTCTTAGCTGAATGAGGCGCTAAGCGGAAGTTTTCCGTTTGGAAATTCGCTCCGGTTCGCTGAGGGACTGGGGTCGGTGGCGGATGATTAGATCGGTTAATGCCTGATTTTCATCGCTCAGTACCTGAGCCATGGATTTTACCGATTCAAACCAGACTTTGGGTTCGTCCGCTTGGGGGCGGTATTTGCCTTTGGCGATAGCGATGGTGCGCTTTGCGTAATCATGACGTGGCATAATGCCGATATTGAGAGCTTTGCCTGTCATGTTTGTGCCCCACTTTTAGCAGGCTGTTTGTTTTTTCCGCGTATACGACGCACAACGGCTAGCAGCTCACCTTTTGAGCGCGTAACCACGGCGTTTTTCCAGTGCGCTTCGACTGTTGCCTGAGTGCTGATGTCATAAGCCGTTTCCGGTTCGTGAAGCTGATTCGGCACAATTTCCAGTGCTTCTTGTTTTGTCTTATCCCATGTGATCATGGTTAAACTGTAGATGCAACTTGGCTGATCGTCAATTCTTATTCTGTTGTGCGGTGGTGTCACCGTTGTTGGCAATTTTGGGTAATTTCCACGGATTGATGTCGAGTGTTCCAACTGGCTGTTCGGTGTCCTTATCCCATACCCATAACACGTCTTTTTCCTTGCCAACCAGTGGCAGGAAAGCATAGTCATTGGCAGCTTTACCGTATTTGGTGATAAAAGCTTCCAGCTTCTGTTTGTTTTCCGGGGTTTTGCTGATTTGTTGGGGCGTTAGGCCTTTTTGCATGACTTCGTTTGCAAATTTATTGAAGGGCTCGTAGTACTCCGGACGGGCATCAATGTCGGGTTTACCGGACAGTACTTCAAATATGAGACGCTCCTGTTCTGAAGGGTCTGTAGGTGGCTTGCTATATACCATGATGGGCTTCCACCAGCCTGATGCACGCAGTTCGGGATGTTTAGCGTTTAAAGGAACCACTTCTGCGATATTGACAAGAGTGAAGCGGTCAATATTATAAGCAACATAAGCTGGGTGGCCTTGTTGGATGGTGTGTATCCCGTAGCCGAGTGCAGCTAGTTGTACTACAGCAATGACGGCTAAATCTATAGCCAGTTTTGGTTTGTTAGGTTTGTAAATGAAGAATGTTAATAATGGACCTAATATTAAGTCAATAGTTACCAAGATTAATAAAATCGATAATAACCCTGATATTTTTAAAAAGGGAGGAGGATACCAAACCCATAATGCGAATCCAGTAAAGCAACTAATAATGATTGCGCTAATTAATAAGTGAAGTAATGATGCTTTAAATTTTTTATTCAACATGTAACACTCCCTTTGTACTATTGTCTTTAAAGAAGTTATTGGGATTGCTATGGTCATTTCTGATTTTTCCATCTAGCCAGAATCTTGGCTCTAACTTGTTAGATAAGTTGCGGTCATTTGAGAGGTCTTGCCATTGCAAGAGGGTTATTAGTAAAAATGATAGCGGTATGATAGTAGATAAATTTAGCGCTAATTTTGGTATCTTTATCAAATTATCAAGAGGTGACCATTGTCGCCATAGTGAAAATCCGATTCCTATAATAATTGACATATATAGTAAGCTAACTGGCATAACTATAATGCCGTCAACTAAGCTTGCTGACATGGCAGAGCTTGTGGCTGCTGTAACGGGAAGTGCCAGTGATTCACGGGATTTTGGGGCTTGGTTGATAGCCTTTCGCCACTGCAAGCTAGCGTATAAAAGTAATAGTAATACGGTAACTGCAAAGGGAATTCCCCATTCTGCAGCGAGCTGTAAAGGGAAGTTATGAGGGTGTGCTACTTTATCTAAAACACCTTCCATTGCTGTCATCATTGGGCCAATACCAATCAATGGGTGGTTTATGATTATGCTTAATGTATCTTGCCAGATTTTTATTCTGCCACTGGAGCTTGTAAAGTTGCGATCAGTAGTACTGTTTAATGCTGCGCTATTGTCTAATCCAAGAAGCGCAGGCAGAAAGTGTATTAATAAGAAATAACCTAAAAATCCCAACAATCCAGTGAGTATAACACTTTTTGTATATTTAACCCAAAGTCCAGGTGTGATCAATGCAACAGCAATGATGCTGGAGAAAATACCTAAGATAAATGCACGAGTGCCACTCATTAATACGAATATCCAGCTGGCTATGACTATGCTAAACAGTAGATTTTTATATCTTTCTTTATTATTGGTAATTGTATAGGCTAATATGAATGGAAGAGTCCAGCTCAAAAATTGCGCATAAAATCGAATGTTTGAAAATCCATCTATAATATTCCAAACATCTACTGTGTCTTGGTTGATAACTATAAAGCTATAGTTCAAAAAGCTCCTTGTTATATAAAGAGCTTGTATTAGTGAAAATAGTATTGCTAAAAATTTAATGATGAAGTGATGATTTTTGTAGTTGGTGGTTGTAATTGTTATTGCTAGGGAAACAAATAAAAGAAATTCGATAACAGACCATTTTATAGATGGTGATTTTAAAGTGATGATACTGCCCCATAGAAATAATAGAGTAAGGGCAATGGCAGTTTTTTTTGATAGTTCTCTTATGCTAATAAGATTATGAATGCTAATGGCGCTCAATGAAAAGATCATGAGTACACGTTGAGAGTCATGGTAAGAGCCCGGCATTAAGAATGGTAACATTCCGGTGCCAATCAAAATGCTTAGCAGGAGCCAGTACTGGCTATTGAGCAAGTCGTTTTTTATGCTTTTGTTTTTTATTTTTGTAAGCATGGTTTTTTAAAATCACTCTGAACTTTAATGCTTTTAATTAAGCTTTTAGAGTATTTTTAATAATTTTAGTTATGATCCTGATCGGCAGGATGATGGGCGATATATTTGTTTTAATGTCCCGCCACTACACTTAAGACTAATGTTGCCAGTAATTGCAAAAAAATCAAAAATAATAGTATTGTTTTCTGCAGTAACATCACTCCCCATGTTTTGTAGTGTTATAACTATGTCAGCATGATCAGAGTCATGTTTTGTATAAGTTGCATTATTTATAAATTTAGATGCCTTTAGCATGTTTTTCATGTCGGTGATGATTGGCTCTAAACCTGAGGGCATGGATCCTGTCGCAAAATAGGACTCCCACATGATAGTTTTTGCAGCATCTGAAAACTGCATTGCTTCAGCAGTTTTAGCCCGAACCATGTAAGTCTGATAAGCGGGCAGTGCTATGGAAGTAAGAATTCCAACGATAGCAACGACAACCATCAGTTCAATCAATGTAAAGCCTCTATTATTTTTAATTTTGCTTTTCATTTTGTTAACTTCGGTTGCTTTTTGATTAAAGCAAGCCCGTATTAACGGGCTTGCTTCATGGGTGGGTGTGTTAGCTATTAGCTACCGCTACGGCACTGGGCTGGACGGTATTTTTGATCAAGAGTACCACCAGTACAAGACATGTCGAACTTGTTTGCAGTACCGGTATAGTCGAACTGGAGTGTCTTGGTGTTAGCTTGTGTGCCTACATTTGCTAACGTGATGACCCAATTTGCGCTATCTGCATTTGTGCGTGCGTAAGCAGCCGTGCTGATGTAGTTGGATGCTTCCATTGATGCTTTGGTTTTTACGACAATGTCGTTAGTTGGGTCTGGTAATGTTCCACGACCATAATAGTCTTCGGCCAAAGTGGTTTTGGCAGCAGCACCAAACCCCATCGTTTCAGAGACTTTTGCACGAATCGTATAATCCTGATAAGCAGGCAGAGCAATCGCTGCCAGAATACCGATGATAGCTACAACAATCATCAATTCGATCAGTGTAAAACCCGCTTGAGCTTTCTTCTTCATGGACATTTTCATTATTAATTTTTCCTTATTGTAAATTTATTAATGTGAGTTTAGTTATTTGCTACATAAGCACTTCTAACTAAGCAGAATGCATGCCAACAGGAAGATTTTGGTGTATGTGTTTGATATTTATTGGTTTTGCGTGTCTGGAGAAATGTGGGTGGTTCCAGTGAAAATGACACTTCTGTCAGAAAGTGACGTTCAGGTCAGGTAAAGGTGGGCAGTTTTGATGGAAATTCAGTCTGACCAGCGCACATCTTCGTAAAAATCAGCCAGTGTAGTGGTAAAATCAATGCTATGCAGTTCAATGACTGCATCTGCACCGCTGCGGGTCATCAGTACCCACTCATCAATATTCTGACGACGGAATAATTCGACGTAATAGCTGTCCTGATCGATTAGCAGATATTCTTCCAGACTGGGCAGTTTACGGTAACTGGCGAATTTACTGCCCCGGTCTTTGTCCGCAGTGGAAGGCGACAGCACTTCGATAATCAGTTTCGGGTGACGTTTGGCATAATCCTGCTCCGGCTGCTGATCGTCTGCGTCACAGCTCACCACTACATCCGGATAATAAAAGGCATTATCAGCCTCAACCCGTACTTTCATATCGGATATATAGGTACGACAGCCCGAGCCGCGCAAGTGTGTTTTTAACAGTGCAAGAGCATTTCCACTGATAGTGACATGCCGGTCTGAGGCTCCGGCCATAGCCTCAATCTCACCGTCTACGTACTCTGATTTAAAGTCCGCCAGGAGTTCCTCTTCCAGATACTTCTCCGGGGTGATATGGGGTGTTTGTGGTAACGCCTGTCCCATGTCCGTCTCCGGTTTATTCAATCCTTCTCAGTATAGTGTAACAGGGGGGGTTATGAGTAGCGTCTGTGTTCAGCACAGTACTACACATTATCCAGCTCATACTTCTGAATCCGGTAGCGCAGCTGCCGGAAGCTCATGCCCAGTAGTTCCGCCGCTTTAGTACGATTCCAGCGGGTCTGATCCAGTGCTTCGAGAATCATGCTGCGTTCATCACCCTCGCGGGTATGCGGTGTCCACTTGTCCGGGCTGTTGTCCTGAGTCTGATAGCTGCTGCCCTGAAACTCCGGGACGGAGAGTACAGGTTGGCCTGGTGCTTCAGGTGATGTAGTGTCGGAGGTTTGCTGCAGTGGTTTAGCACCACCCTGAGGCAACTGCAGGTCATCCGCATTAATCTCATCATCATCACACAGCGTACTGGCGCGCTCCAGAATGTTTTCCAGCTCACGCACATTGCCGGGGAAATTGTAGTCCTGCAGGGCATTACGGGCACTTTGAGTCAGTTTAATCGGCGGCATTTGCCAGCGCTCAGCAATCTTTTTCAGGAAGAAGTCCGCCAGTTGCAGAATATCACCGGTACGGTCACGCAGCGGCGGAACTTTCAGCTTGATCACATTCAGGCGGTAATACAAATCCTGACGGAAATTGCCGGAGGCGACCTCATGCTCCAGACTTTTATGCGTGGCGCTCAGAATGCGTACATCAATCGGAATTTCTTCCAGCCCGCCAACCGGCTTGATCGCCCGCTCCTGAATCGCACGCAGCAGTTTGACCTGCATGGTCAGCGGCAGGTCGGCCACCTCATCCAGAAACAGCGTGCCTTTGTGTGCGGCCTGAAACAGGCCCTGTTTATCACCTACCGCCCCGGTAAAGCTGCCTTTGGTGTGGCCGAAAAACTCGCTTTCCACCAGATTTTCCGGAATTGCACCGCAGTTGACCGGAATGAACGGGCCGTTGTGACGCGGGCTGAGTTGATGAATTTCATTGGCGACCAGCTCCTTACCGCTGCCGGACTCGCCGTGGATATAGACCGGTGCCTGACTGCGTGCCAGCTTGGCAATAGTCAGTTTCAGCTTCTGCATCGCCGGTGAGCTGCCCAGAATACGGTCGGCACCACTGTCCGGAGTGGCTGAGAAAGGTGCTGCCTGTCCTCCATCTTTGGTGAGCTGCAATGCAGTCTGGATCAGTTCGCGCAGTTTGGGCAGGTCGACCGGTTTGGAGACAAAGTCATAGGCTCCGGCTTTGAGTGCCTCAACGGCGGTATCCATGCTGCCAAAGGCAGTGATGACCGCGACCGGAATCTGCGGATATTCTTTTTGCAGAAAACGTACGATGTCGATGCCGTTACCGTCCGGCAACTTCATGTCGGTCAGGCACAGGTCAGGTTCGTGTTCCCTGATTTGTTCCAGTGCCTCTCCCACATTGCCCGCCGTAACGGTATCCAGTCCCATGCGCAGCAGGGTAATTTCCAGCAGTTCACGGATATCCGGTTCATCGTCGATAATAAGTACGCATTGTTCAGTCATGATGGCTCAGTATTATATTTTTCTGGTTTTTGCTTGTTTTTAGTTATTTGCTGACATTTATTGTCTGGAGCTTGAGAATACTATCCTGAAGCAACTGCCGTCCGTAGGCAAGCTTATATATTCCAGTGTGGCGCCGTTGCTCAGGCACAACTCCCGCGACATAAACAGCCCCAGCCCGGTTCCTTTGGTGCTGGTGGTGAAAAACGGTTCAAACAACCGTTGTCTGGATTCTTCAGGAATACCCCTGCCATTATCTATCACATTTATAAAAACATTACGTGAATGAGAGGGCATACCGCCCTGAATATCCAGCTGCAACTTCTGTGGCGTGTCATGCGCATACTTGACGGCATTGCGGCACAGGTTCCACATAATCTGGTGCAGATGCGCAGGATCAAATTCAATCATCAGATCAGCCGGCTCAATAAACAGCTTGATCTGCTTTTCTTTCAGATTGTGTTGTAGGGCAAAGTCACGGATAAAGCTGTATACCCAGCCTTTCAGTGGCAGGCGCTCGCGGTTCGGGTTTTTCTTGCGCGATAGGTTAAGCACGCTTTCAATGGTCAGGTTCATGCGCTTGGCATTCGACTGAATAATCTGCAGCAGGCGGGTATCGGCCTTATCCAGATTCTGTGACTCAGTCATCAGCTGTGCCGCGTGGCTGATCGCCCCCAACGGATTACGGATTTCATGGGCAATACTGGCGGTCAGTTGCCCGAGTGAGGCCAGTTTGACGCCCTGTACCTTTTCGCGCTGTTCACTGGTGTCTTCCAGATTGATCATCGTGGTCTGGCGGGTATGGCGTCCCAGCTGGGTAAAACGTACATTCAGCTCGGTGGCCTGCTGGTGGCGGATATCAAAACTGGCGGTGGCCGGGCTGATATTGTCCAGCCAGTGCTGATAGCGTTCATCCAGCTCCGGTGCAAAGACTTTCAGCGGTTTGCTGCGCCAGTTACCCGGACTGCCGAGCAGTGACCAGCCCGCGGCATTCATGTGGCGGATGCTGCCGGAATGTTCCACCACCAGAATACCGGACTCCAGCCGGTCAAGAATGGACTGATTCAGCTGTGACATATTGGCCAGGTCAATGCCGCGCCGGTTAGCCAGTTTGGCCATCTGACTGGCTTTCTGAATCCAGCGGTCACCCAGCCAGCTGGCCAGCATAATGAACAGGGCGAGAATGCCGCTTTGCGACACTGACGAGGACAGCGGGTTGTCGGTGCGCAGGCTCAGCCAGACTTCCAGTGCGATCAGGCCGATACCGGTCAGCGCCGAGAACAGTATCGATACATAGCCGGGCGCGCAGATATACGGGATCAGCACCGGTATTACCAGTAGTACACCGATACCCGCACTGACTCCTCCGCTGCTATAGAGCACGCCGAACAGCACCAGAATGTCGATAATGACATAGCCCACGCCCTGCGTGGCGAGGTCAGGCCATTCAAAGTAGGAAGTCAGGTTGCTGATAATGGCGATCAGCAGATAAACACTGCTGATCCACTTGAAAAAGGTAAAGTCATATGTACCGAGCTGGATCAGGCTTGACTCGCTGACCAGTGCCAGAATCAATGCGCCAGCCAGCGCCAGGCGATACACATGGTAAAGTCGCAGCAGGTTCCAGGGATCTTCGTGCAGAAAAAAAGGAGCGACCTGCTCCAGTGTGCTTATGGTTTGTGGTTGAGTTGCGCTTGCTGCGCGTGCTCCAGACTGCAAAAGAATTTACCCCCGTGTTTGACTGCATCCGGTTCGGGGACATGGAGTGCGCAGTGTTCACATCGCACCATCTGCGTATTCTTACTCAACCGCCCTGAGCCATTTTTTTTGTTTACGTGTTTATTTAAATTGTATTGGTCTTTTTTTCGTTGCAGGGACTTTAACAAAAGATAACCAACTACCAGCAGAACAAGAATAAAAAGAATACGGGACATGATGTTTGAAGTGCTTTTCAGGTATAGTTTCCGATTCTTAAATATTACCGTTCTATGACATCGTGCAAAAGCAGAATCGAACTTTAAAGGTTGCCCTTGCGCAGCTAAACCTCTGTGTCGGGGATCTGGCCGGCAATGTCCGTCAATCTGTTGCGGCTATTCAGGAGGCCAAATCCCGCCATGCTGAGGTTATCCTGTTTCCGGAGCTGACCCTGAGCTCTTATCCGCCGGAAGATATGGTGTTCCGTGGTGACTTTTTGCACCAGGTCGCTGCTGCGCTGGAAGAGATCCGTCTGGCCAGTGAGGGGATTGCGGTGGTGGTGGGTTATCCGGCGCTGCGTGACGGTGCAATCTATAACGCTGCCTGTGTTTATCAGGATGGTGTCATGCTGGGTGAATACTTCAAGCGTGAGCTGCCTAATTACACGGTGTATGACGAGAAACGCTGGTTTGTTGCCGGCGAGCCGGATCAGTCACTGCTGGTTGATATTAACGGTGTGCGCTGCGGCATCCTGATCTGTGAGGACATCTGGCACGATGCACCGATTGCTCATACTGCAGGGCAGGGGGCTGAGGCGGTGCTGATTATGAATGCCTCACCTTATCGCTATGATAAGCATGCGCGGCGTGAAAAAACCGTGGCCGAAAAAGCGCAGCGTCATCAGTGTGCCATCGCCTATACCAATCTGGTGGGCGGGCAGGATGAACTGGTGTTCGATGGTGATTCGATGCTGATCAATCGTGACGGGGAGCGTCTGTTTGCTGCACCGCTATTTGAGGCCGGGGTGTTTGTAGAAGACTTGCCGGTGGATGCCGGTGCTGATATTGAGACGCAGGCTGCGGCTATTAAGTCTGCGCAGGCTGTTATTGTTGCACACCAAGCGAGTGAAGATGCGCACATTTATCAGGCCATTGTCACCGGCCTGCGCGATTATGTACATAAAAATGGCTTTAAGGGCATTTTACTGGGCCTGTCCGGCGGGATTGATTCGGCTCTCACACTGACGCTGGCGGTGGATGCGCTGGGGGCGGAGAATGTGGAGGCGGTAATGATGCCGTTCCGCTATACCGCCGACATTAGTGTGGAAGATGCGGCTGAGCAGGCAAAACTACTGGGTGTGACTTATCGTAAGATTCCGATTGAGCCGATGTATGAAAGCTTTAAGACCGGTTTGGCGGAGGCTTTTTCCGGTTATGCGGATGATGTGACTGAGGAAAATCTGCAGGCGCGGATTCGTGGCATGTTGCTGATGTCGATGTCGAATAAGTTCGGTAAATTACTGTTGTCGACCAGTAATAAAAGTGAAAGTGCGGTGGGTTACGCCACACTTTACGGTGATATGGCCGGAGCCTTTGCGCCATTAAAAGATGTTTATAAAACCCGTGTTTATCGGCTGGCGGAATATCGGAATACAATAGGTGCGGCGATTCCGCTGCGGGTGATTGAGCGGCCGCCATCCGCTGAGCTGGCGCCGGGACAGCTGGATCAGGATTCATTACCCGATTACGACGTGCTGGATGGGATTTTGGCGCGGGTGATGGAGGATAATGAGGCGCTGGCGTCGATTGTGGCCGCCGGTTATGATCCGACAGTCGTGAAGCGGGTGATGAATTTGCTATTATTAAGTGAGTATAAGCGCCGGCAGGCTTCTCCGGGGGTGCGCCTTACCCGCAGAGCCTTCGGCAAGGACTGGCGTTATCCGATTACCTCGGGTTGGCGTCGGCAACTACCTATTGATTAAGCCAGTTAAAGAAAGGAATTTGTCATGAAATTGATTCAGGCCGTGATTAAGCCGTTTAAACTCGATGATGTGCGTGAGGCATTGACCGAAATCGGAGTCATGGGTATGACTGCGACTGAGGTTAAGGGGTTTGGACGCCAGAACGGCCATACCGAACTGTACCGTGGCGCAGAGTATGTTGTTGATTTCCTGCCTAAAGTGAAGCTGGAAATTGTGGTCAGCGATGATCAGGTCGATGCAGTGATTGAAGCAGTAACCAGTGCTGCGCAAACCGGAAAAATCGGTGATGGTAAGATTTTCGTGATGCCGGTGGAGCAGGCGATCCGGATTCGTACCGGTGAGCAGGGCGACGACGCGGTATAAGTATATTAGCTTCCCCCCATCCCTGACCCTTCCCCCGCAAGGGGGGAAGGGCAATGCAGTAAGCTAAAGTAATGGGGTGGACACCGCTGCTCCCCTTGCCCCCCTTGCGGGGGAAAGGGGCTGGGGGATAGGGGGGGGGAATCTTTCATTTATGCAGCGTCATCTCAGCACTATCTGCGGTTCCCGTACTGAAACGCTGCAGCGTGCCCGTGAGTATTTTCAACAGACTGAGAGGGTGCTATGGATTACCGATGAGTCAACCCTGCTAACAGAAAACGCGGCTAATCCTGCCTCTGTGTGCCTGCCCGCAGCCAAAGCCCGCTCGGTGTTGGGGCGCGAATTCTTTATTGTGGTATTCGACGCCTGGAGTGGTCTGGACGTTAATGCACTTGCAGCGGTGAGCGGAACCATCTGTGCCGGTGGTGCGCTGGTTTTACTGACCCCGCCTTGGCCGGAGTGGCAGCACTATGCTGACCCGGACTATAAGCGTTTCCTGCCGCACCCCTGGCAGCCGGATCAGTTATCCGGTTATTTTCTGCAGCGCTTTATGCGCCTGACCCCGCAATCTGTTTTGACTGATCTGTCTGAGTTGGCTGTGCAGTTGCCAGCGAATTTCACCACGCAAACCAGTGATGACCAAAAGCGGGCACTCCGTGCCATTTTATCTGCTGAGCAGGCGGTGGTGATGACGGCCGATCGGGGGCGGGGTAAGTCTGCGGTGTTGGGGATGGCGGCACAACAGTTGCTGGAGTCCGGGCAAAGGGTATTGCTGACGGCACCATCGCGGGCAGCGGCAGAGACGGTTTTCCGGCACACAAGTTTGCCACCGGATTTTGTCGCCCCGGATGAGTTGTTGCAGAGCTTACCGCCAGCAGATGTCTTGCTGGTCGATGAAGCGGCGGCGATTCCGGTGCCAATGTTGTTGGCGATGCAGCAGCATTATCCGCGTTGTGTGTTCTCGACCACGCTGCATGGTTATGAAGGTAGTGGGCGCGGTTTTGTGCTGCGTTTCCAGGCTGAGTTGAGCAGACGGGTGCCTGACTGGATAAATGTGCGCTTGTCCACGCCGATCCGCTGGCAGGCCGGGGATACTTTGGAGGCCTGGTTGAACAGGACTCTGTTGCTGGATGCTGAGTTGGTGAAGTCCACAGAGTTTGATACCGCTGTAGAGATTAGCTACCGGATGGTTTCACAGCAGGAGCTGGCCGAAGATGAGGCGCTGCTGCGGCAGCTGTTCGGCCTGTTGGTCAGCGCTCATTATCAGACCCGGCCTTCGGATCTGCGCCAGATGCTGGATGCACCGCAAGTGACCATTCATGTGCTAGAGCAAAATAGCCGGACATTGGCCGTGGCGTTGTTGTCCCGCGAAGGCGGACTGGATGAGGCGTTAGTCACGGAGATTCATGCCGGAAAACGCCGCCCGCACGGGCATTTACTGGCGCAGTCACTGACCTTTCATGCCGGGATTGCGGGTGCTGCTTGTTTATATGGCGAGCGGGTGATGCGCATTGCGGTGCATCCTGAATTACAGGGGCGGGGGCTGGGCGCTTTATTGCTGGATCAAGTGACCTGCTATGCACGTCAGCAGCAGGCAGACTATATCGGGGTGAGTTACGCGCTGTCGGCTGAGTTACTGCGCTTCTGGCAGCGGGCGGGTTTTGTGCCGGTGCGGCTGGGATTCCGTAAGGACAAGGCCAGTGGGGCGCGGTCGCTGATGCAGTTGTGTGGCTTGAGCGAAGCGGGGGTTGTTTTGTGTCATCAAGCCGGAACGAAATTTCAGCAGGGCTTGGATAAGTTGCTAAAGCAGTTGGGTCACCTGCCTGCACCTTTGGTCCAGGCATTAAAATCTGAGCGATAGTCCGGTTTAGCTCAGCGGCAAAAACATCACCAGCAAAAACACGCCCAGTACCAACCGGTAAATCACAAATGGCAGCATGCCAATCCGTGACAAAAACTTCAGGAAGTAGTGGATGCAAATCCATGCACTGATGCCCGACAAGATGACGCCGAGAATTAACGCTGTCCAGTCAATAGGCAGTGTGGATTCCAGCAGGTCTTTGGTCAGCAGGCCGCCTGCCAGTAAAATAACCGGAATCGACAGCAGAAATGAAAAGCGTGCTGCCGCGTCACGGCTGAAGCCAAGGAACAGGGCCATGGTCATGGTTGCGCCCGAACGCGAGGTGCCGGGTATCAGGGCTAAGGCCTGTGAGATACCGATCAGTAAAACATCCGGCCACTTGATGTCATAAATATTACGCAGGCGTTCGCTATAACGGTCTGCTGCCCAGAGCAGAATACCGAAGATAATGGTGGCTGCTGCAATCACCAGCGGACTGCGCAGGTAAGTTTCGATAAAGTCCTTAAACAGCAGTCCGGTCAGGCCGACAGGGATAGTGCCGAAGCCTATCGCCCAGGCCAGTTTTGCATCCGCGGTCAGTTCAAATGTCACCAGTGATTGCCCCCATGCGCTGAGCATGCGGAAAATATCCCGGCGGAAGTAGAATATAACTGCGCAGAGGGTGCCGACGTGAACCGCGACATCGAAGGCCAGCCCCTGATCTGCCCAGTCTGTTAAAACCGGAACCAGAATCAGATGAGCCGAGCTGGAAATGGGCAGAAATTCTGTCAGGCCCTGTACGATAGCAAGGACGAATATTTGTATGAGATCCATTTTGTTATGTTTATAGCCTGCGTTGCAGGTCTGTGTCTGAAAGAGCGCCTAGTGTATGCGTGTCACCAGCCGAGGTAAATCCTTTGCTGCTAACTTCAGTGCGTTATTTAATCCAGATGGGTGACGGACTGGGGTATATTACTGAGTTATAATTGCGGGTTTTGCTATGCTATTCAGTGAGTAAATAATATGTGCAAAGGAGGGGGGCAATGAGTCGGTTGCAGCTGGGTGGTATATTGGTTGTTTTTTGTCCGGCCAGCATAGTGGCGGGCGGGCTGGAGCGGGGTGCGCCATCGCCCGGTATATTATTTAAGCCGGGTGACGTTGCCGAATTTAAAGTGTCGTATTCGGTGCCATCTTTGGACGGGTCAGTGACGGTTGGTGCTTTTGGTGAGCAGCAGTCCGGGAATATGCTTGAATCCACTTTGCGCGTCGGTGCCGGTGTGAAGCGGCAGGCTGGTGAGCATGTTTCTTATGCGCTTGTCTTTGAGCAACCGCACTGGGCGCGGGTCAATTATGATGAGGCCGGTGAGCGCTATCCCTATCGTGATTCATTTGCAGAATTTTCAGAGCAGCGGCTTACCCTGTGGGGAAAGTACCAGCCCTCTGAACGTTTTAGTTTTTATGGCGGCCCCATCGTTTCAAGCACTAAAATGAGTGCCGGGGTTAAGGTAACTGTGCCGAACCCGGCTGATGGCAGCCCGCTGACGGTGCTGGATTATTCCGGGGCAGCACCTTATAAAACGGCGCTGGGTTATGCGGCGGGACTCGCGTGGGAAAATCAGGCAAAAGCACAGCGTTTATCACTGACTTATTTTTCTGAACTTGAGTTTGATGTTAAGGCGACTGAAACCGCCAGGGGCGTGAATGTTGCCACCGGTGAAGCTTATGTTATCCCGGAGTCAGATATTGATTCGTCTTTTAAATTACCGCAGTCAGTGACTTTGTCTGCGCAAACCGGATTGAATAAAAAGACGCTGTTATTCGGGTCTGTCCGTTGGGCGGACTGGAGCGAGTACCGGATAGCACCTTCGGTTTATGAGGCGGTGACCGGGGGAGCACTGTCCGCTCTGAAAAATGATACGACGACATTTTCACTGGGCGTTGGCCGCAAGCTGAATGAACAGCTCTCGCTATTTGCTGTGGGCAGTTATGAAAAAGCACAGGGCGGGTTGAAGGGGAATTTGTCTCCGGGGGACGGGAGTAAAAGTCTGGCTTTGGGAGGGAGCTATCGCATGGGCCAGCATGAGTTGCGGGTGGGGTTGCAGCACACACTGATCGGTGATGCGAAGACCAATGCAACCGTTGGTGAATCCAGTTTTACTGATAACTCCGGAACCGGCGTGGGACTGACTCTGACAACTAAGTTCTGATGGCTGAGGAGGGAGTGGTTTTACCTTTGGTCAGGCTGATCACCTTAAAGCGTTCGCCCATTTCTGATGGCAGGGTCAGCAGACGCACCTGCTGCGCCAGTTGATATTGCTGCTCCGGCGCATCGGCCAGCGCCTGATTGAACAGGGTTTCCAGCCCATTGGCAAACAGGAAGTTTGCCTGAGTTGTGTAACCGGCGACCTCCAGCCCGGCCTGTTCAGCTGCTTCCGCCACCGCACTGAAGTCAACACTGGCGGTAATATCCTGTAATCCCGGCCAGAGCAGGGCATTGTCATGCACATGGTGACGGTAATGGCAGAGCAGTGTTCCCTGATGACGTTCAGGCCGGTAATAATCGTCATGCTCATAGCCGTAGTCGATCAGCAGAATTACGCCTTGTTCCAGCGTTTCGGCGAGACTGCTTATCCAGCCGGGCAGGGTAGGGTTGTATTCAGAGGTATATGGTGACGGGTAGTGCTGCCAGTCTTTTTCCTGCAGGGCGGCGGGCAGGGCGTTTACGTCTTTTTCTGACATAGGAGTAATGGCCAGCTCAAAGTCAGGCATGGGGTCTGAAGCTTTAGTGCCTTTGTTACTTTCCGTTTTGAGAGCCACTCCTGCGAAGTACCATTCACCCTCAATAAGAGTGAACATTTCCACTGGCATGGCATCCAGCACTTCATTGGCCAGTATAACGCCCCGGAAGGGGTGATCCGGCAGCTGTTGCAGCCACTCAATCCGCTTCAGCAGGTGAGGTGCAAGCCGTTGCAATGTGGAGTGCTGGCGTTGCTGCAGTTCAGGGCTCAGCTCCAGAATCAGGTATTTGTCCGGCAGGCAGCCCAGTTTTTCCAGCTGCAGTAAAAGATCTGCGGCCATGATTCCGCTGCCTGCACCAAATTCGAGAAGTTGCTGGCCGGGCTTGTCCTGCAACACCTGAGCACAATGGTTGGCCAGGCATTGTGAAAACAGCGGGGAGATTTCGGGGGCGGTGGTGAAGTCGCCTTCAGCGCCCAGCTTGTGCTGTCCGGCCACATAGTAGCCCAGTCCGGGCTCATAAAGCGCCATCTGCATAAAGCGGCGGAAGGGTATCCAGCCATAGCTATGCTCTATGGCTGCACGAATGCGTTGTTGAAGTCGCTGGCTGATGGTCAGTTCAGCAGCTGATGGCGGAGGAAGGGAGAGTGAGCGGCGGATCAGCTTTTCCTCTTAATGGCTGCGCTGAATGGCAAACCAGGCCAGTGCTTCCAGTGCCTGACGGTGCGGACTGTCCGGAATTTTCTGCAGGCTTTCAATCGCAGCTTCGGTTTCCCGCTTCGCCCGTTCTAGCGTGTAGTCAATCGCACCGGTCTCATTAATGGCCAGCATAATGCTGTCGATGTGCTCAATACCGCCCTGTTCAATGGCGTGACGCAAAGTGCTTGCCACTTCGCCGGTACTGCGCTGCAGGGCAATAATCAGCGGCAGAGTGGGTTTGCCTTCTGCGAGGTCATCACCGACATTTTTACCCATTTCACCGGCATCCGCTGTATAGTCCAGCACGTCGTCCACCAGCTGAAAAGCTGTTCCCAGATGCATGCCATAAGCGGCCATCGCAGTTTCCTGTTCCTCCGGCAGACCGGCGAGGACGGCACCCAGCTGGCAGGCTGCCTCAAACAGCTTGGCAGTTTTGGAGTGGATAACTTCCATATAACTGGCTTCGGTGGTGTCTGCATCATGGCAATTGAGCAGCTGTAACACTTCACCTTCGGCAATAATATTGGTGGTGCCGGCGAGAATTTCCATCACCCGCATACTGTCGACGCTGACCATCATTTCAAAGGCGCGCGAGTACAGGAAGTCACCGACCAGCACCGCAGCCTGATTACCCCAGACATTATTGGCGGTTTCCTTGCCCCGGCGCAGGTCTGATTCATCAACCACATCATCATGCAGCAGAGTAGCGGTATGGATGAATTCAACGATGGTGGCAATATCAATGTGCCGGTCGCCCTGATAGCCGCAGGCCCGGGCACTGATCAGTGCCAGCATGGGGCGCAGGCGCTTGCCGCCGCTGCTGATGATGTAATGGCTGAGCTGGTTAATAAGCACGACATCAGAATACAAGCGATCCTGTATCAGGCCGTTCACTGCCCGCATGTCATCTTCAATTAATTGCAGAATTTCGTTAAAATTCATCGCTGGATAGTTGTTGATTCGGGGGCCGGAAAGTCTCGCATGCTAGGAAGATACACCTGTCTGTGTCAAGTGATTCAGTACGGCGGAAAAATTTTTCTGCGCTATTTCATCAGAATACGCTGAATTTGTTTGACCTTGATTACTAACCTCAGTAAAATCTGCGGCCTTTTTACAGGACATTTTTCGGAGCTACAAGTATGTACGCGGTGATTGCAACAGGCGGTAAACAGTACCGTGTCGCACAAGGCGATGTTATCCAGATTGAAAAACTGGATGCAGAAGAAGGCGCGAGCGTCGATTTTGACAATGTCCTGATGGTTGGGGAAGGCGAAGATGTAAAAATCGGTGCGCCTTATGTTGAAGGCAGTAAAGTCACTGCAACAGTCACATCCCAGATGCGTGGCGAGAAGATCGAAATTATGAAATTCCGTCGTCGTAAGCACCATCAGAAGCGTACCGGCCACCGCCAGTACCTGACACAAATCGAAATCAACGAGATTACGGCATAAGGGATAACAGACATGGCACATAAAAAAGCAGGCGGTAGTACCCGCAACGGACGCGATTCAGAATCCAAACGCTTGGGTGTGAAGCGCTACGGTGGTCAGTTTGTATTGGCTGGTAATATTCTGGTTCGTCAGCGTGGAACCAAGTTTCATGCAGGCACTAACGTAGGTTGCGGTAAGGACCATACTTTGTTTGCCAAAGCTGACGGCTATGTGACTTTTGAGCAAAAAGGCCCAAATAATCGCAAATTCATCAGTATTCAGCCGGGTGAGGCAGCAGCTCAGTAAGACTGGCTCTGGCTACAATCGGTGATACGATTAAAAAAGCTCCGCTAGTCGGGGCTTTTTTCGTATCATAAGTTTTAATTTCAGTGGTTTGAGGCGAAGGCATGCAGTTTGTTGATGAAGTCTATATTCAGGTCAAGGCCGGTGATGGTGGTAATGGCGTAGTCAGCTTTCGTCGTGAAAAATACATTGAATACGGCGGGCCGGATGGCGGTGATGGCGGTGATGGCGGTGACGTTTATCTGGTTGCGGATCGTAATCTGAATACGCTGATGGATTTTCGTCATACCCGTCATTATGAGGCCGAGCGCGGTAAAAACGGTGCCGGACGTAATATGACCGGGCATCGCGGGGCGGATAAGTTGATTCCGGTACCTATCGGTACCATGGCTTATGACGAAGAAACCGGTGAGCTGATTGGTGACCTGACAGAAGAAGATCAGAAGCTGATGGTGGCGAAGGGTGGTTTCCACGGCCTGGGCAATCTGCGTTACAAAAGTTCGGTAAACCGTGCGCCGCGTGAGTGTAAGCCGGGCACGCCAGGTGAGCTGCGCCAGTTGCGGCTGGAGCTGAAGGTGCTGGCTGATGTCGGTTTGCTGGGCCTGCCGAATGCCGGTAAGTCTACGCTGATTTCTGCTGTTTCTGCGGCCCGGCCCAAAGTGGCGAATTATCCGTTTACCACGCTTTATCCTAATCTCGGGGTGGTTAAAGTCGGCCAGCTACAAAGTTTTGTCATGGCTGATATTCCCGGCCTGATTGAAGGCGCTGCGGAAGGTGCCGGGCTGGGGATTCAGTTTCTCAAGCATTTATCACGTACCAGTCTGTTACTGCATGTGGTGGACGTGGCGCCGGTGGACGAGACAGAAGATCCCGTGCAGTCAGTGCGTACCATTGAGCGGGAGCTGGAGCAGTACAGTGATGAGCTGGCTGAGCGCCCGCGCTGGCTGGTGCTGAACAAAATTGATCTGCTGCCGGAAGAGGAGCGCGAGGCGCATTGCCAGGCGATTGTCGATGCACTGGACTGGCAGGGTGAGGTGTTCTTTATATCTGCGGCTGCCGCGTTGGGGACGCAGGATTTGTGTTATCGCATCATGCAGGTGCTGGAAGGTCATGCAGAACAGGTCTGAATTCATTGGTAAAACCCGGCGCTGGATTGTCAAAATCGGCAGTGCCTTACTGACCCGTGACGGGGCAGGGCTGGATCGTGAGGCACTGGCGGATTGGGCGATGCAGATCGCACGGTTGCGCAAGCAGGGTATTGAGGTGGTGCTGGTGTCCTCCGGTGCCGTAGCCGAAGGCATGAGCCGCATGGGCTGGACGCAGCGTCCGAAGGCACTGTTTGAAAAGCAGGCTGCCGCCGCGATCGGGCAGATGAGTCTGGTACAGGCTTATGAGGAAAATTTTCAGCAACACGGCTTTCATGCCGCCCAGGTGCTGCTGACTCATGATGAGCTGGCTAACCGTAAGCGCTATCTGAATGCGCGCAGTACACTGCGTCATCTGGTGGCGCTGGGCACCATCCCGGTGGTGAATGAAAATGATACGGTGGCTGCCGAAGAGCTGCGTCTGGGCGATAACGATACGCTGGGGGCGCTGGTCGCCAATCTGGTTGAGGCTGATCTGCTGATCATTCTGACGGATCAGGTTGGTCTGTTTGATAAAGATCCGCGTAAGCATGCAGATGCTCAGCTGATTACCGAGGGCCGGGCGAATGACGAACGCTTTCTGGAGTATGCCGGTGGTGCCGGAACCAGTATCGGCAGTGGCGGGATGCGTACCAAGGTGCTGGCAGCACAACGCGCTACCCGTTCCGGTTGTGCCACGATTATTGCGTCGGGACGTGAGCCGAAGGTGCTGGAGCGGATTCATCAGGGTGAAGTGATCGGTTCGTTATTGCTGGCAGACAAGGCTCCGTTGGTTGCACGTAAACAGTGGATTGCCAGTCAGCTGGATTCGCACGGTAAGCTGTGGCTGGATCGGGGAGCTGCACAGGCGATTCGCGAAACGGGCAGGAGTCTGTTGCCGGTTGGTGTCACCCGGGTTGAAGGTACTTTTGAGCGTGGTGAGGTTGTCAGCTGTGTGGATGAGCAGGGCGAGCTGCTGGCCAAGGGGCTGGTCAATTATTCCAGTGCTCAGGCAGATCAGATTAAACGCCGTCCGTCCCGCGATATCGAGCAAATCCTGGGTTATGTGGATGCGCCGGAGCTGATTCACCGCGATAATCTGGTTGTTTTGTGAAAGCTGTTAGCCTGCTTATAATGTAGTGTTTTCCCCTCTTAGTTAAATGGTAATGTCTGATGAGTGAAGTGAGTGGCGCACAACCGTATGATGTACAGGTTTCCGTGGTGGCTGAGTATATGGCCAGTGAGTCGGATCCGGAGCATAAACGTTATGTGTTCGCTTATACGGTCACGATTATTAATCAGGGCACCATGCCTGCAAGGTTGCTGACCCGCAGTTGGCTGATTACCGATTCCAATGGCATGACCCAGGAAGTGCGGGGAGATGGCGTGGTCGGTGAGCAGCCATATCTGTCACCGGGTGAAGGTTTCCGTTATACCAGCGGCACCGTACTGGATACCCCGATTGGTTCAATGCAGGGGAGTTATCTGATGCGGGCTGATGATAATACCGAGTTTAATGCCATTATTGAGCCGTTTAGTCTGGCTGACCCGAAAGTATTGCATTGAAGACATGGATATAAAATAGATATAAAACAGAGCCCGCACTCAGGGGGAGATACGGGCTCTGTGCTTGCGGCATCACATTCCCTGTGAGTGCTTACAAACCTTGGTTTTATGTAGTTGGTCGGGTTTATGTCCTGCGTATCTTAATCATCCCTGAATAAATGACAGCCTTAATCCTGATAGACGGAGGGTAAAACAGGATTATTTACCAGTGACTTCTCGGTTTGGCGTGCTACTACCAGATATAGTATGCAAAAGGCCTGGTGTGAAAGAGTTTATACACATAAACCACTAGTTGATTAAAAACATGCCATTCCATACGGCGCAGCTTATTAAGTAAATCGAAGTGATTATGTAAGTTATTGATAAAAATGTTTTTATTCTGATGTGCTATTTTTGTTCAAAACAATAAGGGCTTTTCTGTCGTGTGCTTTGCGGAGAGTCTTTAAGAGATTATGCACAACTTTATCCACAGGAAATGTGGGTAAGTGGTCTAAGTCATTGATTCTCTACAATCAGCTCTTATTACAGCGGTTAATCAGCACAAATTGGAGTAAATTTTAGCATAAAGTTAAGCTATAAAATTAATTTATTAACATGCAGGCTTAAGAAGCATACAGCATCAGATATGTTGCATCAGAGCACCGGGTTTTTGGTTAAAATTCTTTAATTATCATGCTTTTACTTACTTTTAATTATTAAAGCTTATTCCTGGATAAGTTAGATAATGAACAAAGTATTCCAATTAACTCACAGACTTATCCACAGGTTGGTTCCGACCTCTCTCTAAAGAGCCATCCTGCCTCACCCAAAGGCATATATTTGACATCAGATCTATTCGCTAGAATGCGGGCAGGATTGCGTACATTTAGTCTTTTTAGAGGAGGTTTCCATGTCCACACAACATCCGGTTATTGCTGTAACTGGCTCATCCGGCGCGGGCACCAGTTTTGTTAAGCGGGCTTTTGAGAATATCTTCCGTCGTGAAGGTGTGAATGCGGCCATCATTGAAGGTGACAGTTTCCACAGTGTGACTCGTGCTGAGTTTAAGAAAAAATCACAGGAAATTGCGGATTTCAGTCATTTTGGCCCGGAAGCGAATGACTTCCACTCACTGGAAGCGTTATTCCGAACTTACGGTGAAACCGGAGGCGGAAAAAAGCGCTACTACCTCCATAATGATGAGGAGGCAGAGTACCACCGTAAGCGTCTGTCTGAAGAGGGGGTTGACTGTACTGCCGGCTCCGGCGAGTTTACGCCATGGGAAGAGGTTGAGGCCGGTACTGACATCCTGTTTTATGAAGGTCTTCATGGCATGGTGCGCGATGATACTGAAGACAAAGCACATGGTGGTTATGATGTGGCCCGTTATGTTGACCTGGGAATTGGTGTGGTGCCCAGTGTCAATCTGGAATGGATCCAGAAAATCAAGCGGGATAACGCTGAGCGGGGATATGACCCGAAGGTGACGGTTGAGACTATTCTGCGCCGTATGCCTGATTATATTAATCACATCACGCCACAATTTTCAAAGACGCATATTAATTTCCAGCGAGTACCCACGGTTGATACTTCGAATCCCTTTATTGCCCGTGATATTCCGACACCGGACGAGAGCTTTGTGGTGATTCGTTTTGCGAATCCGAAGCAGTTCAATATCGACTTTCCTTACCTGCTGAGCATGATTCAGAACTCGTTTATGTCACGCCGTAACTCAATTGTCGTGCCGGGTGGCAAAATGGTACTGGCGATGGAACTGATTCTGAATCCGATTATTCATGACATGATTAAGGCAAAAAATCAGGGGTGAACCAGACCCGGTTATCTCTGCTTTTGACAGCCTGAAAACGAAAATCCCGGTGCGTTGCGAGCCGGGATTTTTCGTTGTGCTGGTACCGGTTATTTTCAGGGCAGTTTTAAATTTTATGAAAAAGTGTTCAGTCTGACCTGGATTTGTGCAATGTGCTGTTCGGCTTCATCGTCAGAGTAAGGCTTTGGCGGATGTTTTCCCCAAACAGGAGCAGGCCAGGCGTCATCTGTTTTAAAGCGTACGATATGGTGAATGTGTAATTGCGGAACCATGTTCCCCAGAGCGGCGATGTTCAGTTTATCCGGTGAATACAGCGCATCAAGCTGGCGGCTGAACCAGTTTGATTCCCGCCATAGCTGATTCCGGTCAGTATCATCCAGTTGATGAATTTCTGTAATATTTTCACGTCGTGGTACCAGAATAAACCATGGATAACGTGAGTCGTTGCTGAGCAATATCCGGCATAAGGGCAGATCACCAACCGGCAGGCAGTCTGCGGCTAACTGTGGATGAAGTTCAAAGCTCATTTTGCTTCCCCCTGTTGTGCCAGGGCGCGCAGCGTGTCTTCTGCATATTCGAATGAGTCCGAATACATCTGTTCATCCGGTACACCTTTGTCCAGAAAAGCTGCTCTGGCAGCCACAATCATCTGTGGCGGGCCGCTCATATAAATATCGTATGCCTGAAGGTCGGTAAAATCTTCCAGCACCGCTTCATGTACCCAGCCGGTGCGTCCCTGCCACTGATCTTCAGCTTTGGGTTCGGACAAAACGGGGATGTAGCTGAGCTGGTCAATGCGTGCCGCCCAGTCTTTAACCAGAGCGTCCATGTATAAATCATTTTTGGCCCGCACACCCCAGTACAAATGTACCGGGCGCTCAAAGCCCTGTGCTTTCATGTGTTCGATCATGCCTTTCAGCGGTGCAAAACCGGTGCCGCCACCCATCAGGATCAGTGGCCGCTCTGATTTATGAAGGTAAAAATTGCCCAAAGGGCCTTCCATGCGCAGCAGTGCTTTCTCTTTCATTTCCTCAAAGACATGAGTGGTGAAGTGGCCGCCCGGCACATGGCGGATATGCAGCTCCAGATACTGCTCATCGTGCGGGGCATTGGCGATGGAAAAGCCGCGGCGTTTACCGCCCCGCAATAACAGGTCTATGTACTGGCCTGCTTTAAAATTCAGCCGTTCTGATGCCGGTAACTTCAGGGTCATTTCCATCACGTCAGCATTCAGTTTGCGCAATTTCTCAACACGAACCGGCAAAACTTTGGTCTCAATATCGACCTCAGCACCTATCTGAGGGGCATCAATGGTCAGGTCAGACAATGCTGTTGCCTGACACAGGAAAGCCCGGCCCTGTTCCTTATCGAAGGGAGCCAGTCCCATGGGTTCACCATCCGGATAAGCAACTTCACCCTGTTTAACGGTTACCGCGCAGGAGCCACAGGAACCTCCCCGGCAACTATAAGGTAGGGCGATACCCTGACGTAAACCGGCTTCGAGAATATTTTCATGCTCATCTACAGTGAAAGAGTGTCCGCTGGGTTGAATGGTAACTGTGTGCATAAAGGAGCTGACCGTGTTGTGTTCAAAAAGCCGTAATTCTATCCTCAGAACCCGTTTGAGGCCAAATTTCCGATAGTTTGATCAGCCTAAAATTTTCAGGGATATAGCCGGTTGTCAGGTTTGAATGGCTTCACTGTTGTGCACCGTAATCTGAGTAAAGGGTATTTCCCAGTTATTTTCAGTACAGGCATCAACACACCAGCGTTGTATAGCGCGTCTGAGGCGGTTATACAGATCACCAAGATTACCCCTGAAGTCAGCAATCACCACCAGATCCAGTGAGGAAGTGTTTGCCAGGGCAAATTCAACACGCAGGTTCAGAAGGTCTTTTTCATAGCCTTCTTCTGCAACGCGCCGCATGATTGTTTCATGCAGTATTTCAGGAATCTTTGTGGTACTGATCGCTTGCAGGTCATAGCTGACTCCGATAACTTCCTTGATACGGAAATTAACGGACAGGTTCAGCGGCGATAAACCCAGAAAGTCGGCAGTCAGATAGGTTTTTTGTGCCCCGCCCCGCTGTACAAGTTTGATAAATTCAGAAGAAATACCAATAACCTTGCCGCGTATACCATCTGATAAAAGTACCCAGTCACCTTTGGTGCAGGGAAACCACGGCTCATCCGAATTGGCAGGACGCGACTTAAGGTCAATCAGGTCTTTTATCGGCAACCTCAACCGGGTGCCTGCCACCGGGTTTTCCAGGATCGAGAAAATATTGATGGCTTCCACCCGCCAGGGGATACCCTCATATAAAATGCGCTCGCCCTCCCTGACCGGGCCAATATTCAGAAACAGCTCGATCTGTTTCCGGTACTCAGGAATAGCGGTTCTTAAAGTCCAGATGACGCCGATTAAAATCAACAGGCTGAAACTGAACAGTACCCAGTCCTCGGCCAGATAAAAAACAATGATCGGGCTGATGATGATCAGGGCCAGGGTGATAATCCGGTGCATCAGATCGAGCAGGCGGATACGGAAACTGCGTGAGCGCTGGTTAAATTGAGGTACCAGTTTTTTCAGCAGTTTGCGGATTAATTGCGAGAGTATGATAATGACAGTGATTGCCAGCAGAGCCTGTGATATGTAAAGGCCACGTTGCTGAAAAAACTCCCTGAAGTAGATCCGTGTTGACTCAGTCAGCGGTACTTCTGCTTCAACCAGTTTTTTTAATTGCTGCGAGGAGCTGGTTAACTGGCTGGTGGTCAGTGCTTTTTCTTTTTCCCAGTAATCAATTTTTTTTTGCAGCTCGGCTTTCAGTTTTTTATCCGTATCCACATTACTGAGCAGTGTGGATAAATGTTCAAGTGCATCTTCAATATACTGCTGTTTTTCCTGATTCTTTGCTATTTCTTCGCGTAGTTCCGATTTTTTCCGTACATCTCTGGTCAGGTTGTTAAGTTCCTGCAGTGTAGGTTTAACCAACGCCAGAATCTCTGCTTCCAGGCTGAATGAGCTGTCCGGCTGTTCTCTTATGGCGGCCAGATCGGTATCGGTGGCTATTTCCTCAAAGTTCAGGTCAGTATCGGCGAGCTCTTTTTCAACGGCTGCAATTTTGTCCAGTAAGTTGGCTTTCTCTTCGTCTGTTACCGCATTTTTGAGGTTTTTACGGTGAGTTTGCAATGTCTCACTGAGGTTTTTCCTGATATCAAGAATGGCTTTTAAGGCATCTATTTTTGCAGTGGTTTCTACTTTTTCTTTTGAGGGTACTGATACTTCCTCACTGTCCGCAGCAGATGCGGCACTCAGGCTCAAAGCCAGTAGCCAGCAGCAACAGATTCCAAGAAAAAAAAGCCTTTTCATAAATGGTTTAGCCAGTCAGTGGGTTAAGGATATTCAGGTACATAATTAAACATGATGAGACAGTACCAAAGCTGTATTGTTACAATTTTTTGTAACCCAGTTTGTAACCAGCCTACATGGAAACGTGCCCGCAGAAAAATACGCACAGCTCAGTCCAGCTAACTGTCATGTAGTTTCCGGCTTTCTTCACCCCGGACAATGAAAGATGATAGGGGCAGGAACTACTGTATGAGGGCGAAAGTGCTGAATACCTGCCGAAAATTCTGTTTCTTCCTGCTGGCCTTCTGATGTAAAAATATCCATGTCACTTCGCCCCATTCATCGATAAATTCCAATGCATAGGGAACCGTTCGTTTTAACTGCTGAATCTTACCAGAACAGCTCATTTATATCGGAAGCATCGGATTTAAAACCCACCAACCTCACGCACCATATCCAAATGCAACTCCTTACCGGTATAAGGATTAGCCGCAATAAAATCATCATTCAACTCCACCCCCAAACCGGGCGCAGAAGGCGGTAATACATAACCATCTTCCCAGGCAATCTCACCCGAAACCACCGACATATACGGCCCTTCAAACGTGCCGATACTCTCCAGAATCAGAAAGTTAGGTGAGCAGGTGGCAATTTGTATATTGGCAGCCGCCACCACCGGCCCGCAATAAAGGTGCGGGGCAATCTGCGCCTGCCGCGTCTCAGCCATCGCGGCGATTTTCTTCGCTTCCAGCAAGCCGCCGACACGCCCCAGATTCATTTGCAGAATGGAAGCAGCACCGGTTTCCAGCACCCGGGCAAACTCGTGCTTGGAACAAAGCCGCTCACCGGTAGCCACCGGAATCGAGGTATAACGGGCGATTTCAGCCATATCCGCCGGGTTTTCCGGTGTGGTCGGCTCCTCAAACCAGAGCGGATCATATTGCTCAATGCGCCGCGCCAGTCGTTTGGCCCCGGAAACCGTAAACTGGCCGTGGGTGCCGAACAGAATATCAGCACGGGTGCCCACCGCCTTGCGGATCGTCCGGCAAAACCTTTCACTGCGCTCCAGATCTTCCAGGCCGGGCTGGTGCCCGTCATAAATGGTATAGGCACCGGCGGGGTCAAACTTGACGGCGGTAAACCCTTTGGCGACCATCTCCAGCGCCACATCAGCGGCCATATCCGCATCGTTATAGACATTCGGTTTATCAGGGTCGGGGTAAACATCACCCTCCGGCGGATAAAGATAGGTATAGCTGCGCAGCCGTTCATGCACCTTACCGCCCAGCAACTCATACACCGGTTTGTCCGCCGCTTTGCCGATAATGTCCCAACAGGCCATTTCCAGCCCGCTGAGCACGCCCATCACCGTTACGTCCGGGCGCAGGGTGTAACCGGCACCATAAGTACGCCGCCACAATTTCTCGATATGATGCGGATCCTCACCGGCAAACTGGCGCTCAAATACCTCAACCGCCATTGCCGCACACAACTGAGGCCCGAAGGTGGCATTATAAATTTCACCGACACCGCTGATACCGCAGGCGGTGGTCAGCCGCACAAAGATAAAATAACGCCCGCCATGCCGGGGCGGCGGATTGGCGACGATAAAGGTTTCAATCTTGTCCAGGTACATACGTGCCGTTTCTCCTGTTGAGCGGGTTATGCCGGTTATTTGGCGCGGGCATCTTCCAGTATCAGATCCGCCGCCCGCATGGCCAGCATAATGGTCGGTGCATTGGTATTGCCGGAAGTGACATTGGGGAATGCCGACGCATCCACCACCCTCAGGCCCGGTACACCATGTACCCGTAACCGCGCATCCAGCACC
The DNA here is from genome assembly GCA_041395485.1 of Thiolinea sp. GTDB lineage: Bacteria > Pseudomonadota > Gammaproteobacteria > Thiotrichales > Thiotrichaceae > Thiolinea. Next base: position 863,848 of record JAWLAK010000001.1, read on the forward strand.
GAATCGTTAGCATTATGCCCCATGCGGCAGGTGCAGGTCGGATGAAAGTTAGTGGATGCCCGGGTACGGAAGTTATCCAGCAGCTGCTCATCATTCATCGACAGCAGATCAGTGCCTGCAGACGGTCTGGTCAGACGTTTGATCGTCGGGGTACCCGCCAGTGTCTGCAGCAGGCGTCCGGCCCGGATGGCATCAGCACAGTCATGTTCGGTGGTCAGCGAATTGGCCTGTATCAGCGGTGCATCCGCCGGATTGGCCGAACGGATAGTGACTGAGCCACGGCTGGTCGGGCGGCAGGGCTGAACCGAGAGCAGGAAGCCGGGGTCGCGGGTCATCACCGTTTTGCCATCCGCCCGGATCTGGTAGGCCGCCGGATTGCAATACACCTGCATATCCGGGTGTTCCCGGCTGGTATCGGAACGGATAAAGCCGCCGACCTGATTGACCGGCACACTCAGCGGCCCGTTACGGGTGAGCAGGTATTGCATTCCCGCCATAAATTGTCCGACTTTCCAGCCCAGTTTTGCATTCAGGGTCGGCTCGGTGGCCGCAAAATAATGCGTACAGGCCAGATGATCCTGCAACCCTTGGCCAACCTGGCTCAGATCCTGCACCACTTTAATGCCATGTGATTGCAGCAGTGCGGCGGGGCCGATGCCTGATAACTGTAGCAACTGTGGGGTGTTAATGGCACCGGCGCTGACGATTACTTCGCGGCGGGCTTTGGCGAGGATCAGCTGTCCGCCCAGCCGGTAATGAACGCCCACCGCCTGCCCGTTGTCGATGGCCAGCCGTTCCACCACCGCATGTTTGACCAGCTGCACATGGCGGTGTTGCAGGGCAGGGCGCAGGAAGGCATCCGCTGTTGACCAGCGCCGCCCGTTTTTTACCGTGCTGCGAAAATAGGATAAACCGCCTTCCGGAGCGCTGTTCATGTTCCGGGGTGTCGGCCAGTTCAGTTCGCGTGCCGCCTGTAAAAAGTGTGCTGAGAACGGGTGCATGCGTGCTGACAGATCGGAAATACATAAGGGGCCATCCCCGCTGATCCGGCCGTTTTCCCACTGGCTTTCCAGCTTTTCATAGGTTTTCAGCACGGTTTGCCAGTTCCAGCCGCTTGCGCCCGCCGCTTCCCAGTCGTCAAAGTCATGCGGCAGGCCGCGCACATAAGCCATGGCATTGATCGAGCCGGAGCCACCCAGTACCCGGCCACGCGGCCAGTAGGCGCTACGGTTGTTTAAACCGGGATCAGTTTGCGTGGAATATTGCCAGGTGACCCGTGGATCAGAAAAAGTGTGTGCATAGCCCAGCGGCATTTTGATCCAGAAACGCGCATCCGAGCCCCCGGCTTCAATAATGAGTACCCGCATGCCGGTATCACGGCTCAGGCGCTCTGCCAGCACACAACCGGCAGACCCGGCACCGACGATAATGTAGTCAACTTCCATGCTCTGTTCCATCATGCCCTCATCCGTTCTCCCGCCGGATCATAAAACCCGCGTAACGAAGCCTGTGCAGAAAACCGCTCCTTAGCCACCTCAATCTCAAACTCAGCCCCGGCAATCCGTTCCGCCGTCAATCCTGCCACATTCACATAGCCCATACCAAGCGCAGCCCCCAAAGTATGCCCATACATCCCCGAACTCAGATACCCCACATACTCACCATCCATCAAAACCGGCTCATTGTGGTACAACAACGGTTCCGGATCATCCAGCATAAACTGCAGCAAACGCCGCTCAGGCACCCCGGCAGCCTTCTGTGCCAGAAATGCTTCCTTACCCAAAAAATCCTTGGCATCCGGTTTAGCCACAAAACTCAAACCGGCCTGCAATAAATTATCCGCCGGGCCAATATCATGCCCCCAATGGCGGAAACCTTTCTCCAGCCGCAGACTGTTCAGCGCATGCAAACCGACATTAGCAATCTCATAAGCTTTTCCTGCCTGCTGCAAAGCTTGATAAACCGCCACTGTGCTGTCTTTGGGGGTAAACAACTCCCAACCCGGCTCTCCGCTATACGACAACCGCTGCACCCAGCAATCCACACCGGCCACCTGACAAAAGCGCCCGCTACCAAACGCAAACCCGTCATTCGACACATCGGTATCCGCCACCTGTGCCAATACCGCCCGTGCATCTGGCCCCTGCAGCGAGATACAGCCATAATCCATGGTCGCATCTTTCAACTGCGTATCGCCACGCAACTGCTTCTTCAGATGCCAGTAATCACGATAAGTCGAAGCCACCCCGGTCATCACGAAAAACTGCTCCGCCGCCAGCCGTGCCACGGTCAAATCTGCCTCAATCCCGCCGCGCTGATTCAGCCACTGCGTATACACCAGCTCACCCACCGGCACATCGACATCCGCCGCACACACCCACTGCAAAGTCGCCAGTGCATCCTTGCCGGTGACCTCAAACTTACCGAATGACGACATATCAATCAGGCCAATACGCTCACGCACCGCCATGTGCTCAGCGGCATGAAACGGAAACCAGTGCTGACGCTGATAACTGTAGTCATACTCCGCCTTCGCCCCATCACGCGCAAACCAGTTAGCGCGTTCAAAACCGCCGACTTCACCGAAGCAGGCACCCTGCGCTTGCAGCAAATCATATAGCGGTGACACTACCTGATTGCGTGCCGTATGATACTGATAAAACGGCCAGTGCATGGCATAAGTATGCCCCAGCGCCTCCGGAATCCGTGCCTCGACATAATGCTGCGTCTTCTGTGCCGGTTGATTGCGGCGCACATCACACTCCAGAATATCCCCGGACGGATAGCCGTCAATCAGCCAGTCGGCCATAATCTTCCCAACCCCGCCCCCGGCACCAATCCCCTTGGAGTTCATCCCGCACGCCACCCAGAAGTTATCCACCTCCGGCGTCGGCCCCATCAGGTGCAGATTATCGTTGGTAAAACTCTCCGGGCCATTAAAAAAGGTATTAATCCCCGCTTCGCCAAACGGCGGAAAGGTCTCAATACTCGCCATCAGATCATCTTCAATGTGCTCCATATCAAACGGGAACTCACCAAAACTGAAATCCTCTGCGATATTGCTCATCGGACACCCCTTGGCGTGCTGTTCAAACCAGCCGACCAGCAATTTCCCGGCATCCTCCTTGTAATACACGCCCTTATCAAAATCGCGCAACACCGGGCGTTTGGTCAGCCCCGCCATCGGCTCAGTGACCACATAAAAATGCTCACAGGCATACAGCGGCAAATCCACTCCGATCTTCGCCGCCACATCCCGCGACCACAAACCACCGGTCAGCACCACCTGTTCGGCGCGAATCTCACCCTGTTCCGTGCGCACCCCAACCGCAGCGCCATCCTCAAGCAGAATTTCCTCCACCTTGACCCCTTCCAGAATCGTCGCCCCCCTCATCCGCGCCCCCCTGGCCAGCGCCATGGTGGTATCAATCGGATTGGTCTGCCCGTCCCCGGCCACATACATCGCCCCGGCGACCCCGTCGGTATTGATCCCCGGATATAATTCTTCCAGCCGCACCAGATCAATCATTTCATTCTCCACCCCGAAGGTGCTCAGCGTGGAAGCCAGCCGTTTCAACTCCTCCAGCCGCTCAGCCGAGCGCGCCAGCGAAATACTGCCGGTGCGCCGGTAACCGGTGGCCTGCCCGGTTTCCGCCTCCAGTGAGGCATAGAGTTCGTGTGTGTATTTGGCGAGATTAGTCAGCGTCGGGGTTGGCCAGAGCATACTGACCAGCCCGGCGGCGTGCCAGGTGGTGCCGGAAGTGAGCTGCTGGCGCTCCAGCAGCACGACATCGCTGACGCCGCGCTTGGCGAGGTGATAGGCGATAGAACAGCCGATGATACCGCCGCCGATGATCAGGGTTTTGGTGTGTTGTGGGAGGGTGTTGTTGGTCATTTGTCAGTCCTGTGTAAATCCCCCTTGTTCCCCCTTTTGCAAAGGGGGAGACCCTCCAGAGAAGTTTTGCATGTCTGAAGTTGTATTCCATTACCTGAAACTCAGGTAATCAGGGGTATCGTTTATCAATTTATGTTGTAGTCTTTCGTATCAGATGGAAGACTCTGTATATGCTTAATTACAATAAAAATCTGCGCAATCCGGCTCGACAATTAAGAGGCAAAGCAACCGAAGCTGAGAGGCTGTTATGGTCACGGCTGTGTCGGAAACAAGTCTGTAATGTTCAGTTTTACCGGCAAAAACCCATTAGCGGTTTCATCGTTGACTTCTAATGTTCAGTTTTACCGGCAAAAACCCATTAGCGGTTTCATCGTTGACTTCTATTGTGCTGCTGCACAGCTTGTTATTGAGCTGGATGGCAAACACCACCTTGAGCAGCAACAATACACTTACGATGCGGAGCGTACCCGGATACTTGAGTCGCTGGGCTTACAGGTTCTGCGTTTTAACAATCACCAGATTACTGATGATTTGGAAAGCTCGGTTTGGCTCATTCATCAGGTTGTGCTGCGGCGGTTGTAAACCCCCTCTGTCTCCCCTGAGCAGATACAAAGGGGAAGTACCCTGCAGACAGGCTGGTAAACGCCTGATGCTGTATCTCATCACCCTACGCTTTGGGGAAATAGCTCCCACTTTATCAGTAATCTATATTCTTAGCTGGAGGGTCTCCCCCTTTGCAAAAGGGGGAACAAGGGGGATTTAACCCCGCAACTTCCTGTTATCCGGATCATAAACCCCATCCCCCGCAACACGCACCCGCCGCTCCCCCAAAGAAGTCAGCACAGTATATTTCCGTCCCTGTTCCACCAGTTCGGGCCGGTACAAATAAGCAAACGCCAGGCTCTTACCCACCCGATGCCCGAAGGCTCCGCCGGTAATAATCCCCACCAGCTCTTCGCCCTGATACACCGCCTCATTTCCAAACACTTCACAGGGCACATCATCATCAAACACCAGATAAGCCAGATTCAGTGTCCAATCCGCCTTATTCGCCGCCCGCTCACGCAGACTCCCAGCACCGATAAAATCCCGGCTCAAATCCACAAAGCGTTCCATCCCGGCTTCCAGCGCACTCATCTCCTCTGTGAACTCATGGCCATAGGCCCGGTAGGCTTTTTCCATGCGCATTGAGCCCATCGCATAGCCGCCGAAATCCCGCAGGCCATGCTCAGCTCCCACCCGGAATAATGACTCATAAATAGACAATAACTGGTAGGCGGGCATGTGCAGTTCATAACCCAGCTCACCCACATACGACACCCGGATCACCCGCACATCGGCACTGTCCACCTTAATCGTCTGCGCGGTGAGCCACGGGAAAGCGGCATTGGAAATATCGTCCTGGGTCAGTGCCTGTAAAATATCGCGTGATTTTGGCCCGGTGAGCAGCATCGCGCCCCAGTCATCGGTGATATTGTGGATCTCCACATCAAAGCCGGCAGCATGTTTTTGCATCCAGTCCAGATCCTTGATTTCGGAGCCAATCGCACTGACCAGATAATAATGCTCAGCGTTGATCCGGGTGATGGAAAACTCGCACATAATGCCGCCATTCGGGGCATGAAACAGCGTTAAGCCCAGACGGCCATCGCTGGCGGGCAGTTTGTTACAGGACAACTGATCCAGAAAGGTCGTGGCATCGGCACCGGTCACCTCATATTTGGCCGACATGCTGAGGTCAATCACTCCGGCATGATTCATCACCGCCAGACATTCTTCCTTCACCAGCGGGAAGGACTCGCTGTGTCCCCAGGTCGGTGTTTCACCACGCACCTCGCCTTGACCAAAGAACATCGGACGCTCGTAACCGGCCACGACATTAAACACTGCTCCCTTAGCGGCCAGCGCGGCATGTAACGGGCTGGTACGCATCATCCGCGCATACGGGCGGTTATCGTTGGGCGCCACCGGCTGGTACATGATTTCATAGGATTCAATGGCCTTGGTGACACAATATTTCTTGTCCACCCAGCCCCCGAAGCGACGGCTGTCCAGCGGCGCCATATTGATTTCTGTCTGTCCCTGCGTCATCCATTGTGCGAGGTAATGCCCCAGCCCGGCACCCTGTGCGATGCCGATGCTGGAACCACACAGATTCCAGAAATTACGCAAACCGGCCTGTGGCCCGACCAGCGCATTATCATCAGGGGTATGGGTAATCGCACCGTTAATCACCGTCTTGACACCGGTTTCAGCAAAGGCAGGGGTCAGTTCCATCTGCCGCTCCAGAAACGGCATAATCCGCTCCAGATCACCGGGAAACAGACCACGGTCAAAGTCCCAGTCCATACCCTGCAAGGCCCACGGTTTTGAACCGTGTGTCTCGTAGGGGCCGACCAGAAAGCCCTGACCTTCCTGACGGATATAGCTGGAACTCCAGGAGTCCCGGCACACCGGTAATTCCCTGTCCAGTGCCCTGATCGCCTGATGTGGCTCTGTAATCAGATACTGATGCTCCAGATTTACCAGCGGCACCTTCACCCCGACCATTGCCCCGACTTCCGGCGAGAAACAACCCGCCGCATTGACCACATGCTCAGCGTGGATCGTGCCCTGATCGGTGACCACTGCCCATTCACCGGAAGCAAGCTGGTTGATTTCCAGTACACGGGTATTGCGGTTAATTTCCACGCCATTCTGCTTCGCCAGATTAGCAATCGGCATCACCACTGAAGTCGGATCAACATGGCCGTCATTCGGGGTGCTGACGATAATCCGCGCTTTACTGAAATCCATCAGCGGATTGAGTTGCTTAGCCTCTTCCCTGCTGACGATATGAAACTCACAGCCAATATTGCGCATGCGGCTGTCGAGGTTGCGGAACCATTGTTCTTCCACCTCACTGAAACCAAGACGCAGGCTGCCGGTCGTGTGGAAAGGCGTCGGCTCACCGGTAAGTTTCGGCAGTTCATCGCGATAGAAACGGATGGAGTAATCCTGAATGGCGGCAACGGTATGATTGCCGATGAAATTGGAACACAAACCGGCGGCATGCCAGGTGGAACCGCTGGTGAGTTCGCCTTTTTCGATCAGGGCGATGTCCGTCCAGCCCATGGTGCTGAGCTGATAGGCGAGATTGACGCCTAACGAGCCTCCGCCGATGATTGCTACTTTTGTGTGTGATTTCATTGCTCCTCCTTTAAACTCTGTCGCCTAAATCCCCCTTGTTCCCCCTTTTTCAAAGGGGGAGACCCTCCGGAAAGATTGAAGTATAAATGACCTTTCAGCTTTTCCCGGTCTTTCATGGAGGGTACTCCCCTTTGAAAAAGGGGAGACAGAGGGGATTTAACGCCCCACCATATCCCGCCCCACCAAAATATTAAACCTCCCCCGAATCGCCCGATCCAGTTCATCACCAATATGCTCAGGATAATAACTGTTAAGGATCTCATTCTTACGCCGGATCGCCTTATCCAGCAGTTTCGGTTTACCATTTTCTGCCCAGGCATTCGGACTCAGGCGATCAGAAAACGCCGGATAAATATACTCACTCTGCATGACCTCCAGTGTTTTACCGGCCCCCAGATAATGTCCAGGCCCGTTGCAGCAAACATCCCTGATAATATCGACGCTCAGGGTTTCTTCACTGACCTCCAGTCCGCGTACTGCCCGCATCACTGAACCCAGTATGTCGTTGTCGAGTAACAGGCTTTCCTTGCTGCAGCTGAGCAGGCTGGCATACATTCCGGCGGCCTCATAAACAATATTCGCACCGGACAGGGCAGCGGCCATGACATTGGCAGCGTGTTCCGCTCCGGCCTGAAAATCCGGGTATTTGGCGTCGCTCATGCCACAGCCGGTGCCGGACGGCAGGTTGTAGTAATGTCCCATCTGCATGCAGGCAGCGGATAAGATGCCCTGTTCCGGTGAGCCGCCGCTCATCGCACCGGTACGTAAATCCGAGACAAACGGCCAGGTGCCTAAAATGGCGGGAGCGCCGGGTTGAATTGCCTGCACATAGACCAATCCGCCTAAACATTCCGCCCAGGCCTGAGCCACCGTCCCGGCCAGGTTTGCGGGGGATGTCGCTCCGGCCTGTGCCGCAGACAGCAGTAATACCGGCATGCCGCCTTCCACGGCTTCTTTCAGGCAGCCCAGCGCATCCTCGGCAAATTTCATCGGTGGCACTACGAAACAGTTGGACTGGCTGACAAAAGGCCGTGCCCGCCATGCTTCCTCGCTGCCTGCGATCATGTGCAGCATTTGCAGCGATTCGCGCACATGGCTGCCCTGTACCCAGCTGCTGCCAATCGGTTTGGTGGTGCCCATCACGGACAGGTACAGGGTGTTCTGATCCAGATCGTTCGGATCTTCAATATCGCGCAGCACACACATACGCTGGAACATGTGAATATGCTCACACTGGTTCACCAGCCGCGCGAGGTCATATAAATCCTGTGAGGTACTGTCGCGGTATTCATCCTTCTCTGCATCGGCCAGCATGACGGCAGCTCCGGCGGTGGCGAAATGTACCCGCTTGCCGCCGAGATGAATGTCGTGTTCCGGTATCTGGCCGTACAGCGTGACTTCGCGCTGCGCCATGCTCATGGCTTTTTCCACTACCTCACGCGGCATGCGCAAACGCCCGTCATCGCCGATCACCGCACCAAAGGCAGTACAGGTTTCAATACAGTGCGGCGTGGCCTGAGCAAAGCCGACTTCTTCAAGTATGCGGAACACGGCATCGTTAATCAGTGCCATGTCCCGTTCAGACAACGGCTGATATTGCCCGCCGGGCAGTCCGGGCCGTACCGGCCTGACATCTTCCGCCAGTGGCGCAGTGCGCAAGGCCACTCTTGCTTTTCTACCGCCGGATCTGCGTGTCATTTATCCATCCTCCACCACGGTGCTGTGCATTCAGTTTAGAGATCAGGCGCAGGTTTTTAGTTATTAAAAATTCATTTATAGTTATGAAAAAATGACAATTTCAACGGAGTCATTCTGGATGAAAACCGGTATTCTGCTCGCTAATCAATTCATTATGCTTAATCTCGACCTGGTAATGGATACCCTGCGCATTGCCAACCGGGTGACAGGAGAGCAGCGCTTCAGCTGGCAGATTTTCAGTGCTGATAACCACCCTGTCGTTTCCTGCAATGGCTTTGTGGTGCAGCCGGATAGCAGTTGGCTGAATAGCGGCAGACTGGATTTTATACTGGTAATTGCCGGGTTCGAGCCGGAGCAGAGTCTGCGCCGCCCAATGCTGGGCTGGCTGGCAGAACAGCACCGGCGCGGGGCTATGCTGGGCTGTGTTGATACCGGTGCCTTCGCGCTGGCTGCCGCCGGCGTGCTGGACGATAACCCGGTTGCCATTCACTGGGAGTTTGAGCAAATCTTTCGTGAACAATACCCGCAGCTGCAGGTGCACAGCGACGGCATTATGTGCAGCGACGGTTTCTACAGCGCCTCCGGCGGCCTGTCAGTGGCCGATATGATGCTGAAACTGCTGGGAAAATATCTGGATCAGTCCCGGCTGAATGAAGTGCGGGGCATACTCTACAGTCATGGTTCCAAGCCAGTGTCACTGGCTGAAAACGAATCTGCCAGCGATCCGCTGAGCCGCATCGAGCGTGCCGAGTCACACATGCATGCCACACTGACCCAGCCGCTGAGCCTGGAGGAGCTGGCCGGGATGATTAATATGCATCCGCGTACCTTTGCCCGCCATTTCCGGCAGCGTTATGGCATGACGCCGATGCGTTATTACCGCTTTATGCGCCTGAATCATGCACGGGAATTGCTGCTGCAGACCCATTGGCCGGTGGGCAGAGTAGCGGAGCTGTGCGGTTTTGCGGAGGTCAGTAATTTCTCGGGGTGTTTTTCCGGAGTGTATGGTTTGTCTCCGCAGCAGTTCCGGCAACTTTACGGTGGGTAGAGGCAGGAGGGTGGCCGTGAGCGAATACCATACTCTCTGCTGCAGCCACCAAACAGATTTACTAACTGGCTCTATCTCTGCCGCTGCGACTCCGTTACATTCGGCTCAGTCAGGTGACTAAACAGCCGGATTGATAATGCCGGGCAGAATACTGTAGTTTGGAACAATGAGTATGACAGAGACAGCGAACATCCCGCATCACAGCGCAAATGCCGCTGAGTTATTCAATATCGACTGCAACTGGCAGGTGCCCTGCTTTACTGAGGCACATGAACTGACCCCTGCCGTTGATCCCGGTTACCATTTTAACGCGGAGGTGACACAAGCCATTCTGGCCGGGTTTATCCATAACCGCCGGGTCATGGTGCAGGGTATGCACGGCACCGGTAAATCCACCCATATTGAGCAGATTGCGGCGCGGCTGAACTGGCCTTGTGTGCGGCTGAATCTGGATGGCCATGTCAGCCGTCTGGATCTGGTGGGGCGGGATGCCATTGTGCTGGAAGCGGGTAAGCAGGTGACCACTTTTCAGGAGGGCATTATTCCCTGGGCATTGCAGCGTCCGCTGGCGCTGATTTTTGATGAATACGATGCGGGTCGTCCGGATGTAATGTTTGTCATTCAGCGCCTGCTGGAGCGTGACGGTCTGTTTACGCTGATGGATCAGAACCGGGTCATTCGCCCACACCCGGCTTTCCGCCTGTTTGCCACCGCTAATACCGTGGGGCTGGGGAATCTGAGCGGTCTGTATCACGGTTCACAGCGGCTGAATCAGGCCCAGCTGGATCGCTGGAATATTGTGGCGACACTCAACTATCTGTCGCCGGAGCAGGAGGCTGCCATTGTCTGTGCTCAGGTACCGCTGGCCGGATCACAGCCGCTGTCACAAATGATTGCACTGGCGGCATTAACCCGGCAGGGCTTTGCCAATGGTGATTTATCGACGCTGATGTCGCCGCGTACCGTGATTAGCTGGGCGGAAAATATCATTATTTTTCAGGATATTGCGCTGGCTTTTCGTCTGTCATTTCTGAATAAATGTGATGAGACGGAACAGGCAGTGGTGGAGGAGTATTACCAGCGCTGCTTTAACGATAAGCCGTGATCATGAATGATGCACATGAAGATGGCTATCAGCGCCGGCAGCAATTACAGCAGGAGCGGACAGCGGCCACCCTGCGAGCCCTGAGCCGGGAGCCTGATCTTTATTTCCGTGCCCGGCAGCTGTACCGGCGTGAGCAGCGGCTTTCTTATTATGCGCCTCATCTGCGGATGGACAATGCTACCGGTGCTGACTGTCTGCGCGGTATCGGTGACGGATTAGCACTGCGGGTCTTGCATAGTGATGATAGTCTGCACCGCAGCCTGCTGCCGGATGAGCCTTTACAGGCAATGTTGTTTGAAACGCTGGAGCAGCTGCGGGTGGAGTCGCTGGCGGACGGCGAACAATGGCCGGGTGTCAGACATAATTTGCAGCATAACTTCAGTCACTGGGCACAACGGGCGCATGATAATGGCCTGACCGAAGGGGCAGTGGGATTGCTGGTTTTTACCGTGTTGCTGGTCTGTCGCAGTCAGCTGAGCAGACAGCCGATACCGGAGGCACTGGAAGATCCGCTGGAAGCGACCCGTGCCGGAGTCAGTCCAATGATCGGGGATGATCTGGCCGGGCTGAAGCGGCAGCGCCGGCAACAGGCTGAGTATGCACAATACGCCCTGAGCCTTGCCCGTACTGTTTACCGGCTGGCAGAAGCAGAGGCGGGTACCAATACCGGACAGAGCAAGAATGGGGCAGGGTATAAACGCTTTCAGCAGCAACTTCAATTGCTGCTTAATACGGAGCAGACGACAGAGCAGGGTTTTGCTCAGATTGAGAGCGGGGAAAGCCGGGCGTTTAATGCTTCCGGTCAGCAATATCAAATATTTAGCCGTGAATTTGATCAGGTACTGCCTGCCCGTTCTCTGATTCGTGATGAACTGTTACAGCAACTGCGGCAACAGCTGGATCAGGCAATCCGGGATAGCCGGATTAACCTGATTAACCGGCAGCGGCTGGTGCAGCTGCTACAGCAAACTTTTGCCCTGCCTGACCGGGATGGCTGGGAATTCGGGCTGGACAGTGGTTATCCGGATGGCCGCCGCCTGAGCCGCCTGGTGGCCTCTCCGGATGAACGGCTGGTCTTCAAACAGGAAGCGATGCCGCTGCAAAGCCGTGCAGCAGTGACCTTTCTGCTGGACTGTTCCGGTTCAATGCGGCGTCATGCAACAAAACTGGCCGTTCTGCTTGAGGTGTTCAGCCGGGCACTGGAACAGGTGGGCGTGCATTGTGAAATTCTGGGGTTTACCACCCGGAGCTGGAATGGCGGCAGAGCGCTTAAAAGCTGGTACCGGCAGGGGAGACCGGCTGCCCCCGGTCGTCTGAATGAGTTGTGTCATCTGATATTCAAAACGGCGGAGCAGCCCTGGCGTAAGGCACGGCAAACACTGCCGGTGCTACTCAAGCCGGATATTTACCGTGAAAGCGTGGATGGTGAGGCGGTGGAATGGGCCTGCGGGCGCTTGCTGGAACAGGATGTGCCCCGGCGCATTCTGACCGTTATTTCTGATGGCTGTCCGATGGATACGGCCACCCGGAATGCCAATGATGCGTTTTATCTGGATAATCACCTGCAACAGGTGGTACAGCGCATTCAGCAGCGTGGCCAGGTGGAAATCAGTGGTATCGGTGTTGGTTTGGATCTGAGCCCTTATTACCGCAGGCATCTGGCGGTGGATGCGGATAAACCACTGGATTATCAGCTGGTGCGGGATATTATAGCTTTATGGCGCAGTACTCCCTGAAGGGCAAACTGCTCCCTGTTTCCTGACGGACAATATTATTGTGGACGAGCAAATCTGGGATTACATTATTGTCGGGGCCGGTTCGGCGGGTTGTGTGCTGGCCAATCGTTTGTCGGAAAATCCCCGGCATCGGGTATTGCTGCTTGAGGCCGGTGGGAAAGACAATAATCCGTGGATTCATGTGCCGGTAGGTTACTTTAAAACCATGCATAATCCGGCGCTGGACTGGTGCTATCTGACTGAGCCTGATCCGGGAATTGCCAACCGGCGTCTGCAGTGGCCGCGGGGTAAGGTACTGGGAGGATCAAGTTCGCTGAACGGACTTTTGTATGTGCGCGGGCAAAAGCAGGATTATGACCGCTGGGCTGAGCTGGGTAATAACGGCTGGTCTTATGACGAAGTATTGCCCTATTTCAGGAAATCAGAAGATCAGCAACGTGGTGCAGATGCCTGGCATGCTACCGGGGGGTTACTGAAGGTATCGGACTTGCGGCTGCGGCGGCCGATTGCCGATTACTTTATTGAAGCAGCGCAACAATGTGGTATTCCCTGGAATGATGATTATAACGGTGCTGAACAGGAGGGCGTCAGTTACTTTCAGCAAACCGCGTATAAAGGCTTCCGCTGGAGTACAGCCAGAGGCTTTCTGCGTCCGGCATTAAAACGGAAGAACCTGACGCTGGTTACCAGAGCGCATACCTGCCGCGTATTAGTGGAAAACAAACAGGCGGTAGGTGTGGAGTTTCTGCAGCGCGGACGACGGGTTACCGTACGGGCAGGGCGTGAAGTGATCCTGGCAGCAGGCGCGATTAATTCACCGCAAATTCTGCAATTATCCGGTATCGGTGATCAGGCCTTGCTGGATAAAACCGGTGTTCCGCTGGTTCATCATTTACCTGGCGTGGGGCAAAACTTGCAGGATCATCTGCAAATCCGCCTGGTGTTCAAAACCAGTCAGCGTACCCTGAATGATGAGGTGAACAGCTATTGGAAGCAGTTCAAAACAGGTTTGCAGTATATGCTGACCCGTACCGGCCCGCTGACCCTGGCGGCCAGTCAGGTGACTATTTTCACCCGCTCCACTCCGGCTGCCGAGCGCCCGGACATCCAGTTTCATTTTCAGCCGCTGAGTGCGGATAAGCCGGGGGAGGGCGTGCATCCGTTCTCTGCCTTTACCTCGTCGGTTTGTACCCTGCGTCCGTACAGCCGGGGCAGTGTGAGTATTCATTCACCCGATCCCCTGCAATACCCGCTGATTCAGCCGAATTATCTGTCTGATGCGCGTGACCGGCAGACTGCGGTGGACAGTATCAAAGTGGCGCGGCGGATTGCAGCAGCTCCGGCGCTGGCCGCACATATTCTGGATGAGTATGTGCCCGGCAGGCAGTTCAGCACGGATGAGGAGCTGTTACAGGCAGCACGGCAGTTCAGTCAGACCATTTACCATCCGGCTTGTACCTGCAAAATGGGCCGGGATGCCATGGCGGTGGTGGATGAGCAACTGCGGGTACACGGCATCAGCGGCTTGCGGGTGATTGATGCCTCGGTAATGCCGGAGATTGTTTCCGGGAATACCAATGCGCCGGTGATTATGATCGCCGAGAAGGGCGCTGCTATGATTCTGGCTCAGGCTGACAAGTTCTAAGTAGTTTCGTGACAGGCTGGTGCGTGCCAGTACATCGTTTGAGGAGGATATTCCATAATAACAAGCAATATAGTACAAGTCATGGTTGCCGAACTAATTGATATGAATTATAGTTCATTTAAACTAATCGAACACTCGTTTGGTGTAGTTTGAAAATCAGGCTGATGTTCAAACAATCATGATCTTGATGCCGCAGTTCAGGAGGAGAAAAAATGACAGAAGCAAATGAATTATTATGTGTCCCGCCGGATATTCAGCGTGAGGTGCGCGATGATGGTACCCAGTATCTGCATTCTGCTGTGACGCTGGGTGATGACTACGCGCGTTGCGTTGGCGACTGGCTGGAGTACTGGGCAAAAGAAACCCCGGATGCGGTTTTTCTGGCGGAGCGCGGCAGTGATGGTGAGTGGCAGCGGCTTAGTTATGCCGAAGTTCGCAGCAAGGTGGTGGCGATTGCCAGCTGGTTGCTGAGTCACAATTTGTCTGCCGAGCGCCCGATGGTTATTTTGTCAGATAACAGTGTGGAGCACGCCTTGCTGGTGCTGGCCGGGATGCATGTTGGTATCCCCGGTGCGGCGATTTCCACCGGCTATTCGCTGCTGTCGCAGGATCATGCCAAGCTGAAAGCCAATATCGAATTACTGCAGCCGGGCGTGATTTTTGCTGAGCCGGCGGAGCGTTATGTGCGGGCGCTGGAGGCAGTTGCGGATCTGCATGATGGCGTGGTGGTGGCCGGTAGCTGTTCGGCACAACTGCCTGACGGTGCAATTCCGTTCAGTGATTTGCTGAGCCAGAGCGATGAAGCTGCGGTGATGCAGGCTTTCGCTGCGGTTACCCCGGACACGGTTGCCAAATTCCTGTTTACCTCCGGTTCGACCGGCGCACCGAAAGCAGTGATCAATACCCAGCGTATGCTCACCTCCAGCCAGTTATCCAAGCAGCTGATCTGGCCATTTATCAAGCGCGAAAAGCCGGTATTGGTGGACTGGCTGCCGTGGAGTCATACCTTTGGTGCCAACCATAACTTCAATATGGTGCTGTGCAATGGCGGCAGTTTGTATGTGGATGGCGGTAAACCAGCGCCCGGTCTGATCGATACCACGCTGCAGAATATCCGCGACATCAGCCCGAATATGTATTTCAGTGTGCCGCGTGCCTATGACATGCTGCTGCCGGTGTTGCAGAAAGATGAGGCATTGCGGGAGGGTTTCTTCCGTAATCTGAAGTATTTGTTCTACGCCGGAGCAGCACTGCCGACGCACCTGTGGGATGGCTATCAGGCGATGATTGACAGCATTCCGGGGTGTCAGACGGTACTGACCTGTGCCTGGGGTTCGACGGAGACTTCCCCGCTGGCGACTGATTGCCATTTCCATCCGGATATTTCCGGCAATATCGGCGTGCCGGTGCCCGGTACCACGCTGAAACTGGTGCCGAATGCCGGTAAGCTTGAAGTGCGGGTGAAGGGGCCGAATATCACGCCGGGCTATTGGAAAAATCCACAGAAGACGGCGGAAGCCTTTGATGAGGAAGGCTACTATCTGATCGGTGATGCGGTGAAGTTTGTTGATACGGAACAACCGAATGCGGGCCTGTTGTTTGACGGGCGGGTATCCGAGGATTTTAAGCTGATGACCGGAACCTGGGTGCATGTGGGTGCGTTGCGGATGGCCGGGATTGATGCCCTGAAGCCGGTTGCGCAGGATATTGTGGTGACCGGGCATGGCCGCGATGCGATTGGTTTTCTGGTGTTTCCCAATCTGCCGGGTTGTCACTCCCTGTGCCCGGATCTGCCTGAAGATGCACCGGTCGCGGAGGTGATAAACCATCCGGCAGTACAGGCGCATCTGCAGCAGAGCCTGGCTAATATGAAAGCTGCCGGTAGCGGCTCTTCGACCTATGCCAGTTATGCGCTGCTGCTGGAAGAACCACCTTCATCAGAGGCTGGTGAGATTACCGATAAGGGGTATATCAACCAGCGTATGGTACTGACCCGGCGCGCAGATGTTGTGAATAAACTCTATGAATCCCGCTAACAGTCAGGGTATGGTTATGGCTCCTGATAACACGGTGTGGCTAATTAATGGCTAAAAGCAATATTTTTCATCTGCGGATTGCGTTCAGTGACTGTGATCCGGCACAGATCGTATTTTTCGCTAATTACTTCAAATGGTTTGATACTTCCAGCCGTGAATTTTTCACGGCTTGCGGTATCCCGAGCTGGCGTGATACGGAGCGTGAGCGTGGCATTATCGGCACACCGTTGGTTGATGCACAGGCCAGCTTTAAAAACTCAGCCACCTATGGTGAAGATATTACCGTGGAAACCTGGGTGGAAGAGTGGGGTAGGAAGACGCTGACCATGCGCCATATTGCCCGGCGGGGTGATACGGTGTTGTGTGAGGGGCGGGAGATTCGGGTGTTTGCGATAAAGCATCCGGATGATCCAATGCGGATTAAGGCGATTCCGGTTCCGGAGGATATACGGGCGGCTTGTGAGTGAGGCCTGATTGAATTTTTGGGTGTGATCAGCCGATCAGGTGTGGCTTAAAATTCTGTCAATCCATTCGGGTTTCAGCTGCATTTGCTCAGCCGCTTTTACAAGCCGCCATAAACTCATAACGGCTAATACCCGCTAATTCAGTCGCTGCACCTGCTGATAGCTTACCTGCCTGAAACAAGGCCAATGCGGCATATCGTTTCAGTGTGCTACCTATTTCCAGTGTATTGTCTTCCAGTAAAAATTGTTTCGGAACATCGAGTGTTATCTGCATAACAGACTCCCTGATAGAAAAAAATCTGATCGTAGGCGTGAATGCCGACAAAATGTGCTTACTTAACCCGAATTCCAAAGCTCCACCGTAGGTGGCCTGTCCGATTTTCATCGAGTTCTATAAACTCAGAAATATGATCATCTTCAATAACACCACTAAAAATAATTTCCCCATCGACAATTATGTCATATACATGATTGATACATTCTGTGATAGCTCTTTTATTACCTTCAACTGCCTTGATTTCTACCAAATAGGAATGCTTTTTACCTCTGGCAGCCCATACACTTAGCTCCATACCGGTTTCTTTGTCAGTTATTACAACTGAAGCACCTGAGCCGTTATCAGCAGCAGCCATCAGAGTGAAGTTACTTTTAAATATATAAGAGGGAGCTTGTCTTTCTTCTAGCGCACGCTTTGCCATAGCTTTTATACGTTCATCCAGCGACGTAGGAACATCTCGTTCGCCTTGGCTAAATATTAAACGGGCTTGGTCTTCAATTACATCTAAATCATTATCATCGTGAATCATTTTGTTTCTCCTGGGGAAATCGTTTTATTCCACCAAAATTCTACTCATTGGTTTAAATCAGAAAGTAACGGCTGCAATAAATCAGCTAATAGTTCTCTACGTTTTTTTAACGTCTTGCTACGGTCTATACCCATGGACTCTGCAATTTTCTCTGTGCTGACTCCTGCCATTAATAGCCCATAAATTTGCTCCAATGATTCAGCTAGTTTCTCTGCTTTTTTCAGATCTTTTTCTAATCGTTTCTTGTCAATCGGGAGCTGAGCTTCTGCTAACAGCTGCCTGTATCTACTCACTGGCAACCATATACATTTAACAGCGGCATGGTGAAGCTCCAAAGACCGAGCCTCTTCTATAGAAGATGTATCTGTGACTTCCACGCTGTACGTTTCTTGATCATCAGTTGATACTTCAAGGGGGAGTTCCCTCTTCCTGTGAGCTAAACGATACATGCTCATTACTTGGTTATGAATCATTGAATGCAAATACGATTGAGCTGAGCCTTTGGTGCCAAACTTGCCAAGAATAAAGGCTTCTCCTCCTCCATCAACATCCAGTAATTCGCCAATAAAATTGGAAAAGACATTTTGTAATGCATCTTCAGCATCAGCTGTTTTGTAATTACAAATTCTCAAGGCATGATTAAACAGCTTTCTCTTATAGCGATCATAAAATACGTCAAAAGCATTGATATCACCATCGACATAAGCCAGAAGTAACTCCACATCGGAAGGAGATTTTTTTACGAGCCATGCTGAAAAATCTGTAACTTTATCCTGTTCTGACATAGTGTGTTTCCCTTTTGGTAGATGTGCTTGGCGGCTGGCACCGCTTATAAAAAGGTATGCCAAAGCATCATCACATTGTAGAAGAGATAACATCATAAAATTATCCAAAAATCGGATAAACCTAACCGATTGCCTTCAAAGTTCTACATATACCCGGTGAGGGATACGTAAGTTCTCATCTCTATCCTTAAACCAAGAGCAACTGCAAGATCAATACAGAGTTCAATCTTCATGGCAATCATTCAGGCGTCGTTCACGATACTTAGCTTCAGCACCAGTTCGTACAGAGCTTACCTTTAAACACCAATCATACTGTGGCTCAGGATCAAGATTCCAACGCCGGGAGAGGTCACCCTGCTCAGGTGAGATCACATCTTCACAACGATCATACAATCTGTTCTGAGCCTGGCGAATCGCCAAAACTGCGTAAGCATTACAATACTCCTGGAACAGCATTGGGTTGTCATCATAAGAATACTCTCTTAACAAATCCGATAATTTTATAAACTCTTCTGCTCCATCGGTAAGAGACCTTGGTTCCTGGGGCTTTCTTGAAGGCTCAACAATGACCGTTGTGACTTCCTCTTCGGTAATTTTTGTTTTCTTTATAATCTTCTTCTCCTGTGCAAGAGACGGTGTAGTGGCACTCGCCAGTAAAGCTACCATCATTGTCAAAGCTACTTTCCTTATCATGAGACTCTACTCCTGGGGTTGGTTTGTTACAGCAGAAAATCTGCTCTTACTACGGTAAACGCAGCAGCCCTGATGTTTTGGGGAAATTCGGGAAAATTTAATTAAAAATCCTCAAAGAGGTACTGATGAAACGTTAGGGTTAAGGAAAGTACCAATAACAATCATAATTTTATTGAATTTAGCATGGAAAAATTTTATGGAAAATGCTGAAGCTATAAATACTGTCTTCAAGATGGTTTTTGACGGATGGCAGGTTGAGTTGTTCAAGCCAAGGTTGGAGCTAAAGAAAGGATACTTGAAGCTGGAAATAGATTTCGGACAGGCTCCTGCGCTTAGGGGAAAAACACTTAATATTTTTTTGCAGGGGAGTAGGTTGCTTTCAGTAAAAATGATTGAAAAATCATCCATTCATGAGATAAGCCTTCCTTTTGCTGACAATGGTCAATTTGAGTTATCCATATTGATGGAAAGTGGTTTGAAGTAGCCTCCAGCTTAAGGTTTTTTGTCTGGGATCTTCTCACCTTTTTCGTCAAATAGTTCCTCTGACAGCATATTGCCGTTTTCATCGTAGGTGCGGCGGCGAGTGGCGAAGTTAGGGAGATCTTCGGGGTCGGTGAAAGTACTCATGGTTGGTTCGTTATCCGGCCCATAGTAGATACGTTCGATTTCGTTCTTTTGCTGGTTATATTTCATTCGGCGGCCAGCGTAGCCAAAACTCGATCTAATAGGTTGTTTTTTGGTATCTGTGTAAGAGCGATCGACAAGGTTGTTTTGCTCATCATACCGATCAGATACGATATGCATTCCTCCCTTGCTCAAAACTGGCTCGTCATTAATACCGAAGTAAGCCGTTTCTGTCTCATTGCCACGGTCATCAAATTTGCTTCGCCAGAGGTGGAGTCCCTCAGTGCTTAAGACCGGCTCGCCTTCAAGACCAAAGTAAGCCTTTTCTGTCTCGTTGCCACGGTCATCAAATTTGCTTCGCCAGAGGTGGTAGCCGTCATCAAGTAAGACCGGCTGGCCTTCAAGACCAAAGAAAGCCGTTTCTGTCTCATTGCCACGGTCATCAAATTTGCTTCGCCAGAGGTGATACTTCTCCTTATGCAAGACCGACTCACCATCAATTCCAAAATAAGCCCTTTCTGTCTCAGAACCCAGACTATAATTAAACTTTGATTTCCATAAATGAACGCTATATTTATTTAAAACTGGCCGCTCAAATGAACCAAAATATGCCTCTTCTATTTGGTTACCTAGATTGTCAAATTTTTTTCTTAATAAATGGTAACTGTCATCTATAATATCTACAGGCTCACCGCTCAAGCCAAAATATGCTTCTTCTATTTGATTATTTTGATCGTCAAACTTTTTCTTTAGCAAGTGATAATGTGTATCTTTAAAAAAAACAGGCTCATTTTTTAAACCAAAAAGAGATCTTTCTATTGTATTTCCTTGGGGATCCAGCTTTTCTTTCCACAAATGGAAGTTTTCACCATTGAAAAATACAGGCTCACCCTTTATGCCAAAATGTGCTTCTTCAATAACCTTTCCTCGGCCATCAAATTTTTTTCGCCATAAGTGGTAATTTTCATCTCTTGCAAAAACAGGTTCATCTTCTAGGCCAAAGTAAGCTTCTTCTATTTTATTTCCCTGCTCATCAAATTTTTCCCGCCGTAAGTGATAGCTTCCATCTTTAGCAAAAACAGGCTTACCTTTCAGGCCAAAGTAAGCCTCTTCTATTTTATTTTCTTGGTCGTCAAGTTTTTCTCGCCGTAAGTGGTAACCATCCTTATTAAGAACAGGCTCACCGTTCAGGCCAAAATAAGCCTCTTCTATTTCATTTTCTTGGTCATCAAATTTTGTTCGCCATAGGTGGTAATTTTCATCTTTAGCAATAACAGGTTCACCTTTTAGGCCAAAGTGGGCCCCTTCTATTTCATTTCCCTGTTCATCAAATTTTGCCCGCCGTAAGTGATAGATGTCATCCTCATCAAGAATAGGCTCTCCTTCTGTACCAAAAAAAGCCACTTCTATCTCATTCCCTTGATCATCAAATTTTGCTCGTCGTAAATGATAGCGGCTATTTTCAATAAGCTCACTATCATTATCATCTTCACCAAAAATAGGCTCACCTTTTAGGCCAAAGTAAGCCTCTTCTATTTTATTTCCCTGCTCATCAAATTTTGCCCGCCGTAAGTGATAGCTTCTATCTTTAGCAAAAACAGGCTCACCTTTCAGGCCAAAGTAAGCCTCTTCTATTTTATTTCCCTGCTCATCAAATTTTTTCCGCCGTAAGTGATAGATGTCATCCTCAGCAAGAATAGGTTCTCCTTCTGTACCAAAAAAAGCTACTTCTATCTCATTTCCTTGATTGTCAAGTTTTACTCGTTGTAAGTGATATTCTTTACCTATATGGATAACGGGCTCGCCTTCTGTACCAAAAAAAGCCTCTTCTATTTGATTACCAAGTGCATCAAATTTCATACTCTTTAGATGATAAAAGCCCTCCTTATCATTGAAAACTGGCCTATCTAAGTCAAAGTAACTACCAAAAAATGCAACTACAGTTTTATTGCCTTTTTCATCATAAGAATTACGTTGAAGGTGATATCCACCTTCATAATTAACCGCTGGATCACCATGGTAGTCAAAAAAACTCCTCTCTAATTCATTATTATATTTATTGTAATGGTAATGAACAGAGTGAAAGCCATGTACCTCTGTTGGTCTATTTTTACGATCAAAATATTCTTCTTTTACCAAGTTTCCATTATTATCAAACTGATTGCGTTGTGTATTTACGCCATCGCTATCTTCAATGTAATCAATGAAGATTGAATAATCAATATTAAAATATTTAAGCTCATTCGCATAGCCTGTATTTTTATCCCACTCAAAACTAATGCCATAAGATTCGTATTTGCCTCTGTAATATTTGACATCTTCCTCATCAGAATGATCAAGAATATATATTTGCTCTTTATCAGCTCCGAGCCCTATTTCTCGCTTAATCTTATCTTGTTTATCATACTCATACTTTAGCTCACAAATTAACTCATCTTGCTTGTACACACCTCCCCAAATTTTTAATAGTTTATTGTCTTCAGAAACACAGTGACCATATTGATTAACAGAACGAACTTTTGTAATTTTACCCCACCAACCATTGCGTGTTACTGCGTAATGACTATTGTTGGTTCTACGCTCATCTCTAGATAGAGAATCACCAAAATTTTCTGGTATGCCAAAGGGGCGATGAAAATTTGTATAATAGTTAATGTTGGGTTTAACAAAGCCCAGCCAGTAGAAAATAGTAGCCACAACCAGCAGTAGCAAGACCACACCGCTACCCAGCCAGATTTTCCGTTTACGCCCTGCCGATTGCCGATCAGAAACAGCGATATAGTGGCTGACCTCTTTGGGCAGTGTTTCTCCCCAATCACGGCTTAAGGCCCGTGCCTGTTTCAACCGCAACCCCTCCGGGATCAGCAACTCCTTTTTGTCACTATCCTGAGCCTGTTGCCACCGTTGCTGCTCATGCAACAGCTGCTGCACCAGTGCCAGCTGTTGAGAATCCTGAGCTATTCGTTGCTGTACCAGCGGCCAGTTACGCAAGAGCGCCTCATGTGTTACGCGCACCAATACCTGACCGTCATGATCCTGTTCCAGCATCAGTAAACGGGCATTAGGCCCCGTCAGGCTACGCACTAAAGGATGCACAGACTCCGGCAAACCACTCAGCAGTACAGCACGTGCTGAAACCCGATATGACAGTTGCTGCACAGCAGCTGTGTCTGAAACTCCGCCAGGCTTATCCAGCCCCTCAGCTGTCTGTACAACGGTGATATGTCTGATCAGCGTTTGTAATAACTCCGGTTTTTGCTGCTCAGCAGGCAAACCCTCATAAACATTTTGTGCCCAGGCCCCGATAGCACCCTGTACTTTACCCATATTTTCATAAGCATGATGGGTCAGTAGTAAATGCCCTTTATCCCGCTCCTGATACAAACGGCTCAGCGTAAACTCTAGGAGTGGCAAGACACTACTGTCAACGCCAGCATCATTGAGGATCCGTTCATCCAGACTAATGCCATCCCGGTTTTCAAAGCTCAACTCAGCCAATCGGGCAGGTTCACGCACAATACTCCCCAATGCTGCCCGGTTCGGTAATAACAGGTCGTATTGGCCATCCCCCCGAAAATAGTTGAATAATGCTGCACGTGACTGGTATTCAGCATAAAAGTCACTGCTCAAAGTAGCTAATATCCAAATACCCCGCGCTGGTAAAGCGGTTATTAACTCAATAAAAGTATGTTGTTCTTCGTCAGTCCAACCCCAAGTGAAGAGTTCTTCGAGCTGATCAATAATCCAGACGTAACGGGTCTGTCTGGCTGTTAACTGCCGGGGGGATGCCTGAATCGCATGATTCAATGCATCAATCGCAGAGGAAACATCGAGAAAACCATCTGGAATATCCTGTTCCAGCGTTTCCCCCCAGTGCTCACACAGGGTCTTTTTGAGGCGGCGACTAAAATAACCCTGATCCTCGGGTACCTCTTCATAGTCCTTTAATTGCCGGGGTCGGAAAACCGAGTGGCGTACCTGATAGTCTGTCGGGAACAAATCACAGTAAATCAACTCATGCAGCAAACCAGCCTGAACAAAAGAGCTTTTCCCACTACCGCTGGCACCTAATACCAATAATGCAGGTTCCCCAACATCCCTGCGTTTTTTCAGTTGGGCTGTCGCCTCTTCAATTTCTTTGTTGCGTCCAAAAAACAAGCTCCGGTCATTAAGGCTAAAGGCTTCCAGCCCCCTGAACGGGTTACTCCGGTATAGCTGGCGTACTTTGATCCCGAGTGTCAGACAAGCATCTTCCAGACGATCAATAAAATGCAGTTGGATGCCCTGTTGCTCACACCATTGACTGATGCTTGCCGGGACATCAGCCTTATTGCCAGCCGGTAAAAAAACATGTGCATCCTTGGGTAATACCTCCAGTGCCGCCTTGAGTTTGGCCTGTATATGTTCAACCGGGTATACGGCACCATCCTCTGATACGACACCGCTGGCCGCGATAGCTGGAAAGCTGATACGGGGAAATTGCTGGGTGATGACGGTCAATGAAAACGCCAGATCACTGCTAAAACCGTGATGGTTCATGGCACCATTCGGTAGCGTGAACACCACCACCAGGTTTCGGTGAATGTAGCCCTCCTTTGCCAGCAGGGAAAATGCTGCCCAGCTACCCCGCCTGACTGAGGTCAGTGCTTCAGCAGGGGGCTGACCTTTTACCCCAGAGACCTTGAGCTTACAGTTGAGGGCGCTTGGTAAGTGGAGTTCGCTACTACGTACTCCATCAAAGAAGTCAGCAGTAACGGGC
This sequence comes from Thiolinea sp., assembly GCA_041395485.1. Taxonomy (GTDB): domain Bacteria; phylum Pseudomonadota; class Gammaproteobacteria; order Thiotrichales; family Thiotrichaceae; genus Thiolinea. Next base: position 888,331 of record JAWLAK010000001.1, read on the forward strand.
AGAACTTTCTCAGAACTACCAATACTCTCCGATGAAGCAGATACCGCTTCTAACAATAAAAAGATCGATGCCATTTATGCTCTCAATACGGGGGGGTAACGCAACATTCTGTTTTTTCATGGATAATTGAACTGTCCATCAGGTCTCAAACCATACTTTTTTCACATTTTTTGAAAAAAATTACCGGGCTACTCCCCAAAATACCTGCCCTATAGCGTTGTACTAACACAAGCAAACAAAATGTTTATTCACAACCCTACAAACGAGGTCATTTTTATGAAAACCGCAATCTCTAGTTTAGTACTTACTTTTGGATTAGTTGTCGCTGGGCAGGCCGCTGCTGAGAACTTCATCTGTCATTCATTCGTTGTCGATGGACAGGTCTACCAGCAATGTGAACCAGAAGTGGTCATTGCCTGGGAAACACCTGAAGAAGTCGTCACCCGTACCGCTGATCCGATCTACAAACAAGATAGTGATGGCGATGTGCTGGCCGAGCTGCAACAAAGCGGTTGGGCTTCACGCCAGCAAAGCGGCACGATCAGCAAGGACAGCTGGAGCCATAAGACCAAGACAACACGCAGTCACAAAGTGGTGGAAACACGATATGACACAGGCGATCAATGATACTTAAGTGACGCAACCTGAATTTTCCGGTAAGCAAAGCCCGGCACTTATAGGGCCGGGTATATAAAGCCTCAAATGATGATTAGGCACCTGCTTACTCAGATTACCGATACAAGATAAGAGGAATACGATTATGACTATTTACAAAACACTTTCAGCCCTGTTTATCGCTGTTAGTCTGATAGCTCCGGCACAGGCCGAGACCACTACAACCCAGGAGTCCAGTGAGTGGATTGAAAAGCAAACCCAATGTCTGGAGCCTGTGAGATTTAGTGACGGCACGGTTATGTTTGTAGGCTGTGTAGGCACACATGTTGTCGATAAAACGAACAGAAGAGAAGACACCAAAACTGATGGTGGAACAATCACCCATACGACCTACGAGGATCGTGAGGTTGAAGACCACACGAAAGTTGTTTTTTCCAACGCTGAAATACGGCGTTTATTAAATGAGTTTCACGGCAGGGATTAAATACTTTCTTTGCAGCCCGGTAATCATATCGGGTCTGCTTTCACATTAAATACTTAGGAATACGATTATGAACAAGTCACTCAGTTTAGCCCTTATGATAATTTTCTCTTTAAATTCAGGTTGTGTCACCGCTGAAGCAACCCCTGCTGAACAGCAGGAAAGCAAGCAATGTGTAGAAGGTAAAACCAAACCGGCTGACAACAAAACCACAGAGGAAAAACCTTCTTTAGAAGCGATTAATAAGAAAGGCATGGAGGGCCTGCAACACGCCCAGGACAATGACCCTAAAGCAGCTCAAAAAGCATTTGCCGAAGCAGACCAATTGGCAAAGGAAAGGCTTGGCGCTGGAAAGCAAAACCCAAAACCAGCCCAGAAAAAGCCAGCTCAGAAGCAGGCGGTTATTACTCCTGAGGAGAAAGCGCGCTTAAAGAAAATGTCTGATACGTTTATGCAGGGACTGGACGCTAAACTTGACGGAAACCACCAACTGGCCGAGCAGAAGTTTAAACAATCTGATGAGGTCGCCAAAAAACACCTAAATGCCAAGTAACTGTAGCTGGCCTGACACCTGATAGATCTTTTGAAAACAACAGGTGTCAGGTCAGCTCTTGGGTTTTACTGCTTAATAGTTCATTTTCCGAGATTCCTCACTCCCCAAAAAAACACCGAAGACGCCCGCACCTCTGCTTATGTATCCCGTTTCTCCGCTTTGATCAGGCCATCCGGAGGCAGCGACTGACCGGCCGGACGCAGCACAGCCTGCAGTACCCTACCCTGTCTTTTTTCCGGTTGACTTTGTTGTCCAGTTAATTCTTCTCCATAGCGGTCAGCGCGTATTTCCCGCAGATAGCTGAAATCCTGATTAACCAGTTGACCCAGTGAGGCCGAGTTTAACGTTTCACGCACCGCAATATAGGCCTTTCTGTCGGGGCACAGGAAGTCTATATCGACTGATTCCCGGTACTCATCGAGTTCAAGGCAGATACGTGTACCACCGCCAAAATAGATATGATGTTCGTGCAAAAAATCTGCATTAAACTGGTGTAAGGCAGAAAATATCCGTTGATGGTGGGGGCGCTGAAATATCATGTGGTTACACGCCCATTGGCAGAAAATGCCCGTTTGCAAATGTCCGGGTTAGTGATTCAATCAAGCGCTGTTCGTTGCGTGTTAGGTTGGCTTCATCGACAAATGCCCAGCGTTGTTCGTAAATCTGAAAGGCAAATTCCGGCTCAATCTGCTGATCGTGAATATCCCATAACAGCAGATCGAGTTGTGGATAGTGCTGGCGTTCTATCATTTTCATGCAATGAGTGTAGCATGAAAGGGAGTTACGAAAGTAATGCGGGCTAAGCCCACTCCGAAGGATAGAGAGTATATACGGGCGGCTTTCACGCCAAGAAACATTCGACAACCCGGCAAACCCGCTCAGGTTGTTCCAGCGGTGCGAAATGACCGGCGTCTTCAATAATTTCCAGTGTCGAATGAGGCAGCAGCTTTTGCATATCTTCATGCTGGGAAACCGGGCTCCACTGGTCATCACGTCCGACCACCAACAAGGTCGGGCAGTGAATAGTTGCCAGATAAGCCGTGGCATCGGGGCGGTTAATCAGTGCTGTGATTTGCCGTTCATGTAAATCAGCATCCTTCCTCAGCACCATGTCTGTCAGGGTCTGCATCAGCCTGGTATCACGGCGGTTCGGTTCGGATACCATGCCCGGCAACCATTGCTCAGCCAATGCCTGCATGCCCTGCTCATGGGCGAGACGGATCATTCGCTGGCGTTTTTCTGTTTCACCCTCAGCCAGCGGATGAATGCCGGTATCCATCAGCACCAGCTTCTGTACACGATCCGGTGCCAGGCGGGCAATTTCCATCGCCACTCTGGCCCCCATGGAGTGGCCAATAACAATCAGTGATCCGTCAAACTGTGCTAACTGATCCTCTGCCATCTGAGTCAGGCTGTTCTGTGCAGACAGGTCGGCGACCACAGCCTTACCGCTGAGTGTTTGCAGCAGCGGCTCCCAAACGACCCGGTCACAGAGCAGGCCGGGGATCAGTAACAGGGTGCTATCAGTAATATCAGAAGTTTCGGACATGTCAGGTGCCAAACATGGTGTTAGGTAAAATCAGGGAGATTTGCGGGAACAGGGTCAGGATCAGCAGCGTGACCAGCATCGCGATCCAAAACGGGATCACCCCGATAAAAATCTGCCCGAGCGGCACTTTGGGCGCAACTGACTTTACAATAAAGACATTGATTCCCACCGGCGGTGAAATTAATCCCATTTCCAGGGTGAGCACAACCAGTACCCCGAACCAGATCGGGTCTATACCCAGCTGGGTAACGATCGGGAAAAAGATCGGCAGGGTCAGCACCATCATGGCAAAGCCTTCCAGAAAGCAGCCCAGCACCAGATAACACAATAAGATAACTGCGAGCACCGCATACAGGGACAGATCAAGCCCCAGAATAAAGTCACCCACTGCCTGTGGTATCTGGCTCAGTGCCAGAAAAGGATTAAGCAGGTGTGCGGCGATCAGGATCAGCATGACAGTGGCGGTGGTCTGGATGGAGTCTTTGGCCGATTGCCACAGTGCGCGCAGTGTCAGGGTGCGGGTGACAAAACCCAGCAGCATCATAAATCCGGCGCCTACCGCTGCAGCTTCGGATGGCGAAAATAGCCCGCCATACATACCACCGATGGTCAGTAATATAACGAAAATAATCGGCCCGGAGCCACTGATGGCGCGTAGCTTTTCTTCCATAGTGGTTACCGGGCCGGGCGGGCCGAAGCGCGGACGTACCCAGCACAGCAGGGTAATGGTCAGTACAAAGCACAACAGTAACAGCAGACCCGGCAAGACACCGGCCAGAAACAAACGGCCAATCGACTGGTCGGTCAGAATGGCATAAATCACAAAGCCGGTGGACGGAGGAATCAAAATGCCGAGTGTCCCGCCTGCCGCAACTGCACCGGTGGATAGCCGGTTGTCGTAGTTAAACCGATCCATTTCAGCCAGCGCCACTTTACCCATGGTCAGAGCCGAGGCAACCGAGGAGCCGGACAGTGCCGCAAAGCCGCCGCAGCCAATCACCGTGGCGGAGGCCAGGCCGCCGCGGATCTGGCCGACCACCGCATAGGCTGCGTCATACAGGCGGGCGCTCATGCCGGTGGCTGATGCGATATTGCCCATCAATATAAACAGGGGAATGACCACCAGCTCCGGGGAGGAGGCGAGGGTGAATGCTTCTGAGGATAGCAGGCTGGTGGCTGCATCGACGCCGTTCAGCAACGTGATACCACCGAAGCCGACCACAAACATGGCAAAGGCAACCGGCACACGAATAAATAACAGAATAATCAGCAAAACCAGTCCGGCCAGGCCGATAGCATAATCACTCATGAGCCAGGCTCCGTTTGCGCACATCCAGACCGGATACCGCCATTTCTATGGCCCGCAGCAGCATACCCAGTGCGGTCAGCAGGGCAAATCCGCTCAGCGCCCACTGGAACCAGGCTTTGGGTAAAAATAACAGGTTCGTGGACAGGTTGAGCATTAATGACAGTTTGGAGCTTTCGTAAACCGTCCAGGCAATGCCCAGGAAAATAATAGCACCCAGCGCAGCCGACAGAATATCAATGAACCGGTTCATTTTTGCCGGGTAGTGGTCTTCGAAAATATCAATGCTGATGTGGCCGTCAAACCGGTCACAAACCGCCATTCCGCCGAACACCACAAATACCATGGTCATGGTAATCAGATCCTGTGAACCCAGCAGCGGATAACCAAAGGCGCGTCCGATGACATCAATCAGGATGATAATGACTTCGATCACCAGGCCCAGTGAGCCAATCGTGGCAGACAGCTCAATGAGCCCGTCTGCCACTTTACGCAGTAAAGACAACATAGGTTTAGTGGAACTGCATGTGCATGGTTCAGTTACCCTGCATCGCAGCCAGTGCTTCTGCGCCACCATCGACAGATTCGATAACAGCAGTGGCAACCGGCATAGTCACGTCAGCAAATGCCTTGATACCGTCTTCAGTCAGCTCAATCACTTTTTTGGCTGAGTCGGCTTTCAGGTCAGCGATAGCAGCATCCGCCCGCGCATTCCAGGCGTCCTCGCCACTTTTGGACAGACTGCGTCCTGTGACGTCATCCAGCGCTTCTTTCTGATCATCCGGCAGGGCATCGTATTTTGCTTTATTCATAACCGCGAAAAAGGCAATGCGGCCCAATGGTGCGCCCAGTGTGTAGCTGTTCGCCACTTCATGCAGTTTGAAGTCAGCAACGGCACTGGCGCCGGTAATAATGCCGTCAATCAGACCGGTTTGCAGGGCATTGTAGACCTGGGTAATCGGCATTTGTACCGGAGTGGCACCCAGCGCCTTGACCACGTCGGCAGCCACGGTTCCGGCCACGCGGATTTTGAGGCCATCCATATCCGCAGGCTTTTCAATATTCTTGTCTTTCATAATGATGATGTTGGGCTCGGACAACCACAGGGCAACCGGTTTGGTGCCGGGATACTCGCTTGCCAGATGCTCATCATAGGCATTCCACAGCATGTCATAGCCTGACATACCTTCTTTTACGGAGCCGGGCAGCTCTGCCAGCATGGTTTTGGGAAACTGTGAGGAGGTATATCCCTGTAGTCCCCATGCCATATCCGCAGCACCCTGTACCACCCGTACATACTGCTCTACCGGGCCTTTACCCAGTTCGCCGCCGACATAATTTTTAACCGTCAGGGCACCCTCAGTGGCCGCGCTGAGATCCGCTCCCAGTTTATCCATCACGGATGCGGTGACTGTATGTTGCGGTGGGGTGAATGAGGCAAATTTAAATTCTTCGGCACTCGCGGTTGACGCAGCCGCCGAAAGCAACAGTGCAGACGCTACTGTTTTGAACAGGTGTTTCATAATAATTCCTCCAATTATCAGGTATGTCAGTTTACTGAGGGATTGCTCCCTGAAAACCGGCAAAGTCAGGCTACAAGTAACCTGACCTTTTTACAATGCAATATCCGGTGTTACGCGGATTTATGCAGACTTTGTTCTCCAGCTATCGGCATAGTTTTCGCGTGCTTCTGCCGCATAAGGTGTCGGAGCAACACGTACACGGATTTCTGCCTGCTGATGCTTTTCAGTTGAGGTTTTGCCGGTATCGTCAGGCTCTCCCCAGAGCAGGGTCAGAACATCACCTACCTGCACGCTTTGATCAACCACACCCAGAGACAACAGACAGCGTTCGTTGTAGGAGTAGCCGTTAAACATGCTCATACCGACCATCTGACCGTCACGCATAATCATGTCTGCACTGGAGGATGCGTAGTTCGGCTGCGGGAAATCAATCCACTTGCATGGGGTGCCCGCCTCAAAGTTGGAAGCAATGACTTTCATCACGTCTTCACGGTTCCATTCAAAGGTGACTTTCTTGCGGTTGTTGGTGGCATCTTTCATTTTGGCTAATGCGTCTTTGCCGATAAAGTCGTCTTTCTTCCAGTCGATGTAGAAGCCGTAGCCCAGCTCAAACGGGTTCACATAGTAGTCTTCGATATTATCGGAAACAAAGGAGCCGCCGATGGAACCGGCTGCTTCATATTGTTCGGTACCCAGCCAGTCGCGGTATTCCGCCAGCATGCCTTCGCCGGTATAAATGCCCGGCAGCGGGGAAGGAATCCAGCCGGATTCGACGGTATTGGTGGAGTAGGCACGGCTGCCGCATGGCACCAGATTTACACCGGCATCACGCGCGGCCTGCAAAATGGTCGAGTGGATATAATGCTTGTCTTCATACGGCCCCCAGATTTCCAGACCCGGTGCGCCCGACATGCCGTGGCGCAGTGCCTGAACTTTTTTCGAGCCGACATTGATCCAGTCAACATGGAAGAATTTGATGTCCGGTACCGGGCCACCGTTCATTTTTTCAAGTACTTTGTCAGCATCCGGCCCCTGAATCTGGAAGCGGTAATGCGTGCGCAGTACACGCTCACCTTCCGGGCGCGAGGTGGAGCGCGGATCATATTTAATCCGCACATTCCAGTTACCGTAGGCGGCACAGAACATCAGCCAGTTGGAAGTCGGGGCACGGCCAACCAGGATGAATTTATCGTCACGCTCACGGAAAATAATCTGGTCGCCGATGACATGACCGGCAGGTGTGACCGGCACAAAGTGTTTGGCGCGGTTCAGGGAAAAGTTGTCAAAGCCGTTAATGCCGTGATGAGCGAGGAATGCCTCAGCCTGCGGGCCTTCAATAATGACCTCATCCATGTGGTGAGACTGGTCAAACAGTACGGCGGACTCACGCCACGCGACCTGCTCACTGCGCCAGTTATGAAATTCCGGTGTGACGACCGGATAAACATACATCCCGATTTTTGAGTTGCGCAGCATCTCAACCGGATTTTTATATTCGGACAGCAGTGTGTTAAGACTGGACATATTTACTCCTCCATAGGTGGTTCAAATGTTTCAGTAACAAAAGCAGTTACTGTTTGTTGCTGTGTTACACGCTTACCAGTACCAGGCCTGGTACTTTTTCAGCAAGATCAGGCTTGCTGTTCAATACATAATTCAGATTCTGTTTCGCCAGCCGGGCATGCTCGCGCGTCAAAGCTTCTGCACGGGCGCCTTCGCGGTTAATAATCGCATCAAAGATTTCCCGGTGCTGGTGCTGGGCAAGGCGCAGAGAGGCCTGAAAGTCCTCCATAAACTCCTGGCCCTGCATAAAGGCACTGGGCGAGGCCAGCGGCAGGCGTTTTGCCCGTCTGACTTCCCGCCTTACTACCTGACTTTGGCAAAGCAGGCTGAGCAGGTCATGGAATTCTTCATTGAGGTGAACATATTCAGCGAAGTCCATACTCTTGTGAGCAGGAATGACCAGCTTATCCAGTTCATCCAGAACCACCCGCATTCTTTTTATCAGCTTCGGATCAGCACCGCGCTCTGCGGCCAGTCTGGCTGCGGTACCCTCCATAACACCGCGGATTTCAATCGAGTCGATAATATCGTTCATTGAAAAACTGGCAACACGGCATCCGCCGGTCTCCAGGCGTTCCAGCAAGCCTTCTTCGACCAGTCTGTCCATTGCCTGACGCAGTGGGGTTCTTGATATGCCGATACGCTCAGACAGCAACACCTCAGGTAAGCGGCTATTGGCTTCAAATTCGCCGCTCAGAATCAACAGGCGCAATTCGAGCAATGCCTTTTCAAACTGGCTCATTTTTCCTGCGTTGACTGCGCTTGCCTGGGTCATATCTGAACGGTAGTAGAAATTTTTTGTATACAATATAGTAAAAAAACAGGAAAGAAAAGCGATTAAATCTACTGGATGCTTTGTTTTGGTATACAATTTTGAAGAAATGTTTTTCTATTGAAATATGATCATGTATGAATTATATTGCAATAAACCTATCAAACGATCGTTTGGTGGGTATGATCAACGGAGGAGATGAATCAATGTTTCAGAAATTACCCAAGCTGGTTTTAGCGTTGGCAGTGGCTACTGCCTGTACCGGTGTGTTTGCGAAAGAGCTGCGCATGGCTTCCGGTGTGCCGCCGGTACATCCCGGACATGATCCGCTGTATACCGAGTTGCAAAAAGAATTACCTGAAGTATCCGGTGGCAAGCTTACCGGCAAGTTGCTGGGCACCGAAGTTATTTCACTGAGCAAGATGCGCACAGGCATGACCAGCAAGCTGGTCGATGTGGGTTTGTTCCTGCCGGCCTATTTCCCGGCTGACCTGCCGGAAATTAATCTGGTGGGCGATATGGCCTTCCTGAGCAAAAATCCGCAGGCGATGGCCGCAGCAGTCACCGAATACATCGTCAACTGCGTGGATTGTCAGGCTGAGCTGAAAAAACTGGGGGTGACTTACATCAACAGTCACTCGACGGATGCCTACCACATTCTGAGCAGCAAACCAGTGGCGACACTGGAGGATCTGAAAGGTCTGCGTCTGCGTGTCGGTGGCCCGCAGTATGCACGCTGGGCGGAAGCAATGGGCGCCACCCCTTCCAGAACCCCGGTGGGTGAAACCTTCGAAGCCTTATCTCAAGGCGTGCTGGACGGTACCATCGCCTCCAGTGCTGATATTGTATCTTTCCGCCTCGAAGACATTATCAAGCACGTGAATACCGCGTCACTGGGCACCTTTTTCTCTGACATTTCTCATACTGTGGGTATTGAAACCTGGAAAGGTTTGTCTGAAGACGAACGTAAAATGCTGGTCAAAGCCTCGACCAAAGCTAATGCGCGTACCACTCAGCGCTGGGTGGATATTTCCGCGAAAGGTGAAAACATTGTCAAGGAAAAGGGTATGACCGTGTCTGAGCCTGATCAGGCTTTGCTGGATGCCACTGCTGCGTTTGTTGAAAAAGATCTGGCAGAAGCGGCCAGGATGGCTGCAGAAGAAAACGGTATTAAAAATGCGGAAGAAAAACTGGCAAAATTCCGTGAGCTGATTGACAAGTGGACTAAGATTGCCGAAGAAAACGACAATGACGTTGAGAAAATGGCAGAAGCGGTTCAGGCTGAAATCTGGGATAAGGTCGATTACAGCACTTACGGTTTGTAATCAGGCTGTCATCCGGCTTAGCTTTTCTTAATTCCGGCGGGCATATCACTGGCCCGCCACTTTCACATTTATCGGCACATCCTATGAAACTGAGTCAATTATCCTCACTAATGGATCGGGCTACGGTCTTTCTGGCGCTGCTGGGCACACTGGGCATTGTTGCCATGATGCTGCATATCTGCGCTGATGTTATCCTGCGTTCCCTGTTTGATTTTTCCATCCCGGCTACGCTGGAACTGGTCACCCGTTACTACATGATTATGCTGGCGCTGCTGCCGCTGGGCTGGGTGGAATGGCGGCGGGAAATGATTGCTGTGGAAGCCTTTTCAGGTATTTACGGCCCGCACGGCATCCGCTGGCTGGATGTGTTGGTTTCATTGCTGTCTGCGCTGATTTATATCCTGCTGATGCTGGCGACCTGGAGCAAGGCCATGGAGCAATATGAGATCGGGGCTTACGTGATGTCGCTGAATTTCAAAATGCCGGTCTGGCCGACCTATTTTGTGCTGCCGCTGGCATTCAGTCTGGCTTCACTGGTGACGTTGGTACGTATCCCGTTAATTCTTAATCCGGGATTGCAGCAGACTAAACAGGAGAATGCGCATGACCACTGAAATCGGCTTTATCGGTCTGGGATTGTTGCTGGTGTTATTGGCGCTGCGGGTACCGGTGGCTTTGTCGCTGATCGCGGTCTCCATGGGCGGTATCAGTGTCATGTTCGGCTGGGAGACCTCGATCAGTTTGCTGGCGGACAGTCCTTATGATTTTGTGTCGGCGTGGACGCTCAGTGCAGTGCCGATGTTCCTGCTGATGGGGTTTGTCTGCTATCACTCCGGCCTGACCACGGGCTTGTTTAATGCCGCCAAGGTGGTGTTTCGCTGGTTGCCGGGCGGGATTGCTATCTCCAGTATTTTCGCCAGTTCGGCATTTGCCTCGGTGTGTGGTTCCAGTGTGGCCTGTGCTGCGGCCATGGGACGGATTGCGATTCCGGAAATGGTCAAGGGCGGCTATAAGCCCAGCTTTGCCTGTGGCACGATTGCCGCCGGGGGGACGATTGGTGCACTGATTCCGCCCAGTATTCTGATGATTGTTTACGGAGTGTTCGCGCAGGTTTCGATAACGCAAATTTTTCTCGGCGGTATCAGCATCGGTATTATGACCGCCGTCAGCTACAGCATTATTGTGTTGCTGATGAGCTGGTGGCGTCCGCAGGATGTGCCACGGGTGGCGCATGATGCGGATGAGCATAGTCTCGGTCAGGTACTGTACGACATCTGGCCGGTGGGCTTGCTCGGTTTGCTGGTATTTGGTGGTTTGTTCAGCGGCTTTTTTACCGCGACGGAGGCCGGTGCGGTAGGTGCACTGGGTTCACTGGTGATTGCCGGTATCCTGAGGCGACTCGACTGGGCGAATGTCAAAACCGCGTTTCTGGATACCCTGGCCACAACCTCATCACTACTGATTATCGGTATCGGTGCCAGCATGTTCACGGTGTTTCTCAGTCTCAGCGGCGTGGCCGGTATTATTGCCGAGTCAGTGGGTGGTTGGGAGTTGACTTACCTGCAGCTGATGCTGGTGGTGGTCTTGATCTACCTGTTTCTGGGCCTGTTCATGGAGCCGTTTGGAGCCATGCTGGTGACCCTGCCGATCTTCTTCCCGATCTTTGAAAGCTACGATATTAACCTGATCTGGTTTGGTGTGTTACTGGTGAAACTGCTGGAAATCGGCATGATTACTCCACCGGTGGGCATGAATATTTTCGTCATCCGCGGTGTGGCCGGGCAGTATGCTTCACTGGTGGATATTTTCCGTGGCGTGAGTATTTTCCTGATTGCCGATCTGGCGGTGGTAGCGATTCTGATCTTTTATCCGCAAGTGGTGTTGTTTATGGCCGGGGGCGAGTAGGGGAACAGTCCTGTAAATAATAAGTAAGCATATCTTTTGATTGACATTCGCTATAGGTTGATGGATATAATAAGCATGCTTACTATATTTCAGGAGGAGTATTCCCATGCAGTTTTATAAAGATGGTTTTCGCGGTGGCAGCCCCGACATCAAACAGGCGGCTCCGAATCGCCGTAATCGTGGTGTGAATGAGCCACTGCCCGAAAAAGTGGATGTGCTGATCTCCGGTACCGGCCCGGCGGGTCTGTGTCTTGCTGCACAGCTTGCACAGTTTCCTGAAATTGAAACCATGATTGTTGAGCGTATGCCGCACAACATCATCAAGGGCAAAGCCGACGGTATCAACACGCGCACCATGGAAATGTTCCAGGCTTTCGGTTTTGCCGAGAAGGTCAAGCGTGAAACGTACTGGGTGAACCAGACCGCATTCTGGATGCCTGATCCTGAGAATCCCGGACATATCAAGCGTGTTGGCCGGGTGCAGGATGTGGCGGATGACAGCTCGGAAATGCCGCATATTCTGATCAATCAGGCACGCCTGCATGAGCTGTGGCTGGAAGTCATGAAAAACTCAGCGTCACGGCTGGAGCCGGATTATGGCTGGGAAGTGGTTGGTCTGACCGTTGATCCCACTACGGATGACTATCCGGTCACTGTGACACTCAAGGACTCCACCGGCATTAACTGGTGGGCGACCCGTGAAGTCCGGGCCAATTATGTGGTCGGCTGTGACGGTGCGCACTCCTCGGTGCGCAAAGCCATCGGCGGCGAGTTGCATGGTGATGCCGCGCATCAGGCCTGGGGAGTGATGGATATTCTGGCTAATACCGACTTCCCCGATGTGCGCCAGAAATGTCTGATCTCTTCCGCGAAAGAAGGCAATGTTTTGATTCTGCCGCGCGAAGGCGGCTATGTATTCCGTATGTATGTCGAGCTGGATAAGCTGAATCCTGATGAGAAAGCGGCGAATCGCAAGTTAACCCAGGAAGACATGATTGCGGCGGCAAACCGGATCATCAAGCCTTACTCGATTGACGTGAAGGAAGTGGTCTGGTGGTCAATCTATGACATCGGACACAGTATTACCGACAAGTTTGACGACGTGCCGGTTGGCGAAGACCGCAATCCGCGTGTGTTCACGGCCGGTGATGCCTGTCACACTCACTCGCCGAAAGCCGGGCAGGGCATGAACGTTTCTATGCAGGATACCTTTAATCTCGGTTGGAAACTTGCGCATGTGTTCCAGGGGCGTGCTGATGCCAGCCTGCTGCGCAGCTACTCCAAAGAGCGCCTGACTGAGGCGAAGCGTCTGGTGGAAACGGATCACGAGTGGGCACGGATTATGTCAGCTCCGACCACAGATGCTGAGCGCAGTGGGGCTGAAGAGCCGCGCATTATCCGTCAGTTTAAGGCGAATCTGGAGTTCACCGGCGGTACTGCGGTGAAATACGACCCTTCCTACCTGTTTGCCGCCGGAGCCCATCAGGCTCTCGCGACCGGCGAGGAGATTGGTCGCCGTTTCCACTCAGCTCCGGTGGTGCGCCTGTCCGATGCCAGACAAATGCAGCTCGGTCATGCTGCCGAGGCCGATGGTCGCTGGCGTATCTATGCCTTTGCGGGTAAAAACGACAGCTCCGCACCCGGCTCAGCGATTCACAAACTGGCTGACTGGCTGGAGAATGATCCTAACTCACCAGTAGTTAAACATACCCGTGCTGATGAAGATATTGATGCGGTGATCGATGTTCGTGCTGTATTCCAGCAGACTTTCGATCAGTTGGCTTATGAAAATATGCCTGCGCTGCTCAAGCCCTGCACCGGCAAGCTGGGTCTGCAGGATCATGAAAAAGTGTTTTGTGTGGATCACAAGGGCGTGGGCGACATCTATGACATGCGCGGTATTGACCGTGAGCAGGGTTGTATGATCGTGGTGCGTCCCGATCAGTACACCGCCAATGTGCTGCCGCTGGATGCTTATCAGGAGCTGGCTGATTTCTTCGCTGGTTTCCTGTTGACTCAGGACTGAAACTGAGGGTATAGGTCTGGCGCAATGCCGGGCTGATTTTATTTCCGACAATAAACTCTGTCCCTTCCTGCCTTTGCGGCGGAAGGGATGGGGATAACAATATCCGGTAATACCGTAAATCCTGTGGTCTGTTCAGATCCGCTGCGTTTCATCCTAAAATGGTGTGTGTCCGTTAATGATGAGGAGGTGGGTATGGAAAACCAGACGCGCAATCAGGATGCCGCAACTAATCCGCTGGGCCTGGATGGTTTCGAGTTCATTGAGTTCGCCTCACCGCAGCCGGGTGTACTGGAGCCGGTGTTTGAAATGATGGGGTTCAGCAAGGTGGCGACTCACCGCTCCAAAGATGTCGATCTTTACCGGCAAGGCAATATCAACTTCATTATCAATCGCGAGCAGCACAGTCTGGCGGATTACTTTTCCGAGGAGCATGGCCCGTCTGCCTGTGGCATGGCATTCCGGGTCAGGGATGCGCACTATGCCTACAACAAGGCACTGGAGCTGGGGGCGCAACCCATTCATATTGAGCCGGGGCCGATGGAGCTGAAATTACCGGCCATCAAAGGCATTGGCAATGCACCGATTTACCTGATCGACCGCTATCATGATGGTTCGGCAATTTATGATATTGATTTTCAGTATCTTGATGAAGTTGAGCGCTATCCACAGGGCTGTGGTTTTCACACTCTGGATCACCTGACCCACAATGTTTACCGGGGGCGCATGCAGTATTGGGCGGATTACTACGAGAGGCTGTTTAATTTCCGTGAAATCCGCTATTTCGATATCAAGGGTGAATATACCGGGCTGACTTCCAAAGCGATGACCGCACCCGACGGTAAAATCCGTATCCCGCTGAATGAAGAAGCGGCGGGCGGTTCCGGGCAAATCGAAGAATTTCTGATGCAGTTCAATGGTGAGGGCATTCAGCATATTGCGCTGGCCTGTGATGACCTGATTACCTGTTACGATAAACTGAAAGCGAATGGCATGCCGTTTATGACGCCGCCGCCGGATACTTATTATGAAATGCTGGCGGAGCGATTGCCCGGTCACGGTGAGCCGGTGGATGAACTTCAATCGCGGGGTATTTTGCTGGACGGCAGCACGGAGGGCGGTCATCCACGTTTGTTGCTGCAGATTTTTTCTGAAACGCTGTTGGGGCCGGTGTTTTTTGAGTTTATCCAGCGTAAACAGGATGAGGGCTTCGGTGAAGGCAATTTCAAAGCCCTGTTTGAGTCGATTGAGCGTGACCAGGTTCGTCGCGGGGTTTTGCAGGGCGGGTAGGGTTTTGCACAGCCTGTTGTTTACATAGCTTCTCCAGTGGTTGTGCCCCGTAATCCACAAGAGCATCAAACGCGCGCCGGAAATTATCAATTTTTACCCGGTCACCCTCATGTTGAGCATTTTCCAGTCGGTGCAGGTAAAAGTCATAAAGGCTTTCAGCCTGTATATCTTCTCCGGAACAGGCGGTTTTTAAAACTTGCTCACGGTTTTCGGTGGCAAAATTGCGGCGGTCATTGCTGATATAAAGTGTGTTTGGGTCGGCACCATGTTTTAGCAGACTGACCATCATTTTTCCCAGGGGTAGTGCTTCAGTGGGCTTATAACGACTGTGTTCATGAGGAGAAGATGGAAGAGCTGAAAGATTGCGCTCCGGTTCACAGATATTAAATGCGGGAAAGTAGTCTTCTCCCAGAGTTTTCAGGTTGGGATTAGCGCCATATTTCAGCAGAATATTGATCATATTTTCATCACAAGATTCAACGGCTTTACTCAGCGGATAAATTCCTGCTGCTCCCGGCTCAAGACCTTTGATGCCTTCATTTGGTTTTAATCCAGCCTGAAGAAGTTTATCCAGAATCTGGTCGCGTTTGACTATATCTGTTTTTCTACAGTAACTGAGATGGTTCAGCATATTCGGTAAACCTTCCTGAGAATAACAACCAAGCATTAATCCCTGGTCGAGATAAAGATTCAGACGCTCAAAATCACAGGAATTGATTGCCCATGAAATAACAATAGGGTCAATTAAGTTAATAAAAGTGGAGTCGAGCAGGTTTCGCAAGTATGAGATGGTCTCTTCTCTACTGATAGATTAAGGGTAGTACTTAGAGTCTGGTGGCGGGGTCTGATAATGTTTTTCCCCACCAAAAAGCTCTATAGCTGATAAGTAGTCATATTTTTGTTGAAGTTCTAACGCTTTTTGAGTTGGAATATTGTATTCATTGCTATGTTTGTATTTTAATTGCGTAATATCAGGGCAGTTAATGGCTGCGAATGAAAAATTGCTTAATAAATAAGGTAATGCTAATAAGAAAATAATTTTTTTCATTTTTTTGTCGGGAGTCTCTTTGTTTTGAAGTACATTTCAATGACTTTATTTCTGTTTTTTAACTCTTTAGGCGATAGCAGGCTATTTTTTTCTTCTTTTGCATCTTTGTAAGCACTTAGTCATTATCAGGGAATAGTCCAGCTCTAACTCTAGTGGTAATAGCGTGAGATCAAAGGCAGACAATCGCTGTCGAATGGTACGGTTCTGCGTTTACCACTGAGTGCAACCTGTCGCCCGCGCCCCAAATCGCTGAGATTCGTCTTATAAACGGCTGATCTACTGTTTGCACGCCCTGCATGGCCGAGTTTTTCGCTATTTTGGCCTTGCATGTGCCCAATTTGCCACTTTTAAGTGGCTGATTTCATTGAGAGCGGGAGATAGGTTGCACTCTTTACCACTAACCGGCCTCTATCGCCCGAACCAAATGCGCCAGCGATGCCCGCAGTCGTTACAATAATGTTTGTCTTTCTTTTTGATGATAAAAAATGCAAAGAAATCAAATACCATGTAATCAGCAAACCGTGACCAGTAACCGGCTTTGCTGGTGATGTTTGCTGAGTTGCATTCCGGGCAGTGAATCCGGCGGCGCCTGTTCGCCGGTAATGGCTCAGGCTCGGGAGTATGTGAGTTGAGAAAAATGGTTGCCCGCTCAAAATCCTGCTCTGCGACCATGAGAGAGGCACTGCTGACGCTGGTAAAGGATGTTTCATCGGCCTGATGCATAAAGACCTCCGACGCAATTCCTGCTGTCTCCAGCTCTTTCTGCATAATGTGTGCGGCGATAGTTTCAGGGTAGGTTGCAACGGCTTTCAGGTTGTTCATGTTGTGTTATTTCTTCAGGTCTTGATCAGTCCAGCATATTAGATAGGCAAAATCATCGCTGTGAAATATTCACCATAGTCAGTTGTGGGTTTGACTTAAGAGTTACTCTCAGGTTGTAAACTATCAGCAAGATTTTTTCATCAGGGAGCCGGTCATGCTGACCATTGCCGATCTTGCCAAAGCTAGTGACGTGAGTGCGCATACCGTGCGTTATTACGTGAAAGAAGGCTTGCTGATACCCGCAGCACAGGCCGACAATAATTACCGCCTGTTTACCCAACAAGATGTCACCCGCCTGCGTTTTATCCGTATGGCCAAAATGCTCGGTTTCACCCTGAGTGAGATCCGCCAGATTCTGGAGCATGCCAAGGTGGGCGAATCGCCCTGCGCGGATGTGCGCGAAATCATCCGGAAACATATCCTCGAAAACCGCCGGAAAATCCGGGAACTGCAAGCCCTGCAAACCCGCATGGAACAGGCGCTGGAAAAATGGCAGGACATGCCCGACAAAACCCCGGATGGCAACAGCATCTGCCATCTGATCGAGTCTATGAGTGATACAACAGGAGATAACACATGAAATTCAAGGTTGAGAAAATGATGTGCGGTGGTTGCGTGAGCAACGTCAAGAACAAGCTGGAAGCGCTGGAAGGTGTTACCGAAGCCTATGTTGATCTGGAGTCTGCCAGTGCTGAAGTGGCAGGTACCATCAACGCACAACAGGTGATCGACATCCTGACGGCTGCCGGCTACCCCACCACCCTGGCTGAGTAAGCCGGGGAGGAGCAGCGTTATGTCTGAGCAATCCATCCGCCTTTCCGTCACCGGCATGATGTGCGCCGGTTGTGTCAGCAGCGTTGAAAAAGCCCTGCAATCCGTCACGGGTGTCACCCGGGCCGATGTCAATCTGGCCGAACGCACGGCCATGGTGAGTGGTGATTTCGACCCGGCCTCCGTCGTCAATGCAGTGAAGGATGCCGGTTACACCGCCGCCATCATGCAGGGCCGCGCCGCCGAGGAAGAAAAGGAAGCGCACGAGCAGCAGCAATACCAGCACCTGTGGAAACGGGTCTGGGTCGCCGGGATTCCGGGTGCTCTGCTGATGAGCGACATGTTTCTGGGTATCCTGCCCGGCATGGAAGGCTCCGGGCGCTGGTTCTGGCTGGTGGCGGGCCTGGTTACGCTGGCCGTCATGGTCTATTCCGGCGGCCATTTCTACAAGGGCGCATGGCAGCAGCTCAAACACCGCAGCAGCAATATGGATACGCTGATCGCACTCGGCACCGGCACCGCCTGGCTGTATTCGATGCTGGTGGTGCTGTTTCCGGATGCCGTTCCCTCCCTTGCACGTCATGCCTATTTCGAAGCGGCGCTGATCATCATTGCGCTGGTCAGTCTCGGCAATGCGCTGGAAATGCGCGCACGCGGCCGCACTTCCGCCGCCATCAAAAGCCTGATGAAGCTGCAACCGCCAATTGCCCACGTCATTCGTAATGGTGAGGAAATGGACTTGCCGCTGGAGGAAGTCGGGCTGGAAGAAACCCTGCGGGTACGCGCGGGTGAAACCGTGCCACTGGACGGCAAGCTGCTGGAAGGCCAGTCGCACGTAGACGAATCCATGCTCACCGGCGAACCGGCGCCGGTCGCCAAAACCAAGGGGGATGAAGTCACCGGCGGCACCCTGAACGGTTCCGGCAGCTTCCTGATGCAGGTCAGCCATATCGGCGCGGATACCGTGCTGGCGCAGATCATCGACATGATCCGCAAGGCGCAAAGCTCCAAGCCGCCGATTGCACGGCTGGTCGATAAGGTGGCGTCGGTATTTGTACCGGTGGTGGTTGCCATCGCTATTCTCACCTTTATCCTGTGGTACTGGCTGGGGCCGGAGCCAAGTCTGAGTTACGCCCTGGTCGCGTCCATGACCGTGCTGGTCATCGCCTGCCCGTGCGCACTGGGGCTGGCTACACCGATTTCCATTATTGCCGGGGTCGGTAAGGCAGCACAATCCGGCATCCTGATCCGCAACGGTGAAGCGCTGCAACTGGCGGCCAAACTCGACACCATCGTGCTGGACAAAACCGGCACCATTACCCAGGGCAAGCCAACCCTCAACGCCATCCACACCGCTGACGGGCAGGATGCCGACCGCCTGCTGCAAATCATCGCCAGTCTGGAACGCGGCTCGGAACATCCGCTGGGTGCCACCATCCGTGCCGCCGCCAAAGACAAAGGGCTGGCAGATTTACCGGTCAGCGATTTCAACGCCATTGCCGGGCATGGCGTGCAGGCAAACGTGGACGGGCAAGCATTCTTCGTCGGTAATACCCGCCTGATGCAACAGCAACAGTTATCGCTGGATGATTGGCGGTCTAAATTGGCAGAGCTGGATCAGCAGGGGCAAACCCCGGTCTTTCTGGCCGATGAAAAACAGATTCTGGCCCTGTTCGGCATTGCCGACGCCATCAAGGACGATGCGCAGGAAAGTATCCATCGTCTGCAACAGCAAGGGCTGGAGGTGATCATGCTGACCGGCGACCGGCGCGAAGTGGCGGAACACATTGCCCGACAGGTCGGCATTCAAACCCTGCATGCCGAAGTGCTGCCCGCCGACAAGTCTCAGGTCGTTGCTGATTTACAGGCGCAAGGCCATAGGGTCGCCATGGTCGGGGATGGTATCAACGATGCCCCCGCGCTGGCGAAGGCCGACATCGGCATTGCCATCGGCGCAGGCACGGATGTGGCGATTGCCGCTGCCGACATCACCCTGATGGGCAGCTCCCTGCGCGGAATTGCCGACGCCATCACTATATCTAAAGCGACCAACCGTAATATCTGGCAGAACCTGTTTGGCGCTTTCGTCTACAACTCACTGGGGATTCCGGTGGCGGCGGGCGTGCTGTATCCGTTTATCGGCCTGCTGCTGAATCCGATGATTGCCGGGGCGGCGATGGCGCTGTCATCGGTGACCGTGGTGACCAATGCCAATCGCTTGTCGCGGCTGAAAATGACTGATCAGTAGATTGCTGTGTGTTCAGGTGATCCGGCGGGGTCAGTATTTGAGTAATTTCGATTATACTACCGGCACTCAATTTATCCCCATCATCGGAGATCACCCAATATGCCCGCTATTGTCGAAATTGCTGACCTGAAAAAACTGGCCCGTCGCCGCGTTCCCAAGCTGTTTTTTGAGTATGCCGACTCCGGTTCATGGACAGAAAGCACCTACCGGGCCAATGAAAGCGATTTCCACAAATTGCTGCTGCGCCAGAAAATCGCCGTGGATATGACCAACCGCAATCTGGGCACGGAAATGATCGGTCAGCCGGTTAAGCTGCCGGTTGCCATGGCGCCCACCGGGCTAACCGGTATGCAGTGGGCTAATGGCGAGATTATGGCAGCGCAGGCCTGTGAGGCAGCGGGTATTCCGTTTACCTTGTCGACCATGAGTATTTGTTCGCTGGAGGATGTGGCGGCGCATACCACGCAGCCGTTCTGGTTCCAGCTTTATGTGATGCGTGACCGGGAGTTCATCGCCGCGCTGATTGAGCGGGCCAAGGCGGTGAAGTGCTCGGCGTTGGTGCTGACTTTTGATCTGCAGATTATGGGGCAGCGGCATAAGGACGTGCGTAATGGTTTGTCCGTACCACCCAAATTAAGCCTGCAGCATCTGTGGCAGATGGCGCAGCGTCCCGGCTGGTGTCTGCGTATGCTCAAAACGCAGCGCCGTACCTTCGGTAATATTGTGGGTCATGTACAGGGCGTGGATGATATGTCATCGCTGGGCTCATGGACCAATCAGCAGTTCGATCCGCGCCTGAACTGGAAGGATATCGAATGGGTGAAGGAGCTGTGGGGCGGGCCGTTGATTCTCAAGGGTATTCTCGATCCGGATGACGCCAGACGGGCAGCGGACAGCGGAGCTGATGCATTGATCGTATCCAATCACGGCGGGCGGCAGCTGGATGGGGCTCGTTCTTCAATCGCGGCACTGGCTGACATTGTTGATGCAGTGGGTGAGCAGATTGAGGTGCACATGGACGGCGGTATCCGCTCCGGACAGGATGTACTGAAAGCACTGGCGCTGGGTGCCAGAGGTGTTTATCTGGGGCGGCCATTTTTGTATGGTCTCGGGGCTAATGGCCGCGAGGGTGTGGCTAAAGCCATTGATATTATCCGCCATGAGCTGGATGTGACCATGGCCCTGTGTGGTGAGCGCGATGTGACGGCACTGGGGCGGCATAATATTGATCCGGCATCACAGCTGGTGCGTGACTACGGGATCCGGCTGGAGGACAGGTTGAGCCATGCTTGAAATTGCTCTCATTATCCTGCCGCTGTTTATTCTGGTCGGCATGGGCTATCTGTCTGTCAAAATGCATCTGGTTAAACCCGATGCCCTGCCCAGTATCGGCAATCTGATTATGTATTTTGCCATTCCTGCAGTGATCATTAATGCAGTGGGGAGGACCGAATTCAGTGACTTGCTGGAACCCTGGTTTTTACTGGCTTATGCACTGGGTTCGGTTGGTGCCATGCTGTTTGGTTTACTGGCCGGGCGCTTCCTTTTCAAAGGCAGATTGAGCGAGGGGGCGATTCAGGGTCTGGGGATGTCTGTGCCCAATAGTATGTTTATCGGTTTTCCGTTGCTGGTCCTGCTTTTCCCCGATAACCCGCCAACGGTGGCGTTTGTAATGGCGGTGCTGATTGAAAATATGCTTACCCTGCCATTGGCGATGATTCTGCTGGAGGTGGCCGTGTCGCGGGAGCAGGCTGGTGTTGAGTTCTCCGGTAAACGTGTCTGGCAGATTGTCAGTGTCCGGCTGATGAAAAACCCGATGCTGGTGGCGATTGTGTTTGGGGTACTGGTTTCACTGCTGGATATTCAGTGGCCGGAACCGGTGGACAAAATTCTGCAGCTGC
Source organism: Thiolinea sp. (assembly GCA_041395485.1). GTDB lineage: Bacteria > Pseudomonadota > Gammaproteobacteria > Thiotrichales > Thiotrichaceae > Thiolinea. The sequence continues at coordinate 910,026 of JAWLAK010000001.1, forward strand.
TTAGTCAGATGACCGCTGCACTGGCGCTGCTGTTTCTGGGTATTACCCTGGCCAGTAACCGTCTGCAGCGGGTCAGTGCCACGGTCGGGCTGACAGCTTTTGGTAAATTGGTACTGCATCCGGGGCTGGTTTTTCTGTTGGTGTTGTTGCTGCCGGATTTTGATCCGGTATTGCAGGCCGCTGTGGTGGTGATTGCTGCTGCACCGATGCTGACTATTTATCCTATTATCGGTGAAAGGTACGGGCACCGTGAGTTTTGTGCCAATACCCTGATGTTCAGTATGCTGGTGTCGTTTTTTACGCTGGTGATGGTTTTGCACGGGGTGCGGAGTCTGGGGTGAGGAGTGGGCAATGAAAATAGTTTATCGTGCCGCCAATATCACTGAGGCAGATATTGTTGCGGGTATGTTGCGTAGCCGGGGGATTGAGGCGAAAGTGGCGGGGCGTCATTTGCAAACGGCGGTGGGTGCGGCGGCGGTGCCCTACAGTTCAAAAATTCTGGTGAATGAACAGCAATATGACGAAGCTTTGGCCATCGTGGCTGAGTATGAGAGCGCTCAGCCTGAGAGCGAGCCGACAGCACGCCAGGGCAGGCCATTTGCGGCGCTGGGGGTGTTTACCAAGCCGGTGATTTTCTGGATTTCAGTTTTTCTGTTGCTGGTCTGGTTTTTCATTAGCGGCCCGCCGGTTTTTAACGCTAAAACATGGCAATCAGATATTATTTTTTATGATGTCGCCGAACCGGAAGGTGAGTGGCCTGATGAACCGTTTGAGGGTAGGAATACCGGGAATTAAGAGAATGATATGAATTACCAAACTCTCGATAAATCGAAACAAAAACAGGTGTCAGAGCTGTTTACTTCTGTATTCACATCATCTGAAGGGGAAATGGAAGGGGCGCTGATTGGCAATCTTTCTTCAGAGCTGGCAGCAAACATCGACAATGAAGAAATAATTTGTTTCGGTTTCTGTGAAAATGAAACACTCATTGGTGCTATATTTTTTACCCGCCTTGGGTTCCATTATCCTGTTCAGGTTTATATGCTCGCGCCGGTTGCAGTGAGTACTGAAAATCAGGGGAAAGGCATAGGGCAGGCACTGATTAATTTTGGGCTTAATGAACTCAAAAAACGCTCTGTAGGTGTTGCTGTCACATACGGAGATCCGGCCTTTTATTCAAAGGTCGGTTTCTCAGCACTTTCAGAAGATATAATTCAGGCTCCGCTAAAGCTTTCAATGCCTGTTGGCTGGCTTGGTCAATCTTTAACGGGGGAGTCAATTCCAATGATTAATGAACGTCCGGTGTGCGTTAAAGAATTCAACGATCCCGTTTATTGGTAAACACCAGCATCATTTGTACCCGGACAGGACTACCAGCTTAAGCCGGGACAGGCTGGCGTAGCTTGTTGCAAGGCAAGTACTGTCTGCGATAGCGAGTTTACGCAGCCGGAGCAATAAGCTAAGGCAGACTGTCCCTCTGCCCCGGCTTAAGTTGCTATCCCCCGGACAGTAAGTCCGGGATAACCCGGTCACACCTGAATATGTTCGACCTCAAACGCCTCAATATCGCGCGAATCTTTACTGAATTCGACGCCGATCAGGTGGATAGGCTGATTCAGCGCCCGGTATTTATCCGCATAAGCCTTGTCTTTAATTTGCTGCAGAGCTTTGCCTTCCGGTACTAACTCCACCACCTTGAACTCGAAAATATACACCTGCTCATTAAATTTCAGCGTCATATCCACCCGCCCCAGATTGGTCATATCCTCCACCGTGACATCCAGCCCCAGTGAGGCGAAGTAGGAGTAAAACACCGAGGCATAATAGCCTTCGTAGTTCTGTATTTCGGTGTTGGTATACCATGCGTAGGGGATGCTGGCGAAAAAGGCGTGAAACAGGGTTTTCAGTCCCTTAAAATCATTGGCAATTAATAGGTTATACAGCTGCAGACTTTGTACACCCTGCGCGCTGTCATTTTGCGTTAAAGCCGCCAGCAGCACTTCATTCAGGCTTTGATAGACCTCCTGATTCGGATAACCCAGCGTATAAAATACCTGTCCGGCTGCCTGCTGGCTGTGTTTTATGGTCAGGTAGCCGGTCTGAAACAGCAGGGCTTCGATTGTCATTTTATCAACGTCAAAGCTGGATAACATGGCGCTGCTGCTGATCAGGTTATCCAGTTTCAGGGTCACCATCCGGCGCTTAAGCAGCTGGTCGACCAGAAAGGTGGGGGTGCCGGTTTCAAACCAGTAGGCACGAAATTCACGGTTCCTGAATAACTGCAGAATATCAAACGGGTTATAAACGCCTTCGCCCAGCCAGTTATAGCCGTTGTACCAGTCACGGATCTGGTCACGGTCCAACCCGGCCAGCTCCGCTGCAAACACCTCATCAATATCAGCATCGGTATAACCACAAATGGTGGCAAAACCCGGCGCTAAGGTGAGGTCATACAGATTGTTCAAACCGGAAAACAGGTTGACCTTGGAGAACTTGCTGACACCGGTAAGGAAGCTGAATTTGATATGTGCATCGTAGTCCTTGATGGTGGCATAGAATCCACGCAGGAAATCGCGGTTTTCACGCGCCACTTCCGGTTTGTTCAGTGCATCCAGAATCGGCTTGTCGTATTCGTCGATGAGGATAACGGCAGGCTGCCCATATTGCTGGTGTACATGCAGAATCAGTTCAGAAAAGCGCCCGCCCGCGTGCTTAAAGGTGGGGGTTAAACCGTATTGGCGTTCGAGATAGGTGAGCTGTGTGTCCAGTGTATTGGGCAGTCCTTCAGTATCCGCGAATTTCTCCTGACCAAAGCTGAAGCGCAGCACGGGATACTTTACTGACCAGTCCCATTGTTTATGTGCTGCCAGCCCCTGAAATAAAGACTCATTGCTTTCAAACAGTTCTTTCAGGGTATCCAGAAACAGACTTTTGCCGAAACGGCGCGGGCGGGACAGGAAGTAGTGTTTTCCACCATTGATTAGATCTATTGCCAGTTGGGTTTTATCGACGTAATAGTGGTTATCTTCGCGGATTTCACGAAAAGTCTGGATGCCGATAGGAAGTTTTTTGCGCTGGTTCATGCTGGATTCTGATCTGGTTTGATGTCTCGGAGTATACCATGGTGCCATTCCAAAAACGGACTGTGTTCAGGTGCAAGCCAGCGTAACTTCATTTGATCTGTCAGCCCAATTAACTGCCGTTGTTGCGCCGGAATTTGGTTGCTGATCAGTATTTTTCCATTTGCATCGAAACTGATCAGTCCCCGGTCAAACAGTGCATCAAGATTCGCTGAAAGCAGAAAGCCGTTGAATACATTCAGACGCTCTTCATCAGACCCACATTCCGCCCACGGTTTTGCATGACTGGCACGGAGCATTTCCGGAACGGTAATACCAGTCACAGCACAGGCACCCTCCCAATAGTCCATCAGGGCTTCGCGGAAAGTGTTCTGTCCGATGCGTTGTTTTACCAGTCGTTCGACTTCCGTGCCTATATCTCCGATCCCGGCCAATTCCTGCTGGAGTCGGGTATGAAAAGTTTCTACCGCTTGGTTAGGCAGGGCAAAAGCCAGTTCGGCGGCACGCCGTAATAAGTTTGCGAGTTGCCCGGTGGTGGTGACGCTGAAGATATTGTTTCCAATGCAGGTAAAATCACGTAGCAGCTCTTTCGTCAACAGGATTTTGTTAAATGTTATCCGCGACTCCTGACTGGAGGGTTGAGTGATGGTTACCTGGGCGTGGTGTCTGGCGGAGCCTGCAATTACCGCCCGCTCATCACTGGTGATAATGTTTTCCCAGCCATGATTTAAGGCGAGCTTTTCGACATAAGCACGTTCGAGGATGTTCATAAACAGGTTAGGTCTCCTCATCCAGCAAATGTTGTAGTTTTGCCCGCAATTCCTCAATGTCCGGTAGGTATAGCTGGTATTTGGAAACAAACAGAGAGTTGGAAATCGCACCTGTCGCGTACTCCACCAGAATTTCGTCCTTGTCTGTTGCCAGTACAATCCCGATGGGATCATTGTCATCCGGCATGTTTTCTTCAGCCTTGAAGTAGTTCAGGTACATATTCATTTGGCCGATGTCCTGATGGGCAACCTTGCGGGTTTTCAGGTCAATGAGGACAAAGCATTTCAGAATCCGGTGATAGAACACCAGATCGATATAGTAATGCGTATTATCCAGTGTGATACGGTATTGCTGGCCGATAAAAGCAAAGCCCTTGCCAAGCTCCAGCAGAAATTGCTCCAGTTTACTTATCAGGCTGGCCTCAAGTTCGGCTTCTCTGTACTGATTGCGTTCAGGCAGATCCAGAAATTCAAAGACATAAGGGTCTTTAATCACATCTTTTGGTATGGTGATAGATTGTCCTGTTTGTGCAAGAGCCAGTATATCCGCCTTGTTTTTGCTCAAAGCCAGGCGTTCAAACAGGGCGGATTGGGTTTGGCGCTTGAGTTCGCGCACACTCCAACCTTCCTGTGCACACTGTTGCTCATAGAACGAACGCGCCACGTCATTCGAGATAGAAAGCAGTTCGGTGTAGTGTGACCAGCTTAATTTGCCAGACAGTGTCTGGTAATTTGGGTAATGAACATACAGAAGGCGCATGTATTGCAGGTTGGAGCGGCTGAACCCGCGTCCATAACGGTGCTTCAGATCACGGGAGAGCTGCTGCAAGAGTTGTTTGCCGTAGGAGGCTTGTATATGACCATTTTGCTCAAACTCAACAATATATTTGCCAATCTGCCAGTAGGTCTGCAGCATGGCCTGGTTGACGAGCTTTACGGCTTGATGTTGTCCCTGATTTAGCTGGTCGGAAATACTGTTTACCAGTCCCTGGTAATCCGGTTTATTTTGTAGTTCGTGTTTATCTGTCATGTCATGGCTCCAGGGGTTCAGCATACAGGTCTTTTTGTACGGTCAGATACCTTCTGAACAACAGGTGGCTCTCTGTTTCGGGGCTAAGTTTAAGTCGCAGATAGGTATCTGTTTTCAAACATGATGGCGGTTCCGATGTTGTGGTAATGATGTACTGGAAGGGAGGCTCACCACTACCTGCTGACGCATCAAGCTCCTGAAAGAGTTCCAGATAACGCTCATATCACTCCCTTGGGAAATAATCGTGAACAAGTAATGCAGGGAATGCACCAGAAAACGCTTTCTGTTTTATGTCTGGAAGTTTTATTGGTATAAGCTTTGAATCTTACGATAATGATGGACAGCGAGTCCATCAATGCCTCACTTAAAGCCAAGATGCGCCTGAAAGGCTTTATCTACTCTTCAGAAGCCAGCCACTCTTTCCAGCGTAACACCACATTCGCGCCCACATCCCTGACCGGCCTCGGTGGCAGTGATTTCGGCGCTGCTTCACTGCTGAAATGCCGGGTAATGTCTGACGATACCCCACAAGCAAGTTCCGCCGCGCCGATGCCCGTCAGGGTACCACGGGCAGCGCCCAGACCATTTTGCACACAAGCACTGAATACCCCGTCGGCAACTTCAGCCATCACCGAGACACCATTCAGGGTCAGGCAGAGATGTCCCGCCCAGCTGTATTCCATTTTCATACCGGCCAGTTGCGGGAAGCGGCGGTCAAATTTACTGCGCATGACTTTTTGGGCGCGATAGAGATCATCTTTGTTGGCAGCCAAACCGGAGCGGAGCACGGCGCAGGTGCGGGTAATTAACCGGTTGCCACCCTGTCCGGAGTCGATCCGGCGCATGGTGGTACCCATCGGGTCAGATGGTGTAATGCCCCAGCGGTTTTGCCCGCCCAGCTTTGCCAGTGCCTCACCATCCAGCTCAGGTGTCATGGTGGCAAACAGAAATAACTGCATCAGCCTGCCGCGCTGAAAACCAAAACTTTCCAGATGACCATTCACCGCGAGAATGAGCTTGCCGGTTTTCACCTGTGCTTTAGGCGTAGTCACCACCCAGCCATTACCACTCCGGGCGAAACCTGTAGCGGGTGTTTTTTCAAATAACCTGACCTTGTCTCTTGCCAGACCCACAGCCATACCCCGGACAAAACCGGCAGGCTGCAACATGACTGTCCCCGGAGTATATAAACCGGAAAGGTAATGACGGCTTCCGGTCAGTTCTTCCATCTGTTTGGCATCCAGCAGTTCAGAGTGTTCGCCGAGCGTTTCCAGGTGTTTGGCGTAGCTGACATTATGTTCATGTGTTTTGGCGCTGGCGGCTCCGTTCACTTTGCCTGCTTTGTCAAAGTAGTTGGGGTCAATACCGTATTCTGCGACGGCCAGTCCGGCAAAATCCTGCGCCTGGCGGTTGAGTTTAATGAGGGTGCGGTCATCGCCGGAGCCTGCGTAATCCTCGCTGGTCAGCTCATGGGGCAGGTCAATCATAAACCCCGAATTCCTGCCTGCACTGCCTTCGGCGATACGCCCTGCTTCCAGCAAAACAATGCGTGCCTCCGGTGCCAGCTGGGTCAGACGTCTGGCGGCGGCCAGCCCGGCAAAACCGCCGCCGATAATCACAAAGTCCGCTTCGGCGTTTTCTTCCAGTACCACACCCGGCGTTTGTCCGGGCAGAATGGCATCCCAGCCCGAAACGCCCAGATGAGTCGGTAATTGTTTGGCCTGAAAGTTTTTCAACCCGCTCAATTCACTGCCTCATCCGTATCATCAGCCAGGTCAATCCAGATGGTTTTTAACTGGGTATACTGATCATGGGCGTGGATACTGTTGTCCCTGCCGCCAAAGCCGGACTGCTTGTAGCCGCCGAATGGTGTGGTGATGTCCCCCTCACCGAAGCTGTTTACGGTGACGGTGCCTGCGCGCAAGTTTCGCGCACCACGGATGGCGCGTTTGATGTTGGCGGTAAAGATGGAGGCGCACAAACCATAGTCCGTGTCATTGGCTATTCTGATTGCTTCATCGTAACCGTTCACTTCAATCACACTGAGCACCGGGCCAAAGATTTCTTCTTTAGCCAGCACATGATCATTGCCCGGTACTTCGACCACGGTGGCCTCGACAAAGCCGTCTCCGGCCCCGCCGCCCAGCACAATATTTTGTGCCTTGTCCAGATAGCCGCAAACCTTGTCGAAATGTGCTTTGGAAACCAAGGCCCCCATACGGGTTTGCGGATCCAGCGGGTCGCCCACATTCCACTGTTTTGCATGATGCGCGATACGCTCCAGCAGTTCGGCTTTGACTTCCCGGTGCACAATCAGCCGTGAGGAGGCAGAGCAATTCTCACCCATATTCCAGAACGCACCATTGACAATATGCTGTGCGACACGGTCGAGATTTTCAGCATCATTCATGACAATCGCCGGATTCTTGCCGCCCATTTCCAGTACGATTTCTTTGGCATTGGATTCAGCGGAATACTGTAAAAACCGTTTGCCGGTTACCGTAGAGCCGGTAAAAGACACCATATCAATATCCATGTGTCTGCCAATCGGCTCACCCACCTCAGCACCGCCACCGGGCACAATATTCAGCACCCCGCGCGGCACACCGGCTTCCATCGCCATTTCAGCAAGGCGTAACGCCGTTAAGGTGGTTTCAGCCGCCGGTTTGACGATCACTGAGCAACCTGCGGCCAGCGCCGGGCCAATTTTCCAGGCCAGCATAAGCAGGGGGAAATTCCACGGCAGCACCAGACCCACCACGCCAATCGGCTCGCGCACCACCATGGCAATATGGTCATCGGATGCGGGAGAAACCTGATCGTAGATTTTGTCGATGGCTTCCGCATGCCATTTCAGGCAGTGGATGGACTCGGGAATATCCACCGTCTCGCAGTCATAAATAGTCTTGCCGCTATCCAGGCTTTCCATTACCGCCAGTTCGCGGGCGTTACGGGTCATCAGCTTGCACAGGCGGATCAGAATGTCCTTGCGCTCAGCCGGATGGAGGCGCGCCCAGCGGCCATCATTAAAGGCTTCACGGGCCTTAAGTACTGCAAAATCAACATCTTCAGCCCCGCAGGAAGCTATCTCAGCCAGCGTCTCCCCGGTCGCAGGATTGACGGAGGTGAATGTTTCCCCGGAAGCCGCTGGCCGGAAACAGCCGTCAATAAACGCAGCGGAAGGAAAATTTAAGCCTCCGGCAATGGCCTGATATTCTTCTTTAGTCAGCAGTCCCATGTTCAGCTCCTGATTGTTTCTGCGCGAATGGCGGCGATAGTTTTCTCCAGCACAGCAAGCACCTGTTCCAGTTCGCGTTTGTCATCTTTGTTCAGACCTTTCAGTGGTGCGCGCATAATGCCCGCATCAATACCCTGCAGGGTGACACCGTGTTTAATGGTCTGAATAAACTTGCCGCCCTGTTCCAGAACACGCATCAGCGGCATCATTGCGGACATGATCCGGCGGCCTTTATCGAAGTTACCTTCCAGCACACAAGCCTCGTACAGGGCAACATGCTCCTGCGGGAGAAAATTCGATCCACCGCACACCCAGAAACGTGCCCCCCAGGCAAAGAACTCCAGCGCCTGATCATCCATGCCACAGCCCAGCTGAATATGCGGGTAATCACGGGCCAGTAAATGAACCCGGTTGATGTCGCCGGAGCTTTCCTTGATCCCGCAGAAGTTTCTTGATCTGCAAACCCGGTCAAGAAACTCCTCGCCCATCATGGTTCCGGTACGGTGCGGATAGTTGTAGAGCATCACCGGCAAATCAGCCGCTTTATCAATAGCCAGTGCGTTCAGTGCATTCTCGCGGTCAGTAGGAACAGCATAGGGCGGGCTGGCCAGCAGGATGGCATCAGCCCCCAGCTCACGTGCGCCGCTTGCCAGTGCTATCGCGTCACTGGTCAGCATGGCACCGGTACCCACGACCAGCGGAATACGGCCTTTCAGCTGTTCATGCGTGAAACGGGCCAGTTCAAGCCGTTCAGCCACCGTTTGCGCATAATTCTCCCCGGTCGAGCCGCCGCTGATTAAACCGTGCACGCCGTGTCCGACCAGATAGTCGATCAATTCTGCGAGCGCATCCCGGTTAACACTCCCGTCGTCATGGTAGGGGGTAATGACGGGCGTGTAGATTCCTTCAAAGTTAAATCTGTGTTTCATTGCTTTGTATGTCCTGCCATATCGGATCAGAAGACTAGTATTCCTGGTTCAGGGCGTCCATCGCCGGAATTTCTGTTTCCCGGCGGCTGATATATTCCTGCAAAGCCTCATCAACCGCTTCATCCAGTTTCGGCTCTTCATATTCATTCAATAATTTTCTGGCATACGCCAGCGCCCGGCTGACGGTATCCAGACTGCCTTCTGCCGTCCATTGCTCAATGGAATTGTTGTCAAACAGCTGAGGCATAAAGAATGCGCTCTCGAACTTAGCCAGCGTGTGTGCATGGCCAAGGTAATGGCCACCCGGCCCAATGTCGCGCACTGCGGCCATGGCTTCATCGAAGTCATCCCACTTGATGCCTTCTGCCATCCGGTAGGTGGCTGCACACTGCTCAGCATCAACCACAAACTTGGCCATTGAGCAGTGCATGCCCGCTTCATTCCAGCCCGCGCTGTGCCAGATATAATTGGCACCTGCATGAATGACAGCAGCAAGTGTTGTTGCACTTTCATAACCGGCCTGAGCATCAAATAATTTGGAGCCGCCGAGGGTATTGGAGGTCCGCCACGGAACATTATAGAAACGGGCCATCTGTCCGATCATGAAGTTCATCAGACTGATTTCCGGGGTACCTGCCATGGGTGAGCCGGATTTCATCGAGACCGTTGACAGGTAGTGCCCGTAAATGGCCGGGCAGCCTTTTCTGACTATCTGCGTATAGGCCAGCGCAGCCAGTGCCTCTGCATTCAGCTGGGCTACCGCTGCGGCTGTCGAAGCCGGAGTGTTGGCACCGCCAAGGACAAAGGGCGAGCATAATACCGGCTGATTCCGGCGATTGAAGGCCCGCATCGCCGACAACATGGTTTCATCCCATACCAGCGGTGAATTGCCATTGCAGTTACCGGTTACTACGGCATGCTTTTCCAGGAAGTCCTCTCCGAACAGAATAGCGCACATATCGAGTACATCTTCGGCATTTTTCCCTGAAGTGGTCATGCCCATAAAGGTTTTGTCCGAGTACTTCATGGACGAGTAAGTGATGCGCAGATGCCGGTGGGAAATTTTGTGATCCATGGGCTCAACGATGTGATGCGCCGAGGAGTGTAATGCAGGCGACATATGAGCCAGTTTGTGGAAGTTTGCCAGGTCTTCCAGCGTGGGTAATCTGCGTTTGTTATCCAGATCGGCGACAAACGGAGCACCGGTCATCGGTACAAAAATACTCTGGTTTCCGCCGACCACCACATTATTGCCGGGATTGCGGGCATGATAAGTGATTTCGGCGGGGATGGTGGCGATCAGCTCTCGGATGTGGGCGCGATCAAAATACACCCGTTCCCCTTCAACCCGGGCACCCGCCTGTTTCCAGTCATCCAGTGCAATTTCATCCCGGAACACGACACCCACTTCTTCCAGTATGGCCATGGATGCGTCGTCAATAAGCTGCACCTGCTCTTCATTCATGGGTTCGCATAACGGGAGGTTGCGCTTTAACCCGGGGAGCATACTGACTTTTACATTTGTCCGTAGTGCAAGCCGCTCGGCCCGCGCACTGCGCGATGATCTTCTGGTTGCCATGAGAATTTCCATCAATGAATACAATTTGTGTACAATAAAACACGAACTGCTTTTTTTCAAGAGACGGGGCAGGATTTTTATTTCTGAACGGTTTGCTCAGGCTGTTGGCTGGTGTCAGCAGGAGACAGGCACTACCGGTCGGTATCCATTTTGATATCCAGACCCGATGGCGTGATGAAGCGCTCGAATGAATGCCGGGACAAGTCCCAGTGCTCGCGTGTCAGCCGTTCGGCTCTCTCTTCATCCTGATTGCGGAAGGCTTCGATCATTTCATCATGCTGTCTGCAGGCGGTCTCCATATCCTGTTTCATGTCCGGGTTGTTGCCCCGGTAAAATGTCTTGGCAATGCGGGCGTGATCAATAAGCAGGCGGCGCAAACTGGGGCCAAGGAAGGGGTTATCTGCCATTTGGCCGATCAGGCAATGAAACTGGTCGTTATAAAAAACCTTTTGTTCAACGTTGTCATCAGCCAGTGCCTGGGTGAATTTTTTCTGTATGGCTTTGAGTTGCCTGATATGTTCGGGTTGCGCATTCCGGGCGGCCAGCCGGGAAACAGCAGAGTAAATCATGGGCGCGACAAGAAAAAAGTCATGTAATGATTTCTGGCTCATGGGCGACACCTGTGCGCCGCGATTATTGCGAATGACCAGATAACCCTCACCCGCGAGGCTGCGAAAAACATCCCGCAGGGGCGTCCGTGAGATGTCGTACTCCTTGCTTAAGGACACTTCCTCCAGATCAGTCCCCGGCTCCAGATCCAGGGTCAGTATGCGTCTTTTCAGGTCTTCATAGAGGTGTTCTTTTTTTTGGGTTGTTTCGTTCATGTGTTCACCAGGTCAAAATATTGATTCCAAGATAGCGGTAACAGACTAAGCGGGCAACCTCCGGCGCTCTCATCAAAAAACAAAAAAATCGCGGCACTAAGCCGCGATTATAGATACCCAATGTGAAATAATTATTCAGCAGCAGCCCGGGCTTCCTCCAGCCAGCTATTGTAAAGCTCACTGTTAGCCTTGATCCATGCTTCAGCATGCATCGTTGCCCCGGGCAGACCTTTTTGCCCTTCTTCCAGTTGTGCCATGTTTTCTGCTGAAACATCATTGACATTGATGCTTGCGTTCTTCAGGAAACTGGCTGCGGCAGGATTTTCATCAACAAACTTTTTGTTGACGACAACTGACTGATTATCCGGCATGAAGCCATAGTTTTGATCGTTTGATAACGCAGTATCCGGGCTTTCTTCCGTGGGAACCTGCAGCCAGACGACATCTTTTCCGGGCACCAGCTTGCCGGACACCCAGTAAGGCGTCCATGTATAGTACAGGATGGAGCCGCCCTGCTTATAACGCGCGATGGTGTCAGCGATCATTGCGGAATATTCTCCCTGATTGTGCGTAACGGTATCACGCAGTTTGGAAGCATCCATCTGTTTTTCAATAACCTTTTCGCATCCCCAGCCGGGAACACAACCGGCAAGGTCAGCTTTCCCGTCACCATTGGCATCAAACAGTTTTGCTATTTCAGGGTCGCGCAATTGTGCAAGATTGGTAATGTTGTTGGCTTCAGCTGTCTTTTTGTCGATCAGGTAACCCTGTGCATTATTCGCAACAAGTATCCCTTCACGTGACAGCTTCTCATCACCGCCGGCTTTATCATAAAAACTCTGGTGCAGGTCGCGCCAGTGTGATGCCAGAAAGGTTACATCGCCGTTGGCAATCGAGATATGTAATGCAGGGTATTTGGCTACCTGCATTTCTTTTACATCGTAGCCCAGATCTCTGAGACCCTGCATAACAACCAGCGTCTGAAATAATTCGCCTTCAATGCCTGACTGACCGGGGATAACCGTCACCCCCTCGCCCGGCATGTCGGCGGCCATAGCTGTGCTGCCAAAGGTTAAACAAAATGTCACCAGTGTAGAGCACAATAACTTTTTGCTTTTCAACATTTGATACTTCCTCTGTTATTAACGACGAGTCGTCGGTTTCAAGTCATACTTTTTATTTTGAGGTCTGTCCCGAAAACAAACCCCTCAATAACCCTGCTGGCCCGGTTTCGTACCAGTGACGTACGCCCATGGAGCGTTTATCTTCACCCATTGCCTGGGTGATACGATCCAGAACAATAGCCAGTAATACAATGCCGAGTCCGCCAATGGTGGCGAGCCCCATATCCAGCCGCCCGATGCCGCGCAACACCATTTGTCCAAGTCCGCCGACGGCAATCATTGAAGCGATAACAACCATCGACAGACATAACATCAGGGTCTGGTTGATACCGGCCATGATGGTAGGCATTGCCAAGGGCAGCTGTACCTTGAATAAAAGCTGGGATGGACTGGCTCCCAGTGAACGTGATGCTTCAATCAGATCACTCCGGACCTGACGGATGCCCAGATTCGTCAGTCTGATCAGGGGCGGGAGTGCAAATATGATAGTGACCACCACCCCCGGTACATTGCCTATGCCAAACAGCATGACAATCGGCACCAGATAAACAAACGCAGGTGTGGTCTGCATGGCATCCAGTACCGGCCTGAGGACGGTTGCAGCCCTGTCGGACCGGGACAGCCAGACTCCCGTGGGCAGGCCCAGTAAAATACTGAAGAATAATGCGGTCAGAACCAGTGCCAGTGTCACCATCGCATCTGTCCAGGCACCGATCAAACCGATAACAAGGAGTGAGATGACTGAAGCGATGGCAAGTTTTTTGTTGGCAACCTGCCAGGCAATCAGGCCGATGATGATGATAACCAGCAGCGCAGGGGTTGCCTTTAAACCGGCTTCGATGGCTGTCAATGTGCTGTCAATAGGAACTCTGATGGACTGAAAGACCGGACGGAAGTTGGTCACCAGCCAGTCCAGACCTGTTTCAACCCAGCCACCCAGGGGAATCACTGCTTCCCTGAAGGGGTCTGCCCAGCTGAATTCATATTCCTGTACAACGGAATTGTGTAGCCAGTCAGCAGTTTGTTGGGACGTTTCGGCCTGCTCCATGACTCCCCAGGCATTACCACCGTCAGCTGCAGGTGCAGCCTGTTGGCCTCCTCCCCAGGGGGTAGCGGTATCAGTGTTAGCCATTATGTGTTTTCCCCTCGCGATATAAGGATTCCAGTAAAGTGGTACGTGTGATCACCCCCGCGTATAACCCATTTTCATCAATGACGGGTAAGCCACAGGGGGCATGAGCGACTTTGTCAAGAGTCTCTGAAACCCGCATATCTGCTTTTAAAGGCACTACACCCCCGATAAATGCTGATGACAGGTCTTGCTCAGGATCTTCCCCGAGCGCTTTACTTAAGGATGCTTCAGAAACAACACCACGAAACTGTTGCTGCTGCCCAAGCACGTAGGCATGACCGCGATCTTCCTTGCGGATTTCCTCCAGGGCGGTACGCAAACCAACGCCACGCCGCTGGAATACGGTAACCTGAGATTTGCGGGCAATATCTTTGGCGGTAAGAACGGTGGTTATATCTACCCCGCGGAAAAATGAACTGACATATTCGTCAGCCGGATTATTAAGAATTTCATCAGGTGTTCCTACCTGCACAACCCGTCCGCCCTCCATGATGGCAATCCGGTCACCAATCCTCATGGCTTCATCAAGGTCGTGTGAAATGAAAATCACGGTTCGTTTGCTATTCTGCTGCAGCTTCAGGAGCTCGTCCTGCATTTCAGTCCGAATCAGCGGATCAAGCGCGGAAAAGGCTTCATCCATGAGCAGGACTGCCGGATCATTCGCCAGTGCTCTTGCCAGCCCGACCCGCTGTTGCATACCGCCGGATAATTCATCCGGATAACTATGCGCAAAAGGTCTTAACCCGACCTGATCCAGCGCGCTGAGTGCACGCTCATGCCGCTCTTTCAGGGGTACGCCGGATAATTCGAGCCCAAAGGCTACATTGTCGATAATGTTCATATGCGGCATGAGAGCAAATGACTGGAAAACCATACTCATATGCCTGCGGCGCAACGTCATCAGCTCTTTTTTCGACATCTTGGCGATGTCTGTACCGTCGTAATAAACATGGCCTGAAGTGGGTTCAATAAGCCTGTTCAGCAACCGCACCAGTGTTGATTTACCTGATCCGGAAAGTCCCATTACAACAAATATTTCGCCTTCATTTATTGAGAATGTTGCATTGCTCACGCCCAGCACATTCCCGGTTTTGGCGAACACTTCTTCTTTTGGCATACCCTGCTCAATGAGCTTCATTACTTTTTCAGGGTTATCACCAAAAACTTTATAGAGATTTTTTAGTGCAATTTTTTCTTTCATCCAGGTTCAGTCATCCATCTTGCAGAGTGATAAGTCGTGTGAAAAATTTGCTTTTGATTAGGGCATGAGAACCTGTGTTGCGGCCATTAATTAAGCAGCTCAGGGCAACAGTGCCATCCTCTCCTGTAAGACGGTTAACCGGTAAGTACAACCGTGGATTACTCTTTTTTTGAAGCGTATAGAAACACAATTTTTCATTGTATACAATGAGTATAATGAAAAATTTATCCCGGTATAAACTCCTGTTCGACAGGATGATTTTCCGCAGCTGACACAAAAGCGCGCGGCTCATTGCGTAGAGGTAACGGGAGCTAAGCCTGTAATCGGGCTGAGGACTTGTCATGAGCTTAAAAGATAAAGTTGCAGTAGTAACCGGTGGCGGGCGTGGTATCGGACTCGGAATCGTTAACCAGTTTCTCGCTAATGGCGCTCGGGTATTAATCGCGCAGCGCCAGGCGATAGAAGGTGAGCTTGCGCAAAACGCAAATGTTGTGGGTGTTCAGGTCGATTTGACGGAGCGCAACGCTCCCGGCTACATAGCTGAAGCAGTGGAGCAACACTTTGCTGGTTGCGATATCCTGGTCAATAATGCTGGAATTATGTTTGAGCAGTCCCTGGATGAAATGAACGAGGATGAATGGGACCGGATGATGGCAGTCAATATGCGAGCGCCTGTGTTTTTAGCCAAGGCGCTGTTGCCGCTGTTGCGCAAAAGCAGCGGGGGTAGCATCATCAATATCGGATCGATAGAGGGGATAGGATCTAACCCCTGGCATACAGCTTATTGTGGTTCGAAGGCCGGTGTGCACGGATTTACACGTGCTATGGCGGTGGATCTTGGGCGCGATGGCATTCGCTGCAACGCCATCGCTCCAGGCTGGATAAATTCAGATCTGAGTAATCAGTACATTGATAGTCAGTCGGATCCGGTTCAGGCGCGCAAGGATCTTTTAAAACTACATCCGGCTGGTCGTACTGGTGAGCCGGAGGACATAGGCGCTTTGGCAGTCTATTTGGCGTCTGAGGGTGCTGCGTTTATCACCGGGCAGGTGATCGTTGCAGATGGAGGTCGGATGGCTAAACTGTCATTACCTTTTTAAAGCACTCAGCGCTGATCAAAATCTACCACCACCTCATCCGACACCGGATGCGCCTGACAGGTCAGGATATACCCGGCCTCCACCTCATGCGGCTCCAGCCCGTGACTGATGTCCATATCCACCTTGCCTTTCACCAGTTTTGCCTTGCAGGTTGAGCACACCCCGGCCTTGCAGGAATAGGGCAGCTCCATACCATTATGCATCCCGGCATCCAGAATATTTTCCCCCACCGTCGCCAGCTCAAAGGACAGTGAGCGCCCGTCGGCAATCACCGTCACTTTGCTGGTTTTATCCTCGCCGTACTCATCCAGTCTTTGGCGGGATTTTTGCAGGCGTTGTTCGGTATCTTCAGCCGAGTTGGAAAACAGTTCGTAGTGAATGCGCGAGTCTTCAAAACCGACCGAACGGAAGCCATGCGATACCTCCGACATCATCGCCTCCGGCCCGCAGATAAACACCTCATCGGTGGCCATCAGGTTGATCAGTTTGTGTTTATGCAGCGCAGTGCCTTTTGCATTATCAATCCGGCCATTCAGTACATCCGAACCCTGATCCTCCTCATCCATAATATTGATCCAGTTCAGGCGCTGCAGGTAGCGGTTTTTAACAAAGCTTAGCTCGTCCCGGAACATCACCGAGTTGCTGCGCCGGTTACCGTAAATCAGCGTCACCCGGCTTTGCGGTTCGTCATGCAGCACGGTCTTGATAATCGACAGAATGGGGGTGATGCCGCTGCCAGCGGCGATGCACATATAATTCTTCGCCTGTTGCGGATCGGTTTCGGTGTAGAAACTGCCCTGTGGTGGCATGACTTCAACCGTATCACCGACCCGGAAATGATCGTTGGCATGGTTGGAAAACACGCCACCGCGCACCCGCTTGATGCCAACCCGCAGATGGCCGTCATGCACGCCGGAACAGATCGAATAGGAGCGCCGCACATCCTCGCCGTCAATCAGGGCGCGCAGGGTGAGAAACTGCCCCTGTTTGAAGCGGAAGGTGTCCTGCAGGGCTTCCGGGACTGCGAAGGTGACGCAAATCGCGGTATCGGTTTCCGGGCGGACATCAGCAATGGTCAGTGGGTAGAATTGGGTGATGCGGGTCTCAGACATAAAATATTCCTGCGCGCACTGTGGTTACAGGCGCTTAAAATAATCGAAAGGCTCAAGGCAGTCGTCACATTGAAACAGTGCCTTACACGCGGTTGAGCCGAACTCACTGATCAGCCGGGTATTTTCCGAGCCGCATTGCGGGCAGCTGATGCCGCTGTCCGGCGTCATGCCATCGGCACAATGACTGCAGGGCGGGGCAATGCCGTATGTGCGCAATTGCTCATGCGCCTGGGGTGATAGCCAGTCGGTGGTCCAGGCCGGTGCCAGCCGGGTGTTGATGCGATAGCGGGTATAACCGGCCTGCTCTAATGCCTTGCCAATATCGCTGCGCATGGCATCCAGTGCCGGGCAGCCGGAGTAGGTCGGGGTGATGGTGACAATAATCTCCCCGTCATCCTGCCGGACAATATCCTGCAATACCCCCAGATCCCACAGGCTCAGCGCCGGAACTTCCGGGTCTTTGACCACATCCAGCAAGTCCCACAGACCGGCACAGGCGGATTGCTGCCGGTGTTGCTGACGCTCTGTCCAGCCTGCAGCGGCAATGGGGATAACCTGTGTGCTTGATTTAATGTTCACCGGCTTTAATCCTCACTGGAGGGTGTCGCAAAAGCAAAATCCCCTCCGTCTCCCCTTTTGCAAAGGGGAGTGCCCTCCAGCAAAGGCAGGCAGTTGACGAAGGGGCTCCCCCATTGCTTCAAACGTTTTGTTTTGTAAACGTTGCTTAGGGGGAACAAGGGGGATTTTGCTTTTGGTGTATCCATCACCACTGTGCACCGGGATAAGCACGATGCACCGATTGCATTTCGCTCAGAATATGGCCGAGATTTTCGGTGTGATAACCGGTGCGTCCGCCGCGTACCGCCCAGCCGTCTTCCGCTATATCCAGCGTCGCCTCATGCAGAATATCGCTGACCATTTCCAGCCATTGCGGGCGCAGTTGGCTGCTGTCCACGCCAATACCGGCGTCAGCCAGCTGCTGCTCCAGCGCATCCACCTCAAACAGTTCATGGGTGTAACCCCACAGGCTGTCGATGGCTTTTTCCATGCGCTGATGGCTTTCCTCTGTGCCGTCGCCAAGACGCAAGGCCCACTCACGGCTGCGGCGCAGGTGGTAACGGGTTTCCTTGATAGCCTTGGCTGCGATTCCGGCCAGTGTTGCATCAGCGGATTTGACCAGTTCCGCCAGATACAGCGTGTTAAAAGCATCGACAAATAACTGCCGGGTCATGGTGAAGGCAAAGTCACCGCGTGGCAGCTCATGGATCAGCAGGTTCTGAAACTGGCGGGCATCACGCAGATAGGCAAAGTCATCCTCAGTCTTGCCATCGCCAGCCAGCTCTGCGGCATAGCCATAATACATCCGTGCCCGGCCAATATAGTCCAGTGCCACATTCTGCAGCGCGAGATCTTCCTCCAGAAACGGCGCACGGCTGGTCCACTCCGAAATCCGGTGGCCGAGAATCAGCGCATCATCGCCCAGCCGGGTGGCGTATTGTTGTACGGCTGTGTTTAATTCGTTGTCAGTCATCAGCCGCCTCACATATTGTCCACAGCTTCGGGCAGCTTGTAGTAGGTAGCATGGCGATACGGTTTGTCATCGGAGGGATCAAAGAAGCTTTCGCTGTCATCTTCCTGTGATGCACAAATATCCGCCGAGCGCACCACCCAGATGCTGACCCCCTCACTGCGCCGGGTGTAGACATCGCGGGCATATTCCAGTGCCTGTTCCGGGTCTTCGGCATGCAGGCTGCCGACGTGCTTGTGATCCAGGCCACGGCGGGCGCGCACAAAAACTTCATATAAATCCAGGTGTGATTGACTCATGCTGTTGCTCCGTCCTTTTGCAGTTTATGCGGCCTGTTGCCGGGTTTGCCGGTCGCGTTTTTTGCTGCGGTAGGCATTCATCGCCTCGCGCACCCAGCTGCCTTCTTCATGCGCTTTAATGTGATGCTCAACGCGCTGGCGGTTGGCGTGACCATTGCCGTTGATTACGTTGATGAACTCCTCCCAGTCCGGCTCGCCGGAGTCATAATGGCCGCGTTCCTCATTCCATTTCAGCTCCTTGTCCGGATGTTCCAGCCCCAGCACCTCAATCTGTTTCACGGTCTGATCCACAAACTTCTGGCGCAGGTCATCATTGGTTTCGCGCTTGATTTTCCAGGCCATCGACTTGCCGGAATGGGCGGATTCGGCATCATGCGGGCCGAACATCATCAGCGATGGCCAGTAAAACCGGTTCAGCGAATCCTGTGCCATCGCTTTCTGTTCCGGCGTGCCATGCGCCAGCGCCAGCATGATTTCGTAACCCTGACGCTGGTGGAAACTTTCTTCCTTACAAATACGAATCATGGCGCGGGAATAGGGGCCGTATGAGGTACGCTGCAGGGAAATCTGATTGACGATCGCCGCGCCATCCACCAGCCAGCCAATCGCCCCGACATCCGCCCAGGTTTGGGTAGGGTAATTAAAGATCGAGGCGTATTTGGCAATGCCTTTCTGCATCGCATCGACCAGTTCTTCGCGGCTTACCCCGAGTGTCTCACAGGCGCTATACAGATAAAGCCCGTGACCACCTTCATCCTGCACCTTGGACAGCAGAATCGCTTTGCGGCGCAATGACGGTGCGCGGGTAATCCAGTTGCCTTCCGGCTGCATGCCGATCACTTCAGAATGGGCGTGTTGGGAAATTTGCCGGATCAGGTTTTTGCGGTAGCCGTCCGGCATCCAGTCTTTCGGCTCGATCTTGTCCTCGGCCTCAATTTTGCGTGTAAAGTTTTGTTCGGGAGTCATTGTTTATATCCTTGTTGCTCCCCCCCATCCCAGCCTTCCCCCGCAAGGGGGGGAAGGAGCCGTTTACCTTGCAGCCCGTTTAGAGCCACGGAAAAGCTCCCTTCCCCCCTTGCGGGGGTAAGGGTTGGGGATGGGGGGTAAATTCCTACTTCGCCACCAACGTTAATACATCATAATTCGCCACCACATTACCCTCCTGATTCACGATCGTGGTGTCCCAGCGCACTTCGCCATAGTCTTCCGTTTCGCGGTTCACTTTCTGCTTGCAGGTAAACTGCACCTGCAGCTCATCACCGGCATAAACCGGTGCGGCAAAACGCAGGTGATCCAGCCCGTAATTGGCCAGCACCGGCCCTTCCTCCGGATCAACAAACAAACCAGCCGCCAGTGATACCAGGAAATAACCGTGGGCAACACGGTCTTCGAAAAACGGGTTACGTTGCGCGGCGGCCTTGTCCATGTGCGCATAAAATTTGTCGCCGGATAACTCTGCAAACGCTTCAATATCTTCCAGCGTAATGGTGCGCTTGTCGGTGATCAGTGCATCACCAATCTCCAGCTGACTGAAGGTTTTGCGGAACGGGTGAATGCCATCGGTATTGCGGGTTGCACCCTGCAGCCAGGTGTCGGTAATCGCGCTCAGCATATCCGGTGAACCCTGCAGGGCGGTGCGCTGCATATAATGTTTCACGCCACGGATACCGCCCAGTTCCTCACCACCACCGGCACGTCCGGGGCCGCCGTGAATCAGGTGCGGCAGGGGAGAGCCATGCCCGGTGGATTCTTTGGCGCAGGTTTCATTCAGCACCAGTATCCGGCCATGATGCGGTGCGGCACCCAGCACCAGGGTGCGTGCCACCTGCGGGTCGGCAGTAATCACTGAACCGGCCAGACTGCCTTTGCCCATTGCCGCCAGTGCAATCGCCTCTTCATCATCTTCATACGGAATCAGCGTGCTCACCGGGCCGAAGGCTTCGACATTATGCACAGCAGCCGTGTGCTGCGGATTATTACAGTACAGCAGGACGGGCGACATAAATGCGCCGCTTTCCGCGCTGGCACCCAGCACATCCACCTCACTCATACTACCGAAGATAATTTCATTTTCTGCGGCCAGTTTCTGCACCTGCGCCAGCACATCAGTCCGTTGTCCCAGTCCGGCCAGCGCACCCATACGCACGCCCTCCTGATCCGGATCACCGACCGTGGTTTTCGCCAGCCGGGCGGACAGGGCTTCAGCCACCGCATGAATGCGGTCTTTGGGCACGATAGCGCGGCGGATAGCGGTACATTTTTGTCCGGCCTTCACCGTCATTTCCCGTGTCACTTCTTTGATATACAGCTCGAATTCGGCGGAGCCGGGTTGTACATCTGAACCGAGAATCGAGCAGTTCAGTGAGTCGGCTTCCATAAAGAAGCGGGTGTTATTCTGCACAATGGCCGGATGTTGTTTCAGTTTTAAACCGGTTTGTGCCGAGCCGGTAAAACTGACGGTATCCTGATAATCCATGTGATCCAGCAGGTCGCCGGTACTGCCGCAAATCAGTTGCAGTGAGCCTTCCGGCAGGATGTTGGATTCAATAATGTGTCTGATCATTAACTCGGTCAGGAACGCGGTCTGACTGGCCGGTTTAACAATGGTTGGCATTCCGGCCAGCACAGTCGGCGCAAGCTTTTCCAGCATGCCCCAGCAGGGGAAGTTAAAGGCGTTAATTTGCACCGCGACACCCTGTAGCGGGGTGTAAATATGTTGCGCGGTAAATGCGCCGGTGCGTGAAATCTGCTCCTGTTCCCCATCGGGCATTACATGGCTGTTCGGCATTTCGCGGCGGCCTTTGCCGGAGTAGATGAACAGGGTCGTAATCCCGCCTTCTATATCAATCCACGAGTCGGTGCGGGTCGCGCCGGTGGCTTTCGAGCACTCATAGAACAGCTCCTTGCGCTCCATCAGGTACTTGGCCAGATATTTCAGCATCAGGGCGCGTTGATGGAAGGTGTATCTGCGCAATGCCGGGCCGCCGGTGCGGCGGGCGTAATCAGCCATGGCCTGAAAATCAAGGCCGTCGCTGCTGATTTCAGCAATATCAGCACCGGTAATGGCGTGCCTGAGTACCTGACCGGATTCGGATGACTGGTACCATTCTCCTTCGGCATAGCTTTGCAGTTTCAAGATTGCCTGTCCTTGTGTTGGGTGATGTTTGTCGTTGAGTTATGATACATGAATGTTTTTAAATTTGTAAATAATGTATCATATTGTTATGGATAAAAAGTATCTCATTATCATGGCCTTGTTAATGTTGGTTGCAGGGGCTGGCTATCTTCTGGTGAAAGATTATCTTGCCATTGATGCTTGTCTGGATGCAGGGGGCAGGTGGGATGACGGACAATCAGTTTGCAATCGTTAAAACTTAAATCGTCTCAAAACGCTGATAATATGCCTCAACCGGACGACTAAAACTCCCGTTATCCGACTCGGTAGTCCGCAGAAAATAGGCATCCGACTGCGGCGTCAGCAGACGATAGAGCTGGCGCACCAGCTGGCGGGCGCGCAGGGTAATAGCCTGCTCCGGCAGTAGTTCCGGTGGTAGCTCCGGCTCACTCAGCAGAATGTAACGATACTGGTGAATCAGCAGGGTGCGCACCAGAAAGCAGTATTCCAGCTGCAGCTCCGCACTGTTTTGTGCCGCCTCCAGCAGGGGCTGGTAGGTGGCCATAAAGGCTTCATACTGCTCATCCGTCGAGCGGGTATCGAAGCAGCGGCTCATCAGCTGGTTGCTGATCGCGGCCTGTTGATCCCCGCTGGCAGCAGCATCAAACAGGGCGACATGCTGTTGCAATTCACGGTCTTCCAGCATGCTTTGCACCGCCGCAGAATCAATGGTCGGGTGAACGTGCAGTCCTTCGCGCAGGCGGCTGAAACCCAGCCATTCCAGTTCCCTGCGCAGGCTTTCGCGCTGTTGTGGATCAAGATCAGACAGGTTGGTAAACACCATGTGCCATTTGCCATCCCAGGCGGGCGGACTGGCCGCATAAATCCGTTTCGCCGCACTGTTAAACTGGCGCAGGCCGCGCGCAGTCAGGGTGTAATAGCTGCGCCGCCCCTGTTGCTGTGAGCTGAGAATATTTTGTTCGGACAGGCGGTAAACTGAGGTGCGCACCAGCCGTTCATTAATCCCCAGCGGTTTAAGCAGTTTGATCAGGCTGCCCAGCCAGACCGTGCCGCCGTAGGGGCAAATCGTATCCCCGTATAAGGTCAGGATCAGCAGGTTGGCGCGGGAGCGGGGTTCGCTGATATACGCCTTGATCAGTGCTTTGGCCAGCTGGCTGAAGGTGTCCGGTGCAGGCAATGTCTTTTATTCCTTTGTGCCTTTTTTCAGCTGATTGAGCGGAACACTCTTTGAGGGCGTGACCCGTTTGCGGTCAGCTTCCGGCTCGGCCAATGGCTGAGTTTCCACCATGCTGGTCATGCTGCGCAGCGCCAGCCGCTGATAATCCTGAGTACCGATACGCTTCCACTCGATTTCCTGTTCACTGAGTTCGCGGATGATTTTTGCCGGTGATCCGGCGGCCAGATGGCGGTCGGGTACTTCCATCGCAGCCTTAACAAAACTCATCGCTGCGACCAGCGCCGATTCCCCGATCACGGCATTGTCCATAATCACGCTGTTCATGCCGATCAGGGCATTCTTCCTGATATGACAGCCGTGGATCACCGCGCCGTGGCCGATATGGCCGTCCTCTTCAATCAGGGTATCGGTGCCCGGAAAGCCATGTACCACACAGGTATCCTGCAGGTTGCAGCCCTGTTCCATAATAATGCGCCCGAAGTCACCGCGTATTACCGCCGACGGGCCGATATAGCAACCCGCACCGATAATCACATCGCCGATCAGGGTAGCAGTGGGATGCACATAACTGTCGGGGTGAACCACGGGCCGGATATTGTCGATGGCGTAAAAGGGCATGGCAGGATTCCTGGGAGGCAAAAATTAAATGATACATTATTTGCTGATGATATTAAAAATATGTATCTTATTGAGCATGCATTTCCGCCACAGGAGCCGACCCTAAAATGTATCAGACCATTATCCTTTCCATTGCGGATGATCTGGCGACGTTGACGCTGAACCGTCCGGATCGTTTGAACAGTTTTACCACGGAAATGCATCGTGAGGTGCGTGATGCCCTGCAGCAGATAGCCGATTCCGGCGCGCGGTGTTTATTGCTGAATGCCAATGGCCGCGGCTTTTGTGCCGGACAGGATCTGAGTGATGAAACCGTGAGCCCGGATTCGGACACCGCCGACATTGGTGCGGTTATTGAGGGTTACTATAACCCGCTGGTGAAAACCCTGACCACGCTGCCGATGCCGGTGGTCTGTGCGGTGAATGGTGTGGCGGCGGGGGCGGGGGCCAATATCGCGCTGGCCTGTGACATTGTGCTGGCCGGGCGCTCCGCTTCGTTTATTCAGGCCTTCTGCAAGATCGGCCTGCTGCCGGATTCCGGTGGCACCTGGACATTGCCGCGTCTGATCGGACGGGGCAGGGCAATGGCGCTGAGTATGCTGGGCGACAAGGTGAGCGCAGAGCAGGCGGAGCAGTGGGGGATGATCTGGCGCTGCGTGGATGATGAGCAACTGGCAGCTGAGTCCCTGAAACTGGCGCAGCATCTGGCCACCCAGCCGACCAGAGGGCTGGCTTATATCAAGCAGGCGATTAATGCCTCGGAGGATAATACCCTGGATGCGCAACTGGCGCTGGAGTGTGAGTTACAGCGTGAAGCAGCGGAAACCCATGACTACCGCGAAGGTGTGACCGCGTTTACCGAAAAACGCGCACCCCGTTTTAAGGGTTGCTGATCATGGGCGCAGCAGAGATGAGCGCGGAGCAACTGGCGCTGGCCTGTAGCGAGGCGATGGAAAAAGATGATTATGCCTCGCAGATGATGGGCATCCGTATTGTCGGGAGCACGCCGGGCAGGGCGGTGTTGCAAATGACGGTGCGCAGGGACATGAGTAACGGGCATGCGATTTGTCACGGTGGAATGATTTTTACCCTGTGCGATACCGCGTTTGCGCATGCCTGTAATAATACCAATCACGTCACCGTTGCTTCGGGCTGCAACATTGACTTTCTGGCACCGGCGTATGAGGGCGATGAGCTGACCGCCGTGGCTCAGGTGCGCTCCCGCAGTGGCCGCACCGGGGTGTATGATGTGGAAGTGACCCGCCCGGATGGTACGCTGGTGGCGGTGTTTCGGGGGAAGTCCTATCAGATTAAGGGGCATTTGGTGGCGGATTGAATCAAAACACCCTCACCCCAACCCCTCTCCCTCATAGGGCATAGGCATCTACACATCTTTTTTTAGGAGTTATACTGAGCAGATGGTAAAAAAACACTCGATGACATTGATAAACGTCTGGCTGCCCGTTTCGATCAGCTAGTCAGTGAACACATGAACGTTAGTCAATCCCAGGCCGCCGGTTTGCGCTCCCTGCCGAATAAAGTGAGTAGCTTTGCCAGTACGCAGGCGGCGTGGCGGTTTTATGATAATGAGCGGGTGACGCTGCCAGCTCTGGCAGCACCGCTGCTGGAGCGTGCGCATCTTCAGGTTGAGCGCTACTGCACGGATTATGCCTTGTGTGTTCATGACTGGTCACGGCTCAATTATCGTCGTCATTCGAACAAATCAGACCGTTATCCGATGACCCATGAAACCGACGTGGGCTATGAGCTGCAAAGTAGCCTGCTGGTGAGTGATACTCAGGGGGCTCCTTTGGTGCCGGTTGCCCATAATCTGGTCACCGCAGAGCACATCTGGTCAAGCTACCATGAGGCAGAAGAGGCTTTGCCCCGGACACATCTGGATGAGTTGAGCAAGCGCATCCGTTGGCTGGAGCAACAGTCCTTCAGTCAACCGCTGGTGCATATTATTGATCGGGAAGGTGATTCAGTGAGCCATTTCCGGGAGTGGCAGGACGCGCTCTGGCTGGTTCGGGCAAGGAAGACTCCCCGGATTGAGTATCAGGGGAGCAGTCAGGGCTGTGGTCAGGTGAGTTCACAGCTCAATTACCGCTATAGCCGGGAAATAGCGTTTAAAGGCAAGCCTGCTCAGCAGTGGGTGGGTGAAGCCCGGGTGCGTCTGACCCGCCCGGCAAAACCCAGCCAGAAGAAACGAAAGCGTCCCCCGGTACCGGGTGAGGCACTGGAGGTCAGGCTGGTGGTGAGTCAGGTTCGGAATCAGGCCGGTGATGTGTTAGCCGAATGGTTACTGCTGACCAACCTTAAGGCAGATGCCGTGCCGGCAGAACAGGTCGCACTCTGGTATTACTGGCGTTGGCGCATCGAATCCTTTTTCAAACTATTGAAGTCGGCAGGTCAACAGATCGAATCGTGGCAACAGACGCATGGCGAAGCGATTGCCAAACGGTTGCTGGTGGTAAGTATGGCCTGCGTACTGATTTGGGAAATAGCCGCTAACCAGAGCCAGTCGGCAAAAGAATTTCGTCAGCTACTGATCAAACTCAGTGGACGGCAAATGAAATGGGGCAAGGAATTTACTCACCCCGCCTTGTTGGCGGGGCTATGGGTCTATCTTTCCATGCTCGAATTAATAGAAACCTATCCTCCCGAACAGCTACGGCAGTTTAAAAACCTCTCGGAGGGGATTTTAGATGTGTAGATACCTATGCTCATAGGGAGAGGGGGCCGGGGGGTGAGGGTGGTGTGGTGATAATATAATCAGAAATCACAGTTTCAGGAGGAGAAAATATGTCAGCATTTCCGGAAATCGCCGTCGGCAATTTTACGACTGCCAGCCGTGATGAAATCGAAGCGGTACAACTGGCGCGTCTGAAATGGACGCTGCAGCATGCCTACGCGAATTCACCGATGTACCAGAAAAAATTTACCGAAGCCGGGGTGCATCCGGATGACCTGAAAACTCTCAGTGACCTGAGCAAGTTTCCGTACACCACCAAGCAGGATCTGCGTGAGCATTATCCGTTTAATACCTTTGCGGTGCCGATGGATGAGGTGGTGCGGATTCATGCTTCCAGCGGTACCACCGGTAAGCCGACCGTGGTGGGGTATACGCAGGGTGACATTGACCGCTGGGCAGAGGCGGTGGCGCGCTCGATACAGGCTGCGGGCGGCAAGCGCAGTGATAAGGTGCATGTCGGCTACGGCTACGGGCTGTTTACCGGTGGACTGGGGGCGCACTATGGCGCGGAAAAGCTGGGTTGTACGGTGATTCCGTTCGGCGGCGGACAGACCGAGCGGCAGGTGCAGCTGATTGAGGATTTTAAGCCGGATATTATTATGGTCACGCCGTCTTACTGCCTGAATCTGGCGGATGAGTATGAGCGGCAGGGTCTTGATCCGGCCAAATGTTCGCTGCGGATTGCGATTTTCGGTGCTGAGCCGTGGACAGAGGCGATGCGTCAGGAAGTGGAGCAGCGCATGGGGCTGGATGCGGTGGATATTTATGGTTTGTCGGAGATTATCGGCCCCGGCGTGGCGCAGGAATTTCTGGCTACCAAGGATGGCCCGACCATCTGGGAGGATTATTTTTATCCGGAGGTGATTAATCCCGATTCGCTGGAGGTGATGGCGGAAGGGGAGCCGGGCGAGCTGGTGTTCACGGCGCTGGTGAAGGAGGCGATGCCGGTGATCCGTTACCGTACCCGTGACCTGACCCGTTTGTTGCCGGGCAGTGCCTGTAATATGCGGCGCATGGAGAAAATCACCGGACGCAGTGACGACATGATGATTATCCGTGGGGTGAATGTGTTCCCCAGTCAGGTGGAGGAGCTGATCCTGAAGACTGAAAATCTGTCGCCTTATTATCAGCTGGAACTGCATCGTGACGGTAATATGGACAGCCTGACGGTGAATGTTGAGGTGGGCAGTAATGAGGTTGATGCGGCGGCGCGGGACAAGGCTGCCGCTGATTTACGCCGTTCGATCAAGACCATGATCGGGGTGAGTACGGATGTGCAGGTGAAGTCGGTGAATGAGGTGCCGAGGTCACAGGGTAAGGCGCAGCGGGTAGTGGATTTGCGCGGAGCATAACAGCATGAGGATAGCGTCGGGGAAATCCGTAACAGTCCTTCACAATGGCCAGAATATCTGAATAAAAGTAATAGCGGTAAAACCGGTAATCAGACTTAACGGTATCCCCAGCCGCAGGTAATCCGACAACCGATAACCACCGGGGCCGTAAACCATGAGGTTAGTCTGATAACCGATTGGTGTGATGAAGCTGGCTGATGCCGCGATCATAATCGCAATGGCAAACGGCATAATATTCACCCCAAGCTGCTCAGATACTGCGCTGGCAATCGGAAACATGAGGACTGCTGCTGCGTTATTGGTAATAAACTCAGTGAAGACCACGGTCATTGCGTAAACCATAACCAATGCCATAATGGGCGATAGCTGGCCGCCAAACATCAGGTGTTCGGCAAGGTATTTTGCGGCACCGGTAGAGCTCATCGCTTCGCCCAGCGCAAAGGATGCCCCAATGACCGTCAGCACGGAAAAATCGATAGAACGCCGCGCCAGTCCGGCATTCATGCAGCGGGTGATGAGCATCACACCAGCGGCCAGCCAGGCAGCCTGCAGGATCGGCACGATTTCAAGCGCACTGAGCAACACCATCACCGCCAGAATACCTATCGCCAGTTGCGCTTTCTGGAAGTTGGGCGGACTGGAGTCTTCAAGTTTGCTCACCAGCAGAAAATCCTTGCGGAAGCGATACTGGTTGGCAAACTCCTTACCGGCCTCCAGCAGCAGGGTATCGCCCACCCGAAGATGCGCACTGAGTCCGCGGTCTTTGAGCTTTTCACCCCCACCACGGGATACCGACAAAACCACCGCCTGATAGGAGCCCAGAAAATCACACTCCTGCAGCGTCATGCCCAGAAACGGGAAATCCGGCCCGATAACGGCTTCCACCAAGCGACGGCGAAAATGGACGATGTCCAGATTATGAATATCTTCATTATCCGGTTTCAGGCCCTGAATACTGCGCAGCTCATGAGCACAACGGGGCGAGCCGATAAAGGATAGGTGATCATGCTCCTGTAGGACAAAGTCGCCCGGCGGGCTCCGGGTCAGCTGGCCGTCACGTGTCACCTCGGCCAGATAGCCGTTACCCAGATTGAAAAGCCCGGCCTGTGACAATGACTGCCCGACCAGTGTCGGCCCGGCAACCACCATATCCACGTGGTACTCACGCTGATTTTCCAGGCCTTCGGCCACACCGCTGCGATCGGGCAATAAACGGCTGCCGAAGAGCAGCAGAAAGGTACCGGCGAACAGCAGCAGCGGTAACCCGACCACTGAAATATCAAACATACCCAGGCCGTCGTAGCCGTTTTTTTGCAGCAGACCATTGACCACCAGATTGGTGCTGGTGCCGATCAGGGTACAGGTGCCGCCGAGTATTGCAGCAAAACTCAGTGGCATCAGCAGTTTGGACGGGGGGAGTTTAAGGCGCTGTGACCATTCCTGAATCGCCGGAATCAGCATCGCTACCACGGTGGTGTTATTCAGGAAAGCACTCAGACCGGCTGTCGGCAGCAACATGCGGAATTGTGCACCGCGCACGGTTTTGGGTTGCCCGAGCAAGCGCCGTGTAATGCACTGAATGGCGCCGGTTTCCCGTAAACCTGCAGCAACGATGTAGAGGGCCGCAATGGTCATCAGGCCGGTATTGGCAAAACCGGCAAATGCAACATCAGGTGCCAGCACGCCGCTGACCAGCAGAATAATCAGCGCTGCCATCAGAATCAGGTCGGGGGCTATTCTGGAAAAGGCCAGAAAGCCAAGCACTCCCACCACCAGCAGGCAGGACAGAATCCCTTCCCAGCCCATACCACACCTCCTTTATGACAGATGCTTCCAATATTGAGAAATTTAATCAATATAATAGCAGAAGCGTTTACCGAAATAGCAGGCCACCGTATATTCTCTGCAATGTTCAGGGTCTGCGGGTTTTTGGGTAGATCTGAAGCAGCTGGCTGAAGCCATACTGAAGGAAAAATGAGTGATAAGAGAAATAACCAAAGCCGATTTTGAGACTTTCTGGCCTTGCTTTGAGGCGGTGGTCAGAGCACAGGAAACCTATGCGTTTGATCCGGAGATGAGTTTTGAGGATGCCTACCAGTTGTGGTGTGTGGTGCCTTTGAAAACCTTTGTCTTCGAGAAAGAGGGGAAAATTCTGGCTTCCTACTACATCAAACCCAATGCGATGGGGCCGGGTGATCATGTCTGCAACTGCGGTTATATGGTCAGCGAAGCGGCCAGAGGGCAGGGCATTGCCGGGCAGTTATGTGAGCATTCACAGCAGGTTGCGATAGATTCGGGTTTCAAGGCCATGCAATTCAACGCCGTTGTCTCCACCAATCAAGTTGCCGTGAGAGCCTGGCAGAAAGCCGGATTCAGCATTGTCGGTACCTTGCCCGGTGCCTACCGGCATGGGCGGCTGGGCTATGTTGACAGCTTTGTGATGTATAAGCAGCTGCAGGCATAAGTGATTTCCGGCATCGTTATCATCCGTTTACTGGCACACCCATGACATCCAATCTACAAAACCGGCGTTTGACAGTCGCCAGTCTGCTATTGCTGGCCATGCTGCTGGCCGGTCTCGGCCATGCATTGTTTCCGGCAATTCCCGTCTGGTGGGCGGGAATAGGTGGCTGGGGCGCGATGCTTATTCTGCTGACGGTTTCCGGCTGGCAGCGTTACCGGCAGCTGTTTGTATTGTCCGGTTTAGGTGCACTCTTTCTGGTCTGGGGCTGGTGGCGTGGCGGAGAAATTTCTCCGGCCCGGATTCTGGCGCAGAATATTTTGCTGTTGACCATGCTGTATGGGGTGAGTTTTCTGCGCCTGGTGGCTGCGCTGGGGCAGGAGCCCGACGCGCCTTTGCCACAGGGGCGGCTGGCTTTTTTGAAAAGCATGCTGGGTATCCATGTACTGGGAGCAGTGATTAATATTTCCGTAGTGATACTGGCAATTGAGCGTCTGCATGAAAAGGGGGCGCTGGATAATACCGGGATAAAGGTGATTTCGCGGGCCTTTGCCTCCGCTGCGTTCTGGTCGCCGTTTTTTGCTGCAATGGGGGTGGCGCTGACTTACTCGCCCGGTGCCAGTCTGTATACATTGTTGCCGGTGGGTGCGTTACTGGCACTTTGTGCGCTGCTGGTGACGGTGTTACAGACCGGTGGCTGGCGCATGCAGCATCTGCGGGAGTTCCGTGGCTATCCGATGAACCTTGCCAGTCTGCGGATTCCGCTGGTGTTGGCTATAGCCGTTCTGTTGCTGCATGAAGCTTTGCCATCTGTACCGGTCGTAATGGTGGTCGCGGTAACATCCATATTGCTGACGTTGTCGGGCTTGCTGCTCAGTCAACAAAAGCGCGGTGCCTCGTTAAATTTATTCCGTGGCCATGCTTTACAAGCTGCGTCACGGATGAGCAATGAGTTGTCATTATTTCTGGGCGCCGGTGTGCTGACGGTGGGTTTGCAGGTGTTTGTGGCCACCTTTGATGATCTGTTACTGTTTGAGCAGTTCGGCTGGTGGCAGGCCGGGCTGTTGCTGGCGGCTTCTTTTGTGACTTCGATGCTGGGCATTCATCCGCTGGTCAGTGCCGGAGTGGCAGCTGCCTTTGCACTACCGGCCCAGCCAGAGCCGGATTTGCTGGCGATGTTATGTCTGGCAATGTGGGGTCTGGGGGTGGTGATTAATCCATTATCCGGCCTGTCACTGACGCTGCGCAGTTATACCGGGCTGACATTGCGTGGCCTGTTGTCTGAGCACTTTTTGTATACCCTGGTCATGTGGGCGATATTTACCGGACTGATGTTTATGGTGTTTGGTTAGTTATCGCTGAAGTCTGGATTATATGTAAATCACAATTTTTCATGGGATAGCGTCTAATAGAATGAAACTAATAGCTGAAATTATGTTTTTTATATGCATGACGACCGCATCATTTATGCTGTCTTTCTCACTATCCGCACACTGTTACTCAGAAGCATATAACTTTGTCATTCATTTGATTATCTTTTATTTCTTTTTCTCTTTTATTTATGTTGTTCTGTTTTATTTCCTCTTGGACTTAATCCGTGTCAAGTATTCTTTCCTGAGTGTGTTGATTTTCTTCTTATTTACTTGCTCCTTTACTGTGCTACAAGGATTTGTGGAGTTTTCATTATGTAGTTCAATGCTAAGTAAGAACAAAATATTGGAATTTTTTACACAAGATTTCACTATTCTTTTGATGCCCTTGTTCTATATTTTATTATATGTACTAATATTAAAAATATCTATGGGACGCAAAATATCATGAATGATATTGATATTGTGGGTTATCTGATGCAGGTCATGTGACCGGATAACAGGATGTTCTACCCTGTAAATGTGATTAGGAAGGGAGGTCAGACCGGAATGAGTTTCTGGATAGAAAATGCTTACGCTAACATTGATGAAGATCCTCTCCCTTATGTCGGGCCAGCCTCTTCTTTGGCAGGAGACTATGATCCGCTGCTGATCGGAGCAGCGGTGCTGGCCGGGCTTATCCTGCTGTATTTCATTATTATCCGCCCGTTAATGAAGCGGAAATCAAAGCCCGCATCGTCCTCCGAAACCGCCCGGGCTGCGCATGCTGAGACCGAAGCTGATACTGAGACCGCAGATAATCCCGCTACGCCACCGAAAGCCACGCTGAAAGGCAAGGTGTTTTTATCCTATCGCAGAAATGACAGCGCTGATGTCAGCGGCCGGATTTATGACCGCTTATCAGCAAATTTTGGTGAGGATAATATTTTCAAAGATGTCGACTCCATTCCGCTGGGCGTGGACTTCAGAGAATATATTGACTCA
The DNA here is from genome assembly GCA_041395485.1 of Thiolinea sp. GTDB lineage: Bacteria > Pseudomonadota > Gammaproteobacteria > Thiotrichales > Thiotrichaceae > Thiolinea. The sequence continues at coordinate 942,825 of JAWLAK010000001.1, forward strand.
ATGATTAAAGAGTCGGCAGTGGTATTGGTGGTGATCGGTAACGAGTGGTTCGGCAGCAGCGCTGATACCGGCAAACGGCGTATTGATGACCCCAGAGATTTTGTGCGCATGGAGGTGGCTGTTGCCTTGCAAAGAGGGGTGAACATCATCCCGCTGCTGGTCAGAAAGGCACAGATGCCGGATGAAAAAGACCTGCCGGAGGAGTTAAAGTCCCTGGCTTACCGGAACGGAATTTCTATCCGGCCTGATCCGGATTTTAATAATGATATTGACCGGCTGGTGTACGGTATAAGGAAAATTATCTCATCGGCTGTGGACTCAAAAAGTACTGATGCCGGTGGCTGACATAAACCGGTACAGGCCTTGCTTAATTAATGAGGTGTCTTTGTACTTCTCATAATCCGTGCTGAAATGTTTCCCCGGTTCATTGTTCCACATCAGCTCGAAATGCGTGCCGGCATCTCTGAAAAATTTCGTATGCTGATGACCGCGTACCGCAACATCGGTTTCCAGATTCAGATCGTCCAGATTGCGGCTGGTGAAGTTAGCCGAGCCGAGAATAGCGATAGCAGAGCCATCGCGGTGGCGGGCAAGCAGCATTTTTGAGTGGCATTGTTCGCCATGGGTATCACACCAGCGCACCGGAATCCCGGCCTTGTTTAATTCATGGGCCACCTGCCGGTTGGGAATGCCGTTCTTCTTTAGCCCGAAAGCGTCTTTGTTGGGGTCGAGCAGAATTCTTGTTATTACCTTGCGCTGTGGCAGCTGTTTTAGTGCGGCAATGACATTCCGGTCAGCCAGATAAAACATGCTGATATCAACACGGTCTCCGGGTTGTGCATTTTGCAGGGTTTGTATTATGCCCCCCTCAATCTGGCTTTCGGTCAGTACCTGCACGGTGGTGGCGGTTTCGGGGTGGCTGGCGGGGATTTTTATATCCGGCAATTTCGCGCCGGAAAAGGCCAGTACTGCTTTTTCGGTTTCCAGCAGGTCATTGACTGCCGGGCCATTAAACCTGACCGCAACATTACGGTGCGCGCTGCTGCCGTCATGCGGGTTGGCGGAGGTGACCAGTCCGGTAAAGTCATTGCCCTGATCGGTGATCACCACTTTGCGGTGGTTGGCTTTAAAGTTCAGCATTCTCAGGTAACTGCGCACACTCACCCGGCCTTCTCCGAACGGATTGGGTAGCAGACCGCCGGGGCTGCTGCCAAACGGCTGGATAAATACCCGCCAAAAGGTCGAATACATCATGTTGCTGTCCGGCAGTTTGTCCAGGTCGGTAATAATGACATCGATTTCGGCAGCGCGCAGGCGGGCAAATTGCTCAGAGGGCAGGCCGCCATAGACATTATTGATTGGGTCGGTAATAACAATAACTTGCAGATCCGGGTATTGCTTTTTTTGCTGAATCAGACGCTCTGTTAATTCACCGGATAAGGCGCGGGTCGTTTCCTTAACAGGCCCCTGAAAGTCGTTATATAAAAACAGGTCGACCAGAATAAAGCGCTGTGCCTTGCTGATCATATTGAAGACTTCGTCGAAAATCTCCTGCTCAACATGGCGCTTACCGTTTTCGTCGACATAGGTTTGGTCAGCCATGAAAGCGATATTTTGCACCGGTTGCGGTTTTCCCCGGTAAGACAGTCCTTCGGGAAGGTTGGCACAGCCGCTTAATAACAGGGGCAGGAGCAGAAAGCTTAATGTCGTTTTCATGAATAAGTAGCCGGGTTCAGATTTACCCGCTGGTTTGCCGCTTAAAGCTGAAGTGCTCATACCGAAATGGCCTCCGGGTTGCCGGGTTTCCTGGAGCTGGCAGAAAATGACTTTTTCATTTTGCCCAGAATCTCCAGCGATACATCCGTGGTGGGTATGGCCCGGCAAGCCAGTGTGATGTGTTCACTTTCTTCTTCAGCGGAGACATGAGCACGACTGATGGGGCCGCCTGACCGGACACTGCCCTGTAATACCCTGATCTTGCACACGCCGCATCCCCCGTTCAGACAACCTGCCGGGATGCCTTTGCGGCCCAGTTTGACCATCGCTGCCAGTAGTGCTTGTCCGGATTTGCAGGTGAAGCTTTCGCCTGTTGCGGGAATGTTAATCTGATGGGCTGCTGGTTTGGGCATAATCATACTCTCTGGTTAATCTACAAAGGACACTGCCGGGTACAAAAAAACAGAACTCATCCGGCTCAGCTGCCTCTGTCAGGCGGGAAGTATCTGATCACGGTATCTTCTGCACTCTTCCAGGAAAGCCTTTAGTACCGGCGACGGGTCGTTGGCCCGGTAGATGCAAGTCAGGTCAACTTCCGCGCCCGGCGGCGGGTTGTCCAGCGGTTTATAGACCACATGCGGCAAAGTCAGTACCGACGACGATTCGGGGACGATCGCAACGCCGAATCCGCTGGCCACCAGCGCAATCGCCGTGACGGCATCCCCCACTTCCTGAGCAATTTTGGGTGTAAAGCCACTGTCCTTGCACACCTTCAACGTTTTTTCCCTGAAGTTGGGGAGTACGCCGGTCGGAAACAAGATCAGCGGAATATCCGCAATCGCCATCAGCGGAATAGTATCAGCCTGAGCTAGCGGGTGACTGTCGTTGATGGCCAGTAGCAGCTGTTCAGTGGTAATCAGTTCTGTGGCAATATCAGGCAATGAGGGTAATAAACGATTAAAGCCAGCATTGATGCGTCGTTGCCGCAAGGCTTCTATCTGCTGGCTTTTTCTCATGGTGTGCAGTGCAATATGAACATCAGGGTAGTGTTTGCGGAAGTTCAGTAACAGTTTGGGAATGTCTCGCAGAATGCCTGACCCGAAAATAGCAATATCCAGCCGTCCCAGCTTGCCTTCACCCGCCCGCTGGGTTCTTTCGGAGGCTTGCCGCACCAGTGAGCAAATTGTGCGGGCCTCTTCCATAAACAACTCACCCGCCGCGGTTAAATCCACGCCATGCGGGGTACGAATCAGCAGTTGCACGCCCAGCTCTTCTTCCAGTTGGTGGATCTGACGGGTGAGCGGAGGCTGAGAGATATTCAGGCGGGTGGCGGCCCGGCCAATATTGCCTTCTTCTGCAACGACAATAAATGACCGCAGATGGCGCAACTCAATGCCGAAAGTCTGGATGATTTCAGCACTTGACTGATCCGTCATGAGCCATTCTCCTGCCATAAGTGATTTCTCTTATGGCAGCTATATTATCCGATAACCCGCTATAGTGTCGACGTTATGAATATACCAGTTCAGGAGTGGCATTTGTATCGGGCGATACCTGATACTTTCAGGGTATCAAGCGCCGATAAAAAAGGTATTGGAATACCTGACGCCCAGATATTAACTTCCTGAGCAGGAAACAGGTGTGCCGTTTGGTATCAGTTAACCTGTCAGCAATTCACAGAGTGACGGAGGAGTTAATCATGGCGATTTCAGGCGTAATGCGCCCCGGACATATACAAATTCGGGTAATGAATCTTGATGAGGGTGTGCAGCACTATCGTGACGTTTTAGGGTTGGAAGAAATGGGCCGCGATGACTCCGGGCGTGTCTATTTGCGCTGCTGGGATGAGCGTGATCACCATAGCATTATTCTGCGTGAAGCCGATCAGGCCGGTATGGACTTCATGGGTTTCAAGGTGGATAGTGAAGCCACGCTGGACAAGCTGGAGCGTGATGTTCAGGAGTGGGGCCTGCAAACCGAGCGGGTTCCGGCCGGTGATTTGCTGGAAACCGGCGAACGGGTGCGTTTCGAAATTCCGAGCGGGCACCAGATCGAGCTGTATGCAGAGAAAACCTTTGTCGGCTGTGACCGCGGCCAGACTGACCCCAAACATTATTCACCAAAATTCGATCAGGGTATTGCGCCGATGCGCTTTGATCATGCCCTGCTATATGGCCCTGCTGTCGACAAAGTGCTGGATTTATTCACCAATGTGCTGGGTTTCCATCTGGCCGAATATGTCACCCTGCCTGACAGTGACATTCCGGGCGCACTGTGGCTGTGCTGCTCAAACAAGGCGCATGATATTGCCTTCGTGATTCATGAGGAGCCGGGCAAGTTGCATCATCTGTCTTTCTATATGGAGTCGATTGAGCGTGTCTTCCGCGCTGCTGATATTATGGGCACCAACGACATCCGGGTCGACATCGGGCCTACACGTCATGGTATTACCCGTGGTGGCACCATCTATGCCTGGGACCCTTCCGGCAACCGTTTTGAAACCTTTAGCGGCGGTAACTCCAGCTATCCCGATCAGCCGCCGATCCGCTGGACATGGGAAGGGCTGGGTGAAGGCGGCGGTCTCGATGTCGCGCATCGCACCATGCACGAAACCTTCCTGACTGTTGTGACCTGATAGGCGAGGAAACCATGCGCCAGATTGAACATTTTATTGCAGGTGAATTTGTCGCCTCAGTTAACGGCAAGCGTTTTGACCTCTGTACACGACAATTTATCGTCCTACCTTTGAATAACTAATTTCGATGCATGAATCATTTTTAATAATCCATCCGGGCGGACATAAAAACAGCAGGAGCAGATTCAGCGAGTCCCGTCCATCAAGCACAGCGGCAATCAGCTTGTCGGCCAGATAATCCAGTCCATAACGGAACAGGCTTTTCTCAGGTCTGCCATGTTTTTTTATTTTCAGGGGTTTCACAACGTTGGCTTTCCATTCCCCGGCCTTATGCGCCCAGCAAAAGGCCACTGCCATGAGGGCCATCATCTTCTTGATGCGGTAATAGCGGGTGATCCGGGTATCCTCCATATGGAAGCCCCGGCCTTTGAGGCACTGGAACAAATTTTCAATTTCCCACCTCAGCGCATAGGTACCCAGCGGATCAGCCTGCCTGACATTGCTGGCCAGGATTAACAATTGGCCGCTGTCCAGGCGCAGCGCACTGAGCCAGACTGCCTGCCCGCTGACATGGCGGGGTTTGCGTAACCGGGACGGCTCACCCGGCCGCAATGACCGGAATAAGGTTTCAACCGGACGGGATTTGCCCTGCTTATCCAGATAATGTTGATTCCCTTTCATCCTCATAATAAAGGGGATGCCCTGCCGGCTCAGCCAGCCCCACCACTGTTCGCCAATAAACTCCCGGTCGCCCAAAATGCCCTTTATGGCGGCGCGGCCAAACTGGCTGGTAAAACGGTTCAGCTGGGCAATCCGTTCACGCTGGCTGGAGTTACCTTTTTTGTTCAGCACCAGCCAGTAGATGGGGATCGCTGCCCCCTGATAAACAATGGCCAGCGTTAAAATGTTCAGGTTCTTCTTACCCCATTGCCAGTTGGTGCGGTCAAGCGTCAGATAGACGGGTTGCTGAGCAAAGCCAAACAGGCTATAAATCAGCCGGGCCAGCGCATCGTAGTCAAAATGAACTTCACTGAAAAACCGTTGTAAACGCCGGTAGCGCGAACTCACCTCCGCCGGGCTGTCCATCGCCACCGCCAACAAACCCAAATCCATACGCTGGATACGCAGCAAAGCCAGCAACATCCCAATAAAACAATCCAACCGGGGCTTGCCCCAACCCAAATGATCTTTTACGCTGTTCCGTAGCCCGTCAACCAACTCCATGGCACTCTCCTTTGTTTCGTCGCAAGAGAGTGCAACAGATAGGTGGCGGGCTTTCAACCCTATAGCACCATGGTTAAATCAATGACTTAGATTTTTTGTCGTGTACAGAGCGTTTTGACAAACGTTCGCCAGTGAATAACCAGCTCATTGCTTCCATTGCCGAGGGTGGTGAGGCGGAAATTGACGCCGCTGTCGCTGCTGCCAAACAGGCGCTGCACGGTGAATGGGGTGCACTGACACCTGAAAAGCGGGTTGACCTGCTTTATGATGTCGCCAACGAGATTACCCGCCGTTTCGATGATTTCGTCGAGGCGGAAATGGCCGACACAGGGCAGCCGGATCACGTCATGCAGCACGTTTTTATTCCACGTGGTGCGGCCAATTTCAAGGTCTTCGCCGACGTGATCAAGAACGTTCCGGCGGAGTCTTTCCAGATGTCTACGCCGGACGGACGCGGCGCGCTCAACTACGCCATCCGCGTACCCAAGGGTGTGGTGGGAGTGATTTCGCCGTGGAATGCCCCGTTCCTGCTGATGACCTGGAAAGTCGGCCCGGCGCTGGCCTGCGGCAATACCGTAATCGTCAAACCGTCTGAAGAAACCCCGCTGACCACCGCGCTGCTGGGCGAAGTGATGAACACAGTCGGTATTCCCAAAGGTGTGTATAACGTTGTGCATGGTTTTGGCCCCAATTCCGCCGGTGAATTTCTGACCCGGCACAAGGATGTGGATGCGATTACCTTTACCGGCGAAACCACCACCGGTGCGGCGATCATGAAAGCGGCTTCCGACGGTATGCGTGACGTATCGTTTGAACTCGGCGGCAAAAACGCAGGCATTGTATTTGCTGATTGCGATTTTGACGCCGCAGTTCAGGGTATTTTCCGCTCGGCTTTCCTGAACACCGGGCAGGTTTGTCTGGGCACGGAACGGGTGTATGTGGAACGACCCATTTATGAAAAGTTTGTGCAGGCGCTGAAAGAGAAGGCCGAGACGGTGAAATATGGCCGACCCGATGACCGGGGTGCCAATTATGGCCCGTTGATCAGCCAGGAACACCGCAACAAGGTACTGTCCTATTACGCCAAGGCGGTTGAGGAAGGTGCAACCGTGGTCACCGGCGGCGGCGTTCCCGATATGCCGGGCGAACTGGCCGAAGGCTCCTGGGTGCAGCCCACCATCTGGACGGATTTGCCGGAAACTGCTGCGGTGGTGCAGGAAGAGATCTTCGGCCCCTGTTGCCACATCTGCCCGTTTGATGACGAGAGCGAAGTCATTGCACTGGCGAATGCGACCGATTATGGCCTTTCCACGACCATCTGGACGCAGAATCTGGCGCGTGCCCATCGTGTGGCGGCGCGGATTGAAGTCGGCATTACCTGGGTCAACAGCTGGTTCCTGCGTGATCTGCGTACACCGTTTGGTGGCTCCAAACAGTCCGGCATTGGCCGTGAAGGCGGAGTGCACTCGCTGGAGTTCTACACCGAAATGCGCAACGTCTGCGTGAAATTGTGAAGGAATAAATAAATGACTCCCGAACAAATCAAACAATACGGCGATGAGCTGTACGAAGCTTGGCTGGAGCGCCGCACCGTCGCGCCGTTGTTGGAGCGCTCGCCCGAAATTACGCTGGAAGACGCCTATCAGGTGCAACTCCAGTACATCAAGCGCCGCGTCGACGCCGGTGAAACCATTGTCGGCAAGAAAATCGGCGTCACCAGCAAGCCGGTACAGGATTTTCTGGGCGTATTCCAGCCCGATTTCGGTCAGCTGACTTCCGGCATGGTGTACGAGGAAGGCGATGTGATCGACCTCGGCCAGCTGATCCAGCCCAAGGCGGAAGCGGAACTGGCGTTTGTGCTCAAGGAAGACCTCAAAGGGCCGGGCATCACCGCGATGGACGTGATCCGCGCCACCGACTACGTGGTTCCGTGTTTTGAAATCGTCGATTCGCGCATTACTGACTGGAAAATCAAGATTCAGGATACCGTGGCTGACAACGCTTCCTGTGGCGTCTACGTGCTGGGCAATACCAGGGGCGATCCGAAAAAACTCGATATTACCCTTGCGGGCATGGTGCTGGAGAAAAACGGCGAACTGCTCGGCACCAGTGCCGGGGCCGCCGTACAGGGTTCCCCCGCCAATGCCGTCGCCTGGCTGGCCAATACCCTGGGCGAACTGGGCATCCCCTTCAAGGCGGGCGAAGTCATCCTGTCCGGTTCCCAGTCCGCGCTGATCCCCTTGCAGGACGGCGATGAGCTGGTCTGTACTGTCGGCGGTTTAGGTAGCTGTCGTGTTAAATTTTCAGGAAGGAGCGCCGTATGACCATCACCTTATCCCGCGAAGACATTGTCCGCCTGTGCGAACGGGTCGAAGGCGCGCAAACTCGTGCTTACGCTATCCCCAAACTGACCAATGAATACCCGGAAATGACCATTGCGGATGGTTATGCCGTGCAAAACGAACTGCGGCGGCGTTTTATCGCTCAGGGGCACAAGCTGGTGGGCTGGAAAGCGGGCCTGACCTCCAAAGCCAAAATGCAGCAGATGGGGGTCGATGTACCGACGGTTGGTTTCCTCACCGACCGGATGGCGCGCCCGGAAAATGCCGCCATCAGCACTGCTGACCTGGTGCACCCACGCGTCGAGTGCGAAGTGGCTTTCGTCATGAAACAGGATTTGCGCGGGCCGAACTGCACCCGCGAGGACGTGCTGGCGGCCACCGACTACGTACTACCTGCGGTGGAAATCATTGACTCACGCTTTTCCGGCTTCAAGTTTGATCTGGAAAGTGTGATTGCCGACAACAGTTCCTCCGCGCGTTTTGTCGGGGGAGGTCGTCCGCGCTATACCGAAGATATTGATCTGCGCACGCTCGGTGCGGTGCTGGAAAAAAATGGCGAAATTGTTGCGGTGGGTGCATCTGCTGCGGTTCTGGGCCATCCGGCTGAAGCCATTGCTATGCTGGTTAATATTCTCGCTGAGCTGGGTGAATACCTACCTGCAGGTAGCTTTGTCATGAGTGGTGGTATTACTGAGGCTATCGCCGTTGAACCGGGCGACTGCGTAACGGCACGTTTTCAGGAGCTGGGCAGTGTTTCTATGCGCTTTGTTGAATAACCAAAGGAGCTGTTGCTCATGCCGATTATTGAAATGCATTTGATGGAAGGCCGTACTGCTGAGCAAAAAAGCAGGGCTGCTCAGGCGATTACGGCGGCAGTCAGTGAGGCGCTGGGAGCCAGCCCAGAGACGGTCAGGATTCTGATCACCGAACACCGGGATGACGAGTTTTATGTGGCGGGTAAGACCATGCAGCAGCGGGCGGCTGAAAAACAGGCTCAGCAGTAGAAAAACAGGTGGTGTGGGAAGTGTGGGAAATCGACAAAATAACGCTATACGTGTTATTTGAAAATATATACGTATGGCTTTGTTTCTGTACGTTTCCTGCTTTCCGAAAAATTTTGCCAACCGTAATGCAGCACTCGTTATCACACCGCGTTTGCGGTTGCGGAATATGTCAACCTGCCATGGGCCATCAGTATATTGCCAGACAGCTTGACTTACATCATGAGGCTGCCGGATCGCAGATTTGACCAGCCCGGTTAGCACTATAATAAAAGCATGGGGGTTGATATGTCAGATGACACAGTTCAGGGAGGTTCTCATGAAAAAGATAGATGGTTACTTATTTGCGAAACTGGCCAACATCGGCAGCAGGTCAGAAGGCCCGGTTTACTACCTGCAGCAGTTTGACTATACCGAGCTTCAGGTGGTGAAGCAGGTTAACCTGTGGGAAGAGGATCCTGTCCTGCAGCCTTTGCTTGCCGGTAAAGTGACGATTGATGGTGAGGTGCATCCGGATGGTATCGTTTATGAACAGGTCAGACCTTATCAGTCTGAATAATCATATTGCCGGTTATCCCGGCAGGCTCATTACGCAAATTTAATGAGTTTTAGCCGATAAATACTGCTACCATTCTGTGCTAAGGCAGCTACTGCAAGGCAGTAGGTATTGCTTTCGGTATCACGGTATCCAATGACTTTAAAATTAAATTTGCACATTAAACACCAAGGCCTATGTTAAACAAACTCACTGAATTGAATCGCTCCGCATGGTTCTGGAGCGCGCTTATCCTGCTGTGTATCGGCATGGAAGCAGGCGCATTGTTCTATCAATATGTATTGGGGTACGACCCCTGCATGTTATGTGTTCATATCCGGGCCTGGATTTTTGCGATTATTTTGGTAGCGGTAGCCGGATTATTCTTACGCCATAGCCGTATTGGTCTGGTGCTGGCGAATCTGCTGACGCTGGGTGCTGTTATCGGCTTTCTGGAGCGTGCTTACATGACGCTGGGCACTGAGCGTGGCTGGGTCGAGGGCAGTTGTGGTGAGCTGGGTGAGGGCTATCCGGCCTGGCTGCCTCTGGATAAAATATTGCCCGCTGTGTTCCAGCCGTTGGAGTCCTGTGGCCTGACGCCTTGGGTGATTCCGCAATTTATGTCCATGGCTGAGGTATTAATTCTGGTGTCCGGCGGGCTGTTTCTGGTGATGGTGATTTTGTTGCTGAACAGCATCCGTGCCGCTTTTAGTCATTAAAGTTCAGGCGGACATCCTGTAATTGATGCTTTTCTATCCAGTTACGTAGCTGCTGAATGGCTCCGGGCTTGTTGGCTGTTTTGGCTGCACGTAATAGTAACAAAGCATCATCCGGCTCTTTTTGTACCTGCCAGTTCAGCTCTGCCAGCCGGAAGGCACGCTGAGCATCATCCCTGAGCTCCAGTAAAAACAGTGCCATGTCACGGTCGTGTGCATGGCCGTGGAGTTCGATGGTGCGCTCAAGGCGCTCACTCAGTTCGCTTAGCAAGTCCTGCTGCCGGAGCGTGCTGTGATTGTCGCCCGAGTCTTTGATTGCCATGGCCAGTCGCAATAATAGCTGGTCATTGTGCCGGTAGTCCTCCAGCAGTTTGATGACCTCAGTGGCACGGTTTTGTGTCAGCAGAAATTCACTGTAGGTACGCAGGATATAAATATCGTCCGGCTTGATGGCCAGCCCGTCCTGAAAATGCTGCTCAGCCTTTGCCAACCACCCCAGCCGCATCGCGGTTTCAGCCATTAATGCACTGACCCATACGCGCAGTTCGATTTGTTCCGGGCTGAGTTGGGTCAGTAAACTTTTTTGCATGCCATAAGCACGCTCTGCCGATCCGGTAAAGCTGTAGAGCTGGCTATAGCAGAGTGAGGCCAGCCAGTATGAGCTGATTCTGCTGAGTGCGGTGCAGCTGACTTCAGCCTGCGGGTAATTAGCCTGCACCAGCTGGATGGAGGATAAGGTCAGCCAGGCCTGGGTGTGTTTGGGGTGTTTTCTGATGAGATACAGCAAATCATCGCTGGCCTGCTGGTAATCGTGGTTATGCTGGGCCAGTGTTGCGCGGATCAGGCGCAATTCGTCAGTCACCGGTTTCTCCCGTGCTCCGGGGATACCGGTTTTTATCGCCCAGGGCTTTAGTAGCTTGTCCGCTTTGCGGTAATAGGATTGGTCGGATGTTTCGCGCGCCAGTTGAATATAGGTGCTGGCCAGTCGCACCGCAAGAGCCTGATTTTTATCAGACTTTTCATAGGCCTGTTCAAGTAAACTCAGGCCTGATAAAGGTGTGTTGGCCAGATTTAACGGTTGGTTAGTGGCTGGTTGTTGCGGTTTATCCGTTGATACAGCTTCGCTGGCGATGGTAGTGGTGGTGTAAAACAGCATGCTTATGCTGAACAGAAAGGCAGAGCCAAAGCGGCCCTGCCTGACTTTGTTGCCATGAGACGGAATACACATGGATAACATCATGATTATGAACCTGCCTTGACGAAGACATCCTGAATGCTTTCGCCGGTGTCAACGTCTACAGGTTCGCTGTCGGGATCACCGAATAAACTTTCAATACCTGCTTTAATTTTTGCAGCATCGTTAAGTTCGCCGGGTTCGCTATTGGCTTTTTGATTGGCTAACTGCTCACTGATTGGCTTGGCAGACTGACCATTATCGTCGTCATCACTACAAGCGGTGAGTGTCAATACCGTGGCAGCCAGTATCAGCATACCCAGCCGGTTTTGTGCGTTGTGTTTGGTTTTCATCGTACCTTCTCCTGTCCGTGTGATTATTGGGGTGAACCTGAAACAGGCGTGGTCAGGTAAGGGAACCGGTTGGAAAACTGTCCGGCATTCTGGACAGCGCCGTCGGTATAGGCCAGATCACCGTTTGGTGCATCAGCTGGTGTACAAAGTCCCAGTGACAAGTGACACAACGCTCCCATAGAAACACGTAACGCGACATCGACGGTGTCATCGCCGGGGCGACGTCCGTTCGGGAATCCGGCGGCATCACCTGCGGCTACACCGAGATTGTTCTGTGCGGCTTTGGCGGTTACCGGAATGTTGGTATTAAGACGCTGCATTTCACTGACCGAACCGTTGGCATTTACACCTTCCAGGCCGGTCAGAAACGCGGCAACCAGGTCAGGACGGTTGGCAACAGTCGGTGCGGTCACGCCGAACAATACTTCCAGTAAAGCAGGTAAGGTCGGATTGGTGACATAAGTGGCAAACTGGCTGTCGTCTTTGGGCTCACTGGCGTTAAAACGGTTTTTATCCGGCAGGCCAATCACCACCTCATTGACCAGTGGCATACCTAAACGTGAAACCTGTGTCCATGCGCCGCCACTGACTGCCGGTTGTTCAAAGGTTGGCGTCGGATCCAGTACCCGTACCTGCGGCAAACTGGCTGTTGTCCAGCCACCGATAATGCCGTTACTGTTCCCGCCGGTCAGACAGGCGATCGGTACTTCCAGAGCAAAGCTGGTTACATTTTTGTTGTCGATGGTATTATTCTCGCCATCGACCGGCCCCAGTGGATTGGTGTTCACCAGGTCAAAAACTTCCCCCAGATTGACTGCAAATGAGTCCTTACGCTGACCTACGAAAACCCTGCCACTCTGAGCGCCTTGCGGGCAGGAGGGCAGGGTGACATTGTGGATAAAACTGTTCGCATAGGAAGTATAGCTCTGGTTGCTGAAAGTCTTATCGCCGACGTTGTCATAGGGTTTGGCGAATACAGTTTTACCGTTATTGGAGCCTACTGCCGCTGCTTTAGTACCGTTGCGGCGATCACCGTCGACCATGGTTAAGGTGTAATGTTCTGAGAAGTTCAGATTGCTGGTATCAGACGAGGTGACCGGGCCGATATTTTTCAAAGGCACCGCTACATTTTTACCATTAATAGCCAGCGCGGCACCGGCTCCTTTATTTCCCAGTTTATTATCAAACTGAAACTGGAAGGTCAGGTCTTCGATTGAATCGCCATTATTGTCGATATGTATCTCATACAGTGCGTCTTGCGCCATGCTGAAATAATTCGGGCCGCCATAAGCATCCTGCAGCGGATTATAATTGGCAACCAGGGTCACGTAATTACTGCGTCCCGGTTCATAACTGCGGAACATATAAAAGTCCGTGGCATCCACTTTCGGATTCTCGGTAATGAAAGGTGCCTCACGGTGGCTGGATGCCGTGGCTGTTGACATGGCCGCAGTACAGGTTGCTGCGATAATGACCGTTAATATTTTTTGCTGGAATCGTTGCATGTGCCTTCTCCCTGAGTTTTGTGGTGGGTGTGATAAGGCTTACGCAACAAAAGAAAGTGGCGGATTCATTTATTTTGAAATTTTATGAATCTCCGGGCAGAAAAGAGAGGTGAGATGATGAAAGCAAATCGGCAGGAGACCATCGAAAAGGTATTCCTGCCGATTTTGGGTATATGTCTGTGTTTTCTTATGCGTTAAACCGGTAGTGCCCCGCGCATATAGGCCAGGCAACCACTGCTAGTGTGGACATTGCCATGAGAGGCACCGGCTGCAGCAAAGTGGAAGTCGCCTGCTGAAAGTTTGAGGTTGCCCAGGGTAAGGTCTCCTTCCAGCATCAGGGTTTCCTCATCAAACGGATGTGAGTGGCCTTCCATGGAAAATCCCGGCTCCAGGCGAACCAGATAGGAAAGCAGGCTTTTGGGAGCGCTGATGTCGCCTTTTAAAACCTTTACGAATGCACCGGGCAATGCCTCAATCCAGCCTTCCTTATTGTCTGAGCGTACGGTTGTGAACTCCGGGTGTTCACAGGCCTTTTCCTGACGTATTTTCTGCATCACGTTATGGCGCATCCGCATGAATACATCTTCAGGTAAATCAGCAGATTGTTGTGCTGAAGCCAGTGCTTCCAGCGTTTCATTGTCAAGTGCTTCTGCAGAATGCTGATCCGGCTTAACCATACGCCACCTCCTGTCTGAAATCACTGCGGGATAAGGTTTTCTTCAGGATGCTCTGGGCGCGGCGGATATTGGATTTTACTGTTCCCAGCGGATCGCCGGTATAGTCACTGATTTCCTGCTGAGACATACCTCTGTAAAAAGCCAGAATGATCGCATGCCGTTGTCGCTCATTAAGGCGTGATAGTGCGCTGCGAACATGCTCTGATAACTCGCTGCACAGGAGGTTATCGAATGGTGCTTTCATTTGCGTGTCCTCAATTTCCCCTTGCTCTTCATGCGGGCATTGATTTTTGGTTATCTTCTTCTCTCTGCGCAGTTTATCCAGTGCCCGGCTGCGGCAAATCATTAACAGCCAGGCAACCGGCGTCGCTTTGTGCTCATCAAAGTCACGCGCTTTTCGCCAAACCTGCAGAAACACATCTCCCACTACTTCCTCAGCCAGTTCAGGGTTGCTGACAATCCTCAGTGCCAAACCATAAACCCTGCCGGCGGTAGTATTATATAGTTCCTCCAGAGCGGCTTCTTCTCCCTGCCTGACGCGCGTTAATATCGCTACTAATGGATCCACAGCTCGCTCCTGAAACTTTTATTAATTAAGTTTTTAATCTAGCAGCGTCAATGTCAATACAACGTGAAACACAGTTTTAACACGCAGTTTTAAGACGGCTTCAGGAGTTGGAAGGCTGCTACTCCATCTGCTGTTCAGCAAACAGACTCAGAAAGACCAGTATGACCGCGCCCAGCGTAATCGCAATGTCGGCCACATTGAAGGTCGCAAAATGGTAGTTGTCCATCACCATTGGAATGTCAAAATAAACATCGATAAAGTCGATGACTTTTCCTAATAATAACCGGTCAATCAGATTGCCCAGTGCACCACCCAAGACTAATACCAGACCGAATGCACCCCAGCGGCTGGTTTTACGCATCTTGCGCAGCCAGTTAACAATAAACAGACTGACCACCACGGCCAGAGCCGTGAAAAACCAGCGTTGCCAGCCGCCCTGATCACCCAGAAAGCTGAAGGCTGCGCCATAGTTATAAGCCAGCGTCCAGTTCAGGTGCGGGAACACCGGAATGGAATTCCCGACATCCACCAGTGTGGATTCCGCCATCCATTTGGTGAGCTGGTCAATGGCAATCACCACGCCAGCCACCCACAACCAGCTCAGCATGCCGGTTTCATGTGTCTCATCATGTCCGGAGTCAGTTGCTCCGGACACGGTTTCATTGTGATTACGCATACTGACGTTGCTCACCGTCACCTTCGACATTTTCTACGCAGCGTCCGCACAACTCAGGATGCTCTGCATGACTGCCCACGTCTTCACGGTGATGCCAGCAGCGGGTGCATTTCTCATGCGCAGAGGCCTGGACATCGACAAAGACCTTGTCCATGACCTCAACAGCACTGTCGGGCTTGTCGGTCAGATCATGCAGGCGGGCAGCTGAGGTGATAAACACAAAGCGCAACTCATCGTCCAGCTTGCTCAGGGCGCTTTGATTCGCCGCATCATAATAAATGTCCAGCTCAGCACTGAGTGCCGCACCAATCTTGCCCTCGGCACGCACCTGTTCCAGCTGCTTGCTGACGGCCTCGCGCACGCTGAAGATTTGCGCCCAGTCAGCGGCAGTAATGGTGCTGTCCGCGTCCAGCTCAAACAGTCCGTCATAAAACTGCGTAAACAGCACGTAGTGTTCGGCCTTGTCGCCCGGAATATGCTGATAAATCTCTTCGGCGGTAAAGCTCAGTACCGGATACATCCAGCGTACCATGGCCTGCAGGATGTGATAGGCCGCTGTTTGTGCGGAACGTCTGCCCGCGCTGTCGGCCTGCATGGTGTACTGCCGGTCTTTGGTAATGTCCAGAAACAGGCTGCCCATATCCACGGTGCAGAAGCGCTGCAGCTCCTGAGCCATCAGGTGGAACTGATATTTGTCGTATGCCGCGAGGATTTTGCGTTGTACCTGTACCGCCTGATGCACCGCCCAGCGATCCAGCGGCAGCATGTCTTTTGCGGCAACCAGATGTTTAGCCGGATCAAAGTCACCCAGATTAGCCAGCAGGAAGCGCGAGGTATTGCGAATCCGGCGGTAACCATCTGCGGTGCGCTTGAGGATTTCATCGGATACCGTCATTTCACGGCTGTAATCTGCCGAGGCGACCCACAGGCGCAGAATGTCGGCGCCCAGCTTGTCCATGACCTGCTGCGGGGCGATCACATTGCCCAGTGATTTGGACATCTTCTGGCCTTTGCCGTCTACAGTGAAGCCATGCGTCAGCACTTCGCGATAAGGCGCATGACCATACATCGCGGTTGAAGTCAGCAGCGATGAGTGGAACCAGCCGCGGTGCTGATCCGATCCTTCCAGATACATATCTGCCGGGAAGGTCAGATCCGGATGCTGTTTCAGCACAGCGGTATGCGTAGTGCCGGAGTCAAACCAGACATCCAGTGTATCGGAAACCTTGTCATACTCATCCGCATCCTTGCCCAGCAGTTCAGCCTTATCCAGCGCAAACCAGGCTTCGATGCCGCCCTGCTCAATGCGCTGTGCCACGGCTTCAATCAATGCTTCGGTCTGCGGGTGCAGCTCTCCGGTTTCCTTGTGCACGAACAAGGTGATCGGCGAGCCCCAGGTGCGCTGACGTGAGATACACCAGTCCGGGCGGTTGGCAATCATGCCCTCGATGCGCGCCTGCCCCCAGTCCGGAATCCACTCCACCTCTTTGATGGATTTCAGTGCCTGTGCCCGCAGTCCTTTCTGATCCATGCTCACAAACCACTGTGGTGTGGCGCGGAAAATCAGCGGTGTTTTGTGCCGCCAGCAGTGTGGGTAGCTGTGGGTGAATTTGCTGGACGACAGCAGACGGCCACGCTCTTCCAGTACTTCCAGCACATGGTTTGCCACTTTATGCACGGACTCACCGGCAAACAGTTCAGTACTCTTCAGGAAGCAGCCATCCCCGTCGACGGGGTTGTCGACTGGCAGACCATACTTCTGACCTACTGTGAAGTCTTCCTGACCATGACCTGGTGCCGTGTGTACTGCACCGGTACCGGCGTCGATGGTGACATGGTCGCCGAGAATGGTGGGCACCTGACGGTCATAAAACGGGTGTTGCAGTTGCAGGCCTTCCAGTTGCTCGCCTTTGGCGCGTGCCAGTACGGTGTAATCTTCGATTCCGGCATGCTGCATCACTTGCTCATACAAGGCTTCAGCCAGTACCAACCGCTCGCCATTGGCTTCCAGCAGTACATAATCCAGCTCAGCATTAAAGGCCACTGCCTGATTGGCCGGTAATGTCCATGCCGTTGTCGTCCAGATCAGCACCGAGGTTTGCTGGTCACTGGCTTCTGCTCCGGCGAAACGTTTCAGCAGGTCGTCTTTATCCAGAACGTCAAAGCGCACATAAATGGATAACGATTGTTTGTCGTAGTACTCAACTTCCGCTTCTGCCAGCGCCGAGCCGCAATCCGTGCACCAGTGTACCGGCTTGGTACCTTTGTGCATGTGACCGCTGAGGGCAATATTCCCCAAAGCCCGCACGATACCGGCTTCGGTTTTATAGTTCATGGTCAGGTAGGGGTTGTCCCAGTCACCCAGCACGCCAAGGCGTTTGAAATCCTTCCGCTGAATTTCAATTTGCTCGGTCGCATATTCACGGCAGGCTTTGCGGAAAGTGTTGGCATCCACCTTGTCACCGACCCGGCCGATCATATCCTCAACTTTTTTCTCGATCGGCAGGCCATGACAGTCCCAGCCCGGTACATAGGGGGCATCGAAACCGGCCATGGTTTTACTTTTGACAATGACGTCCTTAATGATTTTATTAACTGCATGACCGATATGAATGGCGCCGTTTGCATAGGGAGGGCCATCATGTAATACAAATTTCGGGCGTCCTTTGGCTTTTTCGCGCAGTTGTTGATACAGCTGCTGCTCCTGCCAGTCTGCCAGCATACCCGGCTCGCGTTTTGCCAGATCACCACGCATGGGAAACTGCGTGGTTGGCAGGTTAAGCGTATGCTTATAATCGGTCATCATGTTATCCTATTGATGTTTTTTGACTTAAGTTGCGTAATCGGCGAAGAATACCAAAGTTTTCGCATAAAATCCGATAGATTACGAAATGTTAAATTGAGGATCGCCGGTTTTCATGCAAGATTTAGCATGGGCGTTATACTAGAACGTAAAACAACAAATCTCGGGAAAACCTTAGATGTGTGCCCTTTTCATTAGCTCCAGGATTGTTACATGAAATTAACCAAACATCGTTTAACCATTATGGCATGCATTGTTTCCGGGCTATTGTGCTCAATGTCTGCCGTCGCTGAAAGCGAGCCTTTTAAGGAGTCTGAGCGAACCACTACCGCCTTGCAGGTCGGGCAAAGTGCAGCTGCAGACAGGGATGCCAAAGAGGCGCTAAAAGATGCCGTGGTGCATGTTTATGTGGTGAAGCACACTTATAATACCTTGTCGCCCTGGAACTCTAATACCCGTAAAGGCTCCGGCTCCGGGCTGATTATTGAGGGCGGGCTGGTGCTGACCAATGCTCATGTTGCGGCAGACGCGACCTTCCTTGAATTACAACGCCACGGTGAAACCAAACGCCATGAAGCTGAAGTGGTTTATATTTCTCATGAAGCTGATCTCGCCTTATTGCGCACCAAAGAAAAAGATTTATACAAAGATATAAAGCCGCTGGAGCTGGGAGAGCTGCCTGAAGTGCAGCAGGACGTTGAGGTATATGGCTTTCCTATCGGCGGTACAACCCTGAGTGTAACCCGCGGTGTGGTTTCAAGGATTGAGAAGCAGGATTATGCCCATGCCAATGAAAATCTGATTGCGGTGCAGGTGGACGCGGCGATTAACTTCGGCAATAGCGGCGGGCCGGTGATTTCCGGCGATAAGGTGGTCGGTGTGGCGATGCAGTCCGGCTTCTTTACCGAGAACATTGGTTACATGATCCCGACGCCGATTTTGCGTCATTTTCTGAAAGATGTTGAGGATGGTAAGCAGGATGGCTTCGGTTATCCCGGTTTTCAGGTGCAGTCGATGGAAAACCCGGCCATGCGTCGCAAGTACGGTCTGAATGAAGATCAGACCGGTATTCTGGTGCATAAGGTTTATGAAAATACGCCTTCCGAAGGCCTGATGGAGGTCGGGGATATTATTACCGCGATTGATGGTTATTCGATAGAAAATAACGGCACGGTTGAGTTCCGGCCCGGTGAGTACATTGATTATACCCATTACATCGACCTGCATCAGTTGGGGGAAGAAGTAAAGCTGGACATTGTGCGTGATAATAAGCCGATGCAGGTTGCCATTACTCTGGACAAGCCGGGCAAGGATTACCTGCTGGTCAAGCCAAACCAGTATGATAAGCAGCCTACCTATTATATCCACGGCGGTTTTGTGTTTCTGCCGCTGAACAAAGACCTGCTGGATAGTATGGATCCGGTGCCGGCGTCACTGGCGGCTGTCGCTATGAATCCGCCCACTGATGAACTCAGGGAAGTGGTGATTATGACCAAAGTGCTGCCGGCGGATATTAACAAGGATTATCATCATGATACCGGGCTGGTCATTGAGAAAATCAACGGCGAAACCTTTGCCGACTTTAATGAGTTCTTTGAAAAAATTCAGATGAGTCAGTCTGACTATATTTTGCTGGAAGCTGATAATGGTTATCAGGTGGTGATTGATAACAATGAGGCGAAAGCTAAACAGCCATCGATTCTTGCCCGCTATGGCATTAATGCTGATCGCTCCAAGGATTTACTGAACCGGCCACAGCTGAAAACCGCTGATGATCCCGGACAAACCAGAAAAACTGATCAGACCAATAAACCCAAGGCAGTGGAAGGTAAGGCCGAAGACCTGCTTAAAACCAGTCAGACCCGGGCGTCTGGCATGACAAAAGTGATTCCCCAGTAAGGCTGATGTCGATTCGTCAGCTTCCCGATCACCTCATCAACCAGATTGCGGCTGGTGAGGTGGTCGAGCGTCCGGCCTCGGTGATTAAGGAGTTGCTGGAAAATTCTGTGGATGCCGGTGCCAGCCAGATTGATATTGATATTGATCAGGGTGGGGTTAAGCGCATCCGTATCCGTGATAATGGTTGCGGTATTCCCAAAGACGAACTGGTACTGGCGCTGAGCCGTCATGCGACCAGTAAAATCAGCAGCCTTGATGATCTGGAGCAGGTGCGCAGCCTGGGTTTCCGGGGTGAGGCTTTGCCCAGTATTGCCTCTGTGTCGCGTCTGACCCTGGATTCGCAGAGCCAGAATGAAGATCAGGGCTGGCTGCTGAAAATGGAAGGTGAGATTCCCGCTGATCCGGAGCCCAGTGCGCACAGTACCGGTACCACCATCGATGTGCGGGATCTGTTCTTCAATGTCCCGGCACGGCGTAAATTTCTGAAAACCGAGAAAACCGAATTCCGCCATATTGAGGATATGGTGCGCAAAATTGCCCTGAGCCGTTTTGACATCGGGATTAATCTGAGCCATAACCAGAAAAATGTCATGCACCTGCGCAGTGCCAAAGACCGCTTTGAGTCAGAGCGGCGTCTGGCAGAAATCTGTGGCAGCAATTTTGTGGAAAACAGCCACTATCTGGATTATGAGGCGGCAGGTTTGCGGCTCTGGGGTTGGGTGGGGCGGCCAACCTTCTCGCGTTCACAGGCTGATCTGCAATATTTTTATGTCAACAGCCGTAATGTGCGTGACCGGCTGATTACCCATGCGGTGCGGCAGGCTTATCAGGACGTGCTTTACCATGGCCGCCATCCGGCCTATGTGCTGTATCTGGAGCTGGATCCGCATTTGGTGGATGTGAATGCGCACCCGACCAAGCAGGAGGTGCGTTTCCGTGAAGGGCGGCTGGTGCATGATTTCCTGTTCCGTACCCTGCATAAGGCGTTAGCGGATTTGCGCCCCGGTGATGATACGGCACCCACTCACCTGCCGGAGTCTGCCACGGGGCGGGCTTCCGGAGGCGGGGACAACGCTGCGGAGGCTTTCGGGCCGCGGTCGGCAAATGGTTCATCGCTGAGCGGGGCTTCGGGGAGTGCGGATACTGCTACACCGCGCGGTTACTTTCAATATCATCCAGACCGGCAAAGCCGTTTACAGATGCCGGTGCGCGACTCTATAGCCGCTTATGGCAGGCTGTATGCACCGTTGCCGGAAAGTAGTGATCCGGTTAAATCTGCCGGAGATGCAGGGCAGGACGTGTCTGCAGATAACAGCGATATTCCACCGCTGGGTTTTGCTATTGCCCAGCTGCATGGTATCTATATTCTGGCCCAGAATGAGCACGGTCTGGTGGTGGTGGACATGCATGCGGCGCATGAGCGGATTACCTATGAGCAGCTCAAGCAGAGTATGCATGAGGATGCGATCCGCTCTCAGCCATTGCTGGTGCCGCAGGCGATTAATATCAGCCGCAAGGAAGCCGATTATGCCGAGCAGCATCATGCGACTTTTCAGGAGCTGGGCTTTGAGCTGGGCCGGATGGGTATGGAGAAACTGGCGATTCGTGCAGTGCCCAGTCTGCTGAAAGATTCAGATACCGAGGCGCTGGTGCGCGATGTGCTGGCTGACTTAATTACGCATGGCGAGAGTCAGCGTATTCAGCAGGCGATGAATGAAATCCTCTCGACCATGGCTTGTCATGGCTCGGTGCGCGCTAACCGTCGCCTCAGTATCCCGGAGATGAATGCGCTGCTGCGTGATATGGAGCGTACCGAACGCAGTGGGCAGTGTAATCACGGGCGACCGACCTGGACGCAAATGAGCCTGAGCCAGATTGATAAACTGTTTATGCGGGGGCAGTAGCGTGTCCGGAGCCCAGCTGCCAAAAGCAATTTGTGTGATGGGGCCGACCGCCAGCGGCAAGACGGATCTGGCGATTGCGCTTCGTGAGCAGTTGCCGGTGGAGCTGATCAGCGTTGACTCAGCATTGGTGTATAAGGATATGGACATCGGCACCGCCAAACCCGATGCGGAAACGCTGCGCAAGGCACCGCACCGGCTGATTGGTTTTCTTGATCCGGCACAGGCGTATTCGGCGGCTGAGTTCCGTAAAGATGCGCTGGATGAAATGGCTGATATTACCGCGCAGGGGCGGATTCCGTTACTGGTGGGCGGGACGATGTTGTACTTCCGGGCGCTGGAGTATGGTTTGTCGCATTTGCCATCCGCAAACCCGGAGATTCGGGCGCGGCTGGATGAAGAGGCCGCATCCGTGGGTTGGGAAGCGCTGCATCTGCGTTTGCAGCAGGTTGATCCTGAAGCAGCTGCGCGGATTCATCCCAATGATCCGCAACGCCTGCAACGGGCACTGGAAATCTATGAGCTGACCGGAAAGCCGATGACCGAGCTGCAAAGGGCTGAGCGTTATGCTGCCTGTCCCTATCAGTTATATAAGCTTGCTCTGTTACCTGAAGAGCGGAGTTGGTTGCATCAGCGTATTGAGCAGCGGTTTGATATTATGCTGGAGCAGGGCTTCCTTAATGAAGTGAAAGCCTTGTATGAGCGTGGTGATCTGAATACGGATATGCCTGCCGTGCGGGCGGTGGGTTATCGTCAGGCCTGGGAGTATTTAGCTGGTAAAATAGACTACAATATGATGCGTAATCGTGCTATCGTGGCTACAAGGCAGCTTGCTAAGCGACAGATAACCTGGTTGCGCTCTGAGCAAAGGCTTCATCGCTACTATGCAGAGAATTACAGCCTTCCGTCGGTTATCAGCGGTGTTTCCGGGTTTATTTCCGGATAAACGGTAATGTCCGACAAGCTGGTATTTTTATAGCAATTTTAAACTGGTACGCTTCGTCAGTCGGTTGAGCCAATAATGAGCATTGTTTTATATGGTTTTAACCGATATTTATACCAAAACAACCACAACCCCAATATAAAAGACTAAGGAGATAACCAACATGTCGAAAGGGCACACATTACAAGAACCCTTCCTCAATGCTCTAAGAAAGGAACGGATTCCGGTTTCAATTTACCTTGTAAACGGCATTAAGCTGCAAGGCCATGTGGAATCATTTGACCAATTTGTTGTTTTACTCGGCAATACAGTCAGTCAGCTGGTTTACAAGCATGCCATTTCCACCATCGTTCCGGCACGCCCTATCAAGCTGAACCTGGCTACAGAATAAGTTTGTTATATCTTGGAACTGTTTGAACGGCCGGACTCCTCCGGGAATAATGCAATACTTGTTCAGATTAGTTTTAATACTGATGAAACACCCAAAGATGAGCACGAGTTCAAAGAGCTCGCGCGATCTGCGGGTGCTGAAATTAAATATGTAATTACCGGCTCGAAAAAAAAACCGGAGTCCCGTATGTTTCTTGGCGAAGGGAAGGCCAATGAGGTTCGGGATCTGGTTGCCCTCTATCAGGCTGATCTGGTGATTTTTGATCACTCACTAACGCCTGCGCAGGAACGTAACCTCGAAAGGTTGTTTGAGTGCCGGGTGCTTGATCGCACCGGGCTGATCCTCGATATTTTTGCCCAGCGTGCCAGAAGTCATGACGGTAAACTACAGGTGGAGTTGGCTCAGCTTAAACACATGTCTACCCGTCTGGTGCGTGGCTGGACACACCTTGAGCGTCAGAAAGGCGGTATCGGGTTGCGCGGGCCGGGTGAAACCCAGCTGGAGACAGACCGGCGCCTGCTGAATGTGCGTATTAAGCAGATCAATAAACGGCTGGAAAAGGTCCGTAACCAGCGTGAGCAGGGGCGTCAGTCGCGTAAGCGGGCGGAAATTCCCACGGTCTCTCTGGTTGGTTATACCAATGCCGGAAAATCTACATTATTCAATGCTTTAACTACTTCAGACGTTTATGCAGCGGATCAGCTGTTTGCCACGCTTGACCCCACTTTGCGACGTATCGACCTGCCAAATCAGCAGAGTATGATTCTCGCTGATACCGTTGGTTTTATCCGTCAGTTGCCCCATGATCTGGTGGCTGCTTTCCGTTCCACCTTGCAGGAAACCACTGAAGCTGATTTGTTGCTGCACGTTATCGACAGCAATGATGAGCAGCGCGACCTGTATATTGAACAGGTGAATGCGGTTATTCAGGAAATTGGTGCAGAGAAAATCGTGCAGGTTGAGATCATGAACAAGATTGATCTTAATGGCAGGCCTGCCGGTGTGGAGCCGGGAGCCGGACTGCAGCCGGATAAAATCTGGTTATCGGCACAGACCGGCGAAGGGCTGGATATTCTGCTGGAATATCTCGGTGAATACTTTGCACAACAGACCTTCCATGGATGCTTGTGTTTAACGCCTGCTTACGGACGTTTACGGGCGGCGCTCTATGCGGATCAGGCGGTGGAAAGTGAAAAGGTTTCTGAACAGGGTAACTTTTTGCTGGATGTGCATATTGACCAGCGGCGGCTGAACGCCCATCTGGAGCGGGAAGGGCTGGAGCTGGCGGATGTAGCGGGGTGATAGTATGGCCGATACACTTAAACACACGACCTGTTATGAATGTGATGCCAACTGTGCATTCACGGTAAGTATTAATGCTGAAGGTATTGCCACTCATGTTGAGGGCCTGCCTGACTGTCCGCGCGGGCAGATGCAGCTGCAGCGGCAGTATCATCGGGAGCGGCTGTTATATCCGTTAAAGCGGGTTGGCCCGAAAGGTTCCGGTGAGTTTGAGCGGATCAGCTGGGATGAGGCGCTGGATACGATTGCGGTGCATCTGCAGCAAACCAGAGAGCAGCATGGTGCCCCTGCAGTAGGCTTCTTTGCCGGTTATACCAAGGAAGCGCGACCTCAGCTGCAGCGTCTGGCGCATGCTTTCGGCAGTCCGAATTACCTGACTGAATCCGGTTGCTGCTTTTCGGCGACTATGGTGGCCGAGATGCTGACCTATGGCCACAAGTTGAAAACCACCTCCACGGTCGAGTCGCCAAAAACAGCCTGTGTGCTGGTCTGGTCGACCAATGCTGTTGGTTCGATTCCGCCTTTTGACCGCCATCATCTCAATCAGCGCAAGAAAAAACGCAAAATGATTGTGGTCGATCCCCGGCGTACAGAAACCGCTGAGCTGGCGGATATTCATCTGCAGATCCGTCCCGGTACCGATGGGGCACTGGCTCTGGGTTTTCATCACCTGATTTTTAAAAATGGCTGGCAGGATCAGGCGTTTCTGGATGAATGGGCCAGTGGTCTGGATGCTTTTCTGGCCTATATTGAAGATTTTCCGCCTGCCAGAGTCGCTGAAATTTGCGGTATTGATGAGGCGGATTTGCACGCGGCTGTGGAAATGTTTGCCACCACGCTGCCGTCGCAAATTGCTATGTCGCCGACCTCGACAGTACAACACTCGAATGGTTTTCAGAATCACCGCGCAATGATCCTGTTGTCAGCGGTGCTGGGCATGATTGACAGGGAGGGCGGTAATCGCTTCTTCAATAACAAAGTTTTGCCAAAACCGATTGAGCTGTTCGATGTCTGCGTCAATGAGTTGCCACCACGGATCGGCGATGAAGTTTTTCCGGTGTGGACGAAATACTGGCCTGCCGGACAGAGCATGCTGATGCCGGATTGTATTCTGGAAGGTAAGCCGCAGCCATTGAAAGCCTTGCTGGCGATGGGTATTAATACCGCGATGTGGCCGAACTCAAAACGCATGGAACAGGCACTGGGGGCGCTGGACTTTTTTGCCGTTTCCGACTTTTTCCATAACCCGGCGACCTTGCAGGCTGATATTGTGCTGCCTGCTGCGACCAATCTGGAGCGTCCGGCACTGATTGCCTATCCGGGCTGTGCTTATCAGGGCGAGATAAAATACCGTCATCCGGCTTTACCGGCGCGTGGTGAGGCGAAGCCGGATGCACAGATGTTTCTGGAGCTGGGTGTCAAGCTGGGCATGAGTGATTTGTTCTGGCAGGGTGATCTGGATCAGTCCTGGGCAGAAATGGCTTCGGAGTGGCCGGAAGAGCTGCGCCGGGAAGTTTATGAGAACCCGGAAGGTGTGACCGTATACAGTCCGGTAATTGAAGAGTTAGTGGATCAGGGTTTTCTGGATGCTGACCGGCAATGGCGCCTGCATGGCTTCAGAACGGTGACCGGCAAAGTGGAGTTTGATGCTCAGGAATTGCGCGACTATGGCTATGATGGCTTGCCGGTTTACCATGAGCCGCGTGAAAGCCCGTTATCGGCACCGGAGATGTTGGCAGAGTTTCCGCTGGTACTGACCTCGGGCGGGCGGCAGAAGTTTTTCACCCACTCCCAGCAGCATAATGTTGCCGCAATGCTGCAGTATGACCCTTACCCACGGGTGCAGATTCATCCTGATGATGCTGCCGTGCGTGATCTTCAAAGCGGTGATGCCGTGGAGATCAGTTCGCCCCGTGGCTCGGTTATTTTCCGTGCCGATGTCACCGATATAATGAAGCCGGGTGTGGTACATTGTTTCCATGGCTGGAATGAGGCCAATATCAATGAGCTGACAGATGATGCCAGCCTTGATCCGATCAGTGGTTTTCCTGCTTTTAAGTCACTGTTGTGTCAGGTAAAAAAGGTGGAGTCAACATGTGCTGAGCGCAGGTAACTACGCTTTGCGCACCACCAGATAAACACCGAAGATAGTCAGTCCGATGGCGGCAACCGCTATCCAGGGCAGGGATTCGCCGAACAGTATCCATGCCTCAACGCTGACCACGGCCGGAACCAGATAAAAATAGCTGGCGACTTTGGCGGACTCACCCTCACGGATCATAAACATCAGCAGCAGAATGGCGCTGACTGATAAGCCAAGCACCAGCCAGCCCAGCGCCATAATCAGCTGGGTATCCCAGATAACCACGCGATCTTCAAAGCTCCAGGCCAGTACCGCCATAATCAGTGCGGTGCTGATATATTGCCAGAGTGAGCCGGCCAGCAGGTCGGTGCCTGCGCCGAAGCGTTTCTGGTAGAGTGTACCGGCTGATATGCCGGCCAGTGAGATCAGCGTGGCAACGACCGCCAGCCAGCTCAGTTCCGTGGACTCTGCTTGGCGGGTGCTAAGGATAATGATAATCACGCCCACCAGTCCTAAAACCAAGCCCAGCCACTGCTTTGAGCGCAGATTTGCCCCCGTCAGCTGCCAGCTGAGCAGGGCGGTTAACAGGGGTTGGACGCCAACAATAATGGCAGCAATACCCGCAGGCATACCCAGTTTAATGGCAGCAAAGACACCGCCCAGGTAAGCACCATGCACCAGAGCACCGGTGACCATCTGGTGTCCGGCCTGTCGTGGCGTCGGCCATTTGGCGCGGAAGATCAGGCATAAAATAACGAATACACCAATGGTCAGCAGCATACGGATGAATAGCAGGTAAAACGGCTCAATAAAGGGCAGGGCATATTTTGCGCCGATGAAGCCGGTGCTCCAGAGAAAGACAAAAATGATGGGAACGGCATTAATCAGGGAGGTGTTTTTATGAATCACGGTTTTCAGGCTGCAATGGCGTAAAAGCACAGAGCATAATCGATAATGTTTTCAGCTGCACCGGATTTAATGCATTACCTGAAGCAGGTTGTTTTGCTGTGAAATGTTTATACGTAAGGAGTATTTATCACTTTGTTGTCTGATGGTTGATGTCGGTCAGGGTATTGTTGCCGGTAAGCGTGTATCCTTCCACAAAGACAGGAGGAGGATTCGGAGTCCTGATTTTATCAGGCTTTTACAATATACTGCATTGCCTGATACGGATTGTGTGGCAGTCCATATTGGAGGGGAGTGTTTGTTTTTCCATGGCAGCAGCTGTGGCAGCAATAAAATGAACATGAAGAATATAAAAAAACCTGTCGTCCGGCGGGTGACTTAGGATGGAAATGAATGAAGCTCAAAGATCTGAATGAGATTGAACATGCAACGGAGCCTGGACGTCCGGAGCTGTTCCGTCTTGGCACTGCGGTCGTCTTTATGGTGGGTATTATGCTGATGACCAGTAGTGTCATTCCGGATACGCCCAATGGCATTCTGCTGATAGCTGCTGCAGTGATTGGCGGTTATATGGCGCTGAATATCGGTGCCAATGATGTGGCCAATAATGTGGGGCCTGCGGTTGGTTCACAGGCTTTAACGATTTTCTGGGCTATTGTGATTGCTGCACTTTTTGAGGCTTCAGGGGCGATTATTGCCGGAGGCGATGTTGTCGGAACAGTTAAGAACGGGATTATTGATCCGGAACTGATTAATAATTCGGATGAGTTTATCTGGCTGATGATGGGGGCATTGCTGGCCGCATCGATCTGGCTGAATCTGGCCACTTATCTTGGGGCGCCGGTGTCGACAACGCATTCCATCGTCGGTGGTGTGCTGGGTGCCGGTATTGCCGCAGGCGGAACCGGAGTCGCTGACTGGGGGCAGTTGGGACAAATCGTTTCCAGTTGGGTGATTTCACCGGTGATAGGTGGTGGTATTGCTGCGTTAACGTTGTATCTGATTAAGCGCACCATTACTTATAAGAGCAATAAACTGGAAGCTGCCGAACGGATGGTGCCGGTTTTTATTGCTTTTATGGCCTGGGCTTTCAGCACGTATTTGATTATGAAAGGGCTTAAAAAACTGGTTAAGGTAGACTTTCTGGTTGCTGTGCTGGTTGGTCTGCTGATCGCCGGAGCGGTTTATTGGCTGGTAAAAAAAATGATTTCCAAACGTGTACCGGAGCTGGAAAATAATAAACAAAGCGTGAGCAGCCTGTTTACGATTCCGCTGATTTTCAGTGCGGCTCTGCTTAGTTTTGCGCACGGTGCCAATGACGTTGCCAATGCGGTCGGGCCACTGGCGGCGATTAATGATGCCGTGTATACCGCTGCGATTACCGCGAAGGCTGAAATTCCGTTGTGGGTGATGTTGATTGGTGCTATCGGTATTTCGCTGGGACTGGCTTTGTATGGCCCGAAACTGATCCGGGTGGTCGGTTCTGAAATTACGGAACTGGATCAGGTGCGGGCGTTTTGTGTGGCGCTGGCTGCTGCGGTGACGGTGATTATTGCCAGTCAGCTCGGGCTGCCGGTCAGTTCCACCCATGTTGCCGTCGGGGCTGTGTTCGGTGTTGGCTTCCTGCGTGAGGTGATTAAGCGCAATTACGCCACTATTATTGCCGATATACGTGCCCATCATACTCAGAATAATCATACCGAAGAGGATCTGGAAAAGTTTCTGGTTGAGTTTGAAGAGGCTGATTTTGAGCATAAGGACCGGATGATTCAGACGCTTAAACAGAACTCCATGGCAGCAGGGCTGAACAAGGCTGAGCGGAAAATGCTGAAGAAACAGCATAAGGAGCAGCTGGTCAGGCGTTCCGCGCTTTATAAAATTGCTGCGGCCTGGGTGATTACGGTTCCGGCGTCCGGGATTATGGCGGCCATTTTCTATTTCACGATCCGGGGAATGCTGATCTGAGCGGACTTTGGGCTTACTGATTATGCTAAAAAAAATACTGCTGCCCTTTATATTACTGATCCTGTCCTATGGTTTCTGGATCAGCCCGGACTTTAAGGAGATTGCCGCCGGTGTGGCAATCTTTTTGTTTGGGATGCTGTTTCTGGAGGCCGGGTTTAAGGCGTTTACCGGCGGGATTCTGGAGCGGTTATTACAACGCACGACCGATAAGACCTGGAAAAGCCTTAGTTTCGGGATTATATCCACCACGCTGATGCAGTCCAGCTCACTGGTTTCTGTGATCACCATTTCTTTCATCAGCGCCGGGCTGATCACACTGGTGGCCGGTATCGGGATTATTTTCGGGGCTAATATCGGCACCACCACCGGTGCCTGGCTGGTAGCGGCTTTTGGCCTGAAGGTGAAAATTTCTGCCTATGCCATGCCGATGCTGGTGTTTGGTATTGTGCTCTCATTCCAGAAGTCAAAATATCTGAATGGTATCGGGTCAATTCTGGCCGGGCTGGGTTTTCTGTTTCTGGGTATCCACCACATGAAAGAAGGCTTTGATGCCTTCAAGGACAGTTTTGATCTGGCCGCATTAGCCGTTGACGGTTATCCCGGTTTGTTTTTGTTTGCCGGGATTGGTGCCGCAGCAACCGTGGTGATGCAATCCAGTCATGCCACTCTGGTGCTGATCCTGACGGCATTGGCCGCCGCCCAAATCAGTTATGAAAATGCCCTGGCGCTGGCGATTGGAGCCAATATCGGTACCACGATAACTGCGATTATTGGTGCCCTCAGTGCTAATGTGGAGGGTAGGCGTCTGGCCGGTGCCCATCTGATTTTTAACCTGATTACCGGCATTATCGCGATTGTTTTTATCAGCCAGTTTATCTGGGCGGTAGATACTTTCAGTGATGCTGTGGGTATTGCGGCTGATAACTACACGCTGAAACTGGCTGTGTTCCATACCCTGTTTAATCTGGTTGGCGTATTGGTGATGTTGCCATTTATCCATCGCCTGGCTGAGGCGCTGATCCGTTTTCTGCCTGAACGGAAACAGGCGGTTACCCAGCCGAAATATCTCAATGACTCAGTCATTGGTCTGCCAGATACCTTGTTGCCGTCAGTAAAAAAAGAAGTATGGAACTTGTTTGATTCGGCACTGGAAGTGTTGGCGCACGGCATCAATATGCGTCGTGGACAGATACTGGGTGAGGAAGAGCTGGATACTCTGGTCGAAAAAAACCAGAGGATTATCAGTTTTGATCTGGATGAATTGTATGAGACCCGGGTTAAATCCCTGTATGCGGCCATTATCGGTTTTGTCTCCAAAGCGCAGGCTCAGGTGCCGATTCCGTTTGCCGATGAGCTTTATCAGCTGCGCAGTGCTTCATCCGCTGTGGTTGAGTCGGTAAAACATATCAAGCATATGCGCAAAAATACCAGCCGTTACATGATGTCACAGAATATTCACATACGCCGCGAATATAATAAGTTACGCTTAAGGATTGCGACCATACTGCGGGAAATTTACCGTTATCGTGATGATCTGGTAAATCCGCTGGCAGTTTTGGAGCTGGATGGCCTGAAAGTTGAAGTGGAAGAAGCTAAGCTCAGAATGAATGAGCATGTCAGTGAGATGCTGCGTAAGGAAGAAATTAGCGCACTGATGGCGACTTCGCTGCTGAATGACTTTAACTATGCCAATGAGGCGGCAGCCAGTTTGATTTACTCAGCACAAGCCCTGCTTTCTTCTAATCAGGGCGAACTGTCCGGGGCTGCCCGTGATGTTATTCTGAGTGAGGATGAGGTCAGGGCTATTTCAGGTTAATGCGTCGGTGAAAGCCGGTATAAAAATTTGCTCATTATCAATGAGTCTTGTTGTGATGAGTTATGGGCGGGTGACTGTGTCCGGGCTGGGTGTCAGAAGGAGAATATGCCAGTGAAGTTTTCAGAACTGAAAAACCGCTATTCGATGCTGAAGAAAAAATACGGCGGCAAGAAAAGTATCAAAGTCAATGATCTTGAGGAACTCAGAGCTTTGTTGCTTGAAAAAAAAGAAGCTTATAGAAAAAAGCTGGCCGGTGATCTGAGTGAGCGCAAAAGAGAGAAAACCAAACGAAGAATCCGTGTGATCAAGGCCCAGATTGAGAAAATAGATAAGTTGCTTGCTGACTAAGTTCTGTTTTTCCAACAGGTTAGCGCTGTGAATGACAGTTTGTCGTCAACTGTCGACAAAGCCGGCAAAGTTAGGTAGGCTAATAGTCTTATGGGGCAATAAATAAAAATAATATGTTGCTAAACAAACTTAAACAAATCTTCAGCTGGTGGGGTGAAGGGCTTTTTCTTGGCTTGCCTGCACCGCTGCGCACTTTGTTCCGCTCGGAGCAACCACGCCTGTTGTTGCAACCTGTGAGTGAGCAATGCCTTGCTGTTTACTGGCGGCAGGACGGCAAACAAAAAAGTTGTGGTGAATACGACATTGCTGAGGGAGCCTTTGACTTCCAGCGGGTTGTGAAAAAGTGCGCCAGGAGCAAAAAATACCTGCTGGAGCTGGTACTGGATCGCAGGCAGACACTACATCTGCAGCACAACTTCCCTGAAGCTGCACAGGATAATATCAAACAGGTGGTGAGTTATCAGCTGGATCGGCTGACTCCCTTTGCTGCTGATGCTGCTTATTATGACGCCCGTGTCAGTAAGCGTGATAAGTCAAAAAAAGAAGTGGTCGCGGATATCTATGTGGCTCCGAAAATGCTGGTTGATAAATTATCAGAACGGCTTGGTGGTGCCGGTATTCCTGCGTTTGACCGTGTTTCTGTTGCGGGTTCGGATGTCAGTCTGAGTCATGGACGTAATGTTGCCGGTGACCCCGGGGCGGTTCAGTCGTGGTCACGCATTCCCTTGTATTTCTTTCTGGCGGCTTTGGTTTTGTCGCTGGCGGTACCGGTTTTATATAAGCAGCGCCGTGTTGATCAGATTGATGCCGCGCTAAGTGAGCTGAAGCGTGATGCGGCAGAGCAGCTGCAAGTCCGGGATAAATTATTGGCGGCAGAAGAGGCGCTGGCTTTTTTGCGTGAGCGCCGCCGCACCTCACCGGTTGCACTGGATGTGGTGGAGCGTTTGTCTGCTGAAGTGCCGGAGCATACCTGGCTTGAGCGTCTGGAGCTGGAGGGTACGCAGCTCCAGATCCGTGGTGAGTCGCGGCGGGCGTTGACGCTGATTGATATTCTGGAAGAGTCCGACCACTTTAAACGGGTCAGTTTTAAATCACCGGTGACCCGCAGTAAAGACAGTAACCGGGATAAGTTCCATATTCAGGCGCAGGTAGAGGTGGGGCAATGAGCGAAGGATTATTGTCACGGCGTAATCAGCCGTTGCTGGCCTGGTTGATTTTATTGCTGGTGGTACTGGCGGCTGTCTTTTTTGTTGTGTTGCCGGTGGTTAATAAATCGCTTGAGCTGAGTGAGCAGATTGATTCCGGTTATCGTCGTCTGAGCAAGATGCGTGAAATTAAGCAGGCTACCCCGGAGTTTGTCGCTGAATACAAACGGGTGCAGGCTCAGGGGCTGGACAAGTTGTTTTACCCGGAAGGCATGACAGCAGCACAGGTGGGCAAAGAGTTGCAGAAGCAGCTGGCTGATGTTATCCGGCAGCGCAGAGGGGTTCTGGTCAGCTCTGAGGTCATTGATGATCCGGTGGGTGAAGATGAGCCGGTGAAAAACGGTTATCGCCGGGTTACCGTGCAGGCGGATTTTACCGGAGATACTGACTTGTTGCGTGAAGTACTGCATCAGGCTTACCGTTCACGTCCGCTGATGTTTGTGGATCGTCTGGAAGTTAAGCCGCAGCGCGAAGAGGGTGGTACTGAGCAACAGCTAAAAGGCACAGTGAGAATTTCAACTTATTGGCGTGGAGGCGAAAATAATAATGAAACGGTTGATTAGTCCACCCATACAAAATTTGCTCTGGCTGGGCGGTATTGCCTGCCTTGGTTTTTCTGCCTGGAATGTGTGGCAGTTACGTCAGGCAGAAGAGCAGCAGTTTGCTGCTTCCGGAGTGAAAGTCGAAATTCCGGATGCGGATGAGTTGAGCATTCCGGGAGTGACTCAGTACCGGCAGCTGGTCGAGGCGCCGTTATTCTGGGAGTCGCGGATGAAGCCTAAAAAAGCACCGCCTCCTCCAACGGTGGCAGCAGTAAAAGAGTTGGAAGTGGTTGAGGCTGAACTGACACCGCCTGTAGCCAGATTAGTGGGTATTATCGACCTGGGTGATAAAAAGTATGCGTTGGTGCGCGGGGAAACGGATAGTAAGGCTCTGTATAAAGGGGACAGCTGGGAAGGCTGGATCGTGGAAGATATTAATAAGGAGCGGGTTTTGTTATCAGCCGGAAAGAACCGTACTGAGGTCGCTTTGATCAGTGATTTCGAAACGCCTAAAGCGAATAAACAGATGCTGGCATCCCAGCAGCGTCAGACACAGCAACGGCAGGATCGTCTGCAACAGATACGTCAGGCACAGCTGAACCAGCAGCAGCACTATAACAGAAGCCAACAGCCGGCAGCTGTAGCAGCTCAGCCCGGGGCTGAAGGACAGGAGCAACAGGGTAATCCGTTAAACCAGCAGCAGAGCGAAAGTGGTTCGCAACAACAGTCAGAGCAGCCGGCTCCGGTATTGTCGATTAAAGAAGCTCTGGAGGCCAGGCAGCGTTTAATGGCGGCACGCTGGGGGGATAAGAATAATGGGCGGTAGGCGTTCAGATGAGATTCGGTTCTGATCAGGTAAACTAGGGTAAAAATAAACCTGATAAAACATATAAAAATAATAAAAGTAAAATGGGGTTTACTTTGTGACTAACCAAAAAGTAATGGCAGCTGTAGTCAGCGCCTTATGCATGTTATCCGCATGCTCATCTGTCAAAGACAGTCCGGGCTTCCGCAAGAATGTGGGTGTGAATCCGTTTCAGCGCAGCGCGGCTGTGAAGACACTCCGTGAGCCGGCGCTTACAGCGCTTACTCCTGTTTACAGTGCTTCTCCCGCAGTGACGCAACGAGCGGCCTATGCACCCGCACAACAGGCGCCTGTCCAGTCATCCGGTCAATACGAAGAGCCTGCTGATGTGGAGCTGATTCTGGGTGAGCACCAGTATTACCGTAAAGATGTGCGGCGTCCGGCAATGATTGGCGGCGGAGACGGGCCCGGTGTGGCGCTGAATTTCGAGCGCGCCAGTATCCGTGAGGTTGTTGGCGTGGTGTTGGGCGATATTTTAAAGCAAACCTATATCGTCGAACCGGGCGTGGAAGGGGAAGTGACCATCAATTCCAGCAAGCCCATTCCGCATGACAGTCTGATTCCGACGCTGGAGTCATTGTTACAGACACAGGGCGCTGTGTTGTATCAGGATGAAACCGGCGGTTACCGGGTAGCGGCGCGCAGTAATCTGAAAGGACGTGGGTTCATGCCGTCGACCAGCGGTAAAATCAAGCCGGGATATAATATTCAGGTGGTGCCGCTGCGTTATATTCCGGTGGCGGAAATGCAGAAGATTCTCGAGCCCCTGGCCAGTCCGGATGCTTTTGTGCGTGTGGATACCAATCGTAATCTTCTGGTTCTGGCGGGTACCAGTTCTGAGCTGTCGAATCTGTTAGCGACGATCCGTACTTTCGATGTTGATGTGCTGCAGGGGATGTCGGTCGGGCTGTATAAGATCAGGAATGTTGAGGCTGATATTGTGGCCAAAAATCTTGATGCGCTGTTTGGTGAAAGTGGTAATAGTCCGATGGCCGGTATGGTCAAGATTATGCCCATTGAGCATATGAACAGCATCATGATTATTTCCGCAAGCCCGGAATACCTGAAAGAGATGAAGAGTTGGGTGGATCGTTTTGATCAGGCCGGGCCGGTCGCCGGGCAGCAGCTGTATGTGTACAAGGTGCAGAATGGTAATGCTGAGCATTTGGCAGAAATGCTGTCGCAAATCTTTTCCGGTAAAGGTTCCGGCAAGAGTAAAAAAGGCGCGGTGCCATCCAGCCTTGCTCCCGGTTTACAACCGGCGACGGTGGGCGAAGGTGAGTCCGCAGCGGCAGACAATAAACCAAAAACCATGTTGGGCGGTGGTGGTAACAGTGATGGTGTAACCATTGATCCGGATGCGGATGTGAAAATTGTGGCGGATAAGACCAATAACTCACTGATGATCCTGTCCAGTGATGCCATGTATAAGCAGATTCAGGAAGCACTGAAGCGGATTGATATTATGCCGATGCAGGTGCAGGTCGAGGCTACCATTATGGAGGTCACTCTGAATGAAAGCATGGAGCACGGTCTGCAGTGGTACTTCAGAAAGAATGGCAATACATTTGGCGGTCTTGGTGTGGGAAGTCTGGGATCGTCCGCTCCCGGAGGTTTTTCTTTCTCGCTTAGCGGTGGTGCCAATGGTATTGAGGGTGTGCTGAGTGCACTGGCACGTGAGTCTGATGTAAAGGTTATTTCTTCGCCGTCGGTGTTAGTGCTGGATAATCAGACTGCAGAGATCCGGGTGGGTGATCAGCAGCCCATTTACACCAGTGCTTCAACCACTGCCGAAGGGCTGTTAACGCAGTCTGTGCAGTATAAAGATACGGGTGTATCACTGGCTGTAACACCACATGTTAATTCCAATGGTTTGGTGAAAATGGATATTAATCAGGATATTACTGATGTTGGTGATGAGGATACGGTGACCGGAAACCGCAGCTTCCTGCAACGTAAGATCAAAAGTAGCATTGCTGTGCAAAGTGGTGAAACGATCGTGCTGGGTGGTTTGATCCGTGAGAACAAGAGTGAGAGTGATGCCGGTGTGCCGGTGCTGAAGGATTTGCCGGTGGTCGGTAAGGCTTTTAAGAATTATTCACGAACAGGGAAGCGTACCGAGTTGCTGGTGCTGATCACGCCGACAGCGATAAAAGACCAGAGTGGTTTGATCAAAACAGGACAGGAAATGCGTGAGCGCATGAAGCGTCTGATGGACGATAACAGCTTTATCCGACAGTTAAGAGGTGAGTATGTCGAGTAAGTTTGACTGGGTGGTTTTAATCCCTTTATGCTTGTTGCTAAATGCATGCGGGTCGGGTGAAACCGCTGTAAAGGAAGCTGCTCAGCAGCGCTGGGATGCCCTGATTGAAGGGGATTACCAGACTGCTTATCAGCATTACACGGATGCATTTAAAAAAGAGGTCCCCCTCCGCCATTACAGAAAGCAGGTGAAAGGAGTGGGGTTGTGGAATAAAGCAAAGGTCGATGCCGTCGAATGTGATGCCAGCGGTAAAAGCTGTGATGCTCATGTAGCTGTAACTGTGGCCATGAAGATGCGTGGATTAGCAGAACCTGTTAAAACGACGGATGTTGTGCACGAGACCTGGGTTAAAGAAGGACTATTTTCAGATTGGCGGTATTTAAAAAAATAATATAATCAATTAAAATAATTTATTTAATGATGTCGGTTCTTGTGGCTTTTTTATGGCTCTGGAGCCAATGCTGAGTTGAATACTCCGTTAAAAATATAAAAATCTCAGGAGGCACGAAAGTGTTTAAAAAGAAAAAAATTGCTCTCGGTGTGGCTGCGGGCTTAGTGGGTCTGGCAGGGATTATGTCCAGTGCGCAGGCAGTACATATAAACAATGATGGCACCGGTCAGGCGCTGTTATTCCCTTATTTTAATGCCCAGGAAGGGTATGTAACCAATATCAACCTGATTAATTCCACGGATGAAACCAAGGCAGTACGTATCCGTTTCCGTGAAGGAAAAGAAAGTAAAGACGTGCTGGACTTCAATCTGTATATGTCACCGGAAGATGTCTGGACCGGCAGTATCAAAATGGATACCAGTACCGGTACGCCGATGGGCTCGGTTACCACGACAGACCATACCTGCGCGTTGCCTGCCCTGGCTTCATGTAAAGATGGTAAGTGTTCAGTGACTGAGCCTTTTGATGGCTATGAGTATTATTCAGGCCTGAGCCCGAGTGATACGCTGGAAGGCTATGTGGAAGTCATTGAGATGGGTGTGGTGACTGACTCAACAGTTCAATACGGCGTGCTGCATCAGCGTGGTGAACCCAATAACTGCGGCGTCATTGCCGATGCGTGGTACCGTAATACTTTCTCTACCGGTAAAGGCGCAGCGGCAAAAGGTCTGGGGGCACCCACCGGTGGCCTGATGGGATCTTCTGCTATTCTGAACGTTCCGGAAGGCACTGCTTTTGCCGTAGATCCGATTGCATTCGAAAACTACACTGCTGAAGCACATCATACACGCCCTGATGATACTAAGAACTTTGATCTGCCGTCTCTGGCTTCAGGGACGATCACAACCAGCGAAATCATGGTCAAGAAAGACGATGGTACGGTTGATATGGTTGTAACCGACTGGAAGAAATATCACCATCCTAACGGCACTATTGGTGATGCCTGTCTGCTGGACAATGATCCGAAAACACCGGCTTGTGGTGATAACCCTTATCCGGTTGCCCATGCCCTGCTGGCTTCCAATATCATGAATGAATACTTCCTGGATCCAACTGATGGTTACGATGGTCATACAGACTGGGTGGTGACCTTCCCGATGCGCAAGCTGGGTGTGTTTAATCAGGACGGTATTACTCAGCTGACCAAGACTGAGCTTAAGAACGATGCGGGTTATCCAACCGGTGAGTATGTTTGTGTCACCAGTACCGGCGAAGAGTATCCGATGGAAGATGTTAATCCGGATTGTAAGCTTTATGGCGATGTACAGGTGGCATTTGGTGAAGAGATCTTTGACCGTGAAGAGGGGCGTGTAAAAGATGCTAACTTCTCACCTTACAGTGCTTATCCACGGGTTCTGGAGCGTGAAGTCAATGTCCTGAGCTTTATCAGTACTGACCCTTCTTATGATGATTCACGTACGGTTCTATCCAGTGATCACACTCTTCCTGAAGGCAAAGCACATGCTGATCTGGGTGGACTGGATGTAGATGACTTCGTTTTCACTGATGCCTTTGTCAGCGGTTGGGCGCGGATGAGATTCCCTGCCTGGTACAACCTGTCTGCATGGGTTGATGACATTAATGTTTATGGTGCAGCACCGGACAGCTATTACTCTGACAGCTTTATTTATCAGGGTGTGCCAGCGGCTGGTTTTGCTGCCATTGAGGGTAATGTCAGCCAGAATGCCGGTGCCCGCTTTGGTGATGCAATTCCGCACAAAGTTCAGCGTTAAGACAGCAAGCGTTACTTAACATCTGAGCGATAAAGACTGGCTGGTATTATACTCAGCCAGTTTCATTTCAGGGGATTGAAAACAGGGGCTGACGCAGGCTAATGAACCTTCAGGACATGAGAAATGCATGGTCATTAGGTATGCGCTTATTCCGCTCCGATCTGAAGGAGCGCTATAACGGCACGGTACTGGGCGTGTTCTGGCTGTTGATGCATCCTTTGTTTATGCTGCTGGTATATACCTTTATTTTCGGCGAGGTATTACAGCTGCGTTTCGGAACTGACAGTTCCACCACGCAGTTTGCGCTGTATTTGTTTGCCGGCCTGTTGGTTTTCAATGCCTTTAGTGAGGTTCTGATTCGTTCCCCTTTTATATTGAGTGAGCGGCGTGACTTACTGCTGAATACACCATTGCCGGCCTGGTTGTTACCCTTATTGCCGGTGGCTATATCTCTGGTCTCAGAAGGTATCGCCTTAATAGTGCTGCTGGGCGCTATTGCTGTACAGGGTGGTCTGAAAATAACGATGTTGCCTTGTTATCTGTGCTTTCTGTTTATCCGGATTATTTTTTCTCTGGCCGGGTCTTACATAATTGCGGTGACCGGTGTTTTTCTGCGTGATTTGCGCCAGTTAATGCCGGTATTAATGACCGTATTATTATTTATTTCTCCTGTGCTTTATCCGCCTGAGCTCATTCCTGAGCAGTTTCGTTTTTTTTATGACTGGAATATATTGGGGCAGTTAATCACCGGTTACCGGGATGCTTTGCTGGAAGGGGTTATCAATTGGGAGCGGTTTGCAGGCTTACTGTTTGTCGGGCTGCTTTGTCTGGGTTTGTCGCTCTGGTTGTTTCGTAGTCTGATGCCGCGTGCCAGGTATGTGTTGTGAGTGCAATTCATTTACAGAATGTCAGCCTGTCCTACCGGCGCTACCGGAAGCCGCAGGATGCCCTGCTGGAATGGATATTCCGTTCGCCGCGACATGAGCTGTTTTATGCGCTTAAAGATGTGAATATCAGTCTGGAGCAGGGGGCGTCGCTGGGTATTGTCGGCGATAATGGTGCCGGGAAAAGTACCCTGTTACGTATGCTGGCGGGTAATCTGCAGCCAACACAAGGGGCTTGTGACGTTCGGGGGCGGCGTGCGGCACTGCTGGAGCTGGGTAGTGGTTTGCAGCCGGAGTTTTCCGGGGTTGAGAATATCCGTATTGGTCTGGCGCTGCGGGGTATGGATGCGCAAGCGATTGATCGTTTTGTGCCCGAAGTGCTGGCGTTTGCCGAGCTGGGTGAGTTTGCAAATCAGCCGGTAAAAACCTATTCCAGCGGCATGGTGGTGCGTCTGGTGTTTGCGGTGGCGGCGGTCTTTGAGCCGGAGGTGCTGATTGTTGATGAAGCACTGTCGGTAGGCGACCAGTATTTCCAGAAAAAATCACTGGATCGGATGCGTGAGATTCTGGCGGGTGGGGCAACGCTGGTGTTTTGTTCACATAATTTATATCAGGTAAGGGAAATCTGCACTCAGGCTGTTTGGCTGGAGCAGGGTAAGGTGCGCATGAGCGGTGATGCGCAAATGGTTGTTGATGCCTATCAGGATGCGGTACGGGCGCGTCAGGCAAACAAAAAGCCGGCTGCTGTGCCGGAAAGTAGCAAAGTGGCGGAGAATGGTTCTGCTCCCGTATTGACTGATATTGCTTTATCCGGTGCACAAGGGGTGGCGGATGGTTTACCGCGTTTCATGACTTATCAGCGTTTTGTGGTTGAGGTGCGTCTGAATAAAGCGGGCCGGGCAATTGCTGATGTGCATGTCGGAATTGTGATCCGGCGTAATGATGATGTGCAGTGTTATGGTATCAGCACCCTGCATGACGGGGTAGCACTGACCACAGTTGGTGACTCGGAAGCAGTTTGTGTGCGTTATGTGATTGACAGTCTGCCGCTGCTGGCCGGGGAGTATTGCCTGGAGGTCTGGCTGATTGATGGCAGTGGTGTGCATGTCTACGATGCACGTGAGCGGTGTTGCCATTTCCGGGTGCAGCAGGAATCGCAGGCGCAGGGCGTGGGGATGAGTTGGATTCCGCATCGCTGGGAAACGGAGAGCAGGGTTTGTGATGTTGCTGAGTCGTCCTGATCATTATTCGTTTCGCTATGACCTGATTTTTCCTTTGCTGGGGCGCTTGCCTTATAAGCTGGCCTATCAGTTGGCTGCGCGGCAGGCAGGCTATTTTGCGCGAAAACATGAGTCGCAACAGGAGCGGATTGCACTGCAAATGCGCTCGGTGTTTCCTGAGGCCGGGCCTGAACAGTTGAGTAGCTGGCTGGCGGATTATTTCCGCATGGTGGAACAGGAGGCGCTGGATACCTGGTTTCTGGACAGTGACCGGATACCGGATCTGGTACAGCTGAAAGGCTTTGAAAAAGTGGATGAGCTTCGCCGGAGCGGGCAGCGGGTATTGCTGACCGGAGGACATTTCGGGCGTTTCTGGATGGCTGGTCCGGCCATGCGTTTGCATGGTCATCGGGTCGGAACCATTACCCGTGACGGCGGGCAGGAAAATCAACATGGTTTGCATCCTGCTGAATATAAATACCGCCTGTTTAAACTGAAAAAACTGCAGCAGGTATTGGGCGGCCCTTTTCTGGTTGAGGGTGAAGATTTACGTCCTCTGTATCGCCGGCTTGACAGCAGCTTAATCACTTTGATTTTTGATGTGCCGTATGT
This sequence comes from Thiolinea sp., assembly GCA_041395485.1. GTDB lineage: Bacteria > Pseudomonadota > Gammaproteobacteria > Thiotrichales > Thiotrichaceae > Thiolinea. Next base: position 984,079 of record JAWLAK010000001.1, read on the forward strand.
CGAAAAGCAGCCCGGAGGCGTGACAGTTCCGTTTTTGGCAGGTAATATAAATGTTCCTGCCGGAATATATCGAATTGCTAAAAAGACAAAGGCAGTAGTCGTGCCATTCTACATTCACGACTTAGGGGCTGGGGAAGTCATCGCGGAGTTTTCCGAAGTGCTTGACCCGAATAATTATAATGATGAGGAACTCATGAGTCTGCTGGTCAGTGAACTGGAAATGCATATAACAGCACGTCCCGGACACTGGTGGCTGTGGGAGGCTCTTCCTCTGCTGCGGAGTAATAATAATGAACCGAACGGAAGCCGCTGATTCTGCTCAGGAAGTTAATCACAACCATTCGCATACCCAAATCGTCAGTCGTATTCCTCAGTATGCGCAGGTGCTGGAGCTGGGCTGCTCCACCGGGGTAATGTCGCAAATGATGAAGCAAAATTGTCAGGCACATATCTTTGGTGTCGAAAAAGACCCTCAGGCTGCATGGCAGGCTCAGCGCCATTGTGATTATGTGTTTACCGAAGATCTGGACGAAGAGACAAGTCTGGATGCGTTTCAGTTTGAAAAGTTTGATGTTATTACCCTGGTCGATGTGCTGGAGCACCTGCGTCACCCCGAGGCATTACTTGAACGGCTTAAGCCACTGATGATGGAAGAGAGTACGATTCTGTTGTCGGTGCCGAATGTGGCGCATGCTTCTGTGCGTCTGGAGCTATTGACCGGTGATTTCCGGTATGAGGAAGCCGGTATTCTGGATAGCACCCACCTCAAATTTTTTACCCTGCAGAGCCTGAAAAACATGCTGACCCGCTGTGGTTTTGTGATTAATGAGATTGATTACACCTGGCATGACATGCCTGATTCGGTGATTGCACGCTATTTGCGTCAGGTGGGTATCGACGCGACACCCCGTATTCTGGATTATTTCCATCAGCCGGAAGCGGTTGCCTATCAGTTTATTGTTTCAGTTAGTTTGCCGGCACCGGATACACGACCGTCGGGGGCTGGTGACAGCGCTTCAGCAGTGATTCCGTCTATGGAGCACAATCTGAAACCTATGTCCGCTTCCTGGCAAACCTGGGGGCATATGTTCAGTAACCTGCAGCAGAAAGAGCAGACTATTCGCGGACTGGAGATGAAGATGGAAAACTGCCAGGGGGAGCTGGAGCATCTGCGTGCGGAAGCACAGGCTCGCCTGGAAGAGCTGCAGCGTGTGTATGCTACCCGTAGCTGGCGTCTGTTGCGCAAGTTTGCCGGAGTCTGGCGCGGCGGTAGCGCTGAAGTTCAGGGCGGATTAACTCACCACTGATAAACTGCAAGACAAGTCATATAAATATAATAAATGGAGTGAGTTGTCCACATGGGGTCTTTGCAGCCTAAAGTCAGTGTTATTGTCCCGGCGTATAATCACGCAGAGTGGATAGGGCAGGCACTGGAATCTGTGTTCGGGCAATCACTGACGGAGTGGGAGCTGATCATTATTGATGATGCTTCCGCTGACCAGACCTGGAAAAAAATTCAGGCTGCCGTGCGTTCCCGTGACCAGGGTAAAATTACTCTGATCCGCCATACTATCAATCAGGGGGCGGCCACAACTATTAATGAAGGGCTGTCGTTGGCCCGTGGACAATATATTGCCATTCTGAACTCCGATGATGCCTGGCCCAAGACCCGTCTGGCTCATTTGTATCAGCACGCTCAGCAACAAAAACTGGATTTCGTCGCCACCGGTGTCACGCTGTGGGATAAGCATTCCCGTCTGAAAAATGCGACGGAAACGGATTGGCTGAGCTGGTATCAGGGGCTTTATAAGGACTGGAAGCAGCACGGTGATTTTCTGCGTACCCTGTTGCGGGGTAATTTTCTGATCACCACTTCAAACTTCTTTTTCCGGCGCAATGTGTATGAACGCATGGGCGGTTTTGCTGACCTGCGCTATGTGCATGACTATGAGTTTGTGTTGCGGGCTTATAATCTGGGCCTGAAAATTGAGTGCCTGTGGGATGAGGCATTGCTCTATTACCGTTTACATGACAGCAATACTATTCGTGAAAAACCACTGGCAGCAATTCGCGAAAATATGCTGCTGTTGCTGCGTGTTTTTCCGGGGCTGAGCAAATATCTGAACGCCCTGCGTCTCAATGGCCTGCAGATTCAGCTGCAGGATTTATACCGCTATACCCATGAAGAGTGGCAGACAAGCATTCATTTGCGTCTGACGGAAAAGGAGCGCGAGCTGTTTCCGCTGATTGAAGACCGTGATCAGTGGGTGGCAGAGCGTGATGAAATTATTCGTCAACAGGTAGGTGTTATTTCTGAGCGTGAGCGTTGGGTGGCCGACCGCGATCGCTGGCTCAAAGAGCGGGATGAGCTGATTGTCCAATTACGCCTGCAAACTGAGCAGCAACAGAATGATATTGCCGAGCGGGAAAGCTGGCTGACAGACCGCGATGAAATGATCAGCAAACGTGATCAGTGGGTGGCTGACCGTGACCGTTGGGTGGCTGAGCGTGACCATTGGCTGGCCGAGCGTGAGCGTCAGTTACAGGAGGTAACAGCGGATCGGGACCGGTTGCTGAACAGCTGGTCTTACCGGGTCGGGTCGCTGTTGCTCAATCCGTTGCGCTTGTTGTTCGGACGTCCTGTGCCGGACAAAGTGGAGCAGAGTCATGCCTGATAAAGTCATTATCCGCGACTGGAAGCGCATGCAGCAATATCTGGAGTCCGGCCTGCGCAGCGGTAAGGTGAAGGTGGTCTCGCTGGATGTGTTTGATACCTTGCTGGCCCGTATTGATACCCCGGAGCAGGTGCAGCGTGGTGTCTGCCGATTGCTGGCTGGGCGGCTGGGGAAAAAATATTCCACAGAGCAGGTTTGGCTATCCCGTCAGCAGTGTGAGCGTCAACTGCGTGAACAGGCTGCAGCGGATGGTCTGGATTATGAGTGCCGTTTCAGTGAGCTGGTGCCCTGCTGGATTAAGAGCCTGACCGGGGAAGCTGAAGCTGATGAAGCGCTGGTAGCGTTTGTGATGGCTACTGAGCTGGAGCTGGAAAAACTGGCTTTGTATGTCAAACCCGGAGTGCATGAGTTTCTGGATTGGCTGGCGCAACAGCTGGTGCGTTTGCTGGCGATTTCGGATATGTATCTTGACGGCGGGTATCTGCAGGAGCTACTCAGGGATAAAGGGCTGGATGCTTACTTTACGGCCATGTATGTGTCAGCAGACAGCGGGCTGTGCAAGTACTCCGGGCGCTTATATCAGCAGGTTGCCGGTGAGCAGGCGCTGACTGCTGATGAGTCCTGGGTGCATATCGGTGATAACCCGGTGTCGGATCGTCGTGCTGCCTGTGAGACCGGCCTGCAGGGTGTGCTGCTGTATGAGAAGCAGGCGTTGCGTGAGCGTGAGCAGCAACAGCTGAATGTGGAAATGGCAGCACGCGGTAGTATCTGGAAAGGTCAGCATTTCTTCTCTGTGCTCAAGCAGCGCTTACAGGCCGAGGATATGGGGCGTGATTCAGATGCTAAGCCAGACTTCTTTTATCGCTACGGGCGTGATGTGCTGGGCGGTGCGTTCAGTGTGTTCACTCAGGGCCTGCAGGAGCGTTTGCAGCGTCAGCCGGTGGATAAGCTGTTTTTTGTAGCCCGCGACGGCTATCTGTTTCAGCAGCTTTATCAGCAGCTGGATGAACGGGTGGATGATGAGTATATCTATCTGTCGCGCAAGGTGATTACTGCGGCTTCAACGGCAGAGGGGCTGACTCGTGAGCAGGTACAGGTGGCTTTTTATAATCCGAAGCAGCAGGGCTTGCGTTCGGTGTGCAAGGTTTATGGTCTGCCGGAAGAGGGGTTGGTTGCGCTGGCGGAGAAACATGGTTTTGCTGATTTTGCCGAGCCCATTACTGACTGGCATGATCCGCGTTTGCTGAAGTTTCTGGCTGATGCGGAGGTGCAGGACTATATCCGCCCGATTGGCAGGAAGCACCGTGACCTGCTGGAAGCTTATCTGGAGCAGGTCGGTTTTCTGGGCCGGGAAAAAGTCGGGCTGGTGGATATTGGCTGGAACGGGACAGTGCAGAAGTTTCTGAAACAGGCCTTCGGGCATCGGGCTGATTTTCCCGAGGTGCGCGGATACTACTTTGCCTTCGTGCCGAAGATGTATAACGATTTTGGCAGCCGGAATTTCTGTGAGGGCATCATTCACGATTCGCGGCGTGATAATGCCTGTGAGCGTATTCCGGCAGAGTTCGAGGAAATTTTTGAGCAGGGTGCGCGCGCTCAGGGAGCGACGACGATTGCCTACCGTAAGACAGAGCAGGGCATTGTGCCGGTATTCAAGCCGGATCAGGCATCCGACCGCAAAGCCGAGATTGAATGTAACCCGATGGTTGCGGCGATGCAGGAAGGGGTAATGCAACACTGGCAGCATTTTCGGGCAGTGCAGCGTTTAAGCGGTTACTCCAGTCAGGATATTCTGCCTTATGTTTACGGTCAGCTGGAGCGGGCCATTGTTTATCCAACCCGTCAGGAAACTGAGATGCTGACCCGTCTGGTGCACACCGAGGATTTCGGCGATGACCATGTGCTGGATCTGGGCAAGCGCGGCTTGCGGTGGCGGGATTTATTGCAGCCGTTAGGTTTGTGGCAGCGTTTACGCGATTCCGCATGGCGCTATGCCCTGTTTTCCGGTGTGCCGACGGGAATAGGTAATTTTATGCTGCGGGTGGCGTATTTGCATGCGGTAAAGAAGTAAGCAGTCAAAAGGGTTAAGCGGGCAAATAATAATGAAAAAGAAAGCCTCTGTTGGTTTGTTAGTCAGTCCGGTGCGGCTTTTTATGTTTGCACAGGCCTTCCGTTTTTCATCCGGGCGCGGGCAGTGTTTCAGCCCCGGTATTAAGTCATTGCTGGTCTGGCATAGCTGCCGTATCCGCCGTTTCGTGTTGGATCGTGCTGCCGCAAAATGGTGGCGGGTCTGGCTGGAGAAGGTCTGATATGGCCAGTGTGCAGGTGCTGTTGTCTACCTGGAACGGTGAGGCCTGGCTGCCGGAGCTGCTGGATTCACTGCAGCAGCAAAGCTTTACCGACTGGGAGCTGCTGGTGCGTGATGACGGCTCGCAGGATCAGACCGTTAAGTTGTTGCTGGAGTGGCAGCAACAGCATCCGGATAAGCTGGTCTGTCTTGAGTTGGATGGTCAGCATCTGGGCAGCAGTCACAGCTTCAGTGCGCTGGTGGAAATAAGTACCGCGCCCTTTTTAATGTTCTGTGATCAGGATGATGTCTGGTTTCAGGACAAAATTGCGCTGGAGTATGCGGCAATCACAGCACTTTGTGCAGGGCAGGATGAAAGCAAGCCGGTGTTGGTACATAGTGACCTGACCCTGGTGAATGAAAACAAGACGCTGATGACGCCATCATTCTGGCAATGGCGCGGATTTGATGTGTATCAGCCGAAGCGTGATTATCTGCTGACCAATACGGTGAGTGGATGTGCGGCGATATTTAACCGTGCCGCAGCGCAAATGGCATTCCCGTTGCCACAAGGGGTGTTACATCATGATCGCTGGCTAGGGCTGGTTTGCGCCTGGTTTGGCATCGTGCATCCGCTGGAGCAGCAATTGTTGTTTTATCGCCAGCATGGTGATAATGCTATCGGAGCCGGACTGGCCGGTCATCAGCATGTAAGTGCGGAATCAATACCGCTACGGCTCAGGAGCTGGAGTCAGCAGGCGGAAGTTTTCCTGCATGAGTTTGGTGATGCCCTGAGTGTGGAAGATTATTGTCTGATTGAGGCACTGGCTGAGCTACAGCATTTAAAAGGCTGGGAGCTGCGCAAACATATTTTGCAACACCGCCTGTTTAAACGGGGTGTTGTGGCAAATCTGGCCTTATTGTGGTTTGCCTGATTTAAAAACCGGAAGATATAACAATGAAAAAAATAATAAATCGTCCTGATGTGGCTGTAGTGGTATTAACCCGAAATGCCGGTGTGCTGTGGTCTGCCTGGATAAAAGGGATGCACCGGCAGACCGTGCGCGCCGGTCGTTATCTGGTAATTGATTCGGCATCCACCGATGGTACTGCAGAGCAGGCCATAGCCGCCGGTTTTGATGTGTTCAGCATTGACCCTGCTGATTTTAACCACGGCGGAACCCGTCAGCTGGCAGCACAGCTTTGCCCGGATGCAACGTATATTATCTATCTGACTCAGGATGCCATTCTTGAGCAGACTGATTCGTTGCAGCAGTTGTTATTGGCGATGGAAGATAAAACGGTTGCTATGGCTTATGGTCGGCATGTGGCGCATGAGGATGCCTGCCTGCTGGAAAAACATGCCCGTTCCTTTACCTATCCGCCGGTTTCTTCGCTGCGCAGCCGCAGGGATTTCAAAAAGCTGGGCTTTCGTGCTGCCTTCTCGTCGGATGTCTATGCCTGTTACCGGGTGGCGGCCCTGCGTAGTGTGGGTGGTTTTCCGGATAAGGTGATTGTCAGTGAGGACAGTTATGTGTCGGCCTGTCTGCTGCTGGCTGGCTGGCAGATTGCTTATTCTGCACAAAGCGAAGTGCGTCACTCACACCATTACTCTTTGCTGAAAGTGTTCCGGCGTTATTTTGATGTGGGTGTGTTTCATGCTACGGAGGCGGCCTTGCTGGAAAGTGTGGGCAGACCTGATACGGAGGCCGGGGTTTATGTGCGTTCGCTGATCCGTTATCTGGGGCAGCGGCGTAAGGTGCTGTTGCCATTCGCGGCGTTACAGACGCTGGTTAAGTTGCTGGGTTTCCGGTTGGGGAAGAAGTATGCCAGTTTACCGGATAAGCTTTGCGAGCTGATTAGTCTGCAAAAAGCCTATTGGCAACATGAACAACCCGGCCCGGCATTAGGGTGGCGCGCCATAGAAATGAAGGATTTACCGGTTGAGCACCGGTTTGGCAATGTTGGCGGTGTTTTTGCACGGGCAGAGGGTGTGCAACTAAATCGCAGGGCCGATGTTTCCGCATAAAAAACAACCTGGTCAGAGACAGGATAGTTTTTCTCAATATTCTGTGAAAAAAAGCTCACCAATTGGCTTGACAAACAAATATTAGATTATTATTATATTCACATATTGTTCGGAAACGGACGTATACTCCTCCATCCTCCTTTGGTGGTAATTGCGCGGCTCACTAGTGAGTCGCGTTTTTTTTGTCCGTAAGGTATAAACATGCCTTGTTTCCGGAAGTGGATTGCCATACAATGCGCGGTCTAATTTTTTCAGATAACTCATACACTCTCTCTGGAGATCGGAATGAAAACATTCAGTGCAAAGCCGGCTGAGGTAAAACGCGATTGGTTCGTTGTTGATGCCGAAGGTAAGGCGTTAGGCCGTTTGGCCACAGAAGTTGCCCGGCGTTTGCGTGGAAAGCATAAGCCGGAATATACACCTCACGTTGATACAGGTGATTACATCGTTGTTATCAATGCTGACAAGGTGGCAGTTAGCGGCAATAAAGCTACCGATAAAATGTATCACAGGCATACCGGCTATATCGGTAACCTGAAATCTTTCTCTTTCGAGAAAATGCAGGATCGTGCACCGGGGCGTGTAGTCGAGTTAGCTGTTAAAGGTATGTTGCCAAAAGGCCCGCTGGGTCGTGCAATGTATCGTAAGCTGAAAGTTTATGCAGGCGCGGAGCATAATCATCATGCCCAACAGCCTCAGGTTCTGGAAATCCAGGGAAAAAAGGGTTGATATAGATTATGGCTGAAACTCAATACTACGGCACAGGTCGTCGCAAATCTTCCTCAGCACGCGTATTCTTACGTGCTGGCAGTGGTAATATCACCGTTAATAAGTTACCTATCGAACAGTTTTTTGGTCGTAAGACTGCGCAAATGATCGTGCGTCAGCCGCTGGATACTGTCGATATGGCAGAAAAATTTGACATCAATGTGACTGTAACCGGTGGCGGTACAACAGGTCAGGCCGGTGCTATCCGTTTGGGTATCTCACGTGCTCTGCTGCAATATGATGAAGGCATGCGTGGTGCATTAAAGAAAGAAGGTTTCCTGACCCGTGATGCACGTAAAGTTGAACGTAAGAAAGTCGGTCTGCATAAAGCACGTCGCGCGACTCAGTTCTCCAAGCGTTAATCTGCTTTTCAGCAGCTTTCAACAAAAAAGCCACACTGTTCTGCAGTTGTGGCTTTTTTTATGTGCTAATTATTTTGTTGAAATGTTAATGATAAAACGGGTAGGTGTATGGCTAAAATTATAATCCCGATGCTGTCCATGGTTATGTTGTCCGGGCTGAGCCGATACTGTTCGGGCAGTTCAGCGGGCATTATGAGGTGACTGATAACGGTAGCAGGAATCACTATCGGTTGACTGATCAGGGGTCCCGTATCGGTGTCAAAGGTGCGGGAATTATTGATGGGCAGCGTGAATATACCTATCTGTTTGAGGTTGCTTCAGATATTGCTGAAAATAATGACGTTTTTGGCGAAGTGCGCCAGGCCTGGGCCGGAGTCCGTACCGCTGATTCTGAAGTCCGTGTCGGTCGCCATTTGAGTCCGACGCGCGTATCGGTGGTGCCGGTGGATATGTTTGCGGATCAGGCGGCAGATCAGAATAAAGTCCTTGAGGGCGATAAAATCAGCGATAAAAGTCTGGTGTTTCTCGGGCATCTGAATGAGTTTGCTTATGCACTGGCGTTTTCTGTTGATGACTCAAATGAACACACCGCCACTGATCTGTTGGTGAATTACACTAATGAACAGAGCTATTTTTCGGCGGCGTACCTGAGAGGGTATGACCAGCAGCGAGTTGCCCGTATTGCTGCCACTTATCGCTTTGCCGCAGGTCACCGGCTGGGGGCGGCGGCAGAATATCTGCGTGATACCGGCACGGGGGATGATCATAAGGCTTATGTGATCAGTGCGGGTTATCAGTTTAATCCTAAGCTATTGTATAAGTTGCAGCTGGGCGCGAATCAGTCCTCTGCAGGCGGGCGGACAGAAACCCTGCTCGGTATTGGTGGGGATTATGCGCTGACAGATAATACCCAGCTGAAATTGCAGTATTCTGTGAATAAGCATACCGATCATCAGGATGCGGAAGAGCGTACTTTGTCAGTGGGGCTGGTTCATAAATTTTAAGCGGTATTGCCAGTTCATCAGCCATTCGCAGAGATGCTGTAAACTTGTATTTATTTTCAATAATGCCGTGAAAAAAATGCAGTTTTTTTCAATGCTGCATCGCGGTAAACTCTAGGCCCTTTAGCCAGTAGCGGACGTTATGACTGCCTCAATACCCGCAGCAGCGGTATCTTCTTTGCACTCCCTGAAACAGCCAAGCAGGGAAATTCCTTATAACTACACTTCCTTTTCTGACAAGGAAATTGTGTTGCGTATTCTGGGTAAGCGCGCGTATCAGTTGCTGGAGCAGCTGAGTGAGGAGCGTGAAACCGGGATTTCTTCGCACATGTTACTGGAGATGCTCGGCGATATGTGGGTGGTCACCCGGAATCCCTATATCCAGGATGACCTGCTGGAAAATCCGAAGCGTCAGCAGTCATTGCTGGATACGCTGCAGGGGCGTCTGGATCTGATTCAACAGCGCGCTAAAAGTAATCCGCTGACCCTGGAGTTGCTGGAAATCACTGAGCAGGCCCTGAAAAAATTTGCTGATTCATTCTCCATCCACAGAGACTTGCGGGTCAGGGCCGGGAAGCGCTTTGCCAAGATTACCCGTAAAGACAATATCTGCTTCGATGGTTTGGCACGGGTATCGCATGTCACTGATGCAACCGACTGGCGTGTGGAGCTGCCGTTTGTTGTGCTGACTCCGGATACTGAAGAAGAAATGGCAGCGCTGGTGCAGTGCTGTATCCGGCTGGGGCTGACGGTGATTCCGCGCGGTGGCGGTACCGGCTATACCGGTGGCGGCGTGCCGCTGGATGAGCTGAGTGCGGTGATTAATACCGAGAAACTGGAATCCGTCAGTGCCGTTGATTTCCGGGCAGAGTTGCCGGGCGGTGTAAAGCCGAAGAATGACCTGCCGGGTGTGCCGGTGGTGCGTTGCGGTGCGGGGGTGGTCACCCAGCGTGTTTCAGAGCTGGCGCAGCGTCACGGACTGGTATTTGCAGTGGATCCGACTTCACAGAGTGCTTCCACTATCGGCGGTAATATTGCCATGAACGCGGGTGGTAAGAAGGCAGTGCTGTGGGGCACGACGCTGGATAACCTGCTGTCATGGCGGATGGTGACACCGGATGCGGAGTGGCTGGAAGTCACGCGGATTAATCATAATCTGGGCAAGATTCATGATCAGCCGCAGGTACAGTTTTCGGTACAGCGTTTTGCCCATGATGGCGTGACACCCAAAGGTGAGCCGCAGCTGCTGGAGTTTGAAGGACGTTATTTCCGCAAAGAAGGTCTGGGCAAAGACGTTACCAATAAGTTTCTCGGTGGCCTGCCCGGGATTCAGAAAGAGGGTTGTGACGGCCTGATTACGTCCGGTGAATTTGTGTTGCACCAGATGCCGAAACAGATCCGTACGGTGTGTATGGAGTTCTATGGCACGGATCTGCATGAGGCGGTACCGGCTATTGTTGAGGCCAAGGACTATGTGGATGGTCTGGATGATGTGTTGTTATCCGGGCTGGAGCATCTGGATGAGCGCTATGTTAAGGCGGTGAAATACACGCCGAAAGGTGCGCGTGGCTCGATTCCGAAGATGGTACTGCTGGCCGATATTGTCGGCAATAATGAGGATTCGGTAGCAGCGGCAGCGGCGGAAATGGTGCGGCTGGCGAATGCCCGCAACGGTGAAGGTTATATCGCGGTCAGTCCTGAGGCACGACGCCAGTTCTGGGCGGATCGCTCGCGTACGGCAGCGATTGCGGCGCACACCAATGCGTTCAAGATCAATGAAGACGTAGTGATTCCGCTGCATAATCTGGCAGCTTACACCGAAGGCATTGAAAGTATTAATGTTTATCAGTCGATGCGCAATAAGCTCAGCATGGTCAGCAGTGTGCTGGACTATCTGCAGGGGGACTTGCCGGAGCTGCGTGATGTACCGGATTATGAAGACAGTGCCGAGCGCGCCTCGATTCTGGAAGCGAAAAAAATTCATGCCATCACCTATCTGCGTGGCGTAAAGCAACGCTGGGAAAAGCTGGCAGAGAGTTTTGAGACCCCGGCGACTGAGCATACTGATCTGCTGGACGATATTTCTCGTCAGAGAATGCGTGATAATGACCGGGTGATTGATCTGTTGCTGCGCCGTGATCTGCGTATTTCCTATCGCAGTGAGGTGGAAAAGCCGCTGAAAGAGGTGTTTGTTGGCCGTGAATTAAAACCGCTGCGTGACCGGCTGGATAAAATTCATGCCAAACTGCGGCCGGGGCGCTTGTTTGTGGCGCTGCACATGCATGCCGGTGACGGTAATGTGCATACCAATATTCCGGTCAACTCGAATGACTATGAGATGCTGCATGAAGCGGAGCGGGTGGTTGATCAGATCATGGTGCTGGCGCGGAGTCTGGACGGGGTCATTTCCGGTGAACATGGTATCGGGCTGACCAAGTACCAGTATCTGGATCAGAGGGAAATCAATGAGTTCCGGGAATATAAGGAAGCGATTGATCCGGAAGGTCACTTTAATCGCGGTAAGCTGATGCCGGGCAGTGGCCTGCAGAATGCTTACACGCCGTCATTGCGTCTGGTTGAGCGTGAAGCCTTGCTGCTGGAGAATAATGATCTCGGCGCGCTTAATGGGGCGATCAAGGATTGCCTGCGCTGTGGTAAGTGCAAGCCGGTGTGTAATACGCATATTCCGCGTGCCAATCTATTGTATTCGCCGCGTAATAAAATTCTGGCCACCGGCCTGATGATCGAGGCATTCCTTTACGAGGAGCAGACCCGGCGCGGTATTTCGCTGCGGCATTTCGATGAAATGAACGATGTGGCTGATCACTGTACGATCTGCCATAAGTGCCTGAATCCCTGCCCGGTGAATATTGATTTCGGTGAAGTCAGTGTGCAGATGCGCAGCATTCTGCGTGATCAGGGCAAGAAAAAAACCAGTCCGGTGACCTGGGCATCGATGATGTTCCTGAATATCAAAGATCCCGGCAAGGTCAAGCTGCTGCGCGCCGGTATGATCCAGTTCGGTTTTACCGCACAACGCTGGAGCCACCAGCTGGCCAAGCGCTTTGGCTTGCTGGGGAGCAAGGATAAGGTGCCCGGTATTACCGTCGGTAAGCCTGCGATAAAAGAACAGGTTATTCAGTTTGTTAAGAAGCCGTTGCCGGGCGGGATTCCTGCTAAAACCACCCGCGCCATGCTGGGGCTGGAAGATGATCAGGTAGTGCCGGTATTGCGTGACCCGGCTAAAGACAAGGGTGATGCGGTGTTTTATTTTCCGGGCTGTGGTTCGGAGCGCCTGTTCAGTCAGGTCGGTCTGGCGACGCTGGCAATGTTGTATGAAACCGGTGCGACCACCGTATTGCCGCCGGGTTATCTGTGCTGTGGGTATCCGCAGAATGCCTCCGGCGACCTGAAAAAAGGCGCGGAAATATCCACCGAAAACCGTGTGTTGTTCCACCGGATTGCCGGGGCGCTGAAGTATCTGAATATAAAAACCGTGGTGGTCTCCTGCGGCACCTGTATGGATCAGATGCTGAAGTATGAGTTTGAGCGTATTTTCCCCGGTTGTCGCCTGCTGGATATTCATGAGTATCTGCTGGAAAAAGATGTTCGCCTGGGTGAGGTGGAAGGTGTGCAGTATATGTACCATGACCCTTGCCATACGCCGATGAAGAAATATGCGCCGATCAAGGTGGTGTCTGAGCTGACCGGTAAAAATGTGGTGCTGACGGATCGTTGTTGCGGTGAGGCGGGTACCTTTGCGGTGAGCCGTCCGGATATTGCCAGCCAGCTGCGTTTCCGTAAGGAAGAAAGTCTTCGTGCCGGTATTGTTGAGCTGACCGGTGCTGATACCGCGCAAAACGGTAATGTGAAGTTGCTGACTTCCTGCCCGGCTTGCCAGCAGGGACTGTCACGCTATGCGGATGATACCGGGCTGGAAACGGATTACATTGTGGTGGAAATGGCCAATCACCTGCTGGGTGATAACTGGCAGAAGGCTTTTGTGGAAAAAGCCACGCATGGCGGGATTGAGAAGGTGTTGTTGTAACCGGTACGGGAACCTGCTCAGGTCAGTGCTCCCAGTATGCCGCCATCCTGCACATAGCGAACCAGCTCAGCATAACGTGGTGCAGTTTTCCGGTAGGCCCGTACAAACGCTTCAGCCAGAAAGTCCGTTCTTTGTCGCTCATAAACCGCCAGCAGGCCAAACATATAATCCCGTTTAGGCAGGTCAGCAAATGAGAACGGTACGAGGTGATGCCTGAGCAAGGGAATATTCATACTCAGGCGTGATGTTCGTTTATTACCATCCTGGAACGGTTGCAGATAAGGTAGAAATACCATGGCAAAAAACGCCTGTTCGTAAGGATCCTTAATCGCTTCTGCTTTTTCACAAAACTGTTCAAAAGCCGATTCCAGCAGATAGGGGTTATCCGGTGGTAAATAGCGGCTATCTGAAAATCTTACCACTCGCTTTCTCAATGTGCCGATCGCGCTGGTTTCTGCAATCAGTCCTTCAGCAATTAAGCTGTGTAAATCAAATAAGTCCCGGCGACAAAACTGCAATGATCCGGCATGTTGAGTCAGGTGCAGGATGGCCGCTTTATGATTCAGCACAATGCGCAGTTGTGTTTCATTCAGCCCATCGGGTTGCTCACCAAATTCGAGCAGCGTTTTGGTATCCAGCCATGAAATGGGCACATCCTCCAGGTTGGAGGAGGCATGAGCCAGATCAATCAACAGGGTTGAAATGAGTCTGGGGTAGTTCTTATTTTGTTCAATCTCATCAGCTTCTTTGATATTTCCCACCTTCGCCAATGTTTGCCGTTGCTCTGTGGATAACAGAAAGCTGTCATTGGGTTGGTAAGATTCCAGAAAATCGGGCTGGTAAGCCACTGCTTCGCGCGCGTGGGGAGGGCGGGTCAAATCCCATTTGAGGTATGCGGTCGAGTCCGGGTTCAGGCGGTAACTGCGGGCTTTGGTTGCAGAAGTAGCGACTAAAACACCGTTTTTTACCATGGCGGTTAAATCACGGTATAAGGTGGTGCGTTCTATGTTGAGCCGCGGTAGTAAGTCACTGCTGACCAGTGATTGATCCGGTGCTTCGAGGAAAATATCGAGGATGGTTTGTTGGCGTTCACTGAGCATGGGTGCAGGCTATCCGGGGAAAAGATAATTGTTGCAGTAATTGTTGCAGGGTTGCAACAATTACTGCAACAAATTAGCGGGCTATTTATTGTTTTGTGCCCAAGCCTATGAGGTGGCCTCAAACCATCAACCACAACCAGAAACTCACCGTAAACACCGAAGCCGCTGTCGCCAGTAACACCAAACTGGCGGCAGTGCCCTGACCCCGCTGATACAGCACGGCAAACAGGTAGCTGTTCAGCCCCGGTGCCATCGCTGCGACCAGCACTACCATGCGGGTCAGCTGATCCTCCACACCCATGAGCTGGCAGATTGTCCAGGCGAGTGCCGGGTGCAGAAACAGTGATATGACTGAAATTGTACCGGCTTCACCCAGCGATTCGGATAGTTTGTAGCGTACCAGTGTGCCGCCCAGTGCAAACAAGGCCGCAGGCAGGGCGGCTCTGCTGAGCAGGTCAATCGCATCACTGAGAGTCGCCGGTAGTGTCAGGCCGGACAGGTTAACGATAAATCCCAGCCCGATGCCGATCATCAGGCTGTTCCTGAACATGGCTTTTACAACCACTTTGGCGGTGTCGAACAGCGAACGTCCGTCGGAGCGCAGTAATTCCATGGTGGTGATACCGACCAGATAGCAGTAGGGCGCATGCAGCGAGACAATGGCGTAGATCGGTGCAATCTGGTCATGTCCCCAGGCGCGTTCAGAAATCGGCAGTCCGAGCAGCACCAGATTTGAGAACAGGCCGCCAAAGCCAATGGCCACTGCTTCACCCGGCTGGCGGCCAAAAAATTTGCGGGCGATGAGGGTGCCGGTGATAAAGCTCAGCGTCGCGCCGCCATAAAAAGCCAGTATCAGCCGCCAGTCAAATGCGGTGCCCAGTTCCATGGATGAGGTGGCTTTAAACAGCAGGCAGGGGACTGCGAACAGTAAAGCAAAGCGCATCAGGCCATCGACCGAAGTGTCGGCAAATAATTTTTGCCTGACTGCCAGATAACCCGCCGCAATCACCAGAAAGACCGGGGCAATGATATTCAGGATTTGCAATAAAATGCCCATGAGTCGCCCACCGGCTGCTGATTAATGGAGGTGCGACTGTAACAGTTTATCCAGCCGGATGGCAGGCCGGTACCCGGATCGTGGCGCAATTACCCGCGATATTACCCACGCTTACCCGTGACACTACTCGCTGTAATCGACATTTTTCCCCGCCTGCAGCAGCTCTTCAATGCGGGCTTTGGAATAGTCGCCACCGCTCATGGTTTTATAGGCGCCGCTGCCGATATAACGGAACGCTTCGCTGAAATGGAAGGGATAGATCATGCTGTTGATCTTGTTGATTTCCTTGCCATCGCGTACAGCATAATGGCCGGGCGGTAGGTAAGCTCCAGCTCTTTTGCCCATTGTTTAGGGCTGATTTTTTTGCCTTCTGTATTGATGATGGGGTCTTCAGATTCCGCATCCAACCGTACCAGGGTAAAGGCTTTGGCTTCCTCCAGCACATCCGGATGGGTTAGCAAGCGGTCATGCAGATAATCACAGCCTTCACAGTTGGAGTCCTCAAAGATAACCGCCAGTGGTGTTTTGATGGCGGACAGGTCATCAACTGTTTGAAATAGCTTGTGCTCACGCAGCTGATAACTGCCTTTCGGAATATGCTGCTCCATGTAATCGGTGAGCGAGGTTTTCAGGTAGGCTTTGGATTGCACATACTCCAGCAGCAGTTTTACCCGGTCTTTGGAGCGATACCCATTCAGCCGTGCCACGATATTGTTTTCATGGTTGAGGAAAAACAGGTTAGGGGTAAATTTTACCTGCAACTTTTCTTTCAGCTCTTTTTCACTGACTACAGTATTTTCATCAAAGGCAATCTCCCGGTCACCTTTGGTATTGATGGCGATGACATCAAAATGCTGCTGAATAAAGCTTCGCAACGGCTCGGCATCAATACTTTCGCGTAACATGCGTTCACAATAAGGACATTCATCGCGCTGGAAAAACAGCATGACATGACGATCTTCACCGGCCTCGCTGGTGTCTTCCCTGATATCGAGAAAGCTGTCCTTGAACCAGTCCGGCATCTTGTGATCGACTGCCCCCAGTATCTCACCACGCTGGCCGCTGTCTGTGGCCGGCGTGGTTGCCTCTGCTGAAACCGTGGTGGTCAGGATGGCCAGTATCAGTGCCAGCCCGCTTTTCAGATAGTTAATTGTTTGCATGGTTTTTTCTCCGCCTCTCAAGACAATGATTTTAGCGGAATGGCACAGAAAGTCTTGCGGTAATTCTGTAGCTCAGGCCTTAATCATCCACACCAGCAAGGATGAGTTCCAGAGTATTCTGACCAGTTGGCGGCAGCGGCTCTCATATTTAACCAGCAGGGGATGCAGTATTTTCGGCCAGCGGTTGATGTCATCAATAAACTTGCCGGTCAGGTTCTGTGGCTCAAAATAATCGAGCACCTCGGTTGCTGCCATGGCTTCAATATAGTCAGCGGGCACGCAATCCATGTCGCGGTAGGCAGTGGTCAGGTAGTCCAGATATTCCTGAGTGGGCTTCAGGTTTTCAGTCTGTGTTCTTGCGCGATAGTAATAAAAGGTTTTGCCTTCGTGCTGCTGAAAAACTTTTTCGTGTGAATTCAGAAACGGTACGCCTTCATAGTAATCCATGCGCTCTGCATCACGCTGACTGATCAGGTACATTTTGCCATAGACCTTTTCACCGGGGGCAGGATCAGCGGAGGCATAACCATGGTCTTTATAAAAACCGCTCTGAGTGAAGCGCAAAGCGTTATCTTCCAGCACGTAGTCGAAGACTTCATAATAGCGGGTCAGGCGTTCAGCCATAATACCCGGGCTGAGGTTGGCACCGAAGGCGAAGTAGTAGATTCTGTCTTCTTCACGCGGTGACAAAATACGTTTCAGATTGGCCCATTCGAAGCCCAGTTTCCAGAGTACGATACGTAGCAAAACGGATTGTCCTGTTTACAAAATTTCAGAGGCTGATATTAATATTTTTTAGCGCATGGAGCGATACTCAGGCCTGAAAAGCACCCAATGCAAAATCCTCCGGCAAAGGCGCATAAATCGTCAGCTCTCCGCCAGTATAAGGATGCTCCAGCCGCAAACTCCGCGCATGCAATAACAGCCGGTGACAATCAAAATGCTCACGGAAAAACTGATTATGCCGGCCGTCTCCATGCGTGGTATCACCGACAATCGGGTGAAAAATATGCTTCATGTGGCGGCGTAACTGATGCTTGCGTCCGGTTTCCGGTTTCAGCTCCAACAGCGAATAACGGGTGGTCGGATAACGCCCTACCGGATAGGGCAGCTCAGTCTGCAGCAGACATTGATAATGGGTCACCGCAGCCTGCGCAGCTTTGTCCTGATCCGCGTCAGCATCGGCAATTTTATCCAGCTGTTCACGCAGCGGATAATCAATACAGCCCTGTTGATCCGTATAGCCCCGTACCACCGCCAGATAGGTTTTCTGCACCAAACCGGCAGTAAATTGCTCCGTCAGCAGGCGTGCCGTGTCACTGTCCAGCGCAAACAGCAACACCCCGGAAGTCGGTTTATCCAGCCGGTGCACCGGGTACACCCGCTGGCCGATCTGGTCACGGGTAAGCTGAATCGCAAAACGGGTTTCGCGGGCATCAATCAGGCTGCGATGAACCAGCAGGCCTGAGGGCTTGCTGATCGCTACCAGATGTTGATCCCGGTATAAAATGTCCAGCATAAATTGTACAGTCCGGCTTCAAAAATATTCTGTTTTAACTCCCCTCGTCCGGGAGGGGGCGGGTAATTATCACTCTGATTTGCCGGGTATAAAGCTGTCAGTCATGATTTACCGGATAGTCTTCGTCAAAATTTGTCATATTCTAATCGAGTTATCTGACAAATGGTTGATAATGGGGTTAAATAATGGATTAATATTCCAAATCCCCAATAAAGCGAGTGGAGTTTACTGCAATGGAGATGCCGGGTTGGCCAAAATGGCTGGGTGGCCTGTTGGTTTTCTTATTGATGCTGGCCCTGGTCTGGCTCGGTTTGCGCTGGCTGGATATCCGTGCAGAAGACTGGGTGATGGGGAAAAATGAACCCTTGCAAACCCGTTATCAGGTCTTGTCTGAGCAGGAGGGCAGTGTGCGGGGTAGCTGGTTGCGTACGTTGAACCCGCTCATGAAAGATGTACAGGGTGGACTGGTCTGGAGCAGTATTGAACAGGCCGGGGTGATGCAGTTGCTGAACCTGCCTGATCCGCAGCGCGGGTATCAGTATCACTTGTGGATTTATGATGCCCGTGGCCGTAGTGATAAGCCGGTATCCGGCGGGATTCTGCAGGAAGGCTCGGGGAAGTATGAGCAGTTTGTTGCCATTAAACCTGCCGCGCCGGTGGTGGAGCCGTTTAAGTTTGAGCTGATGCTGGAGCCAGTGGAGGGAGATGATGAGGATGCGCAGGTGGTATTGATGGTGCAGCCCTGATACCGGGTGATTTGCTTCTCCCCCTTCCCATAACAGGATACTGACTGCCGTTGGACGGTTTTGTTATTCTTGCGCCTGAAATGATTTTAGAGGGTATCCGGCTATGAGCAACGACAATCCACTGGAGTTTTCTGCGGCTCCCGATTCACGTCAGTTTCTGCAACAGGAGCTGGATAAGCGTCAGCAGCAGTTAATGAAACTGACACCGGCCAGCGACCCACTGCAGCGGGCAGGGTTGCAGTTTGAAATTGCCGAAATCATGCTGGAGCTGGCCGGGCAGGGTATGCCGGAGGCGGCCTGGGGGCTGAGCAAAGAGGCGTTTGAGATTTACCGTGATGCAGAGCACTGGGAGGAGGCCGTGCGCTGTTGTGACCTGTTATTCCGCACAGAGCTGCCTGCTGCTGTACCTGCCCTGGGTAATGGTTTGTGGCTGTCAATTACCTATCCGATTGATCCGGAACTGACCATTCTTATGCTGAATAACCTGATTGACAGTACGCCGGATAATGCTGACGGGGCGGCGGTGGCGGCGGCGGTTGCTCATTATATCGCTGATTTGCGTCTGGAAGGTGAGAAGCGGGACAGCGTGATGTTCCTGACTTCGGCCATGCTGGGTAAAGTGGCGGAACGGCACAGCCAGATTGACTCACAGGCGAAAATGAACATCTGGATGCAGAAGCTGGATCTGCTTGACCCTGCCGTGTTCATGCCGCGTATGGCGCAGGTGATTGATGCGATTGTGGAAGGGCAGTGGTGGTATGACCGGGATGAGCTGCGTTCGCGGTTGCCGGTTAACTGAGATTGGTGATCCGGGTATTCAGGAGCCATATTTTTTGCGTGTATTGGTATTTTTTGTACAGAGGGCGTAGTCTGCAGGTTTGATGATTGAGGGTTGCTGAGCGAGATTTTTACCCTCAAGCTGAGCTTGTTATGCAGATTAAATTATTTGGTGTCCGGGGTTCAATTGCCTGTCCGGGCCTGAGTACAGTGCGTTATGGCGGGAATACCGCCTGTGTTTTTGTCACCGAAAAAGAGCAGCGGCTGATCTTTGATGCCGGAACCGGAATTCGTGCTCTGGGCGAGGAACTTCGCGGGGAAACACTGCCGCTACACCTGTTTTTCAGTCATTATCACTGGGATCATATTCAGGGCTTCCCGTTTTTTCGTCCCGCTTACCAGGAAGACCAGCAGCTTCATCTGCTATCAGATCACCTGCCGGTTTGTCCGCAAACCATTCTGCGGCAGATGACTGATCCGCATTTTCCGGTGCCGGGTGAGGTGTTAAAAGCGGCGATTGATGTGCTGCCAATCGGGCAGCGCTGTATAGAGATCGAGGATCTTGTAATCCGTACCGTGCCGATTAACCATCCGGGTGGCGGTAGTGCCTATCGGGTCGACTCGGAGCATGGCAGTTTTGCCTATGTAACCGATAATGAACTGTTTCCTCCTTATGATGTTGAGACTGCTTATGAGGAGTGGGTGAGCTTTCTGGAGGGTGTGGATCTGCTGCTGCATGACGCGATGTATTTGTCTGATGAGTTGCCGATGATTCATGGCTGGGGACATTCGCTGATTAAGCAGGCGCTGCAGTTAGCTGTGGATGCCCATGCGAAAAATGTTATTCTGTTTCATCATGATCCTTCGCGGACGGATATGCACCTAGACTACATAACCGAGCAGAGCCGGGAGTGGATGTTTATGCAGAAGGGCTTCAAATCCAAAGTATTTATGGCCGGGGAGGGGGATTGTTATACCCTGAACAAGGGTGAGTTGTATTATAAACCAGCCGCTTATTCCTGATTAGCCTCATTTTTTATGGGGAGTCTTGTTCCCAGCCCTTCTTCCGAAGCCTTAAAGCGGCACTCACTGTAACGCAGAATTAAGGCAGCTAACGAGAGAATGAAAATAGAACCAACAACCGTCATCATTTTCAGGTCATCAAAATGCTTCAGGTCGATAGCCAAGTAGCGGGTGAGGGCGGTCATGGCGATAAAGATCAGGAAAATAACCGGTAAGCGCTTGGTTCGAAAAAAGATACCGATCATGGCACCCAGTTCGAGATAAATAAACAGCAGCAGGATGTCGCTCAGTGTGGCATGGGGTTTCTGCATGATTATCAGGTATTCATAGATAGCGGCCCAAACGATGGTGCCGCCGATGACAAACAAGCCCAGCAGGTGGAAGACTTCAACGGCAGTATTTCCGACTTTTTCAACAAATGGTGTGTACTTTCGCAGCATGATCCCTTATCCCATGGTGGCCGCAGGTTTTCAGTAATTTAACTTAAAACAGCAGGTTTTGCAGGGATAATGTAGTGCGGCGTAGAGGCTACTGCATGGCGGTTTTTTGTACCGGCTCCGGAAAATAGCGGTAATGCCCGACAATGTCCCAGCTGAACAATACATCCTGAATCTTGGTGCCGGAATTGATATTGTGGCCAATCAATGGCCGTGCCTCGTCGTAGCTGCGCGCCTTCATCACAATGCCGATATGGTATTGTTTTTCATTCAGTTTCCAAGCCACCACATCACCCGGTAAATAATCATCCGGATTGTCGCTGACCGGCAATGATACGCCCTGACGTTCAAAGAAAGTCATCAGGTTTGGTACCCGGCGATGGTCGATATTGCTATCCGGGCTGCGCAGTCCCCATTTTGTCGGGTATTTGCGAAAATTGCGGCGCATGTCTTCATGCACCTCCCGCTGCAGGTCGATGCCTTTTTCGCGGAAGGCCCTAACCACCACATCGGTACACACCCCGCCTTCTGCCGGTACATCGCCGCCGGGGTAACTGATCTTCACATAAGCCGGATCGTAGCGGCGGGTGATTTCGCTTTGGGCGTAGACCGAGTTAATCACCTCAGCAATATGCGCTGGCGGCACCGGGCGCAGTCTGGGGGGTGGGGTAATAATATCCCGGAAATCCGGCAGCAGGCCGGGCAGATCCATGAAGTCAAAGCCGTTTTGACTTTGCTGTTGTTCCTGCCCGATGGTTTTGGGTGTGAGCTGAATATGCGGGTAGATCAGCCACACCGCAGCGGCAAACAGTGTCAGGTAGCAAAGCTCAGTGAGCAGGGTGAAACGACGCATTTCAGTTGTCCGGGTAGTCAATCAGAATGCGCTGATCAGCAATGCTGACCGGGTAGGTATTCAGGGCAATTTCTGCCGGATCGACGGTTGCCTCACCAGTTCTGACGTTGAACATGCCGCCGTGCAGTGAGCACTGCACCTGATCGCCTTTCAGGCAGCCCAGATACAACGAGGCATCTTCATGGGTACACATATCATCGACCGCATAAAATTCGCCGGCGACATTACAGACCAGTACCCGTTTACCGTCCGGTGCATCGACCCGTTTCATTTTTCCCGGTTTTATTTCGTCGGTGGTGCCCGCATCTATCATCACTTTTGCCCGTTAAAATTTGATTATTTGAATTTAACAGCAGGCGGGCAGGCGCTTCAATAACCCGCACTGAGTATTACGGGAGTTTCGGGATCAGCCACTAACTGCTGATCTGCCGCGCAATCACCATGCGCTGAATATCACTGGTGCCTTCATAAATCTGCGCGACCCGCACGTCCCGGTAAATCCGTTCCAGCGGGAAGTCATTCAGATAGCCATAGCCGCCCAGGGTCTGGATCGCATCCGAACACACTTTCTCGGCCATTTCCGAGGCAAACAGCTTGGCCATACTGGCTTCTTTCAGGCAGGGCAGGCCGTTGTCCCGCATCCCCGCTGCATTAAGCACCAGCAGGCGTGCCGCCTCAATCTGTGTCGCCATATCGGCCAGCCGGAAGGCTACTGCCTGATGCTCAATAATCGCCTTGCCGAAACTTTGCCGTTCCTGTGCATAGCTGAGCGCTGCCTCATACGCCGCGCGTGCCATGCCGACACATTGGGCGGCAATACCAATACGCCCGCCTTCCAGGTTGCTCAGGGCAATTTTGTAGCCTTCGCCTTCTTGCCCGATCAAATAGCTGGCCGGAATCCGGCAGTTATCAAAGAAAATCGAGGCGGTATCAGAGGCATGCTGGCCGAGTTTGTTTTCAATGCCGGTGACCTGATAGCCCGGCGTGTTGGTGGGTACCAGAAAGGCACTGAGGCCGCGCTTACCGGCATCAGGGTCGGTGACTGCAATCACAATCGCAGCATCGGCATTTTGCCCCGAGGTAATGAACTGCTTGCTGCCATTGATGATATATTCGTCGCCGTCCCTGACTGCACGGGTTTTAACCGCAGAGGCATCTGAGCCGGCATGCGCTTCGGTCAGGCAGAAGCAGCCCAACATTTCACCGGAAGCCAGTGGTTTGAGCCAGTTTTCTTTCAGCTCAGGACTGCCATAGCTTAGCAGCGGGCCACAGACCACCGAGTTATTCACACTCAGAATGGTTGAGCAGGCACCATCAGCAGCCGCTACTTCTTCAATCGCCAGTGCCAGTGCGACATATCCGGCTTCTGAGCCACCCCATTGCTCCGGCACCACCATGCCATACAGACCCAGCTCACCCATTTCGCTGAGTTGCTGTGCCGGAAAGGTGCAGTTCCGATCCCATTCGGCAGCGTGTGGTGCCACATTGTTCTGCACATAGTCGCGCACCGAATCGCGGATCATCATCTGTTCTTCTGTCAGCTGTATCATTTCTGCCGGCTCCTTAACTGACCAGTTCCAGTGCCACAGCGGTCGCCTCACCACCGCCGATACACAATGAGGCCATGCCGCGTTTCAGACCGTGGTGCTGCAGGGCGGCAATCAGGGTGACCAGAATCCGCGCACCGGAGGCACCAATCGGATGCCCCAGCGCACAGGCACCGCCATGGATATTCACTTTTTCATGTGGCAGTTTTAGTTCGTGCATGGCCGCCATGGTAACTACGGCAAAGGCCTCGTTAATTTCATACAGATCCACTGAGTCCGTGCTCCAGCTCAGTTTGTCCAGCAGTTTACGCATGGCGTATACCGGCGCGGTGGTAAACAGGTTCGGCTCCTGCGCATGGGTGCTGTGACCATGAATGACTGCCAGTGGTGTCAGGCCGCGTTTTTCAGCTTCGCTCTGCCGCATCAGTACCAGCGCTGCGCCTCCGTCAGAAATCGAGCTGGAGTTGGCGGCGGTTACCGTGCCGTCCTTACGGAAAGCAGGTCGCAGGGTGGGGATTTTCTCCAGATTAGCTTTATGCGGTTGTTCATCATGTTCGATGGTCGTATCGCCATGGCGTGAGCTGACGGTGAACGGGGTGATCTCAGCTTTAAAAGCGCCGCTGTCGATGGCTTTCTGCGCACGTTGCAGTGAGGTAATCGCGAACTCATCCTGCGCCTCACGGCTAAAGGAAAACTGATCCGCACATTCCTCGGCAAAGGTGCCCATCAGGCGGCCTTTGTCATAGGCGTCTTCCAGCCCGTCGAGGAACATGTGATCCATTACCTGACCATGGCCCATACGCAGACCGGTGCGGGCTTTGGGTAGCAGGTAAGGAGCGTTGGACATGCTTTCCATACCACCGGCGACCATAATTCGGTTCGTGTCCGCCAGCAACAGGTCATGTGCCAGCATGGTGGCCTTCATGCCGGAGCCACACATCTTGTTGATCGTAGTGCAACCGGCACTCAGCGGCAGACCGGCACCTAAGGCTGCCTGACGTGCCGGAGCCTGACCCTGACCAGCGGGCAGCACGCAGCCCATGAAGACTTCCTGTATATCTTCAGCGCTTAAAGCAGAACGCTCAACAGCCGCTTTAATCGCGGCAGCACCCAGTTCGGGGGCGGTGACAGTGGCGAAATCGCCCTGAAAACCACCCATCGGGGTGCGGGCTATGCCGGTAATAACGATCGGATCGTGAGTAGAGTGGTGCATGATTTCCGGCTCCATATCAGCTGGGTTGGCAGGTGGATTGATACGAAGAATTATGAGTGACGTTTACGTAAGCGTCAAGATTGCTCTTTTAAGGCTTCTTCAGCCTGTTTCTTAATCCGTTCAATTTCCAGCAGGGTCAGATCAATATCTGCCCGTTGCTCCAGCAGCTTATCCTCACGTTCGCGCAATTTCTCCAGCAGCTTTTCCAGCTGATGTTTTTTATTGCGCCCATCGTAGTAAAGGTCAATCAGCTCCTTGGCCTCTGCCAGTGTCATGCCCAGCCGTTTGGCCCGCAGGGTCAGGCGTAAGCGCACCCGGTCACCTTCAGAGTAAATCCGTTTATTGCCTTCGCGTTGCGGGCTGAGCAGATTCTGTTCTTCATACAGACGGATGGTGCGGGTGGTGACACCGAACTCTTTGGCCAGCTCTGAAATCAGGTAGGTTTTTTGTGGCTTGCTCATAGTCGTTTCAGGCCTGTTTGGTGGCGTACAATTAATTGACGTTTACGTAAGCGTAATATATGTTATCACACCATAATCTAATCAGATTGGTTCAGCAACCGCCAAAGAGACTTTTCCATGACAGCTCATCATCCCGCACAGACCTTATCAGCAAATAATGCCGACTCACAACGTAAAGTCCGTTTTGTCACCGCCGCCAGCCTGTTTGACGGCCATGATGCGGCGATTAATATTATGCGCCGCATCCTGCAATCCAGCGGTGCCGAGGTCATTCATCTCGGCCATAACCGCTCGGTGGCGGAGATTGTCGATGCCGCCTTGCAGGAAGATGCGCACGCGATTGCGATCAGCTCCTATCAGGGCGGGCATGTCGAGTACCTGAAGTACATGGTTGATATGTTGCGGGAAAAGAATGCCGGGCATATCCGTATTTTTGCCGGAGGCGGCGGGGTGATTGTGCAGGAGGAAATTGACCTGCTGCATGACTACGGTGTAACGCGGATTTACTCGCCTCAGGATGGTCAGGCGATGGGTTTGCAGGGCATGATCACCGATATGCTGGAGCGTTGTGATTTTGATCCGGCTAGCCGCGCACCACAGCAGATTGAACCGTTGCTGCAGGGGGACTGGCTGGCCCTGGCGAGTGTAATTAGTGCGCTGGAGAATGATGCTTACCCCCCATCCCGGCCTTCCCCCGCAGGGGGGGAAGGAGATGACTCCCTGCATTCTGATTTGCGTGAGCAGATTATCAGTCAGGCCGCGACAATGGATAAGGCGGTGCCGGTACTGGGTATTACCGGAACCGGTGGTTCGGGTAAGTCGTCGCTGACCGATGAAGTGATCCGCCGTTTCCGGCTCGGGCAACAGGACAGCCTGAAAATTGCCATTATTGCCGTCGACCCGACCCGACGTAAAACCGGTGGCTCGCTGCTGGGCGACCGTATCCGTATGAACGCGATTAATCACCCGAATATTTATATGCGCTCGATTGCCACCCGTGATTCGGTGGGTGAGATTCCGGAGGTGGTCGGTGATGTGGTGGCGGCCTGCAAATTGTCCGGTTTTGATCTGGTGATTGTTGAGACACCGGGCATAGGGCAGGGCGATGCAGCGATTGTGCCGCTGGTGGATAAATCGCTGTATGTGATGACCCCGGAATTTGGTGCGCAAAGTCAGTTAGAAAAGATTGATATGCTGGACTTTGCTGATGTGGTGGCGATTAATAAATTCGACCGCAAAGGGGCCGAAGATGCTTACCGTGATGTCTGTAAACAGGTGCAGCGCAACCGTGAAGCCTGGGGGCAGGACATTGAGGAAATGCCGGTATTCGGCACGATTGCCGCGCGCTTTAATGATGATGGCGTGACGGCGCTTTACCATGAGTTATTAGGGCAGCTGGGTGAGCTGGGCTTGCCGGTGCAGGAGGATAAGCTGACAGCTTCCACGCTGCGTAAGTCATCGGGGAATACGGTGATTATTCCGGCGGAGCGGGTGCGTTATCTGGCCGAGATTGCTGAGACGGTGCGTGCGTATAAGCAGGGTGCTGCGGAGCAGGCGCAGGTTGCGCGGGAGCGGCAGCAGTTGGTGGCTACGGTAGAAATGTTGCAAGAAATCCCCTCTGTCTCCCCTTTTGCAAAGGGGAGTACCCTCCAGACAGGACAGGAATTAGCTGGAGGGTCTCCCCCTTTGCAAAAGGGGGAACAAGGGGGATTTGGGGAAATCCAGCACCTCATCCACCAACGCGAAGAAAAACTACTTCCCTACCTGAAAAAAGTTCTCGCGAACTGGGATGAAATCAAAGCCCGTTATCAGGCTGAAGAGCTGGTGGTTACAATTCGCGATAAGGAAATTCATACCGCGCTGAAATACAAAACCCTGTCCGGTAATCTGATCAACAAAGTCGCTTTGCCGCCGTATCAGTGTCATGGCGAGCTGACCCGCTGGCTGCTGCTGGAGAATCTGCCGGGGCAGTTTCCGTTTACGGCGGGTGTGTTCCCGTTCAAGCGTGAGGGGGAAGATCCGACGCGGATGTTTGCCGGTGAGGGGGATGCCTTCCGTACCAATAACCGTTTTAAGCGCCTGTCTGAGCACTCGCCAGCCAAGCGTTTGTCGGCCGCGTTTGATTCGGTGACGTTGTATGGCAATGACCCGGATGAGCGCCCGGATATTTACGGTAAGGTCGGCAATTCCGGGGTGTCGATTGCCACGCTGGAAGACATGAAGGTGCTGTATGACGGCTTTGATTTATGCAATCCGTCGACTTCGGTGTCGATGACGATTAACGGTCCGGCACCGATGATTCTGGCTATGTTTCTCAATACCGCAATTGAGCAGCAGATCACGAAGTTTGCTGAGAAAAACGGCCGTGAGCCGGATGCTGCGGAGCAGGGCGAGCTGCAGGCATGGGCGCTGGCGAATGTGCGCGGCACGGTGCAGGCCGATATTCTCAAGGAGGATCAGGGGCAGAATACCTGTATTTTCTCCACCGAATTTGCGCTGAAGATGATGGGCGATATTCAGGAATATTTTGTGCAGCATAAGGTGCGCAACTTCTATTCCGTGTCGATTTCCGGTTATCACATCGCGGAGGCGGGGGCGAATCCGATTTCGCAGCTGGCCTTTACGTTGTCGAATGGCTTTACCTATGTTGAGGCGTATCTGGCGCGTGGCATGCACATTGATGATTTTGCGCCGAACCTGTCATTCTTTTTCAGCAATGGCATGGATCCGGAATATACCGTGATGGGGCGGGTGGCGCGGCGTATCTGGGCAGTAGCGATGCGGGATAAATACGGGGCCAATGAGCGCAGCCAGAAGCTGAAATACCATATCCAGACTTCAGGGCGTTCGCTGCATGCGCAGGAAATGAGCTTTAATGATATTCGCACCACCTTACAGGCGCTGATTGCGATTTATGACAACTGTAACAGCCTGCATACCAATGCCTATGATGAGGCGATTACCACGCCGACTGAGGAGTCGGTACGGCGGGCGCTGGCGATTCAGCTGATTATCAATAATGAATGGGGACTGGCGAAGAATGAGAATCCGAACCAGGGCGCGTTTATTATTGAGGAGTTGACTGAGCTGGTGGAAGAGGCGGTGCTGTCGGAGTTTGTGCGCATTGCTGAGCGTGGTGGTGTGCTGGGGGCGATGGAAACGGGTTATCAGCGTGGTAAAATTCAGGATGAGTCGATGTTTTATGAGCATAAAAAACACGATGGCAGCCTGCCAATTATCGGGGTGAATACCTTCCGTAATCCGAAGGGGGATGAGCCGTTCACGATTGAGCTGGCACGTTCCACGGATGAGGAGAAGAACAGCCAGATTAAGCGCTTGCGTGAGTTTCAGGCGGCTCATGCGGATCAGTCTGCTGCGGCACTGGAACGGGTGCGGCAGGCAGCGATTCATAATGAGAATATCTTTGCTGAGCTGGTGGAGGCGGTTCGGTATTGTTCGCTGGGTGAGATTTCTGAGGCGCTGTTTGAGGTGGGGGGGCAGTATCGGCGGAATATGTGAGTTCGGCAGTTTCAACAGAGATGCGTTACTATAGGCATTATGAAGCCTACTGTTTACATTGAATCGTCTATTCCCAGCTATTTGACAGCCCGTCCCAGCCGGGATTTGGTAAAAATGGCGCACCAGCAAATTACGCAGGAGTGGTGGGATAAGCGTGATCGTTTTGAGCTTTTTGTTTCGGATGCTGTCATACAGGAAATATCACAGGGTAATCAGGAGGCTGCACAACGGCGTCTTGCTGCTGTGGATGGCTTTGCCTCACTGGACTTTGACGAGCCGGTAATAGATTTTGCCAAAGAGTTGATTGCTGAAAATTTGCTACCTGAAAAAGCATTATTAGACGCGATTCATATTGCTATCGCTGCACTGAATGGTACAGATTTTCTGCTGACCTGGAATTGTAAGCATATTGCCAATGCGACGATGCGCCCTAAGATTGAACGAAAATGCAGGCTGGTTGGTTTAGTGCCTACCGTAATTTGCACCCCTGAGCAACTGTTGGAGTTTTGACATGACTGATGACCCAATTATTGAGGAAATTCATCGTATTAGGGAAGAATACGCTGCTTCTTTTAATTATGATATCGATGCTATTTTTGCTGATCTGAAGGCTAAGCAGGCTAATAGTAAGCGGAAGGTGGTGAGGTTGGAGCCGAAGCGGATTAGTGATGAGAAGGCTGCTTGACTGGTTAGCGGTTAGGTGGAGACCGTTCAAAATTCTGTGTCAACAAGTGTCAGCTAACACGCTGCGCTTGTTGACTCGCTGAAATCCCGTCTCTTCTCATCGCCGTTTTGCCATAGCTCCCTACTTCTCCTCCAACTCCACCGCAATTGCCCCGCACGGACACTCCTCCACACACAGCCCGCAGCCCTTGCAATAATCATAATTAAAAGCAAACCGCTTGCCCGGCCCCAGTTTGATCACCGCGCTATCCGGGCACACGCCATAGCAGTTATCACATTCAAAACAATTCCCGCAGGACAAACAGCGCCGTGCCTCATACAGCGCATTACTCTCATCCAGCCCGCCCAGTACCTCATCAAAGGTCGACTGGCGGCGGATAATATCCAGCATCGGGCGCACGGTTTTTTCCGCATCGGCGTAGTACCAGGTGTTGAGGCGGTCAAAGGTGGCGGTTTCATGTTTGGCGGCGGGTTGATAACGCTCACCGCGCAGCCAGGCATCAATCGCCCGTGCCGCTTTTTTTCCATGCCCGACCGAAACGGTGACGGTGCGGTCGCTGCCTGCCACCATGTCGCCACCGGCGAAAATACCGTCATGGCTGGTCATCATTACCTCATCCACCGCCACGCTGTCCCACTGCATTTCCAGGTTGGGAATGCGCTCCAGCAGGGTTTGCTCCACATTCTGCCCCAGCGCCAGTACCACGGAATCGGTGGCCAGTGTTTCGAACTCACCGGTGGGTTGCGGAAAGCCTTGCTCATCCAGCGCCATTTTTTCGATGGTGATGCTGTCTTCATCCGCTTCGGTGATGGTGGACAGCCACTTCATTTTCACCCCTTCTTCCAGTGCCTCTTTCACCTCAAAATCATGCGCGGGCATTTTGTCGCGGGTACGGCGATAGACGATGATGGATTCCTCCGCGCCCAGCCGCCGGGCGGTACGCGCCACATCAATCGCGGTATTGCCGCCGCCGTACACCACCACCTTACGCCCCAGCAACGGCGGATGGTCTTCCACCTCATGCAGCACGCTGACTGCATCGGTGATATGGCTGGCATCGCCGGCCGGGATATAGGCACGTTTGGCGATTCCGGCACCGATACCGAGGAATACGGCATCAAAATTTTCCGCCTTTTTCAGCGCCAGCACGTCATCTGCGTGGGTATTGAGCCGCAGCTCCACGCCCATATCCACAATGCGCTGTACTTCGGCATCCAGTACCCGGCGCGGCAGGCGGTAACGCGGAATGCCGTAGCGCATCATGCCGCCCGCTGCTGCTTCCGCCTCGGCGATGGTGACGCTATGTCCCAGACGGCGCAGCTGGTAGGCGGCTGATAATCCGGCAGGCCCGGAGCCAATTACCAGTACCCGTTTGCCGCTTTCCGCAGCAGGCTTAGCGAAGGTCCAGCCTTGTTTCAGCGCCTCATCACCGAGAAAACGCTCCACCGCATTAATACCCACTGCCTCATCCAGCTGGCCGCGATTACACGCCCCTTCGCAGGGGTGATAACAGACCCGGCCCATAATCGCCGGTAGCGGGTTGTTTTCAGTCAGTGAGCGCCACGCCGTTTCATAATCTCCGGACTCGGCATGAAACAGCCAGTTCTGGATATTCTCTCCGGCGGGGCAGGTGGCATTGCAGGGCGGCAGGCGGTTGACATAAACCGGACGTTTGCTGCGCCAGGAACCGGTGTGGTTGGCCAGGCTGCTGTTTTTGTCCAGGGTGATCGCGAACGGTTTTTCAACTTTACTGTTCATGCCTTAACCTCCTGCAGCAGTCCGAAACGGCGGATATGACGGTCAGCGATGGCCTGTAAGTGGGCGATGATGTCCACCTGTTTCGGCTCATGGAACAGGTGGGCGAAACGCTTCTGCAGCTTCAGATAATCCTCCACCGGTACCTGTTTGCGGATGTGGCGGTGGCTGGTGATTTCGCCGTCTTCGGCTTCGAATACCGGGAACAGGCCGGATTCAATCGCCAGCCGTGCCAGTTTGATGGTGTGCGCCGGGTCAGCCCCCCAGCCCAGCGGGCAGGGGACGTGGATATGGATATAACGTGCGCCGTGGATGCTCATCGCTTTGCTGACTTTGGCTTCCAGGTCGCGCAGGTCGGCGACGGAAGCGGTGGCTACATAGGGGATTTCATGTGCCATGGCAATCAGCGGCACGCTTTTGCCTTTGCCGAATACATTGCCGCCTGCGTGCTGGCCGACCGGCATGGTGGTGGCGGTGCGTGCGGCAGGCGGGGTGGCCGAGGAGCGTTGCACGCCGGTATTCATATAAGCTTCGTTGTCATAACAGATGTATAACACGTCATCATTGCGCTCAAACATACCGGACAGGCAGCCGAAGCCGATGTCAGTGGTGCCGCCGTCGCCGCCCTGGGCCAGTACGCGGGTGGCTTTGCCTTTGACTTTCATGGCTGCGGCCACGCCGGTTGCCACGGCTGCGGCATTACCGAACAGCGAATGCACCCACGGCAGCTGCCATGAGGATTCGGGGTAGGGGGTGGAGAACACCTCCAGACAGCCGGTGGCATTGCAGGCAATCAGGTCATTGCCGCTGGCACGCATCGCTGCATCCACGGCAAAACGGGCACCCAGTGCCTCACCGCATCCCTGACAGGCGCGATGGCCGGAGTTGAGGGCATTGGTGCGCTGCTGACCGGCCTGCACGCTGCGTTCTTCCTCGTTCAACAGGCGGTTGCCCACGGTAAAGGTATCGGTCTGGTAAAATCTGATCGTGGTGTCCATATCCGTCTCCTAGCGTATCTGGCTGGCGATACTGCCGGTGTCTTTGAGGATGTTTGCCGCACTCGGGCCGCTGCAGCGTGCACTTTCCATACGGGCAATTTCTTCGTGCACCACATCATGGCGCAGGTCGAGAAATTGCAGATTGGTCAGATGGCCCTGATCCGCTTTGCGGAACAGCTTGTGCAGCGAGTCGCGGGTAATGGGGCGGCCACCCAGCCCGGCAATCACGGTATGCACCGGCTTTTTCAGCCCGGCGACGGCCATTTGCACATCGGTGGCAACAATGCCGCCAATGCCCAGCGCCAGTGATTTTTCCACCACCACAATGCGTTGGGCGTGTTGCAGGGCGGCGCGCACCGCTTTGTGCGGGAAGGGGCGGTAGGTGCTGATCGACAGTGAGCCAATGGCCACGCCTTCCTCGCGCATTTCATCCACCACGTCCTTGATGGTGCCGTTGACCGAACCGAGGGCGACGACAATGGTGTCTGCATCTTCGGTGCGGTAAGGGTTGACCAGTCCGCCGGAATGGCGTCCGACCAGGTGCTCAAACTCTTCGGCCAGCTCCGGAATGACGCCCAGTGCCTGCATCTGCTTGTAATGCGCCAAGAAACGCACTTCCATAAAAGCCTCCGGCCCGACCATCGCGCCAATGGTGACCGGGTTGGCCGGGTCGAGTACCTGGCGCGGCTCAAAGGGTGGCAGGAAGGCATCGACCTGTTGCTGTGCCGGAATATCGACCCGCTCATAGGCATGAGTGAGGATAAAACCATCCATGCACACCATTACCGGCACGGACAACTCCTCGGCCAGGCGGAACGCCTGGATGTGCAGATCCACCGCTTCCTGATTAGTTTCGGCGTAGAGCTGAATCCAGCCCGCATCACGCATCGACAGGCTATCCTGCTGGTCATTCCATATATTGATCGGCGCACCGATAGCGCGGTTGCCGATGGTCATCACAATCGGCAGCCCCAGACCTGATGCGTTATAGACCGCCTCGGCCATAAACAGCAGACCCTGGCTGGCGGTGGCGGTATAGGCGCGCGCTCCGGCAGCACTGGCCCCGATAGCAACCGATAGCGCGGCAAATTCGGACTCCACATTGATGAATTCACAGGGTTCAATCTGGCCCTTGTCAACCATCTGGCCGAGATTTTCCACGATGTGGGTCTGCGGGGTGATCGGGTAGGCGCAAATCACTTCCGGGCGGCACAGGCCAACGGCCTCAGCCACCGCCAGCGAGCCTTCAATCTGTTTTAACATGGGGTTCCTCCCTGTTGGACACTGGCGAATGCTGCCTGTGCGGCGGCGATATTCTGTGCGGCAATTTGGCCGCTGAATTTGCTGCGGATGGCGTCCTCTAATGACGCCATTTTGAGCAATCCGGTGAGTGCCGCAAATCCGCCCAGTAGGGCGGCATTGGGCAGCGGGCGACCGATATACTGGCGGGCAATATCGCTGGCCGGAATGACGCGGATCTGTTCTTCCGGATGATGGGCCAGAAACTCATCCAGCCCCAGCGTGGCCAGGCTGTGATTGGAGTTGACCAGAATGTAACCGTGCTCCGCCAGCTCTTCGAACAGATTGACCTGATGCAGCAGACCGGGATCCTGAATAATCAGCGCATCGGGGTGCAGCACCGGCTCACGCAGGCGGATTTCCTTGTCATCGATACGGCAGAAAGCCATCACCGGTGCGCCCATGCGTTCGGAGCCGAAACTCGGGAATGCCTGGGCATGGCGGTCTTCATTGAATGCTGCAATAGAGAGTATTTCAGCGGCAGTAACAACACCCTGTCCTCCCCGGCCGTGAATACGGATCTGGAACATGCATCGCCTCCTGTGTCGGGATCGTTATGGTTTTTCCTTGATTTTTATGAGGATAGGCCGGTTTTTGGGGGCTTGCAATGTAAGGAGGTGGGGAAATGGGGGTTGTTTGTTCTGGGTCAAGAAAAGGAGGTAAATCCAGGTAAATCAGTTGAATTCTCTGGTGGCAAACTAAGGCATGGTATTTTCAGTTCGCAACACTGGGAGATTGCAGTGTTATAATTGATCAGCAGAAGTCATATAGGGTAAGCCAAACCGTATGAGCAAGGTTTTTATCAGCTATAGCCATGATTCAGAGGCGCATCGTGAGCGTGTGCTGGCCCTGTCCAATCGCTTGAGGGGTGATGGAATTGATTGCTGGATTGATCAGTATGAACCGGCACCGCCGGAAGGTTGGCCCCGCAAAATGGATAAAGGAATTCGTGATGCAGATTTTGTGCTGATGGTTTGTACGGCAATTTATTTACGTCGCTTACAGCTGGAAGAAGAGGAGGGTAAAGGGCTGGGCGTCGCTTGGGAAGGCTCGCTGATCTATAACACGCTGTACCGGGATCGTACTCTCAATTTCAGGTTTATTCCCATTCTGTTTAATCCGGATGATAAACAGCATATCCCCACGATTTTATTTGGTAACAGCCATTATGATCTGAGTTTGCCGCTGGGGTATGAGCATCTTTACCGGCACCTGCGTGGTGAACTGGGCACAAAAATGCCGGAACTGGGCAGGCCGCGTTTTGTGCGGACTATCCATTCAGATGATTTGCCGACGGTTGAGGGGGAGTTATTTGGCCGCAGAGAAGAACTGGAGTTGCTGGATCGGGCTTTTGCCGGTGAGCCTGAAACACCCTCACCCCAACCCCTCTCCCTCACAGGGCGAGGGGCTAAACGTGATAAACCGAATATCGTTCAATTCATTGCTTCCGGTGGTACGGGCAAGACCAAGCTGATCCGGCATTGGCTGGATGAGAATCACGATAAAATCGAGGCGCTGATTGCCTGGTCGTTCTATTCGCAGGGCTCCAGTGAGGATAAGCAAATTTCCGCCACACCATTCTTCATGCAGGCGCTGAAGTCGCTGGGTTCGGATAAGACGGTTTCGGATTTTAATACCGAGGAAGAGAAAGGCGAGTACGTGGCTGATTTGCTGCGGGAGCGACGCTGTTTATTGGTACTGGATGGCTTGGAGCCGTTGCAGCAGGTTGGGCGCGGGATGCGCGGGGAGCTGAAAGACCGGGCAATTCGGAAGATGCTGCGTTGTCTGGTCGGGGATCATAGCAGTCTTTGTATTATTACCACGCGGCTGGAAGTGCATGAGCTGAAGGGGCGCAAGCAGGTGGTTTCTTATCCGCTGGATAATCTGCAGCCGGAAGATGGCGTGGCTTTATTGCGTTCGTTTGGGGTGTCCGGGCGTGAGGCGGATATGCTGGCGGCAGTGGAGGAGTACGGGCGGCATGCTTTGGCACTGCATTTGTTGGGTAATGCGCTGGCGACTTATCTGGACGGGGATGTGCGTAAGCGCGATACGCTGACCGAGTTGATCGGCGATTATGATGATGTGGAGCGGCATGCGTTTAAGGTGATGCAGGCTTATCAGCATTGGCTGACAGATGAAAACGGTGAACCTTCAACAGAACTACGATTGTTATATTTGTTGGGTCTGTTTGATCATCCGGTGGAGCAGGAAGTGCTGGAGGTGCTATGGGAGGCTGAGATTCCTGGGCTGACGGAGGGGGTGCCGAAGAAGGCTTGGTTGGTGGCGCGACGGGATTTGCTGGGTAAGTTTCGGATGATGTCGGAGCATGAGGGGCGGGAGGATTTATTTGATTGTCATCCGTTGATTCAGGAGTATTTTGGGCGGCAGTTGAAGGAAAATGAGGGGGAGGTTTGGCGGCAGGCGCATACGGTTTTGTATGAGTATTATAAGGGGTTGCCGAAGAAATATCAGCCAGATACTTTGGAGGAGATGCAGCCGTTGTTTCGGGCTGTGGCGCATGGGTGTAAGTCTGGTAGTTATACGGAGTCATGGGAGTTGTTCGTTTATCGTTTGCAAAGAGAAAATGTTAATTACTTACTAAGGAAGCTTGTTGGTGCAAATGAAGATCTGTCTTGTATTGGCTACTTTTTCCAAGAGGGCTGGGGAAAGCTGCCAAAACAGTTAGATAAGTCCTTGCAAGCGATGCTTTATAGCCGAGCAAGCATTGATTTGAGAATTATAGGTAGACTAGATGAGGCTCGTATACCACTTGAAAAGTCACTGCACCTATTTGAACAGAGTTTAAATCCTATTGATTTATCTGCAAATTTAAATAATTTTAGTGAGCTGAATTTGGCTCTCGGCAATATTGAGTATGCGGGGCACTTGCAACAAAAAGGTATAGAGGTTGCCCAAGATGCTATTGAAGCGTTAATCCAGTCAAATGATAAAAAGCTTCTAATAAAGGCAAAGGAGCAATTCTGGATTGGTATATCAAATTATGCCGATATTTGCTTTCAATATGGGTTTTCCGAGATCGAGGGCTATTTTAAGCAAGCAGAAGGGGTAGTAGCAGATCTAAATGATGAAATACCTTTTTTGCATGGTTTTGCTGGAGTCAAGTACTGTGAGTACTTGCTTCATATGGGTAGGTCAGAGGAAGCGCTTAATAGAGCAATGGCTATTATTGAGGTTGGTAGAAATGATTATGAGCCTCCTGAAACTTTGTACGCAATGACATTGGCTAGTAAAATTTACTTGCTCAAAGGTGACTTGGTTAAGGCAAAAATCTGTATTGATGTTACAGGTAAAACAGTCCTTAGTTATGCTCCTAGAGAGGTGATACCTGTATATTTACTAATTAAAAGTCGATGGTATGCTGAGTCGAGGGAATACCAAAACTCAGTTAATATCATTATTGAAACCTACGAAATTGCCGAATCCTCCGGCATGCGCCTCCACCTAACCGACTACCACCTCGAAATGGCCCGCCTGATCTTGGCCATAGAAGCCGACCCCACTCAATACCCCGAAGCCACCCCAGACCGAGAACAACGAACCCTCCCACCCGAACTGGCCGACCCCGACGAACCCGGCATCCTCACTCTCAAAGGCCACATCCTAGAAGCCGAACGCCTGATCAACGAAACCGGCTATCACCGCCGCGATGCAGAGCTGGCCGAACTTAAACAACAGGCAGGCATGTCATGCTAAAATTCATCTTAACCATCTATACGATGATATTTACAAGGAAAAAATGATGGAAACAATAAGCTCTGAAGACTTAATGGAAAACTTTACCGCTTTACCCCCCGAAGCACAGAAAGAAGCACTGCATTTCATCGAGTTCCTGCGCTCCCGTTATTTGCCTGCAAAAACATCTGCGGCCGACAAGACCAATAGCTTGGAAGACGAACCTTTCATAGGTATCTGGAAAGGCCGTGAAGACATGCAGGATAGCAGTGAGTGGGTACGCGACCTGCGCCAACAGGATTGGTCATAACGATGGCAACACTGGTCGATACCGATATATTGATTGATGCCGGAAAAGAAATTCCCGAGGCCGTTAACTGCCTGAAGGCGCTGCAGTCCGGATCGGGTATTGCTATCAGCACAGTCACCGAGCTTGAATTGGTTGTCGGATGCCGGAATAAACAGGAACTGCACGATCTGGAAAAATTCCTGCAACGCCTGGATCGAATCCGGTTGAGCAGTGAAATTTCGGTAAAAGCGACTGAGTTATTGAAGCAATATCGCCTGAGTCACGGTTTGTTGATTCCTGATGGCCTGATTGCTGCGACGGCTATTGCCCACGACCTGCCATTGATTAGTCGCATTGCCTCAAAAGAAAAAGTAACCGAAGGGTCATATACGTTGCCTCACATTGGAGGTAACCGTGACCTTGTTAAAAATGGCCTTTAATTTTGCCTCAATAGTGGCTTTCAGTTCAAACGGATTGAGCTGTTCATGCTGTGTTTTCAATGCGGCTTTGGCTTCATCACTGACGGCCTCTGAGACCATCATCCGGGCATAAGGTGTTTCCGGTGGTGCGTATTTCTTTTGGTAGCGTCCGCCGACCCGCTGTTTCTCCTTCAGCTTCATGGTGGGGCGGAAATGGTTCTGTAGCAGGCTCCATTCATGGGCATACAAGTCATTCATCTGACTGACCAGTGTCTGATCCTCCAGACGGTCATAGCCGAACAGGTGGCGCACGTGTGTCCAGTTTTTCTGCTCAACATGGGCGTTATCATTTTTCCGGTAAGGCCGTGACCGGGTGAATTGAGGTTGACCGGGATGATCGGTGAAGTAACGCAGCAAATGGTAGTTGAGAAACTCACTGCCGTTATCACAATCAAAGCCCCTCAAGGCAAAAGGCAAAGCCTGCTCTATCGCTTTGATTTGATTGACCACCCCGGTTGAACCTTTATTCCAGGTCGCCCGGCATTCGGTCCATCCGGTGAGAATGTCCGTTAACGTCAGACTCCAGACGAAGTCACCCGCTAAGGAATTGCCGCAATGAGCGACGGTATCGGCTTCCATAAAGCCCGGTTGTGACACATCCCAGTAGCCACTGCGAATCGGAATCTGCTGTTTAAGCAGGGTGCCGGGGCGAGTGCCCGACAAGCCTTTAGGCGTTTGCACCCGAGCCGGTTTGAGCAGACGATCCAGTGTGGCCGGTGAGGCTGCCAGTACGGTATTCCGGACAGAGGCGGTCAATTCCGGGTGCATCCTTTCATAATGGGGCAGCCATTCCGGTATCGCTGCCGCCAGGCGCTTACCGCACATCTGGTCAGTCGCGAACCAGATTTCACGGATGACCTTGATGACGTCAGGCTGGTTGTAGCGGGAGACACGCCCCGGTTTCTTGCGGGGCTGAGCGGCTGTGGGACGGCGACCCAATTTGCGAATAGCGTATTTTCGCCGATAACCGCAAACCGAGCAGAACTCATCCAGAATACGGCTTTTCTCCGGCTGGGAAGCACGACGGTAACGGGGGTAAATGGCCTCAAAGTAAGCTTGTTTTTCCTGTCGGGTCATCGGGGGTAACCTCTTGCTGTCGGGTTACCTGTAATTTGAGGCAACGATACCTGTTTACGCTAGCCTTCGGTTACTTTTAATTTGAGGCAATTCGAGCAGTGAAAGCTGAGTAAAAACTGTTTGCTAACAGAGCTATACTAAATGTATTGATACTGAACAGTGTACGAAAGTGGAGAGGCGATGAGCGATTCTATTCCGGAGGAAACAGCTAAAAAGCAGCCCGGCTATTTCGGTGATTTGCTGATGCATCCGGCGCGGCAGGAGCCGATTTCAAAAGCTGCTGATGTTGCAGTCAGACAGCTGAATGATGCTAAAACCGACGATGTGAAAGGAATTGCCGCCTCACAGATCAGTCTGTTGTCACGATTTTATGATTTGTCACTGGAACAGGCAGGACGTAGTTTTCGCTGGGCATTAATCGCCAGTGTGGTAGGGCTACTGTTTTTTATGGCAGCCATTGTGTTTCAGGTTTTGGGCAAGGATGGCTCTGAGTTACCGTTGATTTCTGTGATTGGCGGGGCGCTGATTGAATTCATTGCCGGAATTAATTTTTATCTTTATGGAAAAACCCTGTCACAACTGACTCTGTTTCAGGGGCGGCTGGAGGTTACCCAGCGATTTTTATTGGCAAATAGTTTATGTGAGAGTCTCGGTGAAAAATACAGGGATGAAACCCGGGCTGCTCTGATCGCGCAGTTAGCCAGTAATGAACCGTATAAAAAATTATCATCCGGTTTTCATGATTTCCGTCCAGGCCGGAGAGATAGCAGGAGTGATACTGATAACTTATCGGGGCATCCGGCTTCCGGGCATCGGCCTGAGTGAATCGAGTAAGTCACCGAATCGCTTGAAATAATAAAATCCCATAAAAAAGGACGACAAAATGCCGTCCTTTTTTTATAACAAGCCTGCAGTTCCGGTTACATAGGAACTACGTTAGCAGCCTGCAGACCTTTCTGGCCTTGTTCGGTGTCGAAAGAAACTTTCTGTCCTTCGTTCAATGACTTATAACCATCGCCCTGGATTGAACGGAAATGTACGAATACATCAGCACCACCATTGTCCTGGTTGATGAAGCCGTAGCCTTTTTCTGCGTTAAACCACTTAACGGTACCGGTAGATTTGTCTGACATTGCATGTCTCCTGAAATAAATTAATTCACACGCCTAAGCGTGCCTTAGACGGAGTAAGATCACTTATTTGGAAAAAAGGGGTATG
The DNA here is from genome assembly GCA_041395485.1 of Thiolinea sp. GTDB lineage: Bacteria > Pseudomonadota > Gammaproteobacteria > Thiotrichales > Thiotrichaceae > Thiolinea. The sequence continues at coordinate 1,024,154 of JAWLAK010000001.1, forward strand.
AATAGCTTCAGGATGTACATGACTCACGGGTGACGCAGTGTAGCGAAGTGTTCAGTATCATTTTTTACTCTAAGGTTTTACTCTAAATCAAGCCTGTTTGTGTTTACAGTCTCAGGTTTACTGTAGCACAGGAATTTTAAACTTACACTTATATTTTACCGGCGTAACAAAAATGTCATAAGTTTCTGAATTGATCGTACAGAAAAATTTAATAACCTAAGCAATAAGTAGTAACGTAAATTACTTTTCGCCGGATCTCCCCTCCCATAAGGAGGATGCATTATGGCGGCAAAGAGTGGTAGCGTTGCTGACAGTAAAATCGACAGGTACAGACAGTGAAAGGTGTGTTACGTGCTTATTTCGCGAAAATGAAGGGGGGAGGCAATCCGTCACCGCACCCGATTTTATGGCGTAACGCTTTTTGTTCATGGCTGGGGGCATTTATTGGCATTGCACTGGTAGGGTGGCTGGGAACGACAAATGATCTGACTGCACAGGACAACCTGTTTTTAATCGGCTCCTTTGGTGCAACCGCTGTGCTGCTATATGGTTCACCGAGCGCACCTTTTTCTCAACCCCGCTACGTTATCGGCGGACACCTCTTGTCTGCAATGATCGGGGTAACCGTTTATCTGTGGTTGCCGGAGCCACTGTGGCTGACTTCGGCACTGGCTGTGTCACTGGCGGTTCTGGCCATGTATCTGACCCGCACCACACATCCGCCGGGCGGGGCTACTGCGCTGATTGCTGTTATCGGTAGCGACCATGTGCATGCCCTGTCTTACTGGTATGTGATAAACCCTGTATTGGAGGGGGTCGGTGTTATGCTGGTGGTGGCGCTGATTATTAATAATTTTTCACCAATGCGGCGCTACCCAAATTATTGGTTTTAATTACAGGCTATTAGCCAGCGTAAATTAAATTTTTCCTGTTTTAGTGCGCAGCCGGATGCTTGCGTAACCACCACAACCCCAGCATCGCCGCCAGCAAAAACGGTGGCATTGCCAGTTGTACCGCATCCCAGCCCTGCCAGTTCAGCAAGCCGCCGGAGCTGAATGAAGCAAACGCCACCAGTCCGAATACACAGAAGTCATTAAAGCCCTGAATCCGCGCCCGTTCTTCCGGTTTGATCACGCTGGCGAGTAAGGTGGTGGCACCAATAAAACCGAAATTCCAGCCCAGTCCCAGTAAAATCAGTGCCACATAGAAGTTCAATAGCGCCACATCCAGCAGCGCAATCACGCCGCATAAGCCCAGTAACAGGAGTCCGGAGAATATAACCGGCCTGACCCCGAAGCGTTTAATCAGGTCACCGGTAAAAAAGCTGGGCGCGAACATGGCAACCACATGCCAGCGCACCACATCAGAAGCCGTTTCGGTGGAAAAGCCACAGCCCTGCATTGCCAGCGGGGTCGCTGTCATGACCAGTACCATTAAGGCATAGGACACCATGCCACACAGAATCGCGATGGTGACTGGCGGGCGGCGCAGAATGTCGAATAGTGGCAGTTTAACTGCTGTTGCTGCTTCCGGTTTCGGTCGGGGAATATTCAGAAACAACATCAGTGGTGCAAAGATGATATTCAATGCGGCAATTGCCAGATAAGCCCCGGCGAATGGTGCCAGCGGAAACCAGTCATGAAAGCGGGCACTCAGTTCCGGCCCCAGTAAGGCTGCACCCAGACCACCCGCCAGTACCCATGAAATGGCGCGTGGCCTGAAATCATCAGAGGCAGTATCAGCGGCAGCAAAACGGTAGTAAGCCTGACAGGACTGATAAATACCGGAAAATACCGCAGCAACCAGCAGTAAGATAAATTCCCGCTCAAAAATAGCCAGTGTCCCCAGCATCCCGCCCATTGCACCGGCAGCAATACCCAGAAAGAACCCGGTGCGGCGGCCATAACGCCCCATGAATAATGAGATGGGGCCGGCCATCAGCATGGTGGTCAGCATCATCAGTGAAATCGGCAGGGTCGCCAGCGCCTTATTATCGGCCAGAAACGCACCGGCCAGTCCCCCGACAATAATCAGGATGGGCATTTGTGCGCCCAGAAACATCTGTGCCAGCACCAGCACCACGACATTACGTTGTGCGACTTTGTCATCAATCATCGTCTTTCTCTCAGCCTCTTTCCCGGGGGACAAGGCAAGATAGCCAACTACAGGCAGTTCAGGCAAGTGATACAGGTGTTTTTTACCGGACGTGTGAGGTAAGCAGAAGCGACTAACCGTGAAAAGTAACAAAAACGAGGCTTACCGCCGCCGGCATAAATCAATAAAATTTATTTAATAGTTGTAAGTATATGATAAATAATTTTTTATTTTAAATAATTCAGTCGCCGTGTGTTAAAAGTAGATTTTTGCACTGCAGTATAGTATTTTCACCTCCCAAATGGCATAGGCAAGAAACAAGACCTATACCAAAAGAAGTAGTAAGCTGCTTTTTACAATAAAACAAACCCGATACTTAAACTGATACCGCCAGGAGATTGCTCGCTATGAGTAACGATTACCATGATATTGACCCCCGGGAAACCGGAGAGTGGCAGGAAGCCATTGATGTAGTGATTGAACGGGAAGGCGCTGAGCGTGCCCGTTACCTGCTCGACAAAACGATTGATGCCGCTTACGAGGCAGGTGTTGAACCGCCCGACAGCCGCACGTCTTATGTAAACACTATTCCCGTGGCCCAGCAACCGGCTTATCCGGGCGATCTGGAAATTGAGCGCAATATTTTGCGTGCCCTGCGCTGGAACGCGACGGCGATGGTGGTCAAGGCGAACCGCAAGCCAGCCGAGCCGGGCGGTCACATCGCTTCGTTCCAGTCTTCGGCCATTATGTATGAAGTGGGTTACAACCATTTCTGGAAGGGTAAGGATCATCCCTCCGGTGGTGATTTGCTGTTTGTACAGGGGCATACCGCACCGGGTACCTATGCGCGTGCCTTTCTTGAGGGGCGTATTTCGGAAGAGCAGCTGGATAATTTCCGGGTTGAGGCTGGCGGGAAAGGAGTTTCTTCCTATCCGCATCCTTATCTGATGCCTGAGTTTTGGCAATTCTCCACGGTTTCGATGGGACTTGGGCCGATTATGGCGATTTATCAGGCCCGTTTTATTAAGTATTTACAAAACAGGGGTTTGGCAGCCAAAGTTGAAAAGCTCTCCGATCAGCGTAAGGTCTGGGCCTTCCTGGGCGACGGGGAAATGGATGAGCCGGAGTCACAGGGCGCTATTTCGCTGGCCGCGCGTGAAAAGCTGGATAATCTGGTATTTGTGGTCAACTGTAATCTGCAGCGCCTCGATGGCCCGGTGCGTGGTAACGGTAAGATTGTGCAGGAGCTGGAAGGTAACTTCCGCGGTGCGGGTTGGAATGTCATTAAGGTATTGTGGGGCTCGGGCTGGGATCCGTTGCTGAATGACCCGGTGTATGGTGACCGGCTGAAACAGGCGATGCTGGAAATCGTTGATGGTGAATACCAGAACTTTAAAAATAAGGGCGGCGCCTATGTGCGTGAAAACCTGTTCATCAAGTACGGTATGGAAGAGCTGGTCAAAGATATGACCGATGATCAGATTTATTATGACCTGATGCGCGGTGGCCATGATCAGGAGAAGGTCTTCGCGGCCTATCATCGTGCAGTGAATACCCCGGACCGTCCGACCGTGATTCTGATGCATACGGTTAAAGGTTACGGCATGGGCGAGGCCGGTGAAGGGATGAATATCAGCCACTCACAAAAGAAGCTCAGTGTCAGCCAGTTAGGCAAGCTGCGGGATCGTTTTAATATTCCGGTGACGGATGAGCAGGTTGAGTCTGCCGAGTTTTATAAGCCTGCGGCTGATTCGCCGGAGATGAAATATCTGCATGAAAAACGGCAGGCACTGGGCGGTTATCTGCCAAGCCGCGCACAGGAATTTGAAACGCTGAAGATTCCGGATCTGTCGATTTTTGATGCCCTGCTGCAGGATACCGGTGAGCGTACCATGTCGACCACCATGGCAATGGTGCGGATTATGGTGGCGGTGGCTCGGAATAAAGACATCGGCCCGCGTTTGGTGCCGATTGTACCGGATGAGGCACGTACTTTTGGTATGGAAGGCATGTTCCGTCAGGTCGGTATTTATGCCCATGAAGGCCAGAAATATACCCCGGCGGATGCCAAAGACATCATGCCATATAAGGAAAGCCAGAAAGGTCAGCTGTTGCAGGAAGGGATTAATGAGGACGGTGCGATGTCTTCATGGATCGCGGCGGCCACCTCCTACGCCAATAACGGCGTGATGACCATTCCGGTCTATATTTTCTACTCCATGTTTGGTTTCCAGCGCATCGGTGATCTGGCCTGGGCGGCGGGCGATATGCTGGCTCGCGGCTTTCTGGTCGGCGGTACCGCCGGGCGTACCACGTTGAATGGTGAGGGTCTGCAGCATCAGGATGGCCACAGCCAGCTGTTTGCCCAGTTCATTCCGAACTGCAAGTCCTATGATCCGACCTTTGCCTATGAACTGGCGGTGATTTATCACGACGGCATGAAACGTATGTATGAGCACGGTGAGAATGTGTTCTATTACCTCACTACCATGAATGAAAACTACAGTATGCCTGCGATGCCGGAAGGTGCCGAGCAGGGCATTATCAAAGGCATGTATAAATTCCGTGCTGCAGAAGGTAAGGCTAAACACACGGTGCAACTGCTGGGATGCGGCACGATCCTGCGTGAAGTGATTGCGGCGGCTGAGCTGCTGAAAGAAGATTGGGATGTCAACGCCGATATCTGGTCAACACCGAGCCTGAATGAGCTGGCGCGTGATGGTCAGGACGTGCAGCGCTGGAATCTGTTGCATCCGGATCAGAAACCACGTCAGTCCTGGGTGGAAAAATGTCTGGAGGATGCAGAGGGGCCGGTGATTGCGGCGACGGATTATATGAAGTTGTATGCCGAGCAGATCCGTCCGTTTATCAGCAATGATTACCATGTACTGGGTACAGATGGCTTTGGGCGTTCTGACAGTCGTCAAGCGCTGCGGGCACACTTTGAGGTGGATCGTTATTACGTGACGGTGACCGCGCTGAAAGCACTGGCGGATCAGCAGAAGTCCAGCCGTGCTAAAAACAAAATCACCGCGAAGACCGTACTGGAAGCGATGGAAAAGTACGGTATTGACGCTGATAAACCCAACCCCCTGTACGCATAATCGGAGCGAAAAACCATGAGTAAAGAAATGTTAGTACCCGACATTGGTGATTTTTCCGATGTTGATGTGATTGAAATTCTGGTCAGTGTGGGAGATACCATCTCCATTGATGATGAAGTGATTACCCTGGAGTCAGATAAGGCCTCCATGGATATTCCGGCCTCAATGGGCGGGGTGGTGAAAGAGATTAAGGTTGCTGTCGGTGACAAGGTGTCGGAAGGCAGCCTGATCCTGTTGCTGGAAGACTCTGAGGAAAGTAGTGTTAATGTCGCAACGGATGCAGCACAACCAAAGGTCGGCGGCAGTCCGGCAGCCTCTGCAGCAGCGCCGAGTGCCGGTGGCAGTGGTTATGGTGGCGGCGGTTTGGAAGAGATTCATGTGCCGGATATTGGTGACTTCTCTGATGTGGATGTGATTGAGGTACTGGTCGCGGAAGGTGATACGGTGGCCGAAGAGGACTCGCTGATTACTCTGGAGTCAGACAAAGCCTCGATGGATATTCCGGCACCCACGGCCGGGGTGGTTAAGCAGCTGAAGGTGGCGGTGGGTGACAAAGTCTCGGAAGGCAGTCTGATTCTGCTGCTGGAAACCAAAGGCGGCACCCGTGCTGCGGCAGATAGCGCGCCGGTTCCGGCCTCAGCCAGCAGTGGCTCAGGCAAAGCGCCGACGCGGGTTCCGGCCGCTTCCAGTATTGCGGATGCAGAAGCTTTCCGCCGTGCGCATGCCAGTCCTTCGGTACGGCGTATTGCCCGTGAGCTGAATATTGACCTGACGAAAGTAGCAGGTTCCGGGCGTCATGGCCGGATTCTTGAGGAAGATTTGCGCGGCTTTAGTGCCGGTGACGGCCAGCCTGCCAAGGCAGCTGAGTCTGCGGTGCCTGCTCAGGCGGCATCTAAACCGGCCGCACCGGCAGCCGGTGGTGAGATGGGCATCCCATTGATCACTCAACCGGACTGGAGCAAGTTTGGTGAGATTGAAACGGTGCCGATGAGCCGGATCGGTAAGCTGTCGGCCAAACATCTGCACAAGGCATGGCTGAATGTGCCGCAGGTGACACACTTTGATGAAGCGGACATTACCGAGCTGGAAGCGTACCGCAACAGCATCAAGGGTAAGGCCAAGGAAATGGGCTTTAACTTCACCCCGCTGGTATTCATGATGAAGGCAGTGGTTGCCGGGCTGAAAGAGTATCCGAAGTTCAATGCGGCGATGGATGATGCCGGTGAAAACCTGATCATGCGTAAGTTTTACAATATCGGTATTGCCGTGGATACGCCGGATGGTCTGGTGGTGCCGGTGATTCGTGATGTGGACCGTAAGGGCATGTTTGAGCTGGCGCGTGAGTTGGGTGAGATTTCCAAAAAGGCGCGTGACGGCAAGCTTAAAGCGACGGATATGTCCGGTGGCTGCTTCTCAATCTCCAGTCTGGGCGGCATCGGCGGCACTAACTTTACCCCGATTGTCAATGCACCGGAGGTCGGCATTCTCGGCCTGACCCGTTCACAGGAGCGTCTGAAGCGGGTGAATGGTGAGATTGTGGATCGCCTGATTCAGCCGCTGGCGGTGTCTTATGATCACCGGGTGATTGATGGTGCCTATGCGGCGCGCTTCGTCAGCCATCTGGCGTTTGTTTTGTCTGATGTTCGTAATCTGATGCTGTAATCCGGGAGTGAAGAATGAGTAATGTAATCGAAATTAAAGTCCCGGATATTGGTGACTTCGCTGATGTGGATGTGATTGAGGTATTGGTTGCACCGGGTGATGTGGTGGCTGAGGATGATGCGCTGATCACCCTGGAGTCTGATAAGGCTTCCATGGATGTGCCGTCTTCGCATGCCGGTACGGTGAAAGAGCTGAAGCTGAGTGTGGGTGATAAGGCGTCAGAGGGTACGGTAGTGTGTCTGATGGAAGTGGAAGGTGCGGGTGCTTCCCCCCTCCCCAGCCCTCCCCCGCAAGGGGGGAGGGAGCAATCCGGTTCCGGTACAGCTGTGCCCCCTTCCCCCCCTGCGGGGGAAGGGTCGGGGATGGGGGGGCAAACTGTCTCTGCCCCGGCTGCTGCCAGTTTCAGCGGTCATGCCGATGTTTCCTGCGACATGCTGGTACTGGGTGCCGGGCCGGGCGGTTATACCGCTGCGTTCCGCGCCGCTGATCTGGGCATGAAAACCGTGCTGGTTGAGCGTTGGTCTACGTTGGGTGGAGTGTGTCTGAATGTGGGATGTATTCCGTCCAAGGCGCTGCTGCATGCGGCGAAAGTGATTGATGAATCGGAAGAAATGAGTGAATTCGGTGTCGAGTTCAGCAAGCCGAAGATTGATCTGGACAAGCTGCGTGGCTGGAAAGAAAAAGTGGTCGGGCGTTTGACCGGTGGTCTGTCCGGGTTGGCTAAACAGCGCAAGGTACAGGTGGTCAGCGGTGTCGGTAAATTCCTTGATCCGAACCATGTCGAAGTCGTCGCGGAAGATGGCGGTAAGACGGTCGTTCAGTTTAAAAATGCGGTGATTGCCGCCGGTTCTGAGGCGGTGAAGCTGCCGTTTATTCCGGATGATCCACGGGTGATTGATTCCACCGGCGCACTGGCGCTGGATGGTGTACCTGAGCATATGCTGGTCATCGGCGGCGGTATTATTGGTCTGGAAATGGCGACGGTATACGCTTCTCTGGGGGCGAAGATCACCGTGGTGGAAATGTTGCCCGGACTGATTGCCGGTGCGGATCGTGATGTGGTTAAGCCGTATGCAAACCGGATCAAGAAGCGTTATGAGAATATCTGGCTGGAAACCCGGGTCACCAAAGTGGAAGCAACGGATGCCGGAATGAAAGTCAGCTTTGAAGGCAAGAATGCACCGGCTGAGCCGCAATTGTATGACCGGGTGCTGGTCGCTGTTGGGCGTACGCCGAATGGTAAGCAGATTGGTGCGGAGAATGCCGGTGTGGCGGTGGACGCACGTGGTTTTGTGCAGGTGGTGGATACCCAGATGCGTACCACCCAGCCGCATATTTATGCGATTGGTGACATTATTGGTCAGCCGATGCTGGCACATAAAGCCGTCCATGAAGGCAAGACCGCCGCAGAAGCGGCATCCGGCCTGCCAAGCCATTTTGATGCGCGGGTTATTCCGTCGGTGGCGTATACCGATCCGGAAATTGCCTGGGTCGGGGTGACTGAGGAAGAAGCCAAAGCCAAGGGCATTAAATACGGCAAAGGTGTCTTCCCGTGGGCCGCCAGTGGCCGAGCCCTGTCGCTGGGACGCGATGAGGGCATGACCAAGCTGATCTTTGATGAGACCAATGAGCGGGTGATTGGTGCCGGGATTGTCGGTACCAATGCCGGTGATTTGATTGCTGAAGTGGCGCATGCGATTGAGATGGGCTCGAATGCCGCTGATATTGGTCTGACTGTGCACCCGCACCCGACCTTGTCTGAGACTGTGGCGATGGCGGCTGAGATGTTTGAAGGGACGATTACGGATTTATATGCGCCGAAGAAGCGTAAGTAAAGTTCAGGTAAACTTGTGATGTACCGCTAAAATTTACCACCGTGGGTGTAATATACTGACGGTGGCATTTAATCAATAAGATAAAATTATTTTACCGAACCGGAGGAAAGACTATGGAAAGAATCGCAGTGGTAACGGGTGGAACCCGGGGTATTGGCGCGGCTATTGCTGTTGCGCTGAAGAATAAAGGTTATAAAGTGGCGGCTAATTATGCCGGTAACGATGAACGGGCGCGGGAGTTTTCCGAAAGCAGCGGCATTCCGGTGTATAAGTTCGATGTATCTGATTTTGCCCAGTGTGAGGCGGGTGTGAAGCAGATTGCTGAAGACTTTGGCGGCCCGGTGGAAATACTGGTGAATAATGCCGGGATTACCCGTGACGGAACTTTGCATCGGATGGATGCTGATAACTGGCAGCAGGTGCTGGATACCAATCTGGGCTCTTGTTTTAACATGAGCCGTTGCGTGATTGACGGCATGCGTGACAAAGGTTTTGGCCGCATTGTGAACGTTGGCTCTGTAAATGGTCAGGCCGGACAATATGGTCAGGTTAACTATGCCGCCGCTAAATCCGGTATTCACGGGTTTACCAAGGCACTGGCGCAGGAAGGTGCGGGCAAAGGTATCACTGTGAACGCAATTGCACCGGGGTATGTGGATACCGATATGGTTCGTGCGGTTCCGGAAAATGTCTTGCAGAAGATTATTGCCAAAATTCCGGTGGGCCGTTTGGGTAAAGCTGAAGATATTGCCCGTTGTGTTGAGTTTCTGGTCGCGGATGAAGCGGGCTTTATTACCGGCTCAACGCTGTCAGTTAATGGCGGCCAGCATATGTATTAACCGGGTTTGCCCGCGGTTTCTGTTGTTATGAATGAGCGGGCTGTTCCGGGTGTATAATGCACTGCAAGATTTAAGTATCAGGTAGAAAACATGTCAAATAATCCGTCTGCTCCCGTCCGGCCTGAGCCCGGTGTCCCCTTACGCCGTGCTGATAAAGTGGCACGTATCCCGGTTAAAGTGGTTCCCAAGCCGAAAGATGAAGTCCTGAAGAAACCGTCCTGGTTACGTGTGAAGCTGCCGACTGCCTCGCAGGCTGAAAAGGTGCGTGGCATGCTGCGCAACAACAAGCTGCATACGGTGTGTGAGGAGGCTTCCTGCCCCAATCTGCCGGAGTGTTTCGGACACGGTACGGCGACTTTTATGATTCTGGGCCAGGTCTGTACCCGGCGCTGTCCGTTCTGTGATGTCGGACATGGTCGTCCGTTGCCGGTGGATGAGAATGAGCCGCAGCATATGGCGGATGCGATCCGTAATATGAAGCTGAAATATGTGGTGATCACGTCGGTGGATCGGGATGATCTGCGTGATGGTGGCGCCAGGCATTTTGCGGATTGTGTGCGCGCAGCACGTGAGGCTCAGCCGGGCATCAAGGTGGAAGTGCTGACCCCGGATTTCCGTGGCCGGATGGATATTGCCATTGATGAAATGTCGGTTGAGCCGCCGGATGTGTTTAACCACAATATGGAAACCGTGCCGCGTTTGTATAAGCAGGCACGTCCCGGTGCGGATTACCAGTGGTCACTGGATCTGATCAAACGTTTTGGTGAGCGCCATCCGGAGGTACCGACCAAGTCCGGCCTGATGGTCGGTCTGGGTGAGGAGATCGAAGAAATTAAAGCGGTGATGCGTGATTTGCGTGCGCATGGCTGCCGGATGCTGACGGTTGGCCAGTACCTTGCGCCCTCTGATTCACATCTGCCGGTGGAGCGTTATTACTCGCCGGATGAGTTTGAAGAGCTGCGTGAGTACGGTGAATCGATTGGTTTTGAACATGTGGCCAGCGGGCCGCTTGTGAGGTCGTCTTATCATGCGGATCAGCAGGCGATGAAGCTGGTTTAGTTTTGTCGGCATCGTAAAAGAGGAGGGATGCAAATCGGACGTCCCTTTTCCACTGTCTGCACATCTCTGAATGACATTTGATGTTTACAAAATGCTTTTTCTTGTTTAGCCTAATGTAGAACGTCCTACATTTTGGTGAAGCGTATGCAACAAGTCATTAATCTGCGTGAAGCAAATCAGCACCTTTCGCGTCATATTAAAAATCTGGCTGTTGGTGATGAGATACTGATTACCAAACATGGTAAACCCGTCGCCCGTTTATTGCCGGTAACAGAGGAAGAAGGTCTTTCAGAGGAAAAGAAAGCTGCGTTAGCACGTTTACGCAAGAGAAGTCGTAACGGTTATCAGCTGGGTGGACAGGGAGTGAATCGGGAAGCGCTTTATGAGTGAAGTTTTGGTCACTCTGGATACTAATATTCTGATTTATTCCGTCGATGCTGATGCGGGTATCAAGCAGGATCAGGCGCTGGAAATTATTGAGCGCACTGCACTTGAGCAGACTGGTGTATTAACTTTGCAGGCTTTGAGCGAATTTTATTTTGCGGCTGTCCGCAAAGGAAAAATGCCTGCTGATGATGCAAAAGCACAAATAGAAGACTGGCAGATTCTTTTCCCCGTTATTCTTCCTTCAGCGCAAACGTTGTCGAATGCTTTAGCTGCTGTGCACGGCCACTCATTGCAATTCTGGGATGCTTTACTTTGGGCAGTCAGCAAAGAAAATGGCGTAAAAACATTGATAAGCGAAGATTTTCAACATGGGCAGGTCTTGGGTGGCGTGCGTTTTGTAAATCCGTTTGTGAATGACTGAATATGCCCCTTACTCCGGTGCTTGAGTAAAGGACATAGTTCTATAACTGCTTTTATCAGGCTGATAATAAAAAGAATAATCTCACCGCACCAATGGTTGCCCAGATCAGGGTGCCCACCAGACCGCTCAGGTTTAGTCCCAGTATCTGGCAGACTGTTGCAGAAGTGATTACACTGCGTGGCACGACTAACGAAAATAACTGCGCAAAATATGGAATTTTTATTAGATATTAACCTCTGGAGCGCTTTTCTGACCCTGACCGTGCTGGAAATTGTGTTAGGTATCGATAACATTATTTTCCTTACTCTGATGGTTAATCAGCTGCCGGAAAAACAACGGCAGTCAGCACGCAGGTTCGGTTTATTAGCGGCTATGGGCACCCGGATTTTATTGCTGTTTTCAATCGCCTGGGTGGCAAAATTGACCACACCGCTGTTTAGCGTTATGGAGCATGCGGTTAGTGGCCGTGATCTGGTGTTATTGTTCGGTGGCCTGTTTCTGATCTACAAAGCGGTGGTTGAAATTCATGCCAGCCTTGAGGGAGAGGAGGAAATCAATGCGCCCGCTGCTAAGAACTCCACTTTCATGATGGTCATCGTACAAATTGCCATTATCGACATTATCTTCTCGCTGGATTCTGTGATTACAGCCATTGGTTTGGCTGATGAGCTGTTTATTATGGTTGCTGCAGTGATGGTGGCGATCGGGGTGATGATGTTTGCCGCCAAGGCGATTGGTGACTTTGTTGAAGAGCACCCTACCGTGAAAATGCTGGCGCTGGCTTTTCTGGTGTTGGTCGGGGCAGTATTGGTTGCCGAAGGTTTTGGTCATCACATGCCCAAAGGCTATCTGTATTTTGCTATCGCTTTTTCGCTGGCGGTGGAATTCCTGAATCTGCGCATGAAGAAAAAGCAGCAGCCTGATGTTGAGCCGGTTCAGTTGCGCAAAAACTACCATGGTTATGGTGCTCATTTCCGGGGTGGCAAATAATGAATTTACGTTTGTTTAGCGGTGCCGTGCTGTTTGTGCTGATTTCGGCCTGCAGTTTGCCTGCGATTACTGATAGCAGAAACACCATCGGCACCGTTAATTCCGAAGACCTGACCATTCTTGATCATTATGTTATTCCATCGACTACTGAAGTTAATGGCCTTAAGGTAACCGAGCTGTCGGGACTGGCCTGGGATGAAGATGAGCAGTTGTTGTACGCAGTGTCGGATAGGGGGCGGGTTTATCACTTTCGTCTGGTGATTGAGAATGATCTGATTAAATCGGTAACCCCCGTTTTTGCTGCCAAGCTGCTTGATTCCAAAGGAAAGAAGCTTAAAAAGAACCGCCGTGATTCGGAGGGCCTGATGGTCTGGAATGCCGATAATGGCAAAAAAGGCGATACCCAGCTGATTATTTCGCTGGAAGGCGAGCCGCGCATTGTGCGCTTTACGCCGCAGGGGCGGGCGATCGAGAATATTGCCGTACCGAAGCCGTTACGTGACCGGCATAAACTGAGGGCGGCGAATAACGGGCTGGAGTCGGTGACCTACCACCCGAAATATGGCTTTATGACTGCACCGGAAGAGCCGCTCAAAGGTAAGCCAAAAAATCTGCACACCGTGTATGCGGCGAAAAAACAGTGGTCATTTATGGCGTATCCGGCACCCAATAGTTCAATTACCGCCCTTGAAATAATGCCGGGCAGCAATAACTTATTAGTAATGGAGCGTGCCTGGTCGGGCTTTCCGAATCCGATGGTCATCAGTTTGCGCCGGGTTAATCTGGATGCCTGCTCAGATGAGGGGGCTTGTCAGGCCGAGAACCTCAAGGTGTTTTCCAGCAGTCTGTCCATTGATAATTTTGAGGGCATGACGGCACTGGGGAATAACCGTTACCTGATTGTCAGTGACGATGGCCAGAATGACTTGCTGCGCACCTTACTGACCTTGTTTAAAGTGGATTAATTAAGTGGCAGGAGGCAATTAGCATGGCAGTCAGACAGTCTTTCAGAAGTATTGCGCTGGTGTTGCTGGGTGGCCTGTTGTTCTGGGGCGGAACACTGCTGCTGAGTTATCAGGCAGAAAGTAAAGGTGTACAGCCGCGCCCGGTGAGTGCAGCGGTATCATTGTCCGGGGAAGAGTTGCGCACTATTAAAGTCTTTGAGCAGAACAGTCCGTCCGTGGTCTATATTGCCACTACCGAGCGGGTTCTGGACTTGTGGACGCGTAATGTCAGTGAGCGCCCCAGTGGTACCGGTACCGGTTTCGTCTGGGATGAGGCCGGGCATATTGTGACTAATTTTCATGTGATTTCCGGTCATCGTACCGCCAAAGTGCGGCTGGCTGATCAGCGGATTCTGGAGGCTGAGGTGGTGGGGGCAAGTCCCGAACATGATCTTGCTGTGCTTAAATTGCGCGATAGCCGCAATATTCCGCCGCCGGTAAAGATCGGTAGCAGTCATGACCTGAGAGTCGGGCAGAAAGTACTGGCGATTGGTAATCCTTTCGGCCTTGACCATACCCTGACTACGGGGGTGGTGTCGGCACTGGATCGCAGTATTGATGATGCCGATACTACCATGGATAACCTGATTCAGACCGATGCAGCGATTAATCCGGGTAATTCCGGTGGGCCGTTGCTGGACAGTTCCGGGCGGGTGATTGGGGTGAATGTGGCGATTTACAGCCCCTCCGGTGCCTCGGCGGGCATTGGCTTTGCGATTCCGGTGGATATTGTCAACCGGGTGATTCCCAAGCTGGTGCAGCACGGACGTTACGTGCGCCCTATTCTGGGTATTACCATGAACGATGAAATCAGCCGTCAGGTTAGCGAGCGTCTGAATGCTAAGGGTATTCTGGTGCTGCGGGTACAACCCGGCTCACCGGCTGAGCGTGCCGGGATTCAGGGCACACAACTGACTGCGACGGATGATTTGCTGTTGGGTGATATGATTCAGGCGATTGATGGCAAAGCGATTAGTAATAGTGCTGAGATGACGGAAACGCTGGATAATTACCGGTTGAATGATGAAGTGATAGTGCGGTTGCTGCGGGATGGCCGGGAGGTGGTTGAGGTGCCGGTCAGGCTGACCTTGCAGCGTTGAGATTTAATTGCTGTGCTTTTACAGTGTCTCTGCCAATCTGTTCCCGCAATAACTCAAATGATGCAAAGCGCTGTTCCGCACGGATAAAATGGGTCGGTTCCACCCGGACATAACGGCCATAAACCTGATCCTGAAACGCAAACAGATGCACTTCCAGCCGGGTTTCTTTGCCATTCACGGTCGGACGTGTGCCCAGATTAGCCACTCCGGCCAATGGCTCCGTCTTTAAACCATGCACCTTAACCGCATAAACCCCGTTACGCAGCGCCAGATTTTCCGGCATGCGCAGATTTAAGGTCGGGTAGTTAATTGTCCGCCCCAGTTTGTCCCCGTGACGAATGCGCCCGGAGAGCTGGTAGTTTGTCCCCAGCAAGGCATTCGCCTGTTCCAGCTCACCCTGCCGTAAATGATTGCGGATGCGGGTGCTGCTGACACGCTCGTTCTCCTTGCAGGCGAAGGTCTGTAGATTAACCACCTGCATGCCGTGTTTATCCCCCATGCTCCGCAGCAGATCAAAGTCCCCCTGCCGCTGATAGCCAAAGCGGAAGTCATCACCTACCACCAGATAACGTACCTGCAGGTGATCCAGCAGAATTTTTTCCACAAACTGCTCAGGCATCATTTGTGCCAGCTTGCTATCAAAGCTGAGGCAGGCAAACTGCTCAATACCGGATTCATTCAGGCGACGGAACTTGTCACGCAAGGGATAAATACGCGCAGCCTGTTCCGGTCTGAAATACTCAAAGGGCAGCGGTTCAAAACTGATAACGGTGGATGGCAGCTGTAATTCAGCCGCTTTTTCGCGTACGTGGCGCAACACATGCTGATGTCCCAGGTGCAGGCCATCAAAATTGCCGATGGTCGCAACGCAGGGACGCGAATGACCGGCATGAGCGGAGAAGTGACGCAGCAGTTTCATGCGCAGAGTGTATCGTAATTTATTGCAGATTACTGAAGTTATGTTGACGCAATGCCTCATAGGCGACAATGGCAACGGTATTGGACAGGTTCAGGCTGCGGCTGTCCGGCAGCATGGGGACGCGCAGTTTGTACTCATCCGGCAGCACGGCCAGCAATGTATCCGGTAAGCCGCGGGTTTCCGGGCCGAACAGCAGCACATCTTCATCCTGAAACTGAGTATCCGCATAATTGCCGCTGGCCTTGGTGGTCAGTGCAAATACCCGTTTACCGGCCATGGCCTGACTGAAAGCGACGAAGCTTTCATGTTCCTGCACCGGTGCCAGATCGCGATAATCCATCCCTGCCCGGCGCAGACGTTTCTCGTCCAGCTGAAAACCCAGCGGGTGAATCAGGTGCAAAGTCAGTCCGGTATTGGCACACAGGCGCATAATATTGCCGGTATTCGGCGGGATTTCAGGTTCATACAGGGCGATATGGAGCATGGTCTGGGGGCGTTGGTTTTATGACGGGAGATGAGTATAGACCGGCTGTCCGGCCAGAAAGGTACGGGTTACTTTGCCCTGAAAACTCCAGTTGGCAAACGGTGAGTTTTTGCCCTGGCTGCGCATGTTTTCCTGGCTGAATGTCCACAGCTCATCAGGGTTAAACAGCACCAGATCAGCGGGGATGTCCGGGGTGATTCTTCCGGCATGGCTGCCGATAATGCGGGCGGGCTGATAAGTGATTTTATTCAGTGCCTGCAGGCGGTTCAGCACACCGTCCTCCACCAGACGCATGGTCAGCGGCAGCAGGGTTTCCAGCCCGGCAATACCCGGCTCGGTTTGTTGGAACGGTGCCATTTTTGCATCCGCCTCATGCGGCTGGTGATCCGAACAAATGGCATCGATGCTGTCATCGGCTAGCCCTTCCAGCAGTGCTAACCGGTCAGCCCCGGCACGTAATGGCGGCATGACATGGCACAGCGGGTTGAAGTCCATCAGGTCGGTTTCGGTGAGGAACAGCTGGTGGGCAGCCACATCCGCCGTGACCGGTAAACCGCTCTGTTTAGCCTGACGGATCAGGCGCACACTGCCCGCAGCGGACAAACGGCAGAAATGCACCCGGGTGCCGGTGAGCTCTATCAGTGACAGCGTTTGCGCCACCGCAACGGTTTCAGCCGCAGCAGGAATCGCCGGTAAACCCAGCCGTGTCGACACCTCACCTTCGTGCACACAGCCTTTATTGGCCAGCGCATGCTCCAGCGGGTAAACGAATACGGTCAGGTCATGGGTGGTGGCATATTCCATTGCCGTGCGCATCACCGCCAGACTGGCGTAAGGCTGCCAGCCATTGGTCACCGCAACGCAGCCGGATTTTTTCAGGCTGCCCATATTGGACAGTTGCTTGCCTTCCAGTCCACGGGTGATATTGCCGATCACCTGCACATTTGCCAGCCCCTGGGTATCGGATAAGTCCTGAATCAGGTTGACCTGTGCTGAGTTATCGACACCCGCCCCCGGTTCCGGTTGATAGCAGAGTGTGGTAACGCCACTGGCGGCAGCGGCTGCGGTTTCGCTGGCCAGCGTGGCCTTGTGATCCAGCCCCGGTGCGCGCAGCCAGCTGCCCAGGTCAATGGCACCCGGTATCAGCCAATGGCCGGAGGCATCAATGATTTCTGCATCGGGACATTGGCCGATGTCTTCACCGATATTATGAATTTCACCATTTTGCAGGCAGACGTCCAGCACTTTATCAGTGCCGGAGGCGGGATCCAGTACCCGGGCATTACGAATCAGTACGCTCATGCATTACCTCCGGCCATTGATCCCATAATCATCGACATAACGGCCATGCGCACGGCAATACCGTTGGTGACCTGCTCCATAATGACCGAACGGCGTCCATCGGCGACATCAGAGTCAATTTCCACACCGCGGTTCATCGGGCCGGGGTGCATGACAATAGCATCCTCTTTAGTGACCTTCAGGCGCTCTTCCGTCAGCCCGTACAGCTTGAAAAACTCCTGCTCCGAAGGCAGCAGGGCACTGTCCATGCGCTCGCGTTGCTGGCGCAGCGCAATGACCACATCCAGATCCTGCAAGCCCTCGTCAAGATTATGGAAGACATTGACGCCCATTTTTTCCAGACCTGCCGGAATCAGGGTTTTGGGGGCGATGACCCTGACTTCACCGGTTCCCAGGGTGGTCAGGGCATGAATTTGTGAGCGGGCAACGCGCGAATGCAGCACATCACCGACAATGGCCACTTTCAGCGGGGCAAAATCGCCTTTTTTCTGACGGATGGTGAACATGTCCAGCATCGCCTGAGTCGGGTGGGCATGGCGTCCGTCACCGGCATTCAGCACGCTGATATGGGGGGCACAGTAGCGGGCAATAAACTGGGCGGTACCGGCGTGTTCGTGGCGCACCACAAACATATCCGCGTTCATGGCCTCCAGGTTGCGCACGGTATCCAGCAGCGTTTCACCTTTGGCGGTGGATGAGGTGCGGATATCCAGATTGGTCACATCGGCACCCAACCGCTGTGCAGCAATCTCGAACGTTACCCGGGTGCGGGTGGAATTCTCAAAAAACAGATTCATCACGGTTTTGCCGCGTAACAAGGGTGCTTTTTTCTGCTGTTTGGCGGGGAGAGTGACGAACTGTTCAGCACGATCCATGATTTCATGGAGTAACAGATGAGGCAGACCTTCTGTGCTTAAAAAATGCTTGAGCTTACCCTCAGGGGTGAGCTGCATATTAAGCGGAAGGGGCCCCGGCTTCAGATGAGAGTGCATCAATTATCTTTTTACGATGGCTGATATTGCACTTATATTACAGGGTTGTGCGGGCAGGATAAACCTTTACTGTGAAAATCCGTGTCAGCGATTTTCATGCTTGCAGGGATGGTTGCTAAATGCCTGCTTGTTTATTTCGGCACCAGCTCCATCTGTAGCGGTTCAGGGCCTGAAATACGGTAGTTGAAAGCTTTGCCGGGCTCTTCCTGCAGCGCATAAACCTGCGGTTCAATCGGCAGCTCTCTTTGTTTGCGAGAGACCAGTACCGCCAGAGTGACACTGGCCGGACGGCCATAGTCAAACAGTTCATTCATGGCTGCACGAACGGTACGGCCGGAGTGAATAACATCGTCAATCAAAATAATGTGTCTGTCTTCCAGGCTCAGGGGCAGCTTAGAGGGTTCAGTTTGCACCGGCAGGCCGCTGCGGTTGAAGTCATCCCGGTAAAAGCTGACATTTATTTCACCCAGCCCGGATTGAAGGTTCATGCGCTGGTGAAGCTCACGTGCCAGCCAGACACCTGAGCGGTGAATGCCAACCATGACCGGGTCACTGATATTGTGTTGCTGCAGGTAGTTGCGCAACTTATCAATCAGCGTGTTGATCAGGTCGTCCGGATTGTAAGTGTTGTCCATATTGTTGTTCCTGCATCCAGTTTTCAAGAATAATGGCCGCCGCCAGCTGGTCAATTTCTTCTTTGCGGATTTTTCGTTTACGGCCTGCCTGTCGTGCAGACCTGAGGCGTTGTTCAGCTTCTCTGGAGGACAGTTGCTCATTAGCTGTCTGTACCGGTAAACCGGTATGTTTTTCCAGGGCATTACAAAAACGGACAATCGTCTTTTTCATGGCACTATCCGAGCCATCGAGTTTACAGGGCATGCCCACCACCAGCAGGCCCGGGCGCCATTCGCTGATCAGCTTATCGATACCCTGCCAGTCGGGTTGTCCGTTTTTTGAGTACAGCACACACTGCGGAGTGGCCAGACCGGTTAACAGGTTTGCAACAGCAACACCGGTACGGTTCAGGCCAAAATCAAAACCAATAACAGTCATATACAATTATAGTGTATCAGGCGTGCCCGGCATCTGCAGTCAGCAGACGGACATCAATGCCCAGTGTTGATGCCGCTCCTTTCCAGCGGTGCGGGTAAGGCATGTCAAACAGGATGGCCTGATCTGCCGGACAGGTTAGCCATGAGTTGGCTTTGATTTCTTCTTCTAGCTGGCCAGGATGCCAGCCTGCACAACCCAGCAGCAGAATAAAACGCTCCGGGCCGTTACCACTGGCCAGATCAACCAGAATATCCTTGGAGGAAGTGATTGAGGTATTGTCATCAATATGCAGCGTGCTGTCCCATTCACGATTGCCATTGTGCAATACAAAACCCTGTTCAGACTGTACCGGGCCGCCACTTAAGGCGGTTTGGCCGGCAATACCGGGATCATCAACCGTAATATCCAGTTGTGCCAGCAGCTCGCCTACCGTCAGTTGCAGCGGACGATTAATCATCACGCCGAACGCGCCCTGCTCGTCATGCTGACAAATCAGGGTAACGGTATGGTCGAAATAAGTGTCATTCATACCGGGCATGGCAATCAGTAAGTGATTGCGCAGCGTTGAAATCGCTTCCATATTCTGTTCAGTTATTCAGTATTTAAAGTGCCGCTGTGAAAAATCCAGGTGCGGGTGATGTTTAGCTGATCCCACTTTTCACGAATTTCCCGGGGTAAGGGCGGATAGGGGGAGGCCAGTCTGACAATGCGTAACGCCGCCTGATCAAGGATATCAAAACCTGATGATACACCAATCTGGATATCAACAACATGGCCTTCATGATTCAACGTGGCGTTCAGAATCAGCTTGCCACTGACATTTTTGCGGATTGCCTCACTGGGGAAGTTAATATTACCGACCCGCTCAATCTTTTTGACCCAGGAATCAATATAGGCCGCCTCCACCGCACTTTTAGCGCTGACCGAGTCGATGAAGTGAATGCGTGGCCGTCGTGCGTATAGTGCCTCTGCCTCATCAACCTCCGCAAGCAGGCGGGCGATTTCCTGTGTCTGGTCGGAAGGTGTCTCCGCGACCGGCACAGCATCTTTTTCCGGCTTTTCCGGGTCTTTGTCGATGCGTTTAAATGTTTCACCTTTGGTGGTGAGAATTTGTGGCTGCAGCTTCGGGTTATGCTGTGGTGCCGCTTCAACGGATTTCAGCGGTGATTCACCATCCTGTGAGTTCGGCTCAACAGATGCCAGCGGACTGCGTGGGCGGTTACTCTGATCTGAGCTGCCGCTGGCCTGCTGATTGGCCTGGGCAATAAATTCGGCTTCATCCGGTGCAGTTTCGCTGTGTGTCTGCACCAGCGTCACATCCAGAACCGGCGGCATATTGAGTTTTGGTAATAGTTCCGGTGCAAAGGAAATGCCCATAATCAGGGCGGCATGCACCAGCAAAGCCACCGGTAAAGTTTTGGCTAAGGATAAGTGATTGGAGGTATATACCTCATTCATGTCTGGTGTGTGCATAGAGCCTGATGGTTATTTCTCTATTTATATTTTATACGGCAGCAGCGTACTTTATTCTTAATAATTGTTTGCATGTTACCACGTAGTAAACGTAGTGTGCACATTTATATTGAAAGGGGAGACGATGGTGGTGATGAAAACTGCCCGGCTACCTGTGTATTTGGAGTCTGGTAGCCGGACATCAAACCTGCCTGATCTGATAACAAATACTTATTTTTTCTCTTCAGTGTTTTCTGTTCCTTCCTGCATTTCTTCAGACTTTTCTTCCATGGCCTCTGTTTCTTCCTGCATCTCTTCAGACTTTTCTTCCATGGTGTCAGCTGCCTGGCTTGCTTCACTGCTGGCTGCATCTGTGGTCTGTTCTGTTGTTGCACTGCCATCATCACCGGGACTGCAGGCTGTCAGGAATCCGGCAAGTGAGGCTATAATTACTGTTTTTAACAATATGTCCATGATATTTCCTTATGTTAATAGACCGTTCATAAAGGGTATAGAAGTAGTATTAAAGCTTGTCAATGAGAAATAGTTATTGCTTTTATGTATATAGGGAATAAATGGTTTATAGGCTGCGTTTTTTCTGATGAGACAAGCAGTTATCATTAGCTTTTGCATTTTTGGGCGTATTTCATATTTCCGGAGTCTGGCAGGTCATGAGCATTAGCAGCACAACTGATAAAACACCGAATCCGCAGGGTAAAGGGGTGGTGCCGGTGTTAGCTGTATTATCCGAGGCAACTTCCCGCAGAGTCGTTTTGCCAAAGCCTGTTGAGCAGATTGCCGGTGAGCTGTTTACTTCCATGTTTGTGCTGGAGAGCAGCTTCCGCTTTAAGCCGGTGCCGGGACGTTCTTACTGGCTGTATCGGGATAAGCAGGGCTGTTTTAAATTATCGCTGCTAGCGCCTGAGCAATGGAGCGCCACTATTTTCGGGCAGGTGATCGGCCATTGTGTGTTACAGGATGATCTGACCTGGACGCTGGAGTTGAGTGCTGAAGCAGCGGCTGATCAAGGCTTTGTGGACTATATTGCCGAGCGTCGGCAGCAGTTTGGCCGGGAGCTGCATGAAGCTCAACATGTGGATGATTTATTACCGGTCTTTAAACAAAGCCTGCCGTTTTATCAGCGGGTATTTGCCTCGGCGATGGCCGGGTCGCTGAGTCGTTCCATGCAGCTGTCCGGAATTGCCGGATTGAGTTATGAGCAGGCCCGGGGGCTGCTGGGTACTGGCGATAGTGGGTAATTAAAATCAGTTCATCAGAATAGTTATCATATTTCAATAATTGCCTATTCTTTGATCACTTAGGGTGATACACTGAATCTATAAGTGTGAGGGATTTCAGTTTATCAAGTCGGGAAGTGTGGTGATACGCTCTCCTGAAAGGTGGTGCCTATGCAATTCAGATTATGGCTGTCCGGTCTTGGGCTGCTTTTACTGTTTTTTGGTGGGAGAGCGCATGCGGCCATAGCGTGCGAGGTTGATTACACGATCAGTAATCAGTGGGGAACCGGCTTCACTGCTCAGGTGCTCGTCCGTAATCAGGGGGACGCCTTATCGGGTTGGCAGGTAAGCTGGGATATGCCGGATGGCCAGCAAGTTACCCATTTATGGAATGGTTCGGTCGCACAAACCGGCAGTGCCGTGTTGGTCAATAATGCCAGCTGGAATGCCAATATTGCTGCTAATGCCAATTTTAATTTCGGCTTCAATGCCAGCCACTCCGGCACCAACACTATACCCACTAATATCAAACTCAACGGTGTTCTGTGTGACGGGCAGTCCACTCCGCCCACTCCACCTGAGGTCAGTTGTGAGGTTGATTACAGCATCCGGAATCAATGGAATACCGGTTTTACCGCTGATGTGACTATTCATAACACCGGTGATAATTTGCCCGGTTGGGAAGTCAGCTGGAGTATGCCCAACGGACAGGTCATCAGTCATTTATGGAATGGGAGTTACAGTCAGTCCGGCGCTGATGTCAGCGTTGATAATCTGAGCTGGAATCAGAATATCGCCAGTGGCCAAAATATCCTGTTTGGGTTTAATGCCAGTCATAATGGTGTGAATCCGGCCCCTATTGACCTGGCGGTTAACGGGGTACGTTGTGACGGTCAGTCTGACAGCATCGTGTTGCCACCTGCCGCACCGGATACGCTGAATCTGGTGATGGTGGATAATAGTTATGCCCGCTTAACCTGGCAGGATGAAAGTAACAATGAAACCGGCTTTATTATTCAGCGTCGCAGTGACGGGGGTTCCTGGCAGAATTGGGTAACGGTTGAGGCCGATGTCACTGAGCAGCTGGATGACAGTATGCAGATTGGCGTGCAATATGATTATCAGGTCAAAGCAACGAATGCGACCGGTGATTCTTCCTTCAGCAATATTACCACCGGCAAGCGTCAGGATCGGCTGGATATCCGGCCTGCCATGCTGGCGAATAATTGTGCCAGTTGCCACGGAACGGATGGTCAGGCATCCGGTGTCGGTATCCCGGTCATCAGCGGACTGGATCGTAACTATTTCATCCGCACCATGGAGGCCTATAAAACCGGTGAGCGTGCCGGTAGTGGTGCTATGCAGCGTGTAGCGAAGGGTTATACTTCTGAGCACATCGCATTATTGGCAGACTATTTTTCAGCGTTACCGTTTGTGGCTGCCGTGCAGGACATAGATCTGACGCTGGCCCGTCGTGGCCGGGACATTCACCAGAACCGTTGCGTATTCTGCCACAGTAGTCAGGGTGAGGATGACTCACTAACCGGCACACGGCTGGCCGGGCAGGCGCTGACCTACCTGTATGCGACACTGGAGGATTACAGCGCCGGGCATAGCAGTAATGTCCCCGATGGCATGGCCTCACAACTGGCTGGCATAAAAGAAAGCTTTGGTGAGGATGCCCTGCAGGCACTAGCCCATTACTACGCAGCATCGCCGGATGTGAATGATTTAGGCAGCGGTGATGATGGCAGCAATGGAGGTGACGGTAATGACAGCGGTACCGGCGATAATGGCGGCAGTGGCTCCGGTGACAGCGGTGATAATGGCGATGGTGGTTCACAGACCGTACCGGTGGCTCCCGATAATCTGAGTGCCACGGTTGTGGATAATGCGGCTGTGCAGGTTGACTGGGCAGACAATAGTAATAATGAAGATGGTTTCCGTCTGCAGCGTAAGCTCGCGTCAGATACTGACTGGACAGATCTGGCTGAGGTTGCTGCCGGTAGTAATGCTTATCTGGATAGCAGTGTGCAGGCCGGTACCGACTACAGCTATCGTCTGGTGGCCTTTAACAGTCTGGGCGATAGCAGCGAATCTATCGTTCATGCCAGTTTGCTGACTCCGCTCAGCTATGGCTCCTATCTGTACCAACAACAGGGCTGTGCTAGTTGTCATGGCAGTGACGGTTCCGGTGGTTTTGTCAATGTGCCGCTGAATCAATACACCGCTGAGCGGCTGGCTGATCTGATACAGGTTACTGAGGACACGATGCCGCCGTCCGCTCCGGGGGCCTGCGATGGTAATTGTGCGGGCAGTATTGCGGAATACATTATTTCTACCTTCAGTGGTAATGGTGGGGGTGGCACACTGGCCTGTGAGGATGAAACACCTCCCGGCGAGAGAGGCTTACGGCTGTTAACCCGTCAGGAGTATCAGAATACCGTTAATGACCTACTGGGTCTGGATGTGAATCTGATTCATGAATTGCCGGAAGAAAACCGTGTCGAGGGCTTTGATAACAACAGTGCCAATAACCTGGTTACCGGCCTGCGTCTGGAGGGTTTTCTGAATCAGGCGGAAGATCTGGCGACACAGGCGCTGGCGCAGAACTGGAGCCGTATTGTTACCTGCAGTACACAGAACGAAAGTTGTGCCCGCGAGTTTATCAGCAGTTTTGGTAAACGTACTTACCGCCGTCCGCTGGCACAGGATGAGGTGGATACACTCTATAGTCGGTTTGCCGGAGTGACCTTTGCTGAGGGCGTGCAAAACACGCTGATGGCAATGCTGGTGTCGCCGCACTTTCTGTATCGCTCCGAGCTGGGCGAGCTGCAGGCCGATGGCAGCTATCAGCTGACTCAGTATGAAATTGCCACGGCTCTGTCGTATCTGTTTACCGGTTCGATGCCGGACAGCATCCTGATGCAGGCTGCTGATAATAATGAGCTGAGCACCGCAACACAGCGCATTACACAAGCCTCCCGCCTGCTAAATGATCCGCGTAGCCGCAACCAGATCGGTAATTTTGTCGGCCAGTGGCTGCTCAGTGCCAGCCCTTATGCCTTACCGGACAAGGATCTGAATGCCTATCCGGGCTATACTGACGCGGTGCGTGAGGCGTTGTCTCAGGAGTTGATCAGCTTCTTCAATCACGTGACCTTTGATTCTACCCAGACTTTCCGTGAGTTGTTTACGGCAAATTATGTGGTTGCCAATAAGACGCTGACCGACTTCTACAATCTGAACAGTCCGCAGGGCAGCGGCTTTGAGGCTGTGCCGGTTACAGACGGCACCCGTACCGGTCTGCTGACGCTGGGGGCGGTACTGGCTCAGTATGCCAATAGTGCGGAGTCACATCCGTTCAAGCGTGGTGCATTCCTGTTTGAGCGCCTGCTTTGCCATGACCTGCCTGCGCCGGAAAATGCCGGGATTGTGCAGCCGCCCACACCTGACCCGAATATGACTACACGAGAGCGTTTCGATTTCCACAGTCAGTCCGATACATCCTGTTACAGCTGCCACCAGTTCCTGGATGGCCCCGGTTTCGGGTTTGAAAATTATGATGGTGCGGGGCAGTTCCGTACCTTTGAAAACGGCAGCCCGATTAATGCCAGCGGTATTCTGCGTGGTCTGGAAACCTTCACGCCGGATGAAGAGCTGCAGTTCAGCGACCTGCTGCAACTCAGCCAGCTGGTGTCTGAAAGCAATGGCGCAGCACAGTGTCTGGCTAAACAATACTACCGCTATAGCATGGGACGTCTGGAAACCAGTGCTGATCAGTGTGCACTGGACAGTTTTATCAGTAACTATGCTGATAATGACTACAACCTGCAGACCATGTTGCTGGGCATTGTTAATTCACCGGCGTTTATTTTGCGCCGTGCCGGTCAGTAAGGGAGGAAAGCATGATGAAAATTTCACAACCACGCCGTAACTTCCTGAAATGGCTGGGAGCCGCCGGGTTCAGTGCCTCTACTCTGCCTTTGGCACGCATGGCGGTGGCGGAGGACGGTTTTCCGATGCGGGCCATATTCTGTTTTATGCCGGATGGTATGGTACCGGATCAATGGCATGCTCAGGGCAGCGGGACGAATTTTACCTTACCGGCTATGACTCAGCCTCTGGAGCGGGTACGCCAGCACTGTGTGTTTATCAACGGGGTGGATATGTATGGCCCCGGCAGCACCCATGAAGGCGGCTGTGCCAAGCTGCTGACCGGTGGGCCGGGGCGTTCCGGCGATGGTCTGGTGTCACTGGACTATTACCTCGGCCAACAATTCAAGACCGCCGTAATCCGGCCACACCTGAATCTGAACATTGTGCCGATTTACCATGATAAACATATCAGCTTCGACTTGAATGGTGTGCCGGTAACTGCAGAGAAAAATCCGCTGGCAGCGTTTGAGTCGCTGTTCGGGGCAGATGCCGGTGATAACTTCATTAATCAGCGTCGCCTCAGTGTGCTGGATACGACGCTGACCGAGCTGAATGCGATCCGCGCCCGTCTGGGGAGTGTTGAACAGACCAAGCTGGATACGCATCTGGCTTCACTGCGCGAACTGGAGCAAAAACTGTCGTCTGATGATGTGGGCGCCTGCCCAGCCTGGAATTTTAATCCCACCGGCTTTGAAGTCACACGCACCGGCTTGTGGGATAACCCGGAGTATCTGGATGCCAGCCGGATGGGAGTAATTGGTGATTTACACCGTGATGTGGCCGTGCATGCACTGGCTTGTGATCTGACCCGGGTGGTAACGCTGAAATGGAATAACTCGGTGAATAATAACACCATGTCTGTGGCCGGTACCTCTAAAAGCTGTCATCAGGCTTCTCATGAAGGCGGTGATGAATTTGTGCGTATTAAAGCCTGGTATACCGAACAACTGGCGAAGCTGATTGAGCAACTGGCTGCAATCCCGGAAGGCAGTGGCAGCCTGCTGGATAATACGCTGATTTTTGTCGGTAGCGATCTGGCTAATGGCAGCTGGCATAATCACACCAGCATGCCCTTCATTCTGGCAGGCGGCAGTACCGGGGGCATTCAGGGCGGGCGTAGTCTGGTATATGACGGCGTGCCGCATAACCGCATTCTGGTTTCTATTGCCCGTTTCATGGGCGTTAATATTAATCGTTTCGGCACTGAAGATGACACCCCCGGCCCGTTATCCGGCTTGGTGGTATGAGCACGCAGAGGAAAGCAAGCATGGCAAATATGACACGCAGAAATTTTTTGCAAACCCTGGCGGCGGGTGCGGGGACTTCACTAGCCGGGTTTCCGCTGTTGTCCTTCGGAGCTGGCAAACGGGTGGTGGTTATCGGCGGCGGTACCGGTGGGGCAACGGTAGCTAAATACCTGCGCCGGGCGGATAGCTCGATTCAGGTGACGCTGATTGAGAAAAATCCTCAGTATATTACCTGTTACATGAGTAATGAGGTGCTCGGTGGCGGGCGCACGATTGATTCACTGACCTTTGATTACAGCGGTTTGCGTGCATACGGGGTCAATGTGGTGCAGGATGAAGTCACCGGGATTGATGCGCAAAGTAAGACGGTTTATACCGCCAGCGGCACCACGTATGTCTATGACCGCTGTGTCGTTTCTCCGGGCATTGATTTCCGCTACGATGAGATTGCCGGTTATGATGCGCAGGTAGCGGAAACTATTCCTCATGCCTGGAAAGCAGGCGCACAGACACTGACGCTGCGCGCCCAGCTGGAGGCCATGAATGATGGCGGTACGGTGGTGATTGCGGCTCCGCCTAATCCCTATCGTTGCCCACCCGCTCCCTATGAGCGCGCCAGCCAGATTGCCCACTA
Source organism: Thiolinea sp. (assembly GCA_041395485.1). Lineage (GTDB taxonomy): Bacteria > Pseudomonadota > Gammaproteobacteria > Thiotrichales > Thiotrichaceae > Thiolinea. The sequence goes on from JAWLAK010000001.1 coordinate 1,051,909, forward strand.
CCTGAAGCAGCACAAACCGGCCTCCAAAGTCATTATTCTCGATGGCAAAACCTCATTTGCTAAACAGGCCTTATTCGAGCAGGCGTGGACATCACTGTATGGCTATGGCTCGGATAATGCCCTGCTGGAGTGGTGGTCAGGGAGTTCCAGTGCAGCACAGGTCGTTGCAGTGGATGCGGCGACTACAACGGTGACTACCGAGTTCGGGGATATGGTTCAGGCCAATGTACTGAACGTGATTCCGCCGCAAAAGGCCGGGGCACTGGCATTTACAGCGGGGTTGACTGACGGAACCGGTTGGTGTCCGGTTAACAAGCAGACTTTTGAGTCGGCCATTATTCCCGATATTCATGTGATCGGCGATGCCTGTATTGCTGATGCACTGCCAAAATCCGGCTTTGCCGCTAATTCGGAGGCCAAGGTGTGTGCGGCAGCGATTGCAGCACTGCTGAATGATCAGGAAGTACCAAATCCGGCCTTCAGTAATGGCTGTTACAGTGTGGTGGGTGAGGACTACGCGATTTCTATTCTGGGCATTTACCGCCTGTCTGATGATGGTAAAACCATTGCCGGTGTGCCGGGTAGCGGCGGGCCTTCATCGACCGGGGCAACGGACTTTGAGCGTAAGGTTGATGTGCAGTATGCCTATGGCTGGTACGACAATTTTACCCGGGATGTATTCCGCTAGTTGGCGGACTATCGTCCGGCCTGAATTAAATTCATGCCTTAAAACAGGCCATTTGTGGCATCATAAGTATTTTTGTGGGACGGGCTTAACTTATGACAGCAAATCCGAACTGGTTTACCGAACTATCTGATGCCGGCACGATCTTCGGTCTGGAACTGACCGATGCTGCCCGCATCCATTGTGAGCAGACCCCTTTCCAGAAGCTGGAGGTGTTTGATACCAAAACCTTTGGTAAGCTGATGACATTGGATGGTTGCACGATGGTGACCACGCGTGACAACTTTGTCTATCACGAAATGATGGCGCATCCTGTACTGTTCAGCCACGCTGCACCGAAACGTGTGTGCATTATCGGTGGTGGTGATTGCGGCACCTTGAAGGAAGTATTACGTCATCCGGAAGTTGAGTCGGCGATTCAGATTGATATTGATGAGCGGGTTACCCGGGTCAGCGAAAAGTTTTTCCCCGAGTTATGTGAGTCGAATCACGATCCGCGTGCAAAACTGGCGTTTGAGGACGGCATTAAATGGATTCAGGATGCCGAACCTGGCTCACTGGATGTACTGATTGTCGATAGTACCGACCCGGTCGGCCCTGGTGCGGTGTTGTATAGTGAGGAATTTTTCCGTAGCTGCTGGCAGGCACTGGGTGAGGGTGGCCTGCTGGTGCAGCAAAGCGAATCACCGCTGGTACATGCAGAAAAAATCATTAAGCCAATGCATGACACCATGCGCAAAGCTGGGTTTACCGATATTCAGCTGCATCAGTTTCAGCTGGTCAGTTATCCGACCGGCTGGTGGAGTTGCAGTATTGCCGCCAAACAGGGTGAGGTGGCTTTTAAGCGCGAGGCTGCTGCAGAACAGCTGAGCTTTCCGACCCGCTACTATAATGCTGCGATTCACCGCGGCAGCATGGCTTTGCCGCAGTTTATGATTGAGCTGCTGAGTCAATAAGTCAGAGATAGTCGGAGAACGTTGAATGCTGGAAGTCAGTGCGGATGGTAAAAAGCGTTGTTTTGGCGGTAAGCCGGGTAAGGAATTTTATGCCGAATACCATGATCAACAATGGGGCAAACCGGTTCATGATGATCGGTTATTGTTCGAAATGTTGATTCTGGAAGGCGCACAGGCCGGACTGAGCTGGGAAACCATCCTGAAAAAGCGCAGTGGCTATCAGCAGGCCTTCCACCACTTTGATCCGGTGAAAGTGGCGGCAATGACGGATGATGAACTTGGAGCGTGCCTGCAGAATCCGGCAATTGTGCGCAATCGCCTCAAAGTGTTTGCCGCCCGCAAGAATGCCGTTGCCTTCCTGAACATACAACAGGAATTTGGTAGCTTTGACCAATATTTGTGGCAGTACGTGGGCGGTGAGCCAATCATCAATCACTGGGGGAAATTCGAAGAAGTCCCTGCGACCACAGAAGTCAGTGACGCTTTATCCAAAGACCTGAAAAAACGCGGCATGACCTTTGTCGGATCGACGATTATGTATGCCTATATGCAATCGGTCGGCATGGTGGATGACCACCTTGCCGATTGCTGGTGTCGTAGTGGCTAGGCCAGTAGCGGGCTAGTCGTAGCCCAGCCCAACCACACTCTCAATATCCGGATCATGAATGCGGATGGGATAATCACTCTGCTCGTGCTCAGCGGAGCGTGACTGTTTGCTGACCACTCTTTCTTCATGGTGTTCAGTTTTGTGTTGTTTTACCTGCCGGTTTTTCTGAGCATCACTCATTGTGCCCTGTGCCTCTCTGTTTATGCGACTGTAGCTGTTGTTAGCCATTTCTATTCCTGATGTTTTTATTATTATCAAACAGTTAAGAGCGCTGTAGTTTGATCTTTAACTGCATATTTAATCTAAACGTATTTATTCAGTGAATGCAAGGAATAAGTCAATAGTTATTATTGTATTTTTCAATGCTTATATATAAATATATGGTAATGTTCTAATAAATAAGGTCAGATGGGGGCTTTTAGCCGATAGTTGTGAGGTGCAGTTTGCTCAGCGCTTCCAGTAACTTATCCACATCTGTGTTGCTATGAGCAGCAGATAAGGTGATGCGCAGGCGTGCCGTATTAGCCGGAACGGTAGGCGGACGAATCGCGGTGACCAGGATACCCTGTTGCTCCAGCTCTTGTGCCATGTGCAGCGCTTTGCCGCTATCGCCGACCAGCAGCGGCTGGATAGCGGTTTCTGACGCCATTAGTTGCAGGTTTAGCTGTTCTGCACCCTGACGAAACTGCCGGATCAGCTGTTTGAGGTGCTCACGACGCCAGCTTTCCGTTTGTAACAGTTGCAGGCTGGTCAGCGTCGCGGCGGCAACAGCCGGTGGTTGAGCGGTGGTGTAGATATAGGTGCGGGCCGTCTGGATGAGATATTCGATCAGTTCATGACTGCCTGCCACAAAGGCACCAGCGGTACCGAGCCCTTTACCGAGGGTGCCCATCAGAATATGCACATCATCCTGGGTCATGGCTTCCTGCTCCAGCAGGCCCGCGCCCTGCTCGCCCAGCACACCAAACCCATGCGCATCATCAATCATCAGCCAGCTATCTGTTTCCCGCGCCAGTGTCGCCAGCTCCCTGACCGGGGCGGTATCACCATCCATGCTGAATACGCCGTCTGCCAGGATCATCGTCTGCCCTGAGTCCTGTCCGGCCATGCCCATGCGTTTGCGTAGATGTACGACATCATTATGCGTGTAACGCAGCAGTCCGGCGCCGGACAGACGCGCGGCATCAAGTAGCGAGGCATGGTTGAGCTTGTCCTGATAGACCTTGTCGTTGCGCTGCATCAGTGCACTGACCACGCCGAGGTTGGCCATGTAGCCGGTAGAGAACAGTAACGCCCGGTCACGTCCGGTAAATGTCGCCAGAGCTTCCTCCAGTGCCTGGTGTGGTTTGCTATGGCCATTGATTAAATGGGCGGCTCCGCTGCCGACGCCGTATTCATTAGCGGCTTCCTGAAAGGTTTTGATGACCTGCGGGTGATTGGCGAGGCCGAGGTAGTCGTTGCTGCAGAAGGCCAGCACAGGGCGGCCATCAATCTGCATGTGGGGCTGTTGTGCGCTGTCTGAGAGCCGGGGGCGGCGGTATTGATGGTTTTGTTTGCGTTCGGAAAGCAGCTTTTGCAGGCGGGTATATTTGTTCATTTTCCGGGGTCTTAAACAAAAAAAGGCACCCGCAGGTGCCCTTTATTATTCTGGTGGTTCTTAGTTTTTCTTGATGTAGAAAGTGAACTCACCGCCGTTTTCAGCAGTACCCACAATTTCATTACCGGTCTGCTTGGCATAAGCTTCCATATCTTTGACTGAGCCCGGATCAGTAGCGACAACTTTCAGGACTTCTCCGGCAGCCATGCCGTTCATGGACTTTTTAGTGCGTAAGATTGGCAATGGGCAGTTCAGACCACGTGCGTCAAGTTCAGTGTTGAAATCGGTCATTTTCCTCTCCTGATTTCAGTTAATGATAGATTGGCTTGTATATTGATCAATATTAGCCAAAGCTTAAGAACGAATACCTTAGCATCAAAATTGCTGTCCCGCCATATATTTGTATACTGTAGTCTTTTTGTGCCAGAGGTGGCGATTGTGCAGCTGCAGTTTACCAAAATGCATGGTTTGGGAAATGATTTTGTCATGCTGAATGGGGTGAGTCAGGCAATAAAACTATCTGCAGAGCAGGTAAAGTTTTTAGCCGATCGTCACTTTGGTATCGGCTGTGATCAGCTTCTGTTGGTTGAAAGTTATGACGGCGATGAGGCGGATTTCCGTTACCGGATTTTTAATGCGGATGGCGGAGAAGTCGAGCAATGCGGCAATGGTGCGCGTTGTTTTGCCCGTTTTGTACGTGACCAGGGTTTAACCGATAAAACAACTATTCCGGTGATGACGGCCGGTGGTCGGATTATCCTGAACATTAAAGCCGACAACCAGGTCGAAGTGGACATGGGAATACCCTGTTTGGAGCCTGAAAGGATTCCATTCATTTCAGAGCGGCGTCAAACCCTTTATACTGTCGAAGTTGATCAGCAAACAGTTGAACTGGCAGCAGTGTCGATGGGTAATCCTCACGGGGTGATTCGGGTCGATAACGTTGATGATGCGCCGGTGGCAACATTAGGGCCGAAACTGGAGTGGCATCCGCTGTTTCCGCAACGGGCTAATATCGGCTTTATGCAGGTTATTTCGCCACAGCACATCCGCTTGCGGGTTTTTGAGCGGGGTGGTGTGGAAACATTAGCCTGTGGCTCCGGTGCTTGCGCTGCTGTGGTCGCTGGTCGGATTCAGGGACTCTTGTCGGAGCAGGTTAGGGTAGACTTGCCGGGAGGCACGCTGCAAATCAGCTGGCAAGGGGAGGGTGATCCGGTATATATGACCGGCCCGGCAGAGAAGGTCTTTTCAGGGAATATAGAATTATGAGTTCATCACAGGGCGAACAAATGACGGCGGAGCAGGTTGCCGATTATCTGCGGCGGCATACTGATTTTTTTCATCAGCACGAAGACCTGCTGGATGAACTGTTTATCCCGCACCCGCATACCGGTGAAGCTATTTCCTTACTGGAGCGGCTGGTGGCGCGGCAGCGCAGCAGCCAGAGTCAGCTGACTCACCAGCTGGAAGCGCTGCTGGGAGCCGCGCGGGACAGTGAAAGAGTGGTGGGGAGTCTGCATCACCTGTCTCTGGAACTGATGAGCTGTGACAACCTCGATGATGTGGTTGCGACCTGCCGCGATATTATGTGTTCCGAATTTGATGCTGATAATGTGGTAATGCGCCTGATCGGGCGGGGACATTATTGTGGTAACAGCCTGTACTTTATTGATCCGGATGATAATGCCCTGAAAATGATGTCCGGTCTGTTCCAGAAGCGGCAGCCGGTGTGTGGTCGCCTGCGTCCCAAGCAACAGGTTTTCCTGTTTGGTGAGAACAGTGTGACCATCAAATCTGCCGTGCTTATTCCCCTTTATGAAGCGCGTACCATCGGCGTTCTGGCGTTGGGTAGTCAGCGCGAAGACCGTTTCCATCCGGGGATGGGGACGCACTTTTTGTCGCAGCTGGGTGAGCTGGTTTCCCGTGCCTTGTCACTGCACATGGATCATGCGTTGATTCCGGCTGAGTCCAGCGGTACCTGAAACTGAAATAAAATCATCTGCCCTGACTCATGTCTGCTCCCATTGATGACCCCAGTGACTTATTCGCGGCATACAGGGCTTATCTTGAGGACGAAAAACACTATTCAGCGTTAACTGTCAGTGCCTATCTGCGTGATCTTCAGGCGTTTAGTGACTGGTTAGCGGCCTCTGATCTGTGCCCGCCTGCTGAAGTGGATGTCTCGCCTTTAATACGGGTGAAAACTCATCATGCGCGTTCCTGGCTGAGCCGGATGCACCATGCCGGGCTGTCAGCAAAAACCATGCAGCGTAAATTGTCATCCCTGCGCCGGTTTTATAACTGGCTATTGCGGGAAGGCCGGGTGGAGGCTAATCCGGTGACAGGGCTTACGGTGCGATCCCGTACAACAAAGCTGCCGGAAACGCTGACGGCGGAAGACATTGACTATCTGTTGCTGGTACAGCCGGAGCATCCGCTGGAATTCCGTGATTGTGCCATGCTGGAGCTGTTTTATTCTTCCGGACTACGCCTTGCGGAACTGGTCGGGCTGAATCTGGCCGACCTTGATTTGCAGCAGCAGATGATCAGGGTGCTGGGTAAGGGCAATAAGCAGCGTGATTTACCGGTTGGCCGGCAGGCCGTGCGTGCATTGCAGGCATGGTTAGCGGTGCGGCATGAGCTGTGTGACTCCGGAGAAGCTGCCTTATTTGTCAGTCAGCAGCGGAAGAGAATTTCCGCCAGAAATGTGCAGTTGCGCCTGCAGTACTGGCAGCAGCAACGTGGCCTGAGCCAAAAACTTCATCCGCATAAATTAAGGCATTCCTTTGCCAGTCATATACTCGAATCATCAGGTGACCTGCGTGCGGTGCAGGAACTGCTGGGCCACGCCGACATCAGCACAACCCAGATTTATACCCATCTGGATTTTCAGCATTTGGCTAAGGTATATGACCGGGCACATCCCAGAGCACAGCGGAAAAAAGGCCGTGATCATTAGCCAATCCTTAGTTCGTAATAGCCGAAATATGAGGGTTTAGTTGGGCGATTCGTAAAAAATGTAGGGTGTCGAGTAATCACTGAACTCAAAATACACCTTCGTCTCACCCTTATCAGCCACACCATTCAGGTTCGTATCAAGAACGCCGCTACCATAACGATAAGGGCGGGCATCACCGGATGATGTACCATAGGCTGTACTCAGTTTGTCAACTTTCATAAAGCGACGTACCAGTTTATCACCGGCATAAATTTCCAGTATGCCGTCCGTACCTGTCCAGTTATTAATAGAACGGCCAATCTGATTCTGAGTTTCCTGGGTACAGGCGGACAAAGCCAGTCCCGCTACCGCGACTGTCAGCAGAGCTTTATTCAAGCGCATGTCTTCTCTTCCTAACTGATAAATAGCGTTAGTGTAACAGGGGCTGTCCTGCAGCCCAACAATCCAATCCGGAATTAAGGGGTAAGGGGGGTTACTCGCTGTTTTACCAGCCCAGCACCCGTGCCATCCTTAAATCTCTCTTGTCCAGGGCAATCTGAATCGGCGTTTTACGTCCGGCATCTGTGGTTGGCAAGCGCGGATTGGCACCGGAGCGCACCAGAAAATTGGCGACGCTGACATGGCCGAAGCGGGCGGCATGATGCAGCGCTGTCCAGCCATTACTGGTTCTGGCATGCAGACTTACCCCCTGCCGGAGCAGAAAGTTGACGACACGCAAATGGCCGCGGGCCGCTGCCGCATGTAATGCGGTTTCACCGTGGGCCGTTGAAATTCTGGGGTTAGCACCTTCCCTGACTAACATGGTCAGTGCATTGACATCACCGCTGAGTGCCGCCATCCACAGCGCCTCATCCAGTTCGCGCTGAGAATATCCGGCAGCGGGCCGGTTATCCGCATTTATCGTCGCTGCATTACTGGGTTGGCCGGTGGCCGCCTGAGCTGTGCCTGCCATGATCAACGCTGCGCAAACCGCAGCGGTAAGACTTCTTATTAATGGGGTCATGGTAATTACTTCACAAATAAATATGATAATGATTTAAAAAGTGACGAGCGGTTCTGCCGCTGTGGCCGCCACGTTGCATGGCAAACCGGACGGCTTCCTCATGCAGTTGTTGTTTGTCGACTTTGACACGCCTGAATAAATCGTCGACGATAGTGAGGTAGGTTTCCTCGGTCATCGGGGAGAATGACAGTGATAAGCCAAACCTGTCAGCCAGTGATAATCGCTCATCTATTGCTTCAGCAACGTGATGACTACTGTCAGCAGGTTGGGTATTAAGATTGTCCGCCATGTGCTCCGGCATTAAATGGCGCCGGTTGGAGGTCGCGTAAATCAGTACATTGGCCGGAGGTTTTTCCAGTGTGCCTTCCATGGTGCTTTTCAGCATCCGGTATTCACTTTGTCCCTCGTCAAACGACAGGTCATCACAGTAAATAATAAAGTGCTGGTTATGGTCGCTGATGTCGTCAGTAATATCCGGCAGCAGGTGTAAATCCTCTTTCGGAATCTGGATCAGGCGCAGGCCAACCCGGTGATACCGGGTGAGTAAGGTTTTGATCAGTGATGACTTACCGACGCCGCGGGCACCCCATAAAAGGGTGTGGCAACAGGGCTGGTTACGCAGAAAGTTCTCGGTGTTTTTATACAGTAAGGACTTCTGTTCCTCAATGCCCAGCAGGCTGTCAGGGGCAATCATCTCCGGCTGAGTAATCGGCTTCAGAAAGTGCCTGTTCGAGCGCCAGACTGCGGCTGTTGTCGAACGCCAGTCAATTCCTGTTTTTCCGAATGCCATATAAAAACCTCCTGTTCAGCCTTGGCCGTCATACTAAAGTTTAGTTGTAAATATGAAAAATTTCTGTGTGCAATGTTGTTGTGTTGCCACAGTTTCGCTAGTTAAGCAGGTTTTCCGGCAGTTATCCCGATAACTTAATGTTTATTGCTCAGAAAACACGACTGTCTCTTTAAACTCAAAGAGTTCCTGACAAACAGCGGGTTTTTAATGAATACCTGCTCCGTCAAAAAAGCTTAACTTTAACTGAATAAATTCAGGCTATCCAGTGATTTGCCGAACTTTATACCAAAGTAAACCGATCCATTCGTGCAGGGCAATCATGCTCCGGCTCAGCGCCGAGGGTTGGGGCACCCAGTTCATGTATAAGTCACTCCAGGGGATAATACTGCCGGATGATACCGCTGCCGGACGGTAGTCAATGTCCTCGTTGCGGAACACAAACAGACTGCGCGGCATGTGCCAGGCCTGGGTGACCAGCCAGGCGGAGCGGATACCGGCATCCTGTAATATCCGCTGGCTGTAGGCTGCATTTTGCCAGGTGGTATGGCTGTCGGTCTCCAGCCAGCGCACCGGAACCCCGAATTCATCCTCAAGGACATCGCGCATCAGTTCGGCCTCACTGCGCACATCGGGCAGGGGCTGTCCGCCGGTAACTAAAATCGGCAGTTTGGTTTTTCGATGCAGTAAAGCCGCATAGCGCAGGCGCTCGATACCACTCAGACTGGTGCTTTCGCCGCCATATTCCGGCGCATTGCGGTTGCGCCCGGCACCCAGTACCACAATGGCTTGCGGCAGCGGTGACTCTGTCCACAGTTCGGCACGGGGCGGATATTGCTGTTCCAGACCGGTTATCAGCCAGTTTGCGGTAACCGGCAGGCTGAAGATCAGAAGCTGTATCAGACCCAGTGCAAACAGCGTGCAAACCAGCACTTTATATTTCCTCCACAAAAAAATACTCAGCAATATCAGTAATAGCAGATTTCCGGGGGGCAGGAGCAAAAACTCAATTGTTCTGTTGAGCAGCGCGTTGTCCATTTAACTGATGACTCCTGATAACATTTTCTGATGTCTTTGGGCAAAATAGGCAGTTTACAGGTTCCCGGTTTATACTTGGAGCTATTCACCGCAAACGGGTTGCAGGAGTCAGGCTGAATTATGAATGAGCTTTATGTGTTTATGTTGGTCGTGCTGGTCGCTGTTCTGCTGCTGACAGTGGCTGCTTTTGCGGCTTTCTACCGGCGTGCCTCCAAGGATATGGCGTTTGTGCGTACCGGTCTGGGTGGTGAGCGCGTTATCGTCAATAGCGGTGCTTTCGTATTTCCGGTGCTGCATGACACTGTGCCGATTAATATGCAGACGCTGCGGGTTGAGATTGAGCGCAATAATAAGCTGGCGCTGATTACCCAGGATCCGCTGCGGGTCGATGTGGTGGCGGAATTCTTTTTGCGTGTGGCACAGAGCGATGAGGCTATTTCAACCGCTGCGCGGACTATGGGACGGCGGACACTCGACCCGGAGCAGGTCAGGGATATTGTAGAGGCGCAATGTGTGGCGGCACTGCGTTCGGTAGCTTCGACTATGACCCTGGATGAGCTGCATGTGAAGCGTACTGACTTTGAGCATAACGTGGAAAGTACCCTGAATTCCGAGTTTGAAAAAAATGGCATGGAGCTGGTTTCCGTTTCATTAATGCGTTTGGATCAGACTGCCCGCGAGTATTTCGACCCCAATAACTCGTTTGATGCCCGTGGTCTGATTCGTCTCGATGAAGTGACTGAGGCCAGTAAAAAGCGCCGTAATGACATCGAACAGGAAAACAAAATCAAGATTCAGGAGAAGAATAAAGTCACGGAACAGCAGCGGCTGGCGATTGAACAGCAGCAGATTGAGGCGCAGAAAAATCAGGAAAAATATGTTGCTGAGCTGGAGGCATCAACCGCCAAGGAAATTGAGGAAATCAAGCTGCAGCGTGAACGTGAGATTGAAGAGATTAAAATTGCCAAGACCGTGGCGATTGAAATGGCCACGCAGGACATGGAAGTGGCGCGGGCGCAGTTTGAAAAGAATGCTTCAGAAGCCTGGATGGCGACCGACAGGATTAAGGCGGAGGCCGCCCGGCTGACGGAAGAAATCAGTACCGCGCGGGAGAAAGCGGAAGCGGAACGGGTCAAGCTGGTCGAGATTATCCGCGCTCAGAAAGATGCGCAGCGCCAGACGATTATTGCGGAGGCGAATGCTGAGGTGGAACGGCTGGCTGCCAAAGCGGCTGAAATCCGTTATCAGGTGGAGGCTGCGGGTAAGAGTGCGATGAATAATGCGGCGAATCTGCTGAATAATGAGCAGATTGATATGCAGGTGAAAATGGAGATCGTGCGTCAATTGCCGCAGATTATTAAGGAAAGTGTGCGGCCGATTGAGAATATCGACGGTATTAAGATTATGCATCTGGACGGTCTGGGACATGCGACCGGTGGTGCGGTGGCTTCCGGTGGGGGTAAAGGTGGTTCCGGCGGCGGCAGTGGTGGCGGCAGTCTGGCCGATCAGGTGGTGGACAGTGCCTTGCGCTATCGGGCGCAGGTGCCGCTGATTGACTCACTGTTAAAGGAGGTGGATTTAAAGGGCGGCTCCAGTGACGGGCTGACCGATTATATCCGTGAGCAGATTCATTCTTCGGGTACGTTTGAGCGCAGTAAGAAGAAGTCGGATGAGGCGGCTAAGAAGCGTCAGGAGCCGGAGGAGGCTGAGTATGATGAGGTGGAGAGCCGGGAGCGGCAGAAGCCTGTGCGTTCAGCGGAGAGGCGTGAGGTGCGGGAGCGGGATGAGGTAAAACCGCAGGTCAGGTCGCGTGATGTGCCGGTGTATGAAGCGGAGGAGGATGAGATTGTGGTTGAGGATGTGGAGGTTGAGAGCGGGGATGATAGTGCTCAGGAGGCGTCTCAGGCGGATGGGCGTCAGGGGTCGGAGAAGTCTTGAGATTTTGGTTTTTATGTGGGGTAATCAGTGTATAAATCGTCTACAATGGCTTCTTATTGCAGGATGAATTATATTCAGATTGTGGTTTATGCTTATGAATTAACTGTGAGTTTTGTTTTTACTAGAAACGAGCATAGGGGTAGCCCTTTTATGAAAGCATATAGGGTTTTTCTCTTTAATAGAACTGTTGGCAGTGTAAAGAATAAATATATGGATAAGGGTGATTATGAGTAGTGATAACTTACAAGAGCTATTTTCTGATGGTGAGTCCCTTGGAGTAATGCTTTCCACATCAAGAGAAGAGATGTATAAAGCATTAGAGTTATTTCATAACCACGTAAAACATACACTATCCTTGATGTTCACTATTCTTACTGCTGTTTTAGCAATTTTTAGTTTCACTATTAAAGAAGGTGTAATAAGTACAGATTACTTTTTTTACGTAATGCTTCTAGGTTCAGCTCTTCTGGCTTTGCTATTCCCATTAAGTTTGCTCTCATCAAGAATAACTAACAGGTACTATCGCTTATATGTATCATCTTTGTTCTTTTCAGCTAAGCTTCATGAGTCAATAGGCTTGCTGCATCATCCTTGGTTTTATTCGCTTAAAGATGTTTTGAGAGAAACTGCTGGGGATAAAATAGATGAGATAATTGATGAAAGAACAAATGGAAAAGCTCATAGTTGTTTTTTATATTCAATGCTTATCAAAAGTATAGGTATAGTTGGTTTGGCACTAGGATTTACTTTGTTTATCTCTTTTCTGGTTTTGATAATGAAGTAGTGGTTTTTACATAAGTTAGCTAATAATATGTGATGAGGTTTTCATGGAATTATCAGTGAACCTGAGTTAGTTACTCAGTCAATAGCTCATACATAAGTTAGCATTATTTTCTAACTGGTAGTGTTCTTTGCTGGCAGAGTGGAGTACACATAAGTATTTTAGCATCAAACACTGACTTTTCTGATGCGTAGGTAAAATTGGTTTTTGGTACAGGACTACCACAAAAAACCAGTTTCAGAAATACTACATGGATTCAAAAGATCAACTTATCAAGCTGAACAACGAGCTTATAATTTGGGCTAAAGAGAAACTTAAAACGCATGAAAATATAGCGGTACTTGGTCTATGATAAATTATGAAGCAGAAATGCATAGCAAGCGAGGGCAACCCACAGCCGGAGAGCCCGCTACTTTGACAGGAAGGTTCCACAAATTCAGAGGCATAGCAACGACAAAAATGTCGACCGACCAGCTCATGGAGTTCACCAGAGGGCATAGTGATCGATACTTTGTCGACGCATCCGACGACAGCAGCAGTGAGCCGGATTAAGAGCCAGAGTTACCCCTAAACCTGACCCTGCTCATCCCCCACCTGCTGCCCCCGCTCAGGCAAACAACAACTCTCCAGCTCCGCCACCCGCTTCTCCAGCGCTTCCAGCTTCTCACGGGTACGCTGCAACACCGCAGTCTGAATATCAAACTCCTCACGGGTCACCAGATTCATTTTCTGCAGGCCGCTTTCCATAATGCCGCGCATATTCTTCTCCATATCATCCTGCATCGTGCGCAGCGGCTCAGGAATACTCTCAGAGAATTTTTTAATCATGTCTTCCAGTGGGTTGGACATCGAAGGCTCCTTTTCCGGACGGATAAAACAGAAAAAATAAAGACGTAATAACAGGATTATAACGCAGCTTTGCGCAGACTACGCTTAGCCTGACGCCGGGTGCGTACACCTGCCCAAATGGCCGACAGCACATACGTAAAACCGGCCAGCAGAATAATCGTCGGGCCAACCGGCAGATCCGGGCCATAAGACAAGGCCAGCCCGCCGGTGGTAAACACACTGCCCAGCAGCGTGGCAATCAGCATCATGCCGCCCAGTGAGTGCACATAATGCCCGGCAATCGCCGCCGGAAGAGTGAGCAGGGCAATCACCAGAATCAGCCCGACCACATGGATCAGCAGCACCACGGTCACCGCAATCAGGCACAGCAGCAGCAGGTAAAACAGATTAACCGGCAGGCCGCGCAAACGGGCAAATTCCTCATCAAACAGAATCGCCAGAAACGGGCGGTAAAACAGGGCAATAATGGCGACCAGAAACACATCCAGCAGTCCCATAAAGACAATATCCTGTGTCGGCACCAACAGAATATTGCCGAACAGATAGCTCATCAGCTGGCTGTTGTAGCCGGGCGTTTTATCAATAAAAATCAGCCCCACCGCCATACCGATGGCCCATAACGCGCCGATCAGCGTGTCTTCCTGCGCTTTCCAGTACAGGCGAATCCAGCCGATCAATAGCGCCGAGACAATGGCAGCCAGCAGCGCACCAGCCAGCGGATCAAACTCAAAGAAAGCTGCCGCGCCCATCCCAGCCAGCACCGAGTGAGCAATACCACCGGCAATAAAGGTAATCCGTTTCACCACCACAAAGGTACCGATCAGCCCGCAGCCCAGACTGGCCAGCAACCCCGCCAGCAATGCCATTTGCAGAAACGATTCTTCACTCAGGGCAGTCAGAAATTCACTCATTACGTCCACTGTATCCGGTGTTGTATGCCTGTGTCACGATGCAGCCTAGTGCTGGTGTGCGACCATGCGCACATTATCGCCGTATAAATCCTGCATCATCAGCCCGTCAATCTGGCTGGTATGATGGCAAACCAGCGTCCGGTTCAGGCAGGCAACACGGTGTACATAATCTGAAATAAACGCAATATCATGCGAAACCACAATAATACTCATGCGCTCATTCAGGCGTTTCAGGTGATCGAAAATATCACTTTCCAGACGCATATCAATATTGGCAGTCGGCTCATCCAGAATCAGTATTTGCGGATCACTGACCAGCGCTCTGGCCAGTAAAACACGCTGCAGCTGCCCGCCCGACAAGGCACCAATCAGCCGCTCGGAGAGGTTTTCTGCCTCCACTTCGGCCAATGCCTGATCAACCGCCTGATAATCTTTTTCCGTATAACGCCCCATGAGGCGACCCGTACCCAAGCGGCCCAGTAAAACAGCCTGTCTGACCGTGATCGGAAAGTCGCGCGAAAAAGCCGGGTACTGAGGCACATAACCAATCATGCGGCGCTGCTGGCGGGGATTTTTGCCCAGAATCCGGATGCTGCCGGACTGGGGTTTGAGCAGGCCGAGAATCAGTTTGAGCAGCGTGCTTTTGCCGCCCGCATTCGGGCCGATAATGCCCAGAAACTCTTTGTCTGCCACTTCCAGCGAGACATTATCCAGCACCGGTACATTGTCATAGGCGAAGCTCACATCCCGCAGCGTGATGATGTTACTCATCCGCAGCCCCGGCGATCAGCCTGGCGGCCTGACGGATATTATTCAGATAGTCTTCGGCCAGCGGATCAATTGACACCACTTTGCCGCCGATGGCCTCGGCCACCTGACGGGCAATTCTTTCATCAAACTGCAGCTGGACGAAGATGGTTTTCACCTGTTCCTGTCTGGCCTGCTGAACCAGTGCGGTGAGAGCTCTGGCACCCGGCTCCTTACCGTCGGCTTCGATAGGTATCTGAGTCAGGTTATAGGCATCTGCAAGGTAGCCCCATGAAGGGTGGAACACCATAAACTTGCGCTGTGTTGTACCGGCAAATAACTCGCTTAACTCCTGATCCAGCTGTTCCAGCTCAGCGGTAAAAGTTTCAAGGTTGGCTGCAAAGGTTTTGCTGTGTTGGGGCCGGAGCTTGTTTAGTTGCTCAGCAATTTGTGCCGCCATCAGTTTGACCAGACGCGGACTGTTCCAGATATGCGGATCCTGTTCTGTTCCTGCTGCGTGTTCTGCATGCTCTGCTGCACCTTCAGCTCCGCCGTGATCGTGATCATGCTCATCATCATGCCCGTGTGACTCCAGTGTACGCAGCGTCAGGTTTTCCCGCGCATCAATGACCGGCATATCCGGGTTGACGGCCTGGATTCTGCTCATCCAGCTGTTTTCAAATGGCACACCGACACGGATATAAAAGTCGGCTTTGGCCAGTTTGCTGATCTGGCGCGGAGTAGGCTCGTAGGTGGCCGGGCTGAAGCCGGGCTGCACCATGGCATTCACCTCAACATGCTCGCCGCCCACACGCTCCACCATGTATTTCTGGGGGATGACACTGACGAAAATATTCAGTTTGTCAGTGCTCTCTGCCGATACTGCCCCTGCATATAAATTCAGCGATAGAAAAAAGCAGAGGCTGAGCAGGTGCTGAAGCGCAGGAAAGGTGGAAAACAACGACATTACAACCAAGGCTCCGGGGTAAATCAAAACAGGGGGTGATCTTAACGTAAAGTATGTGGTTTGGCTCAGATATTTAAAGGAGCGCGGCAGTCTTCGTTGCGGGAAAAGTACGGGTAATACCTGAGCAGGGGTAGATTGTATGTTTTTTATGCAAAATGTAAAAAAGTCACACTCCGAACGTGACGGAACGTACAGACCTGAATCCATAAGTGACTAATAATAGTTTCACACACACCGAAACAAGCGAAATCCGCTAATCAATTAAAAGTATCCTCAAGCAGCTCTCTTCGAGTTGTCCAACTCTTACCGCTCATTTGGGCGGTTTTTTTTGCCCTGTGTTTTTTACGGACTTTGTTATGATCTGTGTATGAGCACATTGCCGATCCGTAAAATTATTCACGTCGATATGGACTGTTTTTATGCAGCCGTCGAGGCACGTGATAACCCGCAGCTGCGCGGTAAACCGCTGGCTGTGGGCGGCTCGCCGGACGGGCGGGGTGTGGTGGCAACCTGTTCTTATGAAGCACGGAAGTTTGGGGTGCATTCGGCCATGCCGATGGGGCTGGCGCTGCGTAAATGTCCGGATCTGATTATTGTGCGCGGGCGGATGGAGGTTTACAAGCAGGCTTCTGCTGAAATTAAAGCCATTTTCAGCGAATACACCGATCTGATTGAGCCATTGTCGCTGGATGAGGCGTTTCTGGATGTCAGTGACAGCCGGCATTTACAGGGCAGTGCTACGCTCATTGCGCAGGAGATCCGGCAACGGATATGGGATAGCCAGCAACTGACCGCCTCAGCCGGTGTGGCACCGAATAAATTTCTGGCAAAAGTGGCCAGCGACTGGCGTAAACCCAACGGCCAGTTTGTGATCCGGCCACAGGATATTGATCAGTTTGTGCGCGAACTGCCGGTAACGCGGATTCCGGGTGTGGGGCGGGTAACGGCGCTGCACATGGACAAACTGGGGATTAAAACCTGTGCGGATTTGCAGCCGTTCAGTGCTGATGACCTGCGGCTGGAGTTCGGCAAATTCGGCCAGCGTTTATATGAGCTGGCACGCGGTATCGACCACCGCCCGGTCAGTACGTCCAGCATCCGTAAGTCATTGAGTGTGGAGGATACTTTCAGCACAGATCTGAATAGTTTTGAGGCTTGTCTGAGTAAAATTCCGGCTTTGTATGCCTCATTTGAGCAGCGTTTGCAGAAGGCACAGCAACGCCAGTTCCAGCTGCCCAAGGCACTGTTTGTAAAGTTACGTTTCCATGATTTTCAGACCACTACTGTGCAAACCACCTCTACGGTAATTAATGAGGCTTTGTTTGTGCCACTGATGCAGCAGGCCTGGGAGCGCGGGCAGCGTCCGGTGCGATTGTTGGGGCTGGGCGCGCAGTTTGAGGAACCGGGAGTGCCGCAGCAGCTGGAGTTGTTTTCGGTTGATAAATAGGCTTGCCCAACCCAACACTTACACAATAAAATCTAATTTTTAATGTGTGAGGAGGCAGTGAATGGCTACCAATCTCGCTCTGGACGATGCACTTATCGCGGAAGCTCAGTCCATCAGCCAGCATAAAACCAAAAAAGCGGTAGTAACCGAGGCGCTGCAAGAGTACATACAACGTCGTAAACAGCAGGAAATCATCAAACTATTCGGCCAGATAGAATACGAAGAGGATTATGACTACAAACGACAGCGGCTTGTCCCGTGAAAGTTATTGTCGACACCTGTATCTGGTCAAAAGCGTTACGACGACCAGTAAACCAGCACCCTGAAATTATCTCGAGTCTGACTGATCTGATACAGGAGTCGCGGGTTGTCGTGCCGGGTGCGATTCGTCAGGAAGTATTGTCCGGAGTAAAGCATGATGCACAGTTCAATAAGTTGAAACAGGCCTTGTCTCCTTTTCCTGACCTTCCTTTGCAATCGAGCGACTATGAACTGGCCGCACAGTTTTATAACCAATTGCGGGCAAAGGGGATTCAGGGCTCCAGTACTGACTTTCTGATTTGTGCCGTCGCAGTGAACTATGAGTTAGCGATTTTCACTGATGATAAAGATTTTGATCATTTCGGCAAGCACTTGCCACTGCAACGATACAAGTAGTGGCAAGTGAAAAAATTAAACAGCTAGGCGGTCTATAGCATTAAGCTACTCTACCAACCCTCAAACCCCATCTGCTTACGCCCCAACTCTGTCAGCGTATTCATATCAGCCCGCTCCCGATAATCCACCTCATAATTCTCTGCTGCAAAATCCGGTGCACTTTCGCCGTTCAGAAAGCACTCCGCCTGCTTGGGCAGATAGCGGGCATTTTTCTCACAATACGGCGCTGCGCCGATATAAATCACATTGCTGTAGCCGCTGCCTTTATGTTCATCTTCCACCGCGTGCACCACGTCAGGATGCCACCAGACGGTATCACCGGGCTCCATGTGCGGGATGCTGCACAGCCCTTTTAATATATCGGCATGCCACTGTTCATTGCATTGCAGTGCCCTGCCGGGTCTGGCATCGCACAGGCTGTCTTCCGGCACATCATCCTGTAGCGCGCGCATAAACATCCAGGCCGGTACCCGTGCACTGGGGATCAGCTGCAAAGTACCATCGCCCGGGCCTTGCGGGGTCAGTGCTGTCCAGCCCTGAAAGGTGCGGAACATGCTGCATACCGCGGGAGAGGGAATTTCCCGTGTCTGAGGGCGGAAGGCGGCCTCAAAAGGGTTATAATCCTGCCAGTTACCGGCGATTAAATGACGATAGACTTGCTGAAAACCCTCGGTATCCAGCCAGCGTTCCACCGAACCGCCGTCAATATGCGGTTTGAGGCCCAGTGAATTATCACCGGGTTCGCGGCGCCGGGTACGGTCGGCGTACAGGCACTCCCTGTCCGGATCAAACACCGCAGCGCCATCGTGCTCAAAGTCCCACAGCCGGTTCAGGAATTGCCGGGCTTTAGCCATATTCTCATGCTGGCGGGCTTCCATCTGCGGTTTTGACCAGTAAAGACTGAGGATCTGCGGTTTGCCGCTTTGCAGGGATGAAAAGTAGTCATCCAGTCCTTTGTCCGGCGTCTGGTAATAGCCGTTTTGTTCGGCATACTCCCCGATCTGCTGATTCCATTGCATAGCCTGATTCTTATCAAAGGTGTTGCGGATCACCAGACAGCCACGCCTGCGGATTAAATCACGCAATTCCTTATCAATCCCGCCGGAGGTGATTTGTGCACAGGTTACCTCGGGAATAACCGTTTTTCCTGCATCACGCAGCTGAATAATTTCCGCTATTTCATCAGCCATGCTATTACTCATCGTCTGAAAAGTTGCTGCATAATCAGGGTTTTGTACGCGCAACTCTGCTTTCCTTTGCCGAATATGCTGGCTTATATCCTCGGTGGTGGTGGGCAGGCTCATGATGATTTCCTCCGAATAAAAAAAGTTATTGCTTTTTTGGAACGTTCCAAATATTGTAATAGAATACTAAGCACTGATAGTGCCGAATATTAGTGGTTTTGACAAGATCAGGAGGAGCCTGGTCATAAATCTTGTCAGGAAACCCGGAAAAAAACCCGGAAAAAAACCCGGAAAAACCATTTCACAAAGATTTATCAGAGGATTGCCTCAAAGTGCATAAACCGGATAATTGGAACGTTCCAGATTTTGCGGGCAGGCGTGTGACCTTACACGATGTTGCCCGGCATGTCGGTATGTCCAAATCAACGGTTTCTCTGGTGCTTCAGGGTAGCTCCAGCGTCAGTGACAAGACGCGGGAGCGGGTTTTGCGTGCGATTGATGAAACCGGTTATGTCTATAACCGCAAGGCGGCAGCACTGCGCCAGTCGGGGCGTCATGGCCTGATCGGGGTTATTGTCAATGGTTTGAATACCCCCTATAGCGCTGAGTTGTTAAACCAGTTGGAAGGGTTGTCGCTGGAGCAGGATATTCTGCCGATGTTTGCCAGCAGCAGTGAAACTCTCGCTCAACAGGAAAAACTGCTGCAGCTTTACATGGAGCACAATGTCGGTGGCTTTATTATCTGTCCGGCACCGGGCACCCGCAGCACCTTGCTGGATAAGCTGTGGCGCAATGGTTTTCCGCTGGTACAGGTGATGCGCGAAGTGCCTTTCAGCCAGTTTCCGGCGGTGGTGGCGGATAACCGCCGTGGCTTGTATGAAGCGACACGCCACCTGATCAAACTGGGGCACCGGAAAATTGCTTTCCTCGGCGGAAGTGAGGATATTTCCGATTATCACGAGCGGCTGGCAGGCTTCATGGATGCGATGAATGAAGCTGGGCTGAGTGTGCCTTCCGGTTATATTTATCCGATATTGCAGAGCCGGGCAGCAGGACGTAAGGCATTGAAAGCGCTGCTTGAATATGATCCCGGTATTACTGCCGTGGCCTGTTTTTCTGATTTGATGGCCTATGGTGTATTAAGTCAGTCACGTGAAATGGGCATTAAGGTGGGGGAAGATCTTGCCGTGATCGGTTTCGATGATCTGGCCGATTCCCGGCTGACGCATCCGGCACTGACCACGGTGCGTGTTGAGGCCGGTGATTTTGCCGGAAAATCACTTCAACTGTTGAAAACCTATATGTCAGATCCGCAGTCACCGGTAACCCGTGAGGTGATTCCTGCGAAACTGATGATTCGTGAATCCTGCGGTGCGCCGCATTTAAATACATCCTCTGGAGGAGAATGAAGATGAAACTGTTAAAGAAAACCCTGCTGGCTTCAGTAATGGCTTTATCGCTGAATATGTCTGCACAGGCTGCCGGTGAAGTGGAAGTGTTGCATTGGTGGACATCCGGCGGTGAAGCCAAGGCGCTGGGCGTGCTGAAAGAAGATCTGGAAAGCCAGGACATCAGCTGGAAAGACATGCCGGTTGCCGGTGGCGGCGGTAGTGATGCAATGACTGTGCTGCGCTCACGGGTGCAGGCCGGTAATGCACCGACTGCGGTACAGATGCTGGGTTTTGATATTCAGGACTGGGCAGCAGAAGATGCCACGGCCAGCCTGAACGAGCTGGCTGAAGCGGAAGGCTGGGATGCCGTGGTTCCGGCGGCCTTGCAGCGCTTTTCCAAATACGATGGTAACTGGATTGCCGCACCGGTGAATGTGCACTCCACCAACTGGGTGTGGGCCAACAAAAAAATCATGGATGAGCTGGGTGTAACTGAGCCACCGGCAGACTGGGATGCGTTTACCAAGGTTTTGGATGCCGCCAAGGAAAAAGGCTATACCGCTCTGGCACACGGCGGTCAGCCCTGGCAGGATGCGACCATTTTTGATGGTGTGGTGCTGGCGACCGGTGGCGCTGATTTCTACAAAAAAGCGATGGTTGATCTGGATCCGGAAGCCCTGAAATCGGATACCATGAAAACCGTGTTTGACCGTATGCGCCAGCTGCGTGGTTATGTCGACGACAACTTCTCCGGTCGTGACTGGAATCTGGCGTCGGCGATGGTGATTGAAGACAAGGCCGCTGTACAGATTATGGGTGACTGGGCGAAGGGTGAGTTCCTGAATGCCGGTAAGAAGCCGGGCGAGGATTTCCTGTGCTTCCGCGTACCGGGCACGCAGGGCATGGTGACTTTTAACTCTGACCAGTTTGCCATGTTCAAGGTGGGTGACGATGCTAAAGCAGCCCAAACTGCGATGGCCAAGGCTGTAATGTCGCCTAAGTTCCAGTCTGCTTTTAACGTGGTCAAAGGTTCGGTTCCGGCGCGTACCGATGTACCAAATGATGACTTCGATGATTGCGGTAAGAAGGGTATGGCTGATCTGGCTGAAGCGGCGAAGAATGACACCCTGATGGGCTCAATGGCGCATGGTCACGCGGCTCCGGCAGCGGTTAAGAATGCCCTGTATGACGTGGTGACTGCGCATTTCAATGGTGATATGTCTTCTGAAGATGCGGTGACGCAGCTGGCTGATGCGATTGCAGGGGCGATGTAAATACTCCTGCGTTGGAGGCTGTTGAACCCCTCCTCAGCCCTCCCCTTGTCAAGGGAGGGGGTTGTAAAAGCAAAATCCCCTCCGTCTCCCCTAAGCAACGTTTACAAAGCAAAACGTTTGAAACAAAGGGGAGTGCCTTCCGGCAAAAACAGGAGGTTATCGAAGGGTTTCCCCCTTTGTAAAAGGGGGAACAAGGGGGATTTAAGGCTTCTGCGACATCCTCTATCAAGGGAGGGGTTTAACGGTATTTCAGTTACTACCAAAAACACAGAATTAACATCATGACCCAAAAAACCACCACCGGTGACTGGCTGCGGCAGAATCTGCCCAAGCTGGTGTTATCACCTTCCTTTGCCATGACGTTGTTTTTCGTTTACGGCTTTATTATTTATACCGCCTATATCTCCATGACTAACTCCAGAATGCTGCCGAAGCTGGACAGCTTTGTCGGTCTGGAAAATTATAGCAAGCTATGGAAAACACTGAACTGGCAGACCGCGCTGGATAATCTGTTTGTGTTCGGCAGTTTATACATGCTGATTTGCGGGGTGCTGGGCTTGTTTCTGGCGATTCTGCTCGATCAGAAAATCCGCGGTGAAGGCTTTCTGCGTACCACTTATCTGTACCCGATGGCGCTGTCGTTTATCGTTACCGGTACCGCCTGGAAATGGTTTCTTAATCCGGGGCTGGGGCTGGAAAAGTCGATGCAGGCTTGGGGTTGGGAAAGCTTTAAGTTTGATTGGCTGATTAACTCAGACATGGCGATTTATACCATTGTCATTGCCGGGGTCTGGCAGAGTTCCGGTTTTGTAATGGCAATGTTTTTAGCAGGGCTGCGCGGGATTGACAGTGAGCAGCTCAAGGCGGCGCAGCTGGATGGCGCTTCAACCTTCCAGACCTATCGCCGCATTGTTATTCCGCAGCTGCACGCAGTATTTCTGAGTGCCTTCGTCGTATTGGCGCACATGGCGATCAAATCCTACGATCTGGTCATTGCCCTTACCGGCGGCGGGCCGGGGCGGGCGACCGAATTACCGGCGACCTTTATGTATTCCTACACCTTCACCCGTAACCAGATGGGTGTGGGGGCGGCCTCGGCGATGATTATGCTGATGACGGTGGCGGCGATTATTGTGCCTTATCTTTATGCAGAAACCCGGGAGAAGCGACATGGCTGAGATGACGGCAGATCAGGGCGTCAGCGCCGGGCGTTTCTGGCGGGTGGCTTTGTATACCACACTGATTGTATTCGCGATTTTTTATTTGTTACCGCTGTTTGTGATGCTGGTGACCAGCTTCAAGTCACTGGATGAAATCCGTCAGGGCAATATGCTGGCCCTGCCGCTGGAGTGGACGCTGGAGCCATGGTTTCAGGCCTGGGGCAGTGCCTGTATCGGTCTGACCTGCGAGGGGATTAACGGCTACTTCTGGAACTCAATCAAAATGGTGGTTCCGGCGGTGCTGATTTCCACGGTGCTGGGGGCGCTGAACGGTTATGTGCTGACCAAGTGGCGTTTCCCGGGGCATCGCTGGGTGTTTGCGCTGATGCTGTTCGGCTGTTTTATTCCGTTCCAGATTGTACTGATTCCGATGTCACAGGTGCTGGGCTCGCTGGGGCTGGCGGGGACAACCAGCGGGCTGGTGCTGGTGCATGTGACTTACGGGATTGGTTTCAGCACCTTGTTTTTCCGTAATTATTATGAGGCGTTCCCGAATGAGCTGGTGAAGGCGGCGATGATTGATGGCGCATCGTTTATGGGCATTTTCTGGCGCATTATGCTGCCCAGCTCCGGGCCGATTATTGTGGTGACGGTGATCTGGCAGTTTACCAATATCTGGAATGACTTTCTGTTCGGGGCATCGTTTGCTGCCGGTGAGGGTGCACCGATGACGGTAGCACTGAACAATCTGGTCAGCAGCTCTACCGGCGTCAAGGAATACAACGTACACATGGCGGCGGCGATTATTGCGGCGTTGCCTACCTTATTGGTTTATATCGTCGCAGGCCGCTATTTCGTGCGCGGCCTGATGGCTGGCTCAGTTAAAGGTTAGTTTATGTCTTCTTTATCTATTAACAATGTTCACAAATCCTTTGGTCCGACTGAGGTATTAAAAGGCATCGACATCAGTATCGACAGCGGTGACTTTCTGGTGCTGGTCGGCCCTTCCGGCTGCGGGAAGTCGACGCTGCTGAATATGATTGCCGGGCTGGACAGTATTACCTCCGGTGAGATTGTGATTGACGGCGAGGTAGTGAATGATGTGCATCCGTCGCAGCGTGATATTGCCATGGTGTTTCAGTCCTATGCGCTGTATCCGAATATGAGCGTGGAGAAGAATATTTCCTTCGGTCTGGAAATGCGCAAGATGCCCAAAGCCGAGCGCCAGAAGCGGGTGGATGAGGTGGCGGCCATGCTGCAGATTGAGCCGCTATTAAAACGCAAACCGTCACAGTTGTCCGGTGGTCAGCGTCAGCGGGTGGCGATGGGGCGGGCACTGGTGCGGGAGCCAAAGGTGTTTTTGTTCGATGAACCGTTGTCCAATCTGGATGCCAAGCTGCGGGTGGATATGCGCACCGAGATCAAGAAGTTGCATCAGCGCCTGCGTTCGACGATTGTCTATGTGACCCATGACCAGATTGAGGCGATGACGCTGGCCAGTAAAATCGCGATTATGAAAGGCGGCATTCTGCAGCAGTTAGGTTCACCGGATGAGGTCTATACTCAACCCGCGAATATGTTTGTGGCCGGGTTTATGGGCTCGCCGTCGATGAACCTGATTCCTGCTGAACTGGTGAGTAATGATGGTGTGATCTGTGCACGGATTGAGCATAAAGCGGGTGAGGCCATGCTGTTACCGGTGGGTGACAATCCGGCTTATGCTGAGTGGGCGGGTAAACAGGTGGTTTTAGGTTTGCGTCCGGAAGCGATTACCGATGTCAGCAGTGCCGAGCGGGACAGTAGCATGCTGTTTGAGGCGGAGTGTCAGATTGATGTCACGGAGCCGACCGGGGCGGATATTTTCGCGATTCTGGAGCTGAATGGTACCGAAGTGACCGGACGGATGCGCGCGAACTGCGGTGCACGGGAGGGCGAGAAAGCAGCGGTGGTGTTTAATATGCTGCATGCGGTGTTGTTTGATCCGCAGAGTGAGGCGCGGATTGGGTGAGCCTGTAATTTTATTTACAGCCCCCTGGCATCCAGTTCATCCAGAAGTTGCAATGCCCGTTTAGGGTCGCCTTTTAATTGGGCGGCCATAAAGCGCTGGCGGGCTTCTTCCTCCGCCAGTGCCTGAGTGGAAAGCTCAAACATCAGCTTGTTCAGGCTCATGTCACGGTTCCGGGCGATTTGTTTCAGTTTTTCCGCCATGTCTTCGGGAACCCGGATAGATAAGGTGGTCATGGTTTTAGTAGCCTCAATAGTTGTTCCGGTTGGATGACTTCATAGCCAAGCTGTTTTAACTCTGCTGTTGCGAAATCACGGGTATTGTTGGTAATGATGTAACGTGCCTGGGCTGCGATAGCCAGTTCAATCAAATGATTATCTGCTTCATCTGTCAGGTTTGGCCGCCATAAATAGTGTGCAGTTACCGGTTTGCAGATGGAAGCGAAGCCATCAAGAAACTCTTGTAGTGAGACTGTCGTTTTTCTGCAAAGTGCCTGTATGTTATCCCGGCTTAGTAAGTCCTGATATTCCAGGTACAGTGCATTACCAATATAGGGTTGTAGTTCTCCTTGCAGGCACAGCCTCAGAATTTCCCGGTTTGGGCCTTTGTTACCAATAAGCCCTGCTACCAGGATGTTGGTATCAACAACAACTTTGATTGTCACTTGATTTTGCCATCGTATATGCACACAATTTTAGTTTAGCATACATGATCTAACGAATCTGCTACGTTTAAAAAATATAGGAAAACCAGGGAGGAGAAACCAGCATGACCATAGGTATAGGATTAATCGGTGCCAGCCGTATCGCCAGAGACTCAATGATTCCGGTATTCGCAGCGCATCCGGACTGTGAGCTGGTGTCTGTTTACAGCAGCAATTTTGAGCGCGGTAAGGAATATGCTGCGGCCAACGGTATCAAACGTGCTGCCGCTTCAGTGGACGAACTGGTCAATGATCCGGAAGTGCACGCGGTTTACGTCAGCACTACCAATGAGCTGCACCATGCACAGGTACTGGCTGCGGCTAAGGCCGGGAAGCATGTGTTATGTGAGAAACCCATCGCCATGAGTGTGCAGGAAGGGCGGGAAATGGTCGCTGCCTGCCATGAGGCGGGGGTGGTAATGGCGACCAATCATCATCTGCGCAATGCCGCGCCGATCCGCAAGTTAAAGGGACTGGTGACTTCCGGTGCGATTGGCAAGCCGATTGCGGCACGGGTGTTTCATGCGGTGTATCTGCCGGAAAACCTGCAGGGCTGGCGGATTAATGATGCCTCTGCCGGTGGCGGTGTGGTGATGGATATTGTGGTGCATGATATTGACACATTGCGCTTTATTCTCGGCACCGAACCGCTGGAAGTAGTGAGTATGTCGCAGTCCGCCGGTATGGCCGAGTCGGTGGAGGACGGTAATATGGCGGTGTTTCGTTTTGATGACGGGCTGCTGGCGCAGGTGCATACTGCGTTCACAGTGAAATATGGCGGTGATGGCATTGAACTGCATGGCACGGAAGGTTCGCTGCGGGTAACCGGTGTATTGGGGCGCAGGCCCGGTTCGGCGATTACCCTGACCAATGCGCAAGGTGAGCAGCAAATCACGGTGGCACATCATTCGCTGGATGCGGAAACCGTGCGGCAGTTTATTGATGCGGTACAGGGTAAGGGGCAGGCGGCTGCCAGCGGTGAGGATGGCCTGAAGTCAATGGCGGCGGCGCTGGCCTGTCTTGAGGCTGGTAAGCTGGGCACACGTATTAATATTGGATAAGGATGAGCAATATGGCTCCACAACCAGAACAAACAGACTTCACCTGCAGGCAGTTTCTCGAAGACCACATTCAGACCACCATGGCCTTTTATGCGCCGAGAGTGCTCGATGAAACCGGTGGATTTTTACAGCATTTCCGCGATGATGGCAGCATTTATGACGCTAAAACCCGGCATCTGGTCAGCAGTACCCGGTTTGTTTTCAATTATGCAATGGCACAGCGGTATTTTTCTGATAAGGATTACAGCAACTGGGTGAAACACGGCCTGCGCTATCTGGAAGAGGTGCATTTCCAGCCTGAAACCGGCGGCTACGCCTGGTTGCTGGAGGGGCGGGAAGTTGCGGATGCGACTAACCATTGTTACGGGCTGGCCTTTGTCATTGTTGCTGCGTCCACTGCCTTGCTGGCCGGGGTGGAAGAGGGGCGGGCGACGCTGGATAAAGCCTGGCAGCTGCTGGAGACGCATTTCTGGGATGCGGAATATGGCCTGTATCGCGATGAGGCAAATGCGGATTTTAGTGTAGTGGATGCCTATCGCGGCCAAAACGCTAATATGCACAGCTGCGAGGCCATGCTTTGGGCATTTGAGGCCACCGGAGAGGCGCGTTATCTGCAGCGTGCGCAACAGCTGGCTGAGAATATTACCCGGCGTCAGGCGGCCAAGGCAGACGGCCTGATCTGGGAGCATTATGATGCACAGTGGGAAGTGGACTGGGAATACAACCTCGATAACCCGCAGCACTTATTCCGCCCCTGGGGTTTCCAGCCCGGTCATCAGACCGAATGGACGAAGTTATTGCTGATTCTGAACCGCCATGCATCACAGGACTGGTATGTCAGCCGTGCCCGTGAGCTGTTTGATGCGGCGCTGGATAAAGCCTGGGATGAGGAGCATGGCGGGATTTGCTACGGTTTTGCGCCGGATGGCAGTATTTGTGATGGCGACAAGTATTTCTGGGTGCAGGCCGAGAGTTTTGCGGCGGCGGCCTTATTGTTTGAGGCGACCGCAGATCCGGTTTACAAGGACTGGTATCAGCGTATCTGGGCGTATAGCTGGGAGCACATGGTGGATCATCAGTATGGTGCCTGGTTCCGGATTCTGACCCGCGATAATCAGAAGTATGATGATCTTAAATCACCGGCGGGCAAGACCGATTATCACACCATGGGGGCGTGTTATGAGGTGCTGCGTGGTGCGCCGTCCCTACTCAGCTAAAGCCTTACGCACCGCATCGGTAATTTCCGGCACCGTCATGTCATGCGGCAGCAGGGTGGACAGTTTACCGTCTTTACCGATGACATAGGATTTTGAGGTATGGTCGACCAGATAGCCCATAGCCGACTGGGTTTCTGATTTTTCAAAGAAAGCCCCGTACTGACGGGCGATTTTGCGCAGTTCCGGCAGGGTGCTGGTCGCGCCGATAAAATTGGGGTGAAAATGCTGCGCATATTGCTGCAGCTTTTCGCCCTGATCACGTTCGGGGTCAACACTGATAAAGATGCCCTGTACCTGTGCCACTTCTTCCGCTGTCAGTTTTCTTAAACCCGCGCCCAACATAGCCAGAGAAGTCGGGCAGACATCCGGACAGGACGCGTAACCGAAATACACTAATACCACCTTGCCTTCATAGTCACTGAGTTTGATGGTTTTATCACCGGATTGCAGGGTGAAGTCTCCGCCGAAGCTCTTGCCGGTGACCGGGGTGAGCTGCATTTGCTGCGGGCCTCCGGAGAGTATGGTTTGGGCAATGACCAGTACGCTGCCCAGTACAATCAGTGCGACAAAAAATAACAGATATTTCTTCATGATGCGTTTCAGTGGCTTGTGATTCCGGCGCAGTATACACCCGAATGCGTTTACCGTGGGGACAACCCTGATTTTTTGCCCGGCTTCACTGTCAGTCGGCATGATCTCTGCTATCTGCCGGTTTTCGGGTTTACTTTATCGGCAAACCGTTGTTTCTTTGATAGCATGGAGCTTTGAATTATTGAACAGTCAAGCGTCGTGAATAAAGATCGTGAAAATATGCTGAATATCTATCTTGCCGGTCTGGAGGCCGTCAAGGGCGATAACGCCGTTTATCAGGCACTAATGGCGCGCGGGGATTTACCGGCCTGCCATGTGGTGGCGATTGGTAAGGCGGCGGAGGCCATGTATCAGGGTGCGAAACGCTATCTGGACAATGAGATAAAAAGTGCGCTTCTGATCAGTAAATTCGGTCATTATTCGGCTGAGGCGCTGGCTGACCCGCAGATCATCACCCTCGAAGCGGCGCATCCAGTGCCGGGCGATTCGTCTTTGCTGGCCGGGAAGATGTTGCTGGAATATTTGCAGAAGCTGCCGGAAGGTGAGCCTTGCCTGTTTCTGATTTCCGGTGGTGCTTCCAGTATTTGTGAGGTACTGGAGCCGGACTGGTCACTGGAGCAGTTGCAGTCGCTGACTGAGGAGCTGCTGCGTGAAGGCTATGATATTCATGCCATGAATGCGCTGCGCCAGCGTATTTCGGCGATTAAGGGTGGCAAGCTGTGGAAGTACATCGGTAAGCGTCCGGTCTGGGCCCTGCTGATTTCGGATGTGGAAGGCGATGCACCGACCAGTATTGGCTCCGGTTTGCTGTTTCCGCCGGATGAGAACCGCCTGCCGGAGTCACTGGCTGCGAAATGGCAGGATCGTTTGCCCGAATTTGAGCAACAGCCGGTTCCGGATAATTTTCAGTGGCAGATGGTGGCGAGTAATCAGATTGCCCTGGAAGCAATGCAGGCAAAGGCTGTGGAACTGGGCTATCAGCCGGAGATTATGCCGCGTTTTCTGAACCGGGCAGCAGCACAGGAGGCTGCTTTTTGTGTTCAGGATCTGAAAGACAGTAAAACGGATATGCTGCTGTGGGGCGGTGAAACGACGGTCAGATTGCCGGAAAATCCGGGGCGTGGCGGGCGTAATCAGCATTTTGCCCTGGCCGCAGCACTGGAGATTGAAAACAGTAATATTATGATTCTGGCCGCTGGAACGGATGGCAGCGATGGCCTGTCGGAGGATGCCGGAGCATTGGTGAATGGCAAGACCTGTATCAAAGGCCGGGCAGTAGATAAAAATCCGGAAGAAAGCCTGCAGCGGGCGGATTCGGGTACTTTTCTGGAAGCCTGTGGTGATCTGATTTATACCGGCCCGACCGGCACCAATGTGATGGATGTGGTGATCGGTCTGAAACAGAAGGTCTGAGCGGATGGCAGATCAACAGCAAAATTTGGCGCGTAGCGTTTATGAGGCCGCATATCACTGCCTGATGCTGGATGATGTGGAGGCAAAACTGTCGGCGGCGAAACAGTTATATGCAGATTGGCAGCTGGGGCTGTTGTCCCGTGATACCCCTGCGGATCCGGTTCGGGCTGTTCCTGTTCCGGGGCGTCCTGCTGCACCTGAGTTGGTACATCCCCGCAAAGTCAAACAACGTAAGCTGACTTCCCCTGCCGGGCGCATGGCGCTGTTACATGCAGTGGCACATATCGAATTTAATGCGATCAATCTGGCGCTGGATGCGGTTTATCGTTTCCGGGATATGCCGGATGAGTATTATGCAGACTGGCTGAAAGTGGCGGCGGAAGAGGCTTACCATTTCGGCCTGATGCGTGATCGTATGCAGCAGCTGGGCGGGGTTTACGGTGACTTGCCAGCGCATAATGGACTGTGGGAGCAGGCCTGTAAAACCGATCATGATGTGCTGGTGCGTATGGCGCTGGTGCCGAGGGTGCTGGAGGCACGCGGGCTGGATGTGACGCCGCCGATGATTGAAAAGCTGCGTGAGGTGGGTGATGAGGAAACCATTGCCGTGCTGGAAATCATTCTGCGGGATGAGATCGGGCATGTGCAGATTGGCTCGCACTGGTACCGTTATTGCTGTGAGCAGCGCGGGCTGGAGCCGGAAGCTCATTTTCGTTACTTGTTGCGCGAGGTGATGAAAGCCCCGTTGCGCGGGCCGTTTTATGATGAGGGGCGTTTGCTGGCCGGGTTCAGTGCTGAGGAGCTGGAGCAACTCCGGCGGCTGGAAGAAAACTGGGTGGCGGAGATTACGGTGTAACGGTTTTACTGCAAATATCGGAAGTTACTCAGCCCTTCGCCTCTCGTGGGGTGAAGGGCTGGTCGTTGGTACTTTTATGTCGGTCAGGCTTCCTGTGCCACAGCCTGTTGCACCTGTTCCATCTGCCCGCCATGGCCTAAATCGATAGAGGCATGGGCAAACTCATGTCCCAGCAGCGACTGGAAATTATCTGAGTTAGTAGGGGCAATGTTATTGATGTTCATAAACACGCGCCCCTCTGTATTTCCCCAGCTGGTGTTATCGCTGCGCCGTCCTACCGAGACTTCGAAAGACGGGTCTGATGACGTATCAATCATATTGCGGAAGGTTGAGCTGTTGTTGTACAGGTTCTCGATATTGCTGGCCGTCGCGGCTACTTCTGATGCACTGCTGCTGCCATCACCACCGACGGTGACCGGTTTTCCGCCCAGGTTAAGTTGCTGAATGTGCTCACTGGGAGGAGGAATCAGCTGGTCAGCACCGGAACTGCCGCCTTTGCCACCACCCTGTACCGGTTGGACGCCATTACCATTATCGCTAATACTACCGCCACGTGGTTTTTCCGCATCTGCTCCCGCTCCGGGCTGGTTGTTGATACTTTTCAGTAATAGCTGGAGTATCTGCAGGATTTGCTGTAGCAGCTGATCAGTATCTTGTGAGTCTTTCTGTTGTGTATTGCCGTCTGAGCATTTTTCACTGCCGTTAGCTGCCTGCATACTGCTATTGAATGATCTGACATCATTGCTGTTCGGAGTCGTGGCTATTGATGAAGAGTTGAATAGTTCGTTTCCTCTGGATGAGGAAGAGCTTATCGGGTTGATCTGCATATTGAAATTTCCTTTTCTAATAGACTTGTCCTTGTCTCAGTCCAAGTGTAAGACAGAAATTTCTGAGATGTATCGCAGCGGCTTGCCTCCTGTCCGGAGGCAAGAGCCATTGATCAGTTTGGTGGGTGGGTAAGTGCTTTAATTAGCCTGTTTCAGCTGAGTGAGGCGTTTACATGCCGGTTAAATTCATCCGGTGTTTGTACATGAGGCAGGTGTCCGGCTTGCTCAATAACAATGTGTTCTGCATGAGGAAAGCGCTTGAGTGCCGCCTGCCAGCCATCTGCAGTAACATAGTTCGACTGTCCGCCACTGATGAATACCGCATGGCCGGAGTAGGTCAGTTCTGTCGCCGGGAAACTGGCAATTGACGGGTAATGTTTGGCGATTTCGGTCAGATGGCATTGCCAGACCAGATTCTTGTTTTCATCCCAAGCCAGGTTTTTGAGCAGGAAGGCGCGTTCAAAAGGCTGTTTGACCGTGGGTGCCAGCCAGGTGTCAGCCTCACGGCGGCTTTTAAAGTCAGCCAGTGGCATATCCAGCATGGCCTGAATCAGCCCGTTGTATTGCAGCGGATATTCAACCGGCACAATATCCACAATAATCAGATTATGGATACGTTCGGGATGATGCAGCGCCAGCCACATGGCGACTTTGCCGCCCATTGAGTGTCCCATCAGGTCAACGGTGTCCAGCTGCAGGTGATCCAGCACCGCAAGCACATCATCGCTCATCCGGGTATATGACATGCCTTCAACATGAGGCGAGTCACCGTGATTACGCATGTCGATAGCGATAATGGGACGCTCATCTTTCTGCTGGTTGGCAAAGGTATTCCAGTTGTCCAGGGAGCCGAGCAGGCCATGTTGAACAATCAGTGGCATATTGCCTGATTCTGTATCACCGTGAATTTTGTAGTTGAGCATTCCGGGCCTCTCAGTGAATTTTGGCGTTGGACGGGCTGAGTTCGATACCGGCGAATAACTGTGCAACATCGACGCTGTCGAGCACGTATTTGCTGTTACAGAACTCGCAGTTGACTTCGATTTTGCCCTGTTCTGCGACAATCGAGTCAGCTTCAGACTTACCCAGTGATTTTATGGTGTCCTTAATTTTTTCCCGGCTACAACTGCAGCGGAAGCTTAAAA
Source organism: Thiolinea sp. (assembly GCA_041395485.1). Taxonomy (GTDB): domain Bacteria; phylum Pseudomonadota; class Gammaproteobacteria; order Thiotrichales; family Thiotrichaceae; genus Thiolinea. The sequence continues at coordinate 1,084,665 of JAWLAK010000001.1, forward strand.
AAGAGGGCTCAAACAGACGGGGTGATTCTTCATGAAACAAGCGGTAAATCAGTTCTGCCGGTTCCACATTCAGCAGCTCATCGGCGGTCAATGTATTCAGCAGCATATTCACGCGCGACCAGTCTTCTTCATTATGCTCCTGTGCAGGCAGACGTTGCAGCAGCATACCGGCACAGCGCTCAGGGTCGCTGGCCAGCCATAAGCGGGTGGGCAGTTGCTCCGAGCGCTGGAAGTATTTTTCCAGGGCATCGCTCAGTTTGTCGCCTTCCAGTTCGATAATACCCTGGTAGCGCTCGTTATCTGTGGTTGCTTCCATGGTGATGACAATATGCCCACGGCCAAATACGGCATTAAGTGTGTCGCCGTCCGGCTCCGTGTTCCAGCGCGCCAGTCCGCGCAGGTGTCCTTCCGGAGTAGCCTGCACCACCAGCAGATGTACCGGGCCATCTCCGCGGATTTGCATGATCAGTGAGCCTTTGTGCTTGATGGTGGCAGATAACAGCATAATGGCTGCCAGCGCCTGGCCCAGCATATCACGCACCCCGGCTGGGTAGTCAGCACGCTTGAGAACTTCCTGCCAGCTGTCATCGAGGTGAGTCCACTCGCCGCGTGTGTCGGCATTTTCCAGCATAAAACGGTACAAGGCATCTTTGGTCATGTTAAATATCTGTATCTAAAGTATTAATGGAAGAAGCGCGGACATCTGTTTGTCTTGGCTGGGCTATTCCGGAAAAAGTCATGTACATACGTCACCCGCTAAATTAATTTCTGAAAAACCTGTCGGGCGATTCATAGTCTGGTAAGCAGCAGATGATATTATTTTGTTCAATATTCAGGGGCTGGATATGAAGTTGCTAAGTAATAATCATCGAAAAAATTATAACAAAAGTACTATGTTATGTGAAAAACCATGGCACGATCTTGTGATGTGCGCTTGCTCAATACCGGCATGATTGTTACATTTAGCAAGCAATTTTTAGACCCCTGCCCATCAGGCATGGAATTAGCCGAATCATACAGGATGTTTTCTGCGATTCAATTCGAAAATTTTTAGATTTTAGTCGGACTTTATAACGATGTTCAAGGCCATTTCTGGTTTGTTTTCCAATGATATTTCTGTTGATCTCGGTACAGCCAATACCCTGATTTATATGCGTGGCAAAGGGATTGTGCTGGATGAGCCTTCAGTCGTTGCAATTCGCCAGGATCGTGGCCCCGGCGGTCCCAAGTCGATTGAGGCGGTCGGTATTGAAGCGAAAAAAATGCTGGGCCGTACTCCGGAGAATATTAATGCCATTCGTCCGATGAAAGATGGGGTTATCGCTGATTTCACCTATACAGAGAAGATGTTGCAGCACTTTATCCGTAAAGTGGACTCCGGCCGTATTCTGCGCCCCAGTCCGCGGGTGGTGATTTGTGTGCCCTGCGGCGCGACTCAGGTTGAGCGTCGTGCGATCAAGGATTCTGCACTGGGTGCCGGTGCACGCAAGGTGTATCTGATCGAAGAACCGATGGCTGCCGCGATTGGTGCCGGTATTCCGGTGGATGAAGCAATCGGTTCGATGGTATTGGATATCGGTGGTGGTACCTCGGAAGTGGCGATTATGTCGTTGCGTGGTATTGTTTACTCGGCTTCTGTGCGGATTGGCGGGGATCGTCTTGATGAAGCAATCATCAGCTATGTGCGCCGTAACTACGGCATGCTGATTGGTGAGGCGACAGCAGAGCGGATTAAATGTGAGATCGGTTCGGCGTATCCCGGCAAAGAGCTGCTGGAGATTGAGGTCAAAGGCCGTAACCTGTCTGAAGGTGTGCCGCGTAGCTTTACGCTGACCAGTAACGAAATTCTGGAAGCGTTGCAGGAGCCGCTGTTTGGTATTGTCAGTGCCGTGAAGACCGCGCTGGAACAGACACCGCCTGAGCTGGGTGCGGATGTTGCCGAGCGCGGTATTGTGCTGACCGGTGGTGGTGCGCTGTTGCGTGATCTGGATCGTCTGCTGATGGAAGAAACCGGCATTCCGGTGGTGATTGCGGATGATCCTTTAACCTGTGTGGCACGTGGTGGCGGTAAGATTCTGGAAATGCTGGAAGCAGAAGGGGATGCTTTCCTGGCAACTGACTAATTCGCTGTTGGCTGGCTGTTTAAATTTGAAAAATTAAGTACGCAGAAGCTGTCAGGGATTTTTTTGTGACATTGCCTATGCATGGAGACGGCTATTTACGATATAGATCATCATGCAACACCGGGCTTGTTTGTCCGGTTTGTTGTGCTCATGTTGCTTGCGTTGACGCTGATGGCGGTAGATTATCGCAGTCCGTCGCATACGCTGCCTGTGCGTACATTGTTTTCTATTATTGGTTATCCGCTGCAACTGATGGTGGATGCGCCGTTCCGTGCCTACAATGTGACAGAAGGCTTTTTCGCTGATCAAACCCGTGTTTCCGAGAAGAATACCGAACTGGAAGCCCGCTTGCTGGAGATAAAGGCCGAATACCGCAATATGCAGGTGATCAAACAGCAGAATGAGCGCCTGCGGGAACTATTGAAAATAGCTAAGCGACCGGATTATTCTTTCACGATGGCGGAAATTTTGTCTGCTTCTGATTATCGCGGACAGAGTATTGTGACCCTGAACAAGGGAACCCGTGATGGTGTTTTTGTGAAGCAGGTTGTCGTGGCAGACGGTGATAACCCAGCGGTTGAAGGCGGGAATATTTTTGGTCAGGTAATTAGTGTCACGCCGCTCAGCTCTCAGGTCATGTTAATTACCGATCTGCAACACGCGATTCCGGTACGTAATATGCGCACCAATAAACGTGCGCTGGCCAGTGGTACCGGCAAACCGGATTTGCTGGAGCTGAAAAGTATTGTGGCGACCAGTGATGTGCGTGATGGTGATATTTTTGTCAGTTCGGGGCTGGATGGTTTATTCCCGGCGGATTTTCCGGTGGCCGAGGTTGTGCCAAACGGGGTGAATTATGTGCCGGGTGATCCTTTTGCCAATATTAAGGCGAAGCCGTTGGTGGATTTTGAAAATACCCGGGAAGTCCTGCTGTTGTGGCGCGATTTACAGCCCACCGCCGTAAATCAGCCTGAGCGTCCTGATTCAGTTGCTGCTCCGGAGCAACAGGCTGCTGCCGCTGACGCAAGTGCTGAGTCTGAAGATAACCCAACGGCTGAGTCGCAATCACCATGAACCAGAATATTCCGCGTTTTACAGGTGCTGTGTGGCTGACCATGTTGTTGGCGGTGCTGCTGAATAATCTGCCTATTTCTGACGAATGGGCGGCCTGGAAACCCGACTGGGTGGCTCTGGCCTTATTGCACTGGTCGCTGGTATTGCGTCAGGACAGCAATTTATTCATGGCCTTTTTTATGGGACTGCTGACCGATGTGCTGTCAGGTTCGTTACTGGGGCAGTTCGCCCTCGGTTATGTCATAGTCAGTTATTTTTCTGTTCGCCTGAGTTTGCGCATGACACCGGACTCCTTTATCCAGCAGTTTGCACTGGTCTTTATTGTTATCGGGGTTTTTATGCTGGCTAACCTGTGGATCCGCGAAATTATGGGGCGGCTGGGGCAGGCCAGTGCGGGGCTGGCTTATTGGGCACCTTTAGTCAGTAGCCTGTTGCTCTGGCCGGTTTATCACTGGTTACTGAGTTATTTTTACCGGCCGCGTAAAGTCGCCTGAGATGAGACAGTTGTTTTTTCAGGGCGCTTTGTCAGCATGTTCCTCTATCTGCGCGGGTTAATTGCTGTTATTCCTTGAGTTTTGGTACCGTTACCCTCACCTTACGTGTTTTTATCTTTATCTAGCCACTTCGGCTCAGGAGCTTTTCATGCGCATTACCAATAATGCCTGTGAGAATCTGTATGACGATGTTAATCCGATGCCGGATGTCGCCAAGCAGTCACATATTTTGCCCCAGGGAACTCTGAACTGGGTCGGGATGAGTGAAATTGAAATGCCGGTTTTTATTCCGGTTCCGGATCAGCAGCCGGTGCAGACTGTTGCTCATGTGCAGGCTTACGTGAATCTGGCTGACCCAAGCAGCAAGGGTATACATATGTCACGGCTTTATCTGGTGCTGGATGAGATGCTGGGCATGAGTGAACTATCGCCGGAATTGCTGCGTAATGTCCTTAGCCGCTTTGTCAGTTCGCAGGATGGGGTGAGTACATCGGCTTATCTGGAATGCCGTTTTTCCTATTTCGAGCGCAGGCGTTCGCTGAAAAGCGGTAACAGTGGCTGGAAAAGTTATCCGGCCAGGGTGCTGGCTACTTTACGTGATGGTAAGTTTGATGTGGAGCTGGGGGTCGATATGGCCTACTCCTCAACCTGCCCGCAGTCAGCCGCACTGGCCAGGCAGTTGATTCAGCAAGGCTTCCGTGACCGGTTTGGTGAAAGTGAACAGGTAGATGCCGAGACGGTTTATCAGTGGCTGGGCACTGCAGAAGGTATCAGCGCCACGCCGCACAGCCAGCGCAGTATTGCTCAGGTGAAAGTGCGCCTGACCGAAAAGGCACGGCATCTGCCGCTGACCAGCCTGATTGATCAGGTTGAAAATGCCCTGCAAACTCCGGTACAGGCAACGGTTAAGCGTGAAGATGAGCAGGAATTTGCCCGCCTGAATGCGTCTAACCTGATGTTCTGTGAAGATGCCGCCCGACGGATCAAGGGTGTGTTGTCTGAGGATATTTCGCTGCGCGACTTCTGGATTCGGGTGAATCACATGGAAAGTCTGCATGCCCATGATGCGGTAGCGGTGGCAGTGAAAGGTGTTGAGGGCGGCTATCGGGATGATGCCGGTGAATATGTGAGCACCTGAGTTTGTGTAATTGGTAGCCTTTGATTAACCTTTTATCTGCCTTAAACAGCATTATTCCGGTAAGCAACCTAAACTTGATGGCTGTTCAAAATTTCTGGTGATAAAAGATGGCTGATTTGCACCCGATGTTTTCATACGGTACTGATGTAATAGTGTTATGTCCGCGCTGTGAGACACCCGGAGGCTATATCCGGCGTATCCATCGTCCCTGGTGGCGGCGCTGGTTTCTGTTTTTGTCCAAAGAAAAGCGTTATCAGTGTCAGGAGTGCGAGCACCGGTTTTATCTTCATAGTTCGGATGAATATGAGTAGATGAATGTTTTTATCAGTTTTTGTCAGCATATTTTCTATACTCAGAGCCTGTAGCTTTCGAGGGTATAGTTATGCAAAAAGACGGTTCATTTTCTGATAAAGCAACAGAAAATGGCACTTTATGTCCAAACTGCCGAATTCCCGGCGGTTATTTAGTCCGTATTCCGCGTGGAGTGTGGCGACGCTTGTTTTTTCTGAAGCAAAAACATTATTTGTGTCGGGAGTGTGGCCATAAGTTCTACACTGCTGATTCCGGATGATACTGAATGTGTTGCTGACTAAAACTTAATGCTCCAGTGTTTTATTCAGTACCTGTAACCGTTCAGGTGTCCCGATATCCAGCCACTCCCCCTGATACAGCTCACCACTCACCAGCTTATCCCTCATAGCATGGCACAGCAGCGGTGCCAGTGGCCGTTTGCCGTACTCCAGCCCGGCAAATAATTCAGGCCGGTAATAGCCTATTCCGCTGAAGGTATGACAAACCTGCTTTTTATCATCCAGTACCCGTCGGTTACGCAGTGAAAAATCACCGTCAGGATGATGCGGCGGGTTATTTACCAGTATTAAATGAGCCAGATCAGCAGGAGCTAATTTAACGGGATGGCAGGGATAGTCGCACCAGACATCACCGTTGATGACCAGAAACGGCTCATCACCCAACAACGGTAATGCTTTGATAATACCACCTGCTGTTTCCAGTACGCCTTCCTGCTGTTCATCTGAATAATGCAGTGTTACGCCCCATTGTTCCCCGCTTCCCAGTGCAGCCGGAATCTGATCACCCAGCCAGCCGATATTAATCACAATATCCCGGTATCCGGCTCTGGTCAGCTTTTCGATATGCCAGACAATAAGTGGCTTTCCGCCGACTTTGAGTAAGGGCTTGGGTGTATGGTCGGTGAGTGGGCGCATGCGTGTGCCGTGTCCGGCGGCGAGGATCATTGCTTTCATGTGCATTAAATTCCCTGCTTCTGCAGCCACATCTCCAGCAACGCCATATGCCACAGCTTACTGCCCTGAATCCGGGTCAGGTGTTGCTCGGGGGCTGCTATCACCTTATCAATATAAGACTGCTGAAACAGGCCTCGCTCACGGCATTGCTGTGAATTCAGCAGGTCGCACATCATTTGCAGAAACTCACCGCGTACAAACTTCAGTGCCGGAACCGGAAAATAGCCCTTGGGACGGTCAATCACGCTGTCCGGTATCAGGCCGCGGGCAATCTGTTTCAGCACATATTTGCCACCATCACGCAACTTCAGTTCGGTTGGCATCTGTGCAGCCAGCTCCACCAGTTCGTGATCGAGAAACGGTACCCGTGCCTCCAGTCCCCAGGCCATGGTCATATTATCGACCCGTTTGACCGGATCATCGACGATAAAGGTGGTGACATCGGCACGCAGCACCGCATCCAGTGTTTCATCCGCATAAGGTGTATCCAGCAGCTCGCGCACCAGCTCACCGGTGTAATCGTGGGTCCGGAAAGCGGGCTGCAGCATTTCGGCCATTTCGGCATGGTCACGGTCAAAATAATACGGGGCAAGCCGTTGCAGAATATCCGGATTAGTATCGGCCTGTGCCTGCGGATACCAGAAATAGCCACCGAACACCTCGTCCGCTCCCTGTCCGGACTGCACCACCTTAACGTGTTGTGATACCTGTTCGGAAAGCAGGTAAAAACCGATGGCATCCTGGCCGAACATCGGTTCCGCCATATTGGCGACCGCTTCCGGCAGGCGGGATAAGGTGTGTTCATTCGGAATATGGAATTTGTGATGCGTGGGCTGAAAACGCTCCACTACGGCATCGGAGTACTCATACTCGCTGCCTTTTTCCTCCGGCTGGTCATCAAAACCGATGGTGAAGGTACGGATATCCTGCATGCCGATTTCAGCCAGCAGCCCCACCAGCAGGCTGGAATCCAGGCCACCGGAGAGCAGTACACCGACCGGTACATCAGCAATATCATTACGGCGGCGCACTGCGGTTTTCAGTGACTCATGAATGGCATCAATCCACTCCTGCTCACTGCGGGTTTCTTCAGGGCGTTTGGCCACCAGATTCCAGTAGCGTTTCAGCTCCTGCCGTCCGTCCGCATGAATGGTCAGCGAGTGTGCCGGCGGCATCTTGCGGATTCCGTTCAGCACGGTGCGTGGAGCCGGAACCACGGCATGCAGGCTGAACAGGTTATGCAGCGCCAGCGGATCAAGCGAGGTATCAATGCCTGCTGTGCTCAGCAGTGCCTGAGTGTTGGAGGCGAAGCGGACATGGTTTTTATCTGCGGTGTAATACAGCGGCTTAATGCCCATGCGGTCACGGGCCAGAAACAGGGTATGTTTGCACATATCCCAGACTGCAAATGCAAACATGCCCAGCAAATGTTCCGGCGCATGCTCACCCCATTCCGCATAGGCTTTCAGGATAACCTCGGTATCACCCTCCGAGAAAAAGTGGTGGCCTTTGGCTTTCAGCTCTGCGCGCAGTTCGGGGTGGTTATAAATGGTGCCGTTGAAGACGATGGCTAAACCGGATTCGGCATCCACCATCGGCTGGCTGGATTTGTGTGACAGGTCGATAATGGACAGGCGGCGATGGCCGAATGCCAGTGCGCCATCAGAAAAACTTCCGGCATGATCCGGGCCGCGTTTTTCCAGTTGCTCCATCATTTTATTCAGGTTACGCAGGTCAGGTAACTGACCATCCAGCCTTAACTCACCACAGATTCCACACATATATTTATCCGGTTTGAATTTGAAACAGCAGGCTAACTTAAGCCGGGGCAGTCTGGCGTAGCTTATCGCTCCGGCTGCGTAAACTCGCTGTCGCTCAGACAGTACTTGCCTTGCAACAAGCTACGCCAGCCTGTCCCTCTGTCCCGGCTTAAGTTGCCTGTCCAAAACAGCATGATACCTGAGCTGACCGGAAGGATGCTATTGCAGCGGAAAAACGTATCTGAACTGCTGATTCGCACGCTCGACCATAACTTCGACTTCATCACCGGGTTGACGCTGGGCTAACAGGCTGAGCAACTGGGCCATTGAGCCTATTTTCTGTTGGTTAATGCTGGCGATGCGGTCGCCCTGTTGCAGACCGGCTTTTCCCGCGGCACTGTTTTCCGCCAGCTTGATGATGCTGACATTATCCGGCTGATCATCCAGCCATGCGCCCAGTTTACCGGTGGGCGGCAGTTTTTTTTCTGCACTGAGAATGAAGTAGTCAAAGCTGCCCGGCTCAATGTCTTCACGCTCCACACTGTGCAGGGTGGCAAGTTTTTCTTGCGGGATGCTGCGTGCCACATCACCGGGAATAGCTGCCGGGCCGAGATGGCCGGAACCGGCGAATACGACCATGCGCTGCTGCGGGTGTGCCTGCAGGTGTTTGACGATATTCATCGCCATGGTTTCGTCCCAGATGCGTTGCACCAGGATAAAATTAGTCGGATCACCGTGGCCGCGCATATGTTCTTTAAACACCCCTTCCAGATAAGCGCGGTAGTTGGGCTGCGGCGGATGGATGGTGTCCGGCAGTTGCGCACGTTCTGATTTGTCCAGTCCCTCCAGTCCTTTTTCAGAGACTTTTGCGGTAATTTCCTGTGCTGCATTCAGGGCAATGACCGGCAGCTTATTTGCTCTGGCATATTCCAGAACCGGCCTTAGCATGCGGAAGTCATAGCGCCAGCGCTGGTAGTAACCGCTTTCATCCAGCAGCTCTGCCTCATCGATTGTTCCGGCCAGATAATCATCCAGCACCGGTTGAAACGGCTGCTGAAACCACTCCAGGCCAATCGCCAATTCAGGGTTTTGCTGATGTAAAGCGCGCAGAATGGCCAGTTGATTCAGGTGGTGATCGTAGCGGTCGTGTTTTTCCCCGACAAAAATGACCTTCTTGTCCTCTAACTCCCCGATCAGTGCCTTAAAAGGTAGTTTACGCTCAGCTGAAATGATTTCAGGCTGGTAATCATCGAGAAACGTTAATACATCCTGCTGGGTTTTGTGTGTCAATACCGTGGCGGATGCAACGGACAAGGTGCAAAGGCCCAGAATGCACACGGACAGCAGAGAACGGAACAGGCGGTTTAATGGTCTTGTATTTTTCATCGGTCGATCCGGCTTCTTATCTCAATTTTATAGCAGGGTTTATGCGCTTTTTCTGGCGGATATTTCGTAATGCAGGCAAAGCTCATACACTGTGAATCTATCAGAAACAGATGAACGGGATGTTATGAAAACACCGGGTGTGTTGTTATTGGCGGTTTGGTCAGTGCTGTTGTCGGCATTTATGCAGGGGTGTGGGCAGGTGGAAAGTAAGACACCTGATCCAGCGGCGAAGCAGGCTGAGTTTACTCCGCAAGCGGTGGTAGCGCACCGGCTGCATATTACGCTGCATTCTGAGCAGGGGGAGCTGGAAGTTGTCGATGAGCTTGATTTGTCTGAGCTGAAAAGCACTGTCGGGACGGATGGGAGGCTCAGTTTATACCTGAACAGTGCCTTCAGCCTGCAGCATGATCAACAGCCTGTTACGCCGGTCACAACGCAGGATGAGGTCAGCCATTATCAGCTCGATATACCTGATCAGGACAAGCTCAGGCTGAGCTACCGGGGGAGGCTGGAGTCTACCGAAGACTGTTCGTGGCTGGTGCAGGCTTGTGTGCTGCTGAATCAACGGGGCGCGTTTCTGGATGGCAACAGCGCGTGGTATCCGCAGATTGCAGGTACCCTGCAACGTTTCAGTATGGAGCTTGTGCTGCCTGAAGACTGGGTGAGTTTAAGTCAGGGACAGCAAACCGCACAGGGCTGGGAAGAGTCGCAGCCGCAGCGGGATATTTATCTGCTGGCCGGGCCGTTTCAGGTCTATCAGGCGAAGAAAGAGGCCGGACAACCGCAGGCCATGGTGTATTTGCAGAGTGAAGATCCGGAGCTGGCGGAGCGTTATTTACAGGCCACGGCACGGTATATTGATGAATATAGCCGTCTGCTGGGGGATTATCCTTACGCCAAATTTGCCACCGTGGAAAGTTTCTGGGAAACCGGCTGGGGAATGCCGTCTTTTACTCTGCTGGGTTCACGGGTGATGCGTCTGCCGTTTATTCTGCACAGTTCCTTTCCGCATGAAATTCTGCATAACTGGTGGGGGAACGGGGTGTATGTGGATAGTCGGCGTGGTAACTGGAGCGAAGGTCTGACGGCTTATTTGTCGGATCATCGCAACAAGCAGGCTGCCGGTGACGGGCCGGGTTACCGGCGGGACACGCTGCAGAAATATGCGGCCTTCACGGCTGCTGGTGGAGACTTTCCGCTTAGTCAGTTCCGCAGTCGCCACGATCAGACCACCCAGGCAATTGGTTATGGCAAGTCGCTGATGCTGTTCCACATGCTGCGCAAACGACTTGGAGATGAAGCCTTCTTTGCCGGATTACGGCAGTTTTATCAGTCGCGCAAGTTTGCCTTTGCGGACTTTGATGCTCTGCGCGAGGCGTTTGAGCAGAGCAGTGGCGAGGATCTGCAGGCATTTTTCCGGCAGTGGCTGGATGGTAAGGGAGCGCCGGAATTGACGCTTGTCAGCCATAAATTGCAACAAAATACGCAGGGCGGGCAGCAGCTGGAGCTGGTATTAAAACAGGCGCAGGCAGGACAGCCGTTTATGCTGGATGTGCCGCTGCAGGTGCAGTTTGAGGATGGCTCATTACAACAGCAGACCCTGCGTATGAATCAGGCGGAGCAGCGTTATGAATTCAGCTTTTCCAAGCCGTTGCAGCAGGTCAGCATTGATCCGGCCTTTGATCTGTTGCGGATTCCGGATGTGCGGGAAGTACCGTCTGCGCTGAATGTTTTGTTCAATCGTCAGCCGAAAATTTTTGTTCTGTCGCGGCAGGTGCCGGAAGGAATGGAGTTGGTCTGGGATGATTTTGTCGATACCTTTTCGTACGGTCAGGATAATATGAAGGTGCAGTATGATGATGAGGCTTTACCGGATGCCGGTATTGTGGTGCTGCTGGGCGGGGATAATGCCATGCTTTCCGGTTTGCTGGATCGGGCCGGGCAGCCGTTTAAGCTGACCAAAACGGCTTACACCCTGAACAGCGTGAATTATACCTGTGGTCTGCATTCGCTGGCGCTGACTTTGCAGGCAGGTGAGCAGCAGATTATCCTGCTGGATGCGGGTACTGAGCAGGGTTTGAGTAGCCTGGCACGCAAGTTACCGCATTATGGCAAATACAGTTATGTGTTGTTTAATAGTGCGACCGGTGAGAATGTGGCAAAGGGACAGTGGGAGGTTACAGATTCACCACTGACAATTCATTTCGGGGAGACTGAAAAATGAGTGACAAAATTAATGGCAGTTGTTTGTGTGGCAAGGTCAGATTTACGCTGGTGAAGGATTTTAAGCAGTTCCACCTCTGCCACTGTCAGCAGTGCCGGAAGATTACCGGTTCGGCGCATGCGTCCAATCTGTTTACCAGTCCTGAGGGTATTGAGTGGACAGCGGGGAAGGAGCTGCTGAAAACTTTTGATCATCCGGATAATAATTTCCGCAAGGTGTTCTGCTCTGAGTGTGGTTCCGGGTTGCCCTATGAGTCGCGGCGGATTCCTATGCTGATTGTACCGGCGGGTTCGCTGGATGATGAGCCGGACGCTGAGCCGATGGATCATGTTTTCTGGGCAGAACGGGCTGAATGGTACGACGCTGTTAAGGATAAGCCGGTGTTTGATGGTTTTCCGAAGTAGGTGCAGGTTTCGGAACAGGAGGGGACAACGTATCTTCCGAGCTGCGTAAACTCGCGTTGCTCAGACATACTTGCTCTGCAGATACGTCATCCCCTCCTGTTCCCCGTCCGGGGAGTTCGGCTTGAAGACAGACCGATTTTAATTATCTGGCCTCTTGCGGGAGCCGGAGGTTAAGCGGTTTATTCAGGGATTAGTTTTAACGCTTTCCAGTGAGCCGAGCAGATCCTGCAGGATTTGTGCAATCAGGTTGCCGCCCGGACAGCTGCCTGAAGCTTTCTGTGTGCCTTCGGCCTGTTGTGATTGGGCTGGTTCTGCGGCCCTGGCAGCTTCGACCTGTTCCTGGGTGACTTTGCAGCCGTCATGTCCGGGATTTTTGCTGCGTACCGGTTCGAAGTTTTGCCGGTGCTGTGTGTTGTTTCTCTGGCTGCGCTCGTTCTCAACAGGGGTGCCGCAGCTGATTCTCAGCGGTTTTTGTGTAGCAATATTATTATCGATCATTGTTATATTCTCTGTTTGTTGTTCGATTTTGCCCAGTGTATAGAGTCTGGTGCAAAATAGCCGGACAGGAGCGGATAAGGCAGTTAATAAAACCGGCTAATGGCATATATTTTATATGAATATTGAAATTATCTATACCCTGGATCAGGTTTCTCCGACGGACTGGAATGCACTGGTGAAAGACAATAACCCGTTTGTGTGTCATGAGTTTCTGGCCGCGCTGGAGCATCATGGTTGTGTCGGGGAGGAGTTTGGCTGGTTGCCGCGCCACATACTGGTGTATGAGGAGGATGAGCTGATTGGTGCTATGCCGCTGTATGAGAAGTACAATTCCTACGGTGAATTTGTGTTTGATAATGCCTGGGCGCAGGCTTATCAGCGTCACGGGCTGGATTATTATCCCAAGCTGGTGTCGTCGATTCCTTATACTCCGGCCAGCGGTCAGCGTTTACTGGCTAAGCAGGGACGGGAGCAGGAGGTGTTCCCGGTATTGTTGTCGGTTGCGGTGCAGCTGGCAGAGAAAATTGGTTGCAGCAGTATCCACTGGCTGTTTGCGCTGGCGGATGAGCAGGATTGGTTGGAGGGGCAGGGACTGATCAGCCGTCATGATTGCCAGTTTCACTGGCGGAATTTTGACTATCAACACTTCGATGATTTTCTGGGCACACTCAGCTCCAAAAAACGTAAGAATATCCGTCAGGAGCGGCGTAAGGTTGAGGAGAGTGGGGTGCAGCTGCGGGTTCTGGACGGGAATACGGCTACGGCGGAGGATTGGCGGAATTTTGCATTTTTTTATACCAATACCTTTGAAACCAAATGGGGTATCCCGACCCTGAATGAAGGTTTTTTCCGTGAGGTGGCAGAAAAATTACCTGATCAGGTGGTGCTGGTTATGGCAGATCTGGACGGGGAATGTATTGCCGGTTCGCTGATGTATCGCAGTGAGACACACCTGTTCGGGCGCCACTGGGGCTGTACGGAGTATGTGGATAATCTGCACTTTGAAGCCTGTTATTATCAGGGCATTGAGTATTGTATTCAGCACGGGCTGGCGGTATTTGAGCCGGGGGCGCAGGGTGAACATAAAGTGCCGCGCGGCTTTATTCCGACCCGTACCCGTTCAGCGCACTGGTTAGCCAGCGAGGAATTTCAGCAGCCGGTACGCCAGCATACCCTGCATGAACAACGGGCAGTGGCGCACTATATGGAGTCGGTGCGTGAGCATATGCCCTATCGGGACGATTTTATTGCCGCACATATTCCGGAGTCCTGATGCTGACTCCGGAGTGCTGCTTTATCCGGTGGCGTCGGTGCGTGTCGCCTGCAGCGCCCAGTCTCGATGATTCAGCACATGGCCGTCATGGCGTACATTCTGCAGTAGCGTTTTGTCCAGCGTCGCGTAAATCCAGCCCTGCTGGTTCAGTTCACCGATGACCATTACACCATCATCCGGCAGTCCCTTGTCCATCGGGGTATACACACCGGCGCGGCCGACATTGACATCTACCGCTGGTGACCACGGCGCTTCACCCACCAGCGGCGCATGCAGCACATAGCACTGATTTTCCAGCGCCCGCGCCTGACTGCCGGTACGCACCCGGTAGTAGCCCGCCAGCGTTTCGGTAACGCTGGGTACCAGAATAAAGTCGGCCCCCAGCTCAATCTGGCGGCGGGCAATCAGCGGAAACTCGGAGTCGTAACAGATGCTGATGCCGATTTTACCCACTGCGGTGCTGATGACTTTGATACCGGTTCCGGGACTAATGCCCCATTCCTCGGTCTCAAAGCGGGTCATGATTTGTTTGTCCTGGAAATCAATGCGGCCATCGGGGTGAATTACATGGCTGCGGTTGACGTAAATAGTGTGTTCCGGCTGCTCCGGGGAGGGGATTTTTACCGGAAAACTACCGGCGACCAGCGTGACCTGATATTGCTGCGCCAATTGCTGGTGTGTTTCCAGAAACAGCGGCAGATAAGCCTGCATGGCCTGCAGTTGTCCCTGCAGGTCGTTTTGCAGCGGCTTATCCAGCAGCGAGCACAGTTCCATGGCGGCATATTCGGGGAATAATAATAACTGTGCCCCTTCGCTGGCGGCTGTTTTTACCCAGTGTTCAAGTTTTTCTCTGAACTCTGCTATGGTCTCAAAATAATCAACCGGGTATTGTGCCAGTGCGACCTTGCAGTGATCCGGTGCAGATGTATTTTCTGCAGTATCTATGCTGTTCATGCGGACAACTCCTTGAGCCAGAAAGTCATGGTCTTTTCCGTTTCCTGTGGCTGGTCGATGTCTTTCCAGCGAAAGTGTGCCTGAATCTTGTCCTGTTTGCGGTAGCCGCGGTTCTGCCAGAATGCATCCAGCGGGGTGTAATCGGCGGGGCGCAACGGGTGATCCGGCGGGCGGTCTACGGCGCAGAAACAGATATGGCTAAAGCCACCCAGACGGGCTGCATGGGCTTCGCGCTCACGAAAAAAAGCCACGCCAATCCCCCGGCCACGGTAGCGCGCATCCAGCACTGATTCGGCGCAGTAAAACAGCTGTGCCAGTGAGACGTCCATGCCCAGCCGTGCGGCATGCTCAAGCCATGGTTGCTGAAAGGCTTCATCCTCGGCCTGCATCGGCAGACAGGATGCCGCACCCACCACCTGATCACCATCCAGCGCCAGCACAATAGCGGCTTCCGGGCATTGCAGATAAGTCTGAAGATACTGTGCCTCATACTCTGCCGTACCGTCGTACAGATAGGGAAAGTCACGGAAAACTCTGATGCGCAGGTCTGCCAGTGCCCCGATATGGGGTTCCAGCGCCTTGCCGGTGACGGTTTCCAGGCGGATGTCTGCCATAACCTGCTCCTTTGTTGCCGCCTCAGGCACCGACCTGCTGCAGCCAGTCATTGAGGTTGTAGTAATTGCTGATCCGGGCAACTTTCTGCTCACGAATCTCAAAGAAAGCCCCGGCGGGTAAGCGGTAGGTCTGACCATTGGCCTCGGGCAGGCCTTCATCGGTGGCCAGATACTCGCCCAGCACAATAAATTCGGCGGCAGCCCGGCTGCCATCAGCGTTGACCATCACCTCAATATCAACCAGTTGTTCGCGGTAACTGCGGTTCATCTTGTCCATAAACGCGCGGAAGGCGTCAGTACCGGTCTCACGGCCGCCCTGATTAATATCGTGAATCACATCATCCGTCAGCAGCGCGAGAAAACCGTCCATATCTGCGGCATTAAACCGTTCATAATATTGCCGGATCAGTTCATGTGTGCGGGCGGCTGCGTTACTATCAGTGGCGGGTTGGCTCATGGGCATTGTCTCAGGGCTGGTAAAAGGATGAAATTATCACCTGTAACCAACAGCGTCAAAATGTGGAATAGTGGAAATCACGCGGAAATCAAAACGGCAGCACTATGGTTTATCTTTCACTGTTTTTTTCAGCATTTCTGGCGGCAACTATTTTCCCCGCCCAGTCAGAGGCGTTGCTGGTCACACTGACGCTGAAGCAACCGGAGGCGGTGGGCTGGCTGGTGCTGGTGGCGACGGTGGGCAATACACTGGGCTCGGTGCTGAACTGGTGGCTGGGGCGTTACCTGCATCATTTCCGCCATAAACGCTGGTTTCCGGTCAGTGAAAAAGGTCTGCAGCGCGCTGAGCAGCGCTTCCGGAAGTATGGCCTGTGGTCACTGTTACTGAGCTGGATGCCGGTGATTGGCGATCCGCTGACGGTGGTGGCCGGTTTGTTGCGGGTGCCGTTCTGGACGTTTTTGCTGCTGGTGGGGGTGGCGAAAGGGGGGCGGTATTTGTTGATTAGCGGGGTGGTGGTCTGGTGGTGATAAAACAAGTTATTGATGGGGTTGTGAAAGCCGTATGACGATTTCTTTGCTCACCCGCTCCAGCTGGCGTTTCTTTACCCGCCATCGCTGGCAGTTATGGCTAACTCTGCTCAGTATCGCGCTGGGCACGGCGGTAATGATTGCAGTCGATCTGGCCAATCAGAGTGCAGAAACCTCGTTCAGCCGTTCAGTGAACCGCCTCAGTGGCGAAATGACCCATGAAATTACTGCACGCAAGGGACTGATTGCGGATGATTTTTACCGGCAGTTGCGCATTGACTGGGGATATCGCGACAGTGCGCCGCAGCTGGAACTCATGCTGAGCCGGGACGGTTTGCAATATACACTGCTGGGGTTCGATCCGTTTGCGAGCCCGCTGCAGCTGGGTGCGGGTATGGATATGCCTGCGGGTGATATGAGCCGTTTAATGACCCGGACTGCTGCAGTGATGATTACTGAACAGCTGGCACAGCGCCTGGATGCTCAGGTGAATACGCCGCTGCAGTTTCAGTATGCGGGGCAGCCGGTCAGCCTTGAGGTACTGGCGGTGGTGGCGAATGACGGCGGCGGAGAGCTGTTATTGGCTGACATCGCCACGGTGCAGCATTTAATGCAGGCTGTCCGGCAGGATGAGAGTGTCGGCCTCAGTCGTATCCGGCTCAAACTCACTGCAGAGCAGGCTGATCATCTGCAGGCCCGTTTGCCCGGTAACCTGAAACTGGAGTCACTGCAGTCCCGCCGTCAGGCTTTCGGTCAGATGACCCGGGCTTTCAGTACCAACCTGCTGGCCATGAGTCTGCTGGCAATGCTGGTCGGGGCGTTTCTGGTTTATAACACCATGACGTTTTCTGTGCTGCAGCGGCGGCAGAGTTTTGCTATCGGGCGTATGGTCGGGGTGACCGGCATTCAGTTATTCCGCCACTTATTATTTGAAGCACTGGTGCTGGGTCTGGCGGGTAGCTTGCTGGGAGTGGTGCTGGGGATTTTGCTGGGGCAGGGGTTGCTGATTCTGGTTTCCCAGACTATCAATGACCTGTTTGTCAAAGTCAGTGCGGCTGATTTGCTAATTGAGCCGCTCAGTATTGTGCGGGGTGTCGGCATTACCCTGCTGGCGGTATTGCTGGCCACGCTGGCTCCTGCGCGGGAGGCGGCGGCAGTATCACCGGTAATGGTGCAGCGCCGTTCGCATCTGGAACAGGGCAGTCAGCGCAGTGGCAGGCGGCTGGCGCTGGCCGGTGTGGTGCTGATGTTGCTGAGCGGGGTATTGATTCTGTTCTCCGGGCGTAGTCTGGTAGCTGGTTTTGCCGGTTTGTTTTTGCTGATTCTGGGCTATAGCCTGTGTGTGCCGCTGGTGCTGCGCGCTGTGCTGAAGGTATTGCAGACTGTCATAGCCAGCCGGGCCGGTTTGCTGTGGCGGATGGTGATCCGTGGTGTGCAAAGTGGTCTGAGCCGCACCAGTCTGGCGATTATTGCTCTGACCGTTGCAGTTTCGGCCACGGTCGGGGTGAGCATTATGATCGGCTCATTTCGCAGCAGTGTGGCTGACTGGCTGGAAATGACCTTATCCAGCGATTTATATATTTCCGCCAATGCAGACAGTCTGTCTGCGGCTGAGCTTGCCCTGCATCCGGAGTGGATGAAGCGGCTGCGTACCCTGCCGGAGGTGGCTTCGCTTAGTTCCGGCAGAACGGTCAGCCTGGAGGTGGATAATGTGGTGGTGCAGGCATTGGTGCTGGAGCCGGGGCCGCATAGCAGTAAGGGGTTTGACTACCTTGAGGGTGATGCAGAGCAGATCTGGGCGCGCTATCTGGCCGGGGAGGGTGTGCTGGTGTCGGAGCCGTTCGCCTATCACCGCAACCGGCATATTGGTGATACGTTGCGGATTATGACGGGAACGGCGGGCGAGATCAGCGTACCGGTACTGGGCGTGTTCCGTGATTACAGTTCGACGCAGGGGATGCTCAGCATACCGCGGGCCTTGTATGAGCGTTACTGGACCGACCGCAGCCGCTCATCCATCGGTATCAAACTGCATGATGTAGCCAAAACAGAGACGGTCAGGCAGCAGCTGGAAAGCTGGGCGGCTGAATTGGCCGTGCCGGATCAGGCGCTGGTGATCCGCTCCAATCAGGCTATCCGTGATTATTCGCTGGCGATTTTTGACCGTACCTTTGCCGTGACCAATGTATTGCGTTTACTGGTGATTATTGTGGCTTTCGTCGGTGTGTTCAGTGCGCTGATGGCCTTGTTTCTGGAGCGGGGGCGCGAGTTCGGCATTTTGCGCGCAACCGGCTTTACCCCTCAGCAGTTACGCGGGCTGGTGCTGAGCCAGACTCTGTTGATCGGTTTGCTGGCCGGGATGTTGTCCTTACCGCTGGGCTGGTTATTGTCGGAGGTATTGATTGAGATTATTAACCGCCGCTCGTTTGGCTGGACGATGCAGACTTATTTCTTCGCCCGGGTGCCGTTGCAGGCGGTGTTACTGGCGCTGGTGGCGGCCTTGCTGGCAGGGATTTATCCGGTACGGCGGATCGGAAGCATGTCGGTGCGGGAGAGTTTGGTTTAATCCATCAGGCGCGACAAGTCGGATAAAAAGGGATTGATAATTGTGAGTTCCCCGACTTGTTGCTCGTGCTGTAAAAACAAATACCTTAGCGGTCATAAAGCGAGTCCCGGTCAGGGTATTTTTCCGCAGCGGATTTCAGCGGTTTGTCCTCAGCAGCCAGATACTGCTGCATGGCCAGTTTATTTCCCACCACCACTGAAACACCTCCCCGCCGGGCATCACCGGCCCCGACAAACTGCTTTCCATAACGTGCCACCGTATGCACCCCGCCGAAAAACATATTCAGGTCGTCCCAGTGGCGGTAATCCCGCCCATCAGCCATCAGCTGTTGCAATACATCCTGGCTGAAGCCGCCTTCGATATAAGTGACATCTTTTTCAATATGCAGCCGTGGCGACTGTACCGCAACATCCACCGGCAGCCGGTAATGCAGTAAATTTACCAGCACCTGAGTAATCGCGGAGCGGATGCGGTTGGAGCCGCCCGAGCCGAGGGCAATCATATCGCCGTTCCGGTGGCGGGCAATGCAGGGTGCCATCATCGAGCTCATGCGCTCGTCTTCATGCCAGCGGAAAAAGCCAGTCGGGTTCAGGTCTTCCTCACCGAGCATATTATTCAGCATCATGCCGGTGCCGGGCACGATATTGCCACAGCCTTCGCCGTTGGAGACGGTGCTGGACACGGCATTGCCCTGTGCATCCATAATCGAGATATGGGTGGTGCCGCGATAAGCTTTGCTGCAGTTGCGGATAGTGTTCTGGTAGCTTTGCACCAGCTCCGCATCCAGCAGTTTTTTGAAATCAGGCTGGCCGTTTGCCAGCGTATTGGTGATGCGCGCCTCACTGGTGAGTGACATGGCTTCACGCAGGGCACGCAGGTGGCTGACCCCGGCAAAGTCGCCTAACTGGTCATCAATGGCACGCAGTAACTGCAGGGCAAAGGTGATCAGCGTACCGCCCGCTGAGGGTGGCGGATTGATCATCGCCGACCAGCCGGAATACTCAAACTGCAGAGGTTTGCGTCGCTCAGTTTTATAGGCGTACAGGTCATCATGGCTCAGGTGTCCGCCGTGACTGCATTGCTGCACCATCGCCGCTGCGATTTCACCCTGATAAAATAAGCGCTCACCTTCCAGCCCCAGCGTTTCCAGTGTGTCAGCCAGCGCCGGATTATTGACTGTTTCGCCGGGCCGGATAATCTGTGCGGGATATTCCCGGCTTTCATACAGCGCCCGTGAGGCAGGCGAGGACAGAAAAATCGGTTCGACCAGCGACAGAATATAGCCCTGATAATCACAGACCTGCACGGCTTTGGCCTGCTGTGCGGCAAATTCGGTGAGCAAAGGCATCGGCATGCTGCCATACTGTTGGTGCATGGCAAACAGGCCGCTGACCATGCCCGGTGTGGCGATAGCACCGTTGCCGATGTGGAAGTCCTGAGTGGTGCTGCCGAAATCGACGGTGGCGGCGTAGAAGTCGGCTTCGTTTTGCGGGCGTTTTTGCTTCGGTGTCTGGGTGAAAAAATCCAGCAGGCAGGCCGGTTCGCTGGCGGGCTGGATCAGGCTGAAACCACCGCCGCCCAGCGATGACAGCACCGGTTCCACCACGCTGGCGGTAAACAGGGCGGCGATCATGGCATCAACGGCGTTACCACCGGCTTCGAGTATATGTTGTGCCGCTTCTGCGGTGAGCGGGTGCCCGGCAGCGATGACGCCTTTGTGACTCATGGGGTATCCGTTATCTGTGCTGGTAATAGAAAAAGTATATTGTACAGCGTCTTGTGCGGCAGTGTCGTTACCTCAGTTTATTGACTAATTGAAAGGATTTAATGTGTCTTCTCCCTGGTTTGAAAAGCTGAATAGCTATGTCCGGCGTACCGGTAACTGGCTGAGTGGTAAATGGGAGCAATTACGCTTCCGGTGGGCGGGTGAAGCAGAACCTGAGCCTGCTGCACCGCTGGCGGTGCCGGATGATTTGTCGGGCCGGATGGCGGAGGCTGTGCTGCCGGAGGTCAGTGATGATTTTGAGACGAGGCTAAGGGTTGCTGCGGCGCGGGAACACGCCATGCAGCCATTACAGGGGCAAGCCCGTGAACGCAGTTGTCCGGCAGGTGAGTCATGGTTTTCCCGGCGGCGGGATTATCTGGTGTATACACCCGCCGGTTACGATGGTCATGAGCGTTTGCCGCTGGTGGTGGTCTTGCATGGCTGCCGCCAGACGCAGCATGATATCCGTGCCATCAGTGGTTTTGATGCGATTGCGGATCGTGAGCGGTTTATTGTGGTTTATCCGTTTGTCACCGGCTACTGGAGTCCACGAAACCGTAACTGCTGGGCCTGGTGGATGTCTTTCCATATCCGTGCCGGTTCCGGTGAGGTGGAAGACATCGGGCGGATCGTGGCGCAGGTGCAGGATGAATTCAGGGTCGATCCGCAACGGATTCATATTACCGGTTTGTCCTCCGGGGCGGGCATGACGGTGGCGGCGCTGGTGGCACATGGCCGCTTATTCGCTTCGGGTGCCAGTGTCGCCGGAGTGGCTTATGGCGAGACGGCGCGGGCGGTACGCATCAGTGCCTTTCTGCCGATCCGCTACCGGCCTTTGCGTGATATTGTCGGGCGGATGTGTGCTGAGGTGGCTGCATCCGGGCGCGGTCATCCGGCACCGTTACTGGTGATTCAATCGGCGGGTGATGAAACCGTTGAGCTGCAGGCGGGGCTGAATCTGCGTGACAGCTGGCTGGCAGTGAAAGGGATAGATGCTGAGCAGGTGCAGATTGTGCGTGAAAACACCCGTGATATTAACTGGCATTATTTGCGTTATGGCCAGCCCGGCAGTGCTGAATCTGTGGATTTTCTCAGCACCGAAAAATTGCCGCATGCGTGGATTGGCGGTTTGCCGGGGGATTACAGTGATGCGCGCGGGCCGAATATTTCTGAGGTAATATGGTTGTATTTCCGTTCTACAAGCACCGGTTGATGACGGGAAAAAAATCCCCTCCTGCTCACAGAAGGGGAATACGAGGGTTCCTATATCTGAAAGTTATCCGGCAGGTTTACCCGACCTGCACTTCAATCTTACGCGGCTGTGCATGCTCAGCCTTCGGAATGTGCAGGGTCAGCACGCCATTGGCCTGTGACGCCTCAATCTTGCTGCTGTCCAGCTCACGGCTCAGGGTAAAGGCACGCTTGTATCTGGCGTTCTGCACTTCGGCATAGGTCGCTTCCATGTTGTCCGGCGTATCCATACTGATGGTGCCTGCCAGGGTCAGGGTGCCGTTTTCAACATTGACCTCAACGCCCTCTTTGGGCACCCCCGGCATTTCCGCCGTCAGGGTAAAACCATTGTCCGCCTCAACAATACTGACCAGCGGACGCAGGGTAACCATTTCTTCACGTTTGCTGACGGTTTTGGCTGTGTTGTCAGCTGCCTTCGTTACATTCTGATCACTCATGATAAATCCTCCGCTTACTGAATCTCGATACGTTTTGGCAGGGTTTCTTCGCGGCGCAGGATACTGATCCGCAACACGCCGTCCCTGCATTTGGCGCTGACGTTATTCACATCCACATCATCCGGCAGGGTCACAACCCGCTTGAATTTGCCGGAGAAGCGCTCCTGTGCGTAGACCGTTGATTTTTCGTCATCACCCGGAATATCCAGGGTGCGCTCACCCTGCAGAGTCAGCAGATTTTTGTCGATCTGAATGTCCAGTGTTGCGGGATCAACACCCGGTACAAAGGCATACACCTCGACTGAATTAGGTGTTGAACCCAGATTAATGGCCGGAAAAGTTCCGCGTGCCACCGGGCGAATATTTGATACAATGCTGCGCCCGTTCAGCTGGCGCTGCAGCTGCTCCAGCTCGCTAAACAGATTGTCAGAAAAATTGAATAATGATCCGTACATAATAACCTCCGTCGGTTAGCTCATTGTTCGTCTATGGCTAATAGATAGGGGCGGTAAAAAAGGTCTTCAAGGCCTGAAAATAAAAAATTTGACAAAAATGTTTTTTTCTGAGGCAGGGCTTGTAAGCGCTGAATCTGCCCTCATATACAGCAGCAGAGAATCTGTCCTGGCAGATATTAGGAGTTAATGTGGAATACAAAGATTATTACAAGACCCTGGGTGTAGAGCGTAGTGCCAGCGCAGACGAAATTAAGAAGGCTTATCGTCGTTTGGCCAAAAAATATCACCCGGATGTCAGTAAAGAGCCGGATGCGGAAGTCCGTTTTAAAGAAGTGGGCGAGGCTTATGAAGTACTGAAAGACAGCGAAAAGCGCAGTGCCTATGATCAGATGGGCAGCAACTGGAAGCAGGGTGAGCAATTCCGTCCGCCACCGGACTGGCGCAGCCGTTTTGACTTTGATGTCGATTTTGAGCCGGATATGCGCGGGCGCGGTAATGCCGATTTCAGCGACTTTTTCTCCTCATTTTTTGGCGGGGTGAATGGTCGTGGTGGCCGCACCGGCCGTCATCATGCGTCAAAAGGGGAAAACCAGACTGCAAAAATCAGCATCAATCTGGAAGATGCGCTCAATGGCGCGAAACGCACGTTTACCCTGAGCAGCAGTTCGGGCGGGCAGCGCACCTTAAATGTAAACATTCCGAAAGGGATTAAAGCCGGGCAGAAAATCCGTCTCAGCGGACAGGGTAGTCCGGGCATGAGTGGAGCCGGTGATCTGCTGCTGGAAGTCGAGTTTAACCAACACCCGCTGTATAAAATCGAAGACCGCGATTTATACCTGAACCTGCCGATTGCGCCATGGGAAGCGGCTTTGGGTGGCAGTATAAAGGTACCTGTGCCCGGTGGTGGCACGGTGGGTATGAAAATCCCGCCGAATTCCAGGTCCGGACGCAAGATGCGTCTCAAGGGCAAAGGCATTCCGGGCAAACCGCCGGGTGACCTGTATCTGGTGCTGGAAGTAGCCCTGCCACCGGCTGAAACGGCGGAGGCTAAGGCGTTTTATGAAAAAATGGCGGTGGATATGCCGTTTAATCCGCGTGCGGCATTGGGTGTGTAAAGGCATATTCGCCTAATCGGTGGGTTCTTGCGTGCGTTGTGCCAGTGCTTCCCAGCCCGCCAGCCCACCTTCCAGACCAATCCGGGGTGCAAGGTTTTCCAGTGCTTCCAGTAATTGAGCCAGATTCATTTTCTTTGCCAGCTGGTAAGCCGTGACCCAGGCGGATACCGCTTCCTGCACCTCTTCGTTCTGCCTGTGGATATGCCCCATGTTGAATAAAGTGGCGCACAAGCCCGCCACGTCGCCGATTTCCTGTTGAATAGCGAGCGACTGTTGCAGGTATTCAAAGGCACAGCATTTCTGAATAGGTGGTTTATTGGTAGAATGCTAAGAATTGAACCCACATGAGGTGGCTGCTTGATCAAAGGTTTCCCTTTGCCGCAGCTGTGTGGTGACTTGATGTTGGAGTAAAATTTATGAATACCCTTGAACGAATCACCCTCAATCCAGACGTAAGAAGCGGTAAGCCCTGCATCAAAGGAACACGTATTACAGTTTATGATGTCCTGGAATATTTTGCCGGTGGTATGTCCGAGGCGGAAATTCTGGAGGACTTTCCGGTTTTGAGCCATGAGGATATACAGGCCGTGTTTGCATTCGCGGCGCTTAGAGAGCGGCGGCTTTCTGTGTCGATGGCGGCATGAAACTTCTGTTTGATGAGAACATCAGCGCCAGGTTGGTGAATTCTCTTCCTTAATCCCCCAACAATGCCTCCCGGCTCGCCATCCAGGTCGCATTCAACTGCTTTTCAATTAAACGCACCGTGTCCTTCTTCACGCCCAGCAACAAAGCCTCTTCACGAAATGTACTAACCGCTTCCTGAACCCTTTCAATCACCACTCTGGCTTCTGACCAATTCGCAAAACCGGCGGCTTGCGCTAAGTTTTTCATGGCTTTTAAAGGTGGCTGCTTACCGTAACCTGAGAATGCGGTGGCATGTTCGCCAAAAGGGTGCGGGCTGAAAGTGACATCATAAAACGGTGCGACTGTCCACTGGCCATCATCGTTTTGCAGAAATGCCCAGTTTTTGCTGTGGTCATCCTGATTACAGGCCAGTAAGTTAAATATCGCCCGCCGGAACTGCACTTTGCCCGCCAGGGCAGAGCGGCACAACACCCGGCTGGCTTTAATCAGGTCTTCATAATCCAGACTCGGGCTTTGAAAATCAGCATCCAGTAAACCACAGGCACTGTGCATGTGCAGACGACCGTGTTGTGCGGGGTGACCCTGTCCCTGCTGCCAGTCAAACCGTTTTAACGCCAGCCAATAATCCGCACCAGATGAGCCGGGCGCATCCAGTAGCCGCCATGTCGGCACCTCGATACCGGCTTTGGCAGCCAGCGTTAAATAAACCGCTTCACAGATACCTTCCTCATGTCCCAAAGCCAAGCGTTGTGAGGTGAACTTAACCAGCCAGGCGCTATCCTGTTCATGCAGGCCGGTTTGGCACTGGCTGAAGTCATCACCGCGAAAAAACACCTGTGCTTTCGGTCTGGCCCCGCCGGAACTGCCAGCGGCAATCAGGGCGCTGAATACCTGTTCTGTTTGCCCGTCAAACAAGGCTTGTGCCTCTAGCCCTAAACGATGTATGTCCGGCCACCCGGTCACCGGATCCGCGTATTCTGAAGCAGGGTGATAACTCAGCGCTCCCATACCGGAGTGGCCGACAAAGGCGAGACGATCCATAGCGGTTATCTGACCGGGAGTCATGCCGTACCGGCGAAAAACCCGGTCTTGCAGCAGTAGTCCCCAGCCATCAGGCAGGGAGTCAGCAAACACACCATGCAGGTGGTTGTGGGGTGTGCGTGGTGCTTTTTGCAAGCTTCGGTCATGCTGCAGAGAGAACGGCGACAGATTCGTATAGTGTTCAAGGTAGGTGGCATCATACTGGAAAAATACCCCCTGACGATTCTGCGCGAGTATTCCCACCAGAACTTTTTGCCCCTTACTTAAGGTGCGCCAGACTTCAAGTTTTTTGACCGGTTGCAGGCTCATTGGCGTAAGACATCCTCAATAGTTTGTGGCACAGGTTCCGGTGTTTGTTCTGCCTGGGTGAGTGCATAAATTCGCCGCAGATCATCCAGCGACTCCCATAACAATAAAA
Source organism: Thiolinea sp. (assembly GCA_041395485.1). GTDB lineage: Bacteria > Pseudomonadota > Gammaproteobacteria > Thiotrichales > Thiotrichaceae > Thiolinea. Next base: position 1,110,549 of record JAWLAK010000001.1, read on the forward strand.
ACTGCCGCAGAGAAATTTGCCCGCTGAGTTCAAATTTTTTGATGGTGGAAGCGGGTACGGTACTGCGTTCGGCCAGCGCATGACGGGATAGTTTCAATTGCTTACGCTGCTGGCGCAGATAACCGGCCAGCGCTTGTTGGGTATCTGCTTCGGTCAGCAGGAGGTAGTTAAGCATAGAGAACAGGTTTTGGATTTAATAGTATCCATTCTAGCACTTATATGGATGCTATAGATACAGTAATGTCTTTTTTGATGTGGGTTGCATTTGTTATCGCTATGCTGAATACCCAAAACTTATAGTCAGCAAATTAATCCCCCATCGCCTCATAATGTTCCATCACCCACTCTTCCTGCTGTGCGGCTGCTAACCACTCCTGCATGGCAGGCAGGTTCTTCATCGCGGTCATCCAGCGCCCAAAATCTTCGGAAACCTGCAGCCCATAGCCACTGATCCGCCACATCACCGGCGCGTACATGGCATCGACAATACTGAATGCCCCGCACAAAAAATCCCCTTCCGGTTTATCCATCGCAGCAAAGTGTGACCAGATGACGGCCAGACGATCCAGATCAGCCTGAATTTCAGGAGTCACCTGTTTTTGTTTCTGCGCCCGGCAGTTCATCGGGCATTCGTTGCGCAGCGTAAAGAAACCGCTGTGCATCTCAGCGGCGGAACTACGCGCCAGTGCTCGTAACCACTTATCTTGCGGCCACAACTGTTTTTCCGGATACAGCTCAGCGACATATTCCATTATCGCCAGGCTGTCCCAGATCACATGCCCCTCATCAACCAGCACCGGAACCTGTGCCGGAATGCGGTATTTTTCGGCCAGCTGGTCGAGAGCGCCGCTGTGTGCAAAAGGTAACAAAGTTTCTTCAAACTCAATACCGGCAACCTTGAGCGCCAGCCAGGGACGTAATGACCAGGATGAGTAATTCTTGTAAGCGATGTATAAGTGCATGTCAGGTTCCTTTGCAGGGTTGTGGAAAAAAATTTATCCCTATTGAGTATGTCCCTTGCTAATCAAAAATAACGGGCACATACTTCACAGCTTTAACGTTGAAAAATGACGGTTTTATACCGAACTTAACTAGCAATGACACAACAAAAAATATCGTTTGAGCATTTCAAACGCGCCTCTTCTTTGGGCAATATCGATACAACTTACCTCAATCAGCTCCAGCAACAGTTTCGTGATGATCCGGATTCCGTACCCGGTGAGTGGGCTAATTTTCTGCTGGGTTTTGAAATGGCTGAAAGTCAGTCTGTAATGTTCAAAACTAATGGTTCCGGCGCTGTTAATGGCAGTAACGGGCATGCGACTAATGGTGCGTCTGGTGTCTCGACCAAAAGCTATGCACAGGGGCTGACCTCTGAGCAATGGCATGTTTCACAGGCCCGGCGCTTGGTCACACTGTACCGTCTTGTCGGCCATCTGGCAGCTAAAATCGATCCGCTGGGGCTGACTGACCGCAAGTTGCCTTCTGAGCTGAAGCCGGAAAAATATGGCTTAACGGACGATGCCATGGATACCCCTTTGCTGGTTAAGTCGATTGATCCGGAGCAGGCCTTCCCGCTGAGTAAGATTATCGGAATTCTGGATAAGGTTTACTGCGGTAGTATCGGTTCCGAATTTTTTCATATTTCTTCAACCAAAAAGCGTAACTGGCTGAAGCGCAGGCTGGAATCCACCCGTGGTGAATGGGCGCAGACGCTGAACAAGTCAGAGCGGCGCGAGATACTCACCCATCTGATTGCTGCGGAAGATTTTGAGCGTTATCTGCACCGGCGTTACGTGGGACAAAAACGTTTCTCTCTGGAAGGCGGCGAGTCACTGATTCCGGTGCTGGACAGCCTGATCCAGAACGGCGGGGAGAAGGGCATTTCCGATATAGTGCTGGGGATGGCGCACCGGGGCCGTCTGAATGTGCTGGTGAATATTCTCGGTAAGTCGCCACAGGATTTGTTTTCCGAGTTTGAAGACCGGGTTGATTTCGGCGGTAAAAACGGTTCCGGCGATGTGAAATATCACCAGGGTTTTTACTCCGATATTCAGACCGATGGCGGACGGGTACATCTGGCACTGGCTTTTAACCCATCACACCTTGAAGTGGTGTCTCCGGTGGTTGAAGGCGGCGTGCGGGCACGGCAGGATCGTTATCCGAACGGGGGCAAGAACCGGGTATTACCCATCGCCATTCACGGCGACGCGGCCTTTATTGGTCAGGGTGTGACGGCTGAAACACTGAATCTGGCGCAGACCGAAGGTTTTGGTACCGGCGGCACCATACATATCGTGGTGAATAATCAGGTCGGCTTTACCACCACCAGCCGCCCCGGTCTGTCGCGCTCCAGTATTTACTGCACTGAAGTGGCGAAGATGATTCAGGCGCCGATTTTCCATGTTAACGGTGATGATCCGGACGCACTGGCCTTTGTCACCAAGCTGGCACTGGATTACCGCATGCAGTTTAACGATGATGTGGTGATTGATCTGGTTTGCTATCGCCGTCATGGTCACAATGAGTCGGATGAGCCGATGATGACTCAGCCGGAAATGTACCGGCATATTAAGCAGCACCCAACCACACGGGCGCTGTATGCACAGAAAATGATTCAGGAAGGGGTGCTGAGCGAGGAAGATATTGAGGAGCTGACCCTGCAGTACCGTCATTCACTGGATAAGGGGCGTGTGGTGGTGCGGGAGTTTCTGACCGGTTCGCGTACCGGTTATGGTGATGACCGCCAGCGTTTTGTGAAAGCTACGGAGCCGGATAAAAATGTGCAGACTGCGGTGTCTGAGGTGACGCTGAAAAAACTGGGTAACAAGCTGGTCAGCATCCCTGAGGGTTTTGAGCTGCAGAAAGGTGTGGCACGCATGCTGGATGACCGGCGTAAGATGCTGGCGGGTGAGTTACAGCTGGATTGGGGGATGGCTGAAACGCTGGCTTATGCCAGTCTGTTGCGCGATGGAATGGGCGTACGCTTGTCCGGTCAGGATTCCGGGCGTGGTACGTTTGCCCATCGCCATGCCATTCTGCATGACCAGAACAGTACGCGCACTTGGCAGCCGCTGCAAAATCTGTTTATTAACCAGCCCAGGTTTACGGTGATTAACTCACTGCTGTCTGAACTGGCGGTGCTGGGTTTTGAATATGGTTATGCCACCTCAAGCTCCGATACGCTGGTGATCTGGGAGGCGCAGTTCGGGGACTTCGCGAATTGTGCACAGGTGGTGATCGATCAGTTTATTTCCAGTGGTCTGCAGAAATGGGGGCGGATTTGCCAGCTGACCATGTTCCTGCCGCATGGTTATGAGGGGCAGGGGCCGGAGCATTCCTCCGCGCGGCTGGAGCGGTTTTTGCAGCTGTGTGCGCAGCTGAATATGCGGGTCTGGGTGCCAACCACTCCGGCACAGCTGTTTCACCTGTTGCGTGACCAGATGTTGCGTGATTTCCGGCGCCCACTGATTGTGATGATGCCGAAAAGCCTGCTGCGCCATCCGTTATCCAAGTCTGACCTGAGTGAACTGACTGAAGGTAGTTTGCAGCTATGCCTGCCGGAGCAGGAACAACTGGATGCAGCGGGTGTGCGGCGCGTGGTACTGTGTTCCGGTAAGGTTTATTATGACCTGCTGAAGCAGCGCCATGAGCGGGAAATCAGTGATATTGCCATCGTCAGAGTGGAGCAGCTGTACCCGTTCCCGCGGCAGACACTGGCGCGTATTCTGGAAGAGTATCCGCAGGCGGTGGAAATTGTCTGGTGCCAGGATGAGCCGCGTAATCAGGGCGCGTGGTATCAGATTCAGCATCACCTGTGGGCGTTGCTGGATGATAAACACCGTAAGCTGGGTTATGCCGGGCGTGATGCCTCGGCCTCCCCGGCTTGTGGTTCACCGACCCTGCATGCTGAGCAACAGGAGGCGCTGCTGAATACGGCTTTATCTCCTGACCTGGTTGAGGATCAGGGCGAACGGCTGGAGTGGTGAGTTAAATCACGGCAAAAAAGTGGCAGGAATCGGCAGAAAATTTCGGGAAGCAGAATCATGGATCTTAGTGCATTAAGAAATGAGTACATGCGGGGCGGACTGGTTCGTGATGAACTGAAGTCAGATCCGTTTGCCCAGTTTGAAAGCTGGTTTAACGAAGCCACGCATAGTGAGGTGATGGAGGTGAATGCCATGCAGCTGGCGACGGTGTCGGCGTCCGGTGCACCGGCATTACGCACGGTTCTGCTAAAATCATTTGACGAACAGGGTTTTGTTTTCTATACCAATTATGGCAGCCAGAAAGCTCAGCATATTGCCGTTAATCCGCGGGTGACCGCGTTATTTTTCTGGAAAGAGCTGGAGCGGCAGGTGGAAATTTCCGGTAAAGCGGTAAAGGTTTCCACCGCTGAGTCACTGAAATATTTTCTCAGCCGCCCGCGGGGTAGCCAGTTGGGAGCCTGGGTTTCTGCGCAAAGCTCAGCAATCAGTTCGCGGGGCTTTCTGGAAATGAAGCTGGGGGAAATGAAGCGAAAGTTTGGTGAAGGTGAGATACCGCTGCCGGATTTCTGGGGCGGTTATCGGATTGTGCCGGATACGGTGGAGTTCTGGCAGGGTCGCCCCAGTCGTCTGCACGACCGCTTTGAATACCGTTTAAAGGCGGAAAATGATTGGGAAATCGTGCGTTTGTCACCTTAGCCGCTTTGCAGGCAAGATTTTTTCAGTGTTATCAGTTAAGCTGTGATTCCGTTAATTGTTCGGTATATCAGGATATTAGCCATGCGCGCCCGGATGATGACTCTGTTGTGTACGACCTTATTGCTGGCAGCTTGCGATGCCGGAATGGGTATTACTGATAGTACTCAGCAGGATAGTGGGTCTACTCAGCTGAGTTTTGAGATAGTCAGCTTTCAGCAGCAGGATGGCCCCAATTGCCCCGGGCCGGAAGCAGAATCCAATGCCGCAGGCGATGCCTTGTGTGCCACCGTTAAATTCAGCTACCCGCAATTAAGCTCTGATGCCAGGCCAGAGCTGGCTGAAAAGTTAAACCGGTTTATTCTGCAGCAGCTGGTCGATAACCCTGAGAGTGACGCGGGGGAGGTGCTGCTTACTCCGCAACAGTTTGCTGAAAACTTTATTGATGAGTACAAACAGACCCCTGATCCGTTTACCAGCTGGGAAATGGAGCGCAATCTGGAAATCGTATTCACCACGAAAGATATTGTAACCCTGTTATTCAATGAGTATGGCTATACCGGCGGTGCCCATCCTTTCAGTGGCAGTCGTTACTCTGTGCTGAGTCTTGAGGACGCTGAGCCGGTTGTATTACCTGATTTGCTGAGTCCGGGCTATGAAACACCGCTGAATGTAGCGGGTGAAAAAATATTCCGCGAGGTACGCAAGCTGAAAGAAGAGGAAACACTGGAAGAGCAGGGCTTCTCGTTTCCCAATGATGTATTCTCTGTAAACGATAATTTTGGTGTGTTGAAAGAGGGGCTGGATTTCATTTTTAACAGCTATGAAATCGCGCCCTATGCTTTAGGGCCTACGCAGTTCACTATCCCGTATGAGGATATCCAGGAACTGATTCGTCCGGATGGCCCATTGGGGCATTCAGCCCGTTAACGCTGTCTGACCGTCCGGCTGTTGTGAAATCTGGCTGTGAAGCCAAGGTTGTGTGTGTCTATGACAAATTACCTTTCTGACCCGCAGAAAATTGAAAGTAAAAATTTCGACAGAATCCGCGAGCTGGCGGATCTGCAGCGCTTTAGTCATGATGAAAAACAGATCGTTATCCAGATGATTCGTGTCTGTGGTGAAGCGGCGTTGGCGGACAAAATTCATATCAGCCCCAATGCGGTTAAAGTCGGCCTGAAAGCCATCAAAAAATACGCCAATATACTGTATGACTTCGATACCGTTAAGTGCGGCCTGAATGAGTCATTGCTGTATCAGGAGCCGATGTGTTTTGTCAGCAAGGCATCGGTGATTTCGCAGGCCAAGGCTAATAAGCAGAGCCGGGCGATGATGGCTGTCAGCCAATGGAAAAGCTATGTTCTGGACAGTATTGCTATTTTTGGTCATTCCAGTTCAGCACTGATGTATTTGCTGGAGATGGTTAAGAATAAAGAGTTTGATAAACCGGCACTGATTATCGCGACCAACTCCGGTTTTGTGAATGCTGAGGAAGGCAAGCAGCTGTTAATGGACAGCTATGACGAGCTGGGCATTGAATACATAACCATCGAAGGTACTATCGGCGGCAGTATGCTGGCTGCCGCCGCGATGAATGCGTTGCTGAAAGTGCAGAAAGAAGAGTTTGTCTGAAGGTTTAAAGAGCCGGATCGCCCTGCTTAAACCTTCTCCAGATTAGCATAGGCCAGCACCAGCCATTTGCGCCCTGCTGACTTGAAATTCACTTCCACCCGGGCATGACTGCCAGAGCCTTCTGCAGAGGTGATCACCCCTTCCCCGAATTTGGCATGGCTGACCAGCTGGCCGATCTGAAAACCGCTTTCTGTGGCGGCACCCTGGCGTTGTGGTGGCCGCTGTTGTTTAGCCTGATAGGATTGGGCGGAGCGGTAACTGGTCTGATAAGTCTGTACTTTAGGCCGGATTTCTTCAATCAGCTCTTCCGGCAGTTCATGCAGGAAGCGTGACGGCGGATTAAAGCGGGTCTGGCCATGCAGCTGGCGTTGTTCGGCATAGCTGATGACTAATTGTTGTTCGGCGCGGGTAATGCCGACATAACACAGGCGGCGCTCTTCCTCCAGCCGTCCCGGTTCATCCACCGACATCTGGTGCGGGAACAAGCCTTCTTCCAGTCCGGCCAGAAATACCAGCGGAAACTCCAGCCCCTTGGCTGAGTGCAGGGTCATCATCTGCACACAGTCCTCACCGGCATCACCCTGTCCCTCGCCAGCCTCCAGTGCGGCATGGGCCAGAAACGAGGACAGCTCATCAATATCCGGCAGCTCTTCATCCTGAATATGGATATAGCCGTGTGCTGCGGTGACCAGTTCGTTGAGGTTATCCACGCGCCCCTGACCCTGTTCGCCCTTCTCTTTGGCCAGAAAGTGTTCTTTGAGCCGGGACAGCGAAATCACCGCTTCGACCTGCTCGGACAGCGGCAGGTTATGCGTTTCCTCATTCATCTGCTTCATCAGCTCAACAAAGCGGGCAATCGCTCCGGAAGCACGGGCATTAAACTCACCGGAGCCGATCGCATCCACCGCGACTTCCCACAATGAGCGCTGCTCAGCCCGGGCAATCTGACGCAACATGTCTACGGTGCGCTCACCAATGCCGCGTGGCGGATGATTAACGATACGCTCGAAGGAGGCATCATCAGCCGGATTAACACTCAGACGCAGATAGGCCAGCGCATCCTTGATTTCCGCACGTTCGAAGAAGCGCAGCCCGCCATAAACGCGGTAGGGAATGCGGTGCTCATTAAACGTGCTTTCCAACACCCGCGACTGGGCGTTGGAACGGTACAGAATGGCGATTTCCGAGCGCAGATTGCCGTAATCTACCCACTGCTTAATCCGCCCGGCGATATAACGCGCCTCGTCCAGCTCATTAAACGCGGCGTAAAGATGGATTCTTTCGCCTTCCCCGCCATCCGTCCACAGCTTTTTGCCAAGGCGGCCACGGTTATTGTCGATCAGGGCATTGGCGGCCTGCAGGATATTACCGCTGGAGCGGTAATTCTGTTCCAGGCGGATGGTTTCACAGCCCGGAAAGTCACGGGTAAAATTCTGAATATTCTCGATTTTCGCGCCACGCCAGCCATAAATGGACTGGTCATCATCACCCACCGCAAACACCGGATTCTGCTGTCCGGCAATCAGCCGCAGCCAGGCATATTGCAGCGCGTTGGTATCCTGAAACTCATCGACCAGAATATGGCGGAAGCGGTTACGATAATGCGCCTGCAGCTCCTGATTATCCCGCAGCAGTTCCAGTGAGCGCAGCAGTAATTCAGCAAAATCCACCACACCGTTACGCTGGCAGGTTTCCTCATACAGGGTATAAATGCGGATCAATTGACGTTGTGCCGGATCACCCCTGTCATCCAGATGGCGGGCGCGGGAACCCTCATCCTTGCGGGCATTGATGAACCCGGCAACCTGACGCGGCGGCCAGCGGCTTTCATCCAGATCCAGTGCTTTCAGCAACCGTTTCACCATGCGGATCTGGTCTTCGGAGTCCATAATCTGAAACGCTTGCGGCAGATCCGCTTCGCGCCAGTGCATGCGCAATAAACGGTGCGCCAGACCGTGGAAGGTGCCAACCCATAGCCCGCCAACCGGCGTACCCAGCAACTGCTGAATCCGCCCGCGCATTTCGGCGGCGGCCTTATTGGTGAAGGTCACAGAAAGAATGCTGAGCGGGGAAATACCCTCGACTTGCAGCAGCCAGGCGATGCGGTGTACCAGTACACGGGTCTTGCCGCTACCGGCTCCGGCCAGTACCAGTAATGAAGTGGGCGGCGCGGAAACGGCTTCGCGCTGGGGCTTGTTTAAGCTATCGAGAATCGGGGATACGTCCATGGGGTGATTGTACCGGAATGTCGGGGTTTGGCTAATCTTTAAAAACCCGCCGATAGGCTGCTGATACGCTCAAGGTACAGCCGAGGTGTGACAGGGTCAGTACATCATCCGGGCGGTGATATTCAGAGTAAATCCACTGGTTATCGGCTCTGCGTTGATAATGTTCGATGCGGTAATTTTGTTGTGAGACCAGCAGATAGTCCTGCAGCGAGGGGATTTGCTGGTAGTGGAAGAATTTCAGGCCCCGGTCATAGGCTTCGGTGGAGTCTGATAAAACCTCAATAATCAGTTGAGGATTAAGCAGCACTTCGTCATTTTCACCTTCAAAATGTTCATCACCGCAGGTAATGACGAGATCAGGGTAGCTGTATTTGTCAGTATCTGCGGTCAGTGTGCGGACTTTCATGTCATTGGCGTAGACGCCGCAGGGCTTTGCTGCCAGTTGTCCACCCAGAATCATGACCAGATTCGAGGTGATTTGATTATGTTTTCTGCTGGCTCCGGCCATCGCGTAAACGCTGCCATTGTGATACTCACTTTTGAACTCCGCAGAGCGTTCCTGCTTGAGGTAGTCTTGCGGGCTTATTAAGGGCTGCTGCTTGGCGGACATGGGTGTATTACTGTATTTTGGATGGGCTTAGTTTAGCATGTGCCGGAAGCTTGTTTGAACTGTGACGTTACCGGATCAAACATGAATATGACATCCCCCATACTCTGTGGCAGTGTATAGACTTTTCGGAACCGGAGATCATTCACCATGAGTAACTGGAAAACTGCATTCCGTTCTTTCTACTATGAAAACGCGCCGGAGCCGGAGGACATCCGTTTACCTGCTGAGCAGACCGCGTTGCTGGTGATCGATATTCAGAACACCTATCTGGAAGAGCCGGATGATGACCGCGAGCGTTTGCGCTGGCAGCCGTTTTTCCGGCGTATGAATCAGCAGGTGATTCCGAAAACTGCGGAGCTGATTGAAACCTGCCGTAAAACCGGGATTGAGGTGATTTTTGCCCGGATTGCCTGCCTGAAGGAAGACGGGCGGGATCGCTCACTCAGCCAGAAAAAACCGGGCTTTAATTACCTGTTGCTGCCCAAGGATCGTGAAGATAGTCAGATTGTCCCGGAGCTGGAGCCGCAGGGCGATGAAATTACCGTGCTGAAAACCACTGACAGCGCGCTGACCGGCACTAATCTGCGTCTGATTCTGCACAATATGGGCATCAGGTCTGTCATTGTGGCCGGTATTTTTACGGATCAGTGTGTCAGTTCCACAGTGCGTTCACTGGCCGATGAGAGTTTTGAAGTGGTGGTGGTGGAAGACTGCTGCGCGGCGGCGACGGATGAGCTGCATGAACATGAGCTGCGGGTGATCAATATGATTTATTGCCATGTCCTGCAGTCGGAAGATGTGCTGGAGATTATTTCAGGTTAAAGCACGATACTCATCTTGGTCATAAACGGTGTGTATTACAAATTCTTAATCTTGCCCTGTGTACTCAATCTGTACGGCTGAGTTTGGCTTCTGCTATTCTGCGCATCATGAACACGAGTGAATTTATCCTGCCTGTGCGGGTGTATTATGAGGATACTGATGCCGGAGGTGTGGTGTACCACAGTCAGTATCTTAATTTTATGGAGCGTGCCCGCACAGAATATTTGCGTGAGTTGGGCTATGATCAGGACACGCTGGCCGGTGAGTTAAACGTATTATTTGTGGTGCGCAATATTCAGATTGATTACCTGCGTCCGGCACGTTTTAACGATCTGCTGGCAGTCCATACATCGGTGCAAAAAACAGCCAGGGCTAGCGTTGAGTTCCGGCAATCCGTCTGGCGGCGTGCCGGTGATGCCGTGAGTGCTGAAAAGCTGATACAGGCGGTGGTTAAGGTTGCCTGTGTTAATGCGGTGACGTTCAAACCAGAGGCAATACCACTATCAATAAAAGGTGCATTATCCGGTGACTACTGATTTATCTATTATCCAGCTGATACTTGATGCCACCTTGGTGGTCAAGGTTGTTATGGGATTGCTGGTGCTGGCGTCGCTGCTGTCCTGGACGCTGATTATTCTGAAGAATGGTAAGCTGAAACGTGCGAGGCGTGCGGCTGATCGTTTTGAAACACGGTTCTGGAGTGGTATTTCCTTAAGTGCCCTGTATGAAGAGCTGGGTCAGAAGTCCGGCCGCGAGGGGCTGGAGCGGATTTTTTATGATGGTTTTCAGGAATATATCCGGGCGATGAAAACAGACCCGTCGGCACGGTTGTCCATGAGTGATTCGGTGCAGCGTTCGATGCGGGTGGCAACGTCCAAGGAAGTGGATAGTCTTGAACAAAATCTGGCTTTCCTCGCCACTGTGGGTTCCACCAGCCCTTATGTAGGTTTGTTCGGAACCGTGTGGGGCATTATGAATTCGTTTATCTCACTGGGTAAAATGCAGCAGGCAACACTGGCGGTGGTAGCTCCGGGGATTGCTGAGGCATTGATTGCGACGGCAATCGGCCTGTTTGCGGCGATTCCGGCGGTGGTGGCGTATAACCGTTTTAATGACCATATTGATCGCCTGTCGGTGCAGTATGACAATTTCCGTGAAGAGTTTACCGCACTACTGGAACGCCAGGCCGGAGCACAGCGGCGGTCAGCACCATGAGAAATGCCCGCCGTCACCGTAAATCAATGTCTGATATGAATGTCGTACCGTATATTGATGTGATGCTGGTTCTGCTGGTGATCTTTATGGTGACCGCACCGATGATGCAGATGGGCGTGGAGATTGACATGCCGGATGCTGATGCCAAATCCCTGAGTGCTGATAATCAGCAGGAACCTTTGATTATTTCTGTGGATCAAACCGGACAGTACTTTTTATCCGATCAGACCACACTGGATGAAACTGAGCTGCGTGATTACATAGCGCAACAGGTGGCGGATCAGTCGGTGCAACGGCCCATTTACATCCGCGCTGCGGCGAGTGTGGAGTACCAGTATCTGATGCGGGTGATGGCGGCGGCGCAACAAGCCGGTGCTGAAAAAATCGGCCTGATGGCAGATCCGCTGGCACCGGACAGCGGACGATAATGAAAATGAATATGACTGTTTGTGGGATCATAACCCGTTTATGTTTAAAGAGCTTTTAAAAAATCCGACCGCCCTGTTCTGGGCCATTATGCTGCACGTGCTTGTGGTCGGTTTGCTATTGTTCGGTCTGAGTAACCGTAAGGAGCCGGAGCAGCCTGAGGCGGTTGAATCTGTCGAGCTGATCGGCAGTGCCCCCGGAAGTATGACCACGTCCACCATGGCGGTCAGGCAACAACCACAGGCACAGCAGCCACCTGATGATAGTGCGGAAATCACCCCGCCTGAAGTGGATGAAGAAAAAGCTGCGCAGGCTCTGGAGCAGGAAAAACAACGTCTGGAGGCTGAGCAGCAGCAGCGTGAACAGGAAGCAGAGCAGGCGCGTTTGCAAAAACAGGCTGAAGAAGAACAGAAGATGCTGGAGGAGCAACGCAGACAGGCCGAGCGTGAAGCAGAGCAGCTCAGGCAGGAGGTTGCCCGGCAGAAAAAAGAAAATGAGCGCATTAAAAAGCTGGAAGCTGAGTTAGAGCAGCAGCGTCAGCTGGAGAAGAAGCTGGCAGAAGAACAGCGCAAAACGGAAGCGGCCCGGCAACAGGCAGAGCAGGCACGTCTGGAGCGTGAGGCAGCCGCTAAGAAACTGGAAGAAGACCGTAAGCAATGGGAAAAAGATCAGCAAACCTTGCGTGAGTTGCAGGAAAAACGGGCTGAGCAACAGGAGCGTATCCGTCGTGCCGAGGAGTTAGCGCGTGAGGCCCGCGAAGCTGAGAAGCGGCGGGCGGAAGAAGCACGCAAGCTGGCTGAAGAAAAAAAGCGTCTGGAGCAGGAGCAGGCCGCAAGAGAGCTGGAGCGCAAGAAGGAAGCATTCAGAAAGCGCTGGGAAGCTGAGCAGGCTGAGAAAAAACGCATCGCAGAAGAGGAAGCCGAGAAAAAGCGTCTGGCTGACCTGAAGCAGAAGGCTGAAGAAGAAAAAGCACGCAAGGAAAAAGAGGAGCTGGAGCGTAAGCGTGCGGAGTATCAGGAGCGCTGGAAGGCTGAGCAGGAGCGCAAAAAGAAAGAGGCTGAGGAAGCCAAGGCCCGCGAGGAAGCGGAGAAAAAGCGTCTGGCCGAGCTGAAAAAACAGGAAGCCGAGGAAAAAGCACGCAAGGAAAAAGAAGAACAGGAGCGTAAGCGTGCGGAGTACCATGATCGCTGGAAGGCCGAACAGGAAAAGAAAAAACAGGAAACTGAACAGGCTAAGGCGCGTGCTGCTGCCGAGCAACAACAAAAGGCTGAGCAGGCTCGTCTTGCTGCAGAGCGTGAGCGTAGTGCCCGTGAGCAGCGGCAACAGCAGGCACAGGCAAATCAGTCATCCGGAGCGTCGGCAGGAGGTTCCGGTGGTGCTGATAACTCAGAGGCTTTGCGCCGTGCCGGTGAGGCCTGGGGAAATGCGATTTTGCGTCATGTGAGTTCACGCTGGATTGAACCGGCGGATACCTTTGGTATGCAGGCGAGTGTTGTCCTGACGATCCGTCCGCCCGGCTTCATTAAGCAGATGCGGGTGACCAATTGTCAGGGCAGCCGCCAGTTCTGTGACTCACTGATTACAGCGATCCATAAGTCAGAGCCGTTTCCGCGTCCGGCTGAGACGGCACTTTATGACCAGCAATTAAGACTAATTTTCGAGCCGAACTAATGAAAAATAAATTTAAGCGATCTGTGCGCAGATCAGTCAGTTTATCCCTGCTTTTCATCACCGGCCTGCTGCTGTCCCTGACTGCCCGTGCAGAATTGGTGATCCGGATTACCGAAGGGGTAACCGATGGTTTACCGGTGATGGTCATGCCATTCGAGGGCGTGGGTGTGTCACGTATTATTGAGGATGACTTCCGGCGCAGCGGCCTGTTTACCCTGATTGATCCGGCCCGTGCCGGACAGCCGCTACGGGTCGGGCAGCCTTTTCAGAAAGATCTGCTGAAAAACAGTGGCGCTGAATATGTGGTGGTGGGCCGTCAGAACAATGGTCTGGAGGTCGAGTTGCTGAATGCGGCCAGCGGTGAGCGGATGGCTACCTATCGGATTCCGCCACACAGCAATCTGCGTAGTATGGCGCACAAAGCGGCTGATGCGGTTTATCAGCGCCTGACCGGAAAGCGGGGCGCTTTTGACACCCGTATCGCTTATGTTTCCGCCAGTGGCCCGCCGCGTAACCAGACGTACCGGCTGATCGTCTCCGATGCCGACGGATATAATCCGAGCACTATTATGGCTTCTGACAAGCCGGTGATGTCGCCGAGCTGGTCGCCGGATGGCCGTCAGCTGGCTTATGTTTCCTTTGAAAGCGGACGCTCAGCGGTTTACGTACAGAATCTGTTAACCGGTGAGGCGCGTACGGTTGCCAGCGGTGAGGGTATGACCGGTGCGCCGGCTTGGTCTCCGGACGGGCGGAATATTGCTATGAGCATGACTAATGAGGGTAATGCAGACATTTATGTGATCAGTGTCTCCGGCGGCATGCCACGCCGTGTAACCACTTCCCGCGGAATCGATACCGAGCCCAGTTGGGCAAATGCCGGCACGCTGATTTATACCTCGGATCAGGGTGGCAAACCGCAGTTATACCGCAGTTCAGTGAATGGCGGGGACGGCTCGCGGCTGACTTTTAACGGCAGTGAGAACTCGACGCCCAGTGTGGTGGGTAATTCTGTAGCTATGGTACGTCAGGATGGTGACCGTTCACGTATTGTCATTATGAATGCAGCCAGTAAAGCCAGTGTGATGGTGTCGCGTGGCGGGCGTTTTGATGACTCACCGTCGCTGGCCCCTAATGGCAGTATGGTGATTTATTCAACTGAAGAAAATGGCCGTGGCGTGCTGGCGATTGCCAGCAGTAATGGCAAGGCTCGTCAGATATTATCAGCACAGGAAGGCCATGTCCGTGATCCGGCATGGTCGCCTTATTTAAACTAGACTGAAGTCAGCGTCACCGTGATTCCGGTGGCGTGAGAAGGATGAAACAATGAATATTAAATTAGTAGTGGGTTTGATGATTGCCGGTGCTGCACTGGCTTCAGGGTGCAGTACTCAGAACAAAAAGCCCGGGCCGGAACTGGGGGGTAGTCTGAGTGATATGGATGATCCGAACCGGCATAACCACGGTGATATGTGGCATTCGCACAATAATGTGCCGGGACATGGCCATAACCGGGATGGCAGCATGAACTCAGGTCAGGGCGGCAGCGGTTCCGGTTCAGCCAACGGCGGCGGTTCCGGTCAGGGCGGTTCGGGCCAGGGCGGTTCGGGCCAGAGTGGCGGTGGGTTTGCCGGTGGTCAGGGCGGTTCCGCTAATAATGGCGGGGATGACTATGCCCGGGATGGCATGGGCAGTTTTGGTGGCGGCTCAGCTTATGGCGGCAACACCAAAAGTTCCTATACACCCGCTGATTTGCGGGATGCTGCCAGTATTCTTGCGCAAAGAATCATCTATTTCGGGTATAATCAGTCAGGTATTGAACCACAGTACCGCGAAATTCTGGATGCTCATGCTTCCTTGTTGCGGGATTTTCCGCAGCTGAATGTGCGTCTGGAAGGCCATGCCGATGAGCGTGGTTCACGGGAATATAATGTGGCTCTGTCTGAGCGCCGCGCTTATGCGGTAAGGGACTACATGCAGGTTAAGGGCGTGAATAAGGGGCAGATGGATGTTGTCGGTTATGGGGAAGAAGTACCGGCCGTCTTCGGACATGGTGAGGGTTCATGGAGTAAGAACCGCCGGGTTGAAATCATTTATGCAGGGGAATAATTATTATGTCGGGCAAAGTTAGTCGGGGCTTGTTAGCAGTATCAATAGCACTGTCCGTATCCGTTATACCGGCTGCACAGGCCGTCTCGGATGATGTGGCATTGCAGCTGCTGGAGCGTCTCGGGGAACTGGAGAAAGAAGTCAGTGGGTTGCGTGGTGAAAATGAAATGCTGCGTAATGAGCTGCAGGGTATTAAAACAATACAGCGGGAAGGGTTTCTGGAGGTGGATGAGCGTGTTTCCGGGCTGGAAAAAAGCGGCTCAGAAACCGGGCAGCCTGCCGTAGCTGCTGATGTGGTTGCCACCGATAATGGTGATATGAGTGGTTCAGAGCTGCCTGCACTGGAAGATCCTGTCATTCCTTCTGTTGTTCCGTCCGTTGTTCCGTCTGTTGAGCCGCCGCCGGTAACGGTTGAAATGTCCACTGATGAACCATCGTTATCTGATCCGGAGGATCGCAAAGCGATTGCTCCGGCTGTGGAGTTCAATGCGGCTGCCAGCACAGAAAAAGTGGATCCGAAAAGTCCTGACAGTTACTACTATTACGGTACCGAAGACCGTAATCAGCCGGATGTCCGGGCTAACACCTTATCTCCGCAGGATAATGATGCCGGAATGACTGACTCTGATCCTGAGGCTGTGACAGCGCAGCCGGCCAGCAGCAAAATACCTGACACGCATCAGGCCAAGGCTGAGTATAACGAGGCCTATAAAGCACTGGTTAATGATCCGCGCACCGCTGTTCCGGCTTTCCGGGCGTTTCTGAGCAAGTATCCTGATCATGAGCTGGCAGCCAATGCGCAGTACTGGCTGGGTGAGGCATTGTATGCCCAGAAAGATTATTCCGGTGCCAGCGAAGAGTTTATGGTGGTGCTGAAACAACATAAAAACAGTGCTAAGGCACCTGGGGCGGCCCTGAAACTGGGTTACTCTTTCTATGAGCTGCGGCAATGGGATTTTGCAAGGCGCACTCTGGAAGATACGGTGCGTTTTTTCCCGGATAGTAATGCAGCCACACTGGCTAAACAGCGTCTGGAAAAAATGACTGCAGAAGGTCATTAAGCAGTTTAAAGCCTGCTTTAAACTGCTTAAAAATCAGCTAAAAAAATCGGTTGGGTTATTCATGACAGGAATAACCTGACAAAATATATTACAATACCCCTCAGTGATTTGAACGTGATCTGCTCTGATGCGTCGAATTATCAAATGCTTGTTATCTGTACCCCATTTTTTCATAAGATTTGACCAACAAGTTTTGGTTACTCCCCTGGAGGTGAAGAGTGTCATCCGAACCTGTGAATGTGGACTGGTTAAACACAAAGAGTCTGAAAAGCGTTACTGCACGGCGGTTTGCTGAGTTTTGTGCCAAAGATTTCTCTGAAACGGTTAAACCTGCAGAAGCAGATAATCCCGATACTGATCTGTATAAAGAAGCGGCCCGTTTGGTGATTGAGCGTATTGAGGCTGCAGTTGCCGGAGGACGCCAATGATTATTACTGAATTATTGGCTGAGAATTTCCGTAAATACGATGTTCTGCACCTGGAGAGTCTTCCCGGGAAAGGCCTGATTGCCATTAATGGTGGCAATGAGTCCGGTAAAAGTACGATTGGTGACGCCATTTGTTTTACTCTGTTCGGGCGCACAGATCAGTTGGGTGAACATGCTGTGGCCAAGCTGGTACGCTGGGGTGAAGAGGAAGCAAAAGTTACCCTGTCCTTCCGGCAGAAGGAAAAGCACTATCGCCTGACCCGGACGGCGGACAGCAATGGTGAGCAGAGTGCATCCCTGTGGTGTGTGGAAGATGATAAGGTGCTGGCTGACACGACGGAGGACGTGGCGGCTGCTTTGAAGCAATTGCTGGGTTACGGTTATCCGGCTTTTGCCAAAACCTTTTACTGGAGCCAGCAAACCAGCGACGACAGCCGTACTGATACTGAAAGTCTGCAGGCGATGGCCGGTGTTAAAACCTACATCAAACTGGACGAGGTACTGCGTACCGAGCAGGAAAAAATGTCCGGTGAACTGGAGCAGATTGAACAGGATTATCAGGCCAGCGTGGCAGAGCGTGATGCGACGAAAGTTGACCAGAACTGGCTACCGGAGCTGGTGGACATCCGTGAAGTGCTGGACAATCGTCATCAGGACAGTCTGGCGCTGGGGAAAAAAATCAATCTGGTCAGGGAGTCATACACCGGGAAGCATGGTGAGTATCATCTGTTTGAGCGCCGGAACAGTCTGATCGGTCGTTTGACCACGCTGGGAATTATTCTGCTGGTACTGTTGTTGCTGGGCTGGGCTTTACTGACCTTCGCACCGGATTTGCTGGCTCTGGACAATAGCGCAGGTTTGGGGCGCGGGCTACTCTGGTCGGGCGTTGCCGTGGCGATTATTACCAGCCTGCTGATGTTTTACGGCTGGCATCTGGAGAGTAGCAAAATCAATCCTTTACTGGAAGATGCATCCGCTATGTCAGATGATCTGATGCAGGGGACGGCACAACTTAACGACAGTGCGGAAATGTTGCTGGGCAGCAGCGCTTATGCTTATCTCGACAGAGAGAAATTGCTCAAAGACGATGATGAAGTCAGGGACTGGCAAAGTGATCCGGTACACCTTCAGGATATGGCAGAGCGTATGCGTGATTACCGGGCTGACCCACTGGAGGCGGTGGCGGCGGCTGATGGTGTCAGCATGGCGCTGGATAAGCGCAGTGATATGCTGGAGCGTTGTTCTTTCCGTGCTGAAGCGGATGAGATTAAAGAGCGTAAGCGGGTGGATGAGTACATGGAGCTGCATACCGAAGTGTTGCGCCATGGAAAAATCCGTGCGGAGCATAAGCATCAGATCAATGTGCGGCGTAAGGCTCTGCAGCTGATTCATAAGGCATCCCAGCACTCCATCCGCAGCTTTAACCGTATCGTGCACGAGCGTTGCCGTACTCTGTTGTCGGATTTTACCCAGTCACATTATAAAGATCTGGAAATTGATACTGATTTTACCCTGAAAGTATTGTCGGAGGAGAAAGGCGGCTATCTGGAAATGGAGGAAATTTCAGCAGGCACTCAGCGTCAGATCGCACTGGCAATGCGGGTGTCGCTGGCCAATACGCTGGCAGAAAGTACCGATGCCGACGGTCAGTTCATGTTTCTTGACGAACCATTCGCCTTTTTTGATCCGGAACGCACCACGGCCACGATTAATCGCCTGTATGAGTCAACGGACGGCAATCTCAGTCAGATCTGGGTGATTGTGCAGGGCATGCCGCAGGGACTGGATGCGGCATTTATGATCAACTGTCGTATGGATAGCGATGAGCTGACAGTGAGTGGCTGAAACAATGCGAATTATAAGTCAGGATTTTATGCTATAAAACAATAAAGTAAGCTATTGAGGAGGTCTGTTGTGACAGAGCCGGAACTACAGCGGCAGGATGATCCGGAAGAGGATACCCGCCCTTTTGTTGCTCCCTGTCACAGCCTGACCTCTGATGCACCCTGGCGCTGGCTGAAACAGGGCTTTCAGGACTATCGCCGTGCCCCCACTATCAGCATTCTCTACGGTTTCTTTTTTGCAGTCGCCAGCTGGATCATCACCTACTGGGCCTGGAAAGTGGGCAGTTTTACCATGGTCATTGTGCTGTTTGCCGGATTTGTCTTTCTCGGCCCGGCACTGGCGATGGGCCTGTATTCGGTGGGGTGCCAGCTCGATCAGAAACTTCCGCCGCGTTTGGGCTATTGCCTGCAGCAGGGTGGCAAACGTTTCGGTAATCAGATGATTTTTGCTTTCGTGCTGCTGATTGTCTTTCTGATCTGGGCACGGGCAGCTTCCATGGTGCACATTTTTATCCCGATGGAAGCCGGATCAGATCTGAGTTCACTACTGACTTTTGTGGCAATCGGCTCTGCAATTGGCAGTGTGTTTGCATTGGTGATTTTCTGTGCCGGTGCTTTTTCACTGCCGATGATTATGGATCGGGATGTGGATGCGATCACCGCAATGATCACCAGTTTTCATGCGGTACTGGCGAACAAGCGTGTGATGCTGACCTGGGGGCTGATTATTCTGGGAGCGATTCTGGCCGGGTTTCTGACTGGTTTTGCCGCGTTTTTGCTCACCTTGCCGGTGATCGGCTATGCCAGCTGGCGTGGTTACCGGGAAACCATTATCAGTGATGACTGGCCGCAGGATCCTGATACCCGTTAGGTTTGCTCTGGCTTTATAAGTTCTGCTAATCAATCAAAAATCAAAAAGTTTTCCGGAAGAATGGTTTATGATGATAGTCATCAATCTGTCGGCAGCGCGAGTATACTTAATCCCTTATGATAAAAGTTGAAAATGTATCCAAACATTTCGGCGGTCTGAAAGCGGTGGATCAGGCCACGCTGGAAATCGCCAGAGGTTCCATTACCGGCCTGATCGGCCCCAATGGTGCGGGTAAAACCACCCTGTTCAATATTATCGCCGGGCTTTACGAGCCGACCCAGGGCCGTATCCTGCTGGATGGCGAGGATGTCACCGGCCTCAAGCCCCATCAGTTATTCGGCAAAGGTTTGTTGCGTACTTTTCAGATTGCCCATGAATTTTCCAGCATGACGGTACGCGAGAATCTGATGATGGTGCCGCCGGATCAGCTGGGTGAAAATCTGCTGAATACCTGGTTTAAGCGCGGCCAGATCCGTGAGCAGGAACAGCAGGTTGCCGCCAAAGCGGATGAGGTGATTGAGTTCCTGAAGATTTCTCATGTCGCCAATGAACAGGCCGGTAATTTATCCGGTGGTCAGAAGAAGTTGCTGGAGCTGGGGCGCACCATGATGGTGGATGCCAAAGTAGTGCTGCTGGATGAGGTCGGGGCTGGTGTAAACCGCACTTTGCTGGGTGAGATTGGTGATGCGATTATCCGTCTCAATCAGGAGCGTGGTTATACCTTTTGCATGATCGAGCATGATATGGATTTTATTTCCCGGTTGTGTGATCCGGTGATTGTACTGGCCGAGGGCACCGTGCTGACCCAGGGAACGGCTGAGCAGGTCAAAAATGATGAGGTGGTGATTGAGGCTTATCTGGGCCGTGGCCTGAAAAATAAAACACCGGTACAGGAAGAGGCTGAGCTGGCGGGAGGTGAGGCATGAGCTATTTGTCCGGCACCGGACTGACCGGTGGCTATGGCGGCCCGGATATTCTGCATGATTGCACGATTGAGGTCGATAAGGGCGAAATTGCTGTCATCGTCGGGCCGAACGGGGCAGGAAAATCCACGGCGATGAAGGCTCTGCTGGGTATGTTGCAGCTGAATAGCGGTAGTGTGACGCTGGATGGCAAGGATATTACCGGACTTACCCCCCAGGCGCGGATCGCGGAAGGGGTTGCCTTTGTGCCGCAGACCGAGAATGTGTTTGTCAGCATGACGGTGGAAGAGAATCTGGAGATGGGCGCTTTTCTGCGTGAGGATGATTTTCAGGATACCATTGATCAAATCTATGAATTATTTCCGATTCTGCGGGAAAAGCGGAGACAGCTGGCCGGTGAATTATCCGGCGGGCAACGTCAGCAGGTGGCCTTTGGCCGTGCGATGATGACCCGTCCCGATGTGCTGATGCTGGATGAGCCGACTGCCGGTGTGTCACCGATTGTGATGGATGAGTTGTTTGACCGGATTCTGGAGGTGAGGGCGACGGGGGTGGCGGTGCTGATAGTGGAACAGAATGCACGGCAGGCGCTGGAGATTGCTGACCGGGGTTATGTGCTGGTGATGGGCGCGAATAAACATACCGACAGCGGGCAGGCTTTGCTGGCTGATCCGGAAGTACGCAAATCATTTCTGGGGGGCTGAGATGGCGGAAACAAGTGAATTATTGAACGCACTGGTGCTGCTGGGGAATTTTGTGGTTATTCCGGCGCTGACCTATGGCTCACAGCTGGCGCTGGGGGCATTGGGGGTGACGCTGGTGTATGCGGTACTCCGCTTCTCCAATTTTGCCCAGGGTGAGACCATGGCAGCGGGAGCAATGGTGACTATTCTGCTGACCTGGGGCTTGCAGGCGCTGGGCGTTTCACTGGGACCATTGCCAACGGCCTTGCTGGCTTTACCGGCGGCGATTGCAATTATTGCCGGGGTGCTGCTGCTCACTGACCGCTGGGTTTACCGCTATTACCGGGCGAAAAAAAGCGCCTCCATTACCTTTATGATGGCCTCCATCGGGGTGATGTTTATTATGAATGGCGTGGTGCGTTTTATTATCGGCCCGGGAGACCGGGATTTCAGCGATGGTGAGCGGTTTATTATTAATGCCCGCGAATTCCGTAATATGACCGGGCTGGATGAGGGGCTGGCATTGCGTACCTCTCAGGGCTTGTCGATTGTGCTGGCGATCGTGCTGGTGATTGCCCTGTTTTGGTTCCTGCAGAAAACCAAAACCGGCAAGGCGATGCGTGCTTATTCGGATAATGAAAATCTGGCCTTGCTGTCCGGGATTGATCCGGATCGGGTGGTACGCATTACCTGGATACTGGCGGCGGGACTGGCCACAGTGGCCGGGGTGTTATACGGGCTGGATAAGGGTTTTAAGCCGCTGTCTTATTTCCATTTGCTATTACCGGTGTTTGCGGCAGTGATTGTTGGCGGGGTTGGGAAACCGGTGGGGGCGATTGCCGGTGGCTTTATTATCGCTTTCTCTGAAGTGGTGATTACCTACGCCTACAAGAAGTTGCTGATGTATCTGACACCGGGCGACTGGGCGCCGGAAGGTTTGGTGCAGCTGTTGGCGACGGACTACAAATTTGCGGTGTCTTTTGTGATTCTGGTGCTGGTGTTACTGATCAGGCCGACCGGTATTTTTAAGGGGAAAGTGATATGAGTCAGGCACATACTCCGCGAAGCAAACCACACAATAATACCCTGCGCGCCATTCTGGCCTTTCTGGTCATGGGCGGCTTGCTGGTACTGGTCGGTTATGTTCAGTCCTGGTCACTGGCACTGACCATTCTCAATCTGTGCATTATCTCGGCGATTATGGCGCTGGGGGTGAATATCCAGTGGGGTTATGCCGGTATCCTCAACGTCGGGATTATGGGCTTTGCCGGACTGGGCGGACTGGCAGCAGTGCTGGTCTCGGCTGAGCCGGTGGCTGAGGCCTGGTCAGCGGGTGGCTGGTTTATGCTGCTGGCGCTGCTGCTGCTGGTTGCCACGGTATTAATGGCAGTATTTGTCCATCGCAGACTCAAAGGGCGGCGTTTTCATCATTTCGGCGTGTTTATGGTGGTGTTAATCGGCTACTTTGCAATCCGGCTGGTTTATGATCCGGCGGTTGAGGCCATTGAGGCGGTGGATCCGTCTAAAACCGGTTATCTCGGCGGCCTGGGGCTGCCGGTTATATTTTCCTGGGTGGTTGGTGCGTTGTTTGCTGCCGGTGCTGCCTGGGTGGTGGGCAAGGTTGCGCTGGGTTTGCGGGCGGACTATCTGGCGATTGCCACGCTGGGGATTTCGGAGATTATCATTGCTGTGTTGCGCAATGAGGACTGGCTGACCCGCGGGGTTAAGAATGTAACCGGTTTGCCGCGTCCGGTGCCTTATGAGCTGAATCTGCAGCAGAGTGAATGGTTTATCGGCTGGGTGGAGCGTTTGAATGCGGCGGCACTGGAGGGACTGGGTGCGGCAGAGCGGGCAGATATGTTGCAGGCGCTGGTGATTGATAGCTCGGGTATTTTTGTCAAATTATGCTATGCCGGTCTGTTCAGTCTGGTGCTGCTGATTGTGCTGCTGCTGTGTGTGCTGGCGCTGGACTCACCGTGGGGACGCATGGTGCGGGCAATCCGCGATAATGAAACCGCTGCCGGGGCGATGGGGAAGGATGTCAAGGGGCGGCATCTGCAGATTTTTGTGCTCGGTTCGGCGGTGGTGGGTATTGCCGGGGCGATGCTGACGACGCTGGACGGGCAGTTTACGCCGGGGACTTATAATCCGCTGCGCTTCACTTTCCTGATCTGGGTAATGGTGATTGTCGGCGGTTCGGGAAATAATCTGGGGGCGGTATTGGGTGGCTTCCTGATCTGGTTTATCTGGGTGGAGGCTGAACCGGTCGGGTTCTGGCTGGTCGAAACAGCTACGTCCTGGATGGATGAAAACAGTCCGTTACGCCTGCATCTGATGGATAGTGCACAGTATATGCGGGTATTTGTGATGGGTTTGGTATTATTGTTAGTGATGCGATTTAGTCCGCGAGGACTGTTACCTGAACAAACGAAACTTCATTGATAAGAACGAGGAGAAGTTATGAAAAAGCTGTTATTAGCAACAACGGTTATGGCTGCGTTATCGGGAACGGTAATGGCAGAAGAAACGGTAAAAGTCGGTATTTTACAGGGTTTTACCGGCCCGATTGAATCACTGACGCCTGCTATGGCTGCTTCGGCGGAGCTGGCGCTGAAGGAGGCTTCCGATTCCGGTGAGCTGCTCGGCGGAACCAAGATTGAGCCGGTGCGTGCAGACTCCACCTGTGTGGATGCGGCAGCGGCACAAACGGCGGCAGAGCGTCTGGTCACCGATGAGAAGGTGGTGGCGATTTTTGGTGCGGCCTGCTCCGGTGCATCGACTGCGGTAGCGAATAATGTGGCGGTTCCGAACGGGGTGGTGATGGTTTCGCCTTCTTCTACCTCACCTGCGCTGACCACGATTGATGATAAGGGGTTCTTCTTCCGCACTGCACCGTCTGATGCACGTCAGGGCGAAGTGCTGGCACAAATCGTCAAAGATCGTGGTATTGATAACGTCGCCATTACTTATACCAACAATGATTACGGTAAAGGTTTGAGCGAGTCATTCGGTGGCGCCTATGAAAAGCTGGGCGGCAAGATTGCCATTAATGCCTCGCATGAGGATGGCAAGGCGGATTATTCGGCTGAAGTAGCGGCGCTGGACGCCTCAGGTGCTGATGATCTGGTGGTGCTGGGTTATCTGGATCAGGGTGGTAAGGGTATTATTCAGACCTCGCTGGATAACGGTGCTTTCAGCCGCTTTATTCTGGCGGACGGGATGATCGGTGAGTCAATCATGGAAGCGCTGGGTAAGGATATGACCGGCTCTTTCGGTACGCTGCCGGGTGGTGAGAATGAAGGCGCTGAGCAGTGGGCTGAAGTCGCCAAGGCCGGAGGTATTGAGAATGATGGTGACGGGCCTTACCGGGGTGAGTCGTATGATGCCGGTGCGCTGATTGCACTGGCAATGCAGGCGGCGGGTTCTGCGGATCGTGCCAAGATTCAGGAAAAGATGATGGAAGTGGCGAATGCACCGGGTGAGAAAATTCTGCCGGGTGAGATTGCCAAAGGCCTGAAGTTATTGGCGGAAGGTAAGGACATTGACTACGTGGGCGCGACGAATGTTGAGTTTACGGATGTGGGGGAAGTGCCCGGTTCTTATAAGGAAGTGGAAGTTAAAGACGCTAAGTTTGAGACGGTGAAGGTTCATTAAACGAAGGTGTTTTGAGGGCTGCTCTTTGTTTTGAGGAGCAGCCTTTTCACTTTGCCCTCTTGCCTGAAAAACGGTTATGGCCGCAACCCACCCTATCCCGGATTTTGCCAGTGGATAGCCTCTCAGGAGGCATTATTGACAGCTGGTAAGTTCACTGAGGTAGTGAACACACTGAAAACACTGACGCCGCTGGGCAAAATCGCCCGTGATAAGCGCTATAAACTGATCGTTTATTACCGTAATGTAGTATAGTCTCTCTTGTAATCGCTCGGTGTTATCCCATAATGTTCTTTAAAGGAACGGGAAAAATGAGAAGGGCTTGAGAAGTTTAAGATCTCGGCAATCTGAGTGACATTGTAGTCACTGGTTAACAGCTCTTGCTGAAGTCAACTAATAAGTGCAACACGCTTTCCGGTAAAGACTTCGAAGGGTGTTTTCCCGCCTAAAATCTTTCGGGGTGTCATATTCAGCCGCCAAATTTTCTTCTCGATTTCGGCTTCAGTGAGTGTGGCCATATCGAACTTTTTGGCCAAAACCGCCGGATTCTCCCATTCGCATTTTCGTTGGTTCCCCGTTGCCAACTGGCATATGGCCTGGCAAAAAGATAGCTATTTTAGCGGCCTTGCCGACACGAACGTGATCAGCAAATTCACCCCGTTATCCAGTGTTAGCGTGACCTTTGCCGTCACTGTGGCTAACAACGCAATCATCGCATCAGCCACTTCCTGCTTCGTTTTGCTGAACACCCGTTTCGCCAGAGTGAACCGGCTTTTGCGTTCAACCAGCGTCACCAAATGGGCGGATTGTCCATGAACCGTATCGCCCTCCCAATCACCAAGGCGCTGTCTGCTCAACAATCACAGGACGCTCCTTAATATCCACCCGCTCCGGGATCAGGCCGGCACCGGCTTGCCGCTGACGCTTACCTCCTTTCCAACGGGTTCGGCCTGTATTTGGCAGGTAAAGATACAGATGCCCTTTCCGGGCTTTATCCTGTGCAATCATCCGGTAGATGCTGGTGTGGCTCAAACAATCACCGGGCGAAGCCAATTCAAACTTCATGCGCTCACTGATTGATCCGGGCGACCAGCCCGCCTTTAAACCATCCTGATGATGTTGTCTATCTGCTCATTTCGTTTGCCACTCTTCCGGGCGGTGCGCTTACGTGTCTGGCTGAGCTGCTCAGCATGGCGAGGGCATAACCGGCATCACCACGATTGCGTTTGAGTTCACGACTCACTGTACTGTGATGAACGCCGACTATTTCCCCAATCGCTCGCAGACTCTTCCTGCTACCCCGTAGTGACCAAATTTGGTATCGTTGTTCCAGAGTGAGCTGGTGATAATGTTTGTTCATAACAGACCTGTTTTTGTGTGAGAGCTGAGACGGTATCGACAGCTCACTCTCTGCGCAAGTTGTTCGTCTGTTGCACTTATTGTGTTACTTCAGCTTTGCTTCGTTCCAAACGAACTGTTAGTCTGTAATTAATGAATGATAATCCTACATGCTCCATATTTCGTTGGAATGTTCTTTTTGATTGGTTCAGGCTTTTATACACGTGTCGCAGAGTGCAGTCTTTTCCTTCTCTTTTTGATAATGGCTCTGTGTAAAAAGAGAGTATGCATTCTTTTACGTGCAGCTTAAAATTAAAATGATTAATATTGACAGGTGATGTGTTATTATAAGTAATTTTGTTTTTTGTCGGATTCGTTATATTGAAAGCATTTCTGATCTTTAATTTTATCTCATCATCTTTAATGATTTTGTCGACATAGCTATCTGCATAAGCTTCATAACCTGACATGCGGAGCTCTCATCATTATATGCTGTAAAAAGCATTACATAAGTACCTGACTCTTCAGACTTAATCGAGCGGCATACATCAAACCCTGTTATATCAGGCAGATTAACATCACAAATTACTACCGGTTTTTCTTTTTTTAATTTGCTGTAAAGCTGAAGCCCGGTTTCTCCGGTAAAAGCTACATGGCTGTCATAAATACCACCAAAAAGTGACAGTAAACGATCGACCAAAGCCTGATCGTCATCAATAATAAGCAGTGTTTTATTGGTATTATTTTCCACAAACAATACCTCTCAGGATGACAATAAATCGCGTACCCTGAGGCTTATTATCCTCAATGCAGATTTCCCCGTCGTAAGTATTTACAATATATTTGATAATGGTCAGGCCAAGCCCCAGTCTTCCCGGCTCTCTGTTTTCACCCGAAAACGAATTGTATGCCTGATAGATTGATTTTCTTCTGCTTTTTGGGATACCGCTTCCCTGATCCAGACACTCAATGACCAGATCTTTGTCTTTTTTAGAAAATAACCTTAAAATTATGGCTGAAGTAACACAATAAGTGCAACAGACGAACAACTTGCGCAGAGAGTGAGCTGTCGATACCGTCTCAGCTCTCACACAAAAACAGGTCTGTTATGAACAAACATTATCACCAGCT
This sequence comes from Thiolinea sp., assembly GCA_041395485.1. Classification (GTDB taxonomy): domain Bacteria; phylum Pseudomonadota; class Gammaproteobacteria; order Thiotrichales; family Thiotrichaceae; genus Thiolinea. The sequence continues at coordinate 1,137,870 of JAWLAK010000001.1, forward strand.
CACTCTGGAACAACGATACCAAATTTGGTCACTACGGGGTAGCAGGAAGAGTCTGCGAGCGATTGGGGAAATAGTCGGCGTTCATCACAGTACAGTGAGTCGTGAACTCAAACGCAATCGTGGTGATGCCGGTTATGCCCCTCGCCATGCTGAGCAGCTCAGCCAGACACGTAAGCGCACCGCCCGGAAGAGTGGCAAACGAAATGAGCAGATAGACAACATCATCAGGGATGGTTTAAAGGCGGGCTGGTCGCCCGGATCAATCAGTGAGCGCATGAAGTTTGAATTGGCTTCGCCCGGTGATTGTTTGAGCCACACCAGCATCTACCGGATGATTGCACAGGATAAAGCCCGGAAAGGGCATCTGTATCTTTACCTGCCAAATACAGGCCGAACCCGTTGGAAAGGAGGTAAGCGTCAGCGGCAAGCCGGTGCCGGCCTGATCCCGGAGCGGGTGGATATTAAGGAGCGTCCTGTGATTGTTGAGAGCAGACAGCGCCTTGGTGATTGGGAGGGCGATACGGTTCATGGACAATCCGCCCATTTGGTGACGCTGGTTGAACGCAAAGCCGGTTCACTCTGGCGAAACGGGTGTTCAGCAAAACGAAGCAGGAAGTGGCTGATGCGATGATTGCGTTGTTAGCCACAGTGACGGCAAAGGTCACGCTAACACTGGATAACGGGGGTGAATTTGCTGATCACGTTCGTGTCGGCAAGGCCGCTAAAATAGCTATCTTTTTTGCCAGGCCATATGCCAGTTGGCAACGGGGAACCAACGAAAATGCGAATGGGAGAATCCGGCGGTTTTGGCCAAAAAAGTTCGATATGGCCACACTCACTGAAGCCGAAATCGAGAAGAAAATTTGGCGGCTGAATATGACACCCCGAAAGATTTTAGGCGGGAAAACACCCTTCGAAGTCTTTACCGGAAAGCGTGTTGCACTTATTAGTTGACTTCAGCTGTCGCAGTTATCCGGAGAGTAATTAATAGCGTTGGAAACCAGGTTTTTTATTACCAGATAGACTGCGCCCTGATGAACTTTCACATTAATGTCTTCAAGTTGTTCAATACGAATTTCACGCTTAGTGTTTTTAAAAAAGGCTAATGCATCTTTGACCTCATCTTCAAGCATATAAATGTGCCTATAACTCTCTCTGGAGCAACCAAAGTCAATCAGACTCCTGAGATCGAGAAGAAACTGAATTGATTTATTTAGTACAGGCAATGCTGAAGTTTCGACTATCTTCCTGTCATCAGCTATCAGAGAGTTCGAACCTGTTAATTTATGAAGACTTTCTTTAACTTCTGATAAATGCGGCCTTAACTCATGTTCAACAATTCTGTAGTTTTGTTGAACTATTTTTTCCATGGCTATCCTGGCACGTACTTTATAAAAGTAAATGCTGAAGAAAGCAATGGCACTCATGAAAGCTAATGCAAGCAAAAATTGGAACCACCAAAACTCCCAGAAGTAATGGCTAATTGTGAAAGCGTATCTGAAAATTTCATCATCCGAACTGTTGGATTTTAACTGTATATTATGAATGCCAGGTTTAAGATTGGTGTATCTCGAATAAGAAGCACCAGTATTTGATGATGACCAAAACAGGCTTTCAGGAGTTAACTTGATGTCATTACTCAATAAACTATTGTTATTGAACGCAGGAAAAGTATGCGTAAAATAAATATCTCTTAGTTTTGTGCTGATTTTTTCCGCACTTGCACTGTCAGTGGTCAACATTCTGGATAAAATTATTTCCTTTCCGCCCGGATCATAAGCAGCCAGTTTGGTTATGATGGGTGAGTATGCTTTTTCTTCAGGAAGAAGGTTTTTCGGATCAATTAACGTTAAGCCATTAGTTCCACCCAAATAAATTATACCTTCGCTATCTTTGTGCCATGCATTGAAGTTGAATTCATTGCTCTGTAGCCCATTTTCAACAGTAAAAACTTCAAAGCTACTATTTTTCGGGTTGAAGTAGTTCAGGCCGTTAGCTGTAGAAATGAGTATTTTCCCCTGATGGTCAGCGACTGTGGCATAAATTGTTGAGTTGCTTAAGCCATCTTTTTCAGAATACCGCCTTTCTACTGAAAATTTCTCAATATTAAAAAAATTCAAGCCATTCCCTGTTCCTATTAACAAATGATTTTTATCAAGCTGGTGGATTGACCTGACATCCTCATCACTGAGGCCTCCCTGTTTTACAGAAGCGGTTAAGGTTCTGAATGTATCGGTCTGTTCATCCCATAATGATAAACCACCACCACTACCTACCCATAAACGCCTGTCTTTATCCAGATACAGGCTACGTATACGTTTATGAGTAATAGTTTTATCTCCGGAGGCATAAGGGTAGTGGGTTATTTGATTTTTTTCAAAATCCAGCCGGTTCAGGCCGCCATGATTTGTAGCGATCCATAAACTATCCCTGTGTTCATCGTATAACAAAATACGGATGGCATTATCAGACAGCAGCCTCTCCGTTGGTATGTCGCCGGTCTCATTCTGTATGCGATAGTGTATGAAGTCTTTTTCTTTTTTTGAGTAAGCATAAAGGCCATTCCAGGTTCCTATCCAAATTAAACCTTTTGCTTCTGCTAATGACCAGACAGAGCATAAATCAGCCGTTTCCTCATGGAATACCAGTTGGCTATGATCCCGAAACTCTTTGCTGCCGTAAGGACGATAGGCCAGACCGGAAAAGTTACCAACCCAGAGATCATTATCCGAGTCTTTAAGTATCGACCAAACCGTGTTGTAATCCCCTTCATCAAAGCCACAAGCAGCTTCATTCAGCACTGGAAATCTTGCATCCGCTTTAATCTGGTAAGCTGAATTCGTTGTTCTTAAAGTAGTAATGCCGGGATAGCGGGTACTGGTGATATTCAGGCCTTTGGTCTGTGTACCTACAAATAATTCACCCCGTTTTCCCAACAGCAACTTTGACAGTTTGTTGCTGGATAAGCTGTAAGGGTCATCCGGGAGGCTTCTGAAGACGGTGATCTGCTCACCTTCTACACGAAGCAAACCTAAGCCGGTTGTCAGCCAGATTACACCGGAAGCATCCATAACCAAATCCATCAGGTGAAGCTGTCCAGGGTTAATTCCCGCTTTATTCAGAATGCTGCTCAGTGGGTGCGGTTTCATTTTTCCTTTGGCGAGGCACCAGGTAGCGCCTGTTATATCACGTACCAGAATACAATCCTGAATCGGCCTGGCAAAAACCGGGGCGGGTGTTACGGTGAATTGATTGCCTGTTTTCCCGGGAGTATCTGGTATTTGGAAGACAGTGCCTGACTGTAACAGGGCATTGATCACCCCGTTTTCATTAAATACTAATAGTAAATCCTTCGATAGTTCATAAGGCATCAGCACCTCATTTGTGCCATCATGTCTTAATAAAATCAGACCTTTATCTGACTTGATCAGAATTCCTGTATCATCAATATAGTCAAAGAATATGCTAATATTGCTGCCGGTATGCTCTCTGTTTAAACGAATAAAATGATCCGATTTATAATCATAATAACTAACCCCGTCAGCCTCCGAACCAATCCAGAGGCGACCGTCCCTGCCGTATAACAACGCGGTAATTACATTATCAGGAATAGAATACAAATCTTCCGGGTCATTACGGTAAGTCACTGCATTCCGGCCATCGTAACGCACCAAGCCATCTTCAGTACCCAGCCAAAGGAAGCCGTACCTGTCCTGAGTCAACGAGTCAATACTTCCCTGCCGCAGTCCTGATGAGGCATCAAGGTGTGTAAACCTGAGTTCAGCAGCCAGTGAAGTGGCTGAAAACAGGCATAAGATAATACTGAGGAAAATTTGGCGCATAGATGCAAATCTTAGGGAAATTTGGCAGATATGTGCATTTACTTTGCACACAGAATTTTTTTTAATGTTAGGGCTTTGTAGTGAGAGGCGCAACATTAAATCCCCCCCCCCATTTTATTTAGTGCATTATTTTTCTGAACAACGAAAGGTATAAAATTAATGAATTTAGCTAATGCTATCAGATCATCTGTTCTCCTGTTTTCCTCAGTTATTTTACTTTCCGCCTGTGGTGGTGGCAGCGACAGTTCCAATGATCCGGTCACAGAAACACTGACGGGTGTTTTTATTGATGCACCTGTTGAAGGATTGGGGTATCAGACTCCCAATCATCAGGGCAAGACTAATGATAAGGGCGAATTTACCTATGATACCGGCGAAACCGTTACTTTCTTTTTCAATGGTATCGATTTAGGCAGTGCCCCGGCACAAGCTAAATTCCCGGTTACTCTGTTACCAAACTCCCCTAAACTGGCACAAATTTTCCAGACTCTGGATCATAATGCTGATCCGGCTAAAATTGATGTTTCCGGTATTACGCTGGATGCCGGTTTAAAAACCCAGTTGACCGACCTGCTTGCTAATAAAGCGGGAACACCGGATCTGGAAGCTATTCTTACTAATGCCAAGCTGGCTGAACTGCAAACCAGTAATAATGTAACGCTGGTTAATCAGAGTGTAGTGACTGAAGCCGAAGCCGCGGGTCACCTTTCGGATAATATTGATCCGATTGCAATGAGTGCCAGTGACTTTGCCAATAAGCTCTTCCTGGACAGCGATGGTGGCGGTATTGGTTCGGATATAGCTGTCGCGGCTTTTTACCAAAATGGTACTGCTACCTTTCAGGGGCAAGGTGATTATGGTGACTACTATAACGACTCAGTAACTTGGTCGGTTAGCAATGATGGTACAACCAATATTACTTTTCCTGACAGTAGTACTTACGTGGCTACTAAATTAAGTGAATCTGACAACCGTCATATCTTTCATGTGACTGGTGGTGGCGATGAAGAATTTATCAGAGAGTTTTATGAAGCATTACCGTTAAGTCTTGCTGATCTGAATGGTAAGCACTTTGCCATCGATACGAGTGACGATGAATATTGTAGCGCAACAACACTGTCTTTTAATGGCACTAATGTAACTGTCAATGAGCAATGTACAGGTGGTTTTGATACCTTCACCGTTCAAGCCGCAGAGCATGACCAGCTTGATAATGTTATTGTGTTCCAGGCCGCAGAAGATAACGGTGATAGCAGTGAGCTACACATAGCGCTGATTGGCGGCTCTCTGGAAAATGGTCAGTACGCTGAGGTTGAATATGACAATTCAGCTATCGACCATATAGGGATTCTACGAATGGCTGAAACCGACGCCCCACTTACCGCACAATAATTCAATAGTTTCAACTCTCTCTGCTGTATTAAGCCCGGATAGAATCATTTATCCGGGCATTTTTTTGTTCAGTATTTAGTTATTTCAGGTGATTACCCGACGGTGCCTGTGTAGCTTGTGAAATATAAAAACATTTCGATACACTAGCGTTAACATGTTGCTTGCCCTCGCTACGGATGCTGTCTCCGGACAACAATCCCGGTGTTATTGGCCGGGCGAAATGCTTTGTTGTCAACATTCTGAACGGAGATTTTCTCATGAAAAATTGTACTAGCGGCGAGACTTTTATCCCTATGCAGCTGGACAAGCTGGATAACGATCCGGAAACCATCGGTAACGATTTTCAGCGTTATCTGTCCTATCACCTCGGTCGATTTCAGGGCTGCCCGCCGGTGTATCTGTACAACGCGCTGGCCTATACCGTGCGTGACCGCTTAATGGCCAACTGGCGGAATACCTGGGTGGATTATCTGCAGCCAGGTACCCGGCGCGCGTATTATATGTCGCTGGAGTTTCTGATCGGGCGTTCGCTGAGCAATAACCTGCTCAATCTGGGTATTCAGGATGAAGTGGGTGAAGCGCTATATCACTATTGTGCCGAACTGGAAGATATTGTGTCTCAGGAGGCTGATGCCGGTCTGGGTAACGGCGGTTTGGGGCGCCTGGCGGCCTGTTTTATGGACAGCTGTGCCTCACTGCGTCTGCCGGTGGTGGGCTACGGTATCCGTTATGAGTACGGGATGTTCCGTCAGCACATTGAAAACGGTTATCAGGTGGAAGACCCGGATCACTGGCTGCGGGACGGTAATCCGTGGGAGATAGAGCGCTCCGAGTACAGCCAGTTAGTGCACTTTGGCGGGCGCAGTGAAGGCTACCGTGATGATAAAGGCAGGCAGCGGGTGCGCTGGGTGGATACCTGTGATGTGCTGGCGATTCCGTTTGATATGCCGGTTTCCGGTTATCAGAATGATACCGTGAATACGCTGCGCCTGTGGAAAGCCACGGCCACCGATGAGTTTAATCTGAATGATTTTAATGCCGGTAGTTATACCGAAGCCGTGCGGGAAAAGAATAATGCCGAGCATATTTCCATGGTGCTGTACCCGAATGACAGCAGCGAAAACGGTAAGGAGTTACGCCTGCGTCAGCAATATTTCCTCGCTTCCGCCAGCCTGAAAGATGCCATTCGTATCTGGGAGCGTGAGGGTAATGCTGATTATAGTAAGTTTGCGGCGGAGAATGTGTTCCAGATGAATGATACGCATCCGACCATTGCGGTGGCGGAGCTGATGCGTATTCTGATGGACGAGAAGCGGTTGGAGTGGGATGAAGCCTGGCAGATTACCTCGCAGTGCATGGCCTATACCAACCATACGCTGTTGCCGGAGGCGCTGGAGCGTTGGCCGGTACATTTGTTTGAGCGTCTGCTGCCGCGTCTGCTGGATATTATTTATGAGATCAATGCCCGTTTTCTGAAGCAGGTGGCACAAAAGTGGCCGGGTGATACGGAGCGTCAGCGCCGTATGTCGATTATTGAAGAAGGGGATATGCGTCAGGTGCGCATGGCCTGGCTGGCAATTGTCGGCAGTTTTTCGGTGAATGGGGTGGCGGCGCTGCATTCACAGTTGCTGGTGGATGGTCTGTTCCGTGATTTCTACGAGCTGTGGCCGGATAAGTTCAATAACAAGACCAATGGTGTGACACCGAGGCGTTGGGTGGCGCATGCCAATCCGGGCATGACCACGCTGATCAGCTCGGCGATTGGTGAGGAATGGATTGCCGATCTGGCGCAGCTGGAAAAACTGAAGCCGTTTGCGGCAGCGGATCAAAAGGATTTTGCGCAAGCCTGGCGCGACGTGAAGCAGCAGAACAAACAGCGTCTGGCACAGCTGATTGAGCAGGAGTGTGGGGTGCGTATTGATCCTGCGGCACTGTTTGATGTACAGGTGAAGCGGATTCATGAGTACAAGCGCCAGCTGCTGAACGTGCTGCATGTGATCCATCTTTATGCACGGGTTAAGCAGGGTAAGCTGGACAACTGGGCGAACCGCTGTGTATTAATCGGCGGTAAGGCGGCACCGGGTTATGCGATGGCCAAGGATATTATTAAACTGATTAATAATGTCGCTGAGGTGGTGAATAATGATCCGGAAGTCGGCGACAAGCTGAAGCTGGTGTTTTTCCCGAATTACCGGGTATCCAGCATGGAAGTGATTGCCCCGGCAGCCGATCTGTCCGAACAGATTTCCACTGCCGGTAAAGAAGCCTCGGGCACCGGTAATATGAAGTTTATGATGAACGGTGCGCTGACTATCGGTACCTACGATGGGGCCAATATTGAGATTCTGGAGGCGGTCGGTGAAGAGAATTTCTTCCTGTTCGGGCTGAAGGATGATGAAGTGGCGGCCCTGCGCTCAGATTACCGGCCCTGGGAGTATGTTGAACAGGATGCTGATCTGCAGGGGGTGATTAAGCTGTTGCGAGCCGGTCACTTTAACGCCTGTGAGCAGGGGATCTTCGACAATATTCTCAATGCCTTGCTGAGCCCGACTGATCCGTGGATGACCCTGGCTGATTTCCGTAGTTTTGTGGATGCGCAGGAGCAGGTATCACTGGCCTGGCAGGATCAGGCACACTGGACTCAAATGAGTATTCTCAACACGGCCAGCAGTGGTTTCTTCTCCACTGATCGCACCATGCTGGAATATAACCGTGACATCTGGCGGCTGAAGCAGGGGTAGTTTCAGCAGTAGTTCCGGTACACCAATGCTTCCTGTTACACTCGGTATTTTGCCGGGTGTGGCATGGAAAGTTTTGGCGTCCTCAATTACATCACCTATCTGGTCGGCTGCATTCTGATTGTTTTGCTGCCCGGCCCGAACTCTCTGTATGTACTTTCACTGGCGGCCCAGCAGGGTGTGCGTATCGGCTGGGCGGCGTCCTGCGGTATTTTTGTCGGTGATGCCATCCTGATGCTGGCGACGGCGCTGGGGGCGGTATCAGTGCTGACCACCTATCCGGCACTGTTTATGCTGATTAAATATGCCGGTGCCTGTTATCTGGCCTATATCGGCTTCCGGATGCTCAGCGGGGCCTGGCAGGCCTTGCGTGAGGGCGATATTCGTGAGCTGGAAAATGCCCCGATTCTGAAGAAAACCTCCGCCTCATCCGCTTTCAGGAAAGCAATGCTGGTCAGCCTGCTGAATCCGAAAGCTATTCTGTTCTTCCTGTCATTCTTTGTGCAGTTTGTTGATCCGGGCTATGAAAATCCGGCAGTGCCGTTTCTGGTTCTGGCAGTAACATTGCAGATTTGCAGCTTTCTGTATCTGGCAACACTGATTTATGCGGGGAATCATCTGGCTGAGACATTCCGCAGGCGGCGTAAGTTATCAGCGGTTTCCGGCGGATCGGTGGGGGCGCTGTTTCTGGTGTTTGCCACCAAGCTGGCGCTGGCTTCGCTTTGAGCTGAGCAAATAGCAATGACTGCAAAGGGCAGGAAAAACCTGCCCTTTGCAGTGAAGGTGAGCTGATCAATCGTCGTGATCACTATCACCATGGTCATCGTTGCCGCCGTGATCGTTGCCTGAGTCGCTATCGTTACCGCCATGGTCATCGTTGCTGCCGGAATCGTTATCATTGCCGCCATGGTCGTTGTCGTTCCCTGAATCGCTATCATTACCGCCGTGGTCATCGTTACTGCCATGGTCGTTGTCGTTACCTGAATCGTTACCGCCATGATCATCGTCATTACGACCATTGTCATCATTGCTGCGCTGCCTGGTATTGCTGGCATTACTGCTTCCATGATCGTTATCACTATCCTGAACTTCCACCCATTTCCCGTTGACCTGATGGTAGGAGCCGGCTTCGCTGCTGGCTGCACTGGTCAGAATTAAAAGAGCGGTAAGCATTGCTGCAGAATATTTAGTAAGTTTCATTTTATTTCTCCTGATGCCGTATGACATCGTTGTGTTTATGTCAGTGTTGATTTAAGTGGCTCGCCGTGTTGGCGTGATTGAATAGTGGCACGGGAGAGTTGTGGCAGACAGCCGGTATATGACGCAAAGCCATCGGACAAATAGCTGATAAGAGGTATGTCCTATATGGCTAAAACATCGGTCATATCCTCTATAAATGCGTATTTTTGCTTAGTTCTTGAGCTTTTTACCTGGGTTATGCCTGAAAATCGCTGCCGACATCCGCCATAAGTATTATTAAAATTTTAATAATTACAGTTTATAAGTAGAAATGCTCCGCTTATCGCCATTCGCGTTGAGACAAACGTGCAGATGGAACACACTGAACCCATCTTGAACGTCGGCCCCAATCGGCAACAAGATCAAAAAAATAAAACAATAATATCAGTTAGTTAAGGCTAACTACCCATAAATAAAAAATAAAATAAAGAGAGTGTTCCCCATGAAAAATTCTAAACTGAACGTACCTTTTATCCTGAAAGCAGCTACCGCTTCTCTGTTGGCTTTTGCCACTGGTCAGGCCAGTGCCGCTGTCCAGTACCGCATCGGTTTTGATACAACTGATAATAGCTATGCCGTATACATGACTCCGGACTCCACCCCTGAGCGTGACATGCTGTTATCCGCACAGGTTACGCTGGTCGTACCGCATGATGAACAGAACCGTTTTACGGTGGACAATGTGCAGAGCATGGTAGCGAATGCCAGCTGGGCAACTAATTCACGAATTGATGCGCCCCGCGAAAACATGCAGGCTGATTACATTTCACTGAACTACAGCTTTAACGGTGAACTGCCACCCTCATTTGACTGGGTTGCGGGCCAGGAAAAAAAGATCTTCAGTTTTAACAGTGCCACAGGCTGTGATGTGCGGGTGAAGCTGATTGATAATTCAGATGCTTTCAATCAATTACCCAATTCAGCCAACACCAACCCCGGTAATGACTTTATGAATCTGGGCTGGATGATGTCCAATTCTTATATCGGCAACTACGGTAGCGCGATTCAGTGTGGTCAGGTTGTGCAGAACCCAGAGCCACAACCAGAGCCACAGGATTGTGACTACACTGATCTGGACAAATTCTATCAGGGTCGCATTGACCGTCTGCAGGCACTGCGGGAAGCTGCACCGGCTTATCTGCACCAGCGTTATGATGCAGCGATTGAAAACCTGAAAACCAAACTGAGTTGCCAACCGTAATTACAAACCGAATTCCTCCTCCATGATTTTTGTAGTTACTCTCTTTTCCCCGGTCTGATGGCCGGGGATTTTTTCAATTATATATACCAGTTATCACCCTTCAACCCGCGCAATCATCGCCAGAAAATCCCCACCCTTAATCAACCCCGGAAAATGCCGTGCCGCCAGGATGCCATCTGCTCCGGCAATGTAATCCACCGGATCAGCACCACTGCGTTCCGCTGGCCACACCCGCGCCAGCACATCACCCACGGCAACAGTCTCGCCAAGGTCAAAACAAAACTCCACCAGCCCGTCATTCTCGCTAAATAAGGTGCTGCTCTCCGCTGTCATATCCAGCGTATGTGACTCTGCCATTTCCGGTTCACCCCGCAATATCCCGGCATGAATCAGTACATTGCGCACGCCTTTTTTGGCAATACGGTTGGAGCGTGCCGTGGAGGTGCCGCCACCGCCCAGCTCGGTGGAGATAAACACCTTGCCCTGTTCTTCCACGGCGGTGTCATACATGCCGACATTATCAATTTCCAGCAACATGATGGAGTAGGGCGCATTGAAAGCCTGCATGGCAGCAACACAGGCGGCCTGCTGCTGTTTGTCTTCCAGAATATGGGCTGCACAGAAGGGCACGAAATCCAGCGTTTTACCACCGGCATGAATATCCAGCACGATATCTGCCATCGGGATCAGGGTGCGCTGGAAGTAATCGGCAATTTTTTCTGTGACGGTACCGTCCGGTCTACCGGGGAACAGGCGGTTCAGATTGCCTTTATCAATGGGGGAAGTCCGTGTGCCTGCGCGGAAGGCGGGATAATTAAAGGCCGGAACAATAATCACCCGTCCCTGAATATCGGTTGCTTTCAGGCTGTGTGCCAGTGACTGCAAGGCCACCGGACCTTCGTACTCATCACCGTGATTGGCTCCGGTCAGCAATGCCGTCGGCCCGTCGCCGTTACGCACCACAGTAATGGGAATCATCACCGATCCCCAGGCCGACTCATCATGGCTGTAGGGCAGGCGTAAATAGCCGTGATGAACGCCATCCTCATCAAAAGGGATGGTGGCAACAATAGGATTCGCTTTTACTTTCACAAACTATCTCCGCAAAAGATTATTGATGATGATTAATAGCCAGCCGGGTCGCTTCCAGCAGGGCGTCCACTTCTTCCGGCAGGCTGTTCCATGAGGTGACAAAACGCGGTGGGGCGGTTTCGTCCAGCTCGCCTTCGGTGACACTAAAGCCCTGTGCATTTAAGTGCTGAATCACCGCGCGCGGCAGGCGGGCAAAGATTTCATTGGCTTCGGTGGGGTAAGCCAGCTCAATGCCCAGTGCCTGCAAACCCTGACTCAGACGGTCAGCCATGGCATTGGCATGGCGGGCATTATCCAGCCATACTTCATTGCTGATATAGGCATCCAGTTGTGCGGCGACAAAGCGCATTTTGGAGAGCAGCTGCCCGGCACGTTTATGTAAAAACGGGAAGGCACCAATATCGCTCTCATTGAAAAACACCACGGCTTCTGCGGCCAGACAGCCGTTCTTGGTGCCGCCAAAAGACAGCACATCCACTCCGGCTTTCCAGGTCATCTCTGCCGGACTGATATTGAGGCGTGCCAGTGCATTGGCAAAGCGTGCACCATCCATGTGCACGCGCAAACCGTGTTGGCGGGCCACCGCTGTCACGGCGGCAATTTCCTCCGGCTGGTAAATTACGCCCACTTCACAGGACTGGGTAATGCTTAGCGTGGCAGGTTGGGCGGAATGCACATTGCCCCGTCCGCGTATTTTTTGTTCCAATGCTGGCGCAGTAATTTTGCCGTTATCGCTGCTGATGGGAATCAGCTTGGCACCCTGGGTAAAAAACTCCGGTGCGCCGCACTCATCGGTATTGATATGCGACATTTCATGGCAGAACACTTTGCCGTAGGGCGGGGTCAATGCTGCCAGCGACAGGGCATTGGCGGCCGTGCCGCTGGTGACGGGGAAAACTTTGACCTGTTTTTCGAAAACGTCTGACAGGTGCTTTTCCAGCCGTGCCGACCACTCATCATTGCCATAAGAGGAGGCAATACCGGTATTGGCGGCCAATACCGCTTCCAGTACAGCCGGGCAGGCACCTGAAGTGTTATCCGATGCGAAACTGTTTTTTTGTTGCGTCATGTTTCATCTCACTCCTGAACAAGGGTGGGCAGGGCATGCTGAAATAACTGCCCGTAGCCCTGTGGCTGGTAATCAATACCACTGTGCTGCAGCATAGCCCATAGTGTAGCCTGATTTGAGCTGACCACGGGTTTGCCGAGACGCTGTTCCAGCTCAGCAATCACCCCCAGCGCCGGTAACGCGGTGCAGGACAGAAACAGTGCCTCACTGTCCGGCCGGTCAGCCTGACAGGCTGCCTCAATAATACTCTCCGGAGTGATCCGCGCCATCATCCAGTCATTCTCAACCCCGAGACATTCAAAACAACGGATATCCAGCCCCTGCGTTTGAAAATAATCAGCCATCGGCTCGCTGGTGGCCTGCGTGTACGGTGTTACGACACTGATGCGTTGTGCGCCCAGTGCCTGCAGCGCCAGTACCGCACTGGATGAAGGCAGCACCACCGGTACTCCCGGCCAGACCTGTTGTACGGCATCGCTTCTCAGCTGATCACCGATTACCACCGAGGCAGCAGTACAGCTGTAACAAATGGCGGCAAGCGGCTGATCATCCGGCAATAAGCGTGCTGCCTGTGTCAGCCGGGGCGCCATTTTTGCCAGGCTTTCCGGCGTGGTCGGGTTATCAAAAGGCACACGGGATGTATAGAATGCCACCGTGTCTGCGGGCAGGACACGGGCATAATCCCGCTCACTGGTCAGGTCAGAACTGAGTGCCAGCAGCCCCAGACGGGTGACCGCATCAGCCGCCTGATAACGGGGCTGGACAGCTGATAAACGGACGTTGCCGGGGCTGCTGGCTTCCATTTACAGACCTGCCGCTACTTTATTTACCGCATTAGCGGTGGCAGCAACGATTTTATCGGCCTCAGCCGTGGTCAGGCATAACGGTGGTGCAAAGCCGAGAATATCCCCCTGTGGCATGGCGCGGGCAATAACACCTTGCTCCAGCAGTGCGGCGGCCAGTTGCGGGCCGATTTTCTGCTCCGGCGCAAAGAAGCGGCGCTCGTCTTTATCCGCCACAAACTCCACGGCACACAGCAAGCCTTCACCACGGACTTCGCCGACCATGGCGTGATCACCGACGGCGTCCTGCATGGCCTGTTTGAAATAGGCACCGGTTTCGGCGGCATTACTCACCAGTCCCAGTTGATCAACCAGCTTCAGATTAGCGACACCAGCAGCGGCACACAACGGGTGCGCTGAGTAAGTCCAGCCGTGACCGATAGGGCCGAACTCATCCGTACCCTGTTCCAGTACTTTCCAGACTTTGTCGGAGACAATCGAGCCGGACAGCGGCGCATAAGCCGAGGTCAGCCCTTTGGCAATAGTGATCAGGTCAGATTCCAGCTGGTAATGTTCAGAACCGAACATGCTGCCCAGACGGCCAAAGCCGGTCACCACCTCATCGGCAATCAGCAGAATGTCATGCTTTTTCAGAATCGGCTGAATGGCCTCCCAGTAACCCTTGGGCGGCGGCACTAAACCACCGGTACCCAGTGCCGGCTCGCCGATAAAGGCGGCAATAGTCTCCGCGCCCTCACGCTCAATCAATGCTTCCAGCTCGGCAGCACAATGGGCAACAAACTGCTCCTCACTCATATTCAGGTCAGCGCGGCGGAAATAATACGGTGCTTCGGTATGCAGAATACGATCCAGTGGCAGGTCAAACTTCTTATGGAACAACTCCAGTCCGGTCAGCGAGCCGCTCATCAGGCCGGAGCCGTGATAACCGCGCCTGCGGGAAATGATTTTCTTCTTTTCCGGGCGTCCGAGAATATTATTGTAATACCAGACCAGCTTGATATTGGTTTCATTGGCGTCTGAACCGCTCAGGCCGAAATAGACTTTGGACATATTCTGTGGCGCACGCTCCAGCACCATCTGGGCCAGGGTGATGGAGGCTTCGGTGCCATGCCCGACGTAGGCATGGTAATAAGCCAGCTCTTTGGCCTGTGCGCTGATGGCATCAATCACCTCACTGCGTCCATAACCGACATTGACGCAATACAGCCCTGCGAAAGCGTCCAGTAACTGATTGCCCTGCGCATCGTTGATATACACGCCGGAGCCGCCGGTGACAATGCGGTTGGGGCTTTCACCACGGGCGTGCTGGGCGAGATGGGTGGAGGGGTGGAAAAAGTTTTCCCGGTCCCACTGCGTTAATTGTTCCTGGTTCATTTTATGACTCCTGTTAACTCTGTAGATCCTGTCTGCATATTTGTCCGGCCTGTTTAAGCCCAGTCACGGCAGACGTATTTAATCGTGGTAAATTCTTCCATTCCCGAACGTGCACCTTCCCGGCCCAGGCCGGATTGTTTATTGCCGCCGAATGGAATCGGTGCACCGGTTACTTTGGTACGATTGATCGCGACCATACCGAAATTCAGTGCCCGGCTCATGCGGTAAATCCGCCCCGGATTCTGGGTATGCAGATAAGCCACCAGACCATAATCCGTATCATTCGCCCATGCGGTTACCTGCTCTTCGTTTTCAAACACGCTGAGTGCGGCCACCGGGCCAAAGGTTTCTTCCTGCATAATCAGTGCATCAGTAGGTACATCAGCCAGCACGGTTGGCTGGTAAAACAGCTCACCGGCGCTGTGTTTTTCACCCCCGCATAAACAGCGTGCCCCTTTGGCCAGTGCATCGGCCACTTGTTCCTGCTGCTTGCTGAGTGCATTGGCATTCATTAACGGGCCGATATCCGGATCATCCAGTCCTGCACCCACAGTCAATGCTTCTGTTCGTGCTGCAAACAGGCGGCAAAATTTTTCATAAACCGGCTGCTCAATATAAATGCGGTTGGCAGCCAGGCAGTCCTGACCACTGGTGGCAAATTTAGCCTTAATCGCCTCATCGACCGCCTGCTCCATGTCAGCATCGGCAAACACAATAAACGGTGCATGCCCACCCAGTTCCAGCACCAGTTTTTTCATGGTTTGGGCTGATCGGGCATACAAATGTTTACCCACCTCCGTAGAGCCGGTAAACGACAATACCCGCACCCGCTTATCATCCAGCCAAGGGCCAACCACGGTGGCGGCATCCCCGGTAATCACATTAAATACACCAGCCGGAATGCCTGCCTGTTCGGCCAGTTCTGCCAGCAGTAACGCAGAAAACGGTGTTTCCATCGATGGGTGTACCAGCACCGTACAACCGGCGGCCAGTGCCGCTGCAGCCTTGCGGGTAATCATCGCCATCGGGAAATTCCACGGGGTAATCAATGCCGCCACTCCGGCCGGTTCGCGCCACAGCTCCATTTCCGCATCGCGCATGTGTGAGGTCACGCTTTCGATATTCGGGCGCTTGCTTTCCTCGGCATAAAACTCGACAAAAGAGGCACCATAGCTGATTTCACCCCGCGCCTCGGACAGCGGTTTGCCCTGCTCGTAAGTCATAATCCGCGCCATGTCTTCGGCATTTTCCAGCATCAGCTCGTACCAGCGGCGCAAAATAGCGGCTCGTTCTTGCGGTAACAGGTTGCTCCATTGCGCAAAAGCATCAGCCGCTGCAGCCACTGCCGCATGACTTTCCGCTGCGGAAAGCTCCGTTACCTCGCCCAGATAGCCGCCATCAGCGGGATTATGCACCGCGATACTCTGCCCCGCAGCAGCGGATACCCACTGGCCGTTAATATAGGCAAATGACCTGAGCAGGTGCTTGTTGTGGATGTCGCTGAAAGCAGGGAAAACGGGTTGTTCCATCGGTCTGTCCTCCGTCTGTAGGGTTGATGCACTCAGCTTAGCCTGCTGCCCGGAGAGGGTTTTTCTGAAAAACCGGCTTATTTCTGTTATTCCTTCTGCAGCAGTTGCATAGTGCTTCCGGGTGTCAGCTGAGTCTGAAAAATAACGCTGCGGGAACACGGCTTAGTCCTGCAGTAATGTGGCCAGCAGCTGGCCGGGTGCAGGTGTTTTGATGGTCTTGGTGACGATATAAGTAAAATAGCGGCCTATCCCCAGACGACTATCCAGCAACTGATCAATCAGACGCTGGTAGCGGTCAATATCACGGCAGACTATATTCAGTAAATAATCATAACCGCCGCCCAATGCCCAGCAACCCTGAATTTCATCGTACAACTCAATGCCCGTTTCAAACTGCCGGAATGCCTGTGCCTGATGCTGCTCCAGCTCAATCACCACAAACAGGGTGACATGAGACGCAACCTGATGCAGGGCAATCTCCGCATGATAGCCGCGGATCACCCCGGCTTTTTCCAGGCGCTGCAGGCGTTCCCAGCAGGGTGCGGGAGACAGGTTAATCTGCTCCGCCAGCCGGGTTTTGGAGATACGTCCTTCCCGGCTCAGAATTTGCAGAATCTTTATATCCCGCTTGTCCAGTTTCAGCATGGCTATTTGTCAAAGGCAATATCGCGCAGGAATAAGGCAATCTGCGGGAAGTAGATCAGTAATACTGCAACAAACAGCAGGATGAAAATAAACGGCGGCGTGCCCCGGATGACGTCCAGATAAGGGCGCTTGAAAACAGCGACTGCCGTAAAAATATCACAGCCAAACGGCGGGGTGGCTGAGCCGATGGCTGCCTGCAGGGTGATAATGGTTCCCACCAGTACCGGGTCAAGCCCTGTGCTTTTAATCGCAGGCATAAAAATGGGTACCAGCACCAGAATAACCACGATCGGGTCGACAAACATACAGCCGATAAAAAAGGCGATGGCGATGATGAATAATACGCCCACCGGACTCATGTCATTAATGCCGATGCCGCCAAGAATTTCCTGCGGAACCTGTGCGAAAGACAACACCCAGGCAAAGGCAGCACCCGCACCGACCAGAATAAAGACCACGGCGGTGACCATGCCGGTGGATTTAGCCGTGTCCCGGAATTCACGCCAGCCCATAGTACGGAACACCAGTGCTTCCAGCACGACGGCATACAGCACGCTGACCGCAGAGGCTTCCGTCGGGCTGAAAATACCACCGAAAATGCCGCCGATAATAATCACCGGGAAACCCAGTGGCCATAAGGCGCGTTTGACTGCTGTGCGGCGCTCGCCCCAGCTGGCAGCCGGTTCGGTGGGAACACCTTTGATTTTGGCATAGACCATGCTGTACAGGGAAAACAGGATCAGGATCAGGATGCCGGGGCCGATACCGGCAATAAACAGTTCCGGAATCGAAGACTTGGAGACCACACCATAAATAATCATGCCGATGCTGGGCGGAATCAGGAAGGCAATATCGCTGGAGTTAACAATCAGGGCGAGGATGAAAGAGTCCTTGTATCCGGCGTTCAGCATACGCGGGCGCAGCGGGCCGCCGATGGCGACTACAGTGGCCTGGGTGGAGCCGGAGACTGCACCGAACAGTGCACAGGCTGCCGAGGTACTGACTGCCAGGCCACCGCGGATATGGCGGACAAAGGCCATCACCATATCAATCAGGCGATTGGCAGACTCACCACGGGTGAGGATATCTGCAGCGAGAATGAACAGGGGAACGGCAATCAGCGAGGCCGGACGTATACCGCCCAGCATTTGCTGGATCAGAAATTCGGTCTTGGTGATATCGCCGTCAAACAGCATCAATACACCGACGACAGAACCTACCACCAGCGGAATCACCATCGGAAAGCCCAGCAGCAGAAAAATCAGCATGATAATAAAAATGGTGAGCGCCATGCTTCAGCCCTCCGTCACATCGTGTTCTTTGTGTTCTGGCAGCGTCGTGGACAAATAAATATCCGCTTCACGCATATTTTTCCAGCAGGTCAGCAGGTACTGTATGCCGGTAATAAAAAAACCGACCGGAACCCACAGATAGGTCAGATAAACCGGTATGCCCAGGGCGGGCATAATACGCCCCTTGCCGGCCAGATTGATGACATATTCCAGCGCATACCAGGCCAGAAATAACATGCACAGACCGGTAAAGCCGGTCATCACCAGCATTAGTTGTTTGCGCGCGGCATGCGGCATGGCTTCGTAAATGGCGGACATGCGGATATGGCGGCCACGGCGGGCGGCATAGCCGATACCGGCAAAGGTGACCAGTAAAATGAAAATGCTGTTTAATTCTTCTGAGTAAGCGATGGAGTGGTCAAAAACAAAACGGCTGATAACATTGGTGATGGTGTTGACGGCCATCAGGATTACCCCCAGCGCCATAATCAGGCCTTCCAGGCGGGCAAAGCCATCATCCAGCTTGTTGAACAGCGAAATAATGCCTGTCGGCTGCGACATGGTTCATCCTCCCAATAAAGCCGGTTGCGTTGTATCCGGCACAGCACCGAAGCAAGGTGCCGGATAACGGGATAAATCAAAGCATACAGCCGAATTACTCAGCAGAAGCGGCTTCAATATCCTTTTTCATTTGCTCCAGAATCGCCTTGCCGCGCTCACCGGCACGTTCGATAAAGGCTTCCTCAACCGCTTTGGCACGCTCTTTAAATACCGCCCGCTCTTCTTCAGTCAGACGCACCACTTTGGCGTTTTCATTGGTTTCCTTGATTTTGCTCAAGCCTTTGGCATCCAGATCCACAGCAACATCCAGAATGTAATCCAGCGCAGCCGCCGAGGCATCCTGCACCAGTTTTTTGTCCTCATCGCTTAAGCCGTCGTAGAAATCGGCATTGGCCATCACGGCGGTGGTGTACTGGCCATGACCGGTATAAGTCAGTACCGGTGCCAGATCGTCCAGCCCGTAAGCCTCAACCCAGATCGAAGGGTTTTCCTGCCCGTCTACCATGCCGGTTTTCAGTGCGCCCACCAGTTCACCCCAGGGCAGCGCAATCGGTGAGGCGCCGAATGCTTCGTAGGTTTCCAGCAGTAGCGGCGAGCTCATGGTGCGGATTTTGATACCTTCCAGATCTTCCGGCGTACGGAATTCTTCCTTGGTGGTCACCACCATTTCACCTTCCGGGAAGATGGACAGCAGTTCCAGACCCTGTTCACGATAGCTTTCGTGGAACATTTCCCGCACGGCCTTACCTTCCTTGAAGAATTTGCGCGCAACTTTGGGGTCGGTGGGCTGTAAGTACGGCACCAGAAAAGCTTCAGCCTCCGGAATCAGCGAGCCGGTAAAGCCGGGCGACTGGTCAATAAACTGCAGCAAGCCTGCCTGCGCCTGCTCCATGGCGTCAGCCGATTCGCCCAGCGTACCGACCGGATAAATTTTAATGGTGTGGTCGGAGTTTTTCTCAATCTCTTCCTTGAACTTGGTGGCATACATACCCTGAGGGTCAGTAAGTGCCTCTTCCATGGCGTATTTCCATTCATCAGCAGCCGCTGTCTGAGCACACAATCCGGCGGCTAACAATGCGGTAAATAAGTGGCCTGGTTTAGGGAATGCCATATTCTTCTCCTCGATTTGGTGGCTTCAATTATAAGAAGTATACATCATCTCAAAAATATTAATGAAGTCAACACGGAGGGTGCAAGAATTATCTGGATTAAAGCCATTCTCAGGATTAATATTGTGTGAGTTGTATACATATAGTTCGGGAGAACAAAATTATGCCTGCTGCAAATCTGCCTTTCAGTCATCAGGAGTATCAGCGCCGTCTGGCACTGACCCGTCAGGCCATGGCACAAAAAGATATTGATGTATTGTTTGTTGAAGACCCTTCCAACATGGCCTGGCTGACCGGTTATGATGGCTGGTCGTTTTATGTTCATCAGGGGGTGCTGGTTTTTCATGATGAAGATCCGGTGTGGTGGGGGCGTCGCCAGGACAGCAATGGTGCCGTGCGCACGGTCTGGATGGCTGATGACCGTGTTATGCATTATCTGGATCATTATGTGCAGTCCACTGAGCGTCATCCGATGCAGGTGCTGGCGCAAATTCTGCAGGAAAAAGGTTATGCGGAAAAGTGTATTGGTGTGGAGCTGGATAATTATTATTTCTCCGCCAAAGCGTATCTGACCCTGACTGAGTCGTTACCAAAAGCCGGTTTTGTCGATGCGACCGCGCTGGTCAACTGGCAGCGTGGCATCAAGTCGGATGAGGAAATTGCCTTTATGCGTAAGGCTGCCCGTATTTCCGAAGTGATGATAGATGGTGCAATTGAGCGTATTGAGCCCGGCATGAATAAGAATGAGCTGGTGGCTGAAATTTACCGTGATGCGGTGCGCGGTGCCGATGGTGAGTGGGGTGATTATGCGGCGATTGTGCCGTTGTTGCCCAGCGGTACGGATGCGGCAGCGCCACATCTGACCTGGAACGGTGACAGTTTTAAGCAGGGTGAGGCCACCTTCTTTGAATTATCCGGTTGTTACCGGCGTTATCATGCGCCGTTCTGCCGTACCGTGTTTTTGGGTAAGCCGCCCGCTAATATTGTTAATGCGGAAGCGGCGCTGGTGGAAGGGCTGGAGGCCGGTCTGGAAATGGCCCGCCCGGGGAATAAAGCCAGTGATATTGCCCGTGCCCTGGCGGCACCCTTAGAGCGGGCAGGGATTGAGCGCGGCGCGCGTTGTGGTTATCCTATCGGTCTGTCTTACCCGCCGGACTGGGGCGAGCGCACCATTTCTCTGCGCGAGGAGGATGACACTATTTTGCAGGCCGGAATGACCTTCCACTTCATGCCCGGCTTGTGGATGAAAGACTGGGGACTGGAGATCACGGAAAGTATTCTGATTCGTGAGGATGGAGCCGCTGAGTGTTTCTGTCAGCGTCCGCGCAGAATGTTTATTAAGGATTAGGAGCAAGCTTGGGAGCATTAGTTTCAGCAGGCAGTGCGCAGGGTCAGCAGCAACAGGAGCTGTCGGCACGGCAACGCTTTGAGTATTTGCATGATACCCTGCGGCGCCGTATCTGCCTGCTGGACTACCCGCCTAATACCCGCCTGCGTGAGGAGGAGCTGGCTGCCGAATTCGGGGTCAGCCGTACTCCCCTGCGGCGGGTGCTGGGGCGTCTGGAAAGCGAGGGTCTGGTGAAGTCCGTGCATGGTGTTGGTACGATTGTCACGGATGTGGATATTGATGAGCTGACCCAGGTTTATCAGTTGCGCATGGAACTGGCGGAAATGATCGGACGTTTGTCGCCGGTTAGCACGCCGGATATTCCTGTTGACAGGATCCGCCGGTTACTGACCCGTAGTCAGCAGCTGAGCCTGCAGCCTGACCCACGCGGATTTGCTGAGCTGAACATGGATTTTTTCCATGCCCTGATGGAGCTGAGCCATAATATTCCCTTACGCGACATATCGGAGCGGCTTTATTATCAGACCACCCGTATCTGGCTGAAATCGATAGATCATATGGATCTGGAGGCGGAAATACGCATTTTTTCTCAGGAGATCAGCAGTATTTTGGATGCCCTGGTGATTGGCGATATTGAGGCTGCCGGGTATATCCGCCGTTCGCATATTTCCATGAGTTTTAAGCGCTTGTCTGTGCCGGTGGCACCGGTATTGGTATAGGCGCTGTTACCCCTTATTTGCGGGATACTAAAATTCATACACATCGCATACCCTCATAATAAACCCCTGCCACACAAGAACAGGGGATTATCAATACAGCCGAGGGATTCGTCATGAAACAGTTGTCAAGACATTTATTATTCGTCATCACCGCATTATTGCTTGCATCGTCCGTACAAGCCGGGCCTGTCTACAACATCAGTGAGCTGTCAGCCAACAAAAGTAACTTTGTATTAACTGCAGCAACGCGCCCCTCAGCGGGTATATCGGAAGCCGGTTCTGCCTGTATGAGCACCTGCCTTTATTTTTGCCCGAAAGATTCAATCGGCGGCATCGAAGTGGCCTGTATGTTCAGTTGCCTGAAGCGTTGTGCTGCAGTTGAAAAGAAGACTGCGCCCGGAGTTTTTAAGCTGAAGTGAGTTTTAGGGGTAAGAAAAATAAAAAAGGCCTGTAACGAAAATCGCTACAGGCCTTTAAAATATTGGCTCCCCAAGAAGGACTTGAACCTCCGACCAATTGATTAAAAATCAATTGTAACCCTGTATCATCCTGATAACTTCCCGTATCTCCAACCCTTTATACAGAAAGGCTTTCAAAAGATAGGTGATGTGTGGACCATTTAACCGCTTCATACAGGACAAGGTTACAAACCATACTGATAATTCAGTAGGGGGCATTTATGACCGGCTCGACTACATGAAAGAGAAACGGCAAGCACTGGAGGCATGGAACCGGAAGTTATCGCAGATCATTGCCGGGCAAGCTGACAGCAATGTCATTCAGCTACGTTCAGCCTGAGCGTATTTACAAATTAAATACAAGAGACTATAACTATGGATGTAACCTATACCCTGAATGGTGTCTGTTTTGTCTGGGATAACGACAAGGCAAACCGGAACATTCAGAGGCACAGCGGCATTACATTTGAACAGGCTGCACAGGCATTCTTTGACCCGTTTATCAGGGTGGTGGATGCCAGCAGGAACAATGAAGAACGTGACGCAGTGATAGGCATGGATAATCAATGGAAGTTGTTGTTTGTCGTACATATCCAGATAGAAGACGACCAGATAAGGATTATTTCAGCCCGTGAAGCAACCCGGACAGAACGAAATTACTATGAAGATTGAAAAACTGAAAACCAGACTGAACAAAGACCGGCCAATGACTACCGTTACGGTAAGAATGCCTGTTGATGTGGTGGATGACCTGAAGCGTATCGCTCCCTTATTGGGTTTTAGTGGTTATCAGGCGTTACTGAAAACCTATGTGGGGCAAGGCTTACGGTATGACATGGAAAGACTTGACGATGACAAGGTTACAGCTTTGGTATCCAGCTTGAAAAAGCATGGAGTTGCAGATGAGATTATCAATGATGCGCTGAATGATGTTGCACATGGATAAATAAAAAAGGGCTGCAACGTGTGCAACCCTTTAAAATATTGGCTCCCCAAGAAGGACTTGAACCTCCGACCAATTGATTAACAGGAAATTCCTGAAAATCCCCTGCAATCCTGCTATATCAGGCTATCCAGCCTCTTTAATCCTCCCATAGTGAAAATCAGGGTCAGCACTTAACTGATTGATTTTATTGAACTCTGATTTTGTTTATGGGACAGAAAATTTATATGGAAATTGCGGTATCATTTCCATATCAACAGATGGAACAATGACCATGACTGATACACCACGCAAAACCCTTTCTTTGAAGAAAAAACGCATCATCAAACGAGCAGATATTCCAGCGGCGAAGCTGGCGAAGGCCGGGAAGAAGGCACCACCCAAACCGGCACAGAAAGCCAAACAGCCACAAAAGCCCACACCGAAAAAACCGGAAGTCAGCCCCTCAGAACTCCGGGCGCGTGAACTCTACAGTCGTCTGAATGAGTTTGAAGTCTGGCGAACTTATCAACCGCTGGCAATCGGTATCGACAAGGCTATTTTCAAAATCTGTAATGATGAACAGTTTGCAGGGGCATCTAAAAACGTCGTCAATAAAGTCCTGAGCCGACACACCCGGCGTGATGTGTACCAGACAAACCTGAGCAGGGGAGGACAGCGTTATCATCTGGACGGGCAGCCGGTCGGAGCCATCACCGAACAACAACAGAGCATCGCTAAAAAACAGCTTATCAGTTAATGAAAGTTGACAATAAAAGCCCTAAAGTTGACAATAATTTTATGTAAGGTTGACAAAAGGGGCGAGTTCTATGTCAAAGATCAGGAAAAAAAGTGAAGACATACGCAGCTTTATTTTGACGAATGTTACTGAGCATCCGCAGGATATAGCCACCATCACTGCTGAAGAGTTCAATATTACCCGGCAAGCTGTCAATAAACATATCCGCAAGCTGGTTGATCAGAATAGCCTTGCTGTTTCCGGTGCCACCAAGAGCCGTGTATATACCTTACAGACCCTTGTTACCTGGACACATCATTATCCGTTGGCGGATACGCTGGAAGAGTACGAAGTATGGAGAAAAGATATTTTTCCAAGGCTGGAAGGGCTGCCGGATAATGTGATTGAAATCTGGGAGTATGGCTTTACAGAAATGTTCAATAACGCGATAGACCATTCAGCCGGGTCACGGATCAGCATAGAATTAAGAAAAAGTGCAGTAACATCAGAAATATTTATGTATGACGATGGGGAAGGTATTTTCAAAAAAATTCAGCGGGAAATGAACTTAACTGATGAAAAGCACGCGGTTTTAGAGCTATCGAAAGGTAAGCTGACCACAGACCCGGACAACCATACAGGTGAGGGAATTTTCTTCTCATCAAGAATGTTCGATATGTTCAATATTTATTCCGGGAATACGACATTTTCACATGAGTTTCATGAGGTGGAAGACTGGATACTGGAGCGGGTACCGAATTTTTCAGGTACCGGCGTATTTATGAGACTGAACAACAATACCTCTCGCACCGTTAAAAAAGTGTTTGACAGTTTCACCTCCGGCGATGATTACGGGTTCACAAAAACAGTTGTACCTGTTCGTTTGGCTCAGTATGGCAATGAAAAACTGGTTTCACGCTCGCAGGCAAAGCGGCTGCTGGCACGTATTGACCGTTTCAAGGTGGTGTTGTTTGATTTTGAAGGTATTGATTCGATAGGGCAGGCTTTTGCTGATGAAGTGTTCAGGGTATTCAATAACCATCATCCTGAAATAGAACTGCACTCGATGAATACGACTAAGAATGTTCAGGCCATGATAAACCGGGCTGTCAATGCAAAGGTGCAATGATTCTCACCCCGTCAAGGCTGGCTATGCTGACCAGCCTCTCTTAATGCAATCCCGCATAATTCATGCAGAGCGGAATCATTCAGCTCACACCAGACTCACAGCAGCATAGACACCCGAAGGGTTTAGCCTTGTTTCCCCGGTCGCTGATCCGTGACCAGCGGGAACGGCTGCACAGTCTTTCATACGGCTATCAATTGCTTTTATATACTTGGGTGCATGGTTGCAGGAACAAAGTGTATGCAACCCTTGCCACGTGGCGAACGTCCCCGAAGGGAATAAGCTGTCAGGTGTTTGTTAATTTCAGACTCATAAAAAATTCAGCCGGTAGCAAGCAAAGAGTCAAGGCGCTTTATTCCTGAATCTTATCTGAATCTCATTTTTCACAATTTCTTGATTTTTTTGCAATCGGGAACACACTTTTTTCACGCTTTTTTGCTTTATTTTTCAACCGCAAAATCGCCTGAACCTCAATACAGATGGGCTTTCCAGTTAGTTTGCTTTCGTAAAATTTAACTCGTAATTTTTGGGTAGTTATTTTCAGTGCCCCGTCCGCCCTTGGACACGATTTCAGTGATACCCGTCTTTTTATCCAGCCGTGGCTATGGCTGGATGCCGCACTGTTCCACAACTGCATCACGATACACAGAATAAGCATCTTTCACTTATCTATGGAGTTATGCGCGATGTTAAAGACAGACTGGATCAGGGCGGCGGTTGAGGGCAAGACCGTTGATGGTCGTGAAATTACCAGACAACAGATTGAACAAATCGGTGCCAGCTACAGCCGTGAGACTTATCACGCTCAAATCTGGCTGGAGCACATGCGCGGCATGTTGCCGGATGGCATTTTTAAGGCGCTGGGTTCTGTCGCAGAAGTTAAAAGCGAAGTCATCAAAGGCGGTGATCTGGAGGGCAAAGTGGCGCTGTATGTAAAGCTGGAGCCAGCACCGGAACTGATTGAAATGGTAAGGAAAGGCCAGAAGCTGCACCTGTCCATTGAGTTCGCTGATAACTTCCCGACCACAAACGGCGCTTACCTGTATGGCGTGGGAGTAACAGACTCTCCGGCATCCATTGGCACAGGCATCATGAAGTTCAGCACCAGTACCCGCCCGGAGAACCGCTTTACTAACCCGCTGGTCTGCGACCTTGGTAACTGCGCAGAGCAGGACGACATTAAAGCCGTCCGCGCCATGCTGGAAAAGCTGACCGCAAAACCAGAGCCGGACTTTACCGGCGTTCCGAATCCTCCACCAACACCGCATCAGTTTATATCCACTACTGAGTTTAAAGAGCTGGCGGACAGGCTGGATGATTTCGATAAGAAATATGCTCAGTTTATCGAATATGTCAATCAACCGGCAACACCAGCCATCCCCGAATATGGTGGTTATATCCCCACCAAAGATAATGACCTCAACTTCGTTTGTTAAGGAGCAAGTAATGAGTACTGAAACAAAAAATACTGAAACGCCGGAATATGTCACTTATGAAGAGTTTAAGGAGCTGGAAAAAAAGCTGTATTTTATGCGCGATAAAATCCGGCCTTACATGGAAATGTGGGATATTTTTTTATCAATCATGACAGGTAAGAAAAAGGTAAGCCGTCAGGAATCCGTTGATAAGGGTGAATCATGAAAACCGATACACGTATAAAATTCAATAAATTAAAACAGGACGTTGCACACGCTAATAGCGTGACAGACGTTTCCGAGAAATTTAATCTGTTGCCTGCTGTGGAGCAGCGGTTAGTTGAACAGATGGGAGAGTCTTCCGACTTCCTCAAACAAATCAACATCATCGGAGTAACCGAGCAGAAAGGGCAGAAATTAGGCTTAGGTGTCAGTGCCCCGATTGCCAGCCGCACAGACACCGATACCAAAGACCGTGAAACGGTATACGCGGGTGATTTGTCGGGTGATGATTACGAATGTAAACAAACCAACTTTGATACTCACATCAATTACCGGGTGCTGGATGCATGGGCGGGTCTGGGCGACTTCAACCAAAAATACCGGAAGTCAGTGCTGAAGCGCATGGCACTTGATCGCATCATGACTGGCTGGAATGGCACCAGTGCTGCAACGGAAACCGACCGCGCTACTAATCCGCTGTTGCAGGATGTGAATGTCGGCTGGCTGGAAAAAGTACGCCTTAATGCACCGGGTCGGATGATGGGCTACGACTCCGGCGGGGTGGCTACGGCAGACGAGTATCAGGTGGGTGAGGGTGGCACCTACGGCACCCTGGACGCGCTGGCCTTCGATATGATGAGCAATCTGATTGAGCCGTGGTATCAGGGTGGTGACGACCTGATTGTCATTGTCGGGCGTGAACTGTGGGTGAACCATGGCCTAACGCTCTACAACGACAACCGGGCAGCTACCGAACGCAATGCATTACAGGTATGGTTTGCTAATGAGGCTGTAGCGGGCATGAAGACCATTACCGTACCATTTTTTCCGGCTCGCGGCATGGTGATTACTTCCTATGACAACCTGAGCCTGTATTATCAGGCCAGCGCGGTGCGTCGGGCGATTATCGACAATCCGAAACGGGATCGTATTGAAGAATACATGTCCGCCAATGATGCCTATGTAGTTGAAGACTACGGCAAATTTGCAGGAGTCCGCGCCGGTTCCATTATGCTGAAAAACAGCGCCGGAGAGTGGGTCTAACGCATGATTTCCCCGGCGGCAAGGCATCGGGAAACGGTGCTGGTATCCGGCAACCTGCCAACCATGCCAGAGGGTGAAAAAATGATTGATGAGGGTTCTGTGGACTCAGTGCAGGTTCCCTGTGCTGAGTCGCTGGAAAAGGCAGTGCATCAGGAAGACAGCCTGATAAAAATCCGCATGAATGACGACTTGCGCAAGCTGCGCAGCGTGCGCAGCCGGAAGCTTAGCCGGTCAATGAAGGCGGAATATCTGGAGTTCTACCGGGATTATTGCCAGATGGCACTGAACCGGGCGGAGCCTAAACACGATACGGTGCTGAACCTGCTGTGTATCTGGTATTTTGATATTGAGGATTTCACGGTAGGCCTGAGACTGGCAGAAAAGGTATTGTCCAGCTACTTGGTGAAGCCTTGCGGCTACCGCCATACGCATTCGCCGGAAGGTTTCAAGCGCAATATGGCGGAAATTCTTGCCGATATTCTGTCGGATCATGTCGTTAAATCCAGAAACCCGGCGGCACATTCTGAGCAGCTGACCAGATTGATGGAATTAACCCGTAGCCATGATATGAACGATCACATCAGCGCACGCATGCACCGTGCGTATGCCATGTCACTGGAAGCTGAGGACGCAGAACAGGCGATTTACCACTACCGGGAGTCGTATGCACTGCGGCGGCTGTCCGGCGTCCTGAAACGCATAGAGCGCCTCACTAAGCTACTGTCGGAGAGGCAAGGGGAAAAAGTTTAACCGTTTGGAGGGGTAACGCTTGATTACCGGGCCGTTGTCATTGCTCTACGTGTCCCGCCGCAACACAAAGCAGATAGCCGCACTGGTCAGGCGTTGGCCTCTCCGCTTATTAACAGAGAATGGATATGAATACAGCAAAGCAGACTGACAATGAGCACATGTCACGCAATCAGGCGGCGCGTTATTGTGGGGTTTCTCACCGCACGCTGGAGCGCTTGCCCATACCCTACCTGTCCGTTGACATGAGTAATACGGATACCGGGCGCACCCGGCGCTTACTTCGCTACCGGAAAACTGATCTTGATGAGTTTCTGGAGCAGCACACGGTTGTTCCGGGTCAGGCGGTTGCACATGACGTGGCAGTAACATAAGCTCTTTCTGTCGGGCTAGGGTAGCTCCTGAAAGCCTTGTGCGCCTTATGAGGTTGCCCGACAAATTTTAAGGCGCTATCCCCAAAAACATACAGGGCGCGTATGTCAGATAAAGATAATTATGGCGATGAGGACATGGTTTTTGGCCATGTGAAATGCGTGTCCCGTCGGAGAAAGCTAGGGTATATCAAGAATGATACCTTCATACAGACTGAACCTTACTTCCTATCTAGTCTTCCAGCATGGCACCAATCATACTTTACAGAATCACAAAGGGCTTACACTGCTGAAGCTAAACGGGTTCTTCGCTATACAGCATTAGCAATTCGGGATGTTACCAGAGTCATGTCTATCAGAGATTTGTGTTTATTATTATTTCCATATCCTGCTTGCTGGTGGGATAGGGAAAAATTTAAACATGCCATCTTTGATGCTGTGAGACTGAATAATTTTAAGCTGAGAGAAAATGATTGGGGGAGTGGAAAAGATGCATGTAAACCATGGTTAGAGTGTCAGGGTGATCGTGTGGAATTGGAAGCTATGGAGTTTGCTGCTAAACGAGGCTGGTTGCTGGACTATGATTTTTATATCCCGATTTGGCGACGGTATGTTGAAGAAAAAGAAAACGAGTATATGGAGCATCATGAGGAGATAGTTGAAAGTAAACAAGAGCCAGAATGGCTACTAAAGGAACCGAAGTATAAGAAGTCACTAACTTATCAAGTAATAGAGCAGGCATATCAAATGTATTTAAAAAATAATAATAAGAACCCTGTTCACCCTAGTGAAGTCTTCAAGCTGATAACTCCTGAAAATATTCCCGGTCTTGTTACGAGTAGAAGTGAAAGTGAAAACCTAACCTCTATTGGCCTGACGCTGCGCAGTGGTGTTCTTTGGAACTATCAGAAATTTCAAACCATGTGGAAATCACGGCTTAAGTAGTTAATAAATAATATAAAAATAATTTTGCTGAAGAATACTGAAAAACTCTGAATAGCTTTTTAAAGCCGAGGAGTTGCATTCTCTACCTGAAATAAACAAACGCCCCGAACCCATAGGGAGCGAGGCGTTTAGAAGCATGAAATTCAGTTATAGAGTATGTCAATTGTCAGCTTTTGTCGAGCTAAAACATATAAATCAATCGATTTTTACGAACGATTATCGACAACCATCCGCGCAAAAAAAAGCCAGCACCACACCGGCACCGGCCAAAAAACCTATAAGGACGGGCTAAGACCTTATCAGGCATTACTGCATAATATCAGCTTTAATTTTCGCTCAAACACGAAAACATCAGTTTTTTTCGAATTGTCAAAAAGCCAGCACCCGGCGCATACTGAAAATTACAAATTAACTCGGGATCCTTATTCCCTTCGTGGCGGCAAAAATCGCCCACAGCATGGCGATTTTTTTTCGTCTGTATCATGCACATCAGCGGTTTTTCCGGGTGTGCATCGAATACAACAGGCGCAAGCTGAATACATGCATCGTTTCCACGAAGCGATAAGGACGCCCGGTCATTTGTACCAATCCTTAGAAAACGTGGAGTACACACCGATGCAAACCGCACTCAACACGGGCGAACTACGCCCAAAAACCGCGCAACAGATGCGCCCTCCTGCTTTTCCTGTCCCTTCTGACAGTGATTTTGCTTTCCCTGACTCTGACTTGGATTACACCACCACACCTAATGGCGTGCTGGTAACATCCGCTGGCCTCATGGTGGCATGGATTTATCAAGGCCATGCCGGAAGCCGTACCAATCCGCGGCGCTGTCAGTTCTTTGACGTGGCGCACCCTTCCCTGACTACTGACGACCAGAACAGGCTGACCGGCATGATGCTGGATTCTGCCAGCTTCGACACCCTGTCGGCGGCGGTGGCCTTCGTTCAGTCAACCTTTGCGACTGAGGAGACTGCAGAATGAGTTCGTCGAATTATTCCCATCAATTAAAAATGCACCAAGTCAGGGACTTGGAAGAAATGGTCCGCGAACTCGACACCTTGTCTGATGTTGCATACACCGTTTGGCACGCCATGAAAGCCGAAGGCGGTGACAGCAGTATCGCCGGGTGCTCTTTTGATATGGCGAATCGTCTTTTTGATCTGAAAGACAAGCTCAAGACCTTCACGGAAGAGCGTGCGGCGGAAGCTGAGGTGCTGGGTGAAGAATCCGAGATTAGGTCGATTGGAGGGTCTGAGCATGACTAAGCGCCTTGA
The DNA here is from genome assembly GCA_041395485.1 of Thiolinea sp. Lineage (GTDB taxonomy): Bacteria > Pseudomonadota > Gammaproteobacteria > Thiotrichales > Thiotrichaceae > Thiolinea. The sequence continues at coordinate 1,169,089 of JAWLAK010000001.1, forward strand.
ATTGACGATGGAACAGAAAGTGAAAGTGGTTCATGCCGAACTGCTGACGCGCATGTCTTCGTATCGCCCGCTTAAACGTAAAAACCCGGCGCGGGATTTGCGCTGGTTACGCTGGATTGCGGACAAGTATTTGGGGGAGGTTGTGAAATGAAAGTGCGTCCTTCGAAAAAAGTATTGTCCCTGAACGATACCCGCCTACCTGAAAAACATTATCCCGGTGATGCAGTCTGGATCAGAGGAAAACTGATTGGCCTGTCGGAAGAGTTTATTGATGATGTGCTGACTCAGTATTCCGCAACCTATGAAAACAAAGGCCGACAAGCTGCGAATCAGCTGGTGTTATCCCTGCCGGTACAACAACAGGTCTACCGCGAAAAACATACAAAACTGGCCTACCATGCCCAACTGCTGATGGTGCTGTATGGCCTTAACCATGTGGCAGACTGGGCAGGAGCACAGGGAGCCATTGTTCCGCCCTTCAGCCGCAAACAATCATCAGCCGACTACCAGCCGATAGGAACTGCCGAAAACCCACAACAAAACGGCCTGAACCGCACATTGTCAGCAGACTATTACCGCAACCGAGCGGCCAAACGTCTGATGGATGCGGAGTGGTGGGAACTGCAACTGAACAAACTGATCCAGCGTGACACTGAAGCCCGTCGACACAAAAACGGCGGTATCTGCAAAGGTCTCTCCCCGTATGTCTCCGAAGAAGCCAAAGACCGCTATGTCGAAAACCAGCAGACACAGGACGCATGGAAAAAGAACTGTTTTCTTATCTCCGATGAGGGTGATGAAATCAGTCTGGACAGCTCAGAGCACGAACATTCAGCGGCTTATATCCAGTTTGCCGAATACGTTACCCGCTGCAAGGGTCTGGAAGCCATGGCAGAGGAACACTATGTCGCTGATGAGGTGCTGACTGCCTTACCGGAAAGCATCACTTTCAAAGAGGGGGGCAGTTTCCACGATCTGGATAAACTGGCAGGACTGAACCATATTGATGGTCTGCTGGGTGTGGCTATCACCTTAACCGTGCCTTCCCGCTTCCATCGCTACCGCTACGACAAGGCTACCGGCAAATTTCATCTGAATAAAAAATACGATCCGGAAACCACACCGAGAGCGGCGCGGGATTGGCTGCAGGAAACGTGGGAGCTGACCCAAAAAGCATGGCAGCGGAAAACAAAAAACATCCGCCCTATCCCCTGCTTTGGCTATCGGGTGCTGGAGGCTCACGGCGATGGTACGCCTCACTATCATTTTGCATTCTGGGTTCCGGCCAAAGATATGCAACGGGCTGTCGCCCTCTTTATGAATAAAGCCTTGCGCGGCGACTACACCGACCGCGTGAAACAGCAGGATAAATGCCAGTTCGGAAAAGCCGGAGATGCCACCGAGAATGGTGCACTCAAGCGGCGCGTCAATTTCAAAATCATGGTGAAGAAAGGCGGCATGATGGCCTACATGATGAAGTACATCAGCAAAGGTATTACCGGCGCGGACTTCGAAGACCTCAAGTCCGGCATGATGGCGGATGATGCCCTGCTGCGCATTCTTGCTCATCGTTCAGTGTGGGGCTTGCGTCAATTCTCATTCTACGGAGCCGCACCTATGGGCGTTTACCGTGAGGCGCGGCGCTTACCGGATGAGCCACAGCAAGACCAGACTATCGAAAAAATCAGGCTGGCAGCACAGGCCGGTGATTACAAGGCCTACACGGAAGCAAATGGCGGAATGTTCTGTAAGCGCGATGACCGGCCACTGAAGGTTCACAAGGTGGATCGTGATGCTTATAACGAAGGTGAGTGGCTGGACGATGCCGGACAATGCCGCAACCGCTACGGCGATATTGTCCGGCAGGTTAAAGGCTTGATTCTGAATGATGAAACCATAGTAGAAACCCGGCTGAAACGCTGGTCGCTGCTCAATACAGCGGCGCTTAATGTGCTGCTGATCCAGAAACACATCAGAGAGTCCGGCACGCCAAAACATGCCCTCCCCGTCACATTCAGTGCTGACATCCAGTCGGTAATTGACCGGGCCAAAGCGGAGAAAAAACTTTCCCGTCTGGCAGACAGAGCCGGAATTGTCCTGTTTCCGGAAGCTTGTGCTTCTGAGTGCAGCGCAGCGGAACGTCTTGGACTTGTTGGAATAACTTTCCACGAAGAAAAAACAGAAGTTACTGAGCACTCAGATATTGATAACCCCATAGGGCAAAACATGCCCAAAATCCCGATAAATTCTCGGCCACCGACACAGAGCGGGCTGGAGGTGCAGCAATGAACACCGAAAAAATCGAAAACCTGCTGAACCAGATTCACAGCACAGCCGAAGGGTTGCGCGGTACTGCATGGGCGGCGAAATGCCAATGTGATGATAAATGGTTTGCAGGTATATCCATTGAGGTGATGGCCGTACAGCTGGACAACCTGCAAGCGGCGCTGAACGAGCTGAAAGCTGGGGTGAAGCCATGAATACCCTTCCCCTGACTCACCTGTTACGCGGCGTGATGCTGCTGATGGCTGCGGCCTTCTGGGTGGCCTTTCTGGTCATGCCCTTAGTGTCGTCTACCGTAGCGGCCTATCACGGCGTAGACGTGCACGGCATGGCCGGAAACCTGATTTACACCCTGATCGGCCTGAACTACATCGGCGGCCTGTATGCGCTGCACTTCCTGAATCTGACCCTGCCCTTTATCTGGGTGTTCGGCTGGCTGCTGATGCTGGCCTTGTGGTACTGAGTGAGGTAATACGAAAATGAATAATACTAATGCACAACAACAGCCTGAAACATGGGCGGAACAACTCTTGAAAAACAAGACCGCGGGCGAACTGCGCAGAATGCACCCGAAGATTCAATTCTTCTATCTGGTATCGGCGGCGGGCGCTTTCGCAGCCTCATTTATGTTCGTGGGTGGTGTCTGGCTGGGTGCTAACTGGCATCCTTCCGCATGGACTACTGAAAACTGGGTAGCGGTCGGCATTGCCCTGCTGATGGTGGGCGGGATTACAGCCGGTCAATATTTCTCATACAGCACTGGCATTAAGTCCGGTCTGATGATTTTTGCTAAAGCCGTGGTTATCCTCTTTGCGCTGGGATCAGAGATCAGTCAAACCATGGAACGGGAAGCCGAAACCGTGCGCAACCGCTCTGAACAAAGCGAAGTCTTCAAGGCCACCGTGGGCGCTATCCAGTCGGCTACGAATGCCCCTGTGCAGGTATCCCCTGTCTTAGCAGATGCACAGGCAGCGGCGGCAACCGCACAGGTGGAGATTGATGCTTGTGAGCGTCACCGTTCCAAAGGTCAGGCGCGTGTTGATAAATGCTTACGCATAGAGCGCGGCAATCTGGCAGCCGCACAGGCGCGGATCCAGACTATTCAGGATCAGGCAGCGACTACAGCAGCGGCTAATCAGAGTACTGCCCTTGCCATGGTGGATCAGGCCAAACAACTGCAGTTTGACGAAAAGCAGCATTTTCAGGGGATTCAGTTCATACAGAAGATTTTCGGGGTATCAGCGATTGCAGCGGCGTTTATCTTCGCCTTCGGCATTATCGGCACCTTCGAAAGCATGTTCTGGTTACTGGGTGCCCTGCTGGGTGCGATTGGTCAGGCATTAAAGGCTTATGGCCTGACACCACAAGGCCGGTTAATCAGTGACGAATACAAAGAAATGGGACTGATGCAGGATGCACCGGCACCTGAGCCGAAACAGCCTCATAACGAATATGCGCCTTCACAGTCGGTCGGTTTCTCCCCTTCGCCCACACTGGCAGCGTTTAACCAGTACAAACAGTCCGGCCATCCGGTAGCAGCGGCGGCGGCTTCTGCTGACTGGCTGGCAGGTAAATTATCCGGCTCACCGGCACCCACCAGCAGTTTTTCAGAACCACTACACACCACACGGCATGCAGGCGGCCTGACTGACACACGGCTGTTCAGATACCTGTATACCGGAGTCCGCCAGCAGGTCATTGATGGAGAAATAAAACCCACTGTCCGCCCTATCACTGATGCTGTTACAACCATCATGCGCAAAAACGCAAGTCAGATCGGTATTACCCCTGAGCTGATGGCAAAACCACAACGCCAGCAGATTGCTGAATCCATCCTGTCTGGTCTGGAAAAAGAAGGCGTGGTTAAGCGCAATGACATTGATGTGGGGGTTGGTAAACCTAAATACATTCTATCGCCAAAATACCTGGCTGACCTTGCTTTGCGTAGTACATGGAACAGGGAGTTAAAAAAACACTGTATCGACTCCCCTGCAGACGATGTGCTGAACAAAACAGCGGATCAGGATGCTATTCAACGGATTATTAACAAAGGCCGTAAATCAGGTCTGGGTACGGCTGAAACACAGCTGAGCATGAACCTGAAAAGCAGTTCTGAGGGTGCCGTAAAACCAGTTCAGAAAAGCAGTCAGAAACCCTTAGCTAAGGGTGAGGACGAAACCCTTAGTAAACCCTTAGCTAAGGGTCAGAGCGGCTTATACGGCGAATGGGTGGCTGCTGTATCAGAAAAGCAGTGCAGGCCATCAGTCAATGCAACATGGTCATGGATACAAAAGCGGATCAGCAACAAAGAAACCGGCAGCCGGACGCATGACCGGACGCGGATTACTTCCATGCAAAAAGCTTTCTTCAGCAGAGCCATGCACGAAGGGCTGATGCAGCAAAACCCGAATTACCGCAACGGCGGCAAGAAATACATCTGGATCGGATAAGGAGCAAAACACCATGAACGAAACAAACGAAGCGACAATGCAGACGGTTTACTACTGGCAGGACGGTTACTGGATAACTGATCAGGAAGAGGCCGAGTTGCTGGACAGTATCAACGCCTTCGGCAGTGAGCATACGATGCTGGAGATACCGGCAGGGGAGGATATACAGCAGGCAGTGAATGAACAGCTGATAAAGCAGGCTGCATGATTGGCTGGATAGCTGAGGCAGCAGGGCAGGTATTACTATTTGCTCTGCTGATGAATCTGGTTCAGGGCGGGCTGGTCGCTGTGTTTGCTCTGCAATGGTGGCTGATGCGTAAACTGTCTGCATGGTTTGGTTGACAATCACAGGTGCATAAGTTGAAAAAAGGGTGGGCTGGTTCATTTTGAGCTGGCCTTTTTTGTGTCGGTTAGATAGCCTGTAAGTTATTGATTTTATCGGGCACCGATTTTAAAAGCGGGTATAAAAGCGGGCATGAAAAATCATGACTTTTGAATTTGTTTTTATTAAACATGAGCTTATAAATTGAAATACAATCCCGGTGTACCATTAATATCAAAGGGTTGCAGGTTCTTTAGGCTTGCAGCCCTTTTTTATGTCTTTATGTTTTGCAGTATAGTTAGTCAGAACATACTGAGCTGAATAGGAGGAGACTATATGGCATGTCAGCACTTTGAATTAACCGAAGGTGGCGCAGATACTTTTACTGTGGCTATGCCCAAATATACATTTGGCCGAGGCAGCCTGGGAGAGGCGGGAGCAAGGGCCAAAGCACTGGGCATGTCCCGTGTGGCCTTGTTCACCGATCCGTATCTGAACGATGGCGTTTATGTCGCTACGGTGGCTGAGTCACTCAAACAGCAGGGCCTGAAGGTGGATGTGTTTTCCTCCGTCCGCATTGAGCCGGATGATGATACGGTGAAACTGGCCACAAAATTTCTTACTGAGGGCCGGTTTGATGGCGTGGTGTCAGTGGGTGGTGGTTCGGTGATAGATACCGCCAAGGCGGCGATGGTTTATAGTCTTTATCCGGCTGAATTTACGGATTACTTCGGCCCGCCAATCGGTGCCGGAAAGCCGGTGCCCGGCCCGCTGCTGCCGCATCTGGTCTGTCCGACCACTTCCGGAACCGGTTCTGAATGTACCTCTGTTTCAGTGATCCGCATTAATGACCTGAATACCAAGTTTGTAATGGGGCATCCGCACCTGTTACCCAACGAAGCACTGGTCGACCCGGCAGTTTGTGATACTCTCCCGCCGAATGTGGTCGCTTCAACCGGCTTTGACCTGCTTTGTCATGCGCTGGAGTGTTATACGGCCAGAGCCTATACCCGCTGGCAGCGGGTAGATGATCCGAACCGGCGTACTTTTCTACAGGGCTCTAATCCGTGGAGTGATCTGGCGGCACGGCGGGCGCTGGAAATTGTTGGTGAGTATCTGGAACGGGGGGTGACCAGTGCGGATGATCATGAGGCACGGGATGCGCTGATGTGGGGTGCGTCATTGGCGGGGATGGCCTTTGGCAATTCCGGTACGCATCTGGCACATGCCATGTCCTATGGCGTGACGCATCTGATGCATGACATTACCACCCGTGATTATGCGATAGCTTCGCCGTTTATTCCGCACGGGATCAGTGTGGTGGTCAATGCACCATCTATTTTCCGATATTTGTCGGAAGGTGCGCCTGAACGTCATCTGGAAGCAGCGGGCTTTATGGGTATGAATACTTCCGGTGCAAGTGCTGAAGACTCCGGGGAGCTGGTGGCCGGTAAACTGGTTCAACTGATGCGGGCAACCGGTATGCCGAACGGTTTGCGTGATCTGGAGTTTACAGAAGCCGATGCCCAGGCGCTGGCCGAGTCATCAATACGCCAGACCCGGGCGATTAATAATGCGCCGCGTGTGGCTGACCTGGCGGATATGAAGCAGATTTATACTGAGTCAATGCAGTACTGGTAAGCGGCGGGCAATGCATAGGTTTTTTATTGGTGTCGGGTTGTTTCTGTCTGTTTTGTTTCCGGCCTGCTTTTCTGTAGCTGTTGCAGATGTAGTCAAGCCGGCTTTAGTAGAGATTACCGCTAAATCGGGGGGCGAGGTTAGCATTGATATTCGCACCAGTATTGAAGCAATGCTGACCGGCATTAATGCGCAGTATAAAAATACTCAGGATGCCCCGCAGGCCGCAGAGTATGATGCCTTGCGGGTACTGGAAGCAGAGCAGCTACAGGCCGTTTTTGAGCCGTTTAAGCCGGAGTTATTGCAGCAGGTGTGGCTGAAAGCGGATGGTGAGCCTGTGAAGCTGCGGGTAGGGCTGGTAGATATTCCGGAGCCGGGGTATACCAAGGTGCCGCGTGCCAGCGTGATTGTGCTGGAGGGCCAGGTAGCTCCTGATACTGAAAATCTGCAGTGGTATTATCCGGCAGCTTTTGGTGATAATGCGGTGCGGGTGCGTCAGGTTAATGAGCAAAAGGAGCAGTGGCACTGGTCGGACTGGCAGTGGATTCGTAAGGATGAGCCGAGTCAGCCGTTTTCATTAACGGAAGTGTTCCGCCAGCCATCAACGCCGGGGGTGATCTGGTCATATATTGAAATCGGGTTTACTCATATTGTGCCCAAGGGGCTGGATCACATCCTGTTCATAATCGGGATTTTTCTGTTCAGCTCACGACTGAAGCCGCTGTTCTGGCAGGTCACTATGTTCACTATTGCGCATACCATCACTCTGGGGCTGTCGATGAACGGAGTTATCAGCCTGCCTGCCAGTATGGTGGAGCCGCTGATTGCTCTGTCGATTGCTTATGTTGGTGTTGAGAATATATTTGCACGGAATTTACATAACAGTCGTTTGTTTCTGGTGTTTGGCTTCGGGTTGCTGCATGGCCTTGGTTTTGCCAGCATATTATCGGATTTTGGTATGCCGGATGGTGCTTTCGCGCTGGCTCTGATCAGTTTTAATGTCGGTGTCGAGCTGGGGCAGATTGCCATTATTCTGGCGGGGTATCTGTTGCTGTCAGGATGGTTCGGGATGCGGGAGTGGTATCGCTCTGTAGTGATTCTGCCGGGGTCATTACTGATTTCGGCAATCGGTTTTTATTGGATGCTGGAGCGGCTTGAGTTTCTGTAAGCATTTACCTGGAAATAAAAAAGCCCGGAATAGCCGGGCTTTTTATGAGTTACAAACTCAGTTTGCGCGTATTATTTGCGGAATGCTGAGCCGGTCCACTCCAGGCCATTTGACAGGGAAGTGTGGAAATATTCCAGTGCCTTGTACTCATCGCTCTGAGCTTTGAAGTCCTTGGCACGAACCTGTTGGTTGCAACCACCGTAACGGCGGTGTAATGTACCCAGCTCTCCCCATTTTACCCGGTAAGTGGGAAAATGAGTGACCTGGCCGACAGCAGGGCTCAGGGTTTCTGCACGGATGCGGTTGCCGGCATAGCTGACATGGCAGTCGGCACATGACATATTCAGCTGACCACGTTTGGCAAAGAAAAAGTTTCTGCCTTTTTCATACCATTCCATCGCTTTTTCGTTCGGAACCTTTACGTCGATTTTCTGACCTCTTGCCTGAGTGGCAATATAGCCGGACAGTGCTGCAATCGGACCCTTTTTCCAACTCAGCGGTTTTTCATCGTTGGCTTCACGACAGGCATTGATTTGGCCTTCCAGAGTCAGGATAGTGTCTTTTTCCTCATCGTACTTCGGATATTGTGCCCGAACAGTACTGACTTCACCCAGACAGTCTTCATAAGTCTTGCCGTTGGCAAACGGGGTGTTCCACATTTCCTCGCCTTCGGCAAGCTGGTCTTCATAAGGCGGAAAATCAGCTTCTATCTCTCTGAATTGCTCATAAGCATCTTCACGGAAAATAAAAGCACCATCGCCATAGGTATTTGGGTCAATATCCTTGAATTTATTGCCGTAATAGCCTTTAAGTGCGGCAAGATCCTCTTCCGGTGTTGTCGCATAGCCTGTGCTGGCTGCAGTTACCGCAAGAAATGCAGAAACAGCAAGTGTTACAGATAGTTTTCTCATAGAGCCCTCCTCAACCTCAATGATTTATTTAATATCAGCTTCCGCAGAGTCAGACTCTCCTTTATTGTCAGTCCAGCTGAGCTTCACCTTGTCACCTTTTTTACCAGCGACTTCTACTGACAGATAGGGATCCTTGGAAATGGATGCACCCCAGTTGGCGGTAATAGCATCTTTGTCATTTACCTGAACAATGACTTCACTGATGTAGTGAGCAGGAATTTTATTACCGTCTTTGTCTTTACGCTGTCCGGTTTCCATAGGGTGATTCATCAGTGCTTTGACTTCAACCACACCATCTTTTTCTTTCGCTTTCAGCTTAATTGCCATGTCTGTATCTCCTTAACCGCCGCAGCCGCCGATAGTAACTTTAACTTCCTGTTTTGCCATGTAGCTCTTATCGCCGGCTTTGACGACGGCCACCATGTCAGAAGTTTTACCCATTTTAAGGCGGGTCGAAGCCATTGCCTTTGAGCCCTCACCCAGCTTGAATACTGCTGCTAGTGGCGTCGGGTTTTCAGCAACCACCATGGCAATTTCAGTCACGCCCTCCATATCGGTAGAAACCGTTACCGGCACAACAGCACCGTTTTCAGCAATTTCCGGTGCTTTGATTTTGATATCGCCTGATTCTTCAGCACCCTCAGCACCAATGGCTTTCATGGCTGCTTCAAGGTTATCAAGTTTAAATGCCTCGGCCATGTCTCCGCCATGGTTATCAGCCATAACAGCACCGGGGGTTAGCAGGCCTGCGCCAGCAGCTAAAGCAGCTGCACCGGCAGTTACAGTACCTTGCAGAAATGTTCTACGTTTCATAAGTTTCCTCTCTAAAAATCTTGATTACAAAGTGTGGACGTAGTCGGTAACCAGATCAATTTCTTCCTCTGTCAGCACCTGATGTGCGCCGAAAGGAATCATAATGGTCATCGGGTTTTTGACCCTTGCATCATAAATCTGTGCACGTAATGTATCCCGGTCAGGGAAGCGGGCTTTCATTGCAACCAACGGCGGGCCGATGTTGCCAGGTAATTCCCCTCCGGCCATCATGTGGCAGGCCAGACAATTTCCTTTAGCCTGAGAAAAGGCAATTTCTTTACCTTTAGCCAGTGCTTCTTCGGATACTTTTGCTTCTTCAGCAGCATGAGATGCAGACATACCAGCGATCGCAGCAAGTGTTGCCACCGATGCAGACAGTGTCAGCATGCGAAAGATTTTCCGCATATATTAGTCCTCCTCTCCAGACTAGTCAGTTTAATCTGTTACATTTCCGTCAGCTTGACTGTTCAATTTCAGTTGCCGGACAAATGTTGATATGACATTAATCAATGATTGATATAAGTCAAATTTGTAGAGTGCAGCTTACAACAACATGTTCAGTGGCGCAAAAAAAACTGTGCCTGCACTACAGGCCGGGTTAAAAATCAGCTGGTGTAAATGTTACTTTGACTCTCTTCCGATCATAAAGTTTATGTAAAATCAAAGGCTATTGTCTATACGTGTTTTTATGGGCAGAGAGTCTAGGGTATTCCCTAGTCAGCTGAAAAACGGATATTATTTCAGGTAGTCCAGTTCATTCTGGGCCTGTATGACTTCGTTCAGTTTTTGTTGCAACCTCGCTTTTATATGATTGGCGGGCTGAGTACGTAAGCTCTGCTCCAAAGCCAGGCGGGCATACTTGTACTCACCCAGGCGCAGGTTTCGTTCTGCAGTATAAATGATGGCTTCATGCTGCTGGCCTGCCTGTTGGGCAATATTCTGCGCGGTTTCAAAGAACTCAAGGCTGGTACTTTCGGTAGTCCTGATACGGTTAATAAGCTGCCAGGCGTATTGTTTGTCGCCTTTCCCTGAGACTGCCTGAGCCAGCAACAGATTTATACTGGTATTTTGTGGATATTGGTTTTGCAGTGGCTTGAGCAGCTGTTCTGCTTCAGTAAAGCGTTGCAGGGCATTCAGCGAACGGGCAATGAGCAGCGCTGCCGGTAACTGTGTCGCGCGTGTGCCCAAAATGTTGATGACTGCAGGGTGGTTGTCGCGCCTGAATTGCTGCAGTGCCTGATAATAGTTTGATAATGCGGGGGTCAGCCCCTGTGCCGGGTTGTTATGATCAGGCTGGTAGATGGCACGTAGTTTTTCACGGGCATATAAATAATCTGTGGACTCCCGAACCGGGTTTCTCAAACTACCGGCCCGGGTGCGGGTGTCACTGAGCCGCTCAATACTTAACGGGTGGGAACGCAGGTATTTACTCAGGTTTCCGAGGGTATTACTTTCATTGCGCTCCAGTTTTTCAAGAAAAGTGGCCATAGCATTTGCATTAAATCCGGCTCCGGCTAAAATGCGTAGCCCGACCCGGTCAGCTTCAGATTCATACTGCTGGCTGTAGCTGACCTGCTGTTGCGCCTGTATCGCCATAGTGCCGGTAATAATTGCCTGAGCGGCTTCCGGACTTTTACCGGAAACGGCAGCGCCTGCCAGAATGCCCAACCCGGTCAGTAAGGGGCTGTTTTTCTGATCATTGTACATACGGGTTAAATGCCGTTGGGAAACATGGGCAATTTCATGTGCCAGTACGGCGGCTAGTTCACTTTCAGAGCCTGTACTTAATATAAGCCCTGAATTCACCACAATGATGCCGCCGGTCAGGGCATAGGCATTAATCGCCGGGTTGTTTTCAATCACCACGAACAAGTCATTCCCAACCCCGGGCGCATGACGGGTTAAACGGTTAACCAGATTATTCAGCCATCCTGATAATTCGGCATCTTCAACGATGGGGCGGTTACGGCGAATGCTGCGAAATAGTTGCCGCTTGATTGCCGGGGCATCAATGTTGCCGGTTACCTGACTGCCTGAGTGCTCAAAATCAGGCAGGTTCATATCCGGTAACTCAAGGTTTAGCTGCGCCTTTGCTGTTCCTGTGCATATACAGCTGAAGAGTAAGGTTGAAAGGAGGGTGCGCAAAGCATGCATATTGTTTTCCGTCTGCCAGAGAATTTAATTTTAGATGAAAATGAGCGGAATTGGTTGCATCAGTGCGGAGAAACCGGCTGTGTGTACTTGACAAACATCAATATTAATTAGAATATTAGCATAACTTAATATTCTTGGTTGTAATGATACGTATGTTTGGTGTAAACGAAATTGATGCGCAAGGTTTAAAAGCATTATTTGATGAGGGCAAAAAAGTACGTCTGGTTGATGTGCGCTCCTCGGCTGAATTCAATCAGGGAATTATTGAGGGTGCAGAGTTTATGCCTCTGCACACGGTTCCGTTGCATATGAACGATCTGGTGAACAAGGAAGATGAGACACTGGTTATTTATTGTCGTAGTGGTAACCGTTCAGCACAGGCATGTATGTATTTAAAGCAGAATGCTGGTATTGAAGCGCTTAATTTGCGTGGCGGTATTATTAGCTGGTACCAGTCCGGGAATGAGGTTATTCCCCCTGTTGCTGCGTAATTTTCTGGTTTTTGATACACTGCCGCACGTTTGAGAGGAGAGCATCTGTTAGCTTCAGTTTTAACAGGTGCTTATTAGGTAAAATTTTTTGGAGAGGGCATCAAAATGTCTGAGAAAAAGCTGGCTATTATTGCAACGAAAGGGACACTGGATTGGGGTTATCCTCCGTTTATTCTGGCTTCTACTGCTGCAGCACTCGGTTATGAAGTACAAATTTTCTTCACTTTCTACGGTTTGCAGTTGCTGAAAAAAGATATGAATCTGCAGGTAAGTTCGCTGGGTAATCCGGGCATGCCGATGCCGATGCCGGTGCCGGTCATGTTGCAGGCTTTACCGGGCATGCAGGGTATGATGACCTCAATGATGAAAAAGAAAATGGCCAGCAAAGGTGTTGCTGACCTGGCTGAACTACGTGAGCTGAGCCAGGAAGCTGAGGTGAAATTTATTGCCTGCCAGATGACGGTTGATCTGTTCGAAATGGATACCTCTGAATTCATTGATGATGTTGAGTATGCCGGTGCAGCTGCATTCTTTGAATTTGCCGGTGAGTCTGATATTACGCTGTTTATCTGATCAGGTTCATCCGTCTGAGTTCTGAAAGGCCGGCACATTGTTCCGGCCTTTTTGCGTTTTGCAGTTGATCATTAGATGATGCGGGTTAATCAGCAACAAGGAATAAAGTACTTATGAAAATAACGATTGTCAGTGGCAGTCACCGGGAAAACTCCCAGAGTGAGAAAGTAGCACGTTTTGTGCAGAAAGCACTGGGACAGGCAGATCATCAGGCTGAGATTTTCAGTCTGGCAAAAAATCCGTTACCACTATGGGATGAAGGCATATGGTCGGGGGATGAGAAGTGGCAAACATTGCTAAGCCCGCTTTCTGAGCAGTTGGCGACCAGTGAGGCATTTGTCATCATTGCTCCTGAATGGCATGGTCAGGTACCTTCCGGTCTGAAAAACTTTTTCCTGCTCTGGGGTAAAGGTGAGCTGGCGCATAAGCCGGCATTAATCATTACTGTGTCATCCTCTGATGGCGGTGCTTATCCGGTCGCCGAGTTGCGGATGAGCAGTTATAAAAATAACCGGTTATGTTATATCCCTGAACACATCATTGTGCGTAAGGTCGAATCAGTTCTAAATGATGATCCCGGACAGAACGATGTTTCAGCCGATGAATATTTTCGTAACAGAATCAGCTGGACGCTGGAGTTGCTGGTTCAGTACGGTGAAGCGCTGACTACGGTCAGGGAAAAAGGTTTAACCTTCAATAAAAATTTTCCGAACGGGATGTAAAACAGGTATATCTGATGCTTAGTGTGGCGAGAAAAGCACCACAAAAAATGTTAAACCGGATTGGTGAGCTGAATTACTTCCATGATCACCGTCATGCTGTCAGACGCAATGAAATACGCTGGCTGGTTGAAGAGTTCAGTGATATTCCGGTACGTAACCTTCCTCCGGCTCTTGAGGGCTTTACGATTGTGCAGCTGACCGATATGCACCTGAAGCCGTTTACCCAGCTGGAGCATATTAAGCGTGCGGTTGTGCGTACCAATCGCCTGAAGCCGGATTTGATTGTCCTGACCGGTGATTATGTCTGGCATGACGAGGAAGATATCCTTGATCTGGTGCCTGCGCTGGCGGGTTTGAATGCGCGCCACGGTGTTTTTGCCGTGCTGGGCAATCATGACCTGAAAACGGATGCCGGTTTGATTACGGAGACGTTTGTCCGGCACGGTATCAGGGTTTTGTGCAATGAGGGCCTTGATCTGCAGGTGGGTCATGACCATTTGCATCTGGCCGGTATTGATGATGGCTGGCTGGGTAAGCCGGATATTGTCCGTACGCTGGATAGTCACCGGGGTGATAAGCCTGTTGTGCTGCTGGCACATGAGCCGGATATGATTGACTGGTATGCGCATGATGAGCGTATTTCCCTGCAGTTATCCGGACATACACATGGCGGTCAGGTACAGGTACGACCGGGGAAACCGTTTATCCGGCCTTATCTGGGGAAAAAATATGTGCAGGGATTGTATCGTGTGAATCAATCCTGGGTTTACACCAGCCGTGGTTTGGGAACAACAGGCGTGCCGTTACGACGTAACTGTGCGCCCGAAATTACTCATATTACACTGGTTTCCGGTGAACCTGATGCAGGTAATTATCAAAATAATATAGCTGCTTAAGATGGTTTGGCTGGCGCGATATGTCGTTTGTCAGCTGAGCTTTCACTATTCAGAACGTAAGGTTTACAATTTAAACCCGGGCAACAGTTTTGTTTGCAAAATAACAGTCTGTTGCAGATATGAGCTGGCTGATTGAATCAGCTGGTTCGTGAGTCATTATAAAAACAACAAAGAGCGACGCGAGTGAATACGTCAGACCAAAATAATGCTTCTCCCAACCGTGACTTATCCGGCCTGAAAGTGCTGATTGTTGATGACAGTAAGACGATACTGCGTACAGCTGAGGCTTTGCTGGCAGAGTATGATTGCTGGGTCACGACTGCCGCTGATGGTTTTGAGGCATTGCCTGTAATTGCGGCTTTTAAACCCGATATAATTTTTGTCGATATTATGATGCCCAGACTGGATGGGTATCAAACCTGTGCACTGATCAAGGCAAACCGTAATTACCGTAATATTCCGGTAATTATGCTATCCAGCCGTGATGGTTTGTTTGACCTGGCCCGTGGCCGGCTGGCCGGTTCAGATAAATATCTGACCAAGCCTTTTACCCGGCAGGACTTGCTGGAGGCTATTCAGTCGAATGTACTGTCCAGGCGGGATGTGGTCACGGAAGAGGCTGGTAGTGATCAGAATGGGGGCGAATAAGTCGTGACCGAATTAAGGCATGTGCTGATTATTGATGATTCGTTGACCGAAACCCGCATTTTCAAATCTTTACTGGAAGCGCATGGTTATCAGGTCAGTGTGGCCTGCAATGGTCAGGAAGGCATTGAGGTTGCGCAGGCTATTCAACCGGATCTGATTCTGATGGATGTGGTGATGCCGTTGCTCAACGGTTTTCAGGCGACCCGTGAGCTGAGCCGTAACCCGGCAACAGCACAGATACCCATTATTGTTTGCAGTTCCAAGTCAGCCAAAACTGATCGTTTATGGGCATTGAAACAGGGGGCAAAAGAATATCTGGTCAAGCCGGTGAAGGTAAAAGAATTATTGGAAGTAATCAGCCGTCAGTTTGAAAAAGGCAGTTCATAATGAACAGCCCCTATGAGTTGTTGACCGGGCTGGCTCTGCTGCGGGAAAAAAAACGGCGGCATGAAAAAGCCGGTGACAATAATCTGAATGCCTGGTCTGCGCTGATTATTAAAATGGGTAACGAAACCTGTGTAGTGCATCAGAGTGATGTTGAAGAGATTCTGACTCAGGATAAGCTGACCAGAGTGGTCGGTGTTGCCCCGTGGATGGCAGGCCTCGGTTTTTTCCAGGGTAGCTTATTAAATGTGATTGATGGTCAGTCTTTATTTGATGCCGGAAGTCAGCAGCAACGGGCTGCCCCGGCAGCTATACGAATTCTGGTGGTACAGGGTGATAAAGAGTGGTTCGGCCTTAGAGTTAGTGAGTTGGTGGGAATACGGCATGTCTGGTCAGATGATGTCAACGTTGTGCCACCGGATAGTGATCACTGGTCAACATATGTCGAGCAGTGGATCAGAATTGAAGATCAGGTTTTGCCGGTATTAAAACTCAAGCAACTGGCACAGATCATGGAGAGCAGCGGTTCTCCGGTTATTAATGAATATATATCCGCATAAACAGATAATTACAAACACTTAATAAAAAGCAGTTTTATCAAAATAACAATAATAGAAAACCAAAATAATATGAATAATTTCACTGACAGTCTGCTGGGAGGAAAGCTGATCTGGTTACCGATAGGTATCCTGTTGGTATGTATTTTATGCCTGTCTGTGTTGTTTTTTACGGGGGAGAGCTGGTTTTCAGCTGATCAGGTTATAGCATTTGGTTTGTGGGGTACTCTGATCGCATTAATCAATACTCTGTGGATCAGCTTTCTGTTTCATCGCTTCACGCTCCAGCAAAAAGAGTGGCTGTTAACCGAGCAACGGCAGGAAGAGTCGATTATGCACCTGCTGGACGAGATGAGCACGCTGGCAGAAGGTGATTTAACCATCCGGGCGACTGTTTCCGACAACATCACCGGGGCGATTGCGGATTCGGTGAATTATGCGGTGGATGCCTTGCGGGAACTGGTGATCAAGATTGATGATACGTCCGGTAAGCTGACCCGTTACGCAGAGGTTGCCAATAGCCGTATTAATCATTTATCGCAGGCCAGCTCCCGGCAGTCTGAGGAAATCACCATTGCCTCATCTGCGATTGATGCGATGACCCAGTCTATCTATAAAGTTTCCCGAAACGCGACTACTTCTTCTGCGGTAGCAAATAAGTCATTAGATATTTCCAAGGCCGGCGCGCATACGGTCAGAAATGCCATTGAGGATATGGTGGCTGTGCGGGAACAGATTCAGGCCACTTCAAAACGTATCAAGCGGTTGGGTGAAACCTCCCAGGAAGTGGGTGATATTGTGCGGTTAATGAATGACATCGCCGAACAGACGAATATTCTGGCGCTTAATGCATCGATACAAACCACCGGTTCCGGTGCTGTTAAAAGCTTTGAGCGGGTTACGGATGAGGTGCAGCAACTGGCACAACGCTCTGCCGAGGCCAGTCATAAGATTGATGTGCTGGTGCGTGCTATCCAGACTGATACCCAGGAAGCAATTGCTTCCATGGAGCAAACCACGGCCAAAGTAGTGGCCAGTTCGCGAAACGCAGAGGCTGCAGAAGAAGCACTGGATGAGGTGGAAGAGGTTTCCACCAGTCTGGCGCGGTTGATTGCCAATATTTCTGATGCCTCAGTCAAACAGGCCGATGTAACCGGGCGTGTGACCAGTGCAATGCAGTCGATTGCTGAAGTGACCCGGCAAACTGAGCAGTCGAGTAAGGAAACGACGAAACTGGTGGCCAGTCTGAATGAAACTTCGGCTGAGTTACGGCGCTCGATCAGTGATTTCACCATAGTCCGTTTAAATAAGAGTCAGGGCGGATCCGGCCATGATTTGTAATAAAAAAATAATAGCTACAGAAGAAAAGGCGAAGGAGCATACAAGATATGATTTCTGATAAGTCAGGATTATCCAACCGGTTGGGTTGGGTGCTGGATGAAACGGAACAGATGCTGGAGCGTGTGCGCCAGTTATTCGCCGCTTACACAAAGGCCAAAGAGCAGTCCGATCTGGAAAAAGCGCTTAGCCTGAGTAAGGATGTTTTGGGTATTCTCGATATCCTTGAGGCTGAGGGGGCCTACATGCTGAACCGTGAGATCGTATTGCTGATGGATGCAATGCGCCAGGGTGCGGTGGATAGTCCTGATGATGCTGCCGGTGTCTGTGCTGACGGGTTATTGCAGCTTTCGGAGTATCTGAAGCATCTGCACGATGGTTATGCGGACCTGCCGGTTATTATTTTGCCGATGCTGAATAATCTGCGTGCTGCACGTAAAGCTGACTTGTTGTCTGAGCACCTGATTTTCCTGCCGGCGGAAGGCAGTGTGACCAATGAGCATATCGGTACCGAAAAACATGTTGAACTGTCTGCTGCAAAAAAGCAGGAGGCTTTGCAGCGTTTGCGTTTTTACATGCAAAAGGCCTTGCTGGGCTGGTATAACAACGACCGGCCGGAAGTTCATTTGCAGGCCGGGCGTAAAGTGGCTGCCAACCTGTTGGTCATGAATAGTGATATTCGTTCACGCTCACTATGGTGGGTAGCCGGTGCTTTGTTGCAGGCACTGGAGCAGAACAAGCTTGAATCCAGTGCTGCGGTAAAAATGCTGATGGGGCGTATGGAGCGTGAGATCAGGCGTTTTGCTGATGAAGACGAGGCTGCATACAATCAGTCATTGCCTGACGAACTATTGAAAAACCTTTTGTACTACGTCGGGCTGTCGGATGAGGGCGGTGAACAGCTGCAGGCGGTAAAGTCTGCCTACCATCTGGATTTGTATTTACCCAAAGGTGAAACGCTGGAGGAGTTGCGTAGTTATTACTCTGTTCCGGGGCGTGAATTATGGCGTTCAGTGGCTAATTCGATGCAGGATGAGCTTAGTCTGCTTATGTCGCAGGTTGAGGGGCTGGGCAGCCGGGCCGATGCCAGTAATATGCTGAAAGATATCGGGGCAAGAACGCAAAGCCTGGCACAGGCATTAGGGATGCTGGGTCTGGGCAAGGCAGCTGCGTTAACTGAAGTGCAGGCTAAACAGCAAATGGCTATGAGTAAACAAGCGGGGCAGGTTGAGCCGTTGTTGCTGGAGAAAATGGGCGAACACTATGTCCGGCTGGAGAAATTATTAACTGAGTATGCTGAAACCGGGCATGACCGTACCGAAGAAATTTTTTCTGATGAGGTAATGATTGCTGATCCCGGTGCCTCGCGTGAAGCGGTTCGTGCAATTCTGGCCGATGTCACAAAAACACAGTCAGAAATCAGCCTGTTTGCGCAGAGTACCCGTGAGTTTTCTCATGTGGAAAATGTGGTTAAGCGCCTGCACAGTACGCACGGGGCTGTGGATGTTTTAGGCTATGGTGAGTTGTTGCCACTGATTGAGGGTACCCGGAATTATCTGCAGCTGGATATTCTGCAAAACCGGCGCGAGCCTGAAGAAGATGAGTTATCCTGTCTGGCTGATATTGTTACTCTGCTGGAAGCCTGCCTGTCCTGTATTGAGAAGCAGGATGATTATCTGCCGTTGTTACCGGCGGGTTACGATAAGCTGAGAAAGCTGGATAGTAAATGTGCGATTGATTTGTTGGGCCATATTGATATGGCGGCGGCGAATGATGAGCTTAATATTAAAAAAAAAGCACAACAGACGGTTCCGGCGACGCTGTTTCAGAGGGTACGCAATCAGCGCCTGCTGACTGGCTAGTTGCGGCTGACTCTGCTGAGGAAGCAGTCCGGGACAGTGAGGAAATAACGGAAATAGATTTTGCTGATTTTGCGTTGGTGTCGCAGCCTGAGAGTGTGGCAGATGCCGTTTCAGCAAGTAAGCCTGATGAGTCCGGTGAGTTTGCCGGGTCTGCCGGGTCTGTTGACTTTGCTGAGCAACAGGGTCTGCCGGATGATCAGGCTGCCTCTGATGGTGGTAACTTTGAAAGCTTTGCTGCCTCTGTTGATGCTGAGATTTATGAAATCTTTGTCGAGGAAGTTAATGAGATTCTCGACAACTTCAGGGTATGGATTCCACAGTGGGCAAAAGAGCGTGGCAATACTGAACTGTTGCGTGAGATTCGTCGTGCTTACCATACCTGTAAAGGCAGTGGCCGGATGGTCGGGGGGATGGCCTTAGGTGATTATGCCTGGGCGCATGAGGATATGCTCAATAAGGTGCTGGAAGGGGCGCTGCCGCGTAATGATAATCTGGCTGCGATTCTGCAGCAGTCAAGCCGGTATCTGGATGGGCACCGTGATTTTTTCCTTAATGCTGAACAGATTGATGAGGCCGGACGTGGGGAAATCGCAAAGGTAGAAGCTTTTGTTAATAATCCTGAGGCAGCTAATGACCTCACTGCTGTCACAGCAGCACTTAACTCTGAGGTTCATCCTGAGCCGGAGTCGCTGATTGCTGACTCTGAGTCGGAAGAGTTAGTTTTTGACCTGGTATCTAAGGAACCGGTTATTGACCCTGAACCGGAAGCGCTGGTTTTTACTCCGATTGCTGAAGAGCCGGTTATTGAGCCTGAGCCGGAAAATCTGGTTTTTACTCCGATTGCTGAAGAGCCGATTGTTGATGAGCTGCCAGGTATAAGTCCGGAGACACCTGCACCGGCAGATACTGCCTTTCTGCCTGAAGTGAATGAGTTTGATACGGTTGATGATCAGGAGGAGCAGCGTATTGTCTGGGCTATGTTCAAAGAGGAGCTGCCTGATCAATTGCTGAGTATTGATCAGCAGATGCAGAACCTGCTGGCCAATCACGGGGATGAAGAAGCAGTCCGGGAGCTGGAGCGTGAGTTACATACGCTGAAGGGTAGTTCCAGAATGGCGCAGTTAATGGATATGGGCGATGCGGCTCATCAGGCTGAAGAGCTGCTGGAGACTGTGCGCCGGGAGCGGGGCCGGGTTATTTCAGATTCTGAGCTGGATGAGCTGCAGAAGTATCTTGACCAGATCAGCTTATTAGCTGAGCAACACTCGCTGTCAGGTATGCCGGTTGCTGTTATGGAGGAGGTCATGCATCCCGAAGCAGAAGCTGCTGCAGAGGGGGTAATGGCAGACATTGCTCCTGACTCCAGTCCTGTGCAAATCAAGTCTTCACAACCCGGTGAGTCTGCTTATGAGAGTTATCTTGAGCAGATTCTGGCTGAGCAGTCTGAAGCACTGCCTGATTTATCTGTTCTGGAAAATATTGATGCCTTTACTGCCGAACATGCAGCAACGCAGGAGACTGCAACTGCTTCCCCCGTGCCATTATCTCCGGCTGATCAGGAGCAAATCCGGCTTTCGGCGGCGTATCTTGACCAGATGGTCAATGGCTCCAATGCCCTGAATATTCAGCAGAATACCTTGCGTGAGCGGTTGGTGCTAATGGGTGAGGATGTGGGCGAGCTGGGTCGTACCACGGCGCGGCTCAGGCAGTTGTTGCGCTCGCTGGAGCTGGAAACTGAAACCCAGATTCATGCGGGATACCGGCAACGGGGTGACGGCAGGGTTCATGACAGTAACTTTGATCCGTTGGAGATGGATGAATATTCGGAAATCCAGCGCCTGTCCCGTGCTTTGGCCGAGAGTTTAAATGACCTGGTGAATATTGAAGGGGATTTGTCCTCACAGTTACGCACGGTTGAGCAGTTTGCTCACGAAAGTCAGCAAACCAGCCGGGAATTGCATCAGAGTTTACTAAGCACCCGTTTGGTTGAGGTGACGGTTATTGTGCCGCGTTTACGCAGAATTATGCGTCAGGTGGCTTCCGAGTTCGGGCGGGTCATCAGTTTTGAGGTTGATGGTGAGAGTCTCAAGCTGGATCGTTATTTACTGCAGCGTATTACCGCACCTATTGAACATATTCTGCGCAATGCGGTTTTTCATGGCATTGAGCCACCTGAGGAGCGTGAGGCACTGGGTAAATCCAGAGATGGAGGAATCTTGCTGGAGGTGCGGCGTGAGGATACCGAAATTGTGGTGAGTATCAGTGATGACGGCCGTGGTCTGAACAAGGATAAAATACTCGGGAAGGCCAGTGCTTTGGGACTGATTAAGGCTAATGTGCCGTCATCTGATCAGGATATTTATAAACTGATTCTTCACTCCGGCTTCACAACGGTTGCCGAAGCAAATCAGGTGGCTGGCCGCGGCGTCGGTATGGATGTGGTCAATTCTGAGATTAAGGCACTGGGCGGAAGTCTGATGATTGATTCGGTACCCGGATCAGGTTGTGAGTTTACCATGCGTCTGCCTTTTACCATGGTGGCGAATCCGGTGTTATTTGTTGAGGTGCAGAAGCAGCAGTACGCGTTGCCGCTAAGTGGTATTCAGGGACTGACCCGTCTTCATACTGAAGAAGTCAGGCAGCATCTGGAACAAAGTGATTCACCGTTGCTGCTGGGGGAGCAATCCTATGCCCTGCATTATCTGGGTACTGCGCTGGAGCATCAGGGCCAGCCGGAGTTGCGTGACGGTGAGATGCATGTGGTGGTTTATATGCGTATCGGAGAGCAGCATATTGCCTGGCTGGTGGATGCGATTAATGGCCGGCGTGATGTCGTGCTGCAGTCATTAGGTGCTCTGTTCAAGACCTGTCATTTCTATTCTGCGGCGACGATTACCTCGGATGGCAAGGTGGTAATGGTGCCGGATATGCTTGAGCTGACCGCCCGTATGTTGTTGAGGCAAAGTCTGGATGATAATACTGAGCATGCAGCCGGGCAGGCAAATGCGGCATTGACAGGTCATGTGGTTGAGCATGAGCATCCGCACATTCTGATTGTGGATGACTCGATTACCGTGCGCAAAGTGACCGAGAAGCTGTTGGTGAACAGGAATTTTGTAGTTGAAACAGCTAAGGACGGTCTGGAAGCGTTGGAAAAACTGGGAGCTTTTGAAGCTGATCTGATGCTGCTGGATATTGAAATGCCGAGAATGGATGGTTTTGAGGTATTGAGTGCGGTGCGGATGGAGCCGCGCTGGCAGAGGTTACCGGTTATCATGATCAGTTCACGCACGGCTGAAAAACATCTTGAGCATGCCAAAGCGCTTGGAGCTACCGATTTCCTGGGTAAGCCTTATCAGAATCAGGAGCTACTCTGGCATATTGATAAGCATTTACAGGCTGCCCATGTGCAGGGAGTGGGTAATACGCAGGATAACGGGGAGTTAGCGCTATGAGTGTGAGTGCAGCAACTACAAAAAAGCCGGTGATAAAAAGTGCGGTATTGCGTTTGCAACTGGGTAATCTGATTGTACCGATGAATTTACTGGCGGAGCTGGTGACGGTTGAACAGCTTGAGGAGTCATCAAGCCCCGGTATTCTGGGCTGGCTGGACTGGCTTGGACGCTCCGTTCCGGTAGTATCACTGGAATCGCTGTGTATGCTGGGCGAGGGTGTTGTGGAGCGTTCCAGTAACTGCCTGATCCTGCATACAGTATCGGATGTTGATGAGCTGCCGTTTATTGCCCTGCAGGTGCAGGGGGGGCTGCAGACTATTGAGGTGGCTGAGGATACGCTGCGCGATGATTTCAGCGGTAATGTGCAGCGTTGTCCTTATGTGGCCCGTCAGGTCAGAATTTCTCAGCTGTTATGTCTGATTCCTGATTTGCCGGCGATTGAAGCCTCCGTGGCTGAAATACTAAGATTTGAGAAAAGCTGAGCAAGTGACAGCTTAATTCAGGAACAGCGCAAAAATAACCGTTGATACCACCAGTACAGCAACCAAAGCAGTGGGCACCGGATTATGATGTGTTTGCCGCTCCATATGTGCCATGCGCTCTGCAACATTGCGCATGATTTCTACGCGCTGCTTGACATGGAAGGTTTCCGGTTTGGCGAAGCTGGCTGTTCCGCCACGGATATTAATCAGCGGGATGAGGATATTAATATTCAGGTGAGCCATGATGGCGTTTTGGGTGGGGGTATCATAATTTACCTGCATGGGTGGCTTGAACAGGAAAACCTGGTCGACAAATGCCTGTTTCATTTCCGCCTGAGAAATGTCTATCATTTCACGGTTTTTTTTCAACGCTACTTCAAGGTCTTCCAGTGTTGCCCCCATCGGGGGCGGGGAAATATGGACGTAGTGATCCTTGCCACGGATATTGACCTTTACGGTACCAACATAGGCAGTTGGTTGTACTTCTTCTTGTTTTTCATCGCCCATACTCTGTGCAAGCCACCTGATATTTAGTCTTTTTTTCGCTATCAATGCGGACTGCTGTTATATTTCCTCCCCAGACACAGCCGGTGTCCAGTGCAACAGCATTATTTTCCTGATGATAACCTAAAGTAGACCAGTGACCAAAGTAGATGGACTGAACGATTTTTTGCCGTTTAGGGTGTTTGAACCAGGGATACAGTTCGGGATGTGTTTTTTTTACCTGTGCGGGCGATAGTTTTTGTTTGAAATCAAGGCGCTTGTCTGCAGTACAGTAACGCATTCTGGTTAGCGCATTGACGGTAAAGCGCTGGCGTTCAAGGGCGTTTTTTGCTTCGCGCCAGCAACAGGGTTTGTCGCCATAAACTTTTTCCAGCCAGTTAGACGGATTTTTGCTCCGGAGTACGGACTCAACCTCCCCGGCATTTTTCAATGTGGTTTTCAGATCCCATGCCGGCGGAATACCGGCATGAACCAAAATGGCGTTGAGCTTATTGTCAACATGGATTAACGGCCGGTGGCGCAACCAGTCCAGTAACTCAGCAAAGTCGGGAGCATTCCGTAAATCGTACAGGCTTTTGTGAAACGGAAAGACACCGTAAGCAGAGGCAATCAGGCTGATGTCATGGTTGCCCAGTACGCTGACAGCTGAATGCCCCAGACCTTTCACAAAGCGCAGTGTCTGTAGCGAGTGGTTTCCCCGGCTGACCAGATCGCCTGCAAACCAGACACGATCAAAGGCCGGATCAAATTTTACTTTATCCAGTAAGCGCAGTAATGGGGTAAAGCACCCCTGTAAATCCCCAACGACATAAGTAGCCATGCCGTTCTTATATACGGAAATAAAAAAGGGAGCAATGTTTTTCAACAAAGCTCCCCCGGATCAGATATTCAGCTATCAGTTAGCTGTTCAGTTCCCGGTTTTATTCGCTACCGGTCAGGCTCATAATGAACATCAGCATGTAGTAGAACATCAGGCCAACGCTTGAGAACAGGCCCAGTGACGCGGCAACGTGCTGATCAGTATGGTAGCTGTGAATCACTTCAGACGTCTGGTACAGCATGGATGCTGCGGCCAGAATAATCATTGCTGCAGCAAAGAACAGTCCCAGACTGAAACCGAAAATCATGCTGGCAACAATCACACCCAGTGCCACAAATGTACCGATGGTAATGGCCGGACGCAGGAAGGAAAAATCCTTCTTGGTGCTGAATGCAGTAAAGGTCAGGCCACCCGCCAGCATCAGTGTCAGCAGACCCGCCGCCGGTAAGGCATTCGGGTTAGGGGCAAAGTTCAGTGCCATCAGAATCATTGGCGAGAAAACAATCGCTTCTGCGACAATGAACAGTCCCAGCCCGGCATATTGCATTTCACGTGACATCGGGGAGCGTGCCCATCTGTCCGCAATGTAAGACACTCCCATAAACAGGGCAATCACAATAAACCAGCTGAACGGCATGCTTCTGATCAGGTTGGTAAAGGCAAAAGCCAGGCCGGACTGGATAATCAATGTTTCAACCAGCATAAAAGCCAGAATAGCGCCGCCCAGATGCAGGTAGGTACGACGGATAAAACCGACGCGCTCGGACTCAGCAGCATTCGCTACAATAGTGCCCGAACCAATATCAAGATGTGCCATAAATAGAACTCCTTTAAATGTATTTTTTACCGGGTCTGATTATATTACATACGGATCATCATAGGGTTAATTCCCATACCTGAAAGCCGTTGTTTCCAGGTATTCACCACCTGCAGATTATCAGTCGGCCCCAGGCGCACCCTGTACCAGACTTTGCCATTGATATTGGCGGTTTCAATCCGGGTATTCATACCATTCTGGCTGGCACGGCGCTGCATCTGCACTGCCTGAGCCTGATTCTGGTAAGCGCCGAGCTGGAACATATAGCTGCCCTGGGCAATGGTGTTCTGTATTTCCTGAGCGGCTGTTTCTGTTGCTTCTGTTTCGGCTTCTGCCATCGGTTCAGGTTCTTCAATCGGCTCCAGGTCAGTGGGGGCAACTTCCTGGGGAGCCGGAATGGGAATATCCAGTTCCAGCTGTGGCAGAACGGCATGATAGCTGAACCCCGGGCGCTGATCATCTCTGGGTTTGTCCTGCAGCGTGGGGGTGCCGGTATCTGTGGCTACTGCTGTTGAGGCAGCGGTAGCCGTCTCACTCTGTGTGGTGTTGGCTGCAGTGGTCGGGGTAACAGTGCCGGACTGTTGTTTGCTCATCAAAGCATAAACTACTCCGCCGGCGAGCAGGCCGACAGCAATACCACCTAATACCCAGCTAAGGCCATACTGGTTGGGTGCGGTATTCGCTTCACTTTGTTTAAAATCTCTGGTCATTGAATGTTCCGGTATATGAAGCCAGTTCAGTAAAAGGATTTTCATTCACCCCGGCCTTCATAGTACATAAGTCCTTATGTGCATAAGTGCCGGAGTGGTGGGTTGTTATCAGGATAATTCTACAGGATCTATATCGATAGACCAGCGTACACCCCGTTTGTTTGAAATATTTTTTTCCTGTTGCGTCAGATATTTCAGGCAGTTGTGCCGGGCTTTACGGTCTTTTGCCTGAACCAGTAACTGGGCACGGTATTTCCCGGCCCGTTTTTCCATCGGGGCGGGAACAGGGCCCATTAGTGTAACGTCCGTGGCGTACTGCAACATAATGCTCCGTATGTCAGCCAGCGTATCCAGAGCCGCATCCATATCCTTTGCGGTGGCACGGATCAGTGCCTGATAACCGAAGGGCGGATAATGCCAGCGCCGCCGCTCTTCCAGCAGCTGGCGGGCGAATGGATGATACCCGTGCTGTAACAGTGTTAATAATACCGGATGTTCAGGTTGGGTTGTTTGCAAAATAACCTGACCGGCTTTGCTGCTCCGACCGGCGCGTCCGGCGACCTGGGTCAGTAACTGCCCGAAGCGTTCCAGTGCGTGATATTCCGCACTCAGCAGCGCCTGATCAATATCCAGAATCACCACCAGAGTGAGGTTGGGAAAATCGTGGCCCTTGGCCAGCATCTGGGTGCCGACCAGCAGCAGGCGTTCGGTACTGTGCACAATATTCAGCTGGCGCTGCAACTCACCCTTGCGGCTGGTACTGTCGCGGTCAATACGTAATACATCGGTATCACGGAAATGTTCCCGCAGCATCAGTTCAATCCGTTCCGTGCCCTGGCCCTGGGTGGTCAGCTGCCGGCTATGGCAGTCCGGACAGTGCGTATCCGCCAGCCGCTCAGTGCTGCAGTGATGACAGATCAGGCGGCTGCCACGGGTGTGGAAGGTCATATTGCTGCTGCAGGACGGGCATTGCGCCTGCCAGCCACAGGCCGGACACAGCAGCACCGGAGCAAAACCACGGCGGTTGATAAAGACCATGGCCTGTTCGTTGCGCTCCAGTGTCTGCCGTAACGCCTGCAGGCTTTGCTCTGATAAACCGGCTCTGAGCTGGAAGCCGCGAATATCCTGCAGTATCAGCGAGGGCGGTTTGACCGTGCCGGGGCGCTGGTTAAGGCGGACATAGTGATAACGTCCCTGATCGGCATTATACAGTGTCTCCAGCGCCGGAGTGGCGCTGCCCAGCAATACCGGAATACCCAGCATCTGCGCCCGCTTAATGGCCAGATCGCGGCCATGATAACGGAAACCTTCCTGCTGTTTGAATGACAGGTCGTGCTCTTCGTCGATCACAATCAGTCCGAGGCCGGGGCAGGGTACAAATACCGAGGAGCGGGTGCCGATTATAATATGTGCACTTTGATTGCGGGCCTGCAGCCAGGCATCCAGCCGCTCGCTATCATTGAGTGCCGAGTGTAATGAGACAATATTATGTTGCGGGAAAAAGGCCTGAAAACGCTGTGTTAATTGCGGGGTCAGGCCGATTTCAGGTACCAGTACCAGTACCTGTCTGCCCTGCGCTAACACTGTACTGATCAGGCGCAGATAAATTTCAGTTTTGCCACTGCCGGTCACCCCGTGCAACAGAATCGGTGTCGGTTTTTCGGCTTGTGACCACTCCAGACATTGTTGCAGACAGGTGTTTTGTTCGGCTGTCAGGGTCAGTTGAACAGCCACTTCATTGACTATGTCATGACTATGCTCCTTAGGCCGGTCTGTAATTTCTGCCAGTTCTTTGTCGGATAAGCCTTGCATGTAGGTGTGCCAGCCGGAACCGAATTTTTGCAGAATAGCTTCGGAGGCGACCGGTTTGCCCTGCTGCAACAACCATTGGTAAACCTCCTGCTGGCGTGGTGCACGTTTTAGTTTCAGCTGCCATTCCGCATCTGCACACACCTGCCAGTAAACCGGTTGCGGTAACCGGCGTTCACCGCGTAACAGCACGGGCAGGGCTGTGGTCACCACCTCTCCCGGTGGGTGGTGATAATAACGCCAGGCCCAGTGCAACAGATCCAGCAGGTGCTGATCAAACAAAGGTTCCTCGTCGATCAGTTTATAGACAGGTTTTATGACGTATGATTTACTCTTATCTGTACTGTCTGTTGTGTCACTGGTAATGATGACGATCCCGGTTGTTTGTGTATTTCCCAACGGCACAGATACCCGGCAACCCGGCTGCACTGCCTGTTCAGCAGAGTAGGTCAGCAGGGTTCGGAACGGGCGGGCAACAGCAACAAGCAGTTCATGAGTCATCGGGATATTTTACAATACATCGGCAGGGGCAAAATTATTTTTGCAGGCCTTTTCTCGGCTAAATATTACAAAATGGTTACAAGTCCTTGCTGCTAAAGGGGAAATAACCCTTATCCCCAATTCCTGTGGATAACTTTGTGGATACCTTGCGGAAATTGCTCTGAACCGTAACTGAATTGCGGGGTTGCTCGTTTTGGTTAAAAAATAGACATCGCTTTAATTGTTATAATAATCATGATCTTAGCTTGCCTCTCTGCTGCTTCTCTGGCTAGTGAATAAAAACTTGACAGAAAAATAATGTTTTGTTTTGCATGTGGACAGCTTGGGAAAAAAACTGACATAAACCACCCTCAATAGAAAAAAGTCAAGCTTTAAAGCACCAAATCTTACCATTGATTGAGTATTAGCGATGTGCAACGCTAAATTATGTTGATCTATAAAATAGATTGAAAATATAAAAATAAACCACTTTGTTTGTGTTGAAAGTCGAGCTTAACGAATTTAGCGCTTATCCTTATATCTGCTAATCATGAGTTTTAGACAGAAAAAAGGAGGAAGTTATGTCTGCAAATAAATGTCCGGTTATGCACGGAGCGGTAACTGAAACCGGTGAGTCAGTGATGGATTGGTGGCCGAAAGCGTTGAATCTGGATATCTTGTCCCAGCATGATACGAAGACTGACCCGATGGCCGGAAGTCATGACTATCGTGAGGCAGTTAAGACGCTGGATTTTGCTGCCCTGAAGCAGGATCTGCATGCGCTGATGAAAGATAGTCAGGATTGGTGGCCCGCAGACTGGGGGCATTATGGTGGTCTGATGATCCGGCTGGCCTGGCATGCGGCGGGTACCTACCGCGAGGCTGATGGCCGGGGTGGCGGCAATACCGGTAACCAGCGTTTTGCGCCACTGAACAGCTGGCCGGATAATGCCAATCTGGATAAAGCACGTCGCTTGTTATGGCCGGTTAAAAAGAAATATGGCAATAAATTATCCTGGGCTGATCTGATGCTGCTGGCAGGTAATATTGCTTATGAATCAATGGGGCTGAAGACCTTTGGTTTCGGCTTCGGGCGTGAAGATATCTGGCACCCGGAAAAAGATATTTACTGGGGTGCGGAGAAAGAATGGCTGGCGCCCAGCGATGAACGTTATGGTGATGTTAATGCCCCGGATACCATGGAGAATCCATTGGCAGCGGTGCAAATGGGCTTGATTTATGTGAATCCGGAGGGCGTGAATGGCAAACCAGACCCAATGAAAACGGCTGCGCAGGTACGAGAAACTTTTAAGCGCATGGGAATGAATGATGAGGAAACTGCGGCACTGACTGCAGGCGGGCATACCGTCGGTAAGGCACATGGTAATGCCAATCCTGATGATTTGGGTGAGGCTCCGGAAGGGGGCGAAATTACCGATCAGGGACTGGGCTGGATGAATCGCAAGGGGCGTGGTGTGGGACGTGATACCCTGACCGGCGGCCCGGAAGGTGCATGGACCAGCGATCCGACTAAATTTGATGACGGCTACTTTAAAATGCTGCTGGATCACGAGTGGGAAATCACTACAAGCCCTGCCGGTGCCAAGCAGTGGAAGCCGGTGGATATCGCTGAGTCAGATATGCCACCGGATGTTGAGGATGCTTCCACTCCGACCATGCCGGTGATGACAGATGCCGATATGGCAATGAAGGTTGATCCGGTGTACCGGGAATATATGGAAAAATTCCGGGCTGATCATGCTTATTTCGCTGATACCTTTGCCCGGGCCTGGTTTAAGTTGTTACACCGTGATATGGGGCCGAAAGCACGTTATATCGGCCCGGATGTCCCGGCAGAGGATCTGATCTGGCAGGATCCGGTTCCGGCGGGCTCTACCGGTTACGACGTAGCCGCGGTAAAAGATAAAATTGCCGCCAGTGGTTTGTCAGTGGCTGAGCTGGTGGCAACCGCCTGGGACAGTGCCCGCACTTTCCGTGGTTCCGATTATCGTGGTGGTGCTAATGGTGCCCGTATTCGTCTGGCCCCGCAGAAAGACTGGGCCGGTAATGAGCCGGAGCGCCTGAACCGCGTTTTGGCCGTGTTGGAAAATATTGCGGCAGATACCGGAGCTAGTGTCGCGGATGTCATTGTGCTGGCTGGTAATGCTGGTGTTGAACAGGCAGCGAAAGCGGCAGGTTTCGATGTTAGTGTGCCATTCTCGCCGGGGCGCGGGGATGCAACAGCGGACATGACCGATGCAGAATCTTTTGCGCCACTGGAGCCGGTACATGATGCTTTCCGTAACTGGCTGAAAAAGGATTATGTGGTCACTGCCGAAGAGCTGATGCTGGATCAGGCACAATTGCTTGGTCTGACGGCGCCGGAAATGACGGTATTACTCGGCGGCATGCGGGTCTTGGGCACTAATCATGGTGGCACGAAGCATGGTGTATTCACGGATCGTGAAGGTCAGTTGACTAATGACTTCTTCGTCAACCTGACCGATATGGCTAACAGCTGGGAACCAGCCGGTGACAATTTATATGAAATCCGTGACCGTCAGTCCGGTGCAGTAAAATGGACAGCGACCCGGGTTGATCTGGTGTTCGGATCCAATTCCATCCTGCGCGCTTACGCTGAAGTGTATGCCCAGGACGATAATCAGGAAAAGTTCGTCAATGACTTTATCGCGGTCTGGACTAAGGTGATGAATGCTGACCGTTTTGATCTGAGCTGATTTGATGTTATCGCTGCTTTAAAGAATGTCCCGTACCTGATGCCGGTACGGGATTTATGGATTTAAGGTTCCGCTTAAATCAGCTTCAGCAGCTCATTCATCGAGTCTCTGGCATCGCCATAAAACATGCGCGTGTTTTCTTTATAGAACAGCGGGTTTTCCACCCCGGAATAACCGGTGCCCTGACCACGTTTGGAGACAAATACCTGTTTTGCTTTCCAGACTTCCAGCACCGGCATGCCGGCAATCGGGCTGTTCGGATCATCCTGTGCTGCCGGATTTACTATGTCATTGGAACCAACCACAATCACCACATCTGTTTCCAGAAAATCCTCATTAATTTCATCCATTTCCAGCACAATATCATAAGGCACTTTCGCTTCAGCCAGCAGTACATTCATGTGGCCGGGCAGGCGTCCGGCGACCGGATGAATAGCAAAGCGCACCGTTTTACCCTGTGCCCGCAGGCGCTGGGTTAGCTCGGAAATGGCACTTTGTGCCTGTGCCACCGCCATGCCGTAGCCCGGTACAATCACAATGCTGTCCGCTTCAGCCAATGCCCTGGCAACACCGGAGGCATCAATTGCGATCATCTCACCTTCAATTTCCTGTGCCGGGCCCGACGCTGCTCCAAAGCCGCCCAGAATCACCGAAATAAAGCTTCGGTTCATCGCTTTACACATGATGTAGGAGAGAATGGCTCCCGAGGAGCCGACCAGTGCGCCGGTGACAATCAGCAGGTCATTACCCAGCATAAAGCCGGTCGCAGCGGCAGCCCAGCCGGAATAAGAGTTCAGCATCGATACCACCACCGGCATATCCGCGCCGCCGATAGCCATGACCAGATGTGCACCAATCACAAAGGCAATCAGTGCCATCAGCAGCAAAGTCCAGATCCCGGCATGATTAAAAAACAGTAATCCCAGTGCCAGGCACAGCGCCAGCATGGCAATATTAAGCTTGTGGCGATGGGGCAGGGTGAGTGCCTTGCTGTTAATCGAACCGGCTAATTTGCCGTACGCGACAATCGAGCCGGTAAAGGTGATCGCACCGATAAACACGCCGAGGAAAATCTCCACTTCATGAATCATGGTTTCCGCAGCACTCAGGTCTTGCGGCGGATCCAGTTCGGAGTTAATGCCGATAAAGACGGCCGCCAGTCCGACAAAACTGTGCAGGGCCGCCACCAGCTGAGGCATGCCGGTCATTTCGACACGCCGGGCAACGATGGTGCCGATCACTGCGCCGATAATAATCATTGGCCCCAAGGTGATCAGATTGCTGACTTTGGGGCTGAGGATGGTGGCGAAGACGGCAATCGCCATGCCGATAATCCCGTACCAGATGGCATGTTTGGCTTTTTCCTGATTACTCAGCCCGCCGAGGCTGAGAATAAACAGAATGCTGGCGGAGATATAGGCCGCTGTGATTAAACCTGAACTCATCGTTTATCCCCTTAGCTCTTATGGAACATGGCCAGCATACGGCGGGTGACCATAAAGCCGCCGACAATATTGATTGAGGCAATCAGTATCGCTATAGCCGCCAGTACCACCACCAGCGGGGAGCCGGAGCCGACCTGTAGCAGTGCACCGACAATAATAATCCCGGAAATCGCATTGGTGACCGCCATCAGCGGGGTATGCAGGGCGTGGGATACATCCCAGATTACCTGGAAGCCGACAAAACAGGCTAGCACAAACACAATGAAGTGCTGCATAAAACTGGCCGGGGCAAAGCTTCCCGCCAATAACATAAATAAACCGGCGGCAATCAGAATCATTGTCTGTTGTCTGCCTGCTTTTTTTGCGGCTGCAGCTGCGCGGCGTTTTTCTTCTTCCGGATCAATGGCAGGAGGTTTGGGGGCAGGTTTGGCTATTGCCTGTATTTTCGGCGGTGGCGGCGGATAAGTGATTTCACCCTGATGGCAAGCGATGGCTCCGCGAATCACGTCATCTTCCAGATTAATGTCGGGCTGACCATTCTTTTCCGGAGTCAGATCATCCAGCATGTGACGGATATTGGTGGCATACAGCAGTGAAGATTGCGCGGCCATGCGGCTGGGGAAGTCGGTAAAACCGATGACTTTTACGCCGTTTTCGGTGGTTACCAGCTCATCTTTTACGGTCAGTTCACAGTTACCGCCCTGTTCTGCAGCCAGATCCACCACCACTGAACCCGGCTTCATCAGCCCGACCATTTCCGCAGGCCATAATTTCGGTGCGGGTCGTCCCGGAATCAGTGCCGTGGTAATGACAATATCTATCTCCGGTGCCTGTGCGCGGAACAGCTCCATTTCTTTGGCGATAAACTCCGGTGAGGCCGGTTTGGCATAGCCGCCCTCACCGGAGCCATCCTCAGCAAAATCCAGCATCAGGAATTCAGCACCCATGCTTTCGATTTGTTCCGCTACTTCAGGGCGCACGTCGAAAGCGCGCACGATGGCACCTAAAGACTGTGCGGTACCAATGGCTGCCAAACCGGCAACACCGGCACCAATCACCAGCACCTTAGCCGGTGGTACTTTCCCGGCAGCGGTAATCTGCCCGGTAAAAAAGCGCCCGAAGTGATTGCCGGCTTCGATCACTGCCCGGTAACCGGCGATATTCGCCATTGAAGACAGCGCATCCATCTTCTGCGCACGGCTGATACGCGGCACCATGTCCATAGCCAGCAGGCTGGTGTTTTTGGCATTCAGCTGCTTTAGCATGGCTTCATTCTGTCCGGGCCAGAAGAAGCTGATCAGGGTTTTATTTTCCGGCAGGGCATCTGCCTCAGACTCTGAGGGCGGGCGTACTTTGACAATAATATCCGCGTTGTCCAGCAGCTGTTGTGCATCAGAAACCACTTCAACACCGGCATCGCGGTAATCCTGATCAGCAAATCCGGCACCCTGACCGGCCCCGCTTTCGATGCTGCACTGATAGCCCATTTTGCTGAGATAGCGGGCGCTGTCAGGGGTGAGTGCCACCCGCAGCTCATCGGGAAATGTTTCTTTCAGCGCACCGATGCACTGTGGTGCGGGGGTATTATTTGGGACGGACATTTATTTAAACCTTTTTACCGGGCGGTAAATGCTTGCTAATACATAGCTTATGGACGTTACTATGAAAACCCGGTGCTCCCCATTCCCCACAAGGGAGGGAGGCTAATGTCCTGTTGGAGGTATGTTTGGGGTGTTTACGGCGTTATTCTGCCAACAAAATCTCCCAATCCGGAAAATGATGCTCCTCACAATTATCCCCCGGCCCGCCGCGATCAACAACAATCATGCGTTGCTCAGCATCCAGAAACAGCATCGGCATGTGCCAGACGCCACGATGATAATTGATACCTTGCCAGCCATTGCTGATAAAGGCATGGATTTTATCCGGGGTTGGCGCCTCACCGGCTTTAGCTACAGCCACCACGATTGGCGTATTATCCATCGGAATAAATGACTGGCTACCCAACAGATGCCGCTCCATAAACGGCAGTGTATAGGGCAGGGTAG
The DNA here is from genome assembly GCA_041395485.1 of Thiolinea sp. Taxonomy (GTDB): domain Bacteria; phylum Pseudomonadota; class Gammaproteobacteria; order Thiotrichales; family Thiotrichaceae; genus Thiolinea. The sequence goes on from JAWLAK010000001.1 coordinate 1,203,607, forward strand.
CCAGTTCATTGCAACACACAATGCTCACCAGAGTACGTCCGCCTTCCAGTTGTGTATCAACCCCGGCCAGGTCGTTATAACGCTCGACCGTGCCGCGGTTAATCGGGAAATGCTGCGCACCTTCAATCTCCACCACATCACCAAATGGTGCGAAAGCTTCACGGCTCAGGGGTTTTAGCTCAATGGTAAGTCGTTGCATGTTTTGTCCTCTTATCCTACCTGCTGAACATGGCCGAAGGCACGTAAGCGGCTGACGCCACCATCCGGATAGATATTCAGCCGCAGGTGTGAAACCGGCCCGATCTTATTAAGTTGCTCAGTAAAGGTAAATTCAGTATCTGCTGCCAGTCGCTGGGCGGGCAGGATTTCCTGCCAGTAAAGGCTTTGAGTGGCAATGCTGTCTTCGTTACCACCCTCGTACAGGGTACCGGATACTGAGCACTCATAAGGATAATTACCCTTGAAGTGAGCGGTATCAATCACCAGCCGGTCAATTTCCCCGACATGGGCCAGACGCAGGATTACCCAGTCAAAGCCGGGTTCACGGCGGCGGCGGGTTTCCCAGCCATCGCCCATATTCACGCCTTTGCCGGGTGCAATCAGGTTGCTGATATGCCCGAAGTGCATATCGCTGGCACACAGGGCGCGTCCGCCGTTCAGCATGGCGGCCAGATCGATTTCCTGATCAGGCAGGAGGTCAGCCACTCCGCGTCTGACCTGACCGTAGACACGCAGCCGGGCAATACCGCCGTCCGGATAGATGTTCAGGCGCAGGTAGTTCCAGATTTCACGCGAGCTGACTTCAAACACATTATGTGAGTCACCCTGTAAAGCTCTCGAGTACAATAGCGGAAACCAGCGGGTATCCTCATCCGGCGGGGTTTTGCTGTAACAGGCTTCGATACTGGCTGAAGGTGCAAAGTTACCGGTGAAATGTGACGTATCCAGGTCAACACCATGGATAATGCCGGGGCAGATTTTAATAATCGCGTGATCATAACCGTTACCACGCTTGCGACGGGTTTCCCAGCCATCCATCCACTTGCCATTATCGTCATACTTGCCGGGAATGAATACCGGCGCTTCCGGATTAATCATGCGTTCCAGCGGCGCAAAAAATTCATCGGTGGCATAGACCGCCTCGGCACCCAAACGGGGCTGGGCCAGATCGATCCAATAGTTTTGCAGGGTTTGCAACAATTCAGTCATTGATGGCATGAACGGGTTACTCTTAAGGTTTATTCAGGTTTGTTTGTCGGATTGTTCAAAAAACTATTCAAAAATTCAGTCAATCAGATCAGCAATACGAAACGCGGCGATGCGATTGATCTGTTCCAATGCCATAGCGAACTCTTCCTCCGGCGAATTATCGATACGTTGTTCAAAGCCGTCCAGAATCTGATGCTTGGTGGCATTTTTTACCGCCATAATAAACGGGAAACCAAAGCGGGTTTTGTAACGTTCATTCAGGTCAGTGAAGCGGGCAAACTCATCCGCTGTTAGCGTGTCCAGTCCGGCACCTGCCTGTTCGCGGGTAGACTCTGCGGTCAGCTCACCACGCATGGCGGCTTTGCCCGCCAGATCAGGATGGGCACGAATCAGAGCCAGTTGCTCTTCGTGGCTGGCGTTCCCCAGCGTTTCGCGCATGGCCTGCAGCAGTGCATCCACGTCAGCAAATGGTTGTTGTGTAAAACTGCGTTCGGCCATCCACGGTGAGTGTTCATAGACACCACCGAGCAGGGCGACGAATGCCTCACGGTCAAGCTGGTTTAATGCTGTAATGCTTGTTTTCATATCAGGCTACCGGGTGTTGTTTGATCCAGTGATGGGCAATGTCGGCACGGCGACAGACCCAAACCGCATCATGCTGCTGTACATAATCCAGAAAACGCGCCAGAGCTGCGGCCCGTCCGGGACGTCCCACCAGGCGACAGTGCAGGCCGACAGACATCATTTTCGGTGCCTGTTCACCCTCAGCGTAGAGCACATCAAAGCTGTCTTTCAGGTAGCTGTAAAACTGGTCACCGCTGTTAAAGCCCTGATTGGTGGCAAAGCGCATATCGTTGGCATCCAGTGTGTAGGGCACCATCAGCTGTGGCTTGCCGTAACTGTGATCCCAGTAGGGCAGGTCGTCGGCATAGGTGTCGGCGTTATACAGAAAATCACCGTCTTCAGCAGCGATACGATGCGAGTTCGGGCTGCAGCGGCCCAGATACCAGCCCAGTGGCCGTTCGCCGGTCACTCTGGTGTGAACTTCAATCGCCCGTTGCAGATGTTCACGCTCAATCGCGGCATCAATATTCTGATAGTCTATCCAGCGGTAACCATGACTGGCGATTTCCCACTCTGCCTTGAGCATGGCTTCCACCACTACGGGGTTACGTTCCATGGCCATGGCTACACCGAATACCGTCACCGGCATTTGCCGCTCAGTGAACATGCGGTGCAGACGCCAGAATCCGGCCCGCGAACCGTACTCATAAATGGACTCCATATTCATGTGACGCTGGCCCTGATAAGCCTGCGCACCGACAATTTCGGACAGGAATGCTTCGGAAGCCGGATCGCCGTGCAAGATACAGTTTTCGCCGCCTTCCTCGTAATTAATCACGAACTGTACGGCGATACGTGCCTTACCCGGCCAGTTGGCTTGCGGCAGGTCGGTGGCATAACCTTTAAGGTCGCGAGGGTAGTCAGTCATGTTGTTATCTCTGTGTCGTTTCTCATTAAATTATTTTTGTTGGGCGCCGGACTGATACCACTGTGCAATCAGTGTCCGTTCTTCTTCGGTCATCTTGGTCAGATTGCCAATCGGCATCACTTTGCTGAGCACGGTTTGCTGATGGATCATCGCCGCCTGGGTCACAATATCGCGCGGGGTGTCAAACACCACACCTTTCGGTGCTGCCGCGAATCCGGGCTGGGTGGGTTGTGCTGCATGGCAGGAGTTGCAGCGTGCTTCAATCACACTTTTAACAGCCAGAAAGGTCGGTGAAAATTCGCCGGTTGCGGTCGCAGGTGCAACAGTCTGGGCAGCCGGTGTGGTTGCTGCGCTACCCGCAGCCGCTTTTTGGGCCGGAGCCGGGCGGGGGCTCATGGCAATAATGCAGAGCAGCAATATGGCTCCGGCAACATAGAGTGGTGTTTTCTTCGCCGGGCCGAAATGACGTTGTACGAAATAAACACGGATCAGTGCCCCGGCCAGTGAAATCAGGATCAGTACCAGCCAGTTCCAGCTGCTACCGTAAGTCATGGCATAGTGGTTGCTGATCATTACAAACAGCACCGGCAGGGTGAAATAGGTATTGTGCACGGAACGCTGTTTGGCGTTCATCGCCGGTTGCGGGTCGGGTGCTATGCCTGCTTTGGTGGCATCAACCAGTGCCTGCTGTCCCGGCATAATGATGAAGTAAACGTTGGCCACCATGATGGTGCCCAGCATCGCGCCGAAATGAATAAAAGCACCGCGGCCACTGAACAGCTGTGTGAGGAAAAAGGCCATTATTATCAGGAAGATAAAAATGACAGCGCTGAGTTTTTTATCATCCTTGCCCAGCTTTGATTTACACAGATAATCGTAAACCAGCCAGCCAACCGCCAGGGTGGCAATACTCATCAGAATGGCAAATGATTTGCTGATGTCAGCAACAGCAGGATCAATCAGGTAAATTTCCGCGCCATACCAGTAGATGATAGCCAGCATAAACATGCCACTCATCCAGGTGGTATAAGCCTCCCATTTAAACCAATGCAGGGTTTCAGGCAGGGCTGCCGGGGCAACCTTGAATTTCTGGGCGTGATAAAAGCCGCCGCCATGCAGGGCCCACAATTCACCGCCAATGCCTTTTTCCGCATCTTTGGGGTCTTTGGGGGCGTGCAGGTGATTATCCAGCCAGACAAAGTAAAATGAGGCGCCGATCCAGGCAATTCCGGTAATCATGTGCACCCAGCGTCCGAGCAGGTTCAGCCATTCAACAATATATGCTTCCATGATTTAACTCCCGCGATAAGTTGAGTAGCTCCAGGGCGAGACCAGCAGAGGGACATGGTAATGGGCATCAGAGCTGATGCCGAAACGCACCGGTACCTGATCCAGAAAGGCCACGCCATTATCTGTCTCGTCTGCTGCAGATTTATCAGCAAAATAGCTGCCGACATGAAAAACTAATTCCCACTGTCCGTGAGTGAATGTGTCGCCTTCCAATAGCGGCTCATCGGTGCGGCCATCGGCATTGGTAATGAGCGTTTTCACCAGTTCGCGACCGTTTTGCAGTGAAAATAATTCTACCTTGATATGGCTGCCGGGGATGCCGTTTGCCGTATCAAGCACATGGGTGGTAAGGCGTTTCATGTATTGGCTCCTGCTTCATGCTTTCTGTAACGGGGACTTTTCAGGCCTGGTTTGCATGCCTGAGCAGTGATCCTCCGGTTTATTAATCAGAATGAAATTGTGCTCGAAAGCGAGGAAAACAGGATACATAGTTAACAGATGATTGTATACAAAAACATGATTGAAAATTAGATCATAGTTACGGCAGCGGGATGGCAGGGGCAAATGTTATAATTTCCGGGCAATAACCCGGCAATAAACTATTTACGGAAAGCGAACTATGGAAAAAACTCAGTCCCCGGAAATGGCAATTCATACCCTTCTCAAGGTGATGGCGCAGTTACGTGACCCTGAATCCGGTTGTCCGTGGGACATAAAACAAAGCTGGCAGACCATTATTCCGCATACGCTGGAGGAAGTGTATGAGGTGGCGGATGCGGTTGACCGTAATGATGCGGAGGCTTTGCGTGATGAGCTGGGTGATCTGCTGTTTCAGGTGGTGTTTATGGCGCAGATTGCCAAAGATCAGGGGCTGTTCGATTTTAACGATGTGGCGCAGGGGATTGCGGACAAAATGATTCGCCGCCATCCGCATATTTTTGATGATGCTGTGTATGGCAGTGAAGCCGAGCAAAAACAGGCCTGGGAGGAAATCAAGCAGCAGGAACGCACGCAGAAACGTCAGCAGGATTTTTTCGCCGATATTCCGGCGACTATGCCCGCTTTGCGGCGTAGCCAGAAAATCCAGAAGCGTGCCGCACGGGTCGGCTTTGACTGGGATGATTGGCGGCTGGTGATTCCGAAAGTGCAGGAAGAGCTGGATGAGGTGCGGGAGGCGGTTGAAAATAATGAGCCGTTTGAACGCATTGAGGAAGAGGTCGGGGATGTGCTGATGGGGGCTTCCAATCTGGCGCGGCAGTTAAAGGTTGATGCGGAAAATGCCCTGCGCTTATCGAACAATAAATTTGAACGCCGTTTTCTGGCAGTTGAGCAGGATTTAGCCGCACGGGGTATCTCACTGGAAGATGCGGATCTGGAGACCATGGAAGCTGCCTGGGGACGGGTGAAGCAGGCCGAAAAAATGCAGTAGCCTTGTAAGCAGGGCTGGCTGGTTTGCCTAACAAACAAAACCCCCGACAAGCGGGGGTATGCAAGAGTTTTATTTATTATTAGTATTTATTGTTGTTCTTTTGCGTCCTTGCCACTCTCTTTAAAACCGGCAGGATGCTTTCCCTTGTAAAGCTGGCCCCCCGCTGCTGCGGGAGGCCAAAGGGCAGTTTATTGTTATTGTTAGCGCCCGTATTTACTAAGCTAACCCTTTCCTTTAAATGTCCCCCCTGTGTTTCCACAGGGAGGTATCAGGAGTCGAGGCACGTCAGACTTGTTATTGTTATTTATAAAATATGTCTGATCTTCACCTCTTAGGGCTTGCTGTTGAGCATTACAAAGCTCCCTTCCTAAAAATTCCCCCCGCCTTCACAGGGGGTATCAGGAATCGAGGTATGGCAAACAGGTTAGTTTTATTGTTTTTAAGTTTGCTTCATAACCTCTGGGGCTTGTTTGTTTATTCGTCCGTTAACCCTTTGTTGTTTTTATTGTTGTCAGTCCTTGTGCTTTTAGTAATGCAGTTCGCGTGCCAATTTTTTATATATCCAAAAATAAATTTATAAGTGTTTGATATAAAAAAATTTAATATGGTATGAGTGGTTGTATCGGGCAGACAACAGGTATGGGCAACCAAGGCGGGAGTGTCAGGAAGTGACACATCCTTGTTTTGATGTGACAAAAAAGAGACGGTGTCGGGTTGGAGGTGACAGATTTGTCAGTCAGTTGGGGTTTGGTTAGGGCAGCTTGCGTGATAAACGTGTGTTTATTTCAAACTGGTACGCAGTGCCTGGCGAATAATCTCTTCCACACCGAGCCCTTTATTTTCCAGCGGTGCAATCATCTTGCTGGCCTGCGCCGGTTTGTAACCCAATGCCAGCAGTGCATTCAGTGCTTCATCACTATCCGAACGGTTCTGGTGCGGATTTGATGCCGGTTGATCAGGCGCCAATATCGCGGCACCCTCATCCGGTTTAGGCAGGCGATCACGCATTTCCACAATCAGCCGCTCAGCGGTTTTTTTGCCGACACCGGGGATGCGGCTGAGTGCTGTGGCGTCACCGGCATGAATAAATTGCCGGAATTCAATTTCTGTCATGCCGGATACAATGGCCAGTGCCATCTTCGGCCCCACACCATTCACCCTGAGCAGGTGGCGGAACAGTGCCCGCTCTTCCACCGAGCTGAAGGCAAATAGCGTCTGGGCATCTTCGCGGACAATAAAATGCGTGAACAGAGTGACTTCGGTATCAGCATCCGGCGGCAGCCCGTAAAAAGTATTCATCGACGCCTGCAACTCATAGCCCACGCCATTGACATCCAGCATCAGTTCGGGAGGCTGTCTGATAATGATTTTGCCGCGTAATTGTCCGATCATTGGTTTGTCCTTCCGGCGATGCGGTTGTTCAGATGGCTGATATGAGCATGGCACAGTGCAACTGCCAGTGCATCCGCGGAATCTGCCTGTAATTTGCCCTGCAGGTTAAGCAGAATTTTCACCATATGCTGCACCTGGGTTTTATCAGCGCCACCTTTGCCCACCACCGCCTGCTTGATTTCCTTGGGGCTGTATTCATGTACCGGCAGTTGCAGAACCACACCGGCACAAATAGCTGCACCACGCGCCTGCCCGAGTTTCAGCGCGGAGGCGGAGTTATTGGACACAAAGACATTTTCGATGCCCATTTCATCCGGACGGTATTGGCGGATCACCTGACTGATTTCGGTGAAGATCATCCCCAGCCGCTCCGGCAGGGGTTGATCACCCAGCCGCAAACCATGGCTGTACACATGCCGGGTATGCTGACCGTCGGTATCGATAACCCCGATGCCGGTAATCCGTGAACCGGGGTCTATGCCAAGAATGCGGCGGGTACTCATTGCAACAGATTCAGCAGGTTTTAGCCCAAGGCTTCCATGACTTCATCCGGGATGTCGGCATTGGTGTACACTTCCTGCACATCATCCAGCTCTTCCAGAGCATCAATCATCTTCAGCAGTTTTTCTGCCGCCTCAGCATCCACCGGCGTCAGATTGTCAGCACGCATGGTTACCTCAGCATCATCCGGCGTGAAACCGGCGTCGACCAATGCATTCTGTACGGCACCAAAGGTATCCGGCGCAGTCAGCACTTCAATACCGCCCTCATCGTCAGTGACCACATCATCCGCACCGGCTTCCAGTGCCGCTTCCATGATGGCATCTTCATCCGCACCCGGTGCAAAACTCAGCACACCAATATTCTGGAACATATAGGCAACAGAACCGTTGGTGCCCATATTGCCACCGTGCTTGCTGAAGGCGTGACGTACTTCGGATACAGTACGGTTAATATTGTCAGTTTCAGCATCGACCAGAACCGCGATACCACCGACACCATAACCTTCGTAACGCACTTCTTCAAAGTTCTCACCGCCCAGCTCGCCGGCACCCCGTTTGCAGGCACGCTCAATGGTGTCTTTCGGCATATTGGCACCCAGCGCCTTGTCCACCGCCAAGCGCAGGCGCGGATGTGCGGAAGGGTCAGAGGTCTTGCCTTCACGTGCCGCCACGGTGATTTCCCGGATCAGCTTGGTCCAGACCTTACCACGTTTCTTATCGACTGCGGCTTTTTTGTGTTTAATATTCGCCCATTTACTATGGCCAGCCATAACTCAACTCTCATCAAAATACAAAATGGCGCGTAGTTTACCACAGTCCGGCGCTGAATCAGCCGGGCTGAACAGGAAAAAATTGCAAATTCAAAGATGGTATGCAGGTTGTGTTCCCCGCTTCTTGCAAACATCAGGCATATCCGATGGACTGATTTACTATACTTTTCAGCAAGCTTTAATGACCGGAAATACTTATGGATTTAGCATCGAAACCTTTGCAGTATCAGGACATCTGCTATGACCCTGACTCTCAGTCATTATTCAGTACTATTCACGGGCGCCTCGAGCTCAGGCCAAAATCTATCGCCGTTTTCTTGTTCCTGATTCAAAATACCGGAAGAATTGTTACAAAAGATGAAATTTTCGATGCAGTGTGGGGGCATAAAGCGCTTACCCCTGATTCTATTGTGCAATGTGTGACAGATATTCGCCGGATACTGGGTGATAATAAGCGAAAAATACTGCAAACGGTTCCGCGACGTGGTTACCGGCTTATTGAAGCTGAAATACACAGTTCTCCGGTTGAATCTGTATTGCCTGAAGCCTTATTACCTTTATTGGGGCGTGACAGGGAAATATCGGAACTGTTGGAAATGCTCGGCAGGCCAACCTGTCGGCTGATTTGTTTGCTGGGTTTGGGCGGGGTGGGGAAGTCCCGTCTGGCGCAAGCGGTAGGTAAGTCGGCTACCAACCTTTTCAGCGATGGGGTACGGTTTGTACCTTTGGCTGCAATCCGGAAAGGTGAGCTGCTGGCGGAGGCTGTTGCCCGTGCCGCGGGCATTCCTTTGCAGGGAAACCGGTCCGCCAGCGAGCAGTTATTGTCTGAGTTACGGCAGCGTGAAATGCTACTGATTCTGGATAATATGGAACAGTTATCCGGGCAGGCAGCGTTCTGTCAAAACCTTTTGGAACAGGCTGCCGGATTAAAAATTCTGGTGACATCAAGAGTGGCACCGGATATTTATGGCGGTTGGAATTATTACCTGCAGGGGCTGGCGATTCCCGATAATTCTGAGGATGTCAGTGAAAATGCAGCTTACCAATTGTTTGTACAATCTGCACAACGTATGAACTATGCCTTCCATCCGGCACAGCAGGATATTGCTCCGGTTATTGATATTTGTCGCCTGGTGGGTGGGATGCCGCTCGGTATCGAGGTGGCTGCAGCCTGGACTCAACATCTTTCCTGCGGTGAAATTTTAACGGGAATGCGCGAATACTCCTCTTTATCAGGCACTCAGGTAAACAGTACAACCAGCATGCCCGGTTCACCTCTGACAACCGTTTTACAGCGTAGCTGGAAAATGTTAAGTCAGCGGGAGCAGCAGATTATGCAGGTATTAGGCATGTTCCGCGGGCGCTTCAGCCGCGAGGCCGCTATGGCAGTCGCAGGCGCGGAAGCAAATGATTTTATGCAGCTGATCAGCAAGTCTATGCTGACCCGTGATGGTGAGGGCTATTTTATTTTGCACGAAGTCATGCGTCAGTACGCCGGGGAGCAGGCACAGCAATCTGTGGCGAGAGATGTCAATGTACGGCGGTTTCTGGACTATCACTTACAGCGGGCGCAACAGGCTGATGCAGAAATTTTGGGCGGAGAGCAGTTTAACTGGTTAGTCACACTGGGTCAGGAGCATCCGAATTTCCGCGAGTGTCTGGCCTTGTGCATGGGAAGCTCCTCCTCAGAGTCTATTCATTCCATTGAGCAGTATCAGGGTGGTTTGGCATTGGCAGGGTCGCTGGGGTGGTTCTGGTTTTTAGCTAACCACTGGCAGGAAGGACGAAACTGGGCTGAGCAGTTTTTGCAGCTTAACTCAACGGATACGCCAACGAACGGACATTCGCTGGCTCTGTTGACGGCAGGTGGACTGGCGACCCTGATGGATGATTATCCGGTAGCAGAAAAACGCTTGTCAGCGGGCATTGCAATGGCAAGGAGCCTTGATCATAACAATATCCTGTCACGGGGTTTGGCGGTGATGAGTATCCTGTACCGCCTGCGGGGTGAATTTGATGAAGCTATTTTGATGGGGCGCGAGAGTATACAACTGTTCCGGCAGCAGCAGGATTGGGGCGGCTATATGCTGAGTCTGGGCTGGCTGGGGCAATCCCTGGTTGGTCAGGGGCAATACCGGCAGGCGCTACCCGTCTTTGAGGAGTGTTTGCAGTTAAACCGCCGGGTGGGTAATACCATCAGTTTGCCACATGCACTGGTGAATCTGGGTTATGTGCAATGGAAACTGGGGGAAAATCAGGCGGCCCGGATTTATCTGAAAAAGGCTGTTGAGACCTCGGAGCAATGTGGTGTGTTGCTGTACCACGCCCAAGCGTTGTGTTTCTACGGTTGGCTGGAAATAACAGACGGGCATTACCGGGAGGCTGCCACCTGCTTTCAGAAAAGTGCCCGGGATTACCTGCAACTGGGGGATAACACCGGGCTGGCCGAAGTGCTGGAGGGGATGGCAGGGCTGGCCGTCGCACAGGGTAGTTATAACCGGGCAGCACAGTTGATAGCAGGTGCGGAAGGGGTGCGGAGCCGGTTGGCGGCTGCTCCGCATCCGGAGAGCGGACGTTTGGCACGACAGGTGATGGAGGAGGTTAAGCAACGTTTATCAGCGTCTGAGTTGGCGCTAAACCGGAATCTGGGGCTGGCTTGTGGGGTGGAGGAGCTGGTTTTTGATTTTCATCCCATACACTAAAAAGCTGCGATGAAGCAGCTTTAAGTTGAAGTCGGTCATTCGGGATTTTACGGATTACAGACAAACCATCTCCCCATACGCTATGCTTGTCATCCATATACTTGCAAGGAATCAGCTATACAAGCTTATTCTGAAGCTGCATTTAACCACCGATTGTCATCAAGTCAAAACCCGGAATAATTACAGTAAGAACAATGTCAACGCCCCTTCAGAATACAGATATAACCGGCTTACCCCTGATCCTGGCCGGGCCGATCGTCCGCCATGTCAGCCCTGAACAACTGGTTATCTGGCTGGTTACCAGCCGTGAAGTCAGGCTGGAGCTGGCCTGTTATCACAATGAGCAGTGCCTGGAGTCTGAGGTATTTGATAAAGACCATGAGGGCTATGTGCAGCTGGGTGAGCATGCCCACTTACACCTGCTGCAGCTGTCACCGCAACAGCCGTTTCCGCAGGATGAGTGGCTGAATTACGATATTGGTATTGAGCCTCAGGCACAGGACAAACAGGCTGCCGGTGTGCAGTGGCTGGCGGACACCTTGCCTGAGCTGATGTATGGCGCGGCGAAAAAACCGGATTTTGTGATTAAGTCACGGGTAGATCATGTCCTGCATGGCTCCTGCCGCAAGCCGCATCATCCCGATCCGGATGGTTTGCTGCGGGTGCATGATGTGCTGGCTGATGCCCGGAAAAACGGGGCGGAGATGGCGGATCAGCCCGCACTGCTGATGATGTCAGGTGATCAGATTTATGCGGATGATGTCGGCGGCCCGGTGTTGCTGGCTATCCAGCAGGTGATTGATTTGCTGGGTTTGTATGATGAGTCTATCGAGGGGCTGAAACATTGCCATTGTGGCCGCCAGCTGCGCCAAAGTGAGCATAATTTTTACGGGCGGACAAAATTACTGCCGGATGACAAAGCGAATGCCACCCTGCGGGAAACCTTTTTTATGGGCGCGCGCAAGCCGGTGTTTACTTCGGCGAATGCCGATAACCATCTGATTACCCTGAGTGAAGTACTGGCCATGTATCTGCTGATCTGGTCGCCGGTATTGTGGCGGCTGGTGGATCTGGAGCGTGCTAACCTGCCGCCAAAAGAGTTTGAGCGCTATGCGCAAGAGCTGGAGTATGTGCAGGCTTTTGCCGGCGGGCTGGGCAAGGTGCAGCGGGCGCTGGCGCATGTGCCGGTGTATATGATTTTTGATGATCATGATGTGACCGATGACTGGAATCTGACCCGTGGCTGGGAGGAAAGTGCCTATAGCCAGCCGTTTTCCCGGCAGATCATTGGTAATGCCATGATCGGTTATCTGCTCTGTCAGGGCTGGGGCAATGCACCGCATAAGTTTCCGCCGGATTTGCTGGATCAGGTACGCTATGTGCTCATACACGAATCACGGCAGGCGCATGATGAGCTGATTGACCGCTTGCTCAAATTCAGAAACTGGCATTATTCGCTGGATACCCATCCGCGGGTGGTGGTGCTGGATATCCGTACCCGGCGCTGGCGTTCGGAATATGGTGCCGGAGAGCCGTCCGGGCTGATGGACTGGGAAGCTTTAAGCGATTTGCAGCATGAGTTGCTGGATCATAAGGCGGTGATACTGGTGTCATCAGCGCCGATTTTTGGGGTTAAACTGATTGAGGTGGTACAGCGCATTTTTACCTGGTTCGGGTATGCCTTAACCGTGGATGCGGAAAACTGGATGGCGCATCGTGGTGCAGCCTATGTGATTCTGAATATATTCCGTCACCCGAAAACCCCGCAGAATTTTGTCATTCTCTCCGGCGATGTCCACTATTCCTTTGCCTATGACGTGCGTTTGCGCGGACATGATGATTCGCCCAGAATCTGGCAGATCACCAGCTCGGGGATTAAAAGTACCTTCCCCCGCACGCTGCTGAGGGTATTTGATCGCCTTAATCGCTGGTTATTTGCCAGCCGCTCGCCGTTGAACTGGTTGACCCGGCGTAGATATATGAATATCCGCCCGCGTCGTCCGGCGGCCCATGAAACCCGTTACCGGCATCAGCGCCTGCTGAACGGTAATGGTATCGGGCGGGTTAGGCTGGATAAAGAGGGTGCGCCGGTGGTGATTGAAGCACTGTGGTCAGATGGCCAGGACATTGCTTTTACAAAAGGTTATGAACAGGATTGGCATTGATTTTTCGCAAAAAATATCAGCATTTTATTCTCCTTAAATAAAGAATTTGCTATAACAGAATTCTATTGTGTAGCGGACTCCCTGTTGCACAAATTGAGAGGAGAATAAAATGATTCATAATATCAGCGCCCCGCTCAGGGGACGTTCTTTGTTGGCCGCTACGATTTCCGCTGTTTTGGTTTCATCCCCTGCCTTTGCGACGAATGGCATGTTGATGGAGGGTTACGGCCCTGAATCAACCGGCCTGGGGGGGGCTGCCACGGCTTTTGATAATGGCGCTGCCGGGATGGCAAATAACCCGGCAACACTGGGACTGATGAATGATGGTGAGTCCCGCCTGGATATTTCAATAGGTAATTTACGCCCATCCGTCGCTTCAACGATGACTATGATGCAGGGTGTACCTACCGCTGATTCTGATGCCGACTCTTTCCTGATGCCTGCTGCGGGCTGGGTGAAAAAATCCGGGCAGTACACGTATGGTGTGGGGGTTGTCTCTCAGGGTGGCATGGGTGCTGAATATGCCAAAGATACTTTTTTGGGCGCGGGAACCGGCGTTGGTGCCCGCTCTGAACTGGGTATCGGTGCGGCTATTTTCCCGCTGGCTTATGAAGTGAACGACCGCTTGTCGATCGGTGGTTCTGTAGACTATGTCTGGGGCGGGCTGGATCTGCAGATGGGCCTGCCGATTATGAATCCTGACGGGCAGGGCGGTATTGCGCCGAGTCCGGGGTCTTTTGCTGATTTTTCTCAGGCATTCGGCGGTGCGCAGGTGTTGGGTGAAGCATCAGGTAATTTGTTGGGTTCACTGGCGCCGATGATTGGCGGGATGACACCCGCACAAATGCAGGGAAGCACAGCGGTTTTCGATTTCTCCAATGACAATGATTTTACCGGGCAGACCAGTGGCAGCGGAACCGGTGCCAAGGTGGGGATGACTTATAAGGTCAATCCGAAGCTGAGCGTGGGTGCCAGTTACCGTACCAAAACCAATATGAGCGATTTCAAGGGTGACGGGTATATGAAGCTGGTTGATGTGGCCAGCGGTAATGCATTGCCTAACGCTAATATCCCCGGTGAGTACCGGATTAAGGATTTCCAGTTTCCGGATGTGGCAACGGTTGGTATGGCTTATCAGGTTTCCGATCAGACGATGCTGGTTGCGGATTTCAGCCATATCAACTGGTCTGAGGTGATGAAAAACTTCAATCTGTCATTTACCGTGGACAGTGCTGTGCCCGGTATTGGCGGTCAGTCGGCAAATATTACCCTGCGTCAGCACTGGGATGACCAGAATGTGGTTAAGCTGGGTGTGGCACATCAGGTGAATGACCGTCTGACCTTGCGCGGTGGTCTGAATCTGGCCAGTAATCCGGTGCCGGATGAGTATCTGAATCCGTTGTTCCCGGCGACGATTGAAAATCATATCACTGCCGGATTTACCTATGGTGTGCATAAAAATGGTGCTATTACCGGCTCATTGGCTGTCGCGCCGGAAGTTAAGCAAACCAATAGTAATACCGGTATTGAGACGACTCATTCTCAAACTAATTTTCAGTTAATGTATACGCACAACTTCTAAAAACTACAAAGTTGTTATTTTGACGGGCAGATTCCTGCTGTCCGTCATTTCATCAATAGGGTTTTGGGAGGAAAAAATCATGTTCAAGAAAACAATGCTTTTGTGTGCGGCTCTGGCTGGCTTTTCTGCTTCAGCGCACGCCGTCGAGTTTATGGATGCTGCCTGGGCGAAACAGGCGTGTGCCGCCTGGAATGCTGATCCGGTACTCACGACGCAGTTAATGGAAATGCCTGAAGAGGGCGGAAACGGCTATTCATGGGTTTCGAATGACGCGGGTCGGGGCTATAAGCTGGTGCAGATGTACCGCACGCAGTGTGGTGAGGCCAGCAAAATCCAGTTAAATATTGCCGCGCAGGGTAATCAGGCGCGCTGTGTTTATGGTGGTACGCCGGACGGAAAGGCGATGAATTTTGATGTGGACTACCTGATGCATGCCAATGACAAGGACTGGACATGCATGGGAGCCGGGAGTTTTGGTTGTGGTGCCATGGGGGCAATGATGACCGGAAAGTTAAAATTCCAGGGGCCCAAAATGGAAGCCATGAAGGTGATGTCACCTTTTGAAAGCTTTCTGCAGCTGACGGGTAAAGTTGCTGCGAATAAAGGTGATTGTCAGTAATAACTATCGTCCGCTAAGTTTTGCCAGCTGCTGCAAAGGTGGCTGGCTTTCCTGATCTGTAATATATTGAGACGTATGCAGACCCTACCTTTCACCAAAGCCCTCTCCGATGAAACCCGCATGCGAATCCTTATGCTCCTGATGGCGCAGGGTGAGCTTTGTGTCTGTGATCTGACGCAGGTGCTGGATATATCACAGCCGAAGATTTCCCGTCACCTGGCCATACTGCGCGAAAGTGGCTTGCTGCATGGCCGTAAGGCAGGATTATGGGTTTATTATAGTTTTCACGCTGATCTACCCGGCTGGGTTAAAACAGTTTTGGATAATCTTTATCTGGGCAGTCAGCAGGAGGCTGTTTTTCAGCAGGATCTGCAGCGCCTGAAAAATACTGTAATCACTGATAATTGTTGCTGATCAGACTTCGATCTGAAAATAATTTATATCTGTTATTTCATATATTCGTAAAATCATATATATTGGGTTTTTGATCTGATTGCAGCGGGTTGGCTCATGAACCTTTTTGAACGTTACCTTACGGTTTGGGTGTTTCTCTGCATTCTGGCCGGAATTGCCTTGGGCAGCTGGTTTCCGGGTTTCTTTCAGTTAATGGGAAAAATGGAAGTGGCGCAGGTGAATTTACCGGTAGCAGTGCTGATCTGGTTAATGGTCATTCCCATGTTGCTGAAAATTGATTTCCATGCGCTGCGCGATGTCGGTCAGCACTGGAAAGGTATTGGCGTCACTTTGTTCATTAACTGGCTGGTGAAGCCATTTTCCATGGCTTTGCTGGGCTGGTTATTTATCCGGGTATTATTTGCCGACTGGTTACCTGCTGAGCAGCTGGACAGCTATATTGCCGGACTGATCCTACTGGCCGCTGCACCCTGTACCGCTATGGTATTTGTGTGGAGTAATCTGTCTGATGGTGAGCCGCATTTCACGCTGTCACAGGTGGCATTGAATGATGTCATTATGATCTTTGCGTTTGCGCCGATTGTGGCGTTGTTACTGGGAATATCTGCCATTACCGTGCCGTGGGACACCTTGCTGCTGTCGGTGCTGATTTATATAGTAATTCCGGTATTGATCAGTCAGCTGTTGCGGAAGTACTGGCTGAGCCGGGGGCGGCTGGATAAAGCTTTGCAGGTACTACAGCCCTTTTCTTTGCTGGCATTACTGGCGACATTGGTATTGCTGTTCGGTTTTCAGGGGCAGCAGGTGCTGCAACAGCCGCTGATCATTTTATTGCTGGCTATCCCGATTCTGATTCAGGTCTATTTTAATTCCATGCTGGCTTACTGGCTGAACCGGCGCTTTGGTGTCGCGCATTGTGTGGCAGCGCCATCAGCTCTGATTGGTACCAGTAATTTCTTTGAGCTGGCGGTTGCCACGGCGATTGTGTTGTTTGGTTTTAATTCAGGAGCTGCTTTGGCGACAGTGGTCGGTGTGTTAGTCGAGGTACCGGTGATGCTGACGGTAGTGGCGATAGTTAACCGCAGCAGGCAATGGTACGAAGCCGGTTTGACGGCAGATTCTTAAGGAGATAATGATGAAGCGTTTTCATGTACATGTATCGGTAGACGATCTGGGTAAAAGCACAGACTTTTATAGCAAGTTATTCGGACAGCAGCCCAGCGTTGAAAAAAGTGACTATGCCAAATGGATGCTGGACGACCCAAGGGTGAATTTTGCCATTTCAACGCGCGGCCAAACTAAAGGTGTCAATCACTTTGGCTTTCAGGCTGAAGATAGTGCTGAGCTGGCAGAGTTAAAGCAGCGTGCTCAGGCAGCGGCGGGTGATGCGATTCTGGATGAGGGTGAAACCGGTTGTTGTTATGCACTGAGTGATAAACACTGGGTGACCGATCCGTCCGGGCTGGCGTGGGAGCATTATCATACGATGCAGGAAATTCAGTCCTATGGTTTGACTGAGGAGCTGGCCTGTTGCCTTCCGGAGGGTGTTTCAGAACCCTCGGGCTGTTGCGTGCCTGCGGTTGAATCCGGCAAGAGCTGTTGCTAAGCAACAAACTCCTGCCGCCGCCCTGATAACAGGTTAAGGGTGGTACGTTGTAATCGGGTCGAGTATGGTCGGCACATCCGCCAGTGCCGGATTCGTATCCGGATAGTCCAGCGTATAGTGCAGACCGCGGCTTTCCTTGCGGCTCTGCGCTGAACGGATAATCATCCATGCTACCAGCGCCAGGTTACGCAGTTCTATCAGGTCGCTGGTGACACGGAAATGTGCGTAATATTCGTCAATTTCATGCAGCAACAGGTCGATGCGGTGCTGCGCCCGTGCCAGGCGTTTGGTGGTGCGCACGATACCGACGTAATCCCACATAAAGCGGCGGATTTCATCCCAGTTATGGGTAATGACCACATGCTCATCGGAGTCAGTGACCCGGCTTTCATCCCAGTCCGGTAGCGCAATATCACTGACTGGTTCAGACAGTCTTTGAGTGATGGACTCGCTGGCGGATTTGCCGAAGACTATGCACTCCAGCAGTGAGTTGCTGGCCATGCGGTTGGCACCGTGCAGGCCGGTGTAGGAGGCTTCACCGATGCAATAAAGGGCATCCACATCGGTTTCGCCGTGCAGATTGGTCATTACGCCGCCACAGGTATAGTGCGCAGCGGGCACCACCGGTATTGGTTCCTGTGTAAGGTCGTAGCCAAATTCCTGGCAGGTGGCATAAACATTCGGGAAGTGCTCGAGAATGAAATCCCGTGGTTTGTGGCTGATGTCCAGATACAGGCAATCGACCCCCAGGCGCTTGATTTCATGGTCAATGGCGCGTGCCACGATATCCCGTGGCGCGAGTTCGGCACGCGGATCGAAATTGTGCATAAAGCGCTGTCCGTCCGGCAGCAGCAAATGCCCGCCTTCACCACGCACGGCTTCGGTGATCAGGCTGGATTTTGCATGCGGGTGATACAGGCAGGTCGGGTGAAATTGCATGAACTCCATATTGGTCACCCGGCATCCGGCCCGCCAGGCCATGGCAATACCGTCGCCGCTGGCACCGTCCGGATTACTGGTGTAAAGGTAAACCTTGCTGGCCCCGCCGGTGGCCAGTACAGTAAAGCGGGATTTGAGGGTAATAACGCGGTTATTGCCACAGTTCAGCACATAAGCGCCGAGACAGCGGTTGCCGCCTTTACCCAGTTTACGGCTGGTAATCAGGTCGATGGCAATGTGGTTTTCCAGAATGGTGATATTGTCGCGCTGGCGGGTTTGTGCCACCAGTGAGGTTTCAATGGCGTGGCCGGAGGCATCAGCGGCATGTGCCACCCTGCGATGAGTGTGGCCGCCCTCACGGGTCAGGTGCAGCGGGGAGCTTTGGTCATCTTTGTCTTCGCGCGTGAAGGGTACCCCGCCGTCCAGCAGCCAGCTCACCGCTGCTGTGCCGTGCTCAACCGTAAAGCGCACCACTTCTTCGACACATAATCCGGCTCCGGCATTCAGAGTGTCTTCGACATGAGACTCAATGCTGTCATGCTGATCCAGTACCGCTGATATGCCACCCTGGGCATAAACAGTGCTGCCTTCACAAACACCGGCTTTGCTGAGCACGGCAATCCGGCAGTCCTCTGGCAGGCTTAGTGCCAGTGTTAGTCCGGCGGCGCCGCTGCCGATTATTAATACATCATACATGCCTGCAGATCCTTTCAAAGTGTTACTGGCCTGTTTATTCTATTCTTATCAGGTTCACTGTAGCATAATACCCCGCTCAGACATGCTTTAGGTGTGTGAAATACATAAGGAGAATAGCCCGAATGGGCGCAAATCAAACTGATCTTGATCTGGTTCGTCGCGTCCAGTCAGGTGAGAAAAAATCTTTTGATGTACTGGTACTCAAGTACCAGCATAAAGTCATCAATCTGATCATGCGTTATGTGCATGATCACGATGCGGCGCAGGACGTTGCTCAGGAAGCTTTTATCAAGGCTTATCGCGGCCTGAAAAACTTTCGTGGTGACTCTGCTTTCTATACCTGGTTGTACCGGATTGCCATCAATACGGCAAAAAACCATCTGGTTTCTCAGGGCAGAAGAGCACCGGCAACTGATATTGATGCAGAAGAAGCGGAACAATATGGCGGTGAGTCAGCTCTAAAGGAATACGGTACTCCGGAACGGGAAGCTCTTAAAAATGAGATCCAGGTGGCAATCAATGATGCGATTGAAGGTCTGCCTGATGACTTGCGCACAGCGATTGTGCTGCGGGAGCTGGAAGGGATGAGTTACGAGGAGATAGCAGTGACCATGGATTGTCCGATTGGAACGGTACGTTCGCGGATTTTCAGGGCACGTGAAGCGATTGATAAGGTATTGCAGCCACTGCTTAAATAATAAGAGCGGGGTTGTGAATCTGTATGCGGGTGAAAAGATGAAGACGAATCAAAACGAATATTTATCAGCTTTGCTGGATGATGAGGCTGGTAATTTTGAACAAAGACGATTGCTGGATGAGCTGTGTGAAAATACCGAGCTGGGCAAGACGCTGAGCCGTTATGCGCTGGTGGGTGAGGTGATGCGCTCACAACAGCGTACTGTGGTTGACAGTGGCGGTTTTCTGGCAGGTATTCAGGCCCGGCTTGAAGATGAACCGGTTTATAATGAAGTCGTGGCAGAAGCTGCAGCAACCTCCGGTACGGTTGTACAGGGGCGCCTGCAATCAGACTTTGTTATGGAAAAGCCGCTCAGGCAGCCTTGGTATCGTGCCAATACGGCACGCTATGCGATGGCAGCGAGTGTGGCGGTTGCTGCTTTGGCGGGGATTCTGATTGCACAAAATGACAGCTCCCGTCAGGACCTTACGGGGACTGAGGCACTTGCGAAAGCAGGGGCACCGGCTGTAGTTAACGCTAACACTGTGCCGACACCTGAGTCGATCAGCAACGAGCCAGCGCAGATAGCCGCAGGTACTCCGGTTGCTCCGGTTATTAACACAAACCGGCGCATGGCACTGGCTGATGCCCAATTAGGCAGGGAAACAGCTGACACCTTAAAGCAATACGTCACGCTGCACATGCAATATCGCTCCAGTAACGGTATTGCTCCCTCTATTCAGGCAATTTCCTACGCAAAATGACCACTCAAATCATGCACAGGCAGCTACATATTTGGGGAATCCTGTTGTTACTGACAGCATCCGGTGTTCATGCGTCAACTAATGAAGGGGAGCAGCTGCTGAAAAGTATGCAGTCTGCGGTACATTCCCTGAGTTATGCCGGAAAGCTGGTATTCTGGAAAGGCAATGAAATGTCGGAATACCATATTGAGCATCAGTCGGGACAGGATGACAGCAGTGAAACGGTGATTCAGCTGGATACGGCCAATGATCCGGCTTCCGGTCAAATGGAGCAGTTTTCGCTGGTGAACTCCAGTAGCTTACAGCTTCCGGCGCAACAGGTTTACTCGATTGATATGGGACAGGATGCAGTGATTGCCGGTTTACCCTGCAAGGTCGTGGTGATCAGGCCCAAGGATAAGATGCGCTATCTGTATCGTTATTGTATCCACCCCGATAGTGGCATGTTGCTGAAGTATTCGGTGATGAATCGCCAGCAGCAACTGCTTGAGCAGTTTATGTTTACCCAGCTTTCAATCAGTCCGGGAGCTGATCAGGAAAGACCTGAGGTTCAGTCTGCTTCTATGGCTGTTGCTGAGTCAGTTACGCCTGTCGCTATTACAAATAGTGAAACTGTAGCCGGTCATTGGGATCTGAGTCAGTTACCGGCTGGTTTTAAGGTACAACAGGTGCGTATGATTCCGGGCAAGGACAACGCGCATCAGGTGATTCTGAGTGATGGTCTGACTTTTGTGTCGGTGTTTATTGAGCCCGACAGGGTTGATAGTGCTGATATGCAACGTCAGGCGCACGCTTCAGGGGCTACCAATATACTGACGGTTAAGATGGCTGGTCACGCGATCACCATGGTGGGCGAGGTTCCCAATGAGACTCTGCAGGCAATTAAGAAGGGCTTAAGGTATGTTGCCCCATAATGACTCTGATAGATCAAAAAATGATCTAGATAATATCAACAATAATGATCAGGGTAGAGAGATGATTGAACAAACGGCAAGAGTTATCAGCCTGAAACAAGGGTATGCCTGGGTTGAGCCATTAACGTCTAAAGGCTGTGGCAGTTGTGCGCCGAAGTCTGCATCCTGCTCATCATCAGGCGCGTTTGACTTTCTGAAGCCGGCTGCTGAAAAGATTTATGTGCAGAACCCCTTGCGTGCCAGGCCCGGCGATGAGGTGGTGATTGGTATGCAGAGTAATGCACTGTTACTGTATTCGTTGTTTGCTTATTTATTGCCGTTGCTGAGCATGGTGATTTTTGCCGTTCTGGGGAAAGAGCTGTTTTTGTTTCTGGACATGCATGCGGATATGGGGGCGATTCTGGCCGGAGTGGCAGGTTTGTTCAGCGGCCTGAAACTGGCTGGCTGGCTGGCACAGAATATTTCAAAGAAAGGTACGCAGCCGGTTATCCTGCGTCATAAGGATAAAGTGATCAAGGTTATCGAGCCTGACATTCCGGTGAGTCACGCCTGAGACACTCCAGCAGGCTCAATGTCATTCGCGCTGTGGCACCCCATAGAATTTCCCCGTCGTACTCCCTGAAATAGGCGATTGCAGCACGCTGCTTGTTTTGGGGCAGCTCCCGATA
Organism: Thiolinea sp.; assembly: GCA_041395485.1. Lineage (GTDB taxonomy): Bacteria > Pseudomonadota > Gammaproteobacteria > Thiotrichales > Thiotrichaceae > Thiolinea. The sequence goes on from JAWLAK010000001.1 coordinate 1,225,437, forward strand.
ACGTATCTCATGATTGGCCGGATCAGCCAGCCAGTGCAGTGGGATGGAAAAGGCTCGCTGGACTTCGCTGGTTTGCAGTTTCAGTGAGTAAGGCCAGGGAATATGGCCGACTACCGGGGTGATCCGGTAATTACTGACGCTGTGATGATGATTCAGGTGGCCGAGAATTCTGACATCTTCCGGTGCTATGCCGATTTCCTCGTGAGCCTCACGTAATGCTGTGTCGAACAGGTCTTTATCATGTTGTTCGTGTCCTCCCCCTGCAAAAGCGACCTGACCGCTATGCCGGTCGTTTCTGGCTTCTGCGCGGCGGATGAACAGCAGGTGCCAGCTGTCATCAACACGGATAAACGGGATAAGTACACCCGCCAGCCGGTATTGTGTCTCTGCCTGTAGCAGGGGAATGTCGTAGGTAAGTTTAGTGTTGTGGGTAAGGCGTTTTGCAATTTCCTGTTCTGAAAGCTGATCCAGATCATGCATAGGGCTTATCCTTATTAGTTTATATAGTCCGGGGCAGATTCCGGCGGCGATTGTCGCTATTGTAACCGTCCGGCATTCCCAGAATAACCGCTTGATCGTTTTAATTAAATAGTAGCTTAGTGTTAAGGCGTGAATTGATGCTGAATCTTTTTAATAATCTGGCAGATGCCCTGATCCTGTAGTTGTGGATGACTGGTCAGCCAGTCATAAATCCGGGTATCTGAAGCGGAGCGCAGACGTTCGAAGGCAGGGCGTTGCGCCATATTCAGGTTTGGGCAGCAATTATCGGGGTATCAGGCCCGGCGTATTTTAGCGGCCAGCTCAATGAAGGGTTCCGGGGTGGGTTCTGTTTCAAACAGGATCCCGAATAAAATGGGATCCTGTAATTCCAGCAATGTGTCAAACAGTTCGGTTTCCTGCGGATCAGCCGTTGGAAAATCCCGCTCCAGATAGCGTGTTAATACGACATCGAGTTCTTTCATGCCCCGACGACAACGCAATTTGAAACGGGAGTATTCGCTCATGACTTAACGGCGCTCCACCATCATCTGCTTTAATGAGCCAATCGCCTTAGCCGGATTCAGCCCCTTAGGGCAGGTATTGGTACAGTTCATGATGGTGTGGCAGCGGTACAGTTTGAACGGATCTTCCAGATTATCCAGACGCTCACCGGTGGCCTCATCACGGCTGTCAATCACCCAGCGGTAAGCCTGTAACAGCACTGCAGGGCCAAGATAACGGTCACCGTTCCACCAGTAGCTCGGGCAGGAGGTGGAGCAGCTGGCACACAGGATACACTCGTACAGGCCATCCAGTTTCTTACGGTCTTCCGGTGACTGCAGGCGCTCACGATCCTGTGGTGGTACCGTATCGGTCTGCATCCATGGCTTAACCGAAGCATATTGCGCATAGAAGTGCGTCAGGTCAGGCACCAGGTCTTTCACTACTTCCATATGCGGCAGCGGGCTGATGGTAATGTCGCCTTCAATATCTTCAATCGCCTTGATACAGGCCAGCGTGTTGGTGCCGCCGATATTCATGGAGCAGGAGCCACAAATCCCTTCACGGCAGGAGCGGCGGAAGGTCAGCGACGGATCAATTTCATTCTTGATCTTCAGCAGGGCATCCAGCACCATCGGCGCACAGTCATCCAAGTCAATCTCAAAGGTATCCCAGCGCGGATTTTCACCGGTATCCGGATCATAACGGTAGACCTTGAAGTTCTTAGTGCGCGTTGCACCTTGCGGAGCAGGCCAGGTTTTGCCTTGTTTAACAACAGAGTTTGCAGGTAATTTGAATTCAGCCATAGTCGTACTCCTTAGTAAACCCGCTTTTTGGGTTTGATGTACTCAACTTCATCCGTCAGCGTGTAGGTATGCACCGGACGGTAATCAATCTTGCACTGGCCGTTTTCATCGACCCATGCCAGCGAGTGTTTCATCCACTCGTCATCATTGCGGTCAGGATAATCCTCACGGGCATGTGCGCCACGGCTTTCAGTGCGGTTCAGACCGCCCTGAATTGAAGGCTGTGCACACTCCAGCAGGTTCGCCAGCTCAAAGGTTTCCATCAGATCCGAGTTCCAGATCATGCCACGGTCAGCGACCTTGACGTTCTTGAAGCTGTTGTAGATGTCATTCATCTTATCGACACCTTCCTGCAGTGATTCACCAGTACGGAAAACGGCAGCATGTTTCTGCATGGTTTCCTGCATATTGCTGCGGATTTCTGCAGTGCTCAGCTCACCGTTGGCGTGACGGATACGGTCAAAACGTTCCATCGCCTTATCAATACCCGCCTGTGGCAGGTTGGGTTGTGAAGCGCCCGGAGTGATGGTTTCTGCGCAACGGTTAGCCGCTGCACGGCCAAATACCACGATATCCAGCAGTGAGTTGGAGCCCAGACGATTCGCACCATGTACCGATACACAGGCACATTCGCCGATAGCCATCAGGCCTTTCACAACTGAGTCAGGATTGCCATCTTTCAGGGTAACCACTTCGCCGTGATAGTTGGTCGGAATACCGCCCATATTGTAGTGAACGGTCGGCAGTACAGGAATCGGTTCTTTGGTTACATCGACACCGGCAAAGATTTTTGCACTTTCCGCAATACCCGGCAGGCGCTCATGAATCACTTCACCACCCAGATGTTCCAGATGCAGATGAATATGATCGCCTTTTGGTCCCACACCACGGCCTTCGTTAATTTCAACTGTCATTGAGCGGCTGACCACGTCACGTGAAGCCAGATCTTTGGCGTTCGGTGCGTAGCGCTCCATGAAGCGTTCACCTTCCGAGTTGGTCAGATAACCCCCTTCACCGCGCACACCCTCGGTAATCAGACAGCCTGAGCCGTAAATACCGGTGGGGTGGAACTGGGTGAACTCCATGTCCTGCAGCGGCAGACCGGCACGGGTGACCATGCCATTGCCGTCACCGGTACAGGTATGGGCAGAAGTTGCCGAGAAATAAGCACGACCATAACCACCGGTGGCCAGTACCACCTGTTGGGCACGGAAGATGCGCAGTACGCCGGTGGCCAGATCCCAGGCCATGACGCCACGGCAAACACCGTCGTCGTCCATAATCAGATCGGTGGCGAAGTGCTCGATATAGAATTCGGCATTGTGACGCAGTGACTGCTGGTACAGTGTGTGCAGAATGGCGTGGCCGGTACGGTCAGCGGCGGCGCAGGTACGTTGCGCAATACCTTCACCGAAGTTGGTGGTCATACCGCCGAACGGACGCTGATAGATGCGGCCTGATTCGGTACGGGAGAAGGGTACACCCTGATGCTCCAGCTCGATAACCGCCGGAATCGCTTCACGGCACATATATTCGATGGCATCCTGGTCGCCCAGCCAGTCAGAGCCTTTGACGGTGTCATACATATGCCACTGCCATTTGTCTTCGCCCATATTGCCCAGTGCTGCGGACATACCACCCTGTGCAGCCACCGTGTGGCTGCGGGTCGGGAATACTTTGGTGATGCAGGCAGTCGACAGACCCTTGACCGCCATTCCGAATGTGGCACGCAAACCGGCACCACCGGCACCTACCACGATAACGTCATAGGTATGGTTTTCAATTTTGTAATCAGACATGGATCAGGCGCTCCTCAACTGCCGAAAGCGGTGCGTAATACCGCAAAAATGCTCATGATACCGGTCAGGGCGACGGCAAACTTCATACCGATCAGTACGCCCAGTTTAAGGCCTTCGGTATGAATGTAGTCTTCAATGACGACCTGTAAGCCGAGTGATGCGTGATAAAAACCGGTGAACAGAAACAGTGTGAACATGGCGACATTAAACGGGGAGGCGAAATAGCTCAGCACCACTTCGTAACTCTCGCCGCTCATGGCTGCAACGGAGAAAGCTGCCCATAAGGTCAGCGGTACCAGTGCAATCGCAGTCACACGCTGCATCCACCAGTGGTGAGTGCCGTCTTTGGCCGATCCCAGCCCGCGGGCCTTTTTCAGAGGAGTTATCAGACTCATAATGAAATCCTTCTTTCTATCTTTATCAGGCGACCAGCCATAACAGCACGGTCAGAACAGCCGAAGCACCCAGTACAATTTTTCCGGTCAGATAAACTGTCGGAATATCGAAACCAAAACCGGAATCCCACAACAAATGGCGGATACCATTGCATAAATGGTAAAATAGGGCCCACGTCCAGCCGAACAAAATCAGTTTGCCTAAAAAGGAGCCGAGAATTCCGCTTGCTGTGGCATAAGCCTCAGGGCCTGTGGCTACTGCACTTAACCAGTAGGCAACGAGGAGTGAGCCAATCGCAAGAACGATGCCGGTACCGCGATGAAAAATAGACATGGCTGATGTCATTTGCGGTTTGTACACCTGCAGGTGAGGTGATAAAGGTCTGTTAGAGGAAGTTTTCATAAGCAGATATTTGAGAACCTGTATGTTGGTATGTGTTTATTGCAGATTGTCGACATGACGATCCTACAAGGCGCTAATATTAGCCTGAATTAGCCTGTTTTCCAAGTGTGCAAGTGCACAATGTTGACATTAATGTAAATTTTCGCACGTTTTGTGTGCGCCAGGAGCACCTCCTGTCAATATGACCTTATTAACAGCTTATAATGAGAAAATTGCCGCTCAGACTATCCGTCAGGATACTGCTCAGGAGCAGGCTGTCAAGCTGCTGGATAGCTTGTCTGCAAAGCTGGAAAAGCATCCATCCCCGCTGACTCCGGTGAGTAAAAAACCGGGCGGGTTATTCGGTTTTTTTAAAAAGACTTTCAGTGAACCTGAAAGTAAACGGCCTGATGCACCAAAAGGTATTTATCTGTGGGGCGGGGTTGGCCGGGGGAAGACCTGGCTGATGGACATGTTTTTCAACGCAGTCAATATTAAACAAAAACAGCGTTATCATTTTCATCACTTCATGGAAATGCTGCACAAAGCCATCAAACAACATCCGGATCAGTCAGACCCGCTGGCGGTCATTGCCAAAGAATTTGCCCGTGATATACGTTTATTATGTTTGGATGAGCTGCACCTGACGGAAGTGACCAATGCACGTTTGCTGCTCCCGGTACTGGATCATCTGATGCGAAATAATGTGGTACTGGTCACAACCTCAAACCGGCATCCGGATGAGCTGTACCAGGGTAACCTGAAAAAACAGGTGTTTGTTCCGTACACTGATTTTATGCAACAGCAAATGACGGTTCTGCATCTGGACAGTCAGCAGGACTACCGTACGGTGCTTGCAGAAGCGGCCTATGGTGATAATCCGCAATTGGATACGCCGGACGAAACGGATCTCGATGTCTGTTTTGAAAACCTGTCACGGGGGGAGGTGGTCAGGGATGCGGTATTTACCATTAATCACCGTCCGGTTCCGGTGATGCGTGCCTCAGACAATATTATCTGGCTGGAGTTTGCGGTGGCCTGTGAAGGTACACGCACCACCAGTGACTATATATGGATGACTGACCGTTATGAGATCGTGATGTTATCTAATGTGCATGTGATGACGGAGGAGGATGAACCGGCGGCACGGCGCTTTTTTAATATGGTCGATGAATTGTACGACCGCCGGGTGAGGTTGTTGTTCTCTGCGGAAACAACGCTGGATCAGCTGTATCAGGGCAGGCGCCTGACGTTTGCATTTAAACGTACCCTGAGCCGTTTGATTGCCATGCATACGGAGAACCGGCTGAGTTGTGGATAGGGCGAGCGCCGGGCTAATCTGTTTTGCATCGCACCATTGTCGACATGGCTATATGCTATAATGGTTTATCCGCTCTAATTAACGACTTTTCCGGAAAACCCGCAGTGAGATGTTGACATCTAAATGTCATATTGTCGACAATAACTCTGTTTCTCAATATCAGATTTCTTATTATGAGTTTGCTTGTCCGTTACCAACAGGAAATCGACTCCGGCCATATTCAGCATGATGCTGCACAGGAAAAGGCTATAACTATTCTGCAGACCTTGCTGGATGAACTTGAAAATCCCAGTCCCCCCCCGCAGTTGAAAAAGAAAGGTTTCCGTTTTTTCTCGCGGGCGCAGGCAAAGAAAGAAATTACCGTCAAGGGTGCATACTTCTGGGGCGGGGTCGGGCGTGGCAAGACCTGGATCATGGATCAGTTTTTCAGTGCGGTAAACATCCTCGAAAAACAGCGCTACCACTACCACCACTTTATGCTGATGGTGCATGAAGAATTGCGTAAACTGGGCAGCGGTCACGAAAATCCGCTGGAAGAAGTGGCAAAAAAACTGGCCAGCGATGTGGAGCTGCTTTGTATTGATGAATTTCATGTGCTGGACATTGGTGATGCGATGATTCTGGCGCATATCATCGAAGGTCTGATGCAGAATGATGTGGTGATTGTGACGACTTCCAACCGGATTCCGGATGATTTGTATAAGGATGGTTTACAGCGGGCCCGTTTCTTACCGGCGATTGAGCTGATTAAGCAGCATATGCACGTGGTTGAGCTGGATAACGGCGTTGATTACCGCATGAAAGATGTTTCTGCTGAAATATCAAATGCAGACCGGAAAAATATCTCTCAGTCTGATCTTGAGCTGGAGCAGCGTTTTGCTGCAATGGCACAGGGCGAGGTGCAGAGTGATGTTGAAATTATCATTAACCATCGCCGTCTGCCGGTGCGTAAAAAAGCCGACAATGTTATCTGGATGGATTTTGCCGTGCTGTTTGATGGTCCGCGTGCGACCAGTGATTATATTAAACTGGCTGAACAGTATGAGGCGATTATTGTTTCTGACCTGCCGGTGCTGAATGAGGAAAGTGAGAATCCGGCCCGGCGTTTCCTGAATTTTGTGGATGAGCTGTATGACCAGAAAGTGCAGCTGATTTTATCCACGGACGTGGCGCTGGAAGAGGTGTATCAGGGTAATACACTGAAGTTTGAGTTTGCACGGGTGCGCAGCCGTCTGAATGAAATGCAGATGCCTGCTTATCTGGTGGCCTGAGCCGGGCTGTGTTTCAAATTCGCTTAAATTTTTTAATGCCCCGCGTTTTTAGTCGAACATTTATCAGAAAGTGAATTCTTTATTTTTCAAATAGTAAATTAATATCAGTTTTAGCCAAAGTTAATTAGTCTTGGCTAAAACTGATATACATAAATTACATTTATTTAAAGTGCGGTATGATTAGAGTATACCGGTTGTGGCATGATTGGAATTTGTCCTGGTATATGTCTGTAACTATTTGATTTAGCTTGATGTGATGATAATCGTGTTTTAACAGTATTTCCCAAACGGGCTTTCTGGTTAACAGGTTTAATTTGATTCTCAGGTTGTTTGGCGGGAAATTGATTAGCTTGTTCAGCCATTACATAAGCAATAGCTTCAGGTACTTTTTCTTTGTTTAAGTACCAAAGCAAAAGATTTCTGTGATTATTGTTGGTATAATTACCATGTTAGTCGTAACCTAATGGTTTTGCTATGAAATTCGTCTCACACCTGATTCCTGCTGTTAAGAAAACGCTTGAAGAAGCTCACCAGTTTCACCCGTCAAATCGAGTCCGTCAACGTGCCCATGCCGTGTTACTCAGTGACAAAAGCTATACATTGTCACAACTGTCTGACATTTTTGAAGTGAATCGTGCGACCGCAAGTCAATGGATAGATGACTGGGAATCGGATGGGCTGGTGGGTTTACAGGATAAGCCCAAGAGCGGTCGTCCCCGGTCGCTGACTGAGCCGGAGATTGAACGTTTTCGGGGCTATGTCGATGAAAACCCGCATCAACTCAAGCAAGCGATTGTACGGTTAGAAGGTGAAACCGGCAAAGCGCTCAGCATCGATACCTACAAGCGTGCCCTGCAAAAAAATTTTGTACCGTTGGAAGCGATTGAGGCGTTCCAGCAAAGAGAGACGTGATGAAGAGGTGTTTCGCAAAGACCAGGAGGTCATGCAGTTTCTTCAGCAAAAGGAAGATGAGGGTGTTATCTGTCTGCGTTACTTTGATGAATCCGGTTTCAGCCTAACCCCGGTCGTTCCTTATGGTTGGCAAGCTATTGGAGAAACTTGCCGCATCCCCAGCCAACGGAGTAAACGTCAGAATGTGCTGGGTTTTATGGGTCGCCAAGGCGAGTGGTTCTACCAGGTTACAGAAGGTTCTGTGACCACAGAAACCGTGATTGAAGTCTTTGATGCTTTTGCGCAAAAATATTACGATGAAGAATTTTCGAAAACGGGTAAGTTATGTTTTGTACCTATCGACAATGCCTCTATGCACCGGAGTAAAGCCTTTAAAGAGCGTATGGAGGATTGGTGGTTACGTGGCGTTATCCCGCGCTATCTTCCCACCTACTCACCTGAGTTGAACTTAATTGAAATCCTGTGGCGGAAAATCAAATATGAGTGGTTGCCGCTGCAAGCGTTCCGTGACTCGATTCACTTCAAATACTGGCTTAATAAAATTCTTGAGGCGATTGGCGATGAATATCAAATTAGGTTTACCTGAGAATTTAGCTGGGTATGGATAGTAACTTGGGTTATTTTTAAATACAAATGCTGAAAATCTTTTGATTTGGTACTTATGATTTCATTAATTTTTTGCTCGGAACATTCAGATATTCCGACAATATCCTGTAGACACAACATCGAACTTTACTCCTGGCAATAAATTGACTCCTCCGAAAATCGAATATAACAAACACTTTGCAGCAGCAAAAATAAACATTCAGGTTATAGGTTATTTATCCCGCAAGGTGGCACAGCATGATCAGCGTCTTTTCAACACAGTTAAACACAGTACGGCGCAGCTCCGGAATCTCAAAGATCGCAGGAGTTGCTGCCGTGAAATCAATCACCGGTACAAAAGCGATTTCCCGTCCGCAAACAAATGCACCTTACCGGCATCCGCCGACAAGCGCATAGTCTGTCCGCGCACATCCCGGTGAATCCCCGGTAGCTTGGCAATTATTGAGCCTCCACCCTCATTGGGTTTGGTAAAATAAACCTGTGTCACCTCACCCAGTGCCTCAGCAATCTCAATCTTACCCTCAAATGCATAATTCTCCGTATCCGTCGGCAGCATATCCTCCGGACGAATCCCCACATTGACACTCAGGCCGCGCTGATTATCCTCTGTCGGGATACCCGCTTCAATGACGCCTCCGCCCTGGTGTACCTTAACCCTGGTCACTGCACCTGTTTCCACAATTTCACCAGCCAGCAGGTTCATAGCAGGCGAGCCGATAAACTGCGCGACAAACTCATTTTCCGGGCGTTCATACAACTCCAGCGGGCTGCCCACCTGCGCGATGCCCTTGTTCGCCAGTACTACAATCCGTGTCGCCAGCGTCATCGCCTCCACCTGATCATGGGTCACATAAATCATGGTCGAATTCGGCATGCTTTCTTTCAGCTGGGCAATTTCAATCCGCGTCGCCACCCGCAGTGCGGCATCCAGATTGGATAACGGCTCATCAAACAGATAAACCTTGGGGTCACGCACAATCGAACGGCCAATCGCCACCCGCTGGCGCTGTCCACCGGACAGGGCTTTGGGCAGGCGGTCCAGATACTCATCCAGCTGCAGGATTTTGGCCGCTTTGCTGACCGCTGCTTCAATTTCCTGTGGTGATTTTTTGGCTAGTTTCAGCGCAAAAGACATATTCTCGCGCACCGTCATGTGCGGATACAGTGCATAAGACTGGAACACCATGGCAATGCCGCGCTGTGCCGGTGGCACATTATTCATGTGTTCCCCGTCGATATAAAAGTCGCCGGAGGTAATGCTTTCCAGTCCGGCAATCATGCGTAGCAGGGTGGATTTACCACAGCCGGAAGGGCCGACAAAGACGATCAGTTCACCGGTTTCGATCTCAAGATTAATGTTGTTCAGTACATTAACTTTGTTTTTGCCGCCGTATGTTTTTTCAACATTGACAAGTTTCAGATCGGCCATGATTCTCTTTCCTCATTTTGTATCTTATTCATAAGGTGGTCGGGGTAGGGAGGCAGCCTGTCGTAGCTTGTCTTTCAGGCTGCGTAAACTCGCTTCGCTCAAACATACTTGCCTTGCAGACAAACTACGACAGGCTGCCTTATATCCGGTAAGACCATTATTTCACCGACCCGGCCAGCAATCCGCGTACCAGATACTTCTGCATCATGAAAAAAACCAGCAGCGGTACCGCAATCGACACAAAGGCCGAGGTTGCCAGTATTTCCCAGTTGCCGCCCCGCGTGCCCAGCAATTCCACAATCTGCTTGGTCATTACTGTGGTTTCTCCGGTGGAGTCGATCAGAAAGACCAGTGCCACCAGCAGGTCATTCCAGGTCCACAGGAACTGAAAAATGGCAAAGGAGGCCAGGGCCGGGAACGATAGTGGCAGGATAATTTTGGTAAAAATCTGAAAGTCTGTTGCACCATCCACTTTGGCATTTTCAATAATATCGCGTGGCAGACCGACCATATAATTGCGTAACAGATAGATCGCCAGCGGCAGCCCGAAGCCGGTATGGGCCAGCCAGACGCCGACATAACCTTTGCCCAGGCCGATCTCGTTATGAAATTTCAGCAGCGGAATCAGTGCCAGTTGCAAAGGCACGACCAGTAAACCCACGACCGCAGCAATCAGCAAGGCCCGCCCCGGAAAGTCCATCCAGGCCAGCGCATAGGCCGCAAAAGCGGCAATCAGGATCGGGATGATTGTCGCGGGTATAGTCACCGTCAGCGTGTTGAAAAAAGCCTTGGCCATCCCTTCGCGGTTACTTTCATCAAACAGAACATTCTGATAGTTCTCAGTGGTAAATTCCGGTGGTGTTTCTGCGGTCACGAATATACGCTGGCCACGGTTGCCGCTGAAGGCTGTGCTGCTTTCCATGCGGTAATCACCGTTGGCCTGCACGGTCACGGTTTCCCCTTTGCCCAGATCGGCTGTGTCACCGGCTTTATAGTCACTGATTGCCCGGGAGCTGGTGCCCCAGACAGAGATATTGGCCGCGCTGTCCTCACCAAACAGATTTCCCTCAATCACAAATTTTCCGTCCCTCTCCACCTGCTTGTCCGGCGGGTCGGCGCGCAGGGTATAGTTTTGTTCCGAGGCGGTGAGTGAGTTCCACCAGCCACTGGTCGCAATCTGATCAGCGGTGCGGAAGGACGACACCAGCAGCCCCACAGTCGGGAACAGCCACAGCAGCACCAGTACCAGCAGCGAGATATGTACCGCCCAGGTCAGGCCGGATTTTTTGCCAACGATATTGTCCATCAGCGCATCTCCTTGCGGGCGTTATACACATTCCAGACCAGAATCGGTGTCACCAGCAGCATAATAATCATCGCGCTAGCCGAGCCCACACCCCAGTCATTGGCGCGGAACAGCTTGTCGTACATATAATTGGCCAGTACCTGGGTTTCCCATTGGCCATTGGTCATCGCGAATACAATGTCGAACACTTTCAGCACCACGATGGTAATCGTTGTCCACACCACCACGATGGTGCCCATGATTTGCGGGACTTTGATTTTGAAGAAGATCTGGAACGGATTGGCGCCATCGATAATGGCTGCCTCAATGGTTTCTTCGGGAATGCCGCGCAGGGCAGCAGAGAGGATAACCATAGCAAAACCGGTCTGGATCCAGACCAGCACAATCATCAGGAAGAAATTATTCCAGAACGGGATTGTCAGCCAGTTTTGCGGTGAGTCGCCACCAAAGAAAATATACAGGGCGTTTAATACCCCGATTTGCTCCTGATCGATGGGGCGGGCATCGTAAACCAGCTTCCAGATAACCGCCGCACCGACAAAGGAAATCGCCATCGGCATGAAAATCAGTGACTTGGCCAGATTGCCCCAGAACACCCGGTCGGAGAGCTGCGCGGCCAATAAGCCGAATACGGTGGACAGCGCCGGTACCACCAGCAGCCAGAGCATATTGTTGCGCATCGCTTCCCAGAATTTCGGTTCACCGAACATTTGCTGGTAATTGGCCAGACCGACAAAGGCTGATTCACCGCCCGGCAGTCGTTCGGTCAGGGATAAGCGCAGGGTTTCCACCACCGGATAAGCCAGGTAAAGGCCGAGTGCCAGCAGGGCAGGGAGCAGAAATAACCAGGGACGGATCAGGTTAGCGCGGTTGATATTCCTGCCTGCATGCGGCCCTTTGGCGGGAAATAACACCTTGTCGAGAAACTGATTGGAGAAATAGAAATAGCCGACGCAACCACCCACGCCAATGATGATGGTCAACAGGCCCTGTAGTGCTGGATTCATGTACTCCTCCTGTGTATGAAGCTATTGTAAACACCCTCACCCCCCCGACCCCCTCTCCCTCATAGGGCGAGGGGGAGATCACGGATATTGCTTGCAAGCCGGACTAAAGCCCCTCTCCCTCAGGGAGAGGGGTTGGGGTGAGGGTGGAGAAGGCTTCGCGTTTTTTCAGCCCCCTACTTCAAACCATCCCAGCTGTCCTGAATGGCTTTAGCCACTTCCTTGGCATCTTTACCACCGACATAATCGACCATACCGGTCCAGAAACTACCGGCACCCACGCCGCCGGGCATCAGGTCTGAGCCGTCAAAGCGGAAGGTGGTGGCATTCAGCAGAATATTACCCATGCCTTTCAGGGTGTCATCTGCATAAAGCTCGGTATTGACCCCTTTATGCGGAGTGAGGAAGCCTTTTTGCGCCATCCACACCTCATGCGCAATCGGTGACTTGAGGAACTCGATCAGTGCCCGGGCAGCCGGACTGTCTTTGGTAATCGCGAACACAGTACCGGCACCTAAAACCGGCTTACCCAAATCTTTGTCGGCGTAGGCGGGGAAGTAGAAAAAGTTAGCATCTGCATCCGCCCCCAGCTCGGTACCCTCGGGAAAGAAGGATGGGATAAAGGAAGCCTGACGATGCATATAGCACTGCGGTGGTGATGAGAACAGGCCTTTCGGGCTGTCACGGAAGTCTGTTGATGCCACTGATCCTGCGCCACCGGCAACGTATTTATCATTGCGGGCAAAGGCGCCGAACTCATCAATCGCGGCAACCACGCGCTCATCGGTAAACGGAATCTCGTTGCTGACCCACTGGTCGTACACTTCCGGTGGCTGGGTGCGCAGCATCATGTCTTCCACCCAGTCAGTTGCAGGCCAGCCGGTCGCGCCGCCGGAACCCAGACCGATACACCACGGAGTGCCACCGTCCTCAACGATCTTGTCGGTAAGCTTTTTAAGGTCTTCCATGGTTTCCGGTATTTCATAGCCCGCATCTTCGAAATTTTCGGGGGAGTACCAGACCAGTGACTTCACATCCACCTTGAAGAAGAAGCCAAACAGTTCTTTTTCACCCTTTGCATTGGCATAGGTTCCAAGATCTACCCAGGACTGACCCGCCGCATAGTTCTCCTTAACCCAGTCAGCGGTTTCAGCACCCAGCGGAGTCAGAAAACCGCGCTTGGCCATGTCAGAGGCCAGGCCGGGTTGCGGGAATACTGCAATATTCGGTGCTGAGCCTGCTTCAGCATCAATCATGATTTGCTGCTCGAAACTGTCGGAGCCGACATATTTAACATCTGCGTTATTAGCCTCAGCGAAATAGGCCAGTACACTTTCAACCAGCTCCTGATCCGGGCCCAGCCACGGGCCAAAAACCGTCACCTGTTCTCCTTTCAGATCGGTTTTTTTCAGGGCTTCAAAACTTTCCCAGTTAAACTCACCTTCGCCCGGTTTGAATGGCATTTCTGCTGCAGACAGGGTGCCTGCAAAGGTAGTGGCGGCAATTATACCGGCGGCAACTGCAGATTTAAGGTTTAAACGCATCGATTCCTCCTCGATCTGGTTTAACGATTTATTGGAACTATTTGTTAAAAAGTCCTATACAGTGTCATCCAAAGTGCTTTGGAAAAAATTCAATTTCAATTAGTATTGATTTATCACACTGTCAGTGTCAATAGCGATTATTTGCTTTGTGGAATAAAAAGCAGGGAATAAGTGAGCTGTATCATTGTGTAAGAGTTTTTGAGCGAGATCTATGTATAGACCCGAAAATCAGATCGCACTGCAGCAGGTTCTGGCCCTGCAGGATGATGAGCGTATTAGTGCCGGTACGGTATACAGTTTCCATTTGCGGCTGGCGGCGAATTATGACTCCATGCGCGCCCTGTTTATGCAGCTGTACGGCCAGCGTGAAGATGCTGAGCAGCAACTGGCGCATTTACTGGATCATCTGCGCGAGGCATTTAAGCAGCGTAAACCAGCCCTGCAACAACTGGATCAGCAACGCGAGGCTGACCCGGACTGGTTTCTGAGTCAGTACTGGGTGGGGATGGCGATGTATGGCGACCGTTTTGCCGGTAATCTCAGCGGTATCCGCGAGCGGGTGGATTATCTTCAGGAACTCGGTGTGAATATGATTCATATTATGCCGATGATGCGCTGTCCGCAGGGAGCCAATGACGGCGGCTATGCCATCAGTGATTTCCGCGATGTTGATCCGCGTTTCGGCAGCATGGCGGATATTGCCGCCCTCAGTCAGACTCTGCGTGATAACGGCATGCTGCTGACCCTGGACATTGTGATTAACCATACCTCGGATGAGCACGAATGGGCGCAGCGGGCCAGGGCCGGTGAGCCGCAGTATCAGGATTATTATTATTTGTATCCGGATCGTACTCTGCCGGATCATTTTGATCAGAGCATGCCGGAAATATTCCCGGAAACTGCGCCGGGCAATTTCACCTGGGATGATGAGTTGCAGCAGTGGGTAATGACGGTATTTAATCAGTATCAGTGGGATCTGAATTACACCAATCCCGCCGTGCTGACTGAAATGCTGGATATTATTTTCTACTGGGCGAATCAGGGCGCGGATATTCTGCGTCTCGATGCCCCGGCGTTTATCTGGAAAATGTTGGGTACTACCAGCCAGAACCTGCCGCAGGCGCATACCATTCTGCAATTATTCCGCGACTGTATGCAGATTGTCTGCCCCGGTGTGCTGGCGATTGCCGAGGCGATTGTGGCGCCGCGCGATATTCTGCCGTACTTCGGTGATGCACAGCATGATGAATGCCAGATTGCCTACAATGCCACCTTTATGGCACTGCTGTGGGATGCGGTGGCGACGGGCAGGGCGGATGTCACCGAG
This sequence comes from Thiolinea sp., assembly GCA_041395485.1. Taxonomy (GTDB): domain Bacteria; phylum Pseudomonadota; class Gammaproteobacteria; order Thiotrichales; family Thiotrichaceae; genus Thiolinea. The sequence goes on from JAWLAK010000001.1 coordinate 1,240,520, forward strand.
CAGGCTTTATGGAGTCTGCCGGAAAAGCCACTCCGTACCACCTGGCTGAATTATGTGCGTTGTCATGATGACATCGGGCTGGGCTTTGAGGATGAATCTATCCGCCGCGCCGGTTTTGATCCCTTTCTGCACCGGCGTTATCTGAAAGACTATTTCAGCGGTGCTTTCCCGTTTTCAACCGCGCGCGGCTGTCTGTTCGGGGTGAATGAGAAAACCGGTGATGCACGGATTTCCGGCAGTCTGGCCTCACTGGCTGGACTGGAGCTGGCGCTGGAAAACGGCGATCAGGCCGCAGTGGCGCTGGCCTGTCAGCGGATTATTACCCTGCATGCACTGATTATGGCCTATGGTGGTATTGCGTTGCTGTATTACGGGGATGAGCTGGCGACGCTGAATGATTACCGCTATCTGCAGGTGGCAGAGCATGCGGCGGATAACCGCTGGGTGCATCGTCCGCAAATGGATTGGGAACTGGCCGGGCAGCGGCATATCGCGGGCACTTACCAGCATACGGTGTTCAGCGCACTGCAGCGGCTGATCAGCCTGCGTAAACAATTGCCGGTGCTGGCAGATTTTAATAACCGGGCAATACTGGCTAATGATAATCCACATCTGCTGACCCTGTTACGTCCGGCACTGAATGCAGGGCAGCGCAGTGTACTAGTGGTGGCTAATTTTGACCGCCACACTCACCACCTGAATCTGGATGCCATCCGCCACGCAGGCTATGCACAGGGTGAGTTATATGATCTTTACAGTGAAAAAATCGTGCCGGTACTGAAGGGGCATTTGCTTGAGGTTCCGGCCTGTGGTTTTTATTGGCTGGTGGAAAAATAAATAATACCGGAGTATTTCCGGATATGGATATGAGGCTGGAGAAAATGGCGAAGAATCAGGTGACTAAACAATTAGGTGGCGATGCGGACTGGTGGCGGCGGGCGGTGATTTATCAGATCTACCCGCGTTCGTATATGGACAGTAACGGCGACGGTATCGGTGATTTGCCGGGCATAGTCAGCAAGCTGGATTATCTGCAGTCGCTGAATATTGATGCGATCTGGATTTCGCCTTTTTTCACCTCGCCGATGAAAGACTTCGGTTATGACGTGTCGGATTATTGCGATGTTGACCCGATGTTCGGCACGCTGGCGGATTTCGATGAGTTGATTGAGCAGGCGCATCAGCGCGGCATCCGGATTCTGATTGATCTGGTGCTGTCGCATACCTCGGATCAGCATGCCTGGTTTAAGGAAAGCCGTGGTTCTCGCGATAATGCCAAAGCGGACTGGTATGTCTGGGCGGATCCGAAGCCGGATGGTACGCCACCGACCAACTGGCTGTCGATTTTCGGCGGTTCTGCCTGGGAGTGGGATGCTGTGCGCCGTCAGTATTACATGCACAATTTTCTGGTCAGCCAGCCTGATCTGAACTTCCATAATCCGCAGGTACAGGACGCGCTGCTGGAGGTGACCCGGTTCTGGCTGGAACGCGGTGTGGATGGCTTCCGTCTGGATACCGCGAATATGTACACCCATGATGCTGAGCTGCGTGATAATCCGCCGATCCAGCCGGGTGGGCACATTAACGGCATTGATGTGACCAATCCTTATGCGATGCAGGATCCGGTTTACAATATTAACCGTCCCGAGACACCTGTATTTATGGAGCGTTTCCGCGCTTTGCTGGATCAGTATCCGGCCACTACCAGCGTCGGTGAGTTGGGTGCAGTGCGCGATATGTATTCGACGATTGCCACTTATACCGAACAGGGCAAACGCCTGCACATGGCCTACAGCTTTGACTTCATGACCACCGAATATAGCGCCGCGCATGTGACTTATATCCTGAAAACCATGCAGCAGCGGGTGGGCAGTGGCTGGCCGTGCTGGGCGTTTTCCAATCATGATGTGATGCGTGTGGTGAGTCGCTGGGGTACCGGGCCGCAGGGCGCGGCAATGCTGATTGCCATGCTGACTTCGATGGGCGGTAGTGCCTGTGTGTATCAGGGTGAGGAGCTGGGCTTTCCTGAGGCGGAGGTGGCGTTTGAGGATCTGCAGGACCCGTTCGGGATTCGCTTCTGGCCGGGCTATAAAGGACGCGATGGCTGCCGTACGCCGATTGCCTGGGAGGCTGAGCAGGAACAGGGTGGTTTCAGTAGCGCTAAACCGTGGCTGCCGGTGGTTACTCCACACAAACAACGGGCGGTGAATGTGCAGGATGCTGACGTTGCATCGACACTGAATCAGGTGCGGCAGTTCCTGGGCTGGCGGCGTCAGCAGGCGGCTTTGCTGAGTCGTGAGCTGGAAGTGCTTGATGCGCCGGAAAATGTGGTGGCTTTTGTTTGTGGTGAGGCCGGTAAGCGCCTATTATGCGCGTTTAATCTGCAGGGTGTGCCGGTGGTATTTGATAGCGCGAAGCCTGACCTTCAGGCGGTAACGGGGCATGGTTTTGAAGCCTGTGCAGATTGTGACGGTGGTGTGATCAGCCTGGCTGCTCATGGCGTATTTTTCGGTACCTGGAATTAAAAAATAACAAAATGACGGATGTTTCTTCAGCACCGCAATCAGCGGTAAAGGGCTTGCTGTTTGCTTTGGCGGGATTTGCGGTATTTTCGGTGCATGACTTGCTGGTAAAAATACTGAACAACTATTCGGTTTTTCAGACCATCTTTTTTGCCATGCTGTTTGGCTATGTGCCGTTTTCGCTGGTGCGCATGTTCGATACCCGGCAGATTTCCCTGCGCCCGGTGTTTCCGCTGCTGGTGTTAATGCGTGGTCTGTTGATGGTCGGTGCGCTGTGTTTTGCCATGCTCGGCTTTTCGCTGTTACCGATGGTGCAGGCGTATGTTTTGTTATTTACCACACCATTGATTATTTCCCTGCTGGCGATTCCGTTTCTCGGTGAGCGCATTCACCTGTTCCGCTGGATGACTATCCTGCTCGGGCTGGCCGGCGTGGTAGTGGTATTGCGGCCCAGTGTGGAAACGCTGGAATGGGGGCACCTGTTCAGCCTGCTGTCTGCATTTTGCGGTGCCGGTGCGGCAGTGATTTCGCGCAAAATCGGCTCGCTGGAAAATCCGGAAACCATGATTCTGGTGCCGATGTTTCTGAATATCCTGGTCTCCGGCGGCGTGCTGTACTTTGTGTATCAGCCGATGCAACTGAGTGATCTGGGCATGATGTTTGCGGTCGGCGTGCTGGCCTTGCTGGGCCAGCTGTTAGTGTTGTACGGCTACCGCAATGCGCCGGCGGCAATGGCAGCGCCCATGCAGTATAGCCAGCTGATCTGGGCCGTGTTGTACGGTATCCTGTTTTTTAATGAGCACCTGGATCGGTACATTGTGATTGGCGCCTGTATTACGGTGTTATCCGGGGTGCTGATGGTGTGGCGTGAGTCCAGAGTCTCGGAGCAGCAGCCGGTTTTGCGTACCCGGAATATGCGCATGGTCAGTGCCGGGCCGGTACCGGGGTCTGAAGGGGATCAATAGGTTCTGGTAGAGCCGCGTATAATCAGCTCCACATCAAGCACTTTACGCACCTCATATTTCCGGTCTGTCAGAATAATCTGGTGCAGATGTTCGGTAATGTCATAACCGGCCCGGCGTATGGAGGAGTAAACGGTGGTAAGAGCCGGATTGAGTTTGCTGCTTTCCAGATACGGCAGGCCGTCATCATAACTGATCACTGAAATATCTTTGCCAATGACTAAATTATGATCCCTGATTGCCCGGCGCATCCCCAGGGTGAGAATCATACTGGAAGAAATAAATGCGCTGGGACGCGGGTGTATGGCTAATGCTGCGCAGGTCATCTCATAACCATTTATTTCCGTCATATCTTCCCGCGAAAAAATCAGTTTTTGTTCAATAGGCAATCCGGCATTTTCCAGCGCCTGCTGATAACCCTGGTAACGGTGGAAAGCAAAGGTGAAATCCATATTCCCGTTAAGCAGCGCAATATATTTATGCCCCATATCAGCTAATAAACGGGTGCCTTTGTAAAAAGCGCCGGTATTATCTACATCCAGAAAAGAAAAAGGTGCATGTTTATTACTTTCACCGCGGTCTTCATCACAAGTCCGGCCATGAACAATAAAAGGCATTTCAGTACTGCTCAGGTATTCAATACGCGGGTCTTTACGCAGCGGTGAGCTGACAATCAAGCCATCCACCCGCCCGGTTGCCACTATATTACGGTAAGTTTCCAGCTCGTTTTCCATGGTCGTGGGGATAATACTCAGATCCATTCCGGATTTAACCAGTTGCTGCGTGACTCCCCCAAGAAACTCATTGAACAACGGGGTAATAAGGTTATGCTCCACCGGATAAATCAGGCCGATATGTCCGGTTTTTCCGGTGGCCAGTGACCGGGCAAAACGGTTAGGGCTGTAATTTACCTCCCGGGCAGCTTTAAGCACCCGCTCGCGGGTTTGCTGGCTGACCTCCGGATAGCCGTTCAGGGCACGGCTGACCGTGGTTTGGGATAAGCCGAGTTTTTCGGAAAGTGTTTTCAGGTTCATACTGATCCTGCATTATTGGTTCTCATAATGGTTTGTTAGTCTAATATAAACAAGCAGCGGGTAAACAGAAAACCACCTCAGCACTGTAAAGCCTTTTGTAACGCATAATAAGACCCCTTAGGCGTGCGCTGCAAACTGTCGAAGTCCACATGCACCAGCCCGAAACGCTTGTCATAGCCCAGCGCCCATTCATAATTATCCAGCAATGACCAGAGGAAATACCCCTTTACCGGAACGCCCTGTGCAATCGCCTTTCTGACTACTGCCACATGCTGGTCAATAAACGCAATCCGTGCCGGGTCATCCACTTTACCGTCCACCACCTTATCGTAGGACGCCATGCCGTTTTCGGTGATATACATCGGCAGCCCCTGCGTGTATTCGCGGTTAATCCAGTGGATAAAGTAATCCAGCCCCTCCGGATAGACCTCCCAGTCCATCGCGGTTTTTTCCAGCGGGCCGGGTACTTCGCAGCTGTAGGGAAGCAGCCCGGACTGGTCATCGGCAATCAGTTTACGGGTGTAGTAATTGATGCCGAACCAGTCCACCGGCATGGAAATAATATCCATGTCATCCTGAAAATCAGCGGGCAGGTGAGCTTCCAGTCCGGCGCTCAACACATCTTCCGGATAGGTTTTTTTAAACACACCACCGAGGAAAAAGCGGTTATAAATCCCGTCATATAATTGTGCGGCCTGTGCTGATGCCGCACTGTCATCGGCAGCAGCGACATGCTCAAAATTCATTACCACGCCGAGATTGTCCATACCCAGCGCGCGCATGGCCTGTATCGAACGGCCATGGGCCAGTAACACATGATGCATGGCACGGGCAGCCGCACGGATGTCGCGCAGACCGGGGGCATGGTGACCCATAAAATGACTCAGCCAGGCAATACACCACGGTTCATTAAAGGTGCTGGCGGCATGTAAACGGTCGCCGATGCGCCGCATTACCACCTCGGTAAAATCAGCAAACCAATCCGCAATATCACGGTTACGCCAGCCACCCAGATCGAGCAGGGCAGCAGGCAGCTCCCAGTGGTACAGACAGGCATAGGGTTTAATGCCGCGCTCCAGCAGGCCATCGACAATGCGTTCGTAGAAATCCAGTCCCTGCTGATTCACCCGTCCCCGGCCTTCCGGCATCACTCTGGCCCAGGAAGTCGAGAAGCGGTAGGCGTCCATGCCGCAGTCCCGGATCAGATCCAGGTCTTCTGCCCAGCGGTGGTAGTGGTCACAGGCGGTAGCACCATTTTCACCGCGTACCACATTGCCGGGTGTGGCGGCGAAGACATCCCATTGTGAAGTGCCGCAATTGCCGAAGCGGCTGCCTTCGGTCTGGTAGGCGGAGGTCGAGACGCCGAATTCAAAACCGGCGGGGAAGTCACTGCGTTTGAAGGTGAAGTTCATGATACCGGATCTCCTGTCAGGCTGAGTACAGAGAATATCAGGCTATCACTCATCCAGCCCGTACTTCTTCAGCTTTCGCCACAATGATACCCGGTCAATCCCCAGTATTTGCGCCGCCCGGGTGCGGTTGCCCTGACAGTGTTCCAGCACATAACGGATATATTCTTCTTCGCGCTGCGCCAGAGTCGGGAGCTGTTGTTCCGGCTCCGGCGGTGGCAAAATTTCCTCCGGCTGTATCAGCGCAGCAGCTTGTGACTGCAATGCTTGCGGTAAATCCGCCAGCGTCAGTTCTTCTGTTTTTGCCAGTGCCACCCCGCGCTCAATCAGGTTTTCCAGCTCGCGCACATTGCCGGGATAATGATGTGCCAGCAGTGCCGATAATGCCTCCGGGTCAATGTTCGTTACCTCCCGGCCCATGCGCAGGGCATGTTTGCGCAGGAAGTAAAACGCCAGCGGCGGAATATCCTCCTGCCGTTTGTCCAGCGGCGGCAGGTGCAGGCCGACTACATCCAGCCGGAAATACAAATCCTGCCTAAAGCGTCCGGCGGCCACTTCCCGGCGTAAATCGCGGTGTGTGGCAGTAATCAGGCGCACATCCACGGTAATGGTGTTCTGTGCCCCCAGCCGCTGTACCTCGCGCTCCTGTACCACCCGCAGTAATTTCACCTGCATATTCAGCGACATTTCGCCGATTTCATCCAGAAACAACGTGCCACCATCTGCAGCTTCAATCAGACCGGGCTGCATTTCAACTGCGCCGGTAAAGGCTCCTTTTTCATGCCCGAACAGTTCATTGGCCAGCAAGTCCTCCTGCAGCGCACCGCAATTTACGGCAATAAAGGCTGCCTTACGCCGGGTGCTGTGATCATGCACATAGCGCGCCAGCAGTTCCTTACCGGTGCCGCTCTCCCCGCTGATCAGCACGGTGGTGTCGGTACCGGCAATCTGCCGCGCGGTATCCAGCAGCTGGTGCATGGCCGGATTACGGGTCACCAGCCCGCCGATGGTATGCAGGCCGCTGCCGACCTGTTCCCGCAGCTGGCGGTTTTCCCGCTTCAGCTGCACCAGTTGCAGGGCACCGGCGACAATGCTGCGCACCTCATCCAGCCGGAACGGTTTGGCCACATAATGAAACGCACCGGCCTTCATCACTTCGACCACCGAGCCCAGTGTGCCGTGTGCAGTAATCATCACCACCGCCACATCGGGATCGGCTTCCAGGGCATATTTCAGCACCGCCATACCATCCACCGGCTCCATGCGTAAATCGGTCAGTACCACATCAAACTGCTGCCGGTGCAGAGCCTGTAGTGCAGCCGTGCCGCTTTCGCAGGTGGTCACCTCATAATCCAGCTTGCGCAGTGCATAGGCCAGATTGCGCACTGCCACGGCTTCATCGTCCACCACCAGAATGCGTGGGGTATCCCCGTTGCTCTGAATATTCATCAACGCTTCTCCGGCAGGCGGATAATCACCTGCGTTCCTTTGCCGGGATTACTGGTTACCGCAATACAGCCTTCATGTTCCTGTACCACTTCCTGCACGATATACAAACCCAGTCCCATGCCTTGTCCCGTTTTGCGGGTGGTATAAAACGGCTCAAAGATCCGCGGCAGATCAGCCGCCGCAATGCCCGGCCCGTTATCTGCAATCATGATTTCTGTCACCTGTTTCACTGTGCGGGGGTCACAGCGTGGCTCACCAATCACTGTGGCATTATCCGGTATTCTCACCTCATCCGCTGGCAGCTGCCGGGCGCTCACGGTAATCTGCACGCCGTCCCCGCAGTCCGCCGCATTACGCAGCAGATTAATCAGCACCTGCTGCATGCGTTGTACATCCACCTGCATGACCAGCTCGTGAGGAAGGTCAGTCACAACCGGCGGAGTACGTGTTTTGCGAAACTCCCCCTGTAACAGTAACAAGGTTCGCTCCAGCAGCTCAGCCAGATTAACCGTTTCCCGGTAAGGCTCGCGGCGTCGTCCGAAATCCAGCAGTGCATCGACAATGCGTCGTGCCCGTTCGGTTTCGCCGTCGATGGTGCGCGCCCACTCCATCAACATTTCGTGCTCAGCGTTGTCCATTTCTTCCAGCAACAACTGGCAGGACGAGGATATATTCGACAGCGGATTATTCAGCTCATGTGCCACCCCGGACACCAGCACCCCCAGCGCGGCCAGCTTTTCTGACTGAATCAGGCGCCGCCGCCGTGCTTCCAGTTCACTCAGCATGCGGTTAAACGCTTTGCGCAGGGCAATCAGTTCCGCATTACGGGACTGGATCGGTAACCGCTCAAACTGTCCGGCCGCAATGGTATTCAGTTCCTCAATCAGACGTTTCATCGGCTCAACCACTGAACGTGCCAGCAGCCGCCCGACAATCAGCAGCAGGATTGTCAGTACACCAATCGCAATGGCCTGTCCCCATTTTGCGCCCGATACTGCCCGCTGCAACAGCTGATGCTCCTGAACAAACAGATCTTCACTGATCCGGGAAATCTGATGTCCCAGTGTACGGATCACTGCTTCCGGTTCACCATCCGGCGGTGAGGGCAGGGAGTATTGTTGTAGTTGCCGGTGGTAATCCTGTAAAGCGCCATTCAGTGAAACGAGCTGGCCGTTATCATCCACCGCTTCCAGGGCTGCGGTCTGATCCCGTAACAGCTGCAGTGTTTTCGCTGCCAAGCTGACCGCCTCTTTGCGTGCCGCTTCATCTTTGTACAGGAACAGATTTTTTTCTTCCCGGCGCATACTCTGCACATTAGATTCCAGGGTGTTTATCACCATGCCCTGTTGCATCTGGTTTTCCAGAAACAATAAATCCAGAAATGAAAAAGCCGCCAGACTACCGGTCAGGATGGCGAAGGTCAGAAAGGCCAGGGTGATTTTCCGGTGCAGGCTGGTCATCGTCTACTATTTCAAATTGCAACATTGCGTTGTGATTTGTAACAGTCTGTTGTTGTAAAATCAAATGTCTTCAAAATCATACAGTTGCAGATATACCACAATTTGCTGTTGCAATCTGAAACATCCGGTTTAGCAAAAGCGCTTATTGTTAAATGAAAAAGCTGAATTTTAACAATGACTTAGTTTCATTCGGGGGCTGGCACAGGATTTGCTAGACAGTAAGCAGAGTCCATAAAACCGGAATTTGAAATATGAATTTTTTACCCGAAACACTAAAAACTATCCTGAATGCACTGGCATTGCAGCATGCAGGTGACTATCTGAGCGAAGAAGCTAAACAGGAAAACCTGGCCCGTGCGCTGGAGCGTATCCATAGCGAACAGGCACAGCAAGAACACGCTAATGAAGGTGCAGCAGTCACGTCAGCTGATCTTGCTTATCACAACAAGTAATCCGGGAAATATAAATGTCTGTTGCTCAAGTTTCTCCTGTATGGAGCTGGTTTCTTCCTTTTCTTAACTGGTTGCCGCAGCTTAATGGCCGTGACCTGAAGGCGGATCTGATCGCCGGTCTGACCGGCTCGATTGTGGTGCTGCCCCAGGGGGTTGCTTTTGCTACCATCGCCGGTATGCCGCCCCAGTATGGCCTGTATGCCGGGATGATTCCGGCGATTATTGCTGCTTTGTTCGGCTCATCCCGGCATCTGGTATCGGGGCCAACGACGGCGGCTTCGGTGGTTTTGTTTTCATCACTATCTGTTTATGCGCTGCCGGGCAGCCCGGATTATGTGCTGCTGGCACTGACCCTGACCTTTATGGTTGGGGTGTTTGAGCTGGCGCTGGGCTTGGCACGCATGGGTGCTCTGGTTAACTTTATCTCCCACTCGGTGGTGGTCGGCTTTACTGCCGGTGCGGCGATTCTGATTGCCGCCAAGCAGCTTAAACATTTCTTCGGTATTGAAATGGATAGTGCCGGTCACCTGACTGATATACTGATCCGCTTCGGTCATCATCTGCAGGAAGTCAACCCGTATGCCACCGGTATTGCACTGCTGACGCTGTTGTCCGGGATTGCCACCAAGCGCTGGCTGAAGCGTCTGCCCTACATGGTGGTCGCTATCCTGGCCGGTAGTCTGGTCAGTGCCGGACTGAATTACTGGCTGGGTACGGAGGTGACGCATATTGCTACGGTCGGTGCGCTGCCTAATGATTTTCCACCGTTGTCTTCACCCGATATTACGCTGGAGAATATTAAAAACCTGCTGCCTGCCGCATTGGCAGTAACCCTGTTTGCACTGACGGAGGCGGTATCTATCGGGCGCTCCATGGCAGCGCGTGGCGGTTATACGCTGGATGGTAATCAGGAGTTTATCGGCCAGGGCTTGTCTAATATCGCCGGTTCATTTTTCTCCGGTTACGTATCCACCGGCTCTTTTAACCGTACCGGGGTGAATTATGAATCCGGTGCGCGCACGCCGATGGCGGCGGTGTTTGCCGGGGTGTTGCTGATGTTTATGGTAGTGCTGGTGGCACCACTGGCGGCGTATCTGCCTAAGGCAGCGATGGCCGGGGTACTGTTTCTGGTCGCCTGGGGGCTGATTGACTGGCATGAAATCCGTCAGATTATCCGTTTCTCTGCACGGGAGTCAGTGGTGCTGGCGACTACCTTCTTTGGTGCCTTATTCCTTGATCTGGAGTTTGCCATTTTTGCCGGTGTTATGCTGTCGCTGATCCTGTATCTGGAAAAGGTTTCCAAGCCGAAAATAGTCACCCGTGCACCGGATAAGAACCTGCCGAATCACTCTTTTTCCAGTGACCCGGATCTGCCGCAGTGTATGCAGGTTCGCCTGTTACGGATTGACGGCTCACTGTTTTTCGGCTCGGTCAGCCATCTGGAAGATAAATTCGACAAAATCCGTGCCGAGGCTCCGGAGCAGAAGCATTTGGGTATCGTGTGTGAAGGCATTAATTTTGCGGATTTGCAGGGCAGCCATGCTTTGTACAAGGAAGCGCAGCGGCGCAAGAAAATGGGTGGAAACCTGTATCTGATTAACGTCAAGGAAGGATTATGGGAGGCGCTGGAATCCTGTGAATGTTTCGATGAGGTGGGTGTGCGTAATATCTTCCAGTCGAAAAAAGCCGCGATTCATGCGATTTACCAGAAGCTGGATAAAGAGGTTTGCAAAGGTTGTGACCGGCGGATTTTTGAGGAGTGCAAGGTGTAAGAGCCGCGCTTGTTTGTATAATTTATAGAATCGCTCTTGCGAAATCGCATAGTGTAATGGCCGGAAATCATTAAAATTTCCGGCTATATTATTTCTACCGGAAAAAACTATGGAACACGTTTCAGAGCAAACACTCGACCCGTTATCAACTCAGATACCTGAACGCATTGCCTACTTTCCCATTTCTTTCTTTGCCATGGTCATGGGGCTGTCCGGTCTGACCATTGCGTGGGAGAAGGCGCAGCATGTTTTCGGCATTAATATCGGTATCAGTTTGTTACTGCTGCTGGTCACAACACTGGTGTTCGGCACTTTTGCCGTTATCTATACTAAAAAAGTATTACGCTACCGGGATTCGGTGCTTGCCGAGATGAGGCATCCGGTGAAACTGAGCTTTTTCCCGACTATTTCCATCAGCTTCCTGTTGCTGGCAGTGGCGTTTCTGGAGTTCAGTTCAGGGATCAGCCTGGTTTTGTGGCTGAGCGGCATCACATTGCACCTGTTTTTTACCCTGTTTGTGATTAATAGCTGGATGCACCATGAGCACTTCCAGATTCAGCATGTTAATCCGGCCTGGTTTATTCCGGCGGTGGGTAATGTGCTGGTGCCGATTGCAGGCATACCGCTGGGTTTTCAGGAGGTCTCCTGGTTTTTCTTCAGCATCGGTATGCTGTTCTGGGTGATTCTGATGACCATTATCTTCTATCGTGTTTTATTCCACGCGCCGATTGATGCGCGCCTGCTGCCAACCCTGTTTATCCTGATTGCACCACCAGCAGTAGGCTTTCTGGCTTATATGCGACTGACCGGGGGCGAGCCGGATGCATTTGCCCGTTTTCTATATTTCAGTGGTTTATTCCTGACGTTGCTGCTGGTGAGCCAGTTACCGCGTTTTGCCAAACTGAATTTTGCACTGTCATGGTGGGCATACTCCTTTCCGACAGCAGCCATTACCATTGCCAGTTTTGTGATGTATGAGCAGTTGGGTAAATCGTTTTACCTATGGCTGGCAACGATTCTGCTGGTGGTGCTGAGTGCACTGATCGGCTTATTGCTGACCCGTACCCTGAAGACTGCACGGAAAGGGATGATTTGTACGCCTGAGCATTAAATCCGGGTTAAGGTTTTTACGAAGAAAGCCCGTTCTTATGAGCGGGCTTTCATTTTCAGGGTAATCGCCGGAAGGATATCACCGGTTTGTAATTCAGCGGCCATTGCTATCGTACTGATACCCAGACACAGCAGGGTGAGTCAAATAATTCTCTTCAGCATTGCCGTAAGAGTGACAGCACCATCCTGATTGGCGAAGACGGGCCTGCTGCTGCCTGATTAACGACGAGGTAAAACACATGAGCGTTGATTCACTGAAAATTGGTGTCAGCAGCCAGAACTTCCGTACCATTACCGGCCATGCCGGCAAAGGCCGCCGCTTCTTCATCTTCGAATCCCCCGATGGCGCGGATGTGCAGGAAACCGGGCGTCTGGACATGCCCAAGGAAATGTCCCTTCACGAATGGGGCGGTCAGGGCGAGCACCCGCTGTTCGAACTCGACTACCTGATTACCGCCGGCTGCGGTGCGGGGTTTATCCGCAAGATGAACAGCCGGGATGTAGAGGTCAGAGTAACCTCGGAAACCGATCCGCTGACAGCTGCCAGAGCGCTGTTGGCCGGTAACCTGCCGGAAATCGACCCCGCCGAACATGAACGTAATCACAGTCACTAAGCAAAAAACAGATCGTTTCGTTCAAATTATTCTGTTTTACTTATAATTAAGTATTTCATAATATGCTTATCAACGAAGCGGAACAATCTCAATAGACAGCAGCAACCGCTTCAGATTCAAATCTGATAATTTTATATTGAAAGGATACGAAACATGGAAAACACAACTGCAATCCCTGCTATGCCACGCATTAATGAACCTGCTCCGGCGTTTGAAGCACGCACCACCCATGGCGTGAAAAAGCTGGAAGACTACAAGGGTAAATGGCTGGTGCTGTTCTCCCATCCGGCAGACTTTACCCCGGTTTGTACGACTGAGTTTATGGCCTTTGCCAAGCGTCACGATGAGTTTCAGAAACTTAACTGCGATTTATTGGGCCTTTCGATTGATAGTTACTATAGCCATGTTGCCTGGGTACGTAACATCAAGGAAAAATTCGGCGTTGAGATTCCGTTCCCGATCATCGAAGACCTGAGTATGAAAGTAGCCAATGCATACGGCATGATTCATCCGGGTGCAGCAGATACTTCGGCAGTACGTGCGACCTTCATTATCGATCCGGAAGGCATCATGCGTGCAATGGTGTACTACCCGATGAGCAATGGCCGTTCTATTGATGAGTTTGTTCGTCTGGTCACAGCTTTACAGACCTCGGATGCGAACAAGATTGCCACTCCGGAAGGCTGGCAACCGGGCGACAAAGTCATCGTGCCTCCTCCGGGTGATATGGATGCAGCTGAGGCCCGTATGAGTGAAGGTTATGAGTGCTCAGACTGGTACTTCTGTAAGAAGAGCCTGTAATTTTACTGACAGCTTAAATCAAAAGCCCGCTACCGCGGGCTTTTGATTAATATGGGCAGAGTGATGCCCATGGCGTTCTTGGCTACTCTCAGGAAGCATCCTTTTTATCAGCTTGTTCAGCCTGTTCAAAAGGCTGTGGCTGCGGTGTTTCGTTGGTTGAGGGGGGCAGGATCGGCAACGTGAACTCAGGCTGTTTGCCGGTCAGTGTTTTCAGGAAAGCCACGATCTGGGCGGTTTCTTCATCCGTGAACTTTTTGCCAAGCTGAATGCGCCCCATGGTATTAACCGCTTCTTCCAGCGTTTTAGCCGCGCCGTCATGGAAATAGGGATAGGTCAATTCCACATTGCGCAGGGTCGGCACTTTGAACTTGAAGCGGTCTGCATCTTTACCGGTCACCGCTGACAGGCCTTCAGCCGGATTATCAGTCTGGTAAGGTTCAACAGAACCCATTTTCTGGAAGCTGGCACCACCGGCAGCGGGGCCGTTATGGCAGGCAACGCATCCGCTGTTTTTGAACAGCTGATAACCGGCCAGTTCGTTTTCGCTCAGTGCCTTGTCATCACCCTTCAGCCATTGGTCAAATTTTGAATCCGGAGTGGCCAATGTTTCTTCGAAAGCGGCGATGGCGTCGGTCACCATATCGATATTGATTTCATCCTTATCGAATACGGCTTTGAACTCTTCCTTGTACTGCGGAATAGACTCCAGTACATCAACCGCCAGCTCATGGGTAAATGCCATTTCACCGGGGTTGGCAATCGGGCCACCGGCCTGTTCTTTCAGATCCTTAGCGCGACCGTCCCAGAATTGAGCGACATTCAGGCTGGAGTTCAGTACGGTGGGTGAGTTGATCGGCCCTTGCTGCCAGCGATCGCCAATGGAGGTTGGCAGATTATCTGTACCGCCCATGCTTAGATTGTGGCAGGAATTACAGGAAATAAAGCCGGATTTGGAGAGGCGCGGATCAAAGTACAGTTTCTTACCCAGTTCCACCATGCCCTCATTTTCAGGGGTAACAGCTTCTATCGGTTTGATGGGTTCATTTCTCACTTCGGCTGCAGCCCAGACTGCGGTAGCCACACTGATTGACAGTAAAGAAACGATCAAGGTTTGTGTCTTCATGACTATATCCTACTTTTTGTAAGTGAATTGTTTTAGTCACTATCGTAGGCTTAACAGGAATTCCGGCCTTGATGTAAATCAAAATAAAGAGGCGCTTTTGATCTATTTTTTTAATTAAGATGATCGCTTTTTTCTGATGAAAATGCATGAGCTTAATTGCCCCGGCTGGCTTTCTGATCAGCCAGCCGGATGATGCAACCGGAGCGACTATTCGCTTGTTTTAACACAATCAACGTAGTAGCGGTTATTGCCATCGATTTCCTCAACGCTCAAACCATGCACATCGGTTTCAAAGCCGGGGAACTTCTCGTTAAACACCCGTGAGAATTTCAGATAATCGACAATGGTTTTATTAAACCGCTCACCCGGAATCAACAACGGAATGCCCGGCGGGTAAGGCGTGACCAGACTGGCGGTAATCCGTCCTTCCAGCTGATCAACCGCTACCCGCTCAATCCTGCGGTGGGTCATCATGGCAAAGGCATCCGCCGGTTTCATCGCGCACTCCATCTCTGACAAATACATCTCCGTGGTCAGGCGGGCGACATCGTATTGCGCATAAAACGCATGAATCTGGCTGCACAGGTCGCGCAGCCCCACTTTTTCATAACGCGGATTGCGGGTAATAAATTCCGGCAGCACCCGCCACAACGGCTGGTTCTTGTCGAAGTCATCCTTGAACTGTTGCAGGGCGGTGAGCAGGGTATTCCAGCGGCCTTTGGTAATGCCGATGGTAAACATAATGAAGAAGCTGTACAGACCACATTTTTCAACAATTACCCCGTGCTCGGCCAGATAGCGGGTCACGATGGCCGCCGGGATACCGATGTCTTCGCTGAAGGCGCCGTCCACATCCAGGCCGGGGGTGATAATGGTCGCCTTAATCGGGTCGAGCATATTGAAGCCATCGGCCAGATTACCGAAACCATGCCAGCGGTCATTGGCCTTCAGCATCCAGTCGTCACGGTCACCAATGGTTTCCTCTTCATCGACCTCCGGCCCCCAGACCGAGAACCACCAGGACTCACCGTATTCATCATCCACCTTGCGCATGGCACGGCGGAAATTCAGTGATTCAGAAATGGACTCCTCCACCAGCGCGGTGCCGCCCGGTTCCTCCATCATCGCCGCCGCCACGTCACAGCTGGCAATAATCGCGTACTGCGGACTGGTCGAGCTGTGCATCAGATAGGCTTCATTGAAAACATGCTTGTCCAGCTTGGTTTGTTTGGCATCCTGCACCAGAATCTGTGAAGCCTGCGACAGACCGGCCAGCAATTTATGGGTGGACTGGGTGGCAAACACCATCGACTTTTCGGTACGGCCACCGTCTTTGGACATGGCGTGCATGCCCTGGTAAAACGGATGGAAAGCCGCATGCGGCAGCCAGGCTTCATCAAACATCAGGTTATCAATCCAGCCGTCGAGGCGCTGTTTGATCATCCCGGTGTTATACAACACACCATCGTAGGTGCTCTGGGTGATGGTCAGAATACGCGGATTAGTTCCGAGTTTGCTGGCCAGCGGATGTGCATCAATCTTGGCCTGAATCGCGTCCTGCTCAAAAGATTCCAGCGGAATCGGGCCGATAATGCCGTAATGATTGCGGGTCGGGGTCAGAAATACCGGAATCGCGCCGATCATGGTAATCGCATGCAGAATTGACTTATGGCAGTTGCGATCCACCACCACAATATCATTATCTGCCACGCAGGAGTGCCAGACCATTTTGTTCGAGGTGGACGTGCCGTTGGTGACAAAATAGAGGTGATCGACATTAAAGATGCGCGCGGCATTATGCTCCGAGGCGGCGACCGGGCCGGTGTGATCGAGCAGTTGTCCCAGCTCATCCACCGAGTTACAGACATCCGCGCGCAGCATATTTTCACCGAAAAACTGATGGAACATCTGCCCGACCGGTGATTTCAGGAAGGCCACGCCACCGGAATGGCCGGGGCAGTGCCAGGAATAGGAGCCATCCGCCGCGTAGTGGGTGAGGGCGCGGAAAAAGGGCGGAGCAAGGCCGTCCAGATAGGTTTTGGCTTCGCGAATAATATAACGCGCCACAAATTCGGGGGTATCCTCGAACATGTGAATAAAGCCGGTCAGCTCGCGCAGAATATCATTCGGGATATGGCGGGCGGTGCGGGTTTCACCGTGCAGAAAGATCGGGATTTCTGCATTACGCCAGCGGATTTCCTCGACAAAGGCACGCAGGTCGTGGATGACCTTCGGCTCGCTGCTGCCGTTTTCATCAGCTTCGGCAGCGGCGGCAAATTCTTCGTCATCAATCGCCAGAATAAAGGAGCAGGCCCGGCTCTGCTGCTGGGCAAAACTGGACAAATCGCCATAGCTGGTAACGCCGAGTACTTCTATCCCACCATCCTCAATGGCTTTGGCCAGGGCGCGGATGCCCAGACCGGATGTGTTCTCGGAGCGGAAGTCTTCGTCAATGATGACGACGGGAAAACGGAATCGCATGGTATCGGCATCCTCGGCCAATGAGAAAAGGTGAAGGTTACACTATAGTGGTAAATGTGTGTGTTGAGAATTTTATTCCGCCGCTTCCCCACCGGCCTTTTGCGGTAGGCTTTGCGTTCTTTCTGTCTGCGAGTTGTTAATCCGACTGGTTTTCAAGGTCAGCTATAATCACCTTGATTGCTTCAATCAGCACCGGTACATCATCATACATAGACGGCTTCTTTTTGAATGCGGGCTTTCAGTGTTGGGTTCATGGCATCATGCAGGCGTAATACATCTACACTCTTGCCCAGTAATTCCTCCAGATCCTGTTTCATCATTGCTGTGAGTAACAGGTTGGGGGTGTTGGTATCGAAGATGATGTCTATATCGCTGTTTTGGGTGGCTGTATTGCGAGAGTAGGAGCCGAAGTAGCCGAGTGCCTGCAGGCCGTATTCCTTGGCATGTTGTTTTTTGAAGGTTTGCAGGAGATTGCGTAGTTGTGAGGCGCTCATAACTTGTTGCTCTGAGGTCAGGCTAGTTTGATCCATTTTTGCCTCCGGTGTTGATGTGTCTGGTGTGAGTTTATCTTATCCGGTGATAGTTGGCACTTTTGTTGGTTAGGGCTGTGGGTTACATTATGGCTATGATGAGTAAAGTAAAGTTGAAAAAATGGGATGTTACTGAGCATCTGAGTACTCCGGAAGATATGCAGTTTTATCTGGATGCCTGTATGGAAGAAGGCGACCCGGTTTTGATTGCTGCTGCGTTGGGTGATATTGCCCGCGCCCTTGGTATGTCGCAGTTGGCCGCTGAGACCGGTTTGGCGAGAGAGGCACTATACCGGTCGTTGTCGGAGCGGGGTAATCCTGAGTTTGCGACTATTCTTAAAGTGGTGGATGCGTTGGGTTTGCGGCTTCAGGTTGCGCCGAAGCAGGCGGCGTAATATGAGTTATTATTCCGCCGCTTCACCCACCGGCTTTTTCACCCAAAATAGATGGGCGTAGCAAAAAACGTCGAATTATCCACGCAAGCACTGTAAAATTGCCGGTTTTGTAGGGTTAGGATGTAAAGAAGCAATGAATCCCGATTTTCTTGATTTTGAACAGCCGATTGCCGAACTGCAGGCAAAGATCGAAGAACTGCGTTTTGTAGATGATACGGAAATCAATCTCAGTGAAGAAATCACCAAGCTGGAGGAAAAAGCTCAGACCCTCACCCGTTCCATATTTTCCAAGCTGACCCCGCGTCAGGTCTCACAGCTGGCCCGCCATCCCAAGCGTCCCTACACCTTTGATCTGGTGAAAAACCTGATCACAGACTTTAAAGAGTTGCACGGTGACCGCGCCTATGCGGATGACAAGGCGATTGTCGGCGGCATGGGGCGTTTCCGTGGCCAGTCGGTGATGATTATCGGCCACCAGAAAGGCCGTGATACCAAAGAAAATATCCGTCGTAACTTCGGCATGCCGCGCCCGGAAGGTTACCGCAAGGCGCTGCGGCTGATGAAGCTGGCTGAGAAATTCCACCTGCCGGTGGTTAGCTTTATCGACACACCGGGTGCTTATCCGGGCATTGGTGCCGAAGAGCGCGGCCAGAGTGAGGCCATCGCGCGTAATCTGTATGAAATGGCCAAACTGCGCACACCGATTGTCAGCACGGTAGTGGGTGAGGGCGGTTCCGGTGGCGCGCTGGCGATTGGTGTGGCAGATCGGGTGATGATGCTGCAATACGCCACTTACTCGGTGATTTCGCCGGAAGGCTGTGCCTCGATTCTGTGGAAGAGCGCGGAAAAAGCCGCCGATGCTGCCGATGCGATGGGCATTACCGCTGATCGCCTCAAATCACTGGGGCTGATTGACCAGATTGTCATGGAGCCGCTGGGTGGTGCGCACCGCGATTTTGTTGCCACCTCCAAAACGCTGGGCGATATGCTGGAAACCCACCTGCGTGAATTACGCGCACTCAGCGTCGACCAGATGCTGGACAAGCGTTACCAGCGTTTATTAGATTTCGGCCGTTTTGAAGAAGGCAAATAAAACGTCTGCAACTTCTAAAGCAGCTGCTACGAATTCTGTTGTCAGTACGCAGCTGCAGGCATTTTTCCGCCGCCATCCCGCAAAATCCTGTCTGGTCGCCTACAGTGGCGGCCTTGATTCCCATGTCCTGTTGCATGCTCTGACACATGAAACCCGTAATGCTTTTCTCCCTTCCCCCCCTGCGGGGGCAAGGGCCGGGGATGGGGGGAAAGAAAGAGCCCCACAGCAAATCCGCGCCATCCACATCAAGCACAACCTTCAATCCGCGTCAGCTGATTGGGCAGAACATTGCCGTAAAGTTTGTGCAGCTTTGAATATTGAGCTGGAAGTGGTTGAGTTGAATTTACAGGTTCCGGCTGGCAGCAGTGTTGAAGCGGTAGCCCGCGAAGCCCGTTATCAGGCATTCAGCGAACACCTGCAGCCCGGCGAAGTATTATTAACCGCCCATCATCAGGATGATCAGGCAGAAACCCTGTTGCTGAATCTGCTGCGCGGTTCCGGGCCGGAAGGGCTGGCGGCGATGCCGGAGTCCAGACCATTTGTTGATACAGTATTATTACGCCCGTTATTAGGGCTGAGCCGCGCACAGTTGCAGGCTTACGCACAGGCACAACAGCTGAGCTGGATTGATGACCCGAGTAATGCGTCGCGGGTGTTTGACCGTAATTATCTGCGTCATGAAGTGATGCCGGTGCTGGAACAGCGCTGGCCTGCTGCAGCTAGATTGCTGGCACGTGCGGCGCAGTGGCAGGGTGAAGCCGTGCAGCTGCAGAGTGATTTGCTGGCCGATAAGTTGCAGCAGGTACAGGGTGCACAAAACGCTACTTTATCGGTAGCAGCTTTGCTGGCTTGCAATGTCGTCTTGCAAAAAGCACTGATCCGGCAATGGTTGTCACAAGCCGGTTTCAGTACGCCTTCCGTGAAGAAACTACAGCATATTCTCAGTGATGTGCTGGCTGCCAAACCGGATGCGCAACCCTGTGTCAGCTGGGAAGGCTGTGAGGTCAGGCGTTATAGGGATAATTTATATGCACTGACTCCTTTGCCAGCCCATGATCCGCAGCAGGTGCTGGCGTGGTCGCCGCCTTATGAGTCGTTGTCGCTGGCGTCATTGGATACCTGTCTGGAGGCGCAAGCACTGGGTGCATTGCTGCCCGAGTTGCTGCAACTGGGAAAACCTTTGCAGGTTCGTTTCCGCGCTGGTGGTGAAAAACTCAAACGTGGTGACATACATATCAGTTTGAAGCAGTGGTTTCAGGAGCAGGGGATCCCGCCCTGGCAACGTGAGCGTTTGCCGCTGATTTATCTGGGTAGTCAATTGCTGGTGATTCCGGGGCTGTTTGAGTTGGCGGTTGCTGATTTAAAAGCGCCAACTCAATAACTGTCTATAAATACAGCTTCATTTTAAAATAATCCTGCTTTATTCGTCGCGGTCTATGTAAAATAAGCATTTCTGACTGCTGTTTTGTGACTATTTCCGTTAATGAACCGGGTTGCTGATATTCCATTGAGCCGGGAGGCTATTATTGCTGCTTTGCCTGCTGCCCTGCATGCAGATTTGGGTGAGGTGCATGTGTTTCCTGAGCTGCCTTCCACCAATGAATGGTTGCTGGAGCAGGGTGCTTGTGGCGATGTGTGCCTGGCGGAAATGCAGACGGCCGGACGCGGGCGGCGTGGCCGGAGCTGGCAGTCTCCACCGCAAAAGAATATTTATTTTTCCCTGCGCTGGTGTTTTGAAGTGGTGCCGGATTTTTACGGCAGCCTGAGTTTGCAGGTCGGGCTGGCGGTGGCTCAAGCTTTGCAGGATGCCGGTTTGCAGGGGCATGGTCTGAAGTGGCCGAATGATATTTATTATCAGGGCCGCAAGCTGGGCGGGATTTTGCTGCAAACCGCACAGCCGTTGCAGCAGGTGGTGATCGGGATTGGACTGAATGTCAATATGCAGGCTACGGATGTTGAGGGTATTGATCAGCCGTGGTGCAGTCTGACTGATATTCTGGGCAGGTCGCTTGACCGGAATGGATTAGTGGCTTTGCTGTTACAGCATTTAGTCCCGGCATTACAGCAGTTCCCGGATCGGGATTCGGAAAAATTTATCCAGAATTGGCAGCAGTGGGATATTCTGACCGGAAAACAGGTGAATATTCATACCGGTCAGCAAATACTTGCCGGTCAGGTACAGGGTATCGACCCACAGGGGCAGCTGGATGTGCTATTAAATAGTGGGGAACAACAGTATTTTTCCTCAGCGGATGTGTCTGTGCGATGGTAGGTGCTGAGTCCTTATTGATAGATGCCGGTAATACACGCCTGAAATGGGCCACTTTACAGGCCGGTCTGCGCTCTGAGCAACAGGCGGAAAGTTACCCTGCAGGTAGGCGTGCTGATCAGGCGGCTTTGCACATCATTGATCAGTTATTGAGTGATCTGGCGGTAAAGCGTGTGGTGCTGGTGCATGTGCTGGGTGATGATTTTTCTGCGGCACTGCAGCAAATTTGTCAGGATAAAGCCTGTCAATTAACGCTTATTAATAGTGCAGTTAGCACTTATGGTATAAAACTGGCTTATCCTAATCCGGCTCATTTTGGCGCAGACCGGTTGGTGGGGCTGGTGGCAGCAAGGTCGCTGGCGGCTGGCCGGGCAGCGATTATCGTTGACTGTGGTACGGCGGTGACCATAGATGGTTTGCTGGCCGACGGCACCCATCCGGGGGGGCTGATTACACCGGGTCTGGGGTTGCTGAGCGATGCTTTGATTCAGCGTACCCGGGCCAGACACATGGATTCATCGCTGTTTGATGATCCGCAGATTTTTACGGACAATACAGCTGCCGCCATTGGCAGTGGCTGTTTGTTTTCACTGGCAGCAGGCATTGAAGGAATTTGTCAGCGTATGCAACAGCAAATGACAGATAAACCATTGAAAATTATATGTGGCGGTGACGCCATGCGAATCTATCCGTTATTACAGGACGAGTTTGTGTTGCGTCCCGAGGCTCTGATGGACGGTTTGCAGGTAATTGCGGGGTGCGGGTGATGTGGTATCCGTTGTTAACTATTCTGATTATTCTTAATGTTTCGTTGTTTGCTGCGAATGTTATATTGCCGGGTGGTGGTTCGGAAGGCGATTTTCCGGCGACAGAGCCGGGCATAAAGCCGCTGGAACTGGTTGCGAATGTGATACCGGCCAGTTATAGCAGCAGCAATGCCGGTGGTGCAGCAAGTTGCTACACTATCGGCCCTTATGCCACAGAGCGTGCTGCACAATTGGTAATGGCAAAAATCCGTAACTACGGTCTTGCTGTGCAGATGCGTAAGCTACAGACCCTGGAGACGCTGAATTATCTGGTTTATATTCCGGCACAAGCGAGTCAGCAGGCGGCACAGGCCATCGTGGATGATATTTCCCGTTATGATGTAAAAAAACACCTGATAATTGATGACGGCCCCTATAAAAATGCTATCTCTCTCGGGTTTTTTAATACGCTGGAGAAAGCCAAACGGCATACAGAATATATCCGTTACCTCGGTTATGATGCACGTTATGTCGAGCAGACAGAAGGCCAGCAGGTATTCTGGCTGGATTATGATGAGCCGTTTGGCAGTAATACCCCGGTAATGGCATGGAGTAAGTCGGTGGACAGCAGTTCATCGCTGCAGATGATTCCGCGGGCATGTCGCTGAATTAAGTTTAATCAGTCGTTTGGTTGTTCTGAGGTAAATCAATGGATTCTGATAAAAAAGCATTACTCATTGTGGCGCATGGCAGTCGCCGTCAACGTTCCAATGATGCGGTGGCTGAAGTTACCGCGCAGGTGGCTAAGGCAGCGGGTGGGCGGTATGTGAAAGTTGACTGTGCTTTTCTGGAGCTGGCAGAGCCGTCGATTGAGACCGGGATTGACCGCTGCGTGGCTGCCGGTGCCGGAGATATAGTGGTAATGCCTTATTTCCTCTCACCGGGGCGGCATGTGGCGGAGGATGTGCCGGGCATTGTGCAGGCTAAACAGCAGGAATATCCGGAGCTGAATATTCGTCTGGGGACATATCTGGGCGCTGCGCCGGATATGGCCGGGCTGATTCTGGAAACGGTTGAGCGTGATTATTGCCTGTGCGGCAAAGCTCAGGATGAGTGTTTAGCGCCAGCTTGTCTGCAGGGCTAAAGATAAGTGAGGGAAGCGTAACCTGTTTGGTTAACAGTGCGTAGGAACAAAAGAAGGGTTTAGGCAGAAAATACGGGGACGGCACCAGAACATCGTGTACAGCTTCAGCCTTGAACCAAAGGTTCAAGTGGGTGCCTCGTTAAAGTTCATCAGGCTTACCGGCTTGCAGTCATGCGCACAGAACTAAAACTCAACTCCCGGGTGGTGTAAATAGGCTCAAGGAAATTATCCACTGTATCACGGAAATCCCAGATCGCCGTCCCTGATGGATAATACTATTACATTTGCCGTAGGCTGGGAAGTACCATTTATTGATTCACGGTGTTGATAGCTGAAATACCGTGATGTGTGATGTACTGCTTCTTGGGAGACAGAGACGGTTCAGGGAAATAAAAAAGCCCGCTATGCAGCGGGCTTTTTGAATTTGGCGGAGAGAGAGGGATTCGAACCCTCGATAAGCTATTAACCTATACACACTTTCCAGGCGTGCTCCTTCAGCCACTCGGACACCTCTCCAGTAGGGGCGCAATCCTAACCCAGTCCCTACAGCTTGTAAACCAAAAACAGGTGATTAACGAGAGTTTTCGCCGGGTTTTCACCGCACTAATTAACGTCCGTTACTTTTGTGTCAGGCAGGACTTCAGCGTTACACAACTTCTTGATGTTTTGCTCAAACTCAGCAATCTTAGCTTCACGTTCCTTAGCGGTCAGGATGCGCTCTTCTTTTTCATCTTTGGACTTCCAGCGGATCACCGGGTTGGATAGCAGTTGTTTCAGTGCGGCTTTTTGCTGCATACAGAAATCATTGTGCTTGATAGCATTTTCTTCACCCTGTTTTCTGGCTTCAGCCATTTCATCCTCTGCCGGTTTGTCTTCGGCGGCTGTTTCTGTCGTTGCAGTGCCCGCAGTACCTGCAGCCATGCCGATTTCATCGCCGATATCCTCGACTTTGGTTTTTTTATCTTCCGGCGGTGTCTGGGAGTAATGAGTTTTGCCATCTGCATCTGTCCATTTGTAAATATCAGCGTGAGCAGCAAAGGTCAGAAAAAGCAGGGCAAAGGTCAGTACCAAATAGTGGAAATTTGGTTTCATGGATCTATCCTCATTTTTATTAATTATATCTATACCCTTATTATTACATGATGATTAGTGTTTAGCAGTGCTGACCGTCGGAATCTGGCATTATGAGTAAAGAAAATACACTTAAACGGACGGGGGCAGCAAATCTATGAATAATCTGATGATTTTATCACCGGAGGCGGGTGCTTATGCTGATTTATTGGCTGATGCCAAGCTGCCTGAGCTGAATATTATGACCGCCTGCTCACCGGAGGAGGCCCGTGGCCGTCTGGCTGATGCCGGGATACTCATGGGCCTGCCTGCTTATCTGGCGGATGTGCTGGATGATATGCCACAGCTGCAATGGGTTCAGTCCACCTCAGCGGGAGTGAATGAGCTGTGTGTTGAGGGTTTGCGGCGTGATTATCAGCTGACTAACGTCAAAGATGTTTTCGGGCCACTAATGAGTGAATATGTCTTTGCTTATTTGCTGGCTCATGAGCGGAGCATGCTGCCACTGTACCGGGATCAGCAGCAGCGTGCCTGGCAGCAGTGGGATCGTTATCCTTACCGGCGTTTGTCAGACCTGACACTGGGCGTCGTCGGGCTGGGTTCAATCGGTCAATGTATTGCGGCGACCGGCGCTCATTTCGGGATGCGGGTACTGGGTGTCAAACGTAACCCACAGCCGGTTGAGCATGTTGAAACCGTTTATGATCCGCAGCATCTGGATGCGTTTTTGTCGCAGGTGGATTATCTGGTGCTGGTATTACCGGCAACAGCGGAGACTTTTCATTTTGTTGATGAAGCCTTTTTGCGGCGGATGAAACCCGGTGCAATACTAATGAATGTCGGACGCGGCTCAACCGTCGATGAAACCGCTTTATTAGCTGCCTTACAGAACGGTACGATTAAGGGTGCGGTGCTGGATGTGTTTGAGCAGGAACCCCTGCCACAGGACAGTCCGTTATGGTCACAGTCTAATGTCATGATAACGCCACATAACTCAGCGTTATCATTTCCGGAACATATCAGCGGTATTTTTGTGGATAATTATCTGCGTTTTATCCGTGGCGAGCCGCTCAGATATAGGGTGGATTTTAGCCGGGGTTACTGAGCAGAAGGTCGGCAGCCGACTATGGGCTCAGGTAGTTCCAGCCCTTATTCTGCAGTTCAATAATCCGCGCGATGCCTGCCTGGGTAGTTTCAATATCATCCAGCAGGGTGGGGCGTGTACCACTGTCGCGCTCGACGGTGTCCAATGTGTTGCCACAGGCGGTAAAGGCCACATTCTGTAACATCAGGCTCTCAACCCGTTCCGCGACTTCACTTTTGTCAGTGACCATCCAGATGCCGGGGCCATAGGCAACCACCTCAATGCTGATATTATCCATACCATAATGTTTCTGCAGATTGACGATGTTTGACAGCACATGCTCCTGTTTCTCCACATCGTTGGTATTCATCTGGATAACCAGCGCATATTCCGTATCCATATCGGTTTCATGTGCATAGGCAGTAAACATCAGGCCGCTCAGTATCAGGACGGCAAATAGTAGTGTCGATAGTTTAAATGGGGTTTTCATGGTTAAATCCTCTCTCCTGTTACATACCTGACTATAGCAGGAGAGAGCGGAGTTGGTGTTTTTATTACGATACGCTGCTTAGTCCGGAAGCAAACCTCAGGCATTCAGATCGACGATCACCCGGCCCTGAATCTGACCCTGCATAATCGCCTGAGCTTTCTCTTCCACCTGTTCCAGACTGACCAGCTGGCCGATATTGTCCAGCATCTCCGCCGGTAACTCATTAGCCAGCCGCTGCCAGGCCTGTGTGCGGCGCTCAAACGGGCACATGACTGAATCCACCCCCTGCAGGCGCACATTACGCAGAATAAACGGCATCACCGTGGTAGGCAGTTTAAAACTCCCCGCCAGACCACAGGCCGCAACCACACCGCTGTAATCAGTTTCCGCCAGTACCCGCGCCAGCATTTCACCGCCCACGGTATCGACTGCGCCCGCCCAGCGTTGCTTTTCCAGCGGGCGGGATTTTTCACTCATTTCCTCACGGCTGAGAATCTCAGTGGCACCCAGTTCGCGCAGGTAATCGTGCGTCGATTCCCGGCCACTGACTGCAGTCACTTCATAGCCCGCCTTAGCCAGTAACGCAACGGCAACACTGCCCACACCACCGGCTGCACCGGTAACCACTATTTTGCCGGAAGCCGGGGTCAGGCCGCCATCCTCCAGCGCCATCACACATAACATGGCGGTCAGGCCTGCCGTACCAATACCCATCGCCTGCTGTGTGCTGAGGCCATCCGGTAGCGGTACCAGCCAGTCAGATTTAACCCGCTGCATCTGGCTGTAACCGCCCCAGTATTTTTCCCCGACACTCCAGCCGGTCAGTACCACTTTATCGCCTGCCTGATAAGCATCCGAAGCCGATTCCACCACCGTTCCGGCCAGGTCAATTCCCGGTACCATCGGCCAGTTCAGCACGATTTTACCGGTGCCGGTCACGGCCATACCGTCCTTGTAGTTCAGGCTGGAATAATCGACTTTGACCAGCACGTCCTCATCCGGCAGGTCACTCAGGTTCAGTTGGCGGATCCCGGCAATGGTTTTACCGTCGTCGTTTTGTTCCAGTACTAATGCCTTGAAGCTTTCTGTTGTCATTGGGCTCTCCTTTGGTATTTCGTGGTAATGGTATCAGGTGTCTCTGACCCGTTCGCGTAGTTCAAATTTCTGAATTTTGCCGGTGGCGGTTTTGGGTAGTGGCCCGAATATTACCTTACCCGGTTTTTTGAAGCGTGCCAGATAACGGGTACAGTGCTCAATCAGTTCGCCTTCGGTTGCTGTCATGTCGGTTTTAAGCTCGACAAATGCACAGGGTGTTTCACCCCATTTCTCATCCGGCATTGCCACCACCGCAGCCTCACCCACTGCCGGGTGTTTGTAGAGCGCGTTCTCGACTTCCACCGAGGAAATATTTTCACCCCCGGAAATAATGATGTCCTTAGCCCGGTCTTTGACCTGAATATAGCCATCCGGATGCACCACGGCCAGATCACCGCTGCGGAACCAGCCACCCTGAAAGGCTTCAGCAGTGGCCTCCGGATTTTTCAGGTAGCCGGTCATCACCGTATTGCCACGGGTGACAATTTCACCCATTTCTTCGCCATTATGTGCGACCGGTTCCAGTGTTTCCGGATTAACCACATTCACCGCCTCTGTCATCGGGAAGCGTACTCCCTGACGTGCTTTCAGTTCGGCGATGCTGGCCGCATCCTCGTCAGCCCAGCTTAGTTGCGGTGAGCACTGCAGGATATGGCCATAAGTTTCGGTCAGTCCGTAAACATGCATAACTTCAAAGCCCATCGCCTCCATGCGTCCCAGCACGGAGGCGGGTGGCGGTGCTCCGGCGGTCATGCAGTAAACAGTCCGGTCATCGGCAATCCGCTCCGGGCAATGTTCCGAGTTGGCCAGCATATTCAGCACAATCGGTGCGCCGCCAAAATGAGTCACGCCATGCTGCTGTATCGCGTTGAAAATCTGCTGCGGCACAATGCTGCGCGTGCAGACGACAGTACCCGCCATTGCTGTCATCGTCCAGACATGTCCCCAGCCATTACAGTGGAACAGCGGCACGGTATACAGATAAACCGGGTGACGCGGTACCGCCCAACCGGCAATGGTGCCCATGGTCATCAGGTAGGAGCCGCGATGGTGATATACCACGCCTTTGGGGTTGCCGGAGGTGCCGGAAGTGAAATTTATCGCCAGCGGTTGCAGTTCATCAACGACCTGTGTTGGCAGGTAATCCGCTTTAGCGACCGGGGTTTGCAGCAGCCCGGTGTAGGGGATGATCTGCAAATCATCCGGCAACTCCGGTTGTGTCGCTGCCGCCGGATCATCAATCAGAATCACCGGCACCGTTAATCCGCTCTGCTGCTGACGCTCGCGAATACCGTCAGCAGCGGCAGCCAGTAATTCGCGGTCAGCAATCATTATCCGTGTTTCGGCAAAATTAAGGATATAGCTGATCGTCGCGGCATCCAGTCGGGTATTAATGGTATTCAGCACACCACCGGCCATCGCAACAAAAAAGTGTGCCTCGAAGGTTTCCGGAGTATTGAATGCGAGTACGGACACGGTTTCGTGTGGCTTCAGTCCCAGCTTCTGCAGGGCATGGGCCATTTGCTGGCAACGCTGCTCCGTTTCCGCCCAGGTATGACGTTGTTCACCGTAAATCAGGCTGGGGTGATCCGGGTAAACATCTGCAGTGCGCGACAGGAAACTGATTGGGGTCAGGGGCACATAATTGGCGGGGCTGCCGGTTACAGCGGCCAGGGAAGCGTACATTTCGGGTAGTTTTAAATCTTTTTTCATTTCTCCTCCTAATTCCGCAACGTCTGCCCCAGATCCAGCATACTGTTAATTCGTGCCTGAGTACCTTCCGTTTGCGCCAGCTCCACAAATACCCGCCGTTCCGCATCGTATAAATCCTGCTCTGACCACAGTGTGCCGGGATCAATCTCACCGCCGGTAATAATCTGTGCCAGACCGGTATTGACCCGCACATCATGCTGCAGAATCATGCCCTTGTGCAGCGCCTTATCCAGCCATTCCAGCATGGCATGATAGACATCGCGCCCCGGCATTTTGATGTCCGGGCGGGCATAATGCAGCGGCCCTTTAGCCTGATTGACCGCATCCAGTGCTGCATTCAGCATCCGGTCACGATTCATCAGCCATGTATCACTGTCACGCAGCATCGCCATTTCCTTAGCCAGTAACGGCGAGCTGGCTGTTTTGCCATAGCCCAGATTCATAAACACTTTCCAGGCTGCATCCGCGACATTGTCGTGGCTCAGCCCCAGCTTTTCTGTCCAGCGATACAGCATTTCCTTACAGCCGCCACCTGCCGGAATCAGGCCGACCCCGGTTTCTACCAGTCCGGTCACTGAATTGGCGTGAGCAGTCACCTGTTGGGCATGCAGCACCACCTCAAAGCCTCCGCCAATCGACATACCAACCGGTGCCACGACTACCGGAAAGTCTGCAATGGCCATTTTGTGCACGGTCTGCTGGAAGTGATCAAGAAAACGATCCAGCCCGTCGTAATCATCGTTGCGGAAAAAGCCGCGCACGGACTCCAGATTAACGCCACAGGAAAAGTGCTGCGCGTCATTGTGCACAATCAGCCCGTTCAGTCCGCGCGACTTAACGCTGTCCAGCGCCTCTGCCAGTATGTGCATGGAGTCACTGTCCAGCGCATTGGCTTTGGAGTGAAACTCCACCAGCGCACAGTCCTGATACTCATACCAGCTGGCGACGGTATTACTGCTCACCGGCTGCAGCGTGCGCCGGGTTTCCGTAAAGCGGGTTACGCCGGGGCCACGGTCAATGCTGTGCCAGATCGTTGTAGTATCAGTCGCATCATCTGCCTGCCAGAAGCGGCGCTGTAATTGCTGATCAGTGGTGCGGTAGAAGCACATGTCCTGCTGATCCTGGGCGGCCTGCAGCAGAAAGTCCGGAATCTCGCGCTCCTCCTGCAGTAAACGGCTGACCAGATATTTGACGCCGATTTCATCGATCAGCTCAAACGGCCCGGATACCCAGTTGTAACCCAGCTTCATGGCATCATCAATCGCCGCCGGGTCTTCCCCCACCTCGGGAATCAGTGAGGCTGCATAGACCAGTGTACTTGACAGCACTGTCCAGGCGTAATGACCATATTCGCTGTCATCATCCAGCAGGCATTTCACGCCTTGCTGCTCAGCGCGCAACGCGATCTCAATGACAGGCCGGTCAAAATCAACGTATTGTTCAGACTCAAAGTCCAGCACCTGTTTTGCCCCGGACTCAGACTGCCGGTAAAACCCCTTGCCCTGTTTATTGCCGGTCATGCCATTGGCAATCATCCCTACCATCAGCGGAATGGGTTCGGCCACCTCATGAAAGGCATCGCCTTCCGGCAGAATATTCACCAGACTTTTCGCCACATCCGACATCAGGTCAATGCCGATCAGGTCATATAAACCAAACACGCCGGTTTTCGGAATGCCCATCGGACGGCCAAACAGTGCATCCGCAATTTGTGGCTTTAATCCGGCACGGAAAGCCTCGTGCAGTGCGCACTGGATGGCATAACAGCCGACCCGGTTGGCCAGAAAGCCGGGTGTATCCGCACAGTTCACCACACCTTTGCCCAGCTGCTGCTCAGAGAAATTCTCCAGCCGTTGCTTGATATCCGGGCGGGTGTGCTCACCACGTACCAGCTCCAGCAGGCGCATAAACCGTACCGGATTGAAAAAATGGGTGATAGCAAAACGTTGTTTCAGATCATCACTCATGCCATCGGTCAGCAAACGGATCGGAATGGTTGAGGTATTGGAAGTGAGGATGGCGTCATCCTGCATGTGTTCAGCCAGCTCACGATAGAGCTGATGTTTGACCTCCAGCCGCTCAACTACTGCCTCGGCAATCCAGTCACACTCCGCCACCCGGTGCAGGTCATCACGGATATTGCCCAGCTTGATACGCTCAGCTACGGAGGTATCCATCAGGCCGGGTTGATCCGGATTATTCAGGCGTTCCAGACCGCGTCTGGCGACAGCGTTCACATCGTCACCGTCGCTGGCCAGATCCAGTAATAAGACATCAATCCCGGCATTGGCGACCTGTCCGGCAATCCCGGCTCCCATGGTACCTGCGCCGATCACGGCTACTTTTTTAAACATTATTTCCCCCCTTTTTCCAAACCGGTGATGAATTGTTTCAGTTCTGTCAGACACTGCTCCGGCGCTTCAATCGGAAGCATGTGCCCGACCTTCTCCAGTTCTGTCAGTCGGACGACATTGGGCAACTGTTCCGCCAGTGCCCGTCCGGCTTTCGCCGGGGTCATGCGGTCGCGCTGCGCCAGAATCAGTTGTGCCGGTGCCTGAATGTTTTGTGCAGCACGTTCCCCGTTGCTGTAACTCTGGCAGGCCAGTAGGTCAGTATGGAGCGGGTTGTCGCACATAATCTGCCAGCCAATGCCGATGGGTGCTTGTCCGGGCACATGGGAGCGGCCAAATTGGTAAGCCTCACCAAAACCCCAGCTCAGCATGGCATCGACGGCGGCGGGCCGGTTGCTTTCCGCCAGCATCAGTAATTGCTCATTGACCGGAATTGCAGCAGCGGTGCCGAGCAGACTGACGGATCTTATCCTGCCGTGTTGTTGTGAGGCTGCTTCCAGTGCCACTAATCCGCCCTGTGAGTGGCCGATCAGGCTGCATTGCTGCACTTCCAGCTGATCCAGTAACTGCCACAGCCAGTCCGCCATGGTTTCAATGCTGGCTAAGGGTTGGCCTGCCGAAAGGCTGTGGCCGGGAAAGTCGGGGGCGAGCACGGAAAAGCCGTGAAAAGCAAACCAGCGGGTTTGTAAAGCCCAGGTGCGGTGATCCAGTCCGCTGCCGTGTAGAAAGACTACGGTGGGCAGGTTGCTGTCAAAGGCTTTTCCGCCGGTTGCCACATATATCCGGGCATCATTTAAAGTTATGTACATGGCTACGCTCCCTGTTGGCCGGAAGATGCTGCATTGCGTTCAGCCACTTTCTGTGCAGCTTTCAACCCGGTAGCAAAATCAGCCTTAATATCCCGCCAGGCCTCAATTCCTACCGACACCCGGATCAGGTCTTCGCTGATGCCCGCCGCCTGCATGGCTTCCGCATCCAGCCGCGAGTGGGTGGTGGTGGCCGGGTGCAATACCAGCGTGCGCGAGTCACCGACATTGGCCAGATTTGTGGCCAGTTGCAGTGCATCCATAAAGGCGGCTCCGGCTTCCCGTCCGCCTTTAACACCAAAGCTGAGAATGGAGCCGGCACCTTTCGGGAACAGCTGGTCGGCCAGTGCCTTGTTCGGGTGGCTGTCCAAACCGGGGTAATTGACCCAGCTGACCGCTTCGTGTTCGCTCAGCCATTCGGTGAGTTTTTGGGCATTGCTGACGTGTTGCGGCATGCGCAGTGCCAGACTTTCCAGGCCCTGCAGCAGCAGGAAGGCATTCTGTGGGCTCAGGGTCGCGCCAAAGTCACGCATCGCTTCAGCACGGATGCGCATCGACAGGGCGCTGGGGCCGAATTCTTCCCAGAAATTGATGCCGTGAAACGGGGCATAAGGCTCACACAGGGTAGGGAACTGACGTGTTTGTTGCGGATCACCCCACTTGAAATTGCCGCCATCGACAATGGCACCACCAATAGCATTGCCGCTGCCGCCCATCCATTTGGTCAGCGAATGGACGACGATATTGGCACCATGGGCGATGGGATTATGCAGGGCAGGAGTGGCGAAAGTGGCGTCAACCACCAGTGGCAGATGATGTTTTTTGCCGATGGCGGCCAGCGCCGGAATGTCGGCAATGTCCAGCCCCGGATTACCGATGGATTCACAGAACAGCAGCTTGGTATTGTCACGAATCGCAGCCTCTATGGCGGCATGGTCATTCACATCGACAAAGCTGGTTTCAATACCGAAGCGCAGCAGAGTGTGGCGCAGCAATGTAGCAGTGGAGCCGTAAATCTGTGCGGCGGAGACGATATGATCGCCCGCTGAGCATAAGGTGGCGAAGGTGGTGAACAGCGCACTCATGCCCGATGCCGTGCAGACACAGGCGACACCGCCTTCCAGTGCTGCCACCCGTTGTTCCAGTACCGCGACGGTCGGGTTGCTCATGCGGCTGTAAATATGGCCGCCACGTTCGACATTAAACAGGGCGGCACCGTGCGCCACATCCTGAAAGGCGTAGCTGGTGGTTTGGTAGATCGGTACGGCACGGCTGCCATATTCGGAATCGGGCTGATAGCCGGTGTGCAGGGCGATGGTTTGCGGGTCAAAAAATGAAGATTTGCTCATAACGGACTCAGGTTAGGCGGCAATAGTGACGTTAGCAGGTTGTCGTGGTTTGAGATTCATTGTAACAAAAGCAAACGGCAGTTCGGCACAAAATCCGGAGTGGTGCTGCGCGCCGTCGTGTACCAGCAGGATTTCCGGCTGTGCCTTCAGGGTTTGCAGCGCCTCAGCATCCATCATCACCAGCCCCAGCCAGGCATCATATTTACCGGACAAGCTATGTGAATATACCTCACCGGCTGGCAGGCCGTTGACCAGAATATGCGGGTTTTCCGGCGGCTCAGCCAGCCCCGGAACCACCACACCCATCAGCTGTGAAGATACGCCGGCGGCGTGTTGCTCCCGCAATGCGGGCAGGCTCATACTGTCCAGATCAGCATCCAGATGGCAATATTTATCCAGTCCGCACTGCAGCGGTGTGTGGCGGTAGTCCATGTCATTGCCGAAGGACAGCAGGCCGCTTTCAATCCGCTCAATCAGGTTCGGACAACCATGGCCGACCTGTAAATCCCCGCCCTGCCTGAACAGCTCGTCCCAGAGCGCCTGACCGATGGCAGCATCATCAACATAGATTTCAAAGCCACCCTGTTTTGACCAGCCGGAACGGGCAACAATGAATTCATGGCCCTGAAAAGCCAGGCGTTTGTAGCGGAAAAAGCGAATCTCAGCGACTACATCACCGAATATGCGCTGCATCAACCTTTCAGCTTTTGGCCCCTGTACCGCCACCGGCCAGACATCGGGTTCGGTGATGCTGACATTCAGGCCTTTACCCAGTGCCAGCCCTTTCGCCCATAACAAGACATCTGAATCGGCAATACTCAGCCACCAGGTCTGCTCATCCACATTAATCCCGACCGGGTCATTGATTAATCTGCCCTGCTCATCACAAAGGGGCAGGTAGAAACACTGGTCTTTCTGTGCTTTGGAAATATCGCGCGGTGTCATCCATTGCACCAGGCGGTTGGCATCCGGCCCCGTGATCTGAATCTGGCGTTCACAGGATACATCCCAGACCTGCACATGCTCACACAAATGGGCGTAATCCTCCTCCACGGAGCGGAATACCGTGGGCAATAACATATGGTTGTAAACGGTGTAAGCTTTAACCCCACCGGCTTCGACACGGGAGGTGAACGGGGTGGAGCGGGTGCGCCTGGAAATGCTTAACTGTGGCATGTTGGTAACTCCGGCATGGTATACAGGTATAAAAGTGTGGCTTGGGCACTGTCCTCCGGCATGTTGCCCGCCGTTATTCTTGACTGAAATAGTCACGCTTCACAAACGAAAATGTTAAAGTCTGAGACCCCGTTTTTGTTATGGCTGTCAGTGAATTAGTTATGAGCCGGAAACCGCCGCTGAACTGGATCCGTAGTTTCGATGCTGCGACCCGTCATGCCAGTTTTACCCGTGCAGCACAGGAGCTGAATATGACTCAGGCTGCGGTGAGTAAGCAGGTACGGGCTTTGGAGGACTTTTTATATTGTCAGTTATTTCACCGCTATGCGCATGGCCTGGAATTAACCGGGCAGGGGCGGCGTTATTGGCAGGACACCCATAAACTGATCGGGCAGCTGGATCAGGTGACCGCGCAGTTTATTAACCGGCAACAGGTTAATCAGTTACATCTGCGTTGTAATATCAGTTACAGCGCACTGGTGTTAAACCAGCAGTTAAAGGATTTTAATCATCAATATCCGGAGGTGAGTATCAAGCTGAATCATGCGATCTGGGAGTCGGATAACTTTGGCTACAACTCCCATATCGAGATTGACTATTGTTCACTTAAGGATTTTGCGCCGGGTGATTATGTTCACCTGTTATCTGCCGGGAGCCTGTTCCCTGTTGCTGCTGCCCACTTGCGCATGCATGAAATCGCCGCTTTACCGCTGATCCACGTATCGGGTTATTACTATGAATGGAACAGCTGGCTGGAACATGCAGAGCATTTGCTGGCCGGGGAAGTTGATTGTGAGCAGTTACGTAAGCTTCCGGCTGTTGCCGGTCACAGGGACTGGTTTGTTGATAATTCACTGGTGGCCTATCAGTTGGCCGCTCAGGGGGTGGGCCTTGCACTGGGGCGGGAATGCCTGGTGAAAACCATGCTGGATAACGGGCAGTTGCAGGGGTTATGCCGGGAATATGCCTTGTCTGCCGGAGAAGGTTTTGTATTGAAGCTGACCGCACAGGGACAGGAGCATGCGATGGCCGGGGTTTTGTTTGAGTATTTGCAGGGGGTTTAACAGAGGCTTTCCACCCGGCTTGAATTTTCTGAAGTTTTTCGTACCTGTCCCTGAAAACCGCTATAATCCACCGTTTCCAAAAATTGTGAATACTTATGCGCGTACTCGGAATTGAGTCTTCCTGCGATGAAACCGGGGTGGCGGTTTATGATACCGAACAGGGTTTGCTGGCTCATCAGCTGTTCAGTCAGGTGGAAATGCACGCCGAATATGGCGGTGTGGTGCCGGAGCTGGCATCGCGTGACCATATTCGCCGCGTGGTGCCGCTGACCCGTGCTGCATTGCTGGAAGCCGGACTGCAGATGGAGGATCTGGATGGTATCGCCTATACCTCCGGCCCCGGCCTGATCGGTGCGCTGATGACCGGTGCCGCTATTGCCCGTTCACTGGCCTGGGGGCTGGGCATTCCGGCGGTGGGTGTGCACCACATGGAAGGGCATTTGCTGGCACCGATGCTGGAAGAAAAACCGCCGCAGCTGCCGTTTGTGGCCCTGCTGGTCTCCGGCGGGCATACCCTGTTGATTGATGTGCCGAAGCTGGGTGAGTACACAGTTTTGGGTGAGAGTGTCGATGATGCGGCGGGGGAAGCTTTTGACAAAACCGCCAAATTGCTGGGGCTGGATTATCCGGGCGGGCCGCTGCTGGCGAAACTGGCGGAGCAGGGCGATCCGGGTGCGTATAAATTTCCGCGCCCGATGGTGGATCGGCCCGGCTGTGATTTCAGTTTCAGCGGCCTGAAAACCTTCAGCTTAAATACCTGGCAGAAGTCAGGGCAGACCGAACAGGATAAGGCCAATATCGCCCGCGCCTTTGAGGATGCGGTGGTCGACACACTGTTTA
Source organism: Thiolinea sp. (assembly GCA_041395485.1). GTDB lineage: Bacteria > Pseudomonadota > Gammaproteobacteria > Thiotrichales > Thiotrichaceae > Thiolinea. Next base: position 1,276,925 of record JAWLAK010000001.1, read on the forward strand.
TTAAATGCCGTCGTGCACTGGAGCAGGCCGGACGCAAAACACTGGTAATTGCCGGTGGGGTGGGGGCTAATAAACGTCTGCGCAGCCGGATGCAGGATCTGGATGCCGAAGTGTTTTTCCCGCGCAATGAATTCTGCACCGATAACGGCGCGATGATTGCCTATGCCGGTGCTTTGCGCCTGCTGGCCGGAGCCAGTGAACCGGCGGCGATTCAGCCTCGTCCGCGCTGGCCGCTGACTGAGCTGGAAGCGGTCTGAGGGCGTCTATACTGTTTTCATGAGCGGACTGATTGAGTTTACGGCTATCCTGCTGAGTGGTTACTCAGTGTTCAGTGCGCTGGTGCTGGCAGTGACACATTTCCACTCTGAGCATTACCGCGGACAACGCCCGGTTCAGTTGATGGGGCTGCTCTTGCTCATTTCACTGGCAGGGCTGCAGTTAATGCACGCGGATTACTTTGTGGCCGGTAATGTGCTGTTCAGCCCGTCATTATATGTCTTTATCTTGTTTACGATTGCGCCTGCCTTTTATCTGTTCAGTAAACCGTTGTTAACCGCTGAGCAGGATTTTTCCGGTCTGCAGTTATTACATTTCCTGCCCGCTCTGTTTGCCTTGTTGTTGCCGTTTTTATGGAGCCTGCCGCTGGCGTTTGCGGTGGGGGCGGCGTACCTGCTCTGGCTGGCGCGCAGTGTGTATGCCCTGCGTGAACAGCGTAGCCGGTTCCGGCTCGAACTGTCGGTATTGGGCGGGGTGTTTGTGCTGGCCCTGTTGGTGTTGCTGCTGGGGATACTGTTGCCGCTGATCCCGGAAGAACTGTTCTTTTCCCTGTATGCCTGTGCAGTGGGTGGCGCGTTTATACTGGTGTCTGTCGCGCTGTATGTTGCCCCGCAAATGCCGGAGCAGGTGTCGGATGCGGCCCGGGAAACCTATGCCGTCTCCACCCTCGGGCAGGTGGACTGTGATGTTGTGCTGGAAAAAATGCAGCAGCTGATGGCAGAGGATGAGCTGTACCGGGACAGCCGGCTGGATTTGCAGACGCTGTCAGTACGGCTGGACATTGCCCCGCATCAGCTCTCCGAGTTGGTCAATACCCGGCTGGGGCGCAATTTTTCCCGTTATATTCGTGAGTACCGGGTGCAGGCCGCACAGGCCATGCTGCTGAAAGAGCCCGATGCTTCAGTGCTGTCGGTCGGGCTCAGTGTTGGTTTTACCTCGCAGTCCAATTTCTATGAGGCGTTCCGGGAGATTGCCGGGACTACGCCTGCCAAATTCCGCAAAATAAGGCAAAACAAGCTGGCATAAGACCTCCAGCTATTCCGGAATGATAAAAACGGAATAAAAAATTCACTAAAAATACTCCGGTTTGCCCAAAACGGAGGTTTCTCCGCCTGCCCGTGTCGTATCTTCTGTGGCAATGATTCATGTATTGCTAAAGGAGAGAATTATGAAAATCCTGCTAACCGGTGCCACCGGCTTTATCGGTGGTCATATCAAAACCGCACTTATCGCCGCCGGTCATGAGCTGGTGCCCTGTTCACGGCAAAGCGGCTGTGATTTTAACCGCATGACCTCGGCACAGGATTGGCTGCCAATGCTGGACGGAGTCGATGCGGTGATTAATGCGGTGGGCATTATTGTTGAAAGCAAAGACCAGCATTTTGATGTGCTGCATCGCCAGGCACCGGTGGCACTGTTTAAAGCCTGTGCGGAAAAAGGGGTGAAGAAAGTCATTCAGATTTCGGCACTGGGGGCGGATGAAAATTCCTTTACACCCTATCAGCTGAGCAAGAAGGCTGCAGATGACACCTTGCGCAGCCTGGATACGCTGGACTGGTTTATCCTGCAGCCGTCACTGGTGTACGGTGAAGGCGGGGAAAGCATGAAAATGTTCAGTCTGCTGGCATCGCTGCCGGTGATCCCGCTGGTGGGTGACGGGCAGTATCAGGTACAGCCGGTGCATGTCAGTGACGTGGTGGCGACGGTTATGAAATGTCTGGAGCCGGATGCCAAAGCGCATCAGACGCTGGCGGTGGTGGGGGCGTATCCGCTGAGTTTTGCTGAGTGGATGCAGAAAATCCGCCAGAGTAAAGGCCGTAAACGCGGGCTGCTGTTTAAAACCCCGTTTGCACTGATGCTGCAGTTTGCCAATATCGGCAAGTTTATTATGCCGGTGATGAGTCCGGATAATCTGAAAATGCTTAAGGCTGGCAATACCGCGGATGTCGGGCCGGTGAATGCATTTCTCGGTTGTTCAACGCTGAGTCCGGAGCAGGGGTTGCAGCGGTGAGCAGTTATCTGTTGCTGAAATACCTGCATATTCTGAGTATGGTGGTGTTATTCGGTACCGGACTGGGCACGGCCTGGTACAAGTGGATGGCAGACCGGCTGGGGGATGTGCAGCATATCGCCATCATGAACCGTCATGTGGTGCTGGCCGACTGGATGTTTACCACGCCAGCGGTGATTTTTCAGCCGCTGAGCGGCCTGTATCTGGTCTGGCTGCTGAACCTGCCGTTGTCGACACCGTGGATTGCACTGAGTCTGGGGCTGTATGTACTGGCGGGTTTATGCTGGCTGCCGGTGGTCTGGTTGCAGATGCGTATGCGTGATCTGGCGAACCATGCTGCTGTACAGGCCACTGAATTACCCGGGCAGTATTGGCGTTATGCCCGCATCTGGTTCTGGCTGGGTGTACCGGCGTTTGCGGCCATGTTGCTCATCGTGTTGCTGATGGTGTTTAAATCAGCATTGGGAGGTTGAAATGAAAACAGAGTCGTTGATGCAGCAGGCGCTGGGTGAGCAATGGCAGCAGTTACCGGAGGGTCTGCAGCGCCATTATACCGAAGATGCCACCGGGCAGCGCCGCGAGCGGGGTGTGCTGACCATTGCCTATCCGGGCTGGATGCAGTGGCCGCTGAATGGTTTGCGGCTGATGGGTGCATTGCTCAATCAGCGCGGTGAGAACGTACCCACGGAAGTCAGTACACAAATGGACGGCGACGTGCAGCGCTGGACACGCACGGTTCGCTATCCCGATGGCCGCGAGGTGCTGTTTCGCAGCGCGGTTGTGTATGCCGGGGGAAATGAGCTGATTGAATATACCAATGCTTTGCTGGGTCTGCGCATGCAGGTGCGGGTGGCGGAGGGGAAGTTGCGGTATGAAAGCCGTGGCTATGTGCTGAAACTGGGCGGGGTTAAGTTGCCGGTGCCGGAATGGCTGGCGCTGGGGCATGCCAGTATTGAGGAGACGGCACTGGATGAGCGGCGGTTTGCGATGGATTTCCGTCTGCGGCACCCGTTGTTGGGGGGAGATATTCAGTTATGCGGGGGAGTTTGAAACGCTCGCAGATCATTGTCTGATTAAATAGCAATCATAACAATGTAACAAAATTATGTTACTTGAAGCACTATTCAGCATTTGTTAAGGTTTATTTTTTAGCACGTTTTGTGCTATCTGAGCCTGAAGCTTTCCCAATAATCAATACTTTAGTGTTCAGAATGCGAGCTTGCTCATCATGCTTTTTCCATTAGCCTGTTATGTCTGGTGAGTGTGCCCCACGATAACTAAATAACCCCGAAGTGTAAAAATGAAGTTTTTACTCAGGTGCTGCGTGTGCGTTTACTGTATAAGTTTTTTGGGTATCAGCACAGGGCATGCTCTGGAACCTAAAAAAATTGTGGTTTATAACTGGACGGAATACCTTCCTGAGGGTGCACTTGACGCTTTTACTCAGGAAAGTGGTATTGAGGTTGAGTACCAGACTTATACCAGTAATGAGGAAATGTATGCGCGGGTGAAAAGTCAGGATGGCGCAGGTATCGATGTTATTGTGCCTTCCACCTACTACATTTCCAAAATGCAGACTGAGGGATTGCTGCAGACACTGGATCTGACCCGTATCTACAACTTCCACCAGCTGACTCCCGGCTTGTTAAACCGCTCATTCGACCCCGGTAACAAGTTTAGTCTGCCCTATCTCTGGGGCAGCACCGGTATCGGTATTAACACCGCCAAAATCGACCCTAACCGTATCCACTCCTGGGCTGATCTGTGGAATCCGGAGTGGGCCGGTCGGGTAATGCTGACCGATGATGTGCGGGAAGTATTTCATGTTGGCCTGAGCATGAAAGGCTACTCGACCAATACGCAGGATGCTTATGAAATCAGGGCTGCCTTTCGCCAGCTGAGGACCTTAATGCCTTCCGTGTCAGTTATTGATGGCGATAGTCCCGGCCAGATTTATCTCGACGGTAAGGCTGATATTGGGATGATCTGGAGTGGCGAGGCTTTTCAGGCTAATCAGCAGAATCCGGCGATTGAGTATATTTATCCGGAAGAAGGGGCTGTTTTCTGGATCGACAGTTTTGCCATTCCCGCCAATTCGAAGAATAGTAAGGAAGCCCACCGCTTTATTGATTTCATGATTGGTATGGAAATGGCCATCCGCTCTGTGGAGGAGTTGGGTTATGCCACGGCTAATGGTTTCGCCCGCAGTCAGCTGCCGGAAGACATACGTAATAATCCGATTATTTTTCCTGACCCTGAGCGGGTGGCAAAAGGAGAGTTTCAGGAGGATCCCGGAACTGAAGCCACGCAGCTGTTGGATAGCTATTGGCAGCGGTTGCGGAAAGAAATACAACAACCCTCACCTGCAACTGCAACTGCAACACCACCGGCTTTATTAACCCCTTCAGCAGTTTCTCCCGAACCTCCCGAATCACCCGCTTCTTCAAACGGCAATGATCATGTTCCTGAATAATATCAGCTTAAAGTCCAAACTCGTTTTCATGCTGCTTAGTATCGCCATCGGTTGTATTCTGATTGTTGGCTATCAGGGATTGAGTAATGGCGAGAAGGCGCTTAAATCACGTATTTATGAGCAGTTAACCAGTGTGCGGGAAACGCGGGGACATCAGGTCGAAACCTGGTATAGGGACATCAAGTCCCAGTTACATGCTGTTGCTAACAACCATACAACGATTTATGCGCTGCGTGAGTTCCGGGATGCCTTTAACAAGCTGGCCGAGAAAACGCCGGAGATAGGCGACGAAAAGAATATTCTTGATAAGTTTTACACCGATAAGTTTTTCCCGGGGTTGAATACTACTGAGGGGAATGAGCCGCAGCTTAAACACTATTTGCCTTCCCATGCTGTCAGCCGGTATTTGCAACTGGAGTACATTGCTAAAAACCCTCAGCCTGACGGGAAAAGGCACGAGTTCCGCTCCGCAGGAAATAAAAATTACTATGATGCGGTTCATGCGCATTATCACCCGTTGTTTAAGGACGTGATGTCCAGCAACCATTTTTATGATTTATTTCTGATTGATATAGATAGTGGTGACATTGTTTATTCTGTCGCCAAGGAAGTGGATTATGCGACCAGCCTGAAAAGCGGGCCATACCGCAACAGTAACTTTGGTCAGCTCTACCAGAAGATTGTTCGTTCGCAAAACTTTGGTGAAACACTGAGTGCCGACTTTGACTTTTACCAGCCGTCTTATGGGCAACCCGGCATGTTTATCGGCACCACTATCTTTGATTTTAACCAGCGTCCGGTCGGTATTCTGGCTATTCAGGTGCATATCTCTCATCTGGATGACATTATGACCGGTAACAAAGGCTGGAAAGAGCAGGGGCTGGGTGAGACCGGAGAGACTTTTCTGGTGGGGGACGATCGTCTGATGCGCTCCAATGCCCGCCGTCTGTTCAGTACGGCTAACAATGCTCAGGGTTGTTATGCCACGGCGCTGCACAAAAAGATGCTGATGGATGAGGCCACCGCTGACAGTATCTGTAAATTTCAGACCTCGATTTTATTCCAGGAGGTTAGCGGCGCTTACATTGATGAGGCGCTGAATGGACGTTCGGGGACGACGGTGGCAACCGCTTATACCGGTGATGAGGCGCTGGTTGCTTACAAGCCGGTTTATCTGGGTAATATGAAATGGGCGGTAGTCTCTCAGCTGGACAGTTCTGAAGCGAATACCCCGATTCGTGATTTTCAGAAAGAGCTGGGCATTTCCGCCATCCTGATTGCCTGTGCGGTCACCTTTATTGCCATGTTACTGGCGGCGTTGTTTATTAGTCCGCTGAACAAGCTGATGGCGGGTGTGCGTAAACTGGGAAGCAGTACCGATGATCTGCACATTGATTTAAACCGCAATGATGAGTATGGCGAACTGGCCAAGGCCATGAACAAGGCTGGCGATGTTATCCGCCAGCAGTCAGGCTGGCTGGAAGCAAAAGAGGCGGAAAATAACCGGCTGTTGCTGAATATTCTGCCGGAAAAAGCGGCGCGCCGGTTTATCTCGGGTAAGACAGATTTTGTTGAGCGGATCGACAACGCGACGATTGCCCATATCGGGATTAAAGGCCTGAGCCGCTACGTCAATCAAAATCAGTCTGCTGATGCCATTCGTTTGTTTAATGCCCTGACGGCGCAGATGGATGAGCTGGCAGCAAGATATGAAGTCGAAAAAATCAAAATGATGGGCGACAGCTACCTGGTGACCTGCGGGGTAAATGTGTCACGGCTGGATCATGCGCGGCGTTCGGTGATGTTCGGACGTGCACTGCTCGATATGCTGCCGCAGTTTAATCAACAGCATCAGACAAATTTTTCCCTGCAGATTGGTGTTCACTGCGGAGCCTTACTGGCGGGCATAACCGTTCGGGACGGTGACAGAGATTTTTCCTATCACTTGTGGGGTGATGCGGTGCAGGTGGCTGACTATCTGCGTTGCAGGGCGGCTGAGAATTCATTGCTGATCAGCCGTGAAGTTTATCGCCGCCTTGATCATACGGATGATTTCAGCGGCCCGGTGCTGCACAGTATTTCCGGCGCCGGGGATATAGAAGTTTTCACCCGCAGCAGGGCATCGGGAGTGGCGAAAAAGCCGGATGCCCCCGACACGCAGGTGGTGGATAGTGATGTGGTGATGCAGCGTGTAGTGGCCTGACAAGGGGGCATTATGAGTTCTCTGTATATTGATCTGAGTCAGAGTTGGGTAATCTGGGGAGCCGCGCTGGTAATTGCGTTTCCCCTGCTGGTGATTTTGACCGGTGAGCTGGCACACCACCTGGAGCGGGAGGAGTCAAAGTACGTTTCACTGATCCGTTTTGGGCAGCGTTTTATTATGCCGCAGCTGGTGTTGTTGCTGATAACTACCCGGATTCTGGAGTTGTCGCACCAGAGCGTAGTGGTAAAGATTATTGAAACCCTGTTATGGGTTTTTATCATCTATGCCGTGGTGACACTGTTTAACCTGCTGGTTTTTTCCGAGTCCGGTGGCCGCTGGCAGATTAAAGCACCCAAACTGCTGCTCGAAGTCATGCGCATCATTATTATGGCGCTGGGGATCGCCATTGTTTTATCGAAAGTCTGGGGCTTTGAGCTGGGCAAAATGATGGCGGCCTTTGGTGTCGGTTCCATTGTGCTCGGTCTGGCGCTGCAGGATACCATGAGTTCACTGTTTTCCGGTTTCTCACTGATTTCCTCCAAGCAGTTCAAGGAAGGTGACTGGCTGAAAGTCGGTGATCATATTGGCCGGGTGATTCAGGTTAACTGGCGTTCGGTGACCCTGCTCAACCGTGATGATGATGTTATTCTTATCCCCAACTCGGATCTGGCCAAGGGGCAGTTTGTTAATTTCAGCCATCCCTATCCGCATCATGTCGAGCGGGTGAACTTTGATTTCTCATTCGATGATGCGCCGCATAAGGTTAAGCAGGTGCTGATTAAAGCAGCACTGGATACGCCGGGTATATTAGAGCCTGTCGTCACGAAACAGGCTAATCCAAATATAAATTTCACTGATGGCTTGCTTCATGCAATTTTGGCCCACAGCATAAAACAACGTATCTGCACCGCAGCCTCAAACGATTTCACATTTTTCGCATAGCGAAAGGCAATCCCCCGCCACTGCTTCAAATGCAAAAAAGCATTTTCGACCAAATGGCGATGTTTATACAACACCTGATCGTGCTCCCTGGGTTCGCGACGATTCTTTTTTGAGGGAATCACCGGTTCCATACCCTGTTTCCGTGCCTGAGCCAGCAATTCATCCACATCGTAAGCTTTATCTGCCATCAGATAATCCGCTTCAAACCCCTCAATCAGATCGACAGCCTGTGTACAATCCGCACAGGTACCTTCTGTAACAATAAATCGGACTGGCATACCATGCGCATCCACGGCCAAATGTATCTTGGTGTTGACCCCCCTTTTGTTTTACTCATCGCCTGATTGCCACCGGTTGCACCGGCGGCATGAGGGTGTACTTTGACGTGGGAAGCGTCAATCATCAGCCATTCAAAATCCGGGTCGTCAATCAGTCGTTCCAGCAATGACTCCCAGACACCGCTATCACGCCAGCGACTGAAACGGCGGTGGGTGTTCTTCCAGTCGCCATAGTCCGGTGGTAAATCCCGCCAGGGTGCACCCGTTCTCAGAATCCAGAAAACCGCATTGATAAATTGGCGATTATCTTTGGCTATTCCACCATGCTGACCTGCCTGCCCCGGAAGGTGAGGGGCGAGTAAATTCCAAATGCGGTCAGATACATCGTGGCGGCGGTGGGCGGGTGATTTCATGGCAAGGACTCAGAAGTTTCATTAAGTCAGATTATACCAGTATTTGCCCATTTCGTGACGACAGGCTCTAGCTGACCCCGGCCCGCAGGTGGCACTGATTTCCTATGACGAGTTTACGGTACGCCATGAAATGCGTTTCTGGATTGCGGACTATGTCGACCTGCCTAAAATCCGCGACAGTTTTGTATCAAGGGTTTGGTATGTGGCCAAACGTCACGGGTTGACCTTCCCGACCCGGGCGCATGAAATCATGATGCTGGAGCCGGAAGTGCAGAACAGGGTTGATCTGCAGGTACAGATAATTGAGATGCTGAGGCTTTCACCCTTATTGGGCTGGCTGAATAACGATTTGTTGGAAAATATTGCGGAGCATTCACTTGTCCAGCCTTATGGTAAAGGCGAGGTGATTATCCGTCAGGGTGAGATTTCCAATGATTGCTTTTTGTTGTACTCCGGCCAGGCCAGAGAGTACTACCGTAGCCTGCAGGGGCAGATTCATGCGCTGAACCACCTTAAGCCGGGGAATATGTTTGGTATTGTCAGTCTGGTGCGTGATTGCGGTGATGAAACCAGCGTCAGTGCCGAACAGGACAGTGAGGTCTTGGTGATTAGTGAGCAGGCAATGCTAAAGGTATTGGAGCAGCATCCCGAATTATCGGTCACGGTGGAGCAGTTTATTGATTCAAAAATGCGCGAACTTAATGCCCTGGATCAGGCTGAAGCGGCATCTGACGAGCCAAAAAGTATGACTGTAACAAAATAGTGTTACTTACAAGCCGGATTCAGTATATGTTAATTTTATCTGGCTTTAAAAGCACACACTATACCCTCTTGCCACCAAAGTCTTTAAAGCTTTGGTGGCTTTTTTTCCGGCAAATTAATCCGGGACTTCATTTCCGGAAAAGGTGGTGTTGAAGTAACCAAACTGTGTTACTCCAATTCAGATCCAATCATTGTTAGAATTATCAGGTTTTGGTTTGTTGCATGTAATTTGCGCAAGAGAATATGTTCCATAACAATTTGGTCGTCTTTGCAATTTTCTGAGACGCCTCATTTTGCCACCTAATGAAAGAATTATAATGATGCGTGTGCGTTATACTCCGTCAGGAGCCAATCTCTCCACTTGTCCCCGTTGCAGTGCTTCTGCCCGGCTTGTGCGTCCAAAATGGTGGCAACGTTTGTTATCAAATAAAAAACTTCATTATCATTGCTATACTTGTGGGAAATACTTCTCACGCGCTGGCTGAAAGGCTTATTCCCTCATTATTAGTTTTTATGGAAATTGATCATTCCACCCTACAAGCAGAACTGAACCGTGTGCTGAGCAGCCGTTGTTTCCGTTCGCGTAAAAGGTTGTGCAAATTTCTCAGCTACATTGTTGAGGAAACCCTTCAGGGACGGCGGGGTGGCATCAATCAATATAGTATTGCCATCAATGCGTTTGGTAAAGCAGCGGATTTTGACGCTGGCGACAACCCTTTGGTTCGCGTACAAGCCGGACGCTTACGCACCCGGTTGCAGGAGTATTATGACACCGAAGGACGTTTTAACCCGATTCAGATTGATGTGCCGTCTGGAAGCTATTGTCCGGTATTTGAGCGCCGGAAAATGCTTTCTCCCGGTTCTGCGCTAACTGACGGGCTGCGGGAGATTAGTCAGTCACAAGGCCCCGGAATTGTCTGTATTCCCCGCAGCTTCGCAGTGGATGAAACGGTTGGCTGGCCGTTCATTAACCGTCTGACCCGGGATTATGTGACTGCTCTGAGTCGTTTTAACTATTGCCAGGTAATGTTGGCCGATGCAGCTTTACAGCACCGGGCCAATTGGCCGGAGGACGCATGGCTGCAATATGGTGCTGATTTTGCACTATTTTTTGATCTGCACACGGCTGAGCAGGGTTATGGTTTGAAGTGCAGCCTGGTATGTAGCCGCAACCGACAGGTTGTCTGGGCGCATAGTTTTAGCCTGAGTCATGATTATTCCGCAGATGCTATCCGCCAGGTTTATAAGCGTATTGCCAATGATACGGCAGGGGTGGAAAAAGGGCTTGCCCTGACATATTGGGCGCGGCAACTGCTGGATTCCGGGAAACCTGTCGCCCCGCATCACCGGGTTATGGTGAGCATGCGCCGGTATTGCTGGGATATTGGTATCGATACTTTCCGTATTGCCTTGCGTGCCTGTGAACAAAGACTGGAGCAATACCCGGATGATGTGCAGGCTCTGAGCCTGTTTGCAGATTATTGCCGGGGTGAGTACATGATGAAATACCAGCAAATTACGCCGCTGTATCCGCATACCGCTGAGGCTGTCGGGAAATTGCTGCAACTTGCTCCTGAAAATGCCTACTCTCACCTTTTTCAGGCCATGCTTTATCTGTTCACAGAGGATGCCGCAGAATGTGAAACCGCTCTGGAGCGGGCCCTGGCTATCAATTCACTGGATAATCATCTTAATAATCTGGCAGGGTTGGCGTATATGGGGATCGGGGAGTGGGAAAAGGGAGCCGCCCTGGTACAGGACTGTATCGACACCAGTCCGCTCTATCCTGACTGGTATCATATCGGGTTGTGTGTATCCTGTTACCGGACAGGGCATTATCTGGCTGCCATGCGGGAAGCGAAAAAAATCAGGCTCAGGCATGTGTGGGCGCCTATGTTGCGTGCTGCTATTTATCAGCACGCCAACTCCACGGACAAAGGCAGACAGGAATATGAGCGACTAAAAAATGAGTACCCCAATTTTGTGCAGGATGCTGATGAACTGACCCGGAGTTTACCCCGTTCATCCGGTCAGCTGGTGCGGCAACTATGGACACCGCTATTACAGCACTCCCCTGAAAACAGGCATCCTGTAACTGATGAAAATTAATCATTCTGACGTTCAGGCCGAGCTTAAGCGTATTGTGGGCAGTCGCTGCTTCCGCTCGCGCAAGACCCTGTGCAAATTTCTCCGCTACATTGTCAGCGAAACTCTGGAAGGCCGGCAGCAGGACATCACTCAATACACTATCGCTATCAACGCGCTTGGCAGGGCGGCAGGTTTTTCAGCAGGGGAAACCCCTCTGGTACGTGTGCAGGCCGGACGTTTGCGTACCCGGTTGCAGGAGTATTATGAAGCCGAAGGGCGCTTCAATCCGGTTCGTATTACACTTCCGCTGGGTAGTTATGTGCCGCTTTTTGAGCAACAGCTACCTGCCATACCACCTCCTCCGGCGTTGTCCGGAGAAGAAACTGCTGTCAGTCAGTCCCGGGGGCCTGACATTGTTTGTATTCCCCGTAATTTCGTGGCGGATGAAACAATCGGCTGGCCCTTTATTACCCGTCTTACCCGGGATTATACGACCTTGCTGGCCCGTTTCAGCTTTTTACAGGTCATTTTTATTGACGAAAACCGGTGCAGACAAACGGATGAAGTTGCAACGGTGTGCAGCAAACATGGTGCTGATTTTGCGGTATTTTTTGATTTGCATGCCGATGCAGAAGGTTTCAGTCTGCAATGCAGCATGTTGCATGCCGGCAAGAGCCAGCCGGTCTGGAGTCAGGGGTTTCATTTAGGCGAAAGTTATCCTGACGCCAGCATTCTTGACCCTGTCTTCAAACGTATCGCCCATGATACGGTTGCCTATGATCCGGGTCTGGCACATGGACTGTGGGCACAGCAGATGCTGGACTCCGGTAAACCACCCGCATCCCGCTACCAGGTGTTGGTAACGGTGCGGCAATACATCCGGGAGCCCACACCGCAAAATTTCCGTGCCAGCTTCCGGGCCTGTGAACAACGGCTGGAGAAGTTTCCGCATGATACGTTGGCACTATTGGTTTATGCCAACCTCTGCTTTACGGAGTATGGGGTAAAATTCAACATAGTTGACGCGCCCGGCAGCAGCATCATCCACGCAGCAGATGCTTTGCTGCAACTTGATCCCGGTAATCCTTATACTTATATCTACCATGCCATTGCCTGTTTTCTTGAGGAGGAGCATGAACAGTGTCGGCTGGCACTGGAACAGGCGCGGGCATTCAACCCGTATGACAGCTATCTGGATATGCAGGTTGCTCTGATCCATCTCGGATTGGGTGACTGGCAAAAAGGAGCTGAACTCATCCAGAGTACCATTGATATCAGTCCTTTCTATCCTGACTGGTATCATATTCCATTAAGTATTTGTTTTTACCGGGAGGGGCATTATCTGGCTGCCATGCACGAGGCAAACAAGGTTAAGCTGAAGCACCTCTGGACGCCGCTGCTGCGTACTGCTTTATATCAATGTAATCAGAAACTGGGGCTGGGGAAGCAGGAATATCGGCAGATGGTTAATCAGTATCCTGATGTTTTTCAGATAAGCCACAAAATTGCACAAGATATTCCTCACAAATCGGGACAGGTTTTGAAGAAACTTTGGTCACATATCCCGTTTCATAGTTAATTTCATAGTTAGTCTGCAAATGTACTAATCGGTTTGTAAAAAAGCTGTTCCGGTAAGTTGCTAGTCAAAAGCTCTGTTGCAAAGCAGCCTGACTGTTATCAGGCTGCTTTGAAGTGAGTACTGATCAGCTGTTTTGAGTCACATCCACCAGCGCAGCCACCAGGGTATCCATCAGCTCTTCACGTAAACCGGCGATATTCATGCGTCCGTCACCGACCACATAAATCGCGTGCTTGTCGCGCAGTGCCTGTACCTGTTCCGGCGTAATACCGAGCAGGGAGAACATGCCGCGATGCTCGGCGATAAAGTCAAACTGACTGCTGCCGGTAGCTGCGCGCAGCTTGTCGGCCAGCATTTTACGCAGGCTCAGCATGCGAGCGGTGATGTGCTCCAGCTCGTTATACCAGCCCTGACGCAGTTCCGGGTCATTCCAGATAATACTAACCACGGCGGCACCATGATCCGGTGGCATGGAGTAAATACTGCGGGCTACAGTTTGCAGTTGTCTGAAGGCGACATCGGCTTCAGCCGGTGTTTTACCCATGGCGAACACGCAACCAACCCGTTCACGATAAATACCGAAGTTTTTCGAGCAGGAAGTAGCCACCGCCATTTCTTCAACACTGTCGGCAAACTTGCGCACGCTGTAGGCATCGGTTTCCAGGTCATCGCCAAAACCCTGATAGGCCACATCAAACAGCGGAAAGAAACCGGTATCGACCGCGATCTGCGCCACTTCATCCCATTGCTCATTGGTCAGGTTAGCACCGGTCGGGTTATGGCAGCAGCCATGCAGTACCACCACATCCTGTGGCCCCATCTTCTGTAAGGCGGCTTTCATCGCCTCAAAGTCGACGGTCTTGCTGTCGTAGTCGAAGTAGGGGTAGTAACCAATCGGCATACCCGCCACATTCAGCAGTGCGGCATGGTTAGGCCAGGTCGGTGTGCTTAACCAGATGCGTGAGTCCGGTTTGTTGCGGCCAATCATCTCGGCAATCAGGCGCAATGCACCGCTGCCCCCCGGAGCCTGTACGCCACGGATGCGGTCGGTCGGGTAGTCTTCGCCGAAGACAATTTCGTGCATGCTTTTATTGAATGCAGGATCACCGGCGATACCGACATAGGTTTTGGTTTTCTGGGTATCAAACAGACGTTTTTCGGCTTTTTTCACCACGTCCAGAATAATCGTCTCCCCCTTCTCATTGGCGTAAACGCCGACGCTGAGATCAATTTTGTGTTCACGCGGATCTTCACGGAACTGACGCATCAAACCGAGAATTTTGTCTTCGGGTGGAACGGGGAGGTTCGCAAACATGGGGATTACATTCCTATAAGGCTAAGTGGTTACAAAGATTCCGGCCTGTCTCTGAGGCCGGAAAAACAGTGTTATTATCGCCGATCGGATCAGGTCAATCTACTGATTTTTCAGCGGCCTCAACCGTCTGGCGGATCAGGGTGGCAATGGTCATCGGGCCGACACCGCCCGGTACCGGCGTATAGGCCGCACAGCGGTCGGTGATGGCGGAGAGTTCGATATCGCCGATACCGCCGTTGTGATAACCTGCGTCGACCACCACGGCACCATCTTTAATCCATTCGCCTTTGATGAACTCCGGCTTGCCCAGTGCGCCGACGATAATATCTGCACGGCTGATGATCTCGGGCAGGTTTTCGGTGCGGGAGTGGCAGACGGTGACGGTTGCATTGGCATTGAGCAGCATCATCGCCATCGGTTTGCCGAGGATGGCGCTGCGGCCAACGACGACCGCATTTTTGCCGCTCAGGGGAATATTGTAATGCTCAAGCAGGCTCATAATGCCCTGTGGGGTGGCGGAACCGTAAGCAGGTTCCTGCATTGCCATGCGTCCGAAGCCGAGTGAGGTCACGCCGTCCACATCTTTTGCCAGCGCGATCTGGTCGAAGCAGTCGCGTTCGTTGATCTGTTCCGGGACGGGGTGTTGCAGCAGGATGCCGTGTACCAGCGGATTTTCGTTCAGCTTGGTGATTTCAGCCTGCAGCTGCCCGGTGGTGGTGTCGTTACCCAGCACGACCTTGATGGAGTCCATGCCGACACGTTGGCAGGCATTGCCTTTCATTTTGACGTATGTTGCGGAGGACGGGTCATCACCGACCAGAATGGTGGCCAGTATCGGGGTGGCGCCGTTGAGTTTTTCCTTGAGCACCGCAACCCGTGCGCTGAGCTCAGTTTCCAGTTTTGCAGAGAGGGCTTTGCCGTCGAGAATGATTGCAGACATTATAGTAGTTTCCTTTGCTTGTGGTGGTAAGGGGCTGAATGTAAAGGAGCGGGTGGCGGCTTAGCAAGCCTGTATCTTATTTTTCTTGCATTTCGGGGAAAATCGTTCAGGTGTGAATGATATGATGAGGTTTCTGCAGGAACGGAGATAGATGTCAGTGAGCACGAAAATTAATTATATTGAACTGGCGGCGGCGGATCTGGATGCGGCTGAGTTATTTTATGCGCAGACCTTTGGCTGGACGTTTACCGATTACGGGCCGGATTACCGGGCGTTTAATGACGGGGAAACGGATGGCGGTTTTTATCGTGCACCGCTGAAATCGGATGCCGGAAGTGGTGCGGCGCTGGTGGTGTTGTATACAGATCAGCTGGAGCAGGTTCGGGATGCCGTGGTAGAAAACGGCGGTACGGTTGTGAAGGAGATTTTTGCTTTTCCGGGCGGGCGGCGCTTTCATTTTGCTGATCCGAACGGGAATGAGCTGGCTGTTTGGTCGGAGGGATGATGTCTGTTGGTTATGACAGGACTTAAGGCAGTAAGTGACTGATATAAGTGGCAGAATGGGAGACTTTCAGCCTCCCATTGCTTTTTTCAGTAATTCAATGCCGCGCTCGGTTTTTCCTGCGCCCCGTTCTGCACGTACCCGAAACCGAACTTCTGCATCGAAATCAGTGAGCAGAGAGGTGGTTACGTCATTGAGCAGCTGGTTGATGCTTACGCCACGCTGTTCCGCCAGGTTTTTCAGCCGTTGATGCTTATCATCGGGTAATCTTAATGTGATTGCGCTCATGTCAGTTTTTCTCCAGTAGTGCCTGAGGTGTGCAAATTTCAATTTCCGGAAATTTTAGTTCAGCTTGTTTGAAGTCCCTCAGATTATAGGTCACTACATAACGTGCGTTTCCGGCAACGGCTAACTCAATAAGGTGATTGTCGCCTTCATCTTTCAGGTTAGGCCGCCATGTGTAGTAGATCCGTGTCCATTCGCAGTGGCTGAGGTAGATGTCCAGCAACTCATTCCGTTCTGCTTCATTCAGGTTTGACCTTTCAAATAGTTGAGGGCGGTTTAGAACATCCTCATATTCTGCCAGCAGAGTCCCACCCATCAGCGGCTTGTACCGGCCTTGCAGGCATTGCATAACCAAACGGTTTGCATCTCCCTGACCGATGCAGGCTCCGAGAAAGATATTAGTATCCAGAATGATTTTCATGTGTTGATGATGGCATATATAGTATCACTTTGGTAGTGTGGTGATGAAGATGAAATTACGACTCAAAGGTATTCATCAGTGAGTAACCGGAGTAGTGTTGGAGAGCCTGCTGGTTAAAGGCGGGACTACGACCTTTGGTGTATTCGACATCGCAATCCAGCCAGCGTTGGAGAGCCTGCTGGTTAAAGGTGGGACTACGACCTGAGTGACCTTGGCAAACAACCTGCCCAGGTTATCACTGAGCAGCAAAAACAAATTGCTGAAAAGCAGGAATGACCCGCACCATGTGGTTGGATGATGATGTATTAGAAGCATTCCGCAACAGGTCGGACGCTGAGGGTATTGGCTATCAGACCTTAATTAATCAGACTTTACGGGTGTTTCTGGATTCGGGAAAACCTGTTGATGAGAAAACACTACGCAAGGTTATCAGGGAATAGCTGCACCACGAGGTGGTATAAAATCCCCTGCTGACCATCTCACCCCGTAGGCTGGCTATGCTGTTCAGGTTTTAACAGTATATGCCGACCTGAAATTTGCAGGAGGGAAGTGTGAAAAATGGGGAGAACGGAAAATATACGGAACAGATAAGGAAACTCTAAAATTAAAAAGGCTGATCAATCATCTATTTATTGATCAGCCTCTTAAATTTGGTAGGCACGATTGGATTTGAACCAACGACCTGAAAAGCGGGATGAGCTGCTGGAGCATTTTCGTTATCGCTTCAGTTTTTCTGAATGTACTCACAGATAATCCGCCGCCGGTGCCGCTAAGACGACGACACCAGAGGTTTATCAGCCGAGGAGGTCGCGAGATCGAACGGAAGCATTCTGAAGCTATAAAGCTCATCAGGAAAAGAAGAAAAAAGTGGAAAGAAAATCTGTTGCCGCTGCCAGCCTATTATAGGCAGCATCTGAGCTGGATGCTGAGCCTGATCCGCGATTTACGAAATACCACCACGCATCCCACCGAGCCTGAAGAAACGATCGATTTCAGAACTCAGCGGCGTCTTTAATCATGCCTTGCGTAAAATCTATGAAAGCAGTTTCCACACCGTAAAAAACCGTTTTGGTCATACTACCGCGCAAATGGAGCCGTTTAAACGCTGCGGGGCTGATGGAAAAGTAAAAACGCCGGATGAGTTTTCTTTATGCCTGTGTGCTGATCCGAGAGATCAGGAGGACAAAGAAGCTGAAATACCTCAATCAGGGATAATCTACGATTTTGGTCATGTTTTATTCTGCTCACTGTTCCTTGAAAAACAGCAGAGTGCCGAATTAATAAGCCGCTTTTGGGAGACACCAGCCGGAGAGCTTTGGGTGAGCCGAAGAAAAAAAGCATTATCCGGGAAATGATCGCGGTATTCCGGGTGAGATTGCCGCTGCAACGCCTTAAATCAGACCATACACCGGCCACTGTCACCATGGACACTGTCGGAGTTATCGCGTTGTCCGCGTCCGTTACTGGAAATGCTGAGTCCGGAGGATCAAAACCGCTTCCGGGGCAATCCGGGCGGTGATGATAGCAGTGCAAATTCAGAAATACCGGCAGTGCTGAAAATGATGGCGGAGCGCAAAACACGGAAAGACACCTATTTATTTGCCCGCAGCCATGATGACCGCTTTATTCCGCTGATGATGCGTTTCTTCGATTTTAACGACAATAACCGGATTCGCTTTTGCTGTTGATCTGGGGCAGTTTTATTACCATGTCCGCCTTAAACCGGCTCATACTTTTCCGGATCATCAGCCACGGGTGCGGCGTTTAAGCCAGAAAATACTCGGCTATGGCTGTTTACTGGACTATGAGGATGCGGATAAACCTGCCGACTGGTTACAACTGGAGGCTAATTGAGGTCTTCCAAAGAGGAAGAAAATGAGTTGCTGGCGAATGCCGGGCGGTCCATTGAGCCGCCGACTCTCTTCGTCAGACCTACCCGCATTATCATTATTTTGATGACAAGATCGGTTTCCGGATTATTCCGCCTAATGTGGGAAAGGCCGTCTATCCGGATCTGAAAGCCGGAAATAAAGCTACTGAAAAAGGTGCGCTCACCTGTCCACGGGCAGAGGATATGCAGCCGGAATACTGGATGAGCCGGGAGCAAATGCTGCATCTGGCTTTTTACAGTTTTCTGGCACAAAAAACCGGTGAGGCTGTTTATCCGGCCTTGCATGATGTGCTGCTGGTGTATCGCAGGGGAGTTTCGGGGTTGTTTAAAGATATTCGTGATAAGCCGGAGCTGATTCAGTCAGGCTGGGAACAGCCCCGCATTCTGCCGGGCGGAAGCAGGCGATACAGGTACTGATTAACCGGAGAATTCAGGATGCCGCCGGGAGTATTATCAGAGATGCAGGACAGCGGGATAAGGCCGGACTGATTGACATACCCTATACCGCACTCCCAAAAGTGCTCATCCGGTATTTATCCGGTGCAGAGGATCGTCAGGTCGCTGTGGCCGAAGTCATTGAGCGCGTTAAACATTTGTTGGAGCAGACTGAGTTGCGTCAGAAACGCCTGAAGATCAGTTGCAGATGGCGAAGAAGCGTGGCCAGAAAGGCTTCCGGGCGGTGAAGTGCGGGCCGATCGGTGATTTTATTGCGGAAGACCTGATGCGCTTTCAGCCGGTGGATGGCGCTAAGCCGGATGGTGGCAAGATTAACAGCCAGAAGTATCAGATTCTGCAAAAGACACTGGCTTATTACGGTGCGCATACAATCGGCAGAAACCTACCGGAAATTGTTACTCTGCTGCGTGATGCCAACTTACTCAGCGGCCCGTTTGCACATCCCTTTATCGGCAAGCTGAATCTGGAAAGTCAGCCAGAGCGTTTTAAGGGGCTGATTGATTTTTATGAAGTCTACCTGCAGGAACGCCGGACTTATCTGAAACAGTGGATCAGGGAGCATGAAAACCGGGCACAGCTGAACCATTTGCCGCAGTGGCTGCGTTTGCGTAAACCATCGACCCTGCAGGGCTGGCTGGATGAACAGCTGAAAGCCAGCGGTGGTTTAAAACATCCGTTGCCACTGGCGAAAAATATGTTGTACGGACTGATTCTGCAAATGGTATCGGGTGTGTTGGATGTCAGTCCGCAGCAGCTTGGTAAATTGGGCAACGTTTGTCAATAGTGACGGTGAGACGATTGTGTTGAAACCGGCAGTGAGCTGGCTGGTGAAACGTTATCTGGCAGCACAGGGCGATATCCCAGACGATGTACCGGGATTATCCGCGCACGCATGCCTTGTTTAATACAGGATGATCCGCGTGGCCAGCGTGAGTTATTTACTGAAAAGCCACAGTACCTGTCGGGCAGTGAGCGTGTGGCGAAGCTGGAAGCTATCCGTGATTTTGTCGGGCGGCATTATCCGGACAGTGACGGCAGTGGAAAGAATCCGTAAGCAATTAGCAGATGCGCGACAAACCGCATTTAAAACCAGCGGTAACGCTGTTAAAGCGGTTCGTTTAAAGAGGCTGATCAAAGGTTATAAACGTGATGAGCAGCGGGTACGTTATTCGGTGTCGCAGGATATGCTGTTGTTTCTGGCGGCTTCCAGTTATCTCGGCTCCATACAGTTGAGTCAGCCGCAGCAGGCGACCCCCTGGAATTTGCATGATATTCAAACTGCGTTGTTAAAAAACAAAATCGATTACCGGCTCGGTGCCGGGAACCGGCAGGCTGCTGGAACATAAGGAGTGTGGAAATTCGTGACCGGGGCAAGCTGTCGTTACTGGTACGCGACCGGCGGGTGGAGCGTCTGGTGGCTTATTATCCGGAGAATGAAGTGCTGGATCAGGCGGAAATTCGTTCTGAGCTGGCGGCTTATGGCCGTGCCAAAGTGAAGATTATGGCAAAGGTACACGAGCTGGAGAAGCGGGTGGTCTGGGGGCTGGGTGCCGTTGAGTCTCGTACTGATGAGGAAAAAAGGGCGGGTAAAAAATATTTTGGTGCGGCCCGCCATGGTGATTATCTGTATAAGTTATACAGTCATGTGGCCGATGAGGCATCAGACAAATCCGCCGATTTCACAAAACAGCACTTTCAGTCAGTGTTGAATATCGTAATGCGTTTTCTCGCAATCAGTATCCTGATGCAGAGGATTTCCGGCGCATTGCTGAGCTGGTGCAGAGTGATCCGGTTCCGGAGAATCCGACTTTGCACCGTAAGGTAGCCCAGAACGTCTGTTGGATGAGCTGGAGCGGATTTATCCAGCCGTGGATTGGTTTTTAAAGGAGAAAGCCGGAGATGTGGTTTTTAACTAAGGCGACTTACTGGAACGATGGCCTGCAATGGGAGCACTGGATAGGATTGCTTTCGCCGTGGTGACTTTAGCGGCTGAAAAGCGGGGCTTATCTGACCTATCGCTTTGCTGTGCGACAACTCAGACATGCGCACCATCAGGCAATTCGTCAGCACCGACAGGCTCACCGGCTGGCCTTACAGCGGGACTGGCGCACAAGCTTGCATTACAACAGGATAAGATGGCACATAATATTGCCGTAAGAAGTGACCGCTTGCGGCGGGAAATCAGCGCGTTGGAAGCTGTCTGGGAGCTACTGGAATATATGACGCAAAGAAAAAATGATAAGGCAATTATCCGCTGGCAGACAGAGCGTGATGAAAAAGGCAGGAAAAACAAGACGTATTTTTTCCATTATCAGAATCTTGAGGAGTTCATGTTCAGGAAAATCAGCGATGTATTTTACCGACAGCATGCCGGACTGTTATTTCAGCCGAGGTCAGGGATTTGGTGAATAGCTATCGTTCGGTGGCCGGGGAGTTTTATTTTGCGCACCAGCGGGATAATCCCGGTGTACCTGATGATGGTTTTGATGGTTTGGTTCCGGTGAACTCTCCGAAGAAAGCGGAGGAGCTGGCGGATGTTTATAATCAGCTGAATGCGCTGCTGCGTAAGGAGCTGCAAGCGCGGTATGCTGCGTTGGAAGTGTGATGCTTCAATGATTGCTTGTTTTTTTGGCTAAAAGAGGTGAAAAAGTGCTAACTCCGTATATCTCTTTTGATATATATGAACTTGATCTACAGAATTGCTGAATTTGAAATGATTTTAGAATGAGCGGGGTTGGAGAGCCTGCTGGTTAAAAATTGGGACTACGACAATTTAGTTTTCATCTTTCTTTCCTTCAGTAATGTTGGAGAACTGCTGGTTAAAGGTGGGACTACGACTTTTTAGTTTCATCTGAATTAGCTTTCATTCTTGTTGGAGAGCCTGCTGGTTAAAGGTGGGACTACGACACTGTGGCGGTAACCACGTCCCCAGCCGCGTTACGTTGGAGAGCCTGCTGGTTAAAGGTGGGACTACGACTAGAGATTTAGCTGCGAGTAAAATGCAGCAAAAGTTGGAGAGCCTGCTGGTTAAAGGTAGGACTGCGACAAATCCAATCTGGCCTTGTACCTCGTGGTACTCGGGTTGGAGAGCCTGCTGGTTAAAGATTAGGACTACGACAATACGCACGCCGTTTTTATACCATCCCTCACCGTGGAGAGCCTGCTGGTTAAAGGTGGGACTACGACGGGCTATCTTCTCGTAGTTTCGACGGAACCCGGATTGGAAACCTGCTGGTTAAGGTGGGACTACGACGCATCCCTGCCAGCATCCCACGTCCACCGTTGGAGAGCCTGCTGGTTAAAGGTGGGACTACGACTGATCGTCTGCTAAATCATAATCCAGTCGATACCGTTGGAGAGCCTGCTGGTTAAAGGTGGGACTACGACTGCAGCATTTATTTCCTTATCTGCCCAATTTAAGTTAGAGAGCCTGCTGGTTAAAGGTGGGACTACGACGATTTTTTGTTGTGGTGTATACGATCACACCAGAGTTGGAGAGCCTGCTGGTTAAAGGCGGGACTACGACAGAAGAATATTGGGAACGGGAACGAAGGAAATGCTGACTGAAGTGGATATAACTAAGCTTTTATATCATTAGGCGGTGTGAGTGAGATTTGCTCAGGGTTTTGAATGGTTTCAGGCAGGGTTACAAACAAGGAATGCGGTATGAAGCTCTTGAAATTTCCCACAGCCTACTGCAATCGGAAGTCTTGCCAGACGAGGATATTGTCCGGAATTGCCGGGTGCTTGATTTTTATGTCATGCCAGCAAATATACCAGCATTTCAATTTGATAGCCTGTCATTAAGTACAAAAAATGTTCACTTGAACAATGCCAGTTATGCGGCCAAATCTGTACTACATCCGGTCTTTTATGTAACGGGCGCAACAAACACACAACGCCCCCGGTGGCTTAAATCTGCCTTGTTCCCAATCTCGCAGGGTGGCGACTGGTGTATCAATCATGTTAGCAAAATCTGCCGTGACAGTGCCAACTTCTTACGTACATCAGCAACTAATAACTTTGTTCAGGTGTATAGATGCGTCCGGCACCCGCCTTCCTGCATTTCCTGTAAACTTTCCTTTAATCCGGGTAGCTCATATTTTCATCTACTTCAATCGCTTTAGTGATTTTATCAATATCCATCATTTCGCCTTTTTCTGATTCCTCCTCAAAATCTACTCATCGCAGCAATATCCCCAAAAACAAAAAAGCCAACCAGACTGCTAAGTGACTGATTGGCTTCTTAAAAATTTGGTAGGCACGATTGGATTGTACTTTTTTAGATTAATTTCATAAAAACAATAGCTTAATCAATTTGATTTTTATGTCATGCCAGCAAATATACCAGCATTTTAATTTGATAGCCTGTCATCAAGTACAAAAAACGTTCCACTTGAACAATGTCGATTCACGGCTAAATCTTGCACTACATCGGTCTTTTTTGTAACAGGCGCAACAGACAAACAACGCCCCGGTGGCGCTTAAATCTGCCTTGTTCCCAGTCTCTCAGGGTGGCGACTGGTGTATCAATCATGCTGGCAAAGTCGACTTGTGACAGTGCAAGCTGCTCGTACATCAGCAACTAACAACTGTTCGGGTGTATGAATGCATCGACTTCTTCCATTTCCTGTAAACTTTCCTTTAATCCGGGTAGCTCCTGCCCTGCATCTGCTTCAATCGCCTTGGTAGTTTTATCAATATCCATCATTTCGCCTTTTCTTGATTTCGTGAGCAGGCATGTTTTCCCACGCTCTGGTTCTTACGATAGATAACAATCAGATAAATCATGCCTTCATCAGTCTGGTTAAAGTAGATTACTCTCACACCACCACTTTTACCGGAACCACGTACTGACCAGCGTATTTTTCTGGCTCCTTCCGCATTAGGGATAACATCCCCGGCTTCGGGGTTGACGGCAAGCCATTGAATAAAGTCTAATCGTTCTTCTTCTGACCAAAGTTTATCGGCTTGTTTTTGGAAGGATAAGGTGTTTCTACTACCGTATACATTGACTCAGTTTAGTACGGGAATTCCGTATTAGCAATGTTTTCGGTTTTCCCATGTATACAGGCAGTGCTATCCCAGCATCAAGGCTTAGTGTGGTAAGGCTGGAACAGAGTGTTGCTCAGGAAGGAAAGGACTGTATTTCTGCTGAAGAGTTACGATCAATATTAAAGGAAGAGTTACCTTTAAATAAAATGAATTATTTTGAGTATAAAATATACCAAATGCTTTCTCTGAAAAAACTATGAATGTGATAGAAAAGAAGAAATCGAGAATCTTTCACAACTTATTAAAGCATAACCCAGCCTTTTGTTATTTCTATTGATGCTGAGTGGGGTGCTGGCAAAACTACATTTGTCAAACTATGGCAAGAATACTTATTAGATAAAAATATATACTCCCTTTATATAGATGCCTGGAAAACAGATAACTCCAATGACCATTGATTTCAATACTTGGATCATTAAAGCAATGGATAAACAAAAGAGCAGAAGAACAAGGTGAAAATAACAATTCACCGAATTTCAAAAAAATAGTAAAGATGAAACTTTTAATGAAATAGCCACCTTGGTTCCTAAAATACTCAAAAGTGTTTCTGAAAGCATTAAAATGCTAACGCTAAATATGTTAGATACAAACTGAACAATTAGAAAAATAACTTCGGAGTTTTTATCAGAACAATCTAATAACATCATAGAAAACTTCATAGAGCAGAGCAAGGAAACTGAAAAGCTAAAAAAGAAAGTTACAAAGATGTAATCACTGAAATAAGAAACAATAAGCAGGGTAGTTTTTTGTTATAATTTTTATTGATGAACTTGATAGGTGCAGGCCAACCTATTCAGTTGAACTACTGGAAAGAATAAAGCATCTGTTTGATATGGATGAAATTATTTTTATTTTATCGACAGATATAAATCAATTAAGTCATAGTGTTTCAGCAATTTGTAATGATTTTAATGGAAAAAAATATTTAGAAAGATTCATAGATCTAAAATATAAACTAAGAGTTCCAAATTCAAATGGCTATGCTTAAAAACTATAGTTGATGAAGATAAGTTTATTAAACAATTTTTTAAAAAAAGAACGATAATTTAGAAAAGAAGTCATAGTGCATATTATATTTGAAATACACAAGAGAAAAAAATAAACCCAAAGAAATTATCAATAAGTTAGTTAGAAAGCTTGGCATAATATTATTAGCACCTTTCCAAAAGATCATCCTATACATATTCATTTAATAGTGGTGTACACTATCTAATAGATTTTCAGGATTTTTCAGAAGAAGATTTGTTTGATATTAAGAAAGTAAAAGAAGCTCTATTAGGCAGTAAAAAATATAGCTCTAAATGACCCCTTTTTAATTTACGGGGTCGAAGAAGTAACAGAGCTTCATAGAAAGTTTTTTATGTATTTAATTTTTTCAAAATTAAGCTTTATTTATATTGATGAAATGCAAGAGACTTGTATTGGTGAAATAAATGAAGATCTGTAAGACTTTGGCTGCTCTCTTGATGAAAATGAATACTATTCACCAACAGAAAACGAACGAATACCATCTTTTGATGGAACTGTTGATTCTTTAGAGGAAATTCGTCGGGAAATATTTAAATTAAGCAAAGTAACCATCGATCACAAGACAATCTTAGAGCATATAAACTTAAACAAAGGAATAGGAACTCTAAATATCATTCTTTATAATATGAAATATTACAGTTTCTCTGTGGCCACTGTACCCAGTCAATAGAGTATGAAAAAAACATTAGGTAGCCATGTATTATGCTGTTTCATGACTCATGCTGAGTCAATTCGTAGCAAGAAAAATTTTTCAAAACTTCCAAAGAAATCATTATGAAATTACGTTATATCTTACATAGCCATATTCTTAAGATAATCATGTTTAGCTTAATCGTTACGGCTATCGCATTCAACTTACGCTGATATTAAAAAATGGAATGGAGAAATAGAGCCAATCCATAATGAGTTTTTTGGCATTATATGATATTTTTTGAAAAAAATAAATATAGCAGAAAATTTGAAGAATGTGGCATACCATGCCTACCGAATGACTACAATAAAAAAGATATAAAAAACTCTCACAAGAGGAATTAAAGAAAATATCACAGGATAATCCTTACAGAGGAAAAGCATATGAAGGTGTTTTTGATCTTGGTAGCTTAGTTTCAAGATATATTAGATATGGCCGCAATGCTGAATCAGGGTATAACGAAGTAATGCTCTACAGACAGAGGGTTTATAATTTTTACAATATCAAACTGATTAATAAGTATGAATATATATATGATATAAATGAACTGGATGAATTAGGTGCTAAAGAAATAAAAGAAGTTAGAGAAATCTGGGATGAAGTAGCCACTCAAAATAATGATAATGGCTTTGGTCGGGATAAAGACTTCTGGAACAGTCAGTATCAATCAGGAGAGGGCAAGACAAGTATAAATAATTGATGATGATTATACTGTTTATTTTGAAACGCTATATAATAATGAAGGAACCAGAGTAATTGGTGAGGGAGGGGCTAAGCACATTAGATATTCAGAAAATATATTTGAAATACCAAACATTAAAACTACTGAGTATGAAATCATAAAAAAAATCAAGGAGTTGATTCCAAAAGATACAATTGATAAAAGCATATAGGCCATCTGAAATTGACCCAAGGCATGAAACACATAAAATTGCTTTGATGCTTGAAAGCAATGAGGTAAACAAAAGGCTGTCCAATGAAAGGTTGAAAATGAAAGATGGAAAACCAACTTTTATCGAAAAAAAACATTTCATTGCTACTTATGAAAAGTTCAATCATGACCTATTAACAGGTGAGAAAGCTGATATGGTAACCAAACTTAAAGATAACTACTGATAGGCTTCTGGCATGGTAAAGGCGTAATATTATCAAGGGTTGCAGCTTTCCTTTGGTCACTGCACCCAATCACCCAAGTATAGAAAAGCAATAGTAGCCGTATTCATGCCGTGCTATGACTCATACTGAGTCAATTATAGACTGTGCTAACAAAAGGGTACGCTACGCCTTTTAAATCGCCATAGAATGGCTTGTATTCAACTTTCTTGCTACTAACTACACCACACCATCCGGCACGAACACCAAAAGATTTAAAAGCCACTGACTTAAAAAAAGCCTCTATTTAAAATCTAGAATTTCGCCGAAAATTTAAGAAATTATATTCAAAAATAAAAATTTCATAAAAAATCTTTTTCATATAACCATCTAAAGATAGAAAAATATTTTCATACTACAATCTATTGTGTTCACTACGCAAGCGTAAGCGTTCACGCCGATATATAAGGGTTTCAGGCGATGCGCTGATCAAATGGGAAGCGGAAGGTCACCGGTTTCAGCTCAGCCCCTGTTCGCTAATCTCGCGCAACACGTCCAGACTGCTCATGCCCAACTGTCTGGCGGTGGTGGTCACAGTCAGTATCATGGGTCTGAAACGTAGCCCCTGTAGTGACTGGGTAGCAAAACTGAGCTTGCGCCAGATGACATAAGGGCGCAGGGCTGATTCCGCCAGTTATTGGTCAGGGGAATGAGCGGATTCTGTGAAACGTCCAGCATAAGTCTTCGTCCTTGAGTAAATGTGCATTGGTTGTAGGTTCGCGAGGCAACGAGTGGATTGAGGCGTTTGCCTTTTTCCAGTGTCGCCTGAAAGCTGCGGCGCAGCGTTGCATGCGGCGGTGAGAAGTAAGTCGTCACTTTGTCGGATCGTTAGCGAACCGGTGTTGTGAGTCTGGACTGTGGCATGGCCGATCAGTAATAAGCGTTTGCCAATGAAGCCGGCTTGTCCGCGGCGCTCATGATTTTCAGGAAGTGGCGCAGCAGGTGCCTTAACTGGCTGATGTTTGTCGCGGGATAATCGTTATACGCCGCATAATGATCAGTGACCAGATAACCCGAGAAGGCGCCCAACAGGATTTTGGCAGCCTGTTTACCCCGTGAAAAGTGGGTCAGAAATAAACAGAACAGGCCACTGACCAGTGTCCACATCCAGTAGGCATGGGTACTGTGTTTTATGGCTGTGCCGGGTTTCATCGGTGCGCCACGTCCTGTTGCCGGACATAGTCGCCGACCCTGCTGATGAGGGCTTCCATCCATTCGCTCAGTTTGCCCTGAGCATTGCTGATCGCACCGGTGCTGAACGTTGTCCGGCACATTTCCAGCAACAGGCTCTGAATCTGCCGGATGGATAAATGATACTGACCACTGAGCATCCCGATCCAGCTGATCAGACCGGCTCCCATCTGTCCGCGGGGCAGCCAGTCCGGCCACTGGCTGAAGTGTGCCCTGACCCGCAGCCCCGGCAGGTGCCTTTGAAAAACTGATGTTCCGTCACGTTCATCCGTATCGGGAGAATGTCCCACAGCTGATGCCGGCAGTGGGGCTGCTGCTCTGTCACCACTGCCCCGCCACATTCACACTGTGGGTGCAGGAGAGTACTGTTTAACCTGATCAACGTCCTGTTCCGGCAATAACGCCCGCTCGTGCCGGGGATGACCGGGTTGTCCGCCTTTTGCCGCGGACTCCGCTGACGCTGCGGGGCCGTTTGGCTTTCTGCTCCGGGGTATCCGATGAGGGCGGTTTGGAACTGTTACGGGAAGAACTGTGAAGTTGGCTGACCACTTCGTCCAGGCGCTGGCTTAACTCAATAAAGTCCTGTTTGAGTTGTTCGTGTTCCTGATGCAGTGACCGGAAAGACTCAATGATTTCCCAGCTCTCATCCAGCTGCTTCAGGGCAGCTTTCAGCGTAAGGGGTCGTGAGGGGCGGCTTGGAAAAGTCATTGGCTAAATATAGGACAGTTTTGAAAAAAGTGTTATATATCAGCGTGAACGCTTACCACTACACAAGCTACGTTCATAACATTCCACTCGTTCCATGTTATCTTCGCTTTATTCATAAGCGGGACGAACACTATATTCGTGCTGATTCATTAAAAATAAAAGATTTTTTCAAAAAATATTGAATAAAATAAAGCTTTCAAGGAAAAAGTGCATCTTAATGTCTATATAATAAATATAGTAGGGATAGCTTAAGCCGCTATCCCATACTGACCATTATAATATTGCATGTGATAAAAATCATAAGGCAAGTTATCATATCCATCTATGTATTTTGGCTCACCGTCCAAACCCCTTAGCACTCCCCCTGAAAAAAGTAATTTAACCCTTTTCTCCTTACACTTCAGATAAAGTTCTATACGATAACTTTTGCTTGTAGTGTGGTTTCATTACTCTCATTGGGAATAATATGCTTAGGTTTAGTCAGATAGCTAACAGTAGAATGCAAGCTATTCTGAATACTTGGCTCCACCGGCCTTAAGTCAACATGATAGCAGCCTGTGAGGTTATACCACTCATTCTTTATTTTTCCGACATCAAGCTCTTTGTGATGCAACACAATCAAGTGAGCATGACTATTCCAGCCCCTACCTTTATTAGTAAACTCGATGTTCCCCACATAACCAATAAACTTATATAATTCAGATTTTTTTAATCTGCGTTTCTTTAGAAAGTCTGATTTATATTTCCTTATCTCACGTATTGCCGTTTCCAACCACTTACGATTTCTTAAGGTCAGAGTGAGCAATGAAACTTTCAATGATCTATCTTCTTCTAATAGTGCAATTACTTTCTGAAAGTAGTCTTCCGTCTTCAAATAATTTCGTCTAAATACAAATCGGACTGCAAAAAATGATTCTTACAAAAACTAATCTTGTCTGTTTGTATTTTGCACTGTATAAAAAGTGTTTAAACTCCAGTGTTTAGCACACTCATCTAAAGCATGGCAAACACGAATTAACTTCCTATCTCCCGTCTTCAATAACAATTCTTTTGTTTCCTTGACTAAGGATGCTTGCTTAGTTTTGTAATCACCACGTTTTTCAAGGGTAGTGTTCAAAATATCATCTTTCATATCACACCCCTTGATACTCAACAACTCAGGAAATACCTCCCTGATTTCCCGTTCTATAAAATAATTGCGTGGGTTTTCTGATTCACCATTAGGCGATAAATCAATTTTAGTGAATTTTCATTCTTGGAGATATTCATACATATCCATGTAGAAGACCTATCAAGCAGCTTTGAAACACCATTGGTATCAAGTAACCTGTCACCACCCTTTACCTTGTAGTCACAAGCACATCACTTCCCCAGATGAGTCTATGATACGGGTATTCAACCAACCGCCATTTCATCGACATTATGCCAATATTCACGCCCAATTTTTTCAGGTTGAGGGAATGAACCAGCCTTGATATAGCGGTTTACCGTATGACCGGATACCGGAATTAGCTTAATAAGCTCTTTATTTCTAATTTTCATCTCTATGTACATCCTACTGATTTTTTAATAATTATTAAAGAAGGCAAAGCCTTGTTACTTAGCATGATTGAGTTCCGCCTACCTCCCCAGAAAGTTGTATCAACCGTGAGGAGCAGGTGAGACTTGCATCAAGCTTTGTGTAGAATGACAAAGTTAGCCAAAACAGTGAGTACCTTTTAAATTTTATTTTCGGGTATAAAAAGTACCTACCAGAATGGCATGCAGGAAAATGTATCTATGAGGATGGCGGGATGGTAGGTGTAATTCAGAGAAGGTCGCTGGCTGGTCGGAATTAATGAGCTTGATCCCTTCCTTTCTGACTGTAGCGTTTCTAATTGTTTGTTGATCAACTCTGGAAACCCGTACATAGCAACAAAGATGAAATTGTCTGGTGTTGAGGTAACTTGCTACAGTAGCGGGAAAAGTGGCGTATCCATTCGTGCCATTGACCGGGCATTTTCACGAAGTTCAAGGTTGTAGCTAATCCAGCTCTTTACGCTGATCTTCTATTTCAGTAAGTATTTCATTCAAGTATTTGTGAAAATGTGTTTTTGGGTAATTATCTTCCAACTCAGCTCTTGCAGAACTATGTAAATCACACCTCCTTTAGTGCAACAAGTTGTCTGAAAAACCTTCCCTTGTCCACTTCATCTTGTAATTCTTTGATTTTATTTGTTATTTTATTTAACTCAGTATCTATTTCACCCTGTTTAATCCCTCGAATGATCTTCTTACCAGATTTATCAGCATCATTCATTGTGTATTTTAAACATATTTCAGAAGCAATTTGATTAGCAAATCCCTCACCGTACAAATTAGGTTGCAAGGCCGCACTCTGCAACGTCCCTGATAGCAGCTTCTAATTCTTTGTTTTAAAGTCAAAATTATCAAATATCTCATCAGGAAAAGCGGGTAGTAAATCGTTAAAGGTATCAAAAATCGTCAATGAATTTCTCAACTTCGTCAGTATTTGTTTTCATCTTTCGATAGCAGGTATGCCAGCCTTCCAAAGTATCCAGATAATCAGCCCATTCACCATCATGGTCGTACGTTCTTCCAGCATGTAGTCAGCACGGTTATAGGCTGCTCTGATTTCATTTTTTTCCATATGACCTAACTGTGCTTCAATGACCTCTGATCTATACCCCATCTCATTTTAGCCTTGTTGAAGCAAGCCCCGGAAGCCGTGAGTTGTCATATCATCATTCTCACCAACCCATAATCCGTAATGCAGTACGAACAGCGTTATTACTGATAGGTCGGGTTGTCCTTTCGGGCTTGGAAATAAGAATTTACCCCTCCCTGTGTACTCATGCAAATGAGATAAAATATCAACAACCTGAGAGCTTAGAGGGATTATCAAGGCATCCTCTGGTCTATCGGCCTTCTTCAAATGCGTTACGGCAGCTTGCGCCGTTTAGCGGAACGTCCAGATGGCCTTTTCAAGTCGATTTCAGACCATTCTGCTTCTCTTAGTTCTGTAGGTCGTAAGAACAGCAAAGGTGACAAACGTAAAGCTGCTTTTACAGACAATGAACCACTATAGCCTTCAATGGCAGTCAATAGCTCCCCGATTTTCTCAGGTGAGGTAATCGCCGCAAAATGCCTCTTAACCGTCTTAGGCAGAATCAAAGATAAATTAATGTCTTTAGCCGGATTACGGTCTACCTGACTGTGGACAAGGGCATAATCAAAAACCTGTTGCACAAAGCCTTTAACACGCTTAGCGGCATCAATCGCGCCCCGGTCAGCTACCGTTTTGACAATCATAATGATTGTAGGAGCAGTGATAGTAGTAATCTCCATCCTGCCCAGTACCGGATAAACATCCCGTTTCAGATAACTATGTACACGTGTTGAGTGTTCTTTTGACCAGCCATCAACATTGCTGGTATACCATTCTTCTGCGATAGCCTGAAAGCTGGTTTCATTGCTGGTATGGCGTAAGGTTTGCTTTTCTAATGAGGGATCAATACCAGCTTTGACTTTGTCTTTTGCGATTTCTCTTTGCTTTCTGGCTTCACTCAGGCTGACATTAGGGTAATTGCCGATAGTAAAGGTTTTTTGATCACCATTAAAACGGTAGGAGTACCGCCACGACTTGGTTCCGGTAGTGAGTACATAACATGCTAAGTTACCGCCATCACTCAACTTATAGAGCTTTTCCCGTGGTTTGGCATGCCTGACATCAGAGTCAGATAATTTGTGGGTACGATATTTTTTCATAATGCTGGTATGGAAAGTTTGCTTACATCCACTATACCAGCTTCTGTACCAGCATGTTTTTTTGATACCAGCTTGTTTTTATTGCTATCTGGTCATTCAGAAAAGTTCTAAGTTGCTGTTTTGGAAATAAAAAAGGCCACTTTTAAATGGCCTTTTTTTTCAATTTGGTAGGCACGATTGGATTTGAACCAACGACCCCTACCATGTCAAGGTAGTGCTCTAACCAACTGAGCTACGCGCCTGTCGTTGAAGCCGCGAAATATACCGAAGTTATACGGGATGTGCAATATAAAAAAATTGCCGACCATCGCTGGCCGGCAATTCAAGAGCATCGAGGAGAAAGATGCTGGTGTTAAAAGCTTAACAACGTCTCCAGCTAAGGTGGAATTTAACCTTGTTCTGCAGGTCAAGTGTATCTATAGCCATTATGCTGCGATGGCCATTGGCGCGGATATTACTGTTGATACGTAAATTGACATCGCGGCCACACCGTGACCAGGTTGAGGTGCTGTGCATCAGGTTGTCGCGTTTCAGGAAGTCAGTACCGTGGCGCGAATTAAAGTTGCTGGTTAACCATGGCACATTTGGCTGGCCGGCAAAGAAATATTTACGTTTCAGCTGTGTACTTCCCTCAGCATAGCCCTGCCAGTCTGCAGTCATGGTGGAAACCTGCCAACCCTGAGGTACATGTACCGGTACTGAGAAACTACAGGAGGCACGGCGGCTTTGACCACTGGCTGAGTCTGCACCGGCATCATACTGGTCAAACAAAATACTCATTACCGGTGAGTTTGCTCCGTCAACGTAAACAGAGCCAGCCGGACATCCGGTTCCCGCAAAACCAATCGGTGCTTTAAAGTAAACCGGCGCAGCTGCTGCAGTAGCAGTCATCGATAATCCCAGGATTGCGGCTGAAGCGATAGTGGTTAACATTTTCATGGTATATTCCTCGTGTAAATGTATTGCTTATTGAGTGTTAATGGCTGTCTTGTGTCTGCCACCGTGGAAACCATGATGCTGTTCATCAGAAAAGTTTTGAATCCCCTGAATCAGTACTCATATCTGGTATTGAGCTACCCTAAAAAGGTGAGGCTTTGTCGTTACCCTCAAAAGTTGCGTGTCTTCTCCCTTATTTAAGGGATTGGAATGAAAGCCGCATTTTCATATAAATAATAGAGCGGGATTATGAATTACTAATCCGGCCTGAGTGGAACCATAAAACAATGAAGAATATTCAGATTTATCGGGTCTTCCTGGTGGAAGATGACAACGGAACCCTGCAGCGTCTGGCTAAAGTGGTCAGTGATGAGCCCAATCTCGAGCTGGTGGGTACCGCGATGAATTATACGGATGCCAGTGAGTGGCTGAGTACTAACGAGCTGGATGTGTTGCTGACGGATCTGGGGTTGCCTGACGGTAATGGTAAGCAGTTGATTGAGCAGACAGTTGCACAACATGAAAACGCTGAGATCATGGTGGTATCGCGGTTCGGTGATGAAAACAGTGTGGTGGAGGCAATTAAAGCCGGTGCCGGTGGTTATCTGTTAAAAGATGAGTCACAGGAGCACATTGCAGACAGTATCCGCCAGTTACTGCAGGGTGGTTCGCCGATCAGTCCGGCAATTGCACGCTACATTCTGGACTATTTCAAGAATGATGAGATTGCTGAATCAAACCCGGATAGCTCTGAAACTGATCATGATGCCTTGCTGACCCCCAAGGAAAAAATGGTGTTGCAATACATTTCCAGAGGTTACTCAAATAAGGAGATTGCCCGCTCACTGGAGATTTCGCCGCATACGGTAGCTTCACATATCAAGCGCATTTACCGCAAGCTGGCGGTGAACTCCAGAAATGAGGCGGTTTTTGAGGGCTGGCGCATGGGGCAGCTGACCATACATAAAGCGGTACCGGCGCAGAGCAAGGCTAACCGGGATGCTTTGCAGGTAGCTCAGGCGCTGTTATCCGGCGGTAAAAACTGCCAGGAAGTCATGGATGTGCTGCATCTGGCCTACCAGCTGAATCAGGAAGGCAGCATGCAGGTGATGCAACAGGCGGGCTGTGCTGTTGCCGATATTTATTCCGGTGCGAAATATTGTTTCGGGCTGGATGACAAACAGGTGGTGGAAGCATTACTGAAAATAGGTTTCAGTCATGAAGAGGCTCTGCAGGCGATGCTGGGCTGAGTATGGATGAAGTTTCTGAGCGTCAGGTGCCGTTTTTTAAATCAGAAAAAGGACTGGCCTTACTGGCGTTGTTATTAATGAGCGTTGCGCTGTGGATTGTCTGGCAAATCAGTGAAGTGCATTTTTCTCTGGTGGGTAACAGTGACAGTCTGGGTAAAAACTATGGCGCGGTAGTCTGGATAGATACAGGGCAGTGTCCGGTGTCCATCGATGATGAACGGGTAAAGACAGGAGATGAAGTGAAGAATGAAACGTTGCAGCCGCTGCTTTGGGAATGTATCCGCGGGATACGCAAAGTGGCCGGTAATAAGCTGGGTTCAGCATCACTGCCACACGAATGGCGCAGTGATGAACGCCTGCCTGCAACGTCAGCTTCCATGCGTGTGCTGTACAGTATTGACTACCCGATCCCTTACTGGCCGGAAGAAGGGCTGGGCTTATGGAGTATTGCCATCACCGGTGCCGGACATAATGCGGCGGTATTTCTGAATGGTAAGCTGCTGGGCTGGAGTGGCAGTTTTGAGCAGCCGGTGGCACGCAATCATTCCCGCCCGATGTTGTTCCCGATTCCGGATGGTTTTCTGAAGGAAGGTGATAACCGTTTTGATATTTACACTGTATCGGATTCGGCCCGTGAGGGTTTTTTAGGTGAGGCTTTTATTGCGCCATCCGAGTTATTAAATCCGGCTTATCAGGTTTATTACTTCTTCCGTTTTACCGCTGCACAGGTCATTACCCTGGCGATGCTGGTACTCAGCGGCTTTATGTGTGTGCTGTGGTTTTACCGGCGGCGGGATGTCGAATACGGCCTGTTTGCATTAATGGGGGTATTCTGGTCTTTGCATACTCTGAACCAGTTTGTGGTCGATATTCCATTGTCCACGCTGCACTGGAACTGGCTGATTCAGAGCAGTTATGCAGGCTTGTTTGTGTGCAGTATTCTGTTCATCCATCGCTTTCTGCAACAGAAGCATGTTCGTGCCGAGCGGATTCTGTTAGCTGCTGTTTTAATATTAGTAGCCGTTTTATGGCTGTTGCCGCAAAGCTGGTTTTACCCGTTAGTACAGTATTTTTGGGAACCTCTGGTACTGCTGGGGGCGTTTTATGTGCTGGTGACCACACTGCTGAAAATTCGTGAAACCCCCGGCATAGAGCTCAGTGCACTGGCGACTGCAGTGGCTATTATTTTTCTGTTGATGGTGCATGATGAATTAATGTCCTGGGGTGTTCTGCCGGTATACGAAGGACGGTTGCTGCATTTTGGCGCACCCTTTTTGTTGCTGGCCTTTACCTGGATTTTACTGCGGCGCTTTGTGGAATCTTTGAATTCAGCGGAGCAGTATAACGCTGACTTGCGCCTTCTGAATCAGCAACTTGAGTCACGGGTGGAAGAGAAAAGCCGGCGTATTGCCCAGAGCTATGAAATGATTCGTCAGCTGGGACAGGAGCAGGTGGTGCAGCAGGAGCGTTCCAGAATCATGCGTGATATGCATGATGGTATCGGTGTTTATCTGACCAGTATGTTACGTCAGCTGGAGCATGAGCCGCTGGATCGTCAGCATCTGCAGGACTCAGCACACAATGCACTGAATGATCTGCGCCTGATGATTGATTCTCTCGGCAGTGCCAGTACCGATGTACCTGCCATGCTGGGCATGTTCCGTACCCGGATTAGCCGGTTGGTTGAGGCCTGTCAGGTTGAACTGGAATGGGAGGTGGCCGAGTTGCCGCCGCTGGATGACTTCGGTCCCGAGCGGGCACTGAACCTGCTGAGAATTCTGCAGGAGGCGGTGACTAATGCCCTGAAACACTCCGGTGCTACCCGGATTAAATTATCGGCAGATGTTGAAACAATCGGTGAAACTCAGAGTCATATTACTATACGTGTGCAGGACAATGGCAAAGGATTTGTACTCAGCAATATGCCGGGTAACGGTTTGAAAAATATGCAGCATCGTGCCCGGAAAATCAGAGCTGACTTCACTATCGATACACAGCCACAGGGTAGCTGTATTACTGTGAAGTTAGCTGTTACTACACCAAGCTCAGAAGTCGTGGCGCTACCTCAAAATGAAAACAGGGCGACAGCGGATTCTGATAACAGAGGATTATAATTATGTTGTTTGCTCAGTTAAGACAACCATTACGTTTGATAATGTTACCCCTGTTTCTTTCAGGCCTGCTGATTGCTTCAAATGTACATGCAGCTGATATTCTGACCAGTAACAGCAAGTTGTTTGTGTACGAAAACAGCTCCGGTGGCAAGTTTACCGATGTTGTGAAGCTTACTCCGCCCAGTATTCCGGCAGGCAGTTGTGCTGAGTTTGTCAGTGCAAAAGTTGAATACAAAATACAACGCTTCGGGGATGTCATCATTTTGTCAGCTCCGGAAAAAGGCTGTAATCCGGCCCGGCAGCAGTGCAAAGCTACTGTGTCCTCGAGGATTGCTCCGGTAGGGCGCGTACATTTTATTGTACGTTCTTCCTGGGAGGTAAAATCCTCCGGTTGTTAGGCGGAGGGTTTGCAGTTTTGGCTTAATGTTCTAGTCTGGGTTATGTTGTCTTTCAATAACCCAGGATAAGTCATGTCACACATTCCACAAATTAATCCGCCATGCAGAACATTTACCCCCTTTTTTTCACGATTCTCCCTCAGGTTAGCCGTAGCCGTTCCGGCCATCATTATCATGCTGGTTCCGTTTAAGCTGCAGGCCGGCACGCTGGATGGTTCGGCATCAGCTGCTGCCGGCAGTATCGCTATTGGTGATGCTGCGCGTGCGGATGGTGACAGTGCTGTTGCTATCGGGGTGAATAGCTTTGTCAATGCCGGTTTCGGTACAGCCGTTGGAGCCAGTACCAATGCCAACTCTATCCAGACAACTGCGCTTGGGTCTGCGGCATTGGCTGATCAGCCACAGGCAACGGCACTGGGCAGCTTTGCTCAGGCGATTGGTGAGTTTTCCACAGCGGTTGGCGGGGCTGCGCAAATTGAGGCGCAGGGTGGTACAGCACTGGGCGCCAATAGTTTTATTGAGGCCGCCAACGGCACAGCACTCGGGCTGGAGGCTTATGTGACGGAGGCTGCGGTGGGGGCCGTTGCGCTGGGCAGCGGGTCGGTTGCGGATGAGGCCAATACGGTTTCGGTAGGAGATTCCGCGGCGGGTGTGACGCGCAGAATCACCAATGTTGCCCCGGCAGTCAATCAGTATGATGCCGTGAATCTGGGGCAGTTTGAACAGGGTTTGCAGGGGGTGCGCGATGAGGCATTTGCCGGTATCGCGGCAGCTGCGGCATTTAATCCTGCCACCCCCAGCGCACCCGGAAAAACAGCAGTGAGTATGGGAGCTGCCGGTTATCGTGGCGAGCATGCGGTTTCCGTTTCAGTCAGTCACCGGGTACTGAACAATCGTAATAATCTGCAGCTGAATGGCGGGGTAGCCTATGACAGCAGTGAGCATGCTTTGGGCAGGGTGGGGGTGTCCTGGGAGTTTTAAAACCGGGTGCTGTGGTTTACCTGCTTGTGTTTGTTTAGCCTCATTAGTACTATGCAGGGCTGATTAAAGGTAACTGTGCAGCACGGCCTGACCCGGTTATCAACCCAGGCAACTATTTATATTGAGTTATATTGAGATTTCCGGAGGATTCCATGTTTCGCGGCAGTATGGTGGCATTGGTAACGCCCATGACAATGGACGGCTCTATTGACGAGCAGGCATTGGATGCACTGGTCGGTTTTCATATTGATAACGGCACAGATGCAATCGTGGCAGTAGGCACAACCGGCGAGTCAGCAACCCTGTCTCATGCCGAGCACCGCCATGTTGTGAAACGGGTGGTTGAGGTGGTGAATGGCCAGATTCCGGTCATCGCCGGAACGGGGTCGAATAGTACAGCGGAAGCGGTTGAGCTGAGTCAGGCCGCGATGCAGGACGGGGCGGATGCCATCCTGCTGGTGACGCCGTATTATAATAAGCCGACTCAGGAAGGCTTGTTTCAGCATTATAAATTGCTGGCGGAAAGCGTGGCTTTACCACAGATTCTTTATAATGTGCCGGGCCGTACTGCCTGTGACCTGTTACCGGATACGGTTGAGCGCCTGTCGCATATCTCCAATATTGTCGGTATCAAAGATGCCACGGGCAGTGTGGAGCGTGCCAAAGAGATTATTGAACGTTGTGGCGATAGCATGGAAGTCTACAGCGGCGAGGATCTGGCAACCCTGGATATTATGCTGGCCGGAGGTAAAGGTACTATCTCTGTGACGGCCAATGTGGCGCCGAAACTGATGCATGAAATGTGTGCTGCAGCGCTGGCGGGTGATCGTGATGAGGCTACCCGTCTTAACGACCTGTTAATCCCGTTGCATAAAGCACTGTTTATTGAGCCGAATCCGACAGCTGCAAAGTGGGCAGTGCACAAAATGGGGTTTGGCAGTGAAGGTATCCGTTTGCCATTGTTGCCGCTCTCTGAACATTGCCGGCCGGAAGTGCTGGAAGCCATGCGTATTGCGGGTGTTAATGTCGATTGATTAACGCATAACTTATTCAGATGGAAGACCTCATTATGCCAGAAATCAGAAAAGCCGGTTTATTAGCCATTATTGTGACAGTTGGACTGGGTATGGCCTCATGCTCAATGTTACCCGAAGGTTTTGACGGGGCTGTTGATGACAGTATTAAATATCGCAGCAACGATGCCTCTATCAAGGCACTGGCGATTCCTCCGGGGCTTAGTCAGCCGGGGTTTGATGAGACTTATGCAGTGAGTGATGCACCGGTTAGTTCAGTTGCATCAGCCAGCCAGCCACAGAGAAAAACACCTGCTGTGCAGGTTGCATTGTCAAAACTGAAAACCGGCGAACCGATGCTGGCGGTGAATGCACCGCTGGATAAAAGCTGGCCATGGGTGGGCGCTATGCTGCAACGGGTTGGTTTTAATGTCGTAAAGCAGCAACCCGCTGAAGGTATTTATACGACGGAATATCAGGGTGCACCGGGCGAAAAACAAAGCTTTACCGATAAGCTGAACAGCATGGTCAGCGGGGTAACTTTTGGTCGTGATGCCGGGAATCGCTTACGGGTCGGTGAAACCTATCTGGTGGTAATGTCCGGAAACTCTGCTCAGCAAAGTTTTGTTTTTGTGGCGGATAAAAATGGCAAGCCGGCCAGTGCTGAAATTGCCACTCAGGTGCTGACCCGGTTAAAGGCTGAGTTTGAGCGTTAGGCGTGTTGCGGTTTGCCTCACTGGGGAGTGGCAGTAAAGGTAACAGCACACTGATTGAGTGCGGGAAAACCCGTGTTCTGGTCGATTGTGGGTTTTCTCTGGCGGAAACTGAGCGCCGCTTACATCGTCTGGGCTGTTCTCCTGATCGTCTGACCGCCATTCTGATTACTCATGAACATGGCGACCATGCCAATGGTGTTGGCCGTCTGTCCCGGCGTTACAAAATACCGGTATGGCTGACGGTCGGCACCCATAATATGGTGCGCGACAATAAGTTTTCTTCTCAGCATTTTATTAATGTAAATAACCCTTTTGAAGTTGCTGACCTGCACATCACGCCTTATCCGGTGCCGCATGACGCCCGTGAGCCCTGTCAGTTTGTATTTTCTGATGGTGCAAAACGCCTGGGAGTGCTGACCGATGCGGGGAGTGTAACGCCGCATATGGTTGAGCTGTTGCAAAAGCTGGATGGTCTGTTGCTGGAGTGTAATTACGATGCCCGCATGCTGGCCACCGGGCCTTACCCGCCGAAACTGAAAACACGGGTCGGCGGTCGCTATGGCCACATGGATAACCTGCAGTCCCGTGAACTGCTGCAGCAGATTGAGCTTGATGCACTTCAGCATCTGGTCGGCATGCATCTGAGTGAAAAAAATAACCTTCCCGAACATGCGCAGCGTGCCTTGTGTGATGGTGTAGGCTGTGAGTCACACTGGGTTACACTGGCCACTCAGGAAGAGGGTTTTGACTGGCGTGAGCTGCGTTAAACCCCGGTTGGGCTATGTCAGTCAACGCATAAAGTTGGCTCTGCCATTCCGTTTTTAATTTCTGTTCTGCAACCAAACGGGCTGCTGTCTGCCTGACACTGGCCGGTGGCTTTTTGTCCAATTTCTAACTGGTCTTCCGGTCTGGCCAGACAACGATATTGGCACTGGTCACTGTCGGTACAGGTTTTCCCGGCATCTGTGGCCGGATAAACACAGCCGTATTGTCCGGCTAATCCGCCGCGTACCCAGTCGCCGCCGGCCTGCTTACAACTTTCAGCATCATTGACGGCCGGTGGGTCATTTTGCGTATTATCAGCGGATGTCGGCGGGTTGCTGTTACAGGCTATAGCAAGCGTAAACGGAATCAGTAAAGTAAGGCTGGTGAGTAGTATTTTCATGTGATTCTCTATATTGGTGGGGCTTGAGAGCTATAAATTTGAGAACAGCTGTTATGGAATTGGTTCCGCGCGGGCTTTAAAAGAAAAGGTAATCCCCATGAATCCTGAAAGCTGCTAAAATCACGCCCTTCTTCCACCACCCAAAGCTTCCGCATGGACAAATACATCCGCCTGCGCGGTGCCCGCACCCATAACCTGAAAAACATCGATCTTGACCTGCCGCGTGACAAGCTGATTGTCATCACCGGCCTGTCCGGCTCCGGCAAGTCCTCGCTGGCTTTCGATACCATTTTTGCTGAAGGGCAGCGGCGTTACGTCGAGTCCTTATCCGCGTATGCCCGCCAGTTTTTGTCGATGATGGATAAGCCGGATATTGATCATATTGAAGGCCTGTCACCGGCGATTTCCATTGAGCAGAAGACCACCTCGCATAATCCGCGCTCGACGGTGGGTACGATTACCGAAATTCATGATTACCTGCGTTTGTTGTTTGCCCGTGCCGGAACACCGCGCTGTCCGACCCACCATATTGATCTGGAGGTGCAAACCGTCAGCCAGATGGTGGATCAGGTGCTGGCCTTGCCGGAAGGCAGCAAGCTGATGTTGCTGGCGCCGGTGGTGCGGGAGCGTAAGGGTGAGCATGTGCAGCTGTTTGAATCGCTGCGTTTACAGGGCTATCTGCGGGTGCGGATTGATGGTGAGGTTTATGATCTGGATGATACGCCAAAGCTCAAGCCACGTACCAAACACACCATTGAGGTGGTGGTGGATCGGTTTAAGGTACGGGATGATATGCAGCTGCGGCTATCGGAGTCTTTTGAAACCGCGCTGAAACTGGCCGGGGGACTGGCGCGCGTGGTGCCGATGGCAGGTGAGGAGCTGGTGCTTAATGCGGCGGAGGATGAGGCTAATGAACTGCTGTTTTCCGCCAATTATGCCTGTCGTCAGTGTGGCTGGTCA
The DNA here is from genome assembly GCA_041395485.1 of Thiolinea sp. GTDB lineage: Bacteria > Pseudomonadota > Gammaproteobacteria > Thiotrichales > Thiotrichaceae > Thiolinea. The sequence goes on from JAWLAK010000001.1 coordinate 1,318,887, forward strand.
TTGCAGGAGCTGGAGCCACGCCTGTTCTCCTTTAACAGCCCGATGGGTGCGTGTCCGACCTGTGATGGCCTGGGAGTGGATCAGTACTTTGATCCGGACAGAGTGGTGCATCATCCGCAAAAGAGTCTGGCCGATGGCGCGGTACGCGGTTGGGACCGGCGCAATGCCTATTATTTCCAGATGCTGACCTCACTGGCAGATCATTATGGTTTTGATGTGGAGCAGCCCTGGAACAAGTTGCCGGAGTCGGTGCGACAGCTGATTTTACACGGTACCGGACAGGAGAGGATTGAGTTCACCTATGTTGGTCAGCGCGGCCAGGTGTACCAGCGCAAACATGCCTTTGAAGGCGTGCTGAATAATCTGGATCGGCGTTACCGGGAGACCGATTCCAGCAGTGTGCGTGAGGAGCTGACCAAATATCTGGCGACCCGCGCCTGTCCGGAGTGCAGCGGGGCGCGTCTGAATGAGCAGGCGCGTAATGTGCTGATTGCCGGGCAGAATCTGGCGGAGATCAGTGGCTTGGCGATCGGTGATTCGCATCGGTTTTTTAAAGAGCTCAATCTGAGTGGTAAGCAGGGTGAAATTGCCCGCCAGATTAACCGGGAGATCGTGCAGCGGCTGGAGTTTCTGGTCAATGTCGGGCTGGACTATCTGAGCCTGAGCCGCAGTGCGGATACGCTGTCCGGCGGTGAGGCACAGCGTATCCGGCTGGCGTCGCAGATTGGTGCCGGGCTGGTGGGGGTGATGTATGTGCTGGATGAGCCGTCGATTGGCCTGCATCAGCGCGATAATGAGCGGCTGTTAAAAACGCTGATCCGGCTGCGCGATCTGGGTAATACCGTGATTGTGGTCGAGCATGATGAAGATGCGATCCGGGCGGCCGATTATGTAATTGATATTGGCCCCGGTGCCGGTGTGCATGGCGGGCATATTACTGCGCAGGGTACGCCGGATGAGGTGGCGGATAATATGGCGTCGGTTACCGGGCAGTTTTTATCCGGTGTACGGCAGATTCCTATGCCGGAAAAACGCACGAAGTTTGATAAGCAACGTACTCTGAAACTGGTGGGAGCGACCGGTAATAATTTGCAGAATGTGACGCTGGAAATCCCGCTGGGACTCCTGACCTGTGTTACCGGGGTTTCCGGTTCGGGTAAATCGACGCTGATCAACCGCACTTTGTACCCTTATATTGCCCGTCATTTGCATGACAGCAATATTGAAGCCGCGCCGGTTAAAAAGGTTGAGGGGCTGGAGCAGATTGACAAGATTATCGATATTGATCAGAGTCCTATCGGGCGCACACCGCGCTCTAATCCGGCCACCTATACCGGCGTGTTTACACCGGTACGGGAAATGTTTGCTGCCACTCAGGAAGCACGTTCACGGGGTTATCAGCCCGGACGGTTTTCCTTTAATGTCAAGGGCGGGCGCTGTGAAGCCTGTGCCGGTGACGGGGTGATTAAGGTGGAAATGCACTTTCTGCCGGATGTGTATGTGACCTGTGAGGTCTGCGAGGGCAAGCGTTATAACCGTGAAACGCTGGATGTGCGTTTTAAGGGCAAGAATATCAGCGAAGTGCTGGATATGACCGTGGAGGATGCTTGTGAGTTTTTCTCGGCAGTCCCGGCGATTCACAGCAAGTTACAGACGCTGATGGATGTGGGTTTGTCTTATATCACGCTGGGGCAGAATGCGACTACCTTATCCGGTGGTGAAGCGCAGCGGGTCAAACTGGCCAAGGAATTGTCCAAGCGTAGTACCGGCAAAACGCTTTATATTCTCGATGAACCGACTACGGGGCTGCATTTTCATGATGTGGATCAGCTGCTTAAAGTGCTGCATCGCCTGCGTGACGGCGGTAACACCGTGGTGGTGATTGAGCACAACCTCGACGTGATTAAAACCGCGGACTGGGTAGTGGATCTGGGGCCGGAAGGTGGCAGCCGGGGCGGGATGATTATCGGTAAGGGAACACCTGAGCAACTGGCAAAAATGCCCGGGTCATTTACCGGGCACTTTTTACAGCGTTTACTGATTGCAGATTAACTTTGTTGTAGCCGGAAAAAGCAACCCCTCCCAGCCTCCCCTTGTCATAGGAGGAGACAAGACGCTTACCTGAAACGCTGATGCAAGACGAAGTTAAGCTCCCTCCCTTGACAAGGGGAGGGCTGGGGAGGGGTTTTCTTTGCTTTTTACATCTTACCCGTTACCGAAGCCGCAATCGCTGTCCGGTTTTAAGGTGATACGGTGCCTTCAGGCCATTCAGACTGATAATCTGCTTTACCGGTACACCGGTTTGACGCATCACCTCGTAGACGGTATAGCCTTTCCGCACATGGAAATTATTCTGTGCGACATGTTTGCGCTGGGTGCTTTGCGATGCTTTCTTGTGATGATTGAGCTGTTTATTGATTAGTGTCTTCTGCTGCTTCGTGAGTGTGCGTTTTTGTCCGGTCTGTTTAGCAGGTTTATAGGCTTTTTCGGGATTGTGTACTCTGGTTAGTTTCTTACCATTTGATAGCTTGTTATAAGCCTTCATTACTTTTCTGACATAGCCGATATTGCGGATACTCCGGCCCGGTTTAACATTGCCTTCGCCGGCATTGTAAGCCGCAATTGCCCGTTGGGTATCACCGTTGTAGCGCTTCAGCAGATAACTCAGGTATTTGGTGCCGCCATGGACATTTTCCCAGGAGTTATAGCCGCGTTTAACACTAAAGCGCCGTGCTGTGCCGGGCATTAGCTGCATCAGGCCTTTCTCGCCGGATGTGCCGCGTGCTGTGCTGCGGAAACAACTTTCGACAGTAATCACGGCTTTAATCAGGTCTTCATGGACGCCATACCGGGAGGAGGCGCTGCGAATAGTTTTATCGTAACGACTGGCCTTTTTTTCCAGTGAATGCTTGCTTAATACCTGGCAACCGGCAGCGGATGCAGCCGGACTGTATAAAAAGACAATAGAAACCGCTATGGCAAGCACCGGGCCTGCCAGCTTAATAATTAGCTTGTGCATAATGACACTCTGTTCCGTAACTAAAAAACGAGTCCAGCGTTTCGGCTGAATTTTAGGCAGCTTGGGGTTTTGCTGCACCGCACGTGTTTTAGTTATCAATAGCTTAACATGCAAATAGATATTGTTAAGTTTATATTAAGCTTTTTTATTAGCATTTGCTAATATTTACGCCATTTGTAGTAAGGGAAGTAAGAGTGTAGCCAGCCCAAGCACTGCTGCAAAGCCAACTATGTCAGTGATGGTGGTGAGTACAACACCACCGGCCAATGCAGGATCAATACGGAAGTGGCGCATGATAATGGGTAAAAATACTCCGGAGCCGGAGGCTGCTAACAGGTTAATAATCATCGCCAGGCCGATCACAACACCAATACCAAAGTTGCCAAAAGCAAAGGTGGCAATAGCAAAAATGACCAGTGCCCAGATAATACCGTTCATTAAGCTGACCAGTAACTCCTTGTTTAGCAAAGAGCGGCGGTTGGACTTGCCGAGCTGTCCGAGTGCCAGGCCACGAATCACCAGGGTCAGCGTCTGGGTTCCGGCGACCCCGCCCATACTCGGAATAACGCCCATCAGAATGGCCAGCGCCACAGTTGACTCCAGCGTAGCCTCAAACTGTGAGATCACCCAGGCAGCCAGCAGGGCTGTCATCAGGTTGGTTCCCAGCCAGATCGCCCGGCGCCGTGCGCTGATGACCACCGGGGCAAACAGGTCTTCCTCATCATCCAGACGTGCCATGCTCATCACCGAGTGCTCAGCCTCTTCGCGGATAATGTCGACGACGTCATCAATGGTTATGCGTCCCAGCAGTTTGTGGTTTTCGTCCACCACCGGCGCTGAAACCAGATCGCGGTCTTCAAACAGGCGTGCAACCTGCTGTGAGGGTGTATTGGCCTGTACCGGCTGCTGTCTGGTTTCCATCACATCCACCACCAGCTTGTCCGGCTGGCTGGTCAGCAGGGTGGCGAGCGGCAGTATACCCAGATAACGGTCATAGCGGTTTACGACAATAATATTATCAGTATGTGAGGGCAGGGCTTCCTGACGGCGCAGATAGCGCATCACCACATCCAGGCTGACGTCGGCCCGTACCGTGACCGTTTCGGTATCCATCAGACCGCCTGCCGTATCCTCGTCATACGCCAGCACGGCTTCAAGGCGGATACGGTTCTGGCGATCCATACCGGACAGCGTTTGAGTGATCAGTGCATCCGGCAGGCTTTGCAGAAAGTCAGCCATATCATCGTAGTCAAGATCTTTGATGGCACTGATGATTTCGCCGGTGTCCATTTCCTCAACGAGGCTGGTGCGCACATCATCACTGAGTTCGATGAGCACCTCACCTTCATTGTCCGCCTCAACCATTTCCCAGATCAGTTCACGGCGTCCCCGCGGAGAGGCCTCAATCAGGTCAGCAATTTCTGCCGGATGCATGGCATTGAGCATGCGTTGCACCTGGAAAAAAGAGCCGCTGCGGATGGCTTCGGATAAAGCTTCCAGGCGCTGCTCACTGCTGAGGTGTTCCAGATTTGACATGGCTGATTTCTCCTTGTGTGTGCAGGAGGCGGCGAAAATGGTCTTGTCACATTTTTACGCTGATCCGCTCAGGGAAAGCTGTGACGGAGGAGGGCAAAGACTCCCCAGGTGCGGCTATTGTAAATGAATATAATTAAGTTCGCGATGGCGAATCATGACCTGATGCGGGTACTGTTGGTTGAAATGCTGATAAAGCTGTTCCGCAATATATACGGAACGGTGACGGCCACCGGTACAACCAATCGAAATAGTCAGGTAAGCGCGCTGGTTATCCTGTATATCCTTCATCCACATTTCAAGAAAGTTGCGGAGTGACTGTTTTAACTCGTGCACCCGTTCATGTTTTTCCAGCCAGTCAATAATCGGTTGGTCCTGTCCGCTTAACTGGCGCAGTTCCGGTACCCAGTAAGGATTTGGCAGGTTGCGTACATCAAAAACAAAGTCTGAGTCTGAAGGCGACTGATGTTTGAAGCCGAACGACTGAAACATGATAGACAAGCCACCTTCTGCCTTATCACCCAGACGGGATTTCAGCATATAGCCCAGTTCGTAGACGCTGGTGGCGGAAGTATCTATGCGCCAGTCCGCCAACTGAGCCAGTCTTTGCAGCAGAGTCGCTTCCAGTTCGATGGCTTTTTCCAGTGCCTGTTCCTCTTCAGCCAGAGGATGTCTGCGCCGGGTTTCATTATAACGGCGCTGCAGTGTCTGCGGGTTGGCGTAAAGGTAAATCAGCTGTGTGGCCGGGTAGGTTTTGCGGATACGCTGCAGTGTGGGCGGGATTTCCTCAATGCTTTGTTTGCCACCCCTGATATCAATGCCGATTGCCAGGCGGGAGAGTCTGAGTATTTGCGGGGTTTCCAGCAGGTTTTCAATCAGTTGCGAGGGCAGGTTATCAATACAGTAATAGCCCGCATCTTCCAGAGTCTGCAATGCATAACTTTTCCCTGCTCCCGACATCCCGCTGATAATGACTATCTGCATACCACCCCCGCTTTGTATTTGGTGCATCAACAGTAGTCAGTTAAAACATAAATCAGATCAGGCTGCAATGTCAGTAATAAAAAGTGATGAAATATGCCTGAGCGTCTGTGCCGGGCTGCGATGTTCCAGCATTGCCTGATACAAACCTTTGTGGTTGATATTGGCGGCCAGTTCTTTAAGCAGTGGCTTATAAACCTGGCTGTTCTGGCTGGGGATCAGTAATGCCAGCAGAAAATGCACCGGTTTTTTATCCGGCGAGTCCATCTTGATGCCTTCTTCTGTCACCAGCAGTGCGGCGACCGGCTCCGGGATCTCCATGCAGGTATGGGGAATGGCGATGCCATTCCCCAGGGCTGTACTACCCAGTTTCTCGCGTGAAGTCAGTGCATCAAATATTTCATCAGCACTGATCTGGTTTTCGGGGCTCCCCTGGTGCAGCAACCGGGATAACTGTTCAAAAGCCTTCTTCATGCTGGAGACTTCGTCTTCAAAAATGATTCTGTCCGTAGATAAAAGGGTAGTAATGTCCATAAACTCTAACTCACTTTAACTTGTTTGCTCTACCATCTGTGAATGTAGTTTTGCAGTTTCATCGCGATGATGGTTTTTCAGCTTTGCCTTGTGTTTAAGAACCTGACGATCCAGCTTGTCGACCAGTGAGTCGATAGCTGCGTACATGTGTCCCTCTTTGGCATTCGCAAAAATCTGATTACCACTAACATGCATGGAAGCTTCTGCCATGTGTTCCGTTTTGTTTTCCACTTTAAGAATCACGTGTATATCCAGCACCTGGTCAAAGTGTCGTTTTATACGATCAAATTTTTCCTGGATATAGTTGTTCAGAGCAGTTGTAACTTCGATGTGATGACCGGTAATTTCTAATTGCATTTGCAAACTCCTTATTTCGGGTCATTAATAAATAGCCAGATTGCCTGGCTTAGCTCGTTACCAATGTCTTCCTTTCATGTGAGGAAGGAATAGACATCGCTTCACGATATTTGGCGACGGTGCGTCTCGCAACGTTTACTCCCTGTTCTTTTAACATGAGGGTAAGTTTACTGTCACTCAAGGGAGCGTTGGCATTTTCCCCTGAAATTAACTGCTTAATCATGGCGCGGATGGCTGTGGATGAGCAACCGGCGCCGGCATCTGTTTCAAGTTGGCTGGAGAAGAAATACTTGAATTCAAAAATTCCTCTGGGGGTGTGGATGTACTTATTGCTGGTGACGCGTGAAATAGTGGATTCATGCATTTCCAGCTCGTCTGCAATATCACGCAGAATCAGCGGTTTCATGGCTTGTTCGCCATACTGCATAAAGGCACTCTGGCGCTCAACAATGGCGCGGGCAACATTCAGGATGGTTGAGTTGCGGCTTTCGATACTGCGGATCAGCCAGCGGGCCTGTTGCAGATTTTCCTTAAAATAAAGCTTGTCATTACGGTTTTTGACCTGTCCGATCATATCAGCATAGGTCTGATTAACCTGCAGGGCAGGAGTGGTTTTACTGTTGAGGTTGACGACCCATTTGCCATGCAGCTTATGGACATAGACATCCGGTGTAATGTAATCATTGACCGCATCTGAAAAAGCATTTCCCGGTTTTGGCTGTAATGTCCTCAACAAGCCGATAATCTCCTCAAGTGTGTCCTGGTCTATTTTTAGCCTTCTTTTTATCTCTTTATAATTTCGTTTTTCCAATAAGTCCAGTTGTAATTTTACCAGTTTGATCGCTTTCAGGTGCAGTGATGTTTGTGGTTGCAGTTGTTCCAGCTGCAATAACAGGCATTCGCCAAGGTTGCGGGCTGCTACACCGGGGGGATCCAGGTGCTGCACAAAGGTCAGCATGGCTTCAACATCGTCCAGCTCAATCAGCAGCTCACTTTCCAGGCTGGCTAAAATATCTTCCAGACTGTCACACAGATAACCGGCACCATCCAGTGACTGGATAATGGTTTCCGCAATCCGCTTATCAGTATAGCTCAGATTACTCATCTCCACCTGCCAGAGCAGATGAGTCTGCAGGTCTTCGCCGCTACTGCCCTGATTTTCTAAAAAGGATTGATTGTCCGGATCAGAGTCGGATGATGCAGAACCCGTGCGGGTGTCATAGACATCTCCCCAGTCGGCATCAAGATCCATTTCAGCGGGAATTTCGCTTTCCATTGAGTCTACGGAGTCAGCCGACTCTGTTTTTTCACTGGCAGAACTATCGTCAGTATCGTTAGTGTCGCCTTTTTGGCTTTCCGGAGAGGGCTCATCCTCAGACAATTGCAGCAGTGGATTTTCTTCGAGTGCCTGTTGTATTTCTTCCTGAAGTTCGATAGACGAAAGCTGCAACAAACGTATCGCCTGTTGTAGCTGGGGGGTCATGGACAGGCTTTGTCCAATGCGTACTTCGAGTCCCTGTCTAAGCATTTCTTATTCTTCTACCGGATTTGAACAAATGAGTTTTGCCATAAAGTCATCTTAGCCCTAATTCAGAGCGGCTGCAAAGTTTAGCCGGATGGCATGCATAGTCAATAAGCAGCATGGTTAAAAAACTACGACGTTTGTAACAGAACGCGTTAATATATGCCGATAAACGGGTTTTACCGCTGCTGATGAGAGATTCATGTCTGTAATTCTTGAAATTAGTAATATCCACAAACGTTTTGCTGAACTGGAGGTGCTGCACGGCATCTCGCTGGAAGCGCACAAGGGCGACGTCATTTCATTAATCGGCTCTTCCGGCTCCGGCAAATCCACCTTTCTGCGCTGTATTAATCTGCTGGAGATTCCTGATCAGGGAGAGATCAGTCTGGCAGGCAAGCGCATTGAACTGACCACTAACCGCAAGGGTGAGCGGGTGGCCGCTGATCCTCAGCAGGTACAGCATTTACGCAGCCGGGTCGGCATGGTTTTTCAGCAGTTTAACCTCTGGTCACACCTCAGCATTCTGGGTAATGTCATTGAAGCACCGATGAAAGTGCAGGGGCTGAGCAAGGCTGAGGCAACGGATATTGGCATGGAATATCTGGAAAAAGTGGGGATTGCCAATAAAGCTGACACTTATCCCGGATTTTTATCCGGCGGTCAGCAGCAGCGGGTAGCCATTGCCCGCGCACTGGCCATGCGTCCTGATGCTATTTTATTTGATGAGCCGACTTCCGCGCTCGACCCTGAGCTGGTCGGCGAGGTGCTTAATGTTATGCAACAGCTGGCCGAGGATGGCATGACCATGATTGTGGTGACGCATGAAATGGGTTTTGCCCGTGACGTGGCGGACAGAACCATCTTTTTGCATCAGGGGCTGATTGAGGAGGCCGGGCCATCGGCAGAATTGTTCAATGCCCCGCAGTCACCACGTCTGCAGCAGTTTTTGGCCAATACAAATTATTAGTGAATTTTTAGTAAATTTGACGCGTTTCTATACGGTACTTTATGTCCGGTTTTGTCCGGACTTATAACATTGAGGAGTGTTTCATGAAAAAAAACTGGTTATTGTCGATTGCTATGACGGCTGCTCTGGCAAGTACGTCTGTTCTGGCTGCAGATACGCTGCGCATTGCGACAGAGGGTGCCTATGCGCCTTATAACTTCATGAATGATGAGGGTAAGCTGGCAGGTTTCGAAATTGAGCTGGGTAATGCCCTTTGTGAACAGGTGAAGATGGAGTGTGAGTTCGTGGTGAATGAGTGGGATTCGATTATCCCCAACCTGATTGCCGGTAACTATGATGCGATTATGGCCGGGATGTCGATCACCGAGGAGCGCAAGAAAACCATCACCTTCAGCGATGAATACAAGCCGGTTGATCCTTCACTGTACCTGGCCGCCAAAGGTGCCGAGCTGGATTTTGACAAGCTGGAAGGCAAAAATATCGGTGTGCAGGGCGCCACCATTCAGGCTGACTTTGCCGCAGAGAAATTCAGTGCAGGCAACACCATCAAGTCCTATGAAAAACCGGATCAGTCGATTGCCGATCTGGCCGCCGGTAACGTGGATACCGTACTGGCAGACGGCGAGTTTATCCGCACCATGGCAGAAGGCTCCGGTGGTGAGCTGGTGATTGTCGGCCCGGAAGAAATGATTGGCGGCGGTATCGGCATCGGTATGCGTCAGGATGATGAAGACCTGCATAAAACGCTGAATGAAGGGCTGACTGCGCTGAAGGAAAACGGCACCCTGGATGAGCTGATTAAAAAGTTCTTCGATGTCGGGCCGTTCTATAAAAAAGACTGAGGCGGTTTAGCCGATGCCTGAAATCTTTCCGGAGTGGCTGCTGGCCTGGTTAGGTGAGGACTGGAGCGATACGCTGGCCTACCTGACCAATGGCAAGCACATGGCCTGGTATGCCAGTGTCCGCTATACCCTGATTGCGGCACTGGCCGGAGCGGTTCTGGCGGTGTTCTTCGGCTTGTTGGGGGCGGGAATGAAACAGTCCCGCATCCCGCCGTTGCGCTGGATCGGGAATATCTACACCACTATGGTGCGTGGTATTCCCGATGTGTTGTTTCTGCTGTTTTTCCCGCTGGCCTTTGAGCAGGGCGTCGAATATGTCATGGCCCAGCTTTATTGCACGCCACAACAGTTGGCGGAGGCAAGTGGCTGGCCCTTGTGCAAGGATGCGCAGTGGTACCTCAGCTCGACGGAATACCTGATTATGGCCTGTGTCTCGCTGGGTCTGGTTTACGGCGCATTTGCCGCTAATGTCATTCATGGGGCGATGCAGGCTGTGCCACATGGCCAGCTGGAGGCGGCACAGGCCTTCGGGTTTTCATCGCGGCAGGTATTCTGGCGTTTTCAGGTCAGGCAGATGTGGGTTTATGCACTGCCCGGTTTGTCGAACGTATGGATGTTATTACTGAAAGCAACATCACTGCTTTCACTGTTACAAATCACCGATATTGTCGCCTGGGCCGACCGTCTGGGAGCGCCGAATTATCTGGCGATGGCCGGGCTGGTGCATCCGGACTGGCGCTGGAAGTATTATCTGGTGTTGTTTGTTTTTTATATCCTGCTGACCATGCTCTCAGAGCGTTTCTTTGCCTTCCTGCAGGCACGCGCCAGCCGGGGCATGGTGAGGGCAGACTGATATGGACTGGCTGCTCAACAATGCCTTTGTGCAGGATCTGATTATTCTGGCTAAACCGGCGCTGTTTAATCTGTACTTCGCTTTGCTGGCGATCCCGTTTGGCTTTCCGTTTGCGGTGGCGCTGGCATTGGGCAAAAACAGCCGCAACCGGCTGTGGTCCTGGTTATCACGTACCTACGTCTATGCTTTTCGCGGCTCACCACTGTTTATTCAGTTTTTCATGTTTTATTCCATTTCTCTGGCGCTGAATAAACCACTGTGGCAGCCGTTGGGGCTGGATGAGATTATGCTGCACCCGCTGTTTCTCGGTCCGCTGGTGCTGATTTTCAATACCTCAGCCTATGCGGCTGAAATTTTTTACGGCGCCCTGCAGTCCGTTCCCAAAGGCGAGATTGAAGCGGCCCGTGCCGTCGGCATGGATAAATGGCAGGAGTTTAAAACCGTCACCTGGCCGAATATGATCCGGCTGGCCTGGCCTGCTTATACCAATGAAGTGGTGTTTCTGTTTCATGCCACTGCGCTGGTCTACTTCACCCTGCCGGTGATTGATGAGCAAAAAGACCTGATGAATAAGGCAGGTGAGCTGTTTGAAAAGGATTACAACCTGTTTCTGCATTTCTCTGCTGCCGGGTTTTATTTTCTGCTGATTTCGCTGTTGCTGTTCTGGGTCTTTAACCGGATTTATGCACGGCTGACCCGACATATGAACACCGGCAAAACCAAGGGGCGGATTAAGTTCAGGCCAAATTATATGCGGTGAGTACTGTGCCGGACATATGAATTATCCGGCACTATTTCTATGCAATACCTGCAGTCTTACTGCATCGAATGCAGGCCGATCATATTACCTTCGGTATCAGTCACCAGCGAAATAAAGCCAAATTGTCCGATCGGCATTTTTTCCCTGAAGATACTGCCGCCATTCTGGGCAGCGCGGGCCGCTTCCACTGCGCAGTCATCACAGGTGAAATAAACCAGCGTGCCGCCACCGCCGGAAGGGCAGCCTTCCATCTTACACAGTGCGCCTGCTGAGCCCTGCTCCTGGCTATCCTGTGACATTGGAAAAGCCCACATTTCCAGGGTGTCTTCTAAATCGCCGGGCGGGGTTGGCAGTTTTTCCAGAGTGGTTTCGAGCACGGTTTCGTAAAAGGCTTTAGCGCGTGGCATATCCTGTACATAGATTTCAAACCATACAACGGGATTGGGTTTCATCGTGTTTTTCCTTTGGTGTGTGTCAGTTGTTTTTGCTTGTCTATCATTGAGTTAGTATGACTGATGCTTTATCAGTCCGGTATTGCATTCTGTGGCGGATGTTGCGCAAACCATTCTGCAATATGAGGCATCTGGTTTTCAAACTCGCCGGGGACAACAAAAGTCAGCACACCTGCACGTTCATTACTGCGATTTTCAAAATCATGTGTGATACCACCGGGAACCAGTACAAATGAGCCCCGTGGTGCATCAATCCATTTCTCACCGACGAGCAGGCTCATCACGCCTTCAATGACATAGAAGACATTATCTTCGTCATGGGAGTGTGCTCCCGGCCCCTGGGTATTGGCTTCCAGCCACCACTCAGAGGCCGAGTAGCGGGAAGCGGTTTCCTGACCATCTGCCTTAAAGACCGTGCTGATACGACCCATCGGGTAAGTGCGCCCCTCACCGGGCAGTAAAATTACCGGGTTTCTGGAAATGTCGGTTGTTTTATTGCTATCCATGGGTGGCTCCTCCTTTTGTAGTCAGTTTTGCCATTATGGCAGACCACTGCTGACAGCGTATTGTCAGTTACATTTCACTTTTAATGCGATACAGGCGCAAAGGTTTGGTTTTCTCACGCTGAATCACGCCTTTCGCCTCTAAATCCAGTTGTACGGCTTTCAGCCACCAGCCGGATTTTGCCCCTCCGGGAAACAAGTCCTGTGGCAAAAGCGGGATTAATGCCTGCTGTGCTTCAGCAACGGTCAGCCCCGGCGATTTATCCGGAAGCACTGTTATCAATGCTTTCTTCATAGCTTCATATTTTGTACGGTCTACCCGTTCGACGTAGCCGGGCTTGTTTACGTTTTCTACTTCAATCTTATCGTCATGCTTAGTCATTTAAGTGTCCTGAAACTATCAAAGAAACCTGTCAGGCCGCATCATGCGCTTTTTGCAATGCCTCCTCATCCAGCTTTTTCATCGCAAACATGGCTTTGCTGACAGCGGCAGCTTTTACTGGATTAGGGCTGCAAACCAATTCGATTGATTTAGGCGTGACGATTTGCCATGACAGTCCATATTTGTCGGTAAGCCAGCCGCACTGGCCGCTATCCGGGTCTGCCGCCAGTTTGTTCCATAGTGCATCCATTTCCGCCTGATCGGTGCAGTTGACTACGATCGAAATAGCCGGGGAAAACGGGAATTCCACGCTACTATTGATAGCGAGAAAATCCTGACCTTCCAGCTGGAAGTCGATGCTCATGACTTTTCCGGCTTCTTCCGGCCCGGCTTCGGTATAGCGTGCGATTTGTTTGATGCAGGAGTTTTCGAAAATGGAGCAATAGAAGTTGACTGCTTCTTCGGCGCAATTATTGAACCAGAGTGAGGTGACGAGTTTTTGCATGGTATTATTCCCTGCCTTCAACATGGCGTTTGAAGTTGTCCAGAATGGCCTGCCAGCCGTCGCGCTGCTGTTCGACGGAGTGGGTATCCTCGGCATCGAAAGTAACGCGCACGTTGATGCCCTCCGGGGTTTCGGCAAATTCAACCTGTGCGTTGCGGTCGCCGAAGGCATACTCAATCAGTTTGTGCGTTTCGATTTTGGTGTAGGTTCCGGCGAAATCGAAGCCGAAGCTGCCATCCTTGGCTTCCATGCGGGAGGAAAATTCGCCGCCTTCGCGCAGATCGACGCTGGCGGCGGTAGTGTGCCAGTCGTCGGAGGCGGCGTTCCATTGCATGATGTCGGCGGGTGTGGTGTAGGCGCTCCAGACCTGATCGACAGGGGCGGCGACGGTGGTGTCAACGGTGATTTTCATGATGATTATCCTTTGGTGGTGATTGTTGATTTTATAAATCGACCAGCGTGGTGAAGCCGCCGTAATTCATGCGGTTGCAGTCAAACGGCAAATCGTTCATGTCGCCGCATTGCATGCGCGGATCCTGATGCACTTTGGTATTCACTTCGTCGCGGTGGGCCCGGTCTTTGTAGATGATGAAGGCAAACACGACGGTTTCACCTTCCTGTGCCCCGGCGATTTTGGGGAAACTGCCGCCTGCAAATTCGGAATTCAGGTCATCGCCGACACACTCCTTGTAGGCGAGTGCGCCGTGTTCCATCCAGATTTCTCCCGCTGACTGTGCCATCTTGCGATATTCATCCAGCCTGTCTATGGGGGCGGGTAATACGAATCCATCGACGTAACTCATGAGGTTTCTCCTTGGGTGGTAATATATTCGGCGATGCGTTCGAGCGTGGTTTCCCAGCCGATGACAAAGCCTGCTTCCGCCGCTGCCTGCAAACGGTCGACGGAGGCGAAACGGGTGTGCAGGGTGAGCAGGGTCTTGTCGCCCTGTTCTTCGAAGGTGATGGTGACGGTGGCGTTGGGTGGCAGACCGGCTCCGCAGGCGTGCCCGGCTTCCGCGTCGCCGTCGTACACCAGCCGTTCAGGTGCAATAATTTCACGAAAGATGCCTTTGCAGGGGTATACGTTGCCGTCCGGTGCGTGCATATTGAGGCGCATCACGCCGCCGACTTCTAACCTGATAGCGCAGTCAGTGTTGACAAAACCGTGCGGACCCCACCAGCGTTGCAGGTGATACGGGTCTGTCCAGACTTTCCATACCAGTTCGCGCGGTGCGTTGAACAGCCGGGTGATGGTGATTTCCTGTGTAGTGGTTTCAGTCGTCATGGCGCGGCTCCTTTGCTTGCAACTCCTGCAAATAATCTTCCAGTCTGTCAAAGCTTTGTTCCCAGAACCGGCGGTATTGTTCCAGAAAGTTGCTGGCCTCCTGCAGAGCTTGCGGCTCCAGTTTGCAGGGTCGGAACTGTGCCTGTCTGCTACGAGAGATCAGCCCGGCACGCTCCAGCACTTTCAGGTGCTTGCTGATGGCGGGGGCGCTGATGTCAAAAGGTGCTGCCAGCTCCGAGGCCGATGCTTCGCCGCTGGTCAGACGTGCGAGGATGGCGCGGCGTGTGGGGTCGGCCAGTGCGGAGAAGGTTAGGCTTAGAGTGTCGGGTGGCAATATTGTCTCCTTTATTTAACTTTTAGGTTAAATATAGCTTATGTTGTAATTCATTACCAGTTCAGAGGTATTTCTATAGGTGGTGTAATAGGGTATCTGGGTGAGTCAGAAGTGTTAGATATGCTAGACTCCGAAAGTAATCTGGGTACGAGATGCGGTAATGAGCCGCTAACCTGCCCTCACGCCATTCCAGAACGAGCATGGTTAAAATGAACAATCGTAAGGAAGCCCTTGATGCATTAAACAGAGCCTGGCCAGCTATCGTTTCAGATTGCTTGGCAGTTCTTGGGTCAGAGTTGCATTATCAGGCAATGATCTACCACCACCTTAGGACTACAGGAAATCTGCCTCATTCGCAGCTCGGTATGAATGTCAAAATGTGGATCACTGATCCGGTATCCGACCTGTTTAAATTGCTAGATAAGAAGAAACATGAGCTCTACCGGGGAGGGTTTGAGCCGATCCCGGATGTAGTGATATTCAAGTCTGAAATAAATGGAGATTGGCGAAGAAGGAACCGGGAAAACACACTGGTTCAGATGTTGGTAGCAATCGAAGTGAAAGCTTCTGAACGGCGGGATTCCAGACTCCAGCCCGGAGAAATACGGACAGATATTTTAAAGTTAAGTGCGCATCGGGAAGAGGTAGTGCATCGAGGCGGAGAGATGTTTCCCATTATGATGATTATTGACTCAGCCCACGATCCTAAAGAAAGAATGACGGAATACGCCGTCGAGTCGTCACTCAAGCTGGCAACGACTCATCAAGTCGGGTTTATGTATTGCTCTCAGGTTAAGGTAATAAGTACCATTAATGAAATTTTGTAAAAAACAGTTTTCCAATTTAAATTTGACTGTACATAGTCCCTATAATGAAAGGTTCTGACCAATGGAAGCCATTCGCAGTATACAAACCGTAGCCGATGGAGAGGTTCATCTCCGGCTACCCAAACAGTTTTGGGGAAAGGAAGTGGAGATCATCGTCCTGCCTTCCCCTAAACAAACTACGCCGCCAACCGCCCGCAAAAAAAGCCTGCGCGGTAGCCTCAAACGTTATGCCAATCCTGAACTTATGGATCAGGAGCAAGATGCATGGCAGGCAGCGGTGAGTGATAAGCATGAAGCTCGTTGATGCCAATATCATCTTGCGCTATCTCCTGGATGACCATGAGGAACTATCGCCCAGAGCTGCTGATATTCTTGAACAACAGGAAGTAACCTTTCCGATGGAAGCAATTTTTACTCCTCCCTCATTTAACTATATAGTTAAATATGGCGAATGAAGTATCATGATGTAAAGCAAACCATTGATGGAGGAGTGACGAAATGAAACACGCCAAAAACACAATTTGCCTTTGGTACGATGGTGACGCCGAGGAAGCGGCTCACTTTTACGCAGAGACGTTCCCCGATTCATCGGTCGATGCTGTACATCGTGCACCAGGTGACTACCCATCCGGCCAGCAGGGCGATGTGCTGACGGTTGAGTTTACGGTAATGGGCATTCCCTGTCTCGGCCTCAACGGCGGACCGGTATTCAAACACAGCGAAGCGTTCTCGTTTCAGGTCGCAACCGTCGATCAGGCGGAGACGGATCGTTACTGGAACGCAATTGTCAGCAACGGCGGCGAAGAAAGCGCCTGTGGCTGGTGCCGGGATAAATGGGGGCTTTCCTGGCAGATCACCCCGGTGGCTTTGACTGAGGCGATCACTCATCCTGATCCTGCCGCCGCCAAACGTGCGTTTGAGGCGATGATGCAGATGCGCAAGATCGACATCGCGGCAATCGAAGCAGCGCTACGGGAATAAAATACCGGTACACTAAGACAACGACCCATGCGCACGCTGGTTCAGGGCTGCAATTGCCTGCTCAGCGGCATACATCGCCTGCGCGGTTTCGGCCTCACTACCCATCATAATCAGCCGCCCGAAAGAACCAAACGGTTTCATATCCACCAGACTGACATGCGCGGCCTTTTCGGCTTCATTGGCCGCATAAACGATATAACCGGCGGGCTCAGTTTCCAGAATAAACATGCTCTTACCGGGCAGCAGCATAGAGCCCATGCGCAGCTGGCGATTGATCAGCGTGGCATGATCCGGTGCGATGGCACGGATAATTTCTTTCCAGGCAATCCGGCAGGGCGCACGGTCCTCGATGCAGTGGTGAATCTCCGACAGGATTGCATCGCCCGCTGTCAGCACTTCACTCTGGTTGCGGAAATGGACTTCCATGCTGCCGAAAGCACGCTCCACCACCTGCTGGCCGAGACGCACATTGGTGGCTTTGAGAGCAATATCGCTGAGCCGGTGCACCGACATGCCGGGTGCCACTTCAATCCATAAGCAGGCGTCACCGGGAATCGGCAAAAAACCTTGTGAGGACGTTGCCAGATAAGATGCCAGCTGCGGTTGCAGTGAGTCGATGAAGGAATAAACCCGTAAATTGACATTGTCCATCAGTTTAATGCCCGGTCAGAAAGTGAAGAAAGGGTGGAAGTTTTATGAGCACCTGCGTTTGCCAGCTTACTGGCACAGACTAACTGGGTTTCATTAATTTCCCCCCACAGACGAGCGCCGTCCTTTAACAGAAAATCGAGGAAACGACGGGAAGTATTGGAAAGTTTTTTGTTTTTCAGGTGCACCGCATACCATTTGCGTACCAGCGGAAAGTGCTCAACATCCAGCACTGCCACCAGCCCCGCCTCCAGTTCCAGGCGCAGATTATGGATTGATAGTACAGAAATACCCAGTCCGGCCATTACCGCCTGTTTGATGGCTTCACCGCTGCCCAGCTCCATGTAGGCCTTGCTTTCCAGTCCGTGCTCGGCAAACAGGCGGCGGCGTGCCTCGCGGGTACCTGAGCCGAGTTCACGCGAGATGAAACGCTCCCCGGCAATGCGTTCCAGTGGTATATTTTTCCTGCCCACCAGTGGATGATCAGGCGGGGCCACGACTACGAGCGGGTTATCCAGAAACTCTTCTGCCTCCAGCTCCATGCCTTCGGGCATCCTGCCCATGATGACCATGTCATCAAGGTTTTCTTCCAGCCGTTGCACCACCTGGGCCTGATTGGTAATAGTCAGGCTGGGCTTCACGCCGGGATAATCGCGCAGAAAAACGCCCAGTAAGTGCGGCATAAAATATTTGGCGGTGGTAATGGCCGACAGGTTGAGCGGCCCTTTCACGCCTTCTTCCATGCCAATCATGTCTTCATTCAGCACTTTCAGACGATCCAGCACATCACGTGAAGCGTCAAACAGCTCGCGTCCGGCTTCAGTCAGAAACAGGCGCTTACCCATTTTTTCCACCAGCGGCATGCCCACGCTTTCTTCCAGCCGTTTGATCTGAATCGACATCGCGGGTTGTGACAGGTGCAACTCTTCTGCCGCACGGGTAAACGACAGGTGCTTACCCAGACCATGAAACAGGCGCAGCTGGTGCAGGGTGATATGACGCAGGTTCATCGGAAAGCCTATTAGCAATTAATGTTGTTCCGACAATGTAGCTGAATTTGCAGCGCTTTACAAAAAAGATAAGTATTTTGTGTTTTTCATTTATTTAAGTAAATGGTTTGTATTTATTGGGAGTGAAGAAACCTCTTACCGTATCACTCCGGACATACCCCCCCCATTTACTCCGGTAAATCCCCATCATTTACATTTACTTTTGTATATAAAAACCATTTTTACAATTAACTTCAGTTCATTATTCGCCTTGCTTATAGTCGTTCCCATCTGGCGCAACACACAGCCAGAACAAGATTTCAGACAGCGACTTCTGCAAGGAGAAGATGATGGCGAAGAAATACGAGGCCGGGGTCAAGGAATACCGGCAAACCTACTGGCAACCGGATTACGTTCCACTGGACACCGATCTGCTGGCCTGCTTCAAGATTACCCCGCAACCTGGTGTTGACCGCGAAGAAGCTGCCGCGGCAGTTGCCGCGGAATCTTCCACCGGTACCTGGACCACGGTCTGGACTGACCTCCTGACCGACATGGACTATTACCGTGGCCGCGCCTATGCGATCGAAGACGTACCGGGCGATGATTCCTGCTACTACGCTTTCATCGCTTACCCGATCGACCTGTTCGAAGAAGGTTCGGTGGTAAACGTCTTCACCTCACTGGTCGGTAACGTGTTCGGCTTTAAAGCGGTACGCGCCCTGCGTCTGGAAGACGTGCGCTTCCCGATTGCCTACGTCAAGACCTGTAACGGCCCGCCACACGGCATCCAGGTTGAACGCGACCACATGAACAAATATGGCCGCCCGATGCTGGGTTGTACCATCAAGCCGAAACTGGGTCTGTCCGCCAAGAACTATGGCCGCGCCGTATACGAATGTCTGCGTGGTGGTCTGGACTTCACCAAAGATGATGAAAACATCAACTCGCAGCCGTTCATGCGCTGGCGTGACCGCTTCCTGTTCGTGCAGGATGCGATCGAAACCGCCGAAGCCCATACCGGCGAACGCAAAGGTCACTACCTGAACGTGACTGCACCTTCTCCGGAAGAAATGTATGAGCGTGCTGAATTCGCCAAGGAAATCGGCTCTCCGATCATCATGCACGACTTCCTGACCGGTGGTTTCACCGCCAACACAGGTCTGGCGCGCTGGTGCCGCAAGAACGGCATGTTGCTGCACATTCACCGTGCGATGCACGCGGTACTCGACCGTAACCCGCATCACGGTATTCACTTCCGCGTCCTGACCAAGGCGTTGCGCCTGTCCGGCGGCGACCATCTGCATACCGGTACGGTTGTGGGCAAGCTGGAAGGCGACCGTGAAGCCACCCTCGGCTGGATCGACCTGCTGCGCGAATCCTTCGTGCCGGAAGACCGTTCACGCGGCATCTTCTTCGATCAGGACTGGGGTTCCATGCCAGGCACCTTCGCAGTCGCATCCGGTGGTATCCACGTCTGGCACATGCCTGCGCTGGTCAACATCTTCGGCGATGATTCCGTCCTGCAATTCGGCGGCGGCACCCTGGGTCACCCATGGGGCAACGCAGCCGGCGCCGCAGCCAACCGTGTCGCGCTGGAAGCCTGTGTGGAAGCCCGTAACCGCGGCGTCGAGCTGGAAAAGAACGGTAAGGAAATCCTCACCAAGGCCGCCCAGTCCAGCCCCGAGCTGAAGATCGCCATGGAAACCTGGAAGGAAATCAAGTTCGAATTCGACACCGTCGACAAACTTGATACCCAGAACCGCTAATTAAGGAGTTGACGACATGGCAACTGTTGCAGATTACAAACAGTCCCTGAAATACGAAACCTTTTCCTACCTGCCGCAACTGACGGCGGAGGAAACCCGCACCCAGATCCAGTACATCATTGCGCAAGGCTGGAACCCGGCGGTGGAACACGTCGAGCCGGAAGGCGCGGCGCGCAACTACTGGTTCATGTGGAAACTGCCGATGTTCGGCGAGCAAAACGTGGATGCGGTATTGGCGGAACTGGAAGCCTGCCGTCGTGAATACCCGAATCATCACGTGCGTCTGATCGGCTACGACAACTACACCCAGAGCCAGGGAACCGCCTTTATCGTTTACCGGGCCTGATCCACGTTAGCGGAGGAACACCATGCCTGCACAAACTGCAACCAGCGCGGATAGATCCCGCGCAGCGCAGGCGGCGCGAAGACAAGCCGCCCAGCGCAGCGCCGCCAACCGGCGCTCCAGACCGACGCCGTCCGCGCCTGTTGCGGCAGCGGCGCAGGCCGGCCCGGTTACCTCATCCACTCCCGCGTCTGAAGATCGTCTGGCTGATCTGTGTTCCATGGTGGAAAGCGATCCTTCCGCCCTGGGGCCGGATGCCAACAGCGTGCGTCAGTTGTGCCGTAACCGTCGGCAGAACCTGGCGACCAGGGGCAAGACAGCCACCGGACAGGGTTCTGCTTCCCGCCCGACCCGGCCACAACGGCAACGGCCTGCGCCGGTCATTGCGCCCAACCCGGTCACGCTGGATGAGTCCGCCAGCGAAGCTTCTCCGGAAGCCACTGCCGAGCTGGACAGCATCTGTGATCTGGTGGAAACCAACCCCGGCGCATTGGGGCCGGACGCCAACAGTGTACGTCAACTCTGCCGCAACCGCCGTCAGGCGCTTTCCGGCAAGGGCAAGGCGGCGATGTCCGGCAAACGCCGCACCGCCAGCCGCGCCAGTGTTGCCGCCAGCTTCCTGAATGGGGATGTGGACGGCCGCGAAGCCGCCCGCAAGCACCGTCAGGCGATGGCGATGAAAGGCCGTGGCAACAGCAAACCCAGCCGCCCGAGCGGACGGGTTCGCCCCAAGGCCGCGCCACCGAAAGTGGAAACCGGCACCACGCTGTCCGGCAGCCCGGTCACGGGTACGCAGGTCGAGCGCAAGGGCAAACTGACCGGCAATGAATCCGGCACTTGCCGCACCATTACCGGTACTGAATACATCGGCACGGAACAGTTTGCCAGCTTTTGCGGCAGCAAACCGGAGCCGACTGAACCACCCAAGGTGGGTTTCAGCATCACCAGTGGTGGCAGGCCGGTTTCCGGTACGGAAGTGGGCCGTTCCGCCAAAGTGACCGGCGACGAGCAAGGCGCTTGCCGCAGCGTCACCGGTACCGAATACCTGGGCGCGGAACGTTTCGCCGAATTCTGTGAAAACAAGGGGCTGGCAGGCAAGCCGCCCAAAGTGATGAGCAGCATGACCGAACGTAAGCAAATCAGTGTGACCGGCGCGGACGAAGCCCGCTCCAACCGCACCACCGGTACCGAAGCAGGCGCGAAACGCAGCATCACCGGCTCGCAGTATGCGGATACCGGCATGGCGAAAATGACCATCAACGGGCCTGCCAAGGTGGCGCTGACCCATACCATCGCCGGACGCCCGGTGACCGGTACGGAAGTCGGGCGCTCTTCCAGGGTCACGGGTGATGAGCAGGGTAGCTGCCGCGCTGTAACCGGTACGGAATACATTTCCAACGAGCAGTTCGCCTCGATCTGCCAGACCATGCCGCAGCCGAGTCCGGCCAAGGTGGGTGTCGACCGCACCCGTAAGGATCAGGTCATCACCGGCAACCTGGTTGACCGCAGCGACAAGGTAACGGGCAACGAGCCGGGTTCCTGCAAGCGGGTCACCGGTGCGCAATATGACAGCGCCAGCAAGAAACTGTGTGGCGGCGTGCCTCCCAAGGCGGCAACCATGCACACACTGGCAGGCAACATGTTGACCGGTACGCAGGTTGATCATGGCCCAAAGCTTAGCGGTGACGAGCACGGGGGGTGCCTGCCCGTCACCGGAGATGAATACTACGGCCAGGAACACTTCGCCGGGTATTGCGCCAGCACCCCACCCGCAGCGGCTCCTGCACACACCCATGAGCCGGAACATCACGGAGCCTGTTGCAGCGCCTGCGCGGCCAAACAACTGGCGGAAGCCGCCGGACTGATTGCACCGCAACCGGCACCGATGATGATGGCCCAGCCGCAGTATCCGGTGTATGCCGCGCAACCGCAGCCTGAGCCAACCGCGCCAACTGACTTCAGCATTGTGTCACCGGCGCGGGCAGCGCAGAAACGCGGGTCGCAGAGCGCGATTACCGGCAACTCTTACGACGGCAACAGCCGCGTAACCGGCCCGGTGAATCTGGGCGGACAGTGGGTTTCCGGCACGCCTGAGTTCCGCCATACCCGCATGACGCAGCCGCAGCAGGTCATGGTACAGCCACAACCGGCAGCGCCAGCGCCGATGCAGGTTCCGGCCACTGCGCCGACCCCGGTACCGGCTTCCCTGCAACAACCGGTTGCGGAAGAGGTAGCCCCGGCACAGCGCATTACCGGCGAAGGCCGTGACGGCGGCATCAGCATTACCGGCGACAACTGGGCACGTGGTCATCAGATCACTGGCACGGAAGGCCGCTCGGCACAGGGACGCAACCCGACCCTGCGCTGTGAGGCACGCGGTGCGGCATTCAATGCGCATGTCAACCGCAACATGGATCGGGTGGAAGCAGCACCGTCGGCGATTACCGGCAGCAGCGGCAACACCCATCAGGGCGCAGTCATCACCGTATCCGGTGGGGCACGCGGCTAAACGAACAGCAGATGATTAACGGCAAGGAATGAAAGGCAACACGCGATGAACACACGCAATGCTTACAACATTCGGTTACGCAAAGCCCGGGCAAAGCACACTGTGCTGCGCCACAACGGTGTCGCCAAGGCGCCGGTCGGGCTGGCGGTAGCACAGGCTGCGCCACAGCCGGTGCAAACCGATGCGCCAGTGTTACCGCATCCGGCGTGTGATTCGCTGCCTGCCGCTTCCTGCCGTCATCCGCTGACCGATGGCTACATGAACGCCCGCCTGGCGCATTGCGAAGATTCGGTGAAAGGCCGTTTCGACATGATCGCGCCAACCCTGAAGAACATTGCCGGGATTCCGCGCGGGGCAGGTTTTGCTGCCCAGGCGCGGGAGATCGCCGCGCAATGGCTGGATTACGAACTACCGGAAAGCCTGCTCGACGATGCATGGATTTCCGGCCCGGACATGAAGGCGTTGTATGCCCACTGCGTGTTTTCCGCGCTGAAGACATCCGCCGCCCAGTTTGTGGACGACATCCGCCGCCAGGTCGAAACCGTGCAGGACACGCGCAATTTCTTCCTCGATTGCGGTTTCCACGCGGTCGACATCAGCGCCTGCTCGGATGGACGTTTGAAAGGCATGAGCCGCTACATCCTGCGCCTGCCGATTTCATCGTTCACCCGCCGCAAGTCGTATGCGGGGACATTGTTCGATGTGGAAACCGATGTCCATCACTGGGAAGAAACCGAGTTACGCCGCTTCCGCGAAGGTATTCCCACCACCGTGGATGCAGGCACCCGGTATTTGAAAATTGCGGTGTATCACACCAGCTCAAGTGACTCCTGCCATGAGGGCTGTGCAGCTCACGGCAGTAACGAACTCAAGGCCATGGAAGCCGCACTGGAGCGTTTGAACCAGTTCCGTGAAGCCATTGAAAACTCGTTCTGCTGCGGAGCCAGTACCGATTTATTGCTGATCGGTGTGGATACGGATACTGATGCGATTCGGGTGCATCTGCCGGATGCCAGTGGCAATTTGTCGATTCATCGTTTTATTGATAACGCCAGGCTGTATCAGACCACCTTAGGTCTGTCGGCAGATGAAGCACGGCTGGCGGTGTACGAAGCGATCCGCAAGACCGCGCTGGAAACCGACGGCTGGGGCGCAGGCAAGGGCGAACCGCACGACGGTATGCGGCGTCTGGTCGCCAATCTGCTGATCAATAACTTGTCGCAGATTGAATACGTCGCTGACTTATACAGCGGACGCTACCCCGACATCGGTCATGCCGAACGTTTTATCAGCGTTGGCGACAGTTTCGAGGAAGTGCAGATGCGCAACGTTGCCTACTACGCGCGCATGGAAACGCTGGAAGAAGGCGTGGCCGATATGGACGTAGGCATCAAGATTTTCAAGGGACTCAACGTGAAGCACGGGTTGCCGGTTCCGGTCGCGATCCACTACCGCTACAACGCCAAAGTCCCCGGCTCGCGCGAACGCGCGGTAGCCAGGGCGCAACGGGTACGCGATGCGATCAAGGCCCGTTACGCCGAGCTGGATAAGAACGGTTTGCTGTTCTGCCACCTGTCAGTGCAGAACCAGCCGACCGGCAGCCCGATCGAAACGGTGGAGGACGGTTTATGAGAATCATGCAGGTCGAAAAGACGCTGGTTTCCACCAACCGTCAGGCTGAACTGGGTCATCGCCCGCTGCTGGTGGTGCGTGACAAACCGGGCGCGGTGCCGCTGGTGGCGGTGGATGCAATCGGCTGCATCCCCGGCGACTGGGTGATTTGCGTCAGTTCCTCGGCAGCGCGGGAAGCGGCGGGTAGCAAGTCCTACCCCTCCGACCTGACGATTGTCGGGATTATCGACAACTGGGAACCGGAGGCTTAAACGCATGGAAATCATGCGGGTTAAAAGCGATCTGGTAGCGACCCGGCGGGTGCCGGGATTAAAGAATGCGTCATTGCGGGTTGTGAATAACCTGAGTGGCGGCCAGCTGGTAGCGACTGATCCGATCGGTGTACCGGCAGGCAAATGGGTTTTTACTTCCAGTGGTTCAGCAGCACGTTTCGGTATGGGCGATGCTGAAATCCAGACAGACCTGACCATACTGGGCATTATTGATAACTGGGAAGAAGATTAATTTTACCCCCCTCCCTAACCCTCCCCCGCAAGGGGTGAGGGGACAGGAACTTCCCACTGGCTCCCTGCCCCCTTGCGGGTGAAGGGCTGGGGATGGGGGGGAATGAAGCTTAATAAGGAGCACGATATGGCTGATGTGACGGGCATTGCCCTCGGCATGATTGAAACACGCGGTCTGGTGCCCGCCATTGAAGCGGCGGACGCCATGACCAAGGCAGCAGAAGTACGTCTGGTAGGACGGCAGTTTGTAGGCGGCGGTTACGTAACCGTGCTGGTACGCGGTGAAACCGGTGCGGTCAACGCAGCGGTACGCGCCGGAGCCGACGCCTGCGAACGGGTGGGTGACGGCATCGTGGCGGCGCACATCATTGCGCGTGTCCATTCCGAAGTGGAAAGCATCCTCCCCAAGCCGGGCGAGACCGCTGACCAGGCAACTATCGGTTAATCATTTTCAGATACAAGTAACGGTTCAAGGAGAATCACAATGGCACAGGTAACAGGTATTGCACTTGGCATGATTGAAACACGTGGTCTGGTTCCGGCTATCGAAGCAGCGGACGCCATGACCAAAGCAGCAGAAGTCAAACTGATCGGACGTCAGTTCGTCGGCGGCGGCTACGTCACCGTTCTGGTACGCGGTGAAACCGGTGCGGTCAACGCGGCTGTTCGTGCAGGCGCTGATGCTTGCGAACGCGTAGGTGACGGCATCGTGGCGGCGCACATCATTGCGCGTGTCCACTCTGA
This sequence comes from Thiolinea sp., assembly GCA_041395485.1. GTDB lineage: Bacteria > Pseudomonadota > Gammaproteobacteria > Thiotrichales > Thiotrichaceae > Thiolinea. The sequence goes on from JAWLAK010000001.1 coordinate 1,344,664, forward strand.
AGTGGAAACGATTTTGCCTACAGCTGAATAGAAAATCCTCCCCCGGCCCCTCCTTTTTCAAAGGAGGGGAGTCAGAGCGGGGCACAGTTCAAGTAACGAAGCCGGGTCAGGCTTCCCCCTTTGAAAAAGGGGGACTGAGGGGGATTTAAAACACTTAACCAGGAGCACCATCATGGCTGATACACAAACACTGAATAATTGGGAAACCCACAAACTGCCGGTCGGCATGTCCCGTCGTTTTGAGTTTAGTTCCTATGAGGAAACCCGCCGCTTTCTTGATGATCTGGCCGATCTCTCCGAACGTATGGGTTACTATCCCAGCCTGAATTTTAACCGTACTCAGATTACGGTACGGATACAGGCCGAAGAGGATGAGCTGGGCAGGATTGAGTACGGTTTTGCGGCTGAAACTGACGCCATTCTGTCGCATAAGATGGCAGCCTGAGGACGTTCGTATGTCTGGACAGGAAGACAAAACTGCGGCTACAGCCGGGTCGCCGGATATAGCAGAAAAAACCGTAGCTCCGGCAAAACCTGCTGAGCCAGTCAGGTCGGCACCGGTTAAGCCTCCGGCAGCCAAACCGGCAGCAACGGCGAAAAAAAGCAGCGCACCCAAAAGTACGCCTGCACGCAAAACCACGTCTAAACCTAAAGTGGCGGCGAAAAAACCGGTTAGCAAGCCCAAAGCCGCCAAACCGGCTACACGGAAACCAACAGCAAAAGCCAAACCGCAAGCTGCCGGTAAGTTACCGGATCTGAATAACAAGGCTTATCCGCTCCATCCCGAGCGCATCTGGCCTGACTAAAGCGGTAAAGGTTTTAAAGGAATGACAACATGGCGATTCAACTCAGTGACTATCAGGATGTCCTGGACGAATTGGGCGAGACCGCCAATGAAGTCCTGGAGGCCAACTGGCATGACGCCGCGCGCGTGTTCACCCCGCGTGGATTGGACACTTACCTGCGCGGTGCTGCCGGCCTGAATTCACTGGGCCGTGGCACTGATCTGGTTGAAGCATTCCTTGAATCTGCCCCGCAGGTTGCGCGTGAAATTGGTGAGGAAGCGGTTTCCGAGCTGCTTTCCGCCGCTATCAAGATGTATTCCCGCACCAGTGCCGCCGTGCTGGTGCTGCTGTTTTCCACCGCGCCGACTGCTGCCACCCGCATGGGTGAGCTGGAACTGTTCAAGGGCTATCTTGGCCTGCTGAATACGCTGCTGGCGCAGGCTCCGCGCAGCTTGCGCCCTATGCTGTCGAAACTGGATGTACTGCTGACACACCTGACGCTGGGAGGGCTAAGGCGGTGGGCCATGTGGGGCGTGGCTGCCTATCGCAACAAGTTTGACGAACAGACGGCCTATTTCGGGCTGGACAGCGACGACTCCCGCACCATCATGAAAAAGGAACAGCGCGGGGTATTGTTCGTCGATGTGCAGCGTCGTCTGATCATGTATTTGCGTGCGCTGTGGGGGCAGGATTTTTTCCTGCGCCCGACCTCGGGCGACTTTGAAACGCGCGAAGGCTATCGCCCGTATATCGAGCATTATTTCATCCATCTGCCGGACGCTTTCGACGACTTCAGCGAACAGGCAGATGCTGCTGCCGAAGACAAGATTGCAGGCATGGAACTCTACCGTGCCGCCGCCGCGCACGCTTCCGCGCATATCATGCATTCGCGCTACGACCCGCTGGCCGAAGACCTCAGTTCGCTGCAAAAAGCCATGATCGGGCTGGTGGAAGATGCGCGGGTGGAGGCGCTGGCGATCAAGGCTTTCCCTGGTCTCAAACAAATCTGGCTTAATCTGCTACCTGCCGATCAGAGTAAAACGGACAGCACCGGCGCTCTGCTGGATCGTATGGCGCGGGCGATGGCCGATGAAAACTACCGCAATGATGATCACCCGCTGGTGGAAGCAGCGCAGACCATGTTCCGTCAGGCATCCGACCGTTTGGAAGAGGATCGTTTGGCGTGGGAAATTGGCCGCAAATTGGCGGAGCAGGCGGAATCGCTCAACATCCGTTTCAACCCGAACAAGGATTTGCCCGCCAACCCCTACCGTGATGACAACCGCTACCTGTGGATCGACCAGACCGATGAGGCCGACGGCGTGCTGTTGCCCGGTCAAACCAAGCAGGTGCGCAAATACGTCAGCGTGATGGAAATGTGGAATAACCTCGACGTTGAGTTTGCAGGCGATGACGCGCAGGAAGTCTGGGTGCTGGCCACCGAGTGGTTCCACGATGACGGCAAATCCCTGAATGAGAAAGAAGGCAAGCCGCCAATGGCTTCGCCGGTGCATTACCCGGAGTGGGATTACCAGACCCAACTGGAACGCCCCAACTGGACGACGGTACTGGAAAAGCGCCCGAAACTGGGTGAAGTCGCCGAGATTGACGAGGCTATCGAACGCAACAAACCGATTATTTCGCGCCTCAAGCACCTGATCGAAGCGGTGCAGCCGCAAGGTGTGGTACGCCAGCGCAAGCAGGAAGACGGCGACACCATCGACATCAACGCGGCGGTGCAGGCGATGGTGGACATCCGCATGGGTACGCAGCCCGACCCGCGCATCAATATCCGCACCCATCTGCAAATTCGCGACCTGTCAGTGGTGCTGCTGATCGACCTGTCCGAATCCACCAACGATCAGGTACGCGATGCCGAGGAAGGCGTCACCGTGCTGGACATGGCGCGTGAAGCTGCGGCGCTGCTGGCCGAAGCGCTCAACAAGGTAGGCGACCCGTTTGCCATCCACGGTTTCGATTCCAACGGGCGACACGATGTCGAGTATTACCGCATCAAGGATTTCGACGCGCCTTACAGTGATGTGACCAAGGGAAGGCTGGCGGGCATGAGCGGGCAGCTTTCCACCCGCATGGGAGCCGCCTTGCGCCATGCCGGTTCCCTGCTGGCGCAGCGGGCCAGCCAGAAGAAACTGGTGATCCTGCTGACTGACGGCGAGCCTGCCGACAATGACGTGCGTGACCCGCAATACCTGCGTTTCGACACCAAAAAGGCGGTGGAAGAACTGGGGCGTAGCGGCATCCGCACCTTCTGCCTGAGCCTCGACCCTTACGCCGACCAGTACGTTTCCAATATTTTCGGGGCGAAAAACTATCTGGTGCTGGATCACGTTACGCGCCTGCCGGAAAAGCTGCCTGCGCTCTACCTGAGCATGACGCGATGAAAGGCGATCAGGAGAAGCAGGCGTGTCAAACCGAAGCCAACCAGACAAGCAGGCAGCAGCGGCCCCGTTACCTGTCACGTTCAGATTTTGCACCGTTAGTGTTATTGGTGGTTTTTATTGCGTTCTTGCTATACTCTGTGCCCGGTCTGTGGCCATGGTTGTTGGTAACGGTCGTGTGTGCATTATTGATACGGCTGGTCTACACGTATTTTTGCAGACGAGGGTAAGGTACTATGCTTAAGTTATTATCATCCCTGGGTGAGAATTTCGCCCCCTATCGCTATTGGGCGGGAGAGCTGAAAAATCCTCAAACCCTGAAGGCTGATGCAATGGCGGGGCTGACCGTTGCCATGATTGCGATTCCCCAGGCTATGGCTTACGCACAATTAGCAGGATTACCTGCCTATGTTGGTTTGTATGCCGCTTTTCTGCCGGTTATTTTCGCCGCATTATTCGGTTCTTCCCGTCAGCTCAGCACCGGGCCGGTAGCACTGGCTTCGCTGATGTCGGCGACTGCCATTCAGCCCTTTGCGGCGTTGGGTGTCGAGACGATGATGGTTTATGCCGCGCTGCTGGCATTGATGATCGGGGTTTTTCGTCTGTTGCTGGGATTGTTGCGTCTTGGGGTGGTCGTGGACTTTTTATCCAATCCGGTGGTATTGGGCTTTACCAATGGGGCAGCACTGATTATTGGTACTTCACAGCTACCGAAGCTGTTTGGTCTGGATATCAAGGCTGATCAGTTTGAGCATTATTATCAGTATTTGTGGGCGGTGGTGACTGCCCTGGGTGAAACACATCTGATGACCTTTATGATGGGCGCGCTGGCTCTGCTGTCTCTGCTGCTAATGAAGCGCTATGCGCCACGTTTGCCGGGCATTCTGATAACCGTGGTGGTGACGACTGTGATTGCCTGGCTCTCCGGTTATGAGGAGCGTGGTGGCAGCGTGGTGGGAGCCATTCCGCAGGGTTTACCTGAACTTTCTTTTCCGGCGGTGACCTTCAATTTTGACCAGCTGGGCAGCCTGATGGTGTCGGCCATTGTGATTGGTTTGATGGGGCTGGTGGAAGCCATTTCCATTTCCAAGGCAATTGCCTCGCAGACCCGCCAGCCCTGGTCAGTGAATCAGGAACTGGTCGGGCAGGGTATGGCGAACATTGCGGCAGGCGTTTCACAGGGCTATGTGGTATCCGGTTCGTTCTCGCGTTCAGCGGTGAACTTTGCTTCCGGCGCGCGTACCGGCTTTGCCTCGATTGTCACTGGTCTGCTGATTGCCATTACCCTGTTGTTCCTTACTGACCTGCTTTATCACCTGCCCCAGGCAACCCTGGGGGCCGTGATTATTATGGCCGTTATCAGTCTGTTCTCATTCAAACCTATTATCCGGGCATGGCGGGTAGAGCGGCATGATGGTATTGCAGCTATCATTACTTTCGCAGCCACACTGATGTTTGCACCGCGTCTGGAGGTTGGTATCCTGACCGGTATCATGTTGTCACTGGGTCTGTTCCTGTATCGCACCATGACGCCGAATTTTGTGGAACTGGCACGCGACCAAAGCGACGGCATTTTGCGTGATGCCGAACTGCATGATTTGCCGACCAGCGATACTGTCGCAATCTATGGTTTTGACGGTGACCTGTATTTTGCCAATGCGGGCTATCTGGAAGGCAAGTTGTTGAATAATATAGCTGCCAAACCTGAGCTCAAGGTGGTCATCCTGGATCTGGAGGGTGTCGGGCAGATTGATGCCACCGGCGAAAGTATGCTGGAAAAAATGGCCGACCGTCTGCGCGCCAAGGGGATGGAGCTGTATATCGCCCGCAGCAAGGCACAGGTTTATGCTGCCCTTAAGCGTTCCGGTCTGGTTGCCTATATTGGTGATCAGCACTTTTTCAAAGAGCGTAAAGATGCCCTGCAATACGCCAAACAGGTGTTTGCTGATGCCATTGATATTACGCCCCTGCAACTTCCTGCATCGAATCGGGCCGTAGGTATTTATGGATAAGCTAATTCTGCTGTTACCGGCTCTGCCATTATTATCGGCATTGCTGACTTTTCTGCTGGCTGGTTTACCGCGGCGCTCAGTGATGCGCATTGGTCTGGCCGGTAGTGTGATGGTGTTGTTGCTGGCCGGTTTTCTGTTGTGGCTGAAACTGTCCGGGCAGGCTGTCGGTTTACACACCATTGGTGCTGAGTGGGGCAGTTTGCTGTTTGATCCGCTGAGTCTGCTGATGGCGTTTGTGATTGCTGTGATCAGTCTGGTGGTGCGGGTTTATTCCGTGCGCTACATGGTGGAAGAAGCCGGTTATATCAGGTTTTTCATCCTGCTGGATCTGATGGTGGCCGCCTTGCTGATCATGGTCGCGGCAGGGGATCTGATTACACTGTTGATTGCCTGGCATCTGATCGGGGTGCTGCTGTATTTTCTGCTCGGGCATGACATGCGCAGTAAGGCTGTGCACCGCTATGGTTTCTGGACACTGATTACTTACCGCTTCGGGGATTTACCGCTGCTGCTGGCGGCAGTATTGCTGTTCCATGCCTATGGTACCTGGTCATTACCCGCTATTTTTGAGCAGGTAAACACGAATCCGGCTGCGACAACGGTGATGGGGCTACCGGTGGTTGAAGTGGTGGGTGTATTGATTGCACTGGCGGCGTTCGCCCGTTCCGCCCAGTTTCTGCTGCATACATGGCTGCCGTATACCATGGAAGGGCCGACGCCGGTGTCGGCACTGATGCACGCCGGAATAGTGAATGCCGGGGGCTTTCTCATTAACCGCTTTGCGCCGGTTTTTGTGCATACCAACGAGGTGCTGCACTGGATATTTATTGTCGGCCTGATGACTGCGCTGATGGGTTCGGTGCTGATGCTGACCCAGAACGACATTAAAAAATCGCTGGGTTATTCGACCATGGGGCAGATGGGTTTCATGATTATGGAGTGCGGGGTGGGGGCATTTTCACTGGCAATTTTCCACCTGATTGCGCACGGGCTGTTCAAGGGCACGATGTTTCTGAATGCCGGTGGTGTCATTGGCGAGGCGCGCAAACACGATGGCGTGCCCAAGGATGACCTTTATACTTTCGTCATTGAGAAGCAGCCGCAGGGTAACCGTTATCCGTGGCTGCTAATGGCGGTACTGACCCTGCTCGTGCCGCTGGCGGTGCTGGGCATTGCGCACTGGGCGGTGGAGCCGGATGTATTCCGCCAGCAGGGCGCGGTGGTGCTGTTGTTCTTTGGCTGGGTAACCGGTGTGCAACTGTTGTTTGCCACCTATAACATGCGTTCGCAGAATCCGTGGCGGCTGGTAACACTGATTATCTTCTCGTTCACCGTGGTGGTGATCGGTTACACGCTGATCAGCCATGCTTTCAGTCAGTTCCTGTACCCTGAGCCGGGCTTTATCGACCGCTTGTATACCGCAGCGCATATTGATTTCACCTGGTTTAACGCGCTGATTGTACTGGTGGCGCTGGTGATCGTGGTCGGCTGGCTCAGTGCCTATTATGCGGATCGCAATACTGCGCAGCGCAAACGTTTCGGTGTCCGCCTGTGGATGAGTTTCTACGCACTGTTAATGCGGGAACTGTATATCGCGGATTTATATGCAGCCCTGACCCGTGGCCTGCTGGCCGGGTCGGCCCGTATCAACAGCTGGCTGAGATGGGGGTAACGCATGTCTGTGTTTACGGTAGTGCTGATTGGTTTGTTCCTGCCGCTGTTTCCGTTCAGCATGCTGTTCAATCATCTGTCAGAGCGCTTTAAGCATCCGCTTACGAGGATCGGCTTACTGCTGTTCTGGCCGCAGCTGGGCGTGGTGCTTTTCTTTCTGTTGGGCAGCAAGCCGCCTGCCTGGGTACTGCCATGGGCAGCACTGACGGCATTGCTGTACGGTTTTCGTCTGCTCACCCAGCGGGATGTCAATGGCTGGGTCGGCTTTCTGGCAAGCTCGGCATGGAGTTTGCTATGGTTTCCACTGTTGGCGGATGGAGAGCAGGTTATTCTGATGACTTATGCGCTGGGGTTCAGTATTCCGCTGATCCTGATGGCACTGCTGGCGGTATCACTGGAGCAGCGTTTTGGTGCGGCTTACACTCATCTGTACGGAGGGCTGGCTGCAACCATGCCGCGTTTTTCCGGGGTGCTGGTATGCAGTACGCTGGCGGCCATCGCCACCCCGGTATTCCCGGCTTTCTTCACCATGCTGGAAATACTGCTGCTGACCGGCCCGCTCATTGCCGTGCTGGTGTTGCTGACCTGGCTGAGCTGGAGCTGGGCCGGTGTGCGCCTGTTGCAGGGGCTGCTGGTCGGGGCTGAAACTCAGGCCGGGGGCATCATGGAAGTCAGCGATCTGAGCCGGGGTCTGAGCCGGGCGTTTGCGCTGATTCTGACCTTACTGGCGCTGAGCGGTTTATGGCTGACAGGAGGGCTATCGTGAACAACTTTCTGGGCATGAGTCTGAAAATCCGTTCCATGATTCACATGGCAGCGGAACCGATCCCGTTTTTCTGGCCGATGCGCACCTTTATTCACCATAATCCGCTGCATGGTCTGGAGCACCTGCCATTCCCGGAGGCGGTGGAGCAGGGCAGCAAGCTGTTTCATGGCCGGGCCTATTTACCGCGCAGCACTTATCAGGACTACCTGAACGAGGGCAAGGTCGACCGCAACGTCCTGTCCGCAGAAATCGGCGCCTTTCTGGCCGGACGCGAAAATAACACCGGGCTGGCGCTGCAGGACTGGCTGACGGCGTTGTTGACCAAAGTCCGCCAGCCGGTGAGCACTGCCGTAAGTTTTGTGGATGCCATTGACATCCATGCCGTACTGCATGGCAGCGAGCCTGCCGCTGAAACCGGTATTACCGCTATTGATCCGGAGCAGCTGACAGCGCAACTACGCGCGCGCCTGTTAGGTGATTGTCCGGTATACGAAGCCATTGATGCTTTATACGGCACGCAAATCGGTGAGGAACTGGATACCCAGCTAATCAAAAGCTGTCTCGATTTTTTCGATGAAGGCCAGTCGGCCTGGGGTATGCCGGGACGCGAACAAGGCTTCTTTCACGCCTGGCGGGAACTGGCGCTGCACAATATTCCATTACTGCAGCGTCCGCGTCAGGTACAGCGCATATTGGCGGAAGCCGACACGCCGGAAGGCATTATTGCCTACGTGCTGGAACAACTGGGCATTCCCGAAGAGCAATGGATGGCGTATTTCACCCGCGAACTGGCACGCCTGCATGGCTGGGTGGGGTTCATCCGCTGGCGTTCCGGTGCGAAACGTTATCACTGGAACCGCAAATACCCCGGTGACCTGATCGACTTCATGGCGATCCGTCTGACGCTGGCGCTGGCAATACTTAATTCCGGCAAGCTGCAGCGTCAGTTGAATACCCGTGCCGCGCTGGAAAAAATGCTTACCCAACGCCCGCAGGAAACCTGGCTGCGGCTGGAACTATACAGCGGGCAGATTCTGCCGGTGATGGCGAATAGCGTGGAGCGCGCTCTGTTGCATAATAAACCTGCTGAAATTCAGGCCGTTTTCGCCGCTTACGTGAGCAGAAAACGCCGCCACGAAGCTGCTCAGCAGGCAGCCCGCCTGCAGCAGCTGGCGCAACTGGCCGCTGATAGCAACAGGCTTGCTGAGCTGACAGTGGATGAAATACAGGCGCTGCTGGATACTTTAGCGGCCTGCGAACAACGCGAGGGTATGATGTGGCTGCGCGCCATGGAAGCGACAGCCATCAATCACCTGATCGGTGGTGTATCCCTGCGTCCGCCTGCCACCAGCAAACGCCCGTTTGCGCAGGCGCTGTTTTGCATCGACACCCGTTCTGAACGCATCCGTCGTCATCTGGAACAGGTGGGCGATTACCAGACCTTTGGCATTGCCGGGTTCTTTGGCGTGCCGGTCAGTTTCATGGAGCTGGGCAAGGGCAGTGAATTACACCTGTGCCCGGTGATTCTCACCCCGCAGAATCTGGTGCTGGAAATTGCCGCGACCGGCATTCAGGATGATCCGGCCATGACTGCACTGGAGCATGCCGTGCATGAGCTGAAGGAATCGGTGTTGACGCCCTTTGTGACAGTGGAGGCTATCGGGCTGCTGTTCGGTTTTGACATGATCGGCAAGACGCTGGCGCCGAGGGGTTATCATAACTGGCGCAAACGCCTGCACGCGGAACATCCGCATACCCATCTGCTGCTGGATAAGCTCAGCCGCAAGCAGGCCGAGTCGATTATGCGCGCAGTACAACGGGCGGTCATCGTCAAGGCGATTGAGCTGGAGTTCGGGCTGGCGCCGGAAAAAGCCACCGATGCCATGATTCGTGAATTGCGCGAAGCGGCGCTTGATCATCAGACTGACCTCAGCGAATGCCTGCAACATCTGGGGCTGGGCGAAGGTAAACTGCGCAGCTTTATCAGCCGCCTGCAAACCGATTACCGTATCAATACCTCGTTCGCGCAGCTGCAACTGGAGCGGCTGGGACGGATCGGCTTCACTATTGATGAGCAGACCAACTATGTCGGCACGGCTTTGCGGGCGATTGGCCTGACGGAGAATTTCTCGCGCTTCGTGCTGCTGGTCGGGCATGGCAGCACTTCCGCCAACAACCCGTATGAATCCGCACTGGATTGCGGTGCCTGCGGCGGTAATCACGGGCAGGTCAGCGGGCGGGTGCTGGCGCAAATGGCTAACAAACCACGGGTGCGTCGCCGCTTGCGCGAGCAGGGCATCAATATACCGGATGACACCTGGTTTATACCTGCCCTGCATAACACCACCACCGACGAGGTGCAGCTCAATGATCTGGAGCTGGTACCCCCCACGCACCTGATTTACCTGGACAGATTGCGCAAGGGGTTTACTGCGGCATCCCGTCTGTGTGCACAGGAACGGATGCCGACGCTGGCACCGGCGTTTTACAGCGAATGCAAACCGGCCTCTGCGTTTTCCTGCGCCCAGCGCAATGCGGTGGACTGGTCACAGGTACGCCCGGAATGGGGGCTGTCGCGTAATGCCTACTTCATCATCGGGCGGCGCAACCTGACCAGTGCTGCATCGCTGGATGGGCGCGCCTTTCTGCATTCCTACGATTACCGGGTTGATCCGAAGCGGCGCCTGCTGGAAAACATCCTTACCGGCCCGCTGGTGGTGGGGCAGTGGATCAATATGGAACACTACTTTTCCACCGTCGATAACGAGCGTTTCGGCAGCGGCAGCAAGGTCAACCACAATGTCGCGGGTCGCTTCGGCGTGATGACCGGCAATATCAGCGACCTGCGCACCGGCCTGCCTGCCCAGACTGTGCTTAAGGACGGCAAGCCATACCACGAACCGGTGCGTCTGATCACCCTGATTGAAGCCCCGTTTGAGCATGCGCAGCAGGCGCTGGAACGGGTGATTTCCGTCAGGCGTCTGGTGAAAAACGCCTGGATCAGACTACTGGTTATCGACCCTGAAACCCATACCATACATCTGTTCGGGGATGGCAGCTGGCAAACTTACCAGCAACTGCCTGCCCCTGAACCTGTTCTTGTAAAGGAAGCACTGGCATGAACAACATCACATTAAGCCCGCTGAAAAAACTCGAAATTATTCTGGAAGGCGAATATCAGGAATTTGCCACCGACCTGCTCGACCATGCCGGGGTGAAGGGTTACACCATCATCAACAACTTGTCCGGCAAGGGGCGGCAGGGCTTCCACGAAGGGCATCTGATGTTCAACGAGGAAGACCTGCTGATTATGATTATCGCCGCTGTGCCGCCGGAACTGGTGGAGCCGATTCTGGGTGGTTTTACGCCGTTTTTCAGCCGTCATTCCGGGGTGGTGTTTGTGTCCGATATTGAAGTGATGCGGATGATGAAGTTTAAGGGCGGGGAATAGGCAGATGGTTTGAAGTTGCTGGTTGCATCAGCAACCAGTTCCCGCGCCATGAAGCGAATTCTCCGGCCCGTGTAATGTTGTTAGTATTGACCACGCAGTGGACTCCGCCGGAAATGAAAACAAACAGGCAGTTTTGCATTAAAGCGGGGCCGGTCAGTTAAACTTTTATCCGACAACTGCCGCGGTATATTTATCTACTACCACTTATCAATTTTTTTTACACTTTATCTTGTCTGTTCAGGCATATTCCTTATTTATTTGCTCCCGGACTGTTGTACACACCTAGTGTGTAGCAAGCCGAAAAACCGTGTCGTCAATAAATTAAAATAGCGGAGATACTTATGTTTTCTGTTTGCCTGCGTGTGTTAATGATTTATCTGTTTTTCGGGAGTGTGGCTTATGCAGCAGATGTTAGAAGCTTTGATCCGCACAGTTCTGATCTGCTGGATATCCTTTGGCTGACTTTAACTGCAATGATTGTGTTTTTCATGCAGTCGGCATTTGCCTTACTGGAAAGTGGTATGTCGCGTGCAAAAAATGCTGTTAACGTGATGATGAAGAACTATTTTGATGTATGCATAGCAATTCTGATGTTCAGCTTAACCGGATACTGCCTGATGTATGGCACCAGCCTGTCAGGTTGGCTGGGTACAGATAAGTTGTTTCTGACCGGTATCGAAAACGACAAAGAATATGCATTCATACTGTTCAATGCTATGTTCGCGGCAACTGCTGCCACGATTTCCAGCGGTGCTATGGCTGAGCGTACGAAATACCGTGCTTATGTGCTTAGTGCTGTTGCTGTATCCGGTCTGATTTATCCGCTTTATGCTCACTGGGCCTGGAATAACGATGGTTGGTTGAAAAGTCTGGGTTTTGTTGATTTTGCCGGTTCAACTGTCGTGCACTCAGTCGGAGCGTGGGTTGCTTTGGCCGGTATCATTGTGGTTGGCCCGAGAATGGGACGTTTTGATCCCGAGACAAATGAACCGAGAGAAATACGTGGACATAACCTGATGCTGGTGACATTGGGTGGCTTTATATTCTGGTTCGGTTTTTTTGCATTTAATGCGGGAAGCACCGGCGAACTTAATAGTGAAATTGGAAAAATTGCATTTAACACCGCTCTTTCCGGCGCAGCAGGTGCCTTTGGGGTAATTATCGTTAGCTACTTGCGAAGAGTTCCGCTGTTGTTGACTTCCACCATTAATGGCAGTTTGTCCGGATTGGTGGCTATTGCTGCAGGCTGTGCAACAACTGAGTCGCTAATGGCTATTCTTACCGGACTGGTTGCCGGTGCAATCTTTAGTTTTTCACGTGAGATTATTCTTAAAATGCGCCTGGATGACGTTGTTGATGCGGTTTCTGTACACGGCATCGCAGGGTTTTGGGGCACGTTAGCAGCCGGCCTGTTTTATAGTGGTGATATGTTTAATCCAGAGCGGATAATGATCCAGGTCTTTGGTATTACACTGGCGTTTGCCTGGGTTTTATTTTCAGCATTTATTGTATTTGCTTTGATTGATAAAATTTTCGGATTGCGCTCTGATAGCATACACGAACAGCGTGGGCTGGATTATTCCGAACATAACGAGATTGGTTATCCTGAATTCCAGAAATCAACATTCCGCATTAACTAAATGGATTGACTGTTATGCTATTGGATTCACGCACGCGCCCGGTTCACCATATTCTGGAAGCCTATTTACCACCTCATGTATTGGCCTATGCTTTGCGGATATGGAGTGAACATTATCTGCACATGAACAATATTTCTATGTTGTCTTTTGTAGATGCCTTTTATTATCGTCAGCCCTTGCCTTATAGTCGTCAGCATATTTATAACAGTTTGATGCCTGCGCTAATGGAGGTATTGGCAGTACGTGAACATTTTGATGAGGCGACGACGGAACTCTACGAATTTCCGGATTACGACCTTCCCGATAACCCTCCATCTGTACCGGGTGTTTCACCCTCTTTATCTGTTGAGTCTCCTTCTCAGCCTGCCGGGTTGCCCGGGAAACTGCTCACTCCCGCTCCCGTTCAGCAACAAGCTGATCAGTCGCCTTCACCTGTCAAAGCGATAACTAAACCTGTACGGGATGAGCGTTTTGAAATTTTTTCCCTATTTATTATCCGTCTGATGAAGCCGTTATCTGCAGAAAAGCGTAAAAAAATGCTTTTTTATTACCGTAAAGGTTTTATGCAGGCAGTGCAAAAGCCTGTGGCCGAACCGCTGTACGATTGGTTGGCGCAAACCAATAATGATTATTTTGAGCATCCCGGACTGGATAACGAAGGCATGCGTAATATAGCGCACACCATCTATACCGGTTTGTGCAACTACTTAGGGCCGCTGGAGGCTGATGATGTATTAATGAAAGCTGTTAATCTGGTTGATGATAAGTTTTCAAGGGATGAGCTTGATATTCGTGAGTTGTTATAAACACCAGGTAATTTTACCGGGTTACCACAAAATAAAATCTGTGTTCCTAACTGCAGCCTTTATTAAATTCGCCCCATGACAAACATCAAAATAATCCGCACCGCCAGCAAGGTCAGCAGCCACTTAATCATCAGCTTAAAACGCTCATCCGGTACCCGGTGGCGCAGTTTTGTACCCAACCAGGTACCGGCAACCACCGCCGCCATCATCGCCAGCATCACCGGCCAGTATTGCGCCAGGCTGAAGCCGAGAAAACCGAACAGGATCAGCTTGATCAGGTGGGTCGTGCTCATGAACACCGCCGAGGTGGCAACAATAGCATCCCGCCCCAGTCCCTTGCGCACCAGGGTGGATTGTGCCAGCGGGCCGGTGGCACCGGACAGCATGGCCATGCCGGTCTGGATAAAGCCAATGGTCAGGAATTCACCTTTCGGGTTGCTCTGAAAGCTAATCCCGCCGCCCCAGACATTGAACAGGATGAAGGCCGCAATCAGCAGCGGGATATAGTCCAGATTAATCAGCGCGGCAATCTGTGCCGCCAGCAGTCCGCCGGCAATGGAGCCGGTCAGAAAGGACAGCACAAATTCCCAACGGATGTCAGACCAGGCAAACAATGCGCGGCTGGTATTCGATACCAGCTGAGTCGCCGCGTGCACCGGGATAATCGCCACCGGTGGCAACAACCCCGGCATCAGGGCAATCAGGATCAGCCCGCCGCCCAGCCCCATTACCGCAGTCAGCATCGAGGTGAGGAAGGCGAACAGCATCAGCAGTAATTCATTCATCGGTATTCACCGGTCTGGTGGTATTTGAGCATGACGGCGCACAGGCCGCAGTGTTATAAGAAAGTTTGTGCAAGTCTATCAGGAAATACGGCCATGCAAATCACCACACTGGCAGAGCTGGGCTGGAGCCAGTTTTTTCAGTCACAACTGAGCCTGGAGCAGCTGGAATCGGCATTACCGTTCCGGGTCACCGGGGTGCAGCGTAATCTGCTGGAATGTCTGGGGCTGGACGCACACGGGCAGCCTTGTGAACTGCGCCTGCCGACTTATCACTGGCGCAATGAGTCACCGGAAAATCATCCGACGGCGGGCGACTGGCTGTTGCTGGATAGGGCGCTGGAGCCGCTGTATCTGCTGGAACGCAAGACGCTGATGCGGCGGCGCAGTGCCGGGCGTGAGTCGCTGTTGCAGCTGATTGCCGCCAATATCGACACGCTGTTTATCGTCACCTCCTGCAACGATGAGTTCAATATCAACCGCATCGAGCGTTATCTGGCGCTGGCCGCTGAGTCGCGGATTGATGCGCTGGTGGTGCTGACCAAGGCCGATCTTTGTCCGGATACGGCCGTTTATAGCGATGTTTTGCGCAGCAATCATCCGCATATACCGCTGGAGCTGGTTAACGCGACGGATACAGAGTCGGTGAACGTGCTGAGCCAGTGGTGTGCGACGGGGCAGACCATTGCGCTGCTGGGCTCGTCCGGGGTGGGTAAATCGACGCTGATTAACAGCCTGACCCATGCCGCTGCACAGGAAACCAGCGCTATCCGTGAGAAGGATTCAAAAGGTCGTCATACTACGACTTCGCGCAGTCTGCATCGCTTGCAGGGTGGTGGTATTCTGCTCGATACACCCGGTATGCGTGAGCTGCAGATCGTCGATTGTGAGGAGGGGATTCAGTCGACTTTTGCTGATATTGAGCAGTTGGCCGGGCAGTGTCATTTTCATGACTGTCAGCATGAAACTGAGCCGGGCTGTGCGGTGTTGCAGGCGGTTGAGGAGGGCAGGCTGGAGCCGCGCCGCCTGGAGAATTACCATAAATTAATGGCGGAACAACAACGTAACAGCGAGTCGATGGCCGAGCGCCGTGAGCATGACCGGGCGCTGGGACGTTTTTATAAACAGGCCAAAGCCAGTTCGCGGCGTTTCAAGTCGCGTGATTAGATCAGGTTTAATGCATATTTTATGAGTAATCATTATTCGCCAGCGGATCAGCGTGCCTTGCGCGCGGTGGCCGTGCAGTTTTTTATCAATGGTGCAGTGCTGGCGTCTTATGTGCCGCGCCTGCCGGAAGTGCGCGATGCGCTGAATACTGACTTGTCGACCATCGGCCAGATTATCACCGGGGCCAGTGTGGCCGGTTTGCTGGGCAGCTGGCTGTCTGACCGGATTATCCGCGCAGTGGGCACCCGCGGGGCGATGATTTACGGCACCATCGGGCTGGTGATTTGCCTGCCGCTGATTGCTTATGCATCGTCCGTATGGACGCTGGCACTGGTGCTGGCGGCGCTGATGATGGTGGATGTGGTGGTGGATATTGCCATGAATATGCAGGGCTCGGCGATCAGTGCGCGGCGCAGTACGCCGGTGATGAACCGCCTGCATGGTTTATGGAGTGTCGGCACGGTGGCGGGCGGCTCGCTGGCGGCGACCATGGCGGCACTGGCGGTGCCGTTGCACTGGCATCTGCTCGGCGCGGCGGGGGTGATGTTGCTGGGGCTGTGGTACATCGGTGGCGGTTTGCTGAAAACCGACCGGAAGCCGCAGGAGGCCGGGGATAAAACCGCGCAGGTCAGGGCTAAACGTGCGCCGCTCAGCCTGTGGATTTTTGGCCTGCTGGGGGCGACGGCGTTTATTCCGGAAATGGTGGCGGGGGACTGGTCAGCCTTCCGCCTCAATGATGATTTACAGGCCGGAGCCGGTACGGCGGCGCTGGGCTTTGTCGCCTTCAGCTGCGGGATGGTGCTGGGGCGCTTGTCCGGCGACTGGGTAGCGGCAAAAACCGATCGCGGCAGCCTGCTGAAATATGCCACGCTGATTGCCGGTGGCGGTTATGTGCTGGCTTGCCTGATTGATAGTGTCCCGGCGGCTTTTATCGGTTTTGTGCTGGCCGGGCTGGGGATTTCGGTGCTGTTTCCGTCGCTATATGATGCGGCGGCACAAGACCCGCATCGCCCCGGTGCCGCGCTGGGGGCGATTACTGCTGCGTCACGGATTGCCATGCTGGTGTCACCGCTGATGATCGGTTTTCTGGCCGATACCTCACTGTTTTCGGTGGGTATGGCGATGATTGTGATGGCGCTGCCTTGTCTGCTGATTATTGGTGGTTTGTCACGACGGGCTTTTGGGGGCTGAGGTGTTGGATACCAGCCGGTACAGGTTTTCCTCTTCCAGTATTACTCCCAAATCTACCAATGCATCCAGCACATCCTGCACGCCTTTCGGTTTGCGTTTGAACTGTGCGGCCAGTGCGTCGGCGGGCATCGGGGTGGCAGCCAGCAGTTCGCGCACGATTTTTGCCTGATCTTTCATAACCTTCGGCCAGATTAGCTTGGCGGCGGGTGCTGCCACGGTTTCGGTGACCTGATCTGCATTGTCGGTTTGTTGGGTGGCCGTGATGGTGGTTTGTGCTTCCGGTGCCTGGAAATCAGGGCGCAGCCAGCGGATGTGGCCTTGGGCTTCTTCGGCGGCGCGTTGGGTGTTGAGGTCAACCAGGCGGCTGAGCAGTTCTTCTTCCGCTTGTGCCTGGGCTTCGGGTTTGTCGGGCAGCGGGGTGGTGGCACCGGGTTTGCCGACCAGTTCGGCGGCGAGGTCGTCCCAGCCGTAGGCGTTGAAGACGGCGCGGTCGAGGTCGTCGTGGAGTTCGCGCAGGATGGCGACCAGGCCTTGCTGGTGGGTTTGCTGTTCTTTTTCGTTGAGGGGTTCTTCCTTGCGGAGTTTTTCCAGTACGTTGTAGAGGTTGGTGAGGGTTAGTTTTTCGTGTTGGGATTGCTGGCGCTTGCGGTGGGCGTCGATTTGCTCCGCCAGGTCGCGGATTTTGGATTTTTGGGCTTCGGTTGCATCCGGGAATGGGAATGTCTCGAAACACACTGATTTGTTATAACGCGGTGTTGGCCCCAAATCACTGCCTTTCACCAAGGCCCACAGGATATGAATACGGCTTGACAAAATGCCAAGCTGGAAATCATCTTCTACTGCAATATTTACCAGCATATTGTCGGGTAAAATGCTTGTATCCAAGAAAACGAAAAAGCGATGTTTACTTGTTTCGACAGTCAAAATATACCTTGTTAAATTAGCCAGTTGTTGACGTAGCTTTGGATTTGGCTCACCAAATATCCACCAGTTTTTGCGTCTTGACTCTCGGTTATTATTGTCCCTTTCAGGTTTCACATGCTCCAACAAATGCTGGTAAATCAAAGGATGTTGTTGTCTTACCTCATCAGCAGTCAGACCATACACATCAATCACCATGACATTGCGTGGAGTCTGGGCAATGTCTCTACCATTACGATAATTTTTTATGTGTCTTTCAGCACCTTCCACTGCACCTAGGCCAAGCTGTATTGCTTCTTTTGGTGTAATGACAAAACCTTGTCCAAACAAACAAAAACCACGATTGCTCAAGTCTTCGTTTGCTCGTAGATGACCTGCCGCAGACACATTTGCTCCTGCGGTGAGGTCAGCATGTAGTTTTCCGTTTCGGGATTTGATCGAGATGGTATAAGCATCTTCACCATCAGTAGTAGACTCACTGACAACCGTTTGCAACACCCCGGCATGATCACCCGCCTGCCCAACCGTCATAGCAATCCGCACCGCCGCCCCATCCGCACTATCCACCCACGGATGATCAGGAATCGCAAAAATCAGCGACAACGGCTTCTTATCCTCCAGCTGCTTCTGCACCACCCGCCGGTTAAACGTTTGCCGCAGGCTATTCGTCGTGATAAACCCAAACCGCTGCGCCCCGCCAGCCCGCACCGTTTCCGCCGCCTTATGCCACCAGTACATCACAAAATCACTAGACTCCGGCACTTCCTTCCACGTCTTGCGCAAAGCCTCCACATAACCGTCGCCCAGCGCCGCCCGCATCGGTGCCGCGCCAATAAACGGCGGATTGCCGATAATATAATCAGCCTGCGGCCATTCCGCCTTACGCGGATTGAGATAGCGCAACACCGGCACCCGCGCACTCTCATCCGGCACTTCCTTACCCGTCACCGGATGCGGCTTAGTGGTACGCCCGTCCCAGCGCGTCACCGGCTCCGCGGCCTCATCCAGCACCGTTTCAACACCATCATAGGCCAGCACCGCATCACGGTTTTCAATATTATGAAAATCCCGCAAAATCGGCTCCGCAGGCGCAACATTGCCATGTGTGCGGAAATGCCATTGCAGATAACCGATCCACAGCACCATTTCAGCAATTGCCGCCGCGCGCGGATTCACCTCCAGCCCCAGAAACTGCTGCGGATTCACCGCCACACTTTCCATCTCCAGCCGCCCCTGCGTATCGCCCATATCCGCCAGCGTATTCAGCACCTCGCCTTCCAGCCGCTTCATGTGCTCCAGCGTTACATACAGGAAATTGCCCGAGCCGCACGCCGGATCAAGAATGCGCAGGCCGCACAAGCGATGATGAAACGCCCGCACCTCTTCCAGCGCCTTGTCGTGGCTGTTCTTTTTGCCGCCACTTTCCAGCACCGCCGCAGCCGCCTGCACATCCCGCCATTCCTGCCGTAACGGCTCCAGCACCGTCGGCAGCACCAGCCGTTCCACATACGCACGCGGCGTGTAATGCGCGCCCAGCTTATGCCGCTCATTCGGGTTCAGGGCGCGTTCCAGCAGGGTGCCGAAAATCGCCGGTTCCACATAACGCCAGTCCGCCCGCGCCGCCTGATACAGCATCTGGATTTGCCCCGGACTCAGCGCCAGCGCCTCGGCATGGGCAAACAACCCACCGTTAAAGCGCCGGATCTGCTCCATGGTGCCCGCGTCATAACCGCCCCTGTCCATCAGTGTCCACAGATTCTGCAGCGCCGGGGCAAAGCTTTCCGGCCTGTCATACAGCTTGTCGAGCAGATTGGTGAAACTGTTTTTCGGCAGCAGCCCGACATCTTCAGCAAACATGGTGAACAGGCAACGCATCAGGAAGGCGCCGACCACTTCAGCACCATGCTGTTTTTCCAGTGACTTGGCCAGCTCTGCCAGCAGATTGGCAATATGCCGCGTGACTTTTGCCGCCCGTTTGGAAGGGTCAAGCTTGTCCGGTGCGGTCCAGATTTTTGCCAGCCGCTCGCGTATTTCCGGCTTGCGCAGGTCATCCAGTTTCAGGCGGTGGGAATTGCTGTCGGGGAAGGGAGTGTAGGTCGAGCCGGAGCGGCTGAATTCGGCATAAATCTCCAGTGAGCGCCCGACATCGGTGACCAGCAGAAACGGTGGTTTACCCTCATCAACCGGCAGGGCGCGGATATACGCATCCGCCTGAGCATGCGCCCGCAGCATTGCCTTATCCCAGCCGCCGGAATCCAGTTTCTGCCCGCTCTGCTTACCCTCCAGCACAAAACAACCGCGCCGGTACAGATCGATAAAACCCCGGTTGACCTTACCGTCCGGCTGCGGCATATCCACCCGCCGCTCAAAGACATAGGCATTGAGTTCGTTATCACCACTGGCTGGGTCGGGCTTGTCTACCTCCAGCAATTCACACAATTCGGTGAGAAACAGCTGAAAATTGGCCTTTTCTGTGCCGTCCTTGTCCTGCCAGCGCTGAATGAAATCATCAGCGGATTGATCGGTGGTGTTCATTAACGCCCCTGTCTGAACAAAAGTATGCAGGGAATTTAACCAAATACCGGGCCGGAGACAATCAGTAGCGGGATTTATCTGCACAGCGGTCGCAGGGAGTGGCGGCTTTGAGTCGATGAGTGCAGGTGACACAAGCCTGAGCAATGACTAAACTGACCAGATAACCCAAACTAAACAAAACCACCAGACCGATCGGAGTGAGGCACAGGCATGTATCTAGGCATTGATATTGGTACGTCCGGGGTGAAAACCCTGTTGATTGATGAGCAGCAGCAGATTATCGCCGCAGCGCACAGTGAGCTGCAGGTATCACGGCCTCACTCCGGCTGGTCGGAGCAGAACCCGGCTGACTGGATTACCGCCACCGCCAATACCCTGGATGAGCTGAAACAAACTCACCCCGCCGAGCTGGCCGCGGTGCAGGGCATCGGTTTGTCCGGCCAGATGCACGGCGCCACCCTGATTGATAAACAGGATCAGGTATTGCGTCCCTGTATGCTCTGGAATGATACCCGCAGTCATGCCGAAGCCGCCGCGCTGGATGCCGATCCGCTGTTCCGTGAGGTGTCCGGTAATATTGTATTTCCGGGCTTTACCGCGCCTAAAGTCAGCTGGGTACAGCAACATGAGCCGGATGTGTTTGCTCAGGTGCATAAGGTGTTGCTGCCGAAGGATTTTGTCCGGCTGTGGTTGAGCGGCGAATACGTCAGCGATATGTCTGATGCTGCCGGTACGTCATGGCTGGATGTCGGTAAACGTGACTGGTCAGCTGAGCTGCTGGAAGCCAGCGGCATGTCAATTGAACAGATGCCTGCACTGGCTGAAGGGACAGCGGTGACTGGACAGTTACGGGAAGAACTGCGTCAGCGTTGGGGAATGACACAGGCACCGGTGATTGCCGGAGGGGCAGGGGATAACGCCGCTTCCGCCTGTGGTATGGGTACGATACAGGGCGGTTCTGCCTTCGTGTCGCTGGGCACCTCCGGCGTATTGTTTGCCGCCAATGACCGTTACCTGCCGAATCCGGCCAGTGCTGTGCATGCGTTTTGCCACGCGATTCCGGATACCTGGCACCAGATGGGCGTGATTCTTTCCGCCACCGACTCGCTGAACTGGTATGCCGGGATCAGTGGTAAAAGTGCCGCTGAGCTGACAACTGCGCTGGGCGAGGATTTGCATGCACCTTCCGGTGTGACCTTCCTGCCTTATCTGGCCGGTGAGCGCACCCCGCATAATGACGCAGCGATTCGCGGCGCGTTTATTGGCATGAGTCATAACAGCGATCAGAACAGCCTGACCCAGGCGGTGCTGGAAGGGGTGGCGTTTGCCATCCGCGATAATCTGGCGGCGCTGGAGTCCGCGGGTACGCGGCTGGAGCGGATTACCGCTGTCGGTGGCGGCTCACGCTCGGTGTACTGGCTGAAAGCGATGGCCACGGCGCTGAACCTGCCGGTTGATATTCCGGCGGATGGTGACTTCGGTGGTGCGTTTGGCGCGGCAAGACTGGCACTGATTGCAGCGAGTGGCGCTGATCCGCTGGCGGTGTGCAGTGCGCCGGAAACACAGCGTACAATTGCGCCGGATGCTACGAAGCGTGAGGCTTATGAGCAGGCTTATGAGCGTTATCGGGCCTTGTATCCGGCGATTAAAAATCTGTCGTGATTTTGGCGGCTTTGGTGCTGCTTTATATGCATCAGCCCTGATAAGCAGGTATGCTTTAGCTCCGCAAAAATAACTGAATAAACTATGCCAGATACAGCCATCACTCAGGAAATAGAATCCCTCCGCGATCAGCTTCGCTACCACAACCATCGCTATTACGTGCTGGATGATCCGGAGATTCCCGATGCGGAATATGACCGTTTGTTCCGCCGTTTGCAGGCGCTGGAAACGGCCAGTCCTGAGCTGGTCAGCGCAGATTCTCCCACGCAGCGGGTCGGTGGTGAGGCGCTCAAAGGCTTTACCGAAGTCAAACACGCGATGCCGATGTTATCGCTGAGCAATGTGTTCAGTGAGGAGGAGCTGCGCGCGTTCGACAAGCGTATCCATGACCGGCTGAAAACTGAGGATGAGCTGAGCTATGTGGCGGAGCCGAAGCTGGATGGGTTGGCGGTGAGCCTGCTGTATGAAAACGGTCTGTTGATCCGTGCGGCAACCCGTGGCGATGGCGAGACGGGGGAGGATGTCACGCATAATGTGCGCACCATTGAGTCGGTGCCGCTGCGCCTGCTGGGTAGTGATTACCCCGCGACGCTGGAGGTGCGCGGTGAGGTGTACATGCCCAAAAAAGGCTTTGAGGAGCTGAATGAACGGCTGCGGGAACAGGGGCTGAAAACCTTTGTGAATCCGCGTAATTCTGCTGCCGGAACCCTGCGCCAGCTTGATCCGAGGATTACCGCGCAACGCCCGCTGGATATGTTTTGTTATGCGGTTGGTGTGGTAGAGGGCGGTGAGTTGCCGGATACGCATTTTGCCATGCTGGAAAAACTGAAAATCTGGGGTTTCCGGGTGTGTCCGGAAATTAAGGTTGTGCAGGGGCCGCAAGGCTGTGCGGAATATTATGCGGCGATTGGCGGGAGACGTCAGGATCTGCCGTATGAAATTGACGGCGTGGTTTACAAGGTCAATGACTTTGCCTTGCAGCAGCAGCTGGGTTTTGTCAGCCGTGCGCCGCGCTGGGCAACCGCGCATAAATTCCCGGCACAGGAGGAAATCACCACTTTGCTGGATGTGGAGTTTCAGGTCGGGCGTACCGGTGCATTAACCCCGGTGGCGCGGCTGGAGCCGGTGTTTGTCGGCGGGGTGACGGTGAGTAATGCCACCCTGCACAATATGGATGAGGTGATCCGCAAGGATGTGCGCATCGGCGATACGGTGATTGTGCGCCGCGCCGGGGATGTGATTCCTGAGGTGGTGCGTTCGGTGCCGGATCGGCGTCCGGCGGATGCACGGGAAATCAGCATGCCGTCGCAGTGTCCGGTGTGCAGTTCCGAAGTATTGCGCACCGGTGATGAAGCCGTTTACCGCTGTAGCGGCGGTCTGTTTTGTCCGGCACAGGTGAAAGAGGCGATCAAGCATTTTGCCTCACGCAAGGCGATGAATATTGACGGGCTGGGCGATAAGCTGGTCGAGCAGTTTTTTGAGCAGGGGCTGATTAAGCACGTCGATGACTTGTATCGCCTTGAGGCCTCTCAGGTCGCTGCACTGGAGCGCATGGGCGATAAGTCAGCGGAAAATCTGATCAATGCGCTGGAGAAAAGTAAATCGACCACGCTGGAGCGTTTTGTGTTTGCCCTAGGTGTGCGCGAGGTCGGGGAAACCACAGCGAAGACGCTGGCCAGATATTACGGTTCACTGGAAAATCTGATGGCGGCGGATCAGGATAGTTTGCAGTCGGTTCCTGATGTTGGCCCGGTGGTGGCTGAGCGGGTGTTTCAGTTTTTTAAGGAGCCGCATAATCAGCAGACCATTCAGAACCTGCGTGAGCTGGGGGTGAGCTGGGCGGATTATGAAGCGGTGGAGGGCGCGGATCTGCCGTTGCAGGGTAAAACCTATGTCATTACCGGCAGTTTTGCGCAGTCCCGCGATGAAATTAAGGCTCAGCTGGAGGCACTGGGGGCGAAGGTGACCGGGAGTGTTTCCAAAAAAACTACGGCGCTGATTGCCGGAGAGAAGGCTGGCTCCAAGCTGGATAAGGCGGAAAAGCTGGGGCTGGAGATTATTGCGGAGGAGGGGTTGGTGGCGTTGCTGCAGGCTGGTGCTGAAACCGCCGGTGATGCGGAGGAACAGGCATGAAAACCATCGGCTTACTGGGCGGCATGAGCTGGGAAAGCACAGTTGATTATTACCGCATGATCAATGAGGGTGTGAAGCAATCATTGGGCGGCCTGCACTCGGCAAAGATTATTCTCCACAGCGTCGATTTTGATCCCATCGAAAAACTGCAGCATCAGGGTGACTGGGCCGGAACGGCAGATATTCTGTGTGAGGCGGCGCGAAGTGTGGAAAAGGCCGGGGCTGATTTTCTGCTGATCTGTACCAATACCATGCATAAGGTGGCTCCGGAAGTACAGGCAGCGATTGATATTCCCTTGCTGCATATCGCTGACGCCACGGCTGAGGCTCTGCTGGCGGCCAATGTGCAAAAGGTCGGCCTGCTGGGCACGGCGTTCACTATGGAACAGGATTTCTACAAAGGCCGCCTGCAGCAGCAGTATGGTCTGGAGGTATTGGTGCCGGATACTGCCGGGCGCGGTGTGGTGCATGAGGTGATTTATCAGGAGCTATGCCTGGGCCATGTGCAGGATGATTCCCGGACAAAATACCTGCAGATTATTGACCGGCTGGCAGAGCAGGGGGCGGAGGCGGTGATTCTGGGTTGTACCGAGATCGGCATGCTGGTGAAACAGGCCGATACAGCGGTGCAGTTGTTTGATACCACGGCGATTCATGCCCGGCGGGCGGTGGAGTTTGCGCTGGCGGAGTAATGCTGCCTGTTTAGGATAGCAACTTAAGCCGGGGCAGAGGGACAGTCTGCCGTAGCTTATTGCTCCGGCTGCGTAAACTCGCTATCGCTCAGACAGTACTTGCCTTGCAACAAGCTACGCCAGCCTGTCCCGGCTTAAGCTGGTAGTCCCTGTCATAGCGCCATCACCTCTTCTGCCACCCGCAAGCCGGATAAATAAGCGCCGTGGGCGGTGCCAAAGTAATTCTGTTCTGAGGCTTCACCGGCAAAAAATAATTTGTCGCCCAGCGAGGCGGCCAGTGTCTTGCGCATGGCAGGAGTTGAGCCGAGTGCGTTAAAGGAATAGGAACCCAGCGCATACGGGTCAGCGGCCCAGCGGGTTATCAGGTAATCAACCGGTGCCGGTATCTGTGCGCCGAAGATGATTTTCAGGGTGGCCATCGCATCTTCAATGATTTGCTGATCAGACCAGCTTTCAATGGCCTGTCCACGTTCCCCGGAATTAAATCCCAGCAAAACCGGATTATCAGCCACCCGTTTGAAACTGACCCACTCACTCCATGCACCATGCTGCTCCGGCACATATTCCAGCCAGTCCACATCGTCGGGCCAGAATACCGTGGGGAAGCGCAGATAACACTTGTTCAGCACACCCATGCCCAGTGCCGTGATGGCACTCTGTTTGTTGGCCGGTAATTCCGGTGTGAACTGAACCCGTTTTGCCTTGAGCACACCCAGTGGCAGGGTCACAATCACCTGTTTGGCGCGGAATTCGCCGCTTTGGGTGAGCACTTTTACCGGTGACTGCTGCCACTGAATTTCGGTCACAATCCGGCCGGTTTCAATTTTCAGCCCGTCGGCCAGCAGCTCTGTAATGCTGTCAAATCCCTGAGCAAACAGGGCGTCATCACCCCCGAACTCTTTGGTATTGTCATACCAGTGTGAAGAGAGCTTACTGCTGTCCCCTGAGTATTCCTGCTCCAGCTCGGCACTCAGGATAAAATTAATCAGCCGGTACTCTTCGGAGGACTCATCATACTGGTTGATGACTGAGCGGATTGCCTGCCGGATTGAGCGGTCGGTATTGCCATTCTGTGCAGTTTCAATAGCGTCATAGACCTCATCCCGCAGTTCATCCAGCAACTGTTCTTCAGCACGGCTCAGCTCATCGCCTTCAGTATTGTAAGCGACGGATTTGTCATAGCTGGTCACCAGCCGCTGTGCCTGAATGCTGTCTGCCAGCCTGGTCAGCGGGTTGCCATCAATGCCATGAATCCAGGTGGCACCCAGATCCACCGGAACATCACCCCATTTGTCCGTCAGATAACGGCTGGTATGAATACGTCCGCCGATGCGGTCGCGGGCTTCCAGCACCAGCACATCGTGGCCCTGTTTCTGCAGTTCGGATGCCGCAGCAAGACCGGCCAGTCCGGCACCGATAACGATAATACGGTTCGCAGGGTCAGCAGGGTCTGTTGTGGAGTCGTCGTCGGTATTATCAGAATTGTTGCGGTTACCGCCACCACAACCGGTGGTATTAATGGCACTTACCAGTGCAGCGCCCAGCATTTTTAATAAACTCCGCCTGTCCATCAGTCACCTTTGGATGAAAAATATCAGGTTGATTTTCCACCGCTTTTGGTGATAACTCAATGCTGCTTAAAATTATTTTTAAGCCACCACCAATACCACCGGTTCCGGCAACGGTTCCAGCCCATGAGCCTGTCGCGCCCGGTCACAATCCGGATTATGTACACCATTCTCCCAGGACATCGGGAATGCGCGGCAGACTGAGGCGCGCACCGGATGAATCAGGCAACTGACCTGTTTTCCGATCTGTCCTGTTAATGCAATACAGCGTGGCTGCGGTTGATTGGTGCCACGCATGGCAACCCGGAAGGGCGTGATATTCTCTGTCATATCCGCCGGAACGCAGCCGGTATCAGAACATTCGTCACGGGGATCGTTACCGGCGTTGGCATCAGTTTCACCCCAGAAAAACGATGCACGAAAAAATGCACAACAGGCACCACAACTGAGACAGGAATTAGGCTCAGACATACGAAAACACCTCTACGACAAAATTGCCGCACAGCCGCTTCCATTAGCATTTCGGGTCTGGTAAGCCGGATCTGGCAAGCTGAATAGCTCTGCCTGTACATCAGGATGAGTACAGGCTTCAGGGCAGGAGTTTAGCGTTTAGTCTGTTAGCGGGCAATACTCCGGCACTGTATATTTATCAGGCTTAATCATGGCTAATTTTCTGCTGCTTCATCACCCGGTTCTTCCTGATAAATTTCCAGTTCTGCGCTTTCAATCAGGTAACCGGCCTGCGCCAGCGTGGTATTGCTGAACTCCACTTTCATCTGTCCGGTGACCCACACCGGCTCATAAATTTGTTCTACTTTTATACTTTTTCCCTGCTGAGGTCTGACCAGAATGGTTTGGTTCACCGGTGGCGGCGGGGAATGAATACAGCTGCCAAAATAGGGCACCAACAGGAACTCACTCACCATACCCTCGTGCTCATCCAGCGGTGTGACAAAGCCGGGAATTTTAACCTGTTTACCGCTCAGGGTTTCGTTGGGCGGGGCATTATTAAATTCGGCCATGATTTTATCGAACAGGGCTTTTTCTTCCGGTGCGCCTTCCGGCGTATTGTCAATTTCCTGCTGATACTTAGCCATAATGACTTCAGGCTGAAAGTCTTCCGGAATCAGGTCTTCCCACATGATTTTGGTGACATCACCATCAGCACCACCGCTTGCAGTGGCGGCGGATTCCGTGTCTGTTTTCGCCTCTGCTCCAGGCTTGACCAGCGTGGCAATATCAGTACCAATTTCCGGTGCATTGTCCGGTAATGGCTGACTGAGTTGCTGGTTGATATTGGCTTTTGCCGCTGATTCGGCAGTGTCTGCCGAGATCACGACCGCTGCGTCATCATTACCTTTATCGCCACAGGCAGCCAGGCTGCAAACCAGCAGCAGCGTAAAAAATGAGTGTTTTTTCATATTGAGTATCAATCCTGAGCGGTTAAATCCTGACTGTTAATCCGTCCTGTAACGAGCGTCGCGAGGCAATCCAGCCGGGCAGGGTGCTGAATACCAGCGCCAGCCCGATCACCAGCAGCAATAATAACCAATCGCTGAGTTGTGGCCACCAGGCTGACAAGTATAAGCCATATTCTGCAATAACCCACGGTTGTGCGGCCAGTACGCCCAGTGCAACCAGCACCATGCCCAGCAGACCGCCCAGCAGGGCAATTACCAGCGCTTCCAGAATAAACAGGATAAAAACATGGGATGGGTGAGCGCCGACCGCGCGCAGAATGGCCATTTCCCGGCGGCGTTCATTCAGTGTAGACAGTAAAGTGGTCAGCATACCCAGCAATCCGGCAATCAGCACAAATACGGTGATAATACGCAGCACGATTTCAAACTGACCAATGGCGCGCCACAGCTCAGCCAGTGCCACGCCGGGCAGGGTGGCCAGCAGCGGCTCACGGCGGTATTCATTAATTTCACGTTGCAGGCGGAATGCGGCGGTGCGGGTTTTCAGGCCGACCAGAAAAGCGGTGATGAGTTCGGGCTGTAAATCCATTTTTGCGGCCCGCTCCGCGCTGATTTCAAAACCGGGGACGGGAGCACCGCCCTGCCAGTCGACATGAATCGCCTCGATACCTTCCAGAGTGACATGCACGGTACGGTCAACCGGGGTGCCGGTGGGTTTTAAAATGCCGGTGACGGTGAAGGGCTTGTTTTTATGTTCGCTGAAGCTGGTCGAACCGGCACCGTGGGCGACGACGATTTTGTCACCGACCTGATAATTCAGTTTGCGGGCCACTTCCGCACCCAACACCGCATCATAAACACCGGCAAATGGCTCACCGGCAGCAAAACTGAGTAAGCGTTGATCAGCATGGCGATAATAACGGAAGTAATCGCTATTGGTGCCCAGTACCCGGAAGCCTTTGTGCGAATCACCGAGTGACAGCGGTACTGTCCAGTCCACCCATTCATGTTGCGCGAAATGCTGATAACTCTCCCAGCTGATGTTATTGGTGGCATTACCGATGCGGAACACGCTGTAGAGTAATAATTGCACCGGCCCGCTGCGCGCGCCCACCACCAGATCAGTGCCGGACAAGGTGCTCATAAAGCTCTGTTTGGCTTCCTTGCGGATATATTCGACGCCCAGCAGCAGCGCAACGCTGATGGCAATCGACAGCAGGGTCAGTAACAGGCTGGTGCGGCGGTTCCATAAACTGCGCCAGGTCAGTTTGAGCAGAATCATGGCTGGTTCACCTCGCTCAGTTCGATAATGCGCGGGAAGTGGCTGGCGATATGCGGGTCATGGCTGACAAACAGAATGGTGCTGCCCTGCGCTTCGGCTTCACGGAACAGCAGTTCGAGAAAGTTATTACGGGTATCGGCATCCAGTGCCGAGGTCGGCTCATCGGCAATAATAATTTCCGGCTTGCCGATCAGTGCCCGCGCCACGGCTACCCGTTGCTGCTGGCCGACACTGAGTTCGGTGACCGGGCGCTGGCGCAGTTTCTGATCCAGCTTCAGGTGTTCCAGTAGTTGTTCCGCGCTGTCCTGCATATTTCCGGCCTGTTGCCTGCGGCGCGCGGAAAAGTGGCAGGGCAGCAACACATTCTCCAGCATGGATAAATACGGCAACAGGTTAAATTGCTGAAAAATAACGCCCATGTGATCGGCGCGAAAACGATCCCGTTGCCTGGCGTTCATGCTTCTCAGCGACTGCTCCAGCAGCTTTATTTCCCCACTGGCCGGAACCAGAATCCCGGCCAGCAGGTTAAGCAGCGTGGTTTTACCACTGCCGCTGGAGCCGCGCAGGAAGGCATGTTCACCCTGCTGCACGGTTAGTTCAGGGATATTCAGCGTATCCTTTGCCTGTCCTTTCCAGCGGAATGTTAGTTGTTGTAATTCAATTACCACCATGTAGCGACTATCCCCTGCAAGCATGAAAACCGTTATCGCGGATTTTCACAGAAACCTTCATTGACTGAATTTTACAGTGCCATCCGCTTCCAGTTCCACCGCCCCGGCGGCATCTTTGTTGATCCATTCCACATTCAGGCGTTCAAAACCTTTCGGGAAGGCGGCGAAAATACCAGTTTCCATTTGTGTCAGCTGCTCAGGCTGTTCACATTTGAAGTTCCAGGTTACGTCCACATCGCTGTGGGTGCCTTCGCCTTCATGGTCGTGATCATGTTCTTCGTGATCGTGCCCATCTTCCTTGTGTTCATCATGATCCTCATGCTTGTCGTGATCGTGCTCTTCCTTCTCATGATCCTCATGCTTGTCGTGATCATGTTCTTCCTTTTCATGATCTTCGTGCTTGTCGTGATCATGTTCTTCCTGGTCACCAGATCCTGTATAGACGTAGCTCCCATGCTCATCCAGTCCTTCACCACCATGTTTTGCCTGTACATGCTGTGCAACAATGGTCGATTCCAGGGTGATTTTTTCCATTTTGCAGCCGGCTGCTTCGTCAGCAATAAATAGTTCGTTGCCTGCCCTCAGGGTATGTACGGCTTCATGTACCACATGCTGCTCTTCGTCGTCACCGGCATTGTGTTCAAAGCCGAAAATATTCGCTGCCGGACTTTCCAGTGCGATTTCCAGCCCGGTGTCAGTCACTGCAACGGTCAGGCGGGCAGCGCCGTGTTCGTGGCTGCCATGTTGCTCCATTTCATGTTCATCATGGTCAGGTTCTTCTTTGGCGCTAAGGTTGCCCGAAAAAACAGCGGAAAGACAAAAGGTGCCAGCCAGCAGTAATTGTTTGCTTCGCATCGTACTTACTCACTACTTATCAAAAAATAGCTTTATATAATAAAATGCAACTGAGTTGCAAATTAAGCCTTTTGTGTATTGCTTTGTGTATCCTGCGAGCAAACCGGGCAATAGCCCTGCAGATTTAACTCTGCCCGTTCCAGTTCATAACCCTCCGGTAATTCGCAGAGCAGGGAGGGTTGCAGGTTTTCCAGACAAAGCACCTGTGAGCACTGTTTGCAGTGAAAATGGGCGTGGCGCGATGGTGCGGTGACCTGAGCGTTGTAACGCCAGATGCGATCGTCACTGATGATTTTATGCGCGACTTTATGATCTGTCAGCCAGTCCAGCGTCCGGTATACCGTGACCCGGTCAAATTGCTGCTGATTATGCTGTAGTTGTTGCTCTATATCCTGATGACTCAGTGCGGCTTCCGATGACAGTAATAAACCCAGCACCTGAATACGGGCAGGTGTGGCACGGTTACCACCTGCGTTGAGTAAGGTTTTCGCGATTTCCGGGTAGTTTTGTTCTGACATGGTTTGCAATTAAGTTGCACTTAATAATGACCATACTGTAGATAATTATAAAAAACCAGCGTGAAATTATAGAAAAACCACCGGAGTTTCAGAGTATCTACCGCGTCAGCGCCATAAACACCGCCGGTAGCTGCTCCGGTAATTTCTCCACATGATCAATAATCGTGTACTGGTTGCCGAAAATATCCGCCACATAATCATCGGCTTTCGGGTCCATATTGATGCAGTAGCTGTAAATGCCCTGCTGATGCAGCTCACGCACCGCCATCGCGGTATCCTGAATCAGCATCTGCGGGTCTTTGCTGTCAATATCCGCCGGTTCGCCATCAGTCAGCACCAGCAGCAGTTTTTTCTCTGCTTCCTGATGCGCCAGATAATGTGCAGCATGACGCATCGCCGCGCCCATGCGGGTGGAGTAGGAGGCATCCATTGCCGCCAGCCGTGCCTTGACCTCGTCGCCCCATTGCTCGCTGTAACCCTTGATATGCTGATAGCGCACATCATGACGGGTATCGGAGTGGAAACCGGCAATCGCAAACCGGTCGCCCAGCTGCTCCACCGTCCAGGCCATAATCGCCAGTGCTTCCTGACTCAGTTCCAGCAGGGTTTGCGTGGAGCCTTCGATTTTCTCATTCAGCGAGTTAGACATATCCACCAGCAGCATGACCGCGATACTGCGGCTGTCGGTGGTATGGCTGTAATTAATGCGCGGGTCGGGGTGGGAGCCGCTTTTAAAATCAATCAGTGAGCGCAGGGCTATATCCAGATCCAGTTCGGCACCATCCTCCTGAAAACGCACCCGCTTTTTATTCTGCGGGCGCAGCATTTCGATCAGCTTTTTCAGGCGTTTGACCAAGCCCTGATGTTTGTCCAGCAGACGGTCAATGTCTGCGGCATTGCCGGACGGATGCAGGCGCTCATACACCGTTGCCCACTCCGGCCGGTACGTTTCGGAGGTATAATCCCACTCGTCATAATGCCGCGGCGGCACACTGCCTTCATCCGCCAGGTTTTCTTCGGCCTGATACTCGTTTTCGTGAAAATCCTCGGCCTCATCATTTTCCTCGTGATGAAACCAGAAATAGCGGTTGTCATCGCGGTAGCTGATCTCGGTATGGGCAAAATACACATCCGGCAGGCTGTCCGAATGCACCCGTGATTTCACATAATAAGTCGTGCCCAGCTGCTGCATATCCTGAGTGGTGGAGTTCTCGCCTTTCTCATCCAGAATGGCGTTAAACTGAGCACGCATTTGCTCAATCAGTTCGTCTTCCGGATCAAACTCCGGGTCAATCAGTGCGCGTGATAAACGGGTGGCGCGGTAACGCAGGCAGGCCATTTTGGTGGCATCGCAGTCGCCCAGCGGTGGTACCGGATGCAGCGGCAGAAAGTAATGACGCAGTCCGGGAAAACGCCGCATCGCCAGCACTTCCACCCGGCAATCCTCGAAGGTGGAGATAAACAGCTGCATGTGGGGTGCGAAATTATCCGCCATCAGCCGGGTTGACCAGCGATAATGCGCCATCATGTGCGCCAGCATAGCCCGGTAGCGGTTCAGACCGGATACGCCGTTTTCGTCATCATATAAATCCGGTACCGCAATGAGATTTTTATCCAGATACGGCACCGGTTTGCGCAGCTGATCGAAGGTGGTGGAAAATACCGAAAACGGCAGGTCGCAATCCCACAGACTGCTTTTCAGCATCTCCAGATGGCGCTCAACATCCCTGAAAATAACACCCTGACGCTGGCGCTGCAGAATCGCTTTGGCATCGGGGCTTTTCAGTGAGAAATAGTCGATTTGCTGATCCGGGTGGTGGGCATAGTTGCGCACCCCGTAAGCAATGAAACCAGACAGTCCGCCCAGGGTCAGCTTGCCGATCAGTTGTGGCATGGCCTCCAGCAGCGGAATCATCCCGGCACTTTCATACAGCGAATGATGGCCGTGGATAACGGTTTCGGTACCCTTGATATAGTCATCCAGAATGTTCAGGTAGTGCTGCAGATCATCGATATTATCGACGCGGCGGCAAACACTGCGCAGGGATTCCAGAAACGGAACCACGGCCTTTTTGTTCGGGCTGCG
Organism: Thiolinea sp.; assembly: GCA_041395485.1. GTDB lineage: Bacteria > Pseudomonadota > Gammaproteobacteria > Thiotrichales > Thiotrichaceae > Thiolinea. The sequence goes on from JAWLAK010000001.1 coordinate 1,377,678, forward strand.
TACAATTTTGTAGCAGTAATCTGCAACGATTTGTAATGACTCCCGTCCCAGCTGGGCAGCAATATCCGGCATGACTTCCAGATACACCAGTGACGGCTCCACGCCCATGCCCATTTTGCACAGAAAGCGGGCACCATCGACATACTGGCCGACGCTTTCCATATCCAGCCGGGTCAGGGCATGTGAAAGATATTCCGGAAACAGCTGCTGTGCTTTTTCGAAACCACAGGCGTACTGTGTGGTGTATTGGCTCAGATCATTGTCGTCTATCTCGAGCATGACCTGCCTCAGGCAAAGACCATTTCAATCGTATTCATCAGGGTTTGTCGGATATCGGCGTCGTCAGTAATCGGGTCAACCAGCGCCATTTCACAGGCCTCGACCGGCGCAATACCATTTTCCATCAGCGTGGCGGCGTAGACCATCAGGCGCGTGGAAATCCCTTCGTCCAGCCCGTGACCTTTCAGTTTGCGGGCGGCTGCGGCGATTTGTACCAGTTTGGCTGCCATTTCGGTATTGAGACCGGTTTCCTTGTGCACGATTCCGGCTTCAATCTCCGGCTCGGCGTAGTCAAAATTCAGTGCGGTGAAGCGCTGTTTGGTAGACTGCTTCAGATCTTTCATCAGCGACTGATAACCCGGGTTATAGGAAATAACCAGCTGAAAATCCTCGTGTGCTTTGATCAGTTCACCCTTTTTGTCCAGCGACAACTCGCGACGGTGATCCGTCAGTGCATGGATGACTACCATGGTATCCTGACGCGCCTCCACCACCTCATCCAGATAGCAGATAGCGCCCATACGCGCGGCAATAGTCAGCGGGCCGTCCACCCAGCGCGTGCCATTGGCATCCAACAGATAGCGTCCGACCAGATCGGCGGCGGTAATATCTTCATTACAGGAAACGGTGAGCAGCGGCTTGCCCAGCTTCCAGGCCATGTGCTCAATAAAACGCGACTTACCACAACCGGTTGGCCCTTTAACCATCACCGGCAGGCGTGATTGATACGCCGCTGCATACAGGGCCAGTTCATTGCCTTGCGGGCTGTAGAACGGCTCTTTGTCAATTTTGTATTGTGAAATATCCATTGTGCGATCCGTTGTCCGGAAGTTTGTGTGTGATACCCCCATCCCCAACCCCTTCCCTAAGCAACGTTTTATTCAAAACGTTTGATGCAAGGGCTGGAAGGGGCTAAAGCAGCAACTTGCTCTGCACCCTTCCCCCCTTGCGGGGGAAGGGCCGGGGATGGGGGGTAAGCCCGGCTTCTCTTACTTATGCACACCCAGCGCATCACGCCAGCCCGGATACAGCTTGTCCGCATCGCCGGGGAAGGACTCAAAGGCACGGGCAAATTCATTATGCTCCTTCGCCCATTCGATCGGATCAGCACCTGCTTTCCAGCACTCATACGCCTGACGTAATGAGGTTGCACCGGCCGCCGGTGAGTCGATGTGGCCGTAAGAACCACCGCCGGAGGTGTTGATCAGGTTACCGTGACCCAGATTCTCGAAGAAGCCGGGCAGACGCAGTGCGTTCATACCGCCGGAGATAATGGGGGTGGTGGGCTTCATGCCGTTCCACTTCTGGAAGAAAACCGGGCCCTGGCACTCATCACGCTCGATCATGTAAGCAATGATTTTGTCGGATGCATCACCTTCCATTTTACCATACCCCATAGTGCCTACGTGGATACCGGAAGCCCCTTGCAGACGCGAGATCTTCGCCAGTACGAACGCAGTATAACCACGCTTGGAAGACGGAGAAGTGACCGCACCGTGACCGGCACGATGGTAGTGCAGGTACTGTGACGGGTAGTTACGGCGCGCAGTGGTGACCATGCCCGGGCCGCCGACATAGCCGTCCACCAGGAAGGCGACGTGTGGAGCATCTTCACCAAAAGTTTCCAGAATATAATCGGCGCGGTACAGCATTTCGTAGTGGTCATCGGCAGTGATGTTGGCAGAGAACAGTTTGGCCTCACCGGTTTCATCCTGGGCACGCTTCATCGCGTCAGCCACCAGCGGGATAACCTTTTTCATCGGGCAGAACACCTGATTGCCCTGTGGCTCGTCATTCTTGATGAAGTCACCACCCAGCCAGAATTGGTAGGCCGCATGGGCAAACGGCTCCGGACGCAGACCCAGCTTAGGTTTGATAATGGTACCGGCGATGTAACCACCGTCCTTGATCGGACGACCCAGAATACGCCACAGGTCAGAAATATCGGTGGCCGGGCCATCAAACAGGTGCAGCTTGGTTTCCGGCACCCAGAAGTCGATCATTTGTGCGTTCTTAACGTCGCCCATACCCTGATTGTTACCGATCGCCAGGGTCAGGAAAGAAACCAGCATGGTCTTGCCATCGCGGCCGTTGCGGTCAAATAGCTCGAACGGGTAGGCAATTTTCATCATGCCTTCGGCTTCGTCAATGTCGTAAACCATGGCATCAACACCTTTGGTGAAATCATCGGTGGTACAAACTTCAACGTTAGTACCGGTAGATGATTCAGCAGCGAAGTGCGCAGCAGTTTCCAGATAACCGTAACCGGCAGCAGGTTCCATGCGGTAAGCCACCAGAATATGATTCTGGCCTGCAATCAGGTCTTCTTCTTTCAGACTTAAGTCAGCGTAACGATTCGACTGATCCATGTTTTTTCCTCTCTTGAAAAGTATCCGCGATGCGGCAATTTTTACATAACAGCAACCGGACTATTTATTGGGCTGCTGTAAAACATGGCTGCATTTTAAAGCGCTTAATAATAAATTCAAATCAATGGTTTTGATAAAATTAATAAATAATAATCTATATATTACTTATTGGGGGTGTATTCATATCCCATCTGGCGGGCAAATAAATCCAGTCGTTCACTCTCCTGTTCCAGCACCCGGATAAAGGCTTTAGCGACCGGTGACAGAATTTTTCCGGTGGGATAAGCCAGATACCAGTTACGGTGAATCGGAAAATTTTCCACATCCAGTACCACCAGCTCGCCTTTTTCCAGCTCCTGATACAGGGTAGGCAGTGATAAAACAGCTGTGCCCATACCTTCCAGCAAGGCGAGACGAATCACTTCATTGCTGCCCAGAACCATTTTACGTTGCGGTTCATAGCCCCACTCAGCAAAAACCCGTTCAATATGGGCGCGGATACCGGAGCCTGATTCCCGCATCAGAAACGTTTCACCACGCAGATCCTGCAGGCGGAGTTTACGCCCGGCCAGCGGACTGTCAGCACGGGTAGCCATAAACAGGGGATTAGATACCAGGCGGGTGGTTTTAACATTCAGTCCTTCCGGCGGCTGGCCGAGAATATAGAAATCATCCCGGTTTTTCTGGATGCGCTCAACCAGTTGCTCTTTGTTGCCGACCCGCATCGCAATGGAAATTTCCGGGTACTGGCGGGTGAAATCCTTGATAACCGCAGGCATAAAATATTGCGCGGTGGAAATGACGGTCATGTGCAGACTACCGCCGCTCATGCCTTTCAGGTGGCTGATCTGCTCTTCCACGACCCGCAGGTTGGACAGAATATTTTCCGCCCCTTCATACAACGCCTGCCCGGCTTCGGTCAGATAAACCTGACGCCCGATCTGCTCAAACAATGAAACTCCCAGTGCATCAGACAGCTTTTTCATCTGCATGGATACGGTGGGTTGGGTTAAGTGCAGCTCTTCAGCAGCCTTGGTGAAGTTGCCGTGGCGGACGATGCACTCGAACACCTGCAGCTGGCGGAAGGTGGCGTGGCGGGCGAGACGGGAGGTGTGTTTATCGGGCATGCGAGTCTCTGCCCGCCTGATAAGCCGCCCGTAAGGCTGCCTGAACTTCAGGAAATTCTGCTAGCACTTCAATCCGCAGATGCTCAGCAGCAATCTCCGACAGCACCTTATCCATATCACTGTCAGTATTCCCTGCCGTATCCTGCAGTGCACAGGCTGATTTTGCCTGCCACACTTCAATATAGCCCGCCACGTCCAGCTCGCCATCCGTGATAAATTGCGCAATCAAACCACTGGCACCGGTATAAACAACCGGCTGCATTTCCATCACTTCATAGGCATAGGAATAGGTATCCAGTCCGTTTTTACCGGCAATTACCCGGTGCACAGCACGCTCATCGTTGTTCATCAACAGATCTGTCAGGTGCGCAACATCCAGCAGGGCTGTGATTGTGTGGTGCTCGCCCCGGAAGGAGAATTCAACTGTTGCGCTGATGGTATTGGCTGTGCTCATATCCTGTTACCCTTTTCATTGGATTTTCCATAACGGGCGATAGCATAACGTAAATTCTGTTCAGGCAGACACAAAGCGCGGCGCTTCTTTTTTGACAAAGTCATGAAATAATTTTGCCACCGGGGTCAGACGTTTGCCTTTGCGGGTGACGATGTGCCAGTGGCGTTTAATCGGGAAGTGCTCAATATCCAGCAGGCATAGTCGCCCGGCCTGCAGTTCCGGCTGGACAGTGTGCAGGGAAACAATGCCCAGCCCGAGCCCGGCTTCGACGGCATGTTTGATGGTTTCATTACTGCGCATTTCCAGCGAGGTTTTGCAGTATGCGCCATGGGCCATTAAGTGCCGTTCAATGGCATCACGGGTTCCGGAGCCTTTTTCCCGCACCACAAAGCGCTCATTGGCGATGTCTTGCAGTGACAGCTGCTTTTTTCCGGCCAGCGGGTGCTGTGGTGAGGCAATCATCACCAGCGGATTTTCCATAAACTGTTCGGAGAGCAGGTCAAAGCCTTTCGGCGGTTCGCCCATAATCACCAGATCCGGTTCCAGATTTTCCAGCTGATGCAATAGTTTGGCGCGGTTGGTGACATCCAGGGTGACATTGACACCGGGGTATTGCTGTGAAAAATCGGCCAGCATGCGGGTGACGAAATAGTTGGCGGTGGTGGCTACCGAGACCATCAGGTGACCCTGATCGATGTTCTGCAAACTTTCAATCGCACCCAGCAGGTCACTGTAACTGTGCAATACTTTGACGCAATATTGCTGAACTTCCCGTCCGGTGCTGGTCAGCCGCATGCGTCTGCCCTGACGTTCAAACAGTCCCAGGCCGGTATCTTTCTCCAGCTGCTTAATCTGCATGGAGACGGCGGGCTGGGTCATGTGCAGCACTTCGGCGGCGCGGGTATAGCTTTGGTGCTGGGCAACGGCAGAAAAAACCTGTATCTGGCGCAGGGAAAGGTGCATGGGGGGCATTGTCCTTAAACTATAAGCTTTGCTTATATTAGCACATTTTAATCCCGGACAACGCTTCCACTACCCGTTGCTCAAGCCGGTAGTGCAGACCGCTGCCTTTTTTGTGCTCAATAAACCCGACATGCCCGCCATAACGGCTCAGCTCCAGCGTTACCTTATCTGATAGTTGCTCTGCTGCCGGTACAACTTCGGGTGTCATAAACGGATCATCCTGCGCATGCAGGATCAGTGTCGGTGTGGCGATGTTGCCGAGAAATTGTGTGCAACTGCATTGTTGGTAATAATCATCCGCGCCTTTAAAACCATGCAGCGGGGCGGTAACCCGGTGGTCAAACTGCCACAGGGTTTTCAGCTCACTGACCTCGACATTCAGCGGCGAGGGCATGCGGCTGAATTTATTCCGGTAAGATTCGCGCAGTTTACGCAGCAGGTACTGACCATAAATTCTGGCAAAGCCATTTTGCAGCTGAGCCGCGCAGGCTCCGAGCTGAAAAGGCACCGAGATGGCAATCGCAGATTGCAGCGGGCTGTTGGCACCTTCCTCGCCCAGATATTTCAGCAGCAGATTGCCACCCAGTGAGACACCAATCGCGGCGGCGGGTGATTGCTGTTTTTGCTGTAAGTGGTCGAGGATTAGGCGCAGGTCATCAGTGGCACCGGAATGATAGCTTTGCGGCAGCCGGTTAGGTTCCCGTCCGCGTCCGCGCAGGTGCATTAATACTGGACTGAACCCGGCTGCATGCAGGGCGGCAAGCATATTTCCGGCGTAATGGGATTCCAGAGAGCCTTCCAGCCCGTGAATCATCAGGATCACCGGGGCTGCCGGATTTGTGTGACGGTGCCAGGCCAGATCAATAAAATCACCGTCATCCAGCTCGACCCGCTCCCATTCCGGTGTAAAGTCAGCGCGTTTACGGAACAGGCTGGGCCAGATGGTTTGCAGGTGGGGTGAACGCAGCCACCATTGCGGCCGGAAGTTGTTATGAATGAGTTTGCCCATTAAAACGTTTTTCCGGAAGAAAGTTGTGGATGTGGTTTTATGATGAATCCTCTACTTCACTAATAATCTGTTTCAGTAATGAGGGGCGCAGATGAAGGCTGGTTTTATCGGGGATTGCCTTTAGTAATGAAACAACCTGTTGTCTGGTTAGCTGTTGGCGGCGAATCGCCCGCAACAAAATGCCGAGAGTACCGTGAACTTTTACATTAACTGTGCCCGCAGCCAGCCGTGCTGCACTGTCATCAGTAAGGAAAAGGTCTGTCGGGTGTTCTTCAATAATCTGTAAAGCCTGGATTTCTCCGGCGTGTAAGGAAAACAGCTGAATAGTAGCCTGTAATTTTGCGGAAAGTGGCTGAACCGGAGTCACTTTCTGTGCCCATTGTCGGCATAACTCTATCGCCTGTGGGCGGTGTTTCTGAACTTCATTCCAAACGGTGTCCGGAATTAATACTTCGGAGAAATCATTTAGCAGTGGGAGTTGATCAAGCTCATCAAGGTGTATAACCGGCCCTGCATCACAAACGACGATTATTGATGAGCCCGGGTTAGTCTGAACCATGTAAGCCCCATTGCACATCATCCAGAAGGAATTTCTCGGATAGTGCCAATGAGTGAGATTCTAAATAGCGACGCAGAGCATCTGCCAGCAGGTCATCCAGATTGTTTGCCCAGCCTGCTTTAATCAGTTCCTGTGCCTGATTGATAAGGTTATCAGGCAATTGTGTTTGTACGGGAATGCTCATTATCTTACCTGAGTAGTTTTGTTGTGTTTGATTCTGGCATAGCTCACTGTTTCCTTCAAATACCTGAACATGGCTAATTCGCATTGCTCTGAATCAGGGAAGTATTTATGCCATAAACGCAGCAAGCAATAGCTCCTGCGATACCCGCTGGTTCAGAATACCGGCAAATAGTGCCTGAAAACCATCAATCGCTGCAAAAATACTTGCAGCATCCAGCGTAGCGGGCAGGGTACGTACTTCCAGCGTGTGTTTATCGGTAATATTCAGGGCAAGATTGCGGATATTCACATCACAGTATTTGCTGGGTTTCAGGGCGCGTAATTGCTGCTGTGCTTCCGGCCATCCCAGCTGCCGGAAATCATCGCTGCTCACCCGCTGCATGAGCTCATCCGGCCAGGCTCCGAGACGGCGGCAATAGGGGTTAGTGTGCAGTAATTCCCGTAAAGGCTCACGCTGAGCATGTAGTAGCTGCATGGTGTCAGACAGCACTGTGGCAGAACAAAACGGTGTGGCATCAAAATGCAGGTGAGTTGCACCCTCGTTCGGCAGGGTAAAGCCCAGTTCCCGTGCACAATCCAGCAGCATGGGCAGCGTATCCCGGTCATCAGCAGGCAGCGGCGCGGTAATCAGCTCGCAGGCCCGTTCACGCTCACCGGGCAGGGGAGCCGCCAGTGCCAGCGAAGCACCGGCCTCATCCAGCAGGCGGTACACGCCTTTGCTGGCATGGGCAGGCTGCGTGCCGAATAGATCCCCCAGCGGCTTGAGGCAGTCAGCGATAGCACTATCGGCAGATGTGTGGTGTAGTAATAAGCGCAACAGCCGGACATCATCGCTGACAATCCGGTACCAGCCGTCCTGTGGCGGGGATTTTTTATCAAGATCACGTTGCAGGGTAATGTCATCGACACATTTGGCCAGTAGCCGGCCCTGTGCATCAAGCACCCTGAAGCCCTGGGTCAGGTGATAAAAAACCGGTTTGCCGGATACCTTGCTCGGTTCCGAATCCAGGTGAAAAAACGGTTCCACTGAACCACCGGTACGGCTGGCAATGTGCAGGGCCAGATCACGCCGGTTGCTGCCCGCGGGTGCCAGCAGCTCCACTTCAACCCCGACTGTCCGGCAGGGCTGCTCTGTTGTTGTGCTCATCCGTGCCGGAGTTTATTTTTCAGTGGGGGTATCGTTGCCGTGCTCACGCACTTTTGCCGGTAACAAGTCCTCAATGTCATTGAGTATCTTGATACCGATGGTTTTCTTGGCATCCACAACGGAAATACTCCACAGCTGGGCCAGCAATGCCGCATCATCATAGCTGTAGTCACTGTTGAAAAAGGCGTCGAGTGCCTTTTCATCAGGATTCACTTTATGCTCGTTATCGCGGCGGATTTTATCCGGCAGAATATTTTCCATGCCATTGATAATCTTGGCACCGATCAGTTTCTTGGCTTCATAAACCGAGCTCAGATTCCACAGTTGAGACAGTAATTCAGCATCATCATAGGTGTACTGACTGTTAAAATATGCATCCAGCCATTTCTCATTCATATTGGTTTCCGGGCCGGAACCTTTCAGCAATTTATCCACCAGATGTTTATCGCCGTTGAGGATTTTGGCGCCGATCAGTTTTTTACCGGCATAGGCATCCGGCTGGTTCCATAGCTGCGCCAGACGTTCTGCATCTTCATAGGTAAAGCGGCTGTTGAAAAAGGCATCCAGCGCTTTGCTGTCCCAGTCAACTTTGTGCTCATCCACTTTCGGATCAGGTTCCACACCTTCCGGCAGCAGGTCTTCGATGCCATTAATGATTTTGTGGCCGATAGCCTGTTTGGCTTCCGCGATAGGAATATTCCAGAGTCTTGCCAGTAACTCGGCATCTTCATAGCTGTAATTACTTTTTACGTAGGCATCGAAGCCTTTCGGATGCCAGTCTGATGTGCTCATAATTCTCTCCCTCTTTGGTGTTTTTCAGTGTTGTCTTTCTTTGTTTAGGTGTGCAGGGCATGGAAGTCAATAAAAAAGGAAAAATTTGCCAATGAAGCGTAAAAAATCTTTATCGGGCTGCTTCCGCTATGGCGCATAATGCCGCTTTGTTTGCTAACTGACAGGCGCTATCCCATGTCGACGGATTCCGGTAAACCTTATTCCAGAGCTTTGATGCTCAGTATCTTTCTGCCGTTTGCAGCGGGGTATTTTCTGTCGTACCTGTTCCGGAGTATCAATGCGATTATTGCCGGGGATTTGTCGCGTGATATGGGGCTGGATGCCGGCCAGCTGGGTTTTCTGACCAGTGTCTATCTGATAGCTTTTGCTGCCGCCCAGCTGCCGCTGGGGATTGTGCTGGACCGTTACGGGCCACGGCGCACAGAGGCGGTATTACTGCTGTTTGCTGCGTCCGGTGCGGCGGTGTTTGCCAGTGCGGATACGCTGAGCGGGTTGCTGGTCGGGCGGGCATTGATCGGCTTCGGGGTGTCGGCCTGCCTGATGGCCGGGTTCAAAGCCTTTGTGCTCTGGTTCCCTCTGCAACGCCTGCCAATGATCAATGGTTTTCTGCTGACGGCGGGCGGACTAGGGGTGTTTGCTGCCGCTGCACCGCTGGAGTTTACCCTGCAGTTTACCGATTGGCGCGGGGTATTTATGGTACTGGCGGTGGTGACTTTTCTGGTGGCGCTGCTGATTTTCTTTGTGGTGCCGGATAAGGAGCAGACGCAGCAGCATGTTACCCTGAAAAATCAGCTGCAGGGGTTAAAAAGCATTTTTTCCAGCCGGGTGTTCTGGTCGGTGGCACCGGCTTCGGTAATTATTCAGGGTACCGCGATGTCAGTCACCGGTCTGTGGTCGGGGCCGTGGCTGCGTGATGTGGCCGGGCTGGAGCGTAATGAAATCGGCTTTGTGTTGTCATTTATCGGCGTGGGACTGATTCTGGGCTATATGTTGCTGGGGATGATTTCTGATCTGCTGGTGCGGCGTTTATCCATCCCGCCGTTACGGGTGGCGATCAGTGGCATGGTGATTTTTCTGCTGGTGCAATTGGCGCTGGTGTTTGAATGGACTGCCTTTCCTGCTTTGCTGTGGCTGGTGTATACCTTTTTTGCCAGTTCAGGCGTGCTGATGTATGCGGTGTTATCGCAGAGCTTCCCGCCGGAGCTGGCCGGAAGGGTGAATACCAGCCTGAATTTGCTGGTGTTTATCAATGCCTTTCTGACCCAATGGGGCATCGGGGTGGTGATTGATTATTTTCCGGGGAATAGTGCCGATACCTATAACCCGGATGGCTATCAGGCTGCTTTCACGATTGCACTGGTGATCCAGGTACTGGCCATGGGCTGGTATTTTGTGGCAGAACGCAGAAACGTGCTGAGAGGCCGCAAAATACCCGCATAGTGATTTTATTCGTGATCAGAAGGTGGTTTTTGTGCCAATGCTCAGCTGTACGCCATCTGCCTTATCCTTGCCATCCAGCGGGAAAGCCAGATCGACATGGATTACCCGCGATGAGCTGGAGCGGGTCGGCACAATACGCAGGCCAACGCCAACATCAGTAACGATTTCCGGGTCATTATGGTTATCCCATGCGGTGCCGATGTCCGCAAAACCGACGGCGGCAAACTTAAACAGCTGGTAGGGCGACTTGTCGAAAAAATGGCGGTATTCTAAATTCAACACGGCTGATTTATTACCGGCCTGAAAACCTTCAGAGTAGCCGCGCATATCTTCCAGCCCGCCGAGCTGATATTGCTCATTCAGGGCAAAATTATCCGCTGCCCGCAAGGTTGCTTTCAGGTTAAGGGCATTTTTTCTGTCCAGAAAATGCTGGTAACGGCCACTGAGTTGTACTTCTGAGCCGCTGAGCTCGCCGTCGCCGAAATAGCTGGTGGTGGATAAGTTGAGGGTGGCAAGGTGTTGCGGGTCAGCAAAAAAACTCTCACTTAATTCGGTGCTTAATTTTATCTGGTTGCTGTCAGAACCCAGTGCTTTGGTTAAGAAACCTGCCCTTATTCTGAACTGACGGCCAAAGTTCACGTCTTCAATCCGGCCCATGGTGTTGAAGTTTTCCAGCTCAGCATAGGCGTTTTCCAGGTATTCATAACCGACCCAGGGGTAGGATGCGGTGATCTGGCTGTTGTCAGCGGCATCACTGATGTTTTCAATATCGCGCTGGTCATACTGCCAGCCGGCTGAATAACGCGAACTGTGTTGTGCATCAGCAGATTCTGACCATGCGTAGCCCAGATCCAGGATTTCGCGGTTTTCAGCGTAATCTTTGGTCGCTGCACCATTTTGATAGAACGACGTTTCTTTGGCCGAATCCTGCCAGTTTATGTACCAGCTGTCGGGAGTATCGATGGCATAAAACGGTGAGGCCAGAGCAAAGCCGTAGGTATGCCCGTCTGAGTTGCTCTCAAGGTAAATCCCCAGCTCCTTGCGCGTATTGAGGAACTGGTTGTCCGAATAGTCAAATTTGTATGAGTCGCGCTGGCTATCCGTTTTATAGGACAGTGCAAGCGATTTGCCCATGCCCAGCAGGTTGTGCTCCTGAATTTCTGCGCCGCTCTTGTTACTGCCGCCGGAGCGGCCAAAGGAAACGCCCGGAGTCAGCGTCCAGTTATCAGTGGTTCTGACAATAATATTCACTCTGCCTTTACATACCCGCTGCGGAATGATTTCGGCGTCCTTGATATAATGGTTTTTCCGCAACAGGCGTTCTGACTCATCCAGTTTATTCTGATCAAATACATCACCGCTTTTAAACAACAGCTGACGTTCGATGACCTCCGGACGGGTGACAATATGCAGCTTGTTCATTGCGAAATGAATTTTGCTGTCTTCCTGTTTGTCTTCAAGGTTAAAGATATTGCCCGGAAGTACGCTGATCTCACCGATGTAAACCGGGCGTTCAGGGTGCCTGCCTTTGTTGTTCTGCCAGGGTTGGCAGTGCCCGCTGTTACCCGCAGCGCTGAGGCTCGCCGGAAACCAGACGAATAAAGCGATGAGTCCTGTTATTTTTTTTGTGGTGATCATTGAACCTGCGTTAACCCGTTTGCCCTGTGATATTAGGCCTTATGCTACTGAGTCCTTTTCCGCATGCCTATAGGTTATTTGTCCTATTCCACTGAAATGCGACAAATACGTCCTGGTGAATGACGATGCCCGCGGGCGCTAAGAAGAAGATGCAACCGGTCTCTACAAAGGTCATTTGCTGGCCGTCGTCCGTCCCGCTTCAGCCGCAGAAGTCTCCGCCGTTGTCAAATTGGCGCACGCCGCACAAATGCCCATCGTCCCTATCGCCGGTAACACCGGCCTCAATGGCGGTACCTGGCCGGGAACCGACCGCACGCAGATTTTATTATCCGTGGAGCGCTTGAATCGGGTGCGGGAGATTAAACCGGATTCGCGGATTATTATCGCCGAAGCCGGGTCGATCGTGTTCAATGGTGCGTTTGTCACCTTAATGTCGTGTTTTTTCCTCGGCGCCACCTATGTTTTAAAGCGTAGTTTTGACGTGGCAGCGATGGATTCGGGCGATTACTGGTTACGGGCCGATCCGCATGAAAGGTTATTATGACCGCCCTGATCTGACCGCAGAAACGGTGCGTGATGGCTGGATTTATACCGGTGATCTGGATTTATACCGGTGATCTGGGTTATGCGGATGAGGATGGTTATCCGTATCTGGTTGACCGCAAGAAAGACATGATCCTGTCCGGCAGTGTCAATGTTTATCCGCGTGATATTGAGAATGTCATTTTTTTGCCCGGTATTTATCTCCGGCTTGTATGCGGGTTGGCTTTGGTCTAGTGTTGAGTGTAATTCTTTTCAGCACTGGGGCCTGGATTTATGGAACAAACTGAAGCAGTTTCATCAGATATTCCGGTACAAGCCTGGTTGTCCTATCGCTGTAAAGATGACTTGGCAAGGGCTAAGCGGGATGAGCTGGAGGCTGTTTGTACGGAGCAGGGCATTCGACTGGTTTATGATGAATCAGACGCTCCGGAGGGAACTCATCTGATTGAGTTTATGGAAGACCTCTCTTCTGCCCGTTGCGTGTTCATTTTTCTCGCTCCTGATTATTTCGAGTCATCTTATACGCTATTCGAGCTGGTGAGTATTTATGAGCGGTCTGATCTGGATAAGCGTTTTATCCTGCCGCTGCGTTTGACTGAGAATATGGTGACTTATGCCTGGACGACAGCGCGTGACTTTTGGCTGAGTCATGAAAATAAGCGTAATGAGCTGGCGCGGTTACTTGAAGCGAGGAATACGCAGGCTGAACATGAACAGTTATGGAAAAGGATAAATGCAGCATGGCATGGGCTGATTTTTCCTTATCTGGATACGTTGAGCCAGTCATTGTCATCAGAACAAGCTGAGGATAGGCTGACAAACCGGGTGGTTGCGCTCAAATCGACACTGGCGAGTGAGATTCAACACACCAGAAAAATTTTACAGCAACGGGTAGTCAGTGAAATTGAGCCGTTATTGAAGGCCGGATATTTACCTCCACTGGCCTTGTTTCAGCGTGAACTCAGATTGGGCAGAGAAAACAAAGAGTATGACATTGCTGTCCGGCTGGCCGGTATGGAAGCAGGAGAAGCTATTGCCTGTTTAACGCGCCTGATGGGGCATCATCGCAAAACCTTATTGAGCGAACGGCGTAGTGAGTGGGCAATTGCTTTTGATGATGCCCGACAATTATGTGGCTGGTTATTAATCCACACCATTGATCCGGTTTGGTGGTTTCAGCATGAGTTGCGCTGGAAACGCAATACTGAGCAGGGTAATAGTCTGGCGCTTAGTTTAGAAAACAGTGAGTTTATTGAAGTCATTATTTCCCGCAGTATTGTGCAGCCCGCGATTTATGAACTGGATACCCGCCGACAAAAGGTGAAGATGCCTTACGCTCTGGAGAATGATGCACTGATTTTTGATACGGTGAGTGAAGGGGCACAGGAAGAGGAATTATTTACTGAGCTTTACAAAGCTTTATTCCGTCTTGATCCGCCGGTTGAGTTGAGCAATGAAGATGTATTGGAAAGAATTTATGAGCGTTCATACTCACATTTCCGGCGTGACAGGAATAAACCGGTGTATTTTCTGGTTGGACTCCGGCAGTTTTTATTGCTGAAACAATTACCTGCCTTTCGTAAAGCTGAGAAAAAACTGGCGGGATATTTACAGTTTTTGTGTTGCGAGCAGGCTCCGAAAGGCTATCAGCAGTCACCCTGTCAGGAAAATCAGCGTTTGTTACTGGATCAGGTGGCGTTGTTATTATCAATGGAGGCGGAGTAGTGCATGGATAATCCCGAATTAAAAGATTTTCTTCCCGAAAATCTCACGGTGCAGAATCCGGAGAAAAAACTGCATCATGTTTTCGGCAAAGAAGACTGTTATGCCCTGTGGGCAGCTTATGCTTCCGGGCGGCCATTGCTACTGCGGGGTGCGCCGGGTACCGGCAAAAGCCAGATGGCGAAAGCGATTGCTGAGCAACTGGGCTGGGCATTGGTCAGTGAAGTGATTCAGGGTAATACTGAGCTGAGTGATTTGCACTGGCATTTTGATGCAGTAGCGCGTCTGGGTGAGGCACAGGTACAGGCCGGGCATGGTGACAGTGGTAAGCTACGTGATGCACTCAATCCGGAAAACTTTCTTTCCCCCGGTGCCTTCTGGTGGGCATACAACTGGAAAACTGCAAGAACACAATATCAACGTTGTAAAACCCGTCTGCGTTCAGAGCCGGATTGTCCGCAGGGTTGGAATGAAGAGCAGGGCGGAGTGGTTTTACTGTTAGATGAGATTGATAAAGCGGAGCCAGACTTGCCGAATGGCCTGCTGGAGAGTTTGGGGCATTATCAGTTCACTGTACCCTATCTGGATCAAGCCGATTGTGGGGGTGACGGTGAACCCATTAATCCGGTCACTGCTGATCCTGCCAGAGTACTGGTGATTATTACTACCAATGAGGAGCGGGAATTACCCAGGGCGTTTGTGCGGCGCTGTTTTGTACATACGCTGAAAATGGAAGATTCCCCCGAGTTTGTTAGTGTTGATGATGACAGCGAGCAGGTGGGGCAGAAAACTCAGAAACGCCACCACTGGCTGATGGAGCGCGGTCGTTTACATTTCGGGGCGACTGTTTCGGAGCAGGCTTATTATCTGGCGGCAAAAATGTTATGGGATGACCGTGATGCTGCACCCAATAGTTTATACCCGCCGGGACTGGCCGAGTATATTGATTTGCTGACCGCGATTGCCGGTCTGGGTCATTCTGAGCAGGAAAAACGGCTGGAGCAAATTGCCCGCTACGCTCTGAAAAAAGAAGTGGATGTGTAGATGGCCTGGGGGCGTCTGGCATTAATCCATGCTGCCGGTGAAGCGGAACAGGTGTTGCCGGAAATAGCTGCTTGTTTCGGTTATCAACCACCTGTTCAGCAGCAAAAAATCACTCAGCCACCCCCAATTGATTATGCAGCATTGCCGGAAGCCGGAAACGAGCAGGTAACAGGTAATCAACCAACCGTTGCAGAGGTGCCGCCAGCCCGTTTTCTGCGGCTGCGCAGAATGGTGCGTAAACAACAGGAAGACGAGAGAAACCTGGATTACCTGAATGACCCTGAGTGGTGTTTTACAGAGCGGGACAGGCGGCAGGAAGGGACTTATCGTTTTGATCGCCCGACCCCCCTTTTACCGATGTCCAGGCTCACGCCGTTTTTACTTAACGGTCTGGGCTTACAGCAAGCTGGCATCCGGTTGGATCATCGTCAGCTGTCAAAACGCATGGCAAAAGGTCTGGCGATACAGAAGCTGCCTTTTTTATTGCGCCAGCGCTGGTCACAGCGGCTGCTCATTCTGGTGGATGTCCACAAACGTCTGGAACCTTACTGGTCTGATTTTGAGTTTATTGTGTTGAAACTGCGTCAGCAGTTGGGCAACGAAGTGGTTCAGGTATTGCGGTTTGATGAAAGTTACCGTGGTCATGAGCTACAGGTGGTGAGCTGGCCGGAGACAAGCGGTCACTGGCAGTGCTGGCAGCCACCCTCATCGAATGTGTCGGTGTTAATTCTGGGTGATCTGGGGGCGGGTGATGTATCCGGTGGTAGCCGTGCATTCTGGTTACGGGTGGCTCAGCGGTTAAACGGGCATCCGGCTCCGGTGGTCACTTTGAATCCGTTAGCGGCTTCTTCTGCCGATATGCGCACCAATCGGCAGTTTCAGCCCAGTCCCCTGAATGATCAGTGGAGCTTACCGCGTTATCCGTTACGTAATGGGTTTGGGGTAGCACCTGTTGATATTGATCAGGCTGAGATATTTGCCTGTTTATCGGTGTTGCCGGTGGTGGATACTGGGTTATTACGTAAGCTGCGGAAAACACTCGGTTGGGGCAATAGTGCGATGGAAGGCTGGTTATGGAATCACCGTGATATACAGCAAACCGGACTGGGGGTGCGTTTACGTGCGGCGGTGACGGCAAAATATCAACGGCTGTATCAGGAGAAACTGGCCGGAACAGCGACAGCAGAGCGGTTGTGGGCGGTGGTGGAGGAGCATCACCGGAATGCGTTTCAGGGGCTGAAAAGGTTGGTGCAGGCTAACCGTTGTGTGGTGGAGCGGCAGCAAAGTGCTGAGGTGCAGGATTATTTACAGCGGCTGGCGGCCAGTATTTCGCAAGGGACAGAGGGTTCAGGACAGAAACTGGCTTTACTGCAGCAGGCCCGGACTATTCTCGCGGTTTTGCCGGAACAGGTTTGGCAAAGTGAGCTGAGTGAGCTGGCTTATGATGTTTATGCGTTGGTTCACCGGGATGAAATTCAGGCCGGGGAATGGCCGGAAACATTACAGGCGGGCTTTGATCCGGTGAAGGTAGCACAGCGGGTTTCCGGCCGGAGTAAGCAGCCGGAGACTGATCGCTGGCAGATTGTGCAGGTGGGGGTTAATGGGGAGTTTGCGGTTCGGAAAAAAGAAACTGATGATGGTTTACAGATAATCACTTTGGCTGAAACCGAATCAGTAAAAGGTCTGGCACCAACATTGGCTTTCCCGCCTGTTGAAGACAGGCAGCGTTTTTTAGCGACGGAAGGAGAGCATTACTCAAGTCAGGGAGGCTTATTTCGCGTTGAGACTCAATCTGACTTTTTAGAGTTTGATGCTCTGGAAAAACCCTCCTGGGCCAGCAAAATCTGGCGGGATCAGAGCGGCCTGAAAGTCGAAATCATTTTTGCCGGACAAGCTTACATTGCCGAATGGCAGGAAGGTGAAGCGCGGGTAAGAAACCATTGGCAGTTTCCGGAACCGTTGGGAATTGATCCTGAGTTTATGGATCTGCATGATTCGGAAAAAGGGCTTTACGCTGACCTGACGATTAAAAACATCACCCAACGCTTCCGCTGGATCGAACCCGGCACGTTTATGATGGGCTCACCCGAAGATGAAGAGGGGCGCTGGGAGGACGAAGACCTGCATCAGGTCACTTTAACAAAGGGGTTCTGGCTGGCGGATACCACTGTTACCCAGGAACTCTGGATGGCAGTGATGGGTGAGAACCCCAGTCATTTTAAAAACAGCCCAAAAAAACCGGTCGAACAGGTTAGCTGGGATGACTGTCAGCAGTTTATTGCCAAGCTTAATCAGCAGATTCCGGGTTTACAGGCTCAGCTACCGACTGAGGCGCAGTGGGAATATGCCTGTCGTGCCGGGACGCCCACGCCTTTCTTGTTTGGCGGTAAAAATGACTTAACGCTGGAGAAAGTGAATTACTCCGGTAAGTGGGATGATTCAGGATATGAAGATAAGGCACTGCAGCAGACTGCTGCAGTTAAAATCTATCCGGCCAATACTTGGGGCTTGTATGAAATGCACGGTAATGTCTGGGAGTGGTGCCGGGATGTCTGGCAGGATAATTTAGGCAGTGAGCCGGTAATTGATCCGGTGCATGAAGCCGAAGGCGGGACAGCTGGCGTGAGGCGTGTGATGCGCGGTGGCTCGTGGCTCGGCGACGGCAGGCGCTGCCGTTCCGCTATCCGCCTCAGGGACGGGCCTGACTACCGTTACAACCTCATTGGCTTCCGTTTGTCTTTAGGTCATGCTGAGCTAAGGCAGGGCGATGGAGTCGCAGGGAGCGGAGTGAGCGTTTTACAGACAGGAGCAGCCAGTGCCGCCCCGGACAGCACCGTCGCGGAGCAGGTGCAGGCCGGGGCTGTGCTGGATGCGGGTCGGTTGTCGGCAACAGTAAAAAGTTTGTTGGGTCGTTTCAGAGCGAAGGATAAAAAATGAAGCTGCGCTTACCCCTCACCCCAACCCCTCTCCCTGAGGGCGAGGGGCTATATTGTGCGGGTATTGAGGTTGGGGGTAGGATGTAGGTCATGACACCTTTGATGAAAGCTAAGCAGTTGCGGCAGGATGCAACTTATGTGGAAAAGATAATGTGGAATCAGTTACGTAGTCGTCGGCTGGCCGGGTATAAGTTTCGTCGCCAATACCCGATTGGGCAATATATTGTTGATTTTGTTTGCTATGCTGAGAAGTTGATTGTTGAAGTGGATGGTGAGCATCATCATGAACCTGATCAGATAGCCTATGACCGTGAGCGAACTCGTTTTTTCCAGGCGGATGGTTATCAGGTTATGCGCTTTACTAATCAACAAATTATTGGCGCACTGCCAGACGTTCTCCGGCACATTGAACAAGCCATGAAAAAAGCCCCTCGCCCTCAGGGAGAGGGGTTGGGGTGAGGGTGAATAATGCCCCGTAACCATCTTTCCCCACCCGTCTTCCCCCACCGCTGGGCCTCAGAATACGGCCAGGATCAATACGGCCTCTGGCAGGCCTTCACCTACAAAAATGTCCGCTATGCTTTCCGCTGGATACCGCCCGGTACCTTTGTGATGGGGTCACCGGAAAACGAAGAAGGCCGGACAGGAGCAGAAGAACAACATCAGGTGATTTTGAGCTACGGCTTCTGGCTGGGTGAAACCACCGTCACCCAAGCTTTATGGGAAGCTGTCATCGGTGAAAACCCAAGCCACTTTAAAGGTGAACAGCGACCGGTGGATACAGTCAGCTGGGATGATTGCCAGGACTTTATCAGCGCACTGCACAAGGTTCATCCGGACTTAACGGTTGGGCTGCCCACAGAAGCACAATGGGAATACGCTTGTCGGGGGGGTACAACCACTGCCTTTCATTTCGGTGGTAAAGATGACCTGACTACGGATAAAGTCAATTATTCCGGTCAGTGGGATAACTACGATCTTGATGGGGAAACCAAAGCCGTCAAAGGCTACCCTTGTAATGCCTGGGGCTTATACGAAATGCACGGCAATGTCTGGGAATGGTGCCGGGATGTCTGGCAGGAAAACTTAGGCAGTGAGCCAGTCAGCGATCCGGTGCATGAAGCAGAAGCCGGGACGGCTGGCGTGAGGCGTGTGCTGCGCGGCGGCTCGTGGGGCAGCCGCGGCAGGCGCTGCCGTTCCGCTATCCGCGACGGGTTCGGGCCTGACGGCCGTCTCTACGGCATTGGCTTCCGTTTGTCTTTAGGTCATGCTGAGCTACAGCAGCCGGACGGGCGGAGCCGCAGGGAGCGGAGCGAACGTTAACCCGCCGGGAGCAGCCAGCGCCGCACCGGACAGCACCGTTGCGGAGCAGGTGCAGGCCGGTGTTGTGCTGGCTGCGGATTGAGTGGCATCGTATAAACAGGCTCAAATAGCTGTCACAGCTTTGAAAAGGACAACATTTTGCGTAAAGGAATAACACTGATTCTGCTGCTATGGGCGATGACCGCCCACTGTTTCGCCAATGACATTCTGGCCGAACGCGACGGCTATCAGCTAACCCAATCCGACATCAATAATATGCTGAGCGCCGCTGAGCACATTGCTGACCAGGCATTCACACCCGAGGAAAAACACCAGCTACAGGCCTGGGCATTGGAACTGTTCCGGACTGAGAAAAACCTTGCCGGTGTCGCCAGTGCCTTTGATAAATACCGGCGCTATGAAGAGCAGGCACATGCCCAGACTGACCCCGATATACAGGCGATGATCTGGCATCATTTGTATCGTGAGATGGTGTTCAAGTGGCAGTTCCCGCGTTACCGGGAAAATCAGCCAACCCTGTTTGACGTGATCCAGCGTTACAATCCGGTGAAAACCCGTCTGGATAAAGAGCAGTTATTGCTGGCGGCTAAAGATCCCGTGCTGGCGGAGCAGGGTGACTATTTCATGTCACAACCGCTGCAGACGGTGCTGCGGGTGCTGGCGGAGTTTCTGGCCCGGAACAGCCTGTCGGCTGAGCAGCGTGAGGGGCTGACCGCCTGGGCACTGGCGGATTTTAAAACCAAGCCTGAACACGCCAGCTTGGCTTATGCGCGCTTTCTGGATGAAGCGATGCCACAGATTTTGTCGCCGGTAAGTCGTCAGGCACAGGCGCGCTATCAGGCGGCTCTTTATCAGGATTACTACTTCCTGTTCCATCAGGATGAGCTGGCTCAAAAATGGCCGACTGATCTGATGGGTGTGGTGACGGCGTATAATCCACCGCTGATTGTGGACGAGCAACATCATCTGCTGATCAGTCAGGCGGAGCTGGATGACAGTGTGGCGACCGCACGATTTTTTGCCGATCAGCTGCAACTGGATCTGGATACTTCCCCGGCTTACCGTGAAGCCTTGCGCCAGCAGCTGATTGTCCGCTTTATGGAGCGCGAAAATCCTGAGAGGTCGATTGTGGATAGTGCCTATATGCTGCGCGGCCAGGATTATTGGGCACAACTGTCACCCACCGAGCAACAGCGTCTGGGGGCAGCTATCCGCCAGTCCTGGCAGCAGTCGGGTGACATCTGGCAGGCGTTGCGGCCGTTGTTTAGCGAACTGGATGCGGTGATTCAGGCTGAGAACCAGCAGCAGATGCTGGAACAGCAAATCATGTACGGTGTGCTGATGCAGCAGTTACAGCTTAATCAGCGGATATTTAACCGTACCATGCAGACTTATCGTGCGCATGGCGACATGATTTCGCAGTCGATCAGTGATATGTCGACGATTCATTCGCTGGGGATTACAGGCGAGAGGATACTGGAGCAGCATCCCGATCATTTTCTGGTGGAAGGAACTGACGGGACGCAGTATACGATCACTCGTTAGGCGGTGTTTTGTAATGTTTTTTGCCAGAAGACGGCTGTGCCTGCGGTTGGATCTAGCTCGTAACCGGCGAAGCCGAATTTGCGGTAGGAGGATTTGGCGATTTCGTTATTGCTGAGCACTTCAAGAG
Source organism: Thiolinea sp. (assembly GCA_041395485.1). GTDB lineage: Bacteria > Pseudomonadota > Gammaproteobacteria > Thiotrichales > Thiotrichaceae > Thiolinea. Next base: position 1,398,878 of record JAWLAK010000001.1, read on the forward strand.
TGATTTTGCAGCAGTCTCTGGCCTTCGCTTCCTCCTCCACTTTTTCCAGCATTTTCTGGCTGATGCCTTGTCCCCTGAAGGCTTCGAGTACCATCAAATCATGGATATTGATCAATGGTTTGCAGGCGAAGGTGGAGAAAGCTTCAATGCAGTTGGTCAGTCCAGCCGGTTGGCCGTCTGCGTAGGCGATAATGGAAAAAGCATGCGGGCGTTTGGCGAGTTCGCTGACCAGATTGTCTTTCACTGCATCGATGAGTGGTACGCCACCGCCCATTGGATCACGGGCATAGGCGTCGAGTAAGGCCGGTATTTCTCTGGCGTGTTTTTCGTTGTAGTAGTCTGCTTTGATGATTTCGATGTTCATTGTCTGCCTTTAAAAAAGTGCGCCTTGCACAAAATGCCCTTATGCTTAACACATTTCCAGATAACCAGCCAGCGGGGCAACCATGCACAACCAAGACTTTCTGCAGCAAGTAAAACAAATCGTCGGCGACAAATATGTCCTGGTGAATGACGATGCCCGTGAACGCTACGAAGAGGATGCAACCGGTTTCTACAAAGGCCAATCACTGGCCATCGTCCGCCCCGCTTCGACCGCAGAAGTCTCCGCTGTCGTCAAACTGGCACATGCCGCACAAATTCCTGTTGTCCCCATCGCCGGTAACACCGGCCTGAATGGTGGTGCCTGGCCGGGAACCGACCGTACACAAATTTTATTATCCGTGGAGCGCCTGAACCGGGTGCGGGAAATCAAGCCGGATTCCCGGATCATTATCGCTGAGGCCGGGGTGATTCTGGACAATATGCATCAGGCTGCCGATGAGCATGACTTAACCTTCCCACTGACCTTCGGTGCCCGCGGCAGCTGTATGCTGGGCGGTAATTTATCCACCAATGCCGGTGGTTCCAATGTGGTGCGCTACGGCAATACCCGTGAATTGTGTCTGGGACTGGAGGTGGTGCTGGCGGATGGGCAGGTGATGAATCTGATGTCCGAGTTGCGCAAGGATAATACCGGCTATGACCTGAAGGATTTGTTCATCGGCGCGGAAGGCACGTTGGGGATTATCACTGCTGCAGTGATGAAGCTGTACCCGAAACCCAAAGCTTATGCCACCGCGATGATTGCGTTGCGTGATGTGTCCGGGGCGCTGACCCTGCTGAACCGGCTGCAGGCAGTGACCAATAATTCGGTGGAAGCTTTTGAATATATGCCGAAAAACTATATGCGCCGCCTGCTGGAGCGTTTTCCTGAGATGCAGTCGCCGTTTGATGAGCTGGCTGAGGTGGCGGTGCTGCTGGAAATTGGCGCGACTTCTGCCGATGATGCCCGTCTGGAGGAAGATGGCAGTTTGCCGGTGGTGAATAAGCTGGAGGCGACACTGGCGGAGCTGTTTGAGTCGGGATTGGTGCTGGATGCGGTGGTGGCGCAGAATGAAACGCAGCGCAAGGCGATGTGGGCACAGCGTGAGGCAGCTTACGAGGTGATGATTATGAAGCCGTCGCTGATTATGACTGATGTCTCGGTGCCGCTGGATCAGGTGCAGAACTTCCTGCAGCGTATGGCACAAAGCCTGCCCGCTGCAATTCCGCAGGCGGAAGAGGTGATTGTGGCGCATCTGGGGGACGGTAATGTGCATTATTCGGTGTGGTCAGATCCGGAAGGGCATAAGACGGAAGAGGAGCACAAACAGCAGAAAACCGTGGTGGTGGAGCTGGTGGAAGAGGCTGTACTGGCGCTGGGCGGCAGTTTCAGTGCCGAGCATGGTATCGGAGTCTACAAAAAGCCGAGTATGGCACGGCGCAAAGATCCGGTGGCGCTGAGTGTGATGCGTGCTGTCAAGCAGGCGCTCGACCCGCTGAATATTCTGAATCCCGGCAAGATGTTGCCGGACTGATGCACAGTTCATCCAGCGTCCGGATGCAAATATCCGCATGCTCACGATAGGGGAATTCGCCGCTGTTATCGACATAGACGGTGGCGGTTCCGGCTGCGCGGCCGGTATCCAGATCAAACAGATGATCACCGACCATTACCGCCTCACCGGGGTGTCCGCCCCACTGCTTCAGCAGACGATGAATTCCGGCAGGATTGGGCTTGGGCGGTGCGCAGTGGCGGCTGACCAGTGACTCATCGCGGAAATAGCGGCTGAGTCCGGAGGCGTCCAGTGTGGCATGTATATTGATCAGGTTGTTCCGGGTCAGAATACCCAGCTGACAACCTTGTGAAGTCAGGTTTTCCAGCAGTTTGATGGCGCCATTCGCCTGTGTGGCGCGGCGGGCAATAGCCAGCTCAATCATATCCAGTTGCTGATGTAAGTGCCGGGCTTCCTTCTGCGGCAGTTCAGCCAGCTGCTCCAGAATCGGTTTGCCGGGAGGAAGGCCAAGTTGATGGCGGATAGCATCAAAGTCATGCACAGCCAGGGTCAGGGTGCCGTCCATGTCAAAAATCCAGTACCTGCGTTCCAGTAGTTGTGTTATCTCCATAAGCGGAACTTACGGGGTGGCCGCGTGAAATGCAAAACATATTAGCTCTGTTTATCCGGTTTTGGTGTAAAATACCCCTATTATTTTTAATAAAATGTGAGGACATAATGAGCTTTATTCTGACCCTGATCAGTCTGGTGATTATTTATATGGGCGCGATGCTGATTTACCGGCCCAAGGCTATTCCGGATCTGGTGAAATTATACGTTGAAGAAACCTGGTTGCAGGTGTTTGCCTCGGTTGGGCGTATTCTGATCGGGGTGGCGCTGACGGTGTATGCTGACCACTCGCGACTGCCGGTGATTATGACCATTCTGGGTGCTGCGTCTATTCTGAGTGGTATCGCCTTTATGTTTATGTCGCCCGAAAAATTCAGCAGTTTTCTCAATGATATGCTGAACAAGGCTGAAGAGTTCGGCATCTGGCCGGGTGTGGTGGTAACCATTATCGGGTTACTGATTCTGTACGCGGTGTGGTGAGTTAAGCCGGTTGCGCAATACCTTTTAAGGTGGAGAAAGGCAGGTCTTTGGCCAGCAGCACAAATTCGCGCATGAATTCTGCCTGCAGACTTTCTTCCCGGACGGCGGCGTAGAGTGTATTAAATACGCCGTCTTTCCCTAGTGACCGTGCCGTCACATAGTTGCGGTCAATATATTCATCCGCTGCCCAGTTGGGCAGGGTACACAACCCGCGTCCGCTGGCCACCAGTGCCACCATCATCACCGTCAGCTCACAGGTACGGATATGTGCCGGTTCCACATTGGCCGGATTAAGGAACATGCGGAAAACATCCAGCTTGCGGTGGGGCACCGGATAAATAATCAATGTCTGGTCTTTGAGCATGTCCGGTTCCAGATAATCATTTTCCAGCAGTGGATGGCTTTGCGGCAGAATCAGCATGGCTTCATACTGAAACAGCGGGATATAACTGATACCGTTCAGCGGCTCCGGATCGGCGGTAATCACAAAATCCAGGTCACCGTTCATCAGTGCTGTCAGCCCGTCAAAACTGAATCCGGCAGCAATGTCCAGTTCAACCGCAGGCCACTGGCGGCGGAACTGATCCAGAGTCGGCAACAGCCACAGGTAACAGGAGTGGCATTCGATGGCGATATTCAGCCGTCCACCGTCACCATTCACCATCCGGGTCAGATCCTGTTCCAGACGTTCAAAACGCGGGGCAACGTCACGCGCGGTATCAAACAAACGCTGTCCGGCCGGAGTCAGCCGCAGCGGTTTTGATTTGCGGTGAATCACCGGCAGGCCAATCCGTTTTTCCAGCTCACCCAACTGGTGAGACAGGGCAGAGGGTGTAAGATGCAGCTGTTTGGCGACATCGACCAGTGTTTCACTGTTTTGCAGGGCGATGATCAGGTCGAGGTGTTTGCGCTGGATATTCATTTCGAACTCATTCCGGACTTATTTTGAATTTATTTCAATTTTGGATTTATAAAGTTGAAATTGTTTTTATGCGGCAAGCACCGGAAAATAGCAAGCATAAATTACATTAACAGGTATCAAAAACCATGACCTCAACCGTAAGTTCACTGCCAGTCAGACAAAATAATGAAGTATCATCCCGTCCGGTATTTTCATTTGAATTTTTTCCGGCCAAGACACCGCGTATGGAGCGTAACCTGTGGCGCACCATGGGACAGCTGGAGTTGCTGAACCCCGCTTACTTTTCGATGACTTACGGTGCACTGGGTAGTGAGCGTGATTACAGCCTGAACATGGTTTCGACAATGGTCAGCGAAGGCCGCGTGCCGGTGGCTGCTCACCTGACCGCTGCAGGCCATACCCGCGAGTCACTGCTGGAGCTGGTGCGTCACTTCAATAGTGAAGGCGTAGAGCGCATTGTGGCTTTGCGTGGTGATGCGGAGCTGGTTGAGGGCGGTATTACCGACGTGGCAGTCATGGTTGAGGAAATACTACAGGTCGCTGATTTTGACATCAGTGTCGCAGCTTATCCGGAAGTACACCCGAAAGCCGCCGGTCTGCAGGCGGATCTGGCTCATCTGAAGCGTAAGCTGGATGCCGGGGCTAAGCGTGCGCTGACACAGTATTTCTTTGATGCTGAAGTGTTCCTGCGCTTCCGTGATGAAGCCGAAAAAATTGGCATTAACCAGCCGATAGTGCCCGGTATTCTGCCGGTACATGACTTTGACAAAGTGAAGTCATTCAGTGCCCGCTGTGGTGCTAATGTTCCTGCATTTATGGAGGATCTGTTTGCCGGAACTGAGGCCGGTAGCTATGAGCAGAGACAGATCGGCATTGAGCATGCCACACAGTTATGTGAGACCCTGCACGCAGAGGGTGTGAATGAGTTCCATTTTTACACCCTGAATCTACCGAACCTGAGTTTTGAGGTGGCACGTAATCTGTTGGGGCAGGGGGATGATATTGCCTTGCCGGTGCAGACTAAGGTTGCGGCATAAGTGCTCACCAGGTCTCAGTTATCCGGGGTAACCCTGCCGGTAAGCGCGGGTAATATAATTACCCAGCGTTTGCGCCAGCTGATTGCCTGAGTCGCAGTACAGGCCAATCGCATACTCCGGTAAAGCGGGAAGTTGTCCGTTATGTTCGATCACTTCCCGGTTTGAGTGTTTGGTATGTTCCAGCACCGCCGAGATGCATAAATCAGCACTGCTCATCACCTCCTCAATCATCACATCGTCCGAATCCACCATATCCACCCACTCTATGCCGGCCTGTTCCAGTGCAGCGATAATCGCCGGGCGGAACGCACAATGCCGGGTTGAGGCAATCGGCAGCGGGCGCTTTTTCCAGGCGCTGCCATTTTCTGCGCCGACCCACTTCAGCGTCTGGGTATTGATCACTTCCCCGCCCGGACGTGGCTGACGCTCGGTGGTGAGCACAAGGTCATAAGTACCGGCATCATAGCCTTCGCACAGAATCTGGGTACGGGCCGTGGATAGCTTGATCTGTACGCGCGGGAAGTCACGGCTGAAGGTTTCCAGCACATCCGGAATATAGGGATACACAATGTCAATTGGAACACCCAGCCGGATCTGGCCCTCATAATCCGGTGAAGTGAGTTTCCCCCAGGCCTCATCATTCAATACCAGCATCTTGCGCGCAAAATAGAGCAGCTGCTCGCCATCCAGTGTGGGCGTCATGCTCTGCGGTGAGCGCTCCAGTACTTTCAGGCCAAGGCTGTCTTCCAGGCGTTTAATCTGCATGCTGATTGCGGACTGGGTCATAAACAGGCGCGCGGCGGCGCGGGTCATGCTGCCGGAGTCGACAATGGCCACAAAGCTGCGCAGAGTGCCGAGGTCAAGGTTACGTAAGCGGGTTTCTGTCATTTATCTGCGACCAATCCGTTTTATCAATTTTCGTGAAGTAATCCTTCAATAGAATTCGTTTCACTTATAACTCGATGCCGCTATATAGTCAATAAACGTTAAGTAATTCTGTTTAATTTCACGAAAATTGATAGGTAGTATCATGATTCTGAATATAGCGCGTTTTCTGCCACGGGCGGAACATAGAGAGTCAGTCGTTGCAAGATCTCTGCGACAGTCTGTGTTGCACTGGCTGGAGCTGCAGCAGCTGCGTCATAAAATCCGCAAGGAGCGTGAGCAACTGGCAGCATTACCGGATCATCTGTTGCGGGACATCGGTGTGAGCCGGGCGGATGCCGAGGCAGAAAGCCGGCGCAGTTTTGAAGATATACCGGCAGGGCGCAGTAATTGCTGGTAAGTTACAGAACCTGTTAATTGTGAAGATGGCGAAAACGATATGAAAATCTGGGTGGATGCCGATGCCTGTCCGGTAGTGATCAAAGAGATTCTGTTTCGGGCTGCGCAGCGCACCGGTATTGAAATGACCCTGGTGGCAAATCAGTCGTTACAGGTGCCTGCTGCCGCTAATATCAAAATGTTGCGCGTGCCGCCCGGTTTTGATGTGGCGGATAATGAGATCGTTAAACGGGTTGCCGAAGGCGATTTGGTCATTACCGCTGATATTCCGCTGGCCGCTGAGGTGATAGGGCAGGGTGCTCATGCCCTCAATCCGCGCGGTGAACGTTATCTGCCGGACAGTATTAAAGCCAAGCTGAGTATGCGTGACTTTATGGACACCATGCGTTCTGCCGGGCTTGATACCGGTGGCCCGCCGCCGCTGAGCCAGAGTGACCGCAAGGCCTTCGCTAACCAGCTGGATCGCTTGCTGGCCCGGATGTAGCTGTAAACGTGTTGCCTCCGTTATGCAGGCTCTGAGTTACGCATTATTTTCCTGAATTAATTACTTCTTGTGCCAAGAAAAAACAGTTTATTGACTATAGTCAATGAATAAGGTTTTTTATTCACTAATAAACATGGATGGCTCTGCATATTGAGCTGTCTGCGAGGGAGAATGGTACATGTCTACGTCTATAGAGTTCCGGAATACAACCCCCCTGACCGTCAAAGTTTTTTGGCTTGATGACAATAATACGGAGCATGAGTATGCGCGGCTGCAAACTTTTTCCTCTTATACACAACAGACTTATGCCGGGCATCAATGGGTGGTAAGAGACGATTTCAGTGGTCAACTCATAGCAACAACAACGGCGGAAAGCACGCCCGGTGTTTTTAATATTGATATCGGCAATATCCGCTCAGCTGCTGCAGGTAGTGCGGTTACCATCGGTTTTACTAATAAAACGCCGTTAGCGGTTGCCTTGTTCTGGATAGATGGTGACGGTGCAGAAAAGCCTTATGCAAATCTTCGCCCCGGTGAAACGGTTCAGCAGCCAACGTATGCCGGGCATCCCTGGCTGGTGAGATCCATTAATGGCGGTCAGCTGATCGATTTGTACCTGCCTTCGGGGCAGTCCGTTCAGGCGCATAATATCGAGCTTTTCTCGCGGGAAAGTTTGACGGCCTGCACACTGGAGCTGCACAACCAAAGCTTATTGACACTACAGCTGGAATGGGTCGACTTTACCGGAAAGACGGTTCCCTATACGCAACTGAAACCTGGTGAAAAATTCACTCAGTCAACATTTGCTTCTCATCCCTGGGTGCTGAGAGATTTACATTCCGGCACGATCATTGACGTTATTCCGGCTGGTTTTGAGCCACACACTCTGCAAATAAAAGCAGACAGGGTTTATTCGCTGGGTGGTGTTAAGGCGACTCAGGTTCTTTTTCAGAACAGCCAGCCATTTCATCTTGACTTATTCTGGGTCAATTACGAGGGTGGAGAGGTTAAATACGCGACTCTGGAGCCGGGTGACCGCTATCGGATCAGTAGTTTTGCGACCCACCCCTGGCGGGTCAGAAACCGGCATACCGGTGAGCTGTGTGGTTTGTTTATTGCCGGAGCTGATGAGCAGCAACAGCATGAATTCAGCATTTTACCTGAGCAGGGCTATAAGGCGGTATCGGTTACTCTGGCTAATGAAACCAGCCTCGGGGTCAGTGCCTATTTGCTGGCAGCGGATGGGAAGGAGTATCTGTTGTCTGCGTTAGCACCTCATGAGCGCTATACGCAGACGCTGTTTGAGAGGGCTGAGGTTCTGGTGCGGGATAATTACAGTGGGCACTTGTTACGGCGTTTGCTGATCAGTGCTGAAGCGGTGGACGTATACGTACTGTCCGGCCTGGAGGTGGTATCTGAGCCGGGTACACCTGCAGTTAATGTAAACTTTAAAAACCAGAGCCCTTTCAGTGTGGAAGTGTTCTGGGTTGACTTTGAAGGTAATGAGCACCGATACGCAACATTAAAACCGGGGGCGGATTATACCCAGGCCACCGGCGCCAGGCATGTATGGCGTGTCCGTGAGCTATATTCGAAGAGAGTAGTGGGCCTGTTTGTCGCTAATGATGAAGCAGAACAGAACACATCTTTTCAGGTACGCTCTTTTCATGCGCATCAGCCCCGGGGGATTACCTTCGATAACCGGAGTATGCTGAATGTCGATGTGATCTGGATGGATTACGACGGGCAGGAGAAGTTGTATCAGACGCTGAAGCCCGGTGATTCGGTGGGTTACAGTACCTTTGCCACCCACCCCTGGATTGTGCGTGACAATCATAGCCGTCGCCTGCTGGACTGGGACTTCGGCAGTCAGCAAAAACAGGCTATTGTGATCAATGACTCGGATATCAAGCCCCGCGAGGGGGTGAATGCGGTATCGGTACAGATAAATAACCAGTTGCCGTTTGCGGTTGATGTCTTCTGGCTGGATTATCAGGGCAGGGAAAAACGCTATAAAACCCTGGAGCCCGGTGAGGGTTATACCCAAAGCACCTTTGAAACCCATCCCTGGCGTGTTCGCCAACAGCATTCCGGTGAGGAAATTGCACTGTATATTCCGGATGGTAAGCCGCAGCAGGTATTTGATGTCCGGCTGCGTTCTCAGCATGCCGAAACAGCAACCAGTATCCGTTTTGTGAATCAGTCGCCGCTGAAAGTCGGTGTTTATTGGCTGGATTATCAGGGTAATGAGGTTCGCTATGCCGTGCTGGACAGCCGGGAATCGTTTACCCAGCAAACGTTTATGAGTCACCCGTGGATTGTGCGGGATATGAACAGTAATGAGGCTGTGGGGTTCACCGTCGGTATCAGGGAGCCGCAGGTATTCAATATCACCGGACAGGCTACCCGTTCCCGCAAAAATACCCGTCCGGTTAAGTTACAGATGAAAAATGCAACCAGACATACTGTGCTGGTGAACTGGGTGGATTATGAGGGTAATGAAGTCAATTATGCTGAAATGGCGCCCAATGCCAGCTTCAATGTCAATACCGGCGAGCATCACAGCTGGCGGATCAGGGAAAAACACTCACAGACTGAGCTTGATTTCTATATTGCTAACAGTCATTCATCACAGCAGTACTCAATTCAGAACAAACTGGTACGTACCCGTGAGCGTGCGAATGCCGAACTCTGGCCGGGTGAGGTGGCGTTGTATGAGCACAATGACTTTAAGGGACGGGTATGGATTTTACATCAGGACACCCCCGATTTTCTGTTGATTGATTCGCTGAATGATCAGGTCTCATCGCTGCGTCTGGGGCCTGATACTGCGGTCACACTGTTTCGTCATACCCAATATCAGGGAACTAATGATGTTTTCCATCTGGATATTAACTCCCTGACCGGAAGTGATGTCGGAAATGACAGTATTTCCTCATTACAAATATTGACTACTCTGCCACACCAACAATCGACGATTAAGAGTACCTCGCGGCTTACCGAAGAGTTACGGATGCAGGGCGGGCGCAACATCAGCTACCCTGTTTACCGTAGTATTATTACCGTACCGCCTGCCACCGGAGAGATTGAGGTATGGGCGACTGAAGAAACTTTAATTCAGGCTGATGGTAAAAATTATACTATTGATCCGGTGAAGCCTGCCCGTCTCAGGCCAAATTCTGCCGGTAAGCTGATAATTACCATTAAGCCGGATGCGCTGGGAACGGCAGCATTGATGTTGCGCACCAGCAATATGCTGGAGAAAGAGCGGTTCTTTGTCTTTCCGGATGTCGACGTACATACCAAAATTTTGCAGCTGGAGCCGGATAAACTGTGGAACCAGCGTAACCAGCTGGGGCTGGACAGCCGTTTCAGCCGGGCAGATGTTAATCAGGTGCAGAGTGCACTGCAGTCTTTGTCTTCAACGGTTCCTGCTGCCTCCCGTTCACTGTCACATGGTGTCAGTCGTGACCGGTTTGTTGTCACCGATAAAATGCCCTACAGCAGCTGGGCACTGGACTTTGGCGGGGCTGATCGCCGGGGAAATGCTGCTTTCAGGCCGGTGAGTCCGGATGAGCTGGCGCTGGTAAACAGTCGTGCTGATGTTCTGGATTTACATCTGGCTCAGGGTTTCTTCGATTTTGACTGGCTGGAGGAAGGAGCGAAGAGTATCGGTAAGTTTGTAGTTGAAACTGTGCCTAAAACAGCAGTTGCGGTGGCGAATGAGACAGCGGGTGTTGTGGAGGATGTGGGCGATGTGCTGGAGGACGCCGGTGAGGTAGTGGTCAATACTGCCAGACATGTGGTTAAAGAGTTGGGAGAGGGAGCCGAAAAAGTCTGGGATGAGGCATCGGACTGGACTGAGAAGGCTGTGGAAGATACCGGAAAGTTTCTGAAAAAAGCAGTCGATGATACCGGCGAGTTTATTGTTAAAACGGCTGAGGAAACGGCCGAATTTTTCGAAGAGGTGGCCGAGGGCGTTGGTGAGGCGCTCAGTGATGCCGTTGAGCAGGTGGTCAGAATTACGGTGGAAGTTGCGGGTAAGTTTTATCAGTTTGTGGCGGATAGTGTTGAAACCATTGGTAAATTTGCACAGAAGGTTATTGAAGAGCTGGGGGTTGCCTGGAACAGTTTTGTCGACTTTATTAAGGATATCTTTGACTGGAGCGATATCCTGACAACTCATGACTATATTATAAAGTCGGTTAATGATGGTATCGACATGGCTCAGGACAGCCTGAACTTTCTGAAACATGAGTTGCGGATTTGGCTGGCTGATTTGCAGGGCGATGTAGTTAAGGGTATTGATGGCCTGATTGATCAGCTCGGAGCCTCCGATATTGCTGCCCAAAGCCGAACCGGCGGGATTGATACTTCGGAGATGTCGGATAAGCTGGATTGGCTGATGTCGCATATTGTCGGCGGAGACTCCGGAGGGAGTGCTGCAGCGGGTGGAGGCGGTGGTGAGCCGGTCAAAAATCCCTTGATGGATAGTATTATGGGGCTGGTGCCGCAGTCGGTGAAAGATCAGCTGGAGCATTTGCTGACCACCTTTATCGATCTGATCAAAGAGCATATTGAAAATGATTTGCCGGTTGTTATTGATGCTTTTCTGGACAGCCTGGCCCTGTTTCAGACGGCCATGGAGCAACCGTCACGGGCAAAAGAGCTGATTCTGAGTGGTGTATTATCTATGCTGAAAAGTCTGCTGGTGGTGGGTTTCAGTGCGATTGATATTGTCATCACCATGATTTTTGAATTTGTGTTGGCGGCGATCGAGTTAATACAGACCGGTCTGAACGAGCCACTGAATATTCCTTTCCTTTCCGGTCTGTATGCATCCATCACCCGTGGACGTGATTTAACTGCACTGTCACTGTTTTCGCTGTTAATGGCCGTGCCGGCAACGATTGCCGGTAAGCTGATTCTTGGTCGTGCCCCGTTTCAGAATGTAACAGTTATCGGGCAATCAGTAGAAACAAATGAAGTCAACGCTGACGGGCGACTCAATCTGACTGCGGAGGAAAGGGGGCTGCGGGAACTGAAGCGTGACTGGGCGATAGGTTACGGTGTGCTGCATTTTATTCTGATGGTGAGTGATCTGGTGTATGACATCAGTGGCGGTGCAGCCAAACAAACCAGCCCGCAAGGCAAACAGGTAACCTATGGCAAGCAGCACCGCTGGAGTAACCGTAGGGGCAGTATCCGGTTTAAAGAACCGGATAAAACGGTGGTGACGCCGGAAGTATTTGGCAGTGTGTTTAATGCCGATCCACAAAGTGGTATCGGTAAAGGTATGACGGTGATTAAGCTGTTTGTTATTGCTGCGGGAGTATTGGCTCAGGTGGCCGGAAATCCGCTGGGTCATCACGGCGGTATGAATCATGAAAAACTGGATGCAATGCGTCAGAAAGGCCCGGGACATGTCGATTACTGGTCGTATACCACCTGGTGTTTCCAGTGGTCGTATTTATGTATCGGGGCACTGGATTTTGGCGTCAGTGCATTGGGCTCGGCAAAGGGTACATCATCGAAAGCAATGGATTATGCCCTGCCTGCGCTGACGACGGCAGTCGGGATAGTCCATATGGGGCTGATGTCCAAACTGGTGGATATTGACCGTAAAGATAAAGGCGGTTATTCCGCAGTGACCGGACGGCGACATGGCGGCTGGATGTTTGATACCTTGCCGGCTATCAGTAAGGTACTGACTTATAAGGAAGTTAATGAGGGAACTTATAATATCCCTCTGGCAATTCATTCGATCCTTTTTGTTGGTCTGGGACATCTGGGGGAAGCGACCGTCTATTGGGTGAGGGCTGGCAAAGAGGTGGATGAGCCCGATTTTGATTTGTGACAGCTGTGCCTGATTTGAACCTGCAGGATACCACGTGGGTGAAAGCATTTCATGCCCAGGGATACACAGGCGCGGGAATCAGAGTCGGTTGTCTGGATACCGGAGTGATGGCCGCGCACCCCTTGCTAAAAGGCAGGGTCAGAGCGTTTTGCCATATCGACCGGTTTGGTGAGCCGGATGAGTGCACAGAGGCCCGGGATCTTCGCGGGCATGGCACACATCTGGCCGGAATTATCACGCAAGTTGCACCCGGTGCCTTACTTTATTGTGCTGAGGTTTTAGAGGGTGGATATTCTGTCTGGCGGATTCTGCGCGGGATTGACTGGCTGATCAGGCAGAAAGTCCATATTGTGCTGCTGCCGATCGGTTTGATGGTGATGAATCCGGTATTCTGGTCAGCGGTCAGCGCCCTGGTCAGCCGGGGTATTTTACCTGTAGCGGCAGTTGGAAATGGCGGGGCAGGTAAGGCTTACTCACCGGGTTGGTATCCTCATGTACTTTCAGTGGGGGCGACGGACTTTTCCGGTCGGGTGGCTAAGTTTTCCGGTAGTTATAATAAACAGCAGTTCTGCCTCAAGCCGGATCTGGTTGCTCCGGGAGTTGGTATTTTATCTGCTGACATAACAGGTAACACCGTGATGCGCTCCGGTACTTCGATGGCTAGTGCGGTGGTGGCGGGATTGGCGGCACTATTATGGTCGCGCTTCCCGTCTGCTGACGGGACTGCGATAAAAAAGTGCCTGCTTGATTCCTGCATTCAAGTGAGTGCTGAGCAATCGCATCGTGCGCGATGCGGACAGCTTTGTCTGTCAGAAACTTTACAAGTCTTGCAAGACTCCCCTGAGTTTTTGCATGAGTGGCCTGACACCGATATTCCGGCAATACCGGAATATTATGATCCTTATCTGGAAAAACAGCTGGAATATGCCAGTAATGAGAATATTCCGGTAGTCGTGTTGGCTGTCGGAGAAACGATCCCGCTGATTATTCAGCGGGTAGAGCATAAAGCCGGGGCAGCACTGAAACAGTGTACAGTTCTGCATCGGTTTAATGCTGCCTTGTTGCTGGCAACGAAACATTTGCTACGGGCCATAAAAGATGAGCCGAACATCAGGGTTATGGTTTTGCCAGAGGTAATGACCTTCCAGGCAACTGTTGTCATGGCAGCATCATGAGGTTTTTGCCGGGCCTGATTTTCTGCGTCGGGATCTTTTCTGTGCTGCGGGTTGTCCGGTCTTTTGGGCCTGCCCCGCTGCCTTTTGCCGGTTCCGGCCGGAAGGCTTGCGTTGTGCCGGTTTATGCCCTTGTGCATTTTCGCCGGAGCGTTGGCCGTCACGGTGTTCTTTCGGTTGTTTCGGTTTCTTCGGGCGTTTGACCTTTTTAGTCAGGTCTGAGGCAGGCACATCATGCACCGGCTCAAAACCGTCCACCAGTTTACGCGGCAAAACTTTACCAATCAGTTGCTCAATATCAGACAGCTCCTTGAATTCATCCGCACAGACCAGCGAAATTGCCTTGCCGCTGGCTCCGGCGCGTCCGGTGCGGCCGATACGGTGCACATAATCCTCAGCGACGTTGGGCAGGTCAAAATTCACTACCTGTGGCAGCTGGTCAATATCCAGCCCGCGGGCCGCAATATCGGTAGCGACCAGTACCTGCAGGCTGCGGTTTTTGAATTCGGCCAGTGCCCGCGTGCGTGCCCCCTGGGATTTATTGCCATGGATGGCGGCTGATTTAACCTCGTTTTTTTCCAGGAAACGAGACAGACGATCTGCGCCATGCTTGGTGCGGCTGAATACCAGTACCTGCTCCCAGTTGTTGTCATTGATCAGTTGCAGCAGCAGGGTCGGTTTCTGTTTTTTATCGACCGGGTTAATCCATTGCTCAACAGTTTTCGCGGTGGAGTTGCGCGGTGTGACTGAAATCTCCACCGGGTTGTGCACCAGCGTAGCGGCCAGTTTGCGGATGTCAGCCGAAAAGGTAGCGGAAAACATCAGGGTCTGACGTTCTGTGGGTAACAGATTGATAATTTTGCGAATATCGTGGATAAAGCCCATATCCAGCATGCGGTCGGCTTCATCCAGCACCAGAATTTCCAGCTGTTTGAATTTCACTGCATTCTGGTTATACAAATCCAGCAGCCGTCCCGGTGTGGCAACCAGTACATCAATCCCCGGACGCAGTTTTTGCATCTGCGGATTGATTTTTACCCCGCCAAATACAACCGCAGAACGCAGCGGTAAATGGCTGCCGTAAGCGACCACACTTTCGCCCACCTGTGCTGCCAGTTCGCGGGTGGGTGTCAGCACCAGTGCCCGGATCTGATTAGAGCGGGCGCGCTGACCTTTGGACAGGCGCTCCAGTAACGGCAGGGTAAAACCGGCAGTTTTTCCGGTACCGGTCTGGGCGGCAGCCATCACATCCTTGCCTTTAAGGATGGCGGGAATAGCCTGATGCTGAATGGGGGTGGGTTTATCGTAACCCTGTGCGGTAACAGCGTTGACTAGCGGGGCGGATAAGCCGAGGGCGGCAAAACTCATGGGAAACTCTTGGTAATTAATGGATACCGTCTGTATTTGGAATGATACGGTGGTATTAAGTGCTAGGAAAAATAAAGCCCGCAAAAGCGGGCTTTAAAAAGTTTCGGATTTCTCCGTATAAATCTTTGGCGAGCGAGGGATTCTCATTTATCCCTAACTTCCTAATATTTAAGGGTAAAGACTATCTAAAATAAATAGTACCCCTAGCCGATACCCCCTAAATCATAGCCTGCTCTGGGGGTCTGCGCGCATTGTAGACATTTGATAACTTGATTCATAGTTTTTTCTTTATTTAGTTATCACAAAATATGTATTACGCAGCCTTTAAAGCATTGTAAACACTCGCAACACTGATACCCAGCTCTTTAGCAATCTTCGGTTTGCTTATGCCCTGATCCAGCATCGCTTCAATCTCAGCCCGTTTTGCTCTGGCTGTTGGCTTGCGCCCGGTGTACTTGCCTTCCTGTTTCGCCTTTGCAATGCCTTCCAGCTGCCTTTCTTTCCTGATGTCTGTTTCAAACTGAGCAAAGATACCCAGCATACCCAGAAAAGCCTTGCCCGCTGGTGTAGTCGTGTCGATAGCCTGATCCAGTGACTTAATAGTGATACCCCTCTCTTCCAGCTCAGAGACTAAGTTCTGTAAATCTTTGGCGTTACGTGCCAGCCGGTCAATTTTGGTGAATACCAGTGTGTCACCTTCCCGCATGAACTCTTTACAGGCTGCCAGTGCCTCACGTCCCTTTTTGCTGGTGCCGCTCATTTTCTCTGAAAACACTTTTTCACATCCGGCCTGCTTCAGTCGTTCAATCTGGGTGGTGTGGTCTTGATCGGTGGTTGATACCCGTGCATATCCTACTAAAGCCATGATGGTTCCTTTGTGCTGCTAAATGTTAAAGATAGGGTCTAGATGTTTTTAGAATATCCTCTAATAATATAAAATACAACTCTATTTAGAGGGTTTTCAGGTGTTTTCTGAACATCTAAATAAGGTATACCCTATTTATAAACATTCAAGCCGAACAAAAACCGAATTTTCTGTTTCGATCTGCCTTTTACAGGCTGCCAACAAAAAAGCCGACTCTGCATCAGAACCGGCTTAAATTTCTTAGTGGAAAAATTAACGATACCATCGGCTACAACTTTAGTTCACACCTGTCATAAAAAATAAGCCTCCAGATTGATGGTAGTAAAAGGCCGACCCAAACGAACTGGCCTGACCTTTTTGTTGATGCCAGCAATATGGCCAGGTCAACCAAACCACCCCGATAATTTACGCATCAGCCACCAGTGCAGAGCAAACACAGCGACCAGCCCGCCCTGAACCAGATTCATCAGCAGAGCAAATAGTAATACCTGCCCTGCTGCCTCAGCTATCCAGCCAATCATGCAGCCCGCTTTATCAGCTGTTCATTCACTGCCTGCTGTATATCCTCCCCTGCCGGTACTTCCAGCATCGTATGCTCACTGCCGAAGGCATTGATACTATCCAGCAATTCAGCCTCTTCCTGATCGGTTATCCAGTAACCGTCCTGCCAGTAGCAAACCGTCTGCATTGTCGTTTCGTTTGTTTCGTTCATGGTGTTTTGCTCCTTATCCGATCCAGATGTATTTCTTGCCGCCGTTGCGGTAATTCGGGTTTTGCTGCATCAGCCCTTCGTGCATGGCTCTGCTGAAGAAAGCTTTTTGCATGGAAGTAATCCGCGTCCGGTCATGCGTCCGGCTGCCGGTTTCTTTGTTGCTGATCCGCTTTTGTATCCATGACCATGTTGCATTGACTGATGGCCTGCACTGCTTTTCTGATACAGCAGCCACCCATTCGCCGTATAAGCCGCTCTGACCCTTAGCTAAGGGTTTACTAAGGGTTTCGTCCTCACCCTTAGCTAAGGGTTTCTGACTGCTTTTCTGAACTGGTTTTACGGCACCCTCAGAACTGCTTTTCAGGTTCATGCTCAGCTGTGTTTCAGCCGTACCCAGACCTGATTTACGGCCTTTGTTAATAATCCGTTGAATAGCATCCTGATCCGCTGTTTTGTTCAGCACATCGTCTGCAGGGAGTCGATACAGTGTTTTTTAACTCCCTGTTCCATGTACTACGCAAAGCAAGGTCAGCCAGGTATTTTGGCGATAGAATGTATTTAGGTTTACCAACCCCCACATCAATGTCATTGCGCTTAACCACGCCTTCTTTTTCCAGACCAGACAGGATGGATTCAGCAATCTGCTGGCGTTGTGGTTTTGCCATCAGCTCAGGGGTAATACCGATCTGACTTGCGTTTTTGCGCATGATGGTTGTAACAGCATCAGTGATAGGGCGGACAGTGGGTTTTATTTCTCCATCAATGACCTGCTGGCGGACTCCGGTATACAGGTATCTGAACAGCCGTGTGTCAGTCAGGCCGCCTGCATGCCGTGTGGTGTGTAGTGGTTCTGAAAAACTGCTGGTGGGTGCCGGTGAGCCGGATAATTTACCTGCCAGCCAATCAGCAGAAGCCGCCGCCGCTGCTACCGGATGGCCGGACTGTTTGTACTGGTTAAACGCTGCCAGTGTGGGCGAAGGGGAGAAACCGACCGACTGTGAAGGCGCATATTCGTTATGTGGCTGTTTTGGCTCAGGTGCCGGTGCATCCTGCATCAGTCCCATTTCTTTGTATTCATCGGCAATGAGTCGGCCTTGTGGTGTCAGGCCGTAAGCTTTAAGCGCCTGACCAATCGCACCCAGCAGGGCACCCAGTAGCCAGAACATGCTTTCGAAGGTGCCGATAATGCCGAAGGCGAAGATAAACGCCGCTGCAATCGCTGATACCCCGAAAATCTTCTGTATGAACTGAATCCCCTGAAAGTGCTGCTTTTCGTCAAACTGCAATTGTTTGGCCTGTTCCACCATGGCAAGGGCAGTTGACTGATTAGCCGCTGCTGTAGTCGCTGCCTGA
This sequence comes from Thiolinea sp., assembly GCA_041395485.1. GTDB lineage: Bacteria > Pseudomonadota > Gammaproteobacteria > Thiotrichales > Thiotrichaceae > Thiolinea. The sequence continues at coordinate 1,416,898 of JAWLAK010000001.1, forward strand.
TCCTGAATAGTCTGGATCCGCGCCTGTGCTGCTGCCAGATTGCCGCGCTCTATGCGTAAGCATTTATCAACACGCGCCTGACCTTTGGAACGGTGCCGTTCACAGGCTGCTATCTCCACCTGTGCCGTTGCCGCCGCTGCCTGTGCATCTGCTAAGGCAGGGGATACCTGAACAGGGGCATTCGTAGCCGACTGGATAGCGCCCACGGTGGCCTTGAAGACTTCGCTTTGTTCAGAGCGGTTGCGCACGGTTTCGGCTTCACGCTCCATGGTTTGACTGATCTCTGATCCCAGCGCAAAGAGAATCACCACGGCTTTAGCGAAAATCATCAGACCGGACTTAATGCCAGTGCTGTATGAGAAATATTGACCGGCTGTAATCCCGCCCACCATCAGCAGGGCAATGCCGACCGCTACCCAGTTTTCAGTAGTCCATGCGGAAGGATGCCAGTTCGCACCCAGCCACACGCCACCCACGAACATAAATGAGGCCGCGAAAGCGCCCGCCGCCGATACCAGATAGAAAAACTGTATCTTCGGGTGCATTCTGCGCAGTTCACCGGCTGTTTTGTTTTTCAGTATAAATCAGGTTTCCGGCCATGCCGTGAACGTCTACGCCGTGATAGGCCGCTACGGTAGACGACACTAAGGGCATGACCAGAAAGGCCACCCAGAAGGCCGCGCCCATCAGCAGCATCACGCCGCGTAACAGGTGAGTCAGGGGAAGGGTATTCATGACTGCACCCCCATCGTTAATAACGCCGCAACGCTGCTAACCAGTAGTGCTATCGCTATTGCGTAATAAGTCAGATTGTCCGGTGGGTTTTGTCGGGGCTGCTGTTGGCGGTTTTTCCGATAGCTGCGAGTGCCGGCACCGCAATATTCACAAGTCAGATCAGCAGTCGCATTGCTGCCACAGGAACGACAACGGTAAATCATGGCTTCACCCCGGCTTTCAGTTCATTCAGCGCCGCTTGCAGGTTGTCCAGCTGTACGGCCATCACCTCAATGGATATACCTGCAAACCATTTATCATCACATTGGCATTTTGCCGCCCATGCCGTACTGCTTAACCTTTCGGCTGTGCTGTGAATCTGGTTCAGCAGGTTTTCGATTTTTTCGGTATTCATACCATCACCTCCAGCCCGCTTTGATACGGCTCAGCATGGCCGGTGTCGGTTATGTCGAAGACAAATTCTTTTAAACCGTCCTCCCTCGATAACCAGTCGATAATCTCAGCAGCATCAATGCCTTGCTCGACCAAAGTACGGAACAAGCGCCCATAGCTGTGCTTAGCCCAATGAATTTTCTTTGATAGCAGCAAGCCCTTCTCCCTGATGAACTGTTCCCGCTGCCACTGGTGCGCCGCCTTCAGCTGGTGCATATCGGCTCTGAGCTTGTCCATAATCGCCCGTGCGCCGCTGCGACCGGCACAGAAATATTCATCAGGCCGTAACATCACATCCAGCGGAATTTCACGGCCTGAAGCCTTGCGGCTCATTTCGTGTTCTATCCTGATCCAGCCTCTATCAATGCTTTCCGGCTCTGCCATCTGTCCCAGCAGTTCCTTGCCTTTTTCGTAGATTCGCCAGAAGTCGTCTGAGCTTTTGCGGTTGCCAATGTAGGCAGTCAGGCCAGCAGGACAATGTTCAATCGGGTCATAGGTTTCCGGTGTGAGGTTGCCCACGACTAAATCCGACCAATCGCCCGCCGTGCTGAAGGACTGCCGCATATTGGGATTACGAAGGTTGTCAGACTGTAGCAGGCCAGCATTTACCGCCTGTTTGAACAGTACCGGCACGGTGTAGCCGTTGGCTTTGGCATATTCGCCGGACAAGTCCAGTGCTACATCTACCCGACTAATCCGCCATTCGTGATATTGCAGCAAGTCGAAGAGTTCCAGCCACAAGGCCGGATACTCTAATTGCAGAATTTTGCAGCCGGTGCCGGTCAACTCCAGCAAGCCGCCCCGATTGCGGCCTTGCTCAGAGGTGCCGATATTGCCCACAGTCAGGTAATCGTTATCTTTCCAGACCATGATAGCCGCTGAATTTTCATAGCCATGGAAGCCTTTATTTTTCCATTTAACATCCAGTCCGGCATGGGCAAGTAAACCATCATCAGATAGTAATTCACCCATGGTTCCGTTAAATACTTCAAGATCGGTGGTGGTCACTCTTAACCAATCGACCTTGGTAATCTGAATATCTTTTACCGGCTCAGAGTTCAGAATTTTTGATTTTTCAAAGAGAGAATCATAACCCCCCATATTATATACATGGGGGGTAAAAGCCGCGTCCTGCCGTGCTTTCAGACGCTCTGAAGCCACTGCACAGCTTTCTGGTGTGAGGTTGGAGGTTTGCATGTTAGGCCACCTCCAGCACATTACGCTTGATCCAGCTCACCCACAGACGGGCACGGACTGCATTACGCTGATTGGCCGGATAACTCATAACCCTAGCGGTCACTTCTGCCCTGACCAGTGGTAAACGTTGTTCAAAAGTCAGCGGTGTGGCAGTGGTATTGCTGATTGGCTTACTCATCATCCGCCCCCTTGTCATCAGCAACAGACTTCAGCGCCGCGTGTACGTCGTAGGCGTGATTAGTGGCCATGAATAAGACATGCCTCAGCCCGTCACCCTCGGCCAATTGCAGCGATTCAAACGCCATCGCCGCCGTGTTGATCAGTGAATAAAGCTCATTGGTTTCAGTGGCAAACCAGCTGAAAATATCTCTGATTTCCTGCTGTTGGGTTTCTGGCAGTGATTGCAGCAATGAATTTAACTGAGCTGCTTTCACTTCGATCATGGTTTCCGGTGCGCTCATTTTGTCACCTCCCCGAATGTCGATTCGATAAAGGCCAGCGCCCCCGCCAATGTCTCAAAGCTATCGGACTCCAGCATCATGCCGGTGATGCGGTTTTGCGGGTCAAAGGAGAGGGAAGGGAAAGCTACGTCGAAGAACTCGCAGCGGTTCGGGTTGTTTCTTGATCCGGCATAGCCCTGATAAATCCATGCCACCATTAAGCCGTTATGCGTTACCAACACGCCGTTGGGTGTGGCTGCATAGTTCAGGTCGGATTCTGGGAAGTGTGCGCCGATAATGGCCGGTGTGCGCAGTGGTTGCGCGGTTTTTGGGCGTGATTCGCCTGCATTGATTGCGGTTTGCATACCGTGTTACTCCTAAGTTTTCAGAATTGGCACAAATGGCCGGGTACTCTGACCTCCTTAGGAGAGGTGTGCTTCTTTCCGCCGTGGCGGTCTTGTAGTCCACACATACCCGGCGAAAAACCGCCGTGATGCGTAGTCTACGGACATAAAAAAACCGCCTGACTGATGGGCGGTGTTTGCCGCCTAAGAGGGTTCAGATACCCGAATCAATTTGTATTTTTAGGATACGCCGGGTGGTGTGGGAAAATCAAGCGGTTTTGATGAAGGGGTGCTACCCGTTATCAGGTAGCACCCTGTTTTGATTACTGAACTTTTCCGGTTGCAGCGTCAATTCGTGCCATTAATCCACGCACGTTGAACAGCTCCCAGAATTGGCCGCTTTCATCAAGATCAGATGTTTTGTCTGGTTCCTGATAAATTAACCCGTTGCGCTCACAATGGCGCTTGTAGGCTTTAACAGCTTGATCATAATTCAGATTTTTCATGGTTGTTTCCTTGCATTAAGTTGGTAGAAAAACAATCCATGCCATGACTTGAGTTTTCAGGATACGCCTGAATATGCGGGAGAATCAAGCGATTCATAAAGGCCGTGTTTTCCCTGCGCGGTGCTCAGCCAGTGCTGCATCTGCCAGAACTGACAGAGCTGTATCCCCTGCAACGGCCTCTGCACCATTCAAATGATGCCGCGCCATTCCGGTTTTCAGGTTCCGCTGATAGCGTTCATCAGCCGTATGCTGCCTCAGCAGCCTTTGCACTACCCGCTTGCTACAGCTCAGCTGATGTTTAGCAATGTGCCGGAATATATCTTTTTCAATTCCAATCATTAAGGGCTGGAAGTTTCTCCAAATATCGAAGCTATTCAGGCTGGCATTCAGGTTGTCCAGGCGAATATCTGAGGGTGAGATTACCGGCTTTTTGGGTGCCGGTGGTTTTGGCTTTTTCTTCGGTTTGGGTTTCGGTGGTGCTTTCGTCGTGCTCAGCTTTGCCGCTGGCAGATCATCACGCAGGATAATGCGCTTACGGCTGCGTGTGCGGCTCTGGGTGGCGTTGTCGTCTGGTGTGGGTGTGTCTGCCTTTTGTTTCAGGGAAAGGCGTTTCTTCGGCTTGTCAGTCATCTTATGCACTCGATAATTCAAGGTTTTCCGGCTGTTTCCGGTGTTATATGTCCGGAATTATACCGGTTTTGTCCGCTTTTTTTGCCGAATCTGCCCTGATTTAACCCGGTATTGCATCAGAAAAGCTGATGATTCGCGCGGTTGGGGGCGTTGCGCCAAGGCGTTGGTTTCCGCCGCAAATTGGCCTGTTTTCGGGTGATATTCCGGCAATGTGCTGCTAAATCATTGATTTACTGTTGATGTGTAACCAGCGTAACCAGCACTGAAACCGGCACTGGTTACGCTTTGGTGTGCTTTAACTTTATGATAATTAAAGGATTATCTTAGGGTGTAACCACTGTAACCGGTGTAACCAGCAAAAACATAAAGGGCGGGAAGTGAGGCAGGTATCAGGGGCAACAGGCAACCATAAGATATATCTATGATATAGAGTATTAGGATAAAGACACTTACTTACACTTTCTTGGTTGCCGGTTTCACCCTCCTGAAAAGAGTAACTGCCTGTAACCCTTATCTGTCATCAACCCTTACCCTGAATTACTGAGCCGCCTGTCACGGTCTAATATTTCTCCCTCTGCCGGTACTGGGCACATCGCCGCCACCGATCCGGGTGTAATTCCGGCCATAACCCCCTGAACTTATCCGGGTGCCTGCACCTGTTCCACCAGTGGCCGCACTGCCGACATCTGACCATACCATCATCAGCCGGTGTGCTGTCCTGTAATGGTTGTAATCCCAAGTGATACACCACAAACGTAAATACAGCCGTTCTCAGCGTCTCATCATCAAAGTTACCCTGCACTATATCCTGCTCATCATTCGCAAACTCAGCGACCAATACGGCCATTTCTACCGGTAAATCATGGGCTGCCTGTTGCAGCCGTGCGCGGAAAATATCACTTGTGGCAACAGCCACCCCGCCGCCGGTTTCACTGCCTGCCTTTGTTTTTTTCGCGGTTACACCGGTTACAGTGGTTACATCGTTATGCGTTTCTTTATTTATCAATGGGTTAGTGTTGCATTCAGCGTAACCATTACCGGTTTCAGTGCTGGTTACGCTGGTTACATCGGGTGGTTGCACCTGATCCAAAGGCCGGAAACGTGCCATTAATCGCCCCCGACCACGGATGAGTCGATGTGATAAACGCGGGTCGTCTTTTTCTTTTCAGCGTTTAAACTGTCTTCCAAATCAAGAGAGTAAACCCGTTTTGAGATAGTAGGCCGACCATCCCCACCGGGAAGTAAATACCCGTGTTCCTGTAGCACCTTAATGACTTGTTTTTTATCGAAACCACCAGCACGGCACAGCTCAGCCTCAAAACGGTTAGGCAGGACAAAGAAGTCACCCGCATCATCCTTATAACCCATGCGGTACATCGTCTTATCATCCTGTGGCCGGATATTGATATACGCATATTTCGCCGCCCCATGCTCCTGAAAGTGGTTCTGTACGTGGCTCAGAATATCAGCTTGTTCCTGATTACCCACCCCGCCGCGCTGTTGCACCCAGGCATTGAAGCACACCGCCGCACTTTCACCCGCCGCCCCTCTGGCCAGCCGGTCAGCCCGAAGTCAGTCGCCAGCTCACCCCCTGCGCAAATAGTCGCGAATGAACCCGCCACACGCCTGACCTGTGAGTCCGCGTCTTTTGGTAAATACTGTTGCAGCCACTCGGCCCGGAAGTCACGCACTGTTTGTATGTGCGTTGGCAGGTCTTTGGTCAGCTGGGTAAGGTATTCAACGAAAGTATGACCATGCTGCTGTTTGGTAGCGTCTTTGAGGTAGTCCGCAAATTCAGCCCCGTTATTAAAACCCTCTGGCAACCTGTCGAAGATACCCAGACCTGCGCCCGCATCCGCCGGAAGGTCAGCAAGCCGCACCGCCTGACCTGCTTTTACCTTTTGATTCACCTGTGCAAGAGAGCCAGCAAGAGTTATCTCTCCGGTGCTCTGGAATACCAAGCGCCACTTCAAGGTTGGTCTAAGGATAATATTTCGGGTGTTGCGCATTTTGCCCTGACCATTCGCCAGCATATAGGCGGTAGCGCCTATTATTTTGGGGTCAGCTTCTCCCATTTCATCCAGCGGTAACATACCATCATTGTACTGTGCTGCGACTGACTCCAAAGCCGTCGCGGTCGATAGCCATGTCATAATAGAGGCATGATCCCCTATCACCGATTTGCCTACCCGTAACACGGTAGTTTTACCGATACTTGATGCGCCAAAATAGTTAATACCAAAGCCCTGTTGGTCAAGGTGGTGTAACAGCGGTGCCGCAAAGCTGGTGCTGATTCCCAGTATCAGGCGGTGATTGCCAACACATAACCGGCTCACCTCATCGCGCCAGCCTTCCAGCGTACCGGCCTGTTCATAACCCTGAATTTTTGTCGTATCGGCCTGTAAAATAATCCGCTCCTTACGTTTTGCCATGTTTATTCCCCTATAGTCAGATGTGGCAGGACATACATGCCCCCGGCCTGCCAGCCAATTGCAAAGACAGACCGTGCCACTTTGGCAGGTCTTGCTTCATTCAGATAAATCAGTAAATGGTCTTTTGCTGGTTTTTGGGTATTGATCTGCAAACCACCGTTGAACAATACCTTCCGTATCTCAACACCATCACCGGCTAACAGCTCAAGCGGCATTAACCATTCATGTGTCTGCTTATCCTTGTCTTTCCACTCCAGTAACAGGCCATGGTTATTACTGTCACCATCACGGGTACGTGCTACCACTTCAAACGGGTCACAGATCCAGATAGGCGACTGAGTAACAAAATCATTGCCCTGTTTTTTGGCCGGTGGCTGGTAGAACAGACCGGCCTTGCCCTTATTGCGGTTGGTGTTGACGTAGTACGGGCTGGGTTTCTCGGGCTTGTAATCACTCATGATTCACCCCGCCTGCCTGCTGGCAAAAATAATCATTCCAATCTGTACCGGTGGAACCCTTCGGAAACTCCGGCAACAGCACCAGCCCATTGCAGATACGCGCCGCTTCAGTGGCCTTGTCTTTGCCGACATTTCCCGCCGGGTTAAAGCGGTCATTGTCCGCTGCAAACACGATTCTGATGTCTGGGTATGCCTGCCGGACTGCCAGCCCGACCGGTAACAGATTACCGGCATTCATCGCCGCCAAAACCGGTGTTTTCTGCCAGCCGTGCACGGTGGCCGCTGTGCTGATGCCTTCTGCAATATGCACCACGTCTGCGCCTTCCAGATCACCGAAGGTATGAAAACAGCCCTTAATCCGGCCATGACTGAGAAAGAATTTTGAGCCGTCCGGCTTGATGAACTGCACCGAAAACAACTTATCGTTAATATCACGCAGCTCAGCCAGGACAGAATCTTTGTATTGCTTCAGGTTGTAAGGTGGTATTTGCTTGCTCACCAGATACCGGTGCTCAGGATCAGCCGCCACCGCACTGGAGAGAATACCCTTAGCTTTGGTCTGTGCCTGCTGCTGGTTTTGTTCCTGTTCGCGGTTACGCTGGATACGCGCCTGATGGTACTGGCGTTTCAGGGCTTCACGTTCGGCCTGTGATAAGCGTTTGCCGGACTTTGAACACCATGTGAAGGATTCACCGGTTTTCCAGCTACCGACACACCCCGCCGCCACCGGATAGGAAAAATACACGTACCAGCCGTTTTTACTGCCGCGCTTGTCGCCTTCCACTTTGAAGCGGTGTATTTTGCCGTCTGCGATGATTTCGGGAATAGGTAGGCCGTATGCCCGCGCATGGTCATAAAAGCCTGATAAATCATCGCTGTGAGTGTTAGAATAGAGATTCGAATATAAATGAATATTTGCTTTGTGGCCGCCCTCTGTTGGCGGCTTCTTTCTGAGTACCATAATCGCCCCCGGTTATGCTGACTTGTCCCAAAGTTCTGATAAACCACGTTCCAGCAGATCAACTCCTAACTGCCAAAACTGTCTATCAAACTGAAAAGCGTGAGCCAGTAACTTTATGCCGTTATGGATTTTGCCGAGTGCAAGCTTATTCATAGTGGGCCTCCGCTTTTTCCTGTAACCAGTTCATGACCGTGGATAACATCCAGCCACGCGCCCGCTTGCCGATAAGGAAACCTTTCGGGAAAGTGCCTGATTTTATTGCCTCATAAATGCTGGTGCGGGACATACCGGTAAGCTGGATAACTTCCGGCATCCGGATAGCACGGTCTGGTGCAGTGGGGACTAAGTTTGAATTATTAACCATTGCTTCGTACTCCTGTGTACGTCGTTGAACAATGGTTAAATTGTGATTTTTGCCTGTTAGATTCAGGGCGGTTTAGGTAAGCGAGTTAAGCGGTTTTGACTTGCAGGCGATTTCAGTCTAGGCTCGTTTTGTCATTTTTACTATTAATATCATGACCTTGCTTTATATAATTTCTGATTGTTTCCGCGTCCACATTTATGCCAATCCGATCCAGTCCGGCCTGTATACTACCGCTGTTTCTGCCGGTGGCCTGATTGCGTGATTCGTCTGGGTTATATCCATACTTCTCTACAGCCATCCCATAAATGACCAGACACATTTTATTGATAGTCTTGCTGGCTTGCGGTTTTGCCTTCTCAGGCTCTGATTTATACATCGGCTGCTCTTGTCTGGCTGCCAGTTTTTCATCATTAGTGTTGAGAGCTGCTTCAAAGTCTTCCTTCCAGATGTACAGATTTTCAATGCCGATGGATAAATAACTATCGTTGGATGCCGCCTCAATATACTCCCTTATCTCATCCTGAGAGCGTTTTAAGTAGCCGCTTGTTGCAGGTGGCTCGTCAAGCGCATCTTTGTAGATCTGTTGCAAGTAGTGTCTCCTACTGGCTATCTCCACTTCTTTAAATCCCGACGACCATGATTCATCCCGAACATAAAACCGGCTACAGGATTCCTCGTCACTATCCGGATAAGTGAAGTTTTCTACGACGCTATGTGGCAGAAATAATATTCCGGTTCGTCTGTCGATATAGTCACCCATTCCCATGATAGGTAAATTTGAGTCGTAATCAGGCTCTTTCTCCCGTTCCCATGTCAAAACAGGTGAAGGTAATTTAATGCAGACTTTAACAAACTTGCTCAAACAGAAACGCAGTGTCCATCGTTGGCAAGGTTCGTCGTTATCAATATCGCTCAGTAACTTTGCAGCCCTCTCAAGACTGATAGTTTTTCCGACACATAAATCATCTAGCGGTGGTTGATCAAACATTCTTTGTACCTCATTATTCACCAGACACCGCCGGAAACGGAATAACTCGCCCCCCTTCACGCAAGTTATCCAGATGATTGGCCCAGTTCTGAAGCATCCGCCGCCGCTCTGTCATGTAGTCCCCACGGTCATAAGCTGCCCGAATCTGGTTACTGTCTTTATGACTCAGCTGGCGTTCAATCGCGTCACGATCCCACATTCTGGAGCCGTCCGGTTTACGCATATCATTTAACAGGGTGGAAGCCATCGACCTGAAACCATGCGCGGACATTTCGCCCTGAAACCCCATCCGGTAGATTGCCCGTAATACTGTGTCTTTGCTCATGGGTGCCTCTCTGCCCTTGCGGGTGGCTGGCGACTGGAACACATAACGGCTATGGCCGGTCAGTGGTATCAGGGCCTTCAGGATACTAACCGCCTGATCAGGTAGCGGGATAATGTGCCGGTCTTCTTCCCGATTGGCCTTTTTAACCATCGTGTCGGCTTTCATGTGCTGAACATCAATCGTCCATGTGGCATTGTTAAAATCCACCTCTGACCATTCGGCCCGAATGAATGAGCCAGGTCTCAGCATAACAATTGCTGACAGCTGTAAGGCGCACTTGGTAATCATATTGCCGGAATAGTGTTCTATCGCCCGCAACAGCCGCCCGACTTCTGCCGGATCAGTGATAGCAGGAAAGTGCTTTTTCGGCTCTTTGGGTGGAAATAGCCCCTTCAGACTGGGGGTAGGGTCTGGATCGGTACGCCGCCCGGTGGCGATGGCGTAGCGCATGATCTGGCCAATGGACTGCAACACCCGCAAATGTGAATCACGCGCCACCCGCTTATGAATGTTATCAATGACCGGGATAATCTCCGGTGCCGTTATATCAGCAACAGGCCGCGCCCCCAGATAGGGAAATACATCACGTATCAGATAACTTGTAGTGCGCTGGTAATGTGATGCTGATTTAGGTTTCAGATAACGTTCAAACCATTCACGCGCTACCTGCTCAAAGCTGTTTTCACCGACACTGCGCACCTGAAGGCGTTTAGCCAGTGACGGGTCTATGCCTTGTTCCAGTGTTTTTGCTGCATCGTGGCGTAAATCTCTGGCCTGCTTCAATGTAACCGGGTCGCCTGACTTCGGATTGAACACACCCAGTGCTAACACTTTCTCTTTGCCGTGAATGCGGTACTTCCAGCGCCAACACTTTGTACCGTTGGCCTTAACCAGCAGATACAGGCCGGAACCATCAAACAGCTTATATTGCTTATCGCGCGGTTTCGCGTTCTGAACTTCTTTTACGGTCAATGACATATAGGGGTATCCAGATTTCAAGGTCTGAGGATACCCCTAAGATACCCCTTTTAGAGTCCGGCTTCTAGCGTTTCTCTCTGAACACTACCGGACAATGCAGGCATAAAAAAACCCGCTGTAATGCGGGTTTCAGTATGTTTTCGGATTTCTCCGTATCAATCTTTGGCGGAGAGCGAGGGATTCGAACCCCCGGACCCTTTCGAGTCAACGGTTTTCAAGACCGCCGCTTTCGACCACTCAGCCAGCTCTCCGAAGGCTGGGTAGAATAATCAAAAGCTTTGCGGATTTCCAGTATTTTTTCACCTGAGAGTATGAAATCTTCCGAATTTATTACCTTGCCGGCTATTTTACAGGCGGCTTGTCGCCAGCTGGTATGCTCTGTCATTGCCCGTGTTTGTGCAATGCAAAAATCCAATGGGAATCTGTCGGCAATACGATATACTACCGCACAACTGTTGTTTCGGAGGAACTTGATGGAGAACAATAAACAGCTGGTCAAACGTACTGTTACCACTCTGCGTAAGATGAAGCAGAATGGCGAAAAGATCGTCATGCTGACAGCCTATGATGCCAGCTTTGCCCGGGTGCTGGATGAGCAGGGAGTCGATGTGATCCTGGTCGGTGACTCACTGGGTATGGTCATGCAGGGGCGTGACACCACAATTCCGGTAACCGTTGATGACATTATCTATCATACCCGGGCTGTGGCTCAGGGGGCCGCACATTCCCTGATTCTGGCTGATCTGCCGTTTATGAGTTACACCTCGCCGGAAATGGCTTTGCGCAACTGTGCACGATTAATGCAGGAAAGTAATGCCCACATGGTCAAGCTGGAGGGCGGCGCGCCACAGGTTGAGACGGTGAAGCAACTGACTTTTCACGGTGTGCCGGTCTGTGCGCATCTCGGCCTGCAACCGCAGTCGGTTCACAAGCTTGGTGGTTATAAGGTGCAGGGGCGTGATGCAGCGGTAGCCAAACAGATGGTGGAAGACGCGCTGATGCTGGAGGATGCCGGAGCCGATATGCTGGTGCTGGAGTGTGTGCCGGTGAGCCTGGCCAACCGGATTACTGAGCAGCTGGAGATTCCGGTGATTGGTATCGGTGCCGGTGGCGGTTGTGACGGCCAGGTACTGGTGTTGCAGGATATGCTGGGCATTATACCGCGTGCACCGCGCTTTTCGCGTGATTTCATGCAGGATAGCGGCACCATTCAGGGGGCGGTGAAAGCGTATATCGATGCGGTGCGGGAGGGTACTTTCCCGGCTGAAGCACATTGTTTTCTATGAGGGGAGTCACAGTATGAAAGTCATTAATCAGATCAGTGAGTTACAGGCTCAGGTGAAGGCCTGGCACCGTGCAGGTGAAACCGTAGCCTTTGTGCCGACGATGGGCAATTTGCACGGCGGGCACTTTGCGCTGGTCGAGCGTGCCCGTGAGCTGGGCAGCAAGGTCATTGTGTCGATTTTTATTAACCCGGCGCAGTTTGACCGCAAGGAAGATCTGGCCGCTTATCCGATTACCATGGATGCCGATTGTGCATCGCTGGAAAAGCTGAGCACCGACATTGTTTTTGCCCCGTCCGCTGCGGATATGTATCCGACCGGTGCCTTGCGTACCAAAGTGGAGGTGCCGGGCATCAGTGATGTGCTGGAAGGAGAGAAGCGCACCGGCCATTTTATTGGTGTGGCGACGGTGGTGAGCAAGCTGTTTAATCTGGTGCAGCCTGATATTGCTGTGTTTGGTGAAAAGGATTTTCAGCAGTTACTGGTGATCCGCCAGATGGTGACTGATCTGAATATGAATATTGAGATCGTTGGTGTACATGCGGTACGTGATGAAGATGGTCTGGCGAAAAGCTCCAGAAACGGCTATCTGACTGCGGAAGAGCGCACGATTGCCCCGGTTTTGCATCAGGTGCTGGAGGAAACGGCTAACCGGATTATTGGTATGGGAGCCGTCGGTAGTGAGGTTTATCAGCCTCTGCAGCAGGAAATGATGGCTAAACTGGATGCATCGGGTTTTCGTGCGGAGTATCTGGAAGTGCGCCGCAGTACGGATTTGCAGCCACCGCAAGCGGGTGATGAAAATCTGGTGATTCTGGTATCTGCCTGGTTGGGTAAAGCGCGGTTAATTGATAATGTGCAGCTTTTATTAGGCGTGAATGAAATAATATAAGAAGCGTACAAAATAAAATAGCTCTGTAAACGCCCGGGTTTTAGTTATTCTTTTATCCGGCGTCTACAGCGCCCAAAATAACTTTATTATTATTCTTATCATCTGTCAGGGTAGCCCAGCCCTTGCTAATTATCAGCCCCATATAATTAGTACAGATGCGTTATTCTAATAACCGGTCAGGATTTATATTCCCCTGTAATCCTTAGCCGGTTGGCATTTCTTAAACAATCCGTTGCCCTTTTGTCTTAACGCGGGAAACAGAATAAGTGCAGCTGCCTGAATTCGGACTTAATCTTTTGGCATTTGTTGTTTTATGGGTATTTTTCATCTAAGTATTTGATTTGTTGGTATTAAAAAATTTAATCGGTTGTTCAGTTTTGCTGGTTTGGTAGTCTCTGTCGAAAATGAGATCGACTCTCATTTCCTGTTCAATATCACCGGCTGCCTGCACCTGTTTTAACTCCGGGATACGTTCTGCCAGCCAGGTACACATGGCAATGGCCAGTGAATAATTTTCAGTAAACAGGGCATTTATCATTGAATTGGCAACAAACTGGCTGCGCTGGTTAGGGTCAGGGTTTGCAATTAACCCTCCGTTTAATTCAATACCCTGATCCATGCGTATATCCATGTTATCCAGATAACGTCTCTGTTGTCCGGGAACGGGTTTGCTGCGATCATATTCCAGCACAGGTGTGCCATTCACGACGACATGTATTTTTCCGGCGCTTAATCCCATTACGGTTATTCCTTTTGTGCCTGCGTTGATGTCAGCTCTCAGCCCATTTCATCGAAACCGGCCAGTTTGTAAAGCCGTTTGGCCTCATCCATATCCTGTGCCACGCCGTTACCCTGTTCATACATCATCGCCAGCGTGGTCAGTGAGCCCTGTAAGCCCTGATCTGCAGCTTTGCGGAACCATTCCACAGCCTTTTGCGGGTTTTTCGCGATACATTCGCCTTCCAGAAACATAAATCCCAGCCCGTGCTGGGCTAATCCGTAGCCCTGTTCCGCGGAGTCTTTCATCCACTTATAGGCGGCCATATCACTTTGTGCCACACCAAGCCCGTTTTGATACATAATGGCCACCAAATGCTGTGCCTGAGCATCGCCTTTTTCAGCAAACGGTGATAACAGCTGCATGGCTCTGGAAAAGTGTTTGGCTTCGAAAGCGGCCATACCGCTGGCAAAATCTACATCATCATTTTCAATGTCCTGCTGTGACATGAGTGTTTCCTCTTAATAAAAATTGTCCGTATAGTACCCCACAGCGGTGATCCGGATAAAATAGCCTGTAAGGGTAGGGGGAGTCGTTGTTTACCCCGATAGAGGTATTTAGTATTTATGGCCCGCTTTTTAAACTTTTGCTTATGGAAAAAGTCCCGATGACCGAAGAAATGAACCTGAAACTTCATATGCGTGCCTGTATTCAGAAAGTGGCCACCGGCCCGGAATACAGCAAAGACTTGTCATATGATGATGCCTATCACGCTATGCGGGCAATTCTGGATGGTGAGGCTGATGATGTGCAGACGGCCATCTACTTTATTGCCCTGCGTATGAAGCGGGAAACTGATGAAGAGAATCGCGGTACATTACAGGCGTTGATTGACACTGCGACTATCAGTCATGCCAATGTTGCCGAGGTGGTGGATATTTCCGATCCGTATGACGGCTATACCCGTGGTGTTCCGGCGTCGACGTTTGTGCCGGTGGTACTGGCAACAATGGGTATACCTGCGGTGTTACACGGATTGCATGAGGTCGGGCCGAAATTTGGTGCCACCCATAACAAAATTCTGCGTGCAGCTGATGTGGATACCAGCCTGCTGCCGGAAGATGCGACGCGGCAGCTGGAAAACATCGGCTGGACTTATCTGGATCAGGCGCAGTTTGCCCCGCGTTTGCATGACCTGATTCCATTGCGCCAGCGGATGATCAAGCGTCAGGTACTGACCACGGTGGAAACCATGCTTGGGCCGATCCGCGGGCAGCAGAAGACCCACTATATGGGTGGTTATGTGCATAAGGCCTATCCGCCGATCTATGCCTCACTGGCCCGGCACAGCGGTTTTGACAGTGCCATGTTTATCCGCGGTGTGGAAGGGGGTGTGATACCCTCCCTGCAGCAAAGTGGACGTCTGTTCTTCTACCATGAGCAGGGTGAAGCGCAGCAGCGTGATTTAGCGCCGGCAGATGTGAATATCACAGCGGACAGCCGGGCGATTCCGTTACCGGAAGACTTGCCGCCTGCGCCGATGATAACCGATGAAATTGCGGCGATGGTGGATAGCTATGCGCTGGCTGAGCATGCAGCAAAGCTGGGTATTGCTGCCCTCGGTGGCGAGAAGGGCATGATGTATGACAGTCTGGTGTATTCAGTCTCCATCTGTCTGACGCATCTGCAGAAATATCCTTCGTTGACTGAAGCGGCGAATGCGGTACGTGAAGTACTGGATAGTGGCAAAGCATTGGACACATTGCGTGCAGCTGCGTAATGTCTGACAATTGAAATTAATTTGTATTATGAGAGGTTTACAATGAATCAACAGTATTATGACGCAGTGGTTGCGATGGAAAAGGCCGGAACGGATCCTGAGTTTGTGCAGGGCTGGCAGAATGGTTATCTGATTAACCCTGAGCGCGAAGAGCAGCGTCTGAACGAAGCTTATGAAGCCGGCTACGAAGCGGGTAAGGAAAAAGATACTGAAGCTTACAAAGAGTGGATTAAGTAAGCGGTATGAAACATTATTTGTTACCCGGCTCAGTGGTATGCCGGGTAAGCAAACTTGAAAAAAGCGGGCGTTTTGTCCGCTTTTTCATATAAGAGATTAAACGGAACCGACAAAGGCTCAGGGAAATATATTCGCACCGGGTTCAAGCCCTGCCGCTTTAGCATCAGGCCCGTCCTCAGAATTCAGCAACCGGGTAATTTCTTTTTTCCGCCCTTCGGGAATATCCACTATCAACAGTATGTGTCCCCGTTCCAGTGCCTTTTCAAAGCGTTTCAGGCGTGAGTTAGGGATACTGATGCCCACCATTCCGGCAATCCAGACCCCCAGGACACCACCTGCCACACCCATAAACAGAATAGAACCCATCTGCAATTGTGGTAATAAACTCGGCATCATATAAATTAACATACCGACCAGTGTACCGGTCAGTCCACCGTAGAATATGCCCTGGCCCATACTGGGGATCAGGTCAGACCGGTGTACAAAATCTACCAGTGGTAAGTCCTGCAGGTCATCTTCATCTTTGGCCATAAAGTGGAAGTGCTTGTCATCAACATGTGAAAGTAACAGCTTGCGTTCCGCTTCGTGTGCTGCTTCAGTGTCCTGAAGTAAAAAATAGAGGCGCTGTCTCATCACTCTCTCCTTTGGTATTGTCCTGGCTCTTGCCAGATTAAATGCTAAATACAAATCATTTTCATTTCCAATAAGGATACAAGTTGTCAGGATAGCCCGGAGCAGCTACTGCTCTGAGCAGGCGCGCAGTGCGTAGAATTCTTTGACAAACGCCTCAAATCTACCTTCATCCAATGCTTTACGGATACCCTGCATCAGTTCCTGATAGTAATAAAGGTTGTGAATGGTATTCAGGCGCGCACCAAGAATTTCACCGCATTTATCCAGATGCCGCAGGTAGGAGCGTGAATAATTCCGGCAGATGTAACATCCGCACTGTTCATCAATCGGGCGGGTATCATACTGATGTTTGGCATTACGGATTTTCAGGGTGCCGTAGCGGGTAAAGATAAAGCCATTACGGGCATTGCGGGTCGGGATAACACAGTCAAACATATCAATCCCGCGCCGTACACCTTCGACAATATCTTCCGGCTTACCGACACCCATCAGGTAGCGGGGTTTATCGGCGGGCAATTCCGGTACCGTGGCTTCCAATACCGCATCGCGCTCATCTTTAGGCTCACCGACTGACAGACCACCGACTGCGTAGCCGTCAAAGCCGATTTCCATTAGCTGCTGTGCTGACTGTTTGCGCAAATCCCCATACATACCGCCCTGCACAATGCCGAACAGTGCTGAAGGGTTGCCCTCATGTGCGGCTTTACTGCGTGCTGCCCAGCGCAGGGAAAGTTGCATTGAGTCACGTGCCTGATCATAGGTCGCCGGATAGGGCGTGCACTCGTCAAAAATCATCACAATATCCGAGCCCAGTTCACGTTGCACCTGCATGGATGACTCGGGAGTCATCAGGTGGCGACTGCCATCGACCGGTGATTGAAAACGAACCCCTTCTTCAGAGATTTTGCGCATTTCAGCCAGAGAGAAAACCTGAAATCCGCCGGAGTCTGTCAGTATCGGTTTCTCCCAGTGCATAAAGTCATGCAGGTCGCCGTGTGCACGGATAATGTCTGTGCCGGGGCGTAACATGAGGTGAAAAGTGTTGCCGAGAATAATCTCCGCACCAATCCCCTCAAGTTCCTCAGGAGTCATGGCTTTGACTGTGCCGTAAGTGCCTACCGGCATGAAGGCGGGTGTTTGCACTGTTCCGCGCGGAAACGTCAGTTGGCCGCGCCGGGCGATACCTTCGGTGGTGATGAGTTTGAACTGCAAATGCGACATGTCAGCGGTTTTGTTTTCAGATTCAGGAATTAAAACCGCACATTATGTCGCAAGTGAATGGAAACCAGAACCTTTTCCGGTGTTTATACAGAGAAAAAACAGTGAAAATGCGCGCAAATTCATCGATCCGGCTTGATTCATACTCCCGGAAATTCCGCTATCTGTCCGGTATTATTGTTCTTGCCTCGGGGGCTATATTAATTTCGTATCTGGTGCAGCCTGATACCGGGTACGTTAAAGCGCCGCCTGCCAGTGATCTGCGTTCATTTGCGGTCGTGAGGCTGGCCGGTGCAGATAAAGCAGCGGGTTCTGAGCAGCCTGTTCCGCAGGTGACTGATGCCCGGATTCCGGCATTCCCGGGGGCGCAGGGAGATGGGGCCGCCAGCCGGGGAGGGCGGGGAGGTAAGACGCTGATTGTTGATCGTCTTGATGATCCCTGTCCGACAAAAGCCTGTACCACAGAAGACCTGGCCTCGGCAGCGTTGGCGACGCCGGGTACGTTGCGCTGGGCTTTATTACAGAATTTTCCGCGTACTATTGTCTTCCGGGTCTCCGGTATTATCCGCCTGCAGGAAGACCTGGTGGAACTGATCGATGGTCAGCAGCATGTTAAGCGGCTGGGTATTATCCGCATCCGAAATCCTTACCTGACAGTTGCCGGGCAGACGGCTCCGGCGGGAGGTATAACCATTGCCGGGAACGGGGTGAGTATTGAGACGCATGATGTGGTACTGCGTTATCTGCGGTTCCGCACCGGGCGGGGTAAACAGGCCTTTTTCAAAGATCAGCAAAACCCGGAAACACTGATGATTGGTAATGGCGCCAGAGAGGTCATGGTCGATCATTGTTCCTTCAGCTGGATGCCAGCGGAAGGGGTGAGTGTCTATACCGGTGAGAGCTATGATGGCAGCACCGGCACAGCCGGCAATATTACCCTGTCATGGAATATTATCGGTGAAGGTCTGATTCAGCATAAAGATGGCCGTGGCCACCCGAATGGTGCTTTTATGAGCGGTTTTGATGGTGCGGAGCACTATGCTGCACGCAATATTACCCTGCACCATAACCTGTTTGTACATACCCAGAAACGTAATGGCGATCTGCTGAGTTATAACGGCCGCTTGGTGAACAATCTGTTCTATAACTGGCAGTGGTTGCCAACCGTGATTGCCGGTGGGGTAGAGGCCGATATTATTGGTAATATCTGGAAGCCGGGACCAATGACCGGGATTAAGGAAGGTGATACACAGGGAGTCCATCTGGTACCGGCTGCTTCTGAGTTGGAGGGAGCTGATGCTCAGGACTGGTGGCGCGCTGTTTCCGGTGCGCCTTCCCTGTTTCTGTCCGGTAATGCCTTTGGCAGTGCGCAACAGGTGTTACTCAACCAGCAGGATGTGCTGTGTTATTACCGTAGTCGCAATGAGTCCTGCCGCGAAGAAATACCGGATTCCCGGTGGTTCCGGCAGGCGGCTATGACCCCGGCTGAACATGCGGTTTTGCATGATGCCGTTAATACCGCAGAGCAAAGGGTTTTGCAGCAGGCGGGAGCCAGCCAGCGTGTAAACCTGTCCGGGAAGTGGGTGGCTAACCGTGATGCTGTGGATGAGCGTTATGTCAGTGAGTATCGTGATACTACTTATCTGCTGGAGCGTTTTCCCTGGCATGAGCAGCAAGTGGGCGGTTACCCGCAGCAGATTGAGGGAGCGCCCTATCCGGATCGGGACAGGGATGGCATGTCGGATTTGTGGGAAGTACAAAATGGTCTGAACCCTGCTGATGCTAATGATGCGCAGTTACCGGCGAAGAATGGTGGCGGGTATACCAATCTGGAAGTTTTTATACATTGAGGCTGCGGTAATTCAAACACGCAGTGAGAACAACTTAAGCAGGGACAGAGGGGCAGGCTGGCGTAGCTTATTGCTCTGGCTGCGTAAACTCGCTACGCTCAAAAGTACTTGCCTTGCAACAAGCTACGCCAGCCTGTCCCGGTCTAAATTGCTAGCCAACGAAAAAGTCAGTGCTTTGATGGTACAGGCTGGATCAGCAGGATTTTCTGAACGCTGAATACATAAAGGCAGAATCCGGCAATAAACAGGCTCAGGCTGACGGCATCAGGCACAGACAGTAGTTCCATTAAAATCCCCGCTGCAGCTGCTCCAATTGAAAAGACATTGATAATGAACAGCGGCCCGGGATTGCCCAGCAGATTTTCTCCCAGCAGGTGATGCAGATGGCTGCGGTCAGCCTCCAGCATGGATTTGCCATTGAGTTTACGGATCAGCATGACTCTGGCCATATCCATCAGTGGAAAGCTGATCAGCCATAATGCTGTCATCACCGAGAAACTGCGCTGTTCGCCCTGTGAGCCCTGAATGAGCAGCCAGACCACAGTAAAGCCAATCAGCATTGAGCCGGTGTCGCCCATAAATATTTTTTGTATCCAGACCGGCCTGATCTGCAGGTTTGCCCACAGATAGGGAATAATAGACAGGGCAATGAGCAGGGAAAATTTCAGATTGCCGTTGTCGCCGGACAACCCGAACAGGATAGCCAGTGCGGAAAAAATGATGAGTGCCGTGCTGCCCAGCAGGCCGTCAATTCCGTCGATCATATTAAATGCATTAATCGAGGCAATGACGGCAACCACGGTCAGCAGGTAACCCCAGTAACCAAGCAGCAGCTCCTGTTGATTGAACAGGGTGCCGAGCTGCTGAATGAAAATTCCGCCGTTGATGCACATCAGCAGGGCAATAATCGTTTGCGCGAATAGTCGCTGAACGGCTGGGAGATCCTCGCGATCATCAATTAATCCCAGTATAATCAACATGCTACTGCATGCGAAATAAATCCAGGTATCCAGCTCTTTGGGCAGCAGTAGCATGCCGCAGGCCAGCACTGTGACAAAAATAGACAAGCCGCCTGTGGTCGTGGTGGGGTGCTTATGCTGTTTACGGTGATCCGGATAATCCACCAGACCAATGCTTTCACCAATAGAGGCAAACGCCAGCGTGGCAATGCCACCAACAGTAATGGGTAGAAATAAAATAAATAGGTAATCCCAAGCCATATCTTATCCATCAAAGGAGAGTGGAAGATGGCTCCATTTTCCTGAGTGGCTGTTATAAGAGAATCTGATTCAGGATTACTGATGGGCATATAAGGATGAATGGTAATGGGGGTGTTATTAACAGGAATTATTACCAAACAGAGGCATCAAACCAGTTGACACCCCTGTTGAGCCTGGCCGGGGAATTTTGAAAGCTATTCCATTTCGATGACTAAATCCCCCTGATCCACCAGTTCCCCTTCATGCAAATGTACCTTCTTTACCACCCCGTCCCGGGGTGCGGTAATCGTAGTTTCCATTTTCATCGCTTCAATCACAAACAGCGGCGTATTCTGCTCTACTGCATCTCCGGCTTTGACCATGACGGCTGACAGTCTGCCCTGCAGGGCAGTACCGATTTCATTTGGTTCCACTGCTTTGGCATTGCTGGCTTTGGTTGGTTTTATCGCCAAATCGCGTATCTGTACGGCACGTATCTGACCGTTGAACTCAAAGGTGACGGAGCGCATGCCGCTTTCATCAGCCGGTGAGCAATACAGCAACCGGATAATCAGCACCTGTCCGCGCCCGACATGAACATCCACTTCTTCATGCTGTTTCAGGCCATAAAAAAACAGCGGGGTGGGCAGGCGGCTGACATCTCCGTACACCTGCTGGTGCTTGTAAAACTCGCGGAATACGGCCGGATACATTTTGTAGGACAGAAAATCCAGGAAGGTCTGCTCCGGGTCGAATTCCGCTGTGAATGCTGCAAACTCAGCATCCAGATCAACCGGTTTCAGATGGTCATTAGGACGGCCTGTGTATGGTTTTTCACCCTTTAACACAATCCCGCTCAGCTGTGTGGGGAAACCTCCGGGCTGCTGCCCCAGACCGCCCCTGAACAGATCCACCACTGAATCGGGGAAAGCCAGCTCCCGCCCGCGTGTCATCACATCCTGTTCACTCAACCCGTTGGAGGTCATGTAAATCGCCATATCCCCCACCACCTTGGAAGAAGGCGTGACCTTGACAATATCACCGAACATCCGGTTGACGATGGCGTAGTTTTCCTTTACTTCCTCGAATTTGTGCTCCAGCCCCAGGGCAATAGCCTGCGGGCGCAGGTTGGAATACTGACCGCCGGGAATTTCATGGTCGTATACCTCCGCCGTACCCGCCTTAAGCCCGGACTCGAAGGGGTAGTACATCTCCCGCACATCTTCCCAGTAGTTGGCATAGTCATTCAGTGACTTCAGGTCAAAGGCCTGTTCCCGTGGCTGCCCCTGCATGGCGGCGATCAGTGAGTTCAGGTTAACCTGCGAGGTCAGGCCGGACATAGAACTTAAGCAACCGTCCACTACATCCACCCCGCATTCAATCGACTTCAGCAGGGTGGCGGCCTGAATGGAAGCCGTGTCGTGGGTATGCAGATGAATCGGGATACTCACCGCCTCCTTCAGCGCCGGAATCAGCTTCTCCGCCGCATAGGGTTTGAGCAGGCCGGCCATATCCTTGACCGCCAGCATGTGTGCTCCGGCATCCTCCAGCTGTTTGGCCAGATCAACATAATATTGCAGATTATATTTGTAGCCGGGATCGGTGCGTAATACATCACCGGTATAGCAGATGGTACCCTCGGCAATTCCGCCGGTACGCTCACGCACCACCTGAATGGATTTACGCATGCCTTCAATCCAGTTCAGCGAGTCAAAAATGCGGAACACATCGATGCCGTTTTCCCAGGATTTTTCAATAAAGGCTTCCACCAGATTATCCGGATAAGCGGTATAACCCACTGCATTGGAACCACGGAACAACATCTGCAACAGAATATTCGGTACGGCTTCGCGGATTTGCTGCAGGCGCTGCCACGGGCACTCATGCAGGAAGCGCATCGCCACATCAAAGGTTGCCCCGCCCCACATTTCCAGTGAGAACAGTTGCGGATGATTCTTGGCCAGGCCTTCCGCCACCTGCATCATATCCACGGTACGCACACGGGTTGCCAGCAGGGACTGATGCGCATCACGCAGCGTGGTATCGGTATACATGATGTGTTTCTGGTCTTTGACCCACTGGCAGAATTTTTCTGCACCCATTTCATCCAGCAAATTTTTAGTGCCCTTCGGGTAGGCGCCGGTGCTGTCATAGTCCGGGATGATGGGCTTGCGGAAATGCTTGTGCGGATCGGTATATTTTACATCCGGATTGCCGTTGACAATGGTATTGCCAATAAACAGCAGCGTCCTGGTGCCCCGGTCAAAACGTTCCGGGGTATGGAACAGTTCGGGATGCTGGTCAATAAAATTAACCGTGGAGCGGCCTTCGGCAAAGACCGGATGGGCCAGCACATTTTCCAGGAAGCCGATATTGGTTTTGACGCCGCGGATACGGAATTCTTTGAGGCCGCGCAGGTTACGGCTGATGGCACCATCCAGCGTGCGGCCCCATGAGGTGACCTTAACCAGCATGGAGTCAAAAAACGGTGAAACCCTGGCCCCCGGATAGGCTGCCCCGACATCCAGCCGGATACCGAAGCCGCCGGTGGAACGGTAGGCGATGATGGTGCCGTAATCCGGCTTGAAGCCGTTTTCCGGATCTTCGGTGGTAATGCGGCACTGTACCGCATAGCCGTTGCAGCGGATTTCATCCTGAGACTGAATGTTGATGCCGTCATCACTGAGCTTGTGCCCGTCAGCAATCAGGATCTGGCTGCGCACAATGTCAATGCCGGTTACCTGCTCAGTAATGGTGTGCTCAACCTGTACCCGCGGGTTGACCTCGATAAAGTAAATGTTTTCCTGTGCATCGACCAGAAATTCGACGGTTCCGGCACAGGAGTAATTCACATGGCGGGTGATGGCCAGCGCATAATCGTACAGTTTCTGCCGGGTTTCATCCTTCAGGCCGGTGCTGGGTGCGACCTCCACCACTTTCTGGAAGCGGCGCTGTACCGAACAGTCTCGTTCATACAAATGCACCAGATTACCGTGAGTATCACCGAGAATCTGTACTTCGATATGCTTGGGGGTGTCGATATATTTTTCCAGGAAAACGGTGTCGTCACCAAAGGCTTTCAGTGCTTCATTGCGGGCATCATTAAAGGCACCGGGTAACTCAGCCGGTTTGCGTAAGACCCGCATGCCGCGTCCGCCACCACCGGCAGCAGCTTTCAGCATCAGCGGAAAACCGATACGCTCCGCCTCCTTCTTCGCAATTTCCACGGTGGTCAGTGTTTCACGGCTATCCTCAATAACCGGCAAACCGGCGGCAATGGCGATAGCTTTGGCGGCGACCTTATCACCGAGCTGAGCCATGGATTCAGGCGACGGGCCGACAAAGGTAATGCCTTCTTCACGACAGCGGGTGGCAAAACGCACATTTTCAGACAGGAAGCCATAACCGGGGTGAATAGCATCAACCCGGTTGCGTTTGGCGATGCGGATAATGTTCTCAATATCAAGATAAGGCTTAAGCGGTTCATCATCCGCCCCGATCTGATAGGATTCGTCAGCTTTGTAGCGGTGGGGCGAAAAGCGGTCTTCGTGGGTATAGACCGATACAGTTTGCAAACCCAGCTCGGCTGCTGCCCGCAGGATGCGGATGGCGATCTCACCACGGTTGGCAACCATCAGTTTTTTCATTTTCAGGGTCATGGAATAAATCTCTCCAACTAAGTCAGGTGGTTAAGCCGGGACAGGGATATGTAAAATGTGGAAAACGCATCTCATGTCGTCAGATGCCATACTAATACAAGGCATCGTAAGCGCACAGCCACCCGGCATAAATTTCCCTCAGCCTGAATGTGTATTCCTTAGTGCCGCGTCATTCATCGTGATGCTGAGGTTATAAACAGGCTGATCGATGAAGGTGAATAGCGCATTGCACAAACCTGTTGGCTGCCACTTGCCACTGCCGGTTTGCAGGGTTAAGGTTGGCCGGATTGTTTTTTTGCACCCGGACAAGCTGGTTGTGGCAGGGCGGCTGCATTTGCTGCTGTCTGCCAGGCCTCAGTCAGGGTATCGCTGTTTGAAGTATTGTCTTGCGCAGATAATGGCATGTTGCATGTTGCCCGTGTCTGTATGGCGGCGCGCGCCAGCAGGTGTGAGGATACCGGTAGCGTGAACAGCAGGAACGCTACAATCAATAGTAAACGCCAGGCCCATTGCCAGTCTTGTGCCAATAAGGCTGCTCCCAGACAAACCAGGGCCAGAGCCAATGTCCCCGCTTTGGTCGCTGCATGTTGACGTGACAGGGCATCAGGCAAAATCAGTACCCCCCACGCTGCAATCATCAGCAATGTTACCCCTGATGCCAGTATTAACATCCCCAGCCACGTCATCATTATCATTGCCGTTCCTTTTCTGGGTTACGCACAGAACGAGCCAGTAACCGTGTCCAGCCGATAGTTGCTACAAACCCAATCAAGGCCAGGCCGATAGCCACATCAATAAAGACAGTGCGCCCGGTTGCCAGCGATGCAGCGATGGCAAACACAATGGCGGTGGCTAAAAAGATGTCGAGTGCCATCAGACGATCGGCGTGGGTCGGGCCGATGAGTATCCTGGCCGCTGCCAGTAAGGCTGCCACAGTTGCCCCCAGCACCAGCAGAATGACACCTGCAATGATCATGTTTATCTCCTTGTCCCGAATAATATGGCCAGCCCCGGCTCGAAATCGCAGCGGATAACCCGGAGTAGCGCATCACTATTGGTGGCGTTCA
This sequence comes from Thiolinea sp., assembly GCA_041395485.1. Classification (GTDB taxonomy): domain Bacteria; phylum Pseudomonadota; class Gammaproteobacteria; order Thiotrichales; family Thiotrichaceae; genus Thiolinea. Next base: position 1,442,224 of record JAWLAK010000001.1, read on the forward strand.
GTACATGAAGCAATAGTTCATGCTGCTCCATGTCAATGTCGATGGTGGTCGTGCCGGGTGTCAGTGATACCATGCAGCCGAGTAACGCAGCCCCGGTTTCAGTCATGGGGACAAACTTTACCCGCAGCAGGGCGGCGTTCGGTGGCTGGGTGCGGCGCGTATGCAGGATGACTTGTACCGTCTTCAATCCTGAAATTGCGACTGCCCGCAGAAATCGTAGCAGTAGATCCAGGGTAGTCCAGAGCTTGTGCAGCATTTCAATTCCCTCCCAACCCGGCAGCGGCTATCTTTACAAACACCAGCAATGGTTGCGGATAAAGGCCAATCATTAGTGTGACTGTTGCCAGGCCGATGGTGGCAATCCATGCAGGGCCGAGCCGGGTATCGTCGGGTGGCTGCCACATTTCAGCGGGGTGACGCTTCCAGAAAGCTTCCATCCAGAGCTTTACCATGGAGTACAGCGTGAGTATGCTCACCAGCAACGCTATAACTGTCCACACAACACGTTCCTGGGCAATCGTTTCCTGCAGGATCAGTAACTTGGCCCAAAAGCCGGACAGGGGGGGAATGCCGACCAGTGAAAAGGCCGGGATCAGCAGCAGCAGGGTAAGCCAGGGACGAGCCACGTATAATCCGCCAATGCGGCGCAGATCATAGCTGCCGGTTAGTCGCCAGATAATAGCGGCGACCAGAAACAGGTTAGCTTTCACGATAATATGATGAATTGTATAAAACAATGAGGCGGCATAACCTGCCTCAGTGGCGAGCGCGATTCCCAGCAGGATATACCCTACCTGACTGATGATATGAAATGCCAGAATGCGGCGCATATCCCAGTGGTACGCTGCGCCCAGCACCCCAAAAAGCATGGTGGCGGCAGCCAGCCAACCCAATGCTTCGTACAGCAAGGCCGGGGCCGGGGTGAACACATCACCCAACGTCCGCAGCACGGCATAAACACCTGCTTTGGTCAGCAGCCCTGCTACCAATGCCAACACCGGAGCCGGCAGGGTATGGTAACTGGCAGGCAACCATGCATAAAGAGGAAAAGCTCCGGCCTTGATCAGGAATGCCATGCTTAACAACATCAGTACCGGCAGCAGCAAGCCGGGTGCCACCGCCGGGGCGGCCAGGTTCAATGCCCCGAAATTCAAATGTCCGGTCACCGCATAGACCGCGCCGACCGCCACTAGCAGCAACAAGGTGCCTGGCAGATTGAGGACAAGATACTTGAAACCCGCATCCAGTTGGTCTGTACGTCCGCCAATGACCAATAAGCCGAGGGTACAAATCAGGATGATTTCAAACCACACGTAGAGGTTAAACAGGTCTGCCGTGACAAATACCCCGCCAACCCCGGCCAGCATCCCGAACTGTAACGGCAGCAACAGGGGATGTCGCCCAACTCCGTTACCGGTGGCTGTATCGGCATCACTGCTCATGAACAGTAATGTGGCCAGCCCCATCAGGGCAGTGACCATCACCAGTGCGGCGCTGGTCGGGTCAACTGTAAATTCAATAGCGAAAGGTTTGGCCCAGCCGCCAAAAAACACTATCTGGTCACCTGTGGTATTGACGCGCAGCAACAACACCAGGGCGCAAACCCACAGTGCCCCCATGCCGATGGCGCTTACCACCTGTTGAGCCACCGCATTCCGCCGTACAAGGGTAAGCAGGACAGCCGTTGTCAGGGGTATCAGCACCGGAGTTGTTGCCCATGCGCTCATGTGTGCTTCCCGGGTGGGGGTGGCGGTTCATGCTGCGGCTGTGGCAACGGTGGTTTTACTCCCGTTCCGGGTTTGGGTTCTGCTTCCCGCAGCATCAGTACGTTATCGTGGCCGGTACGGCGGATAAGGCCCAGTGCCAGCACCAACGAAAAACATGTCAGCGCAAAGCCGATTACGATGGCCGTTAGCACCAGAGCCTGGGGCAGTGGGTTACTTGCGTCTGCCAGTAACCACTCGCCTGGCGGGATGACGGCAGGCAGGACTGAATCCAGCCGCCCGGTTGCCAGCAGGATTAAATTGACGGCTGATCCCAGAATTGCCAATCCTATGGCAATACGGAATATATCCCGTGACAGGCTCAGGTACACGCCCACCGCCAATACCACCCATACAGCAATTGCTAAACTCCAGATCATCGGTCTCTCCCGTGCTCTTCCCCATTCTCTTGACCGTTTTCATCCACAGCCAGTAAGGCCAGTGAATAACCTGATAATGCACCCCAGACTCCAAGATAAACCCCGGCATCGAACAGCATTACGGTTGATACGGAAAGATCGGGCCATGCAGGCAATACGCTTAGCCACAGATGGGTCAGATACGCCTGCCCGCTCAGCCAGCCGGGTACGCCGGATAGCAGGGCCAGCAGCACCCCCGATGCTGCCAGCCAAACCGGATCACGCAAGGGCAGTCGGTGGCGGGCGGCTGTTGTATTGTGTGCCACTGCCCACAGGACGGTGGCGCTGACCGCTATCAGCCCACCGATGAAGCCGCCACCGGGTTCATGATGGCCACGCAGCAACACCCACACCGACACCAGCAGAATCAGCCAGTACAAGGGTTTTGCCACCACCAGCAAAATTACAACGCGTGGTTTCATGCCTGTCCTCCTGCCGGTTTCAGCCGCAAGGCACGCAACAGGGGTAAAGCCGCCAACAGGGACAGCATGACCACCGATATTTCTCCTAAAGTATCCATCGCACGAAAATCTACCAGGATGACATTCACCACATTGCGCCCATGGGCGGCCACTACGCTGTTATGGCCAAAGTATTCGGACAGTTGTGGATTAAACGTTGCTCCGTAGACCATTAGCAGTAAAAGTGTGAGTACACTGGCAACAGTTGCGGCCAGCAAAGCCGCCATTGGCCGCCAGCGTGGCTCCGCCACCGAGTTCCCCATCTCCAGTCGTTTGAGCTTGAGCAGTATGGCTGCCACGACAATCACAAATATGGTTTCCACAGTAAACTGGGTATACGCCAAATCGGGTGAGCCCAAAAATAGGAAGAGTATCGCGCTACCGTAGCCGATCAGCCCATTGGCCAGCAACAGCACCAGCCGGTCACGTATCAGGGCGGTGGCGATAGCACCAAGTATGATCAGGCAACATGCGCTGACCACGCCCGCCGATGGCGCCTCCCATGCCGGCCAAACTGTGTCGGTGCGTCCCAGCCACAAGCCTGCCCCCAGAACAAACGTCACACTGCCCAACAGGGTGGCGACGTAAACCGGCAATATCCCGTGCTGAAGCCGGCGTGTTATCGCCGCTGCTACCAGAGGAATCCAGTCCAGCGAGCGCTCATAGACGGAGACCACGCTGATCCGCCCAAGTCGCGCATCCATCCATTCCAGCCCGATATGTAATTTGTCCCACAGCAGGAAAACCAGTGTTCCCAGCAGCAGGCTCATACCCAAAGCTGCCCAGGCGCTCTGAAGGTTCAGGCTCAGGTTAAGGGGTTGATCGACCATGCTGGGATGCATGGCGGCAGCAGCGGCGGCGATCAAGTCTTGTGCCATGAACGGGAAAATCCCCAGGCCGATACCCACTAACGCCAATATCAGAGGAGGCATTAGCAGTGCAGGCCCGCACTCATGAACTTTGTGTATAGCCTCTGCTGGTGGATGTAGCCAGAAAACCCGGATTGCGGTGGTGCCCGCCACTGCCACCGCAATAATGCCGAAGACGGTATTGGCTATCCGTGCGAACAGAAACACATCCCCGGCGCTTTTGGCGTCCATGATGACTTCTTTCGCCACGAAACCGAACGACAATGGCAAGCCTGCCATGGAAGCCGCCGCCAGCAAAGCCGCCAGCGCTGTCCACGGCATTTGCCGTCGCAGGCCGCCAAGCCGGTCCAGTTGCCGTGTCCCGGTGCAGTGATCAATATTGCCCGCTACGAAAAACAGAGGCGCCTTATAGAGGGCGTGAGCCAGTAACAGCAACCCGACCGCCACCGAAGCATTTTCGCTGCGTAACCCAACCAGCACCACCAGTGTGCCAAGGGTGGCGACGGTTGACCAGGCCAGGATGCGCTTCAGGTCACGTTCGCGCAGGGTTAGTATCATTCCCCAGGCCGCTGTTACTGAGCCCACACCCTTAAGTAATAATTCCCATATCACCCAGTCGCCGAAACCCGGATCCAGACGGGCCAACAGATACACGCCGAGTTTAACCATGGTGGCGGAGTGTAAATAGGCTGAAACCGGTGTTGGCGCTGACATGGCGTTAGGCAACCAGAAATGGAAGGGGATTTGGGCGCTCTTGGTGAATGCCCCGACCAGAATCAGCAGCATCGCCAGGTGCAGTGTGTGCGTTTGTGGAATATCCGGCAACGTGGCAATGATGCCGGAAAGCCGGTAGCTGCCAACAGCTTCTCCCAGCAGGATAAAACCGGCCAGCAGTATCAAGCCACCGCTACCCGTCACCAGCAAGGATTGCTGGGCCGATTTACGGCTGCTTTCCCGCTCGTGATAGAAACCTACCAACAGGAAGGAGAGCAGACTCGTGCCCTCCCAGAACATAAACAACACCAGCAGATGGTCAGCAGTCACACTACCGGCCATTGCTATCAGGAACAGAGTTAATAAAAGGTAAGCACGTTTCCGTGCCGGATGGTCGGCCAGGTACCCCCCGGTATAGACAAAGACTGCCAACCCGATGCCGGTAATCATCAGTAGCATCAGTGCTGAAAGGCCATCGACACGGAACGCCAGTTCAACGTCCAGGGCTGCCACCCAAACCCAGGTAAATTGCCACGGCAGGGCATGGTTGAATAATGCCCATGAAATGGCTATAAACGTGCTCAGGGGAATCAGGGTGAAAAGCAACGGCCAGATTAAGGAAAATGCTCCCATCGCTAACTCCGGTCGATGCTGTGCTAAACCACTTTGACCTTGATAATCTCCTCACCATCGGGGTCAGTCAGATGCACCGCACAGGCAATACAGGGATCGAAACTGTGAATGGTACGCAGAATCTCCAGCGGCTGTTTCGCATCATGCAGGGCATGTCCGGCCAGCGCTGCTTCATATGGCCCGGCCTGCCCGAGATGATCGCGTGGCCCGGCATTCCAGGTACTGGGCACCACGGCCTGATAGTTATCAATCACACCACCTTTAATCACCACCCAGTGCGCCAGCGCGCCACGCGGTGCCTCCATAAAGCCCACACCTTTGGCTTCAGACGGCCAGGCGGAAGGCTCCCACAGGGCTTCATTAAAGGTTTTGGTATCCCCGGCCTTAATATTCGCCAGCAGCTGATCAAACCAGCCCTGCATGGCATCCACCATAATTCCGGTTTCCAGCGTCCTTGCCGCGGTACGGCCCATGGTCGAGAACAACGCCTCAACCGGTAAATCCAGCTGTTGCAGCGTGACATCCACCAGTTCTTTCGCCTGCGCATGACCGGTGCCGTATAACATCAGCATCCGTGCCAGTGGCCCGGTTTCCATCGGCTTACCGTTCCAGCGCGGTGATTTCAGCCACGAGTAAGACTGATCCACATCCAGTTGCTTATACGGTGGCTGCGGGCCGGTGTAGTTCAGATTAGTTTCGCCTTCATACGGATGCAAACCCTGCTCTTTACCGCCGCTGTAGTCATACCAGGAATGGCCGATAAACTCCTGAATTTCATCACGGTTATCCAGACTCACCGGGTGCACCGTGGAAATATCCCGATCCAGAATCACCCCGGACGGAATCAGGAAGGAAGCCATATCACCGCTGTTATCCTGCGGGAAATCACCGTAACAGAGGAAATTACCCACACCTTCGCCCTGGCGGAACCAGTCCTTGTAGAACGAGGCGATAGCAATCGTGTCCGGAATATACACCTGTTCGACGAACTGCTTCATCTCGCGGATCACATCCTGCACCTGACTCAGGCGCTTACTGTTGATCGCGGAATCAGAATCCAGATCAATCGGATTCGGCACCCCGCCGACCAGAAAATGCGGATGCGGATTCTTCCCGCCGAAAATGGTGTGCAGCTTGACCACATTACGCTGCCAGCTCAGCGCCTCCAGATAATGTGCCACCGCCATCAGATTAGCTTCCGGCGGTAATTTATACGCCGGATGCCCCCAGTAGCCATTGGTAAAAATACCCAGCTGACCACCGTCGACAAACCCCTGCAGCTTCTTCTTCATATCGGCAAAATAACCGGGAGACGATTTCGGCCAGTGCGGTGAAATCGCCTGCGCCAGCTCAGAGGTGGCTTTCGGATCAGCCGACAAGGCGGACACCACATCCACCCAGTCCAGTGCATGCAGATGATAGAAATGCATCACATGATCATGCACATGCTGCGCGGCGACCATCAGGTTGCGGATAATCACTGCATTCGGCGGGATGCTGTAATTCAGCGCATTTTCCACTGCCCGCACCGAAGTCAGGCCATGTACCAGCGTACACACTCCACAAATCCGCTGCGCAAATGCCCAGGCATCACGCGGGTCACGGCCCTGCATAATCAGCTCCAGACCGCGTACCATGGTGCCGGAGGAGTAGGCCTGACCGATACGGTCACCGTCCATCTGAGCCTCGATACGCAGATGTCCCTCAATCCGGGTGATCGGATCAACAACAATACGCTCACTCATGCTGTTTGCTCCTCTTTAGTCTCAGCCTGCTGCTCAGGTTTTTTCTCTTCCACCAGATGTTCAGCAATCATTTCCGTCAGCCCCCATACCGGCAGTTCCATTTCATTTTCTTCCAGCCCGTCTTCCAGATGAATCCGGCAATTGGCACAGGCAGTCACCAAAGCCTCCACCTTCAGACCTTCCAGCTGATGCTTCTTACGGTCAAACGCTTTCAGACGGATTTCATCGGCATTCTCATTGGCACTTACGCCACCCCCGGCGCCACAGCACCAGTTCATCACACCGTGATCGTCCATTTCAACAAACTCAGAGGCGACCATGTTCAGCAGATTACGCGGCTGTTCGACCACACCGCCACGGCGCACCAGCTGACAGGGATCATGGAAGGTCAGGCGGGTGTCATCCATACCCTCCGTTTTCAGCAAACCTGCAGCACGAAACTCATCCAGCACCTCAAGAATGTGTTGTACCCTGAAATTAAAGCGTCGCCCGATCAGGTTCGGCCCTTCCCAGCGAATCGCGGTATAAGCATGGCCACACTCAGGGCTGATCACCGTTTTCACACCCAACTTTTCCGCCCCTTTGACAATCCGTTCCACCAGCTCGGCAGCAATGTCCCTGGAGCCAATCTGGATGCCGGCATTGGTCGCTTCAAAAGCCTCGGAACATAAAGTCCAGGTTTTACCGGCCTGATGGAAAATTTTCGCAATCGCCTCCAGATATTCCGGATAGTTCATGATTTCCATGGAAGACATCAGTAACAGATATTCCGCACCTTGCTGATCCAGCGGAATATCGATGCCTGTGGCTTTGGTCACGTGCTTCATCTGCGCCTGCAACGCCGGTAAACGGACGCCCATCGGACTGCCGATTTCAATGGTGCGCTGGCTGGCGCCGATCAATCCTTCCGGCGCATGGCCGGAGGCCGACATACCTTCGCGCATCTTGCGGATCATATAGGTAATATCATTACCTACCGGACAGACCATGCTGCAGCGTCCGCACAGTGTGCATGAGTCGTACACCAGCCGCTGCCATTCTTCCAGCTCTTCATCAGTAATTTTCTTACTTAGTCCCAGCGCTTTTTTGGCCCGTCCGATCAGGGTGTATTCCTGTTCCCACAAGCGGCGCATCGGCTCGACTTTCAGAATCGGTACCAGCGCCGGATCTTTGGTTTCGGTGTAAAACAGACAGGCATCCGCACACATGCCACAGTGGGTGCAGCTACTGAAAAAAGCCGCCACCGGTGCATCAATCTGTTCTTTCAGCGCATTAATACCGCGCTCTAAGCTTGCTTCGCTCATGATTGCACTCCTCTGCGTCCGGCGATTGAACCGCCGTACCAGCGTGAAATAAACAGGGTGAAGGCATGCATCAGTTTGGTGAACGGAAACAGAATCATTAACACCGCCACACTGAAAATATGCAGTCCCAGCATCCAGCTGTACGGCAGCAACAGATGGTGGTAGGCCATATATCCGGTCAGTACCGGCACAAAAGTCAGCCCCCAGACCAGATAATCCGCCGGGGTGGACAAATGCCTCAGCACAGGAGTGGTCAGGCGATGATAAAGTGCTGCCAGCAAAGCCAGCATGGTGATCACGGTAATCATATCCACAATGGGGGTACTGATGGATGGCCAGGCAAACCCGAAGACGGATTTGAACAGGCTGATATGCGGAGCCAGTAAAAAGATAATGACGAACAAACCGATGTGGAACACATAACCGGTGATCATGGTAAACATGGAGCGCCGCAAAGTATTCTTATCTGCAGGCAGAGACCGGGTCAGAATCGTTATAAACCCTTCTTTTAACCCGCTGCTGCGCACCTCCGCCAGCTCTTCCTTGCGCCCCAGCAACAATATTTCCAGCAAACGCAGTACCACACCAAAAATGAACACAACCGTGGCAAACTGCAGCACAGGGCCACGCACCCATAGTAAAAACTCAGCAGAAGTCATTTTTATTCCTCCCTGCTTTCAGCATCCGTTTGCTTCGGACGCAGATCGTGAATGGTGACGGTCTGATGCTGCGCTTGTGCAGCGGACTGTTTGCGGCGGTTCAGCACGGCACTACCCAGGCCAATTCCGGCTCCGGCCACAGCAGCATAAGCTGCAGCAGTGCCCAGACTAACCGCAGGCTGGGACAAGGCCTGATAGAAACCGCCCATATCCCAGAAATCCGGCTCCGAACAACCGATACAGCCGTGTCCGGCCTCAATCGGGAAGCTGGTGCCCTGATTCCATTTGGTGGTGGCACAGGCATTGTAGGTGACCGGGCCTTTGCAACCCAGCTTGAATAAACACCAGCCTTTCCTGGCACCTTCATCATCGAAGGTCTCCGCGAACTCACCACGCTCATAAAATGGCCGGCGATAGCAGCGGTCGTGGATATTATTGCCGTAAAAGGCTTTCGGACGCCCCAGGGAATCCAGCTCCGGAATTGTGCCGAAAGTCAGAAAATGTGCCAGTACGCCGGTAATCACCACCGGAATCGGTGGGCAGCCTGAAACATTGATGATCGGTTTGTCCTTAATAATGTCGCCGACTGATACGGCGCCGGTCGGATTCGGATTGGCTTTCGGAATCCCGCCAAAGGTGGCGCAGGTACCCACCGCGACAATCGCTGCCGCCCCTTTAGCTGTTTCTTCAAGCATCGCCAGATTGGAAATCCCGGCAATGGTGGAATAACCCGGATTATCCAGCGGAATCGAACCATCCACGACCAGGATATATTTGCCCCAGTTTTCCTGCATCGCAGCTTCGCGGGCATGTTCCGCCGCATCACCGGAAGCAGCCTGCAGGGTGTGTTGATAATCCAGTGAAATGGCGTCAAAAATCAGCCCTTCCACTGTGGGTGAATGCGAACGGGTCAGAGACTCGGCACAGCCGGTGCATTCCTGAAATGACAGCCAGATCACTGACGGGCGTTTGGCCGACTCCAGCGCTGCGGCAATAGCCGGTACCATCGCCGGTGGCAGGGCCATTAATGATGCAGTGGTGGCGCAGAATTTTAAAAATCCGCGCCGCGACACACCATTGCGGGTCAGTGCCTGTTTTAAGGTTTCCTCTCGTGACATGTTTTACTCCCAGCCTGTTGCAGGCTCACTGTGATTGGGAAAGTTTGCTTCTCAGCTGCTCCAGACCATGTTCCATGTCTTCGGCCTGGGCAATAATCAGTTTGGGTACGCGGGTGATTTCAATAAACTTACCGAGAATTTCTTCCTCAGTATTGAAGTGGGTCACCAGCCATACACCGGAAAATTGTGTTTCAGTAATGGTCGAAGGGCCTAGCGCATCGAGTCTGATACTCAGCTCACCGACACCCAATGCGGATTCGATCATGGCCTCTTCTCCCGGAGCCATGGGCAGCGCCCGCAAATCAATGGTAGTTTCCTCGCCGGTTTCCAGCAACCGTTGCAGGGCATGGCGGATTTCATGCAGGATCAGAATATCGTTGCCGGTTTTAAAATTATGCTGTGCACAAGTCGCTGCATTTGCTTGCATGATCAGACCCCGTCATTTTTTGTCCAGACATCCAGAAGCTCACTTACCTGCCGTACCGCCAGGGGCACCGCCGCCGCCACAGGCTCACTGAGATCATCGCCCCAGTCAATCCGCTGTGGCTGAATCCCGATCAATGCCCGCTGTTGCGGCAAACTATCGGTCAGTCGTGAAATATCCAGCAGATCCAGCAGACCAATCTCATGCACACTGCGCTTACAGTTACCGAGAAATTCGTCCATTTCTGCGTTCACCATACAGCGTACTGCACCGGACTGCGCCTGTAGTTGCGCGGCATCAATCACGATCAGCTGATCCGCATCACTGACTTCACCGGCCAGGGTAAAACTCAGTGTGCCCCCATCCAGCCAGCTAATGTTTTTGTCAGCCGATGGATATTGTTGCTGTAATACCGCCAGTACATGCAAGCCAACACCCTCATCGCTGAGCAGCTTGTTTCCGATGGCCAACACCAGTGTCTTTTTATCCATAAGCGTATACTAATGCAGTTTGTTGTTCCATGATATGGAATTCGCACTTCTGCTGACCTGGGTCAAGAAATTTCTGCTTATGGCCGGGTAATAAGATTCACTTGCAGCCACAGCAAAAACAGGCTGTTATGATGCAGGAGTCAGAATTAAGAGATGGGATTATGTGCCTCGCTGTACCGATGAAAATTCAGCATATTGACCGGCTTATCGCCCGCTGTGAAGCTAAAGGTGTGGAGCGTGAAGTCAGCCTGTTTATGATGCAGGATGAGACGTTTGCGGTGGGGGATTACGTGGTCATCGACCGGGGGTATGTGACACAGAAGCTGACGGAGGAGGAGGCACTGGCGGCGTGGGCCGTTTATGATGAGATGCTGGGAGTACGGCCTTAACCGGGGGGCAGGGCAGAAACGCGTGGCTTTTCCTGTGCCGGACGGGCTGACAAGAAGGGTTTGTCAGATTTACTATGAGAACTTATGACTGCTGGGTATCTGAGTATCCGTTGATAAATGTTTTGACGCCCAGGGTTAAGGCTTCAACCTGATCCCGATGCGGTGAGTGCCCGCAATCCGCCAGTTCCAGCAACTGTGTCTGCGGTACCCGGCGGGCTATACCGTGGATTTGTTCCAGCGAGCCGTATTCATCATCCCGCCCCTGCACCGCCAGCAACGGGCAACGGATTGTCCGGATCTCATCCTCAATCGACCAGGCCCGGAACGGTGGGTGCAGCCAGATATTATTCCAGCCCCAGAAGGCCGAATCCGGGTCGGCATGATGTCTGCCCAGCTTATCGCGCAGGTTGGTTTGCTGATAGGTCAGCTTAGCCTGCTCAATACTGCGGATGGTCAGCTCTTCCACCATAATGTGTGGCGCCAGCACAATCAGCCCGGCCAGCTTGTCCGGGAAACGGGCCGCATAGAGCAGGGCAATAGATGCCCCGTCACTGTGCCCGAACAGCCAGACCGGACGCTTTGCTGTATCAATAGCCAGCGCATCGAGCAGGGCGGGCAGAACTTCATGTGCCTGCCGGTGCATAAAGTCAACATCCCAAAGCTCATCCACCGCGCGTGGCGTCGACTGCCCATAGGCCGGGCGTGAATATACCAGTCCGCTCCAGCCCAGCTCGTTACACAGCCTGGCCGGATAGTCGCGCCACAGGCTGACCGAACCCAGCCCTTCATGCAGGAAAATCATCAGTGGTGCACGGGAGTCATCAGCACCGACCCACTGATATTCAATACTGACCGGGCGGCCTGCCCAGTCAATGTCCACAAATCGGGTCTGAGATTTCGCTGGTTGCACCTGACTCATCCGGACTGCTCCTGCTGTTTTTTAGCTCGGCAAAAAGATGTACTCATATCCTGCATGTCCTGCAACTGCGCGTTGTAATCGGGCGAACGCACCCAGATAACCAGCTTGTCCAGCAAATCATTCAGCTGCTGCAGCTCATCACCCAGCAATGGCGAGAACAATATTTCCTCTGCCGCAGCGGATAAGCGCCTGCCACGCTCACAGGTGGTTTTGCCGCTGTCGGTGGTAAACAAGCCAAAACGCCGCGCATCTTCCTTGCTGTTCACCCGGTAAATCAGTTCCCGCTCCAGCAGGGTGCGGATCAGCCGGGAAACCAGACTGCGATCCAGACCGGTGATGTGCATGATTTCATTAAAGGCAATCCCGCCATGCTCATCAATCATCCGCAATACCCGGTATTCACGGATGGTACAGCCGGTCTGTTCCACAAACAGCGAATCATTGGCGCGGATGGCTTCATTGGCCAGAATCTCCAGGCGGTGAGTGAGTGCACTGTTACGAAAAACACTGTCTTTATCGATAAACATCCTGTCTGCCATACGTATTTATGAAGTGACAGCTGACTATAACAAATTCCGCTTAAAAATCACTAGACAAGATATTCTTATTTTGAGATTATCTTTTCAGGAGATAAAAAGAGGAGTGGATCATGCGCCAATGGTTTGATGACAGACGGGATGAGCTGGAAGGCTGGTTACACACCATCCATCGCCAGCCGGAAACCGGATTTGATGAAAACCATACCGCCCGTTTTGTCGCTGAACGCCTGCAGGCTGCCGGTATTGAAGTACACACCGGCATCGGTAAAACCGGCGTGGTGGGTGTATTGCAGGGCACCGGCGGGCAGGGCAGAACCATCGGCTTCCGCGCTGAGCTGGATGCACTGCCGATGCAGGAATGTTCCGGCGTTCATTATCATTCGCAGGTCGATGGCAAGTTTCATGGCTGCGGCCATGACGGACATACCGTGACCTTATTGTCTGCGGCAAGTTATCTGGCTGAACATCGCGACTTTTGTGGCACAGCTATTTTTGTTTTCCAGCCCGCTGAAGAATTATTAACCGGCGCACAGGCGATGCTGGAGGATGGTTTTTTACAGCGTTTCCCCTGTGATGAAATCTACGCTATGCATAACCTGCCGGGTTTAGGCGCAGGTCAGATCGGTGTGCCTTCTGCCGGTGCGCTGGCTTCTGCGGATCATGTGGTGGTGGAAATGCAGGCGCAGGGTACCCACGGTTCCGCGCCGCATACCGGACAGGATGCGATTCTGGCCAGCGCTCATTTCCTGACTTCACTGCAGCAAAGCCTTAGCCGCCTGCTGGATAGCCGTGACAGTGGGGTAATTTCTTTTGGCAGCATCCATGCCGGGAATGCCTTCAATATTCTGCCTGAGCAGCTGAAGATGGAAGGCACTATCCGCACCCACTCCGAAACGGTGCGCAACATTATCAAGCAGCAGCTGGACAAGGTCGCCCGCAGTACTGAATCGCTGTACGGCGTCACGGTGAGCCTGAGTTATCCGGTGGAGTCGCCGGTCACGCAAAACCATCCGCTGCAGATGCAGGCGGTGCTGGAAGTGGCGGCGCAAGTGGCCGGTGCTGACAACGTGCAGGCGAATTGCCGCCCGCTGATGGCTTCGGAAGATTTTGCTTATTTCCTGCAAGAAATCCCGGGCGCTTACTTTTTTATGGGGCAGGATGGCCCGTATTGCCATCACCCCGAGTTCGTTTTTGATACCCGAATTATTCCGCTGGGTGCCTCACTGATTGCTGAGTTGATCCGTCAGCGCACCCTGCCTGACACTCATGTATAAACCTTATTTCCGGAGGAGAAATAAAATGATGTGCTTTAGACTCAAACAAACGCTGGTACAGAAAACTGTGTTATCCGCCGTGTTAGTAGCGGGCAGTTTATTTGCCGGTGCTTCACAGGCTGCCGAAACCCTGACCATGTCGAACTGGGTGCCGCAAACTCATTTCCTGTTCACGGACGTTCTCAAGCCCTGGGCCGATGAGGTGGAAAAAGTCACTGAAGGACGGGTTAAGGTCAATATTCTGCCCAAGGCTCTGGGTGCACCACCACAACACTGGGAGCTGGCGCGTAAGGGTGTGGCTGACATCACTTGGGGTAATTTCACCTATGAGCCGGATCGTTTCAAATCGATCTGGTTTGCTGAGTTTCCGTTCGCCGGGCGCAATGCCAAAGCGCAATCGGTGGCTCTGTGGCAGGCTTATGAAAAGCACCTGCAGGCTGACAAGGCTTATTCCGGGGTGAAAATGCTCAGTGTCGGCATGTTCGGCGGCGGGCAGATGCATCATGGCAGCAAGGATATTGCCGAGCCGGGCGATATTGGCGGGGAGAAGTTCCGCATGGGCGGCCCGATTCAGCAGGTGCTGATTGAAAGTCTGGGTGGGGTGCCGGTTTCTGCACCGGCAACCAAGGCTTATGAAATGCTGGAAAGCAAGGTGATTGACGGTTCTTTGCATACGCTGGAATCAGTGGTTAATTTCCGCCTGCAGGATGTGTTAAAGCATCACACCATCGTTGACAAAGGCTTGTATGATGCGACGTTCTTCCTGATTATGAATGAGAAGAAATGGAACAAGCTCAGTGAGGAAGATCAGAAGGCGATTGATAGTATTTCCGGTGCGGCGTTTGCTGAGCGTTGGGGTAATGCCTTTGACCAGCAGAATGCGGATGCGGAAAAAGCACTGCGTGAGGCCGGTCATACGTTCACTGATGCATCACCGGCATTGATTGAGAAAGTCACTGAAATCCGCGAAAAGATGATTGCTGACTGGGAAACGGCCGCTAAAGAAAACGGTATTGCAGACCCTAAAGCACTGCTGGCCGATTTTGAAGCAGATTATCAGGAGCTGGCGAAGTAAGTTGAAGTCCTCTCCCGGCTGCTCTGGCCGGGAGAAGTTAATACAAGGGGTATCATGATGGCAAAGCGCCTGTTTCACCTGACCAAAACCCTGCTGGAATACCTGCTGATGTTTTGCCTGTTCAGCATGGTAGTCATCAATTTTGCCGATGTGACGGGGCGGCATCTGTTCAATCATCCGATTTACGGCATCCACGACCTGACTGAGCACCTGATGGCACTGGTGGTGTTTTGCGGCCTGCCACTGGTGACGATGGCGGGTATGCACCTGGCGGTGGATTTGCTGGACAAATTTCTGCAGCATCCGGCCATGCGCCTGTGGCAGCATGTCATTGTGCTACTGATTGCGTTTATCCTGCTGCTGGTGGCCTGGACGTTTCTGCAGTCGGCGCTGGAGGCTGGTGAAATTTCTGATGTCAGCAACGAACTGCGTCTGCCTCGCGGGCCCCTGTATTTGTTTATTTCGGTGTCTGCCCTGATCAGTGCACTGGGTCTGCTCTACCAGCACTTTCTGGCTGATGAGGTACTGGTGGAAATAGCAGAGCAGGGAGGTGAGCTATGACCATTGGTTTACTGGCAATTTTTGCCGTGCTGCTGCTCTCATTCCTGCGTGTGCCGCTGGCCTTTTCACTGCTGACTGTATCGCTGGCCGCTATTGCCCTGCTGATGGGTACGGATGTGGCGCTGACGCTGTTGCCGATGACGATTTCAGAGGCGGTGCTGTCTTATGAGCTGGCGGTGGTGCCGATGTTCATTCTGATGGGCAATGTCATTTCACGCACCGGTATTTCCAAAGAACTGTTTAACTCGGCCAATGCCTTTTTCGGGCATATCCGTGGCGGGCTGGCGCTGTCCACTATGGTGGCCTGTGCCGGGTTCAGTGCGGTGTGCGGCTCCAGCTATGCCACCGCAGCCACCATGTCCAAAGTGGCTTACCCCAGCATGCGCCGTTATGGCTATGCGGAAGGGTTGGCGACCGCGACCATTGCGGCGGGTGGTACGCTGGGTATCCTGATTCCGCCGTCGATTATTTTGGTGATTTACGGCATCCTCACCCAGACCAATATCGGTGATCTGTTTATTGCGGGTGTGGTACCGGGGCTGCTTGGGCTGGTGATGTATATGACCTGTATCTGGATCATCAGCCTGTGGAAGCCGGACAGTGCGCCACGGGGTGAGAAAACCGACTGGAAAACCCGCCTCAGCTCATTGAAAGGTGTGTGGGCCTTTATCTTCATCTTTGCCCTGATTATCGGCGGTCTGTACCTGAAGTGGTTTTCACCCACGGAAGCGGCGGGGATTGGTGCCGGGATTGCACTGCTGGTGGCGACGTTTTCCGGGAAAATGACCTTGAAGCTGCTGCGTGAGGTGTTGCTGGAAACGGCTTACACTTCGGTCACGCTGTATGCGGTGCTGTTCGGGGCGTTGCTGTTCTCCAAGTTTGTGTCTTACTCCGGATTGGCGGACGGCATTCTGGAATTTGTGCAGGCGGCGGGCGTTGAAGGGCTGGCACTGGTTGTGATGATCCTGCTGGTGTTTCTGGTGCTGGGTTGTGTGATGGATTCGCTGGCAATTATCCTGATTTTCGTACCGCTGTTTGCACCACTGATTGTGGCGGAAGGGCATGATCTGGTTTGGTTTGGCATTGTGGTGGTGGTGGCGACCGAGATTGCGCTGATTACCCCGCCGATAGGGATGAATGTCTTTGTGTTGCGGGCTACTTTGCCGGACGTGCCGATTGTGACTATTTTTAAAGGTTTGGTTCCGTTCATCCTGACTGACGTATTGCGCCTGAGCCTGCTGATTGCCTTTCCGGCTATTGCCTTGTGGCTGGTGCAGCTGTCAGGATAAGCATTTTTACTTTCCGGTAATTGCATTGGCCAGTCACTTTGACCTGTTCATTCTGGTGCTGAATATTCTGGCGACGATTACGCTCGCCATCAGCGGTGTGTTGCAGGCTGCCCGCCATCAAATGGATTTCTTTGGCGCACTGGTGCTGGCCTGTGTCTGTGCGTTGGGTGGCGGCACCCTGCGTGACCTGCTGATTGGTGCCACACCGGTTTTCTGGGCGACTGATCTGAGTTATCTGGGCATCATTCTGCCCACCACGGCGCTGACTATCGTACTGGTGCGCTATATACCACCCGGTAAAGGTATTCGGCTGCGTCTGCTGGATATTGCTGATGCTGCCGGGCTGGCATTGTTTGCCATTCTGGGCGCGCAGAAAACACTGGAATATGAGTTGGCGGCACCGGTTGCCGTGGTGATGGGCGTGATTACCGGTATTGCCGGTGGCATGATCCGCGATATGCTGACCCCGACCACACCCTTTGTCATGCGCGGGGAGGTTTATGCGCTGGCGGCGATTATTGGTACTGTTGTTTACACGCTGCTGACCGGGTTCATTGATAAAATACCGGCCATGCTGCTGGGGATGTCGATTGTTTTTCTGATCCGGCTGGCTGCTATTTACTGGAAGTTGCAGCTGCCTCGGGTTAGATTTTTTGAATAAGCTCCATGAGCAGGTTTATGTTTTTGAGCTCAAGGTGGAGGGGGTGGGTTTGGTTATTGCTCGGTCTCGCTGCAGCTATTACTAATTCCACTAGCCACTGATTTTAGCTCCTCAGCCTGAGCAACTTCAGCCGCCTCATTCATCGATGCACAAACAAAAGCGATATTTTCCGGATCGGTTTGTATAGCCCCTATTAGGAAGTAAGCCTGTGTGTCACCAAAGACGGTGGGTAGTTTCATAGCAAGGGGACTAAGCATTTCCGTCGCTTCTTTTAATAGTGGCCTGGCTTTCTCTGGTAACTCCCAACCAAGATAAGCCATACCAAATGTTCCTAATGTATTCGCCAAATCAGGCAGGTAGACCTGCAGGTTGTCCCTGGCGAGTTGGCGGCGAATAGTGAGTGCTTCGTCATACAGGGTTTCGGCTTCATTGCGGCGTTGCGTGTCATCATCAATCAGGGTAGCCTGATTATTCAGCGTCATTGCGACATCGGACAAATAGACCTGCGGGTTGTCCCTAGCGAGCTTGCGGCGAATAGCGAGTGCTTCGTCATACAAGGTTTCGGCCTTGTCGCGTCGTTGCGGGTCTGATTGCAATAAGATGGCCAGATTATTCAGCGTCATTGCGACATCGGATAAGTATACCTGTGGGTTGTCCTTGGCGAGCTGGCGGTAATTCAGCAGAGTTTCGTTATACAGAGCTTCGGCCTCGTCGCGGCGCTGCATGTCCGGCATGATGAGTGCGGCCAGATTATTCAGCATCACCGATACATCAGCCAAGTAGACTTGCGGGTTGTCCTTGGCGAGCTGGCGGTAGTTCAGCAGAGCTTCGCTATACAAAGCTTCGGCCTCGTCGCGGCGTTGCATGTCTGACATGATGAGTGCGGCCAGATTATTCAGCGTTGCCGCGACATCTGGCAAGTAGACCTGCGGGTTTTCGCTGGCGAGTTTTCGGCGAATAGCGAGTGCTTCGTCATACAGTGATTCGGCCTCGCCGCGTCGCTGGGTGTCGTCACCAACAAGGTTAGCCTGATTATTCAGCAATATTGTCAATTGGTTAAGTTGTTGCTCATCATGTCCTGTTACTTTTCTCAAACCAGCAATCAGTTTTGTGTAAACTTTTTCAGCTTGTTGCCATTGGTTTTGCCCTTGAGCCACATAGGCATACTGAAATGCATACTCAAAATGATCCGGTCGATGTTCATAAGCTTTTTCATATTCCTGCAAAGCCAGGATAGGCTGAAAACTCAGCTCATAAGCCCGACCCGCATTAAACCGGTCACTGGCTGCCCGGTCGATTCCTTTCTCCCGCCGCTCCTGCAAGTCTTCAATCCGCTCATCCAGCAACTCAACATGTTCTTCCCGCTCCTTAGCCGATTTCTTATAAAGTTGGGCTGCATCTTCAAAATCTCCCGCTTCCAACGCCTGTTTCGCGTATTTCAGAATGACATTATCCGGCTCTTTTAACAGGTCTTCTTCAATACTGGCTAACAACTCATGATAACGCTGCATCCAGTCTTTAATCTGTTGGCGCAATTTATCAATCAGCTCTTTGGTGCCTTCGGTAGAACTGAGTAAGCGCAGTTGCTCCTGAAAATACTTATCCAGTGATTTTTCCAGCGAATCCAGCGCAGCTTCGGGAATGTCGGTATTGGTACAGTTCAACTCAACCGTATTGTCATCGCCGGTAATAACCGGACTGCAATCACCTGAAGTGGAATTATCCAACAAGGCCAGCGCACTACCGGGAATGAGCAATAGCAGGCTCAGGATAAAGTGGAAAAGTTTCATTTCTTGGTCTCCGTTGGCTGGTTGTCGGGATTGGGAGTAGACACCTGATTACCATTACCGGTAATAATCGGGCTGGAAGCTCCGTATGTGGTGTTATCCGGTGTGCCAAGCAGGGTAAATAACCCGGCGATAATTGCCGCCAACAATGCAAACGCACCCGCCAGCCACGCCGCCCTCATCGTATCACTCATCCCGCGCTGCTCCTTTACCCCATCAGCCTGCACATCCGGCTCAGTAAAACGGAGGTCAGTTGCCGCTAAGGAAAGTCCCTCGCCCTGTGTGGAGCTTAGCGCCGCGTTGAAGCGGCTGGGGAGCGGGTTGGGGTGAGGGTGTTTCACCACCCGCTCCCCCAACTCCGGCGCAACCACCGCCGCCTGTCCGGTCAGATACCGATAAAGCCCCTCATAATTCTGCTCCATCCGAAACGCCCCAAACCCCTTCAGCGGCAACGGCACATCAGCAATATCCCCCGCATCCGGCAACACCGGCACAAACCTGGTATTCCGGTAATAAGCATCATAAAGCGTCTGCGAAATCACCACGCCTTCAAAAGTCACACCCCGTCCGCCATCATCATCCAGCCCCCGATAGCGCTTCAGATAAACCGGCGTACAGACAACCAGCACAAAATCAGCCTGTTCAATCTGAGTTTCCATCCAGCGCTGCCAGCCTTCCGCCGGAAAACCATTCACATACTGATCAATCGCACAATCCAGCCCGTCATGGCGCAAACGATTCGCCAAAGCAAGCACAGCGTTCCGGTGTTGGTCGGAATCGTGGCTGTAGCTGATGAAAATCCGGATGGGTGTCTGGGGCATGAAAATTCTTACTGAGAATTATTTGAGCTAATTATACCGTTTTTCAGGCTGTTCTAAACCCGCTTCAAAGTACCATTTAAATACTGATGAATAACCGAGTTAATCAGTGTCTGATAAGGAATCCCCTCCCGCACTGCCTGAGCCTTCAGCCGACTCAGGTTATAATCCGGTATCCGCAAACTCACATTACTACGCGAGCCCAGTCCAGCCACATTCTCAGCCGCTTTCTTCAGCTGAGCAATCTCCTCATCCATATCCGCAACAGGCTGAAGTTCACCCCGCTCAGACGCTTCCAGTAAAGCAATTTCCTCTGCATCCAACTCATAGTCAAAATCATGATACTTCTTCTGATC
Organism: Thiolinea sp.; assembly: GCA_041395485.1. Classification (GTDB taxonomy): domain Bacteria; phylum Pseudomonadota; class Gammaproteobacteria; order Thiotrichales; family Thiotrichaceae; genus Thiolinea. Next base: position 1,462,492 of record JAWLAK010000001.1, read on the forward strand.
CATCACTTTCCGGCCTCAAATAACGTTTAGTATGCCGCCTGCTGGGAATCACGGTTTTCAGGAAAATTTCCTGCTCCGAAATAACCACAGGCACCATATAGGCATAACCTCTGATCTCAATAACCAGCAGGCGTTGGTGCGGATAATTGGGCGCACCTGCTTCCACCGCCAACAGTTGATCACTTCTGATGGCCACCACAACATCTTCAAACGAAACGCCGCGCTCAACTTTCAGAAGCTCATTCTTCTCTTCATTCCAGCTGATTTTTTCAACGTCAAGCATAATCAATCCTGTTGTATGGGCTCTGTATATACTAATACGGACACTGTCTTTAATGCAATTACTTGCTTGCCGCTGTAGTTAGCCGGGTACAAATGGAAATGGGAAAGGAGATTTTAGAGGAGAGACAGGCTTATAACTTGGGAGAAAAAAAGCGGGAACCCTGCAAATACAGAATTCCCGCCTTATTTAATTGACCGCTAACTGCAATCAGCTCGGAAACGAGAAACTTACCCCTTCCCGCACCCCTGCCGAAGGCCAGCGTTGGGTAATGGTCTTACGACGCGTATAAAAACGCACCGAATCCGGCCCGTAAGCGGACAAATCACCAAACAGTGAACGCTTCCAGCCACCAAAACTATGGTAGGAAACCGGCACCGGCAGCGGCACATTCACCCCGACCATACCGACCTGGATATTGTCCGTGAAATAACGCGCCGCCTCACCGTCACGGGTGAAGATACAGGTACCGTTACCGTACTCGTGCGCATCAATCAGCTCCATGGCTTCCTGCATGGTTTCCACCCGCATCACCTGCAATACCGGGCCGAAAATCTCATGTTTATAGGAATCCATCTCCGGCGTGACGTTATCAATCAGGGTTGCGCCGACATAAAAACCACCTTCATAGCCTTCAATCACCGTATTGCGGCCATCGACCACCACGGTTGCACCATCGGCTTCCGCGCTGCTGATATGACCTTTGACGGTGTCCTGATGGGCTTTGGTAATCAGCGGGCCAAAGTCGTTGCTGCTGTCCGAATACGGGCCGGTTTTCAGCGGCTGCATCGCGGTACTCAGCTTGTCGACCAGCTGATTGGCCGCTTCTTCGCCGACTGCAACGGCAACAGACAGCGCCATGCAACGCTCACCGGATGAACCAAAGGCCGCACCCAGCAGCTGATTGACTGCGTTGTCCATATCTGCATCCGGCATCACGATGGCATGATTCTTCGCGCCGCCCAAAGCCTGACAACGTTTGCCGTTCGCGGTGGCGGTACTGTAAATGTATTCCGCAATCGGCGTCGAGCCGACAAAGCTGACCGCCTGCACCCGCTTGTCATGCAGCAGGGTGTCCACGGCTTCCTTGTCGCCATTGACCACGTTCAGTACACCGGCCGGGAGTCCGGCCTGATGCGCCAGCTCAGCAATCAGCATGGTGGAACCCGGATCTCGCTCGGATGGCTTCAGCACGAAGGTGTTACCACAGACGATGGCCGCCGGGTACATCCACAGCGGTACCATCACCGGGAAGTTGAACGGAGTAATGCCCGCTACCACACCCAGTGGCTGGAATTCGCTCCATGAGTCGATGTCCGGGCCTACATTCTTGCTGTGTTCACCTTTCAGCAGCTCCGGTGCATAACAGGCGAACTCCACATTCTCGATACCGCGCTGCAGTTCACCACCGGCATCATGGGCAATTTTGCCGTGCTCGGCGCCGACCAGCTGGTTAATATCCGCTGCATGCTCTTCCAGCAACTGCTTGAAACGGAACATAATCCGCGCCCGTTTGGCCGGAGGCGTGTCGCGCCAGGCCGGGAAGGCTGCCTGTGCGGCGGCAATGGCTTCTTCCACCGTCGCCTTGCTGGCCAGAGCAACCTGCTTCTGCACCTCACCGGTGGAGGGGTTGAATACGTCCTGAGTGCGTGAAGTATCAGCGCGCAGCTCACCGTTAATGTAATGTCCGATTGTTTCCAAAACTATTTCCTCGTTACCCGATACTTGCTAATAGTACCGGTTTAAAAAATTTCGCTTTTAGCCCCTCTCCCTGTGAGGGAGAGGGGTTGGGGTGAGGGTGTTTACACCTCAACTTCAAGGCCCGCATCCGCACACAACTTACGCAGGTTCTCATAACCCATTTTCGCATAAGTCAGCGGATGTGCCACCGCCGGATCCTGCTCGGCCTCGACCACCAGCCAGCCGTTGTAATCCGCCGCTTTCAGGCCCTTAAACAGCGTGGCATAGTCCACACAGCCGTCACCCGGTACGGTGAATACGCCTTCCAGCACTGCATTCAGGAAGCTGCTGTTGCGGTTCAGCATATCATCCAGCACTTCACGGCGGATGTCCTTGCAGTGTACGTGATTGATGCGGTTGGCATAACGCTGCTGCACGGCCAGCGGATCGCCACCGGCATAGGTCAGATGACCGGTATCCAGCAGCAGACCCAGCGCCTCACCGGTATTGGCCATCAGCTTGTCGATGTCCTTCTCACTCTGTACCACAGTACCCATATGATGGTGATAAGCCAAACGCACCCCCTGAGACTGCGTGTATTCCGCAACTTTGGTCAGGTTCTCACCCCAGCCTGCCCAGACTGCATCATCCGTAATCACCGGGCGTTCGGAAACCGGACGCTCCTGATCGCCATGTACGCAATCCGTGACTTCGCAGTACACCATCTCGGTGGCACCCAGTGATTTCAGCAGGTGCAGATGCTTCTGGATCGCGGCAATCTCATCTTCCACGCTGTGCTTCAGCAGCTCACCGCTGTACCAGCCGGAAACCAGCACCAGACCGTGCTGCTGCAGAATCGGGCCAAGTGCTTCCGGTGTGCGTGGGAATTTATTGCCCAGCTCAAAACCGGCGTAACCGGCTTGCTTACCTTCACTCAGGCAGGTTTCCAGCGGTGTTTCCGCACCCAGTGCCGGTAAATCATCATTGGTCCAGGTCAGCGGGTTAATTCCAATTCTTACGCTCATTTATGTTATCTCTGTGTAAGGGGCGTTAACTAATAAGGCTGCTGCTTCTTCGCCTCAACATAATTTGCATGGGCAGCAACCACCTGCGCCCGCTCGGATACTTGCGGTATTGCCACATCCCACCAGGTACTGCCTTTGGAAGTCATGTAGGGGTCGGTATCCAGTGCAATCACATAGGAGCTGTCTGCTGCCCGTGCCCGTTTCAGGGCGGCTTCGAGTTCAGCAATGCCACTGACAGATTCGGATTGTGCGCCCAGTGCTCTGGCATGAGCGGCAAAATCCACCTTAGGTGCATTGCCCAGTGTGCCGTGATCCAGCAGGTTGTTGAAGGAGTCGCCGCCACAACCATTCTGCAGGCGGTTAATACAGCCGAAGCCCCGGTTATCCAGTACCACCACAATGATCTTGTGCCCCAGCATCACGCTGGTCGCCAGTTCCGAGTTCATCATCAGGTAAGAACCGTCACCGACCATGACAATCACCTCCCGTTCCGGCTCCGCCATTTTTACGCCCATGCCACCGGCAATTTCGTAGCCCATGCAGGAAAAACCGTATTCCAGATGGTAGCCGTTCGGCTGGTCGGTGCGCCATAAGCGATGCAGTTCACCGGGTAATCCGCCTGCGGCACAGACCACAATATCGGAGGCTGCGCCACTGCGTTTTACCGCACCCAGTACCTGTGAATCCGAGGGCAGGCCGGTTTGGGTAGCTGGTGCATTATCCGCTGAAGTGAACGTGTCGTAATAGGCATTCCATTCCGCAATAGCGGCCTGACCCTGCTCCAGCCAGCTGGCCGGTGCCTGCCAGTTACCCAGACCGTCACTTAGCTGAGCCAGCACTGTGCGTGCATCACCAATCAGTGCCTGGGCATTGTGCTTGATGGCATCAACCCGCCCGACATTTAATTGCAGCAGTTTCACATCCGGATTGCCGAATACGGTACGCGATGCAGTGGTGAAGTCCTGCAGCCGGGTGCCGACCGCCAGCACCACGTCGGCCTGTTGCGCCAGACGGTTGGCAGCCTCGGCACCGGTCACGCCAATCGAGCCGGCATAATTCGGGTGATTCCACGCCAGCGCACTTTTACCGGCCTGGGTTTCGGCGACCGGGATATTATACTGCTCAGCAAACGCCTGCAGCTCAGCGGTGGCCAGGGAATAATGCACACCACCACCGGCAATAATCAGCGGTTTTTCTGCCGATTTCAGGGTTTCCAGTGCTGCTGCCAGTTCCCGTGCATCCGCAGCCGGACGGCGCAGATAATGTACCCGTTCAGCAAAGAAACTTTCCGGATAGTCATAGGCTTCTGCCTGCACATCCTGTGGCAGTGCCAGCGTCACCGGGCCGCAGTTTTCCGCATCAGTCAGCGTCTGTATCGCCATCGGCAGTGAGGTAATCAGCTGCTCAGGACGGGAAATACGGTCAAAATAACGGCTCACCGGGCGGAGGCAGTCATTGGCTGAAATAGTCGGATCGCCGGGATTTTCCACCTGCTGCAGTACCGGATCAGGGGTACGGTTGGCAAAAATATCACCGGGCAGTAACAGTACCGGCAGGCGGTTGACATGGGCCAGTGCCGCAGCGGTGACCATATTAGTAGCACCGGGGCCGATGGAAGTAGTGCAGGCCATCATGCGCCGGCGGTTATTGGCCTTGGCATAGGCAATCGCCGTGTGCGCCATGCCCTGTTCATTATGGGCACGGAAAGTGGGCAGGGTTTGCTGCTGGTGGTACAGCGCCTCACCCAGAGCGGCGACGTTGCCGTGCCCGAAGATGCCGAATACACCGGCAAATAACGGCACAATCTCACCGTCGATTTCAGTTTTCTGTGCGGCCAGATAGCGCACCAGCGCCTGTGCCATGGTTAAACGAATGGTTTTCACGATTGTCTCCTCAACATTTTGTTTTCCCCCTCACCCCCGGCATCCCCGCCATGCCTGAATCAGTTCCACATAATTAGCCGCTACTGCATCAACCATTTGCTGATCATTTATTTTATTAGCCAGCCATTGCTGTGCCGGTTCCGCGAACAGGGTACGCCCGACGGTAAAGCCTTTGCAGATCGGGTAATCACCCGCCACCACAAAGCCCTGTTTAACACTGTCCATACTGGCCGCCAGACCCAGCAGTACCACGCCCTGGCAATGCGGGTCGCGGGCCTCAATCAGTCCGGTAAGCAGTTCCCAGCTTTGCGGGGATTGTGCACCCAGTTTCCACCAGTCCGGACGCACGCCGATATTGTAGAAACGCTGCAGGGCACGGAACATGGTGTCATCCTGCACCTCGCTTCCTGCCGGAGGAATCACTTCCAGCAATAACTGATGGCCACTGGCCTGACAGGCGGCGAACAGTTCCTTAATCTGGCGCTCCTGCTGCAGCCGCAAACTGATTTCATCATCCGGATGATAAAATACCAGACATTTAACGATATGTTCCAGCGGCCAGTTTTTCAGGCGCGAGCCAATCGAGCGGCCACCTTCCAGTTCCAGCGGGCGGGAGGAGGGCAGTTCTACCGGACGACCGATCCACCAGCCACGGCCGCTGACATCATTCAGGGCGTCCTGACCAAAGGTATCATCAATCAGCACCCCGGCGGTCGATTGTGGTAAGCCGGTTTTGGCGATGCCCTGTTCCACCGATTTGACCAGCAGTTGTTTCAGCACCTTAATCCGCTGCGGATCAGCACCGGCCTCACGGGCCATGTCGGTCAGCTGTTTACGGTGATCAAAAGCCAGCACACACACTTCCGGACGTTTTGCCGGTACGCGGGTGGTGACGCGGTGTAACTGGTTCAGTGCCCGGTCTTTATCCGGCTGCGGTATAGCGGCACTGTTTTTGATGTAATAAAACAGCTCTTCCTCGCTGGGAATCGCCGGAGCACAACCGTGGCGCGAAACCACCAGCGCACCGGAGGCATTGGCATAGGCGGTGCAGGTCTGGTCGTCCTGATCACGCAGCCAGCCACGCAGGAAGCCGGACATAAAGGCATCACCGGCCCCCAGCACATTCAGTACATCGACGCGCACGCCCTGATGCACGATAAAGTCATCCATACTGTCTGGAATATCACCATGCAGTACCGTACAACCCAGCGGGCCGAGCTTGAGCACAATGGTGGAGTCAGTCAGCTCACGCACTTTTTTCAGGGCGGTAATGGTGTCTGTGCTGCCACCGGCAATGTGGATTTCTTCTTCGGTACCGACAATCAGGTCGCAATACGGCAAAATGGTCTGGAGATGGCCGGACACACCTGCGGAGGAAATAAAGCGCGTCTCGCCATCCCCAAGACTCGTCAGACCCCACAGTACGGGACGGTAATCAATATCAACGATAACTTTGGTGCCTGCGGCTTTCGCATATTTAATGGCTTGCAGACTGGTTTTATAGGTATTTTCAGTGGAGAAATGCGTGCCGGTAATCAGCAGTGATTTCGATGAGGCAATAAAGTCCGCATCAAAATCTTCGGTACTGACCGCCATATCGGCACAGTCCCGGCGGTAGAAAATCAGCGGGAAAGTGTCCTGATCCTTGATGCCCAGAATCACCAGTCCGGTCAGGCGTTCCTTGTCGGTCACCACATGCGAGACATCCACGCCGCCACGCTGCAGTTCTTCACGCACAAAACGCCCCATGTGCTCATCACCGACGCGGGTCAGCATGGCTGATTTCAGGCCCAGCCGTGAACAACCGTAGGCGATGTTGCAGGAGGAGCCGCCGAGGTATTTGGAAAAGCTACCCATATCTTCCAGACGGCTGCCGATCTGGTCGCCGTACAGGTCAACTGCAGCGCGGCCCAGGCAGATAATGTCTAAGGTTTTTTCTGTCATTTCAGCATCCACTCATGATCCGGGTGATTCTTGAAAATCCAGCTGCGGGTCGGCCCGGCCATCACATTCAGGTAATACGATTCATAACCATGCGGCGCACCCACCGGATGATAGCCACGCGGTACCATTACCACACAGCGGTCTTCAGCAGCCATGGTTTCGTCAATATCCAGCTCATCGGTAAATACGCGCTGGAACACAAAACCCTGTTTCGGGTTGATGCGATGGTAGTAAGTTTCTTCCAGATAGGATTCCTGCGGGATATTGTCCTGGTCATGCTTGTGCGGCGGGTAGCTCGACCAGTTACCGTCCGGGGTTTTGACTTCCACCACCAGCAGGCTGTCAGCCGGTTCATTATCCGGCAGGATGTTACAGACATGACGGGTATTGCTGCCCTGGCCGCGCGTTTCGCGGCTCATGTGTTCCGGTTTGATGTGGCGGGTTTGATGATTGCCGTGACCGGGAGCGGCACAAACCGCCAGCTCCAGATCGGTGGTGGCAGTGACGCTGACTGCTTCGCCGTTTTTGACATAAACCGCGTGCGGTGCCTTGTCTTCAAACACATCCATGCGCTCGCCGATGCCGGTGAAAGTGGCATCGCCTGCCGTGACATCTGCCTTGCCGGACAGCAGTACCAGACATAACTCCTGATCGCTGCCTTCCAGATTCAGGCTTTCACCCGCCTTAAGGTCATAGGCATCGAAGCCGACATAAGTCCAGCCCGCATTTTCGGGGGTGATATGTTGGTAGCGTCCGTTTTCACCGGGTTCGGGACGGCGTAACAGGGTCATGGTGATCCTCCTGAAGGTCAATAATTACTGCTGATTTTACGCTTTTGGAATAATTATTCTATTAATGAAATAAAAAAGAATGTAATTTCTATCAAAACTCTCAAAATCAGTGCTGCAGGATGAATTATTCGTCAGTGTTCTGGGTGCGGTAACCCAGCGCCACACATAAAGTCTGTGCCAGACACAAGGTCGCATTCAGTGAGCGGAAGGCACGGACTTCGGCTTCGCGCACCACCAGCAAATGGTCGGCCAGTGTTGCCACCGGACAGAGTTCGCTGTCGGTTATCAGCAGTATCTTTCCGCCCTGTTCAGCGGCTTGACGTACCGCATTGCAGGTGCTTTCGGCATAGGTGCTGAAGGTAATGGCGATCAGCACGGCCTGTTCATCCAGCCAGCGTAACTGCTCGTTCTGCATACCCGCTGTGCCATCGATTAACTGGCAGCGGATGCCCAGCTGGTTCAGGGTGTAATAGAAGTAGGTGGCCACCGGATAAGTGCGGCGCATGCCTGCGACATAGACCTCGCTGGCCTGATGCAGGGTTTCCACTGCCGCTTCCAGCTGATCCGAATAATTCTGTGAACGCAGCAGCTCCAGTGCCAGCATATTGCCTTCGGTGAATTCCCGCAGCAGAGTCGCCGGAGTGCTTTGCAGGTTGTTGCCATGCACTTCTTTCAGCTGATGGATGCGCTGCTGGTAATTGGCCGGATGTTCCAGTACCTGATGTTTGTAGAGCCGCTGTAATTCGGAAAAGCCGCTGAAACCGAAGAAGTTGGCGAAGCGGATCAGGGTGGAGGGATGCACCCCGGCAGCCTCGGCGATTTCGGCGACGGTACTGAAAGCCACCTGCTGCGGGTGTTCCAGTAACCAGCCTGCCACCTGTTTCAGGCGTGCACTGAGCTGGTGTTGCTGCTCGGCGATGCGGGTGCGCAATTCATCGGTGTTTTCCGGTAGCGGGGATTTTGTGGTAATTTTTTCGGGAGAAGCTGGCATTTTGGCTGTTGGCTCGTGAATATTCCGGGAATAGAATATTTTTTCTAAAAGATTGTGTCAATGAGGTTTAATGCCGGAAGAACTCATGCCATGATCCGGTGATCAGCTCACCAGCGAACATGTAGCGGCTACACCCCGCCGGCATGGTTGTTTAATTTCCACAGAGGAGGATGCCATGAGCCTGCAACCCAACCGTAATGTTTTTATTACCTGCGCTGTCACCGGTGCCGGTGATACCACCGGTCGTTCCGATAAAGTGCCGGTCACTCCGCGCCAGATTGCTGATGATTGTATCGCCGCTGCTAAAGCCGGTGCCGCGGTGGTGCATATCCATGTGCGTGACCCTGAAACGGCTGCACCGGCACGTGATCCGGCTTTATATGCCGAAGTGGTGGAGTATATCCGTGAGTCCGGGGTGGATATGGTACTTAACCTGACTGCCGGGATGGGTGGTGACCTGACCCTGGGTAGTGTCGAACAACCGCTGCCGCCGGCTACGGAAGGTACCGACATGGCCGGAGCCACCGAACGGCTGGCCCATGTGGCGCAGATTAAACCGGAAATCTGCACCCTGGATTGCGGCACAATGAACTTTGGTGAAGGCGACTACATCATGACCAATAGCCCGGCGATGCTGAAAGAAATGGCACGCCAGATTCAGGCGTTGGGTGTGCGTCCGGAGATTGAAGCCTTTGATACCGGGCATATCCTGCTGGCGAAGTGGTTACAGGAACAGGGGCTGATTGATAACCCGGCAATGATTCAGCTGTGTATGGGCATCCCCTGGGGGGCACCGGATGACCTGCCGACCTTTATGGCAATGGTCAATGCTGTGCCGGATGACTGGACATTTTCGGCCTTCTCCATTGGCCGTAATCAGCTGCCGTATGTGGCGCTGGCAGTAAACGCCGGGGGTAATGTGCGGGTCGGGCTGGAGGATAATATCTGGCTGAGTAAAGGTGTGCTGGCCGGTAATGCGGATCTGGTAGAGCGTGCAGTGACCATTATTGAAGGTATGGGCAGTACAGTAATGACGGCTGATCAGGTGCGTGAAAAGATGGCGTTGGTGAAGCGCTGGTAGTAAATCCCCCTTGTTCCCCCTTTTACAAAGGGGGAGACCCTTCGATTCTTTCCGTTTTTGCTGGAGGGCACTCCCCTTTGCAAAAGGGGAGACGGAGGCGATTTAATCTTAGAGGTTAAAAAATGAAAAATCCTATCCAGACAGCCGCCATCATCGGCGGTGGTGTCATCGGTGCAGGCTGGCTGGCTCGCCTGATCGAAAACGGTATCCATGTTCGTGTCTATGACCCCGACCCGGAGGCAGAGCGCAAGGTCAGTGCTGTACTGGAAAACAGCCGTTTTGCCTACAGTAAACTCACCATGGCACCCCGCCGTACTGAGGGGAAAATCACGTTTTGCAAAAGTGTGGCGGAAGCGGTTACTGATAGCGCCCTGATTGTCGAGTCAGTCCCGGAGCGGTTGGATATTAAACAGGCGGTGTATGCAGAAATTGAAGCCGCAGCCAGTCCTGATGCGCTGATCGCCTCATCCACCTCCGGTATTCTGCCAACGGATTTGCAGGCTGGTATGCAATACCCCGAACGCTTGCTGGTCGCCCACCCATTTAACCCGGTCTATCTGTTGCCGGTGGTCGAGGTGGTTGGTGGCAAACAGACTTCACAGGACAGTATTGAGCGTGCTGCTGAAATTTACCGCGCGATGGGTATGAAGCCGGTGCATATCAAACAGGAAATTGAAGCCTTTGTGGCGGATCGTCTGTTGGAAGCAGTGTGGCGTGAAGCCTTGTGGCTGGTCAGTGATGGTATTGCCACCACCAAAGAAATTGATGACATTATGCGCTTTGGCTTCGGTTTACGCTGGGCACAGATGGGGCTGTTTGAAACCTATCGGGTGGCCGGGGGTGAGGCCGGGATGCGGCATTTTATGGCCCAGTTCGGACCGTGCCTGAGCTGGCCGTGGACGAAGCTGATGGATGTGCCGGAATTTACCGATGAGCTGGTGGAGCTGATTGCCAGCCAGTCGGATGCGCAATCCGGGCAGTATTCCATCCGTGAGCTGGAACGTATCCGCGATAATAATCTGATCGGTATTATGCAGGCCCTGCGCAGTAATGACTGGGGTGCAGGTCAGACGCTGGCGGATTATGAAAAGGCCTTGTATGACGCTGCAGCGGGTGAGTCTGCGGGCAATGCGGAGAGCATTGATTTCAGCCAACCCATCCAAACCGTCTCACGCAGCGTGCCTACCGACTGGACGGACTATAACAATCACATGAATGAAAGCCGTTACTTACAGGTGTCCAGTGAGGCGACGGATGCCTTTATGCGCCTGATAGGCGTGGATGCCGCTTATGTGGAGGCCGGTGGTTCTTATTTCACGGTGGAGACACATATCCGCCATCTGGATGAGGTAAGGGCGCAGGAGCCGATTACCGTGACTACGCAGGTGTTGCAGGGCGAGGGCAAGAAGATGCATCTGTTCAACCGCATTGCCCATGCAGACGGGCGCTTGCTGGCGACGGTGGAACACATGCTGATCCATGTCAGCCTGCAAACGCGCAGTTCTTCACTGCCGGGTGAGGCGGTGGCGGCAAAGTTGGCGGAGATTGCAGCGGCACAGGCGCATTTGGGTAAGCCGGATGAGGCCGGACGGGCAATTGCTTAGGAGGGTTGGGCAATGAATTTCGGACTCACAGAAGAGCAGCAGTTAATCGTCGACACGGTACGTTCCTTCGTCGAAAACGAGCTGTACCCACACGAAGATGAAGTCGAACGCAGCGGTACAGTACCCCGCGAGTTAGGCATGGAAATCCGTGATAAGGTGCTGGATATGGGGTTTTTCGCTGCGAATATGCCGGAGGAATTGGGTGGCGGCGGGTTGAGCCATCTGGATTTCACCCTGCTGGAGCGTGAGCTGGGGCGGGCTTCGATGGCGCTTTCGGTGTTTTTCGGGCGACCTTCGGGGATTCTGCTGGCCTGTAATGATGAGCAGCGTGAGCGTTATCTGTTACCGGCGATTCGTGGCGAGAAGTTTGATGCGCTGGCGATGACCGAGCCGGATGCCGGGTCGGATGTGCGTGGCATGAAGTGCTTTGCCAAAGCGGAGGGTGATGATTGGGTGGTGAATGGCAGCAAGCATTTTATCAGTCATGCCGATATTGCCGATTTTGTAATCGTGTTTATTGCTACCGGTGAGGAGGACACGCCACGCGGGAAAAAGAAACTGATCACCTGTTTTCTGGTCGATCGCGGTACGCCGGGGTTTGAGATTCGTCCGGGTTATAACTCGGTGAGCCATCGTGGTTATCAGAATTGCATCCTTAATTTTGACGATTGCCGTCTGTCATCGGCGCAGGTGCTGGGTGAGGTGCATAAAGGCTTTGAGATTGCCAATGAGTGGCTGTATGGAACCCGCCTGACGGTGGCAGCATCCTGTGTAGGACGGGCGTGGCGGGCATTTGAACTGGCGCTGCCCTATTGTGCGCAGCGTAAACAGTTTGGTCAGCAGATCGGTAAGTTCCAGGGCGTGTCATTCAAGCTGGCGGATATGATTACCGAAATCGATGCAGCGGACTGGCTCACCTTGTCAGCAGCCTGGCGTCTGGATCAGGGTTTGCCTGCGAATCGTGAAATTGCCAGTGCCAAATTGTACGCCTCGGAAATGCTGGGGCGGGTGACCGATGAGGCGATCCAGATTTATGGTGGCATGGGGCTGATGGATGATCTGCCGCTGGCACGCTTCTGGCGTGATCACCGGGTTGAACGTATCTGGGATGGCACCTCGGAAATCCAGCGCCATATTATTTCCCGGGATCTGTTGCGGCCGCTGGGAGGCTAAGTATGGACAGGCTACAGCGCTTATTGGCACCGCGTTCGATTGCAGTGATTGGCGGGGTTCAGGCTGAGGCGGTGGTGCAGCAGTGTCAGCGGATGGAATATGCCGGTGTTGTTTGGCCGGTGCACCCAACGCGCAGTGACTTGTCGGGGCTGCCGGTATTTAAGTCGCTGGCTGAGTTACCGGGTGTGCCGGATGTGGCCTTTATCGGGGTGAACCGTGAGCTGACGGTTAGCATGGTGCGTGAACTATCCGCGATGGGAGCCGGTGGCGCGGTGTGTTATGCCTCCGGGTTTCGTGAATCCGGTGATACGGGAATCAGGCTGGAAGCAGAATTATTAGCCGCTGCTGCACAGATGCCGATCCTGGGGCCAAACTGTTATGGCCTGATCAATTATGGCAATGGTGCTGCTTTGTGGCCGGATCAGCAGGGTGGTTGCCGTTTGCCGGAGGGCGGGCGCGGGGTGGCCATCATTACCCAGTCCTCGAATTTATCCATTAATCTGACCATGCAGCGGCGGGGTTTGCCGCTGGCCTATATGCTCACTGCCGGAAACCAGGCCGCTATCGGCTTATCACAACTGGCACTGGCGGTACTGGAGGATCCGCAGGTATCGGCGCTGGGTTTGCATATTGAAGGTTTTGACAGTATCCGTGGCATGGAGCAGGTGGCGCGGCGCTCCCGCGAGCTGCGTAAGCCGGTGGTGGTGCTGAAAGTCGGCAGGAGTGAGCAGGCGCAACAGGCCACATTGACTCATACCGCTTCATTGGCCGGAAGCTATCAGGCTGCACAGGCTTTTTTCAAACGCAGCGGTTTGGCGCAGACCGATAGCCTGTCGGTGTGGCTGGAAACCCTGAAGTTATTGCATGTCCACGGTGCTTTACCCGGCTACCGGCTCAGTTCAATGAGCTGTTCCGGTGGCGAGGCGAGTTTAATGGCCGATGCAGCCGTTGGCCGCAGGGTGTTTTTCCCGGATTTATCTGCTGCGCAAAAACAGCCACTGGAGAAGGTTCTGGGGGAGCGGGTGACAGTGAACCATCCATTGGATTATCACACCTATATCTGGGGCGATGAGGATGGGATGCGGCAGGTGTATCAGGCGATGCTGGAGATCGGTTTTGACCTGAACCTGCTGGTGCTGGACTTTCCCCGTGCAGACCGCTGTGATGATACGGACTGGCAACGGCCATTACGGGCTTTTGAGCAGGCGGTTATCAACACCGGCCAGCGTGCTGCACTGGTGTCCACACTGGCGGAGAATATACCGGAGTCCTGTGCAGCCCGTTTACAGGCCAGCGGGATTGTCACACTCGGTGGTATTCAGGAAAGTTTACAGGCTGCAGAACTGGCCGCAGATATTGGCCGGGCCTGGCAACAGCAACCCTCAGCGCCGCTGGTATTATCCGCTGCCGGGTCAGTGAGTAGTACCGGGAATGGTGCCGTGGCACGGACAACTGTTACCCTGACCGAAGCAGCAGCCAAGGCGCAACTGGCGCAGGCCGGTGTGCGGGTTCCGGCGGGCAGGCTGATAAAGGATCAGGCCGTTGCCCTTCAGGCGGCTGAGCTTCCGGGCTATCCGCTGGTGTTAAAAGCGTTGGGCATTGCGCATAAGACAGAGGCTCAGGCAGTTCGGCTCAACCTGACGGATGGGGCGGCTCTGCAACAGGCTGTCAGTGATTTATTGCCGTTGTCTGCTGATTTGTATGTGGAGCAGATGATAAGCGGGGCAGTGGCGGAATTACTGATTGGCGTCTCACGGGATACACAGTTTGGCCTGGTGCTGACGCTGGCTGCCGGCGGTGTTTGGGTGGAATTATTGCAGGATTCGGTAACCTTATTATTACCGGTGCAGCGCGGGGATATAGAGCAGGCTCTTCCGGAGCTGCGCTGTTATCCGTTATTGCAGGGGTACCGTGGACAACCCGCTGCGGATAAGGAAGCCTTGCTGGATACCGTAATGGCGGTGCAGGATTTTGTCCTGGCGCAGGCAGATACCTTACAGGAACTGGATATAAACCCGCTGATGGTCTGTGCTGCAGGGCAGGGGGTGTATGCAGCGGATGCGCTGCTGATACTGGCGCAGAATAAAACAAACGAGGAGTAAACTAATGTCTGAGAACCCGGTTAAAACACACCGTGAGGGCGGCATTCTGGAGGTGACGCTGGATCGGCCCAAGGCGAATGCCATTGATCTGGCAACCAGCCGTTTGATGGGTGAGACCTTCAAAGCGTTTCGCGATGATCCGGAATTACGGGTGGCAATAGTGCGCACGGCGGGCGATAAGTTTTTCTCCGCAGGCTGGGATCTGAAAGCCGCCGCAGACGGTGATTCGGTGGTGGGTGATTATGGTGTCGGTGGTTTTGCCGGTTTGCAGGAATTGCGTGACCTGAATAAGCCGGTATTGGCAGCAGTGCACGGTATGGCGGTGGGCGGTGGTTTTGAGCTGGCTTTATCGGCGGATTTGATTTATGCCAGCAGCACGGCCAGCTTTGCCTTGCCGGAGATTAAGGCGGGGACACTGGCCGATGCAGCAACCCTCAAACTGCCCCGGCGCATCCCTTACCATGTGGCGATGCATCTGTTGCTCACCGGGCGCTGGATGGATGTGCAGGAAGCACAACGCTGGGGACTGGTGAATGAGGTACTGGCGGATGAGGCGGCGCTGATGGAGCGGGTTTGGGAGGTGGCACAGAAGCTTGAGGCAGGGCCGCCGCTGGTATTTGCCTCAATCAAGGAAGTGGCACGGGAAGCAGAGGGCATGAAGTTCCAGGATGCCATGAACCGGATTACCCGACGCCAGTTTGCCACGGTGGATGTGTTGTATGACAGTGAGGATAATCTGGAGGGGTTTAAGGCCTTTGCGGAGAAGCGGGAGCCGGTCTGGAAGGGGTGTTGAGCGGCTGCTACCGATGAGTAAAGTGATTCCGGATACCTCCGCTTTGCCGGCTTATCTGTTTGAATAGGAAGGTGCTAACAAGGTAGCACCAATCCTTGAAGAAGGCCGTTGCATCATTGGCAGCGCCAATTATGCCGAGCTGGTGACCAGTTTGGTTGATGAAAACATGCCGATGGAGGAAAGACGGTTGAACAAGTTTGGCGGAATCGAGATAGTTGAATTTGTTTTGGGAATGTACTCAATCTGTGACAAACTTCTTTCAAATGATACTTCATAAATAACAAACTGAGGAAAATGGCAGATGCCAACTTGCCGGATTATTTCAGGCCCGAACGGTGCAGGAAAAACCACCTTTGCCCTCACTTTTCTACCCGAAGTCGGTTGCCGAAACTTCATCAATGCAGACCTGATTGCCGCAGGTTTGTCTCCGCTCGCACCTGAGCGTGAACTAGTTGCAGCCAGTCGTTTGTTTCTGCAAGAAATAGAAGACAACATTGCCACTGAAAAAGACTTTTCTTTTGAAACCACGTTATCAGGGCGTAGCTACCTGAAACTAATCAAACGCTTACAAACAGATGGCTGGGTAGTAGAATTAATCTATCTGGCATTGCCTAGCGCGGAAATGTCTAAGGTTCGGGTAGCCGAGCGTGTTGCTCATGGCGGGCATAATATTCCGTTAAAAGATATTGAACGCCGTTTCCCGCGCAGCCTGAAAAACCTGCTAACTGATTTCAGTCAACAGGCTGACCGTACACGTTGCTTTATGAACGATGGCCTGACGCCTGTTCCTGTATTCGAGCAACAGGCAGGTGAAGAACGGGAAATTTTGCATGATGACTACTATCAACAACTCGTGGAGGCTGCCGGATTATGAAAAAGCCATCTGAAGATACTCAGAAAATGTTGGAAACCCTGCAAAAAGCAGTGAACGATGCCCTCGACAAAAAAAGGCGTCTGGGGCAATATGCTGTGATATGGCGCAATAATCGTCCGGTTGCAATTGGTGAGAATGCGCCTGAATCATTGAGCGAAAGTAACCCATAACAAGGAGAAGTCTTTTGCTTCATAATATTGATGTTCCTGTGATCGAATTACTCTACAAGTCATGAGTAATATACCTGTGCATAGGATAAACCCTTTACGTTATCCTGGTGGGAAACGTTGGTTTGCTCCATACATTGAAAGAATCATTAACAATAATGGATTGAGGTCATCGCTGTTTGTTGAGCCTTTCGCGGGAGGCGCGGGAGTTTCCCTGTATTTGCTTTATACTAATAAAGTTGAATCGATAGGCCTTGCTGATTTAGACCCACTACTTTCTTCTTTCTGGAAAGTGGTATTTTCTGATGTTAATAACTTATTAGGAAAAATTGAAGATACAGCAATAACCATAGATGAATGGAATTATCAAAAAAACAACATGTTTTCATCTATAGAAGACAAGGCTTTTCAGTGCTTATTTCTCAACAGAACAAGCTTTTCAGGAATTCTTGAGAAGAAAGCAGGCCCAATCGGCGGCCGAAATCAAAACTCAAAATATCCAATAGATTGCCGATTTAACAAAAAGGCAATCATAGAAACAATTTTATACCTGAATAAAGCCTATAGTGATCGAGTACTCTTTGTTTGGAACAAATCATGGAAATATACACTTAATCGGTTGTCTAATGAAATACAAACAAAAGGCTTGAATGGAAATAAGCTACTGCTATATTTTGACCCTCCATTTATAAGGCAGGGCGAGTCTTTATATAGATGCTATTTTAAGAAAAACCACCACATAGAATTGAGAGATGCTTTAGCAGAATGTGAATTGCCTTGGATACTTAGTTATGATGACTGTGAAGAATCACGTGACTTATACAGGACTATAGGTCACGGCTCTTTAGACGTCCTGTATTGTTCATCTAAAACAAGCAAAAAAGGCAATACTAAAGCAAAGTCTGAGTTAATTGTGTCAAATCTGAAGAATACCATCTCAGAAATTTTACCGTCTGCTCAAAACAGAAAGCGAATAGCTGCCAATAGCAGAAGAAATGACTTAGGTACAGAGTCGAAGGAAAAAACATGTCAGTTCAACATACCCACATTACAAACCGGAATCCGTTAACTGAGCTAATTGACGTAGAACGTCATGTTGGATTCATGCTTTCGATTAACTTTGAAGAAGCTGTGCTTTTATCCAATGATTATTGGAAAGAGATTGTTGGTGGAATACCGATGAATAGCTTCCTTTTAGCCTCATCTTTTTATAAAGGAAATTACGAACAAACTCCTAATATTGATAGAGAAGTGATTCTACTAAGAGTGCTAGGGCCATCAGAACTGCCAATTGACCGTACCCGTTTGGATGCGATGATAGATAGTTATAGCAAAAGAACCCAGCTTGAAAGAGCAAAGAAACCAGTAGGTATGGAAACTTATGACTTTGATGTTTTGGATGGTTTTGATCCTTTTACCCATACTGAATTACAGTTTGGTGCTTTGCGCTGTAGAATTGTAGGTTCTTTCTATATTAAAGAAGGTATTTTAAATCTTGGCTCAGATGTAGAAAATTTTGCTTCCGCATCCCATTTAAGAGCTTATAAACCGACCTCCGAGGCGTTGAGAACAATTGTCAACTTTGTTGATCCCATTAGAAAAAAGCAAGCTGATACTAAGGCTAAGGAGTTAGGATTCACGCAAAGTCCGAAAAACTTTAACTTAGGGAGTGTTCGATATACATCAACTGATCGGATGCATCGAAGTGGAAAAGAAGCATTAGTTCCGGTTGGCGTTAATCCGTTAGATTTTTTAGGTCGTAGAACAGCCGTATTTGGTATGACCAGAACTGGTAAATCGAATATGGTTAAAACAATGGTTTCAGCAGTTTCACTCGCTGGAATGAAAGATAATGTTACAATCGGCCAATGTATTTTTGATATAAATGGTGAATATGCCAATGCTAATAATCAAGATGCTGGTTCATCTATAGCAGATGTATTTGGTGAAAAAGTGATTTGCTATAGAGGCACTAAGCCACCGAGAACCGGTTTTAAAGACTTAAGGAACAATTTTTATCAAGAGCCACAAGTTGGCCTAAAAATCATTCAAGAATTACTTCAAGAGGGAAAGGGTTTGGCTAATGATATGAGTATTCTTGCCAACTCAATTTCCCTTGATGAGCCACCTGCTGAGGCTGGAGAATCAGACAAAAGCAGATGGATGAGACGTATTGCAGCTTTTAAAGCATTACTTTATAAAAATGGATTTGAGACCACAGGAAAAGAAAAAGTCAGATTTGGTGTGGACAAGCAAATCCTAAGACAAATTTTACAAAAAATTTATCCTGACGTGTTAAATGAGGCAATAGAAAGATCAAGTAAAGAGAAATGGACGCAAGAAGAAATAAAAAATTTCGCATTTAATCATTTTCCTAAATACAGCGAAGGTGTGTCTTTGAGGGATGCCGCGCGGTTTTTTGAAGATGCCAGACAGGCAGACCGAATTATTCAGAAAGAATATGACCCACAAGGAAAACAAGTTGGTTTTTGGAAGAGCCTCCAAAAAAGTGGAACAGCTGATCCATGGTTTGACGATGAATTAAGCACGCTAGCCAATCTCATCGGTAGTAAAAATGCGCTTGGCAACTATATAAAAGTAGCATCTTATTTAAAACCAGTTGCTGAGCATCATAGTATCGCAAGCAGCTCAGAAGTTGAAAGTGATATATATAAGTTGCTCGCGAATGGATTTATTGTAATAATTGATTTATCAGTTGGCCACAGCAAGGTAAGAGAGAGTATATCTGAACGCATAGCTCGGAACATCTTTAGTCAATCAATGGGAATATTCCATAATGGCAAGACACCTCCTAATATTGTTGTATATGTTGAAGAAGCACACAATCTCATCGGTAGAAATGCCGAACCAGATGAAACATGGCCTCGCATAGCAAAAGAAGGTGCAAAAGCTCATCTTTCATTAGTTTATGCAACACAAGAACCTTCATCAATTCAACCAAATATTATGGCTAACACAGAAAACTGGATAGTCACTCATCTAAATAACGATGATGAACTTCGAGTATTAGGGAAATTTTATGATTTCTCGGACTTTATTCAATCGTTAAAAAGAGCTCAGGATGTAGGGTTCGCTAGAGTCAAAACACTCTCTTCACCCTATGTCGTTCCCACACAAATTGACTTATTTGAACCAAAGAAAATCAAAGCCAAAATTGCCGAAATAAACATAGCCTCTTCCAGTTCAGTGGCAGAGGAACAAAGTAATTTTCAACCCGACATTTGGGGATAATCAGCGATGCCTTTTTTAAAAGAAAAAGCAAGTAAGACGGCTCATGCAGAGTTTATAGAAAATCCTGACATAACCTCGCTTGTTGAACAAAGTGAATACTTAAAAGAGCCATCAATAGAGTCTGCAAAACAGCTAGCTGATGGTTATACCCCTGCGTCCGATTACGAGTCAGCTTTACCAAAATATGTATATGCAAGTGATGGAAGTTTTTATGAAGCATCGTTGGATGATAGATACCCGAGCACAAAGGTAGGTTACGTAAAAATCTCATCTTTGATTTTGGATGTTTCAAAATATCAGGAATTGAGCAGCAATATCAGCCCAACCCACCGTTATATTGATCCACTTAGAAAGAACGAATTAGAAAGAGATGTAAGAGCTTTATCTTTAGCACTACCAAGTTCAAACCTTAGATACAATCGAGCTGATAGCGTTGCAGATGGTTTTCGCCAAAGACTTTATGAGGATCTCAATCATGAGAAAACCAGACTACCAAATGCAGGTACAATGCTGAATACGCTTTTCAGAATGTCATCTACATTGGGAGGAACTCATGGAACAAGAACAAAGGATGGGGAATATTTCATTTTTATATATAAGTGCCCCAGTTGTGGGCATTCTCCAGAAGATAATGGTCATGGGCAAAAGGGTTATGCCTTAAATAATAATGGTGACCCTCAAGTTTGTACTCACTGTTCTAAAACTATATATCCATCAGACTGTCTGCGATTACACGAAACCATTACTGATCACGGTGGTTTATCTGGTGGGCTTAGTCGCATTATGAATGTCTCAGAGTATCTTTTGCTCGCTCATACTATTATGGATTGTTTAAGAGGAGATTATCTTTTAACACTTTCTGATTTATGCTTTTTCATTGATGGGCCGTTGGCATTCTTCGGTCAGCCTGCGTGGTTACATCGTCCCATGATGGAGCTAATCTATTCTGCGAATAAAAAGCTTAAAGAGATTGGGAAACCACCTTTTTTAATGATAGGCATCCAGAAGCAAGGGACTTTGGCTGATCATTCAAGAATGATTGCACGCCATTTGCCACGTAACCATTATAGATTTGTAGATGATCAATATAGAAATCGTCACATAAGCCCTGTTCCTGAAAATGGCTTCGGATACGAGACATATTTTGGTCAAGATATTATATACCATACCCCCAAGGGAAATATTTTTGTCTTAGGGTTACCTTACCCATTTTTGAACAAGTCGCATCCTGATTTCATGACAGAAAAGGCGTTAGATAAGAATTACCCTGAGTTGAACAAAATGTTAAAAATGACTCGTATTTTTGAGGCAGATATTTACGAAGGATCATTAATACCAATCATTATCGCCCATAGAAATGCATCAATTAGTCGTATGCCTGGGGGAAAAGTGTTAGATATAGCCAGCCGTATTAGTTTTGATAGAAGAGCTATGGAGTAATATTTCCTATTCTTCCACATGAATCGTCAACTGAAACACATCGAGAAACCATTTTGCTTTCATCCGCAGTGGATTTAACCAATAACGCCTATCTTGCAAACAACCCAAGATACTCCCTAAACACAAACAACCGATTCCGCCGCTGCCCGGTAATCTCAGTCAACACCCGATAACTGACCATATCATCAACCAGCGTCCCCGCCGTTTTTTCGTGGTTTCCAACAACTCGGCAACCGTTTTCACATCAACAACCGGCCTCCGGTAGAGGTGGCGCATCAACTGCTGAGCATTATCCTGACGGCGCACACTGAAACACTGTAACACATCCCTGTCAATGCGTTCCTTGAGCACCAATATGCTTTGAATACGGAAATGAAGGATTGCGCTGTCTCCGCTACGCCCAAGAACCAAATCTACACTGGAGAAACCAATCCACTTTCTCCAATAAGAAAATTCATATTGTAAATTCCTACAACTTCTCTACCACTTTCATCGGAATAAACAAACGCGATGACTCTCCCTCACTTGTTTTCAACTCCCGAAACCCACCAAATCGCTGGTAAAACTGCAGGGCATCCGCATCCGGCACATCCAGAATCACCGCAATAGCGGGTACTTTACCGCCCTGACTCAATATTGCGCAACGCCGTAACGCACTGATGAGCGTAACCGAGCCAAGTTTCTGCCCCTGACAACGCTTATCCACTGCCAGTCGGGCGAGAATAAAAACAGGTAGCGGATAATTGGGGTAACGCTTGCCGGGTTCATCCGGCAGGGTTTGCCGCTCAACATGACAAATACTCAAGGTGTAATAGGCACAAACGGGTTTTTTCTCACCCCTGGGTATCTTTGCGGCTGGCAATACCCAAGTGTAGTTGAGTTTTGCTTTCATGTTTTGCGCGGCATTCCGCTGAATGAATGTATTCAATTCAGGTTTCCCGCAGTCAAAAGCCGCACGGTCATGCAAAGCCTTATCTAAAGGCACAAACCGTTTGAGTGGGTGCATCAACGAATGCCCGATTCGTCAGCCAGCCGGGCAGCGTCACGTAAGCCCTGACCCGGTTCTGCATCCTGTTCACATGCTGTAAAAAAATCATCAAACATCTGATCGCTCAGCACCATGCGCGTATGCATCTGCAACACGGCCTGGGTTTTTTCGCGCAAAGCCTGAGTGACGAACTCGCTTAAACTACGTGCTCCCATTAAACTGGCGGCACGTTCAACGTCGCTACGAAGCTGTGGATCAATTCGCATATCCAGTCGGGCTGTGGCAGTCATGTTCACTCTCCTGTATTACCGTTTAAGACCAATGTACAACATAATTACGTACATATAAATGGTTTCAGACAATACCTGCCACCTGACAAAACCACCGGCAACCCGCCGGTCAGTTTAAATGTTTGGCAAACCACAGCGGGGGAGGTAAAGCTGTTATAATCAGACCATTAAAATCAGAGTTACATGAGTAAGATCAGAATGTCATCGACACCACGTATGATCCGGAAAGTAGTCAATATTACGACTAACAAGGAACAGGCATCAGACTATCAATACTGGTTAACACGCCCTGTTTCTGAGCGTATTGATGCGATTGAACTGCTTCGCCAACCCTACCTGAGTAAATTAAGTAATGTTTCACAGAGACTTCAGCGAGTTTATCGGGTTACTCAATACTCATGAACTGGCAGATTTGCAGAGTCGGGAGTGAGCTTCGTCTGTGTGAAGACTCCGGCCCGAAAGCCGGAGCAAAACCATCACTTAAACCCTACAAATCCACCGGCAAGCCACTCTCCAGCGACTTAACCGCCGCATCCGCCAGTGCCAGTGCCATCAGACCATCATTCGCCACCGTTGGCGGGGTAGTACCATTCTGCACCGCTTCCACAAAGCGGGTCAGCTCAATCCGGTAAGCATCGGCATAACGTTCCAGGAAGAAGAACTGTGGTTTTGCGCTGTTGACGCCCGCTGCACCGGAAAACTGCACGGTATTTTCCAGTTGGTTCCCGGCCTGCAGCATACCCTTCTCACCAAAGGCTTCCACGCGCTGGTCATAGCCATAGGTCGCACGGCGGCTGTTGGTAATAATGGCAATCGCACCGCTGGCGGTTTGCAGGATCACGCTGGCGGTGTCCACATCACCGGCTTCACCAATCGCCGGATCAACCAGCACGCTGCCGGTGGCATAAATACGGGTCGGTTCTTCGCCCAGCAGCCAGCGTGCCATGTCAAAATCATGGATCATCATGTCGCGGAACAGCCCGCCGGAGACCGCAATGTACTCAGCAGGCGGCGGGGAAGGGTCACGGCTGGTGATAATCAGCGTTTCCAGCTTGCCGATTGCACCGGCATCCATTTGTTCTTTGAGAGCAGCAAACTGCGGGTCAAAACGGCGGTTAAAGCCCAGCATACAGGTGATACCGGCTTCATCAACCGCTTTGGTACAGGCTTCTGCCTTGGCATAGTCCAGGTCAATGGGTTTTTCACAGAACACCGGCTTATTAACGGCAGCACAACGCTCCAGCAGCGGGGCATGGGTATCGGTGGAGCTGGCAATAATATAGGCATGGACATCATCACTGCTAAAGGCTTCATCCAGTGTGATCACCTCCGCCCCGTATTGTGCAGCAACGGCTTCAGCACCTTCGGGAAACGGGTCAACCACATGGCTGATACGTGCACCCGGTACTTTTTCAATCGCCATCGCGTGTACCTTACCGATGCGTCCCGCGCCAATAAGACAAATGTTCAACATAAAAATCTTCTCCTGAGAATAGGGGGGAGGGTAAAAAAACGATTATCACAAGCATGGAAAATATTTTCCATGCCTCTTTGAGAAAGGAATAAAATTTCCATCAAAGTTTTCAGAATCCCTCTGAAACTGACGGTTTTCTTTCATTTAAACCGGGTGCACTCAGACCGTTCCGCCCAGCGAACCTTCCAGATCAGCCATTTCCCGGCCACCGGCCATCATGTCCTGCAACTGTTCAGCTTCGATGTCACCACGCAGGGCTGTGCCTAAAGTCTGGCCGCGATTCAGTACGGTGAAACGGTCACCTACCGCCAGTGCATGACGTACATTATGGGTGATGAACACGATACCGACGCCGGTTTTGCGTACCTTGTCGATGGTCGACAGCACATTGGCGGTCTGCCGCACACCGAGTGCGGAAGTCGGTTCATCCAGAATCAGCACTTTGGCGCCAAAATACACTGCCCGTGCAATAGCCACGGTCTGGCGCTCACCACCGGACAGGGTGCCTACCGCCTGATTCGGCTCACGCAGGTTTATACCCATTTTAGCCATTTCGGTCATGGTGATTTCATTGGCCTTGTCAAAATCCATACGGCTGAACGGCCCGAAACCAACACGTGGTTCACGCCCCATCCAGAAATTACGGGTTACCGACATCAGCGGGATCATGGCCAGATCCTGATACACCGTGGCAATCCCGGCTTCCATGGCAGCACGCGGGGTATGGAAGTGCATTTTGCGTCCGCCCATGCGGATTTCACCTTTGGTGGGCTGGTGGACGCCGGACATGGTTTTGATAAAGGTGGATTTACCGGCACCGTTATCACCTAACAGGCAGTGACACTCGCCGGGATACACGGCAATCGACACTCCGGCCAGCGCAATCACCGCACCGAAATGTTTTTCAATATTGACCAGTTCAATAATAGGTTGCTGTTCATTCATGACGGGCCTCCTAATGTGCTGACATGGCTTTGCGGCGCACCCAGTTATTGAGTACCACGGCAATTAACAGGATGGCACCCATAAACACCTGAAACCAGTCCAGATTGATATTGGTGTAGGTGATACCGATCTGCACCATGCCGAAAATAATCGCCCCGATCATGGCACCGATGGCGGAACCATAACCACCGGTGAGCAGGCAGCCGCCGATGACCGCCGCAATAATGGCGTGGAATTCCTTGAGCAGGCCACGGCTGGCGTCGGCGGTACTGAATTCCAGCACGGTGATAATGGCGACCAGCGTGGCGGCCATGGCGGTGAGTATGAACAGGATGATTTTCACCCGGTTGACCGGCACGCCGACATTGCGGGCAGCCTGCGGATCACCCCCGGCGGCAAAAATCCAGTTGCCGAAGCGGGTTTTGTTCAGCATTCGTGAGGCCAGCAGCGCCAGCACGATAAACCAGATCACCTCAACCGGAATACCCTGTACTTTGGGGGTACCGTTTTTAAAGGTTTCGATCATGCCCATATTGGCCAGCCAGCTGAACAGCCATTCAAAGGCATCACCGGAAAACAGTTCCAGCAGCCAGCTGTCACCGGCAGCTTCCTTAATGCCGCGCAGCTGTGTGGTGCCGGTCGCTGTTTTCAGGCTGACCAGGGTCAGACCGCGCAGGATAAACAGAAAGGCCAGGGTGACAATAAACGAGGGCAGGCCGGAACGCAGCACGATAAAGCCATTCAGCGCGCCGATGGCAACCGCCACCGCAAATGCGAACAGAATGCAGGCCCACAGCGGCCAGCCCCACATGACCAGCGGTATGCCCAGCGCAATACCGGCAAAGGCAATCATGGAGCCAATCGACAGGTCAAATTCACCACCGACCATCAACAGCGCGGCAGCAATAGCGAGGATGCCTAACTGTGCAGCAGGCTCCATGAAATTCATAATCCCCGCCAGTGAAAACATGCGTGTATCGGCATAGATAAGGAAAAAAATAATGACGGCAATCAGGCCGACAATTGCCCCGACTTCAGGGCGTTGTAGCAGGGCTTTAAGCGGGTTGACTTTAGCAATGCGCTCGTCAACTGCGGTATCGGCAGGACTCATACGATAAACTCCGCTGGTGTGGAAGGGAAAACCGCTCTCCCTTCCCCCCTTGCGGGGGAAGGGCCGGGGATGGGGGAATATACGGTTTTTAACGAATACCCTGAGCTGACAACTCAACTACCTGGGCAGCTTTTTCCTGAGTAATCAGGTTCGGGCCGGATGGCACATTACCACCTGGCATCAGGCCGTATCTGGCGTTCATTGCCAGGAAGGTAACCGGCAGGTAGCCTTGCAGGTACTGCTGCTGGTCAATACAGAATGCTGCTTTACCATCAGCCACTGCCTTCAGGTAGTTTGCTGACATATCAAATGTACCCGCCTTGATTTCTCTGCCGGATTCCTCAATCGCTGCCAGTGCCGGCTCACCTGCGCTACCTGCACCCAGGGTCAGGATGGTGTCAACATCAGCGTCTTTTTCCAGCGCCGCTTTAACTTTTGATTTAACATCAGCCGGATCATTGGTGGTTGGCAGGACTTCAGCTGAACCAAAACCTTCGGCGAAACCGGCACAACGCTGATCCAGTGCAACATTACCCACCTCGTGGTTGACACACAGGGCTTTGGTGCCGCCCATTTCCTTGAGTTTTGCGCCAGCTTTTTTACCTGCGTCAAATTCTTCCTGGCCGACATGCAACAAAGCACCCAGCTCAGCAGATACATTAGAGCCGGAATTCATGGAAATGACCGGGATGCCGGCATCAACCGCTTTCTTGATCGACTCACCCAGTGCATCACCATCAGGAATGGACACCACCAGACCATCCGGCTCCTGATTCACCGCAGCATCAATCAGCGAGGACATTTCAACCATGTTGAAGGTTTCAGGGGAACGGTAGTCGACATTAACACCCATGTCTTTACCCGCCGCTTCAACACCATTCTTGACCACAGTCCAGAAGGCGTCATTGGCCTGGCCATGTACGACAACAGCGATGTTTACGTCTTCAGCCTGTGCGGCAGAAGCACCAAAAGCAAGAGAGACAGCCAGGGCAGCTGCGCTGAACAGTTTTTTCATAATTACTCCTCCAGATAATGATAGGAAACCACCAAGCCGGTGAGAATCCTGGTACTAAACTATCACAAGTTTTCCGATCCCGGGATCAATTGATATATTACTGATATATTGCCATCAATTGAATGCAGGATAAATATTCTAAAAATCATTGTCAATGGAATGTTTTTTCCACTTCAAAACCTCACCCACGCCGAGCCGTTATCTGCCGATTCCACGCAGCATTCCAGCAGCCGTACACCACTAATTCCGTCATCCACATCCGGGTACCACAGCCGGTCCAGTGTCTCCTGATCACCGCGCTGCATGGCATCAATCGCCACACCAAAGCGATGATAAATATTCGCCCAGGACTCAAAAAAACCTTCTGCGTGCCCGCCACCAATGCGGGTACAAACGCCCGGATCATCGCTGTATAAATACCCCATGCCACGATCCATCAACTGCGCGGGTTGACCCTGAATCTCATAACGCAGCTGATTCGGGTGCTCATCCCACCATTCGATACTGGCCTTCTCGCCGACGACCCGGATCTTTTGCTGGTGCATGGAACCGGCATTCACCGCACTGGCCCACAACGTGCCAACCGCCCCGGTTTTAAATTTCATCATCACATGGGCGTTATCTTCCAGTGGCGCGCGTCCGGGAATAAAGCTTTGCCGCATGCAGCAAAGCTGATCAATTTCCAAACCTGTCACCATAGCCGCCATCTGCCAGCAATGCGTACCAATATCACCCAACACATAAGTCGGGCCGGATACCTCAGGATTCATGCGCCATTTTGCGCCGGGGCTGTGTTCCTCCACCGCTGTATTATGAAAGCCATGCGCAAACTGCATGTTGACCACACGGATTGCCCCGAGGTCACCGCGTTGTACCATTTCCCGTGCCTGATGCAACATCGGATAGCCGGAATAGCCATACATCACCCCGAACACAAGCTGCTGCTGTGCCGCCAGTGCTTTCAGCTCTTCTGATTCGGCCACGGTAAAGGTGAGCGGCTTTTCACAAATCACATGCAATCCGGCTTGCAGTGCCGCCTTGCTGATGGCGTAGTGTGTGCTGTTGGGAGTGGCTATCGATATTGCCTGTAAACCATCTTCACGCTTTGCTTCTTCAGTAAGCAGGGTTTGGTAATCAGCATAACAACGCTCCGCTGCCACCCCGAGATTGCTGCCAAACTCCCGGCCACGCGCTGCATCCAGATCAAACGCACCGGCAAGCAGCTGAAACAAACCATCGCGTTGTGCTGCTGCCCGGTGGGCATAGCCGATCTCGCTTCCCCTGCCACCACCGACCATGCCCCAGCGAATCGGTGGTGATAAACGCATTTCTTCATTAAACATGATGCAAATCCCTCAGTAAATCTTGCGGTTTGTCAGTGACCAGTAAGTGACTGCCAGCCCGAATTGTTCTGTGAGGAGCGTAACGCGGCCTCCACGAACTTCACCCCGCTGACACCATCATTAATATCCGGATACCACAACACCAGCGGATCAGGATCGACACCCTGATGCCGGGCCAGAATGTGCTCAGCCAGATCCTGATAAATATTCGCGAAGGCCTCGGTATAGCCCTCCGGATGTCCAAGCGCAATATGCGTGGCACGATTCGCTGCCGCCGATAAACCGGGCCCGCCGCGCAGTAAACGCTGTTCCGGCGCCCCCATTGGCCGGTAAATCAGCTCATCCGGCTGTTCCTGAAACCATTCCAGCCCGCCTTTACTGCCGAATACCCTGATACGCAAGCCATGTACCGCACCCGCTGCAGCCTGTGTCACAGTAAATGTTCCCCGTGCCTGATTGGCATAACGCGCCAGAATACCGCAATAGTCATGCGCTTCACGACCCGGTACGATGCTGATCACATCAGCGCTGAGTGACTGCGGTTCCTGACCGGTGATATATGACGCCAGATGATAACTATGCGTGGCAATATCGCCCAGAATCAGCGATGGCCCGGCAATCTCCGGCTGCATGTGCCAGTTCGTGCCGTCTTTTTCCGGCCCGGTCAGCGTAGCCAGATGACCCTGAATATACTCACCCTGCACCATGCGCAGCTCACCCAGCTGACCGGATGCCATCATCGCCCGCGCCTGCCGCACCATCGGATAGCCGGTATAGGCATAGGCCACGGCAAACAAACGCCCCTGCTGCCGCGCCCGTTGTGCCAGTGCCTCAGCCTCCGCCAGCGTATTGGTCAGCGGCTTCTCACAAAACACATCAATACCCAGATCCAGTGCCTGTACCGCCAGCTCATAATGACTGTTATTCGGTGTCATGATTGCCAGCAGATCAATCTTCTGCGCATGCCCGCCTTCACCGGCAAATAACTCCGCTGCCGTACCGTAAGGGCGCGGAATACCCAATGCTTTACCTGCCGCCACCGAACGCTCTGCATCGGAAGACAGCACACCGGCGGTGACTTCATATTGCTCGTGCAGCAGCGCTGCACCGCGATGCACCGGGCCGATAAACGAACCGGGGCCGCCACCGATCACACCTAAACGCAGTTTCCTGCCTAACTTTGCGGCTACGTTTATCATTTTGTTTTTTAACTCATCAATTGAATAATACGGGTTGCCTCAGTACGGATCGCGGGCATGATCCGGCGCATAAAATAACTGCGGTCAAACTGTTCCGGTTCTGCCTGCATCGCTGCCCGCAGATTATTACCAATCACCTGCCGGATCGAAGTGCCGACATTAAACTTGGCAATCCGGGTTTGTTTCAGGCGCAGAATATCCTGCTCCGCAATGCCACTGGTGCCATGAATCACCAGCGGGATGTCCACCCGCTGCTCAATCTGCGCCAGCCGCCCGTAATCAATATCGCAGCCCACGCTGGTCAGGCGGTGCACATTGCCCACCGCAATAGCTACCGCATCAACACCACTTTCCGCTGCATAGTGCCCCGCATCCGCCGGTTCAGTAAAAACCGATTTAATATGATCGCGGCCTTCCTGATACGGTACGGAGCCGATTTCGCCTTCCACCGAAACACCAAAAGCTGCGGCAACCTGTACCACCTGTCTGCTGCGCCGGGTATTTTCGGTGAGAGAAAGCTGGGAGCCATCGAACATCACCGAACTGTAACCGGCCTGCATCGCCTGATAGACAATGGTTTCGTCGTAGCAATGATCAAGATGCAGACAAACCTCGGCAGAACTGCGCTTCGCCAGCGGTACCAGCATTCCGGCCAGTACTTCAACACCCAGCAAATCGACCATGTCCTTATTCGTGGCCAGAATTACCGGGCGTCTGAGTTGTTCGGCGGCTTCGATGATGGCAATGGCATCTTCAAAACCGAACACATTGCAACAGGCAACGGCGGCAGTGGACGCTGCAGCTTGTGGTAAAATATCGCTCAGGCTAACCAGCATTATTTAAACTTCGCCACCATGTCCTTGATCCCCGGAATGGTGTGTACCTGATATTCATGCCGTGGCTCAAAAAACTGACGCAGCGACTGGCTGTTCTCGCCGACAATAATGGTGAAGTAATACATCTCATAACCGGGAGCAGCCACGCAGGGGTGATAACCTTTATCAATCGCAATCACACTGCCGGTTTTAATGTGATGCACCGGCCCGTAATCATCGGTATGTTCATACAAAAACTGTGCCCCGAATCCCTGCTCCGGATTAAAACGGAACTGGTAAACCTCCTCAAAGCGGGTTTCAGCAGGATCGTCACGGTTTTCATCATGCTTATGCGGCGGGAACCCTGACCAGCCGCCGGCTCCGACTGTAAATAACTCGCTGACCAACAGGCGTCCGCGCTGGCCGGCATTTTTCTGGCCGAGGATATGTTTGATCTTGCGATGGATTTTGGTGTCATCGCTGCCGTACTGGACTTTGTCCGTCTCCTCCGGTTGAACAGCAAAAGCCTGCAGTTTTTCGTCATAGCGCCCACCGGCAATCATGATGTCCGCTGTTGCTGAAACACACTCAATCACTGCCTCACTGCCTACCGGTACGTAGACCGCTGCCGGGTCACCCTCCCAGACAGTGGCGCGTTTGCCAATCCGCTCAAACAGCTCACCATCGACATTGATATTACAACTGCCTCCCGCCGGCACAATACAGGACTCATAGCCGTCCAGGCAGTGAGTAAAGCATTCGCCCTGCTGCAGGCGGACATGATTGAAATAACACAGTGGTGTGGTGTCATCATTGATGCCGATAATGGCTTCGTTACGGTTATCGAAAGGTTTGATATGTTTACCCATAATTATGATCCTGTGCATCCGGCATTGACAGGGCACAACCCTGTTGCTGTAAGAAATCAATAAGCTCTGCAGTGGATGGCATGGCTTCACTGCAACTGTTGCGTGAGACATTAATCGCCGCCGCCGCTGATCCCATCGCTACCGCATCCGGTAAAGAGTGTTCACGCAGTAAGGCCAGCATCAGTGTCCCGGCAAAGGCATCCCCGGCTCCGAACGGCTTTTGTACCTCCACCGGAAAAATTGCCTGCTCAAACGCACCCTGCGGTGTATACGTCGTGCTGCCCGCCGCACCGGCTTTGATAATCATAATCTCAGTCGGCTTATGCAGGAATTCTGCCGCCAACTGCTGATCATCCGGCTGCTCTGTATCTGCATCAGTCAGCACGGCAAATTCTTCACGGTTACCGATCAGAATATGGCTCTGCCGCGCGGCCAGCCGGTAATACAGAGCTGCCGCCTGCGGGCTTTCCCAGGAGTAGGCGCGGTAATCCATGTCCAGTACCACCAGCGTTCCGTGCTGCTGTGCATATTGCATCGCTACCAGAGCCGCCTCCCGTGACGGGCTGGCTGACATTGCGGTACCGGAGACCAGTAACATCCGTGCAGCGGCAATATAGTCTGCAGAAATATCCGCCGGGCTCAGTGCCAGATCCGCCGCCTGATTACGGTAAATCACTACTTCAGGTCGCTCAGCCCGCATTTCAGTGACCGCCAGACTGGTGCGGGTGCCATCGCCTGCGGTCTTCATGCCGCCAAGGTCAATACCCAGCCCATACAGATAATCACAGACATAACGCCCCAGACCGTCATCCGACACACAACCGATAAACCCGGCTTTACCGCCCTGTCTGGCAATCGCCGCCGCAATATTGGCAGGGGAGCCACCGACGTATTTATCGAAGCCGGTGACTGCGCTGAAGTCTGTGTCCGGCTCACGGGCATACAAATCGACACCGGCCCGGCCCAGACAGATCACATCAAGTGGCCGGTCAGTGGTAGCGGCAAGTTGTGTTAATGGCATTGCTAAGGGCATTGCCTGCCGTCCTCCTCAAAAAGATGAGTAATAGTTTAGTAGACGTGTTTATTTTTTTGCAAACGTTTTCAATAAAAATGACAAATATACTGCTGAATAATAGATTTAAGTTGTTTTCAGCTATTTTGATTGATAACGTTGCCAATTATTCGTCGTCTGTTTGATCAGGGCGATGTTTTCTATCGCCAGCGTCCGGAGTGAGCCATTAATGAAATTACAACTGTCTAATGCCCCCTGTTCATGGGGTGTGGAATTTGCCGGAAATCCTGATAATCCGGGCTGGCAGAGTGTGCTGGATGATATTCAGCAGGCCGGTTATGGTGCTACTGAACTGGGGCCGCTGGGCTATATGCCGACCGATACCGCTGTGCTGCGTGAAGCACTGGAAGCAAGGGGTTTGCAGTTACTGGCCGGAACACTGTTTCATTACCTGCATGATGCGGCCAAACGTGATGAGATTCTGGACTTTACCCGCAGGAGTTGTGAGATTCTGCAACCGCTGGGCGCTAAATATATGGTGGTGATTGATCATGTGGCCTCGCCGCGTACCGACCAGGCCGGACAGGTGGAAACGGCTACCCGGCTGGATAGGGATGCCTGGAATGCGATGATGGAAACCATCCGCCAGGCGGCAAATATCTGTGTTGATCATGACATTACCCCGACTCTGCATGCCCACACCGGCACCTTTATCGAATACCGTGATGAGCTGGATAAAGCCATGAACGATCTGCACAGCGACCTGGTGAGTTTATGTATTGACACCGGCCATTGTCAGTATGCGGGGATGAATCCGGCGGAGGTCATCAGGACTTATGCTGACCGGGTGAAATATCTGCACTTTAAGGATATTGATGCGGCGGTTCATCAGCGCGTGGTTGCCGGGAAAATTGATTTTTATAAGGCCGTGAGTGCCGGAGTATTCACCCCGCTGGGCAAAGGCTGTGTGGATTTTCCGGCAGTGCGCCGGGTGCTGAATGACATCGGTTTTGATGGCTGGGTTACCGTGGAGCAGGATATGGATCCGACGCAGGATGCTGACCCGCTGAGCAATGCGCGGCAAAGTCGTGAGTTTATTGAGCAGGCTATGCTGCATTAAGGATCAGACCATCACCACACTAAAGAAAGTCACTATTGTCGAAGTTGCGGAATTAGCCGGGGTTTCGGTTTCGGCTGTCTCGCGGGCGTTTAATCCGCAAGCCAGTTGTTCGGATAAGATGCGGGCGAAGGTCATGGCCGCTGCCGGGCAGCTGGGCTATAAACCCAACCGGCTGGCCCGCGGTATTCGTGCACAGTCGAAACTGATCGGTATTCTGGTCACTGATTTTGAAAATCCGGCTTATCTGACCATTCTGAATCAGTTCACCCGCAGCCTGCAGGAAAAGGGCTATCATAGTTTGCTGATCAATGTCGGCGAAGGTATGTCGATTCACGAAGCGGTGGAGCTGGTGATGGAGTATCAGGTCGATGGCCTGATCGTCACCTCATCCGTACTGCCGCAGCAACTCACCCGCGTCTGTCAGCAGCAACAGATTCCGGTGATTATCTTCGCCCGTCATTCACAACATAATCCGGTGAGTACGGTCTGTTGTAACAATATTGCCGGGGGGCGTATGGCTGCAGAACGGCTGATAGCTGCCGGTTATCAGCGTTTTGCCTTTATTGGTGGCGTGGAAGGTGCGTCAACGACCATTGATCGCCAGCGTGGTTTTATCAGCCGCTTGGTCGAACTTCAGCAGCCGCAGTGGCAGGTCGTCAGCGGCGGACAACATGATTATGACAGTGGCTTTGCCGCGACCTGCAAATTGTTTACTCAGCCCGAACCACCGGATGGCCTGTTCTTTACCAACGACATCCTGGCCTTTGGTGGTATGGATGCAGTGCGCTATGAATTCGGATTACGGGTGGCCGCTGAGGTCGGGATTATCGGCTTTGATGATATTACTGCTGCCGCACACCGGGCTTATGACCTGACCACGGTGAGCCAGCCATTTACAACGATGGTGGAAGCCACCGTTGATCGCCTGCTGGCAGAAATCCGGCAATACCGTGATGATATATTACCGGCTATTGAACAGATCGTACTGGATTGTCATCTGGTGGAGCGGGGGACAGTGCGTGAGGCAGGATACCGCTGTACATAGTAATCCGGGCTTTTTGCATCAGGTACTCTTTCCGGGGCGTTATTCAGATGCCTGTCCGCATCCATACGCTGATGCAACACTCGCACGACCTTCCTGCTGGTTTGAAACAAATGATGAACAACCTTGCTGCCACAGCGAACACCACAACCAATCCCCTCGGTCTGGACGGATTCGAGTTCATCGAATTCGCCTGCCCAAAGCCCGGTGTGCTATTGCGGGCGCATGGCCTACTGGGCGGATTATTATGAAAAGCTGTTTAATTTCCGCGAGATTCGCTATTCTGCTGGATTGAGCGCGATCAGATTAACCGGGGCGTGTTGAAACCGGAGGGAATAAAGGAGGATGCAAAATGAAACTGACAGGCATACATCATGTGGCCTATCGCTGCAAAGATGCGCAGGAAACCGTGGAGTGGTATCAGAAATACCTGAATATGGACTATCAGCTGGCTTTTGCCGAGGATTATGTACCGTCGACGGGGGCGTATGACCCGTATATGCATGTGTTTCTGGATGCCGGGAATGGCAATGTGCTGGCGTTCTTTGAATTGCCGCAGCAACCGGAGATGGGACGGGACGAGAACACCCCGGCCTGGGTGCAGCATCTGGCCTTTCAGGTCAGCAGTATGGATGATTTGCTGGCGACTAAAGCACGTCTGGAAGCGGACGGGATTGAGGTGATTGGCCCGACTAACCATACCTTATTCCAGTCGATTTATTTCTTTGACCCCAATGGTCACCGGCTGGAGTTGGCCTTTCCCACCAATACCCCGGAGCTGGATGCCAAAGCAGAAGCTGTAAAATGGGATATGCTGAATGAATGGGCAGATACCAGGCAAGCTCCAAAGCATGCACGCTGGTTACATGACGGAAGCCTTGAATAATGGCGGTTTTGAATGAGACCCACGATCCGGCATTGCAAAGCTGGGTGACCTCTGCCAATACACCAGAGAGCGATTTCCCGATACAGAACCTGCCGTTTGCTGTATTCCGGCGCAAGGGTTCCGGTGACAGTTATCGTGGCGGCGTGGCGATTGGTGATCAGGTGGTGGATTTGGCGGCGCTACACAAGGCCGGTTTATATCATGGTCTGGCGGCTGAAGCGCTGGAAGCGGCGGCAGAGTCCGGCCTGAACCGTTTTATGGCGCTGGGTAATGCAGCCTGGTCAGCATTGCGGCTGGCGTTGTCGCGTTCGCTGCGTGAGGGTGCTGCGGATCAGGCGGCGGTTGCGGTGAGCCTGGTACCACAGGCCGAGGTGGAATACACCCTGCCCGCAACGATTGGCGATTACACCGATTTTTACACCTCAATCCATCATGCCCGCAATATCGGCAGCCTGTTCCGCCCCGATAACCCCCTGCTGCCGAATTATCAGTGGGTGCCGATTGGTTATCATGGCCGCAGCTCATCGATCAATATTTCCGGGGCTGACTTCCCGCGTCCCTGTGGGCAAATTAAAGCGCCGGATGCCGATGCGCCGGTATTCTCAGCCTGTAAGCGACTGGATTATGAGCTGGAAGTAGGGATTTTTATCGGGCAGGGCAATCCGCAGGGGCAGCCGGTGAGCATAGCGCAGGCGGAAAGTCATGTCTTTGGCCTGTGCATACTCAATGACTGGTCAGCGCGTGATATTCAGGCCTGGGAATACCAGCCGCTGGGGCCATTTTTGTCGAAAAACTTTGCCTCGACGATTTCACCGTGGATCGTCACCCTGGAAGCGCTGGCTCCTTACCGCACCGCCTGGACGCGGCCTGCAGACCACCCGCAACCGCTGGGGTATCTGGAGTCTGTACAAAACCGGGAGCAGGGTGGTTTTGACCTGAAGCTGGAAGTGTTGCTGGAAACTGAGCAGATGCGTGAGCAGGGAGCAGAACCTTTTCGCCTGGGGCTGACCAATTTCGATTACTCCTACTGGACAGTGGCACAGATGGTGGCACACCACACCGTGAATGGCTGTAATCTGCAGGCTGGTGATTTCTTTGGCAGTGGCACCATGTCCGGCCCGGATCAGGAGCAGGAAGGCGCGTTGATTGAGCGCACCAAAGGCGGCAAAGAG
Source organism: Thiolinea sp. (assembly GCA_041395485.1). Taxonomy (GTDB): domain Bacteria; phylum Pseudomonadota; class Gammaproteobacteria; order Thiotrichales; family Thiotrichaceae; genus Thiolinea. The sequence continues at coordinate 1,498,853 of JAWLAK010000001.1, forward strand.
CCGGTTGATCTGGGCAATGGTGAGCAGCGCACATTTCTGCTGGATGGCGACCGGGTGATTATGCGGGCGTGGTGCGGGCAGGATAACGGGCTGCGCATTGGAATGGGGGAGGTGAGCAGTACTATCCTCCCGGCCAGACTCCCGTGATATGCGCTGGTGTTAACAGTTCAGCGCAGCAGTTTCTTCAGATTCACTGCTGGATCTGCCAGTTGCTCAGGGTCAGGATGTATCCCTTTGGCAATCAGCATCTCTGCCAGGCGGATGTCTTTGGCAACGCTATTGCCTTCGCCCAATCCGCCCGCCGCCACCAGCCGCCCTTCATCATTCAGCTCAAACTGAATCAGCGCGCCATTTTTCAGGGGGCGCTGTATCGTCTGATGATTCGGGTCGGATAGCCCGGCAACCTGTAATCCGAGGTCATACTGATCCGACCAGAACCAGGGAATATCGGTGATTTTCTCCTGTTTGCCCAGCATATTGGCCGCCGCCAGATTGCCCTGTGACTGGGCATTGCGCCAGGTTTCCAGCCGTAATAACTGACCGTTCAGCAGTTCGCAGGGAAAACAGCAACAGTCACCTGCCGCCAGAATATTTTCTGCGCTGGTCTGTAAATATTCATCGACGACAATGCCATTATCCAGCGTCAGTTCTGCCTGTTCAGCCAGTGCCTGATCCGGAATGGCACCGATGCCGATCACTATCAGATCAGCATGCAACATTTCACCGTCATGCAGGGTGACCGTAACGCCATCCCGATCATCGGGATGGCCGACACTGCTCAGCTGCACTCCGCAGCGCAGCACCACACCTTCCTGTTCATGCCGGGCTGCCAGCATTTCTGCAAACACGGTTGGCACCGCGCGTCCCAGCACTTGTGGTGCAACTTCCAGCACAGTCACGACAACCCCCAGCTTGCGGGCTGAGGCCGCCAATTCCAGTCCGATCAGGCCGCCGCCGACAATCAGCAGCTGTTTAGCCTGCTGTAATTGGTGATGGATAGTACGTGCATCCGCCAGCGTGCGCAGGTACAGGCAGCGCGGATGACCGGCGACACCGGGCACCGGCAAAGGCCGGGGCAGGGTGCCGGTAGCCAGCAGCAGCTTGTCATAGTTCATCACGTGATTTTCATGGGTGGGGCTGCTGACTGTAATCTGATGCAGGCCGGTATCAATGGCGGATACACGATGTCCGGCCAGAAAACGGATGTCACTGTCAGCAAAATTGTCCGTCTGCGCAATATACGGAACCACCTCATTACCCTGCTCATCCCGCTCCAGCAAAAATTGCTTGGACAATGGCGGGCGCGCATAAGGGTGATATGGCTCGGCACCGATCAGGGTAATCGTACCGTCAAAACCCTGTTCTCGCAGGGCGAAGGCGGCACGGGTGCCACACTCGCCTGCACCGACAATGACCATGTTTTGCATCGTGCTGCTCCGGTTTTATTAAGTGCTGATCAACCGATCTGAATGTAAACCGTGCCGTCCTCAACTTTGGCCGGATAGGTTTTCAGATTTTCACAAATCGGCGCGCCCTTGCCTTCGCCATTGGTGTAGTCAAAACGGCCGTTATGTTTGGGGCACTCGATGATATTGTCCATCACCAGACCGTCGGCCAGATGCACCTTTTCATGGGTACACAGCCCGGCGGTGGCAAAATACTCATCGTCTGCGCTGCGGTAAACGGCGTAAGTTGCATCACCGTGGTCAAAGCGGATGACATCCTCTTCGTCAATGTCGTCTGCCGCGCAGACTTCAATCCATTCACTCATTCTTTCATTCTCCTGATAGAATACAGGCCGCCCTTATTCAGGCAGGCGGCTCATAAAGGCGTCAAACTCATCGTCCGCCACGGCCACACAATGCTCAGGGCCGGGGTAAGCACCGCTGTCCACATCGGCAATGAACTCCTTAAATGCGGCGATGCGTTCCTGCTGCAGACGATCAAATTCGGCGCGGAAATTACGGTAAACTTTGGCATGACGCGGGCGGTGACCCCGGGTATAACCCAGTATGTCCTCGGCAAACAGGTATTGTGCATCACCCCCGGCTCCGGCTCCCATCGACAGCATCAGCAGCGAGGTACGTTTGGAAATCTCAGCGGCCACCCGGTCAGGCACTACTTCCAGCTCAGCGCCGATTGCACCGGCTGCTTCCAGATCTTTGACCTGCTTATAAACCAGCATGGCACTGTCTGCGGTCTTACCAACCGCTTTAAAACCACCTGTCCAGGTGGCTTTGGACGGGATCAGTCCGGCATGACCAATGACCGGAATGCCTTCATTATACAGTTTGTTAATGGTCTCCAGGCCAGCAGCGCAATAGCAGCAGTCGCCGCCAATCCCCATCACCCGGTGGGCGGCACGCAGGTAATCGTCATAGGTTGATAACTCGCCGTATAACAACCCGACCTGCACAAAACAGTCACCGGCTGCCTCGCGCATTTCAGGTGTCCAGACCGGGTCAATGATCGACAGCATGTCGATACCGGCTTCATTGGCCGCTGCGGCTTCCTCAGGGGTGTCAACGAATAACATCTTGATCTGGCGCTTGCCTTTCAAAGCCAGCATATCAGCCACAGTGGGGCGGGTTCTGCTCATGAATTGATTCCTCCGAAAATATGCTGCAGGCAGATTTGCATGCAGAGAATGATGATCATCTATTATGAATGGTATGAAATGCAATTAATCTGAAATTTTACTATCAAAACTCTCAAATAAAAGAAGGTTTGATAGCAAAAATTTCAGAAAGGTTTGATTTGACGATTGCTGGCTTACAGAGTAAAGGCTTCCCTGAACTGTGCCAGTGCTTCTTCCGGATCGCCGCTGGCAAATGCTTCCATGCCCACCGGGCCGTTGTAGCCCATGTCGGCCAATGCCAGTGCCACGCCGCGATAGTTGATTTCACCGGTGCCGGGCTGCATGCGTCCCGGTACATCAGCGACCTGAATTTCGCCGATCCAGGGCAGGGCTTTGCGGCATAGTTCAATCAGATTGCCTTCACCGATTTGTGCGTGATACAGGTCAAGGTTCAGGCGCAGATTGGGATGGTTCACAGATGACACCAGCGCAATAGTGTCTTCAGCACGGCCAAACGGCACACCGGGGTGATCTACCGGCAGGTTGAGGTTTTCCAGGGTAAACGTCACCCCTTCTTTTTCTCCCATTTCCGCAATCCGGCTCAGGGTGTCGCGGGCCTTAAGCCACATATCGCCGGTCACCACTTCACAGGGTGTTACCGGCAAACCGCCATCACCCAGTCCGGTGCCGTGCAGGTTCAGCCGATCCACACCCAGACGCTTACCAACCTGTGCGGTTTCATAAGCGGTTTTCAGTAATTCTTCCGCACCTTCGTCGTCCGACAGACGACCGCGCAGATAGCCGTTCATAATGGTGAAGTTAGCGCCGGATTTTTCCAGCATGTCCAGATCGTGATCCGGCCAGTTCCACAGCCCGACACCAAAGCCCAGTTCGGTCAGGCGTTTGACCCGCCATTCCATTGGCTGATCTTGCCACAGCATTTCGACGCAGGCCGCCAGTTTAAATTGACTCATTGATTCCGCCTCCCGGTAGTTAGTTTGCTGATCTTATGCAGGTGGTGTGCGTGAGGCAATGTATGATGATTTTACTGAGCTATTAACTCTCAGAATCATTCATTTTCTTTTGATAATGAATTGTTTTATTTCATTCTGGCGCTTTAAGTAAACCTTTCACTGAAGAAAATATAGATGGATGTCTTTTTTGTGCATATACTGATGCTTGTTTTGATGCATTCAGGAGGTACTATGCGCACCACATTAAACATAGATGATGAATTGTATTCACAAGCTAGTGAGCTGACAGGAATTAATGAAAAGACGACTTTGTTGCGTGAAAGTCTCAAGGCATTAATTGAGCGTGAGAGCGCCAGACGCTTGGCACAGCTGGGCTGCAGCGAGCCACAGGCCAGCTACATAACACGCCGTCAAAGTGATAAAAGCGACCCGCTATGATTCTGGTTGACACCTCGGTATGGATTGATCATTTGCGTTCCGGCGAGCCTCAATTGATGAATTATTTGCAGCAGGGGCAAGTGGTTATGCACAAAATGGTGCTGGGTGAACTGGCCTGCGGCAACTTGCAGAACAGAAAGCAGCTGATCGGTTTGTGGTCGGCACTTCCGGCTGCTGTTTCTGCCAGCCATGCAGAGGTCATGCTTTGTATTGAGCAACGCAAACTGATGGGCAGGGGGATTGGTTATGTTGATATTCACCTGCTGGCTTCTGTCATGTTGACAGGTAGTACAAAACTCTGGAGCCGGGATAAACGACTGGATAAGGTAGCCTCAGAGTTGGGTTTGTCTCTTGCGGAGCAACGTCATTAGGACAGCCTGAGTATCAGGTCATCACACTGATGGCAAAGACAGAATACTTCCGGATAACACGAGCTATCCGGAAGTTAAACACACTACACTAATCAAATATCCTGCGGCTTAAAATCGCTTTCTTTAACCGGCATCACATTCTTCAGCAGCGTCACCGACTTTTCCAGACCTTCCAGCGAGTTGAGCAGCACATCTTCATGCTCAATCGACAGCCAGCCGTTATAGCCACCCATCAGCAGGCGGTAGCAGAACTGACGCCACCATTCTTCACCATGACCGAAGCCCAGTGTGATGTACGACCAGCTACGTGCCGGAATATCCATCAGGCTGCCGTTTTCGAGCAGGGAAGTGGTGGCCTGTACCGGTGCGTTGAGGAAGGTGTCCTTGGCATGCACGTGTTGTACCGCTTCGCCCAGTGCCTCTGCCGCCACCAGCGGGTCAGCTCCCATCCAGAACAGGTGTGACGGGTCAAGGTTAGCACCGACTACCGGGCCCACTTCCTCACGCAGCTTGAACAGGGAAGGGACGTTGTATACACACTGGCTGCCGTGTAGTTCCAGTGCGATTTGCTCAACACCGCATTCTTTGGCCAGTGTCACGGTTTCTGTCCAGAACGGGAATAATACTTCCTCCCACTGGTATTTCAGAATGGTCTGGGTTTCCGGCGGCCAGGATGAAACCACCCAGTTGGGCATGGTGTCATTGGCATTACCGGCAGGCAGGCCGGACATGGTGCAGACCTTTTTAATGCCCATTTCACCGGCGACACGAATGGTGTCGTGCAGGCAAACGCCTTGTTTTTTGTCAGTTGGGTGCAGCGGGTTACCGTTGGCATTCAGGCTGATCACTTCCAGATCGTGATCAGCGAAGGCCTGCAGGAAATCCTTCTGCGCCTGCTTGCTTTCTTTCATTTTTGCCAGATTAAAATGAGGGGCCGTCGACCAGCCACCTGTGTTGACCTCAATACCAGATACGCCCATACGCTGGGCATTTTGCAGCATATCTGCAAATGACATGCCGCCAAGGCTGTCAGATACGAAACCTAATTTCATTTATTGCTTCCTGTGTTATTTCCCCCCATCCCCGGCCCTTACCCCCGCAAGGGGGGAAGGGAGTTTAGCCGTGCCATTATTAACGAACAGTAATGTGTGGCTGGTGGTGCTTTAGTCCCTTCCCTCCCTTGCGGGGGAAGGGGTTGGGGATGGGGGGTATCAATTAATTAATATAAATCCGGCTTCTGAGCCAATTCAATCGCAACTTTGCGCCCCTCAGCCAGCGACTTAACCCCGGCCTCAGCAATCACTGACGCGCAATAGCCATCCCAGGCATTCGAGGCAATCGGTGACATTTCACCGGTATTCACAAAATGCAGCCAGGCTTTGTTCTGTAAGCGATAAGCTTCGGCAAAGCGCTGTCGCCAGTCTGCGTCATAACGCTCATAAGCCTGCAGGCCGATATTCATGCGGGTATGAATGGGGGCATTCAGGAAAACAGAGCCCTTTTCACCCACCAGCTCTGCACGCACATCGTAGCCGTAAGCCGCATTATTGTTGATCTCGATATTGACCAACTGTCCGCTGGTGGTCTCCAGTACCATAAATACCGGTGCACCGGTTTTAGTGGTATCGACACTTTGTGGCTGGAATACGGAAACACTGGTGAATTCACAATCCAGCATAAAGCGTGCCACGTCGTATTCGTGTGGTGCGGAATTGGTAATCGCCATTTGCCCGGTAAAATTGGAGGGGGCTGATACATTGCGGTGGAAGTTATGCATCATAATGGCATTGCCAAGCAGGTCATTGCTCAGTGCTGCTTTCATTTCGGTATAACTCGGGTCAAAGCGGCGCATAAAGCCAAGCTGTAACATCCGGCGTCCCATACTGACTTCAACATCAATCAGTTTCAGGCACTCTTCCGGCGTGGGAGCCAGTGGTTTTTCGCACAGCACCGGCTTACCGGCCTGCATTGCGGCCAGACACAAACCGGCATGCGTTTCATCGGGGCTGGCGATCATTACCGCATCGACATCATCGCGTGCAATCGCAGCGTAACCATCGGTAGCAATATCTGCAGCACCGAACTGATCCGCAACACTGCGTGCGCGCTCCTGGTTCGGGTCAACAACAACTTGTAAGGTGGCTCCCGGCAGGTCGCCCGCCACGATTTTGGCGTGATCCGTGCCCATAATGCCGGTGCCGATAATGGCTATTCTGACTGTCATTTATTTTTCCTGGGTAAGCAAAAGTAAGTAGTAAACGATTCCCTGTCAGTCCTGCAGTTTTCAGTCTGTTGCTGCCGGGGTGCTGCAAATGAATCAATAGGTTTTCAGCATTAATGCTGTAATTCTTCCACCGGTGGCGCATGGCCGTCATGAGTGTCCTGATAGGCTTCAATTTCGGCTTCCAGCTCGCTCATCGCCTCACCACCGGCCATCAGGTCAGTAATCTCCTCACGGGTCTTTTCACCTCTGCGGAAGTCAGCGGCAATCGCCCCGCGGATCAGTACCGCAAAGTGATCGCCCACCGCCATGGCATGCATGACCTGATGGGTAATAAAGATAACTGCCAGCCCGCGCCGTTTGGCTTCATTGACAATGCGCAGTACGTGGGAGGCTTGTTTAACCCCCAGTGCGGCGGTCGGTTCATCAAGGATCAGTACCCGTGCCCCGAAATGTACCGCGCGGGCAATGGCCAGCGACTGGCGCTCACCACCGGATAAACCACCCACCAGCCTGTCACCATCATCAATACGGGTAATACCGAAGTCCTGAACTGCTTTTACCGCGATGTCATTGGCTTTTTTGCGGTCATAGATACTGAATGGCCCCCATTTTTTAGTCGGTTCCACGCCGACAAAAAAGGAACGGCCGATGCTCATCAGCGGGAAGGTGCCACCGAACTGATGTACCGTGGAGATACCCATATCGCTGGCTTCACGCGGGTTATTGAATATGACCGGTTTACCATCAATCAGGATTTCACCCGAGGTCGGTTTATGCACCCCGCACATGGTTTTGATCAGAGTGGATTTACCAGCCCCGTTATCACCCAGCAGGCAGAGAACCTCACCGGCACGTACCCGCAGTGAGATGTCATGCAGCACATCAATCGGGCCAAAGGATTTGTCCACATTTCTGAGTTCAATGATTGCTTCGCTCATGATTCAGTCCTCACTTCTTTTTCGGGGTGTGGGTCAGCGCCATCTGACGGAAGGTGTTATTGGTCAGTACTGCGATCAGCAGCATTACCCCAATAATCAGGCTGGACAGGTTGCGGTCAAAGTCGGTGAAGTAGATGCCCTGGTTGACCATGGCAAAGGTAATGGTGCCGAAGAAAATACCGATCACCGAACCGAAACCACCGGTCAGCAGTACACCGCCGATAACCACAGAAATGATTGAGTTGAAGATGAAGGACATGCCGGTGGAGACCTGTGCTGAGTTATACAGAATGGTCTGGCAGACACCGACAAAGGCAGCACTGACCGCAGACAGTACAAACAGTGCCACGGTAAAACGGTCGGTTGGGATACCGGCGTTGCGGGCGCTGACCTTATCGCCGCCCATCGCAAACAGCCAGTTGCCCCAGCGTGAGAAGTGCAGGAAGTAAACATACAGTGCCGTCAGTATCAGCCACCATAAAATAATGACCTGATAGCCGCCGAAGTAAAAATCACCGAAGACTGCTTTGGCCCAGGCCGGAGCCTTGAGTGATACGGCAGTGGTATCAGTCAGTACGATGGACAGAAACAGGGTCAGTCCGGCGGTGGCGAACAGGGTACCCATGGTCACGATCAGTGAGGGTACATCAGTGCGTACCACAATAATGCCGTTGATCAGACCGATAATGGCTGCAAAACCCAGCGTTGCCAGTACCCCGACCAGGATCGGCATTTCGTAGAAGCCGGAAATAATCCCCATACACATGGAGGCACCGGGCACCATGGCACCGATGGAAATGTCCAGTTCACCGGCAATCATCAGAAAGCCGATCGGAACCGCAATAATGCCCAGATTAGCCGCAACATTGAGCCAGCTGGCCGCCCCGGACAGCGACATAAAGTTTTTTCCGCCAAAAATTAAAAAGAAAATCCCTACGAAAACCATGCCCAGAAAGGCACCGGCTTCCGGTCGCCTGATCAGTTCTCCGAATGACAGCTTACCCATAATAACCTCGTGTGGTCAGACTGCAGAGAAGAGGCTCTGAGTCCGTTCAGAATCTTTATCGTATTGAGTTCAGCCCGGCAGAGTGCCGGACTGATTTGTCTGTTGTGCATACCCGGTGACTTTCAGCGCTTCGGATATGCATCCGGTATCACGTATTAACGGGCGCCTTTCTTAACACCGGCCAGCGCTGTGTCGATGTTGGATGCATCAATAATTGCCGGGCCGGTCAGCACCGGATCAGTGGCCAGCTCAGTACCGAAGTCAATGTGTGCCGCCAGCATGGAGGTCGCCAGGAATCCCTGCAGATAGGGTTGCTGGTCAATCGCCATGGTTTGCGTGCCTTCCTTGATTCGATCCAGTACCGCAGGACTCATATCAAAGGTGCCCAGTTTTACTTTGTCAGAACCACCCGCCTGCTGGATGGCGATGGAGGCTGCATCTGAAGCCCAGGCTGCCAGTGTTACCACGCCATCAACAGAACCGTCTTTAATCAGTTCGGCCTTGATCGCTTCAGCAGTACCGGTAACGTTCTGATCCAGGTTGGCTGGCAGTGGCAGATTGGTAACCTTGGCACCATGCTTTTCTGCGCCTTCCTTGACGCCTTTACAGCGCGCTTCCAGATTGACCGCACCCGGTGTCTGGATGTGGCAAATGATGTTTTTGGCACCGTTCTGCGCCATGTACTCACCACCGGCAATCCCGGCAACGTATTCATCAGAACCGAAGTAGTTCAGTCCGCTGACTTTTTCCTTAAATTCAGCGCCGGAGTTGTACATCATAATTTTGATGCCTTTTTCTGCAGCCGCCTGCAGGGCAGGAACCTGTGAGTCCGGAACCCAGATCGGGATAGCAATACCTTCCACATTCTGGCTGACCGCAGTATTGATCAGCTGCACCAGATCAGGGCCGAAGTTGTCATAGTTAGGGGTACGCAGGTAGTTGACCTTTCCGCCGTTGGCTTCCACCACCAGCGTGGCATCATCCACACCTTTTTTTACCAGATTGAAAAAGCCGTCCTCAATTGAACCGGCGATGACTGCGATATTGGCCGCACTCGCAGCTCCGGCACTCATTGCCAGAACAGCACCCATCGTAATACTTGCCAATACCTTCTTGCTTGGTTTCATCATTTACTCCTCCAAAAATGAGTATGTTTTTCACCGGCCCGCTTCTCCCAAAGAGGGGGTGAGTCAGTAGAGGCATCAGAATAGCGCCATCAAAACAATCAGTAAAGAGGTTAAGTACATTATTTTTGATTTTATTAACATCATTATTTCATAATAAACCAATCATAAACGCGATTTTTGTGGCAAAAAACGCTTGCAATTAGCCTTTCAAGCGAAGATGATGTCTTTCACATCAAAATTGAATGCCAAACTTCAGAGGTTATACGGATGTCTGCTGACGCAAATAAAACCGTGTGGAAAGGGCCGACTGTCCAGGAGATAGCCGATATGGCAGGCGTGGGGTCTGCCACCGTTGACCGGGTGCTGAATAACCGCAGTGGGGTGCGCGAGAAAACCCGTGAGCGCGTGATGCACGCACTGGAAGTCTTGTCGCAAAATCGGCCGGATGCTGATCGCCCTTTATCTGTCCGCCTGTTCTGCAATTCCGGGATTGCCTTTCTTTCTGCGATGAGCTGTGCTGAAGCAGAGGTCAATCAGTCTTTCAGCGGTGTGCGTATCCGTGGCCACTATGTTGAAACCCATGAAATGGAACCGCAGTCATTTTCAGAGCTGATTGAGAGCGAGGGTGGGGATGCGGACGCTGTGATAATGGTGGCACCGGAGCACACTGCGCTTAACCGGGCAGTGCGTAATCTGGTGGACAAGGGAATTCCGGTGGTGTGTCTGACCACGGATTTGCCCGGTTCCAATCGCAGCGCCTATATCGGCAATGACCAGCATGCGGCTGGCAGTGTGGCCGCACATCTGATCGGCAAGGCCTTGCCGCCGGAGCGTAACCGGATATTGATGGTAATGAGTGTGCCGTTCCGTTGCCAGCAGGAGCGGGAAATGGGTTTCCGCAGCGTTTTGCGCACTGACTTCCCACACCTGCAGATTGAGGAGCGGGTGGTGTCGGATGACCTGCATGAGCATACCTACGAGCTGGTATCGCGTTATATTGAACAACATGGCCTGCCCGCTGCGATTTATAATATGGCCGGGGCTAATCGCGGGGTGGCCAGAGCTTTGCAGCAGACGGGTGAAGCGCATAATACCTTGTTTGTCGGCCATGAACTGACGGCCTATTCACTGGAGCTGCTGGAAAACCGGCAGATGGACTATGTGATTTCACATGATTTCAGTGCTGAGCTGAAAACCGCAGTGGAGTGGATACGCCAGAGTCTGGCCAGCGGCACACAGAACATTCCGCCCTATACACAAATTCTGATTCATACGCGCTTTAATTGTGGCTTGTGAGCTTAGACCCGATCCCGTCAAAGGAGAGTATCCATGTTAAACGTTGGCATTATTTCAACCGCTAAAATCGCCCGCGAGCAGGTCATTCCCGCCGGGCTGGTGGCCGAAGGTGTACGTATTCAGGGCATCGCCAGCCGCACTAAAGCGTCCGCACAAACCGTGGCGGATCGTTTTCAGATTCCGGAAGTGTTTGGCAGTTATGATGAGATGTTGGCCAGCGATAGTATCGACTGTGTGTATATTCCGCTGCCGACCTCGCAGCATGTGGAGTGGGCGATCCGTGCGGCGGATGCCGGTAAGCATGTGCTGGTGGAAAAGCCACTGGCGCTGAAGGCAGAAGACATTCAGGCGGTGATTGAGGCACGGGAGCGTAATGGGGTGATAATCACTGAGGCATTCATGGTGCATTACCACCCGCAATGGGCGTATGTGCGTGAGCTGATTTCCAGCGGAAAAATTGGCCGTCTGCGTCATGTGCAGGGTGCTTTCAGCTACTACAACCGTGATCCCGCCAATATGCGCAATCAGACCGAGCTGGGTGGTGGTGCCTTGCCGGATATCGGCGTGTATCCCACCGTGACCACACGTATCGCCACCGGGCAGGAACCGAGGTCAGTGTCTGCCAGTGTGGAATATGACCCGGATTTCGGCACCGATATTTACGCCACTGTGAAGGCAGAGTTTGACGGCTTTTACCTCGATTTTTATGTGTCCACGGTGCTGGGGCTGAAGCAGGCCATGCGCTTTCATGGCGAGGAGGGGTATATCGAGCTGAACGCGCCGTTTAATGCCGGTACTTATGATATTGCCAGAGTGACACTGTTTAACCAGAACCGTTCGGTGATTGAAGAGAGGGTGTTTACCGGTGTGAATCAGTACCAGCTGCAGTTTGAGGCACTGGCGCGGGCGGTGGCGTCGGGTGATGCCTCGGCGCTGTTTCAGCTGGAGGATTCGGTGCGTAATCAGAAAGTGTTGGATGCGGCGTATGTTGCGGGTAAGTCGGGGCAGCGGGAAGCGGTTTAACTGCTCAGTGATGCGGATTTTCCGGTGATGGTGATTGTCGCGGAATAATTTTGAAGCACTTCGACTACTATCAGTGATGGGCCGCTCTGTTCGGGCGATCCGTTTTTTGTAATTTCTGTGAGGAGGCGTGAAATGACGGTTTATATTATTGCGGATGTGGAAGTGACCGATGAGGCGTGGATTCCTGAGTATGCACAAAAGGTTCACGATATAGTGCATAAGCACGGCGGAAAATATCTGGCCCGCAGTGCCAATATTGAAGTGCTGGAAGGGGAGCCGTTGCCAACGACTCTGATTGCATTGCTGGCGTTTCCTGATGCGCAGTCGGCCAAAGCGTTTGCCGGTGATCCGGACTATGCGCCATTCGGTAGCGCCAGACAGGCAGGTTCCAATAGCCGGTTTCAGCTGATTGATGATACGGATGTGGCGGGGACGATTCCTTATCTGGGAAAGGGTTGAGGATAGGGCGGTCATGAGTTGCGGGCCTGATAATATGCAAACTAACCGGCTGCTATAAGACTTGTTTGCGTATTATGTCCCGACTAAAATGGAGTTTAATTCCGGATTGGTCGAATTTTTTATGTACACAGCCCGCACACTCAAAGACACCATCACTCAGGTCAGCCGGTCTTTCCCGGTATTATTGCTAACCGGTGCCAGGCAGGTAGGCAAAACCACCCTGCTGGAGCACTGCGCACCCGATCAATATCGTTACGTTACCCTGGATGATCCTGAACAGGCTGCTTTGGCGAAAACCGACCCGGCGTTGTTTTTCCAGCGTTATCCGCCTCCGGTGATTATTGATGAGGTGCAATATGCACCCGAGTTGTTCCGGGCCATCAAGCTGATTGTTGACCGGGATAAAAAGCCGGGACAGTTCTGGCTGACCGGATCACAAAAATTCCACCTGATGCAGGGGATAACTGAAAGCCTGGCCGGTCGGGTGGCAGTGCTGGATCTGTCCGGTTTGTCCTATGCGGAGATCAGCGGGCGCGCAGAACAGGTGGTGCCGTTTTTGCCGGGACAGGCATGGCTGGAGCAGGCCCGGGCTCATACCGCAAAGCCATTAACTTTGCCTGATGTTTATCAGCTGATCTGGCGCGGCAGTTATCCGGCGGTCGCCATTAATCCCGACACACCCCGCGATCTGTTTTATAATGCTTATATCCAGACTTATCTGCAGCGAGATGTGCGTGCTCTGACCAGAGTCGGCGATGAACGGGCTTTCTTGCTGTTCCTGCGCGCGATAGCGGCCCGTACCTCGCAGCTGATTAATTATGCTGATCTGGCGCGTGATGTGGATATTGACCAGAAAACGGCAAAGTCCTGGTTGTCGATTCTGGAAACCTCCGGGATTATCTATTTGCTGCAACCCTGGCACAGTAACCTCTCCAAGCGCCTGTTAAAAACGCCCAAACTGTATTTTATGGACACCGGATTGTGTGCCTATCTGGCGCAATGGTCATCGCCGGAGACACTGGAAGCCGGAGCCATGAATGGCGCGATTCTGGAAAATTGGATGCTGATGGAGATCCTGAAAAGTTACTGGCACAAGGGCTTGCAGCCCGGTGCCTGGTTTTACCGGGATAAGGAGCAGCGCGAGATTGATTTGTTGCTGGAGCAGGACGGGCAGCTGTTTCCGGTAGAGTTTAAGAAAACCGCCAGTCCGGCTAAATCCGCGACCAAACATTTTGCTGTGTTAGACAAGCTGGGTGTTAAAACCGGGCATGGGGCAGTGATCTGCCTGAAGGAGGAAGATGTGCCATTGTCGGCTACAGTGGATGCAGTGCCGGTGGGGTATTTATAGCCGGTAAATTTCATTAGCTGGTTTTATATCCTTCCTGCAAGTAAATCAGGCCTCACGTGCTAAACTGTTCCCATAGCACCTAAGTCGATTACAGCATGGAAAAATTTTTCAACACCGCCGGGCCGATCATCACCGAAGATCACTACCACATTGATCCGCTGCACCGTCTGGACTGGGAGGAAGTGCAGCACCTGATTGCCAGCAAAAAATACTTCGTGCTGCACGCCCCGCGCCAGACCGGCAAAACCAGCACCCTGCTGGCGATGATGAAAGCGCTCAACGAAGTGGGAAAGTACAAAGCGCTGTACGTCAATATCGAAGCTGCACAAGCATTGCGCCATGATGTCGGGGAAGCCATCCGGCTGATTTGCGAAGCCATAGCAGCTAGCGCCAGTGTCTATAAAGTTGAAACAGAGTTGCAAAGCATCAATCGCCAGTTATTTGCCGAACAAAGCCCGACTGGTGCGCTGACGCAACTGCTAACACAATGGGCGCAACTCAGTGACAAACCCATCATCTTGATGCTGGATGAAGTCGACGCACTGGTCGGCGACACGCTGATTTCCCTGTTGCGCCAGATTCGTGCCGGTTACGCCCAGCGTCCGCACGCCTTCCCGCACAGCATAATCCTGTGTGGCGTGCGCGATGTGCGTGATTACCGCATCCATACCTCGGACAAGGAAATCATCACCGGTGGCAGCGCCTTCAACATCAAGGCCACGTCTCTGGTGATGGGTAATTTCACCCCGGAAGAAATCCGCGCCCTTTATCAGCAGCACACCGACGCCACCGGGCAAACCTTTGCCGACAGTATTTTCCCGGTATTGTGGGAAGACACCCGAGGCCAGCCCTGGCTGGTCAATGCGCTGGGTTACGAAATGACCTGGGAAGACCGGGAAGCGCGTGACCGCAGCCTGCCGGTTACACAGGAACGTTATCAGGCCGCGCGCGAACGCCTGATCCGCTCCCGTCAAACCCATCTGGATCAACTCACCGACAAGTTGCGTGAACCGCGCGTGCATCAGGTCATTGCCGCGATTCTGGCAGGCCAGGAGCGTATCGAAAACATCCGCGACGAAGACCTGCAATACGTCGAAGACCTGGGGCTGATCCAAACCCGCCCCTCCATCACCATCAGTAACCGCATTTACCAGGAAATCATCCCGCGCGAAGTCACCTGGGCCTGGCAATCCACCATCACCAATCAGGAAACCGCGTGGTATGTGTTGCCCGACGGGCGACTGGATATTCCCGCGCTGCTACGCGCTTTCCAGCAGTTTTTCCGCGAACATTCCGACATCTGGCTGCAAGGCTTGCCGTTCAAAGAGGCCGGGCCGCAACTGATCCTGCAAGCCTTTTTGCAGCGGATTGTGAACGGTGGCGGGCGCATCAACCGCGAATACGCACTGGGGCGCAAATACACTGACCTGCTGCTGGAATGGCCGCTGGATAAGGAAAAGGGCTATTACGGTGAGGTGCAGCGTGTGGTACTGGAACTGAAAATCCTGCATAACAGTCTGGATAAAACCATTACCGATGGTGTACGCCAGGTAGCGGATTACGCCCGCCGCTGTGGCAGTGAAGAAGCTTATCTGTTGATCTTCAACCGTGACCCGGCAGTTAGCTGGGATGACAAAATCTGGCATAAGCCCGACTACCAGTATGATGGTCTGCCGGTCAGTGTGTGGGGCAGTTAGCATGGGAAGGAAGTCAAAGGAGAAACATCAAATGCCCCCATCAAGCTATAATGTCTGGCTGAGTGCCGACGCATGTCGTGTGCAGGATCTGAAGCAGGTACTGGCCCATACAGTTAATGTTGAACAGGTGCCCTGGGCTACCGAGCTGCAGCAGCAGGTTCCGCTGTATGATGCACCGGCTATCCGGGAACGGCTGCAGGATGATGACGGCCGTCTTTACCGTGAACTGCTCAGCGAATGGAGCTGGGTGTGGGAGTCCGGGCCGGGCATTCTTGTGATCAAATCGGCATTTACTGATCACCCTATGCTGGATAGCGTGACCGCTGTTTTTCAGGCGATTATCGACGCAGAACGGGATCAGGGGCGCGGCGATCATTTTGGCAAACCCGGTGCGAACGACCGGATCTGGAATGCGCTGGAAAAGTTGTGTATGACCGATCCGGCGTTGTTTGCCCGTTATTATGCTAATGACATGCTGGCAGCGGTAGCCACAGCCTGGCTCGGGCCGGGTTATCAGATTACCTCACAGGTGAATGTGGTCAACCCCGGCGGTGCCGCGCAAACCCCGCATCGCGATTATCATCTGGGCTTTATGTCAGGAGAGCAGGGTGCCGCTTTTCCGGAACCGGTGCACCGTTTGTCACCGCTGATGACGCTGCAGGGGGCTATCGCGCATGTTGATATGCCGCTGGAGTCCGGGCCAACCTTGTTCCTGCCGCATTCACAGAAATACCATGCTGGTTATATGGTGGCCGGTAACCCGGAGTTCAGGGCTTATTTTGCTGAAAACCATGTGCAGTTACCGCTGGAAAAAGGTGATGCAGTGTTTTTCAATCCGGCGCTGTTGCATGCCGCGGGTGAGAACAGCAGTACTGATATTCGCCGTATGGCAAATCTGCTGCAGATTTCGTCTATGTTCGGGCGGGCAATGGAGGCGGTGGATCGCCTGCGTATGAGTCTGCAGCTCTATCCCTGCCTGCTGGAAATGCAGGCGACGAATGAGTTAAGTGCTGCTGAAATCAAACGGGCAATTGCGGCTTGTGCAGAGGGCTATGCTTTTCCCACCAACCTTGATCGAGACCCGCCGCTGTATGGGCTGGCTCCACCCAGTCAGGCGGATATTCTGCATAAGGCACTGGCAGAGGGCTGGTCATTGGAGCAGCTGCAGGCCGGGCTGGAAAATAATCGCTGGCGTAAACAGACCCATTGAGGTCAGACGGGCTTTGAGCCGTGCATGCCGCGTTATCGTTGATCTTCAATCAGCTAAGCGTCCGTGAGTAGTAAACACATGAATAATCTCAAATATATCGTGTTTGACCTGTTTGGCGTTGTCATTAGCGACGGACATCTTGTTACTCACGGTCTGCTGCCACTACTGCCGGAGGGCATCACTAAAGCAGCTGTCAAACCCCATTATGACGCCTATACCGGAGGACGGATTTCCGAACAGGCATTCTGGCAGAATATCGGTCAGTCCGTTGATTCCGACATTCGTAACCAATTCCTTAATGTCTTCGGGACGGACGAAGAGCTGAGTCAGGTTACACAGGCGTTGCAGGAGCGTTATGCATTGGGCATTCTCTCCAATCTCGGTGCAGAATGGGGTGAAATCCTCGAAAATCGTTTTCATTTCAGCCGGACTTTCAAGCCACGCATTATCAGCGGAGAGGTCAGGTGCCAGAAGCCGGAGCCACAAATCTACGAAAAACTGATTGAGGCTGCCGGAGTGGATGGCTCACAAATTGCCTTCATTGATGACCGGCGGGAAAATCTGGCCGTGGCAAAAAGTTTTGGTATGACGACTATTCATTATCTGCGTGAGCCGGACAATCATCCGTTTGACCCGGATTACACCATCCGGCGTTTAGGTGAAGTGTTACTGTTTTTGTAAAGTAGTTATTGCAAGGCTCAAAGCTTTCCTGTTCACAGATCCAGCATTAACTTGAGCGGTTTGCGCATCCCGGCGAACTTGCAGGCCTGCTGGGCAAAGCCATACGGGAACAGTTTATACAGATAGCGGCGGGTGGCACGCTCTTCGCCCCAGGTGAGTTTCATGTGTTTGAGCACCTTGCGGGCTTCGGGAACCGAGGCGTTGGTCTCGTAATAATCACGTACAAACATAACGATTTCACGCTGCTCGTCATTCAGTTCCACACCCTGTTCAGCGGCAAGTTCATCTGCCAGTGCTTCCGACCACGCTTCCGGATCGAGCAGGTAGCCTTCGTGGTCACGGTCTGGCATGTGTATGGCAGCCATTGTGCTGTTCATGTTGGTTCTCCCGAATGCTTATCTCTTGTGTCACAGTCTATTCAGTACAGTTAAATCCGATCAAGCGATATTTATGAATGCGTAATATCGGAATCTTCGATATTATTTGGTGATGGATATTGATCAGGTGCGTACTTTTCTTGCCATTGCAGCCAATGGCAGTTTTATCGAGGCAGCTTCAAGGCTGCATATCACCCAGTCGACGGTTAGCGCACGCATCCGGAATCTGGAGAATGATTTGCGCACCAAACTATTTGTCCGCAACCGATCCGGGGCGACACTGACCCCGGCGGGCAGGCGTTTTCTGCGGCATGCCAAAACGCTGCTGCTGACCATGGAGCAGGCACGGCATGATGTAGGCTTGCCGGGGCGCTATCGTGCCACCCTTAACGTCGGGGCACGGATTGCGCTGTGGGATGCGGCCTTGCTGTCGCGCTGGGTGGGCAGGATGCGTATACAGATGCCGGATGTTTCTATCCGCAGTGAAATAGGTTTCGAGGACGACATCATGCGCCGCCTGATCGAGGGCACGCTGGACATCGGCCTGATGTACACCCCGCAACACAGCCCTGGTTTGCAGGTAGAGCATTTGTTTGATGAAACGTTAGTGTTGGTGGCGACCGATCCGGACAAACCCTGGCCGGACGAGAATTATGTGTATGTGGACTGGGGGCCGGGCTTTTACGCCGAGCACAGCAATAGTTTTCCGGAGCTGGAGCGTCCGGCGTTACTGGCCAATATCGGCTGGCTGGCGGTACAGCTGGTGCTGGAAAATGGCGGTTCCTGTTTTCTGCCCAGGCGGATGGCAGATGAGCTTACGCAGTCCGGCAGGCTGGGAAGGGTGCCGGACAGTCCGCAGTTCCGTTTGCCTGCGTATGTGGTGTACCCGTCGGCGGCAGATACCGGGGAGTGCCAGAAGGCGCTGGCAGTTTTGCGGGAAGTGGTGGGGGGGATTGAAAAGTAACTTGCCTACTCATCCCCCGGAAACCCAGTCCCCATCGGTAACGGCCGTTCAAAGCGCGTCTGTATTTCCACAAAACGCCGCTCCCGTGCAGAAGTCAGCATACCTTCCATCACCTCCACACTGTGCAAAGCCATTGCTCCGCTGGCACGCTCTTCCCGGCCCTGCTGCAAGGCCAGTACCATATCCACCAGCCCGATACCGCGGCTGTTTTCAGCATGGGAAGTTGAGTTGAACTGATGCTCGATAGCGACTTTCTGCCATTCACTGTCAGGCTGTGAGCGCGGGAAATGTGCCCAGCGATAGGCCTCTTCGGTACGTAGCAGAATCTCGCCACCAAACAGGTTCGGCCCGTCCAGCGGATCAGCATCCGGCAGGCAGATAGTGCCTTTGCTGCCATAAATTTCCAGCCGTGGCAGTTCCGATTCCAGCACATCAAAGCTGGTGATCATTGTGCCGATCGCGCCATTGACGAACTGCAGGTTGCCGCTGACATGAGTGTCCACTTCCACATCAATGGTCTGTCCGGCCAGCGGCTGGCTGCTGATAGTACGTTGCGGGAAGCTGCGCCGTGCCATCGCGCAACAGCTTGCCACCGGCCCCAGCAGGGACAGCATGGCAGTCATATAATACGGCCCCATGTCGAGCAGCGGCCCGGCACCCGGTTTGTAAAAGAAATCCGGGGCAGGGTGGAAGGACTCCACTCCGCGATAAGCCATAAATGCACTCACCGCGACAATATCGCCGATCACACCATCATCAATCAGCTTGCGGCAGGTCTGTAAACGTCCGCCCATAAAAGTGTCCGGTGCGCAACCAATCCGCAGGCCGTTTTGCCGGGCGGTTTCCACCAGCTGTTGAGCTTCAGCAAAGGTGGCTGCCAACGGTTTTTCGCTATAGACATGCTTGCCTGTTGTCAGCGCTTCCCTATTCAGTTCTGCATGAACTTCCGGTGGGGTCAGGTTCAGTACGATGTCTACTTCCGGGTCAGCAATGAGTGAATAAGGGTCGGCATAAGGGCGTGGAATACCATGCTCTGCCGCCTTGGCGCGCGCCTTTTCCATGCCGCGCGAGGCACAGGCTACAACCTTGACCAGTTCCGGATAACGCTGCAGGTTTTCAATATACACATCGCAAATATCGCCCAGACCAATAACGCCGACGTTTAGTGGTAACTTCATAGTGCCCCCTATGCCTTTTTCTTCTTCGGCATATAACTCAGCGCCATCTTGCGGAAACTTTCATTCATCAGTACCGCAGTCATCAGCATGATACCGATAATCAGGTTTGACCAGTTGCGGTCAATATCGGTGAAATAAATGCCCTGATTGACCACCGCAAAGGTCAGCACCCCGAAGAATATACCGAACACCGAACCAAAACCGCCGGTAAGCAGGACGCCGCCGACCACCACGCTGACAATCGCATTGAAGATAATGTTCATACCGCCGGAAACCTGTGCGGAGTTGAACAGAATGGCCTGACACATACCGACGAAGGTGGCGCTGGTAGCTGACAAAACAAACAGCGAGATAGTCATTTTGTGTACCGGAATACCGGCATTGCGGGCACTTTCCTTATCGCCGCCGAGCGCGAACAGCCAGTTGCCGTAGCGGGTTTTATGCACCACAAAGCCCAGAATAATAGCCAGTACAATCCACCACAGAATAATGATCTGATGGCCGCCGCCGATAAGCTGGCCGAAAATGGCCTTGGCCCAGTCCGGTGCAGTGATGGCAACGCTGGCCTTACCGGTCAGCAGTTTAGAGGCGGTCAGCACCACACCCTGCATGGCAACCAGGGTGCCAAGGGTAATAATCAGCGAAGGCACCGTGGTGCGGATGGTGAGCAGGCCATTAATCAGGCCGACCACCACACCGAGGCTCAGTGCGCCAAGCATGCCGAAGATAATCGGTTGTTCGTAGTAGCCGGAGATAATGGCGGTGGCCATGGAACCGGCGGGGATCATCGCGCCGATGGAAATGTCCAGTTCACCGGCAATCATCAGCAGGCCGACCGGAATAGCCACAATGCCCAGATTAGCAGCGAAATTAACCCAGCTGGCCGCACCGGCCAGTTTAATCAGATCCACGCCGCCGAAAATAACATAGAAAGCAATTACCGCGATGAGGCTGAGTACGGCAGCTGCACCCGGTATACGAAGAAAATGTCCAAAATTAGTCATGATCCCGGCCTCACTTTTTGGTGGCATAAGACAGTGCAAGCCGGCGGAAACTATCGTTCGACATGACTGCGATTAATAAAAGTGCCCCGATAATGATACTGCCGTAATTCGGGTCGAGACCGCTGAAGAAGATGCCCTGATTGACGATGGCAAAGGTCAGGGTGCCCAACACAATGCCGACCACCGTACCGGCTCCTCCGGTAAGCAACACACCGCCAATCACCACGCACATAATGGAATTGAAGATGAAAGACTGACCGGCTGCCACCTGTGCACTCTGGAAGGTCAGCACTTGTGAGACACCGACAAAGGCGGCAGCAAAGCCGCTGAGCATATACAGGCCGATGGTCAGTTTGTTGGTTGGAATGCCGGCATTACGGGCACTTTCCCGGTCACCGCCCAGCGCATAAACCCAGTTGCCGAACGGAGAAACCTGCAGCAGGTAATAAAACACCACGATAAAGCCGATCCACCACAGTGTGGTCACCCGGAACATGCCATTAATAAAGTGACCAAACATCACTTTACTGACCGGATCAGGGGTCATAAAAACACCGGTACTGCCTGCAATCAGAATGGTCAGGCCCAGGGTCAGACCCATGGTGCCGAACATAGTACCGATGGTGATAATCAGCGACGGAATCGTGGTGCGGGTAACCAGAAAGCCGTTCACAAAACCCACCATCAGACCGACACTCAGGCCACCGAGTATGCCCATCCAGGTAGGCAGGTCATAATGACCGGAAATAATCGCGGTGGTCAGCGAGGCGGCAGGCAGAATCGAGCCCACCGAAATATCCAGTTCACCGGCAATCATCAACAGACCGACCGGCAGGGCGATAATCCCGACCTCGGCGGCCATATTCAGAAAGCTTGACCAGCCCGGCGCGCCAAGGAATGTACTGCCGCCCAGGCTGGCGAAGAAAATATAAACAACGATTAATCCCAGGAAAGTCCCGGCCTCAGGCCGACGCACCAGATTGCCTGGCTGGAAGGCTGAACTATTTGTTTTGGTCGTGTCAGATGACATTGCACTCTCCGGAGTAAGTGTCGTTGGTGGTGCGGGAAACCCCTCTCCAGCCTTCTCCCTTAGTAAGGGGGCGCAAAAGCTTAAATCCCCCTTGTTCCCCCTTTTTCAAAGGGGGAGACCCTTCGATAACCTCCTGTTTCTGCCGGAGGGCTCTCCCCTTTGAAAAAGGGGAGGCGGAGGGGATTTTGCTCTGGAGGCCGGGAGGGGTTTTCTTTATCGCTTACAGCTATTCTTAGCGGGTACCCTGCTTGGCACCGGCCATGGTGGCCTCGATGTTTTTGGCATCAACAATGCCCGGGCCGGTCAGAATTTCGCGGGTGGGGATGTTCAGACCAAAGTTAACGTAACCATTCAGAATGGAAACTGCGTAGTAGCCCTGCTGATAACCCTGCTGGTCAATCGCACAGGCCTGTGAGCCTTCCTTGATATTGGTCAGGATAGCTTCATCGAAGTTGATACCGCACAGTTTGATGCTGTCTTTTTTGCCTGCCTGAGCGATAGCCTGTACCGCACCGACTGCATCCAGATTCGCTGTGGTGAATACCGCATCAATATCCGGGTTCTGCAGCAGGTGCGCGCGTACCGCCTGTGCAACCGCAGTCACGTTACCCTGGGCTGTGGCCGGTAATGGCAGTACCGAGCCTTTGCCGCCCTTGCTCTCAATCCCTTCAACAAAACCGTTACAGTAGTCTTCGATATTAGCCGCACCCGGCAGTGAGTTAACGCAGACACCGTTCTTGCTGCCAGCTCCGCCAAGGTATTCACCACCGGCCACACCTGCCTTATAGTCAACCGCGCCAACGTAATTCATCGCGCCCAGACGATCCGCCGCTTCAATACCACCGGCGTTATAGATTACCAGCGGAATACCGGCTTCTACCACTGCCTTGAAGGCAGGATCCATCGCTTCCGGTACCCAGTCCGGGCCAACCACCGCATCAGCACCCTGATCGATAGCCTGACGGATCAGCTCGGCAGCATCCACACCCAGGTTGTCGTAGTTTTGCGGGCCTAACCAGGTGACCTTGCCGCCCTGAGCCTCAACCACTTTACCGGCGTCTTCCGCGCCGCGTTTTACGATTGACCAGAACGGATCATCCGGCTTGCCACCGATCACGAAGATATTGGCTGCCATGGCTGAACCCGCGGCAAAACTCATGGCTACGGCAACAGAAACGCTGCTCAGCAGTTTTTTTGAAAAAATTGATTTCATGTGACTCCTCCAGTTGTTACAAAAAATGGTCAGACAGCCGCCTGACAGTGTCAGATAAAGCTTGGCTGTTTAACCGGACAGGGAATGTCCCTGAAAAGTCCGGGTATCATTACCCGGAGAAAAAAGTTGATTAATGTTGAAGCTCTTCCACCGGCGGCGCGTGGCCGTCATGAGTTTCCTGGTAGGCTTCAATCTCGGCCTCCAGTTCGCTCATGGCTTCACCACCGGCCATCAGATCGGTAATCTCCTCACGGGTCTTTTCACCACGGCGGAAATCAGCGGCAATCGCACCGCGGATCAGTACCGCAAAGTGGTCGCCCACCGCCATGGCATGCATGACCTGATGGGTAATGAAGATAACCGCCAGTCCGCGGCGCTTGGCTTCATTGACAATGCGCAGTACGTGCGAGGCCTGTTTAACGCCGAGGGCTGCAGTTGGCTCATCCAGAATCAGTACCCGTGCCCCGAAATGCACTGCACGGGCAATAGCCAGCGACTGGCGTTCACCACCGGACAAACCACCGACCAGCCGGTCACCGTCGTCAATGCGGGTAATACCGAAGTCCTGTACCGCTTTCACCGCAATCTCGTTGGCTTTTTTACGGTCATAGATACTGAACGGCCCCCATTTTTTGGTAGGTTCCACGCCGACAAAAAAGGAGCGGCCGATACTCATCAGCGGGAAAGTGCCGCCGAACTGATGCACCGTGGAGATACCCATATCGCTGGCTTCACGCGGGTTATTGAAAGTGACTGGTTTGCCGTCAATCAGAATCTCTCCGGAAGTCGGTTTGTGCACCCCGCACATGGTTTTGATCAGGGTGGACTTACCGGCGCCGTTATCGCCCAACAGGCAGAGAACTTCACCGGCGCGTACTTTCAGCGAGATGTCATGCAGTACATCAATCGGGCCAAAGGATTTGTCCACGTTTCTGAGTTCAATGATGGCTTGTTCGCTCATGATTCAGTCCTCCTCCTGCTGTGAATCAGTTTGGTTTAACAGTATCAGGCTGCTGCGTTGATGGTTGCTGCCTGACTGTTATTTGCGTCATTGGCCGCTGGTAGCGGGCGCTGCACAAACCATTCCGGATCTTTAACCTGGCGGTTCATTGCCGGAATAATTTCTTTCCATGCTGCCCAGATGCCGGGGTAGGCCGGTGGGCATTGATCCTTGATCAGTTCATGCAGTTCCGGCAGGCGGTAGTAAGGCACCATCGGGAACATGTGATGCTCAATATGGTAATTCATATTGGCATACAGAAAATCAAACACCGGATTCATAATAATCGTGCGGCAATTCAGACGATGATCAGTAACATCCTCGGCCAGCGCAGTATGTTGACTCATGTTAAACAGCTGGCTGAAGAAACCACCGTAGAAGCGTGGCAGCACGATAAACATTGCAGGCAGAATACTGGCAGTGGCGATGCACAGCAGAATGATGGCGGCAAATATGGCGACATAGACCCGTGCGGCGAAGAAAACTTTGGGGACTTCCTGCGCCGGTACGAAGTGCTTGCCATCTTCGGTCAGCTTGCCCATCGCATGACGGAAAATCATCCGGAACAGGATAATGCCTGAATTCATGAAGAAGAAATCAGAGTAGATAGCCAGCCGGTTAGGCGGACGTGGTGCACCGATTTCCGGGTCTTTCCCCACCACAATGGTATGGGTGTGATGACGGGTATGGCTCCAGCGGTAGTAGTTGCCTTCACGCAGGGTCATGAATGCACATAAATGGTAGAAAATGTCATTCAGTTTGCGGTTTTTGAAAGGTGTACCGTGAGAGAGCTCATGATGACGGTGATCCGCTGCCGAATACAGTACGCCATAGATAAAGAACAGCGGAATAGCCAACAGGGTGCCCCAGGCAAAAAATGCCGCGATACCGGTGACCAGTAATAAGCCGATCCATAATGAAAAGTCACGGATAGCGACGGAATCGCTACGCTTGATCAGTTGTTTCAGGGTTTTACGGTCAATGTCAGCGGAGAACCAGCTCTCTTCGACTTCGCCCTCAAAACGGTCTTCCGTCAGTTGAGTGGTGTCTGCTGCCACATTGCCCTTCAGTGAATAATCTTTCCAGCGAGTGTTGCTCATAAATAATTCCTCCACACTTGAGATTAAATATGACATCATGCATTGATAAATAGCAATGTATCTGCTGTTATTTGCTGTTTTTGGTTTCAAAACATTCATAAACTGAATGTTTAAAATGAAATGATCTTTCATTAAAGGAGGGGAGGATGGCCAGACCGACGATTGCTGACCTGGCGGAAGCTGCCGGAGTCAGTGTTTCCACTGTAGACCGGGTACTGAACGGCAGGAATCCGGTGCGCCGCAAAACGGCGGAGCGGGTGATGGAGGCTGCGGAAGAGATTGGTTTTTATGCGGCGAATGTGATCCGCCATCGTTTAAACGCCAAACAATCCAGCTGCAAACTGGGCTTTTTACTCTTGCAGGGTGAGCGCAGTTTTTACCGCAATCTGGCTGAAAACCTGCAGCAGGTGGCCGATGAGCAGCCTGATATTGCCGTAAAAGTGGAAACGGTGTTTATGGAAGAGCTGACACCGGCTGCGGTTGCACGGGAGATTGTGAGTCTGGGCGAGAGAGTGGATGCCCTGGGGGTAGTGGCTGCTGAACATCCGCTGATCAGTCAGGCGATTGAGGAGGTACAGGCGCTGGGTGTGCCGTGTTTTGCGCTGGTCAGCAGTCTGACCGCGGGCAGCGGTGTGTCTTATATCGGTCTGGATAACTGGAAAGTCGGGCGCACAGCGGGCTGGGCATTTGCCAATTTGTGCCGTGAGCCGGGGAAAATTGCCACGCTGATCGGCAGCCACCGTTACCGTTGTCAGGAAATGAATGAGGTGGGTTTCCGCTCTTATTTTCGTGAACATACTGAAGGGTTTCAGTTACTGGAGCCGTTGAGCACGGTGGAAAGCCGTTATCTGGCCGCTGAGCTGGTGTATGAATTGCTGGAGCGGGAGCCGGATTTGCGCGGGCTGTATGTGACCGGTGGCGGCATCACCGGTGTGGTGGCCGCTTTGCAGGAGCTGGGGCGGGCGAAGGATATTGTTGTGGTCGGCTATGAGTTGATGGATTCGACCCGTGCGGCATTGCTGGACGGTACGCTGAATCTGATTATCTCGCATCCGATGCGCAAGCTGGCGGAAAGTACCATACACAATATGTTGGCGGCGGTTGCTGCACAAAAACGGCATGATTCTGTGCCGGTGGCATCGGTGCGGCTGCCGTTTGATATTTATACGCCGGAGAATTTGTAACCGGTGTGTAACTCAGGCTACTGACTTAAGCCGGGACAGCCTGCCACAGCTTGTTTTTCCGGCTGCGTAAACTCGCTGCGCTCAGACAGTACTTGCCTGCAAACAAGCTGTGACAGTCTGTCCCTCTGTTCCGGCTTCGGCTGCTAGACATACTTATACCACTTATGACGGGCTATACCGGACGTTGGATAAAGTACGTTGGATCTTTCAGCTGTCTCAGCATGGCCGGAATAATTTCCCGGTAAGCTTCTGCCATGCCGGAATAGGGCGGCGGGCAGTCGTTTTTCATTTCCTCATGCAGCTCCGGCAGGCGGTGGTAAGGCACCATCGGGAACATGTGGTGCTCCAGATGATAATTCATGTTCCAGTAGATAAAGCGGCTGAACGGATTCATATAGCAGGTGCGGCAGTTCAGACGGTGATCCAGCACATCTTCGGCCAGCCCGATATGCTGAATTAAGCCGCAGACCAGATGATGCCATGCGCCATACATGCGCGGCAGGCCGATCAGCATCAGCGGCAGAATGGAGCCCATCATAATTGCAGCTATAATCACCAGTGCGTAAATGACCAGCCAGATACGGGCTGATGTGGCGACTTTGGGTTGTTCACTCTCCGGGATGAAATCCTGTTCCTGTGGGTCAAGTTTGCCGCGGGCATGCAGGAACATGCGGGCAAAGGCCTGTGGTACATCCAGAATGCCGAACAGGTTCAGGATTAGTTTGCCTATTTCCGGCGGGCGGGTGGTGATGATTTCATAATCGCGGCCAACAATAATGGTGTCGGTATGGTGGCGTGAGTGGCTCCATTTCCAGGCGACCGGATTGCGCATCATCATAAAACAGGCCAGCTGGTAGACGGCCTCATTTTTCCACAGTGTTTTAAACGCGGTGCCGTGTGAACATTCGTGCCAGCGGCTGTCAGCTCCCGAACCGTACAGCAGGCCGTAAATCAGGAAAAACGGCACCGCCAGCCAGCTGCCCCAGAAGGCTACGCCCAGTCCGCCACTGACAATCAGCAATCCCAGCCAGATCAGCGTATCGCGGGTTGCCGGGCCGTCCGAACGCTGCATCAGTTCCTTCATGCGTTTGCGGGGAATATCGCATTTATACCATTCGGCACTGGCCAGTCCCTGTGCCACTGCTTTGGCATTTTCGGGGCCGGTCAGGGAATAATCCCGTTTTGTAACAGCCATATTGAACTCCTCCGGTTCAGTTTTACTTTGGACTGATTCAATATGGCTGATGTTTAAGATGGCAGGCAAGTATCTGAAGTATTTGCTTGCATTTTCAGTCATCTGTCTGCCGTTTAATGAGAGAGTCTGTCAGAACGTAATGTGGTGGCAGTAGCCTCAGCTATCCAGCATAAAACTCTGTATCAGGGTAGCAAGAAATACCGGTGTTTCCTGCATCGGGTAATGTCCGGCATTGGGAATTACTTCCAGCTGACAATCCGGGTACCCGGTCAGGTAGGTGGCGCGCATGGCATCAGCATTAATCGCCGCATCATGTTCACCCACACAAAATTAGTTACTTTAAGTTAGGTTACTAATTAATGTACATTTCCTAAACTACCTGCATCACAGTCTTGGCCGATATTGCCGTTATTCAGTAAAGTGATGCTTAACTACCGGAGGAACCATGCACACAGCCCAACCTGTTGCCAGTCATTTTATTAACGGAAAGTATGTGGAAGACCTGACAGGCGAAGTCATCAAGGTCATTTACCCGGCCACCGGCGAAGTCATTGCCACTGTGCATGCTGCCACCCCCGCCATTGTTGAGCAGGCGCTGGCTGCGGCCAAACAGGCACAGGCTGCCTGGGCTGCACTGTCCGGCACGGAACGGGGACGCATCCTGCGCCGGGCAGCTGACCTGATACGTGAACGTAACCGGGAGTTGTCCGAACTGGAAACCCTGGATACCGGCAAGCCACTACAGGAAACCCTGGTAGCCGATGCCAGCTCCGGGGCCGATGCACTGGAATACTTTGGTGGTCTGGCCGGGACACTGACCGGTGAGCATATTGCTCTGGCTGACGGGGATTTTGTGTATACCCGGCGTGAGGCTTTGGGGGTTTGTGTGGGTATCGGTGCCTGGAATTATCCAACCCAGATTGCTTGCTGGAAAGCTTCACCGGCACTGGCCTGTGGCAATAGCATGGTGTTCAAACCATCAGAAGTGACGCCGCTGTGTGCGCTGAAAATAGCCGAAATTCTGACAGAAGCAGGTTTGCCTCCCGGTATTTTCAATGTGGTTCAGGGGCTGGGGGATGTGGGCGCCCGGCTGGTGACTGATGAGCGGGTGGCTAAAGTCTCACTGACAGGCTCAGTGCCCACCGGGCGCAAGGTTTATGCTGCGGCAGCTGAAGGTCTGAAACATGTCACGATGGAGTTGGGTGGTAAGTCTCCGCTGATTGTGTTTGAAGATGCGGATATTGAGAATGCAGTCAGTGGCGCAATTCTCGGTAATTTTTACAGCACTGGTCAGGTCTGCTCCAATGGCACACGGGTGTTTGTCCATCAATCGGTTCGTAGCCAATTTGTCGGGCGCCTGACGGCCCGTCTGGAGCAGGCCATTATCGGTGATCCGATGGATGAGCAGACTCAGATTGGCCCGATGGTGTCCGCCGCTCAGCTGGCGATAGTGCAGAACTATATTGCCCGGGGTATTGAGGAAGGGGCCACGCTGGCTTATGGCGATGGGGAGCGGCTGGATCGTGCGGGTTTTTACCTGAAGCCCGTTGTGTTTACGGATGTTCAGGATGATATGGTCATTGCCCGGGAAGAGATCTTTGGTCCGGTGATGGCCGTGCTGGATTTTACTGATGAAGCAGAGGTGATCCGGCGTGCCAATGCCACCGAATTCGGTTTGGCTGCGGGTGTGTTTACCAAAGACATTCAGCGTGCCCACCGGGTCATCAGCCAGCTGGAAGCGGGGAGTTGTTATATTAATGCCTACAACCTGACTCCGGTTGAAGCCCCCTTTGGCGGGGTAAAAGCTTCGGGTGTGGGGCGGGAGAACTCAAAAGAAGCGATTAATCATTATTCACAGCTGCGTTCGGTTTATGTCGCGATGAACGATGTGCAAGCACCGTATTAGCACTATTGGAGGAATGGAGTCTATGGCCAAACAAAATATCCTGATCGTGATGGCGGATCAGCTCAGCGCCAAAGCGGTGGGTTGTTACGGCAACCCCACGGTGAAAACCCCGAATATTGATAAGCTGGCGGCTGAAGGGGTGCGCTTTGAGAATGCCTATACCAGCAGCCCGCTGTGTACCCCGTCGCGCTATGCCTTTATGACCGGGCAGAATGTCTCGCATTGTGGCGGCTATGATAATGCCGCGTATATGCCCGCCACCATGCCGACCTTCGCCCATTACCTGCGTATTATGGGCTATCGCATGGTGCTGGCCGGAAAGATGCACTTTATCGGCCCGGATCAGCTGCACGGCTTTGAGGAGCGTCTGACCACCGATATTTATCCGGCAGATTATGGCTGGGTGCCGGACTGGACTAAGCCTGATGAACGGATTGATTTGTGGTACCACAATATGTCCAGCATCAAGCAGGCCGGGGTGGCAGCGATTACCAATCAGCTGACTTTTGACGATGAGGTGGGGGCCAAATCCATCCAGGCACTTTATGATCATGCCCGCAGTGAGGATGAGCGCCCGTTATGCATGGTGACCAGTTTCACCCATCCGCATGATCCGTATGCCTGCCGCCGGAAATACTGGGATTTGTATGAGGATGTGGAGATTCCGTTGCCCGCAGTGCCGCGTCCGTCAGCAGCTGAGAACGACCCGCATAATCTGCGTCTGGAA
The DNA here is from genome assembly GCA_041395485.1 of Thiolinea sp. Taxonomy (GTDB): domain Bacteria; phylum Pseudomonadota; class Gammaproteobacteria; order Thiotrichales; family Thiotrichaceae; genus Thiolinea. The sequence continues at coordinate 1,529,101 of JAWLAK010000001.1, forward strand.
AAGGTCATGGCGCTGGATGCGGTGGAGGTCACTGAGCAGGACATTCTCAACGCCCGCCGCGCTTATTATGGCAATGTTAGCTATGTGGACGAGTGGCTGGGACGCTTGCAGGAAACACTGGCTGAGTGTGGCATGGCGGACAATACCACGATTATTTTCACCGCTGACCATGGTGATATGCTGGGCGAATTCGGCCTGTGGTACAAAATGACCTTCCGCGAGTGGGCGTGCCGGATTCCGCTGATTGTGCATAACCCCGCTCAATTCAGTGCGCGAACTGTCAGCAATCCGGTGGCCGGAGTGGATCTGTTACCGACCCTGACCGGACTGGCGCAGGGCTACACGGGAGCGGTGATCCCGGAGCCGGTTGACCCGCCGGATGGCCGCTCACTGGTGGCACTGTGTGAGGGCGATGACAGCAATGACCCGAATGCCTGTGTCAGTGAGTTTCTGGGTGAGGGCACCGGGGCGCCAATGCTGATGCTGCGCGATGCACGCTATAAATTTATCAGCTGCATGACCGATCCCGATCAGCTGTTTGATCTGGAAAATGATCCCGATGAATTAGTGAATCTGGCTAATGACAGCGCCACTGAGCAGCAACAGGCCGTTCTGGCCGGATTCCGTGAGCAGGCTGCGCAGCACTGGGATGCCATGGCGGTTCGTGAGCAGGTGATTGCCAACCAGCATCGCCGCCGGGTACTGCACAGTGCGCTGCGCCAGGGGAAATATACCGGCTGGGATCATAACCCTCAGTCTGATGCCTCGGAGCAATATTGCCGCAGCCACATGGATCTGACCAGGCTGGAAATTGTCTCGCGTTATCCGCGTCCGGTGAAATTTAACCCAAAGTGGAGCTGATTGATGCGCTGATTTCCGCTACCCTGAACAGGCATATATTATCAATGATGATGATTTGCCAATGAATCACCAATGAGGTACCAATGAGGTGCTAACAGGAGGAGTTAACAATGTCTGATCTGAAACAGCTTGAAAACGATTTAAAAACCGGGCGTTTGTCACGGCGTGATTTTATCAAAGCCACGGCTATGTTTGGTCTGGCAGCCGCAGCACCGGGAGTGCTGACGGGCACTGCTTACGCGAATACCCCGAAGCCCGGCGGTCATTTCCGGCTGGCACTGGGGCATGGTTCGACCACTGACACCATGGATCCGGCCAAATATGAAAACCTGTACACACAGATGGTCGGTAAGTCGATTCATAATTACCTGACTGAAGTCAGGGCAGACGGCTCACTGGGGCCGGAGCTGGCGGAAAGCTGGGAAGCCAGTCCGGACGCCAAAACCTGGACATTTCAACTGCGCAAGGGAGTGGAGTTTCACGATGGCAAGCCGGTAACTGCGAAAGACGTGGTGGCATCGCTGAATTATCACGGCGGTGAGGACAGTCAGTCAGCCGCCAAGGTGATTGTTGATCCGATGGCTGAAATTAAGGCGGATGGTGATCACGTCGTTGTCATTACCCTGAAGGATGGTAATGCTGATTTGCCTTACCAGCTGAGTGATTACCACCTGGCGATTATGCCTGCCAATGGTGACGGCAAGGTCACTAAGGATATTGCACAATCCGGTATCGGTTGCGGCTCGTATAAGGTGAAGAACTACGATGCCGGGGTGAAGATTGAACTGGAGAAATTTGCCAACCATTGGAATAGCGAAGTAGGGCACTTTGCCACTGCCGAGATTCTTTCGGTGAAGGATGTGGCGGCCCGTACCAATAGTCTGCGTACCGGTGAAGTGGATGCGATTGACCGGCTGGATATCAAAACGCTGCACCTGCTGGAGCGGGATAAAAATATCAGGATCATGGAAACCAGCGGTAATGCACATTATTCCATGCCGATGCGCTGTGATACTGATCCGTTGAAAAACAATGATGTGCGCCTGGCTCTGAAATATTCTGTAAACCGTGAGGAGATGCTGGAAACCCTGCTGCGCGGGCATGGTTATGTGGGTAATGATCACCCGATCGGACGCGCTAACCGCTTCCTGGCCAGGGATCTGGAACAGCGTACTTATGACCCGGACAAAGCGAAGTATCATCTCAAACAGTCGGGTGAAAGCAAGCTCAAGGTGCAGCTGAGTGCTGCAGATGCGGCATTTGCCGGGGCGGTGGATGCGGCGGTGCTTTATAAGGAAACTGCTGCCAAAGCCGGGATTGAGGTGGACGTGGTACGCGAGCCGGATGATGGTTACTGGTCGAATGTGTGGATGAAAAAGCCTTTCTGCATGTGTTACTGGGGCGGGCGGGCCACGGAAGACTGGATGTTCTCCACTGCTTATGGTTCCGGTGCGGAATGGAATGATGCCTTCTGGGAAAATGAAGCGTTTGACAAGCTGATATTGGAGGCGCGTTCAGAGCTGGATGAGGCCAAACGTGCGGAGATGTATGCGGAGGCGCAGCGTCTGGTGAAGGATGAAGCCGGTACCATTATTCCGGTATTTAATAACTATATTTTCGCCAGCAATACCAAAATCGGTCAGCCGGAACAGATCGCCAATGACTGGGATATGGATGGTCAGCGTGCGGTGGTGCGCTGGTGGCGTGAGAGCTGATCAGTCATAAGGAGTTGTGAAGAGCATCATGCAACCCGACTACATCATTATCGGAGCCGGTTCCGCCGGTTGTGCTATGGCTTACCGCCTTTCTGAGGCCGGTAAGTCGGTGCTGGTGATTGAACATGGCGGCACGGATTGGGGGCCACTCATCCAGATGCCTGCCGCGCTGAGTTACCCGATGAATATGCCGCGTTATGACTGGGGTTACCAGACCGAGCCGGAGCCTCATCTGGGCAGACGGCGGCTGGTCACCCCGCGCGGCAAGGTGATCGGCGGTTCCTCCTCAATTAACGGTATGGTGTATGTGCGGGGGCATGCCTGCGATTTTGACCACTGGGCGGAAAGTGGCGCGTCCGGCTGGAGTTATGCGGATGTGCTGCCTTATTACCGGCGCATGGAAAACTGGCATGACGGTGGTCATGGCGGTGATCCGGCCTGGCGGGGTAACAATGGCCCGTTGCATGTCACCCGTGGTCAGCGCGCTAATCCGCTGTTTCATGCCTTTGTTGAAGCCGGGCGGCAGGCCGGTTATCAAACCACTGATGACTATAACGGTGAGCAACAGGAAGGCTTCGGCCCGATGGAGCAAACCGTGTGGCAGGGCGTGCGCTGGTCGGCGGCCAATGCCTATCTGAAACCGGCCTTGCAGCGCGATAACTGTAACCTGCTGCGGGCGTTTGCACGTAAGGTGGTGATCCGGGACGGGCGGGCGATTGGGGTTGAAATTGAGCGGGCGGGCAGGGTAGAGGTGATAAATGCTGCGCAGGAGGTGATTATCGCTGCCTCTTCGATCAATTCACCCAAACTGCTGATGTTGTCCGGGGTTGGCCCGGCGCAGCATCTGGCGGAGCAGGGTATTGAGGTAGTGGTTGACCGGCCCGGTGTCGGGCAGAACCTGCAGGATCATCTGGAGCTGTATCTGCAGATGGCCTCCAAACAGCCGATTACCCTGTTTAAATATTGGAACCTGTGGGGCAAGGCGCTGATTGGTGCGCAGTGGCTGTTCAGCAAAAAAGGCCTTGGCGCTTCCAATCAGTTTGAAAGCGCGGCGTTTATCCGCAGTCAGGCCGGGGTGAAGTACCCGGATATTCAGTATCATTTCCTGCCGATTGCGGTGCGCTATGATGGGCAGGCGGCGGCTGAAGGGCATGGCTTCCAGGCGCATGTCGGGCCGATGCGCAGCCCGTCACGCGGGCAGATTACGCTGTCTTCTGCTGATCCCAAAGATGCGCCGAAAATTCAGTTCAACTATATGTCTACGGAACAGGACTGGGCCGATTTCCGGCGCTGTATCCGCCTGACCCGTGAAATCTTTGCGCAGGAGGCGTTTAAGCCTTACGTGAAGCACGAGATTCAGCCGGGTGAGGCGCTGCAGTCGGATGAGGAGCTGAATGGTTTTATCGGTGAGCATGTGGAGAGTGCTTATCATCCCTGTGGCAGTTGCCGGATGGGGGCGGTGGATGACCCGCTGGCGGTGGTTGACCCCGAAACGCGGGTGATTGGAGTCGATGGCTTACGGGTGGCGGATAGTTCGATTTTCCCGCGTATTACTAATGGTAATCTGAATGCGCCGTCGATTATGACCGGGGAGAAGGCGGCGGATCATATTCTGGGGAGGACGCCGTTGGAGCCGGTGGATGATCAGCCTTGGGTTCATCCGGATTGGGAGGGGAGTCAGCGATAAGGAGGCAATTGGCTCATTGTTATTCTTCGTATTCCCAGGGGTTAAATAGCTCCGCTGTGCTTTGCTCCATATCGGAGATATTTCTTGTGGCTACTATGCAATTATAGGTGAGTCCTGATACCGCTATCAGCCCGTCGATAGTTGCCATTGATCTGCCGGTTAGTTCTGCTGTGCCCTGGATAGAACCCCAATTAGTCACAACTTTTAAGTCAATGGGAATAATCCGGTTGTCAAAGCGTTTTTTTAAGTCTTCTTCAAGCCAAATCTTTAGTTTCTTTTTTCTGGTCTGATCAGGGTCTTTTTGAATGCCTTTTTGTATCTCGCCAAATGTCAGGATGCTTAAAAATAAATTCGCTTCATCCTGAGCTTGTAGCCATGCAATGACATTTTTATTGGGTTTTTTCTTTATGACCTCAGAGATAACGCAGGTGTCCAGCAGGTAGTTCACAGTTCAATATCCCTGGGCATATCTTTATTTCTTGTAAGATCAAGGTCACTGTCGGCCAAGGGTGAGTTTCTCAGAAAGGTCACCAGGTCATCTTTGGGTTTGATGAATTTTGTGTATTCTTCAAATGAAATGATAACAACCGCGTTGTCTCCATGCTTGGTTACAAACTGAGGTCTGTGGTGCATTGCATTGTCAACTAATTGACTAAATTTGCTTTTTGCTTCCTGGAGTTGCCATGTGTTCTGTTCCATAGTGCGGGTCTCAAATTAAACTGGTCAGACTAGACAGTATTTTCTTTTCGGAATCTTGTCAAGATGGTGGTGGATTTGTTTGTAGTCGTCCCTGAATAACCCTTTCCAGCGTTTTGTTTTTTTGCCGCTCTTTTCTGTAATTCTCAGTCAATGTACTCGGCCAGCCGGGTTGACCAGTGATTCGAGGCGGGTTTTGAAAAAATCATCCTGTGGATCGGTTAATTGGCGTTTAGGCTTCATAAATGACGATTTCTGCAGCTTTTTGACGGGTTTCAGCTAAAACCGGTGAGTTTTAGCTGCATGCAAAGCCATTTTATCATTGATTTTCAGTGAGTTGTGAGTTTTTCTGGGGCGACTATCCAGTCCCAAAAAGCTGATAGAATTCATGGTGGTCTCCTTCTCTGTGTTCATTGGAAAGTTTATCACCTCCAATTTTGGCACATTATGATGCCGTGTTAAGGGGAGGAGACCATTTCATCAATTATGCGTTTACTCTACTCGACGCAATATCTGTTAGCACATCTCTAAACGATTCAATATTTTCGATATGAAAGGGCGGTACATCTCCTGTTGGATATTCATATGCTAAAAATTCCTCATACTGACGAATTATGTACTTTATTGAATGCTCAAAATTTACCTTGTCACCTTTTGACAGTGTATAAAACCGGGTTTGGTAAAAAGTGATATACAGACCTGCCTGTCTGAACTTGTGAATATCACTCTCTTCTCTTTTAAGTATGTTATGAGCTTTCTCAAAAAGCTCATAACATAGTTTTGGTTGAGGTTCTGATATAGCTTTTTTTAGGTTGAGTCTTGCATATTGATTGTCAATGTAAGTGGTGTCATATTCTGGGTTGTTTCTGGCTTTAGCATAAGCAGTATCCAATATAATTTCCGCATCAGATAAATTATTAGTGCTCATAATTGCCATAGCATATTGCAACCAAAAATGCGGGTTGCCAATAACATTAGGGACTTTGCCTTTTAATTTTTCATAAAACTCTATGTATGAATCGGGTTTATCGTCATCAGGTAATATTGCTGAAATTGTTCCAAATTTCATGATGCCTCTGTACATGTCCGATTCTTCTTTTGTTTGTGTGGACCTGTTTTTATTTAACTTCTCTACAACCCTCACCAACTGATCTATGGAGTAACTAGATTTATAAAGACTATTTAGTAAAAATGTTCCAAAAATAGATGATCTGGTTGTAAGCTCACTTCCCTTGATTTCGAATATATTTGACTCATTTATTCTCTCTTCAAACTCTCTGCTATAAACATGAGAAGAATCAGATATATCTGATATAAAGCTCTTATTACACTCCGACGGACAAATGTGCTGAATTAGACATATGGCATGTGCGGTTTTTTTTGTGTCAGGATGTTTCAATATGTTTGAAAAAGCACTCGAGAACCTATGAATTACGTCGGGTGACTTCAGTATATTCATTAACGTAACAGAAAGTTGTGATTCACACTCTTTCTCAAGCCTGCGGATACGAGCTTCTTTACTTAATCCGGCATACTGCCCCCACAGTCCGGTGTTACTTATTATTTGATCCAAGCTCTCTAGTTCAGTCTTATGAAGATAGTCAACGTTTATATTGTAGGTATCAATCCCGAGATCTGAAAGTGTAGCTGCAGCTTTTTTATATCCATTTGGTCTCTCCGATAAAATTAGCTTTCCGCTATTTCCTAAGCATGATGAATAATATCGAACTATATCTGTACTTGACTCAAAGTCGTCAATTATTAAATATGATATCTGGTTTGATTCTGCTATTTTCTCAATATCACTTTCGTAGTCTGCTTCCCTATCTTTAACAGAGAATACGTTCTTTCCTTCAATAATTAGATTTGATGCGATTTGATTTAATATAACGCTTTTTCCGTTAGCCAGTGAGCCGTGAAGTATTACAACATTCTTTTCCTTCAGGATGTTTAATGCCTCTCCTACTTGCTCTCTTACTACGGCATATAGTGAGGAATCTGATGTTAGAGAGTACGAGATGTGATTTAAACTACATTTTCCCCTTAGCAGAAAGTCACGTATCTGAGAGTCGCTATACTTAGCGTCATAGGATATGTCTTCTTTCTTAAAAGAAGACATATAAGACAGTTTTTTTGGATAATAGTCGGGTTTGTTCTTGCTCAGCAGGTTTCCAAATTTTTCTACTCCTATTGGAAAAACTTCACCAAATGATGAAAGTCTATGGTGGCTCTTAGTTGAAATATCGGGACTCGCGATAAAGAATGTCTTCTTCTTTATAAGGTCGTTATTTACCAATAAACGCTTTACCTCCATGTCATATAGAGAGTAGCCAATAAAAACTATTTGACTACAAAGCTCTATATCTTTTTTAAACCGATATGACCAGGAAGAGTCAGAAAACGCGTCAGAGTTTGTATAAGAAGATTCTGATAATTTGAAGGTGGTTTCTAGTGACTCTGTATTTAATGTCTGTATTGCACCGTTAATATGAATACATATGTCTCTATTTCTGAAATAATTTCCTGGATTTTGGTCTAGCGTAATTGGTGACACTACTTTTCCACTACATCCTGCAGCCAATTCATAGGCGTTATCATAGTTGGTAGTATATATTCGCCTCCAATTTACACTTGCGATAGATTTATGAAAATCACTGACTTCAGTCACATGAAACCTACCCTTTAACATCCCAACTAATTTTGCAGGATCTTTATACTTTAAATAATAGTCAGCCGAATATACTAAATCCTCATCTTCCTCGAATTCACCCAACTTGCATATTTCTATCGAAAGCTCCCCGGCAAGTGGCAACTCTTTTCCAGACTCACAAACACTCCCTCTCGAAAAACCTGCACCTAAAAACAATATCGTATTACCAGTGTGTGCCTTTGCTATTATCGATTCGAGAGATTCATAATTATAATTAGCTTTTACATCAATACTACCAATTTTACTAATATCCATTTTCTATTATTTTTCCTCGTTTCTATTTGTTGCGCATAAAATTTGTTGTACAGCCCTATGAATTCTGGATATTCCCGTAAAGGGTTTTCCCTTATGCACAGTTGAGAAAGATGTGTATTTTTCAAATAAAATCATAAGCTTGGTTTGGTTTTCGACTATGATTTACCCTGTAATAAGCAGCCATTGCAGGTATTTCCGGCATCAATTTTTCTGTAAAGCCTGCCACAATAAAAGCCTCACTTCCCATTCTTCCGCCGCCACCGCTGACAAACACTTTCCCCAGCTTTCGAACCACCCGGCAAACACTCACAAGGCTCACCATCCTTATCCCGATCCAGCCGCTTCCATCCTTTCTGCCGCGCATCATAATAACGCTGTGCCTCAGACTGATGATTAAAATCTTTACAAACCACGCCTTTGGCATAGCTCAAATCAGCTACCAGCAATAACGGAATTATCCAGAAAAAACGAAAATACACCGCCCGGCTCCCGATTTGATTTAATGATAACCAATAGATTAAACAATAATCAAATTATTAACCAGCGATGAATGCAAAATATTTGGAAAATGGCTCAGCACGATACCCGGCAGGGCGGCAAGAAAGATTTACCGGCTGCCGAAATGCGGGGCGATCATTGCCAGTACCGGTGGATCAGGCACAGCACGGAAAATATGCCGCCAAAAAATGAAGCTGAATAAGCCAGCCAAGGCCACCAATCATCATTTGACACCTCCCCGGCTGCGTAGCATGCTTTTTCGCAGATAATCCGTAACAGAAGTAAGGACTTATTATGCAAAATAAGCATCAGCCGCTGCGTACCAGAGTATTTAACCTACTTGAACATCCACTGGATACACCGCTCAGCAGGCTGGTAAATTACTTCATCATCGCTCTGATTGTGCTGAGCATACTGGCCACCGTTATCGGCTCCATACCAGAGATATATCAGTCTCATCACTGGTTTTTCGATAGCTTTGAAGTCTTTTCCCTGCTGGTTTTTACGGTGGAATATCTGACGCGGGTCTGGGCGAGTGTTGAAGACCCCGAGGCGGTGGGACAAACTGCCTTTAAAGCCCGTTTACGTTTTATGCTGAAACCGCTGTCCATTATCGATGCGCTGGCCGTGTTACCGTTTTATCTGGGCATGTTCTATACCGTTGACCTGCTGTTCCTGCGCTTTTTCCGGCTGTTACGTATTTTCAAACTGACCCGCTATTCACGCTCACTCAACATTCTGGTGACAGTGATTAAAAACGAATCACAGGCCTTCAGCATGACCCTGTCCATTCTGCTGACCATCTTGCTGCTGTCGGCGGGCGGCATCCATATTTTTGAAAAAGATGTGCAGCCCGATGCATTCGGCAGTATTCCGCAGTCGCTGTGGTGGTCAATCGCCACGCTGACCACGGTGGGCTATGGCGATGTCACCCCGGTGACTACCGGCGGGAAAGTATTCGGGGCGATGGTGATGATTGTCGGTATCGGTATGGTGGCCTTACCTACCGGTATTTTATCCTCCGCTTTTTCCGAGGAAATCCGTTACCGGCGGGATTTATATCTGGCTAAATTAGATGAGGTGCTGGAAGATGGCCTGATCAGTTCCGAGGAAGAACTGACCCTGGAAATGCTCCGGGAAGAGTTGCAGATGTCAGAACGCGAGGCATGGGAAATGATGGCCATTGCCCGGCACCGGGGACGCAAACATGATGGGAAACGCTGCCCGACTTGTGGGAAAGTGTTGTGAGTTGCCGGTTATGTTCGGGGTGAGTTTTCTGCGCAAGTAACTGATCTTTCCATATTCCCTGTTGATTTTAAAAGGATTCAAGCCATGAACTGGGCTTTGTTACCGGTGTTTATCCCCACCTTTTTCTTTGTCTCGGTGACACCGGGTATGTGCATGACGCTGGCGCTGACGCTGGGCATGACGGTGGGTGTGAAACGCACGCTGTGGATGATGCTGGGTGAGCTGGCCGGGGTAGGGCTGGTGGCGGTTTCCAGCGTGGTGGGTATTGCTGCGTTGATGCTGCAGTTCCCGTCATTATTCTGGGTGCTGAAAATCGGTGGCGGGTTATACCTGTTTTATCTGGGCTATGAGCTGTGGCGTTCACGCGGGAAAATGGCGATTTCCCATGAGCGTACCAGCCGTTCAATCTCCGCACAGGAGTTAATTGCACAGGGCTTTATTACCGCAGTGGCTAATCCGAAAGGCTGGGCATTTTTTATTGCCTTGCTGCCACCTTTTATCAGCTTCGATCTGCCGCTGTTTGGGCAGCTATTCGGCTGGGTGACAATTATTCTGTTGCTGGAGTTTTCCTGTCTGCTGATTTATGCGCTGGGCGGGCGGACGCTGGGGCGGTTGCTGGCTGATCCGAAGCATGTGCGCACACTCAACCGGATTGCCGGGACACTAATGATCGGTGTCGGTATCTGGTTGATCACAGGCTGACATGCATCATGGTATCTGCATTTTTTAGCATTATTTTCCGTATCGGAAAGTGAAAATTATTACAGCTTGACTATGATTTCAGGAGTTGAGGGAAAAAGAAAACAGCGGGCTGCGGGCGTCGTCAGGGTGTGGTAATTTTCGGCGGCATGTCCGGTTTTTTGTAGTCTGAGTTGTCAACCGGGAGTGATACTATGTTAAATCTTAAAGACATTATGGGCATGTGTGATTGTACCGAAGAAGAAATTGCTGCAGTGGCCAGCCACGAGCATTTACCGGATTCGGTGGCATCAATACTGGCAGATTATCTGATCCACTGTGACGATGGCGTGCCTATGTTGCGGCGGATTATTATTGAGGATATCGAAATTGCTGAAGCCTCCGGTAAAACACAGCAGGTTGAAGAGCTGAGAATTGTTCTCAGGCACTTCATTGCCAATCATCCTGAGTATAAGGGAAAGGTTAACACCTGATACCCGGCCAGTTATCCGATAACAAACTCAAAATCTGCACTGAGCCGGTTATTGGCGTCGCGTTGCGGTGCGATCTGCAGATGTTCGCGCCCGACATTGAACCATTCATTGCTGTCTGACTGGTTCTGTAAGTATAGCTGGGTGGTCAGCAGTTCGCGGTTACCCTGCCATAGCTTTACATGGATGTGCGGCGGTCTGCCGGTGTAGGGTACCGGATACAGTGCGCGGAATTGATAACGGCCCTGATTATCGGTGATGACTGCGCCGGAGCCTCTGAAATTCGGGTCAAAGCGGCTGTGTTGCGGCTGGCGGGGATGATCGTAGAGCCCTTTGCCATCGCACTGCCAGATTTCAACGCGGATGCCGGATAAGGGGTTTCCCTGCAGGTTTACCACCCGGCCTTTGAGTTGCATCGGTTCGCCGTCCACCGCCTGCGGATTGACGATTAAATCAGTGCGCAACGGAATCGGATCTACCGGATAAAACGGGCCTTCAACCTGTGACGGGGTGGCTGAGCGTGTGCTGGCCAATAGCGGGCCGGCCAGCGGCAACAACCCGGTCAGGCCGATAAAATGTCTGCGTTCCATAGTGACTCCTGTCAAAATTCCGGATGAATGTTCATCCTACTACCGGTAAAGGTGTGGCCGGAAATTTCCATGGGATATGTGCTATGTTCGCATGCGCGTGATGTCAGGTCTGATTGCGTTCAGTCTGCTCTGCAATACGCTGATACAGCAGCTTCATGATGCGTTGTGTGGTTTGAATGTCACTCTCCGGAATCCCCTCAAACAAGGTTTGCTGCATGGTCTGTGCAATAGGCACGAAGTTTCTGATCAGCTGCTCGCCCTGTGGGCTGAGGTAGATTTTTCTTGCGCGGCGGTCTTCTTCATCGATGCGGCGGATAATCAGCTGCTTTTTTTCCAGTGCTGCCAACAGGCGGGTAACGGTAGCTTTGTCCTTAAAAGTCAGCCGGTTCAGTTCGGCTTGTGGCAGGCCGGGCTGTTCAAAAAGACGTGCCATCACCGGTAGTTCATCTATTTTTAACCCGGCATCCTGTCCCCGTTGTTGTAATTGATTCAACAGATATTGTCTGGCCATGTGGCTGAAACTGGTGGTGAGAAAGCCCAGCTGATTTTCCACACCGGCCTGACGCAGCTCTTCGAGGGTTTTGAATGGTGGCACGTTGGTTTCCGGATATTAAAAAATAGTTACGTTTTGCAACTAAATGTACGCTATAATGATTGCAAACTGCAACTAATAAAGCGTGTGAAGCATGAAATTTCTAAGAATACTGCGTAACTTTCTGTTGTTCGGCGGCATGATTGTGCTGGGGCTGCTGGCCGCCAAACACATGATGGACAAGCGTAAACCGGTAGAGCATGAAGAGGTGGCCATGCCTGCCAGGCTGGTTGAGGTGATGGCGATTGCTGAGCAGTCCTATGCCCCGTCTGTCACGGCCTGGGGTAATGTCGAGCCGGCAGTGGTATTTGAAGGGCGGGCGCAGGTCAGCGGCAAGGTCAGCTATGTGCACCCCGATTTGAAAGCCGGTGGCAGTATCGCTAAAGGCACGGTGGTGGTAGAAATTGATCCGGAGGATTATCAGACCTCACTAAAACAGACTGAGGCAGATTTACAGGCCAGCCGCTCCCAGCTCGACCAGTTGCAGCAGGAAGAAGAAAATACCCGTAACGCCTTGCGTCTGGCCTTGCAGAACCTCAAGGCGGCACAAGCCAATATGAAAAATGTGCAGCGTAAACAGGCGCCGATCCGCAAAAATACCGGACTGATTCAGGAAAATATTAATCTGCTGCGCAAGAATCTCGGGATTACCCAGAAGAATCTGGAGCTGGCCAAACGCAACTTATTGCTGGCTAAAAAAGAGTCCAACCGTTTGAATGATCTGGTAAAGCGGCGTCTGATTCCGGTGAATCAGGCCGAAGCGGCGCAGCAGAAAGTCCTGTCAGCTGAACAACAGGTATTGCAGCTGGAGCAGTCGCTGGTGCAGCAGCGTCAGTCCATCGTGCAGCAGGAACAGCAGCTGACCCAGCAGGATCAGTCCGAGGCCTCACAGGATCAGGGCGTGATTCAGCAACAGCAGCAGATTATTCAGTATCAGCAGTCGGTCACCGATCTGCAGGGCAAGCTCGATACCTATGCCAGCCGTAAAGCCAGCGCTATCGCCCAGATTAACCGTGCGGAGCAGCAGGTTAAAGGTCAGACCACGACGCTCGGGCGCACCAAAATCACCATGCCGTTTGATGCGCGGGTGAGCAAGGCCGGTCTGGATAAGGGCGAGTTTGTCAGTACCGGCGGTGTGTTATTTGAAGCAATTAATGCTGACAGTCTGGAGATCCGCGCCGAACTGCCGGTTAGCGATCTGGATATTTTGCTGAATACGCGCATCAGGTCGGATTCGGGAACCGAACTGAGTACGGCCGGACATATCGGTCAGCTGTTTGATAATCTGTCCTTAAAGGCTGAAGTACGCCTCAGTGAGGACGGCCCGACGGTCTGGGAAGCGCGTGTGGCGCGCTTTTCCGAGTCGATTGATCCGGTGCGGCGCACGGTGGGCATTGTGGTGGCGGTGGATAATCCGTACAGCAGCACCGCCTCAGCGTCCGGGCATTATCCGCTGCTGATGAAGGGTATGTATGTGCAGGCGAAAATTATTGCACCGGAACAACAGGCGGTGGTGATTCCGCGTACCGCGCTGCATCAGGGGCGTGCCTATGTGATGAATGATGAGGATAAGCTGGAAATACGTCCGGTAAAGCCGCGCTGGCAGGATGCTCAGCGGGTGCTGATTGCTGAGGGGCTGAAGGCCGGTGAGCGGCTGGTGGTGAATGACCTGATTCCGGTGATTCCGGGTATGCCGCTGCGTGCACAGGAAGCTGAATAATGAGAGGGATGATCCATTATTTTGCCGCGCATCCGACGGTCGCCAATATTCTGATGATCGGCATTATCCTGATGGGGCTGGCGGTGGTACCAGGCCTGAATAAGGAAACTTTTCCGCAGCTCAAGGCCTCACGGGTCAGTGTCTCGGTGCCCTATCCGGGCGCTTCACCGTCTGAAGTGGCCGAGGCAGTATGTAACCGGCTGGAGGATGCCACCGACGGGATCAGCTTTATGAAGGAGCAGACCTGTCAGGCACAGGATAATGTCGGTACGCTGGTCGCGGAAATGACTGAGGCCGGTGATATTAAACAGTTCCGCGATGATGTGCAGGCGGCGGTCGACGGGGTGACAGACTTTCCGGCAGAGGTGGAAAGTATCACGGTAAAAGAGCTGGGCCGGATTGATGCGGTGCTGCTGCTGGGGATTACCAGCGATCTGCAGCAGCCGGAGCTGAAGGCGCTGGCCGAGGATTACCGTAACCGCCTGCTGGCACTGCCACAGGTGCCGATTGTGGAAGTCACCGGCTTTTCCACTCATGAATATTCCGTGCTGATCCGCCCGGAAAGCCTGCAGCAATACGGGTTGAGTATCAGTGATATTGCCAATCTGATTCGTGCTCAGGCGCTGGATTTACCGGCAGGTGAGGTGGAAACCGATGAACGTACCTACCAGATCCGCTTTGAAAACCTGCGCCGTACACCGGAGGAACTGTCTAATCTGGTGATTCTGACCACGGAGCAGGGCGGGCAATTGCGGCTGGGAGATATTGCCACTATCCGTGATGAATTCAGCACCGCTGCCCAGCGCACAGAAATCAACGGTAAACCGGCAGCCACCCTGTTGGTGAGCAAGAATAAAACCGATGACACACTCAAGGTTTACGATGCGGTGAAGGCCTTTGTCGATGCGGAAAATGCAAAACTGCCGCAGGGCACTCACCTGTATATTACCCAGGATGCGGCGACGATTGTGCGTGACCGGCTGACCATGCTGCTGAAAAACGGCTGGCAGGGCTTGTTACTGGCGACCCTGGTGTTGTTCCTGTTTTTTACCTGGCGTTATACCTTCTGGGTGACCATGGGGCTGCCGATTTCATTCCTCGGCGGGCTGGTGGTGATGAGCATTGCCGGGATCAGCATCAATATGATTTCCATGGTGGCGCTGCTGATGGCAATCGGGATTCTGATGGATGATGCCATCGTTATCGCTGAAAGTATTGAGCATGAGTACCGCAAGGGTAAGGAACCGTTACAGGCCGCGACAGATGGTATCAATCGGGTCATGCGGGGGGTGTTCTCGTCCTATCTGACTTCAACTTTCTTGTTTGGCAGCCTGCTGTTTATGAAGGGCGACATCGGACAGATACTCGGTGTGCTGCCGGTAGTATTGCTGGCGGTGCTGACTGTGAGCCTGATTGAGGCGTTTCTGATTCTGCCGCACCATCTGAAGCATTCGCTGGAAAAGCGCCGCGATGCCGGGGGGCGTTCAAAACTACGCTTGTGGTGGGATCATGCTTTTCTGACACTGACGGCACTGGTCGGTAAGATGGCCGATCTGGCAATTAAGCTGCGTTACATGGTGGTGGGCGGAACGATTGCCCTGCTGATTGTTTCGGTCAGTCTGCTGGCCTCCGGCACAGTCACGTTCAAGGGATTCCCGGATGTGGAGGGTAATCAACTGGAGGCACGGATTCTGTTGCCCCAGGGAACCCGCCTGTCCCGCACCGAAGAAGTGGTGCAGATCCTGCTGGACAGTCTGGATAAGACGCTGGGTGAGCTGAAACCGGAGGATAACGGTGACCTGATCCGGCTGACGCAGATTACTTACAGCAAAAATAATGATGCCAATGAAAACGGTGAGCATCTGGCCACTATTGGCCTGGAATTACTGAGTGCTGAGCTGCGCAATAATTCGCTGCGTGAGCTGAAACTGCGCTGGCAGGAGAATACGCCGGAGGTGCCGGATGCGATCAGTATTCTGATCAAGGAGCCCAGTTTCGGCCCCGGCGGGCAGGCGATTTCGGTACGTCTCAAAGGCGTTGAGGATGACAAGCTGGCGCTGGCTTCCTGGGAGTTGCAGAACTGGCTGCATGGTTACAACGGGGTGAGTAATATTCTGGATGACCTGCGTCCGGGCAAGCCGCAGTTCATCATTAAACTGCGCCCCGGTGCGCTGAATTCCGGAATGGATGCGCAGTTTCTTTCCAATCAACTGCGTTCGGCTTATCAGGGGGTAAAGGTCAATGATGTTTACCTTGGGCGTGAGGCCTATGAAATCAATGTGCAGCTGGACAGCGATCCGCACCGTGCGCTGGAGGATTTCAGGCAGCTGACCGTGTTTAATAAGCAGGGCGTGGCGATGCCGCTGAGCTCAATCGCTGAGATTCATGAGCAGCGTGAATATGCCCGGATTGTGCGTATTAACCATCAGCATACGGTGACCGTGGGCGCTGATGTGGATGCGGAAGTCGCGAATGCCGGGCAGATAATTGCTGATATGCAGAAACGCTTTTTTCCGGAGCTGGAACAGCGTTATCCCGGTTTGCAGGTTGGTCTGGAGGGTGAGACGCAGAGCAGTGCCGAAACCAGCCAGTCGGTGCTGATTGGTTTTGTGCTGGGGATTGCCGGAGTGTATCTGTTGCTGAGCCTGCAGTTCAGTAATTTCCGTGAGCCGGTGATTGTGCTGATGAATATCCCGATGGCGCTGATCGGAGTGATCTGGGGGCATTTGCTGATGGGGCTGGATATGTCACTGCCGAGCATGATTGGTTTTGTGGCACTGGCCGGGGTGGTGGTGAATGACTCGATCCTGCTGGTGGAGTTTGTCAAGCATCGCAGCGCGGAGGGCATGAGTTTGCATGACGCGGCAGGGCAGGCGGTGCGTGACCGGTTCCGTGCGGTGTTCCTGACTTCGGTGACCACCATCGCCGGGATTCTGCCGTTGCTGGCGGAAACCAGTATGCAGGCGCAGGTGCTGATTCCGCTGGTGACCAGTATCGGTTTCGGGATGCTGACTTCGACGGTGCTGATTTTGCTGGTGTTACCGGCGGGGTATGCGATTCTGGAAGACTTCGGGTTTACGGAGCTGCCGGAGGCGGGTTTTGCTGAGGGTGAAGGTAGTGAAATAGTGGCGGGAGAGACTGCCGGGAGAGTAGCATAAAGCTCCTCTCATACGGCTTCATAGGTTAAATCAGATGAATTTATCAGACATTCCCGGCATAAAAACACCCGTTATTCAGGCGCCGATGGCCGGAGTGCAGGATTGGGAGTTGGCGGTGGCGGTATCAGAGGCTGGTGGTTTAGGTTCGATTCCCTGTGGCATGCTGTCGCATGAGCAGATTGTGTCGGAAATAGAGAGCTTCCGCAGCCACTCAAACCGGCCTTATAACCTTAATTTCTTTACCCACGACATGCCTGAAACAGACGTGGCTGCTCTGAAGAGATGGGAAACGCTGCTCAGGCCTTATTTTGAGTCTTGGTCGGTTATCCCTCCTGAACAGGTGTCCGGTCTGCGCTTGCCGTTTGATCGCTCAATTGCCGACTTGATTGAACCGTATAAACCTCCGGTTATTAGTTTTCATTTCGGCCTGCCGGAACCCGGCTTGG
Organism: Thiolinea sp.; assembly: GCA_041395485.1. Lineage (GTDB taxonomy): Bacteria > Pseudomonadota > Gammaproteobacteria > Thiotrichales > Thiotrichaceae > Thiolinea. The sequence goes on from JAWLAK010000001.1 coordinate 1,546,446, forward strand.
TATCCCGCATAAAATCCTGGGGGACGGTTATTATGTCGTCAGCAACAACCGTGGCCGAGGGACTCTGGCTTGAGTCGCACGGGGCGGATATCGTCATTGCGCAGGGAAATGAGGCCGGGGGACACAGAGCGATGTTTCTTACCGATGACATAAACACACAACTCCCCACCCGCGAACTGGTGACGGCTTTAACCGGGCAACTCCCGGTACCTGTTATCGCCGCAGGTGGGCTGGCTGGCAAGCAGGATATTTACGATGTGATGCAGCTGGGCGCATCAGGTGCTCAGCTGGGCACTGCATATCTGCTTTGCCGTGAAGCCAAAACCACCCGGCTTCATAGGGAAGCGTTAAAGTCAGTGGATGCGCCGACAGCTCTGACAAATGTCTTTTCCGGCCGTCCGGCAAGAGGGATCACGAATAGATTAATGCTGGAGATCGGGCCGGTTTCTGAAGCTGCACCGGAGTTTCCTTATGCCTCGGTTGCACTGGCACCGCTGAGGAAGGCGGCGGAGGCATCAGGTCTGACTGACTTCACGCCGCTGTGGTCAGGCACCAACCGCAGCGGGTGCCGGGAGATTTCGGCGGGAGAGCTGACGCTGGAACTCTGGGATAACGGTTAGTCATCCTGTTTCGTCCGGCAGCCCTTTTTTCAGTGTTTGAACAGCCACTCTTTGAGAAAGCCGGAGAGATCCTGTATTTCCTGCAGACTGACATTGTGTTCTATGGGGTAGGTCATGTACTCCGGTTTATAGCCCATGCCTGTCAAAGTTTTCACGGCCTTTTGTCCCAGTGATTCCGGCACCACCGGGTCAGCTGTGCCATGAAAAACCCCGATGGGTAATCCGCTGTTGGCGTCATGGGGTTTGATACTGTCAGCAGTGGCGAAATAGGTCGACATCGCCAGCAGGCCGCCCAGTGGTTTCGGGTAGCTCAGTGCCGTCTGATAGGCAACAGCACCTCCCTGTGAAAACCCGGCAATGACAATACGCTCACTGGCAATGCCCCGTTCAATTTCCCGGTCGATCAGGTCAGTGATTTTAGCGGCTGATGCCTCCAGCTGTTTAACATCGACCTTGCGGTCAATATCCATTTCCAGAATGTCATACCAGGCGGGCATGACATAGCCGTTATTTACCGTCACCGGAATGGCTGGGGCATGCGGGAAAATAAAGCGGATGCCGGGTGTTTGCGGGAGTTTCAGCTCCGGCACGATGGGGCGGAAATCATTGCCGTCTGCGCCGAGACCGTGCAGCCAGATGACGGCAGCAGTGGGCGCGGGGGCGGTTTCGTATTCGAGGGCCGGGAGGTAGTCCATGTTCTTTAGTCTTGGTGGCTATAATTGCGGAACAGGTTAGCTGATGCGTGGTGCGGTGACAAACTGAATCTGGCTGCAAGCAACACTCAGATTGTAATTCTCTAATCTCTCATTCATTTGGATGAAGAAATTGTGACTAAAATTTATTAAATTTAGACTTGTTTAAAAAACACCCTTACCTTGAGATTCCAGCGACGTTCAGTGGTCTGAGGTTGGCTTTAGTGTAGGTATCGACTGTATACCAATGTAGTAACACTTCTATTTTCAATATCTTATGTAAAGGAATGGTGTCATTAATAATCTATATAAGGAAATGATAATGAAAAATTTTTCTGTTTTTTTTGCGTTTTTATTTTTACTGATAAGTCTGACTACCAGCAATGCTGGTGTGTATGGAGGTTTTGGTGAGTTTGGAGTTAATACTCGAATCGTATTTATGAACGGTATTCCAATTAGCCAAGAGCGCATTCCTGAATTTGATTTTTACTTCAGAGATGTACTAAACGGCTTCCCTGCTCCTAATGGAAATTATAATTATTGGAGTGACAGTGGAGCTGTATACTATCTTGATGGTTCTGGTTTTAGGCCAGAATTGTTAGGCTATAAATTTATAGATCCAACGCCATTCATTATTTCTATAATGAATGATTATGCTTCTAAGTCGCAGTAGGTTTGGTATTTTTTGCAAATACATTTTAACGCTGTTTCTCCGGAGCAAAAACTGTCTGCTCCGGAGTAGGTTTATCGCAATTAACCCGCAGCAAACACTGCCTGAGCAGCCTTAACCGCCACACCGGATTCAATCGGTGCATTCATACCACTGAGCACGTTATCCAGTGCATTCAGGCACAGCAGCACATTCTTCTGGTTGCTGGCATGGCCCATCAGGCCAATCCGCCATACCTTACCGGCCAGAGCACCCAGACCCGCGCCTATCTCCAGATCATAATTATTCAGCAGCTGATTCCGCACTGCTGCTTCATCCACACCCTCAGGCACCGTGACCAGATTCAGCTGGGGCAGGCGGTAAGCTTCCTCAACCACAAAATTAATCCCCATCGCTTCCAGTCCGGCTTTCAGCGCATTGTGGTTATGGCGGTGACGTGCCCAGGCATTTTCCAGCCCTTCTTCCTGCACCATGACCAGTGCCTCATGGAAAGCATACAGGCTATTGACCGGCGCGGTATGGTGATAAGCGCGTTTGGCACCGCCGCCCCAGTAGCCCATAACCAGATTCATATCCAGGAACCAGCTTTGTACCGGCGTCTTACGATTTTTAATCACTTCAACAGCCCGCTCACCAAAGCTGACCGGCGAAATACCGGGTACGCATGACATACATTTCTGCGTGCCGGAATAAATCGCGTCAATTTCCCACTCATCCACTTTCAGCGGCGAGCCGGTCAGCGAGGTCACCGCATCCACAATGGCCAGGCAGTCATGTTTATGCGCCAGTTTAACCAGTGTTTCTGCATCTGACTGCACACCGGTCGAGGTTTCCGCGTGCACAAAAGCCACGATTTTGGCATCCGGATTAGCAATCAGCGCCTCTTCCACCTTGGCCGGATCAACCGGCTTGCCCCAGTCATCCATGACCATTACGGCTGTACCGCCGCAGCGTTCGACGTTCTCTTTCATACGCCCGCCAAACACTCCGTTCTGACAGACAATGACTTTATCGCCCGGCTCCACCAGATTAACAAAGCAGCTTTCCATCCCTGCAGAGCCCGGTGCTGAAACCGGCATAGTCAGTTCATTTTTAGTCTGAAAGGCGTATTGCAGCAGGCTTTTCACCTCATCCATCATGCTGACAAATTGCGGGTCAAGATGGCCAATGGTCGGGCGGGAAATAGCCTCTAAAACACGCGGACTGACATCAGAAGGGCCGGGGCCCATCAGGGTGCGCTGTGGCGGATGGAACGTTGAAATGCTCATGAAATTCTCCTTCTCAGTAAATGACGTGATCGCTATTCTATCGGCGGATGCCGGGAGTGGCGACTGCTTTATGGTGAATAAAGCCGGGCTTTAGTTTCATAATGTGCAATCAAGGTGTCGGCACCTGAATCCGGCTAATCCGGTTAGCTAACTCCGGCAGGGCTGGGGTAAACTTTAAAGTGATCATTTACAGGATGGAGGAAAATCAATGTGGCAGGCTGACGAAAACCGTTATGAAAAAATGACTTACCAGCGTTGTGGCCGTTCCGGGCTGAAACTGCCGGCGCTTTCATTCGGCTTATGGCATAACTTCGGTGATGATGTTGCGCATAAAACCAAGCAGGCAATGTGCCACCGGGCGTTTGATCTCGGGATTACCCATTTCGATCTGGCCAATAACTACGGGCCGCCGCCGGGTTCGGCTGAAAGCGCTTTCGGGCGGATGCTGGCCAAGGATTTTGCCGCATACCGTGATGAAATGATTATCTCCTCCAAGGCTGGTTATAACATGTGGCCGGGGCCGTATGGCGAGTGGGGCAGCCGTAAGTATCTGATTGCCAGCTGTGACCAGAGTCTGAAGCGCATGGGGCTGGATTATGTGGATATTTTCTATTCGCACCGCTTTGATCCGCAGACACCGCTGGAAGAGACCATGCTGGCGCTGGATCATATCGTGCGTTCCGGACGCGCCTTGTATGCCGGTATTTCTTCCTATAACTCGCAGCGCACCCGTGAGGCCGTAGCAATTTTGAAACAGCTGGGTACGCCCTGTCTGATTCATCAGCCGAGTTATTCGATGCTGAATCGCTGGATAGAGAAAGATGGCCTGCTGGATACCCTGGAAGATGAGGGGATTGGCTCGATTGTGTTTTCACCGCTGGCGCAGGGCATGCTGAGCAATAAATACCTGGGGGGCATTCCGGATGATAGCCGTGCCGCACAGAATAAGTCGCTGAATACTAATTTCCTGAGCGAGGAGAATCTGGCCAGTATCAGGGCGTTGAATGAGATTGCCCAGCAGCGCGGACAGTCACTGGCGCAGATGGCGATTGCCTGGGTGCTGCGTGATCCGCGTGTCACCACGGCACTAATCGGTGCCAGCTCGGTGCGGCAGATTGAGGATTGCGTCGGGGCGCTGGAAAAGCGTGAATTCAGTGCGGATGAGCTGGCGGCGATTGATAAACATTCGCGGGAAGCGGGGATTAATATCTGGGCGGCTTCGGCTGAGTTGTAGCCGTTAGCGGGTCATGTGTTCATGTGGGATCAATGGCCTGTCAGCTTTGGCTGCCATTGATCTGATTTTACTTTCCCCCCAAAAGAGATAGAATATGCCCTCCAAAATAGACAGAGCCATTCAGAGGACAGTATGAGCACTCCCCAAACCATGTATGACAAAATCTGGGAAAGCCATTTCGTGCACCAGGAACCCGGTCAGGCACCGTTGATTTATGTTGACCGCCACCTGATGCATGAGGTCACCAGCCCGCAGGCTTTTGAGGGTCTGGAGCTGGCCGGTCGTCCGGTACGTAATCCGCACAGTATTCTGGCGACACTGGATCACTGTGTGCCGACTATCGGAAGCGGCCGGATTCTGCCGGTGGCGGATGCGATTGCCAATAAGCAGATTGTCACTATGATGGCGAATTGCGAAAAACACGGTCTGAAACTGTATGACATGGACAGTCCGGATAACGGCATTATCCACGTCGTTGTACCTGAGCATGGTTTTGTGCATCCCGGTATGGTGACGGTCTGTGGTGACAGCCATACCGCGACCCACGGTGCCTTTGGCGCACTGGCCTTCGGGATCGGAACCTCTGAAGTTGAGCATGTCATGGCGACTTCCACCCTGCCGCAGCAGAAGTCCAAGACCATGCTGGTCGAAGTCAATGGCGAGCTGGCAAAACACAGCACCGCCAAGGATATTGCACTGGCAGTCATTGGCAAGATCGGTACCGCCGGTGGTAACGGCCATGTGATTGAGTTTGCCGGTGAGGCGATTCGTGCACTGAGCATGGAAGGCCGCATGACGCTGTGTAATATGGCGATTGAAGCAGGTGCGCGTGCCGGTCTGGTGGCACCGGATGAGAAAACTTACGAATTCCTCGAAGGCCGCGAGTTTGCACCAAAAGGTGATGATTGGGCCGCAGCACTGGCGTACTGGAAAACCCTGCCTAGTGATGAGGGTGCGAAGTTTGATACCGTGGTACAGCTGAATGCAGCGGACATTGAGCCGCAAGTCACCTGGGGAACTTCACCTGAGCAGGTGATCGGCGTGAATACACCGATTCCTTCGCCACAGGATTTTGACAATGAAGGTAAGCGCCGCGCCTGTGAAAGTGCCCTGAAATACATGGGGCTGGAAGGCGGCAGCAAGCTGAGTGAGGTCAAACTCGACTTCGTTTTCCTCGGCTCCTGCACCAATTCGCGCATTGAAGATTTTCGTGCTGCAGCGGCGGTCGCCAAAGGCACCAAAGTTAAGGATCATGTACGCGCGATTGCGGTACCCGGTTCGCATCATGTGAAAAAACAGGCGGAAGCGGAAGGTCTGGATAAGATTTTTGTTGAGGCTGGCTGGGAGTGGCGTGAACCCGGTTGTTCTATGTGTCTGGCGATGAACGGCGATGAGCTGAAAGCCGGTGAGCGTTGTGCATCTACTTCAAATCGTAACTTTGAGGGACGGCAGGGCAAAGGTGGCCGCACGCATCTGGTATCACCTGCGATGGCAGCTGCGGCTGCGGCTGCCGGTACTTTTGTTGATATTCGTAGTTTGTAAGGGGAGCATTTCATGGAACCGTATAAAAAGCATACCAGTGTTGTTGCCCTGATGAACCGCAACAATGTCGATACTGATCAGATCATCCCGAAGCAATTCCTGAAAAAGGTTGAGCGTACCGGTTTTGGTCAGCACTTATTTCATGACTGGCGTTTTAATGCCGATGGCAGTGATAACGCGGATTTTGAGCTGAACCAGCCGGAAGTGCAGGGCGCTAAAATCCTGCTGGCCGGTGATAACTTCGGTTGTGGCTCTTCGCGTGAGCATGCGCCATGGGCAATTGAGGATTATGGTTTCAATACCATTATCTCTACCAGCTATGCTGACATCTTCTATAACAACTGTTTCAAAAACGGCATCCTGCCGGTAATTGTCGATGAAGCGACCTGGAATGAGCTGCGTGCCGAAGCGGAAGCTGCTCCGGGCCTGAGTTTTACTGTGGATCTGGAAGCGCAGACCGTGACTACGCCAGTCGGTAAAGTGGTGGCATTTGAGCTGGATCCGGTACGTAAAAATAACCTGCTCCAGGGGCTGGATGATATTGCTGTCTCGCTGCAGCATGAAGCCAGGATCAGTGCTTTTGAGGCGCAGCAGAAGGCAAAACTGCCCTGGTTATGGCGCGCGGCCTAAGTGTCATCACGGACTAAGGCTGATCAATAAGGAACACTGGAAACGGCATGCTTACAGATACACCGGCAAACACGGTTACTACGGTCACTTTGATGGATACGACGCTGCGTGACGGCGAACAGACTCAGGGAGTGTCGTTCTCGCCGCAGGAAAAACTCAATATTGCCAAGGCTTTATTGAGTTCGCTCAAAGTCGACCGGATTGAAGTGGCCTCTGCGGGTGTATCTGCCGGTGAAAAAGGTGCGGTCAGGGAGATTAATGACTGGGCGCACGCTAACGGTTTCGGTGAAGCGGTTGAAGTGCTGGGCTTTGTGGATCATCAGCGCAGTGTGGACTGGATTTGCGAGACCGGCGGGCGGGTGATTAACCTGCTCACCAAGGGCAGTGAAAAGCACTGCCGTCACCAGCTGCGTAAAACGCTGGGTGAGCATGTCGATGATATCCGGCGCACCATTGATTATGCCTTTCAGCGTGAGCTGAAGGTTAATGTCTATCTGGAAGACTGGTCGAACGGCTATGCGGATAATCCGGACTATGTGTTTGCCCTGATGGATCAGCTGTCCGGGCTCGGTATCAGTCATTTCATGCTGCCGGATACGCTGGGGGTGATGTCACCGGAGGAGGTGTATGCCAGTCTGAGTGATATGGTGCGCCGCTATCCGGAATGTCAGTTCGATTTCCATCCGCATAATGATTATGGTCTGGCGCTTGCCAATGTTATGGCAGCGGTGCGTGCGGGAGTGAGTTGTATTCACGGCACGGTTAACTGTCTGGGAGAGCGTGCGGGTAATGTTTCGCTGGCTGAAGTGGCGGTGGTGCTGCGCGATAAAATGGGTGTTGAGACCCGGCTGAATGAGCACCAGATTTTCACGGTCAGCGATATGGTGGAAACCTTCTCCGGTAAACGGGTGGCGGCGAATGCACCGATTGTCGGTGATGATGTGTTTACCCAGACCGCCGGTATCCATGCTGATGGGGATCAGAAAGGTGGTTTGTATGAAACCCGTCTGAGCCCGGAGCGTTTCGCCCGTAAGCGCAGTTATGCACTGGGCAAGCTGGCCGGTAAGGCTTCGCTGGCCAAGAATCTGGAAAAGCTGGATATTTCGCTGTCGGTTGAGGATCAGCAAAAAGTGCTGGACCGGATTATCAGCATGGGCGATTCCAAGCAGAAACTCAGTCTGGAGGATCTGCCGTTTATTATTGCCGATGTACTGGAGAGCTCTGAATACCAGCATATTGAGATGGTGGACTGCACTATTTCCAGCTCAATGCATCATCAGTCCGTGGCCCAGGTAGTGTTCAGGCTGAATGGTGTGACCTGCCGTGCTCAGGGGCTGGGTAACGGTGGTTTTGACGCCTTTATTAAGGCCACCAAAAAGGTATTGCGCGATCATGAAGATTTTGAATTACCCTCACTGACGGATTATGAGGTGCGGATTCCGAAAGGCGGTAAAACCGATGCCCTGACTGAGTGTACAACCACCTGGAAGGTTGGGCGGGACAGGACACTGCGCACACGCGGGGTCAACGCTAATCAGGTGTTTGCGGCGATGCAGGCAACGCTGCGGATGATTAATATTCAGTTGCATGAGCGGCAGAACCAGTAAGTTTTTTGAGGGGGAATATTGCTGTCTTCTCTGCTATGACAGTTCAGCGGAAAAATTAGACCCGGACTTGCTTCAGCGTAAAATAACAATTAGTTTTTTCCGGATTTATGTACCTTGAAGCCATTTTTTTTCTATCCTAAGAGCCTGAAAAATAAAGTTATTTTAGTTCTCTGTATCTTCTTTTTGCTGGTGTGGAGTGGCTTTTCCCTTTTTCTTTACCACAAAGCAGAAAGTGACCTGATTGCTTCGTTGTCCAGGTCGCTGGATCATATCAATAATGAACTGACTTTAATGATCGAAAGTGAAGTCAGGTCAATGACATCTATCGTCAGAAATATCGCTGAAATCAACTTCCGGCACAACGGGGATATGCTGTCTCCGCCAACAAAAGAGGACATGACGCTGACAGCGGATATTTACCGGGATGTCCGTCAGTCCTGGGCGATGCTGGAGGATGTACGCAGAACCCGCTTTTTGCAATATTATGACTCAAAAGGTGAGCTGGTCAGTGAGTGGGGGAGCTCATTAGGCGACATTCCGGATGATACTGCTATTGCAGCTGCTTATGAAAAGACCTATGCGAGCAGTTGGTTTGGTTGTAAGGATGTATGCTTTCTTAATGTGCTTGACAAAGCCGGCGCTGATTCTTTTGCAGAGGGTTCTCTGCGGGTTGGATTGTTAGTTGATGATATTATTCATAATTTTAATGAACTTAATACGATTAAAGTGACCTTTTTCAAAGGTCAGCAACTTTCTCCCAATGACGCAGTGTTTTTCGAAATAGCCGGAAATGGTTATAGCCTTGAGGCAGCCAGTAGTTATGATTTTTTCGAAAAAGTACGGTCATCATTGAGTGGCTTTGATTTCAAAAAAACTTATATTTTTTCTGATGGTAATCAATACTACTCAATTCAGCTGATTGATAAGTATAAGCATGATGATTTTTATTATGCATTATCGATGGATGTTACTGATGAGTATAGCGAAGTTTGGTCTAAGTATAATTATGCTGTTTGGGGCTCGATGATTTTGTTGGCTTTATCTCTGCTAATGACTTATTTGATTTTAGCGAAGATGACCATTAATTTTGAAAAATTGGCTCAGTTGATGGAGCTGATCGGAAAAGGGGCTTTTGCAGAAACAGAAAAAAATATTCCGGAAAAATATTTAAATAATAATGATGAGATTGGTCTGATTTATCAGGCTACGAAAAGGCTGAGCCGGCAACTAAGTGATATGAAACAACAATTGCTGGATGATATTGATCATCATATCAGTCTGGAAAAAAAGGTTCGTCATGCTGCTGAACATGACCAGTTGACGCAGCTGATGAACCGGAAGAAATTCAATGATACCGCCATTGATCTGCTTGGCCGCATTGACAGGGCAGCGTATGTTGCTATGGATCTGGACTATTTCAAGCTGGTTAATGACAGTATGGGACATCAGGCCGGTGATCAGTTGCTGGTGGATATTGCCAATATTCTGACCCGGCACAGCAAGCATTACGGAGCTATTGTCGGTCGTTTGGGCGGGGATGAGTTTGCGATGCTGGTGCCTGCCGGTGAAAAGAGTGTAATTCTTGAGTTATTCAGTGCCGTTTTACGGGATATTTCAGATATTAAGTCGGAAGCCAGATATTTTACGGTCAGCATGTCCAGTGGTGTGGCCTTTTATCCGTCAGATGCTCAAAGTCTCGAAGAGCTGGGCTTACTGGCTGATACCGCAATGTATGAAAATAAGCGGCTGAAAAATAAGAAAATAAACTTTTATACCGGCACTGAAAAAATATTGTCGCTGAAAATGGAGCAAAAATATTATGCGAGCCTGATCAAGAAGGTGGTGGATGAAAATATGATTTCACTCTATTTTCAGCCTATCGTTGGCCTGAAAGATCGCAAGACTATCGGCATTGAAATTCTGGTCAGGGTGTTTGATCAGCAATCAGACTCCAGTATGCCCACCGGTAAGCTGATCAGTTATGCGGAGAAAACCGGAAGGGTCATTGATATTGATCTGCAGGTGTTGAGCAAGATTCTGGATTGTGCCAGGGGAAAAAATATTCAACACGCTCTGATGATTAATATTTCAAATCTGTCAATTTCCAATGCAGATATATCGGAAGAGATTTTCCGCATCATCAGGGATAGCGGGTTTCCGTTTTCCAAAATAGTTTTTGAAATTATCGAAAGCTCTGAAATAGAGAATCTGGATGCAACAGTGCGCTTTATTCAGCGCTTCAAAAGAATGGGCGTACGCTTTGCCCTGGATGACTTTGGTTCCGGGTTCTTTTCTTTCTTCTATCTTAAAGTCTTGCCGGTAGATTTTTTAAAGATTGATAAAAGTATTATTCTTGATGCGATTAGTGACAGGAAAAACCATCATATCATCAAGGCTATTACCGGCTTAGCTGATGATCTGGGAATTAAAGTCATTGCAGAAGGGGTAGAGGATCAGCAAATACTGGATGCCATTTCCGGTTACCATATTTCTTATATTCAGGGCTACCATATTGCAACTCCACAGCCTGTGGCGCAATTTTAATTTTTTTGTGGTCACTGCACCGGTCATTTTTTGTCTGTTAATGAATTACCCCTGCTTTACTTGGGCTATTACAATTCACTAAATTCCTTACTACTATACTTAACGTTGAACCGAGATAATTTGATAAAACCAAGAGGTCAATGTTATGAAAAAATTAGCTTTCTTCGTTGTTATGGCAGCATCATTTATGACAGCCTGCACTGCCACCACTATGCAGTCAGACGCTGGCTCCGGGTCAACCTATGTTATTGATGGTTATGGGCATCCGGTTAAATACAGCGGTGGGTGTGTTACTTCAAATAGCCCGAACAGTAAAAGCTATCCGGAATGTGAGGGCGGCATGGCTGGCGATCCCAAGCCGATGATGCAAAAGCCGGAAGTGGTAACCAAAGTCATTGTTGACTGTAACCTCTGTAATGGCAATAAGCCAAAGTAGAGATTTTGCATACAAAAACAGGCACCTGTTGCAGGTGCCTGTGGGTGTTTTGCACTGCTTGCTCTGATCAGGCCTGAGGCTTAGGCATCGCGCGCAGCTTTTCAGCCACCCGGTCACCGAAAGCATCGGTGCTGATCATTTCAACACCGGCACCCGGTTTGGACAGGTCGGGTGTGGAAAAGCCGTCGTTGAATACGCTCTGCATCGCCGTCCAGATATTGCGGGCTTCTTCCAGCATGCCGAAGCTGTATTCCACCATCATTGCCACTGAGCCGATCATGGAATAAGGGTTTGCAATATTTTTACCGGCAATATCCGGTGCTGAGCCGTGTGACGGCTCATAATAAGCCTTTTCAGGGCCAAGACAAGCAGAAGGCATCAGACCCAGTGAGCCCAGAATACCACCACCCTGGTCGCTCAGAATATCACCGAACATATTTTCCATGACCATGACATCAAACTGTCCGGGGTTCAGGCATAAATGAGTGGCTGCAGCATCAACCAGCATGTGAATAACTTCAACTTCAGGATATTCCGGCGCAACTTCATCCAGAATTTCATTCCACAGTACGCTGGATTTCAGCACATTACTCTTGTGAATATTGTGCAGGCGTTTCTTGCGGCGCATCGCGACATTGAAAGCCTGCACCAGAATCTGGCGAATCTGTTCTTCAGTATATTCCAGCGTTTCTTTCACATAACGCTGGCCGTTTTCGTCTTTGCCCAGCTCTTTTTCACCGAAATACAGGCCGCCGACCAGCTCACGGATCATAATAATATCAATGCCTTCACCGATAATTTCCGGCTTCAATGGCGAGAAGTGCGCCAGTCCTTTTGGCAGGGAAACCGGGCGGATATTGGCATAGGTATTATACCGTCTGCGCATCGGCAACAGCGCGCCACGCTCAGGCTGCAGGTCGACGGGAATTTCCAGCGACGCCTCATGACTCAGACCAATCGGGCCTTTTAAAATTGCATCCGCCTCATCGGTGACCGCTTTGGTTTCGTCCGGGTAAGGATGACCATGTGAGAAATAAGCTGAGGCACCGAACGGCGCTTCAATCAGATCAAACTTCACATCGTTGCGCTCTTCCACAACTTTCAGGATTTTGATCGCCTCTTTGGTGGTTTCCGGCCCGATACCGTCACCGGCAAGGATGGCAATTTTATAGCTATTCATAGTCAGGATTCCCAATCGCACCCATAGATGGGGCGTTATAGATTGATTAATAAACGGGGGATGATTCTACCTGAATTGCAGCCGAACGTCAGACTATTTGCAGCGATAAATCCCGTTTCGCCCTTACTCAACAAAGGCACGTTCAATCACATAATCACCGGGCACACCGGTTTTCGGGCTGATCTCAAACCCCAGTTCATCCAGTATGCCGCGTGTCTCACTGAGCATGGACGGGCTGCCGCAGAGCATGACGCGGTCTGTGTCAGGATTAAGCGGCGGCAGGTTCAGTTGTTTGCACAGTTCACCGTTGCGCAGTAAGTCGGTAATGCGGCCCTGATTTCTGAATGGTTCGCGGGTGACGGATGGGTAATAAGTCAGCTGGTTGCGGATCAGCTCACCAAGGTACTCATGGTTGGGCAGCCACTCAGACAGCCAGTCGTAATAGCCCAGTTCGTCAATGTGCCGCACGCCATGGAATAGGATCACCCGCTCAAATTGCTCATAAATATCCGGATCCTGAATAATGCTCAGAAAAGGTGCCAGCCCGGTGCCGGTGGCGAGCAGAAACAGATTTTCTCCCGGTAGCAGATCGGTGGTGACCAGGGTGCCGGTGGGCTTTTTACCGATTAATACGTGATCACCGACCTGAATACTCTGCAGGCGGGAAGTCAGTTTGCCGTCAGGCACTTTAATGCTGTAGAACTCCAGGTAGTCCGCATGGTTGGCACTGGCAATGCTATAGGCGCGCATCACCGGGCGTGGTTCATCTTCCAGCCCGACCATAATGAACTCACCGTTACGGAAACGCAGGCTTTCTTCCCGTGTGGTGCGGAAACTAAACAATTTGTCATTCCAGTGTTTGACACTGATTACTTCTTCGGGAGCGTAGCTGGCCATTAGTGATCGTCATGTACGGGTTACAGGTGGGGGATGATTTTAGGGGATAAGTTTGCGGGCTGATAACAGCGATATATTTCGTGGGGGTATAAATCTCAGCCTGCTTAAGATTGATTTAAGAATCCTGATTTAAGCTTTCCTGCATATCAAACAAACGGAGAAAGCTATGCCGATCAAATCTCTTCCCATTGCACTGCTGCTCAGTGCTTTACTGGCAACACCTGCCTTACACGCGGAAACCCCGCAGGACATTCTGGAAACCTTCCGTCAGGATGCGGTTGCTGCAGACAGTAACTTCAGTGCCTTCTCTGCAGAGCGCGGGCAGGAGCTGTTTTTTAACAAGCATGTCAATGACTGGAGCTGTGCCAGCTGCCACACCGACAATCCGGCTGATCCCGGCAAACATGCCCGCACCGGTAAAACCATTGATGCACTGGCCCCGACTGCCAACGACAAGCGTTTTACACGGATGAAAAAGGTCGAAAAGTGGTTCGGGCGCAATTGCAGGGATGTGCTGGAACGGGAGTGTACCGCGCTGGAAAAAGGCGATGTGCTGACTTATCTGCTGACTGTTAAACCCTGAGCCTGAGGTAACGAAGATGAAATTAACACAATTGAAGTCACGGAAAGCATTGAAACTACCGTTGGTGTCCATACTACTGGTGGCCAGTGTGACAACGCTGGCCGGGTTGGCTTTTGCCAGTGGCGGTAAGGAGCTTGGCGAGCGCGAACATTATATGCGCGGTGAATTCCCTGAGCATGAAGAGGATGAGCCGGGTGAAGACAGCCGTTATCTGCGCGCTGCCAATGCCAACTGGAAAGCGGAGTGCAGTGAGTGCCACATGGCTTATCCGCCGAATATGCTGCCTGCGGAGGCCTGGCGCAGTATTATGGGTAATCTGGATAACCATTTTGGTGATGATGCCAGTCTGGATGAGGAAACGGTCGCCGATATACTGCCGTTTCTGGAAAAATATGCAGCGTCCGAGCGTTATGTAAAGCGTGACAGTCAGGGTGAGGTGGTGACGCGGATTACCGAAACCGGCTGGTGGCAGCATGAGCATGATGAAATATCGCCGCTGGTCTGGAAGCGCGAATCGATTGGCAGCAAGGCCAACTGTGCGGCCTGTCATACTACTGCGGACAAGGGTAATTTTGATGAAGACTATGTCAAAATTCCTAAGAAATAAGTACAGGTTAAATACTAAGGAGCAATCATGAAACAGAATATTCTGGTCTGGGACTGGCCGACACGGGTGTTTCACTGGGCCTTTGCCCTGAGTTTTGCCGGTGCGTATCTGACTTCGGAGTCCGAACGTTACAGCGACTGGCACATGGCGCTGGGGTATTTATTTGCCGGGTTGCTGGTGTTCCGGCTGGTCTGGGGCTTTATCGGCGGGCGTTATGCACGTTTCGGTTCATTTATGTTCGGCCCGTCGGCGATTATGGCTTACCTGAAATCACTGACCAGCCGCCAGCCGACGCATTTTACCGGCCACAATCCCATCGGTGGCATAGCCATTTTCCTGTTGCTGGGGCTGGGTGCATTGATTGCTGTCAGTGGTGTCGGGCTGGATTTTGAAATCGGCGGCTATGACGGCGAAGAGCTGTTTGAAGAGCTGCATGAGTTTGCGGCCAATCTGATGCTGCTGCTGGTATTTGTGCATATTGTTGGCGTGCTCGTCAGCGGCAAGCTGCATGGTGAAAATCTGGCACGTTCTATGGTGACCGGCTATAAGCAGGGTGCGGCTGAACTGGCGACGACTTCTGCCTACACCTGGCTGGGAGTGAGTATGCTGGTGCTGAGTCTGGGTTTCCTGTTTATCTATCTCAACTAATCTCAGCAGACGAGAATTCACCATGCGCTTGCTGGTTGTAGAAGATGATGCCCTGTTGGGCGATGCGCTGGAAGCCGGCCTGAAACAGGCCGGTTACGCCGTGGACTGGGTGCGCAACGGGCAGGATGCGGATCTTGCCCTGAGCACGGAACCTTATGCAGCGGTGGTGCTGGATCTGGGGCTGCCGAAACTGTCCGGACTGGATGTTTTACAGCGTCTGCGCCAGCGTGATTCAAATTTGCCGGTACTGATTCTGACCGCACGGGATACGGTGGAAGACCGGATTCTGGGCCTGGATCAGGGCGCGGATGATTATCTGATCAAGCCCTTTGATATGGGCGAACTCAGTGCAAGACTGCGGGCGCTGATCCGGCGTTCCGGTGGCCATGCCAGCCCGGTGCTGCAGCATGAGCGGGTGATGCTGGACCCGGTGCAGCACCGGGCTGAGCTGGATGGTGAGGCAGTTGAATTGTCCGGGCGTGAGTTCAGTGTGCTGCATGCGCTGCTGCTGAATGCCGGGCGGGTGTTATCGCGCCGTCAGCTGGAAGACATGCTTTATGACTGGGGGCAGGCGGTGGAAAGCAATGCGGTGGAGGTGCACATTCACCACCTGCGCCGCAAACTGTATCCGCAGCTGATTGAAACCGTGCGCGGGGTGGGCTACCTGTTGCCGAAGGCGGGTAGCAAATGAAGCTGATGAAATCGCTGAAGCAGCGGCTGGCCATCCTGATGCTGGGTGCGGTATCGCTGGTCTGGCTGGGAGCCGGAACCTTTACCTGGTTTGATGCGCGGCATGAATTACATGAGGTGCTGGATGCCCATCTGGCACAGGCGGCTACCCTGCTGGTGGTGCAGTTCGGTGAGGAGCTGGATGATCTGGATGAGCACAATGTGGATCTGGATGAGCTGGCTTTCAGTCACCCTTATGCCAATCAGGTGGCCTTTCAGATTTTTGAGGATGGTGACGAACTGGTGCTGCGTTCAGGCAATGCTCCCGCCACACCTTTCACCGTCAGCCAGAATGGTTTCAGCGATGCACAGGTCGGTGATGAGCGCTGGCGGGTGTATAGCGGCTGGGATCGTGAGCGGGAAATCCTGATTCATGTCGCAGAAAAAATGACAGTGCGTGACCATCTGGCCGAGCATATTGCCGGGAATTTACTGCTGCCGCTGCTGGTGGCCTTACCGGCACTGGGGCTGTTGTTGTGGCTGGCGCTGACTGCGGGTCTGAAACCGCTGGTGCGGCTGACGCAGGCGGTGGCACAGCGTGAACCGCAGAACCTCAGTCCGCTGCAGGTGGACAGCCCGGCCGAGGTGACACCACTGGTGCAGCGTCTGAACCATCTTTTTGCCCGCATTACGGAGCTGATTGATAACGAGCGGCGTTTCACCGCAGATGCTGCCCATGAATTGCGCACCCCGCTGGCATCGATCAAAGCCCAGTTACAGGTGGCACAGGCTGCTGATAATGCGCAGCAGCGTAATGCGGCACTGGATAAGGCGCTGCAGGGCTGTGACCGTAATACCCACCTGATCAGCCAGCTGCTGACCCTGGCGCGGCTGGAAAGTAGCGATGGCTTACAACCGGAAAACTGCTCATTGTATGCACTGGCGCAGAGCGTTATTGCTGATATGGCACCGCTGGCACTGGCGCAGGATAAGCGGCTGGAGCTGTTGGGTGAGGATGTCAGTGTGCAAGGTTTACCCGCCTTGCTACAGGTGTTGCTGCGTAATCTGCTGGATAATGCCGTGCGTTATACTCCTGCCGGAACCCTGGTCAGTGTCAGTGTTGAACGGCAGCAAGGACAGGCAGTGCTGAGCGTTTGTGATCAGGGCGAAACACTGGATGAGCAGCAGCTGTCACAGCTGACCCGGCGTTTTTACCGGGGTATGGGCACGGAGCAGGAAGGCAGTGGTCTGGGGCTGTCCATTGTGCAGCGTATTGCGGATATTCATCAGTCAGAGCTGAAGCTGGAAGCCGGAGAGGGTGGTGGTTTGTGTGTGCGGGTGGTTTTTTAAGTTTGCTATCATGATCTTATTTTGTTTTAAATTGTATGACAGCTGGTCTGTACTGTTACACTGTAATGCTTAGTCAGTATCCTCATGTGAGCGCTAAACTTAACCGCTCTGTATATGGATGAGGGCTTTTCTGTTGATCGGTGGACAATATGACCCTAATTGATAAAACCAAAGAAATTCTGCGTGAGCTGATCGGCTTTCCAACCGTGTCTGCTGACAGTAATTTATCCCTGATCCGTTACGTTGCCGGGTATTTGAATGAGCTGGGAGCAGATGTCTTTCTGGACTACGATGATACCGGCAAGAAAGCCAATTTGTTTGCCACCCTGGGGCCAAAAATTGACGGCGGGATTGTGTTGTCCGGACACACGGATGTGGTGCCGGTGGAAGGTCAGCAATGGCATAGTGATCCGTTCACGATGTATGAAAAAGATGGGTATTTATACGGACGTGGCAGCTGTGACATGAAGGGATTTATTGCCGCTTGCCTGGCGGTGGCACCACTTTATGCAAAGCGGGAGCTAAACAGGCCGGTACATTTTTCTTTCAGTTATGATGAAGAAGTCGGCTGTCTGGGGGCGGCAAAGCTGGCTGAGGAATTAAAACGGCGTAATATTCGTCCGGCGGTGGCGATAGTCGGTGAGCCGACCAATATGCGGGTCATGGAAGGTCATAAGGGCTGTGTGGATTACACCGTGGAATTTACCGGTCTGGACGGGCACAGCTCCAATCCGGATGCCGGGGTGAATGCGGTGGAGTATGCGGTGCGTTATATCAGCCGTCTGCTGGAGTTGGGTGAGGCGCTGAAAAACAGGGCACCACAGAACAGTCGCTTTCAGCCGCCGTGGTCAACGCTGCAGGTGGGCCGTATTCAGGGCGGGCAGGCACATAATATTATTGCCGGCCACTGCACGGTGGACTGGGAAATGCGCCCGGTGCAGGCGGCGGATGTGGACTATGTGCAGGGGCATATTGACGCATATTGTGAGCAGGAGCTGTTGCCTGCCATGCGAGTGGTATCAGAGCAGGCCGCTATTCAGACGCTGGTGACCGCCGAAGTGATCGGTCTGGAGCCGGTGGATGAGAGTGAGGCACGGCAGATTGTGTATGAGCTGACCGGTGCGGATCAGTGTGGTGTGGTGGCATTCGGTACTGAGGCCGGACTATTTCAGAAAATGGGCATGAGTGCAGTGATTTGTGGTCCCGGTTCGATTGAGCAGGCACACAAGCCGGATGAATATGTCAGTCTGGAGCAGTTGCAGTGCTGCCTGGATATGCTGGAAAAGCTGGCAGATAAACTGCTGGCCTGACGGATTGCGGCACCATCTGTAAATTTTCTTTGTCTTCTGAGGATTCTTGGTACAATCGCGCCCATGTCTGGAAATACTTTTGGAAAAATATTCACCGTTACTTCCTTCGGTGAAAGTCATGGCCCCGCTATCGGGTGTATTGTCGACGGTTGCCCGCCGGGATTGACGCTGTCTGCTGAAGATATACAGGGGGATCTGGATCGGCGTAAGCCCGGTCAGAGCCGCCATACCACGCAGCGGCGTGAGGCGGATGAGGTGCAGATTCTTTCCGGTGTCTTTGAGGGCAAAACTACCGGTACGCCGATCGGGCTGATTATTCATAATACCGACCAGCGCTCCAAGGATTATTCGGATATTCTGGAT
This sequence comes from Thiolinea sp., assembly GCA_041395485.1. Classification (GTDB taxonomy): domain Bacteria; phylum Pseudomonadota; class Gammaproteobacteria; order Thiotrichales; family Thiotrichaceae; genus Thiolinea. The sequence continues at coordinate 1,565,296 of JAWLAK010000001.1, forward strand.
CGTTTTCGTCCCGGTCATGCCGATTACACTTACTATAAAAAGTACGGTTTCCGTGATTATCGCGGCGGCGGGCGCTCTTCGGCGCGTGAGACAGCGATGCGGGTGGCGGCCGGTGCCATTGCCAAGAAATATCTGGCCGAACGCTATGGGGTGACGATCCGCGGTTATCTGTCCCAGCTCGGGCCGATTAAGGTGGAAACCATCGACTGGGAAGTGGTGGAAACCAATCCGTTTTTTTCACCGGATGCGGCCAAAGTGGCGGAAATGGAAGCCTATATGGATGCCCTGCGCAAGGAGGGTAATTCGGTCGGTGCAAAAATTACCACAGTGGCACAGGGCTGTCCGCCGGGCTGGGGTGAGCCCATTTTTGACCGGATTGATGCCGATATTGCCCATGCGATGATGAGCATTAATGCATCGAAGGGCGTGGAAATCGGTGCCGGGTTTGCTTGTGTGGCGCAAAAAGGCACTGAGCATCGTGATGAAATCACTAAGGATGGCTTTCTGCAGAATCAGGCCGGCGGCACCTTAGGCGGTATTACCTCGGGTCAGGATATTGTCGTGCATACCGCATTTAAGCCGACCTCCAGTATGCGCATTCCGGGGCAAACCATTAATCTGGACGGTGAGCCGGTTGAGGTGATTACCAAGGGGCGGCATGACCCCTGTGTCGGTATCCGCGCCACACCGATTTGTGAGGCGATGCTGGCGATTACGCTGATGGATCATGCCCTGCGTCACCGGGCGCAGAATATGGACGTGGTTACGGAGCTGGCGGATATTCCGGCCCGGGTATCAGAGTAATCAGGCCATTGTGCGACAAATCATCATACGTATACTGTGTAGCAATAATTAACATAATTTCAGGAGGCTATAATGCAAACAGAATTTCCTGCACTGGAAGCAATGGGCGTGAAAAACCCGCATCAGATTAACCATTTTTCTGTCTATCAGTCTGGCCATGATGCTGACGTCTTAAAGATCAGATATGCGCGGCCCAAAGGCTCTTTCCTGCCGGAAACACGGACGTACAATTTTCCGCGTACACCTAAACCACAGGATCAGGGCGGTGCAACACCGGAGGTTATTACGGTTTATGAAGTGTCACCTCAGCTGGCGGCAGCATTGAATGAACTGGATCGGATTGTTGATCAGAAACAGTCTGTTAAAGAAATTCAAAAACAACTGAGCCATGAACTGGATCGCATCCAGAGAGATTTTCAGGCTGAAATGGAAGGTCTGCGCCAGTTGATTAAAAAGCTTGATAGCTGAGCTTAACTTACCCCTTTCAGTATTGCTCCGGGAGCTTTCGGTACTGCTCCCGGAGCGAAATTTACAGCAGGTCTTCAATCATACTGACAATTTTCTTATCCTCAGGTGTCACCTGACTGGGGAAACTGCCGATTAACTCACCCTTATAAATCATGTATTTATGAAAGTTCCAGGCCGGATACTCACCCGCCAGTTCGCCCAGGGTTTTATACAGCGGTGAGGCCGACATTTTTGCGGCATGGATTTTTTCAAACATCGGGAATGTCACATCATATTTTCCGTGGCAGACACCTGATATTTCCTTTTCATTGCCCGGATCCTGTGAGCCGAAGTCATTGGATGGCATACCCAGTACCACGAAACCACGGTCTTTATAACTTTGGTAGATTTTTTCCAGCCCTTCAAACTGCGGGGTGAAACCACAGTGACTGGCAGTATTGACGACCAAAACCAGTTTGTCCTGATAAGTTTCGCAGAGATTGACCTGTTGTTCGCTGTCCAGTTTGCGCAGCGTGAAATCCAGTGTGGCCGGACAGCCCTGTGTGGTTTTTTCAGTGTCAGCATTGGCTGATAAGGTGGCTGAGAAAGTCAGCAGCAGTGTGAAAATCAGTGGGAGAGCAATTTTCAGCATGGCGATTAACTCCATCATTAAACGAATGATCCACATTGTAGTGGTTTACAGAATCTTTCGCGTTTAACCGCACTGGCTGTGTGACGGTGGCCATGCGCATGACGCACGATCAAATAACCGTGCGCCGGATAACTTGTACTATGGTTTAAATACGCACAGAGCCTGGCGCTTTAGCCAATGTTGAGGGAGGTGAGTAGCGGAATGGCACAGGCTTAATTGTACCTGCTTCAGCTTCCTCACGGCGGCGGTCGATAATCCAGTCTGTAATACCTGCGGACAGCCACATGCAGAACAGGGTGACCCAGGCAGTGATTGCTAACACCACGCCACCGGTTACCCCGGCACCCACTGCACAGCCACCGGCCAGCATACCGCCGAAACCCATCAGGCAGGCACCAATCAGGAAACGGGCCTGTCCGGTTTCCAGCGTGAATTGCTGCCATTTAAACTCACGGGTAACAATCGCGGCAAACATGGAGCCAAGAAATACACCGGGAATCAGGCCAATGTCAAAACTCATCGGAATATAAGGCTGATTGATCAGGCCCATCAGCGTGTCGGCGGAAGAACCGGTGAAACTGACACTTTTGACCGGAATAATGTCAAAGGAGTTGGCCGCATGCCAGCTGGTCAGTACCCAGCCCAGCGTGACGCTTAACCCGGTGGCCACGGCGGCAAATGCCCACCATTTGCTGGTCTGGTGTTTACGTACCAGCCAGAAGGCAGCGACCAGAAAAATAGCTCCCAATACAACACCGCCATATTGTGGTAACAGGTGTGAGAAGCCGCGCGAATGACTGTCCACCAGCCATAGTGCAGAGAGTTCTTCGCGTGCAGGTGAGAGGACGCCCCGTAATGATGCCTGAGCAACAATGGTGATCACCAGACCGGCAACCAGTGTGCGCATATTGCCGGTGGCGGACAGTACCAGAATACGGCTGGCACAGCCTCCGGCCAGCACCATACCGGCACCAAACATCAGTCCGCCGATAATCGCACCGGACATTGAGCCGGTAGTATTCAGCTGGCGGATTGAGCCGGTATCAATGACCCCGCCTTCAATAAACAGCTGTGTGCTGAGCAGGGCGGCACCAAAAGCCAGTAGCCAGATGGATACTTTTACGCCTGCTTTTCCACGCCATATTTCAACGCAGGCAGCCCGCAGGCAGAAGCGGCTCTGCTGGGCAAAAACGCCAAACACCAGACCCACGATAAGGCCGGTAATGACCGAAATTTCGCCGGTACTGAGTGTTTCCAGCAGTGTTTCAATATTCATGGTTTAAGTTTTCCCCTGTTTTTCTGTTTTCCGTCAGAAAAACAATTAATCAACGACTGAGTGTATTTTAAGTTTTGTGCGCTGCAAAAATAGATGATCCATATCAATAAGAACATAAGAATATACTAAAATTATAAGATTTTTATTGTACAGCTGCTGAATGCACTGTTTTCCGGCAGATTGGCGGCAGCATTTATTGCCCGATACGGGCGATACCGTTACGATGAGCAGCAGTTAAAAACATTGGAAAATGCATGAATACACTGGTTTTTGATATTGAGACCATCCCGGACATTGAGGGTGGGCGAAAAATTTATGATCTGGGCGCTGATCTGGACGATGACGGCGTGGCCAAAGCCATGTTCCATCTGCGCTTCCAGAAAACAGGTACCGAATTTCTGCCGCATCATTTACAGCGGATTGCCGCTATTTCAGTGACGTTTCGTGGTCGGGGTGATGAATTTAAGGTCTGGTCACTGGGCGATGAGAACGCGGATGAAGCTGAGCTGATCCAGCGCTTCTATGATGGTGTGGATCGTTATACGCCAACGCTGGTGTCATGGAATGGCGGTGGTTTCGACCTGCCGGTGCTGCATTACCGGGCAATGAAACATAAAATTTCCGCGCCGCGCTACTGGGATATGGGCGGCGATGACAGCAGTTTTAAGTGGAATAACTACATCAGCCGTTATCATACCCGCCATACTGACCTGATGGATTTACTGGCTATGTACAGTGGCCGTGCCAATGCGCCGCTGGATGAGCTGGCAACCTTATATGGCTTCCCCGGCAAGATGGGTATGAGCGGCGCTAAGGTCTGGGATGCTTATCAGGCCGGTGAGCTGGAGGAGATCCGTAATTACTGTGAGACCGATGTGCTGAATACCTGGCTGGTGTATCTGCGTTTTGAGCTGATGCGCGGCCATCTGGATCACGGCCAGTATCAGCGTGAATGTGGGCTGGTGCGTAAGGTGTTGCAGGCGTCGGCTAAGGCGCATTTACAGGCTTTTGAAAAAGCATGGGAGGCAGGGGCATGAGCCGCCGTTCCGGTAAACCGAAATTGCCGCCACCTGCTGAAGCAGTGATTGAGTCGATGACGCTGGAAGGCAAGGGCATTGCGCACCTTGACGGCAAAACGGTATTCATTGACGGTGGCATTCCCGGCGAGAAAGTGATCTTCAGCTATACCTGGCGCAAAGCCAAATATGATGAAGGGCAGGTGACAGAAGTGCTGGAGGCTTCACCGGAGCGGGTTGAGCCGAAATGCCCGCATTACGGGGTCTGTGGTGCCTGTAGCTGGCAACATATTGATCCGGCGGCGCAAATTCGCTACAAGCAACAGGCGATGCTGGATAACCTGCAGCGGGTCGGTAAGGTGGAGCCGGAAACGGTGTTTGCGCCACTAACGGCTGAACCGTGGGCATACCGGCGCAAGGCGCGGCTGGGTGTACGTTATGTGCGCAAAAAGAACCGCACGTTGGTCGGATTCCGTGAGCGTAACGGGCGCTTTCTGGCCGATATGCAGCGCTGTGAAATTCTGCATCCGACTGTCGGCGAGCATCTGGTGGATTTTCAGGAGCTGATTAATGGCCTGGAATGCCGGGAGAGCCTGCCGCAGATTGAGGTGGCGGTGGGTGATAATGCCACTGCGCTGATTTTTCGTCACATGGAAGCCTTGTCTGCGGCGGATCAGGAGGCCTTGCGCAGCTTTGGTGAGCAGCAGAATTACCAGATTTATCTGCAGCCCAAAGGGCCTGAGACCGTGCACTGTATCTGGCCGGAAGAACCAGAACGTGAGCTGTATTACACGCATCCGCAATTTGAAACGCGGGTGGATTTCGGCCCGCAGGATTTTTTTCAGGTTAATCAGCCTTTAAATCAGCTGATGGTGGCTCGCGCGCTGGAACTATTACAGCCTGAGGCGGAAGACCGGGTGCTGGATCTGTTTTGCGGACTGGGGAATTTTACCCTGCCGATTGCCAAACAGGTTGCGCATGTCACCGGTGTTGAAGGTGACAAAGTCATGGTACAACGGGCGCGGCAGACTGCATTGGCGAACGGCGTGGAAAACACGGATTACTATGCCTGTGATCTGATGGGCGATATGCAGGGTGAGCCGTGGCTGAAGCAGTCGTTTGACAAGATTTTGCTTGATCCGCCGCGGGCCGGGGCCAAAGAAGTTATCGGGCATTTCGGCAAGCTGAAAGCAAAGCGGATTGTGTATGTGTCCTGTCATCCCGGTACGCTGGCGCGGGATGCCGGAGAGCTGGTGCATACCCATGGCTACCGGCTGGTCGGGGCAGGGGTGATGGATATGTTCCCGCACACGGCGCATGTCGAGTCAATTGCGGTGTTTGATCGGGTTTGAATTGAACAGTGTTATGCCCGGAGGGTCTAATCAGTAAATTTCAGACCATTCCAGACCCCGGGTATAGCATGAAAAAGTTCAGGCCGTTCAGTTTTGCAGAGGTTCCCAATCTGTCTTTTGGCATTGCCGTGACGATTTTTCTGTCGATTATTCTGTTAATCGGCATTGCAGTGTTCGGGATTGTGACCTTCTCCGCAATCCCTGATTCCCCGGATGCCAGCCCGATTGTTGCAGAAGAGAGCTTTGAGCATTATGTATGGCTGGTTAACCGGGCACTGCAGTTTCTGACCACGGTGACCGGAATCTTAATTGCGGCTTTATTGCTGACCATTGTTTTGCTGGGTATCCAGATGTATCTGTGGAATAAAGACCGGCGCAAGCTGGCGGAGTGGCAGAATACCGGTCTGGTGGTCGAGCGGCTGGAGTTTCTGGACGGTAACCGGCTTAGGCTGAATGGTACCGAAATTGAGCTGAACCGGGCACAGTTTAATACCCTGCGCGAGCTGATTGACAGGCGCATGGAAGGTGAGACGCTGCATCCCAGTGAGTTGCCGGGAGATAATGGCACACAAATGATCAAGCGTCTGCGCGAGGAAATGGGCGGGCGGCTATTGGAGCAGAACCTGATTAAAAGCCGGCGCGGTAAGGGTTACTGGGCCGAAGTTGATCCGGATAATGTCCGGATCAGAACAGGCGACCGGAAACCGGCAAATGATAAATAATATTTCTGGTTTATGGTGATGTAACCGTTACTTTACTGTAAGTAATTTTCCAGTTATCACGCCGTATGGGTGCCAGTGCATTTCGTTCACAGCGTGCCCGGTTTGCCCCTTGTCCGGATAATGTGCCGGATTTATATTTTGGTTTTTCCACGGTGCCGTACCAGGTTTGTACGGTGGTGACTTTCTTGGCCCTGTACTCCACCTCACATTCCAGCGCCTGTATAGCAGGGCTGAAAAGCATCAGCAGCACCATAATCGCGCCGTACCCTTTCATATCAGTTCTCCGGTTGTCCTTGTGTCCTTAGTTCCTATTTTACCAACTCCATAGCAGTCTGGCGGGAGAGTGTATACAAATGGTACCAATTATTACGTGACACCGGTTTGTTACAGAATAACAGCTTCTGATTCAATGACTTGTATTAAGTAATGGGGGTGATGTTATAGCATAACAAGCCGAATTTCTCCCATACTGGCTGCATCGACAACACGTTGATGAGCAAGCCAATTAAATCAGAACCAGAAAACGGAGAGTATTACCATGTTAAAGCAAACAATAGTAACGGGTATTGTGGGAGTCGCAATGATTATGACTACGCCAGCCATGGCTCGTCCACACAATAATCATAATTTTGAACGTATTCATCCGGTCAGGCATTGTGTTTCAGGCCAGCAAATTAATAACCGTCAGGCAAGACAAAACCGGCGTATTAACCAGGGAGTACGCAGCGGCGAACTGGTCAATTGGGAAGAACGTGAACTGAGGCAGGAGCAGAGACAGATCAGAAAAGCTGAACGCAGAATGCGCAGTGATGGTTGTATGAGTCGTCCGGAGTTTAACCGTCTGATGAGTCGTCTGGATCGTGCCAGTGACAGGATTTATCAGCTAAAGAATAACCATCTGCGTCGGGGGCACTTCAACCATAGACGTCATCGTTAATTGCCCAGCGTTGAAAAACACAAGGAATTAATATTGGAAGGCTTATAAAACCGGCTGTTCATTTGAATAAGCCGGTTTTTTATGTTTGGCAGCAAAACGGGAAATGCAGTTAAACATTAAACACCGTAGTCAGCTTCGATACCCCCGACCACAGCCAGCGGAAGATTCCCTTAATATCCTCCAGAATCAGATACATGCTAGGAATCAGAAACAGCGTCAGCAAGGTCGCAAACAGAATACCGAATCCCAGTGAGACGGCCATCGGAATCAGAAACTGAGCCTGGGTGCTTTTCTCCAGAATCAGCGGGGTCAGACCAGCGAAGGTAGTCAGTGAGGTGAGCAGAATAGGGCGGAATCTTGCTCCACCGGCATAGCGCACCGCTTTCAGCAACGGCATTCCTTCTTTAACCCGTTTGTTGGTGTAGTCGACCAGTACCAGTGAGTCATTGACCACCACACCCACCAGCGCCAGCACCCCCATAATACTGCTGATACTCAGATCCAGACCCATCAGCATGTGGCCGCCAAGTGCACCGATAATACTGAACGGGATGACCACCATTACCATGAGCGGCTGTGTGTAGGATTGCAACGGAATCGCCAGCAGCACATAAATGGTGAGCAGGGCAATACCAAAGCCCATGGCCAGACTCTGGCCGAACTCTTTTTGTTCACGCTGCTCACCTTCCGGGTCAAAGCTGACCCCGGGGTAGTCCCGTAACAACTCGCTAACCCATTCATTCATGGTGGCATTGATGGCGGTGGCATCGGCTTTTTCTTTATCCAGATCCGCAGTAATGTTCAAAATCCGCTTACGGTCAACCCGGGATATTTTGGTGGTGCCTTTGCCGATGCCGACTTCAGCGACCTCAGATAAAGGTATATCAGCCCCGGCGGGCGTGCGGATATTCAGGTTCTGCAGGTCAGATAATGAATAGCGCTCCTCTTTGGGGTAACGCACCATGACTTTGACTTCTGACTGGTCACGCTGAATACGCTGTGCCTGGGCGCCGTAGATGGCATTGCGCACCTGTGTCCCCAACTGCTGAATATTCAGGCCAAGTTGTTCTGCATCCGGACGAATGCGTAGCTGCACTTCGGTTTTACCGTCTTCAAAACTGTTCTTTATATCAAACAGGCCGCTGAATTCTTCCAGCCGGGTTTTAATTTTCTCACCGACTTCGTTCAGAACTTCAAAGTTATTACCGGTCAGCTGTATATTAATCGGCTCACCGCCCCGGCCAATTTCGGCACGGAAACTCAACTCCTGAACGCCGGGAATTTCACCAATCATATTTTGCCATTCGCGTACCAGAGCGCGGGTACTGACTTCAGACTGCCGTTCTTCAGGCGGAATGACTTCAAAGGAAACATTCGCCACATGAGGTTCTCCGCTGCTGTTACCGCGCGGGTTAGTGCTGGTACTGCCGATGGTGACCAGAATGTGCTGAATTACCGGGCTGTCATCCGGTTCACGGTATTTTTCCTGCAGCTGTTCAGCCATTTCCGTCATACGGGTAATGTGGCGGGTGGTCACCTCAACCGGGGTACCTTCCGGCATCTGCAGGCTGGCGGATACATACTCGCTCTCAATGCGCGGAAAAAACACGTATTTATAGCGCCCGCTGGTGACCATGGTAATACTCAGAATCAGCAGCACCACAAACACGGACAGAGTGACATAGCGCCAGTGCAGAATGAACTCCAGAACAGGGCGGTGGATATACTCAACGTATTTTTCCAGGCCGTGGGAGATAGACTGCTGAGCAATTCCCAGCAAGCCCATGTTTTTGCGCTCGCGGTTTTTCATGTGACGCAGATGTGCAGGCAAAATCAGCTTTGATTCAACCAATGAAAACAGCAGCACCGGAATCACTACCAGCGGTATCTGGATAAAAATCGGTGCCCGCTGCCCTTCGAGCAGCAGCAAGGGCATGAAGGCTGCCACCGTGGTCAGCACGCCGAAGGTCACCGGTACCGCGACTTCCTGTGTGCCTTCTATAGCTGCCCGCATCGGGTCATTATGGCGCCGGAGATGGGTATAGACATTTTCGCCGGTCACAATGGCATCGTCGACCACAATCCCCAGTACCAGAATAAAGGCGAACATACTGATAATGTTCATGGTGACGCCCAGATCCGGCATCAGGATAAATGCACCCAGAAAGCTGATCGGAATCCCCAGACTGACCCAGAAGGCAAGGCTGGGGCGCAGGAACAGTGCCAGCAGCAAAACCACCAGTCCCATGCCCTGCGTAGCACTGTTGACCAGTGTGTTCAGGCGTGCTTTAACAACTTTTGAACCATCGCGCCAGTAACTGAGTTCGATACCGGTGGGCAGGGTTTCAGTGCGCTCCTTAAGGTAGTCTTTGACGGTGGTGGCCAGGGTAATGGCGTTCTGATCGCCGACCCGGTAGACATTAATAAAAGCTGCGGGGCGGCCATCGAAGCGGCTGTACAGCGGGTCTTCATTAAACCCGTCGACAATCTGAGCAATGTCACCCAGCCTGATCCGCGTACCATTGGTTTGGGTAAGAATGCTGATATTGGCAAACTGCTCTTTGCGGTAAGCCTGGCCCAGAGCGCGAACCAGAATCTCTCCGCCCGCGGTTTTGATACTGCCGCCGGGAATGTCCCGTGAGGAGCTGCGGATTGCTGCGGCAACCGAGTCCAGCGTAAGGCCGTACTGCTCCAGCACAGCTTTGGGGATAATAATATTGATTTCCCAGGGCCTTACACCACCCATCCCGACCTGAGTAATGTCCGGCAGATTGCGGATTTCATCGCGGATCATTTCGGTGGTATTGCGCAGCTGGACTTCATCATTGCCTTCAACCGCTACCACAACCGTGATCACATCGCGCATCCGTACCAGTTGTTCGACTACCGGGCGTTCACTGTCTTCCGGCAGGCCGCTCACACCGTCAATACGGGTTTTGACCTCATTCAGTACTTTGGTGACATCATAGCCGTCACGGATTTCCACCCGGATCTGTGCTGCACCCTCCATTGCATCGGCATAGATTTTGTCAATGCCCGGCAGGTCACTGATCGCATCCTCTACCCGCAGTACGATGCCCTGTTCAACTTCGGCAGGTGTAGCGCCCGGATAAGGGACAGAAATATTGACCACATCGCGGTCGAAAGAGGGAAAGACTTCCAGCGGAACTTTTTTCCACAGTGAATACAGACCAAACAGAATAATCGCTGTCATCAGAATATTGGCAGCAACCGGATTTCTTACAAACCATGCAATAGCTCCGTGCATTATTTAATCCTCTTTGTTGGCATCGCCCGTATTATCAGGTGTTTCAGGTGTGGGTTGTTTGCCTTTTGATCCGCCATTACCGTTGGCGGGCAGTTGTTCCGGCTTTGCAGGGGGTTCCACATCACGCAGGCTGGGCTGGTCGCCCTGTTGATTGCTGCCTGATTCGGGTCTGCCATTATCACCTCCGCTGCCACCGGGGCGCGGGCCATTACCCCGCTTAGGTTTCTGGCCGGGCAGGGCAACCTTCATGCCCTGCGTTGCCTGTCCCATGGCGGTGGTAATAATCGGCGCTGCGGCCAGATCATCGCTGCTGGTCAGTACCATGGCATCTTCTGTATTCCACAAAACTTCAACCGGGGCAACGTGTACCTGATTATCACGCATTTGCAGCACATCCCGGTTCTGGCGTACCGCAACCGGCGGTACCACAAAAACATCCCTGAAGGTACGTCCCTCCAGTTCTGCATTAAGGTATTGACCGATTTTTAATACACTGGTTCTGCCCTCGCTGCGTTCGAAGGGCTTATCAATCCTTGCCACCACGGTAATCTGACGGCTCTGTTCGTTAAGTGAGGCCCGGGTGCCGGTCACATAACCCTGCCATTGCTGACCATCCGCAAACGGTACATTAAAAGTCGCCTGCGGATACTGCGTCGTGTCGACTTCCTCACCGGCAAAAGCATCCGGCATGTCCAGCAGAGCAAACTGGGACAGGGTCAGCGGAATTTCCACTTCTACATAATCAGTGGAGTAAATCACCCCCAGCGTTGAGTTGGGCGACACATACTGACCAATATCAACCCGTTGTTCGAGTATGCGGCCATTGTAGGGCGCATAGATTTTGGTACGCTCCTGATTACGCTGCTGCTGTAACAGCTGGGTTTTGGTCAGTTCATTGTTAGCTTTCAGGGAGTTACGTTTGCTTTCAAAGGTGGCCAGCTGTCCCTCAAGATTGGCCACTGTCTGCAGTTGCTGATTGACGGCCTGTTGCTGTTGCAGGATTTGCTGCTGCTGGGAGAGAACATTCTGATCCTGCTGGGCCAGTGACTGATCCTGCTGGGTGAGCTGTTGTTCCTGCTGGACGATAGACTGGCGCTGCTGAACCAGTGTCTGCTCCAGCTGCAGAATCTGCTGCTGCTGTTGCAGTACTTTCTGCTCCTGTGCCTCGGCCTGATTCACCGGGATCAGGCGCCGCTTGATCAGCTCACGCAGACGGTTCAGTTCTTTCTGCGCCAGACCCAGATTACGTTTGCCCAGCTCCAGATTTTTATTGGTCAGCGCCATATTCTGTCTGGCCAGCTGCAGATTTTGCTGAATCAGCCCGGTATTTTTGCGTAGTGGTTGTTCCTTGCGTTTGACATTATCGATATTGCGCTGCGCCAGATTGAGGTTTTTCCTGACTGTGATCAGATTTTCCTGTGCCAGTTTCAGGCTGGTCAGCGTGTTGCGCTCTTCCTGATTCAACTGCGCTAATGCGGCTTCATTGGCGGCGATATTGCTCCGGGCAATGCGGATAGCATCAACATAATTACTGTCATCCAGCGCCAGCAGCAGATCACCTTGCTCAATGTAGCCGCCGGGACGGAATTTAGGGGAAATTTCAATAATTTTTCCGGCCACTTCACTGACCAGGCTGCTTTGTGTGCGGGCTTTTACGATGCCGGAAGCATTGATTTTAACAGTGTAATCCTCAGGCTTGATGTCCTGCACTTCAACCACCGGCGTACGGTCGGCAGGCGGGCGTTCTTGCGGCTCGGGCCCGGTAGCCAACAGGTATCTGGCTAACAGGAAGCCTCCGGCAAGAATAGCCAGCGGGATAATGGTTTTCAGCGAAAAGATGATGGCTCTCAGCATGAGTTGATTCCGTGAAGTGAAAACAGCTTTGTTATCAGTTTAATTATTCTTTGTGCAAAGAACGTGAATATTCTAATACAGGCAGAAAAAAAGGCGCTGAAAACAGCGCCTTTACAATGGAGATTATTTGTCCGGAAAACAGTTTACTGAGACTGCGAAACCATCCAGTCAACAGCTGCCCTGATTTCATCATCAGACAGCGCAGGATTACCGCCCTTGGCCGGCATAGCGCCTTTACCGTTCAGAACACTGCCGTACAGTGCTTCGATGCCGGTTGCAATACGTGGCTCCCATGCTGCTTTATCACCTGGCTTGGGTGAGTTTGCAATACCGCTGTCGTGACAGGAGAAGCAGATGCTCTGATAAACTTTCTGGCCATCAATACTGCTTTGTGCTGCAGGTGCTGCTGCCTGAGCAGCTTCAGGCTGGGCGGGTGCCTGTTCCGCAACCGGTGCGGCTGGTTCCGCAGGTGCTTTTTCAGCAACCGGTGCGGCTGGTTCCGCAGGTGCCTTTTCAGGAGCCGGAGCCACCGGTTCAGCAGCAGTCTGTTCTGTTGTTTCAGGAGCTGCTGCTGTTTGAGCTGCGCCGCCCTCTGCCGGAGCCAGATCGAAACCAGCCTGACCGGTCATATAAATAATGGCACTTTGCAGTTCTTCGTCAGTAATGGAAGGATCACCGCCACGGGCCGGCATTTGGTTGATACCGTTAATGGCGCTGTTCATCAGCCCGTCAAGGCCTTTTGCAATACGGTCAGTCCAGGCTGCTTTCTCCAGCTTAGGAGCTTCCAGTACACCGCTGGCGTGACAGGCGGTACAGACCGCATTGTAAACTTCTTCGCCGCTACGCGCTTTGGGGGCTACGGATTTATCTACGGCTACAACCGTACCGATTGGTGTAAGGTTTTCCTGTGCTGCTGTTTCTACCATGGAGCTGTCATCTGCCCCAACGGTTGAATTTCGCTGAATCGTGCTGAACAGATTAGATACCAGCACAAATACAGCCGCAGCGAGTAAGACCAGTCCAGCAATCAGTACCGGTTTGGCAAATGGATCTTTTGGTGTTGAAGCCACTTTTATCTCCCAGAAAAGAGAACCCGTAGCAGGGCTCAGGGTCATCAATATTAAACAAAATTTATAAATTCGGTGGGGATTATATTGGAAAGGGCTAATATACTCCAACACAGATTTACTGAACTTGATATTTATCAGCTTTTTTCCGGCAGATTTTTGCCTGAAAACTTTCCGCTTTTGCGCAAAAAAGGTGCAGGATAATCGGGTACCTCTGCACCTCTTGCGTTTAGGTCAGGTTGCTGTTACATGCTATTGTGACTGCTGAACCATCCAGTCCACAGCGGCCTTGATTTCATCATCAGATAAGGCCGGGTTACCGCCTTTGGCGGGCATCACGCCTTTGCCGTTGAGTGAGTTGTTGTACAAAGACTCAGTACCGGCGGCAATACGTGGCTCCCATGCTGCCTTGTCTCCCAACATCGGCGCACCGGCAATACCGCCGTCATGGCAGGAAAAACACAGGCTGCGATATATCTTTTCACCATCTATGGAAGATTGTGCAGCAGCAGGAGCCACTGCCACTTCAGCCGGTTGCTCAGCGGGCGCTGCAGTTTCCTCTGCCGGAGCAGCTGCTTTGGCTGAGTCCTGAGCAGGAGCGGCAGGTGTTGTTGCTTCAGCAGCACTAACCCCGGCTGTTTCCAGTATGTAATCGACTGCAGCCATCACCTGTTCTTTGCTTAATGATGCATTTCCGCCTTTGGCCGGCATAACACCTTTGCCATTCAGGCTGCTGTTATACAGTGCATCAATACCTGCAGTAGCGCGTTGCTGCCAGGCTGCCGTATCACCAATCACCGGTGCCTGTGCGATACCGACATCGTGACAGGTGAAGCAGACATTCTGATAAACCTGTTTACCGAGTCCGCCTTCCTTGATGTATTTTTGACTATCGCTTTGCATCGCCTGCTGGCTGGCAGGTGGTTGTGGTGCGGCAGGTGGCTCGGGTGCTGCCGGCTTTGCCGGGGCTTCCCCGCCGGTCATGGCTGTCTGAGTGACTGCCGCAGCTTCAGCTTGTGCGGTCTCAGTGGCTTCAGTTGATCCTGAGTCAGCGGGTGCGGCCTGTTGTGCCGGAGCTGAGTCGCCAGCCGCAAGCTGGTAACCTGCTGTGCTCAGCATATAGGAAATGGCATTACTGAGTTCTTCATCAGTCACCGCCGGATTACCACCACGCGCTGGCATGGCATTCAGGCCATTGATGGCTGAATGCAACAGGCCGTCCATGCCTTTTTCAACGCGTCCGTCCCAGGCACCGGGTTCCAGCTTAGGAGCTTCCAGCACACCGGCAGCGTGACAGGCCATACAAGCGGCCTGATAAACCTCTTCACCACTGCGGGCAGGGGCTGGTGGCGCACTTTTATCCACAACGGCCAGCTTTTCAACCGGCTCCAGATTTTTCTCAACCGTATTATTATCTGCGGGTGCTGCTGCCGTCTGGGCAACGGGCGCAGTCTGATTATTAGATTCTGCTACTATTTCATCCTCCGGGCCGCCACTGCATGAGTCCAGAATCAGTGCGAGCAGCACACCGCCGATAGCGATGCCGGAATAAAGTTTGTATTTACCGAAAATATCGTCGTGTGTAGAAGCCACATTATCCTCCAGTTTGAGGCCGCAAACCTAACGGCCTGAAATACTTACCAGTAAGTTTCAGTGTTTTTGTTTTCAGTGGAGTATATGGTATTAACGTAAGCTGTACCAATGACATATTGACAAAATTTTTGATTTTCGGTGTCCCGTTGTGAAAATTTGCCGGCCGATCGTCTGAAACAAAAAAACCGCTTTATAAGCGGTTTTTTTGTTTAGCGGGCTTTGGAGGATGACTTTAAGGAATAGCATCCAGCTCTTCGTCATCCCGTTCCGGTGGCATCAGTGCTTCTTTGGTAATGCCCAACATCAGCAACAGGTTACTGGCCACATAAATCGATGAGTAAGTACCAATTCCGATACCGATAATCAGTGCCAGCGAGAAGGCTGAAATTACTTCGCTACCCAGGAAATACAGCGCAAGAACAACAATCAGGGTCGTTCCGGAAGTAATCAGGGTACGTGACAGGGTTTGGTTAATCGAAATATTAAGGACATCAGCCGGTGTTCCCGTGCGCAGGATACGGAAATTTTCCCGCTGGCGGTCAAAGACTACAATGGTGTCGTTTAATGAATAACCGATGACTGCCAGAATGGCCGCCAGTACTGTCAGGTCAAACTCAATCTGTGTCAGTGCAAAGAAGCCGAACACAATAATCACATCGTGAATCAATGCAGCAACCGCGCCAATCGAGAAACGGTACTCGAAGCGTAGTGCGACGTAAATCAGGATACCGCCTAAGGCCATCAGCATGGCCAGCCCGCCCTGTTCGCGCAACTCTTCACCAATCTGCGGGCCGACAAACTCGACCCGGCGCATTTCAGCCTGAGGTGTTTCTGCCTGCAGAACAGCCAGCACGTCATTGCTCAGTTTGGCCTTGGCTTCGGCTGTATCATTACCTTCACCTTTCATGGGGGCCAGGCGGATCATAATGTCACGCGCGCTGCCGAAGTGTTGCACGATGCCTTCATAACCCTTGTCTGCCAACAGTCCGCGGACAATATCCGGATTTTTGGCCTCCGGATAACCGATTTCCATTACCGTACCGCCGGTAAAGTCGATACCCAGATTCAGGCCGCGAACCACCAGTGAACCGACTGAAATCAGAATCAGAATCAGGGAAAAAGCCAGAGCGGCATTACGCAGCCCCATAAAGTCGATAATTTTATCTTTGAGTAACATGTCAATAATTCCCCGGGTTCCTAAATGCTGAGCGTTTTGACGCGACGATTGCCGTAGATCAGGTTAACCAGAGCCCGGCTGCCGATAATCGCAGTAAACATGGATGAGGCAATACCAATCGCCAGGGTCACCGCAAAGCCTTTAATCGGGCCGGTACCAAAGCCGAACAGCACAATAGCAGCAATCAGGGTGGTGATATTGGCATCCGCGATGGTGGAAAAGGCCTGATCATAGCCCTGCTTAATAGCCGTCTGTGCCGGAATGCCGCGTCTGAGTTCTTCCTTGATGCGTTCAAAAATCAGCACGTTGGCATCTACCGCCATACCAATGGTCAGTACAATACCCGCCATACCGGGCAGGGTCAGGGTGAATTGCAGCATCGACATGACTGCAAAAATAATCACCACATTCATCGCCAGGGCCAGATTGGCCACCAGACCGAATATGCGGTAATAGGCCAGCATAAAGATCAATACCAGGCTGAAACCGATCAGGATCGACATAAAGCCGCTATCGATATTTTCCTGCCCCAGATTCGGGCCTACTGTACGTTCCTCTACAATATACACCGGCGCTGCCAGTGCACCGGCACGCAGTAACAGAGCCAGTTCGCGGGCCTCATCCGGTGAGTCCAGGCCGGTGATCTGGAAGCGGTTGCTCAGCGGCTCCTGAATGGTGGCGACGTTGATAACTTCTTCGGTTTTTACCGGTTTAAACTTTGTTTCGCCATTGACTTCAGTTTCTTCAAAATGGGTTTCAATGAAAACCACCGCCATGGGCTTCTGCACATTAGCCGATGTGGCTTTCAGGAAACGCGCCGCGCCTTTGCCATCCAGATTAATGCTGACATTCGGGCGGTTATCACGCTGATCAAAACCGGAACTGGCATCAGTGATGTATTCACCGGTCAGCATCACCTGACGCTGGAGCAGAATAGGGCTGCCATTGCGCTCATAATAAAGTTTGGTGCCGAGCGGCGCGCGTCCGCTTTGCGCGGCTGACTGCGGATCGTTACCGGCATCATCCACCATCCTGAATTCCAGCGTGGCAGTTGCTCCCAGAATTTTTTTGGCCTCACCGGTATCTTGAACACCCGGCAACTGAACCACGATGCGATTCAGTCCCTGTTGCTGGATAATCGGTTCGGCCACACCCAGCTCATTCACCCGCTTGCGCAGGGTGGTGATATTTTGCTTGAGGGCAAAGCGCTCAATCGCCTGCAGGTTTTCCGGAGAAATATTGGCAATCAGATCAGCGGTGGCATCACCTTCTCTTTCACCTATTAAAATATCTGTACGATATTGCTCCACCAGCACTCTGCGTCCTTCCGCACGGGCTTCCGGAGTTTTGAATTTGGCGATTAAGGTATCACCTTCGCGGGACACACCGAGATAATCGACTTTGGCTTCGCGCAGAAAATCACGGAACTCATCCTGATAACGATCCAGTGCCTTGTCCTTGGCGGCGGCCATATCGACTTCCATCAGAAAGTGGACACCGCCGCGTAAGTCAAGGCCCAGGTACATCGGCTTGGCATTCAGTGCCTGTAACCAGCCGGGTGTGGCCGGAGCAAGGTTTAATGCTGTGATGTATTGCCTGCCCAGTGACTCTTTAAGGATCTCCTGAGCTTCCAGCTGTACTTCCGTATCAGCAAAGCGTAGCAGAACCCGGTTTTGCTGCTGGTTCAACTCAGATTTTTTCGGGGTGATGTTTTTGTCTGCCAGTGTCTTTTGCAGCGAGTCAACAAAAGCCTGATTAACCTGTTCGACGCCTCTGACCGGGCTGATCTGTATCGACGGGTCGGATGGGTAGAGGTTGGGCAGTGCATAGACCAGACCAACCAGTAGCACAGCCACTACCAGCAAGTATTTCCAGAGTGGATAACGATTCATTATTATATTCCGTAAAAACAAAAAACCCGCCTGCTCCGGAAGCAGGGACTGATGCTCAGACAAGCATTCAGGATCAGTATTGCAAGCCCTTTTGAAAGACGGGTGTACTCAAGCGTCATGATAAGCATCCGGGCCATCCCGCCACTGAATCAGCGCGAATGGCCGGAATGATTAGTAGTGTGCGCTATTATGCGCCTTTCATTGTGCCTTTGGGCATGACAGTGGCAATTGCCTGCTTCTGAACTTTGACTTTGGTATTTTCAGCAATTTCAATTTCGACGAAGTTATCGCTGATATTGCTGATTTTACCCAGCAGACCGCCGCCGGTGACGATTTCATCTCCTTTGCCCAGTGCCTCCAGCATATTTTTATGTTCTTTGGCACGTTTCTGTTGCGGGCGAATAATCATGAAATACATAATGGCGAAAAACACGCCCATCATTAGAATCAGTTCCAGACCACCACCTGCCGGCCCCGCTTCCGCTGCGTATGCATCAGAAATGAAAAAACTCATTGGTAACTCCTTAATTAATAAAACCCTGTCGGTGAATCAGCTTAATAACACGACAATATCAGCCAACAGCAGGCATTTCTGCCAAAAACCGGGCGCTATTATGCCAGTTCCCATGCAAAACTGATAACCTGATTCAGTACCTTTTTATCCGTTCTGCACAATAAAACACGATCCAGACCAATGGCGATGCCCGCTGAGCGCGGTATGCCGCGGTACATGGCACTGATAAAACGCTGATCTTTTGCCACCGTTTTCAGTCCGGATTGCCGGCGTAACTCCGAATCATGCTCCAGTTTTTCCGCATTGGCAGCACCATCGGTCAGCTCCTGATAACCGTTGCCTAACTCCATGGCACCACAGTAAATTTCAAAGCGCTCAGCCACCGGAACACCGTCATGTTCCGTTACACAGGCCAGTGCTGACTGCTCTGCCGGATAATGGTAGACAAAGGTCAGCCGGTTTGTCGCGAAACCCGCTTCAATCACATGGGTAAATAACAAATCCAGCCAGTCCTGCCGGTTTAAGCTGCCGGTTACCTCAATACCCTGTTGCGCAGCGCAGTTTTTCAATTGCTCTGTTGAAGCAATGTGTGGGTCGATAGCCAGTCTTTCAAGGAAACAATCCCGGTAACTGATAAATAAACTGTCTGCTGACAGGTTCGGCAGCAGTTCATGCAGCAGCAAATCCGCATCCTGCATCAGCCGCCGGTAACTGAAACCGACCCGGTAATATTCCAGCAGGGTGAACTCCGGATTATGGCGTGATCCGGCCTCATCCTGACGCCAGACCTTGCAGATCTGATAAATATCACCGCTGCCCGCTGCCAGCAGGCGCTTCATCGGGTATTCCGGCGAGGTGTGCAGATAGCGCATTCCGGAAGGCGTAACAGCACTGAAGCTGTCAATCTGCGGATCGGTATTGCCAGCCTGTGACAGGGCAGGGGTCTCGACCTCCAGCACACCACGCTGCATAAAAAAAGCACGTACCTGTTGGTTCATGCGGGCACGTGCTTTGAGCGTGTCTAATGAGCAGCCGGGTTGCCAGTCTGACATCGGTTTCAATGTTTGCTGATTGGTTATGATCAGTTTTTAACGCGGGACACGTAATCACCGCTACGGGTATCGATTTTTACGACCTCGTTTTCTTCCATATACAGCGGGACTTTGATCACAGCGCCGGTTTCCAGTATAGCGGGCTTGGTGCCGCCGCTGGCCGTGTCGCCTTTAACACCGGGGTCAGTTTCAGTAATTTGTAACTCAACAAAGTTGGGCGGAGTCACCGTCAGCGGTGCCTCATTCCACAGGGTCACCAGGCAGACTTCATTGCCTTTCAGCCATTTTGCCGCATCAGTCATCGCAGATTCCGGTGCCGCAAACTGCTCAAATGAGCCGTCAGTAGCCATGAAATGCCAGAACTCACCGTCGCTGTACAGGTATTCCATGTCGCGATCCATGACATCCGCCGCTTCCACACTTTCACCGGATTTCCAGGTTTTTTCCACGGTACGGCCGGTTTTCAGGTTGCGTACCCTGACGCGGTTAAAAGCCTGGCCTTTGCCGGGTTTGACGAACTCGTTTTCGACGATGGTATAAGGGTCACCATCGATCATCAGTTTTAAGCCGCTGCGAAACTCACTAGTGCTGTATGTGGCCATGGCCGGTCTGCTCCAAAATCTCTTGTTTAATTCAGGCGCATATCATAAGCAGCCTGCCCGATGTTTTCAATTAACAAAAAAATATCATTCACTTGCAGATGCCTGTACAGCTATTCACTGTTTTGAGGCATAATTGCACGAAGGGTTTTCCACAGGGGCTATATTTAATGTTTTATAAAAGTTTTCCGGTTAAAACACTGTTTATTCTATTGACAGTGCTACTTTCAGGTCAGGCTGTTTATGCTGACACAATGACTCCTGCCGCAGCGCAGGCAGAGACAGAAGCAGAGGTTGTCAGTGAGGAGCCTGCTGATAAAATTTCCCAATCCATCGTAAAGATATATGCGACTGCTGAAACTTACAGCACCTACACGCCCTGGAATTCCAACACTGAGTCACGGATCGGTACCGGTTTTGTGATTGAGGGCCGGCACATCCTGACCAATGCCCATGTGGTGGCGGATCATACCTTTATTGAAGTTCAGCGTGACGGCAAGCCGGATCGTTTTGAGGCTAAGCTGGAAGCAGTGTCCCATGAAGCGGATCTGGCTTTGTTGTCAGTGAAAGACAAGACATTTTTTGATCAGGCCGAGCATATCCCGCTGGGCGATCTGCCGAAAGTGCATCAGGAGATCAGCGTTTATGGTTTTCCAACCGGTGGTGATACCTTAAGTGTAACCAAGGGGATTATCTCGCGGATTGAATATCTCGAATATGCACACAGCGGTTTATTATTTCAGGCCATTCAGATTGATGCGGCGATTAATCCGGGTAACAGCGGCGGGCCTGCACTGGCTGACGGGAAAGCAATTGGCGTTGCCATGCAGGTGGCCGGTAACGGGGAGGAGAATATCGGTTACATGATTCCTACTTCGGTGATCAGACATTTTCTGGATGACGTGGAAAGCGACGGGTATGACGGTTTTCCGGAGTTTTCAGCCATTACCGAAGAGCTGGTCAATCCTGCGTTGAGAAAAAAATATAAGCTGGGTAAGGAGCAAACCGGTGTCATGGTAACGCGGGTTTGCGCCAATACCACACTGGAAGGTGTGTTGGAAACCGGTGATATTATTACTAAAGTTGACGGGCAGAAAATTGAAAATAACGGCACCGTTGTTTTTCAGCCCGGTAAGTATATTAACTTTGAATATCTGGTCGATAACCATCAGTTAGGCGAAGAGCTGGCGTTGGATATTATCCGTGTTGGAGAGCCGTTATCACTGAAAGTGAAACTGGATAAACCGGCAGAAAGTTTTTATGAGTATGATCAGAAGCCGCGTTATTTTGCTTATGGCGGTTTTGTGTTTACCCCAACCCAGGTGCAGGAATTTTGTCAGAGCCGTGAAGAATACGACAAGGAAGAACAGAAAGATAAACGGGAAAGCGTGTTAATCACCAAAGTACTGGCCTCCAGCAGCAATGTCGGCTTCCATGATCTGGTGATGCGTGTGGAAACGGTGAATGGTGAAAACTACAATGATTTCAATGAGTTTTATCAGTTGGTGCAGCGTGCCAGAACGCCGTTTGTGGTTCTGGAAAATGATGCGGGTTATCAGGTGGTAATTGACCGGGAAATGGCGCGTAAGGAGCATGATGAATTGCTGAAGCGTTATCACATGGAAGCCGGGCAATCACCGGATCTGGTCAGCCCGGAAGAACTGCTGGCTGAGAATAAGCTGAAGCCTGAATAATTTGTGGAATAACCGGTAAGCTGATTTTTGATTGGCTAATGCGGCTGCTGTATCTGATACCGGAGCCGCATTTTTTTTTGATGATGAGTTTTAAATGCTGTAACCGAAAAGGAAAACAATGAGTTCTTTACCTAACTGCCCGAAATGTCAGTCAGAATATACCTATGAAGACGGCACCATGTATGTCTGTCCCGAATGTGCTCATGAGTGGGCGATTGCCGGGGAAGAGGTCGTGGCTGATGAGAATGTTATTCGTGATGCGAACGGTAATGTATTGAGTGACGGTGATACGGTAACGGTGATTAAAGATCTGAAAGTTAAAGGTATTTCATCCAGTGTCAAAGTCGGCACCAGGGTAAAGAATATTCGTCTGGTGGGCGGTGATCATGATATTGACTGCAAAATTGACGGTTTCGGCGCCATGAAGCTGAAATCTGAGTTTGTAAGAAAAGCTTGACCCGAATCCCCGGTTTCGATTAGTGTTGAGCCACTATTTTTTCTGATAATCCGTAAAAACTGATGAACCACTTGTTTGACACTTCTGCGTATTCAGCGCCACTGCCTCTGGCAGGTGTGGTGTCTCTGCTGGTGTTTGTCGTGGTCGTGGTGATTGGCGAGGCCATGCCGTAGCGGTTTATTAGACAACACACTCTAAAAACCCTGCGGTGAGAATCGCGGGGTTTTTTTTTACCTCAACAAAATGCATGAGACGTGAAATGACTGACCTTGATAATGCAATACCCACAACAGCCATCACGGCAATGAGTCCGCAACAGTCGCAGCAGCCACTGGTTGCAGAACGCTTATCCGGCGCACAATTAATCATCCGCTTACTGGAGCGTCAGGGAGTTACCACTATCTCCGGTGTACCCGGTGGCGCCAATCTGCCGATGTATGATGCGCTGACTGACAGTCCGATAAAGCATGTGCTGGCCCGCCATGAGCAGGGTGCCGGATTTATCGGCCAGGGTATGGCAAGGGTCAGTGGTAAAGCACAGGTCTGTTTTGCCAGCTCCGGCCCCGGTGCCACCAATCTGGTCACTGCAGTGGCGGATGCGCGGCTGGATTCGATTCCACTGATTGCCATCACCGGTCAGGTTCCTCAGCAGATGATTGGTACCGATGCTTTTCAGGAAATTGATACCTTCGGCCTGATGCTGCCGGTTACCAAGCATAACTGGCTGGTACGTTCTGCTGAGGAGTTGCTGGAGGTTATTCCGGAAGCTTTCCGCATTGCCTTATCCGGTCGTCCCGGCCCGGTGGCGATTGATGTGCCGAAAGACGTGCAGAACCAGCTGGTTGATGTCACCAGCTGGCCGGAGCCGGGCAGGGCGGTTGACACGCCTGATTTTGATCCGCAATTGGTGGATCAGATGCTGGAGAAAATCCGCGCGGCCCATCGCCCGGTATTGATGGTCGGTGGCGGTATCGTCTACTCCGGTGCTGCTGAGCAGCTGCGTGAATTTGCCGAACAGCTGGAGTTGCCGGCGGTGCAGACCTTTATGGGGCTGGGTGTTCTGCCATCTGATCATCCGTTGTCGCTGGGGATGCTGGGCATGCACGGGGCACGTTACACCAATTATGTGCTGGAAGAATGTGACCTGCTGATCGGGCTGGGCGTGCGCTTTGATGACCGGGCGACCGGCAAGGTGGAGGCGTTTTGTCCGAAGGCTGAGATTATTCATGTGGATATTGATCCCAGTGAAATGGGTAAAATCAAACAGCCGGTACTGGGCATTTGTGCGGATGTCGGGGAAGTGCTGACGCTGGCCAACCAGCGTTTACAGGCCGTCACCCGGCCACTGTGGTTACAGCGTGTTGAGCAGCTGAAAGCAGCCCATCCGCTGGTACTGGAAGGCAATGATGAGCTGTTCCGTCCGTATGGTGCGATTAAAGCAGTGGCTGAAATTCTGGATGATCAGGCTAATATTGCCACTGATGTCGGTCAGCATCAGATGTGGGTGGCGCAGGCGTACCCGATCAACCGCCCGCGGCAATGGGTCAGTTCGGGCGGACTGGGTACCATGGGTTTTGGCTTGCCGACCGCGATTGGCATGGCGCTGGCGCAACCGCAGCGGAAGAGTGTCTGCTTTTCCGGTGACGGCAGTATCATGATGAATATTCAGGAGCTGGCCACGGCGGCGGAAGAAAATCTGGATGTTAAGGTGATTATCCTCAATAACGGCCATCTGGGACTGGTGCGTCAGCAGCAAACTCTGTTTTATGGGGAGAACCTGAACGCGGTTAAATTTCATCAGGGCGTTAATTTTGCCATGACCGCTGAGTCGATGGGCGTGAAGGGCGTTGATTTGGCGCAGTCTGATAACCCGCTGGCTGATCTGCAGCAGGCATTGCTGGAGCATGGGCCTTGCGTGATTAATCTGCCTATTTGTGAAACTGAAATGGTTTATCCCATGGTGGCACCGGGTGGTGCTAACCGTGACATGATCGGAGGTGAAGCCTGATGCAAACTTATCCTAATCAATCGGTATTGCGCCTGACCGTGAAAAATCATCCCGGCGTCATGTCGCATGTTTGCGGCCTGTTTACCCGGCGTTCCTATAATCTTGAAGGGATTATGGTGCGCCCGATTCGTGAAAGCGGTGGTGAAAATAGCCGTATGTGGCTGCTGGTCAATGAGGATGAAAAGCTGGAGCAGATTATCCGCCAGACTGAAAAGCTGGTCGATGTGCTGGATGTGGAGCGGCATGCGGTGGATGGTAGTGTGTTTGAGGAGACTGACGGCTTTTTTGCGGATTGATTTGCAGCTTTAAAGAAATCCCTCCCGGCTTTCTATGGTGAGGGTTTCGGGAAGGCTTTAAATCCCCCTTGTTCCCCCTTTTTCAAAGGGGGAGACCCTTCGATCCGCACAGGCCCGGCAAACGGGACTTCAGGCGACTTTCTGCCAGCAACACCACATTAGACGATGCAGTTTTCCCAGTCGATCCGGTCGGGAGCCAGCCCGAACAGTCCGCGTACCGAGTGATCCCGCTGATAGCTGGTTTCATGCAACGCATTGCCGCTCTGCACCCGCGAATACCACTGCGCGAAATTCACCTTGTGCAGGTACATCCAGGCGCGCCGTTCACACAAAGCGATATGCTGGAAGTGCAGGCCGTGCAGATTGAGGCGCTCGACGCGGTGGTAGAATCTGTCTTGATACTCCCAGCTAAATAAGTTCATCATGTTAAACTCGGATACAATAAAGACACTTAAAATTCAGGACAAAAATCATGAGTCAGGTTTTGCTTCAACAAATTGAAAATCAGTGGGTAACCACTCTGCCTAGGGAAATTATCGATGCATTGCATCTGCATGCAGGCCAAACGCTGGAAATCAAGGTGGAGGAAGGGCACATTGTGCTGGCTCCCTGCCAGTCCGGTCAGCAAAGCGCCCTGAGTATCCACGAAGAGTTGTTGGAGCAGTATCACGATGCATTTGAACGATTGGCACAGTAAACCATGCCGGTTTTTCTTGATCTCGCCACAGTAAAAGCTATCCATGATCGTCAGATAGAAAAGTTCGGCGGCTCCTCAGGGATACGAAGTTCTGAGTTGTTAGAGTCTGCCATTGGTCAGTCAAGTATGACTCACGCTTATACCGGCGATATTTTCCAGACTGCTGCACAGTATTGCATCTCCCTGTCAGGCAACCACCCGTTTCTGGATGGCAACAAGCGCGTCGCTGCGGCCTGTATGCTGGTTTTCCTGCGTCTGAATGACCTTCAGCCATGCCTGACACCCGACCAGTTGTATGACTGGACGATGCAGGTTGCGACCGGACAGTTACGGCGGGAACAACTGGCTGAGTTGTTACGGGTGAATTGTGAGTAAAACAATACATTTAAACTACCAGACTGGTCGTGGAAGCTGATAAATCCACATCACCACCCGGAACCAATCCCTCATGGGGATTCGTAACCTGGTGGGCAACATCAACAAAAATCTTCTGCCCGAACTCATAACCCCTCATGGGGATTCGTAACCGGCTTACTGTAGCGTGAGCTGGGGCAAGGACTCGGTCTCATAACCCCTCATGGGGATTCGTAACGTTTTAGTTCAACTGCCGTTCAGAACGGCGGTAACACTCATAACCCCTCATGGGGATTCGTAACAGTTTATTGCGGTGGCACAGACGGCAGTGGACAGCGCTCATAACCCCTCATGGGGATTCGTAACGGCGATTACACGCCAGCGTTCAGGGAACTTTATGAACCTCATAACCCCTCATGGGGATTCGTAACTGAGTGGCTGGAAGGATTCCAGATCGGAACTACTGACTCATAACCCCTCATGGGGATTCGTAACGCGGAACTGACTGAGCTGTGGATGCGTAAACCGGTCTCATAACCCCTCATGGGGATTCGTAACGTCAGCAGAGGCAGCAGTTACCGGCACCAGTCCGACCTCATAACCCCTCATGGGGATTCGTAACAATGTTTCGGTGCTTGACCGTGTGACTGAGGCAACACTCATAACCCCTCATGGGGATTCGTAACAAATTGGCTGTACGGGCGGAATGGGAAAAGGAGATACTCATAACCCCTCATGGGGATTCGTAACACCCTACGTCTACAAATCGGCAAACGGAAAACACTGCTCATAACCCCTCATGGGGATTCGTAACCCGTTGACGACGCGGGAGCATATTGAATCGCTGCAGCCTCATAACCCCTCATGGGGATTCGTAACGCCCGATTTCAAGCCATAAACAGCGGCCAGCCCGAAACCAAGCCATCCAAAGATACCATACCGCCCAGAAAATACCTCATCAACACCCGCCGGGTTTGACTTCACTGCCGGTCGAAGTCGGTCACAAAACCGTAAAATCACGCCGATGATCCTCCAATGCTTCCCGTTTTAACTCACCCTTACCGGACTCACTTTTACTCAGTTGATTGACCTCAACATTCTGCCGGTTAGCCGCACAAATCTCTGTCAGTCTGTCGCCGGGAATCATCAACTGGCTAAGCTCCCGCCGCAGCTGTATCGCCTGTGCCTCAGTAATATCACCGGTAAACACCGAATACTGCTCATGATTCAGGTATCGGCGCAGCAATTTCTTGAATTTTTCCGTGCGCTTGGCCTGCACATCGTATGTCATCAGCATAAACATCTACACCCTCCGCTTGAATGACTCATACTCAGCCACCCCCAACACTTCACGTTCCAGCGCCAGCGCCTCACGATAAATCCAGTTACGGAAACTGCGGCCCTGATAGTGCTCTTCCATGCGTATGGAAAACTGCTCTGCGACATGGCGGCGTCCGGTTTCAGACAGCAGACACACATTATCCTGTTGCTCAAACCAGCTATCATCCATCATCCGGCGTTGCACCATCCGGAAAATCAGCATATCCGTCAGCACCGGCTTAAACGGTTCCGCCAGATCCAGGCTTAAAGAGGCCCGCCCATAGCCGGGTGTATGCAACAGACTAAATGTTTCTTCCAGATGCGTCTTACTGATCTCATGACGCACCACGGTATAAACCAGCTGATTAAGAAACGACAACAGACAGTTAACCGGATTATTCGGCGGGCGGCGTACCCGTTTACCAAAATCCAGGGCAGGGTGGATAGACTTCCACGCTGAATAATAATACTGGTGCAACTGTCCTTCGAAGCCCATCAGGCTATTACTGTCTCCCGCCCTGGGCAGCTTCTTCATCAGCGCCTGCATATCCGCCACCAACGGCTTCATTGCCGCATTGCCACGGTATTGGTAATAACGCAGATTAGCCAGCATATTATGTGCCGCGCCGCGCACCACCTCGCGGGCAATTGCCATCCGCCGGGTATCATCCAGCAGCAGGGCGGCCTGCTGTAACTTCACCTTGCCCGCCGGATGCTTATCCACCGGCTCAAAAGCGCCCTTGAAATAACCATAATAATCAAAGACTGACAAGCGAACCCCATGCTTCCCGCACAGGCCCAGCAAACGGGAGTTCAGGCGGCTTTCTGCCAGCAACACCACATGCGACAACTTCTCAATCGGTAATGAACGCGTTTGCTCACCGATTTTGACCTGCAGCGTATTGTCATGCTGACGAAGCCGGGCTTCTTTTGAAATGAACAGGGTTCCCATAAACGTTCCTCAATCAAAGCCGCAGAACGCCGCCAGCGAACAGGTCTTGCACAGCCCGATCCGCTTTGCCGGTGGCACATCTTCCTGCTCCGCCAGCCGCTCCAGTTGCAGTGACGCCTCCCACAATTTCTGCAAACGCGCGTCATCCATCACCACTTCCCGTTTGCGTCTTGAGGTCAATACATGCGTATAAGCCCGCCAGCGCTTGCCGGTAGTAATCGACAGCATCAGCGCGTAAAACGCCGTCTGCTCGCTGGAAGCTTCCACCGCGCCACCGCTGCCCTTGTTCTCGTAGACGATGCAGTTTTCCCAGTCGATCCGGTCGGGAGCCAGCCCGAACAACCCGCGCACCGAATGATCCCGCTGATAGCTGGTTTCATGCAACGCATTGCCGGTCTGCACCCGTGAATACCACTGCGCGAAGTTCACCTTGTGCAGGTACATCCAGGCGCGCCGCTGGCAGAGTTCGACATGCTGGAAATGCAGGCCGTGCAGATTGAGGTGCTCGACGCGGCGATAGAAAGCTTCAGACTTAGGCCAGTGAAAATGCTCAATGCTATCCGGCAGGCCGGTCTCACATTCTGAACCCGGCATCAGCTCCCCCCTCCCGCAAATAGCGCAAGACCCGCTGTCCTTCCTCAACCACCGTATTGCGCAGATAAGCCCAGAACTGAGGATTCTCCACCGTGCGGGCAGCTATTTCAGGCGCTAAAAACCGCCGCATTTCCTGCTGAAAGCTTGCCTGTACGGTAGGTTTATCCTGCAATTGCTGCACGCGCTGTTGCAGCAGTTCAGAAAAATTTCCCGTGGCGTGTTTATGATCCGCAATTTTCTTTTCCACCAGCGCCAGCGGTGTATCTACGGCCTGTTGGCGCAACCAGCCGATGTCCCACAAATCCCGGTTCTTGATCCGGTTGGGTCGCAGAGCCAGCGCCACCAGCTTGTTCGCCAGAATTTCAGCACGACTTTCCGCTTGTAAAATCAGCCCGCCGGTGCCCATCTCCAGCCCATAATGATTACGCAACACCATCGGGCGCGGCTCATAACTGGGGATGGCGCAAATATCGATATTAATGCGTTGCATGGGCAGGTGAGGTGACTCCGGATGGGTAATCACCTTCAGCTTCCAGGTATCGACATTGCCGCTTTCCCGCCGTGGTTCACTGACCTCAATATCCAGCCCGTATTTCACGTGCAAGCGACTCACCAGCACATCACTCAGTGCCTGTAACTGCTCACGCCGGAAATCCGCGCCGCCGGTGAAATCCAGATCTTCACTCAACCGGTTGGAGCCATAACAGGCGCGCAGGCAGGTACCACCCATAAAGGTTAGCTGCTTCAGCAAGCCGGCTTCCGCCATCTCCCGCAAAATATCATGGTGCAGCAACTCTTTCTCCACCACCACGCGCAACGGAGCCAAAGTCTGGTCAGACTGCAAAGCCTGTGTTACCAGTTCATCAAACAAACTCATTCGCCAACTC
Organism: Thiolinea sp.; assembly: GCA_041395485.1. Classification (GTDB taxonomy): domain Bacteria; phylum Pseudomonadota; class Gammaproteobacteria; order Thiotrichales; family Thiotrichaceae; genus Thiolinea. The sequence continues at coordinate 1,594,777 of JAWLAK010000001.1, forward strand.
CCAGTCCACCAGTTCCAGACTACGGTGGGTGTATTTCATATCCTGCAAGGCCAGCGCTACCGAAGCCCGCCACAGATGGATACGTGCATCCCAGTGCAACTGTCCGGCCAAAGTATCCGCACTGCGCCGCGTGTGAATAAACTCGATGCGCCCAAAACGCCCGCAATCGACGATCCGGTTACGCCCTGAGGTCATCAGCGTGATCCAGCCCAGCGGAATCTGGGAAATCACTCCGGCATCACTCAACACCGACTCCAGGCTCAGGTAATTCAATTCCCCGGCCCGCAAACGCGCGGCAGCGTGATACAGCAATAAACCATCGTTCGCATAGGCATCAGGGTACAAAAACAGCCCCCGGCACACGCGCTGTAACACGCCCGACTGCACAGCCCGCCCGAGCAGGGTTTGCAAGGCTTCCTTGCTGCTGTCCGGCAACACGCTGCTCAGGTCACTGAGGGTAAACAGGTAATGTTCCGGGTTGGACAGTGCTTTCAGGGTTTGTTCAAGTTGGCGTAAGGGGGACATATTTCTCTACACTTTCTAACCGTTGTTGTTTGTAAGTGTAGAGTTAAACTGGACTTTCATCCACTTTTACCTGTCATGAAACATGCCGGTATGCTGAGTTATTTTGTAACCGGTTCATCCCCGCACCCACGGGGAACACTACATCCCGTTAAATCCAAAATTTTCCCGGCTCGGTTCATCCCCGCACCCACGGGGAACACCGGTCTGTACTAAACTCAGCCCATTCAAAACCCGGTTCATCCCCGCACCCACGGGGAACACCTCACAAATCGGCGATACGTCTAGCACGTCATCGGTTCATCCCCGCACCCACGGGGAACACCACTTCCGCCACAAATCTAGTTGTTCTGCTACCGGTTCATCCCCGCACCCACGGGGAACACAGGTAAATAAAAAGCAAGGCATCTTCGGGTGCCGGTTCATCCCCGCACCCACGGGGAACACCAGCTCACCCGGCGATTAGTCGCCCGATCCAGCGGTTCATCCCCGCACCCACGGGGAACACGCGGAGGCAGAGTCAAAGCGGGCCTTTTCGCCCGGTTCATCCCCGCAACCACGGGGAACACACTGGCCGCAATAGCAGAGGTATCAACCGGCTCGGTTCATCCCCGCACCCACGGGGAACACGATTCCAGCTTAGTCAGTTCGCTGATGCCGTCCGGTTCATCCCCGCACCCACGGGGAACACGCAGCCAAAAAGCTGAGCGACAATCAGAAAGCCGGTTCATCCCCGCACCCACGGGGAACACTGTGTCACATGCTTGCAGACAGCACCGAAGAGCGGTTCATCCCCGCACCCACGGGGAACACCCAGAAAAGCCATGGAAGAGAAAAGCAAGCGGCGGTTCATCCCCGCACCCACGGGGAACACAGTGGCGCGATTGTCTATAACCCGTCGGCACCGGGTTCATCCCCGCA
>JAWLAK010000002.1:0-652500 GCA_041395485.1 Thiolinea sp.
ACGGCGGGTTAATACCCTGTGCAGGGTATCGCTAATCGGTAGGGTTATCGGGTTATGGTTTTTTGTTACTGCAAGGTGAAACGAAGGCAGGGCGCTGTCTAGGTCAACCCTGTCCCATGTTAGTTGATTAGCTTCACCTATGCGGCAACCCGTTAAAAGCATAAATGCTATCAAGTCAGCGCTAATACAGGTTGAAGTCCTGTTGTGGTCACTGTTGGCGTGCTGTTCAAGTATTAACCACACTTCGCCTATTTTGTCTTCGGGTATGCGTGTATTACGTTTTGCTTCCTCATTCCAGTTTGCCTTATTACCTTTCATGGCTAAGGTTACGGGGTTAACAGGGAAAATAGTGTAAATGCCATCCGCCGTACAATAGGCTTCCCTTGCAGAATTTATCAAAGCCCGTAAATAGCGAAAAGCTAAGTTTGCACGGGCAGGACTCTTTTTTGACAATTCGTTAAAGCGTTTAATAACTGCATCACGGTTAATATTGGAAATCGGTTTATCAGCCCAACTTGTAAAGTTAGTTTCAACAACCCTAATTATATCTTGAACAGTAGCTGGCCGAAGTGGTTTATTTTTAGTGCGCTTATTTTTTATGTAATCCTCCATAATTTCGCGCAGTGTTACTGTTTCAGCTTCGCTGGTTTTATTGCGTTTACGCTTTTCAGCTAACGGGTTTATACCTTTGCGCATCTGCCCGCGCACCTTGCCCGCTTCCTCCCGCGCCTCTTTGTAATCCAAGTCATCCAGTAAACCCAGTGTAAAGCGCTTCGATTTGCCGTTTACGTACCCTTGAGCAATCCAGCTTCTTGCGCCTGCTGAGGTTATGCGCAGTCCTAACCCTGCCTGCTTAGCGTCCCAGTAAAACGCCTGGCCGGTATCGGGGACAGGTAGGCTGTATGCTTTGGTATTGGTAAAGTTGAGCTTGTTTGTGGCCATAGCCATCTCCTTATACAGTTGAACAATTACATGTAGGCACCGTGTAATTGCTTTACTGTAAAGAGACAGCATATCCTTTAAACTTTGGTGATACTAAACGGTTGATTTTTCAGTATGTTTTGCCAATGCGGTAAAAGGAGGAAGGCACTGGCAAGGGACTTAAAATCCCTCGGTAGCAATACCGTGCCGGTTCGAGTCCGGCCCCGGGCACCATTCTATAATCTAATATCCTCTCAGATAGTCTGAAAAATCCTTACAGAATAAGCACTTTGGCCGTACCTGCCCTACCCTTGCTTACTCCGGCGCATCATCAGCGAATATCGGCGTACCGGTAAAGCCAAATAGCTGGTAGTTGTTGAAGTACTCGGTAATGCGTTTGTGGGTATCGCCAAACTGGCTGCGGTGGCATTCGTCAAAAAGGTTGTTGGCGTAATACTTGGTGTTGTCGCCGGGAATGGCTTGCCCTTCTACCTTATAGCGGCTGGGTAGTTCCGCCACGCTGTCACGCCGCAAGGCCATTTTGTCGCGCAGGGTATGGGCGCGGTCAAACACACTGCCTTTATCCAGATGGTTCAGCACCTGTTTGAATTCGGCATCGGTCAGCAGCACATCGTTGTGCAGCTCAAGCTGGGTTTTGAAATTGGCGAGCAGAGCGGCTTCATCGGACAGGTCGATGTACTCATAGCCCAGCGTGGTAAGCTGCTAAATCAGCTTGTCTTCCAGTTGTTGTTCCGATTCGATTGCGCACATGGCTGAAGCCCGATTAATTGAAGTGTAAAGAATAGCAGCTTTGCTTATTGCCCTCACCCCTCAACCATCTTCGCACTGATTGGTCGGGGGTTGAAATTACGAACTGGAAAAGTATTACAAATTGCAATACGCTATGAAGGATTGGCCTTATCCATGAAATATGAATGGGATGAAGAGAAAAACAGACAAAATATCCGCAAGCACGGTATTGATTTCAATCTGGCAAAACGACTTTTTGAACAGCATGTTGTGACCAGTTTGGATACCCGAAGCGACTATGGGGAAGAGCGCGAAATCAGCATTGGTATGATTGATGGCGTTTTGTTCCTCACCGTGGTGCATACCGACAGGGGGCTGGATGTAAGGCGTATCATTTCAGCCCGAAAAGCAACCAAGCAGGAAAGAAAGCATTATGAAAAAGCCCTACACTCGCGCTTTAAGTATTGAAGAGCTGGCCGCGCTGCCAGATGAAGATATTGACACCAGCGACATTCCTGAGCTGGATGAGGAATTCTGGAAAAACGCCAGGGTTGTCTCTCCACAGCCCAAGCCTACTGTTAGCTTGCGGCTCCCGCAGGAAGTGCTGGACTATTTCAAGGCAGAGAACCCGAAAGGCTATACGGCTCGCATGGCGGCTGTGCTGACGGCTTATGTCAATGCCCACCAGCAGTAGCTTTATTGTTAAACAAACATCTGTTGCAGCAGCCCTTGCTTGAAAGTCTCCGCCTTCCCGATCTGTGCCCCAATCTGCCACGCCTTTTTTGTACTGCTGCATGAGGTCATGCTTGCGTCTAAGTTACTGGATTTCCGCGGATAACAAAGCCGCCAAAAGTAGCAGGCTTGGCCTGATCCAAGTAAACGTTTGCTTGCCCGGCTTCTTCCCGTGTTTCAGAGCTGCGCTGGAACAAAAAGCACAAACGCAAAGTCAGCCTTGGTTTTGGGCGCCAGCTTGCCATACTGCAAAAAGCGGTCATCACCCAGAAACAGCGGGTTGGCGCTCCAGTGTGCCGAAAACGGCGGATTGGCGACAATCGCTTCAAAGCGCTGCCCGGGATGCTGCGGATGTTCCAGCGAATCACCGGCTTTCTTGCCCGCGCCGCTGGCAAACTGCCCGATCAGGCATTCGTAGGCATCGCCCAGCACATCGGCATTGGTATCACCCAGCCGGAAATCAATCTTGTCCAGATGGTTCAGGACTTTGACCACCAGCGCGTTCTTCTGCTTCTCGGTCTTGCCCAGCTTGTTGGAGGTGTGGGATATTTTAATTTCTGAATGGTGCCGAGAGAGAGACTCGAACTCTCACAGTGTTACCACCGGCGGATTTTGAATCCGCTGCGTCTACCAATTCCGCCATCCCGGCATGGATGTGAAGTCGCGTATTCTACCGTTTTTTTTGCATTTGGAAAGTATTTTTACACGGTGTATGATCCGCATCCATGCAATTAAGTGATTTTGACTACAAACTGCCTCCTGAGCTAATCGCCCATCAGCCGCTGGAACAACGCACCGCCAGCCGTTTGCTGGTACTGAATGGTGAAACCGGTGCCTGTCAGGATCGGTTATTCAAGGATTTGCCGGATCTGCTGCAGCCGGAAGACCTGTTGGTGTTTAATGACACCCGGGTGATTCCTGCCCGTCTGTACGGCAACAAAACCACCGGCGGTAAAGTCGAAGTACTGATTGAGCGAGTGGTTGATGAGCATCAGGTACTGGCACATATAAAAGCCAGCAAAGCACCGAAAACCGGCACACAACTATTGCTGGAAGGTGTGATTCAGGCCGAGATGACCGGCCGTGAAGGAGACTTGTTTCAGCTGCGCTTTCATAACCAACGCAAGGTATTTGAACTACTGGAGCAGTATGGCCACATTCCCCTGCCGCCTTATATAGAGCGCCCGGATGAAGCCAGCGACCGGGAGCGTTATCAGACAGTATTTGCCAGCAATCCGGGAGCGGTGGCAGCGCCCACCGCCGGACTACACTTTGACCAGGCTTTGCTGCAGACACTTGAGGCAAAAGGCATTGCAACCGCCAGAGTGACCCTGCATGTCGGGGCAGGTACTTTTCAGCCGGTGCGCACCAATGACCTGTCCAAACATATTATGCATGCCGAATATGCCATTGTGTCACAAGCCACCTGCGATGCGGTCGCTGCCTGCAAAGCACGGGGCGGCAGAGTGGTTGCAGTAGGCACAACCTCGGTGCGCAGCCTGGAAAGTGCCGCACAATCCGGCGCCCTGCTCCCCTTTGAGGATGAAACCCGGCTGTTTATCACACCCGGCTACCGCTTCCGGGTGGTCGATGCGATGATCACCAACTTCCATTTACCGGAATCCACCCTGCTGATGCTGGTTTCAGCTTTCTCCGGCTACGGGCATATTCGCGCTGCCTATCAGCACGCCATTAATGAGTCTTATCGGTTTTTCAGCTACGGTGATGCTATGTTTCTCTCTCCTGCTTCTTCTGGCTGTTGATTTTCACAAAGCCGTATCCTACATTAATGCATTTAATGTGACTTTTTTACAACATGTAGTATTATTTGTGTCAATCCAATCAGATAAATAACTCGCAACCGGAGAGATTCCCCAATGAACCTAGCAATTTCCCCAAAAGGCATCGTGAAAACCTTAGTGGGCTTATACCTCAGTACGATCATGCTCAGTGCACAGGCAGCTCCCCTCACTCTGCCGGCAGATAGCTCAAAGATTTATCAAACCAAAGGCCTCACCCCTGGTAATGTCCTTAAGATGTACGCGGCACCGGGCAGGAATATTATGGTCAATCTGCCCCATAACGCGACCTGGATTGTCCGCCGTGGTGCACAACAAACCGTTAATGGTGTTGTTTGGGAAAAAGTCAGCTGGGACAATCAAACCGGCTGGGTTGAATCAAACAAGCTGCGTTATGACGCTGAATCCACCCGCATCGCAGCAGCACGCAGAGCCTGTATGAATGACCCGAAAGTCGTGGAAAAAATGTGTTGCGGCTATCCTGAGACTGCCAAAGGCGTTCCGTTCCGCTCCGTGCCTATTTACTCAGTCAGAGGCCTGAAACCCGGCCAGAGCCTGATTATGTACATGGAACAGGGTACCTCAGCCGTTGCCATTGAAATTCCGCATAATGCAACCTGGGTAACCAAGCTCGGAAAAATCGCTAAAGCGGATAATGTAGCCTTTGAAAATGTACGCTGGGCAGGTAAGAATGGCTGGGTTAACTCGGCATATCTGACCCTGGACCCTAAAAAGACCAAAGAAGGTGATGATAAACGTCGTATCTGTAGCGGCGGACGCCCTCTGTTACCGGCTGCTGATCCTGATGTGGTTTGCCTGCCGGCCAGCGTTATCCGCCGTCTGCGTGAATCAGGTGCACTATCCAGTGCAGTGATTGATCAGCTGGCAGCACAACCAAAGTAAGGCCAGCATTAGCTGACAACAAAAAAGGCCATCACAAGTATGGCCTTTTTTTATGAAAAATTACAATAACCTAGAAACGATGCTTCTCGCAGGCCAGTAAAGTGTTCATCATTAGCATGGCCACCGTCATCGGCCCGACCCCACCGGGAACCGGGGTAATACAAGCAGCTTTTTCAGCGACATTGGCATAATCAACATCACCCACCAGTTTTCCGTTATCGAGGCGGTTAATCCCGACATCAATCACCATAGCACCCGGCTTAATCCAGTCTGTAGTAATCAGCCCCGGCTTTCCGGCCGCCGCCACCACAATATCAGCCTGACGAGCCAGGGCTGCAGAGTCTTTGGTAAAGCGGTGACATACTGTGACAGTGGCACCATTCAGCAATAACTCCAGCGCCATTGGCCGTCCGACAATATTTGAAGCACCGACAATAACGGCGTGCTGGCCTTTAATCGTCTGGCCGGTCGCTTGAATCAGCTTGATCACCCCATAAGGTGTACAAGGCCGCAAAGACGGTATCCGCAAGGTCAGACGCCCGACATTGGTCGGGTGAAAACCATCCACATCCTTGCCCGGGTCAATGCGCTCAATAACCAGCGAATCATCAATATGATCAGGCAATGGCAACTGAATCAGAATACCGTCAATCGCCGGATCATCATTCAGCTCATCAACAATCTCCAGCAATTCATACTGAGTAGTGCTGGCCGGTAAATCGTACGAACGCGAAATAATCCCCACGTCATCACAGGCACGTCGCTTATGACTGACATAGACCTGTGAAGCCGGATTATCGCCAATCAGAATCACCGCTATGCCGGGAGGACGTTTACCCTGTGCCAGACGTTCTTCAACGCCTTTGCGGACTTCCGCCCGGATACCAGCGGCAACCTGCTTGCCATCAATAATTTGTGCAGCCATGCTATAACCTGTTATGCCAAAAGGGGGTATTCTGCACTACCAAAAGAGATATGTCACTGATCGAAAAAGGCCCTTTTTAAGCCACTCCTGCTCATAATCGCGGCACTCATTTCCTCAATCGAAACATTGCTGCTATCAAGGAAAGGAATATTATTCATCCGGTACAGGCTTTCCTGCCACTGCAATTCCTGCTGGCACTGACTCAGCGAGGCATAACCACTGTTTGGCCGACGCTCCTGACGTATACGGTGCAACTGTTCAGCATTAATTGTCAGGCCAAATAACTTCTCCTTAAACGGCTGCAGAATTTTCGGCAGGCGCATCGAGTCCATATCTTCTTCAGTCAGCGGATAGTTCGCCGCTGAGATCCCGTAATGCAGCGCCAGATACAAACAGGTCGGCGTTTTCCCGGAACGGGAAACCCCCACCAGAATAATGTCAGCCTTGCCAAAATTTTTCGCTGAAACACCATCGTCATTATTCAGCGAAAAATTAATCGCCTCCATGCGGTCAAAATAGGTGGCCGCATTGGTCTGCATGTCATAAGAGCGACCAATGGCGTGTGCGGAGTGCTGGTTCAGTTCTTTTTCCATCGAATCGATGAAGGTACCGAAAAAATCGTAGAACACACAATTAGCCTGTTGCACGATATTGCGTATATCCTCATCCACCAGCGTGCTGAACACCAGCGGACGATGGCCGTCACGTACCGCAGCCTGATTAATACGCTCTGCCGTATCAATTGCCTTTTCCATGGAATCCAGAAATGGGATGCTGCTGCGCCGCCAATGAATACCGTCGAACTGGGTCAGCAAGCTGTGCCCCAGTGTTTCAGCGGTAATTCCGGTACGGTCAGACAAAAAATAGACGGTACGGGAATATTCAGCTTCCATCAGACCTGCTCCCCGGCTTCCAGTTTGGCCAGATATAACCAGGTATCGATAACGGTATCGGGGTTCAGCGAGATACTGCTGATCTTCTGCTCGCGCAACCATTCTGCAAAGTCAGGGTAATCAGACGGCCCCTGCCCGCAAATACCAACATACTTACCCTGTTTGCGACAGGCCTCAATTGCCATTTTCAGCAATTTTTTAACCGCCGCATTGCGCTCATCAAACAAATGGGCAATCAAACCGGAATCACGATCCAGACCCAGAGAAAGCTGGGTCATATCGTTTGAGCCGATAGAGAAACCATCGAAGTACTCAAGAAACTCCTCGGCCAGCAAGGCATTCGATGGAATTTCACACATCATAATCAGCTTCAGCCCCGCCTGACCCCGCTGCAGACCATTTTCAGCCAGCAAGGCCGTCACCTGCTGTGCTTCTTCCAGCGTGCGGCAGAACGGAATCATTACCTCAATATTAGTCAACCCCATCTCTTCACGCACCCGGCGTAATGCCCGGCACTCCAGCTCGAAACAGGAACGGAAAGACTCAGACAGATAACGTGAGACCCCGCGATAACCAATCATCGGGTTCTCTTCATGCGGCTCATAACGGTCACCACCAATCAGGTTGGCATACTCATTGGACTTAAAGTCCGACATGCGCACAATCACTGACTCCGGCGCAAAAGCCGCACCCAGCGTGGCAATCCCTTCAACCAGCTTCTCAACATAGAAATCCACCGGACTCGCATATCCGGCGATGCGCTGGCCAATAGTGCTCTTCAGCTCATCAGGCAACTGATCAAACTCCATCAGTGCCTTGGGATGAATACCGATCATATTGTTAATGATGAATTCCAGACGTGCCAGCCCGACACCGGCATTCGGCAGGCGTGAGAAAGCAAAAGCCCGTGACGGATTACCGACGTTCATCATGATTTTTGTGGATAGCGCCGGTAATTTACCGGTATCTGCAGAAGTTACTGTAAAATCCAGCAAGCCGGAGTAAATCATTCCGGTATCACCTTCCGCACAGGAAACCGTGACCTGATCACCTGCAGCAATACGCTTCGTGGCATCACCACAGCCCACCACCGCCGGAATACCCATCTCACGGGCAATAATCGCCGCATGACAGGTACGCCCCCCACGGTTAGTGACGATCGCTGAGGCACGTTTCATGATCGGCTCCCAGTCCGGATCAGTCATATCCGTGACCAGTACATCACCTTCCCTGACTTCATGCATCTGGTCGATGCTCATGATAATACGTGCAGTACCTTTACCGATTTTCTGGCCGATAGCACGACCTTCAACCAGCACCTCAGCGGTTTCATTCAGCTGATAACGCTCAATGGTGCTGCCGGTACGGCTTTCCACGGTCTCCGGGCGCGCCTGAACAATATACAGCTCACCGTCGCCGCCATCCAAAGCCCACTCAATATCCATTGGCCGGCCATAGTGCTTCTCGATAATCAGCGCCATTTTCGCCAGCTGCTCAACCTGGTCATCATTGATACAGAATTGCTGCCGACGCTCCGGCTCCACTTCACGGGTCAGGGTTGCCTTGTCGTGCGCATCGCCCCCGTCGTAAATCATTTCAATCGCCTTTGAACCCAGGCGGCGGGAAAGGATAGCAGGCTTATTGGCGATCAGATTCGGCTTATAGACATAAAACTCATCCGGATTCACTGCACCCTGCACCACAGTTTCACCCAAACCGTAGGCACCGGTGATAAATGCGGCATCACGGAAACCGGACTCCGTATCCAGGGTAAACATAACCCCGCTGGCACCAATGTCGCTTCTGACCATTTTCTGAATACCGGCGGACAGGAATACCTTATCGTGGTCAAAGTTTTGATGCACACGATAAGAAATTGCCCGGTCGTTATACAGTGAGGCAAACACTTCTTTGATTGCTGCCACCACATTGTCAAAGCCACGCACGTTGAGGAAGGTTTCCTGTTGCCCGGCAAACGAGGCATCCGGCAGGTCTTCTGCTGTTGCGGAAGAACGTACTGCAAACGAGGCGGCATCACCGGAACCGGCCGCCAGCCTGTCATAGGCTTCACGAACCGCATGCATCAGCGGATCAGGCAGCGGTGCATCCATTAACCAGCCACGGATGGTCTTGCCTGCCTCAGTCAAGGCGGAAATATCATCCACATCCAGCGCATTCAACACTGCATTGATACGTTCATGCAGACCTTCATAATTCAGGAAGTCCTGATAAGCATGAGTTGTCGTGGCAAAACCACCCGGTACATTGACGCCCATATTGGCAAGGTTACTGATCATTTCGCCCAGGGAAGCGTTTTTGCCGCCTACGACGTCAACATCGCTCATACCCAAGTGTTCGAACCATAAGATATAATCAGCCATCGAAAACTCCTGATGCGTATTTATTGGCTTGTCGGAAGAGAATAGAGAGTACATAAAAAGGCAGGGAAATGCATCCTGAACTGACACCTGGCCAAAAAAGAGCGGTATCCAGTCAGGATACCGCAAGCACCACAGTTAGCATTCGTGAGAGTCCGGCGCAGTGTCGCCGTACTCAGGATGGGCATAACCATATCAAATAACCGGCCTTTTTATAAAATCAATTGTTTCAATTTTTACTATTGTGTAGTTCAATAGTACTAATACTCATTGACCTGTGTCATAACAATCCCATGCATTATTACAAACAAACCCGATATAAGCTGTTACGCACATTTTGTGTCGTCGCACAAAAGGAAAATATTACCCATGCGGCGGAGCAATTGCATATTAGTCAGCCGACAGTCTCCCTGCAGGTACAGGCACTGGAGCGGGAGATGCAGGAAAAGCTGCTGGAGCGTCGCGGCCCCAGTGTCAAACTGACACCGGCAGGCAAAGTGCTGTATCAGCTGGTGCAACCACTAACCGCCGGTATTGACTCACTGCGTGAAACTTTTGCTGCCAATCTGGGTAAAGTGGAAACGGGTGAATTGAATATAGCCGCCGGGCAATCGACCTCACTTTATGTACTACCCGATTATATTGCCCGCTTTAAGGAAAAATACCCCGGCATCCGCATCAATCTGCACAATGTGGAAGGCCAGAGTGGTATGAAAATGTTGCATGAGGATCTGGTTGATCTTGCCATCGGCCCTCTGCTAAGGGTGCCGGACAATATTATTTATCATTCCTTCGCCTCTTTTGACTCAATTCTGCTGGTACCCGAGGATCATCCACTGACCAGCAAAGCCAGCGTCACACTGGAAGACATCAGCCCATACGGACTGATTCTCCCGCCTAAAAACCAGAGCACCTGGCGCATGGTGGATACCGTTTTTCGTCAGCATGAGGTGCCTTACACTGTGGGCATGGAAGCCGGCGGCTGGGAAATTGTCAAGAAGTATGTGGAAATGGGATTAGGGATTTCAATACTGACTAATGTTTGCCTGACCGGCAACGAAAAACTGACAGCCATTCCGCTGGATAAGTATTTTCCACCAAGAAATTACGGACTGATTGTACGTAAAGGCAAGTTTTTTACCCCACAGGCCAGACGTTTTATCGAAATGTTTGACCCGGATTTTTTCCAAAGCTAAAGACCGTTATTTAAAATTAACCTGCACGGGTGAGGCGGGCGGACGGCTATTGTCCCGGCAACTTCTGTGAGCCAAACCCAGTAGTGCCTCCATATCAGTGATCACAATCAGACGCTGTTTTACTTTGATAATGCCGTCAGACTGTAAACGCGAAAACATCCGGCTGAGTGTTTCGACTGCCATGCCCAGGTAGCTGGCCAGATAAATCCGTGGCATCGGCAAGTTAAACTCAAGTGCCGCAAAGCCGCGGTGCTTATTGCGCTCGGAGATACCGACCAGAAAAGTTGCCAGACGCTCTTCAGTGCGCATCTGTCCCAGGCTCAGCAATAGCTGATGATCCCGCTCTATTTCCTGGCCCATCTGACGCATCATTTGCTGGCGCAGGCTGTCAAAGTTATTGCATAACTCACTGAAGTTATCCATTTTCAGCTCACAAACCAGTGTGTCATCCAGTGCCTGAGCATCACAAATATGCTGCCCCCTGGCCATTGCATCAAAACCGAGCAAGTCACCCGGCAGATAAAAGCCCAGTATCTGTTCACCACCTTCGGCGGTGGACACAGATACTTTCACCGCTCCGCTTTTCACTGCATAAATGGCGCGCTGTGCATCATTACATCTGAACAGGTAGTCTTTTTTGGCAAACTTGATGGTGCGTTCAATCGCCTGTTCAACCTGCTCCAGCTCCGCTTTCGTCAGACCTTTGGGAAGGCAAAACTCACTGAGGCTGCAATGACCACATTCGACACTCGGCTTTCTGTTTAATGCATTCATAAAAATAATCTATAAATTAAAGACCGGTTCACTTAGCCCACTTATAATAGCTCACATAAGAAGAGTCGCTACCAAACGACCGGGCCAAACCTAGGTACACTGGCGGGTGAATCCTCACCCGCTGTTTTTACCTGACACATCAGACTCCGGCAGTTCAACCCACCGGTCATCTATATAACCTTTTATCGGGCGGAAGCGCGATTTGTAATTCATCTTCGGAGACTCAGCAATCCAGTATCCCGGATAAACATAGGGCAGACCTAACTTTACGGCCCAGTCAATTTGCCACAGCAAGGCAAATGTCCCCAAACCACGTTCTGTTCCTTCATCAGGATCAAAAAATGTATACACTGCTGACAATCCCTGTTGTAAACGGTCTGTTGCCGCCACACCCAGTAAAACGTCTTCACGCCAGAACTCAAGTAAAACGGTTTCACACCAGCTTGTCAAAATAAAGCCGGCAAATGATGCCGGTGTATCATCATCCATGCCTCCTCCGGCATGGCGTGAACGGATATAGCGCAAATAAACATCCGAATATTCCGGTTTATAACCCGACTCATTAACCACAACGGTTAAATCACGGTTTTTTTTCCGGTTTCTGCGCTGACTGCGCGTTGGCCGGAAATCCTTAACAGGTATCCGGGTTGATACACAGGCCTGACAACGGTAGCAACAAGGCCGGTATACATCACCACCGCTACGGCGAAAACCTTTGTCAATCAGACGTGCATAGGTCTTCGTATCCATATCAAAACCGGGATCAACCAAAAGATTGGTTGCCTTCCGGCCGCTAAGATACGGACATTCATGAGCCGCCGTTATATAAAGTTCGAGAGAATCGGAAAACACGAATCAGATAATAATACGCTTCGGGAGTATCAACAACTACCAGTCATACAGACCTGATCACGCAACGACTGTACATTCAGCACGCGCATACTACCCCGCTGCTCATCAATCAGCCCCTTGCGTTTCCAGTCAGACAGAAAGCGGCTCACTGTCTCAATGGTCAGCCCTAACAGCTCACCCATTTCAGAACGTGACAAGGGCAGCTCCTGCCATTCCCCTTTATCGCCACACCAGCGAACCAAAAATGAAGCCAGCCGCTCACCGGCCTTTTTTGCTCCCAGTTCCAGCATCATGTCTTCCGCCTCACGCAAATCCTGTATCCAGCGCATGGTCATCGCCTGTTCAATTTCCCGGTTTTGTTCCTTCAACGCTATGAGTTCATTTAATGGCAAGCGACAAACCTCGATATCAGTCAGCGCAATAGCCGTATGGTTATAACTTTCACCGGCAAAACCATCGAAACCAAACAGGTCTCCTTTACGCAGCAGGCGAATGATTTGAGAACGGCCATTGGGCAGCATTTTGGTTAGCTTTACGACCCCGCGGCGCAGGGTAAATGCATTGCGTGCCTCATCCTGTTGGCGATAAATAGTTTCATCACGCTCGTAGACCGTTACAGATGGATGGAAAGAACGAATATCTTCACTACTAACATCCGCCACCTCAGAAAAAATACTGAGGTGACGAATCCCGCAGGTAGCACATTGCCCCTTGCCTACAATATGCGACATGAAAAATCCTCTTAGCGCATCTGACAATAAACAGATCTGTTAAAAGCCAAGTATATATCAGAGTAAACGCAAAGAAGATAGAAGCGATAAAATGTATAAGTTGTTTATCCGGCTTAGTTCAGGCTTTTCACTACCACAAAGGCACCGCGCAGATCACCCTCCTTGTAACCGGTCGCCTTGTCCTGCGGATACAGCTCGGTTAATTTGGCCTGTATTGCAGGGCTGATATCCGTCCCGTGACAGACCAGACACAACTTATCGGTTGGAATCGCTTTCATAAAACGAAACTCCTGCTGACCGCCATTATCGACGATTTCAGAGTAAGCCAGTGTCATCGGACTTTCTCCCGCTGCCTTACGGTTCTCAAAGTCTTCCAATACCCTGATCTGCCAGGCATTGGGCTTACCCATATCCGGATTACGGTTTTTCAGGCTTACCCGGCTGACCTGAAGATTTTTCTCTGCTGATACTGCGGAGGCAATTTCCGGTGCTTTGGTATTACACACAGACAGTGCATTCACCGGGCCGCCACTTTTCATCGCCTGCTGCAGTTCACCTTTCAGTGTTCCGCCCAGTGCCTGCACCGCTGCTTTTGCTTCTTCAGCCAGGGCATTTTTATCCTGAGGTGTTGCAGCCACAGTTTGTGCAGCCGGTTTAGCCTCGGTACTTTGCTGAGCTTTGGGTGCTTCTGTCGTTACCGTACTTTTTTCTTCACCGCCACAGGCAGCCAATGTTACCGAGAGACCGGCAATTACCAACCATCGTTTCATTCCATGATCCTCTTTTCATCAAACAGTTTACAAATAATTTATACCTCTGAGCAGAACGCTTTCCCAGATGTAATTTTCTTCACTTTAAATAGTCCATTGTAGTTGCTACATGCTGAATATCATTGTAAATAATCAAGCCAGAACACCTGAACAATAAATTTTTCATATAGTCATCATAGATTAATCATACAGCACTATAATGGAATGGTTTCTTAAGGAAACAGGCTCATATTAAAAAAATAATGGGCTAACGGAAGCCGGATACCTGAGAAATGATCCTCCTCCAATCAAAGCGTTCTCTCCTCGCGTTGTTCAAGGGTATCCGGCATCCATCTGACAAACCTCAGACCAGCACGCAGCTTTTCCGCCACTTACAAATGCGCTTTCAGAATCTCATAAATTGCCGGACGCTGTTCACGGATTTCCGCCGGACTGAGACCCTCCAGAGAGTGAGGATACTTCAGCCAGGCACTGGTTTTATGCAGATAATAATCCGGCTCAAAATCCACCTGATTACGCTCCGGTTTATAATACGGCACCGCAATCCGGATATCCTCAGGTGTATTCAGCCGTGCCTTGCGGCGTAACTCAGTGATAATCGCCTCCAGCGAGCGCCCCGTATCAAACACATCATCGACGATCAACAACCGGTCAGTGTGCCGGACATTTTTCACCAGATAATTCAGGCCAAAGACTTTAACCTCGCGCTGTTGTTTATCGATACCGCTGTAAGATGAGGTACGGATCGCAATATGATCCGTTGTAATACCATGAAACTCCAGAAACTCCTGCACGGCAATGCCCATCGGCACCCCGCCCCGCCAGACGGCAATCATCAGGGTCGGACGGAAACCATCTTCCAGTATTTTTGAAGCCAGTCTGAACGAGTCCTCCAGCAAATCCTGTGCAGTCAAATATTCTTTATTCATGGCCAATTCACCCGTCAGTCAGATCCCGTAAATATTGTATAATGACTGCCCTATCAGGATCAGACAAGGCACAGCGATGAAAAAGCAGTTTCTCGATGAAGAACAACTCATACTCGATTCCTTCAGGCTGGGTGTCAGTATTTTTGAAAGCGGCTTTCGCCCGACCTTTATCGTTGGCTTATGGCGCGGCGGCAGCACGGTCGGTATTTATGTGCAGGAATGCCTGCAAACCCTGGGGCTGAAAACAGATCATATTGCCCTGCGCACCTCCTATCGCGGGCAGGAGCATTATCTGCAGCAGATTGATAAACCGGAACCGGAAATCCGCGTACACGGCACCCAGTATCTGCTGGAAAGCCTGAATGCTGATGACGGCCTGCTGATTGTTGATGATGTATTCAGTACCGGGCACAGTGTCGAAGCAGTGATTAATCGCCTGCAAAAAAACCTGAAGCGCAATATGCCGCGTGATGTACGGATAGCCACCCTTTATCAGCGCCCGGCTTTCAATAAGACCGACCTGAAACCGGATTTCGTACTGCACAGTACCGATGACTGGCTGGTATTTCCTTATGAAATGAGCGGGCTTAGTATGGATGAAATCAGGAAACACAAACCTTATCTGGTCGAATTACTGAAACCTGGTGCCATTAGCTGAGTGGAGAAAAACAGACCGGAACAAGCCATTTGTCGCTTTTTCACTACATGACTGAACCTCTGTAAATTTACCCGGTCAATAAACCATATCTATTAAGCGAATAGATAAAAACAACAAAACAGAGGACAAGTCTGACATGAATACAACTATCCGTTTCGCCCTGCTGAGCGCAGCTATCGTTACCCTCAGTGCCTGTGCGCCTATGACTACTACCCCGGTACCGGATAACACTTATACACCACCGGTAACGGAACCCGATCCGGTGCCACCGGTCGCGGATCCTGATCCGTCAATGCCACAACAGCAATATGTGGTACAACTGACCGCCAGTTCCAGTCAAATGAAAGCAGAAGGCATCAAAAACGCCTTTGCCGCCAGGGGTTATAATGCCTTTGTCAGCCCGCTGATGGTCAACGGACGCCTATTATACCGGGTGCAGATCGGCTACTACAATAATCAGGCGGATGCCGCAGCGACACTGCAACATATGCGCCAACAGTTTCCGGGCGATGTGTATGTGGCCGATGCGATTGTGAAAACACCTTAACTCTCATCCACTTATACAACTGCATCTTCGTGCCACTCCTCATATCGGTGTGGCACGCATAAAACAGCTTTACCCCACAGTATTTCCGCCAGACCTCACATAAAATTGATGTTTCCAGTCGGATATAAAGCTAACAATAGTTGTCTGCACCCCTTGTCCTATAGATAATAGGCACCCTTTTAAAGCAGTAAATTTCGGGGATCCCGGCATGGCAGGCAAAATTTTTATCCAGACACACGGATGTCAAATGAATGAATATGATTCAGCAAAAATGCTGGACGTACTCAATGAAAAAGACGGCATGGAACTGACCGACAATCCTGAAGAAGCCGATGTGTTACTGCTGAACACCTGTTCTATCCGCGAGAAGGCCCAGGAAAAAGTCTTTTCCCAGATTGGCCGCTGGCGCCCGCTTAAGGAAAAGAACCCGAACCTGATTATAGGCGTGGGTGGCTGTGTGGCCAGTCAGGAGGGCGAAGCTTTACGTGAACGTGCACCGCTGGTTGATGTCGTCTTCGGCCCGCAAACGCTGCACCGGTTGCCGGAGATGGTCGCCAAAGTACGTGCCGAACACAAGCCGGTGGTGGACATCAGTTTTCCGGAGATTGAGAAATTCGATAACCTGCCGGAACCACGCGCCGAAGGCCCGACCGCTTTTGTTTCCATTATGGAAGGCTGCAGCAAATACTGTACCTTCTGCGTGGTGCCTTATACCCGGGGTGAGGAAATTTCCCGTCCGTTTGATGATGTGATTGCTGAAGTGGTGCAACTGGCCGCCCAGGGCGTGCGTGAAGTCAATTTACTGGGGCAAAATGTGAATGCCTACCGTGGTCAGATGCATGATGGTGAAATTGCTGATCTGGCCACACTGATTCAGTATGTTGCCGCAGTGGACGGCATCGACCGCATTCGTTACACCACCTCACATCCCAATGAGTTCGGCGACAACCTGATCCAGGCCTATGCCAATGTGCCGGAACTGGTCAGTCATCTGCACCTGCCGGTACAGAGCGGTTCTGACCGGATTCTGGCAGCGATGAAGCGCAATCACATGGCGGTGGAGTACAAGTCCAAAATCCGCAAGCTGCGCCGGATCCGCCCGGATATCAGCATGTCTTCTGACTTTATTGTCGGCTTCCCCGGTGAAACGGATCAGGATTTTGAAGACACCATGAAACTGATTGAAGACATTGGTTTTGACCATAGTTTCAGCTTTATCTACAGCGCCCGCCCCGGCACACCGGCCGCTAATCTGGCCGATGATACCCCGCTGGAGGTGAAAAAAGCCCGCCTGCAGCGCCTGCAGAAACGCATTCTGGAAATGGCCAGTGAAATCAGCGCGGCAATGGTCGGCACGACGCAAAAAGTACTGGTGGAGCGGCTATCGAAAAAAGATCCGAAGCAAATTGCCGGTCGCACCGAAAACAACCGGGTCGTTAACTTTGATGGTCACTCACGCCTGATCGGTAAATTTGTCGAGGTAGAAATTACCGAAGCACTGCCGAACTCATTACAGGGCCGGATTGTGGCGGTTGAGGGAGAGCAGGTTTAATTGTTCAATTTTCAGGCCTGCTCTTCTATCCACTGTCTTGCCTGATCCTGTTCATCGTAGGCAAACTGTTTAATTTCGGCACTCACAAAGTGACTGGCTATCATTTCAGCCATATCACCCAGTGAGGAATCAGTTGCAATCGCCACATACGATACTTTTTTGTGGTGATCCCTGACAAATTTCAGGTGCGCCATCAAGCCGCTGAAAGAGTTCCAGCCCGGAAACAGTTTGGTATGAATAATCACCCCTTTCAACTTTTCGTGTTGCTCAATATAAGCATCCACTGCCTGTGTTGCTACTTTGAAGTCCTCCTCCGACAAAGCTGAATGGGGTTCAAATAATGCAATGCCGTTTGCCTCATCTATCTGTACTGCCAACATACTATCCTCCTTGTATGCGCCGGTTTTGATGTATATCACAGTAAACTATAGTACAAACAGTAAAACCTTTAGCTGGAGAAGCTGACAAATGCAGGCTCACCCTGCCCGTTCAACCGCGACAAACGTATCGTTATAACAGGCCCCGTCCATAATATCGGTACGCAAATCCGCCGACAGCAAAGCATTCACCGTCTGCCCGCTGCGGCTGCTGGCCTGCCAGGCACCTTTCGGGGTATATACCACCCCCGGTTGCATACGCTCCGTCACTTCAGCCTGCATAAACACTTCGCCAAGCTGATTCCAGACCCGCACCTCATCACCGTCAGTAATACCCTTCGCCGCTGCATCAGCCGGATGCATCTCCAGTACCTGCGTCTGTAATGAATCCGCACAGCCACCAAAACTCGCATTGGTGCGTTGATCCGAAGACGGTGAAATAATCATCAGTGGATAGGCATCCGGCACACTCAAAGCCTCATAACGCGGCACACCAAAACCGTACTGCTGCTCCAGCGCCTCGCTGTATAACTCAATTTTTCCGGAAGCGGTAGCCGGTCGTACCGTGTCACACATCACCAATGGTTCATTATCTATGGTATTCATCATCAGTGCCTGATCAATCGGCAGCTCGCTCGGTTTATAGCCCTGCAGACGCGGATCATTATCCTGAAAGGCCAGATCCATCAGTTGCTTATCGCTCAACTGAAACAGCGCATCATCCAGCCCGAAACGTTTCGCCAGCCGCCGGAAAATTTCCGTATTCGGCAACGCTTCCCCCACCAGCGGAATCACTGCCTCCGCCCGCTGCAGGTAGGTATGGCCATAAGAGCCGTAAATATCCTCAATCTCGAACACGCTGGCTGCCGGTAAAATCACATCGGCATAGCGCATGCTATCGGTCATCACCACATCACAACCGGCGATAAATACCGACTCCTGCGCCAGCGCCTGTTGCATCCGCTGCTGATCCGGGTGGGTGGCAATGGGGTTGTGGTTATAAATCATCAGCGCGCGGATCGGCGGCTCAAGCTGCTCATCCAGCAGATAACGGCTGACATCAACAATATTCAGCGTGCGGGTACCCTGCGGAATCAGATCAGAACGCTCCAGACGCGCAGTATTCTTCGGGAAGGCCAGGCCGGGCTTAGCCATCACGCCGGCACCGATCCGGCCAAAATTACCGGTCAACGCCTGCAAAGCCATCACCGCCCGCAATGCAGAACCACCGCTGCGGCCACGCTCCATACCATTCCCTACCGACAGAGCCACCTTATCAGCCTGCAGATACAACTCAGCAAGTGCATCAAACTGTGCCGGACTCACACCACAAATGCTTTCCACATCAGCCCGGCTGTATTGCCGCGCCTGCTGCAGATAAGGCTCAGCGCCTTCTACCCATTGTTCAATAAACGCCTGATCCAGACCGTTACGCCGCTCCAGCTCAGTCGCCAGCGCCAGTGCCAGCACCACATCCGTACCCGGCCTGACCTGCAGATAAAGATCAGCACGCTCAGCGATACGGATACGCTTGGGGTCAACCACCACCAGCTTTGCGCCCGACTTTTTCGCCTTATTCACCACTCTGGACAAGTGCAAATTGGAGACCGTGGCATTATTCCCCCAGACAATAATCAGATCGGCATGCAAAGCCTGCTCCGGCGGCATGCCCGGCGCACTGCCGAACAGACTGCTGTAGGCACCACCGCGCACACCGCCGCACAACGGGCCACGGTTTAACTGCGTCGCACCCAGCACATTGAAAAAGCGCCGGTCCAGTGAACCCGCCGCCAGATCACCATGCGGCCCGGCATAATTAAAACCCAGCACCGACTGCGGGCCATATTGCTCAATCGCCCGGCTGAAGCCGTCATAGACAATATCCAGCGCCTCATCCCAGCTGATGCGCTCAAACTGGTCTGAGCCACGCGGGCCGATGCGCCGCAGCGGATAGCGTAAACGCTGCTTACCATGCACAAAATCCGGATAGAACTTTGCTACCTTGCTGCAGATTGCATTATCCGTGTAGGGATTGGCACGTGAGCCCCGGATGGAGATAATCCGGTCATTTTCGACGGTTACCGACAGGCTGCAGGTATCAGGGCAATCCAGCGGGCAAACCGCCGGGCGTATTTCAGTGACTTCGCTGGAAACATTCATCATTATTTATCCGTTTCAGGTGTGGTGGTGCCTGGTATTTATGATCTATTTTTAACTGCGTGCTGTCAGTCGTGTAACCTGCTGAGCATCCTGATCAAAATTTTCCGCAGCCAGCCAGCGTTCAAACGCGGCTTTTATTTCGGGCCATTCTTTATCAATAATGGAAAACCATGCCGTATCACGGTTACGCCCGCGATACATAGTCAGCTGGCGGAACGTGCCTTCATACTGAAAGCCAAAGCGTTCAGCAGCCCGTCTTGATGGCGCATTCAGCGCATCACACTTCCATTCATAACGCCGGTAACCCAGCTCGTCAAACACCCGCTTCATCATCAGGTACATGGCCTCGGTGGCCATTGGTGTGCGCTGCAACAGGGGTGAGAAGTGAATGTGCCCAACCTCAATAACACCCAATTCCGGCTGGATACGCAGATACGCCGCCACCCCCACCGCCCTGCCGGTGTGCAGATCGGTCACCACATAAAACAGCGGATCATTACCAGCGGCCTGAGCATCCAGCCAGCTCCGGAACTCAGTCAGCTCAGCAAACGGCCCGTAAGGCAGGTAAGTCCAGTTGAAGGCATTGGTGTCGACACCAAAAGCATCGAACAAATCCTGTGCATGCCGTTCTGCATCCAGTGCTTCCAGACGGCAAAAGCGTCCGCTCATTTCAGTACGGGAAGGAAGTTCAACCGGCTGCCAGTCCGGCACGGGAAAACCGATAGGCTGGCCCAGTGAGTTGAAATGCGTGGTCATATTAATCCTCCCCCCAAACCAGTTTACCCGTTTCACTCAGGTCATAGCCGCCATAAGCCTCCGCCATCTCTTGAGCCTGAACAGATTGCAAACGTTTGAGTAACTTCTGCAGCAAATGCCGGAACCAGATATTTTTCGGCAGCGCCATATCAAACGCCTCCCAGCCAAAACTGACAAACGCCAGCCCGGCTTCAGTGGCTGCTGCGCGTGGCCCGGGGGAAACATCCGCCAGCCCCATCGCCACCAGCGTGGCAGCTTCACGCTCAGAATGTGCCTGCTCAGTCAGATTCAGGTCATCCACATTCTTGCCCTGCTGCCCGAGTATTTCCATCAGAAACCGTTGTGAACCGGCACCAGCCTGTCGCTTAACCCAGCGCCAGCGATAAGCAAACAGATCCTGCTCCGCATCCACCTGCTTCAGTACATCCGGACGCACAATCATGCCCTGCTCACGCTTGAACAGATGCAGCAATACCCACTGCTGATGCTGGCGATGCTGCTCCAGTAAGGCCGGGTGGCGCAGGGCGCTTTCCTCACTTGGCCCCCAGTGCAGGCAGCAGGCATCAATGCGCCGCGCCTGTAACAGACGCAGTCCCATACGGGTACCGGTAGGCGTGTAATTAACCAGTGCGTGGGAGTCAATATCGTTCATGTGTGCCAGCACCAGACGGTACAGCAACGGATCATCACTCCCGGCAATATTCAGTCGGTCAGCCAACAAACCGCCATGTGCAGAATCCATCAGCCAGCGGTCGATTAACCCGCGTGGAAACAGCCATTTACCGGTGACTTTGGTGGCCGGAATCTGCTCATCCTTAACCAGCTCGTAGACTTTTTTTTCATTGAGCTGCAGATATTCTGCCACCTGTTTAACACTCATATAGGCGTGATAATCGCCGTCAGCCATACTGAAACTCCACCTTGCTATTCAGACCTATCATACGGTATTGGCGTTATTTTCCAATGATCAGTCTTTGTTTCAGCTTTTATTTCAGTTACCAGCCAGCTCCCCCGGCTCAAAGTTCCGCTCACGAAAGGCCGCCAGCCGCTCCTCGCCCGGCTCCAGCCCGGTAATTACCCGGATATACTCGCCCCACAACCTTACCCGCAACGGACGGGCTTCCTGCAAATCCGCTTCATAATAACCAATCTGCAAAAAATACAATGTGCGGGCCCGGATCAGCGCTGACTCAGGCTCATAACCCGCCCGTTCAAAGGCACCGGCAATCGCATCGGTGCGGGTCTGGTCAGCCTGCTTAACTACTGAGCGTACATACTCGGAACGCCGCGCCCAGTCACGCATGGCCGCATCCAGCTGCGGTGAGAACGGCTCATCCCGCATCCACATCAGCAGAATATTCAGCACCACATCAATAATGTCATCGTCCTCACTGAAGCAATCCGTCAGTGCCTGCACACACAGCTGCTGCCAGTGATCAATAATCGCCTGATGCAAGGCTTCACGGTTTTTAAAGTGCCAGTAAAAACTACCCTTGGTAACCCGCAGACGTTGCGCCAGCGGCTCAATGCGCACGGCATCAATACCCTTTTCGGTAAAAATAGCCAGGGCCGCATTTATCCAGTCCTCGCGGGTCAGGCGTATATTCTGCTCAGCGCCGGGCGCAGAGCGTTTGTTTTTGACTGAAATCTGTGCGGACATTTTGCTCAATACAATCTCTCTGGTTATCAGACCATACGCTGGCGTATGTGAACACATCATAGGTATTTTAAAGTACAGAATCCAGTGTGATTTTTTACAATCAGATTACAAAAAAATGTACTTTTAAAGGCTTCCATACGGTAGCGTATGCGTATACCATGATGACACTTTGAACGCCACACTTTTAAACCAAAGGAAATGCAATGAAGATTCTCGTTCCAGTCAAGCGGGTGATCGACTACAGCGTAAAGGCGCGTGTAAAAAGCGATCAGTCCGGCGTTGAATTAAACAATGTTAAAATGTCGATTAACCCTTTCGATGAGATTGCGGTTGAAGAAGCCATCCGCCTGAAAGAAGCCGGAACAGCATCGGAAATTGTTGCCGTCTCCATCGGTATTGATAAAGCACAGGAAACCCTGCGTACCGCGCTGGCAATGGGTGCTGACCGTGCGATTCTGATTAAGGCTACTGACTCGGTTGATGTGGATATTGAACCGCTGGCGGTTGCCAAACTGCTGGCCAAAGTCACCGAAGAAGAACAGCCCGGCATGGTGATTCTGGGTAAGCAGGCCATTGATAATGATATGAATGCCACCGGCCAGATGCTGTCTGCCCTGCTCGGCTGGTCACAGGTGACCTTTGCCTCAAAGATCAGTGTGGATGGCGATACGCTGAATGTTACCCGCGAAGTGGATGCCGGTCTGGAGAATATTACCGCCAAACTGCCGGCGGTGGTGACGGCAGATCTGCGCCTGAATGAACCGCGCTATGTCAAACTGCCGAATATTATGAAGGCTAAGAAAAAACCGCTGGACATTAAAACACCGGAAGATTATGGCGTTGATGTCAGCCCGCGCCTGACTGTGACTTCGGTTACCGAGCCTCCGGCACGTGCGGCAGGAATCAAAGTAGAGTCCGTTGCTGAACTGATGGATAAACTGAAAAATGAAGCAGGAGTATTGTCATGAGTGTATTACTGGTTGCTGAAGTCCTCGCCGGACAATTAAACAAAGACTCTACCGCCAAGGCACTGACTGCCGCAGCTCAGCTGGGTGATGTCGACGTATTGTGTGCTTCATCCGGCTGTGGCGATGCTGCAGCTGAGCTGGCAACACTGCAGGGTGCAGCAAAAGTATTGTGTGCCGATGATGCCGCTTATGAGCATGCCGTGGCTGAGCCGCTCGCTGCATTGATTGTGAGCCTGGCTGATAATTATGAGCACATTGTTTTCCCGGCCACCACTTCCGGTAAAAATGTTGCACCACGGGTTGCCGCGCTGCTGGATGTGATGGTGATTTCTGAGGTGATGGAAATTAAGGGCAGCGATGAGTTTGTCCGTCCTATTTATGCCGGGAATGCCATTCAGACTGTGAAAACGGCGGATGCGAAAAAAGTAATGACTATCCGTACTGCGAATTTTGACAGCGCAGCGGAAGGCAACAGTGCAGCGGTTGAGGAAATCGCAGCGGTAGCCTGTGATGCACCGGTGGCCTGGGTGAGTAATGAAGTGCATGAAAGCGACCGTCCGGAACTGACCTCCGCCAATATTATTGTTTCCGGTGGCCGGGGCGTGGGCTCTGAAGCTGACTTCAAACTGATTATTGATCTGGCGGACAAGCTGGGCGCTGCGGTAGGGGCTTCCCGTGCAGCGGTTGATGCCGGTTTTGCACCGAATGACTGGCAGGTCGGCCAGACCGGTAAGATTGTTGCGCCGGATTTATATATTGCCGTGGGTATCTCCGGTGCGATTCAGCATCTGGCGGGCATGAAGGACTCCAAGGTCATTGTAGCGATCAACAAGGATGAAGATGCGCCGATTTTCCAGGTGGCTGACTATGGTCTGGTGGCAGATCTGTTTGACGCTGTGCCTGAGATGACGGCGGCGTTATAACCCGCCTGACGGCAACAAGAAAGATGTTACTCCTTTTCTCCTGCGGACGGGGAGACGCAAAAGCTTTAAATCCCCCTTGTTCCCCCTTTTACAAAGGGGGATACCCTTCGATAACTCACTGTTTTTGCTGGAGGGCACTCCCCTTTGCAAAAGGGGAGACGGAGGGGATTTTGCTTTTGAGACAACCCCACAAGGATGAAGGGGGCATATAAAAAAACCTCATACCGGAGAAATACCTTGGAAGAAATTGAACGTGATGTAATGGAGTTCGACGTACTCATCGTCGGAGGCGGCCCCTCCGGTCTGAGTGCAGCCATTCGCCTGATGCAGCTGGCCAGTGAGAATGAGCAGGAGATTTCAGTCTGTCTGGTGGAAAAAGGCTCTGAAATCGGTGCACATATTCTCTCCGGCGCTATTCTGGAGCCAACGGCCCTGAATGAACTGATTCCGGACTGGAAAGAAAAAGGTGCGCCACTGAATACACCGGTCAGCGCGGAAGAAATTCTGTTTCTGAGCGAAAAAGGGGCGATTAAAACGCCGAATGCCTTTTTGCCACCGGCGATGCATAACGAAGGTAATTACATCATCAGTCTGGGCAATTTCTGCCGCTGGCTGGGTGAGCAGGCAGAAGAGCTCGGCGTCGAAATCTATCCCGGTTTTGCTGCGGCAAAAACGCTGTATAACGAAGACGGCAGTGTCAAAGGTGTGCAAACCGGCGACATGGGTATTCAGAGTGACGGCACCCCAGGCCCGCAGTATGAACCAGGTATGGAGCTGCACGCGAAATATACTTTCTTCGCCGAAGGCTGTCGCGGCCATCTGGGTAAGGAGCTGAAGCAGCGCTTTAATCTGGAAGCCGATGTACAGACACAGACCTACGGTATTGGTATCAAGGAGCTGTGGGAAGTCAAACCGGAAAATCATCAACCCGGATTGGTGGTACATACCGCCGGCTGGCCACTGCCAACGGATACTTATGGCGGTTCCTTCCTCTATCATCTGGAAGATAATCAGGTTGCGGTCGGCTTCGTAGTCGGGCTGGATTATAAAAATCCTTACCTGAGTCCGTTCGAGGAATTCCAGCGCTTTAAAACCCACCCGAAAATCCGTGGCACTTTTGACGGTGGCCGCCGGATTTCCTACGGTGCACGGGCACTGAATGAAGGCGGTATCCAGTGTCTGCCGAAACTGACCTTCCCCGGCGGTGTGCTGACCGGCTGTGATGCCGGTACGCTGAATATGCCGAAGATCAAGGGCACGCATACCGCCATGAAGTCCGGCATGCTGGCGGCGGAAGCGGCGTTTGAAGCGCTGCAGAGTGAAGCTGAAGTAGCAGAGCTGACCGCGTTCACCGACAAGTTCAATGCCTCATGGGTACGTGCCGAACTGGAAGCGGCGCGGAATGTCCGTCCTTCCTTCAAATGGGGATTGTGGTTAGGTACGCTTTATACCGGTATCGACCAGATTCTGTTCCGCGGTAAGGCACCGTGGACACTGAAACATGCGCATGCGGATCATGAAACCCTGTTGACTAAAGATCAGGCTAAGCCGATTAACTATCCCAAGCCGGATGGCGTACTGACCTTTGACAAACTGTCTTCGGTTTTTCTGTCCAATACCAACCATGAGGAAGATCAGCCGGTACATCTGACCCTGAAGGATGACAGTGTGCCGGTGGCGGTGAATCTGGCTAAATACGATGGCCCGGAAGCACGGTTTTGTCCGGCAGGTGTGTATGAGTATGTGGCGGATGAGACTAAGCAGGATGGCAGCCAGCGTTTACAGATTAATGCACAGAACTGTGTGCACTGCAAAACCTGTGATATTAAAGACCCGACCCAGAATATTAACTGGGTAACACCGGAAGGTGGTGGCGGGCCTAATTATCCGAATATGTAAGTTATTCTAATTTTCAGGAATCGTTTGATATTCAATCGTTTTCAAACGATTCTTGAAGTATGAAAGCATATCACGCAAATAGTTAAAAGAGTTGCAGTATCAACACCTGTTGATGTAAACCACTCAGGTAGTTTTTATATTACTCTACAGAAATGTCTCACAATTGGGACAAATAACATTGGATATTTGTTCAGCTCTCGTTCTGTGATAAGTCCATTTTGGTCCATTCTTAAAAAGAGCATGTCCGCAAGCCACACAAATTGTCTGAACAGTTAGTAAGCCACAAGAATCACATTTAATAGTCCAACTGTCATTTCCGGCATTGGTTGGTTTGTAATTCAATTTTAGGGTGTTTTCATTCGCATTACCGCAGGATATGCAAGTCATGTTATGCCAAGACTGATCGGGATCCCCTTTATCTTTAAGAATTTCACCGCTCTCCTGTAAAAAAAGTCCAATGAGTCGCTGGAGATTATCGAAGGCATGAGCATATTTAAGTGATGGACTGAGAAATATACTCCCATACCGATGATTACTTTGATGGCTTTGACCGTAATCACATTGTCTACCCCAAATCAAGGGTGAAGTCCTATCCTTAATTACTTCTGGGCTTGGATGAATTACAAAAACCTGGTTGAATCCGTCTTCACTATAATTTTTTGTGGTGCATAGTTCAGAAACCAGTTCATTAAGAGCATATTCAGAGATCTCACCCCTGAACTTTGCATCAAGAACAAACCTATGACGTTTACTTCCGGTGAATACCCAGCGGTTTTCTTCGAGGCTATATTCTTTTGAATCTAAATCAATAACAAAATCCGGCCTTTTCCCGGAGTCCAGCTCCTTCTCGTAGGATAGAACGATACTTTGCTGACGATCGGGGGCTTCAAACTTGATATCGATGTTGTAGTTTTTTTTCAGGACTGCACTAACAAGCTTACGCTGCCAACCTGGTTCAATGTCGAAATTGAATGTCTCGCGTAAGGTTTCAATAATTTTTATCAAGCACCATTTTTCATAGAGGTTCGATATATTGATCAAACCAATCTCATCAATTTTCACTAATGAATTCAGCATAAACTCGTCTAAACCATTAAGGTTCGATATTTTTCTGAACTGACTTTTAGCCAGAGCATACGAGGGGTTCTGTATAAACACCATGCTATTCGGACAGTTCGAGCGGGTATTTACTTTATGTTCGTTGAAAAACGCTGCTACTTTTTTGAGACGCGCTATCAAGGGAGGTAGAGATGCAGTAAATCCCGTCATTTGCTGCTGAAGATTCTCGAAAAATGCGATCTTCTTATCTGCAACTTCATTTTCTCTAGCGCGATCCTGAATCTCTTCTTGAGTCCATGGTACAACCCAGTTATCGCGTTCCAGCTTCTCTCTGTTTTTAATTAATTGTGAAAGCTGTGCTTGCCAAGGATGCCCATCAATCAGAGCTGAAGTTACCTGATAAAATTCAAGTTTATTATAAATATTACGGCTTTTATTAATCTCTTGTGAAATGGAGTGCCAGCCGCTAATTTTGAATTTACAGCGATATTTTTGATCTCTTATCTTAGATACATCGGTAGAGTCTGGAAACCTTACTACAGAGTAGCTCCCATCAAATTTATAAGAGCCATCGCCATATAGTTCGTTCGCAAAAAACTCTGTTAATGATTTGCCGTAGTGCTTACCAAGCTGAAATGTATAAGTCCCATATTTCTCCTTATCTCTAAAGCCTACATCAGAGAAACTATCCGAAATCAAGCCCTGATTCAAACCCTCCAGATCATTCTCTAACTTCGCAATTTCATTATCATAAACGCAAGAATCAACCTGTTTGGTATTTGTACTTTGAACTTGCATTTTCCATTCATGCTCTTGTTCAATCTTCTGTGCATACGAAGTAGCTTGAGCATCTGCTACCCTGGCTAAACTTCTTAGAACAAAAAGAACACGCTTCACACAGTAATGTATATATCGGTTTTCGGCTGTATCATAGCTCTCCCGATAAGTACGACTGGTCAGTAGCTTAGCATTTGGCTTTGTTGCATACTCACGGAATGTACGAGGCACGGGTCTGACAGAGCGAAGCGGCTGCTTACCCTGTGTTTCAGCTAAAGTCATTCCTGGCTTTTTGATGATCTTCTCCACACTCTCTATAAAGTCATGGAACATACATACTACATCATCATTAAAGCAATCAGGAACGTTTTTGTTGACCCTCCCTTTGGCGATGCTGTTGTCATCAAGAATCAACATCCACAGACTGTTTTTAAAATCTGCAAGGTAATACTCTAATTCGTCAATTGTGAAGTTAAACGTGTTATTTTCTATAGTCAGGCGCTGGTTTTGAACAACCAGTTCTGCCCGACCTGCAGTTCGATATAAAGAACTCCAGTAACGCTTATTCTTTTTATCCCATCCACTATCTTGTATCCACCAGATATCTTCAGTGCCGGGGACTTTAATTGGCATTAATTCCTGCCGTTGACCACCAACCAACTCAAAATAAGGGGTATGCTCTATGTGTCTTTCCTTGATGCTTATACCGATATAATGATGCATAGAGGGGAACGCGGTTGTTTCAACGAGCCAGCCAGATACTGTCTGCTCCAGATCCAGTGCCTCATGGCTACATTCTACTTTTATGACCGTTTCCGGATCGCTCCAGACAATCGCCAAATATTTAATCTCAACTGGTAACATTAGCGCGACCAATAATTAACTATCCAGTCATTAGCCTCGGCATTACGGATCACACGGTCGAGTTCGTCAACACAGCTATTAACAGCTTCAAAATTACCCAGACCTGTCAATCGCTGCTTCAGATAATTTCTCATAGCCTTCAGTAAATCCTTGCGAGCAGTGCTGTTATCGACAGTTTTCTCACCATCAAACATCAGCTTGGGCAGCACTTTGTGCAGTACGATATTATTCAAAACAAGAGCTTCACTCGCTCCGAACTGCTGTAACGCAGCACTATACTTCAACCGACCATAATTGTTGATTTATTGAAAGTCTGAAAATTAAGCGCCAGTAAGGAGTCCAGGGCTTTCTTGTGAGTGGTGTGGGTTTGCGCCAGACACGAATCAATGGCTTGCACAAACGCGGTAAAGTTTTCATGGTACTGTGAGTAGAGACATTCTTTCTTCACAAACTTCCACAAGCGTTCAATCAGGTTCAGGTTGGGAGAATAGGCGGGCAGGAACAACAATTCGATCCCCAGTGTTTCCGCCAAATCCATGACCAGCCGACAACGTTGGTAGCGGGCATTGTCCATCACCAGGGTCACTGGCACGTCCAGGGCCAATGCCTTGATTCGCTGAAGCAACTGGCAAACACTGTGGGAGTTGATGTAACTGTCATTGGTCACGGTAACCAGTTCATGGGTAACCGCATTCAGCGCGCCCAGTACATTGTAACGCTGGCGTCCGGCCGGGGCACGGATGAACAAGCGGGTAAAACACCACACAAACCCCAGGAACGGGGCCAGTACAAAGTGGGCCGCGTCGACAAAGAAAACCGCCCGCTTCCCGGCCCTGGCTTCCTCAAGACGCGGCTCCAATGCTTTTTTAAAAGCCTCCTGAACCTCGGGATCCGCTTTCGCCGGGATCATCCCCACCTTCCTGACCGACAACCCCAGGCTGTGGAGGAACATCCGCACGGCTTCCCGCTGGAGTTCAAGGCCGGTTAGCCGCTGGATGTCAGCCATCGCCTGAGTGATCCGGGTGGTTGGATGGTGTTCAAAATGACTTTTCAACACGTCACGGAAAGGCTCCAGCCGACTGACCGGACGATAGAAGTCCACTTGTTCCAAAGCCGCAAGCCCACCTTGTTGGTAGCGTTTCAGATAACGGGTGACGGTCGTTGAACTGACCCCGCCAACCGTTCTATCTCCCCATGTGCGACTCCCTGGCTTTTGAGCCATAACACCTCCATCCGTTGGCGGACTCGCGGGTGGGGGTGATGGTACCGTCCCTTATTCAAGGCGTTCCGCTCGGATTCGCCAAACTCTATCTGGATCATGCAAAGTATCACCGGTTGTCAACAACATCCGGACTTTGCTTGAAGGCTTCACATTATTCAACAGTTACTCACGGGTCGAGTATATAATGAAGAGCTTGCCTGACGGTACGAAGTCCAAACTCTATGCCCAGAGGCTCAAGATATTCCCTTACAATGTGAATTAATGCCTCTATTAAAGGATTATTACGATCAAAAGCAGGGTACTGTGCTCGTTCACCCAGTGCTTGAACTTTCAACCTTATTGGCATATCAAGGTCAAGATCAAAGTGTTCGACTTCAGCTTCTACTTGCGACCAATCCGCCAGTAAAGGGCTAGCGAATCGCATGATATGCGCACGATCAAGGATTTTAGGTGATAGATAATGGGTTGTCTCATCCACATTGATTGCACCGATAATCCTGACATTAGCAGGTAGGCGGATTGCAGAGGGTGTACTCAGATAGCTACTCATCAGCTTGCGTAAGTGACTGTGATATTTGAGTAAAGAGTCACCTTCCCGAAAACCACACAGCTCATGCAATTTGGCATTTAAACCTTCATCACGTAGTAACTCAAAAAAACTGTCTACGTCTGTTTTATCAAACTTTGCCTTAGCCTCATCTACCAGTTTAAGAAAATTAGTCGCTTCACTAACAAGGTGACCTGCTTCTTTATCTGAATAAAGAGGGATTTCCGGAGTTTGTCCTCGCTCCTCCAACAAGCTTAGAAAATCTGCAAAATAATATTCCACGCGAGCCAGATTCATCTCATCCAGACAAATCAAATAGGGAACATCAGGATTACGAGCAGCCTCAAACAACGCATCCAGAAAGGGCGTTGATAGATATTTCTGCTCCAACGGGTTGTAATACCCAAGCAAATCTTCTGCGCTGGTCCAATTCGGCTTTACAGGAACAATAACCGCCTCTCCACCAATAGCATCAGCAAATGACTTCACTAAATTTGTCTTACCAGAACCTGAATCGCCCGCCAGAACAATCAGATCATGAGTGGTCAGTAAAGCATAGAAGTCTTCCAGCACCTTACGGCTGTAGACTATTCCTTTGTTCCATAGATACGCCTGTACATAGCTGATAAGTTGAGCAACATCTGATTCGAAAACCTCCTCGAAGTCATGCCCCACTCTTTGCGAGTCTTCAGAACCACGACCTAATATAGCGTCAACTTCAGCCTTATCGACCAAATCCAATTTCAGCAAGATGTTAGCTTTTTGCTCAATGAATTGATTTAACGTATTCAACTGACGCTCCAATGTTTTTTTCTGATGGTTAAATTCTATCTGGGATTCATGCAGTAAATTGCGGGTAGCGGCCAGTTCGTCTGTAAGCTCACTATGTACTTGAGTTTTATCTGCCAATTTATCCTTGAGCACTTGCTCTTCCACTTGAAGGCCACTGATACGCTCTTTTATCTGATCACGCTCCTGCTGTAACTCCTCTCGAAAAATATTATCTTCTTTTTTAATCTGCTCACTATGCTTCATTCGATAAAAATCGAATACCCATTGCTCAATAAAATGCTTACCATCAATATCAGAATAGATGTTTAATGCTGTATCAGGTATCGCCTGTAACAATTGTACCCCACTATCAACAACTTTTAATGAAAATGGGTTGTCGTGCTTTATACGTTCTTTTTTGGGCGACAGCTCAACTTGTGCCTGAACTAGCTTACCTTCTGCAGATTTTTCATCGAATTGAATATTATTAACACTCCCGACATAAGCAGTGTGATGAACATCTGGTTCATATAGTGGATAACGCAAAAAAGCACCATCATTGGCACTTCGCAAGTCATCCAAAATAAAGAAAGTACTCCCATTATTCTTATTCGATATTCTTTTAAGTTGACCAATTACTTTAAAAGCTTGCTCCTCACTGTAACCCCAACTCGTTTTCAGCCGACGCAGTAGCTCGGCATCAGTGCAACCCATCAACTCTGTAACACTATACCTATCCGCACTTTCATTCATGTACGCACTAGCCCCTTTGATCTCCGCTTAATTTTATAATTTCTTATCTGCAGTGAAGATTTGTTTCTGTTTGATTGCCTGAAATACGCCTACATCATCTCCGATGAGCTATCAAAAAATTCTAAAAACACCTTCCGAGATATCACACAAGTACAAACAAGGTAATGTTACCAGCACTTTACAGATAAAGTTGGGCTAGCTGACTATTGGGCTTTGACTCCAGCCTAAATTATTTTCAATTGGTTTGGAGTGTCAATTGCAATACCACTCAATCCGGATACAAAGCCAGCAAATCACTTTCCCGCCGCTGGCTGAAACCGGCTGTTTGCTGCTGAGTACGGAAATTCTGAACCTCCCGCCATAAATCAGCTCCCTGCCAGGCATCCGTCTGCCGGGCATACAGCGCCATACTCAGCTCGTCCAGTGCCTGTTTAAAGGACATAGGCGTCTCCTGACGTAACTGCGCAATGGTGGGCGGCGTTAGCTGCAAATCATGCCGTACCCAGTCAGACAATGCATCATAGGCTTTCTGCGCTTCATTATGCTGACAGGCGCGCTCCAGCTGGCGATAGTAATCCACCCTCACCGGTTTTGCCTGCTGTACAGACAAGTGCCGGTCACCACGATTGCGGCGATACAAAACCCCCAGACCGATTAACAGCAAAATACCCGGTGCCAGTAACCAGGCCGCCTGACCCAATCCGTTAGAGCCGTCCTTAACCTGTTGCCCGCCGGTATTATCCAGCAGCTCCTGAGCTGCCGACCCGGACTGCGCTGCATCACCGGCATTACTCTCTCCGGCAGCGCCGGTACTCCCCGTGTTTTCCGTAGCTTCAGCCAAACCGGATACGTTATTACCATTACCATTGCCAGGCAGATTATTGGTACTTGCCGCACCGCTCACTTCACCACTAACCGTAAGCTTTGTTTCCGCAACAATCGCTGTCTCTGTTTTGCCGGTGGCCAGATTCCACCACTCCAGACTGATCGCCGGTAAGGTATACTCACCGGGCGCTGTCCCGATGAGAATCCAGCGCTCCTGACGGGTTCCGATCAGACTATCTCCCTGATGATTATTACGCAGCTCCGGCTGATTAGAATAACCTTTAACCCCTTGCGGGGGAGCCAGTTTTATTTCCGGTAACTGCTCAGCCATCAGCCCATCAGCAATCACCGCCAGGGTCAGCGTCACCGGTTCACCGGTTTTTAACCGGTCAGGCGGTGTCTGCCAGTGCACATTGATGGACACACTTTGCGCGGGCAACCAGGTTCCGCTGATTCCGGCAGGTTGCGGCTTTACTTCGACAGACAACGGTGCGGAAAAACGCCGGATCTGGCGGCCACCAATCAGCCCGAACGGGTCACGCTGTTGGCGGTTTGCAGTGGTATTGATCACTCCCTGAAACACGGTTGGCCTGAAGGTCAGCTTGCCGCTGGTTTGCGGGAACACCGCATAACGCCGCTCGGAAACTTTATAGCGAATGCCCTTACGGTTCACCGTGCGGTTGGTGACACCGCCCAGCTGCTGTACCAGTGCCTTGCCCTCACCCACTTCCGGATGAGACATACTCGCACCGCTGCGCATCAGCTCCACCGAATGCAGCATACGCTGGGTGACAATAAACTGCTGCTGCACATAAGGTGTTTCGGTATCCACCTCCAGCTCAACCAGCACCCCGTCGCGCGGCAGGCCCGCATTGGCCGCATTTTCATCCACAGTAATCTGCGCCGCCGGGCTGGATTGATTGCCAAAGCGGATCGGCGGAATATCCAGCGTACCGGTGGCTTTCGGATACAAACGCACCCGCCAGGCCATTTCCCGGCTCACCACACCGTTAATCATCTGGATATTACTGCTGGTGGTGGTACTGACAATCTCAAAATTATCCCTTAGCGGGGTGAAATCAGGGTCAGCATCCGGCTCTTCAGTAGTGGAAAAAGTCAGCGTAAACTCTTCCCCCACCCCTATCGGATCACGATCCGGCGATACCGTAATCTCAGCTGCCAACAAAACCGCCGGCAGCATCAGCAGCACCAACAGCAGGCAGCGGCTAAACACACCCGGAAACCCGAATGACTTTAATAACTTTAATGACTGCACCATTACCATGACTCCCCCTGCTGAGTCTGCGGTGAGCGCTGCCGGTACTGATACTGGAATTTCCGCCGCCACAGACCCGCCGGATCATCAGGTATTCTGCGTAGCCATTGTTCGGTTGCCTGTTGCTGCTCTCGGGTTTCTGCGTCCATTGCCTGTTCCGGGTTATTACCCTGTTCCTGTTCCTGGTCAGCCTGTTGTTGTTCTGATTCACCTTCAGGCTGTTGACCGGCATCTTCACGTTTTTCCGGCTCGGCCGGATTTTCACTGTTTTGTTGCTGCTGAGCGGGATTATCCGACTCAGACTCCCCGGATTGATTCTGCTGCTGATTATTACCGGATTGCGGGTCATTATTCTGATTTTGTTGCTCACCGTTCTGGTTTTGCTGTTGCTGTTGCTGATTCTGCTGAGATTCCAGCACATTTTTATTATGCAGGGCATCCTCATGCTCAGGGTTTATTTTTAAGACTTCATCATAAGCAGCAATCGCCTGCTCCAGCTTTCCCTGCCGGGCCAGTGCGTTACCATAATTATAAAGACCATCCGCCGTTTTGCTGTCCGCATACAGGGCTTCCGCCTGAGCGTAATCTTTTGCACGATAAGCGGCAGCTGCCTTCCAGTCCGGATTATGGAACAGATTAGCTGCCGTGGCCGGATCACCCTGCTGCAAAGCCTGCTGCCCCTGCTGATCGGGGGTCAGCCACAGATCATCCCACACCGCCGCCTGCACCTGTTGCGGCTGTGGTAATACAAACACCAGCAACCAAACCGCCAGCCAGCCACGGCGGAAAAACAGCATCGCCACCGGCAACAGCAATATCACCAGCCAGATACCCTGATTAAACCAGGCATCCAGCTTGCGGTCTTCACCGGCCAGTAATGCCGCATCCTGCAGGCTGGCTGCCCACAAGGCATCTAACTGCTTAAGATCCTGATCATCAACACGATGGCGCAGGAACAGCCCCTGCCCCACATCGGCCAATGAAGTCAGCGCCGCAGCATCCAGCTTCGGCATCACTGTCTGGCCGCTGCTGTCACTGAGAAAACCACCGTTACTGAGCGGAATCGGTGCGCCTTCCGCTGTGCCGATCGCCAGCACAGACACCGTATAGCCCTGCGCAGCGGCCTCTGCTGCCGCCTGCTGTGCCTCCGTCACATTCGCCGCCCCGTCCGTCATCAGCAGAATATGCCCTTTGCCCTGCGCACCCTGCTGCAGAATTTCCAGCGCTTTATCGATCGCAGCAGCCACATCGCTGCCCTGCACCGGCATAATTTCCGGCGACAGATTCTTCACCTGCGCGGCAATGGTATCGGTATCATTGGTCAGCGGCGAAACCACAAAGGCATCACCGGCAAATACCACCAGACCGGTCTGGCCGTCCTGACGGGTGTTCAGCAGATCCAGCAGCTTAAAGCGCGCCGCATCCAGCCGGTTCGGGGTCATATCCCGTGCATACATCGACGCCGACAAATCCAGTGCCACCACCACCGCCTGCTGACTGCGGAAGGCGGGCAGTTCTTTTTTCTCCCAGGCCGGGCCAGCCAGCGCAAAAATCACCAGCAGGCATAACGCTGAAATCAACCCGGCAAGTCGCAGGCGATTGGATTGCTCATTGCCGCTCAGGACAAATGGCGCCAGTTTCTCGTCAACGATGTCCGCCCAGTTGCCATTACCCTGCTGACGCATAATGCGCCACCCGATCAGCGGGATAACCAGCAGCAGCCACAGCCAGTCCGGGTACATGAAATGAAAATCGCCCATCATGCGCTGGTCTCCAGACGTAAGCCAAAGGCCAGCAAGCCAAAGCCAAACGCGATGGCTAACGGCCAGCGAAACAGCTCCTGTTGCGGACGCCAGCTTTCGGCTTCCTGCTCGACCGGCTCCAGCCGATCCAGCTCAGCATAGATACGCTGAAACTCACCGGTATCGCGGGCACGGAAGTACTGGCCACCGGTTTTCTCAGCAATCGCTTTCAATAAAGCCTCATCCAGTTCCGCACTCTGATTAATCAGATTAAAGCCGAAGATGCTACGCGCCTGCTGGCTTTCCGAGCCAATGCCCACTGTGTAAATCTTCAACCCTTCCGCAGCCGCCATATCCGCCGCCTCCAGCGGGCTGACCGTGCCGGCGGTATTCGCACCATCGGTCATCAGAATCAATACCCGGTTACGGTTCGGCTGATCCTGCAGGCGTTTCAGCGACAAACCAATCGCATCACCAATCGCAGTACGCTCACCTGCCAGCCCGATGGCTGACTCATTGAGCAGCGTCCGCACCGTTTTGCGGTCAAAGGTCAGCGGGGCCTGTAAATACGCCTGATCACCGAACAGCACCAGACCGATGCGATCCCCTTCACGCTGCTCCAGAAATTCTCCGGCCACCACCTTGGTGGCATACAGACGGTCAACCACGCGCCGGTTTACCTGAAAATCCTGCTCCTGCATACTGCCGGACAAATCCACTGCCAGCATCAGATCACGCCCCGATACCGGCAACGCGGTCACCTCGCCCACCCACACCGGACGCGCGGCAGCCGTGACCAGCGCCAGCCAGGCCAGAATCGCACTGAGCAGGGTCAGCCATGACACCCAGGAGCGCCCGGACTGATTTTCACCACTCTGGAACTCACGCAAAAACGGCACCCGCAAAGCCACCCCGCGCTCATCGCTGGCCGGTTTCCATAACCAGCGCACCAGCAACGGCAGCGGTAAACAGGCGAACAGCCACCACCAGGCAAACTCATACATGCGGCGTCTCCTGTTGTTGTAACCACTCGCGCACCACCGTCGCCAATGCCGAAGCATCGCCC
The DNA here is from genome assembly GCA_041395485.1 of Thiolinea sp. GTDB lineage: Bacteria > Pseudomonadota > Gammaproteobacteria > Thiotrichales > Thiotrichaceae > Thiolinea. The sequence goes on from JAWLAK010000002.1 coordinate 36,956, forward strand.
TGTAGCTGCTTGCGGTAAGGCTGCTCGGTGATAATTTCTGCAAAACGCTGCCCGAATACCTCGCCGCGCTGCTGCTGGTCGAGAAACTTCAGCCACGCCTTGCCGGTCAGACCGGCTATTTTATGTCGCCCATACAGACTGATGGCACTGCGGCGCAGCAGCACCGACAACTGACGGATCATTTCCGCCGGATCATCCGCATAATTCTGTTCAATCCGCTGCAGCTCCAACAGCGCCGGTTGCACCACCTGTTTACGGTACACCGGCTGGCGTCGCCGCCAGTACCTCACGGCCAGAAACAGTGCCAGCAACAGCAAGGCCAGCACTAACCACCAGCCGAAGGCAGGCGGCCACATCCCGACCTCCGGCGGCAAATGAATATCACGGATCGGTAATTCTTCCGGGTTCATCGTACCCCCCGGCCCAGTTTCAGCAAACGCTCAGTCACGGAATCATTGGTCATCAGCTGAATCAGCGGAATATGCTGTTTATCGGTAAATTTTTTCAGATCGGCACGCAGCCGCTCTGCGCGGTGCTCATAATTCTGCCGCCATAATTTCTGGCGCAGATTAACCCACAAGCTTTTTTCGCCATCGGTCAGACGCAGGCGCTCCTGCTGCGGCAGCTGATCCTCAAACGGATCACGCACCGAAATCAGCACCAGCTGTGACTGGCGGTTAATCATCGCCAGCTGACTCAGGGCACGGTCAGTGACAGCACGGAAATCGCTGACCACAAACACCTGTGTACCCGCTTCGGTGACCCGGCGTAAACGCTGCCAGCTTTCCAGCAATAGTTGTTCCGGCGCCTGCAGCGGTTTTTTTTCCGCCGCCTGACGACGGGTAACATCGGCCAGCTGGCGCATGAAGTGCAAGGCAGAAGAACGGCTGCGCGAAGGTTTAAACTCCTGAATATCTGCATCATCCTGCAGCACACCACCGGCACGGTCACCTTCAGACAGTGTTTTCCAGAGCAATAACGCGGTTACTTCCGCCGCCACCACACTCTTAAAGCAACCCCTCGTGCCGAAAAACATCGGTGCGCGCAAATCCAGCCAGATCAGCACCGGTTTTTCGCGCTCTTCCTGAAACACCTTGGTGTGCACCTTGCCGCTGCGCGCTGTGACCCGCCAGTCGATGGTGCGGATGTCATCACCGGGCTGATACGGACGTGACTCGGCAAAGTCCATGCCGCGACCCTTGAAGCGTGAACGATGGATGCCCACATGCTTGGCCAGCGCATGGCGTTTGGCCAGATTCAGGGTACGCACCTGCGCCTGTAAACGTAATAACGACTGCAGCGAACTGAAGACCAGCCCATCGCCCTGTTCACCGCGTATCATCAGGGAACGGCCACCAGTGCCAGCAGCTCGTCAATAATATGGGTTGTGGTCATACCGTCGGCTTCCGCTTCAAAGGTCAGCAGAATGCGGTGGCGCAACACATCATGGGTAATCGCCTGCACATCTTCCGGGCTGACAAAGTCGCGTCCGGCCAGCCAGGCATGCGCCCGTGCACAGCGATCCAGCGCCAAGGTGGCACGCGGGCTGGCACCATAGGCAATCCGTCCGGCCAGTGCATTGCCGTAACGCTCCGGACTGCGGGTCGCCAGCACCAGCTGCAACAGGTAATTCTCGACATTGTCCGCCATGTAAATATCCAGCACCTCGCGGCGGGCATTGCGGATATCCTCACCACTGACCACCGGCTGATCTACCGGTTTATCGCGGGTCACGTCTTCCATCGCTTCCTTGCGCCCCAGCAGCAGAATCAGGCGCTCTTCCTCAGCGGTGGGATAGTCAACCACCACGTGCATCAGAAAGCGATCCAGCTGCGCCTCCGGCAGATGATAGGTACCTTCCTGCTCAATCGGGTTCTGGGTCGCCATGACCAGAAACGGATCAGGCAGCGCCCAGGTAGTGCCCGCCACGGTAATCTGCCGCTCGGCCATCGCCTCCAGCAAGGCTGACTGCACCTTGGCTGGCGCGCGGTTGATTTCGTCAGCCAGAATCAGGTTATGGAACAGCGGCCCTTTCTGGAACTGAAAACTGCCGTCATTAGGATGGAAAACCTCGGTACCGGTAATATCGGCGGGCAGCAAGTCCGGTGTGAACTGTACGCGGTGGAAGTCGCCCTCAATCCCCTGCCCCAGCATCTGGATAGCGCGGGTTTTCGCCAGACCGGGCGCACCCTCCACCAGCATGTGACCATCCGCTAACAGGGCAATCAACAGGCGATTGATGAGATTTTTCTGACCAATGATTTTCCGCTCGAGATATTGGCCTAACTTGTCAAAATTATGTTTTTGATTCATGCTCATTTGTCATTATCGTAGGTTGTAGCAAGAATATACAGTCTATAGCCCCAGATTCAAGTTAACATTAGGAAATGTATATGACCGGCGCGATTCAACAGCAGATAGAAACTAAACTGGAACAGGCGTTTACTCCGGAAATCCTGGAAGTGGTGAATGAAAGCCACATGCACAATGTCCCCCCCGGCTCGGAGTCGCATTTCAAAGTTACCGTAGTCACTGATCAGTTTGAAGGCAAGATGCTGGTGGCCCGGCACCGCATGGTGAATAAGGTGCTGGCGGATGAACTGAACGGACAGATTCATGCGCTGGCACTGCATACCCTGACCCCGGCGCAGTATTTTGAGCGGGCGGGGAAAGTGGCGGATTCGCCGGAGTGTTTGGGGGGTGGGAAGTAGTTAAAGGGCTTAAATCCCCCCCCTTACTCCCCCTTTTTCGAAGAATAAAGCAAAACCCCTCCCCAGCCCTCCCTAAGCCACGTTTAAAAAGCAAAACGTGTGACATCAGGGAGGGAGCTAAACCTCAGTTTTTCATCAGTGTTTCAGGTAAACGGCTTACCTCCTCCCTTGATAAGGGGAGGGCGGGAGGGGTTGCTTTTGTGCTTACAACAATGCATCGCCTGCCATAGTGCATACAGGGTTCATTAAGCAGCAGCACAAATTAAAACGAAAAATTTCAGCTCTGTCACAAGAGTGTCATATTCGTCACCTACACTGCGCAGCATCTTAACTCTACAACTCGGAGATGATGCAAATGAACAAGCTGTCTTTGGCGATTGCCACCGGATTAGTGATTGCTGCCGGCGCAGGTACTGCACAGGCACGTGACAATATCGAAATCGTGGGTTCTTCCACTGTTTTTCCTTTCTCTACAGTCGTTGCTGAAACTTATGCCAAGAAAACCGGCAACCCTGCTCCCAAGGTTGAGTCTACCGGTTCCGGCGGCGGAATGAAGCTGTTCTGTGGCGGTGCGGGTGTGGAAACACCGGACATCACTAACTCCTCACGTCGCATCAAGAAGAGCGAACTGGAAACCTGCGTTAAAAACGGTGTCAGCCCGGTTGAAGTGAAAGTCGGTTACGACGGTATCGCTATCGCTAACTCTAAAGCAGGCGACAAGTTCAGCCTGACCCGTAAGGATCTGTTCCTGGCGCTGGCTAAAACAATTCCTGTTGAAGAAGATGGTAAAGCCAAACTGGTTCCTAACCCTTACACCATGTGGAACGAAGTAAACGCTGATCTGCCTGCAACAAAAATCGAGGTTCTGGGTCCTCCGCCCACTTCCGGTACCCGTGACGCTTTTGTTGAGCTGGTCATGGAAGAAGGTTGTGAAGTATATGACTGGGTTGGCGAGCTGGATAACGCCAAGGAAGTTTGCCAGACCGTCCGTGAAGACGGTGCTTTCATCGAAGCCGGTGAAAACGACAACCTGATCGTGCAGAAACTGGAAGCCAATCCTAAAGCACTGGGTATTTTCGGCTTCAGCTTCCTGGATCAGAACGCTGACAAAGTACAGGGTGCTGATATTGAAGGCAATGAAATCAGCTTTGAAAACATCGCTGACGGCTCCTACCCTGTTTCACGTCCGCTGTACTTCTACGTGAAGAAAGAGCACATCGGTACGGTTAAAGGTATCGAAGAATTTGTTGCTGAATTCACCAGCGAAGCAGCCTGGGGTAACGGCGGCTATCTGTCTGACAAAGGTATGATCCCGATGCCTGATGCAGAGCGCAAACAGTTTAGCGATGCTGCTAAAAATATGACAGTATTGGAATCCCTGTAAACTAAACGGTATTTACTTTTTATCATATGAATACGGCAACGATCCTGCTGGTACTGCTGATACTGGCGACTTTCGGTTATGTCCTGGGTCGCAAACGGTCGCTGGCCGTTTCGGATGGTAATAAGGGTACAAACAAGCTTCACTCGCTGCCAGATTACTACGGTTATCTGGTAGCGGTGTGGTGCCTGATCCCTGCGATCATTGTGCTGGTGCTGTGGAATGCCTTCAGCAATACCATCATCACTCAAAACGTTATTTCTTCCCTGCCTGCTGAAATTCAGCAAGCCGATAAAGCGGAAATTGGCCTGTTGATGAACCGGGTCAAAAGCATGGCCACATCCGGTACCATTGATACCTCGGCCAGCCCGGAACAACAGGCAGCCGCACAAAGCTATATCAATCTGCAATCCACCAGCGCCATTGCCAAAGCAGTGGTGGTACTGGCTATTGCATTGGGCGGATTTTATATCGGGTGGCGTTATATCGCCCCTCATGTCCGGGCGCGCAACAAGGTTGAGGACGTTATCCGCTGGCTGATGATCCTCTGTGCCTCCATTGCGATTCTGACCACACTGGGGATTGTGTTGTCGGTATTGTTTGAATCGATCCGCTTCTTCAATAAAGTGCCCCCCACCGAATTCTTATTCGGTACCAGCTGGAGTCCGCAGACAGCCATTCGGGCAGATCAGGTCGGTGGCTCAGGCAGCTTCGGTTCTATCCCGCTGTTTGCCGGTACCTTGTTAATCTCCTTCATCGCCCTGCTGGTCGCTGTACCGCTGGGGCTGATGGCGGCGATTTATTTATCTGAGTACGCCAGCCTGAAAGTGCGTGCCTGGGCCAAACCGGCGCTGGAAGTTCTCGCCGGTATCCCGACCGTGGTTTACGGCTTCTTCGCGGTATTAACCGTCGCGCCCTTTATTCGTGGTATGGGCGAGTCACTGGGCTTGTCGGTTGCCTCTGAAAGTGCGCTGGCTGCCGGACTGGTCATGGGGATTATGTTAATCCCGTTCATGTCCTCATTGTCAGATGATGTGATCAATGCAGTGCCACAGGCGATGCGTGACGGTTCCTATGGCATGGGCGCCACTAAATCTGAAACCATTAAGCAGGTCATCATTCCGGCGGCTTTGCCCGGTATTGTCGGTGCCTTCCTGCTCGCGGCTTCACGTGCGATTGGTGAAACCATGATCGTGGTAATGGCTGCGGGGCTTTCTGCAAACCTCACCGCCAACCCGCTGGAAGCAGTAACCACGGTAACCGTCCAGATTGTCACCCTGTTGACCGGTGACCAGGAGTTTGACAGCGCCAAGACACTGGCCGCCTTTGCACTGGGTCTGACACTGTTTGTCTTTACCCTGATCCTGAATGTTATTGCGCTGCATATAGTACGCAAATACCGCGAACAGTACGAATAAGGTAACGCGAACATGAGTACAACAACCGAAAAAGTTAAGGCCGGGCTGGCAAAGCGTTATGCTAAGGAAAAACGCTTCCGGATGTTCGGCATGGCCTCAATCATCATTAGTATGGCTATGCTGGCCATCCTGCTGATCAGCATCTTCTCCAGCGGCCTGCCGGCTTTCCAGCAGACTTATCTGCGCTTAAACGTCAATTTGGATGCGGAAACCCTGGGCGTGGACAACACGGCCAGCCAGGAAGAGCTGCGCGCAGCTAATTACTTCGGGGTGATGCAGAACGCTATGAATGAGCGTTTTCCCGGCGTGACAGATCGCCGCCAGAAGAAAGACCTGCGTCAGCTGGTCAGCGGTAATGCCCAGTACCGTCTGCAGGGTATGGTGATGGCTGACCCGTCACTGATCGGAACCAAGCAGTCGATCTGGTTTCTGGCCGATGATGATATTGATACCTATTTTAAAGGTAATATTGACCGCACCCTGCCTGAGGATGACCGCCGGATTAAGGATCACCAGCTGAAATGGCTGGATGACCTGGAGGCCAGCGGCGATGTGGATGTGCGCTTTAACACAGTACTGTTCACTTCAGGTGATTCGCGTGAACCGGAACAGGCCGGTATTCTCGGCGCTTTGCTGGGCTCGTTTTACACCATGTTAGTGACCCTGTTGCTGTCGTTCCCGGTAGCAGTGGCCGCAGCGATTTATCTGGAAGAATTCGCGCCTAAAAATAACTGGTTCGTTGATTTTATTGAGGTCAATATTAATAACCTCGCCGCCGTGCCTTCGATCGTCTTCGGCCTGCTCGGTTTGGCAGTGTTCATCCAGTTTTTTGGCGTGCCACGCTCAACACCGCTGGTCGGGGGTCTGGTATTGTCGCTGATGACCCTGCCGACGATTATTATTGCCAGCCGTGCGGCCTTGAAAGCGGTGCCTCCCTCTATCCGCGAAGCCGCACTCGGTATGGGCGCCTCAAAAGTACAGACCGTATTTCACCATACCCTGCCGCTGGCAATGCCCGGCATTCTGACCGGCACCATTATCGGTATGGCACAGGCACTGGGTGAAACGGCTCCGCTGCTGATGATCGGTATGATCGCTTTCATTATCGATGTTCCCGGTGGCATCACTGATCCGGCAGCCGTACTCCCGGTACAGATTTATTTGTGGTCTGACAGTCCTGAGCGTGCCTTTACTGAAAAAACCTCTGCTGCCATCATTATCCTGCTGTTCTTCCTGATTCTGATGAACATTCTGGCAGTTTTATTACGCAAAAGATTCGAGAGACGGTGGTAAGATCCCATGTACGAAACAACAACTCTGGTCCAAAGTGATATTAAGATGAATCCTGAACCCGGTGATACTACCAACTCCCCTATTCCTGAGCCACAATCCCAGGACGTGGATATCAGAACGGTTATTGATGAACTGAAAGCTGCCGGACATGCGGTCGGTAAACCATTTCTGGATGATCCGAAAATCCGCTGCCGTGATCTGAGCGTTTTTTATGATCAGACCAAACAGGCCATCTTTGATGCCAGCATCGACATTGGCAAGAATCAGGTGGTGGCGATGATCGGCCCGTCCGGTTGCGGCAAGTCGACTTATCTGCGCTGTATTAACCGCATGAATGACACTATCCCGAACTGTAAGGTTACCGGGGAACTGAGTCTGGATGGCGAAGATGTCTATGCCAAAGATCAGGATCCGGTTCTGCTGCGTGCCCGTGTCGGCATGGTGTTCCAGAAACCGAATCCGTTTCCGAAGTCGATTTACGACAACGTGGCCTATGGCCCGCGTCTGCATGGTTTAGCCAATAACCGTGCTGAACTGGATGAGATCGTGGAAAGCAGCCTGAGAAAAGCCGGCCTGTTTAATGAGGTGAAGGATCGCCTGAAATCACCCGGCACCGGCCTGTCCGGCGGACAACAGCAGCGCCTGTGTATTGCCCGTGCGATGGCGGTCAGCCCTGAGGTCATTCTGATGGATGAGCCGACTTCCGCACTTGACCCGATTGCCACGGCTACCATTGAAGAGCTGATCACTGAACTCAGTGAGTCATACACGATCTGTATCGTTACCCATTCCATGCAGCAGGCCGCACGTATTTCACACCGTACCGCTTACTTCCACATGGGCTATCTGGTTGAGGTGAATGACACCAATACGGTGTTTACCAATCCGGAACATCGACTGACAGAAAATTACATCACCGGTCGTTTTGGTTAATACAATATTCAGGACATAATAATGAACAAGGAAATCGGGCAGCATACCTCCCAGCAATACAATCAGGAACTGGAAGAAGTCAGAAATCTGGCGATGCAAATGGGCGGGATTGTTGAAAAACAGCTGGCAAACGCACTGAAATCTTTAATGGAAAATGATGTGCAACTGGCCGAAAAAGTAGCCATATCAGATTATAAGGTAAACCGCCTGGAAGTGAGTATTGATGAGCAATGTGCCCAGATTATTGCCCGCCGCCAGCCTACTGCCGGGGATTTACGTCTGTTGATTGCCATTATCAAGTCGGTGACTGATCTGGAGCGGATTGGTGATGAAGCAGAAAAAATCGCCCGTTACTCCGCACAAACCACAAGCATCGGCAGCACCAATCTGCATGAGTCCCTGCGCCATCTGGGGGATTATGTGAAAGAGATGCTGCGGGAGTCACTGGATGCGATGGCACGCATGGATGAGAAAAAAGCCATGGAGATTGCCCATAGTGACGGACGCATTGACAGTGAATTTGAATCCCTGTCACGCAACCTGCTAACCCGGATGATGGAAGATCCGCGTAATATTAAGGACAGCCTGAATGTGACCTGGTGTGCACGTTCGCTGGAGCGGATCGGGGATCACTGCAAGAATATCTGTGAATACGTGGTGTATCTGGTGGAAGGCAAGGATATTCGCCATCTGTCGCTGGATAAGGCATCTGCCATTGCCCAGGCTCAGGGTGAGCATCACTGATTATATTTTTTACTTCATCACTCATGACACAAAAAAGCCCCTGAGAAGCTGATTCTACAGGGGCTTTTTTGTGTTTGCGGTATCGGGTGATACCTTAAAATGGTGGAGGCGGGGGGAATTGAACCCCCGTCCGCAAATCCGCTGCCTGAAGGCGCTACATGCTTAGTCTATCTTTTATTTAACCCGCATCCCGCCGAAAGACAGGCTGGCTTGCAGGTGAGTTCAGTTAAAGTTTTAGTACCTCTGCCCTGAACAAACTTTGGTACGATCTTGTGAGAGATGATGCCTGAAACCCGCGAAGCACAAGCACTCCATCGGTCAGACAGCAATCAGCAGGTTATTAAGCTGCGAGTGCGTAAGAGTCGTCGTTTGCGACTATTTTTTGTGACTAGTGTTTAAGTGGTCACCACATCCACTGCATGCTCCCCAGGTTTTGTAATCCACGTCGAAGCCTGGTCGCCCCCATGTATAAAAACAAATCTGGTGAACCCACCATTATAAAGAACGCTAACATCCCTGTCATGTTATTCTTGGATAATTTATGGATATACATCTACGCAATACCATCCTGCAGGCTACCGGCGCCAGCAACCTGCAGCTGGCCGGCAAACTGCAAAACCTGTGGAGCGGCTACGGCAGTATTGAGCGCTACATTTTAAGTGGTGCCAGTGATGCCGCAATCGGCCCGGTTATCGTCAAACACGTATCACCGCCCGCACGCAAAGCACATCCGCGCGGCTGGAACACTGATCACTCCCACCAGCGTAAACTGCGCTCCTATGAAGTCGAAACCGCGTGGTATCAGCACCGGGCACAACGCTGCGATGAACATTGCCGGGTTCCGCAATGTCTGGCACTGGAGCAGTATGACAATGAATTTCTGATTGTACTGGAAGACCTTGACCATAGCGGTTATCCGCTGCGCAAGACACAACTCAGCTACGCAGAAATGCTGCCCTGCCTGAGTTGGCTGGCACATTTTCATGCCAACTTCATGCACAGCAAACCGGAAGGTTTATGGCCGACCGGCACTTACTGGCATCTGGGAACACGGCCCGATGAATGGGCGGCCATGCCGGATGGAAAACTGAAGCAGACAGCAGCGCAACTGGATCAGATACTCAGTGATGCGCCATTTCAAACCCTGGTGCACGGGGATGCCAAACTGGCTAATTTCTGTTTCTCTGCTGACGGGACACAGGTCGCCGCAGTCGATTTTCAATACGTTGGCGGTGGCTGCGGCATGAAGGACATTGCCTATTTTATCGGTAGCTGTCTGGACGAGCAGCAATGTGAACGGCTGGAGGATCGTTTACTGGATGCTTATTTCTCTATGCTGAAACAGGCACTGCTACAGTACCAACCCGACATTGATGCAGAAGCAGTGGAGGCTGTATGGCGGCCTTTATATACAGTGGCCTGGACTGACTTTTACCGGTTCTTGCAGGGCTGGAGTCCGGGTCACTGGAAAATCCATGCATACTCTGAACGTCTGGCACGGGAAGTCATACAGGGGCTGACAGCCTGATTATTCAGTCATTACTTTCGCCTAAGCTATGCTCACAGACCAATCAACGCTACACTGCAGCCATGAAAAGAGTCAGCCTGTTTGTCGATGTGCAGAACATTTACTACACCACCCGCCATGCTTTCACCCGGAATTTCAATTACAACCGTTTCTGGGCCAAAGCAACCCGCAACCGGCAGGTGGTGCATGCTATTGCCTACGCCATTGACCGTGGTGATCCCAAACAGGCCCAGTTCCAGAACATCCTCCGCGGAATTGGCTTCGAGGTTAAACTGAAACCTTATATCCAGCGCAAAGACGGCTCGGCCAAAGGCGACTGGGATGTGGGGATTACCCTGGATGTGATTGAAGCGGCGGCTGAAACCGATATTATTGTGCTGGCTTCCGGTGACGGGGATTTTGATATGCTGCTGCAGCGTGCCCGCCAGCGTTACGGGGTTGAAACCGAAGTGTATGGCACCCAGCTGCTGACAGCCTCATCATTAATCAAGGCTGCCACCCGCTATATTCCGATCACAGATGATTTATTGCTATACTTCAACCGACCATAATTGTTGATTTATTGAAAGTCTGAAAATTAAGCGCCAGTAAGGAGTCCAGGGCTTTCTTGTGAGTGGTGTGGGTTTGCGCCAGACACGAATCAATGGCTTGCACAAACGCGGTAAAGTTTTCATGGTACTGTGAGTAGAGACATTCTTTCTTCACAAACTTCCACAAGCGTTCAATCAGGTTCAGGTTGGGAGAATAGGCGGGCAGGAACAACAATTCGATCCCCAGTGTTTCCGCCAAATCCATGACCAGCCGACAACGTTGGTAGCGGGCATTGTCCATCACCAGGGTCACTGGCACGTCCAGGGCCAATGCCTTGATTCGCTGAAGCAACTGGCAAACACTGTGGGAGTTGATGTAACTGTCATTGGTCACGGTAACCAGTTCATGGGTAACCGCATTCAGCGCGCCCAGTACATTGTAACGCTGGCGTCCGGCCGGGGCACGGATGAACAAGCGGGTAAAACACCACACAAACCCCAGGAACGGGGCCAGTACAAAGTGGGCCGCGTCGACAAAGAAAACCGCCCGCTTCCCGGCCCTGGCTTCCTCAAGACGCGGCTCCAATGCTTTTTTTAAAAGCCTCCTGAACCTCGGGATCCGCTTTCGCCGGGATCATCCCCACCTTCCTGACCGACAACCCCAGGCTGTGGAGGAACATCCGCACGGCTTCCCGCTGGAGTTCAAGGCCGGTTAGCCGCTGGATGTCAGCCATCGCCTGAGTGATCCGGGTGGTTGGATGGTGTTCAAAATGACTTTTCAACACGTCACGGAAAGGCTCCAGCTGACTGACCGGACGATAGAAGTCCACTTGTTCCAAAGCCGCAAGCCCACCTTGTTGGTAGCGTTTCAGATAACGGGTGACGGTCGTTGAACTGACCCCCGCCAACCGTTCTATCTCCCCATGTGCGACTCCCTGGCTTTTGAGCCATAACACCTCCATCCGTTGGCGGACTCGCGGGTGGGGGTGATGGTACCGTCCCTTATTCAAGGCGTTCCGCTCGGATTCGCCAAACTCTATCTGGATCATGCAAAGTATCACCGGTTGTCAACAACATCCGGACTTTGCTTGAAGGCTTCACATTATTCAACAGTTACTCACGGGTCGAGTATATAAAAGAATCGCTTGTCAGCTCAGCCCCGCAGCTGACTGCACTCCCGGGCCAGCTCGGTAATCTTATCCCACTCACCGGCAGCCACCAGTGCTTTCGGTGTCACCCATGAACCACCGACACAGACAATATTCGGCAGGCTGAGGTAATCCCTTGCATTGGCCGGACTCACGCCACCGGTCGGGCAGAAACTCACCGCAGCCAGAGGCCCGTACAGTGATTTCAGCATAGGTATGCCCCCGGCTGCTTCTGCCGGAAAGAATTTCAGAAAATCAAAGCCTTGCTCCATCAACCGCATTACCTCAGATGCCGTAGCCGCACCCGGCAGCAATGGCAGGTCATATTCGCGTGCCGCCGCCACCAGCTCCGGGGTGGCTCCCGGTGAAACTGCAAATGCAGCCCCGGCCGCTTTCACTGCTTTGACATCCGCCGCATTCAGCACCGTTCCGGCACCCACCACACTGCCCTCCACCTCACTCATCACCCGGATCGCATCCAGCGCAACCGGGGTGCGTAAGGTCACTTCCAGCACGTGCAGGCCGCCTTTAACCAGTGCTTCAGCCATTGGTTTAGCCTGTTGCAATTCTTCGACGACCAGCACCGGGATCACCGGCACCTGCTGACAGATTTCTTTTATACCCATCACTATTTTCCTTTGGTAAATGGCTAAACCGGAACTGTTGCACCGGTTTAGCCTGAAAGCGAATAGCCGTTAGTATACCAGTCAGCACCGGGGCAATGAATTAATGTCGCAGCGATGCATAATGCTGCGGGTTGCGCCGGTGATGCCCGCTACGCAAATAAGCGGCTGCAAAACGCTCACCCAGTTTCAGCTGCCCCTGAGTATTGTAATGAAGCTGATCCGGCAATTTTTCCAGCCCGCGGGTGGGAACCAGCAGAGTGCCATAGATGCGCCGGTTAACCAGCATTTGCTTGGTGCGCACAATATCCACCAGCGGAAAACGCTCTGCCAGCGGGTTAATCTGCCCGATCAGAAACAGGCTCTGGGGCGATTTCAGGTCACGGCGCAGATACGTAATCAGGCGTTGCAGATGGGCGGCGTAACGATGCGCACGCGGATGAATATAAGCGTCACTCTCCCCCTGCATCCACAGTATGGCATCCACCTCCCGGGTATTACTCTGCTGCATGGCAAACCGCGCCTGCTTGAGCAGAGAGCGGTAATAATGCGTGCCCGGCATCCATTCGGTAATGGCACTGCCACCGGCGGCCACTTTAATCAGCACAATACGATCACGCGGGAAAGCCCGTGACAGGCGGTGGGCAAAGCCCACTTCCGGCCCGAAGCGGGCACCTCTGACCAGCGGTACCGGACGACGGTAGCCCTGGTAATAAAATGACACATTATGCGGCGTGCGCCGGTAGTTATTGCGGAGCTCATACGTGGCTCCGAAGCCCTGCATATTTGACTGTCCGGCCAGAATAAACACACGGTCTCTGGCATAAAGCGTACTGCAGCTGCTGAGCAACAGGGTGAATATTATAATTTTTACTATGAATAAAGAGTGGCTCATTTTCGATCCTCACTTCCATTTGAGGGAACACACTCTTTATATAGTTGAAAAAAAGCAACAGATGTCTGCTAACTGACAAATGGAACCTGCCTGTCCTCAGTCATCCACCTCACGCCAGCGACGGTGATCTTTGGCAATCATTTCCACCGCAGCCAGCGGCCCGGCACTGCCCTGGTCATATTTTTCCGGTTTGGTGCCCGAATCTTCCCAGGCAGCAATAATCGGGTCAATCCATGCCCAGGCCGCTTCCACCTCATCACCGCGCATAAACAGGGTCTGGTCACCGCGCACCACATCCATCAGCAGGCGCTCATAAGCATCCGGCATACGCCAGCTTTTTGAGAAACCTTCGGCAAAACTCATATCCAGCGGTGTTTTGCGCAAGCGCATCCCGCCCGGTCCCGGATCTTTGGTCATAATGCGCAGACGCAGCCCCTCATCAGGCTGCAGACGAATACTCAGCACATTGGGCAGCATCGGACTCGACAGCTCACCAAACACCGAGTGTGCAGGTTCCTTAAACTGAATGGCAATTTCGGTATAGCGGCGGCGCAGTTTCTTGCCGGTACGCAGGTAAAACGGCACGCCCGTCCAGCGCCAGTTATCAATCTCCGCCTTAATCGCCAGATAACATTCGGTATTACTGTCCGGATTCCCGGCCTCTTCGGTATAAGACGGCGCGTTACCTTCGGCACGATACTGGCCGCGCACGGTGTTTTTCAGTGCATCCTGACCCTTCAGCGGACGCAGGGAACGCAGCACCTTCAGCTTTTCATCACGCACCGCATCGGCTTCAAAATGATACGGCGGCTCCATGGCAATCAGACAGAGCAACTGCAACAGGTGGTTTTGCACCATATCGCGGATGGCGCCGGCATGGTCATAATAACTGCCGCGACTGCCGACACCGACAACTTCCGCTGCGGTGATCTGCACATGATCGATATGCGCCGCATTCCAGATCGGCTCAAACAGCGCATTAGCAAAACGCAGCGCCATCAGGTTCTGTACGGTTTCCTTGCCCAGATAGTGGTCAATCCGGTAGACACAGCTTTCGTCAAACACCTCGGCGATGTCCTGATTCAGCTGCTGTGCACTGTCGAGATCGTGGCCCAGCGGCTTTTCCACCACCAGACGGCCATTGCAGTAAGCCAGACCGTTTTTCTCCAGACCGCTGGCAATGGTGCCGAACAGTGACGGGCCGACCGCCAGATAATAGACACGGATCTGATCCGGGCGCTGATTCAGCATGTCGACCAGCTCCTGCCAGCCATCCGGGTCAGTGACATCGTTACAGATGTATTCGAGCATGGTCAGGAAACGCCCCAGAACAGCCTCGTCCAGTTCATTTTCCGGGATGTATTTATGTAATGCGTCCCGGGTCTGCTCGCGGAATTCGGCGCTGCTGATCTCGCTGCGGGACAATGCGATAATGCGCGAGGACTCCGGTGCCTGTCCGGCCTGAACCCGCCGGTATAACGCGGGCAGGAGTTTGCGCATGGCAAGGTCACCTGTGCCGCCAAAGATGACCAGGTCGAATGGTTCTACCGGGATAATTTTACTCGTCATGCCCTTTCTCGGTTGCTGTGCAGTTGGTGGGATTTTACCTGATAATGCGGAAACCGATAACACCCATCGCAACAAACTATAATACTGTAATGTTGTACAGATTAGCTGTTAGTCACCAAAGCGTGCATGCTCATACACTGCCCGGAGTGTTAGTGTGACGTTCAGTGAATCCAGTTTGAGTTTATCTTCGAGGTTGTAGTATTCGTGTAACAACCATTCGTCCCTGCTTTGCCGGTGATGATGCTCGACGTAAACAGACTCGGAGTCGATCAACAGATAATCCTGCAACGCCGGGATTGAGCGGTAATGCCAGAATTTATCGCCCCTGTCATAGTTGCGTGTTGTGGGTGAGAGCACTTCGATAATGACCACCGGGTTATGCAGCGTACGCTCCTGGTCAGTCAGTTCCGGTTCGCCACAAAATACAGAAATATCAGGATAGGTATCGAGGCCTGACTGGGTATGTACCCGCATGTCGCTGTTCATGGGCTGACAAGGCTTGCCCTGTAGTTGGTTGCGAAGCGTTGTGGCGATATTTAAGCCGATGGTGGAGTGGTTATAGGTACCGCCAGACATGGCGAAAATCTGACCGTTGTAGAACTCGTGTTTTTCGGGGGATGACTCATCGAGTTCGAGGTATTCGGCACGGGTAGTTTGTGTTTTCAGGGCTTGCATTTAAACTGACCTCTTTTCATCGGTGACCATCTCTACCTTTAATGATAGTACCACTCTGCGATATGCACATAAAATGGCACTTGAATTTTCCAAGCCATTCCTCATGCCCATTGCCCTGAGGTTAATTACCTGCTTTAGCCGACAAATAATTATTTATACGGGTCAGCAAGCCAGAATTCATCTCAAATATTCCAATAATTTTTAAAATAAAGTCAATGAATTTTTCTTTAGAATCTTCTTCAAACATGACATACTCTGAAAAATCATATGTATTATTAGCATTTGGAACGAACTCCCAATGTAGCCACCATTCCTCTGTATCTAATTTGTAGTTTAAACTCTTCAAATTTTCTTCAAATTCTATGCAAATATCTGATTCAATATTAATTAATTCATTTCTTCTGGCCACACCAAAATAACCGTATTGATAGTTACTCTGATCAAATTCGAAAACAAATATTAAAGAGTTTTCAGCCCATGAGCTTTTGTAAGCTTTAAAAGGAGAGCCCCATCTTTTTGAGTAACCATCATCGGCAAAAATTATCCACTCATTGCCAAGCCGGATCTTTAGCAAGTTAATAATTTCCGTAAAAAAGCTTTCTACTATTTCCTGTCGAGCCAATGGAATAGCTTTTTGAACATCCAGAGCCATTTGATAAGTTAACTTATCTTTTTTAATGTAATCAGATAATGTCATGGTTTTAGCCCTATAAGCATTATTAATCATCTTGACAACATCCTTGTACTGTCTGATAGCTTCATTTAGGTTGGTTATATTCTGAACTTCATATTGACACTTATTTAGCCAATTCATTATTTCTTTTTTGTAACTAATTGCCTTATATAAAGCTATTTTTTTGTTATCTTTCTGAATATACCCATCACTAATTTCAAGGTCTGAAAGACTGTAGTTAGATGGATCTCTCTGATCTATAGATAAATAAATCAAAAGAATATCATCATGATCTGAAACATCACCCTCTTTTTCAATTAAACTAATATATCTTTTAATTTGACCTTTCTGATCAGCAGCGTGAACTTTGTTCTCTATTATTATATGTTTATGCCCATCAGTGATGTATAAATCTATGTTATTGTATTCTTTGTAAACATTGCAATTTTTGGCATTTATTGAGAAGCCTTTTCTGTTTAGTACTTCAATAAAAATTTCTAGAAAAAGCGAGCCTTGATAGTGAGCACCATTGCTGTCTAACAACGAATAAATCATGCCAGAGTGCAATCTGACTTCATCAGAAGCTTTTAGTACTGATGTAAGAATATTATAGTCATTAAGGCCGCGCTGCTTTTGTTCAGCTTGTCGTTTTTCAAAGGCAGCTATCGCACTAAAGAAATTTTTATAGCTATTCACGTTAAGACACTTATGCTGAATTAAATATATAAAAAATCAACAATATAACTCACTTCGCTATAGAGACCAATAGTTCTCCACAAAAAAACCGCCCAAAGCAAACACCCCAGGCGGTTTCCAATCTCAACAAAAACAGATTAACTATCAAGCCATAGCCAACATCAACCCATTCAACCGATGCACAAACCCGGCCGGATCTTCCAGCTGACCACCTTCAGCCAGAATCGCCTGATCCAGCAGCACTTCCGCCCACTCCGCAAAACGGTCTTCATCCGCTTCAGTACTCATCCGCTGCAACAACGGATGCGCCGGATTAATCTCCAGAGTAGGTTTAGTCGACGGCATTTCATGACCCGCCTGCTTCATCAGATTCTGCATATACAGCGCCATATCATGCTCACTCAGCACGATACAGGAAGGCGAATCGGTCAGACGATGAGAAACCCGCACATCCTCAACCTTCTCCTTCAGATTTTCCTTAATCTGCTCAATCAGGCTCTTGGATTCCTCCTCAACCTTCTTCTGCTCTTCCTTCTCTTCCTCAGTGTCCAGCGCATCCAGATCCAGCTCACCTTTGGCCACTGACTGCAGGTTCTTACCATCAAACTCATGCAGGCTGCTGGTCAGCCATTCATCCACCCTGTCAGACAACAACAATACCTCGATGCCCTTCTTGCGGAATACTTCCAGATGCGGACTGTTCTTGGCGGCAGTATGCGAGTCAGCGGTGATGTAATAGATCTTCTCCTGCCCCTCTTTCATGCGGCTGATATAGTCTTCCAGCGAAACGGTCTGATCTTTGCTATCATCATGCGTCGATGCAAAACGCAGCAGTTTGGCAATCTGCTCACGGTTGGAGAAGTCCTCACCCGGCCCTTCTTTCAGCACCCGTCCAAACTCTTTCCAGAAGTCCTGATATTTTTCCGGCTCGTTCTTAGCCATGCCTTCCAACAGACCCAGCACTTTCTTTACCGAACCGCTCTTCATCGAGTCAATAATCTTATTGCTCTGCAGAATTTCACGCGATACGTTCAGCGGCAGGTCACCGGAGTCAATCACCCCACGCACAAAACGCAGGTAACGCGGCATCAGGTTTTCGGTGTCATCCATAATGAAAACGCGCTGCACATACAGCTTGATGCCCTGCTTCTGCTGCGGCTCAAACAGGTCAAACGGCGCTTTGGAAGGTACATACAACAGCGAGGTATATTCCAGATTACCTTCAACACGGTTGTGAGACCAGGCCAGTGCATCCTGCCAGTCATGCGAAACATGCTTGTAGAACTCCTGATATTCCTCGTCCTTAATATCGTTTTTGCTGCGCGTCCACAGCGCATTCGCCTTATTGATGGTTTCCCACTCAACCGGCTGATTTTCAGGCATTGGTTTTTCTTTGCCCTCATCATCATATTCCGGTGTTGGTTGTTTAACCATTTTCACCGGCAGCGGGATGTGGTCAGAATATTTGGTGATAATCGAACGCAAACGCCAGCTGTTAGCCAGTTCCTTCTCATCGTCTTTCAGATGCAGCACAATTTCCGTACCACGGCCTGTCTTACTGACATTTTCCAGCGTGTAACCGGACTGCCCGTCAGATACCCACTGCACTGCCTCATCTGCTGGCAAACCCGCACGGCGGGTGGTCAGGGTCACTTTGTCGGCCACAATAAATGAGGAGTAGAAACCGACCCCGAACTGACCGATCATGTGCGCATCTTTTTTCTGGTCGCCGGTCATTTTAGACAGGAATTCCTTGGTACCGGACTTGGCGATGGTACCGATGTTGTTCACCACCTCATCGCGGCTCATACCGATACCGTTGTCGCGGATGGTCACGGTATTCGCGTCTTTATCAAAGTCCACTTCAATCCGCAGCTCACCATCACCCTCATACAAACTGTCATCTGCGATGGCTTCAAAACGTAATTTGTCACACGCATCCGCACCATTGGAGATCAGCTCGCGCAGGAAAATTTCCTTGTTGGAATACAGCGAGTGAATCATCAGTTGCAATAGTTGATTGACTTCAGTCTGAAACTGAAGGCTTTCTTTTTCCGCAGTAACACTCATTACTTATAAATCCTCATAGACATCATGTTTAGTAAGTACACAGCAGACATGAACGACCGTCATGTTGCCCGATTGCTGATTAAATGGGGGGATGTCAAAGGATTTCAAGGGGCCGGCGCAGCAAAAGCCGGATAAATTTGACAGCAGCAGGAATCTGCTTCAGGGTAATAAGGGACATTAAAATGTCATAGTATAATTATATTCAAATAATTTAATATTTAAGGAGTTATCAATGGCTGGCAAAAAAGCTGTCAAGAAAGAAATCAAAAAACGTCAAAGCAAAATTCAGAAACACACCAAGAAAATCAAAAAGCTGAAGAAAAAACTGTAATCACTTTATCCGGATTCCTGCTTCCATACAGGAATCCGGGCAAAATCCAGTCAGCGGCGCCGGTAATCCCACGGAGCCTCAGGCAACGCATCACGCCACAAACCTAAACTGCCATTACGCGCCTGTTTCTCGGCAGCGGCATAATTACGCCGGTCACTCCAGCTCTGATCATCCGCATAATCCTTGTAATGCCAGCCACAACCCTGGCGGATCAGCTCCAGCGCCATATCCCGGTCATCAATCATAACTTTGGCCACAATGCGCCCGTAACGGTCTTTTTTATACGCCTCAACATCCACCCGCTGATTCAGCACCATGGTGCTCAGCTTATCCTTGCACAACGCCCCGTAATTCTGCTTTTTTTCCGGCGCATCAATACCCTGCAGACGAATCTTATAATTTTTTCCATCACTACCCATAATCGTCAGCGTATCCGCATCCACCACCCGCACCACCTTGCCCTGCGCCAGCAAGGTACCGTACTCACTGATCTGCATATCTTCGGGCAGTTCGGTATACGAACCGGGTTTAATATCCAGACAAGCACTGAGTAACAACGGAAAAACCAGTACGGTGTAAACATGGACAAGGCGCATATCAGTGCTGACCCGCTGCGACCGGCTCAGTACTGACCGTTGCATTTCCTTCAGCAAGCTGCTTTTCAGCAGACAATACCGGTTCCAGCACTTCCCAGACATGCGCCAGAATCTGTGGCTGCGCCTCCGCCGTCGGATGCAGGCCATCTTCCTGCATCAAATCAAAATCCTCAGCCACACCCTCCAGCAGAAAAGGTAACAGCGGTATTTCATATTCCGCCGCTAAATCACTGAAAACCTGGTCAAACTTATCAGTGTAAGCCATACCATAATTAGGCGGTATTTTAATGCCCAGCAACACAGGTTTTGCCTTAGCTTCCAGCGCCAAATCTATCATTTCACTTAGATTTTTCTGCATGCGTTCAGTCGGCAAACCGCGCAGGCCATCATTAGCCCCCAGCTCCAGCAGAACATAGTCCGGCTCATGTAACGCCAGTGCATCCGGCAACCGGGTCAGCCCGCCCACCGTGGTTTCACCACTGATACTGCCATTAACCACATCGTGTGTTTCCTGCACCCGTTCACGCAACAAACTGACCCAGCCCTGCTCCACCGGAATCCCGTAAGCAGCGCTGAGGCTGTCGCCCCAGACCAGAATCACCGGCTTCTCCGGTGGTAAGTCCGTATCATCCGCAAAAACCACGGTATGGGTTGGCAATAGTGTACTCAGAAGCAGGAAGACGTATAGTGCGAAAAAACGTTGCATGAGATATTCCGATAATATGAAAAATACAGTCATTCAGACCCGCGCATTACGCAAAAGTATCCCGATGCGCAATGATCAACAAAGTAGTGACACAAAAGAGCTGCTTATTCTGCAGGATATTAACCTCAGCATCCAGGCCGGGGAATCCGTGGCGATTACCGGCACCTCAGGTTCCGGGAAAAGTACCTTACTCGGCTTACTGGCCGGGCTGGATACCGCTTCCTCCGGTACACTGGAGTTGTTCGGCAGGGATCTCAGTGAACAGGATGAGGATCAGCGTGCCGAAGCCCGGCTGGGTAAAGTCGGCTTTGTCTTCCAGTCATTCCATTTGCTGGAAAATCTGACCGCGCTGGAAAATGTCATGCTGCCACTGGAGCTGGGCGGGCAAAGCGACGCTATCCGCAAAAAGGCAGAAACCGCGCTGCAGCAGGTCGGACTGGCAGAGCGGCAGAACCATCTGGTTAACCGCCTGTCCGGCGGTGAGCAGCAGCGGGTAGCACTGGCGCGTGCATTTGTCACCCAACCACAGATTTTATTTGCCGATGAGCCCACCGGAAATCTGGACAAGGCCACCGGGCAGGAAGTGGCGGCCCTGCTGTTTAAAATGCAGCGCGAAAGCCAGACCACCTTAATACTGGTGACACACGACGACTCACTGGCCGCACAATGCCAGAGCTGGTACCGGCTGATTGACGGCAAACTGGTCGATGCCACTGCACAGGAACAGGCCGCATGAATCAGCAAATCCCAACTGTCAACTCATCCGCCACGCCCAAACTCAGCGTGTTCTGGCTACAGTGGCAACGTCGCTGGCGTTTATCGGAAATGCGTCTGTTGTTCCTCGCCCTGGTGGTATCCGTGATGGCAGTATCCTCAGTCGGATTTTTCACCGACCGGGTGGATAAGGCCATGCTCAAGCAGGCCACCCGCCTGCTCGGCGGAGACATCGTAGTCGACTCGCCGCGCCCGTTACCGGATCAATACCGGCAGATTGCCCAACAGGAAGGACTACAACGTGCCGAAGTCACCAGCTTTACCAGCATGGCCTCCAAAGCCGACCAACTGCAACTGGCACGTATTAAAGCGGTATCGAAAGAATACCCCCTGCAGGGCCAGCTGGAAGTCAGTGACCAGCTGGTCACCACCGGCACGGCTGTCGACGAGTTACCGGCTGCAGGAGAAGCCTGGGCAGAGTTACGCCTGTTCACGGAGCTGGATGCCAAACCGGGCGACCGGATTCAGCTCGGTCGCTCAGAGTTTATTCTCAGCAAGGTGCTGACCAAAGATCCGTCGCGTGGCACTAACCTGTTCCAGCTGGCCCCACAGATCATTATCAATTTGGATGACTTGGCGGCAACCGGCCTGCTCTCTCCCGCCAGCCGTGCCAAATACGAATTGCTGTTTACCGGCGACAACGGCTCGGTGCGATCATTCCGTGAGCAGCTGGAGCCGCTGCTGCAGCCGAGTGAAGAAATTGAGTCGCTGGATAATGGCGTGCCCACGGTACAGAATGCGCTGCAGCGTGCCGGGCGCTTTCTGGGACTGGCGGCGCTGCTGAGCGTGGTACTGGCTGGTGTTGCCATCGCCCTGACCGCTGCCAGTCTGGTGCGCCATGAAACCAAACCGGTGGCGGTGTTGAAGGCGTTTGGCCTGCCACGGCGCACCATCCTGCTCGATTATCTGGCAAACCTGTGGATTGTCGCCCTGCTGGCGGCGGCAGCCGGCCTGCTGATCGGCTTTGCCCTGCAGTTCGTACTGGCCGGCTGGTTGGCCGAGTTTGTCGATATTGAACTGCCGGCACCAGGTGCTTATCCTCTGCTGACCGGCCTGCTCACCGCGCTGATTATGGTCACCGGCTTCGCCCTGCCCCATTTACTGCGCCTGGTTGAGACCTCTCCGATGCAGATTTTACAGGGTGCATTACACAGCGCCGGTTCACTGGTCTGGCTGGTGGTGGCCGGTATTGTTCCGGCGGTATTCGCGCTGCTTTGGTTACAGGCGGGTGAGCTGCGTCTGGCGGTTTGGCTGTTCGGCGGTATAGCGCTGGCCCTGCTGCTGTTCTGGCTGGCGGCAACCGCGTTTCTGAAGGCGGTCACCCGGCTCAGCCTGCGCCGCGGCTGGGAGTGGCTGGCACTGCTGCGTCATTCACGGCGTGCCGCGCTGCTGGTCGTGGTGTTTGCCACCGGCCTGTTTACCCTGCTGCTGCTGACGGTGTTGCGTACTGACCTGATCGAACGCTGGCAGGATACCTTACCGGAAAATGCGCCGAATTATTTTCTGATTAATATCCAGCCTGCTGAAGTCGAACCGCTGCAGAATTTCCTCGGTCAGCGTGATATTGAGGCCGATCTGTACCCGATGATCCGTGGCCGTCTGGTGGGCATTAATGGCGAGCCTGCCAGTGCCGATACGGTGGAAAACCCTGAAGCCCGGCGCTTATTTACACGCGAACTTAACCTGTCCTCCTTTGCCGGCCTGCCGGACAGTAATCTCCTGCAGCAGGGAAAATGGTTTGACGGGCAAAGCACCGCCGGCTTTTCGGTTGAGGAAAGTGTTGCTGAACGCTTAGGGGTGGGCGTGGGCGACAGCCTGAGCTTTGATATTGCCGGAGTGGACTTTACCGAAACCATCAGCAGCATCCGCGAAGTACGCTGGGACAGCATGCAGCCAAACTTCTTCGTTATCGCCGCACCGGGCGCACTGGAGGATAAACCGCAAACCTTTATCACCAGCTTATATATTGATCCCGCACAAACCAGCACGGTACCGGATATGATCCGCCAGTTTCCGGGGATTACCGCCATCGATACCGGCGCAATCGTGGAACAGGTTCGTTCACTGATTGATCAGGCCACCTTTGCGGTACAGGGCATTTTTGTCTTTACCCTGATCACCGGGATTATTGTGCTGCTCGCTGCCCTGCAATCGCAGAAAGCCGACCGGCGCCGGGAAATTGCGGTACTGAAATCACTGGGTGCGGTGCATGGCGTGCTGAAACGCCGGATCTGGGTGGAGTTTACTTTGCTGGGCGCCTTATCCGGCCTGCTCGCCGCCCTGTTTACCCTGCTGGCCAGCAATATCCTCGGTGCTTACCTGTTTGAATTGCAGGTGAGTATCAATGTCTGGGTACTGCTGTTTGGCACGCTGGCCGGGGCGGTAATGGTGAGTGTGGCGGCGTGGTTTAACCTGCGCGGGTTACTGGATATTACGCCGGTGGCTTTGTTGAAGGGGTGAGGTATTGCTCTCTCACCCGCCTGCCCGGTACAACCGATACGCATACGCCGCCATACCCGAAGCCACCGAAATATACCCCACACTGCCCAGCGCCATCGCATCCATCGACACCCCCCGGTCAATCAGCCAACCCATGATGACCGGGGAAACAGCACTGGCGAATACCATGACTGAGGTAGACAGGGATTTAATCGAGCCAAGGTGTTTATTGCCGTATTTTTCCGAGAAAAACGGGGCGGTCAGCGTGGTATAAAGTCCGGCAGCAATACCCAGAAAAAACATGAACAGCACCGCGGCCATAAGGTGGTCTGAGACGGATAAAATCAGCAGCCCCAACGCCAATGGCAGAACCATCAAAGACACCAGCACAATAGCGCCAAAGCGATCGACCAGTAACCCCGCTATCAGTTTCATCACCGTGGTAGTGATAGCATAAAGAATATACAGGCTGCTCCAGATAGCCAGTGACCAGCCCTTCTCATCCACCAGATGCACCTGATGAAACATAAAACCGGTAAATAACATCGGCAGGGTCATCAGCGCCGGTAAGAACAGGTAAAACTGCGGATCACGAATCACCTCGGCTCGTGTCCACTGGCGGCGTTTTTTTAGCGGAGCAAGTCCGCCCTGTGGATTAGCCGCGGCAGTCACAGCAGTCGTGCCGGTATCCTCTGCCTTGTGCTCATCCTCAAATGCCTGCAAATAGGCCTGATGGCGCTGCTCATGATTACGCAATAAGCGGTAAATCAGCAGCGGCATAATCACCGCCATCACCGCCGCCCAGAATATCCAGGATTGCCGCCAGCTCAGCCAATACAATAAGGCCACCACCAGACCGGGCAAAACAGCCTCTGACACCGAATAGCCGATGCCGCTCAGTGCATTTGCCTTGCCCTTCTGATGATCCAGATAGCGCACCATGGCGGTGGTGCTGGTCATGCTCATCAGTCCCTGCCCCAGATGGCGCAGTAATAATATGCTGACAAGCAGCATCCAGATATTAGTACTCGCGGCCAGCAGCAAACAGGCGCCACCCAGTCCCGCCACCAGCAGGTATGAAAAATGGCGCAGATCCATACGGTCAATCAGCGTGCCACTCCAGAGCAGAATCACGGCACTGAGCAGGGTGGCTGCTGAATATACCGTGCCGAATTCGCCGTGGCTCAGGCCGAGATCCGCGCGAATCTCGCCACCGAACAGCGCAATAAAATAGGTTTGCCCCAGACTGGAGGCAAAGGTCATCGCAAAGCCGAACAGCAACAGACGCCATTCACTGCGGATCAGTGGGATAAAGGATTTCATGCGCGGATTATGGCAGCCGCTGCGGTAATAAGCGACTGTTCAGCGACAATAAACCGGGATAAAAGCCATCCAAACCAACGATAAAAATCAGCCGTGATCACCAGCAAAAAATATGATTATAAAGATGAAAATATTGCTTGTTAGCCAGCCGCAAAGGCACTATAACCACGCTACTGAACCCTGGTAGTTTCACCAGATAATGATAAAAATTCCATGTATAACACACTCATCGTGGTTGATAACGCCGACCTGTCGCTCAGCGAACATCACCATGCTGTCATCAGTTTTGAAAAATACCTGCGTGACTACCCGAAACTGAATGAACAGCACACCCGCATCATTAACCTCTGTGATACTGAGCGTTATCTGAGCAAAGGCTATTACTGCTCGCTGCTCGCCGAGGCCAGAAAACACAAGGTGCTACCCGGTGTAAAAACCATTAATCGCCTGCGTGATGCCGCCGATATTCAGGAAGAAATCACCCTGCTGATTCGTCAGCAGCGCGATACGGTACTGGCAGATCTGCAGGGTGAGCACTGGCTTTATTTCGGCAAAACACAGCATAGCGGACTGAAAAAACTCGGCCAGAAGCTTTTTGAGCAGTATCCCACACCGATTATGCGGCTGGAGATAAAGCTCCGTGACGAACAGCCGGAGGTGACTCTGGAGCGGGCATCACTGGCAGCGCTCAACGCAGAACAGCGGAAGTATTTTGATGACATGCTGAATGATTTTACCCAGCATCACTGGCGTACCCGTACCGCCAAGCGCCAGCATCGCTGGGATATGGCGATACTGGTGGATAAGGATGAAGCGGTACCGCCCAGTGATCCGGTGGCGATTTCGCGCTTTGTTAAAGCCGCCGCCAAATACGGCATTAATGCGGAAGTGGTTTCCTATCAGCAGCTACAGAATATCGCCAATTACGATGCCCTGTTTATCCGTGAAACAACGGCAATTGATCACCACACTTACCGGCTGGCCAGAAAAGCCGAAGATGCCGGTTTGGTAGTCATGGATGACCCGACTTCGATTCTGCGCTGCTGCAATAAAGTGTATCTGCATGATGCATTTAATTATCAGAAAGTCCCCAGCCTGAAAACCGAAGTTATTGATGATTGCAGTGAAAATACCCTGGATAAACTGGAAGCCGCTTTTGCTTATCCGCTGATATTAAAAATGCCGGAGGGTTCCTTTTCCCGTGGCGTGTTTAAAGTCAGTTCGCGTGCTGAATTAAGCAATAAGCTGGAAGAATTACTCGCGGTCAGTGCGCTGGTATTGGCACAGGAGTTTCTTTACACCGAATTCGACTGGCGGATTGGTGTGCTGAATGGCCGGGCAATTTATGCCAGCCGCTATCTGATGGCACGGAACCACTGGCAGATTTATAACCATAATGCCGGCAAACGCCATTTTTCCGGCGGCTTTGAAACCCTGCCAACCTTTGAAGTGCCGAAGTTTGTGCTGGATGCGGCGCTGAAAGCCTCAGCCGTGGTAGGCTGCGGACTGTATGGCGTGGATATTAAAGAAGTGAATAAAAAAGCCTATGTGCTGGAAGTCAATGATAACCCCAGCCTTGATTCCAGAGTCGAAGATGCTTATCTCGGCAATGAGCTGTATATGCTGATTATGGCCGAATTCCAGCGCCGTCTGGAAGCAAGGGGCCGCTGATCTTGGGTGTTGAGCTTTCTGTATCCGCTGATCTTTCCTTCCGGATTGCCGGGCTGAGTGATCTGGATTCGCTGGTAAATATTGAAGACAGCTGCTTTACGGGTGGCCGGCTGAGCAGACGCAGTTTCAGGCGCTGGATTCAGGCACCACATGCGTTGTTGTTGCTGGCATTAAAGGAGCAGACGCTCATCGGTTATGGTCTGGTCTGGTGCTATACCGGCAGCCGTGTTGCGCGGCTGTACTCACTGGCAGTATTACCGGAGATGCGTGGTGCGGGTATCTCGGCACAGCTGCTGGAGCATCTGGAACAGGCATGTCTGAGCAGGGGTTACCGGGTCATGCGGCTGGAAGTGGCTGAATCGAATCAGCCTGCTATCAGTTTGTATCAGCGTTGCGGGTATCAGGTATTCGGGGAATATGCGGATTATTATGCTGACCACAGTAATGCATTGCGTATGGAGAAAGTGATTTACGATGTCGCCTGATGCAACCTGAAAACTGACAGATTCCGGACAGTATGGACACCATCCGGAATCTGTTTTGTGCTTTTTAGCTTTTGCGGCTTAAATCGCCTGCTTAAACGCCTTACGCCCCGGATAAACACCCTTGTCACCCAGCTGCTCAGCAATCCGCAGCAACTGGTTATACTTGGCAATCCGGTCAGAGCGCGACAGAGAACCCGTCTTAATCTGGCCTGCATTAGTCGCCACCGCAATATCGGCAATGGTTGAATCTTCGGTCTCACCGGAACGGTGTGAAACCACAGCGGTATAACCGGCTTTATGCGCCATATCAATCGCCTGCAGCGTCTCGGTCAGTGTACCGATCTGATTCACCTTGATCAGGATCGAGTTAGCAATACTTTCCTCAATACCGCGTGCCAGAATTTTAGTATTGGTCACAAACAGATCATCACCGACCAGCTGAATCTTATCGCCCAGCTTCTGCGTCAGCATCGCCCAGCCTTCCCAATCCGCCTCATCCATACCATCTTCAATGGTGATAATCGGATATTGCTTCACCCATCCGGCCAGATAATCACTGAAACCATCGGCATCAAAACTGCGGCCTTCGGATTCAAGTACATATTTGCCATCTTTATAAAACTCAGAACTGGCGCAATCCAGGCCCAGGAACATATCCTCACCGGCCTTAAAGCCCGCCTTGTCGATGGCTTCCAGAATCACTTCAATCGCTTCTTCATTGGAAGACAAGTCCGGTGCAAAACCACCCTCATCACCCACCGCCGTATTCAGGCCACGCCTCTTCAGCACCGACTTCAGATTATGGAACACCTCGGCACCATAACGCACCGCATCCGCCATATTGGCGGCACCCACCGGCAGAATCATAAACTCCTGAATATCAACACTATTATCCGCGTGCTCACCACCGTTAATGATATTCATCATCGGCACCGGCAACGTATAACTGTCCGCCTGCCCCAGATACTGATACAAAGGCTGTCCCGACTCATTCGCCATCGCATGCGCATTCGCCATCGACACCGCCAGCAGTGCATTCGCGCCCAGACGACCCTTGTTTTCAGTACCGTCCAGCTCGATCATCTTCTGATCGACCGCCGCCTGATCCGCTGCATCCATACCCTTCACAGCACCGGCAATCTCGCCATTCACATTGCCAACCGCCGTCAGCACACCCTTACCCAGATAGCGGGCACCACCATCACGCAGCTCAATTGCCTCACGCGCACCGGTTGACGCCCCGGAAGGCACCGCCGCACGACCAATGGCGCCACTGGCCAGCTTAACATCCGCCTCAACGGTTGGATTACCACGGGAATCAACAATCTCCCGCGCCTTAACTTCTACAATTTCAGACATGATTATTTCCAGATTTTATAAATCGTTTATCTTATTTACCCCCCATCCCAGCCTTCCCCCGCAAGGGGGGAAGGAGACAATACGGTTTTTTAGTATAGCCCGATTATCATTCGGGACTGATGCTAAGCTCCCTTCCCCCCTTGCGGGGGTAAGGGTCGGGGATGGGGGGGGTAAATGAAAAATTCCTCTACAACGTATCCTCAATAAACGCCCCGGCCTTAACCACCCGGTCAATCGCCAGCAGCGATTCCAGCAATTCTTCCATACGCCCCATCGGCCAAGAATTCGGCCCGTCGCTCATGGCATTGGCCGGATCAGGATGCGACTCCATAAACAGACCCGCCACACCCACCGCCACCGCCGCCCGTGCCAACACCGGCACGTGCTCACGCTGCCCGCCGGAACTGCCACCCTGCCCGCCCGGCAACTGCACCGAATGCGTGGCGTCAAACACCACCGGACAATTCGTTTCGCGCATCACCGCCAAACCGCGCATATCGGAGACCAGATTATTATAGCCAAACGAATAACCACGTTCGCAGACCATAATCTGATCATTACCCACCGCACGGGCTTTTTCGACTACATTGCCCATATCCCACGGTGCCATAAACTGGCCTTTTTTCAGGTTCACCGGCTTACCGGCACGGGCAACGGCCTGAATAAAATTAGTCTGCCGACACAGCATCGCCGGTGTTTGCAACACATCAACCACTGCCGCCACCTCATCCATCGGCGTGTCTTCATGCACATCGGTCAGCACCGGCACACCGACTTCCTGCTTCACCTTCTCCAGAATCCGCAGACCGGCCTCCAGCCCGACACCACGCGGGCTGTTATGCGAAGTGCGGTTAGCCTTATCGAAAGAAGATTTATAGATATAAGGGATACCCAGCCGCTCGGTAACATCTTTCATATACGCCGCTGTTTCCAGCGCCAGTGCTTCCGTTTCAATCGCACACGGCCCGGAAATCAGAAAAAATGGCTGATTCAGCCCCACTTTAAAGCCGCATAAATCCATACTCATGATGTCTTTCCTGTATGTTTGTCGACATGATACTGACGCGCCGCACGGATAAAACTGCTGAACAGCGGATGGCCCTGGCGCGGACGCGAGGTAAATTCCGGATGGAACTGACAACCCAGAAACCAGGGGTGATCTTCCAGTTCGACCATTTCCACCAGCGCATCATCTGCCGATTTGCCGGAGAAGATCAGGCCGCTGTCTTCCAGCTTAGCCAGATAATTATTATTGAATTCGTAGCGATGACGATGGCGCTCAATAATCTCATCCTTACCATAAGTCTGCTGCGCCAGTGAGCCCGGTTTCAAATGACAGGCCTGCCCACCCAGACGCATGGTACCGCCCAGATCCGAGTCTTCGGAGCGCTGTTCAATACTGCCGTCTTTGGCCTGCCATTCAGTAATCAATCCAATCACCGGATGCGGCGTATCGGCGACAAACTCGGTACTGTGCGCACCCTCCAGACCGGCACAATGGCGCGCATATTCAATCACCGCCACCTGCATACCCAGACAGATCCCCAGATAAGGCACTTTGTTTTCACGCGCATACTGCACAGCCTGAATCTTGCCTTCCACACCGCGCTTACCGAAACCACCCGGCACCAGTACCGCATCGACTGATTTCAGTACTTCCAGCTCACGCTCATTCTCTTCAGTTTCCAGCTTGTCGGAATCGACATACTGAATATTAACCCGTGTTGAAGTCTGGATACCGGCATGGGTGAGCGCTTCATTCAGCGACTTATAGGACTCAGTCAGCTCGGTATATTTGCCAACCATCGCCACCGTGACTTCTGCCTCAGGGAATTCCATGGCATTAATCACACTCTGCCACTCGCTCAAGTCCGCTTCCGGCAGTTCCGTCAGACCAAAACGCTCAGTGACAATCTTATCCAGTTTCTGCGCATGCAGGGCCAGTGGAATTTTGTAAATATTATCCAGGTCCAGCGCGGAAATAACCGCCCGCTCCTCAACATTGGTGAACAGGGCAATCTTGCGCTTTTCATTCTCCGGAATCGCCCGTTCACTGCGACAGAGCAGAATATCCGGCTGGATGCCGATAGAGCGTAGCTCCTTAACCGAGTGCTGAGTCGGCTTGGTTTTCAGCTCACCGGCAGCCGCCACATAAGGCAACAAAGTGAGGTGAATAAACAGCGCATTCTGCGGCCCTTCCTCGACGCGCATCTGGCGGATGGCTTCCATGAACGGCAGTGATTCAATATCACCCACCGTGCCGCCGACTTCCACCATCGCCACATCCGCATCACCGGCTCCGGCACGCACACAGCGTTTGATTTCATCGGTAACGTGCGGAATCACCTGCACCGTCGCACCGAGGTAACCGCCCTGACGCTCGCGGCGGATGACATTTTCATAGATGCGGCCGGTGGTGAAATTGTTCAGCTTGGTTGCAGTAAAGCCGACAAAACGCTCGTAGTGACCAAGGTCAAGGTCAGTTTCTGCGCCATCTTCGGTGACAAACACCTCGCCATGCTGAAACGGGCTCATTGTGCCGGGATCAACATTAATATAAGGATCAAGCTTCATCATTGTGACCTTCAGGCCACGCGCTTCAAGAATTGCGCCCAGGGAAGCGGCGGCAATGCCTTTCCCCAGTGAGGAAACAACACCGCCGGTAACAAATATATATCGTGCCATGATAGAGAATACGAACCCGTGTGATCTGCATTAGCGCGGGAATGCTAACACAGACCTGGGGCTGACTGAAGCAGATAAAAGTCTTAATCGGGGGCTTTACAAACTGCTGCTCAGCCTGCCGGGAGTCAGCCGGTTTAAACCGGATAAACCGGAAGCAGCCCGAGGGTGGTTCTGCGCACATTGCATAAATATGGAAATACAGTAAGGAAACACCGGTAGTGGAAGTCAAAACTCAAAAGTTAAGACTGCCCAAAACCAGCATAAGACAATCACTCTTATTTGTTTAACTTATTGGGCATAAATCAGAAAAAATATATTTTTTAAACCCCATTGCTTTTTTTTAAGGCAAAGTGCTTAATCCGCCTGTCCGTGAGTGTCTTTTCCGGACAGGCGTCTGGTTCTTATTTCAGCTTTGCTGTTTTTAATAAAGCAGGCCAATACTAAACAGATATATCAGGCTTTGATCTTCACAAAAGGAAGTGTTGTTATGAAAGCTCGTCTCGTCTCGGTAAACAATTTATTTTCATTGTTTTAACCGGCGCAAATGCTTTTAATTTTAATTCAGCTGTCCTGGCAGATGAAAGTGTCTGGCAGGAATTAACGCCGGATACCTCCGTTATTCCGTTAACTCAAGCTCGCAGTATTGTGCAACCACTCACTACCCAATTGAAAAAATACCGGTTATTCACTCTGGATGAGCAGTTGATGGAGAATCAGTTATCGATGGTGAGTGCTGCCCGAAAGCTGGTTCCGGAAACTTCATCAGGCATGGTAGTGAGTTTACCGCTGCCTGATGGCAGTTTTGCCAAAGTTGAGGTTATCCCTGAACAAGTAGTTGATCCAAAATGGACGAAGGAATACTCAGACATGAAAGCCTGGACGGTAATCAGTCAGGATAAACGGGTTATCTCCGGTGTTATGGATAAAACACCACTGGGAATTCATGCCATGCTGCAACTGCGTAATGGTGATACGGTTTTTATTGATCCGCATGAAACGGTGAAAGGTAACCGGACTTATCTGAGCTATAGCAAACGAAATAACCGGGCGGCATTTGCATCAGCAATGAAAGGTTTTCGTTGTGGTAAAACTGAACAGGATAAGCACGAAGATAGTCTGGCAGCAAAAATTCTGACGACTGCTTATCAGTCCGATAGCGGGCTGGTCTATGCCCAGAAGGTGGGGCAAACCCTGAATACCTATCGCCTCGCTCTTGCAACAACGGCAGAATTTACCGCACTCAATGGTGGAGCAACGACCACAAACTCACGGCTTTTTACCCTGATTGCGCGTGTAAACCAGATTTACTTACGTGATCTGACCGTCAAGTTCAACCTTGTCGGGGGCACGAAGATTATTCAGACCAATGCGACGACGGATGGGTATACCAATCAGGGAGTCAATGCAACAACCGGGGAACCTCTGGCTTCGATAGAGAATACAACCGTCCTGAATAAAATTCTGACATCTACAGGCTATGACATAGGGCACGTTATAACCACAGGAACCCAGGGAGGCTGGGGAACACCATATAGTCCCTGCTCATCGGCCAAGGCCCGTGGTACATCCTCCATGGGAGCATTGGGGAGTGCCGCAGCACTGGAGGCAGCGGCTATTGATATGCTGGCCCATGAACTGGGCCACCAGTTCAGTGCCCGCCACACCTTTAATGCCAGTACAGGGGGAGCATGCGGCAGTTTTAATGGTAATCTAACCCGCGACTCCACGGATGCAGTGGAGCCGGGCGCAGGTTCAACTATTATGTCGTATGCGGGGTTATGTCCGGGTAATAATATAATTCCTGTACCTACCTCCGTCGGCAGTAACGCGGAGGCCATGTTTCACGCACATTCCTTAAACTTGATGACAACCTTTGCGCATAACGGTGCCGGAAATAACTGTGCGGCCAAGCCTGCACTATACAATCCTACTGGTAGCACAACAATCAACAGCAATCCGGTTATTTCCGCCATGCCTGCAACGGTCACCATACCTGCGCGGACACCGTTCACTCTGCCGATTGTGAAGGCAACGGATGCCAATAACGATCCTCTTTCCTACGCATGGGATCAATATAATGTCGGTGGAACGGCTGCCAACAAGAATCAGGACAAGATCAATTCTGCTCTGATTCGCTCCCGTCTGCCCCAGTACGGGAACAGCAGCCGTAATATTCCTAACCTGGCCGATTTATTAGCGGGAAGAAATGTTGATGGGGAGTACTTGCCAATCACAACGCGGGCGCTGAATTTCCGTCTGGTCGTGCGCGATAACCGTGGCGGGATTACACAGGGAGCCTATCAGGTCAATGTCCGTAATACCGGGGCGGCATTCCGCGTCACTTCCGCTTCCATACCTGCCGGACAGGCTGCCACCCTTCGCTGGGATGTCGCCGGTACCAATATTTCGCCGATTAACTGTGCGAATGTAAATATTTCTCTCATTAATGGCTCCGGTACCGCTTATGCCAATTTGGGAACTTATGCAAACAACGGTTATGCGGTGACGACGATCAAAGCACCGGCCACACTTCAGGCAAACACACGGGCGAAGGTTGCTTGTAGCAATAATATCTTCTTTGCCATTTCAAGCACCAACCCGGCAGTGGCAGCCCCATAGCCCCGCCCGTTTTAAACAAAATATACCTTGGAGTAATTACCATGAAAAAATCATTTTGGGCCACGTTATGCCTGATTTCTCTTCTGGGTTGCACATCATCTGCAGCAATCAGCAAAGATCAGTCGTCTGCCAGTACTGTATCCAATCAAACAGTAGCAGCTCAGCCCAGCCTGCGTGTGGTGGGTAATGTTCTGTATTTTTTTGGGATACCGCCGGACAGAATCAGGGCAAGAGAGTATAAAAATCAGAATGCTATTAATACACATTATGCCAACCTGTTGACGGCTATTAAGAAACGCAATTCAGTACAGGATGCCCACTTTGCCTTTAATCATGGCATGCGTTACTTTTTTACGGGCAATGGCAGGCAATTTCACAATCAAAGAGTGATGTATGGGGGTGTAGTTGAAATGGCCAAACTTTGCCCAAATGCTAATGCCAGACTGGTATGGTTAGAAGGAGTTAGGTTTGCTGATTATAACTCCACTGAGTGCTTAAATAACAGTAATCCTAGCTGTCGTGGGTATATGGGGGTCGGTGACAGCTACATGACTCTCTGGAACAAAGAAATGTCGCGCTTATGTGTGGGTGGTAAATAATACTTGATTGGTTGTTGGTTCGGGGCATGGGGTTCCTGTGTCCCGTTTTTCGGAAACGGCTATGAAAAAATCATTTTTGACTGCGTTATGTCTGCCATCTCTAAGGAAGAAATATATGAAATACACTGATGTGAAAAAAATGGTGGCGTTGCTGTTTGCTCTGTGTCTGACCGGATGCACAGCTTCGCCTGCTGCACTGGCAGCGGATAAACCAATGTCTAAACCAGTTTCAGCCATTCCGTTTAAACCGAAATTTGCGGATGTTTTGTCTATTGTAACTCTACCTAATTACCCGTTATATATGACAAAAAGCTCTAAATTGACGAAAGAACAGGTAGAAAAAATCAGGAAAAAAATTCCGATGCAATCTATTGATTTTAATAAGAAGTTATACCAAACATTCCCCGGTGGCACACCCACACCATCGGGTGAGTGTAAAAATGTCGGCTATTATGCCCAGTCAATCAATCTGGATCAGTTTTTAAGGAAAAAATTTGGTGTGTCTGCCAAAGAACTGCTTACTGCTAATATGCTACTTCCCGAGGAAGTTGGACGGGAAGCAACACTATTTGCTGTGGCAAACTGCACTGACTTTTTCTGGGACAGACAGTTTGTTGTGCTGCGTCCTAAGTCAGCCATTAACAGCCCCGACATGCTCTGGTTACTTTTTTGGAAGCAAGGCGTCATATTTAGGGGAGCCACGGGAGCGAGGTTGTAAGAAGGTGCTTAATCCGCTTACATTATTAAATGAACCAGAACAGGTATATTAAGAATAACATCATGAAAACCCAATTACTCATATTCGTTTGTGGGCTCTTTTCCTTCAGTATCCACGCAGACTCAATCCGCCCACCCGCCATGACTGGTAATAAAGTACTCCACCAGCCAGTGGTTGGAACACAACAGTCCGGGCTACGTGTTATCGATGGCACCTTGTATTTCCTGAATACACCTCCGGTAGAAAAATTAAAAGACCCAAAAACTGTTACCGCGAAATATGCAGCTTTGTCCCGTGCGCTGCGGAAACGTAACCCACAGGC
The DNA here is from genome assembly GCA_041395485.1 of Thiolinea sp. Taxonomy (GTDB): domain Bacteria; phylum Pseudomonadota; class Gammaproteobacteria; order Thiotrichales; family Thiotrichaceae; genus Thiolinea. The sequence continues at coordinate 72,470 of JAWLAK010000002.1, forward strand.
AGATGCCCTCCATTTTTTCAACAAAGGACAGCGTTACAGCCTAATCACCAATGCCACTATGACCTACAAACAGCAGGAGCGGAATTACCCCGGTGAACTGCATGACCCTGTCATCAGCAGGGCAGTTGAAAAGGTTTGTCCTCAGAAAGTTTTGTTTTTGGAGGGGGAAAACGATTTTGATTATGAATACATCCGTCCAAAACCCAAAAGCGTGCAAGCCTATCAGCTGGATCAGGCTGAGTATGTCAGCCGCTGGAACGAAACACTGTACAGGGAGTGCAGACGCCTTGGGAAAGCACCGGATTTACAGAATATCCCCCCTGTGAAAGCAACACATAAAATAGTCAGCCGTCTGGTATTTATAATAGATGAGGCACCCTTCACAGAACCGCGCTCCCCATATGGCGGTGAAATAAGTCAGGCGATTTACACCATCCGCCTGGCACGTGCCATGGCACAGAAAAACCCGGTCACTGAAGCAAAAAACGCACTGGCCCGGAATGAGGTGTACCTGTTGGGTCAGCGTTGGGTTGCAGTGGGGATGAGCGGCAGATTTATCAGTTTTGGCATGGAAGAAGACCCATCCATTACATATGAGGAATCACAGGCACTAAACCGTGCCTGTACAGTACGCATGCTGGAAGGCTATGACCTTATCCGCGGGGGTCAAAGCGGGAGTGTTGACCTGTCAAGCAGGCCGGACACCCAAAAAGTGGAGCAGCACCACGAGCTGACACGCAGGCTGTCTGATACGATGACCCATTACAACCGCGCATGGAATCGTATTATGCTCCCCGCTTGCCGGGCACGCCTGAAACGGTGAATGCGTATTCTATCACTCAAAACTCAACCTCCACTTCCCGACTCTGGTTCAGTGCTTTGAGTGTTGAGTGTCTACTGCGCACCCGACATTTCACAACACCCCGACATTGCCCGTTGCCCATCCAGCATCGCGGTAATCGAGTACGGATAATTTTTGTCGGACATATTATCGCTGCACATATCCACCTTCTGCAAAAATACCGCTGTCAGCGCTCCCGCCTGCCCGTTACGACCGGCCACTACTGCAATCGAGGTATTATTTTCAGACTGCCTGCGAAACTCTACCGGCGCGGTGTATTCCATGCCGTCCAGTACTTTCACCTTCAGCTGTGACTCGGTGATGTGCATTGACCAGAACGGCTCGGTGCCGCCACAGCGCATGAAAATATTACTACCCTGCTGTGACTGCTGCGCTTTCTGCCCGGCCTGAGTCACCTGTCCGGCCTGTTTGGCTGCCGCCTGCACCGCAGTATCCTCAGCCAGGTAATACTTGTTTACCCAGCCGGATTTCCCCGCCCAGTGTACCTCGGCCCAGGTTGACTGCCCCAGTTGCTGCTCACGACCGGTCGATACCACACCGGAACTGTTGGGTGGAATCGTCGCAACAACATTACCCTGCACGCCCGCCGTATTGCGCATATTCAGACTATCATCCGCCGCCACATGACGGACTTTATAAATCCGCGACTCTGCCGCTGTGACCATACCCGTACCCAGTGTCAGGCACAGAAGTGTTACCCATAACATCATTTTTTTCATTAGCTTGCCCCTCTTATTTATAACAATAATATTAGTCCGGCTAAGTGATGACAGGTTCAACCGGCCGTTGACTATCCGGCCTGCCCCACTCCGTCCATGAACCATCATACACGCTCAGATTAGTATATCCGGCCAGCTCCGCCGCCAGCGCCAGCACACAGGCCGTCACCCCGGAACCGCAGGAAAATATCAGGCGCTGATTATGATCGGTTATGCCCAGCTGCATAAATGCCTGTTTCAGCGCGGCGGGATTACGCAGATAAATATCCTCCTCCAGCAGATTGGCAAACGGCAGATTCAGTGACCCCGGCATATGACCACGGCGCAGCCCCGGACGCGGCTCATCCACCTCGGCATTAAAACGCTCAGCCGAACGGGCATCCAATACCAGCGTTCCGGCGTCTTCCAAACCGGCGGCCACCTCATCTGCATCACGAAAATAAAACAGCCGCTCAATGGCGCTGAAATCACCTTCCTCTACTTCTGCCAACGGCTCACCGGTTTCCAGCGGCAAACCTGCCTTACGCCAGGCCGGTAAACCGCCATTCAGCACCGCGATATCATCATGCCCCATGGCCTTGAACATCCACCAGGCACGCGGACTGGTGAAGACGCCCGATGAATCATAAACCACAATATAGCTGTTCTGTCTAACGCCCAGCCTGCGCACCTCACGGTTAAAGGTTTCACTATCCGGCGCCATGTGCGGCAGATCGGTATCTGTCCGGCAAATCTTGCCATCAAAATCAAAAAAGCGTGATCCGGGGATACGGATCTGGCGCCATTCAGCTTCGCCATCGCGGTTGGCATCCGGCATGTGCCAGCTGGCATCCAGAATCACCAGATCATCACGATGCCGGTTGGCCGCCAGCCACTCAACACTGACCATGGGAGGAAAAGCAGCAGTATTGTTATTCAGTTCATCAGACATAGACCGTTCCGGCTTGTTGTGGTTAATAAAAAAGGTAATTATAGCCGATAAGCCATCATGCCCGAACACCGCCATGTTAGAAAATGCACAACTGGAAACGGTTTTACACAAGATTTACCCTGGGATCAGCAAGGAAAGTCTGAGCACACTGAGCCCGTGTTTCACGCTGCAAACCTATCCGCGTGGCGCACCGGTATTACGCCAGGGAGAAAACTGGGGGCATGCAGCCATTCGGTGGCTGACAGCGCTCCGGTAAACGCAGGCATGGGACAGCGCCATATCCGGCTGGCTTCAATACAGGTAATTCCGAACAAAGAGGCCGATGTGAGCATCAGCGGTGTCAGCGGGCAAAGTAACTGGTTTTCGGTAAAAAAATTTTTGTTGAATTCGCGGCCGTCATTGCGCAGAAAGTGCATTCTGACCAGCCCGGACTCAATCAGCACTGCATATTCAGCATGAGCTGATGATCCGCCTGCTGGACAGTAAACTGCAGCGTGAGCACGACCTGCTGGCGCTCAACAGCAGCCAGCGCTATCAGAAATTTTGTGAAAACAGCCCCGGACTGGCTCAGCGTATCCCGCTGACCCATCTTGCCACCTATCTGGGCATTACCGATGTATCACTGTCCCGCCTGCGCCGTCAGCTCGGGCAGACCTGAGAGATCTGTTTTTTCCTGCCCGGCTGAATTTTCCGGGCCTTATCATTTGTTAAGGTCACTTCAAACAGATCTGATTATGGTTGGGGCATCATTTCTTTTTGAGGTCACTAATCATGGAACGCACTCCCCACTATACCCTGCCGGAAAACGGCTCACTGCTGCTGGCTATTATTGTGCTGGGCATTATGGCCGGTTTTTTCTGGACTTATACCTTTAACGTAAACTACGCCATGCTGGAAGTTGACGGGGCGACTTATGCCAGAGTCCAGTCACTATTTAACGTGAATGTGCGCCATTTCATGTTTTTTATCTTTTTCTTTGGCGGCGGCTTTTTTTCCGTGCTGGCCCTGCTGATCAACTACAAACACTGGCAGGGGCATGATTTCCATCTGCTGCTGGCCGCCAGCCTGATCTACCTGTTTGGTATTATTGCATTTACCCATCAGGTCAATTTACCACTGAACTACTACACCGAGTCCTGGGATCCGCTCAATTTACCTGCTGACTGGGAGCGTATCCGTGCGCAATGGAACCAAGCTAATACCATCCGCGTCGTCACTTCATTCAGTGCATTTTTAATGGCGGCGCTGGCTTTGCTGCTCAGGGCCTCAAAATGATGATCAGAACGTTAAGGCCGGGAGAATTTTAAGCCTGTTTATACCCGACTCTCTCTTAACGTACTACTATCCACGGGTATGAATACAAAACACACCCACACAAGCCATCACACACATCACACAGTCAAACAGACAAAAGGTGAGCTGCTGATAAACAGCGGCTCTAAAACAGTGGTACTGAGAACCGGAAAAGATGAAAACTACCGCAACGAGCTGATCTGTTATTTCCATGAGCAGGGCCAGCCTGCCCATGAGCAGGTAATGGCACCACCCGGCGATCTGGCCTTACTTGCACATCGCGCGTTGTCTTACCTGGAGGCTTATTTGCCTATTGAGGGCGATGATGCCAAGGATCTGGAGCATGAGATCCTTAGCTTTTTTCAGTCTGTTGACTGGTAAACCAGACTGAGCCCAGACAGTCACAGTCCGGTAAGCCCGGCATTGCGCCGTTTACGGAAGACTAACGGCTGTTCGGTGATAGTTTGTGCTGTTAGCGGCCTCTGTGTCGCCAGCTCAGCCCGCAGCACCGCAGCTTCCACCACATGATGGTGTGGCGATTTGGAGCAGGTCGGATCAGCATTCGCCGCATCACCGCTGAGTTTAAACGCCTGACAACGGCAGCCGCCATAATCTTTCTCACGCTCATCACAGCTGGCACAGGGCTCTTTCATCCAGCCGGTGCCACGGTATTTGTTGAAGGCCGGTGACTCATACCAGATCCAGTTCAGGTCATGATCCCTGACGCTGACAAAATCCAGCCCCGGCAGATCCCGCGCCGCATGACAAGGTAAGGCCACCCCATCCGGTGTAATGGCCAGAAATACTTTGCCCCAGCCATCAACGCAGGGCTTAGGACGGCCTTCATAGTAATCCGGCACCACGAAGTAAATACGCATTTTGCCCTTCAGCTTTTCCTGATACTCATGCGCCACCGCTTCAGCTGCCTGCACCTGCGCCCGGCTTGGTAACAAATGCTCACGGTTTTTCAGTGCCCAGCCTTCATACTGGGTGGTGGCCAGCTCGACATAATCGGCTTCCAGCTCCACCGCCAGCTCCAGCATTTCGGCCACATGATCAATATTAAGCCGGTGAATCACAAAGCACAGCACCATCGGGTAACCCTGTGCCTTGACTGACTGCGCCATGGCTTTTTTCTGCTCATAAGAATCACAACCGGCCAGATAATCGTTCAGCTGCATATTGTCAGACTGAAAACTGATCTGGATATGATCCAGCCCCTGCTCCCTGAAGTGAGCAATTTTATCGGGATTCATGCCCACGCCGGAGGTAATCAGGTTGGTGTAATAGCCCAGCCGCCGTGCTTCACCGATCAGCTCGCCGAGATCCTTGCGCACCAGTGGCTCGCCGCCGGAAAAACCGAGCTGGGTGGCACCCATTTTTCGCGCATCATGCAATACTTTAAACCAGCCTTCAGTGTCCAGTTCATCCTGCTTGGCGACCAGATTCAGCGGATTGCTGCAATACGGACACTGCAGCGGACAGGAGTGGGTCACTTCCGCCAGCAGCCATAACGGTGGAGGTATCTTAGCCAAAACGCACCCACCCCCGCGCTACCGCCTCAGACATAAATCCCAGCACGTCTTCACTGAGATCCTCTTCATCAAACTCCTGCTCCAGTGCGGCAATAATCCCGCCCAGCGTTGCATTACCATCACAACGCTGCAGGATAAGGCTGGCCGTGTCACTCAGCTGCACCATGCCCTCCGGATACAGCAGCACATGACAATCCTGCACCTCTTCCCACTGCATCCGGTAGCCCGGCGGCAATGACGGAACCGCATCCCGGTCAATACTCTGGTTTGTTTCAGCCATACTCCCTTACTCCTCCACATTAAAATACGGCGGCTTGTCCATAATATAGGCCATATACATGGCGTCCAGCATCGTCCACAACACATCCAGCTTAAAACGCAGAATTTCGATGGCCCGATCCTGTAAGGCGCGGGTATTGAAGTGCTCCAGCACAATTGCCAGACCATGATCAACATCACGGTGCGCCTCACTCAGCCGGTTCCGGAAATACTGCAACCCCGCATCATCAATCCACGGATAATGTTCCGGCCAGCTCTGCAGACGCTGTTTGTGTGCAGTCGGGGCAAATAATTCAGTCAGCGAAGAACACACGCCCTCATGCCACTCGGCCTGATGCACAAAATTGATATAGGCATCACAGGCGAAACGCACGCCCGGCAATACATGGCGCTGATCCAGCAATTCCTCACGCGGCACACCACAGGCTTCGCCCAGTTTCAGCCAGGCCTCAATCCCGCCGTCACTGACATGCCCGGCATGTGGCCCGCCATCATGATCAAGAATACGCCGTACCCAGTGGCGGCGGATTTCCCGATCCGGGCAGTTAAACAGCAGAGCCGCATCCTTGCGCGGAATCGTCACCTGATAATAAAAGCGGTTTGCCGCCCAACCCTTCAGCTGCTCAGCATTGAGCTTGCCTTCATACATCATGCTCTGGAATGGGTGGTGGATATGATAATACTTACCCTGAGCGCGCAGCTGCGCCTCAAATTCTTCCTTCGTCCAGGCTGCTTCACTCATAATCAAACCTCCAGCAACATACCATCAAATGACACTTCAATCCCCGCCTGGCTCAGCACGGCACGCTCTTCCGAGTCCTCATCCAGAATCGGATTGGTATTATTAATATGCACCAATACCTTGCGCTGCTGCGGGAACGCCTGCAGACGCTCAATCATCCCCCCCGGCCCGGACTGCGCCAGATGCCCCATCTGTGAAGCCAGTTTGGTGCCGACACCGCGGCGTGACATTTCATCATCCGTCCAGCAGGTGCCGTCCACCAGCAGGCAGTCAGATTGCTCACAGAATGGCAATAAATGCTCCTCAAACTCACCCAGACCGGGGGCATAAAACAGCTTTTTACCGCTGTACGTGTCTTCAATCAACAGCCCGACATTATCCCCCGGTGTCGGCTGCTCCCGGTGGGGTGAATACGGCGGCGCCTTGCTGCTTAACGCCACCGCGGTTACCGCAATACCTTCCACGCCGCTGAAAGTCGTTGCCGAACCATCGGTTTTCAAAACCTGACGATGCACACCGCAGTAGTGCTCCAGCATATTCAGCACCGGAAAACCGCTGGTCAGGTCTTCATACACGCTGTCCGTGCAATACAACTCCAGCGGCGCACTGCTTTCACGCAGGATCAGTAAACCGGTGGTGTGGTCAATCTGGCTGTCGGCCAGCATTACTGCCTTAATGCCGGTATCGCGCACACTGCGCTGCGGCTGCATTAAAGTATGGGTATTCAGTTGGGTGCGAATGTCCGGCGAGGCATTGATCAGCAGCCAGTTTTCCTTGTCAGCGGACACGGCGATCGAAGACTGGGTGCGGGGTTTGGCATTAATCGTGCCGTTGCGCACACCGGCACACATGGCACAGTTACAGTTCCATTGCGGGAAACCGCCGCCCGCGGCAGAACCGAGAATCAGTACATACATAAATTTTCAGCTTCCTGATGTCGAAAAAAAAGCCGGTTACACACGATGATGCAACCGGCTTTCGCTAGTCAATAAAGATAGCGTTTGCTTAACGGTTCATGATGTACAGATTAATCTCAAAACCGTAACGCATTTCCTTAAAACTTGGCTTAGACCATTTCTTCATAAAATCCTCCTTCCCATAAATACTGACGGAGGCTTAATGTACGACTGAGAAGGTTGGAAAAAGGTTGGATCAGGAAGCCGGCGAGCTAAAAATAACAAAAGCATTACCCCGAAAAAGATTGACCGGAAATACAATCCGGCCTGATACTAGATGAATGCAAATTCAGATTACTTCCGTTAATAACCGAAACTTTTTACGCCGACGTCGTGAAAGCCGTTGCTGTGCCGGTATGGAACGCTGATCTGATACATCACTATCATCTGAACTCCATAAAGCCACAGCCCGCTGCGTTGTGGCTTTTTTTTCGTCTAAAGGAATGTGTTATGCAAGCAGATTATTCATCACTGATGCCCATCGCCAACCGGCCTGACATTGTCTTTGAATCCGGTAACGGCTCCTGGTTAACTGACACACAGGGCAATAATTACCTTGATTTTATTCAGGGCTGGGCAGTGAACACACTGGGCCACTGCCCTCCGGTGATGGTGGAAACACTCACCAAACAGGCCGCCAAACTGATTAACAGCAGCCCGGCTTTTTATAACCCCAATATGCTGGAGTGTGCAGACCTGCTCACTGCAAACTCTGTGTTTGATCAGGTATTTTTCACCAACAGTGGCGCAGAAGCTAACGAAGGCGCGATTAAACTGGCCCGGAAATGGGGACAGGCGCGTAAGAGCGGCGCATGGAAAATCATTACCTTTGAAAACGGTTTTCATGGCCGCACACTGACCACCATGGCCGCCAGCGGCAAAGCGGCGTTTGACAAACTGTTTGAGCCCAAAACCCCCGGCTTTGTGCGGGTGCCGTATAACGATGCCAAAGCCGTTGCGGATGCGATTGACCAGGACACCGTAGCGATTATGCTGGAACCGGTTCAGGGCGAGGCGGGCGTGATTCCGGCACAGGATGATTTCGTGAAAGAGCTGCGTCGGCTGGCAGATGAACACCAGCTGTTATTGATTTTCGATGAGGTGCAAACCGGCGTCGGCAGAACCGGCGAACTATTCGCTTATACACATTATGGTATTGAACCGGACATTATGACCCTGGGCAAAGGCCTCGGCGGCGGTGTGCCGATTGCCGCCCAGCTGGCGAAAAAACATTGCAGTGTCTTTGAATTTGGTGACCAGGGCGGCACCTATAACGGCAACCCGTTAATGACTGCCGTGGCCAGCACCATCCTGCGCGAAGTGCTGCAGCCCGGTTTTCTGGAACAGGTCAGAGCTACCAGTCTGTATTTGCAGAAAAAACTATCAGAGCTGTCGGAGCAGTTCGGGCTGGGTAAAGTGCGCGGCAAGGGGCTAATTCTGGCATTGGATACTGCTGAGGTTGACGCCACACAAGTAGCGGCAGCGGCTTTGCAGCAGAATTTACTGATCAATGCACCGCGTGCCAATACGCTGCGCTTTGTGCCTGCGCTGAATGTGACGGAGGCTGAGATTGATGAAATGATTGTGCGTTTAGCCAAAGTGCTGTAGCGGGAGATTGAAGATTGCACCCGGCGTTGATGGCCAGCCTGTCAACGCGGGTGCAAAAGTTCCGGAATCATGACTCCACTACCTCCTGCAGCGAATCAATTAACACCTGTGTCGCCTCACTGACCTCAACATCTTTTGCAGTAAAACAGCACATCGGGCCTTTTAACAGGCGAAATTGTGCCTTCACCTGTTTAACGATCCCCAGTTTTTCATACACAGCGGCGTACCGGGACGGCAGGATCATCAGCACTGAGGTATTGTGCTTGAGTATTCCCAGCGACAAGGGGTAACTGTCGGCCTGAATATCGGCCATACCATCATGCACGGGTGGGCGGTCAACAAAAATGGTGCGGTTCAGCACCTTTCTCAACGCAGTGTCAGGCGGCGGCAGAATCCAGGGCCAGGAAGCCACATCCCTGGCAGAAACCTGCGCTTTTTTGCTTAACGGATGTCCCGGATGACAGACAATACTGCTTCTCTCCTGATAAAGCTCATGGATATTCACCCGGCTCATATCGGCCGTAAACTCAGCATGAGACAGCATGATGTCAATGCTGTTTTCCGATAACAGCCGGTACAAAACATCGGTTTCATGGGTCTGAATCGTGATCGCCACATCAGGCACCTGTGCTCTTGTCTGCTCCAGCGCAGCGCCCAGCACATAGGATGAAAAAGCCGGAATAATGCCAATACGGACTTCAGCACGCACACTGCCCCGCAACCCCTCCAGCTCCTCCTGAGCCTGCGCAAGTTGCGCCAGAATGCTGTTAGCGTAACGGAACAGGCTACGTCCTGCTGACGACATTTTCATCGAGCGTGTGGTGCGCTCAAACAGCACCAATCCTAAAGCTTCCTCCATCTGATTCAGGCTCCGGGATAATGCCGGGCGACTGGTATGCAGAAACTCGGCTGCCTTACTGAGACTAAGCTCCCGGCCTAATACAGTGACCAGCTGAAGCTGTTTCAGAGTGAGTTTTCGGTGCAGATTGCCGGACATGACACCTCCTATTGGTAACACTTTTGATAATTATCATGTTAACTATTCTAATTGTTTTCCTGACATTTTTCATCGATGATAATTGAATCATCAACACTACGGAGGAGAGATAGTAAGATGAAAAAATTGACAGGTCTTGTTGCGGCTTCTTTACTATTCCTGGGTTCCAATCAGGCAATCGCCGCAGAAAACGTAAAAGTGCTTTTCAACTCATTTATTCCATCGGGTCATATTTTTAATCAGGGTGTTGTCAATCCCTGGCTGGAACAGATTACCAAGGCCACTGAGGGGCGCGTGACCTTCGAGGTACCACCCACATCGCTGGCCGCTCCGCAAGCGCAGTATGACAGCGTCCTCAAGGGTATTTTCGATGCGGGTTATATTGCCAATGTCTTTATCGAAAACCGTATTAAGCTGCCTTCTATAGGTTTGCTGCCCTTTACCCAGGTTTCGGTTGAAGCCAACTCGGCAGCATTATGGAACACTTACGAAAAGTATTTTGTACCAGCCAATGAATACAAGGATGTCCACCTGCTGGGCTTTTTTGTCGGCATGGGCGGCGAGATTCTCAGTGCCTCCAAACCGATCATGGCCACCTCCGATCTGGAAGGCGTAAAAGCCTACTCACTGCCCGGTGTCACGGCGGAAATGCTGGAAAAATCCGGCGCGACCGTGGTTTCCGCACCGGCAGTACGCAGTTATGAACTGATTTCCTCCGGAACCGTTGATGTGTTTGCCAGCCTGAATGCCTATGACTTCGAGATGTTCAAGTCGGCCCAGTATGCCAAATATGCCACCAAGATTCCGGGTGGCACCCAGGCACCGGTGTTCAGCATTTTCATCAACAAGAAAGTCTGGGACAAAATCGCTCCTGAGGATCAGGAAACCATCACCGGGCTGTCGCGTGAACAGTTGCCCAGGCTGATGGGAGTTTATGATACGGGGATGCGTGAATCACGGGTGCGTCTGGCCAAAGAAGGTCTGGAGTTTAATGATGCTCCGGAAGATTTTGTCGCTGAACTGAAAAAGTTCGCTCAACCCACCATCGACAAATGGTTGCAACAGGCTGATGAGCTCGGTGTGGATGGTAAAGCCGCACTGGAATTCTACGTCGCAGAAGCACAGCGCCTTGATGCTGAGCTCCGGAAGCGGGATCAGCAGTAATGTCCCCCGCGGTAAGCAAAATGGCCCAATCCCTGGAGCGGGCCTATACCGTGCTGGGTGCCCTGCTGCTGGTTTCCATTTCGGGACTGATGTTCGTTGACGTGATCGGACGTTATTTTCTGAACAAACCGGTCAAGGGCGCATTTGATCTGGTCGAAGCACTCATGGCACTGTGCGCCTTCTGGTTTCTGCCGCTGCTGTCCCGTGATGACCGGCATATCAGCGTCACCTTGCTCAGAGCCGGTTCCGGCATGGTTGCCAGAATCCAGCAGTCACTGATTGAAATCATCTGTCTGGCAGTCGCAGTGTTGATGGGTTACGGCCTGTTTGAAACCGCACTGGAATATCAGCAGATACAGGAAAGCTCGCTGATTCTGGGCTTGCCCAAAGCACCGTTTGTCATGGTCTGTGCCGTCGTCGTTATGCTGATGGCAATCGCACACGTATCAAGACTGATCCGCATACTGACCCCAAAGGAACCGGCATCATGAGTATTGCATTAATCGGTTTTGCCAGCGTACTGCTGCTGGCTTTCCTCGGTGTGCCGCTGGGATTTTCCATGCTGGCCGTGGGTTTTGTGGGCTTTGCCTGGCTGCGTGGTCTGGAACCGGCACTGGTCATGGTGCCGCAAACGCTGGTGGATTCTTCGTTTACCTTTGGCTTATCGGTCATCCCTCTGTTCATTCTGATGGGTGTTTTTATCCACCGCTCCGGCGTATCGGAAGAACTCTACGACACCGCGCAAACCTGGCTCGGTCATTTCCGGGGTGGCCTTGCGCATGCCACTGTTGCCGCCTGTGCCATGTTTGGCATGATCTCGGGCAGCTCACTGGCCGCTGCCGCCACCATGTCCAAGGTGGCGATTCCACAGATGCGGCAGCGCGGTTATTCCGACAGCCTGGCCAGTGGCAGTGTCGCCGCTGCCGGTGTGCTCGGTATGCTGATTCCGCCCAGTGTGCCGCTGATGATCTACGGTCTGATTGCCGATCAGGACATTCGCAAATTGTTTATTGCGGTGATGATTCCCGGCTTGCTGGTCGCACTGTCGTTCATCGCAGCCATCCTGCTGTTTGCTGTGCTGCGTCCGGCTGACCTGCCGGTGGGTGGCGCCAATAAGAGCTTCAGGGAGAAACTGTCTTCACTGAAAGGTGTGATCTGGACGCTGCTGCTGTTTGTGGTGGTGATTGGCGGCATGTATGGCGGTGTTTTCACCGTCACGGAAGCCGCAGGCATCGGCTGTACGATGGCCTTTTTTATTGCCCTGCTGCGCCGGGGGATGGGACTCAGGGATATGCTGGACTGCGCCGTGGATGCGGGCAAAACCACCGGCATGCTGTTCATGATTGTGTTTGGTGCCATGGTGTTTGCCAACTTTATCAACCTGAGCGGCTTTGCCTATTTGCTGGGCGAGTGGGTCAGAGGCCTGGGACTGGGGCCGGTCGGGATTCTGCTGGCGATTGCCCTGATTTATATTCTACTGGGCTGTGTACTGGAAACCCTGGGCCTGATCCTGTTAACAGTGCCCATTTTCCTCCCCATTGTGACTGACTTCGGCGTGCATCCGATCTGGTTCGGCATCTTTCTGATCATGATGGTTGAGTTTGGTCAGCTGACCCCGCCGGTTGGTTTAAATGTCCTCACCGTTAAATCGGTGGTGCATGACATCCCCACCGGAAAAATATTTATCGGCGTGACCCCGTTCCTGATCGCCAACCTGATCATTGTCGCCCTGATTATCCTCTTTCCTGACATTGTCCTCGCCCCGATCAACTGGTTTTAGCGCAGGGCCGTCAACTGAATACTGTTAGCCCAGGCCCTCTCCGCAGCGGCCTGGGTGATGGAGACCTTTGTGATGAAAAAAACTGATATTCTGATAATTGGTGCAGGCTCTGCCGGTTGCACTCTGGCCGCACGGCTCAGCGAAGACCCCGGATTACAGGTTACGCTGGTCGAAGCTGGCGGGAAATCCCGGTACCCGTGGATTGATATTCCGATCGGGTATTTCAAAACCGTAGGTAATCCGCGTTTTGACTGGGGCTTCACCAGTGAGCCGGAATCCGGCATGGCAGGACGTAACCTTCCCTGGCCCAGAGGCAAGGGGCTGGGCGGTTCCAGCCTGATCAATGGCATGCTTTATGTGCGCGGACACCGCAAGGATTATGACCAGTGGGCCGACCTCGGATTGAAGGGCTGGGACTGGGAAAGTGTGCTGCCTTATTTCAAAAAGTCGCAAAGCCGGGCCGGAGCATCCGGAGACACCATCGGTAAAGACGGGCCGCTGACGATTTCAGAACTGCCGGAAGACCCCATCTCCGATGCGTTTATTGCCTCAGCCGGTCAGGCGGGCATCCCGGCCACTCAGGATTTCAATACCGGCGATAATGAGGGTGCCGGTTACTACCAGATGAACACCCGCAATGGCATCCGCATGAGCGCGGCCAAAGCTTATCTGAAACCGGCCATGGAACGGAAAAACCTGAAGGTCATTACCGGCTGGCAGGCCACTAAAATTCTGTTTGAAGGCCAGCGGGCCGCCGGAGCGGAATTTGTTGCCGATGGCGAAACCCAAACCATTCGGGCGGATAAAGAAGTGATTCTGTGTGCGGGAGCCATTCAGTCACCACAATTATTACAGCTTTCCGGGGTGGGCGATCCTGAGCTTTTGGCGAAGTTTAATATTCCGCTGATCGCTGAATTGCCGGGCGTGGGTAAAAACATGGCCGACCACATGCAGGTTCGCCCGTCCTACCGCTGTAAGCCCTCGGTTGAGACCCTGAATGAAGTCGCCAACCAGCGCATCAAGGGTGCCCGCGAGTTTTTCAAATATCTGTTGCTACGCAAGGGCGACTTACGGAATGGTGTTTATCGCGCAGGCGCGTTTTACAAATCGGCCCCGGACGTTGAGTGGCCGGATGTACAGATTCATTTCGGTCTGGTGAGCTTTGACCGTCCCCATCAGCCCCCTCACCCATTCCCCGGCATTACCCTGTCGGCCTGTAATCTGCGTCCGTACAGCCGTGGCAGTGTTGCCATCCAAAGCAGTGACCCGCTGGTTCCTCCGGCGATACAGCATGGCTACCTGCAGGATGAGCGTGACCAGAAACTGGCAGTCGCCATGGTGCGTAAAATGCGCGAAATTGCGCAAAGCGGGCCATTATCCGATGTCATTGAAGCGGAGTTTGAGCCCGGCAACAAGGTTCAAAGCGATGAAGAGATTCTGGAATGGGTGCGACAGCGGGCAGGCAGTATTTTCCACCCGGTCAGCACCTGTGCCATGGGCAGGGATGACGACCCGATGGCGGTGCTGGATGAGCGCCTGCGGGTGAGAAATGTACAGTCCCTGCGCGTAGTCGATGGTGCTGCCATGCCATTGATTGTCTCCGGCAATACCAACGCCCCGATTATGATGATGGCGGAAAAAGCAGCAGATCTGATCAAAGAGGATATTGCCCGTGCAACTGACTAAATCGTTATTAATCAATGGCAGGCAGGTGACTCCTGACGGTGCAGCCTTTGAAGTATACAACCCAGCCACCGGCGGGTTATTAGAGCATTGCAACAGTGCATCGGCGGATCAGCTGGAACAGGCGCTCAATGCTGCTCAGCTGGCCTTTAAGCCATGGAGCCGTTTGCCTCATGAACAGCGGCAGCAGTATCTGTTGCAGGTCGCTGACCTGATTGATACGCACGCACAGGAGCTGGCCCGGATTCTGGTGGCAGAACAGGGTAAACCGCTGGCGGCCGCCCTGAAAGAGCTGGGTGGAGCGGCGGCATTCACCCGCTTTTTTGCCGGTTTGACGCTGGAGAAGGAAACGGTACTCGACAGCCCTGAAAAGCGCATTGAAATCCACCGTAAGCCGCTCGGCGTGGTAGCTTCTATTACGCCCTGGAACTATCCGGTCATGATCCTGATCTGGCATGTCATGCCCGCGCTGTGTGCCGGGAATACGGTAATATGCAAGCCGTCGGAATATACGCCGTTCACCACATTGCGCCTGCTGGAATATCTCGGCCAGGTATTACCCGCCGGGGTGATAAACATTGTCACCGGACAAGGTGAGACAGGCGCAGCTATCTCCGGACATCCACTGATCAGGAAAATTGTCTTTACCGGCTCTATCCGTACCGGCAGGGCGATTATGAAATCATCAGCAGCAACACTGAAACGCCTGACTCTGGAACTGGGCGGGAATGATGCCGGACTAGTACTGCCCGGCTCGGACATCGATAAAATCGTCGACCAGATTTACTTTACCGCCTTCAAGAATATGGGGCAGACCTGCGCAGCACTGAAACGCTTATACGTACATGAGTCGCAGCTTGAAGAAGTGTGTCGAAAGCTGGGACAGATTGCAGCGAAAGAAGTTACCGGCGACGGCATGTATCCGGACACCACCTTTGGCCCGGTACAAAACCGCATGCAGTTCGGATACGTGAATGAACTGCTGGAGGATATTGCAGCCGGTGGCGGCAAATTCTGGAGTGGTGGCAAAGCGCTGGAACAGCCCGGTTATTTCATCCCCCCGACCATTGTCAGCCATATCCGGCCTGATGCACGGGTGGTCACAGAAGAGCAGTTCGGCCCTATTCTGCCAGTGATTACTTATCGTGATCTCGATTGGGCTATCGGGCAGGTTAACAGTGGCGATGAAGGGCTGGGCGGATCAGTCTGGGGCGATGACGCCGAACAGGCGGTCGCCGTGGCAGCATTGTTTGAGTGCGGCAGTACCTGGATTAATAACCATGGTGAACTGCACCCTCTGGCACCATTTGGCGGTTGTAAACAAAGTGGTATCGGTTGTGAGTTCGGGAGTGATGCCTTGCTGGATTACACCATTCCCCACTCCATGCATATTTGTAAGTAAAGATCCGGGTATCAACGATCAGTATTTCACTCAGAGATACTGATCACAACCTTGCCCAGCCGCTCAGGTGACTCCTGCCTGTTAAAAGCCTCAGCCACATCCGGCAAGCTGAATACACTGTCGATCCGGGGTTTAAACAGCCCGTATTCATAGCATTTCAGCAGGCGGCGGAATTCTTCCAGACTGCCCATCGTCGAACCACGTACCGATAACTGG
Source organism: Thiolinea sp. (assembly GCA_041395485.1). GTDB lineage: Bacteria > Pseudomonadota > Gammaproteobacteria > Thiotrichales > Thiotrichaceae > Thiolinea. The sequence goes on from JAWLAK010000002.1 coordinate 88,637, forward strand.
CGGATAAAAACCCTTTGCAACTCGGCTGAAGGGTTGCCGCCGGTGGTGGCACCACAGGTAATCACCTCACCGCCCCTGGTCAGTGCGCGCAGTGATGAAGGCCAGCTTTTTTCACCGGAATTATCAATCACCCGATCAGCACCCTCACCGTTAGTAATGTCCAGTACGGCAGCAACAACATCATCATTAGCATAATCAATAACATCAATGCCCAGCCCGGCAAAGTGCTGGATTTTTTGCTGGCCGCTGGTAGTCACAATCACCTTTGCACCGGCCATCATCGCCAGTTGCATTGCGGCATAAGACACCCCGCCACCAGCTCCCTGCACCAGCACCACCTGCCCCGGTGTAAGTGGTGCTTTGCCAAACACCATGCGCCAGGCGGTCAGATAAGCGACACCCAATGTAGCCACCTCATGAGGATTTGCAGTGGCGGAAACCGGCATCAATGAGCGGGCTGGCACCACCATTTCCTCAGTGAAGGTGCCATCAAGATGCTCCCCGAAAATTTTGGCACTCAGGCACAGTGTCTGATCACCGGCATTACAATAACGGCAACTACCGCAATACTGATACGGGTAGAGCACCACCCGCTGGCCGACCGGCATATCGACATCAGCCGCAGTTTCCAGCACCTCACCGACACCATCAACCCCCAGCGTTTGCGGAAGCGTATGGCGGATACCGGCGCCGTTATCGCGCATATAAAGGTCAACCCGGTTCACCGATGCACTGAGCATGCGCAGCCGAACCTGACCGGAGCCCAATGCCGGTGAATCAAGCTCTGAATACCTGACACCCTCGATACCGCGTTCGGTTAAGCGGATAGCTTTCATGAAAATTCCTGCCCTGAAGTCTGTATTACCCGACAATAATAAATCAGTTTTAAATCAATTTCCGCCGTCAGCTCATTTGCGTCCGGCTATCTCAATATATTGCTGCGCAAACCTTTTTCCCATTTCGACCTGCCCCAATGCATCGAAGTGAATGTTGTCGTAAATTTTGCTGATACCCTCTGCAGGAAGCAGATAAGTATTGGCCACCGTACTATTCACCAGCCGCTGATTTTGTTGCACCAGAGCCACCTCCGGAAAATCCCGGCCAATCGGGTCAATCAACCCCATGATAAACGGTGCCCCGGCTGCCCTTAAATCCTGCCGCAGGTGGCGGATAAAGTGAGTCAGATTGGTCGCATACTGAGAAGCACGCTCTTTATTAAAAGCATCACCCTCACCCTGCATCCAGAAGATAGCCTCAATCTCCGGCGTTTCCGGCGACACTGCCAGCTCCAGCTGACGCAGCAGGCCTTTGTAATAATGTTCACCGGGAAACCACTGCCGGATATGGCTGCCGGTTGCCGCAAATTTCACGATGATATGCCGGTCAGCAGGGAAAGCTCTGGCAACCGCATGTGCAAAACTGACTTCCGGGCCGATATGCTTATCCCTGGCCAGCGGGCGGGCGCCACCTTTGTAATAAAACACAACATTAGGTGGGGTACTTTTATAAGCAGCAGGCAGACCTTCAGTACCAGCCAGCCCCATCATATTGGACTGTCCGGCCAGCAGATAGATACGGTCACGCGCCATGGCCGCAGAGCTGAACATAATGCTCAGAGTTACTGACAACAGGATAAGTCTGCTGATTTTTATGATCTGCACTTTCACGGATGATTTACCTGATCCAAAATGATAAAAGCCACGAACAGCAAGACCGTTCGTGGCTATACGTTATAGCATACTGCGGTGGGTTAACTACTCCGGAATTACCGGTTTTGTTGCCTCTGTATCAGCAGTACTTTCTTCCTCAACCGGTACGTCTTCGGTTACGGCCGAGTCTGTCTCTGCTTCAGTCCCGGCCTGAGCATCCGCCGCCTCATCCAACAACCAGTTCTCCACGGTATTTTTCTCTACCAGTGGCTTCACGCTATACCCGGCAACACGAAAATACTCCTCCCGGTCAGACACCTTGAGCACGTAATCATCGCCCTCATCCATCTTGCCGAAACGGTACTCACGCTCACCCTGCTCATAAGTCAGCTTCAGCGTCAAAGCAGGCTTGGCCAGCCCATAGCTATCCTGCGCTTCCTTACCCAACACTTCGGCAAAACGCAGATTCCACAACGGCTGCAGGGCTTCGTTGATATTGGCCTGATTCAGCAGCTTGCCGTCTGCCAGCTTTGCCGCCTGCCAGACCGGAGCGGTCTCTTTATCCTTAGAGATTTTCTCCAGTTTCAGCTCACCCAGCTCAACTGTTTTCACCGATTTTTCATCCAGCTGCAATACGGTTTTATCCTGCCATTCACCCGCATCCTCAGCCAGATCATAACTGCCGAGTGCCGTGGTATAGACCGTCTGCTCAGCAGCACGGCGCACATGGCTCTGCCGTGCACCGGCACCACTGCCCAGATACAAATCTGCCAGCACCTTATCGCCCTGCTTCAGTAGCAAATGACGCTCAAAATCATCATCCGCCACCTTGAAACGACTCAGCGCATCCTCACTGACCCCCACCGGCAGGCCGTATTTCAGCTCCGCCAGCTTGTCCAGCAGGCCGGTCACTTTGGCAGCATTCGCCGGAAAACCATCCGCCGTCTGCCAGCGGTCACCGGACTTTTTCAGTTCAATATTGCTCCCGGCACTTTGCACCACCAGCTGATCGACGGCGGCTTTGTCAAACTCCAGCAACATACCGTGAACCGACTCACCAGCCACCTGCGTACCGCCTGAATGGGTGATAACCGCCAGTACCACCTGCACGGCTGCCAGTGCAGCCAATAACATGATTGCGACTTTCATTTGCTTACACCTCCGCCAATAACTGCTCATAAGCCTGCTGCTTACGTTTCAGCTTCATTCTGCGCCAAGCCCAGAGCGCCACCAGCCCCAGAATCGCCAACACATAATTCAGGTACTCCCAGAACAATTGTGCACCATGCGACATCGGCTCCAGGGTGCGGGCAAACTGCGCCCGGCTGCGGATACTCATCAGCCCCTGATCATCCAGTGACCAGTCCACCGCATTCTGCATAAATTCCAGCGGCGCGGTATACAAAGTGCCCTGCCCCTGTGAAGCCAGATCAATCGAGGTATCGGTAGCAAAGGAATTACTGGCCAGCAAAATAATCCGCGCCGAATCCGAGGAGCGCTCAATCACGCTGCTGACCACGGTCGGTTTATCTTCCTCAGCCTGATCAGCTTCAGCGGATGCCGCTTCATCCGGCCCGTCAGCACCGTCAGTTTGCTCAGCTTCAGTGTCAGTCGTCGGATCTTTCTCCGGCTCTTTTTCCAGCAAAGGTGAGTCCTTGCCTTTAAAGAACGATTCAAAGCTGCCTTTAACGGCAACGGCCAATAGTTGTGAACCACGCTCATCAGCGGCCTTAAAGCCATCCGGGTATTGCTCATAATCCGGCAGTACATTCAGCTCATCCGATGTCCAGCTATCCGGCGAGGAGTGCACCAGCTCAGACACTTCACGCCCCTTATTCTTCTCCGCATCCACACTCAGCGGCGAAGCCCAGTTCATGGTCAACTGCCCCAGCGTTGCTGTCATCGGGTTCTGCTGGTTCAGACCGTCGCGGCGCACATCCGGGAAATGCGGATACGGCATCATCTGAATTTCATTCAGGGTCAGCCCGCCCACCTGACGCGGCACGGGTACCGGCAAAGCGGCATTCTGCGGATCCAGCACCATGCTGTCAGCCAGCTTGAGGCCGTTATGCTCCAACCACTCGGTCAGCCCGGAATCACTCTTTTCCGCCGCCAGGGTATTGGTCACCGTAATATCAAACGGCGAGCTGGCAATCACCACCGAACCGCCCTGCATCAGAAACTGATCCACCGCAAACAGCTGCTTTTCAGTCAGTTGCTTCGGTGCCAGCAGGATCAGCAAATCGGTATCAGCCGGCACCTGACCTTCCATCAGGTCGCTGTCCTTCACCCGCACATTATCGGCCAGTATCTGTTCCAGTGTTTCATAGCTTTTGCCTCCCTGCGGCGGCATACCCAGCTGCATCATCATCGGATCCATCTGCGGTGCCGGTGGCTTAACCAGGGTTACGGTTTTCAGATAGCCCGGTGACATACGCTGCACCGCCGCCTCAATGGACTGTTTCAGCGCGGCCTGATCCAGCTCAGCCGGTAACGGCACCTGCACATTTTCACCGTCGCCTTCCAGCACCATATAAAACCAGAACGGCTGCGGATCAATCAGGCTGGCAATCTGCGGCCCGAAACCGAATGACTCTGCCAGCTGTTTGCCCAGCTGACCGCCCTCGGCATCCGGATCGGCAAACTCAACCTGCAGCTTATCGCCGGCCTGTTGCTGCAGCGCCTGCAACGTGGTTTCCAGGTCACTACGCAGAGTAGCCAGCTCCGGCGGCAACTTACCCGGCTCAGAAATATAACCATGGAAAGTCAGCGGCTTGTCCAGATTACTGAACACATTGCCACCGGCCTGATAGGCACTGGCGATTTTGCGGATCGAGCGGGTAATCGCATATTCCGGATTTTTCAGTAGCACTTCCGGTTCACCGCCACCATCCGCCTTCACCTCAATCAGGTCATCATAGGACAGCGTTTCGTACTGATCACCATAGGCCACCACCAGATCAAAATAGGAGTTCACCACCCCGGACTGATAGCGGCTGGCCATGCGGAACGGCATCGGGCGGATACCGTATTTATCCGCCGCCTCGGTTTCCAGCGCCTGATCAGTGTGCGGATCAATAAACTCCACCCGCACCTTATCGCCGCCTGCGACCTGATACTCCTTGAGAATATCCTTTATTTGCGGCGTAAGCGGCTCCAGTAACGGGTGTGATTTAGCCGAGAAATAACCGCGAATCAGCAGCGGCTCCTGCAACTGGCTCATGTACTGCCGGGTCGCATCCGATAGCGAATAAATTTTATCGCGGGTCAGATCCAGCCGTGCCGTACCTACCGGATTCAACCACACATTGACCAGCACGAAATTCGTAATCACCAGGGCGATCACCCAGCCCCATTGTTTATGCCGGGTTTGGCTACCTCCTCCTGTGTTGCCTGCCCAGCGAATCCGCTCCAGTGAATACAGGTTCAGCGCCAGAAATACACCGACAATCGACAGGTAGTAGTACAAATCCCGCACATCCAGCACACCCCGGGTGATGGAGTCAAAACGTGAACCGGTGCCCAGCAGTGACAGCAGCGTACTGAAGTTATAACCGAACAATGAAGTCAGCAGCCCGGAACCGATCAGGTAAAACACCCCGGCCACCGCCACGGTCAGGATCAGCGCTACAATCGGATTATCGGTGCGTGCACTCATATATAAACCGATGGCGATATAGGCTGCGGCCAGAAACAGGCTGGCCAGATAGCCGCCAATCACCGGCCCCCAGTCCAGCGGCCCGATCAGCGCCACCGTCAACGGTAAGGGCAGGGTCAGCAATAACGCCAGTGCCACCAATCCCAGTGCGGCAAAAAACTTACCCAATACCAGCTGCAGCGGTGTCACCGGACTGGTGAGCAGGCTTTCCAGTGTGCCTGAACGCCTTTCCTCCGACCAGCTGCGCATGGTGAGTGCCGCCACGAGAAAAATCATTAACACCGGCATCCACTGAAACAGCGGTTTCAGGTCAGCGATATTGCGCGCGAAAAAGGTTTCCGCCCAGAAGAAAATAAATAAATTAACGATCAGAAAGGCACCCAGAAACAACCAGGCCGCAGGTGAGGCAAAGAAGCTGTTAAATTCTTTGCGGCAAACCGACAGTATCGCTTTCATTATGCAGCCTCCCTGTCATCAGCAGCCATTTCAGCCATTTCATCAGCCTGTTGTTGCTGACTCTGACTGTTTACTTCCGCAAATACCGTCTCCAGATTGCGTATTTCCGGCTGCAAACCAAACAGCTTATCCCCGGCAGCCTGAACTGCGGCAGCAATCTGTGGCGCATTATCCAATGAGGTATCCAGCAGATAGGCAGCATGTCCGGCTGTGCCGTAACCCATATTCTGCTCACATCGCGCCACCGCCTGCACGCCGTCAATACCGCGCAGGTAAGCGAGCGCATCATCATTATCAATTGTCAGCAATAACCGCTGTCCGGCCTGCAGTTCATCCAGCCGAGCATTCACCGCCAGCTGACCGGCGCGCATAATCAGTACCCGCTCACACACTGCCTGTACTTCCTGAAGGATATGGGTGGAAAGAATCACCGTGGCCGATTCCGCCAGCTCACGGATCAGATCACGCATGTGGTTAATCTGGGTCGGGTCGAGCCCGTTGGTGGGCTCATCGAGAATAATAATGTCGGGGGCATGCAGAATCGCCTGCGCCACACCCACCCGCTGACGATAGCCGCGCGACAGGGTCTGGATGGAGGCAGTGGCTTTTTCTTTCAGTGCAGTACGGCGAATCGCTCTGGCGACGGCAGCCTGCTGCTCCGCAGCGGCAACACCATGCAATTCAGCCTGATACAGCAGGTAGTCGATAACCGTCATCTCCGGCCACACCGGGCAGTTTTCCGGTAAATAACCGATACGCTGCTGAATGCGGCGGGTATCTCTTCCCACCTCCAGATCATCAATACGGATGCTTCCGGCAGTCGGCTCCAGAAAACCGGTGATCATTTTCATAATGGTGGTTTTCCCGGCGCCATTGTGGCCGAGCAAGCCTACGATCTCACCGCGCCCTATTTCAAAAGATACGTCGTCAACAGCTCTGAACTCACCATAATGACGACTCAGCGAACTGATTTTTATCATCATTTCCTCGTTTTATGTTTTAAGTCATTATCACGATTACCGCATCAGCCCTGACCCGGCAAAATGCCCATAAGGCCGTTGCACGGCGATTATAAAAGCCGTGTCCGCTAAACTTAAGTTACGGATTGTTAATCATCATGTGCAATTGGCTACGGGATGCCGGGCACAAATTCAGAATGGCTTTAAAACGGATAACGCAATCACCAGCAGGCAACTGGCGGCAATCCATGAACCCGCCACGCGGATAGCAATCCCGTCTTTCAGGGGCTGGAGATATTGAGCAATCCCGCTGCTGTATATCAGCAGCACATAACTGCCAACCACCGATCCCAGCCAGGCGAAATAGCGCTGTTTGTGCACAAAATCCTCAATCAGCGAGTCCGTGCCGATCAGGAGTCCGCTCAGAATGGCGAATGCATACAGGCACCACAAGGGCAGGAAATACCCACTGATTACCACCGCCGCCAGGCTTGCAGCACCGGCAGATAAAATCAATTCAGCATCAAAAGTCACAAACTGGCTGAGAAAAATGCCGGGAAATAAACTGACAAAAAACAGTAACAGCGCATACTGAATTGCCCGGCTGCCCTGACGGCCGATCAACAGGCCCAAACTGATGATCAGCAAAACCTGAGCAGGAATAACCAGCGGATGCAGAAAACCATTACCAAAACTGCTGAAGCCCGCCAGCGGTGCATGGGCCTGTGCCGGGCCAGCCAGCAACAACAAGCAGGCTATTACGAAAACATGATAATATATTGTTGAGCTTTTAATGGCTTTCCGGTCTCCGGATACATTTAATTTTAACTGAGCGGGCTGCATGGAACGTTACACTATTTCCCTTGAAGATGAACTGGCACAGGCATTTGCCGGCTATATTGAAAAGCGTGGTTACCAGAACCGCTCTGAGGCTATGCGCGATCTGATTCGTGAAAAATTAGCTGAAGAGCAGCGGGAGTACAATAGCTCTGATGGTTCCTGTATAGCAAACCTGACTTATGTCTACAATCATCATGAACGGGAGCTGGCAAAACGTCTGACCCATACCCATCACGCTCATCACGGCCTGAACCTGTCAACCCTGCATATCCATCTGGATCATGATAACTGCATGGAAATCGTTGTATTAAAAGGCAAAGCCACTGAGGTTCAGGACTTTGCCGATCGTGTCATCAGCCAGCCGGGCGTCCGGCATGGCCATTTATACATTTTACCGGATAGTTCGGTGTAGAAGGTCAGAATGCACCGGTAAGAAAACCAACACCGGCCAAAGCAATCAGACCGCCACCGGCGCGCACGGCATACTTGCCCCATGAAAAGCGTCCCAGCTCACCAAAGGCAATACCGGCAAGGTGCAAAAGCCCGGTGGAAATCACAAAACCAAGGCTGTATGCCAGCGGATTGGCAGCACCGGGTAACTCCGTACCGTGTGCATGGCCATGGAAAATCGCGAAGGCACCGACAATCACCGCAGCTACCCACAACGGTGCTTTAACCGCCATCACAATCAGCAGACCCAGTACGATAGAAGATACCGCGATACCGGTTTCAATCGCCGGAACCGGAATACCGGCAATGCCCAGAATCCCGCCGACGACCATTAACAGTGGAAATACAACCGGCAAAATCCAGATAGCCGGGCGACCCAGAAAAAAGCCCCATAAGCCCACCGCAACCATGGCTGCCACGTGATCCAGCCCTCCCAGCGGATGACTTAAACCACTCATGAAACCACCCGCCATACCCGCTGCATCAGTGTGAGCGAAAGCGATCGACGTGCTGATAAAGAATAAAAACGCGAGCTTACCTGCAAACTTCCCTATCGGATGCATACTGAGTTCTCCTGAAATATTAAAATAAAGGCACATCATACGAAAATATTTTTACTCATACAATGCGTATAAATATACAGGCTGCAAAAGCTATTTGGCGCTTGCCGGTCAACTATCCACGCGGCACGTCTTCCCAGAATGCGCACTCATCAGGCAACTGATAGGCCTCGACATCGAAATCATCAGCCCCCAGATTATCCTCTTCGTCAACCCTGGGCAGACAGGCTTCATTCAGCTGCTCAGCCGTAATACCTTCAGCACCGGTAAAATCAGTAAACTCAATCAGGGCCAGCCTGAAGGTCACATTGGTCAGATTGGTATTCTGAAAATTAGCCAGACTAAGATTGGCGTAATCCAGGCTGGCATTGACAAATGATGAGCCGCTGGCGTTACTGCCGCTGAAATCAGCCTGCTCCAGATTGGCGCCTTCAAAATTCCGGTTACTGACATCTTTCTCGGCACGGTATTCGGGTATCAGCAACTCTTCCGCAATGGCATCGACAGACAGACAGCACAGGCTCAGTAAAACGACATTCAAACCAGACAAATTCTTCAGCATAACACACTCCACGGTAAATATTTTTATCTGCTGCAGTGCAAAAATGAGCAGATAATTTATTATTGTCTCTGACTCATTCAGTCTAGTTTGAATCAGCGAAAGTTCCAATTATTTAGCAACTGTAAAATGCCCGGTTTGCTGACCTAAACGCAGCGGTACATCAGCCTGACACAGAGATTCCCAGGCCAGTTGCGGACTCTCCAGCAGTAAAATCACCGTGGAGCCCATATTAAAGCGCCCCATTTCCTCGCCTTTCTCCAGGCTCAGGCCGGTGTAGTTCCAGGTACGTATTTGTGTACCATTCGGCGGTGTAATCAGTCCGTCCCAGACCGTTTCAATTGCAGCAACATTGATCGCCCCCACCAGCACCATTGCCAGCCTGCCAAAATCGGTATCAAATATCGCCACCACCCGTTCATTACGGGCAAACAGCCGTGGCACTGTGCGTGCGGTATGTCCGGCCACACTGAATAAACGTCCCGGCACATATACCTGCTCCAGCAACTCGCCGCTCAGCGGCATGTGAATACGGTGATAATCGCGGGGAGACAGATAAATAGTCATAAACTGTCCGTTCATAAACGGGGCTGCGCGCTCCTCATCCCCGCCCAGTAACTCAAGCGCGGAATATTCATGACCTTTGGCCTGAAAAATACGCCCCTGCTCAATTTTCCCGAACTGGCTGATGGTGCCATCCACCGGACTAACCAGTACATCGCTCCCTCCGGCAACCGGCCGTAGCTCCGGCTTCAGTGGCCGGGTAAAAAACTCATTGAAGGTGGCATAGCTGTGCGGATCGGGATTAACAGCCTCATCCAGATTAACCTTAAACAGTTTGCTGAAGCGGCTGATAGCTGCCGGAACCAGCCTTGGTGAGCGTATCCGGGTCAGCTTAAACACGATGCGTGACAGGAAGTGATGCGGCAGTACATAGAGTGGCCATGACTTGAAATAATCAGAAATATGATGCATAGCGGTCAATTCAATTGGAAAAGTACAGGAAAATGCTGGATGATACGGCAAATTTTAAACGCTGCAATGATTAAACGATTAAACTAAACCATGCAAAACGATTGGGTTGAAGATGTAAAACAAATGCGCACCATTCGCGACTTAATTCGCTGGGGCGCCAGTCAGTTCATGCAGGCTGAGCTGAGCTTTTCGCACGGCATGTCCTCGGCACTGGATGAGGCGGCTTATCTGGTTTTACATGCATTGCACCTGCCGGTGGATACACCTGAAATTTATTTCGACAGTCGCCTGACCCCGCAGGAGCGTAAAAAAGCCGGCAAATTACTCCGGCGCCGGGTGACAGAGCGTAAACCGGCGGCTTATCTGACCAATGAGGGCTGGTTTGCCGGACTACCGTTTTACATTGATGAACGCGTGCTGGTACCACGCTCACCGCTGGCAGAATGGGTGGAAAAACAGTTCTATCCCTGGACTGACCCGAATCAGGTCACGGAGATTCTTGACCTGTGCACCGGTAGTGGTTGTATCGGTATTGCCTGTGCCTATGCTTTCCCGCATGCACAGGTCGATCTGAGTGATATTTCCATCGATGCACTGGAAGTGGCGCAGGCCAATATCAAAAGACATGGCGCACAAAGTCATGTCAAAGTTGTCCATTCTGATCTGTTCGATGCGTTGGGTGACAAGCGTTACGACATTATTGTCAGCAACCCGCCTTATGTTGATGCCGAAGACCTCGCTGCCATGAGTGATGAATTCCGCCATGAGCCGGTATTAGGGCTGGAGGCCGGTCAGGACGGGCTGAGTATTGCCCACCGGATTCTGAAAGAGGCCGGAAAACACCTGACAGATCAGGGTATTTTAATTGTTGAGGTCGGTAACAGTCAGTACGCACTGATGGCCGCCTATCCGGATATTGCCTTTCACTGGCTTGAATTTGAACGTGGCGGGGACGGTGTATTCCTGTTAACAGCAGAACAACTGAAACAATTGGATTAAAATGCTATTATTGTGAGTAGTGACAACCACTGCGTATACAGCGTTGATAGCGGATTAAAAATATGAGCAATATGAATTATTTTAAAAAAAATCATTTAAAAAGAACCGGACTCACACTTGCCATCCTGATTTCATCAGCACTGGCAGCCCCGGTTTTTGCAGATGATTCCGGCAGTGGTGCAACAGCGACTCCTGTTATCCAGCAGAACATAATGCGTCAGGACTTCATTGGTTCATGGATTGTCAGTATTGATGACGGTTACAAATCACCTTATTTATTCAGCTTTCTTCCCGGCGGGGTAATTATCCAGTCAGAAAATCCGCTGATTGATCCGTTACGGGGTAATCTGGCTTTCAGCTCTGCCCACGGTGCCTGGCAGCAAAATCCGGATGGCAGTTTCAGTATCCGTTATTTTAAACAGGCCTATGACGCGGACGGTCAGTATGTGGGACTGGAAGAAACCAATGGTATCCTGTCTTTTAATCAGGAAAATAATCTGGCCGGTAAGCTGACCGTTGGCAAGATCAGGCAGGACAGCTCCGGTGAAAATGAAATCGATCAGTCCGATATTTTATTTTCCGGCACAAAAATTACCGCCGGCAATCCCTGAATCCCGCACCTTTCTGAGGTTCGGGCAGAATACTTAGCAATTCTCTTGCAAGCAGACTACCTTTAAACCATCATCAACAAGTCTGGCAGGAGAATACAACATGGAGCGTACAGTAACCCGTAACACTACCGAATGGGCTGGTGCCATTCTTGCCTTTATTCTGATGGTAATGGTCAATGCCCTGTCAAATATCATCCCCCTTGGCGGCCAGACCCAGAAAGATGTCTCCGACAAATACCCCACCCTGTTTACACCGGATGGCTTCACCTTCTCGATCTGGGGGTTGATTTATCTGACGCTGGCCGGATTTGTGATTTATCAGGCGCTGCCTGCACAACGTAATAAAGCGCTGGTATCGACAGTAACCCGTCTGTTTATCCTGACCTGTCTGACAAATATTATCTGGTTATTCTGCTGGCACTACGACCGGCTTTGGTTATCCTTACTGGTGATGGTGGTATTGCTTATCCTGCTGATTAAGATCTACTCCGCACTGCAAATTAATTTGCGGCCGGTAAGCTGGTCACGGTGGTTATTCCTTTACCTGCCATTCAGTCTTTATAGCGGCTGGATTACTGTCGCCACCATTGCTAATCTGACCATCGTCCAGCAGGCCATGGGCTGGGAAGGTGCCGGCCTGAACCCAATCAACTGGACGCTGCTGAAACTGGCGGTTGCAGCCGGAATCAGTGCTGTAGTGGTATTGAAACGTCATGACATGATCTTTGGGCTGGTGATTGCCTGGGCAGCCTACGGCATTATGAGCAAGCAAAGCGCCACCCCTGAAATCGCGGGCGCGGCACTGTTACTGGTAGTCTTCTCGATTATTCTTGTCACCTATCAGGGCGCATCCGGCCTGCTCTCCGGGAACAAAACAGCAAAATCAGATTAATCCGGCAAAACTTGATCCAGGACAAGGAAACCCTTCAGCCTGTTGAGGCTTTGATTTTACGCAAAGCCCGGTAATCAATACCGGCTTAGGATGGACTCAAGAATCAGATCCAGGGAGTAAAGTCATGAATTTTTTCGCTAGCCTTGAAGGCATCCTGTTAATGTCATCCGTCACCCTTATTTTCATAATGGGCTTTCTGGGTTATTTGTTCTGGAAATTTATGAAACTATCCGGACACAAGCCGGAGCCGGGTGAAAAAATCTGGTAATCCGGCCCGGCGTGTGTTCCTGTGAGGGGGTGGCTCCGGAGATATTGTCCCTCCCATTTCTCCGGAGCCGTTTTCGGAGATAACTCATACCACCTGCAGATGCTCTGCAACAGGATTCAGCAAGGAAGCGCCCAGTTTTGCACTGCGCGCTGCTGACCAGCCTGCCAGCGGATCAGGACGGGTCAGGTTATCCTTAAACGGCATTTCCAGCGTCATCGCCGCAATACCAAAGCGCTGTCCCACCCAAAAACTGGCCAGGGTCAGTGTTTCCGGGCCGAAACGATCCGGCGCATAACCATATTCCAGCTGAAAATCAGGATTTACCCGCAACAGATTGCGCTTAAATGCAGCCTCCTGCTGCAGAATGTCTTCTGCCACCGGCGCACCATCCTGCCCGGCAATGAAGTTATAGGGGATACTTTCATCGCCATGAATATCCAGAAACAAATCACAGCCGGTCTGTTCCATCATTTGCTGAATATAAAATACTTCCGGACTGGTTTCAGGATCAGCCTTTCCCCATACCCGGTTCAGGTTCACACCCGCGGCATTGGTACGCAAATGACCCAGTGTACTGCCATCCGGATTCATATTCGGCACGACATAAAACACTGCTTTTTGCAGCAGCCTTTCCACCAGTGCATCATCATCGTCGAGCAGGCGTTCCAGCAAACCCTCTGCCAGCCATTCTGCCATCGACTCACCGGGATGCTGGCGGGCAATAATCCATACCCGCTTATTTCCGCCATTATCCTCACCAATCTGCAGTACATCCAGATCACGTCCCTGCACGGTTTGTCCTGCCACATATAAACGGCAACGTTCGTCACATTGTGCCGCTGCGATCAGTTCACGGTGTCGCTGCAGGCTATACGGTGTGAAATAGGCATAATAAACCGCATCCGCTTGCGGCGTGTGCTCAATAACCAACTCATTGTTTTCATAACGGGTCGGCACCCGGAACCAGTCCTCCTGATCATAGGACGCCAGTGCCTGATAGCCATCCCAACCATCGGCAAAAGCAGCCTCAGCGGCATTCAACAGACGCATTTTCAGCGCTTCGGAACGGGCACCACTGACCCGGAAATAGAACCACTGGAAGAAATCAGACTGCTGATCCGGACGAATCCGTAGCTGAATATCTGTAGCATGTGCAGCACTGACGACTTCAATGTTTCCGGCGTCAAAGCTCTGGTTAATATGGATCGGGTTTAGCATAAAAACTCCGGCAAAATTGGAAAAATACCCGATCAGTTACTATGCTCAGGTATGAGTAGTAATATTAACACAGCCGAACAGTCGTTCGTTTGGGTCAGATTTCCTAACTTGAACGGTGATAAATAGTAGCTTGTTAAATAATCAGTGAATAACTAACATTACTATCAATGCAGCACAACACAGACAGAGCCAAGCTTTGATCTGCCAGTCCGGTAAGACGCACCTCCTCCTCCAGCGGCTTACTGAGTGACAGAACATAACTTTGTTTGAGCAGCATGTGGTAAAACCATTCGTAGCACAAGAACGGTACGTGACTCTCCTCTCCTCCTCCAATCATTTACCGTGCTACGGATGGTTTTTTTTACCACCTCTTATTTCCCAGCTCAGCCACATACTCAGCATCTGAATCAGTAATACCGCTCCCCCAAACCAATACAGGCCTTCATGCACAGTCACATTGGCCAGTGAACCCAGCTTGACTGACACAAACAGTAAGGCAACCACAAACACATCCAGCATCGACCATTTACCCCAGGTTTCCAGCACATACAGAAAGCGCTCATGTGCGCGGCGAAACCCGCTGCCGGTATTTGCGATCAGTGCCAGACCGGCCATTTTGACCAGCGGTGTCATCACACTGAACAAAAACAGGAAGAAAAACAGGAAAGTCTCGCCATGCTGCCACAGCGTCTGCAAACCGGAGTAAAGTGAATACTGGTTATTAAAAATCCACAGCTTCTCCAGCTCCATCAGCGGCGCAAAAATAGCATGCCAAAAGGCCAGCAAAGCGCCCACCAATAAAACATTAAAAGCCCAGCGTTTCAGAACCGACACACCAGCAATCCTCTGTAATTATTTTTATGCATTAAGCTGCAGCAGACTGCAGCTCTTTCAGGTATTGAAACAGCAGACGGGCAGATTTTGGTGGTTTATTATTTTTCGCTTCTTTAGCCGCATTGCGCACCAGCTGACGCAGATACTGCACGTCCAGCGCATCAAATTCAGCAATCAGGGTATCAATCACTGCCCCGTCACCGGCCAGCAGCTGATCACGCCACGCTTCCAGCTGATGAAACTCCTCTACCTTACGGCGGGACGGACGTTCCAGCCGGTCAATCTGAGCGCTGATCGCATCACAATCCTCATGGCGCATTAAACCGGTCGTATAGCGAATCTGACGCTTTCTCGCCCCCACTTTAAAGCGTTTGGCATCCGTCACCGCGTTGCGTAAATCATCGGAGATGTCCAGCGCCTTAAACAGCGTTTCACTCATACCCATCATGCGCAGCACCAGCGCCTTATAGGCCTCTGTCTCCTGCTTCAGTAAAGTCCGGTTGGGACGCTCCGCATAAACAAACTCTTCTTCGTCATCATCAATCATGGAACAAACTTTTCGTGCTTAATCGTGCGCTGACTTTAACACGAAAAGTTGTTCCGTTGATGCCTGTAAGCCGTAATTAAACTACTTACAGCGATGCTAATGCCGCATTGAAGGTTACGCTGGGGCGCATCACCTGATTAGCCGCATCCTCATCCGGCAGATAGTAACCACCGATATCAGCGGCCTCACCCTGGACACTGAGCAACTCATCGACAATGCGCTGTTCATTCTCTGCCAGCTGTTCTGCCAGCTTGCTGAAGGTGGCTTTCAGTTCAGCATCCTCATCCTGAGCGGCCAGCGCCTGTGCCCAGTACAGCGCCAGATAAAAATGACTGCCACGGTTATCCAGCTGACCCAGCTTACGTTGTGGCGACTTATTATTTTCCAGCAGCATCCCGGTCGCCTCATCCAGCGTTTTCGCCAGAATCTCCGCACGCGCATTCCCGGTATGCTCAGCCAGGTGCTCAAACGACACCGCCATGGCCAGAAACTCACCCAGCGAGTCCCAGCGCAGGTAGTTCTCTTCATTCAGCTGCTGAACATGCTTGGGGGCAGAACCACCGGCCCCGGTTTCAAACATGCCGCCGCCATTCATCAACGGTACAATCGACAGCATTTTGGCACTGGTACCCAGCTCCAGAATCGGGAACAGGTCAGTCAGATAATCACGTAACACATTGCCGGTCACTGAAATGGTGTCCTTACCGCGGATCAGCCGTTCCATAGTGCGACGAATGGCGACAACCGGTGAATGAATACGGATATCCAGCCCTTCGGTGTCATGATCCTGCAGATAACGCTCTACCTTCTTGCGCAACTGCTGGTCATGCGCACGCTCTTTATCCAGCCAGAAAATAGCCGGGGTATTCGAGTTACGGCAGCGCTTTACCGCCAGCTTCACCCAGTCACGGATCGGCTCGTCCTTGGTCTGGCACATACGCCAGATGTCGCCTTTTTCCACCTCATGCTGCAGCAAGGTCTCACCGCTGTTTTTGTCCACCACACGCATGGTGCCGTCAGCAAACATTTCAAACGTCTTGTCATGTGAACCGTACTCTTCTGCCTTCTGCGCCATCAAACCCACATTGGGCACCGTGCCCATGGTAGTCGGATCAAAAGCACCGTGGGTACGGCAGAAGTTGATCACTTCCTGATAAATCGTCGCGTAGGTACTTTCCGGAATCACCGCCTTGGTATCTTTCAGCTTACCGTCAGCACCCCACATTTTGCCGGAGTTACGGATCATCGCCGGCATGGAAGCATCGACAATCACGTCACTGGGCACATGCAGATTGGAAATACCACGGTCGGAATCCACCATCGCCACTTCAGGGCGGTGGATGTAACAGGCGCGAATATCTGCTTCAATTTCAGCGCGTTTGGACTGCGGCAGCTCCTGAATGCGCATATAAACGTTGCCCAAACCATTATTCGGATTAACACCGATTTCCTTAAAGGTCTTGCCCCATTTATCGAATAGCTTCTTGTAAAACACCGTCACCGCATGGCCAAACACAATCGGGTGCGACACCTTCATCATAGTCGCCTTAACATGCAGGGAAAACAGCATGCCGGTTTCGCGGGCATCTTCCATCTGCTCTTCAAAAAAGGCACGCAGCGCTTTTCTGCTCATGAACATGGCATCGATCACTTCCCCGTCCAGCAATGGCGTACTTTCTTTCAGTACGGTGACCTCCTGAGTTTCCCTGTCAACAAACTCAATCCGCACATCAGTCGCTTTATCCACCACCATGGATTTTTCGCTGGAATAGAAGTCACCTTTTCCGTTCATATGCGCAACATGTGAACGCGAGGCCATGCTCCATTTACCCATTTTATGCGGGTTTTTACGCGCGTAATTTTTTACCGATGGCGGGGCACGACGATCAGAGTTACCTTCCCGCAACACAGGGTTCACTGCACTGCCAAGGATTTTTCCGTAACGCTCTTTGATATCCTGCTCTTTTTCGTCCTGCGGCTCATCCGGATAGTCAGGCACGGCATAGCCTTTTTCCTGCAGCTCAGCAATCGCGGCACGCAACTGGGGAAGAGAAGCACTGATATTAGGCAGTTTGACGATATTGGCGTCGGCTGACTGAGTCAGGTCACCCAGCTCCTGCAGGGCATCCGCAACCCGCTGCTCCTCACTCAAAAACTCCGGAAAGGCAGCCAGAATACGGCCAGCCAGCGAAATATCACGAAGCTCAACATTGATGCCCGCTGTCTTGGCGAAGGTTTGTATAACCGGTAACAGAGAGCGGGTGGCTAAAGCGGGGGCCTCGTCAGTTTTTGTGTAAATAATGGTGTTGGACAAGTCACTCATATTAAGGCTACCTGTGGGTTGCTGAATTTAAAAATAGACTAAATAAGCGCAGTATAATATCACGTTTGGGATATATGGAAGTTCACAAACTTCTGTCGTGGAAATGTCACAATCATTCCATCCTGACCTGTTGTCAGCTTAACCGTACCGACAACCAGGCGGCAACATCAGCCACTACCTGCGGGAGCACATGCCAGCTCACAACACCGAAGCCAGCAACCTTTTCGTATACTCCTGCTGCGGATTATCAAAAATCTCCCGTACCGGCCCGGCCTCCACCAACTTCCCCTTCTGGATCACCAGCACGTTATGACACATCGCCTGCACTACCCCCAGGTCATGAGTAATAAAAATATAGGTCAGGTTTTTCTCATGCTGCAGGCGGATCAGCAGCTCAATTACCTGTGCCTGAATAGTACGATCCAGCGCTGAGGTCGGCTCATCCAGCACCACCAGCTCCGGCTCCATAATCAGTGCCCGGGCAATCGCAATCCGCTGCCGTTGCCCGCCGGAAAATTCATTCGGATAACGGTCAATCCACTCCGGACTCAGTTCGACCAGTTTCATGGTTTCCAGTACTCTGGCATGGCGTTCCGCCGGTGTGCCGATATTATGAATTTCCAGCCCCTCACCGATAATCTGCCCGACCGACATACGCGGACTCAGACTGCCATAGGGATCCTGAAAAATCAGCTGCATGGCACGCCGGAACGGACGCAAATCGTCACCTTCCAGCTCACTCAGCACCTTGTCGTTAAAGGTATAGCGCCCCTCACTGTTCACCAGCCTGAGCAGGGCATGGGTCAGGGTAGTCTTGCCGGAACCACTCTCACCAACGATGCCGAGTGCCTCTCCCTGTTGCAGGGTAAAAGAAATCCCATCCACCGCTTTGACATAGCCCACGGTTTTACGCAATACACCACGCTGAATCGGAAACCAGACTTTCAGGTCATCCACCTGCATCAGCGCCGGCGCATCGGCTTTGATGCTGTCCTCACGCCGGGCATGAAAAGCGCCAAGCAGTTTTTGGGTATAAGGATGCTGCGGGCTGGAAAATAATGTCTGCGCATCATTCAGTTCAACCAGATCGCCCTTGCACATCACCGCCACCCGGTCAGCAACCTGCTTCACCACCGCCAGGTCATGGGTGATAAACAGCACCGACATGCCCAACTCACGTTTCAGCTCATTGATCAATTCCAGAATCTGCGCCTGAATAGTGACATCCAGCGCTGTGGTCGGCTCATCGGCAATCAGCAGATCCGGCTCATTAATCAGCGCCATGGCAATCATCACCCGCTGCTGTTGGCCACCGGACAACTGGTGCGGGTAGCTTTTCATTTTCTCCTGCGGGTTTTCAATCCCGACCCGGTTCAGCCACTCCTCAATCAGCGGCCGGGCTTTTTTCAGTGGCATGCGCTTATGCAGATACAACACCTCAGCCAGCTGCTTTTCCACCGTATGCAGCGGGTTCAGTGACATCATCGGCTCCTGGAAAATCACCCCGACATCATTACCGCGCATAAAACGCAAGGCAGATTCCGGCATATCCAGCACATTGCGGCCATCAAACAGAATCTCGCCCTGCCAGCTGGCAGGCGGACTGGGTAACAGGCGTAAAATGGACATCGCGGTCACGGTTTTACCGGAGCCGCTTTCCCCTACCAGCGCCAGTGTCTCACCACGCTGAATATCAAAACTGATTGCATTGACGACCTGCTGAGCCGTACTGCCCTGTTTGAAACGGACGGATAAATTTTTCAGGCTGACCAGAGGATTATTATTCAAGGTTGCTAACTCCGTTAATCACTTATTGTTTTGACCGGAAAACACCACTCACTGAAAACAGCGTGGCTAACAATGAGACCAGCGCCGCCCCCAGGCTGACCATCAACTCAGCCGCATGCCGCAGCGCCCGTACCGTGCCGATGGCTCCCTTACCCGCCAGCCGCAGAATACCCCGGGTCAGGCTACCGTACTGGCTGCTGACCTTTTCCAGCCGACGCAGATCATCGGCATTTTCCACATAACGCAGTAACTGAATCGTATCCAGCGTTGAGGTTGAACGACGTACATTATTCACCTGTTGTGCCGTTTCGCCCAAAGCACTCATCGCCTGTGGGTTATAAGCCCGCACCGCCGCACGGCGCAGGCCGTCGATGCTCTGTTCATTTTTTGCCGTGCGCAGAAACAGCGGATAATCAAATACATCCCGCCCCTGACGCAGCAACATTTTCTGCAGCTTCGGGGTGAGTTTACCGCTGCGTCCGGCTATTTTTAATGCTGAGACACCGGACTTGGCCGGCGCCGCACTTCCGGCACTCGCTAATGTAGCCGCAGTCAGTCCAACCCCTACCCCGGCCAGCGTCACAATCAGCTCGCTGACCTCCTGGCCCTGTGCATACAAATCATACTGCTCCTTAAGATCACGCACATCGCCCACCACGGTAAAATCAGCGGTAATCGCGCCGGCGACACCGGCACCACTGTCCGCCTTACCATCGACAAAACCATCAATAAAACGTCCGGTTTGTCGCAGCGTACTATTGAGCGGGCTTTCCAGTTCAGCCAGTTGTGACTCAAAATCCTTATCTATCCGGTAACCAAAGGTATCCGCCAGCGCCAGATACATGCGTGCATCTTCCGGATTATCCTGCTCAATCGCCTGAGTGATTTGCTGCTCAATATCCGCAGCGCTGACCTTACGCTGCATCAGCTGCGTAATATCCTGCAGGCGCTCTTCATACTGCCAGTAATTCAGCACCTGCAGCAGGCTGAATACCAGCATGCCAAATGAGATAAAAAATAAGGTCAGACGTATCATGCGCCCAGTTTAGCGCATCCCCGGCGGCTTGACAGGATTCCGTCTTGCCGGAGTGGGGGTATAGCACTTCCGGCCTGAAATATTAGCCGGTACCGACCTACTTCTAACCAACCAAAGTCAGGTATGATCACGAACCTCTGTTTCTGGATTGCAAGCATCTGACTTAACTATGAAAAATGAAATACAGACAAACTTACACCGCATAGTCATTGTCGGCGGCGGAGCCGGCGGACTGGAATTAGCAACCTTACTGGGCGACTCGCTCGGTAAACGGAAACAGGCACAAATCACCCTGATTGACCGTAACCGCACCCATATCTGGAAACCCATGTTACATGAAATTGCCTCCGGCTCTATCGATTACAGTGTGCACGAGGTGGACTATCTGGCCCAGGCACACTGGCATCATTTCCGTTACCGTATCGGCAGCCTGACCCATATTGACCGTGAACAAAAGCTGGTCTTCGTTGATGCCTACCATGATGATGAGGGTCAGGAAGTCACCACCAAACGCAGCTTTTCCTATGACACACTGGTGATTGCCATCGGCAGCCGTACCAACGACTTCGGCATTCCCGGCGTGGAGCAACATGCTATCCAGCTGGATACTGCTGAACAGGCACAACGTTTTCACCGCAAAATGGTAAATGCCTGTATTCGCGCCAACGCTCAGGCAGAACCGTTGCGCCCGGAACAGTTGCGCATTGCCATCATCGGAGCCGGAGCCACCGGCGTTGAACTGGCCGCTGAGCTGCACAGCAGTGTGCGCAATCTGCTAGCTTACGGGCTGGATCGGCTGGAGGCAGACCAGGATGTGGTACTGACACTGATTGAAGCTGAACAACGTATCCTGCCCGCCCTGCCGGAAAGAATGGCAGCAGAGGCGACCCGTATTTTACAGAGGCTGGACGTACAACTGCGTACCAATGCCCGCGTAACAGAAATCACTGAGCGTGGGGTTCAACTCGGCTCCGGTGACTTTGTTCCGGCAGAACTGGTGGTATGGGCAGCCGGTATTCGCGCCCCTGCCTGCCTGAAAGCGATGGATGGGCTGGAAAGCAACCGCATTAATCAGTTACAGGTGACATCAACGCTGCAAACCACCCGCGATGAGGCTATTTTTGCGCTGGGTGATTGTGCTGCGACCCAGTGGCCGGGTCGTGCCGCTGGTGAACTTATTCCCCCCAGGGCACAGGCTGCCCATCAACAGGCTATCTACCTGAACAAGCAGCTAAAAAACCGCTTGCTGGGCAAACCACTCGACGACTTCAGTTATCAGGATTTTGGCTCACTGGTGTCGTTGGGGGAAAACAAGGCGGTTGGCGGACTGATGGGTAATATCGCCAAAGGCACCCTGTTTGTTGAAGGCTATATCGCACGTTTTATGTACAACATGCTGTATAAAAAACATCAACTGGGTCTGCATGGCATCTGGAAAGTCATGCTGGAAACATCCGGCAGTCTGTTACGTAAAAGCACAACCAGCCGGATCAAGCTGCATTAGCAGGGTTTACTATGAAAGATCCCAGCCATGCGGGCAATAGCACTTTCGCCCTCATGGCGCTGGCTTCATGCACCGCTACACTGACGACTTGACCCGTCCCAAATCCACTGAGCGGCTCTGCCAAACCGCTTCAAAACAAGGTTTCACAAAAGCATCCGGCTCAATCACTGACTTCTTTAACAAGCCGAAATAATGCTGTTCCAATGCTACAATTCCGTGATAAGGGGCCAGTGATTTAATGCAGGATTGCACGTATTCGGTGCAGGATAAATCATTATAATTCTCAAAATTAAATTTAAAATCATAAGGCTTACCAATCTGCTTCAGCGCAATCCGGTAGATCAGTGGCCAGATGTCGCCGAAATGTACGGTCTTACCCGCTTTAAGGTCGCGGAACAGGTGATATTCCTCAACGGTGAATACTTTTTCCATCGGCTCGGTGTCATCACCTTCAGCGGAGGCGGTGAACTGCCCGGGAAACCGCAGAATTAACATCCGGTCACAGCGGCAGAAATCAATAATATCCTCCATAAACACGCCCTGTGCCATAGCGTGAATCACCATCTGTTCACCGGGGACAAAATAATCCTGTTGTTGTTCGCTCAGTGGCGGATCAATCTGTAGTGCATCCTCAGCTTTAACCGGACCGACATACAAACCGGCATGACTGAAATAGCCGGGTATAAATGCCCCGCTGAGGTATTTGTCATAACCGCGCAGTACAATATCGCCGGGCTGAATACAGTTAATCACCTCGCGGACTTCATAACCCCTGACCTGATAACCTTTGGGGTCATAAATAAAAAACAGCGGCCAGGGATAATATTTAATATTACCGAACATGCGCAGAAAACCGCTTTGCAATCTGTCCACGGTATTTCTGATGACAGCGGGCATGGTTAATCCTCCCCCGTTGTGCTGAGGGTTTGTTTTAGCGCATCCGGCAATAAACCTTCCCTGATCAGGCGGTTACGCGGATTCAGCTTACGCCGGAACGGGTCATGATAAGCCGAGGGTGGTTTGACTTCATCCAGTTTAATTTCCCGGCAATCCTGCTCGTCAATCATGAACTGTTTTTTCACCTGTAGCTGAAATGCGCCGGAGGTGACAAAAATATTGCTTTCGGTGTGATGAAAGGCTGAACCACGGGCAATGTTATACGACCCCACCGAGGCGAAGACATCATCTATCACCATGTTCTTTGAGTGGAACGCACCGGGTTTCTGCCATTCAAACACGCGGATACCACGACTGAGCAAACCATAAAAATGGCGGTGGCTTTCGGTATACATCCAGCCCATTAATCCCCATAACATCAGCGTACGCGACGCCTGCTTCGAATTGGTGTACAGCCGCACATCCACCCCGCGCTGCACAGCTTCGGCCAGTGCCCCGGCGATGACATTCGGTGGTCGGATACCATGACAACCCCAGTAAATATAATTCTGTGCCTCACGAATCACCTGCAGATAAGCATTGGTCATTACCAGCTCGTTATCATCGTAAGGCTTGTGTGCCACATAGCGGATGTTATCTTCGCCGGTGACCGGGTTTTCCGGCACGGTGGACTGTGTGGCCTGTTCCGGTAAGGTGCTGCCGAGATCCTGACTCAGGTAGTCATTCATCACTAAATAGCGATTGAAATCCTTGTGAAACTGGCGCTGAATATCACTGACTACCGGCCCGGTAATATAAGCATCAGAATCCCGCCAGGCCTTCGGCTTAATGCCACCGTAAGCGTATTTATTACCCCAGTTAATACCACCGAGAACCACCTCAGTACCATCAATCACCATGTATTTTTCATGATAACGCCGCTTCAGTTTCAGCTTAAAAATACGGATCAGCTGGCGGAACGGATTCCCCTGACTCCAGTCCGGCAGAATATTATGGAACAGCTGATGGTACCGGATGGTCTGTGCTCCGGCCTGTTGCAGTTCGCGCACAATGCCACCGCTGAACGTCGACCACATTACGGCATCATCCAGAATCAGTTTTACTTCCACACCCTGACGCAGTTTTTCCAGTAACACATCACGCAACCCGAAACTGGTGCTGTCGCGCATCAGTGAGAAAGCGACGATATGAATGCTGACTTTGGCCTTATCCAGCAGGGCCCGGCGATAACGGTAAGATTCCGCACCACTGGCTAACAGAATGACCTGATTACCCCGGCGCAGCGGGGTATGACAGATAGCATCCAGCCGCTGCTGACCGGCAGCGGATAATAACGGGTGTGCCGGAGCAGTATCGGCAGACTGAGGGGCAGTGTCAGACATGAGCATCCTTATCATCGGGGTTGGGGGCCACAGACAAACTCCGGGTCTTACCTTCCGTGGCAGCAGTGTTTTGAGTTTAGACGCTAAGGATTTGCTATGCAATTGACCGGAGTCCGGCCCGTCAGCATGGTAGCCCCGGCAGGAATCACATCATCCGGTTGATGAATGACCACCCACTGTGCCAATGCCCGTAACTCCCTAGGTCCTTGCTTTCTCAAACTCAGCCCAGGCCGCCTGCAGTTTATCAAAATCAAACCCGGGTTCCCGCGCCGGGCCAAGGATCAGTTGCTCAGTCACCAACAACTTCTCAATCGCCTGTTTCAGGTTCGGAATCACCTCAGGCGGCACCACCAAAGCCCCATGCCGGTCTGCATGCACCAAATCACCTTGTTGCACCTGCATGCCAAACACATTCACCGGAGTACCAATCTCGCGCACATGCACAAAAGCATGACTCGGACCAACCGAACCGGCAATGACCGGAAATCCCGGCTCCAGATCGCCTAAATCACGCATCACACCATTGGTCACCGCACCCGACAAACCCAGTCCTTTATGCACTGCAGTATGCACTTCACCCCACCAGGCACTGACACAGTCGGGGAAATCAACATCCTCAATCACCGCCAGTGATGGCCGCGCATCAGCCGCCATCGACCTGAAATAATCGATTCGTAGTTTTTTCACCTGCTCCGGCGGAATATCAGGCGGCTCCTGCCCGGCAATTTTCGCAGTGCGGGCAAAACCGACGATGGCCGGTGCCTGCGGATCAGAACTCAGCATGGTGCCACGGGTAAAATTGCTAAAACCACGCTTGCCCTGCGCTACTTCTATCGCATTACAAACCGTCGGTGTGTCTACTTTGCGCAGCAACGCCAGCAAATCTTCATCCGCTATTATCTCTATTGCTTCAGCCATTGCATTAATGCCTCATTGGTTAATTCAGGTTGTTCCAGGGTCGGTAAATGCCCCGCACCGGGAATAAGGGTTAATTGTGAATTTGCTATCAGTTGCTGCATAAGCTCATGCCGTTCCAACGGGCACAAACTATCATTTTCACCACATAAAATCAGTGTCGGAATTTCCACTTTTCTCAAGGTGTCCTGCTGATCGGGGCGGTTCATCAATGCCAGCGACTGGCGGATAAATACTTCCGGCCCGAGTGATTCTGCCATCGCCATACAGGTATCGAGTATCGCGCCCTGATGCGCCCCGTCACTGAGATAATTCGGTTTCATCTCATCGCGCATCACCGCCCGTAACTGCCCGGCTTTTACCTTTTCAATCTGCGGCCAGCGCCGTTCAGTTACTTCCGGTAATTCGGCTTTGGGATTGGTATCCAGTAAGGCCAGACGGCTGACCCGTTGCGGTGCAATGCGCATGATTTCCATCGCTACAATGCCGCCCATCGATAAACCCGCGAGGGCAAAAATCGGCGGTGCATTCGCCAATACCTCTTCAGCTAATGCCTGCATTGTGTCATGGCGGGTTAGTGTTGCCACCTGTATCGTGTGGCTGGCGGAGATATGGCTGATTTGCGGCATGAACAGACGCGCATCACACATCATGCCGGGGAGAAAAATAAGTGCTTCGTGAGTATTCATAGCGACAAAACTTAAACCAGAATCCGCTCCTCCGTCTCAGGATCAAACAGATACAAATTGCTCAATTGCATGATTCTCCTCCTCATGTAACGATTAAAAAGCCTGCCATACCTCCCTGTACAGCAGTCAGAAAAACATCAGACCATTGCAGCCCCTTCACTCAGAGCCGCCAGCTTGGCATAGGCAATCTCCGGGTCCACCGCACCAAACCCGGCAAACGTGCCAAAGCCACAATCCGTTCCGGCAATCACCCGCTCACGTCCGACAATATCCACAAAACGCCGGATACGCTCTGCTACCAGCTCAGGGTGCTCAACAAAATTAGTGGTGGTATCCAACACGCCCGGCACTAACACTTTATCGTCAGGAATCTCATCCCTGCGGTCGCGGAATATCGTCCATTCATGAGCATGGCGCGGGTTGGAAGTCTCAAACAGCAGATAACGTGATTTGGTCTTCATCAGCGTGCCAAACACCTTACCCATGCTGATGTCACAGATATGCGGCCCTTCATAATTGCCCCAGCAGATATGCACCCGTACCTTGTCCTGCGGCACATTTTCCAGCGCATGATTCAGCGCCTCGACATGCATCTCAGCGACCCTGACAAATTCCTCGTCACTCAAATCCTGGAACAGCATGTGCCGTGACAAAGCCAGATCCGGGCAATCCAGTTGTAAATCCAGGCCGGAAGCAACAATGGCTTCATACTCCGCCTTCATCACCTCGGACAAAGCTTGCAGATACTTTTCGCGGCTGGGGTAATATTCATTCTGCAGGAATAATGAAATCACTCCGGGGGACGCAGCATTCATAAAGCCACGCGCCACGCCGTGTTCCTGCATCCCGGCCTGCAGGTTGGCAATATCCGCCTGTAAATCGGCATCACCCTTCGATTTAATTTCGCCGGTACACATCGGGCGCGAATATTGTGGCGTACCCCCCTCATCCGCCAGCCGCTGCAAAAAGCTCGGGAACAGCTTCAGATCACCCGGTGCATTACGCGGGCTGTCACCACTGAAACCGGTGTAACGGTCTTTGACGTAAGTGGCATAAGAAATCTTCGAGGTCTCACCATCGGAGACAATATCAATCCCGGCTTTGGCTTGTTTACCGACAGTTTCAGCACAGGCTTCGGCCATACAGGCAGCAAAGTCAGCCTGTTCATAATCTTCACCACGCTCACGGGCAAAGATGAAATCGACCACGGCCTGTTTACGCGGCAGCGAGCCAACGTGGGTGGTTAGTATTTTGCTCATGTGTCCTCCTTAAATGTTTACCAAACCGTAAACCCCGCCCCATCATCCGTATTCCGCACCCGGAACAAACTGGCTTCCCCGCTCATGGATGGCTTTAAAGTACGCTGTAACTCCGGCGGCACTGCGCAAACATCCCCCGGAGCCAGCACAGTTTCCCCATCATCCCAGCCCAGTCGCCAATGCCCGCGCATCACCATCAAAACCTCATGACGTTCTGTGCGGTAAGCATCCAGAGGTGTGTGATGATTAATAAAATCCACGCTGAAACCGGGCCGGTCTTTTATCAGGCCATCGGCGCTCAGCACGTTAGCCGGTTGCCGCTTAGCCAGCGCCATCATATCCCAGTAGCGGGTTACCAGATGTGGCACCACCAGCGATACATCTGCTTCGTTAATTTCCGCCAGCTCACTGTCAGTCATCAACGGCATAGGTTTGACACCCTCCGGCAATGACTCACCTTTCTTTGTGTCATACAGCCGCCCGGTTTCCGCCAGCACCAGCCCATGATCCCGGGCCTTTTCAATCACCTGCGGTGCCCAGATCACCCCACCGCCGGCATCATCCCCACCGAGTATTGACATAATCATGCCGTAATCAGTACCGATGTTTTCAAAGCCACGAAATAACTGCGTCGGAATATTAAACAAGTCACCTTCTTCCAGCACGACCTCTCCGGTATCTCCCCAACGTCCCCAAAAGAAGCGCCAGCGACCTTTCAGGACAAAAAATACTTCGGCAGTGCGGTGTGTATGCAGGCTGTTAAAACACTTCGGCGGCTGACCGGCGGCACCGATATTAAAACCGGGCGTTTCCTTGATGTGCACATGTTGATCAGGGCTTTCAGATACGCCACCGCCGATAATGGTGAAGTTTTCCTTCTGATCAGAGCCGGGGGTATGCGCATCAATAAACGCTGTTTTACATGGCACTAAATCACCATAACGTACGATACGTTGTTCCATTTCCTGTGGCGTCATGCTGAAATCCCCTCACCGGTTTGCAGCAAAATCTGTTTCCAGACCGCAGTTTCATCAAACAGGGCAAACTCACGCCGCAGCCCCCACGGGCCGAATTCAGCATGACAAATACCCATGACATATACCTCCGCGCCGGTCGGCGTGCCAAAGCGACCCCAGCCATCATGTTTACCCTGTAATGACCAGCGAATAGCAGCACGCGGTGACAGCATCGGATCGTCACGACCAATCTGGTGGTGAATAGTGAACTGTGCGGAAGGAAACGATGCCCGCAGCCCCATCCAGAACTGATCCGCCGCACCATAAGAATGCCCGGTTTCACCACCCGGATATTCCAGCTGGCACGCCCGGTCATATTCCCGCCCGATGATCGCCACATCTGCGCTCATCAGCGCGTTCAGAATATCCGCGTACTTTTCGCCCCATTCATTATCATTACCCCGTCCCTTATAAGGCCCGGCCACATCAATCTCCGGCGTAAATGGTTTCACGCACTGATGTGGCCCGCCTTCACGCATAATCAGATCGGCGGCAAACGCTTTCGTCTCCCAGCCCATCTGTTTGACAATCGCGGTCTGGTCACGAATCAACCATTCATCATTAATCTGGTTATTAATCGCATGGCAATCGGCAATAATGCGATAGGTCAGCTTTTTACCGGTCGCCTTGCCATACATACCATCATGCAGATGGGTGGCGGTGGATAACAGGCGGTGAGACGACAACATACCTTCCTCCGGCGTACCCGACCAGATCACATCCTCGCCCAGCAGAGTACGGTCAGGAAACTCCGCCAGCGTCGCCATGGTTGCAGCGATTACGCCCTGATTACCTGCGACTACTGACGAGGGAGAGCGCACCGGAATGTCTTCTGCGTAGTAATGATGCAGCGTGGCAATACCACGGTCTTCCCAAATCTCTTTGGTGATCCCGATAATATAATCCGGGAAGTCTTTCCATTTCGGATCAAAGCCTTGCATACTCATTCTGCCGTCCACCCGCCATCAATTAACAATGAAGTCCCGGTAATCATCGCGGCTGCATCCGAAGCCAAAAACACCGCAGCACCCATAATATCCTCCACTTCGCCAACCCGCCCCAACTTGATCTTCTCCTCAATCCACGCCAGCCGCTCAGGATTCCGGAACGTCGGTTCTGTCAGCGGCGTGCGGATAAATGTCGGGCAAATGGTATTAATCCGGATCTGATGCTGCCCCCATTCAATCGCCATTGCCTTGGTCATGCCTTCAACACCATGCTTGGTGGCACAATAAACCGCACGGTCTATACCGCCGACATGCGCCATCTGGCTGGAAATATTGATAATACTGCCGCCCTTTCCGGCCTCTTTCATGCCCTGTGCCACACCGACTGACAGGAAATAAGCCCCGCGCAAATTCAAATCCACCACCGCATCAAAATCATCCGGCCGGGTCTCAAATGCCGGGCTGTGCCGCGCCAGACCGGCACTGTTCACCAATATCTGATAGGGTGGCTGCGTCTTTAGCTGTGCCAGCGTGCGCTCCGGGTCAGCGACATCCATTGCCATTACATCCGCCTGATAACCGGTTTCAAGCAGCGCTTCCTGCAAAGCTTGCAGCTTATCTGCGGAACGTGCCGCCAGCGTGACATGCGCACCGGCCTCAGCCAGTGCCACAGCACATCCCAGGCCAATGCCGGATGATGCGCCGGTCACCAATGCGCGGCGGCCATCCAGACGAAAAGACGGGGTTTTCGGTAACTGCATCATTCAAGCTCCGGTATTGGAAAAGGGATGCCACCCAGATTACGCGCCTTATTAAATTCCTTCAGGCGTGCGAACACATCCACCCCAATCTGCGCATACATACTCAGCAAATCCACCATCACCCAATTCTCACGGATCAAACCATTTTCCAGCCGCCAGAAATCCAGTGAGCGCATGGTAATTTTCTTCCCCGCCGGCGCAATCCCCAGCCAGCCGTCATGGCTCAGCGTCTGGATCATATTTGGCCAGCCGGTCACTGCCACATAATCACCATCACCGAAAAAGTGATATTCAATCTCATCCACATACTGCCCGCGATCCGGCATGCCGTTCAGAAACGGAATCTGGTGCCAGTGCCGGAACCCGGCAATGCCACGTCCGGTACCAATCCCCGCCGGGCCATACCAGTTCATTTTCGGGTGCCAGAAACGCTGCATTTCCATCACTTCCGGCCCGCCTTGTGACGGATGCCTCTTCATGTGCTCCAGCATATCCACCACATGCCGGCAGGAGGCAGCAGAACGCTCCTCATCATACGGCGCAGTGATAATGCCATCCTGTGTTGCCGGTGCCGGAACCTGCCACTCCCGCCCCAGAGACGGAGCCAGCGGCCAGGCATTGGCCTGCATCATCAGCTCGGGGATGTCCCATAGCGCCTGAAACTCAACCACCTGCCCGTCTTCAATGCAATAGAACTCGTGGAAACGCAGCGCCGCCTGATGCCCGGTGGGCGGAATATCCTGCCAGGGCTGCACAAAGGTGCCGGTATAATAGCCACCACAGCCCACCCAATCAGCACCGTGTTCGGTGCTGCCGGCCATCACGATGTAATCACGCCGCTCCAGATCGGGCATGGCATGATGAAGGGTTTTGAAGGCTTGCTGGTATAAGCCCTGCGCGCCGTCCAGGTCTTCGAAGGGATAGGCCAGACGGACTTTGGCTTCGGGGTGGAAAACCTGCTTCAGTACGGTTTGGAGGTTTTCCGGGTCGTAGTCGTAGAGTGCCTGACGCAGTGGTTTTATCAGGGCTTTGTTTTGGGTGTGTCGGTCGGTCACGCTTCCACCACCCCGGCATAAGGCACATCTTTCCCGCCATAGCGCCGCACGCGGATATTCGCCTGCTCACCATGTCCGGCAAAATGCTCAAGCGCGCATAAACGCGAGCAATACCCGCCAATCAATGCAGATGCCTCATCCGTAGTCACTTTCTGATAGGTATGTGTCTTAATAAACTTACCCACCCACAAGCCGCCGGTATAGCGTCCGGCCTTTTTGGTCGGCAGGGTGTGATTAGTGCCAATCACCTTGTCGCCATAAGAAACATTGGTGCGCGGCCCGAGGAACAAAGCACCGTAATTGGTCATATTGTCCAGAAACCAGTCATCACGGTCGGTCATAATCTGCACATGCTCAGAGGCATAAAAATCAGCCTGCTCCAGCATTTCATCGTAAGTGTCGCAGACAATCACCTCACCATAATCCTCCCATGATTTGGCGGCAGTTTCAGCCGTTGGCAAAATCTTCAACTGGCGCTCAATCTCAGCCATAGTGTCCTGCGCCAGCTGTTCAGAATTAGTGATGAGTACTGCAGGTGAGTTATAACCATGCTCAGCCTGCCCTAACAGATCCGTCGCGCACAATTCGCCATCCACCGTTTCATCCGCCACCACCAGTGTCTCGGTTGGCCCGGCAAACAGGTCAATGCCCACCCGGCCATACAACTGGCGTTTGGCCTCAGCCACAAAGGCATTGCCCGGCCCGACCAGCATATCCACCGGCTCAATGGTTTCTGTACCCAGCGCCATGGCACCCACAGCCTGCATTCCACCCAGCACATAAATCTCATCTGCTCCGGCCAGATGCATGGCGGTGACAATCGCCGGATGCGGTTTACCCTGATACGGTGGTGCGGCGGCAATAATGCGCTTGACGCCGGCGACTTTAGCGGTCAGCACACTCATGTGTGCAGAAGCCACCATCGGGAACTTACCACCGGGCACATAACAACCCACTGAATTTACGGGTATATTTTTATGCCCCAGAATCACCCCCGGCATGGTCTCCACTTCGACATCATGCATGGAATCCTTCTGGTGCTGTGCGAAATTGCGGATTTGTTCTTGGGCGAATTTAATATCTTTCAGATCCTGTGCGGATACTTCGGACATCGCCTGTTCAATTTCCGCATCACTCAGGCGATAGGACTCACGATCCAGTTTGTCGAATTTGACGGATAATTCGCGTACTTTGGCATCGCCGCGCTGTTCGATTTCTGCCAGTGTCTCCTCTACGACAGCGCGTACTTTTGCATCATCTTCACTACGCTCGGCAGCGCTTTTGGCGGTTTTTAAATGTCTGATCATTGCTTAAATCTCCGAAAATTAGAGCATTCTATCGGACGCCTCCTCTGCGACCGTGCGGGTGCTTCTGAAATATAATACTCTTTTTGCATACGCATGCAACACACTTTATTTTATCTGCTATCCCACCGACAAACTTCCGGTAAGTTCCATCTGCTGCGGGATAGTGCTAGGTTTCAAACTGAACCCATTATCCGCATCCGCTATGCGTAAAACTAAAAAGGAGATAAAAATGCCACAAACAATTACTGATGTTACGCGACTCAATAATGGCCTGGAGATGCCTTGGCTGGGCTTTGGCGTCTATCAGCTGGAGGATGGCGCACAGGTGGAAAAAGCAGTAACAACCGCGCTGGAAGTGGGTTATCGCAGTATTGATACGGCTTCTGTTTATGGCAATGAAAGAGGTGTTGGTAAAGCCATTCGTGACAGCGGCATTGCCCGTGAGGATATTTTTCTGACCACCAAGGTCTGGAATGATGCACAACGTGAAAACCGCGTAGCCGCCGCTTTTGAAGATAGTCTGGAGCGGCTGGGGGTGGATTACGTCGATTTATATCTGGTGCATTGGCCGGTGGCCGGACATTACCGCCAGACCTGGCGCGAGATGGAAAAGATTTATCAAAGCGGACGGGCGAAAGCGATTGGCGTCAGTAATTTTCTGGTTCATCACCTGCAGGATATTCTGAGCGAAGATGCAGTGGTTCCGGTTGCCAACCAGATTGAATTTCACCCGCATCTGCTACAACCGGACTTGCTGCAATTCTGTAAGGATAAACAAATTCAGGTTGAAGCCTGGAGCCCGCTGATGCAGGGACAGGTGGGCGATGAGCCGTTAATTCAGGCACTGGCGGATAAGTATAATAAAACACCGGCACAGATTGTCCTGCGCTGGGATCTGCAACATGAAGTGGTGACCATACCGAAATCTGCGACTCCAAGCCGTATCGCTGAAAATGCTGACATCTTTAACTTCAGCCTGTTAGCTGAGGACATGCAGGCGCTGGACGCGCTGGATCACGACAAACGGCTCGGACCTGATCCGGATACGTTTGATTTATAGCAGCAGATTTTAATTGATGCTGAAACTATCCAATAACACGCAAATACCACCGGAAGAAATTGACTTCCGACATATCCGTGCGCAAGGCTCCGGCGGGCAGAATGTGAATAAAGTATCGACCGCAATTCACCTGCGCTTTGATATTCGCGCTTCTTCGCTGCCGGAGGTCTGGAAAGAAAAACTGCTCACCTACCCTGACCAGCGCATTTCCGCTGATGGCGTTATCGTGATTAAGGCGCAGACGCATAACAGTCAGGAGAAAAACCGCACGGATGCGCTGGAACGGCTGCGGCAACTGATTCTTGAGGCGACTAAAGTGCAGAAGCAGCGTAAGGCGACCCGCCCTACTCGCAGTTCAAAGCGTAAACGATTGGATAATAAGAAAAAACGTGGGCAGACCAAGGCTGGACGCGGGAAGGTGGATTATTGATATACTACCCCCATTCAACCATCGACGAGACTGATCATGCCAGCGAAGGCACATACCCGAACCCTTACCCCGGAACAATATCTGGCCGCAGAAAAAACAGCAGATTATCGCAGCGAGTATATTGAAGGTGAAGTGTACGCAATGGCAGGAGCGAGCGACGCTAATGTGACTTTATCCACTAACTTGTCTGCGATGTTACATGGTCAGCTGCGTGGTTCGGACTGTAAATCTTATAGCAGTGATATGAAACTGCGT
Organism: Thiolinea sp.; assembly: GCA_041395485.1. GTDB lineage: Bacteria > Pseudomonadota > Gammaproteobacteria > Thiotrichales > Thiotrichaceae > Thiolinea. The sequence continues at coordinate 122,736 of JAWLAK010000002.1, forward strand.
ATTGGTGAGGATAAAACCTATTTTTACCCCGACCTGATGGTGAGTTGTGATGCAGAGGATCGTAAGCGCAAATATTTTAAATGCCAGCCCATTCTGGTTGTAGAGATTTTATCGGATAACACTGAAGCCTATGACCGGGGCAGCAAGTTTGCGTGGTATCGGCAATTGGATAGCCTGCAGGAATATGTGCTGATTGACCAAAATCAGTTCCGGGTGGAGTTATTCCGGCGCAATGCGCATAACCGCTGGGAGTTGTTTAGTTTTGAGGGTGAATCTGCGCTGCTGGAATTGCAAAGCGTGGGGCTGCGTTGTTCGCTGGCTGAGCTGTATGAGGATGTGGATTTTGATTTGGTCTAGTGGCGTCGGTCTCAGCAATTATTATCCGGCGGTTCCCCGTTATCGCACTTCACACAATTCAGCTTGAAACCCAGTTTTGATTTACGCCCTGCTGCTGTTGTCACCCAGGGACGGTTAGTCCACGGTGGGTTATGGCGGACGTGTTGGTTGTGGCCACAGGCCAGTTCGGCTACCCAGTGGTTTTCTTCGTCGCGGTGGTAGGCGATTATGGGTTGGTGCATGATGGTTCCTTTGTTATTGGGCTGTTAAAAAGCAGTAGTTGACAGGCATTACATGCAGCCATACCCCTTGGCTACTATCAGAATCAGAGCAATCCTATTGCATGATCTTTATTCGATATCACCTCTATTCTACAGTATGATATTTCAACTGACCTCAGCCCTTCAAAAGCCCTGAACATATGGATCAAACACAACTAACCTGGCTCACTAACTTCATCTGGAGCATCGCTGACGATGAATTACGCGATGTTTTCAATCGCGGTAAATACCGTGACGTTATCCTACCCATGACCGTTATTCGTCGCCTCGATGCGCTTTTGGAATCCACCAAAGAAGAGGTATTGAAGACGAAAAAAATGCTGGATGACGCAAAAATTGCTAATCAGGACAGTGCTTTGCGCTCCGCTGCCGGGCAAGCATTTTACAATACCTCACCTTTCCTGCTGCGTGATCTGAAATCCCGCAGCACCCAGCAAGCACTCCGTGACGATTTTGAAGCCTACCTCGATGGCTTTTCACCCAACGTACAGGATATTCTCACCAACTTTGAATTTCGCAATGTCATCCCCGCTTATCCAAAGCCGACGCGCTGGGTGCGTTGATTGATAAATTTCTTGATGATGACATCAATCTCAGCCCACACCCCAAAGGTGATTTGCCCGCACTGGATAATCACTCAATGGGCACGATGTTTGAGGATTTGGTGCGACGTTTTAATGAGGCGAATAACGAAGAAGCCGGGGAACACTGGACACCCCGTGATGCTGTACGCCTAATGGCTAACCTGATGTTCCTGCCGGTAGCCAATGAGATTGAATCCGGTACTTACCTGCTCTACGACTGTGCTTGTGGTACAGGCGGGATGCTCACCGTTGCTGAAGAAACCTTGCAACAAATTGCCAAAGACCATGGCAAGCAGGTTGCTACGCACCTTTACGGTCAGGAAATCAACGGCGAAACCTACGCGATTTGTAAAGCAGATCTGCTGCTGAAAGGCGACGGTGATGCGGCTGATAATATCGTTGGTGGCCCGGAGCATTCAACGCTGTCCAATGATGCTTTTCGTTCGCAGGAATTTGATTTCATGCTGGCGAATCCGCCGTATGGAAAGAGCTGGAAAAGTGATCTGGAACGCATGGGGGTAAGAAAGAATTACGCGACCCGCGCTTTGTCATTACACATAATGATGAAAGCAATTACTCACTGGTGACACGTTCCAGCGACGGGCAAATGCTGTTTCTTGCCAATATGATCAGCAAGATGAAGCATGACAGTCCGCTCGGCAGTCGTATCGCCGAGGTACATAATGGTTCCTCATTATTCACCGGCGATGCCGGACAGGGTGAAAGTAATATCCGCCGCTGGATTATTGAGAATGACTGGCTGGAAGCGATTGTCGCCCTGCCGCTGAATATGTTTTACAACACGGGTATCGCCACTTACGTTTGGGTGCTGACTAACCGCAAGCCGGAGAACCGCAAGGGGCAGGTTCAGCTTATTGATGCAACTCAGTGGTTTCAGCCGTTGCGTAAGAATATGGGCAAGAAAAAAATTGTGAGTTGGGGGCGGATGACATCAAACGCATTTGTGACACTTTCATCAATTTTGAAGAATCGGAGAACGCCAAACGCTTTCCCAATGCAGAGTTTGGTTACTGGAAAGTCAAGGTGGAGCGCCCGTTACGTTTGCATAGTCGGTTCAGCCGTAAAGCGATTGAAAGTTTACGCTTTGCTTCTGGCGATGCTGAGGTGCGTAGCGCGCTGTATGATGAGTTGGGTGAGGATTTGTTTGAGAATCCCGCTAATGTGCGTAAGCAGTTAGCCGAAAAGGTGAATAACTGGGGTAAATCTGATGACGATGACAGCGAAGGTGGCAGTAGCGCGCCTGCGAAGAAGTCACTGACTGACAGTAAAAAGAAAAAACTACTGAATGCGGCAACATGGCGACGTGACCTGCGTTTACTGGAAATTGCTACCCAGCTTCGGTCTGCGATTGGTGATGATTTATTTGAGAACCATAATGTCTTTCGGGATCGGGTTGACGAACAGCTCGACGCATTAAATATCAAATTGGCTGCTGCTGATAAAAAAGCCATTTTGAATGCGGTTAGCTGGCGGGTTGAAGGTGCGCCGGAAGTGATCAAAAAGGTTTACACACCGAGTAAAGGTAAAAAAAACATTCCGAAAGCCGACACGCTGCGTGGGCGTTATGAGCATGAGATTGATGGCGTGACGTGTATTGTTGAGTATGAGCCTGATACTGATTTGCGTGACCATGAACAAATTTCGTTTATGGAGGCAGCGGATTCAGGCTTGTTGGGGCGTTTGCCGACTGAGGATACTTCACGGGATGCGATTGAAGCGTTTATCAATCGTGAGGTATTGCCTTATACACCGGATGCGTGGTTTGTGGAGGGTGATACCAAGATCGGCTATGAGATCAGTTTTACCCGCCATTTTTATAAACCACCGAAGCTAAGCACGTTGAAAGAAATTGCTGACAAAATTCGGAAACTAGAGGAAGCGACTGAAGATTTGCTGCCTGAGATTATTGGTAAGGCGGCAGTATGATTGAGGGGCTTAAACCATATCCAGAATATCAGGACTCCAATCAAAAGTGGTTAGGTGAATGTCCTTCGCATTGGAAAATTCTGCCTAATCGAGCAATCTTTGAAGAAATAAAGGATAAAAACCACCCGACTGAAGAAATGCTTTCGGTCACAATCAAACGCGGCATAGTCACTCAAAAGAGTTACTTGCAAGGACATCTAAAAAAGATAGTTCGAACACCAATAAATCAGCATACAAGCTCGTTCGTACTGGCGATATTGCATACAACAAAATGAGAGCATGGCAGGGAGCGCTTGGGGCTTCCAAATATCACGGCATAATTAGTCCTGCGTATGTTGTAGTTCGAGCAAGAGAGCACGTTGATTCTTGGTACTTTCATCATCTTTACCGAACGCCCGCATTTGCGAAAGAAGCAGAACGTTGGTCTTATGGTATTGATTCGGATATGTGGAGCCTTCGCCCTGAACACTTCAAGGTGATACAGACAGTTTTGCCTCCACTCGAAGAACAAACCGCCATCGTGCGTTTTCTGGATCATGCCAATAGCAAAATCGACCGTTTCATCCGCGACAAGCGGAAGCTCATTGCTCTGCTGAATGAGCAAAAGCAGATGATTATTCACAATGCGGTTACCTGTGGGATTGATCCTGATGTTGCTATGAAACCGTCAGGGCTGGATTGGTTAGGTGATATTCCAAAGCATTGGGCAATAGTCCGAAACCTAGCTCTATTTGAACACCGTGTTCAACATGGCATTGTAGGCTTACCCGTTTTGCAGGTCAGCTTGCGTTATGGCATCACTCAGGAAAACCTTGATCAATTTGGCAGACCAAAAAAGTTAATTTCTGACCCAACAAAGTACAAGCTCATTCGGAAGTCAGATATGGCATACAACACAATGCGGATGTGGCAAGGTGCTGTAGGAGTATCACCTGCCGATGGACTCGTTAGCCCCGCATATGTTGTCTTAAAACCGCGTTGTAACACTGTGCCAGAATTCTATGATTTCATTTTCCATACTGAAGTCTACAAGCAGCAAGTCAATCGACAATCAACCGGAATTGTTTCCGACCGAAATCGGCTCTACTGGGATAGTTTCAAACAAATGCCAAATGTCTCCCTTCCCAAAGAAGAACAAAAAGCGATTGTGGACTTTATCCACTCTGAAATTGAAGCACCCAATAAATTAATCAAGAAAGCTCAGCGTGAAATCGAGCTTATGCAGGAATACCGAACCCGCCTAACCACCGACATCGTAACCGGAAAACTCGATGTCCGTGAAGCCGCCAAAAACCTACCCGACATCACCGAAGAACCAGCAGCCGAATTGATAACAGACGATCTACTGGAAGAACCAGAATTCGAGGAAAGCGATGAGTGATAACCGCCCACCAATCCCCGCCCCCACCAAACGCGAAGTACTACACGGCTCCTGTCACCGCTGCGCAGTCTGCGGCTTCGGTTTATCCATCGAACTGGCTCACATCATCCCGTGGCGCAAGACCCAAGACCACAGCGCAGAAAACCTGATCGCGTTATGTGCTACCTGCCACACCATGGCAGACAAAGAAGGCTGGAATAGCAAAGACTTCGAGGTCTATAAAAAACAACCGTGGGCATTACGCACAAACGTGGCTCAGCCCATGACCGCAGCACAAAAAGCCATGATCGACATGATTCTGCAAAAGATGCTCAGGATATGGACGACTTCCAGCGGGTACAATTAGTACAAATGGTAGGCGCTTATGCAGGTGTGCAGGTTAGCGAAATCAAAGTCATCAATGTCGTACCAACCAATAGCTCTTTAATCCGTATCGAACTGCCCTACCAGTGCAGCAGAAAAACTCATTAGTGGCTTCCAGTCCCAAGACCCGCGACTGGTTTCATTTCTCGACAACTTTGCCGAAGCCAAACAAGTCATTATCCCGCTGGAATCTCTCACAGGTGGCGCAAGCCCAGAATCCTACGAACAAGCTGCCCAACTGTCCCTGCCGGAAGCCAGACAAGATGATTGTTATTTTATTGATAACGTCATCTTCGGCAAAGAAGGCTCCATCAAGCTTATTGAGTCAGCACGCCCGAAACCGGCCACACAACCACCCGTTACAAACGTCAAAGAAGAAGGGCTGGAATCCTCATCTTTGAAGCGATGACCGCCTTTGGTTGGTTAGCCGGAACCAATCAGCACTACAACCGTGAATTTGCTATCGACACCGAGCAATTAGCCAGTTTCCTCGAAACTACTCAGGAAAAACCGCAGCAGAACTGGAAATACACAAAGACAGCCCGGTACGCCGCAAGTTTCTGGCGCGATTACAGGGAGAAGTTACCCGGCGCGGCACAATTGATGTACTGCGTAAAGGTATTAGCCACGGCAAACATGATGTCACTATGTTCTACGGCACACCCTCACCGGAAAATACAGAAGCCGTCAAACGACATGCCAAAAACCGCTTCAGTATTACCCGACAACTCCGCTTCAGCCAAAACGAAACCAGACGCGCACTGGATTTATGCCTGTTCATTAATGGCCTGCCGGTAGCCACCTTTGAGCTGAAAAATAGCCTCACCAAGCAAACAGCGGAAGATGCCGAAGAGCAATACAAGCGCGACCGCGACCCGCGTGAAACGCTATTCCTGTTTGGTCGCTGTGTCGTCCATTTCGCAATGGATGACCATGAAGTAAAAATGTGTACCGAGTTGAAGGGAACAAAAGGCATGGCAAAAGCCTCATGGTTTTTGCCCTTTAATCAGGGCTGGAATCAGGGTGCAGGCAACCCGCCGAACCCCTATGGCATCAAAACCGATTACTTGTGGCGACGTATTCTGACCCCCGGCGGTCTAACGGATATTCTGGAGAATTACGCGCAGATTATTATCGAAAAGAACCCCAAAACCGGCAAGAAAAAGAAGAAGCAGATTTTTCCGCGCTATCACCAACTGGATGTAGTGCGTCGTCTGCTGGCAGATGCCGCATGGTTCGGTGCGGGTAAGCGTTATCTGATTCAACATTCTGCGGGCAGTGGAAAATCAAATTCGATTGCATGGCTGGCACACCAACTCATCGGCTTACGCAAAGATAGCGCGGATGTATTCGATTCAATTATTGTCATCACTGATCGGCGCATTCTCGATCAGCAAATCCGCGAAACCATCAAAGCCTTTGCACAGGTTTCCTCCATCATTGGTGCAGTGAAAGAAGGTGCTGGCGGCCCTAAGAAGCAGCAGCTTGCAAAATTCCTGCGGGATGGCAAGAAGATAATTATTTCGACCGTACAAACCTTCCCGTTCGTTCTGGAAAGCATTGGTGAATCGCATCGCAGCAAGAACTTTGCGATTATTATTGATGAAGCCCATTCCAGCCAGGGCGGGCGCACTGCTGCACAAATGAATATGGCGCTGTCTGCAACCGGAGCGGAGCAGGAAGAAGAAACCACAGAAGACAAGATAAACCGCATTATCGAATCAAAAAAGCTGCTAACTAATGCCAGTTACTTTGCATTCACTGCAACACCGAAGAATAAAACGCTGGAGCTGTTTGGTATACCATATCAAGTTGGAGCTGAAGTTAAGCATAGACCCTTCCACAGTTACACGATGAAGCAAGCCATACAGGAAGGCTTTATTCTGGATGTCCTCAAGAATTACACGCCTGTAAAAAGCTACTACCGACTTGCAAAAACCATCGAAGGCGACCCCGAGTTTGATGTTAAAAAAGCGCGTAAGAAATTAAAAATTACGTGGAAGGGCACGAGAAAGCCATCCGCGACAAAGCTGAAATTATGATTGACCACTTTCTGGAGCATGTCATCGGTCAGCATAAAATCGGTGGAAAAGCGCGGGCAATGGTGGTGACTGGCAGCATTCCCCGTGCTATTCAATATTTCTTCGCCTTTCGGGAATATCTGGCGGAACTGAAAAGTCCGTACCAATGTATCGTTGCATTCTCGGGCGAGCATGAATACAAAGAAGAGAAAGTCACAGAAGCAAAACTCAACGGATTTTCCAGCAATGAGATTGCCGACAGAGTACAGGAAGAACCGTATCGTTTCCTGATTACGGCGGATAAATTCCAGACAGGCTATGACGAGCCGCTATTGCATACAATGTATGTCGATAAGCCCTTATCAGGTATTAAAGCCGTACAAACACTTTCACGCCTAAACCGTGCCCATCCGCAGAAACACGATGCGTTTGTCCTAGATTTTCAGAATGATACTGACACCATCGAGAAAGCGTTCTCCGACTACTATCGAACAACGATCCTCAGTAAAGAGACTGATCCGAACAAACTACATACCCTGAAGTCAGATCTGGATAACCATCAGGTCTATTCTGAAGCTCAAATCGATGCTTTGGTTGACCTTTATCTAAGTGGTGCGGAGCGAGATAAGCTTGATCCTATATTGGATGCCTGTGTTGCTGACTATGTGTCTGAGCTGGATGAAGATGAACAAGTTAATTTTAAGGGTAAAGCGAAGGCTTTTACCCGCACCTATGAGTTCTTGGTAACTATTCTGGATTATCCAAAACCAGAATGGGAGAAGCTGTCGATCTTCCTCAACTTCCTGATTCCAAAGCTACCTGCCCCCAAGGAAGAAGATTTGTCTAAAGGGATTCTGCAATCCGTTGATATGGATAGCTATCGGGCGGAGAAGAAAGCAACCATGGCAATTATTCTGGCCGACCAAAATGCAGAAATTGAGCCTGTGCCTACCTCTGGCGGTGGTCATAAAACAACGCCAGAAATGGATAGGCTTTCAAACATTGTGAAAGCATTCAATGATCAGTTCGGCGGGCTGTTTGACGATACAAAGCGGATGGAAGCACGGATTACGGGAGAAATACCCGAAAAAGTGAATGCCGATCAAGCATATCAAAACGCTAAGAAGAATTCTGATCGCCAGAATGCCCGAATTGAACATGATAAGGCTCTAGGTCGTGTTGTCACAGCCCTGCTCCAGGACGACACGCAGCTGTTCAAACAGTTTCAGGATAATGAATCGTTCCGTCATTGGTTGACTGATATGATCTTTGATATGACCTATAATCAGGAGTAATTGCTTATCACCCCTTAACCGCCCCAGCCGTCAACCCACTGACAATCTGCTTCTGAAACACCATCACCAGCAAAAACAATGGCGCAGTAATCGACACCGCCGCCGCCACCGCTTCAACCTGATCGGTCGTCGTGGTCTCCCGGTTAAAATACCCGGCAATCGCCGGAACCATGGTCTGATTCTGCGCATCCAGCAGCAAAGAAGTCACCAGAAAATCGTTATAAGCCAGCAAAAAACTAAACAGCCCGGTAGTAATCACCCCCGGCCACATCACCGGCATGATCACGCGCCGGAACGCTTCAAAATGCGTGCAGCCATCCACCCGCGCTGCTTCATCCAGTTCGGAGGGGATATTCTGAAAAAAACTGCGCAGCATCCAGATAGTAAACGGCTGATTTATTGCCACCAATACCATAATCACTGCCCAGGGCTGACCATATAAAGTAGGCGCTATGTCACCAAAAACCGGGCGCAGAATCTCCGCCGAGTTAATAAACACCGGCAGATACCCGGCCACCAGCACCGAATGCGGCAAGGCCCGGAACACCAGTGCGATAATCAATAACCAGAACGCCAGATTTGAGCCGGAACGCGCCAGCCCATAACCGGCCAAAGTACCCACCGTTAGTGAAATAGTCACCACGCCGGCAGTCACCAGCAGGGAATTCAGAAAATTGCGGTAGAACTCATTTTCCACCCATACCGCCTGATAATGCTCCGTGGTCAGGCCAAGAACCGGCTCACCCAAAGCCCCTGCTATACTATTTAGTGGCGCTAAAATCAGCGGTAATAAACCAAAAAACACCAGCACAAAAGCCAGCCCATATAAAATTGCACCCGGTATCCAGCCCAGCCACACCTGCCCACCCGGCGCATATTGCCTGACCTTGCCGGGCAGCCAGCTAAAACCCAGGCGAATAACCAAAAACAGCACCGTTCCCCCGATCAGCAAGTCGATAACCGACAGGCCCTTGCCAGCAGCACGGGTATCCGGCCCGAAGATAACTGACAGCGGATTGGCGGCAAAGGCGTCTACCGGCACCTTAAAGCTCATCACCGTGATCCAGAAAATCGGAAACGCCGCCAACAGGCACCAAAATGCCAGAAATGCCGCAGAACCCAAGCGCAGTGACCACGGTTGACGAAGTGCCACAGGTGTCGCAGCCATCTCAGTGCCCTCCCCGTTTGTGGTCGCGCCAGGTGCGCTTCAGTAGCGGAATCAGCAAAATCACAATGCCAATCATGGTCAACATAGCGCTGGCCGATGCCCGCGCAATAGAACGGTTTCCGGCATCATCCGGCTCCAGAAAATCATAGGTCAGCCATTGCAGCGAAATCACATGTGCCTGCGACGAGAAGCCGACAATTTCCTCAAACACCCGGTAACAATCCATTAAATGGATCAATGCCACAAAAACAATCAGTGGCATCAGATGCGGGATCACCACATAACGCAGTCGTTCCCAGCGACTCGCCCCATCAATAATCGCACTCTCCAGCGTATCCTGATTCACCGTCTGCAAACCAGCGTAGAAAATCACAAAGGCAAACGGCGCAACATGCCAGACCCGGTAAAACAGCATCATCAGCTCAATCGTCCAGGCTTGCGCAAACATGGCAATGTCCTGTTGCAGCCACCACTCCAGTAATGCGGTCAAAATCCCGTCACCAATAAACAACCAGCGGATGGATAAAGCTCCAATCACTGGTGTAATAATAAACGGCAACAGGGAAATAAAAATAATTGGCCCACGGATCGACTGCAGCGCATTATTCACCGTAATCGCCAGCAATAAGCCTACCCCGATCACCAGCGGCAGGGTAATCAGGGTAAAGGTCAGGGTGAAACGCAGTGCCTTCCAGAAGTCAATATTCAACACCTGTGCCCATTGCCCGGAACCGAGCGCTGCAAACAAACGCTCCGGCTCCAGCACGTTATGATAGTTTTCCAGCCCCACATAACGGGTTTCCGTGACAGGCCGCCCGTCTTCATCCAGCTTAGGTACAGATTTCTTTTCTGTAGTACAGGTCTGGGTCAGAAAACCGGGTGTACAGGTCTCCATCTCCACCGTTTCATAAACCGGCTGGGTAACGTGGAAACTTTGCCATAACACACTGATTAACGGTGCTGCGATAAACAGCAGCATCATCAACAATGACGGGCCAACAAAGGCAATGAAGGTTTTGAATTTCATATACTGAACCTGAAAGAAAAATCCCCCTTGTTCCCCCTTTTCCAAAGGGGGATACCCTTCGCTTCGTTAACTACCAATCCTTACTTGAGGGCACTCCCCTTTGAAAAAGGGGAGACGGAGGGGATTTTATGCTTGCGAAGTCCTCGCAGAAATAAGGAATAGACAAGCTTCTATTTAACCAACCCACCCTCCTTAGCCGCCGTCAGATAAGCCGCCTCAATATCCTTCAACGTGGTTTCCGCATCTTTCTTACCGGTCAGAAAATCGGCCACACCATCACCCAGCGCAGTATGCATCATCCCTATCGCTTTACTGGCCGGGTAAGATGGCGCACCGCCCTCAGCTGAGGCAGCGGCTCCGGCAGCCATTGGCCCCGGTTCATAGCCTTTAATCAGCCATACTGCATCATCGTTATGTGCCTTAACCATTTCTTCATCCAGACCTTCCATTGCCACCCGGAAAGCGGCTTCGGCTTCTTCATCAGAAATATTTTTAGCAATGGTAATACCGTCCCACCATAAGGTCGTCGCAGGCTTACCACCCTCCATCGCAGCCGGAGCAGCAGCCATTTTCACCTTGCCGACCACTTTGGATTCATTTTCATCATCCATCGCCCCGGCACGGCTCGCCCAAAGATTAGACATAGCGATTTTTTCCTGCTGGAACTGCTGCTGGACGTAAGTGGAATCAGACACCAGATACTCAGGATCCATGTATTCGGTCAGTGCCTTGAGCATTTCCAGCGTCTTCACACCGGCTTCATTATTCAGGGTCGGCTTATTGTCAGCATCGACAAACTCACCGCCAAAACCCATGTACATATTGATGAACTCTTCGCCCAGATTCCAGCCGGTCTTAAACGTGCCGCCAATCGGATAATCCACCACACCGGCTTCCTTAATCTTCGCCGCAACAGCCAGCATCTCATCATAAGTGGCGGGCACCTCGAGTCCCAGATCCTTGAAAATATCCTCGCGGTACATCAGGTGCTGGGCATTCACCATCATCGCAACCGCCATCGTCTTACCGTCGATTTTGATCAGCTGATTGGGGGTTAAATGCTGGCCATATTTTTCGACCAGATCATCCAAAGGACGAATTGAACCATCATCCAGCAATGGCACCAGGGTCGCATTGGCCACGCCGCCAATATGATACAGCGAGGGATTGGCTTTCATGGCTTCCGGTTGTTTGGTTTTGAACTCCTGATCCAGTTCCGCTTTGACATTGCCACATTCAGCCATCGCGTCAGTGACCGCTTTCCAGGCTTCAAAAGCAGCCGACAATGACTTGATCTCTGTTTTGTTTTCAAACGCACAGGCCGCCATTGCCTGACCCGGAATCATCACTGACACACTCAGTGCCACTGCTAAGGTAAGTTTCCTGAACATTATCATCTCCTCCAAATACCATACTATGTGCAAGCCTGTCGCCCGGCCAAACGGTACCGGCAAGCTCACAGACTGTTTAATCAAAACGTATTAAATTGCATTTTCCGTTTCCGCATCGAACAGGCGACACACCGCCGCATCAATGTGAATGCCTACCGGCTCACCAATCTCAATCCGGTAATCCTTATCCGCCTTCACCGACACCAGCACGTCACCTACCCGCACCGTTACCATCGTCGCATCCCCCAACAACTCCATGCTATATACAGGTGCACTCAACTCAGGCGGCTCACCAGCCAGCGCAATACGCGCATCCTCCGCACGAAAACCCAAAATAACCGGCCCGTTTAAACTGCTATCCAGCCCGCCAATACGCAAATTCGGTGCATTGAACACACCACCTGTCAACTCACCAGCCACCAGATTCATTGCCGGAGAACCGATAAAACCTGCCACAAAAGTATTCGCTGGATGATTGTAAATATCGGTCGGGGTGCCAACCTGTTGAATCTCACCGTGTTTCATCACCACCACACGATCCGCCAGGGTCATCGCTTCAATCTGGTCATGAGTGACATAAATCGTGGTGGTCTTCAGTTCATGTTGCAGATTCTTGAGCTGGGCGCGGGTTGATACCCGCAGTTTGGCATCCAGATTAGACAGCGGCTCATCCATCAGAAACACAGTAGGTTGGCGCACCACCGCCCTTGCCAACGCCACGCGCTGACGCTGCCCGCCGGATAACTCACGCGGCAGACGCTCCAGCAGATTTCCCAGCTCAACCATAGCTGCGGCCTTGCGCACCCGTTCATCATGGGTCGCTGCCGCCACCTTGCGCACTTTGAGGGGAAAACGGATATTCTCGTAAACGGTCAGATTGGGATAAAGGCCATAACTTTGAAATACCATCGCCACATCGCGGTCTTTAGGCTCCAGCCGGTTGACTACCCGCCCACCAATACGGATCTCGCCCTCACTGGGATCTTCCAAACCGGCAATCATCCGCATCGTCGTGGTTTTGCCACAGCCGGATGGCCCCAGGAAAACAATAAATTCCTGATCGGCAATCTCCAGATTGATGTTTTTGGCACCGTAAACTTTACCCCAGCGTTTGGAAATATTTGCCAGGCTGATGCTCGCCATAACACCTGCTTCCTCCAATTTTGATACACAGAACTTGCCATGTTCTGCATACGAATGCAAACTGTTTTTTAAAAACGTACCGGAGATAAACGTGAGCCGCTTTAAAACTGCCAAACAAACTGTTCTCAGTTATTTTGACACACTGGAACAAGCTTCAGCAGACACCGTTGCAGATGTATTAGCGCACTATTGCAGCCCTGACCTGCTGTGGCGCGGTGTCTACCCCTTCCGCGAACAACATGGCACAGCAGCGGCGGCAAACAGCTTCTGGCAACCGCTTAAACATGCCCTGCATCGTATGCAACGCCGTCAGGACATTTTTATTGCCGGGGAAAACCTTTATGACACTGAAAAAGATGCGGTTTGGGTGATGAGCATGGGTAACTTCATGGGCTTGTTTGATCATGATTTTCTCGGTATACCGCGTACCCGGAAACTGGCAACCCTGCGCTATGCCGAGTTCAACTGTGTTCAGGATGGTAAGATCACCCAAACGGGTTTGTTTGTTGATTTAATCGGACTGATGACGCAGGCCAGTGTCTACCCCCTGCCGCCATCCACCGGCGTTTATTTCAACTATCCCGGCCCGTGCACACATGATGGCCTGTTGTATGAAGATGCCCCGGCGCAACAGGGGCAGGCTACGCTGGAGCTGGTCGGGCGGATGGTGGATGATCTCACCGCGTTAAATGAAAGTGGCGCAATGGACTGCCCGCCGGAAGTACTGGAACGAACCTGGTCAAAGGATATGCTGTGGTATGGCCCTGCCGGGATCGGTGCAACTTACACCATCCCGCGCTATCAGGAACAGCACCAGCTCCCCTTTCGCGCCCGGCTGACAGATAAACAGTTTAACGGTCACGTCTGTCGTTTTGCCGAAGGGAATTATGCCTGTTTCTTTGGCTGGCCGAATCTGAGCAATACGCCGATCGGGGGATTTATGGGCTTACCGGGAGGGAAGGTGAATGCCAGTATGCAGGTGGTCGATGTCTACCGCCGCGAGGGCGATAAACTGGCGGAGAACTGGGTGTTTATCGATCTGCCATGGTGGCTGAAGCAGCAGGGGCTGGATGTCCTGAAGCGCACGGAGCAGATCATGAATTATCAGGGAGACCAGGCAGATTATTGATGCCCATCACCTGTACCACATTAATTACGCACAGAGCCACGTACCACCAAACGTGCCGGACTCACCCGATGTACCGGCTGTACTACCTTATGCTCCATTTGCTCCAGCAATATTTCTACTGCTGCGGTTACCATCTCGGCGACCGGCTGCTCCACTGTGGTCAGGTCATAAGCCGCCCAACCCGCTTCCGGTACATTATCGTAACCCGCCACCGCAATATCTTCCGGGATACGCAGACCAAACTCACCACGGATCACATCCATTACCGCAAAAGCCATGTGATCATTGGCAATGAAAACAGCATCAGGATAATCACCGGCAGCTAATAATCTACGCGCAGCCTCAGCCGCCTCTTCAAACAGATAACGCCCGACCTCACGCCGGTAAATTTTCAGACCGGACTCCGCCAGGCCCTGCGTAAAACCCTGTTCCCGATCCTGATTAGTTGAGGAGTTTTCATGTCCGGCGATATAGGCAATGCGCTGATAGCCTTTCTCTGCAAAAAACCGCGCTAACTGATACCCCCCCGCCACATTATCCGAAGTGACCGAACTGGCCTGCGCATCCGGTATATAACGGTTGAAGAGCACCACCGGTACGCCCAGCGCTGCACACTCCTCAGCGATATGAGAGGACAGAGTGACCGAGGCGAGCACCACACCATCAATCTGATATTGGAGGATTTCCTGAATCACTTCATCCTGTTTACCAGGCTCAGTCATAAACAACAGCACATGATAACCGTGACTTTGTAAATCACGGGACAGACGTTCGATCACCAACGGGTAGAAATGATTTTCCAGATAAGCCACCACCAGCCCCACAATCCTGGAACGGCCACTGATTAGTGAACGCGCCAGTTTATTGGGGCGATAACCCAACTGTTGGGCAGCAGCCAGGACCTTGTCACGGGTTTCCTCCGATACACTGGCCCCCGGCGTGAAGGTGCGGCTGACTGCTGACTGGGAGACATTGGCCAGCTTTGCGACATCAGTGGAAGTAACAGAGGTTTTTGCCATAGAAGTGTATGCAAGCCATTAAAAACAACAGAATAGCAGTATACCGCAAGCTTGTATTGAAAGTATGGGTGGCTTTCAATACTGTGTCAGTTCTTCCCGCCGATATTTAACGCTGCGGCATATCCGCTAGCGTATACACCAAACTCACCCGCGCATCTTCCGGTACCGGCGGAACCTGCGCTGCCCATTCCATATACTGCTCACGCAATGCGGCCAGCCGCTCCGGCTCGCGTTTGGCCTGATTGGCACGCTCGCGGGCATCCTTCACCACATTAAACAGGTATTCGTACTCATCGACCTTCAGGTACTTCCAGTCCCCCACCCGCACAGCACGTTGATCGCGGTGCTTCATACGCCAGTACATCGGACGGTCAAAGGTTTGTTGCGGATTCTGCAGGGTCGGCTGCATGGATACCCCGTCCAGTGTATGGCCCTCAGGTAGCTGCGCTCCGGCAATATCGAGAATGGTCGCTGTCCAGTCCATGGTCAGGCAGTGCTGCCCACTGGTGCTACCTGGCTGACTGATTCCTTTCGGCCAATGGGCGATATATGGCACCCGGATGCCGCCTTCGGTGAGATCCATTTTGCCACCGACCAGCGGCCAGTTATCCGAGAAGCGTTCGCCGCCATTATCGCTGGTGAAAATAATCAGCGTATCATCCAGCTGGCCGGTTTCTTCCAGCGCATCCACCACCCAACCGATGCCTTCATCCATTTCTTTGATCATGGTCTGATAGATTTCCACACTGCCGCCATCCAGATGGGCGATATTCTTCACCACTTCCGGATCAATTTTGCCCTGGGCGCGGGTTTCCCACGGCCAGTGCGGCGCGGTGTAATGCAGGCTGAGCATGAAGGGCTGGCCGTCTGCTGCCCGGTCACGCACATATTGCGCCGCACGGTTGGACAGTATGTCAGTCAGATAACCCTCTTCCTCACACGGTTCACCATCCAACTCCAGATCGCTTTCCTGGGCACGCGAGGTATGCGAGTAATAACCGACGCCACCGGACATCGGCCCGAAATGGTGCATATAACCGCTTTTTTCCGGCCCGAAATGCGGACGGTAACCCAGATGCCACTTACCGATCAGCGCCGTGTGATAGCCAATATCTTTCAGCATCGACGGCAGGGTCGGGAGATGCGGATGCAGGCCGAGGTCAGGATTACCCACCGCATTCCCGGCCATCGGTTCCTCACTGGCACCACGCACCCAATACTGATAACGCCCGGTCATCAGCGCAAAACGGGTCGGTGAACAGACCGGTGAATTGGAATAACCGTTGACATATTTAACGCCGTTGGCAGCCAGCTTATCCAGCACCGGCGACACCGGCTCACGTCCGCCATAGCACCCCAGATCGGCATAGCCGAGATCATCAGCCACAATAAAGATAAAATTTGTCATAAGAAAAATCCTTAATTTGCGCCAATTTATGCCGGCACTTCACTATTAAAACGTGACCGCCGGTGCCAGATCAGCAAGCCCGCGCCCAGAACAATACCCGCCAGATCAAAACCGACACCGGGGACAAACAGCAACACACTGGCCAGCAGCCGCAGCATAATCTCCCAACTGAGCAGACGATGTGTATCACAGCGGCTCAGTGCACTGCCGAGCAGGTACATGCCCAGCAACAATTTAGCCAATAACCACAGCCACGGTAACAGAGCAAATTCCACACCCCCCTGTGATACCGTCAGCAACAGCGGGTTATAGGCAAAGCTGAACGGAATCACAAAAATCATGATGCCAATGCGCGAGGCGGTAATCCCGGTGCCGATCGGTGAGCCGCCGGATATAGCCGCCGCCGCATAAGCGGCAATCGCCACCGGCGGGGTAATGGTCGAGGCCACCGCAATCATGAACACAAACATATGTGCGGTCAGTGGCTCCAGCCCCAGCGACTGCATGGAAGGCAGGGCAATCGCCGCCACCGTGACATAGGCAGGCAGCGTCGGCATGCCCATACCCAGCAGGATACAGCCACCGGCCACCACAATCAGCGCCAGCAACAGCGAGTGCCCCATCACACTGCTCATCAACACCCCGAACTTAACCGGCACACCGGTAGCGGACAGGGTGGAAATCACAATCCCCACTGCGGCAATCGCCATCAGCAACTGAGCAAAGGTCTCGCCGCCGTTACGCAGCGAGGTAATCAGTTTTACGGGCTGCTCACGGATTGCCGGGTTAATGAAACTCAACGGAAATAACAGGGCAATCGCAGCAATGGAGGCCCCGGATGCCGAAAAGCCCATAATCAGCAGGATTACAATCAGCACCAGTGGCCCGAACACCAGTATCAGGTTGAGATAATCCTGTCCGGTGGGTGCGGCCACTCCGACACTGGACTCATCAGCGCGGATTCCCAGGCGGCGTGCCTCAAACATAATCATCAGGAACAGACTCAGGTAGTAGGCCACTGCCGGAACCAGCACCGCTACCACTACAGTCAGGTAGCTAACCCCGACATAATCCGCCATCACCAGTGCTGCCGCCCCCATAATCGGTGGCATGATCTGCCCACCGGTAGAAGCAGCCGCTTCCACGGCACCGGCAAAATTGGGCGAAAAGCCGCGCTTTTTAATCATCGGAATGGTGACCACACCCGTCCCGACCACATTGGCCACGGCGCTGCCGGATACCGTACCGAATAAGCCGGACGCCATAACGGCTGCATGTGCAGGGCCACCGGCTGTTTTCTTCATCATGGAGAATGCGATACGTATCATTGACTCACCGGCACCCACACCTTCCAGCACCGCACCCAGAATAATGAACGGGAATACGGTAGTAATCACAATGGAAAAGGTGGAACCGATAATGCCGGTATCGAGGCTGAACCACAAATTTTGTGCCAGCAGTTCGTTCAGGTCACCCGACTTGGTTTGCAGGGCACCGGGCCAGTACGGGCCGGTAATCAGGTAGATAATGCCCAGCACACCGAGAATCGCCACCGGCATGCCCCAATAGCGCCAGCAGAATAACAGTGCTGCAAATGCTGCGCCCAGTGCTATCCAGCGCTCATGCGGGCCGAACAGGAACATGGCCTCGTCGATTTCAATCGCAACCTGGTAATATTCCAGACAAGCCCACAGCAGCATGGCAGTGGCCGCCAGTGCTGCGATGTCCCACAGCCGGTCCAGCCAGATTTTACCGGTGGACTTCAATCCCAGCGCCACCACCAGCACGCACAGGGCGAAGAAGCTGGCGCGGAAAAACTCCATCGGAAACGGTCCGATGCGGAAACTGCCGATTGCGGGCATGACATTGGCCAAACCGTAAACAGTGACGGTCAGTGCCAGTACCATCGTAACTCTGTTGCGCCAACCGGTAGAAAATAAAATATTTTTCATAATTGCTTACCGGTCGCTCTTTGTAGAAAAACAGGGTTCACAATACAAGGTAGCCGGAATAACGGCAAATGAAACGTGATAATGATTAAATGCATGACACTCCTCCTCCTGACGGGATTAGTAACATTTAAAACGGTCACAAACCAAAAGTAAAATGCGTTTTTAGATAGTCAAACAAAAAATTTTGCATAGACTGTTTTTAGATTTACTTTACATGCGCAACTGTTTGGCAAAAAATGCATGAACACGTCATGCATTTAAAAAGAAGCCCTTGCGGGCTTCTGTACGGCGGAATGAAACTTGATAGACTCAGAACTTTACAGTGATACCGGCGGTTGTTTTATCATTGGCATCAATGTCATGCTCTTCATGTTCAAGGAATAAGCGGGCTCCCTTAACAGCATTTCCTCCCAGATCATAGGTAACGTTACCGATGATCGCTGAGTTATCCAGAGCATTATTGTCATGATCTTTGTCAAAATACCCCAGATTAATATTCGTTCTCGGAGCAACCTGTACCCGTCCGGCAATGGCATTAACCGTGAAATCCCCGGAAGGGTGATCACTGTTGTTTTCATGAGTCGCACCAATCTGCCACTTATCAGCCTTATAGCTGGCACCAATAGCAGTACGCTCATAGTCCTTACCGGCAGCTGCTGACGGATCTACGCCCACATAACTGGCAGAAACCTTAATGCCGTCTTTCGCATACACAGCGCGCACCGAAAGCACATCATCTGATTGACCATTGCTATCATTTACAGACAATACTGCCGGTACAATGTAAACCCCGCCAAAAGTCGGACTTTTCCAGGCGGCCACACCCGGTGCACGCAATGCCTGTCCCATCAACCCGGAACTGAAGGTATAAGAACCACTGGCCGGATTATAATTTTCAGTATTTTCAAACAGATCCAGATGTCCATATGAATCTGCCCAAACGCCACTGGCCGTTCTGCCCAGTACAAAAGTACCGGCGTTTTTAGTGGGGACGATCACACGCGCTGTACGCACCCGCGCTTCATTGCTGTCTGAGGCATTGTCCGGATTCGCCAGGTCGGCAAACTCAACCTCTGTCTCATAAATCGCCTTGAACTCATCAAAAGACAGCGCGCCCTTGACACCAACCGATGCCTGACCGACCCGGAACCCGTCATCTTTACCGTTGTTCAGCATTTCCTGCTGAACGCGTACTGTTCCAAAAACGGTTGGCGCAGCCTGCTCATCAGCAGCCACTGCCTGCCCAATACACCCTATGGCGACTGCCACTGATAACAAAAACCGCATTTTCATAATGATCTCTCCTGCGTTGTTAACTAATTGTTAAATAAACCAAATAAAAACTTTACAAACTAATTGACGATGCCCCACCCGGATTGAAAGCAAAAGCCCGCCGGGACAGGGGAAAACCCCTGCCGCAACAGATATTAACTTTTGGTGAAATCAGTGTTTAACCGACGCTGATTAAGCTTACACAGAGACTACTGACACCCCCGGTGGGCTCAGTAACCTTTTATCTTATTGATCACTCAGCCAGCAGCTCAGCAGGAATTTCGATACTCTGCTCTTTGTAATAACGGACAGCTCCCGGATGCAATGGCGCAATCACCGCACCAAAACGCTGATCAGCATTGACACCCTTAATCAGGTCATTGCCCTCACGCACCTTTTCAAGGCTGTCAAAATAAGTTTTGGTCATGTTGTAGGCCAGATCATCGGCCATGTCTTTATTGACAACCATCATCATCACGGTCTGCCATGCGTTGACCGCCTGATCGTTATTAGCCTGACCGGAGTAAGTATCTTCGGGAATCACAGCAGTCACCATGCCCATTCCCTTCGGCGGCTCAGCGCCATCCTCCATCGACAAAATACGGATATTTTTTGATAAGGACAGCTCAGTCAGTACCTGTGAGCCCAGTGACTGCGGGGTAACCACCATATCGTACTGGCCGTCACGGAAGCCCTGAACAGCCGTGGCCCACGGTGCTTTAACACCTTCGTAATCCGTGCCTTCCTCATAACCCGAAGCCGCTTTGATCAATGCGGTGATCTGGGCATTGGCCGCACCGGCAGGCGGGCCGATATAGACTTTCTTACCCTTAATGCCTTCCCAGCTTTCAATACCGC
The DNA here is from genome assembly GCA_041395485.1 of Thiolinea sp. Taxonomy (GTDB): domain Bacteria; phylum Pseudomonadota; class Gammaproteobacteria; order Thiotrichales; family Thiotrichaceae; genus Thiolinea. The sequence goes on from JAWLAK010000002.1 coordinate 143,311, forward strand.
TGTCAGCCCAGACAATCGGGTGATACACACTAGCCGCAAAACCAAACAACGAGCGGACATTGGCTGCCAGAGCAGCTCCTTTTTCCTCACCCAACTTGGCATACGGCCCCTTACCTTTACCCAGTGCCGCGTAAGCAGGTGGCGGCATAACGGATGAATCCAGTGAGCCCTGACCAATTTTAAGCAGAGACTTGGTCAGTGTTTGCCCCAGTGCCAGCTCAACATCGACTCCGGCCTCCGCCCAGTGCGGCGCCATGGCCTGTGGTAATAACCCGACCACACTATTGGCACCACCACTTTCCATAGAAACTTTTTCTGCCAGCACCGGCAACGATACAACACTCAGACTGGCAGCAAGCCATAAGGCCTGCATAGAAATAAAGCGCATAACTCCTCCTCATTGTTCAGATACGGTCAGCACATATCCCGCAGGATGATATGCCTGTATAGCCAGCCATTTGAACCGAGTGGCGATCGAAAGTAAAATACCAATTTAGACAACCAAACAGACATTTTTGTATGGATCCGAAACATCTGATGCAACTTGCGGTGATTCTGGAAAAAGGCTCGATTACCGCGGCTGCCGAACATCTGCTGCTGACCCAGCCCACCCTGACCCGCAATATGGGCACGCTGGAAATGCAGGCCGGTGGCACACTGTTTACCCGTAGCCGCTTTGGTGTGCGCAGCACTATATTGGGAGAAACGCTGGCGCGGGAAGGTCGTGCCATTGCCCACCAGATACAGTCCGCACAGGAAAGTGCTTCCCGGCATAAACTGGGGTTTCATAATCAGCTGCGGGTCGGGGTCGGGCCGCTGATTGGTATGGCACTGATACCACCCTTATGTGAGCGGCTGGCGCAGGAGCATCCGGACATTGCCCTGACTGTGACCTGCGACCGCCCGCAACACCTGCTGGAACAACTGCCTGCCGATCACTATGACATCGTATTATCGCCGGCCATTAATGCCCGGACACCTTCCGGCTTTACCCGTGAGCTGCTGATGGAAGACCGGCTCGGCGTATTCTGCAGCCCGAAACACCGTCTGGCTCAGCACACTCACTTCCGTAAAGGTGAGCTGGATGGTTGTGACTGGATGGTCATAGGTACCACCTCACCGTTTCAGAACATGGAACTGGATCTGCTGGCCGAAAATAATATCCACCGGGTACGCACACAATTCGCCACCGTCAGCGATGCAGTCATTTTGCTGACGGTGTTAATGCAGGGGCGGCATCTGGCAGTGTTGCCAAAACTGCCGTTGCAATTAATGCAGGACAGCTACCCGCTGGTGGAGCTGCCGCTGGCTACGGAAAATACCGGGCGTAATCTGTATTTCTGGTATCGGGATGAATTGCAGGATAGTGCGGCACTTCAGGTTTTTATGCAGATTGCGGGGGAGATTGTGCTGGTCAAAGCCGGTTGATTCAACCAAAATTAAAGGAAAGCTTAGTGTTCAAACCTGAACAATGGCTAACCGAAACCGGGGCATGACAGAAGTGAAAACGGCACAGACAGGCACAGACAAAGGAATAACGGATGAAAAAATTACCGATTGGTATCAGCACCCTGACGAATATTATCAATGACGATTACGTCTACGTGGATAAGACCCGCTATATCCAGCCGATGCTGACATCCGGCAAATATTATTTCCTGTCACGCCCACGCCGCTTCGGCAAATCCTTACTGGTTGATACCCTGCACCAGTTATTCGCAGGCAATGAGCCCCTGTTTCGCGGTCTGCATATCCATTCCCACTGGGACTGGTCGGTATCCTACCCGGTGATCCGCCTGAGCTTTGGCAGCGGCATACCCAGGAGCAAGGCGGATCTGGAACGCAGCATGCAGCGACAGCTGCGGCGCAATCAGGAACTGCTGGGCGTTACCTGCACTACTCAGGAAGATAACGTGGGGTGTTTTGCCGAACTGATTCAGAAAACCGCTGACCACTACGGACAACCGGTGGTGGTACTGGTAGATGAATACGACAAACCCATTCTCGACAATGTCACCGATGACGCCATGGCAACGGTGATGCGAGACGGATTGCGTGACTTCTATTCGGTCATCAAGGATAACGATGCCGATATTCGCTTTACCTTTTTAACCGGGGTCAGCAAGTTTTCCAAAGTGTCGATTTTCAGCGGGCTGAATAACCTTAACGACATTTCCATGGATACCCGCTATAGTGCCTTGTGCGGTTACACCCAGGCGGAACTGGAGCATTATTTTGCCGAACATTTGCAGGGAGCCGATTTCCCGCTGATCAGGGAGTGGTACAACGGTTATAACTGGCTGGGGAAAAGTGTTTATAACCCGTTCGATATTCTGTTGTTTATCGACAAGAACCGGGAGTATTTGCCCTACTGGTTCAATACCGGAACACCTACCTTTCTGGTAGAGGTGCTCAAAGCCCGTCACTTTCATCTGCCGGATCTGGAAGCCGTCAAAATTGGCGCTCATACACTGGAAGCTTTTGATATTGGCAAAATTGAGCTGGTAGCTCTGTTGTTCCAGACCGGTTATCTCACTATCAGGAACAAGGAAATCACCTTCGGAGGGCAACCCGAATATACCCTGAGCTACCCGAACCGGGAAGTGCGTTACAGCCTGACTCTGCACTTACTGGAAAATTACCTGCTGGATCAGTCACAAGAGCGTCATTCGGTGTATCAGGCCTTCCTGAAAAATGATTTTGATGCGCTGGAGCGGCGTTTCCGCACGCTGTTTGATGAAATTGCCCATCAAAACCACACCAAAAACCCATTAGCTGAATACGAAGGTTATTATGCTTCCGTTATGTATGCGTTTTTGTGCTCTCTCGGCATTGATACCCGGGCAGAAGAAAGCAGCAATAAAGGCCGGGTGGATATTGCCTTGCGTTTTACGCTGCCGGATGGACAAAAACAGGTATACATTTTTGAGTTCAAAATGGTGGAGGGTGATAGCGGCGACGGTAGTGCATTAGCACAGATCCGGAAGAATGATTACGCTGCCCGCTATCCTGACGGGCAGCAGCGCATTTTCCTGATCGGTATCGAGTTTAGTAAACAGGTGCGCAATATTGTCGGGTTTGAGTGGGAGGAGGACGGTTCGCCATATAAACAAGTAACATGAACTCCACTCACCGCATCCCCAACGGATTCTCCGGATCAATCCCGTCCATAAACGGCAGTGCCCGCTCGGTATTGGTAATCTGATACACCTTACCGATCCAGTTATTGACCAGACTCTTGGCACTATCCCGCCAGGTATTCGGCAACAACGGAATCAGTAATTCTTCCGGAAATTCGGGAATCGTGCCGCCCTGCTCTCTGGCCTGCTCCAGACGCAGGCGGTATTCATTGAGAATGGCTTTCACCTGCGGGCGCAGGTAATTCTCCGGGAATGGCGGGTAATCCGGACGCTTTCCCGCATACCAGACATTCACTTCACGGCGGAATTCTTTCAGCAAACTGATACCATCATATTCCGGATGGCCCTGAAAAAACACAAAGCGGAAATGATCCGGACTCACCGCCAGATGCACCCCGGCTTCATCACTTTCCGCCAGAATTTCCAGCCCGCAGGCTTCCAGCTGCTCACGATCCACTTGATTAAAGCGCGAGTGCGGTGCATCAAAATGACTGTTCATATTATGTACCAGCGGGTGATGCGGCATGGTCAGTTTATGCTGATAAACCCCCCAGCGTTTAAAGCCCAACGGGCGGCGGCGGATGCCGTATAAATGCTGCACAATCGCATGGCTGGCCAGACAGGAACACAGCACCGAGGTCACATTTTCCTTCGCCCAGTCCACCACTTCCATCAGCCCCGGCCAGAACGGTTCATCTTCCAGATACGGCGCTACCGGTGTGGCACCGGTAATAATCAGCGCATCCAGCCCGGCCTGTTTAATATCGGCAAAGGTTTCATAATACGCGCCGATATGTTCCCGTGCCTTTTCACCGCGTGGCAGGGTGTCCAGGGTAAACACGTGCATATGGAATTGGGCGATCAGATTGGCATTACCGATCAGGCGGAAAAACTGGCGCTCCGTAGCCTCCAGTGCCCCGTCCGGCATCATATTCAGCAGGCCGATATGCAGCTCACGAATGTCCTGATGCTCCGCCTTGTTTTCAGCGAGGATGTCCTGCCCCTCTTCCGCCAGACGCTGAAACGCTGGCAGGCCGGTATGATCGACCAATGGCATAGTTTGTTCCTTATTCGCGTTTTACAGCTGACTACGCTGGATAGCTTTTTCAATCAGTGCGTTAAAATCAGCCTCAGTCCGTACTGCAGCCACTTCTTCAGAGGTCACAGTATAGCCATACTCTCCGGCAATGGCCTCATACCTTGGAATCCGTGAGTGAAACAGGCGCGGGAAGACCCAGCGGGTGAAATCATCCGGCTCGATTTGCGCGGCGAACTCCAGACCCTGTTCCTGCAGATAGATGTCCAGCTGCTCCTGCAGAAAATCAGCGCGGTAATACAACGGTTTAGGGTCACTTTTTGCCCGGTCAATCAGCTTCTGTTCTTCATCGGCGGTGGTGACTTTGATGTACAGAATCAAACTGTGCTCCGCCAGCAGGTCAATCACTCCCGGCTCATCCAGCTCGCACAAACTACCGCCGACATCGTTCACGAAGTGCGAGTAACCATAGATATAATGCGCCTTGCGGATGAACTCCGGTACATCGAGCATGGCGTTGATTTCTGCCTGACGGTACTGCGCCTGGCGGTGCACAAAGTCATTCAGCGGCACCCCGCCCAGCTCCGGATTACCCAGCTTACCGACAAACGACAGCACCGGGCCGAGATCATCGACTGAGATATTATTGTGGATATAGATCCAGTCCTTACGCAACAGCTCCTTCAGGAACGGCACTTTCATCGCCTGCTCTTTAATCAGATCCAGAATCGACTCATCCAGATAGCGTTTACCGATGCGGTAATCGCCTGAGTAATGGAACCAGTCATGTTTACGCAGCAGATTGGAGAGATGGGTTTTTCCGACCCCCGACATCCCCAGCAGCGTGACACTTTTATTCTCCCAGTTACGGTATTCTTCAGCGGACAGGCGCACGTTATTTCCCCATGAATAAAGCAAAGCGGTAATTTTAAGGGTATTGTGGCGTAAACCCAAAGAGAAAATGAGGGAAAACAATGCAGGCTGTGCGCTTTACTGAAATGAAACACGGCCGGTGCAGCCACTGCCATGTTTTCTGCATCGCACTGCTGGCCTGCTCCGGTGTTTTATCGGGGAAACCGGCAACTCTCCGGATTTATCGTTATGACGCTGATTGGCTACTGGTATACCGGGTCACTGAGCAATGCCGCATCGCTGGCCGGTTCATCTATGGTCAGCGGTTTTGTGTTTTATTTTGTCCATGAAAAGATCTGGCAGAAAATCAGCTGGGGTAAGCTGTCTGCTTGAGTGATAAGCCGCATAGCCGCCGGTGGATGTAAAGAATTTGTGGCCTAAACGACAAGCTCACCGGCTTGTCCGGTGAAGTGTATTATCAGGCAAATTCAATATGAAGCTTCTTACCAACGGCATGGGCAACACGCTCAAGAAGCTCTATAGTGACAGAAGTATTTTCGGGATCAAGAATCCTGTCCAACTGAGAACGGCTGGTCTTGAGTTTTTCCGCCAAGCTGGTTTTGGTAATGCTGTTTTCTTCCATAATATCGGCAAGTTGTAGTGCCAACAAACGTTTGTGTGCTTTCGCTGAGACTTCTTCCAGCATCCCTTCTTCTTCAAGAAAGTCATCGAAGCTGCTACCTGTATGCTTATTCATGAACTATACCTCGTCAAACCATTGATCTTTTCGAGCACGAGCCAGGTCAATTTCTTTTTGGGGTGTCTTTTGAGATTTTTTGATAAAGCCATGCAGCAATACCATTACCCCGCTATGGACAGTGAAAAAAGTTCGGGCGATATTGCCATTACTCAGCTTACTTCGCACTTCCCATAAGTCAGCTTCCATCTTCCTGACCAATGGCATACCCAAAGGCCAGCGAAACTGCACAAGCATTATGTCTTCGCCGATCACTTTCCTATCATCGCGCTCCATGTCTTTCAACCAGTCACGAACTGGCTCATTGCCTGAGTTTGTGAGGAAAAAGATGACAGTTAAAATTGGCTCTGTACTCATATAACGAACTGTACCATATGAGGTACATCAAGAAGTAGTAAATTTTTCTTTTTATCACTGGCGGCAATATGAAGCTGAGCAACGTCACATCGCTGGCCGGGTCATCTATGTTTTGTTCATGAAAAGATCTGGCAGAAAATCAGCTGGGGTAAGTTGTCGGCTTAAATGAGAAGCCACGTAGCCGGTGAGCTTCACTTTTATTTACCATAGTTGTAGTAAGTTGCTACAATTGAAGCAACTTATAAAAAAGGAGTAAAAACATGGCAACTGCAAGTATCAGGATTGACCAGGAGCTGTTTGATAAAGCGGCAATAATGGCTAAGGCGCTTGACCGTACCACGCCAAAACAAATAGAGCATTGGGCTAAAATTGGCGAAATAATGGAGGATAATCCGGATTTACCCTATGCGTTTGTTAAACAGGCCATTATAGCCAAAGCTGAGAAAGAAGCCGGAAAGCTTGAGGCTTATCGCTTTGACTAAAATCACCGAAGTCCTCCAGACTCCCACATTCAAAAAAGCTGTTAAAAAACTTCACAAAAACCAAAAGACGGATCTTGATGCTGCGGTGAGAGAGCTGATGGAAGATCCGCTGCTGGGCGAGCAAAAGAAAGGAGATCTGGCTTTTCTGCGTGTCTATAAGTTTAATATGGTTAAGCAATTAACGTTGCTTGGTTATAGTTACGAGGAGGATACTGTAATTCTTGAATTGATAGCCCTCGGTTCACATGAAAATTTTTACCGTGATGTGAAAAAAACTTTTGAGTTATAACGCCAAATTAAGGTGTGAACAACGCTATCACCTTACCTAAAGCATTGTGCCATAAACACTAAACTGGCTTGAAGTGAAAGCGCCAAGCGTTGTGAATCACTCTTAAATTTATTGTGTACGCCCGTCATGGGCATGAACTTATGGGGTGAAAGTCCTCTGTTGGAAAACCACCGCCAGAATCCCATGTTGGTAGTATGGCGTTAACAACTAGCAGAAGGCAACTGCAAAACCGTGAGGGTTTGTGGGAAGGAAGCCTGATGCAAAGCTGCGGACTGACGGACAGAAACATCATAGAAGGCGTAGTCTGGAGGCGAGCTGGCACAAGACAGCGAAGCCGCGTGGTTTAACGGATAGCGTAAATGATGCAGTGGTGCAGTGACAGTTCATGTTCTTATCCGGGGAGAACTGCTTAACGGGCGGTCGTAGTGAACCCGCTGAGGTGCGGGTATAGAAAATACCTTGGCGTTCCGGCTTGCCATCTGCCGGATGCGAGCGAACCTGATGGCAAACGACAGCGCGGTGGGGAGCAATTTCCATCGTGATTAAGCAGTAGTCAGCAGACGGCATAGTAGCCAAACGCCTGCCGTAATGGGCAGGACAGGGTGAAGGCCGGAACATCAACCAACAAGGAGGAGGTACATCTACTTGGAATCATTACCGAATTCCCCGCCACGGGAAAATGAATGCCAGCGTTCCGATGAGAACCCAGCCTTGAATGCAAACCTGTTGGAGCAGGTAGTCACAAACGCCAATATTCAGCAGGCCTGGCAACAAGTCCGCCGCAATAAAGGCGCAGCCGGGGTCGATGGCATCACCATTGAGCAATTCACCGATTGGGTTAAGCCGCAATGGTCTGACCTGAAAGAACAACTGCTCACTGGGTGCTATTTCCTCAGCCCGTTAAGCGTGTCCGCATCCCCAAAGATGACGGCTCTGATCGTTTATTGGGCATCCCAACCGTGTTGGATCGGGTGATCCAGCAAGCCATTGTACAAGTCCTGTCACCGGTCTTTGACCCAACATTTTCTGAGCACAGTCATGGCTTCCGGCCAAACCGCTCGGCACATGATGCGGTCAGGGAGGTTCAGGGATACTGCCAACAGAAACGGAATATCGCCGTCGATATTGATCTGTCGAAATTCTTTGACCGGGTTAACCACGACAAACTGATGACCTTACTGGGGCGCAGGTTCCGGGATAAGGGCTTGCTGCAACTCATTGGCCGCTATCTTCGGGCGGGGGTGATGGATGGCAACATCCTGCTCCCCAGCCATGAAGGTGTGCCGCAAGGTGGCCCGCTCGCCACTATTGTCCAATGTGATGCTCGATCCGCTGGATAAGGAGCTGGAGAAACGCGGCCATCACTTCGCCCGTTATGCGGATGACCTCATCATCATGGTGAAGAGTCCGCGCGCGGGTGAGCGGGTACTCCAGAGTCTGACCCGTTTTATCGAAAACGACCTGAAGCTCAAGGTGAATACTGAAAAGAGCCAGGTCGTTAAAAGCGTGAATGCCAGGTTCCTGGGTTTTAGTTTCCGGGGCAAGCATATACGCTGGCATCCCAAATCGGTTGAGAAGTTCAAACGCCGCGTGCGGGAACTGACCAACCGGACATGGGGTGTGTCGATGGGAAAGAAAATCCGCAACTTGAGCGTGTATCTCCGGGGTTGGATCAACTATTACGGTATTGCTCATCAATACCAGCCATGTGTTGATCTTGATCACTGGATACGGCGCAGGGTCAGAATGTGTTACTGGAAACAATGGGGTCGACCGCGAACCAAGATTCGCAGCCTGATTCAATTAAGTCTGCCGGTCAGGTCAGCGGTGGCTTGTGGGCGCTCCAGCAAAGGCTGGTGGCGTAGCTCGAAATCACAGGGGATTAATGCTGCTTTGAGTTTGAAGTATCTGAAACAACAAGGTCTGTTCTCACTTCGGGACGGCTGGATTGCATTTCATTATGGTGGGTGAAACGCCCTGTGCGGAGCCGCATGCAGGGTGTTGTGGGGGCTGGAGGTTAGAGACCTCCGGCTACCCGATTATATCATTGCATTTGGTCGAAAATATTTTTTAGGAAACGCTCCTTTTCTTGGTCATCACCACTCGTGTACGCTTTTAACCACTTAAAATCATCCTCCCCACCCTGAATAGAATATGCTTTGCCATCATTTAAGATATCCAATAATGGCTGCCACACATTGAGCATCACATTAGTCAGTTGTAAAAAGCTTATTCTTATCATTGAAATTCGGTGTTTTCATTTGCAGAACATTGCCGTGTAATTTAGATGAACCATGAACTTCTGGACTTCTATGATTTCTGTCAAACACAAAGGCTCTGAGTATGTGTGTAGCAAAATAGGAAAAAGGGTTTTCGGGGTTATTTAGCCATTTTTTGAAACTCTTAAATGTAGACTTTTTAGCTCTGATTCTTTCTCCTTCACCGAGAAAATAAACAAGCTCCATGAAACATTCCATTGAAATTCTACTACTAATGATTTGAAATTGATTTAAAGCAGAATTATTCACTTGAGTCTTCACTGACTTCCAACTTTCTTCACTATAATTCCGCGAATAAACAATGGTATTTGATGCAGCTGAAGCAACATTGGAATACTCCATTTGTAGCAGTGTGTTAAAGGCTAGATAACAAAGCGTTCTTTGCTTATCTGTATCCATCTTTGCTACATGATTTGTCTGCAGTATTCTGGTTACTGATGGTCTTCCGGGCATATCTTTCTTGAACTGGAAGGCTTCTAACCCGTACCTTTCGATTTCATTTTCTTCTAGGATTGCATCCATTCTGGACGCTAACTCAATGACCGTGAGTTGCTGTAACTCTTCTTTTGATAACTCTGGAATCATCTCGAACCTTTTATGATATAACGCCTTACTCAGGTGGCCGTAACTCAGTGGGGCTTTTGTGGCAAGCTGGAGCGCTAGCGGAAGCCACAAAAGAACCGCTGAGTTACGGGTCACCTGGAGTGATGGAATGGCCTCCACGGAAGCAGTCCGGCATCATAGTGCCACTGTTCAATACAGCCATACCGTGGAGGCCAAGCATGAAAAATACCATCATTACCATTGATCTGGCAAAGTCCGTTTTTGAATTGGCTATCGTCAATCAGCACTACCGCATTACCCGGCGTTTGCGCCTGGATCGTCAGGGTTTCACCGAATTTATGAACCAGCAGTCACCTGCGATTGTTGTGATGGAAGCCTGTGGCTCCTCTCATCACTGGGGCAGGCAATTCCGTGAGCAGGGCCATGAGGTGGTGCTATTGCCTGTACAGTATGTACGCCCTTACCGCCGCCGCAACAAAACCGACCGGGCGGATTGTGAAGCCATGCTGGAAGCTTACCGTTGTGACGGCATGAAGCCGGTGGCGGTGAAAAGCCTGGAACAGCAGGAGCTGCAGCTGATGCACCGCCTGCGTGAGCAATGGAAACAAACCCGTGTTAAACGTCTGAATTTCCTGCGGGGTGTGTTTCGGGAGCAGGGTATCCCGTTACCCGCCGGTGAGCGTGAGGCCCTGCGGGAAGCCAACGCTCATGTCGGCCGGTTGTCATCGTTAAGTCTTCAGCTGCTTCAGCCGGTATTGGCCGAGCTGAAAACTCTGGAAAGTGATATGCAGGCGCTGGAACAGCAGATTGCCCGGCTGACCCGTGGCAATGAAACCGTTGCTAACCTGCAAACCATTCCCGGTATCGGCTTGCTGATCAGCAGTGCGTTTGTGGCGGCGATTGGCAAAGCGGAACAGTTTCAGTCCGGGCGACAGCTGGCTTCCTGGCTGGGGATTACGCCACGGGAACACAGTAGTGGCAACCGGCGTCTGCTGGGTTCGATCACTAAAAAGGGCAATGTCTATTTGCGCACCCTGCTGGTTCATGGTGCCCGTTCTGCGCTGGTAGCCGCCAAACGGCGGGCAAAGGCCGGTAAGCCCCTGACCCGGCTACAAAGCTGGGCAATCGGGTTGGAACTGAGGGTTGGACATAACAAAGCCACCGTGGCATTAGCCAACAAGCTGGCACGGATCATATGGGCTTGCTGGACGTCCGGCAAACCCTATCAGGCTAACCATTGTCCGGCATAGCAGGGCAGAGTTTCCTTTCCTGAGTTTGCGTTGACGGTAAGACGTTCATGGTTTAACAGGTTGAACCGGTAGCAGAATAAGCCGATAACGAGTTTGTGGAGCAATAACCCGTTCGAGCGACTGGCTCCTGCTACGCGGTTTCCATGATGGCCCGGAGGCAAACGCCTTCACCGAAGAGGCCGGATATACGACTGCATTCAATTTGTTCAATACCTGTTCGTGAATGAAAGGCTCGAAGCAGAAGACTTTGGAATACAAAATAAAGACAACAGCCCTACAAGATTTTGCCTCCAACCCGGCTTCCCTCAAGGAGCTTCCCTGCGGGACTCCTCCTTGACCGAACCCGGGTTTCCGGCAGCAGGGTTTACAAGGGCTGTTGCATTAAAAGGCAAGGATGCTTGCCTTTAGGGAATCTTATTGCCGGGGGTTGACTGTGGAGGCCATATATAAATCGTTAGAAACTTTATGGTGATTATCTTAGTATCTCAATAAATTTGGCACTTTTGGAGTTTTTAAAACTATATTTTGTGAAATAAAAAACGCCATTGTTGGTCTTTATATAACCTGAAACTTCTGGGTTGTTCTCGTTTCTAATCTCGTAAATATCGTTTGGGTTTGGAGAGTTTAGTACTTTATAGCCTTTATTTGTTGGTAATTGGGCAAATCCTTCGTAAATGCTGGCATATTTTGTCCATTGAGTTCTCCACTGAGTATCTATGACCAATGTGCCTTTTTTGGCTTTAGTGTAATTCTCATTGTAAACACCATTAGTAAAATTATTTGATTTAACTAATGCTGATGTTGTTGACTTTGGTTGAAAATTTGGAATTATGCTGGCATTACTCTGCATCAGAAAACCAAAAAATAGTGAAACTAAGCCAACGGGTAATGTGAATTTTTTATAAATTGGAGAAACTTCAAGGAATCCACCTATTTTGTTGATGAAACCAAGTAGGATAAATAATAAACCAAATATTATTAATAGCCTGGGAACATCGCTAAGAAAGTTGATTATATCTTGCATTGAAGTTTCTTCTTAAATCAATTTGTGGGAAAGGGATTGTGTTTTCTAACAGTTATATGGGAAGAGTTCTTCGTCTATCAGACTCTACAGCACTCCGCCTATCACGGAAAGTTGCCACCTTCATCATCAACTCCTAATATTCTCCAAGCTAACCAACGAACTCTGTTATTGTTATGTCCACCCATGATACCTCATTGTACAATCAATCAACAACCTCATATAGCCGTGAATTCTGGGACAACTATGGAATATTTCTTTTAAAACAAGGCATTAAAAAGCAGCTCATCAAATGGTATGTACTACACACAAAACGATATGTTGCCACATTTCCAGAACTACATGTTCGGAACCATCAGCCGGAGCATGTGGGGCAGTATTTCCATACTATTGGGAAAAATCAATCACTTAAAGCATGGCAGTATCTGCAGGTTATCGATGCTATCCAGACTCTGTTCACAAAATCATCGCGAGTGTCATGGGCCAACGACTTCGATTGGGAATATTACCGTTCTTCAGCCCGACAACTGGAACAGACACACCCAACAGTAAAGCGTGACTACAATAATGACCTTGAGCACACCGATATATTTACAGGAAAACCTTATGACCCGGATGCAAAACAACGCTACAGGCCTGAGATTGAAAAAGTTATCAGGGTTATCCGCAATAAAAACTATTCGATGAAAACAGAAAAAACATACTGCCAATGGATTGCCCGTTTTTTCTACTTTTACCAACCAGATGACGTAAAAAAACTGGGAACAAAGGAGGTTCACCAATACCTTGAATATCTTGTCCTGAAACGTAATGTCTCGGTTTCCACACAAAAACAGGCATTGAATGCCATCGCATTTCTATTCCAAAAGGTCTGGGATACCCCACTGGGAGACCTGAGTGATTTCACCCGATCCAAGCGCCCCAAACACCTGCCGACCGTTTTATCTCAGGAAGAAGTCAAAACTGTACTTGACCAACTGACCGGAAAACATCAGCTCATGGCTGGCCTGATGTACGTTGGAGGACTCCGGTTAATGGAATGCTAAACGTCCGTAGCCCGGCAAATATGATCTGACTACCTGACTACAAAGGCATCAACTATCCTTCGAACGAAAATATTCATCGCTCAGGAAACACCCCTCACCCCCAACCCACGCGCTAGCCTCGACTGCCGGAACCGCAGCCCCATACTCTGCCGCGCCAACAAACCACGCAACGGCTTCACCCGATCCACCAACAGCAAACCACCCGCCCGAGCATGCCCCAATGGCGCAAAATCATTCGAAAACACCCGCACCAGACCATCGGTATAATTCACCACTGAATCATAATCCGGCTGCCGCTGCTGCTCATACTCCTGCAACAACTCAGCCGCCCCCGGATCAGCCTGCTGCTGCGCAGCCTCAGCGATTAAATCCGCCAGCACCGCAATATCCCGCAACGCCAGATTCAACCCCTGCCCGGCCACCGGATGCAAAGTATGTGAAGTATTACCAATAATCACCGCCCGCCCGGCCACCTCACGGGTCGACTTAATCAGGCTCAGCGGATACGCAGTACGCTGCCCGGCCTTAATAAAACGCCCCTGCCGGTAGCCAAAAGCCTGCTGCAATTTTTCCAGAAACTGCGCCTCATCCAGCGCCATCGTTGCCGCAACATCCGCACTGCGATGCGTCCACACCAGCGAATAACGCCCCTCAGTCATCGGCAGCAAAGCCAGCGGCCCGGAGGGTGTGAAACGCTCATACGCCACATTCCGGTGCGGCTCAGCGGTGGTGACATTGGCAATCAGCGCGGACTGCCCGTAATCACGCTGTTTCACCCCGATCCCGAGCTTCTCGCGTAAACCGGAAGCACTGCCATCCGCCACGATCAGCAACCGGGTTGCAAGCACAGCAGACTCACCGTCCTGCTCCACAGTTAGCCGGATCACACCTTTCGCCTGCTCTGCCGACTGGTCGATACTCACCACCCTGGCCGGAGCCAGCACCTGCGTATCGCTGTCCGCCAGTGCCTGATACAACTCACCACCCAGCACCCGGCTTTCCACCACATAACCCAGTGCCGGAACGTTCTGTTCGGTGGCTGACAAACGGGTTGCGCCAAAATGACCGCGATCGGAGACATGAATATGCGCAATCGCCTCAATCTGCGGGCGCAAGGCTGACCACAGTCCCATGCCCTGATAAATCAGTGATGAGCCGTGCGAGAGTGCCACAGAGCGGTCATCATAACCGGGCTGGGTCTGGTTCTGCGCAAAGGCAAACGCATCAATCATGCCCACCTTTAAGCCCAGCGGCCGCAGCGCCACCGCCATGCTCGCCCCGACCATACCACCACCGGCAATCAGCACATCAAACATCATTACTGCCCCGCCATCAGCGCTTCAATATCAGCGATTTCTTTCACCACCTTATCGGTCAGCACCCGGCAACCGTCCTCAGTCACCAGCACGTCATCCTCAATACGGATGCCGATATTCCACCATTTCTCATCCACATTATCCGCCGGAGAAACATACAATCCCGGCTCCACGGTCAGCACCATGCCCGGCTCCAGTGTCCGCCACCGGCCCTCTTTTTTGTAATCGCCGACATCATGCACATCCAGCCCCAGCCAGTGCCCGGTCTTGTGCATGAAAAACTGCTTGTAGGCGGCTTCCGGCGGCTTTTCCTCACCTTGCACCGGCTGAGGATCTTTCATTAATTCTTCCACCTCACCCTGCAACAAACCCAGCTCCACCAGTCCGGTGACCAATACCCGCAATGCCGCCTGATGCGGATCATCCCAGCTGTTACCGGGCTTTACTGCCGCAATCGCTGCCAGCTGCGCATCCAGCACCAGCTGATACAACTGCCGCTGCGGCTCGCTGAAACGGCCATTGACCGGAAAAGTACGGGTAATATCACTGGCATAGGCATGATGCTCGCCCCCGGCATCAATCAGCAGCAGATCACCGTCCTGCAGCTCACAACGGTTCTCAATGTAATGCAGAATACAGGCATTCTCACCGCCGCCGACGATAGACGTGTAAGCAGGCTCCATGCCCTTACGCCGGAAAGTGCTGAGCAGCCCCGCCTCAATCTCAAACTCAAATTTACCGGGACGGCATGCCTGCATGGCCTGCGTGTGTGCCTGCGCGGAGGTATCCGCCGCATACTGCATCATCGCCACCTCTTCCTCTGATTTGAACAGGCGCATGTCATGCAGCACCCGATCCAGCGCCACCAGCTTGCCCGGCGGTACAATGCCTTCCCGCGCCTTGGCTTTCAGGCGCTTCAGCCAGCCGATCACGCGCTGATCCAGCGCCGCGTTATTACCAATCAGATAATGAATTTCATCGCGCCCGGCGGTCAGCTCAACCACTTTACTGTCCAGCTCCGCCAACAGAAACGCCTGATCCGCACCATAGCACTGCACAGCGCCTTCGGTTCCGGCCCGGATTCCTGTCCAGCGCTCCGCCAGCGGGTCTTTTTCCAGACAGAACAGGATAAACTCCCCCTCCTCGCGGCCCGGCACAAACATAGCCACCGCTTCCGGCTCATTAAAACCGGTCAGATAGAGAAAATCACTGTGCTGACGAAACGGATATTCCGCATCACTATTACGTGTCTTCAGGCTGGCAGCCTGCACAATCGCCACGGCATTGTCGCCCAGCTGATCCAGCAACCGCCTGCGTCGTGCGGCAAACTCCTGCGCTGAAATATGTGGAACTGTACTCATGCTTCCTCCGTATCCTGTGTTTCCGGCGCCACCGGCATTCCGCGCAGCGGCTGCACCTCTTCGTTCATCATCAGCATACCAACCCGTAAAAATTCATTCAGATCCAGCAATGCCTGCTCCGAGGCTTCCTCATCCTCCAGATCAAACTCTCCGGATGCACCGATCTTAATCACATCCTGCACCCACTCGCGGGAGTCCTCCGGCAGGTCATTCATACTACCCAGCCCCGATAGCGCCAGCCCGAAGGCAAAGCCCTGACACCATTTCTGCAACGCCAGTAAACGGTTAGCGAGCTCATCCTGGTCATCCGGTAGCAACAGCTCAAACTGCAAATCCCCCGAGTTCAGCTGCTGACGGCTGAACTCATGCAATTCGCCCAGCAACTTGATGGTTTCCTGAAAATGGAAGTCCTGCGGATCGCCCTTCACCAGATGGGACTGTAAGGCTTTTTTGTCATAATCCTGATTAATACCCAGTACCGCGCATTGGATGCCGTGCACTTCAGACGCAGAGAAATCAGCATCCAGACGTAGTAATGCATCTTCCAGGGCATAAAAATCAGGCAATTTACTATTTAACACATTATTCTCCGCTCTTTAAACGTGTATTATGGAGCGATTGTACAGATTTCGGAACCAAACCGGCATCTTTTCCCCGGCACTAACGGCTGCTCAGAACCGGCTGTAGTGTTAACAACCAGAGAATAACTTCGCATTTTTTTTATGGCATTATCAGAACAACTAGATGCGCTGGAACAGCGTTTAGACCAGCTGCTGGGCGTCATGGCGAACATGGCTGCGGCGAATGAAGCACTGCGCGCCAGTGAACAGGCGTTGCGCGATGAGTGCAATCAGCTGCGCGAAAAGAATGAACAGGCAGGGATCAGAATTGAGTCTATTCTTAACAAACTGAAGCAACAGGAAAGCCAGGCGAAGGATTAAACCGATGAGCAGCAACGACAACACTATCGTACCGGTCACCGTGCAGATTTTTGGCCGGGAGTATCCTGTGGCCTGCCCGGCAGGAGAAGAACACGCCCTGCTGCAGTCGGCAAAATTTGTCGATCACGAAATGCGCAAAGTACGCCAGAATGGCAAGGTGGTGGGCACAGACCGTATCGCGGTGATGGTTTCGCTGAATCTGGCACATGAGCTGATGCTATCCCGAACCGGCGCCCGTAATAACACTGATAACGCCGTATCCTCCGATGATGAAGGCAGTCAGGAGCGCATCGGCAAAATGCATGAGCGGATTGACAGCGCCCTGCAACAATATCAGCTGTACCTGCCTGAGTAACGGCGGCTTTAATGCTGCAACATGCGCGTAGTTTCCTGTAACTCGCGCATCAGCTCCAGTGCCTCAGGTGAAACATCATCACGCCTCTCCAGCTGCTTTAATAACTCATCGCTGAAGCCCTGCTCCTCAACCATCAGCCAGACATCTTCAGGCACCTCAGGATCGGCACTCAGATCAGCAACAGGCAGAAACTGTTCAGCTAATGCCTTATAGGCAAGCACTTTACCATTCAACCCGATCTCATTATCCAACAGACTCAGCTGCATGCGGTAATGCCCGTCAGACTCAACCAGCCCGCCCTGCTGTAAGGGATAAAACAGCAGCAACTCCAGCTCCGGCGGCAATGCGGCCTGCGCCAGACTCAACTGCACATCACCGCGCAGTAATGGCAGCCAGTCCTGAATACGACCCTGCACCAGATCATCCAGTACAATTTTGCGCTCCGTTCCCGCATAGCTCAGCTTAGCCTGACTCTCCAGATCACCATTTTCAGTCTGCAGTACCAGTTGCGTATTCAGCGTCGATGTTTCAGCGGTCAGGGCTTTCTGGAAAAATACCGCTAACAACTGATCCGTCGCTTCCCTTAGCTGCACATCCAGCTGAAATAACTGCCTGCGCCCTTCCGGCAGCTCCAGATCATTTGCCTGCCAACTGCGTTGTGCCTGTAAATCCTGCATGTGGTTTTGTAAGCGGTTGATTTCAGTCAGTGCCGCAGCATTCACACCGGCATAATCCAGACTGAAATCCACTTTCTGCAGGGGATAACGCAGACCGCTGAACCGCTCCAGCAGTAAGGATATATTGCCAGACGACTGCCCCGCTTCGATATCCGTGGCAGAGTGGCCGGAGAGTTTGAAGCGCATTGGCTGCGGATCGGAAGTGAAGCTAATGGAAACATCCTCAGCTTCCCAGCGCAGTTCACTCTGCCCCTCATCCGGGCTGGTGACTGCCGAAATGTCCCCCGTGGTAGCGGCCTGCTGAAACTTCAGTTCTGGCAGGGAAACCTGTATCTCCGGATTCGACAGCTCCAGCTGATTCAGTACCACGTCAAAGGTTCCCGCACCGGCCTGCTGCTCTGCCTGTTGCTCCGGCACAAACTGCCCGTCAAGCTGCGCACCGGCCAGACTAATGGTCAGTTGCTCCTCGTCACTCTCGATCAATAAAGGTGCCAGTGTCAGCTGATAACGGGCCAGCTGGTCAAAACCCAGTGTCATACTGCCCTGTAACGATTCACTCAGTGGCTGGCTTACGTCCTGATCCGGCGCAAAAATTGCCGTTATTTGCTGACGCAACTCATCATCCAGCGCCCCGGAATCAAGCCGGGTTTGCCAGAATGACCAGCCCAACTGAGGTGATGGTTTCCAGGACAACGGGCCATGAGTAATTTTATGGGTCAGCGGCAGCTCGTCCAGCCACTGCCCCAGTGGCGTCTGGCTAACGTTTAAGCGCGTTACCGCGGTCGAATGCAGCAGCGAACGCTTATAATCCAGTAATTGATGTTGCCCACCGCTCTGCCCGAAATAGCGGCGCACATTCTCTTCAGTTTTTAGCCCGATAAACCAGGTTGCTCCCAGCCAGACACCAGCCAGCAACACGGTCAAAGCAGCTGTTGTCGTAAACAGCTTTTTCATATTTTCACTCCATTGAAATCGTCAGTCATCCCTGACTCTGATATCAAACAATCTCAGCGCCCTAACATCTGCCGTACAGTAATGCCACTCACCCGCAGGGTAGCAAAATAGCCCAGCAGAGCGGCAATAATCAAAAACGCCAGCCAACCCATTCTTTCAAGCCCTGATGCCAGCTGCCACCATCCGCTGTGTGGCGTTAACAACCACAATAACAGAATCATCACAGCGGTTGCCAACAATATACGCAGTAAATGTTTCATCCACCCCGGTTGCAGCTGATAAATATCCCCGGAACGCAGGGTACGGAACAATAAACCGGCATTCACATACCCCGCCAGCGCGGTGGCCAGCGCCAGCCCGGCATGCGCCCCCGGTAGTCCGGACAAATACCACGGCAATACAATCAGCAGGTTGAGCAGCATGTTGGAGAAAATGGCCGTGATGCCGATGCGTACCGGCGTGCGGGTATCCTGCCGGGAATAAAACCCCGGTGCCAGCACCTTCACCAGAATGAATGCCGGCAAACCCAGCGCATAAGTGCGCAGACTCATCGCTGCCATTTCCACATCCGACCAGCGGAACTCACCGTACATCATCACCGCAGCCAGAATCGGCTCCGCCAATATAATCAAGCCCAGCGTCGCCGGAATCGCCAGCAACAACGCCAGCCGCAATGCCCAGTCCATGGTACTACTGAACTGGCTGGAGTCGGCATTGGCATGGTCACCGGATAACTTGGGCAGAATCACTGTGCCCAGCGCCACCCCGAAAATAGCCAGCGGCAACTCAACAAAGCGGTCGGAGTAATATAGCCAGGAAATACTGCCCACCACCAG
The DNA here is from genome assembly GCA_041395485.1 of Thiolinea sp. GTDB lineage: Bacteria > Pseudomonadota > Gammaproteobacteria > Thiotrichales > Thiotrichaceae > Thiolinea. The sequence continues at coordinate 162,824 of JAWLAK010000002.1, forward strand.
AAACGAAGCGATAATGGTATTCAGCACCAGATTCAGCTGTGCCACCGATGAGCCGAACAGTGCGGGCAGCATCAGCTTCATGATTTTTTTTACGCCGTTATGTGCCCGCCGGTAACGAAAGCGCGGTACTAACCCCAATTTTGCCAGTGCCGGAACCTGCACCAGCATCTGCGCAATACCGGCAAAAAATACCCCCCAGGCCAGCGCCTGCACCGGCTCAGCGAAATACGGCGCCACCCAGATCGCGGCAATAATCAGCACCACATTCAGCAATACCGGAGCAAATGCCGGTGTCGCAAAATGCTTAAAGGTATTAAGAATGCCGCCCAGTAGTCCGGCCAGCGAAATAAACAGAATATAAGGAAAAGTGACCCGCAGCAGATCTGCCGCCAGATCCGGTCGGGCATCGGACTTTGCATCAAATCCGGGCGCGAAAATACTGACCAGGAACGGAGCAGCCAGCATGCCGATGGTGCTGATCAACAGCAATATCAGGCCCAGCGTTCCGGCGACATGATCAATCAGATCTTTCAATGCTTCTCGGCTGCGGGTTTCCCGGTACTCCGACAACACCGGCACAAAGGCCAGCGCGAAAGCCCCTTCAGCAAAAAAACGCCGCAGCAGATTGGGAATTTTGAAGGCCACGAAAAAGGCATCCGTCGCGCCGCTGACCGGGAAATAACGGGCAATAATCATATCCCGCACCAGGCCCAGAACACGGGAAACCATCGTCATGGCGCTGATTACGGCACCGGAGCGTAGCAGACTGCTCATTGTTGTTTTTTCATCGGCTGGAAAAGAAGCCGGAATTATCTATGATCAATCAGGCATCCACAACTAAGATGCCATCAGTTCAGCCACTTTCTCCGCATTCGGGTTTAACACCACACCTTTTTCAGTCACCAGTGCCGTCACCAGCTTCGCCGGCGTCACATCAAAAGCCGGGTTATAAGCCTCAGCATGCGGGGTGGCGATACGCTGACCGGCCACAGACAACACTTCATCCTGGCCTCGCTCCTCAATCGGGATATCATCACCACAGGCGGTATTCATATCGATAGTCGATGTCGGTGCCACCACCATAAAACCGACATTATGGTAACGGGCATTAATCGCCAGACTATAGGTACCGATCTTATTCGCCACATCACCGTTGGCCGCAATCCGGTCAGAACCGACAATCGCCCAGGATATCTTACCCTGCTTCATCAGATGCGCTGCTGCACCATCACACATCAGATGTACCGGAATCTGATCCTTGATCAGCTCCCAGGCAGTCAGGCGTGAACCCTGCCACCACGGGCGGGTTTCATCGGCATACACATGCTCAATGCGCTGATCTGCATAGGCACTGCGGATAACGCCCAGCGCCGTACCATAACCACCGGTGGCCAGCGAGCCGGTATTACAATGGGTGATCACACCATGAGAAGGCTTAATCAGCGCACTCCCCAGCCGTCCCATACGATAATTCGCCTCAATATCTTCGCGGTGGATGGCCCGTGCATGTTCCAGTAACTGACCAATCGGATCATTCCTGTCATCCACCTGGTCAATTTTGCGCATCATGCGCTGCAATGCCCATTTAAGATTTATGGCCGTTGGACGCGAAGCCAGTAAGGTTTCATAGTCAGGAATCAGGCGTACCCGCCAGTCCTGCGGGTATTGTTTGAAAGCTTTGCGTGCTGCCAGCACCATGGCATAAGCGGCTGTAATTCCAATCGCCGGCGCACCGCGTACCACCATATTAGTGATAGCCTCGGCGATATCCGGTGCATTGAAAAGCTGAATATATTTTTCAGCATGTGGTAATTTGCGCTGATCCAGCAGCACGAGGTGGTTATCATGCCACTCCACTGCTCTGACCGAGTCGTACTGGCTCATAATAATTTATAGACTTATGTAACTAACTGTGAAGAAGGCAATTTTACAATACTCTCATGAAAATTGAATCACTAATTAGTGCCCGCTGGCTGTTAACCGCTGATCCTGATGACCGGGTTCTGGAAAATCACGCACTGGCCATTCAGGACGGTATTATCATTGACATACTGCCCACCGAGGCCGCACAGCAAAAGTACCAGCCGGAACAACAGTTACACCTGGAACAACAGGCGCTGCTGCCGGGCCTGATCAATGCGCATACCCATGCAGCCATGTCGCTGCTTAAAGGGCTGGCCGATGACCTGCCTCTGATGGAGTGGCTGGAAGAACATATCTGGCCTGCTGAAGGGCGCTGGGCAGATGCTGATTTTGTCTATGACGGCACCAAACTGGCAATTGCTGAAATGCTGCGTTCGGGCACCACCTGTTTCAATGATATGTATTTCTTCCCGGAATCAGCCGCCAAAGCCGTTGAAGAAAGCGGTATCCGCGCCACGCTGGGCATGATTCTGGTCGACTTCCCTACCGCTTACGCCCAATCAGCTGACGAGTACTTTTCCAAAGGCCGGGCACTGCACGACTATTGTAAAGAACACCCGACGATCAGCGCCCTGTTCGCTCCCCATGCCCCTTATACGGTTTCTGATCAGCCGTTGCAGACGCTGGGCAAACTGGCGGACGAGCTGGACGCACCGGTACACATGCATGTGCATGAAACCGCCTTCGAAGTCATGCAGGCCACCGAAAACGGCGGAGAGCGCCCGTTAGCCCGCCTCAACCGGCTGGGTCTGCTGGACAAACATTTTCTGGCCGTGCACATGACCCAGCTGGACGATGACGAGATCAGCCTGCTGGCAGCAAAAGGCACGCATGTCGTACATTGCCCGGAGTCCAATCTGAAGCTGGCCAGTGGTTTCTGCCCGGTCGCCAAATTACTGGAAGCCGGAGTGAATGTGGCACTGGGAACAGACGGTAACGCCAGCAATAATGACCTCGACATGCTCGGCGAAATGCGCACCGCAGCGCTGCTGGGTAAGGGACTTGCGGGTGATGCAACCGTGATTCCGGCCAAACAGGCGCTGCGCATGGCAACCATCAATGGCGCCAGAGCGCTGGGGCTGGATGCCATCACCGGCTCACTGGAAATTGGCAAATCCGCAGATTGTATCGCAGTGGATTTTAGTGAACTGGAGTCGCAACCATTATATGATCCGGTCTCGCATCTGGTTTACTGTACCAGCTGTAATCAGGTTACCCACAGCTGGGTAAATGGCCGCCTGTTGATGGCAGAGCGTAAGCTTACCACCCTGAATACGGATGAGCTGGTCAGTAACGCAAAAGACTGGCAGGTAAAAATGGAAATGTTTGGAGAACACTGATGACAGAAGCAGCAACGGCGGCGCCAACGACCAATGTTGACCCTAATGAAATCCGTAAATTTGAGGAAATCGCCCACCGCTGGTGGGATGCCGGCAGTGAGTTCAAACCCTTACACGACATCAATCCGTTACGCCTGAATTATATTGATGACCGCGCTGCGATCAGGGGTAAAAAAGTACTGGATGTTGGTTGTGGCGGCGGCATTCTGGCGGAAAGCATGGCACATCGCGGCGCTGAAGTGACCGGTATTGATCTGGGTGAAACACCCTTGTCGGTAGCAACCTTACATGCCCTGGAAACCGGCATCGAAATGGATTATCGCCGCATTCCGGTGGAAGAGCTGGCGGATCAAATGCCCGGTGAGTTTGACGTGGTGACCTGTATGGAGATGCTGGAGCATGTGCCTGACCCTGAGTCGGTCATCCGGGCCTGTGCAACGCTGGTCAAACCGGAAGGCCATGTGTTCTTTTCGACACTAAACCGCAACCCGAAGGCTTTTATGCTGGCGATTGTCGGTGCTGAATATGTGATGAATATGTTACCCAAAGGCACCCATGAATACGGCAAGTTTATCCGCCCGTCGGAGCTGGAACAGGCCGCTCGTAAGAATGAACTGGAACTTAAGAATATCAGTGGGTTAAGCTACAATCCCTTGTTTCAGAGTTACCGCATCAGTAACGATATTGATGTTAATTACATGATGCATTTTGTGAAGGAAAAGTAATGAGTAAGTCGGGCCTTAAAAAAATAATTCTGCCTGTTTTAGCTGCAGCCCTGTTTTCAGGATGCTCGGTCAGTTTTAATGACAATGTTACATTATTGCCCGATGGCCGTCCGCAAATGAAGCGGATGGATCCGAAAACAGAGAGCAATATCCGTGAACTGGCCGGTGCCCTGCTGGCACTGGGGCCGAATATCAGTCGGCAGGAAGCCGTCGATCTGGCCCATGACTCTTACGTGTACCCGATGTATCTGGCCGATGAGTGGGAACTGACCTGGCCACCGATGTATCACAACACCCTGCGCAATTCCGGTGCCCGCAAAAAAGGGCTATGTACTGACTGGGCCAAGGCGATGACCGATATGGCCCGCCAGAAAAATATGAAGACCATGGATGTTTACTGGGGTGTGGCCTTTAAAGGCGATCCGTGGCGTGAGCACAGTACTTTATTAGTGACGGCCAAAGGTCAGCCGTTTGACACCGGCATTATTCTTGACCCGTGGCGTAACTCCGGCAAGCTGTACTGGATCAAACACCTGGAAGATCCAACCTATGTCTGGAAATATCATGCCGGGCCTTACGGGCCGTTGCCCGCCCCCGGACAACGGGTACAGCGTATTATTAACTAACCCGGAACATATAAGGTGGATACGTTAAAACAGGCGGGATTAGTCCGGCCTGTTACATCACTGCAGCAGTGGCTCCGAACCTGTCTGTTTGCTGCGTTTGAGTAAAGAAACGGTGATAGCGCTTGTTCAGACGCTTGGTATCCAGCAAAACAAAAAAGTCAGCGGTATTAAAATCCGGATCAATACACGGCTCACCGGCAACCCATGCCCCCAGCTTCAGATAAGCCCTTAACAAGGTCGGCATACCCGTCACTTCCGGCGCTGCCACTGTTGGCAACATGCGCACCCGTGGCGTAACCCGGTATTTCTCAGGCGACATATTTTCTTTTCTGGCCCGTGCCATAATAGCCGCAGCCTGTGCGCCGCCATCGCGCATGCTGACACTGGCGCAACCAAACAGATAGTGCGTCTGATTGGCTTCCATAAACTGTGAAAGGCCTTTCCACAGCATGCTGATACCGGGGCCGTTACGATAGGCCGGATCAATGCAGGTACGCCCGACTTCGATAGCATTACCCAGCAAGCGGGGAAACATCAGGCTCAGATCAAATTCGTTTTCTGAGTAAAAACTACCGGCATCGCGGGCATTCGGTGTAGTCAGGATACGGGTGGAACCGACCACCCGGCCACTGTCGGTTTCCCTGACCAGCAGGTGGTGACAATATTTGTCGTAATAATCACGGTCGAGACCCTCAGCCCCGCTTTCCAGAGTCGCACCCTGCTCTCTGGCAAAGACCTGATAGCGTAATAACTGCGAAGCCCTGACATCTTCAGGTGTGCGGGCCAGCTCCACGCTCAGAGGCGGATGCCGGTGTCCATGTCCGTTCAGCGGATAGCTCATCGTTTCTCTCCTGTCATCTTTTTCATCGGGTCAGAATAAAGGACTTCCATGACAGGAATTTCACAGTATTTTTACAGAAAGATGACAATTAGCCATCGCACTCCACTTGCGATATTCACCCGCAGGTCAACCACCAAGCTTCAGGCATCCAGCGCCACTGCTGCTGAAAAACGGTAACCGGTGCCACGAACCGTCTGAATAAAGCGGTCATAATTACGCAGACTTTTACGCAGCCTCAGGATATGGACATCGACAGTGCGCTCTTCCACATAGATATTTTCACCCCAGACCCGGTTCAGCATCTGTTCACGGCTGTATACCCGCTCCGGATGCTCCATAAAGAATTTCAGCAGGCGGAATTCAGTCGGCCCCAGTGGTAACTCTTCACCCTCCAGTGTCACGCGGTGACTTCCGGCATCCAGCTTCAGCTGATCAAATACCAGTACTTCACCAGTGCTTACCTCCTGTCCGGAGTGACGGCGCAGTACAGCATTAATCCGTGCAATCAGCTCACGCGGCGAGAACGGCTTACCGACATAATCATCAGCACCGCTGTCCAGCCCGGTGATTTTATCCTGCTCCCCGGCAACGGCGGTCAGCATAATAATCGGCAGGTGACGGGTCTTGATATTGCGCCGCAGCTGCATCGTCAGGTCTAAACCACTTTGTCCCGGCAGCATCAGATCCATCAGAATCAGATCCGGCTGATTTTCTGTCAGCAAACTATGGGCCTGACGCGCATCCTCCGCCTCAATAAGCTCAAACCCGTTACGCTCCAGCGCATAACGCACCATGCCGCGGATGGACGCCTCATCTTCCACAATCATTATTTTTTTCATGCCAAATTCCGTTTTATATCAATACGACAGGCATCTTAAATAAAGAATATGTCAGTTTGATGAACCGGAAAGTGTAAAGGCCGGAGAACGAAAAGCCATCTGAAAAAAAGACTACACCCCCAAATTCGTTCTACAATCATTCATCAGTGCAAACTAATCCCATGTTCAGATGAAAAATAACGGCCTTGACCCAATCGATATCCGCATTCTCAGTGCCGTCCAGAAGTACGGGCAACTCAGTAAGACAAAGCTGGCGGAAATAGTAAACCTGTCACCCACTCCGTGTTGGGCAAGACTAAACCGGTTAAAGGCCGCCGGTTTTATCCGGGGGTATCACGCTGATATTGCCTTAAATTTAGTGGGCGACTTTACCCGGGTGATTGTTACGGTATCACTGAGAAACCATCGCAAGGCGGATTTTGACCGGTTTGAAAACCACGTCCACAACCTGGATGAAATTACCGAGTGCATATCGACCGGGGGCGGTATGGATTATGTACTGAAAGTCTACTGCTCCCGTCTGGCGGATTTCCAGCAGCTGATGGAGTCACTCCTGAACGCAGAGCTTGGTATTGACCGCTATATGACATACATCGTCACACGGGAGATAAAATCTTCCCGGCCCAACCTGACCCGTCTCATAACCAAAGCAAAAAATTAGCAAAGTCTGAACAGGCTATAGCGGGCAAAACAACAGCCTGTTTGGCCTGCTTTTTAGAGATTTTCAGACCGGGCATAACAAACGCCAGTGCTAATATTTACTGAATCAAATCATTCACATAGCGTGATCAGCAACTTTCTTACAGGTAAATATTATAATGCAGGCAGAAGACTTTGGTTTCGGCACGCAAATCCGCAAATCGCCTTATTTCGATGCGACGGTGCGCTGGGGCGCTCAGGGTTTTTCAGTATACAACCACATGTATATTCCACGGGATTTTGGTGACCCGGTGCAAAACTTCTGGAACCTTGTAAACGACGCCATTCTGTGTGATGTCGCGGTTGAGCGGCAGGTAGAAATCACCGGGCCGGATGCGGCTAAATTCACCCAGATGCTGACTGCACGTGACCTGTCCACGATGGCGGTCGGGCAGTGCAAATACATTCTGATCACCAATGCTGACGGGGGTATTCTGAACGACCCTATTCTGTTGCGGCTGGCTGAAAATCACTTCTGGATTTCACTGGCCGACAGCGACATTTTACTCTGGGCACAGGGCGTGGCAGTCAACTCCGGGCTGGATGTCAGTATCCGGGAACCTGATGTGTCACCACTGCAGTTGCAGGGGCCCAAATCCGGTCAGATCATGCAGGCCTTATTCGGCGATGACATCCTGGATTTACGTTATTACTGGCTGCGGGAAACCGACTTGGATGGCATTCCATTGGTTGTATCACGCACCGGCTGGTCCAGCGAACTGGGTTATGAACTTTACCTGCGCGATGGCTCCCGTGGTGATGAGTTGTGGGAAAAAATTATGGCAGCGGGTGCCCCATTCAGCCTGAAACCCGGTCATACCTCATCGATCCGGCGCATTGAGGGAGGCATGCTTTCATATCATGCCGATGCCGATATTAATACCAACCCTTACGAACTGGGCATGGATCGGCTGATCAACCCTGATATGGAAGCAGACTTCATTGGCAAAGCGGCACTGCGCCGTATTCGTGATGAGGGCGTAAGCCGTAAACAGGTTGGGCTGATCATTGATGCAGAACCGCTCAAGGGGCCGAACACCACGTTCTGGCCAGTCAGCAAAGATGACAACATTATCGGTAAGGTGACATCCGCAGTGTATTCACCGCGTCTGGAGCAGAACATTGCCCTGGCCATGGTTGGAACTGATTTCGCTGAACCCGGTACACAAGTCGAAGTCATGATGCCTACAGGCAAAACAACAGCCACTGTCGCCGAACGTCCTTTCTTCGATCCCAAAAAGCAAATCGCGACTGCGTGAACGCCGGGATCATCAGAGGATAACAGTTGATGAAGTTCAGGAACCATTGACATGGTTACAAATATCCACAATGGTATATAACTAAATTTAGTGTTCTATAATCAGAGAGATACTAATAGCCGTTAAAGGAGGAGGAAACAATGTCTATGAATATGTTACGCAAGGTGCTTTTGGGCAGTACGGTTGCCAGTGCGTTACTGGTAGCCGGAACTGCTGTCGGGCCGCTACAGGCTGATGAAACCTGTATGTCGCCCTATATGGCCAAGATCACCGGCCAGGAAGATTATGTCTACGTCTGGACGCTGGGTGTGGAGGGTCTGGGAGACGGGCAGGATAAGCTGGTAACAGTTGATGTCAACCCGAAGTCAGCCAACTACGGCAAGGTTGTCCATACGCTGTCTGTTGGTGGCCGTAATGAAGCCCATCACTCCGGGTTTACCGATGACCGTAAATACCTGTGGGCCGGGGGACTGGATACCAACAAGATTTTTATCTTCGATGTCTCCACCGATCCGGCCAAACCGAGCCTGAAAAAGACAGTCACTGATTTTGTCACTGCCAGTGACGGTGTGGTTGGCCCGCATACCACCTATGCCCTGCCCGGACGGATGATGATCACCGGCCTGTCCAACAATAAGGATCATGGTGGCCGGACGGCACTGGTTGAAATGACCAATGAAGGTGAGTATCTGGCAACCCACTGGATGCCGACGGATGATAATCTGGGCGGCGCGGAGAAAACCGGTAAATTTGCTGATGGTTACGGCTATGACCTCCGCGTATTGCCACGCCGCAATGCTATGTTCACTTCCTCTTTCACCGGCTGGTCCAATTACATGATGGACTTTGGCAAGATGCTGAAAGATGAAGAGGCCATGAAACGTTTCGGTAATACGGTAGTGCAATGGGATTTGCATGCCCGTCAGCCGAAAAAAGTGTTTGATGTGCCCGGCGCACCACTGGAAATCCGTTGTGCCTGGAACCCGAAAAATGACTGGTGTGTGACGACAACGGCGCTGACTTCAAAAATCTGGCTGATCCATGAGGATCAGGAAAAAGGCTGGCAGGCGACTGCAGTCGCCGATATTGGTGATGCATCAAAGGTTCCTTTACCGGTGGATATTTCACTGACCGCTGATGACAAGGGCTTGTGGGTAAACACCTTCATGGATGGCAAAACCCGCTATTTTGACATGACCGACCCTTTCAACCCGAAACAGACCTATGAAAAGGAAATCGGCAAGCAGGTCAATATGGCGTCACAAAGCTGGGATGGCAAACGGGTTTATTACACGTCTTCACTGCTGGCGAACTGGGATAAACAGGGTGAGGATAACGAGCAGTATTTCAAGGCCTATGAATGGGATGGCAACGAACTGAAACAGCAGTTTGCCATTGATTTTTATGCTGAAAAACTGGGCCGTGCCCATCAGATGCGTTTTGGTGCGCATTCCCTGTATGCCGGTCAGTCACCGGCCACAGATAAACAGCAACTGGCAGACCTGATTACACAGTAATGGGTGTAATGAGTGCCCTGTTACTGCACTTACGGGTAGGAATTGTTCAAGCGACCTTTCCTGCTCTTTGCCTGTGCTGTTTTCTACTGGCAACCACCAATACCCTGCAGGCTGCAACTCCTCCGGCTCCGGGCTGGGGAGAGCTGGGTTATGAACCTCCGACTGCAGGCAGTTACCAGTTACCACCGCTGGGTATAGCCGCAGATGGTGAGGTACTCAATGAACAGGGTGAAACAGTCTCTTTGCATACCCTGATGGGCGGGCAAAAATATACCCTGTTGAGTTTTATTTACAGCAACTGTCAGGATGCCAATGGCTGCCCGCTGGCCGGGTATGTGTTTTACCGCCTCAAGGCGCTGATGCAGGAGCAGCCTGAGCTGGCGGATAGCCTGCGCCTGTTGAGCCTGAGTTTTGATCCGGAGCGTGATACACCGCCGGTGATGGCACTGTATGGCGCTAACTTCCGCTATGCGGGTAAAAAAGGCGAATGGCAATTCCTGACCACGGCGGGCGATCAAGACCTGCAGCCCATTCTGCGCGGCTATAAGCAGGAAATTCAGCGTGAAATCACTGTAAATGGTACAACGGGTGATGATTATGCCCACCTGCTGCGGATTTTTCTGATTGACCCTGAATTACAGATCCGCAATATCTACAGCGTGGGTTTTCTGCATTCCGATCTGATTCTTACTGATTTACAAACCCTGCAACTGGCGAAGAAAGACCAGACGTCCTCTGCCAGCGAAAAATCAGCAAAACCGACGCATCTGGCCGCTCTGGAAAGTACGCTGTCCGGCCCCGGCGATGTAAAGCAGGGTTACGGTAGCGGGGATTATCAGACCCGCACAAAATCGTTATTACAGCGTGATCAGGCGGGCAAGGCAGCTGACTTATATGCCCTGAGTCAGCGGCCACCACTGGGTTTACCCGAGCTGGAGCCTGCGGTTGCCGAAGATCTCAGCCCGTCTAAAATTGCCTTGGGGCGCAAGCTGTTTTTTGACCGGCGCCTGTCGCTGAACGATACCTTCTCCTGTGCCATGTGCCATATCCCTGAGCAGGGATTCACCAGCAATGAAATGCAGACTGCGGTTGGTCTGGAGGGGCGTACTGTGCGCCGTAATTCACCCAGCCTGTACAATGTCGCCTATCTGCAGCACCTGTTTCATGATGGCCGGGAATTTCGTCTGGAAGAACAGATCTGGTCACCTCTACTGGCGCACAACGAAATGGCGAATCCGTCGGTGGGCTATATTCTGAGTAAAATTAATAAGCTTCCGGATTATCAGAGCGCCTTTGAGAAGGTGTATCAACAGCCGGTGACTATGGCTTCACTGGGCAATGCGCTGGCTGCCTATCAGCGTACCCTGCTTTCCGCGGATTCAGCATTTGACCGCTGGTATTACGGCAAACAGGAAAATGCCCTGAGTACAGAGGCCATCAAAGGTTTCAGGCTGTTTACCGGCAAAGCTAATTGTGCCACCTGTCATTCAGTCGGTGACAAAGCGGCCTTGTTTACGGATCAACAGTTGCATAACACCGGCATCGGTTATCGCGCCTCGATGGGCGAGCGCCCCGCTAAACAACGCGTGGCGCTGGCCCCAGGTGTATTTGTCGATGTGGACAGCAGTATTATCGACAAGGTCAGCAAACCGGCTCCGACCGATCTGGGCTTATATGAAATCACCCAGAACCCGGCTGACCGCTGGAAGTACAAAACACCCGGTTTGCGTAATATCGCCCTGACCGCGCCTTATATGCATGACGGCAGTTTGGGGACACTGGAGGCGGTACTGGAATTTTATAATCAGGGTGGCATCGCTAACCCTGAGTTGAGTCCGTTGTTACGGCCACTGAATCTTTCTGAGCAGGAAATCGGCTATCTGCTGGCGTTTCTGCGCTCATTGACCGGCAGCAATGTCGATGAACTGGTGGCAGATGCCTTTGCAGCACCGGTAGGTGACCCGCTGAGTGATAACAGCAAAACTGTAGATCAGCAGGCGGAAACAGCAGGAGCGATCAGGTGAATATCATCAGGGCATGGATATGGCTCTGCCTGTTTTGTCTGGCATTGTTTTCCGGATCATCCCTGTTGGCGGCTGATAAGGCTGACAAAGCTACCATCGGCGGGGATTTTGTCCTGACTGACCATCGCGGTGAGGTGTTTGATCTGCAACAGCAACGCGGCAAAGTGGTTGTACTGTTTTTTGGCTATACGCATTGCCCGGTCATTTGCCCGGACAGCCTGGCTAAAATGGCCGGTGTACTCAAACAACTGGAAGCAGAGGCAGATCAGCTCAGGGTGGTATTTGTTACCCTGGATCCGGAACGGGATACGGTCGGGGCGCTATCCGGTTATGTGCCTTTTTTTGGTGAACAGCTCACCGGCCTGACCGGCAGTGTGGAGGATATTCAGGCAGTCGCCAAACAGTATCATGCTCAGTTCAAACTGAATAAACAGGATGAAACTGACCAAAACTATACGCTTGACCACACCGCAGATATTTATGTGCTGAACCGGCAGGGCAAGGTCAGCAGCATTATTCCATTTGGTATGCCGGTGGAGCATATTCAGTCGGTGGTTAAACAACAGCTGGCTGAGACAGATCAGACAGACGAGAGCGGGCAACCGGCCACGCAGACTCAGACAAAAACAGCTCAGCACGCATCAGATTCAGACGGTGCAATCGCATTCCTGGATTTACAGGGCAAAATACAAGACCTGCAGCAATGGCAGGGTAAACCGCTATTGATAAATTTCTGGGCGAGCTGGTGTCCGCCCTGCCGCCAGGAACTGCCCTCACTGAATCGTGCGGCAAGCACTATGACCGCTGATGTGCGCTTTCTGGCCATTAATGTCGGTGAAAAAGATACGGCAGTACAGGCCTTTTTACAGGACTATCCCATCGACTTTCCGGTTTGGCTGGATGAGCCCGGCGCCAGTATGGAGCATTGGCAAATTAAGGGCATGCCGACCACCGTGCTGCTTGATGCCAACGGCAAGACCGTATTGAAAATAGCCGGGGAGCGCGAGTGGGACAATAGCGAAATGCTGGAACAGATTCGCACGGCTTTGGAGTAAGGGCACGGAGGGCGTATTCGCCTTGCAATCCCCCGCCCCCTCATGATATTCATGCCCTCTTCCTGAACCGGGCAAAGATTTCAGCATGAAGTTCATCCACACCTCCGACTGGCACATTGGCCGCCAGTTTCACCACGTCTCACTGCTGGAAGACCAGCGCCATGTGCTGCAGCAAATCGTTGCGCTGGCAGTCACCCATCAGGTCGATGCGGTACTGATTGCCGGGGATATTTACGACCGCGCCATCCCGCCGGTCGAGGCCGTGAATCTGGTCGACGAAGTGCTCTATAGCCTGTGTGTTGAGCATGACATCCCGGTGATCCTCAGCGCCGGAAACCACGACAGTCAGGAACGGCTGGGCTTTGCCTCGCGCCAGCTGGCACAAAGCCGCCTGCACATTATCGGCTTTCAGCCGCAGGAACCGCAGCCGGTAATCCTCAGCGATGCCCACGGCGAAGTCGCTATCTACGGCATTCCCTATCACGACCCGGCCACTATCCGCGACCTTTATCAGGCAGAAGTCAGCAGCCATGATCAGGCCGCAGCCCTGCTCTGTGAACAAATTATCAGCCACCGGCAGGCCAATAACTACCAACGCAGTATCGTGCTCAGCCACTGTTTTATCGGCGGCAGCACACTTTGTGACTCAGAACGCCCGCTGTCCGTCGGCGGCAGTGAACAGGTTGCCGCGGAGCATTTTGCTGACTTTAACTATGCCGCTCTCGGCCACCTGCATGGCGCGCAACAGCGCAGCAAGGACACCATCCGCTACTCCGGCTCACCACTCAAATATTCTTTCTCAGAAACAGGGCATATTAAATCAGTGACGCTGGTCGATATGGACGAGGCCGGCAGCTGCCACTCGCAAGCACTGCCGCTGCAGGCACTGCACGATGTACGTATTATTGAAGGCAGGCTGGACGAACTGATTGAACAGGCCGCACAAACACCCCTGCAGCAACGTGAGGATTTTCTGCTGGCCAGACTGACCGACACCACTGCCCTGCTCGACCCGCTGCAGAAATTACGTGCAGTCTACCCCAATATTCTGGCCCTGGAGCGCAGCGGCCTGCTGCAGCAGACTACAGCGGCCCACCCTGTCCGCACCCGGCGCCGTAACCATGATGAGCTGGCCATGTTTGCTGATTTCTACCAGCAGATTCAGCAGGAACCGTTGAGCGATGAGCAGCATACGATTATTAAAGACCTGCTCACCGAACTGCAGCGGAATGAGGACTGAGTCATGCGCCCGATCAAACTCACCCTGCAGGCCTTCGGCCCGTTCCACCAGCGCGAAACTATTGATTTCACTGCTTTTGGCAGCAACCCGCTGTTCCTGATCAACGGCCCGACCGGCTCGGGTAAAACCACACTGCTGGATGCGATCTGCTTTGCGCTGTATGGCCAGACCACCGGCGGTGAACGTGAAGGCCGCCAGATGCGCAGCGACCATGCCGATGAACAGCTGACTACCGAAATTGACTTCACCTTTGCCCTCGGTGACAAAACCTACCGCGTACTGCGCCAGCCGGATCAGGAACGGGCCAAAAAACGCGGTGAAGGCACGGTCACTCAGCAGGCCTGTGCTGACTTCTGGCAAGTGGCAGCAGACGGGCACGAAAGCGCGATTTCCACGCGCAAGGTGAACAGTGCCAACAGTGAGATAGAAAGCCGCATCGGTCTGAGCGCAGAACAGTTCCGCCAGGTGATTGTGCTGCCACAGGGACAGTTCCGGCAGTTATTGCTGGCCAACTCCCGCGACCGCGAAGCTATTTTCAGCCGCCTGTTTCAGACTCAGACTTACCGCCTGCTGGAAACCCGCCTCAATGATCAGGCCGCCGCCATCAATCGTGAAGCTGAAGTGCTCAGCCGGGAACAGGAAAGTCTGCTGTCCATGCTCGGGCTGGAAAGCCTCACGGACCTGCAAACTGAACAGCAACAATTGCAGCAGGAGCAACAGACCTTACAGGCCGCGAAACAAGCCGCACTGGAAAATCAGAAATCCTGCAGCAAGGCACTGGAACAGGCGCAACAATTAAGCCTGGCCCTGGAACAACTGCAGCAGGCACAACAACAGTTGCAGCAATTACAAAACCAACAAACCGACATCGACCAGCAACAGCAGCAACTGGAACAGGCGCAACAGGCTGATAAACTGACTCCGGCATTTAAGGAATGGCAGCGTGATCAGCAGACTGCTGAAAAAGCCGCACAGCAGCAACAAACACTGCAGGCTGAGCTGAAGCAGGCAGAAGAACAACGCCAGCAAGCGGAAACCAACTACCGGCAGCTGAAAGCGGAGCTGGAGCCGCAGCAACAACAATTGCACAAGCAACAGATTGAGCTGGAAAACCTGCGTCCGAAACTCGCCCCCCTGCAGGAAGCACTGGAACGTAAGTCAAAGCTGAAAGAAACAGCCCAACAGCTGCAGCAACAACAGGAAAAACTGACCGCACAAAGCAGCCGGATTCAGCAGCAGCTGACGGAGGCGGATGAGCAGCAAACCCGCCTGTCAGCCCGGCAGCAGGAAATCCCGGCGCTGAAACTACGCCTGCATGAGTTGCAACAAAGTCTGGAATTACACCGCCAGCACCAGACTGCACAGCAGCAATATAAGCAGCTGCAACAGCAATATGACCGTGCTACTGAGGGCGTGAACAGGCTGGAGCGGGAACACCACCAGCTCAGTACCACACAAAAACAGCTGGAGCTGGACTGGCATCAGGGACAGGCCATCCTGCTGGCCCGCGAATTACAAACTGAGCAGCCCTGCCCTGTGTGTGGCAGCAAACAACACCCCGACCCGGCTCACGGCCACACCCAGCCACCCGATCAGGAACAGCTGGAACAGGCACGCCGGGAAACGCAGGCCAAACAGCAGGAACTACAGACCGCACAGCAACAACAGGCATTGCTGCACAGCCAGCTCAACGACAAACAACAACAGACTGCTGAGCTACTCAAACGTCTCAAGGACAAGGACAGCGGCACGATCACTGAGCTGGAAAAAGCACAAAACGAATTGCAACAGGATCTGCAACAGCGCGAACAGCAACAAGCTCAAATCGCTGCCACAGAACAAACCGTCCGCCAGCTACAGCAGCAGGAACAGGAAACACAGGCTGCACTGGACAAGCTGACTAACCAGCTGCAGGAAACTGAGCAGCAATTACAGGCAACCCGCCACGAACAACAGTATCTGGAAAAGGAACTGCCCGAACAATGGCGCACACCCGAGGCACTGGAAGCCGCCCTGCACGGCACTCAGCAACAGCTGGAAAAACTGCAACAGCAACTGGAGCAGGCGCAGCAAAAGCAAACTGCCAAACAGCAGCATGCGCAAAAACAGCAGGTATTACTCAGTAGCGCCACGGAACATCTGCAGACCCTGAACAGCACTGCTCAGACCAGTCGGCAACACTGGGCAGAGCAACTGGAGCAAAGCCTGTTTGCCGATAGTGCGGCGTATCAGGCCGCAGTCCTTAATACTGAACAACAGCAGTCGTTGCAGCGGGTTATCAGTCAGCATCAGTCGGAGCTGACCCGTACGCAGGCCATTGTTGCTGAACGCAGCAAGCTGGTGAATGATCAGCCCGCCCCCGATCTGGACGCATTGGGCAACGCACTGGCTGTTGCCGAACAACAGTTGGCTGATCAGGAAGCAAAACTACAGGCACTGAGCAACCGCCTGCATCAGCTGGAACAGGCAGAGCAACAGTCCCGGCAACATATTGCCAGACAACAACAGCTGGATGAGCAGTACAAAGTCATCGGCACGCTGGCCGATCTGGCTAACGGGCGCAATGTACATAAGCTCAGCCTGCAGCGCTTTGTACTCGGGGTATTACTGGATGACGTACTGCTGGCGGCAACCCAGCGTTTTTACCAGATGAGCAACGGGCGCTATGAACTGCGCCGCAAGGAAGAACGCAGCAAGGGCAATAAAGCTTCCGGGCTGGAGCTGCTGGTGGCGGATACCTATACCGGTAAGGAACGCGATGTCGCCACCCTGTCCGGCGGGGAAAGCTTTATGGCCGCCCTGTCGCTGGCGCTGGGCTTGTCGGATGTGATTCAGGGCTATGCCGGTGGAATACGGCTGGATACCCTGTTCATTGATGAAGGCTTCGGCAGTCTGGATGAAGCCTCACTGGAACTGGCCATCCGCACCCTGACCGAACTGCGTGATAACGGGCGCATGGTGGGTATTATTTCCCATGTTGCGGAGCTGAAAAACCAGATTCCGCAGCGGCTGGATGTACTGACGGATCAGGGTGGCAGCCGGGTTCGGTTTGTTGGATAGGCAAGGTACACCTTTCTGATACGGCTGCTGGATTTGCATTAGACCAATACAGAGCCCATGGCAATAGCCGCATCAAGATTGCTGCGGCTATAAATCGTTATTACCGCGCCATCACTGCGCCACTTCAAAATTCGCCATTTTCTCCAGCGCCCGCACCATCGCCGAATGATCCCAGCCCGCACCGCCATGTGCACAACAGGCATTAAACAGCTCCTGCGCCATCGCCGTATTCGGCAGCGACACACCCAGTTCACGGGCATTACTCAGCGCCAGATTAAGGTCTTTCTGGTGCAGCTCAATGCGAAAGCCGGGGTCAAAGGTACGCTTGATCATCCGCTCACCATGTACCTCCAGAATTTTGGAAGATGCAAAGCCACCCATTAACGCCTCACGCACCTTCGCCGGATCAGCACCCGCCTTGGCCGCAAACAGCAACGCTTCACCCACCGCCTCAATATTCAGCGCCACAATAATCTGATTGGCAACCTTGGCAGTCTGCCCGTCACCATTACCACCGACCAGGGTGATATTCTTACCCATCAGGTCGAATAATGGTTTGACCTTGTCGAAGGTCGACTGCGCACCCCCCACCATAATCGACAGCGTGCCGTTTTTAGCCCCGACCTCACCTCCGGACACCGGTGCATCCAGATAATCACAGCCCAGCTCATTAATCCGTTTGGCAAAATCTTTGGTTGCTACCGGTGAAATGGAACTCATATCCACCACGGTTTTACCGGCTGACAAACCGGCGGTAATCCCATCATCCGCAAACAGCACCGCTTCCACATGCGGGGTGTCCGGCACGATCAGGAAAATAATATCGGCCTGCTCCGCCACTTCCTTCGCACTGTTGCAGGCGATACCACCCGCATCTGTCATATCCTGCGTGACACCGGAACGACTGTGTAAATAGACCTCATGCCCTCCTACGATAAGTTGCCCTGCCATGGGTTTACCCATAATGCCAAGGCCGATAAAACCGAGTTTACTCATTGATTACTCCAGATAAATTATTCGTTACTTAAGAATTTTTAAAGTGTCCCGCTGCTTTCCCCTGCCCCTGACGCATAGCCCCCAGCACCTGCTGCGAACCGGCCGCCATCAACCGCGCATCAGAGGAAACGGTGACAAACTGAAAGCCCATTTCGATCCGCTTGAGCGCGTATTCCGGGCTGCCGTTGTGAATACCGGCAACGATGCCATGCTCCTTGCACTTGG
This sequence comes from Thiolinea sp., assembly GCA_041395485.1. Lineage (GTDB taxonomy): Bacteria > Pseudomonadota > Gammaproteobacteria > Thiotrichales > Thiotrichaceae > Thiolinea. The sequence goes on from JAWLAK010000002.1 coordinate 181,193, forward strand.
CGATAATATATTCAATGGCCTCAGCCACCGGTGCATCGACATCATCAAAGGTCGGCTTGCAGCCCAGTGCCAGCGATAAATCAGACGGGCCGATATAAATTGCCTCAATCCCGTCCACGCGCAGAATATCTTCTAGATTATCCAGCCCCTGACGGGTTTCAATCATCGCAAAACGCACCACGGTATCATTGGCATATTCCGGGTAGTCCTGCCCGCCGTACAAAAATGCCCGCACCGGCCCGAAGCTGCGTGTACCCATTGGCGGATAATAAGTCGCCGCCACCAGTTTTTCGGCATCTTCGGCATTATTCACCATCGGGCAAATCACCCCGTAAACCCCGGCATCCAGCATTTTCATCAGAATGCCTGGCTCCAGCCACGGCACCCGCGCTACCGGCACGGTATTGGTGGTGGAAATAGCCGCCAGCATATTCACCGCCGCCTGATAATCCACCACACCATGTTGCAGGTCGATGGTCAGCGAGTCCCAGCCCTGATGCGCCATGGTCTCGGCAGAAAAGGCATTCGGTATCGCCAGCCAGCCATTCACCGCCGCACCGCCCTGCGCCCAGATTTCCCGTAAACGATTCGTCCGCATGGACATCCTCCTTATGGCCTGCTGCGTTGCATTACAACAGACCGTTGCTCTTCAAAAATATTGCTGAAATGTGTTACCGGCCAAACCCGGCTAACTGAAAAACAGTTCCTGCGGATTATCCACCAGCATCCTGCGCTGTGTGGCGGCATTACCGGCCCAGTCCAGTGCCAGTTCCAGCAGGTGTGCATCATTCGGATAATCTTCCGTTTTCTGCGCCATATTGTGCGGAAAATTGGTGCCCCAGATAATGCGCTGCGGTGCATAAGCGGCCATTTCCCGCGCCACCGCCGCAATGTCCGCATAATCAGGCCCGCCACTACGCGAAGATTCATAACAACCGGCAAACTTGAACCAGCAATTGCCTTTGTCAATCAGACGCTTCAGGGCATCAATCTGCGGTGAATCCGGACGCACACCGGCAAAAAACTTTCCGTGATGGTCAATGATGTAACGGCTTTGCAGGCTTTCCAGCAGGGGTAAATGCTGCAGCAGATGACTGCCGTCAAACTGCACTGCCACACACCAGTCCATCTTATGCGCCTGCTTATCCACCTCCGGCAGATAGCTGAGTCCCGCCGCACCGGCAGGCAAATCCATAATCCGTGCCCCGCGTACTCCGGCGGCATGTAACTGCTGCAACTCCTGCTCAGAAGTTTCAGCAGTAACCACCGCCACACCACGCGCCATCTCTCCTGCCTCCTGCAGGCAGTCCAGCAGACAACTATTGTCAAACTGATAAGTATTGCCCTGAGTGATGACAAAACGTTCAATGCCCAGCCATTCCATCACCTGCCGGTATTCAGCCAGACCGGGCACACCGACCGGCACCGGAATACCGCCGGGCTGAGCCGGAAAGCCTTCCTTGTACAGATGCAGCTGGGTATCAATCACCCCTGCAGGCAGGGAAAAGTCAGGCTTGGGGCCACTATAAATACGCTCTAGCATCAGTTTTGCTCCTGCAGCTGGTATTGCTCCAGCGCCTCACGGTTAATCTCAATGCCCAGTCCCGGCCCGTCCGGAATCTGCACCACTCCCTGCACATGCTCCAGTGGCTGAGTGACCACCGCCTGCCGGAACGGGTTATGGGTACGGTCGAATTCCAGAATCGGCTCAATCGGATCGCGGCGCGGCGGATTGGGCGGCAATGCGGCCATAAACTGCAGACTGGCGGCAATCTGTACCGCCGTACCCCAGACATGCGGCACCAGCCTGACCCCGTGTAAAGCAGCCATATCAGCCACACGGCGAATTTCTGTAAAACCACCCACCCCGCAAATATCCGGCTGAATAATATCAACCGCGCGGGTGGCAATCGGCTCATGCATGCCCCAGCGGCTGTGCCAGGTTTCGCCTCCGGCCACCGGAATCGGCTGTCCGGCACGTACCGCATGGTAAGCACCCAGCTGTTCCGGCACCACCGGCTCTTCAAACCAGTCCACCCCGAAAGCTGCTGCACGTTTACCGACCGCCACCGCCTCCAGCACATCATAGCCATGATTACCGTCAATCATCAGCCGCCGCTCAGCACCGATCGCCTCACGCACTGCCTCAATCACCTTCAGGTCTTCTTCCACATCAAAACCGATCTTGATTTTGACGGCATGAAAACCCTCCTGCGCATAGCCCGCCACTTCAGCGGCAATGTCGGTGACCCGATCCACGCCTTCCTTGCGGAACGAACCGGTGGCATAAGCCCGCACCGATTCACGGAAACGCCCGCCCAGCAACAGCGAAACCGGTACCCCGAAATGCTTACCCTTAATATCCCACAGCGCAATATCAATCCCGCTCAGCGCCGTCACCGTCAGCCCGCGCTGTCCCTGATCGCGCAGGGTGTTATACAGCTCCAGCCAGATTTTCTCGGTTTCCAGCGCATTACGTCCGATCAGGCGGCTGGCATAAGCTTTGACCACTGCCGCATTTGGCAGCGCCGGGCCCAGACATTCGCCCCAGCCGGTGGTGCCGTCTTCACAGACAATTTCCACCAGGCAATGCTGACGCCGGTCAAAATACATGGAGGCACTTTCAAAGCGCTGCTCCAGCGGGTGATCAAGAACATGGGTATGGATGGCAGCAATTTTCATGGCATCAGCTTCAATAGGTTATATCCGGCATCTCCGGAAGTAGTTTCAATCTGACAAAGCAGAGCGAATTTGTCAACAAGTTATCTATGATTTGTATGATGACTTTATTTGTGCAAAATACGGCACAAATATCAGGATGCTTTCTGACGCAACACCTGACGGTAACGTTGCTGACTGCCCTGCAGATGCTGACGCATGGCTTCGCGGGCTGCTGCTGTATCCTGCGCACTGATCGTCTCGGCAATCAGGTGATGCTCACGCTGAATTTGCTGCAGATAGCCTTCCGGCAGAGCATCGGCTGTCCGCTCCTGCAGGATACGGCGCGGAATAATATTGCGCCCCATCAGCTCCAGAAACTCACGAAAACGGGCATTATTGGTGGCATCGGCAATGGCATAATGAAAATTCCGGTCGGCATCGGCTGCCGGTTGCTGCCGGCCAATCTGCTCTTCCATCGCCTGCAGTGCTTCCAGTATTGCCTCTTCCTGGGCCGGTGAGCGGCGCTGCGCAGCCAGTCCTGCTGCCTCCACCTCTATGGCAGTGCGCAATTCCAGCAGCTCGATAACCGATGAAATCCGGCTGTTATCGACTGTAATAAAGGGCTGCTGATTCAGCGGCTGATTACTGATCACATAGATTCCCGAGCCTTGCCGCGGCTGCACCAGACCATCGGAACGCAGGGCAGCAATGGCCTCACGCACCACGGTACGGCTGACCGCATACTGTTCAGTAAGCCGGGCTTCACTGGGAAGTTTTTCACCCACTTCAATGGTTCCGTTAACAATGGCATGACGCAGCTCATCACTCACTTTGCTCACCAGATTACTGCGCTGATTCAATGCCGTTTCATTAACTTTCAAGCGAACTCACCTTTATTCTACTGAAACACAAACCGCTCAATTTACCATCGAAAGCGAGGCGGGTTTATTTTTATTTACCGGACAATGGTTGACTTGTACCGGTTAAGCGATATGATTAAACAAAATTTGTATGATGAATTTACCACAGGAGGAGTGCTATGTCATTCAAACATTCGTTCAACAAAGCTGCGCTGGCAGCCGTTGTTAGTTTTACACTTTCTGCAGGAGTTCAGGCCGCTGAAATCAAGGGCTGGAACACCCACGCACCGGATTATCCCAACTCGGTGGCCATGGATCATTTCGGCAAGGTGGTCGCGGAGAAAACTGGCGGCAAAATCGAGCCAAAAACCTATCATTCCGCCCAGCTGGGTGAGCAGGATCAGGCCATTGAACAGCTGCAGTTCGGCGGCATTGACTTCGCGGTATTCAACCTGACCCCACTGAACAATATTATCCCGGAAACTCAGGTCACCACCCTGCCCTATGCTTTTAAATCGGTTGATCACATGCACCGTGTTGTCGATGGCGACATCGGCGCGGAAATCGGTAAGGCGATGGAGTCGGCTAATATGGTGGCACTGGCCTGGTATGACAGCGGCGCACGTTCGTTCTATGCCAATAAGCCGCTGAATTCAGTAGCTGACCTGAAGGGTATGAAGATCCGGGTACAGAATTCTGACGTGAATGTCGCCATGGTTGAGGCACTGGGTGCCAATGCCACGCCGATTCCGTTTGGTGAGGTGTACACCTCTATCCAGTCCGGCGTGGTCGATGGCGCAGAAAACAACTGGCCGTCCTATGAGTCCACCAACCATTTTGAAGTAGCCAAAAACTACATTCTGGATCAGCACACCATCGTGCCGGAAGTGTTTGTGGTCGCCAAAGGTACCTGGGACAAATTCTCGGATGAAGAGAAGGAAGCCGTCACTGCTGCCGCCAAAGAAAGCGCTGAAATGCAGCGCAAGCTGTGGGCGGAGCGGGAAAAAGCCTCTGAGGAAAAGGTCCGTGCAGCCGGGGCCACCATTGTCGAGCTGGAAGACAAGAGCGCCTTTATGGAAGCCATGAAGCCGGTGTACGACAAGTTTGTCACCGACGATAAAATCAAGGACTTACTGTCGCGGATTCAGGCCACTGAGTGAGTTGAGGCATGAGCAACAAATGGCTGGACGCTCTGTCCAAAGCGGTTGTGGTACTAGGCGGTATTGCACTGGTGGTGCTGGTGGTGATTACCGGCTGGCAGGTGTGGGGACGTTATATACTGAACGACACCCCGACCTGGGCGGAGCGTCTGTCGTTGTTGCTGATCCTGATTGTCTCCCTGCCGCTGGCAACCATCGGTCTGCGTGAGAATTTTCACATTTCCATTAATGTACTCACCGACCGGTTGCCGGAGCGGTGGCAGCGGCGGCTGGAAATATTTAACACGCTGGTATTACTGGGCTTTGGTGCGGCCATGGCCTGGTACTCATGGATACTGGTCGACGGCACCTGGAACCGTAAAATTCCGCTATTGGGTGTGCCGCAGGCTATGCAGTATCTGCCGCTGGTGATTTGCGGCGTGCTGATTGTGGTGTTCATGATTGAACGGCTGGTTAAACAATTACGGGAGCCGGAATAATGGGGCTGGCGATTCTGATCGGCGTTTTCTTTCTGGCCTTACTGATCGGCGTGCCGGTGGCTTTTTCACTGGGCATTGCGGCCCTGATGACGGCTTTTTATGAAGGCACCGTACCACTGATTGTGTTCCAACGCATGGTAGCGGGGATGAACGTCTTCTCCCTGCTCGCCATTCCGTTTTTTATCTTTGCCGGTGAGCTGATGATGCGCGGCGGTATTGCCATGCGTCTGGTGCATTTTGCCCAGACCCTGGTTGGCCGGGTGCGTGGCGGGCTCGGACTCGTTAATGTACTGACTTCGATGCTGTTTGGCGGCATTTCCGGCTCAGCCGTGGCAGACACTTCGGCGCTGGGTTCGGTACTGATTCCAATGATGCGGGAGCGCAAATACGATGACGACTATTCCGTCAATGTTACTGTCACCTCCTCGATTGCCGGGGTGATGATTCCACCCAGCCATAATATGATTCTGTACTCACTGGCTGCCGGTGGCGGAATTTCCATTTCAGGGCTGTTTCTGGCCGGTGTGGTACCGGGCGTGCTGATGTGCCTGTGTCTGGCGGTGGTGGCTTATCTGGTCGCAGTAAAACGCGGCTATCCGGCAGAAGCCTTTCCCGGCTGGGGTGCAGTGGCAAGAGCCGGGCTGTCGGCGTTGCCGGGACTAATGACAGCAGTGGTGATTATCGGCGGGGTACTATCCGGCATTTTCACCGTCACTGAATCAGCCGCCATCGGGGTGATTTATGCCCTGTTGGTAACGCTGTTTGTTTATCGTTCGCTGAGCTGGCAGGATTTCGTGGAAAGCGTCAGCCAAGCGATCCGCACCACCGCAATGGTAATGATGCTGATTGGTACCGCGACTGCATTTGCCTATTTTCTGGCGCTGTATGAAGTTCCGGCCAAGATACTGACCCTGTTGCTGGGCATTTCAGACAGCACGATTGTTATTCTGCTGCTGATCAATATTGCCCTGCTGGTACTCGGCATGTTCATGGACATGGGCGCACTGATTCTGATTTGCACGCCGATTTTCCTGCCGGTGGTGCGGGAGATTGGCATGGACCCGGTACAGTTCGGCATGATTCTGATGATGAATCTCGGGCTGGGACTGGTGACACCACCGGTCGGTGCCTGCCTGTTTGTCGGCTGCGCTATTGCGCGGGTAAAGCTGGAGGCTGTGCTGAAAACGGTGTGGCCGTTTTATCTGGCCATCCTGATCGCCTTGTTACTGACCACTTATGTTCCGGCGGTATCAATGACACTGCCCGACCTGATCCTGAAGTAAGGAAACCGTTATGCTTGAAAGACTGTTAATCACCGGTGCTGCCGGTGGCCTTGGCAAAATGGCCAGAGTGCGTCTGGCACACATGGCAAAAACCCTGCGCCTGTCAGACATTAGTGATCTGGGCGAGGCCGCGCCGAATGAAGAACTGGTAACCTGTGATTTGGGCGATGAAACGGCTGTGCACGAACTGGTGACTGGTTGTGACGGTATCGTGCACTTTGGCGGTATTTCGGTGGAAGATACTTTCAGCAAAATCCTCAACGCCAATATTCAGGGTGTTTACAACCTCTATGAAGCAGCGCGGGCACACGGCCAGCCTCGTATTCTGTTCGCCAGCTCCAATCACGCCATCGGCTACTACCGCCAGGATCAGTATATCGACAATCAGGTGCCCACCCGTCCGGATGGCCTGTATGGTGTGTCCAAGGTATTTGGCGAAGGTATCGCCAGCATGTACCACGATAAATTCGGTCAGGAAACCGCCATTGTGCGCATCGGCTCCTGCTTTCCTGAACCGCTGAATCATCGCATGCTGGCTACCTGGATGAGCCAGGATGATTTTGTATCACTGATTGAGCGGATTTTTCTGGTGCCGCGTCTGGGTTGTCCGGTGATTTATGGCGTCTCGGATAATGATACGATCTGGTGGGATAACCGTAATATCAGCTATCTGGGCTGGAAACCAAAAGATAACGGCGAGACCTTCCGCAGTAAACTGGATCAAACCCAGCCCATACCGGCGGCAGATGCGCCGGACATGGTTTATCACGGGGGTAAATTTACGGCTGAGCCGGTTTATAAGGATTAATTGCCAAATTATTTTCCTTCCGACGCAAACTCCGGATAAAACTGCGCCTGAAAACGCTGGCAATAGGCCACCAGATTCTCATATTGCCGCGCATCCTGTGTAAAAGAATTATCCAAACCGTGTCATTTGATCATGTATCAGCTTCCTCAGGTCTTCAATGAATTACGCAGCCAGCTTATCACCAAACAACGCACGGAACTTAGCCAGCTTCGGCCCGATAACCACCTGACAATAACCTGCCCCGGAATTCTGCTCATAGTAATTCTGGTGGTAATCCTCAGCTTTATAGAACGCCTCAAATGGCACCACCTCAGTCACAATCGGCTGATCATATTCATCCTGCAGCTTCTTCAGCGTCTCTTCCGCAATCCGGCGCTGTTCCTCATCATGCGCAAAGATAACGCTGCGATACTGCGTACCCTTATCCGCACCCTGTTGATTTAACGTGGTCGGATCATGGGTCAACATGTGCACCTCCAGCAAATCGGCATAGCTGATTTCATCCGGATCAAACAACACTTGAATCACCTCAGCATGATCCGTAGTCCCGGAACACACCGCCTTGTAATCCGCCGTCTTGGCATCACCGCCGCTATAGCCACTCTCCACAGAATGCACACCGCGCAGCTTCTGAAACATCGCTTCCGTGCACCAGAAACAACCACCGCCAAATGTGGCTGTCTCCAGCTGTTTACCCGCCTTTTTCAGCGATACCGCATTCATGCAATAACGCAGACCAGTGGGAGCAGGCCCGTCCGGAAACACATGACCGAGGTGGGCCTCACAGGTATTACACACCGCCTCAATCCGGGTCATGCCATGCGAATTATCGGTATGGTAAGCGACCGCGTTATCCTTCACCGGCTGGGTGAATGAAGGCCAGCCGGTACCGGACTCAAACTTCTCACTGGCATTAAACAACAGCGTACCGCAGCAAACACAGCTATATAAACCGGGTTCAAACAGGCTGCACATTTCTGAGCTGAACGGACGTTCCGTCCCGGCCTGACGGGTGACGTAATATTGCTCCGGAGTCAACTGTGCACGCCACTCATCATCTGTCTTTCTGACCACTCTGTCCGGCACGGGGTTATTACCTTTGCCGAATTCAACAACATTTTTCCAGTTAAGCATTATTTACTCCTGTCCAACACTGTTTAAATGAGACTCTGGTGTATTTATACGCGGTGGCTGACATTCCGGATGCAACGCGGAAAAACCATCTCAAAACAGAGGCCGCTTTGATTAAACACATACAAAAGTATACTCCCCGACACTATGATATGCCCAAACCGGCACAGCGAAAACGGTTAAGCCACCCCGGTTTTAACAGCGCCCAAACCTTTTTATTACGGAGAAAACTGATGTCATACGAATTTAATGTCACCCTGCCCACCGGACTGGAAGAATCACTGGAAACTGTACGTGCGGTGTTGATGGAAGAGCATCTTGGCGTGGTCAGCGAAGTGGATGTGCAGGCCATTTTCAAAAACAAGATGGACAAGGACATCCCCCCTTACCGGATTTTTGGTGCCTGTAACCCGACACTGGCGGATCGGATACTGGAAGTGGAGCCGAATGCCGGTACCCTGCTGCCCTGTAATTTTGTGATGTATGAAACGGCTGAAGGCAATACGGTAGTCAGTTTTATGGATCCGGTGACCGTGCTGGGGCTGGCTGAAAGTGAGGTGGCTCATGCGGTGGGGGCTGAGGCTAAGGAGAAGTTGTTGCGGGTGGTGGGGAAACTGGCGGGGTAAGCAGAACGCCGGTAACCGGCAGGGGCATTGTCTCCTGCAAACCTCTGCTGTTTTACCGGCTTTGCCCTCTCCATGGCAGATTTAATTTGTACTGTAGTCATGCTAATCTGAATGACAGAATCACAAAAGAGTATGACAAATGGCTGATATGCGAATTAATGCCCGTCTCGAATTTGTTGATAGCGGACTGACCACCTCACTCACCTGCCATAACTTTCACCCGCTCAATCAAGGCAGCAGACAAACGATAATCGTGTTCCAGCATTTGATCAATCAACGGCGAAATAGTCTCAATAAGCCCGGTTTGCTTTGCCGCTAACAACAAACCCAATGTCCCCAACACATCAAGCTGTTCACGCCGAGCGAAAGCACGTCCATTTTTTTCATCGATTAAAATCGGGCATTGTAACTGCTGAGCAAGCAAAATAGCCTGAGTTTCGCCTTCGTCCAGGTTAAAATCCAGGTCATCAATACCTTGTCGCGACACATCGGTGATTACCTGCACATGTTGTTTGACGAACTCAGTAATTCTTTGGCTATCCTGCCGGTGTGACAAGGTTGTCGCTTCCCATAAGACGGTTTCGGGAATGCTGATTTGCTGATAACGCGCAGTCAATAAGTGTAAGTGATTGAGTTTGGAAAGGATGACCAACGGGCCGGTATCCGCGACAATCAATGCACTCACAGATTCGCAACCCTGAGTTCGTCTTCCAGCTCATCAGGAGAATAATCAACTACCGGAATACCCCGGCGACTAAGGTATTCAGAGAACGCGATATAAGGCATCTCAGCCACTTTCGCGGCTTTGCCTAATGACAACACACCTTCCTTGAACAGGTGCTCTGCCAGAGCGACTTTGACACCTTTATCCAGCAGGGACTCTGAAAATGGCAGTGTCACCATCACGGGCTGCCCGCGTTTGGTGATTAACGATAAGTGACCGGCCTCTGCCTCACGGGTCAGTTCACCACTGCGCTCACGTAAGTCACGGATAGAAAAAGTTTGCATCATTCACGCTCTCAGACATTTGATGTTACCCATTATGGTAGAACATTGTGATGGCTGTCTATAGAGCTTATAAGCATTAATACCGACTTTCCGATTGTTTCGTTTGAGTAGGTTCGGCAGGTATTGACAACAAAATGCAGAGACCTGTCCGGATAAGCACCGTAATAATTCTGAACCCACTCATAAACATTACCTGCTGTATCATGCAGGCCGAAGGCCTGTGCCGCGTAAGAGCCGGCCGGTTGGGTTTTATCATTTCCGCAAGCTGTGTAATTGTATGCTGCGTTACCACAGCTATATTGCTGTATAAAACACTAACACGTAATATCCCCTGCAACACACATGAGAATCATTACTACAGGACTCCCCCATGTCAGGCACCCCGATCGCCCCCCAAAAGCCCCACACCCACAGCCAACACGGCACAGACCGCTATGACCCCTACCACTGGTTGCGTGATGACGAACGCAAAGACCCGGAGGTACTGGCTTATCTGGAGCAGGAAAACCGCTATACCGATGAGCAGCTGCAACCCACTGCCGAATTACAGGAAACCCTGTATCAGGAAATGATCGGGCGGCTGAAAAAAGACGATGATTCCGTGCCCTATTTCAAAAACGGTTACTGGTACCAGAGCCGTTACAGCGAGGAGCAGGAGTATCCGCGTATTGTGCGTTTTGCCGGAACCCTGGACGCGGAAGAAGAACTGCTGCTGGACGCCAACCAACGCGCAGAAGGCTTCGAATTTTACTCACTGGGCAGCAGCACCGTCAGCCCGGATGGCAAACTGCTGGCTTTCAGCGAAGACACCGTGGGACGCCGGGAATATGTGCTGTATGTCAAGGATCTCAGCAGCGGCGAGTTTCTGCTGGACAAAATCGAGCAGGTCGCTTCTGTAGTCTGGGCCAATGATAATAAGACGCTGTATTACGTCAAAAAGCATCCCACCACCCTGCTTCCGTATCAGGTTTACCGCCACACACTGGGAACCTCTGGCAGTGATGAGCTGATTTATGAGGAGAAGGACGACACGTTTTACACCACGCTGTATAAAACCACCTCTGAGGATTATATCGTTATCGGCCTGTTCGCCACGGTCACCAGCGAGGTGCGGCTGCTGGATGCCAATCAGGCGGATGCGAAACCCCGTCTGTTTCTGGAGCGTCAACGTCACCATGAATATGACCTTGATCATCTCAACGGGCGGTTTTATCTGCGCAGTAACCGTGCACACAAGAATTTTGCCCTGTATTCGCTGGCTGATACTGAGGATGCTGCAAGCGCAAAGTGGCAGACAGAATTCGAAGGCGGCGATGAGGTATATCTGGATGGTTCCGAATTGCTGGATGATTATCTGGTACTCAGCACCCGCAGCGAGGGGTTGACCCAGCTGCAATACCGCCACTGGAATGAAACGGAATTACGCCGGATTGCCTTTGATGATCCCGCCTATACGGTGTGGCTGGCTTATAACCCGAACCACGAGACCACGAAATTACGCTATGCCTATACCAGCCTGACCACACCGATGACGCACTATGAAACCGATCTCGATAACGGGCAGCGGGTAACGCTGAAGCAACAGGCGGTGCTGGGTGATTTTTCACGGACAAATTATGCCAGTGAGCGCATCTGGATCACCGCACGCGACGGCGTGAAGGTGCCGGTTTCGCTGGTTTATCGTAAGGGCTGCTTCAGTAAAGACGGTCATAACCCGCTGCTGGTTTACGGCTATGGTTCCTATGGCAACAGCATGGACCCTTATTTCAGTCCGGCCCGCCTCAGTCTGCTGGATCGCGGCATGGTGTATGCGATTGCACATATCCGGGGCGGCGAGGAACTGGGGCGGCAATGGTATGAAAACGGCAAGTTATTGAATAAAAAGAATACCTTCAATGACTTTGTGGATGCTACCCGCTGCCTGTTAGCCAGAGGTTACGGCGACCGCCAGAACTGCTTTGCCATGGGCGGCAGCGCCGGAGGTCTGCTGATGGGCGCGGTAATCAATCAGGCACCGGAATTGTATAAAGGCGTGGTCGCACAGGTGCCGTTTGTGGACGTGGTCAGCACTATGCTGGACGACTCAATTCCGCTCACCACCGGCGAGTATGATGAGTGGGGAAATCCGCATGAGAAGAAATATTTCGACTACATCCTCTCCTACAGCCCTTATGACCAGGTCAAAGCACAGGATTACCCCAATATGCTGGTCACTACCGGCCTGCATGACTCTCAGGTGCAGTACTGGGAACCGGCCAAATGGGTGGCGAAGTTACGCAAGATGAAAACCGATGATAATTTGTTGCTGCTGAAAACGGATATGGATGCCGGGCATGGCGGCAAATCCGGACGCTTTAAGCAGTATCAGGATACCGCGCTGGAGTACGGGTTTATTTTGTGGCTGGCCAAATAGGAAATTGGCTTTGCCTCCCGCCGGGTGTAAGGTGTAAAGATAAATAAATCGCAAGGATCCGGAATTTATGAAAGGTTATATTTATCTTGAAACACACCCCGACAAGCCCGGCCAGATCCGGATTCTGAGTCAGGATGATGAACCTTCGCCTCAGCAGCAGAATGACAACGCACAAATCCGTTACATCGCCAAATTCAGGAATGCCCATATCGCCTATATGCATGTGCATAACACGCTGAAGAAAAAGTTACAGGATATTAATACCCGGTTTTATGAGGTTAGTCTGCCCGAGGCTATTGCCGCTGTTGAATGCGAAGACCTGCCTTATGAGCGGATCTGGATTGATCCTGCACTGACAGAAAGTGAATTAAAAGAGTTAGACAAACAAACCGCAACATTACAGCACCAGCACCAGCGGGTGGATAAAATTTATCTTTTTGTCGGTGGTTTGGGGCTATTATTATTAATGTTTATACTACTTGGAGGGGTTTGGCATGTCTGACAATTTCACCGATTTTTCTGCATCCGGTCATATCGCGGCTGAACTGCCTCCGCTACGTGCGGTATTACCTGCCGATGCAGGCCTGAGCCTGAGCGATAAACGCACATTGGTTGATCAGGCCAGAGTACTGATTGAACAGGTCTACGCTCACCTGCACCTGAAAGAAGCCCTGTACGGTATTGACCCGGTACAGCGCCTGACCCTGCTGCAATACCGGCTGGAAAATCCTGCGGACGATGTGGTGAAGAGCGAGCTGGAATTTCATCGCGAATTACTCAGCATTATTCACAGTATGCATGACCTGCACACCAATTATGTGCTGCCTACACCTTATCGCCGTCTGACTGCCGTCTTGCCGTTTCTGGTTGAAGAGTTTTTTGACGATAACGAACAGCCGCATTATATCGTTACCAAATTAACCACCGGTTTTGAACACGCGGATTTTAAACCGGGCGTTGAAATTATGGTTTGGAACGGCCTGCCGGTTACCGAGGCTATCCGCCGTAACGGTGAACAGGAATCCGGCAGTAATGCGGCTGCCCGTTTTGCGGTCGGCCTGCGCTCACTGACCATCCGCACCCTGGCGATCAGCCTGCCACCGGAAGAAGTCAGCATCCGGGTTAAATACCGTGACCTGAATAACCGCGAACGGGAAATTGATTTTGAATGGCTTACTGTCGGTGCACCGCCGGTCAGCACAGCCGATGAAGGCTCAGCCGCGGCCATCAGCCGCAGTGCAATGGCTACAGCTACTACAGCAGCTCATACACCTGATAAACCGGATGCTGAAGACTTGTACCTTGAGTCACTGATGGGTTATCACCTGCAGGCCGAACAAATCAATGCCTGTCGCCAACACCTGTACGCCAACAGCGAAGACGGCCCGGTTATCCAGCCGTCATTGGGTGCACCGCTGGACACCAGCATGCCGGATGTTATCCGCGCTGCAACCGTCACCACACCGGATGGTGAGTTTGCCTATCTGCGCCTGTATTCATTTATGGTGCGCGATAATAACGGCTTTCTGGCTGAAATCATCCGCCTGTTGCAGCAACTGCCACAAAATGGTCTGGTGCTGGATTTGCGCGGCAATCCCGGTGGCCTGATAACCGCAGCAGAGACCCTGTTGCAGCTGTTGACACCCCGCCCTATTGAACCGGAAAAAGCTCAGTTCAAAAGCGGCCCGCTGGTGCGTGAACTCTGTCGGCGTAATGCACCCTCACCGATTATTCCGCAAATCAACCTGCAGCCCTGGGTGGACTCACTCAGCCGCGCCCATGCCAGCGGCGCCCTGTATTCAACCGGGCATGGCATCACCAGTGAGCGGGAGGCCAATGCCATCGGCCAGGTCTATACCGCCCCCGTGGTACTGATTACCGATGCCTACTGTTACAGCGCCGCCGATATGTTTGCCGCCGGTTTCCGTGACCATAATATCGGCCCGATACTGGGCGCCAGTGATAATACCGGTGCCGGTGGTGCCAATGTCTGGCGCCATCTGCTGCTGAAAGTCCTGTCAGAAGCACCGGGAATTGACGAGTCGGGCATCCTCAACAAAGTGTTTAAAGACCTGCCCCGCTCAGCTGATTTCCGGGTGTCCAGCCGCCGCCTGCTGCGGGTGGGCGAAAAAGCCGGTATGCCGCTGGAAGACTTCGGGGTGGAACCGGATGAGCGTCACTACATGACGCAAAACGATGTGCTTAACGGCAATATTGACCTCTATAACCACGCCACGCGCATTCTGGTCAAACAGACCCGTTACCAGATGACCGTCGATATAGATCCTGCTAAATGCGAGCTGACGGTCAGCACACAAAATATCGATCGTATCGACTGGTTTGTGGATGAACGCGCCAGTGGCTCACTGGACGTTGAAAATGACAAAGCGGTGATTAAATTAAGCAAATCCGCTCAGAAACGGCAGATTACGTTGCATGCCTATCAGCAAGACAATAAAGTTGCCGTCTTCAGGCAATATGTCGTCTGCGAGGACTAAGCGACACAATGAGCAAGCACAACACCGATACTGCGCTGCAGAATAATGCGGCCTCCTGCGATGTATTGCCGGATGGCACGCTGACGGTTGAGCAGGGGCAGCAGCGTATTCTCGACGGCCTGTCGGCCATTACCCACATGGAACGGGCTACCCTGCACCGTGCACTGGGCCGGATTCTGGCCACTGATATTCATGCCCGTTTTGCTGTGCCGCCGCACCGCAATTCCTCCATGGACGGCTATGCTTTCGCGTATCACGATCAAGTCATGGCTGGACCATTGCGGGTTATCGGCACATCCTTTGCCGGAAAGCCTTATCTGCAAACAGTTCAGCAGGGTGAATGTGTGCGCATTATGACAGGGGCAGTAGTGCCGGAGGGCTGTGATACGGTTGAAATGCAGGAAAACTGTCAGCGTGGCGGTGACTGGCTGACCCTGAATACAGCACCACGCCGGGGTTCTTATCTGCGCTATCCGGGTGAGGATATGGCTGCCGGTGATCTGGTATTAGCCAAAGGACGCAAGCTCAATGCCGCTGACCTTGGTCTGCTCGCTTCGCTGGGCATCAGTGAAGTGGACGTGATCCGCCGCCCGCAGGTGGCTTTCTGCTCAACCGGTGATGAATTACGCTCCATCGGTGAAGCCCTTGGCATCGGTGATATTTACGACAGCAACCGCTACACCCTGCATGGTATGTTACAGCAGCTGGATGCTGAGATTATCGACATGGGCGTGGTACGTGATACACCGGAAGCCGTGGAGCAAGCATTCACCAGCGCCAGTCAGCAGGCCGATATTCTCATCACCAGTGGCGGTGTTTCCGTGGGTGATGCAGATTATGTGACTGCCACCCTGCAAAAGCTGGGCGAAGTCAATTTCTGGAAAATGGCCATGAAACCCGGCAAACCGCTGGCGCATGGCAAACTGGGAAACTGCCTGTTTTTCGGTTTACCCGGTAATCCGGTATCGGTGATGGCAACCTTCCTGCTGTTTGTGCGTCCGGCGATTCTGAAACTGGCGGGTGAGCCGGTGCCGAGGCTGCCTGAGTACACGGCCACCAGTACTCAGGCACTGAAAAAAGCACCGGGACGCAAGGAGTATCAGCGCGGTATCTGTGAACAGGATGCACAGGGACATTGGCAGGTCAGCAGTACCGGCGTGCAGGAGTCACATATGCTGCGCTCAATGAGTCAGGCCAACTGTTTTATTGTGCTGGAACGTGAAACCGGCGACCTGCCGGCAGGCAGTGAGGTGAGAATTATTCCGTTCGCCGGGCTGCTCTGAGGAACTATTGGTGGACTAATGCCTCAAAAACAGGCATGTGGCGCACTAATGCCCTATTAACAGATTCTGCGCAACGGCTAATGAAGGGCGTGCCACTTATCTGTAATAATCATCCGTTTTGTCAATCACGCAGATCTTTGCCATGAAAACAGCGTATTTGTTTCGGGTCGTTGCGGCCATATTTTTTTTCCTGTTAATTAGCCCGGTACATGCCATCAGCCCATTTATCGGTATCAATACCAATGAGGCGCTGGGCTTTGATTCCAGCGTGCCTTTCGTTGACCTGTTCCGTACCGCCGAACCTTTCAAACGCAGTCAGCTGACCAAGGGCAACATTGTTTATGACCCGCAGGGCTGGGTAAAAAACCTGAATGGCGGTCAGGCCGGTACCTATTTTGTACGCTGGCTGCCGATGGGCACCTTGCCGCAGGGTAACTATGTGGTCAGCTATGAAGGCAGCGGCCAGATAAACTACATCAAAAGTGCCCGGCTGGCTTCCCGCGCACCCGGTCGGGATATTATCCGCCTGGTGCCGGATGAAAATAATGAGATCTCAGCTGGCCTGATCATTGTTAAGTCCGAGCCGGCGAATCCGGTACGCAATATCCGCGTCACCCTGCCCGGCGGTATTTGTCAGGGCAATCCGTTCCAGCGGGTACAGAATGCCAATGCCTGTGGCGGCAAACCTTTTCTGCCCTTCGAACAACAATCACAACAAATCGTATTTAATCCGGACTACCTGAACTTCATGCGTCAGTTCCGCACCATTCGCTTTATGGGCATGTCCGGTGTGACCCGTAACGACCAGGAACGTAGCTGGGGACAACGTGCCAGTCTTGACGAGGCGACCTGGGCCGGGCATTACGGTGAGCGCGGTGTACCGCTGGAGATCATGGTCTCACTGGCGAATATCCTGAATGCCGATGCCTGGTTCAATATTCCGCATCTGGCCGATGCAGACTATATCCGCCGCTATGCCCAATACCTGCAAAGCAATCTGCGCCCGAATCTGAAGGTCTATATTGAATACAGCAATGAAGTCTGGAATCCGGTGTTTTCACAGGCCCAATACGCTCGCCGTGAGGGTTACCGCGATCAGTTAGACCCCGACCCGCTGGTGGCTGGCATGAAATTCTATGGTTTCCGCAGCAAAGAGGTGTTTCAGATTTTCACCCAGGTATTTAATAACGATAAAAACCGCCTGGTACGGGTACTGAGCGGCTGGTTCGGCAATCCGGCGCTGACCCCGCATATTCTGAAAGCCTCTAATGTGCATCAGCTCACCGACATGTTTGCGGTCGCGCCTTATTTTTATGCGGCGCAGGAAGAGCTGATGCGGGCACGCAATACCAATGATATTTTCAATATGATTGAAACTTCGCGTCACTATTCCATTAATCAGGCCGTTGTTAATCTGAAAAAACACGCTGAAATGCTTAAACCTTACAATATCCAGCTGGCAGCCTATGAAGGCGGACAACACCTCGTTCATTACGGCACCAAGTCGAAGAAGCAGCATCCGAACCCGCTTCTGATTGAAGCTAACCGCGACCCGCGCATGGAACAGGCTTATATTAAACTGCTCAACGGTTTCAAGCAGGCAGGCGGTAGGCTGTTTATGGCCTTCTCATCGCCACGGGCCAACGCCCACTTTGGTTTTTGGGGAGTTAAGGAGCATATCAACCAAAACCCGGCTCAGGCACCCAAATTACGCGCCCTGATGCGCTTCTGACCAGGTTCGTTAAGGTTTTGCTATGCCCATATCGCAGATAATTCACGACATCATGAAAAAGTCACTGAATATTCCGGTGACAAAACAGGACATACAGACATGAGCAATAAATATCTGCCAGATATTCCACCAACTCTAGAGCCGGTATCAACCAATACTAACCGCAACGATTGGGTTCCCGTCCAGCCGGAGGATCTTATTCCTCCCGGTTCGGCACCTTCAGGCACGCCGGAGCCCTTTACACCATCGATACCGGATGATGGTGGCAGCAGCTTTATCAATATGCAGGCACTGGAAAACATCGACTTCCTCACTGCGCCGTTTTTACTCGGCAATGTCGGTGCACCGTTTGTGATTGGACTGGCAGTCGGCTACTTCGCCAAAAAGATGCTTAAAATTGCCCTGTTTCTGGCCGGTGGTGCCATTGTGCTGTTATTTGTTACGGAGTATTACGGCGTAACCACGCTCTCTGATCAGGGCCTGCAGAATGCCGCAAATACCGCCACCAATATGGCCAGAGAATCCGGCCACTTTCTGATTGATCGTCTGTCACGTATTTCCACAAAAGGTGTGAGTGCAGCAGCGGGCTTTTTTGTGGGCTTGAAATTCGGGTAACTCAGCGGAGAAGAGATCAAACAGCAAATACTCTGCAGCAAAAAACACTGGCATAAAAAAGCGGACACATGCACCATGTAGTCCGCTTTTTTCTACCAGGTTATTGAAACAACCCGTTAAATCAATCAACCACCAAAGCTGTTAACCATGCTGATCATTACACCTGCAGCAATCGCAGAACCAATAACACCAGCCACATTCGGCCCCATGGCATGCATCAGCAAATGATTATGCGGATTAGCTTCCTGTCCCACCTTGTTGGAAACCCGCGCTGCCATCGGCACCGCAGATACCCCGGCAGAACCTATCAGCGGGTTAATCGGATGTGATGACAACTTATTCATCAGCTTGGCCAACAACACACCACAGGCTGTACCGATACAAAACGCAATCGCACCCAGCAACAGAATACCCAGCGTTTCCATATTGAGGAACTTGTCCGCACTCATCTTGGAGCCGACACCCAGCCCCAGAAAGATGGTCACAATATTAATCAGTGCATTTTGCGCGGTATCACTGAGACGATCCACCACACCGGCTTCACGCATCAGGTTACCAAAGCAAAACATACCCAGCAGCGGCGCTGCCGTTGGCAGGAACAAAGCGACCAGAATCAACAACAACAGCGGGAAAACAATCTTTTCAGTCCGCGACACCGGACGCAGCTGCTCCATTTTAATGGCCCGCTCTGCCGGAGTGGTCAGCGCACGCATAATGGGTGGCTGAATAATAGGCACCAGCGCCATATAGGAATAGGCTGCCACCGCCACTGCCCCGAGGATATCCGGTGACAGCTTACTGGTGACAAAGATTGCTGTAGGACCGTCCGCACCACCGATAATACCGATGGATGCCGCATCATTAATCGTGAAATCGAAAATGCCCAGCGCACTGAAGCTCACCGCACCCAATACGGTGGCGAAGATACCGAACTGAGCCGCCGCACCCAGCAGCAGAGTTTTCGGGTTAGCCAGCAATGGCCCGAAGTCAGTCATCGCTCCCACACCCATGAAGATGATCAGCGGGAACATACCCGAAGCAATACCGACATCATAGATGTAGTACATCATACCGCCGGGACTCTCCAGATGTCCCAGTGCATCATAAACCGGTGCAGCCTCAAATCCGGCCCCCGGTATATTGACCAGCACCGTACCAAGACCAATCGGCACCAGTAACAAGGGCTCGAATTTTTTAGCAATCGCCAGATAAAGCAGCAGCAAACCAACGACCATCATCACCAGCTGGCCGGGCGTCATCTGGGCCAGCCCTGATTCATTCCAGAGTAATAAAAGCTCTTCCATTTATAGACTCCTTCAGACCAGGGTGACCAGCGTATCACCTACCGCTACGGAATCACCCACTTTAACGGTGACTTCCCCGATCACACAGGTTCTTGGCGCACTGACAGAAGTTTCCATTTTCATCGCCTCAAGGATAATCATGGTCTCACCCTCTTCCACTTCATCGCCCGGTTCAACCAGCACCTTGAAGATATTACCCGCCAGTGGTGCAGGGAATGGCTCACCACCGCCACCTGTGGCAGCAGCCGGAGCAGTGCCGGCAGAGGAAGCACCTGTACCCGACGGTGGTACGATACCGGTAATATCACCGCCATTACTCACCGTGACGGTGTAGCTTTGTCCGTCTACTTCAACCGTATAGATTTCCTCACCGGAATCACTCAATACAGTGCTGCCCTCATTACCGGTAGGTACCGGCTCAAAAGCAGCCGGATTGCCGCGATTTTCCAGGAATTTCAGACCGACCTGCGGGAACAAAGCGTAAGTCAGCACATCATCAATCTGCCCCTCACCCTCAGTCAGCTTAATGGACTTTTCTTTGGCAATTTCCTGTAATTCAGTGGTCAGCCTGTCTACCTCGGCTTCCAGCAAATCCGCCGGACGACAGGTAATCAGCTCATCACCGGCCAGTGCCCGCTCCTGCAACTCTTTATTCATCGGAGCAGGTGTTGCACCGTACTCACCGCGCAGTACACCGGTGGTTTCTTTTGACAGTGATTTATAACGCTCACCGGTCAGCACATTCAGTACAGCCTGCGTGCCGACAATCTGAGAAGTCGGGGTAACCAGCGGAATATAACCAAGGTCTTTACGTACTCTGGGGATTTCTTCCAGTACCGCATCCAGCTTGTCAGCGGCGCCCTGCTCCTTCAGCTGGCCTTCCATATTGGTCAACATCCCGCCCGGCACCTGTGCCAACAGAATCCGGGAATCGACACCCTTCAGCGAGCCTTCAAATTTGGCGTATTTCTTTCTGACTTCACGGAAATAAGCGGCAATTTCTTCCAGCAACGGCATGTCCAGCCCGGTAGCGCGCTCATGCTCTTCCATAATGGCCACCACTGATTCGGTGGCGGAATGACCATAAGTCATTGCCATGGATGAGATGGAGGTATCCACGACATCAGCCCCGGCCTCAACACACTTTACGATAGTCGCTGTGGACAAGCCCGTTGTGGCATGACAGTGGATATGTACCGGAATATTAATCGTTTTTTTCAACGCACTGACCAGCTCAAAACCGGCGTAAGGCTTTAACAGACCGGCCATATCCTTAATACAGATCGAGTCTGCACCCATATCCTCAAGTTGTTTAGCCAGATCCAGCCACAGCTCAAGATTATGTACCGGACTCAGCGTATAGGACATGGTGCCCTGAGCATGCTTACCCACTTTTTTCACCGCTTTCAGCGCGGTATCCATATTGCGGGCATCATTCATGGCATCGAAAACACGGAAAACATCCACACCATTGATGGCCGCACGCTCCACAAATTTCTCAACCACATCATCCGCATAATGGCGATAACCGAGAATATTCTGTCCGCGGAACAACATTTGCTGCGGCGTATTAGGCATTACAGCCTTAATTTCACGAATCCGTTCCCAGGGATCTTCGCCCAAAAAGCGGATACAGGAATCAAAGGTCGCGCCGCCCCAGCTTTCGACTGACCAGAAACCAACCTGATCCAGTTTTTCAGCAATCGGCAACATATCATCAAGCCGCATCCGCGTCGCAAATAAGGACTGGTGCGCATCACGCAGGACAACATCAGTTATCCCCAGACGTTCGGTGTATCGGGTGGTAACAGTATTCTGGCTCATCAGGTTTATTCTCGTCTAAAAGGCGATGGATAAAAATTGCACGCAGTGCAAAAACACAACACAGCGTCGGGGCTAACGGGCACGATGTTGTTCAATAGCGGCCTGAATAATTTTTATTGTTAGTGGACTAACAGCCGTTTTGGCGGACTTCTTACGCACCGGCTTTTCCGGCTCAGGAGCCTGAGGAAACCAGCGCTGCACTACCTGAGACATCCCGGCAGTAGCATAAATCAGCAAGGTTAAAAAGATAAAGACGACACCCATTCCGTAAAGCATGAGCGCGAAGCCCTGTTCAATCAAAACATTCTGCATGAAATAATCTCGCTGGTTTCTACCGTCCTCCACATACACACGGACAGATAAAACAGGTTCTGTAGTATGGAGTGTGGATGAAGGTAGTATACAGAAAAATCAGAATTGCCGACAATATATCAGCTGATCTGCGTTTAGCGGCCTAAAAACTAGCGTCAACAGTGTGGATTGTCAATCAATTACTGTAAAGCCAGTCATGTAAAGCCAACACTCTTCTACAGACGGGGGTCGGAATAAGTCGGCTCTGTCTCCTCTTCTTCATACACTGTCTGGCGGATAGCCCGCATCAGAGGAAGTAACTCCATGAACACGCTAAATACTTCCGGATCAAGATGTTGCCCCGACATGCTGCGCATTAGACTGAGTGCCTCCTGTTCCGCCATCGCGGCCTTGTAAACCCGCTTGTGAACCAGTGCATCATAGATATCCACGACAGCCGTTATACGTGCCGCCAACGGAATCTGACTCCCTTTCAGACCATCCGGATAACCGCTGCCATCCCAGCGTTCATGGTGTGAACGGGCGATAGTTGCAGCCATTTCCAGCACCGGAATACCGGAACCGGCCAGCATCTTATAGCCGATCAGGGTATGCTTCTTCATCGTTGAGAATTCTTCGTCATTCAGTGCGCCGGCTTTCAACAGCACATTATCCGGAATCGCCACTTTACCAATATCATGCATCGGCGCAGCCACCCGGATATCATTGACCTCAGAAATACTCCAGCCGAATGCCTCAGCCACTTTAGCGGCATAAAGCCCTATTCTGCGTACGTGCGAGCCGGTCTCCTCATCACGGTAACTGGTCAGACTGATTAGCTTTAAGGCAATATCTTCTTCGCGCTGACGGATCTGCTGCGTTCTGACGTTCAGCTCGGCTTCCAGCATCTCCTGCGTCAGCATACTTTCACGGATATGCTGCAGCATCTGACTCTGCTCACGATAACTGCTGCCAAGACGCTTAAGCAGCATGACCTGCTGGTTATCAATTGACATAACCTTAACCTGAAAAGCCACTTCCCGCCCATCGGCTTCGGTTTCCACCCAAATCTCAGAGACCAGCGGATTCATTTCCTGCCGTGACCAATGCTCTCTGGCGTCTTCAATAAAACAATCGAGATATGGAAAAACTTCAGTCAAGTAATAAGCACCTCTGACAAGGTGTTTCCCTGTATGAAAGACCAGCCAGTCCGGAATAATAGACTGAGCTTCAAACAATCCATCCTCACGGCAGGTAAAAACCACCTGATCCAGCAGATTATGAATTTTTGAAAGAAGTTTATTATCCATGCTCAAACCGCCTGCTTCATACAAAGAATTTGCCCGGCCAGACTCTGAAATACTTCATCCACGCCCCTGTTTTCAAGGGCACTGGTTTCTACGATCTCACAACCGGTTTTTTCCAGCACCTGCATTTTTTCATCGTCTATTATCCACTGATCAGTAAGATCCGCTTTATTAAGCGCAAAACAGACCGGCACCTGCCCGTCAGGCAGCCCGGTCAACATTTGATAAAGTGACAAAGCCACATCAAAAGAGCTTTCCCGGGTTCCGTCGATAACGATCACGGCTCCAGCCATCCCGCGCAGATGTGCAGGACGTATCGTGAAGAAAGCATCCTCACCGGCAATATCCCACAGCATCAGGGTCAGCTCCTGCCCCTCAACAGAGACCTGTTTCTTGTCGATTTTCACACCAATGGTCGTATGGTACTTCTCATCAAACAGGCTGCTGACATAACGCTTTACCAAACTTGTCTTACCTACTGAGAAAGAACCCAGCATACATATCTTTTTTTGAATCACAATTTCAGCCTTTCAGCTCATTATTTTAATAATATTCAGTTAGTCCAATCCTGGGCAAAGTACCGTAAAGCTATTTGATCAATATAGCTTTACGGTATAGCGCACACTACGCTCATTCAATGCAGGTGCCATCGACTCACCAACCAGCAGAACCGCCCCCGGCACCCCCAGTTTAAGCAAAAGATTACGGGCATTCTCTGAACGTGCCGAAACCAGTTTCTCATTGGCCTGCGAGGTTCCTGACTCATCACTGTTACCGGATATCGTCACCTGCACATTTTTATTTGTGCTTGCCGCCAGCTTGACTAACTCGTTAATAGTCTCCGCCAGGCGCTTAAAGTCAGGAGACTGCTCATCAATATCAGCATTGGCATGCTCAAACAGATGGCGTGTATTTTGTATCTTCGCCACCAGATTATTAATTTTCCCCTGCACCGGATCAACCACCTGCAACTGACGATCATCCAGCTTATTCACTCCCGGAATACTCATCCAGTAACGATCCAGCTTATCGCGCCAGCTTTGTTCAGCACTGCCGGAAACTTTAAAGACCCCCTGCTGCATATCCAGACGCACACTCCCGGGCGGTTCCAGCACCTGCTTTGCATGGCGCAAAACCATCTCAGGCTCCGCTGAAATATACGACTGAAACTCAAAGTTCAGCCGGGCCGGTTTAGCCTGCTCACCCTCAAAGCCAGTCTGTAGCAAAGGAGGCTTCACAAATGTTTCGGGATGACGGGCCAGCGGATCCAGCAATCCCCAAACCCGGTAGCCTGCCTCGTTACGCTCACTGCCGGTTACCACCACACCCGGTTCAGCAGTCATCTGATCAATGGTCTTCTGCCAGGCCTGACGCTGCTGTTGCTCCGCCTGCTTCATCAGCTCCTGTTGTCTGAGCTGTTCTGCCTGACGTTGTTGCTCCATTAGCTGTTGTTGCTCTGCCAGCCGCAGTGCTTCCTGTTTACTCTGATAATAGTGATAACCCCAAACAGCGCTGAGCCCCAGCAGAGCAGCCAATACCGAGTAAGCCAGCCAGGGTTTACGTTTTTCGCGTTGCTGACGCTGGCTGATCAGACAAGCCTCTAAAAGCGGATGGACTCTGACAAACGGCTCACTGTCACCCTGATAATTCAGCAGTGTATTGCCCATCTGCTGGTGAATTTTTTCCTGGGTTTCGTTCAGTAGCTCAGCAAGATCTCCCGGCGGATTACCCCTGACCACCGCGGCAAGTACGGCATAAGGCCCCTGGTCAATCAGTACCGTCAGCTCGCCAAGCCGTAATTTATTCAGCGAGCTGCCATCCTGTACAGCAAAGGAATCGGCAATAAAGTCCTGAATAGCGGTCAGCATGCCCGACACCATATCCGGGTCTTTAACGATGGCATGAGGTGCTTCAGCATGTCTGAGCAACAAGCCGGTTTTGCTGTGAATCAGAAATACCTGCTCAACCTGAAACTCCAGTGTATTCAGTAAAACCACCTCCGAATAACTGCGCCCGGTGCGCCAGGCATCAAACCGCCAACCAAGAAAACGCGGCGACAGGCTTTGCTCCAGCAGCTGATTAAAAGTTTCAAAGGTCTGCGCCAGCACCTCATGAATGGACTTGCGGATGGCTGGCCCCATCACCGGATACAATGCATCAGCCAGGCGCTGCGGATCTTTTTCAATCGAGCGCGACAGGGCATTTTCAATGGTCGGCGTCAATACATCAGACAAGGACTCATCACGCCTGGCGCGCAAGTCAATCGCCTCACTGACAACGGCAGCCACTTTTTCACTGTGCAGCTCCGGCGTATTCAGCTGACGACGCAACTCCAGCAATGACTGGTAATCTTTTCCCAGCAGCAGGTCACGCAGCAGCTGCATATCCTGCTTCGGTACTTCAGGGTCTGATGTTGCTGCGTTACTATCCACTTGCATCAGGGTTATCAACCGGCCGTTGAGTCTTCAGCCACCAGATTATCGGCCATCTCAGTCAGCAATAAAGCAATCGACTGCCGGTCGGCTTTCTCATGGGTCAGTTTAGCAGTGGCTGCCTGCAGCTGCTGCAGAATATCCTGACGCCAGTCTTTCATCTGCTGATTCAGCTGCTGCTTCTCATGCTCAATGCGGTTCATCAGTTCAGTGCGGTGATCCAGTACCTGATGCCCCAGCTTATCAATATTCTGCTCAACCTTCTCAAAGCGCTCAAGATGTTCCTGCATACCGGTTTTGCGGCTATGAATCTCTTCCTCCAGTAGATCAGTCAGCAGATTGATCTCACCTTTAAGGCCATCTATACGCTTCTGGGTTTCCTCGTTCAGTGCCCCGACTGAAACCCGGATATAACGCTCCAGTGAAGCCTGACGTTTTTCTGTTTCCCGTACCTGTTCACCAAACAGGATATTTCTGACCATTTCCAGACTTTTGTCCGCAGCGGGCATTGCACTTTCTGCTTCATGGCTCATTGCCATGGCATTGGCTTGCCGGACAACAACCTGCTCAGCAGGCAGGCTCTGCTCAGTTTCGGGCTCAAATGTTCCTTCCTGCGGGGTTTCTTCGACTGTATTCATCAATAGTTAACCTGATTATGATTGTTTTATGATTAATGATTGCATAGCCGAACTTACCATAGATTTAATCTATTTGTTAAAAAAACAGATCAATAGTCATACAGCAACCTGAAAAGCCTCAAATCCGGAAAATTATGGAGAGATTGTGAGACTTTTCCGGCAATGCAGCAGTTAGCCAAAGGCATGCTATAGTCTGCCGCACAGAAGCGTACATACGGAAATGAGTCCATGAACGAAACAGTTACCAGCACCTCCGGCAGTTCAGCCTCAGTTTGGCAAACACTCCGCAACTCACTGACCTTGCATACCATCATTGTCGGTCTGCTGATTTTACTGATGCTGATTCCGCTGTTTATGGTGGAAGGTGTGGTCAGGGAGCGTAACCACTATCAGCAGCAGGTATTGGATGAGGTGGCCGCCACCTGGGGTGGGCAGCAGACCTTAAACGGCCCGTTTCTGGTGATTCCGTATATTGAGCACATTACCAGCGTCGATACCGTCACCAATAACAAAGGTGAAGACAGTGTGGTCACCAAAGACATTTTTAATAACCATACTGTGGTGATCCTGCCGGACACACTGGATATTAAAGCGGAGATCGAAGAAGAACACCGCAAACGCGGTATTTATGATGCCTTGGTTTACACCACCAAAGCGACGGTCAGCGGCACGTTTGATCATGAGTTCCTGCTGGAAGGGGGCGAAGGCGACCGGCGCATTCTCTGGGAAAAAGTCTTTGTCATGTTCGGCCTCAGTGACACCAAAGCCATGAACTCCGGAGCCACGTTTACCTGGGATGCGGATCAGACTGACCTGCAGCCCGGCACCCGCTTACCGCAACTGCTCAGCCAGGGCTTTCATATCCCGCTGGATGAAACCACCTCCAACGATACCAAACATGATTTTAAACTCGAGTTTGAGTTGCGCGGTAGCAAAGGACTATTTTTTACACCGCTGGGTAAGACCACCACAGCAGAGATGAGTTCAGGCTGGGAGCATCCCAGTTTTCAGGGCGACCTGCTGCCGGAAAAGCACGACATCACCGATGAAGGATTTACCGCCAGCTGGGACATACCGAATCTGGCACGCAGCTATCCTCAGTACTGGTGGCTGGAGGACGAGGTTAAATACGATCCCGGCTACTTTACTGCCGGTGTCAGTCTGTATGAGCCGGTATCACTCTATTCACAGGTGGAACGGGCGGTAAAATACGGCATTTTATTTGTAGCCCTGACCTTTCTGACTTTTTTTGCCTTTGAAATTGCCGGGGGCTCGCGCCTGCACGTTTTGCAATATGGCCTGATCGGCTTTGCCCTGGCACTATTTTATCTGATATTGCTCTCGCTGGCCGAACACCTGCCTTTTGAGCAGGCCTATATTGCCGCCACCGCTGCCGTGGTGGGCATGATCTGGATTTATGCCTGGGCGGTGTTACGCAGTTTCTGGAAAGGGCTGTTCATTCTGCTGGTGCTGGGCGGCTTGTATTACCTGCTGTTCCTGATCCTGCAGATGGAAGATTATGCCCTGCTGGCCGGTACCGGACTGCTGGTATTTGCAACGCTGATGATGATGTTTGTAACAAGGAATAGCCGCCTGAGCTGAATACAGCTCAGGCATAAACTAAGGTATGAATAAGGGTTTACAGGTATTTAGACTACCGGTGAAAAATGACTGATATAAAAAATCAATCAACACCGACCATGACATTAGAAGCCTTCACAATCACATAGGCTTCTTTACCGGCTTCAAGGCCCATAGACTCCGCTGAACCCTTGGTAATAATTGACGTAATTTCGATACCGGGGGCAATTTCCAGTATCAGCTCAACATTGACTGCACCCATCTCGATGCTTTTCACGGTTCCTTTAATGACGTTACGGGCACTGATTTTCATGATCTGCTCTCCTTTGACGTTGGGGATTGTAGTATATGAAGATACAACGCAATCACATTAAACCGTACTTTCAGTGCTTAAAACAACATCCAGTAAATAATCCACTTTCAGATCAGCTTCCAGCATATCCGCCAGCCGCTCCAGCTGCTGCTCACGCAAAGCGGCCATATCAAAGTGTTGTGCATTGCCCAGACCTGCCCAGCCCAGCAGGGCAGTCAATGCTTGCGGCGTATCAAATAAACCATGCAGATACGTCGCCATGATCTGCCCATCTTCCGATAGTGCACCATCCGCCTGCCCGTCCAGATATAAAGCCGGGCGTTGCAATGCCTCACCCTGACTCACTCCGGCATGGATTTCATAGCCTTTCACCGCTATATCAGCCTCAGCCACAATGTCTCCGGCCAGCATACCCACACAGTTAGTCAGTCTTTTCGAAGTCTGCAAGGTGGTTTCCAGTGCCAGCAAGCCCAACCCTGGATAGCTGGCAGGCTTACCCTCCACCCCGTCCGGATCATGGATCAGCATCCCCAGCATCTGTAAGCCTCCACAAATGCCGATGACTTTACCACCGTAACGCAAATGGCGCTTCAGGGCCTCATCCCAGCCCTGATCACGCAGCCAGCTCAGATCAAAGCCGACATTTTTACTGCCCGGCAGAATCATCAGGTCAGCAGGCGGAATGCTTTCCTGATGTCTGACGAACAGAAAATCGACCTGCGGATGCAGACGCAGTGGCTCAAAATCGGTGTGGTTACTGATATGCGGCAGCACCGGCACCACCACCCTGAGCTTTTTATCCTGATGCACCAGCTCAGCTGTGGCCGTTGGTACGGCATCTTCTGCATCCAGATGCAAACCATGCAAATACGGCAGCACGCCCAGCACCGGCTTGCCGGTATACTCCTCCAGCCAATCCAGCCCGCTTTCCAGTAATTTAATATCGCCACGAAAACGGTTGATCACAAAGCCCTTCACCCGCGCCTGCTCAGACTCTGATAATAAAGCCAGTGTCCCGGCCAGATGCGCAAACACCCCGCCCCGGTCAATATCGGCAATAATAATCACCGGGCAATCCGCCTCTTCGGCAAAGCCCATATTAGCAATATCACCGGCACGCAGATTGATTTCAGCCGGACTGCCCGCGCCCTCGACCATAATATAATCATATTGCTGGCTAAGTTTGGCGTAGGAGTCAAAGACTGCAGCAGCAGCCTTAGGCTTGTAATCATGGTAGGCCAGTGCCTCCAGATTACCAATCGAATGCCCCTGCAAAATCACCTGTGCACCCGTATCGGTATTCGGTTTCAGCAATACGGGATTCATGTGCACCGACAGCGGCACACCGGCGGCCTGAGCCTGTAGCGCCTGGGCACGACCAATTTCGCCCCCGTCCGGAGTCACTGCGCTGTTCAACGCCATATTTTGTGGCTTAAAAGGCGCAACCGACAGGCCGCGGCGTTTCAGCACGCGGCACAATCCGGCTACCAGCACACTTTTACCGGCATCCGAGGTACAGCCCTGTACCATTAAAGTTGGCATGGGAACTTACTTTGGCTGGTATTCAAGGGTAATCAGGCCGTTGATACCGTCCTGATTATAATTTCTGACCATTTCATACTCTTTATCCAGCAGATTGCCGACTTTCGCGGAAACACTCCAGTCTTTGGCCAGCTGATACCTGCCGCGCAAATCCACCGTGGTAAAACCACCCAAACGATCGGTATTGGCAGCATCCATATATCGCGCACCTTCAGCATGGACAGCCACACCCAGCTCCAGCGGGCCAAACTGACGGTCAGCACTCAGATTCAGCACCTTCTCCGGGCGACGGGTCAGCTGCTTGCCCTTATTGAAACCGGTCAGGTTTTCGGTCTGCTGATACGTGGCATTGGCAGCAAAAGTCCAGTCGGCAACACGCTGTCTGGCCTCCAGCTCAATACCACGGATTTTGGCCTTATCAACGTTTTCCATAGTGCCGGAATAAGTCGCGGCGTTGTAAACATAACTGATCAGATCATCGACACGGGTATCAAACACATTCACCGCCCAATTACCCTGCTCCAGTTCACCGGCAACACCCAGTTCCAGCGTTTTTGACTTCTCCGGATTCAGATCCGGGTTTCCGGAAAACGAGCCATCATCCGGCCAGTACAAATCATTAAAATTAGGCGCCCGGAACGCTGTACCATAAGAAGCTTTCAGCCTGACACCGTTATCCAGCTCATGTCCCAGCGCGACACTGCCGGTGGTATGCTTGCCAAACTGCTCATTGTCATCATTGCGCACAGCCGCAGCAAAGCTATTGGCTCCGCTTTTCAGCTCATAGCTGGCAAAAATACCGGTATTATCACGTGAGCTTTCCACGTACGGTGTAGTGCTATCCACCTCATCATTCTGGAAGTCCACACCATACACCAGTCCAGAGGCGCCAAACTGACTCTCTGCCTGTAAACCGGCAGTCGTGCGTTTGGTATCAAAAAACGTACTCGGTACACCGTCCTTGAAATTATCAGTCTCATCCAATGACCGGCCGAGCTGTGCCGTCAGGCGGTGATTGTCGCCGATCGGTGTGGTCAGCTTTGCGGAAAGTGCCTGTTGCAGAAAGTCCGTTTCGTTCTGAAAGCCACCGTCATAATCACTGTCACCCCTGCTGTGCATGGCACTGATTTCAGCTGTTGCACCATTGGCAAATTCGTGACCGGCACGTATAGCAAGGCTGTCATTGCTGAAACCATCTTTGTCGCTTTCAAATACCTTCACCGGTGAGTAATCCGGTGGCGGGTAACTTTGATAAAAATCCAGTGCATTGATACCGTCGGTGCGCTCAGTCGCCACATTCAGGTTGTACCAGCTCTGCCCGTTGCCGCCGGATAAGCCGACATCAGCCTTACGGGTGTTATTTGAGCCGACACTGATGCTGGCTTTAGGCGTAAAACCGTTTTTGCTGCCCTGACGGGTAAAAATCTGAATCACACCACCGATGGCCTCAGAACCGTACAGGCTGGAGCGCGGGCCGCGTACTACTTCGATACGTTCTATCTGCGCCACCGGCAGATATTCCAGCTGTGGCGTACCGGCGGTCGCCGAACCCATTTTGACACCGTCAACCAGCACCAGCACATGGTCTGATTCAGTGCCGCGCAGAAACAGGGGTGACAGTTTTCCGACACCGCCCTGATTGGCAATAGTAATCCCCGGTAAGCGGCTCAGCACTTCGCCCAGCGTTTTTGCCTGCGACTTTTCCAGCGCCTCACGGGTAACCACGCTGGTCGATGCCAGAGTGTCGCTGACAGCCTGTTGCTTGCGTCCGGCGGTAATCACCACTTCGATAGGCGATTGTGCAGTCACATTAACCGCATCATCAGCAGCCAGTGCACCAGACGAAAAAGAAAATAAAGATAAGGAAGACAGACCGGAAGCGGTCAGCGTAAAAGCAAATTTATTCATTGGGTTTGAAAGTCCTGAAACTGCGCCCACCGCGCATACCGGGAAAACATGACACACCAGCAGTGGTCACACATGTCAACAGGCCGGTATCCGGGCTCATGAACAGGCTTTAAAAACCAGTCACTTACCGTTGCGGGGGCAGCACCGGCTTTGTATTACCGAGGGTAATACGCACCGGTTTCCCGTTTAACACTGTGAATATTTCACAGCGCACCTGAAGCAGGTGGAAAATACGTGCGTTGAATGATTCTGTCAAACAATTACCGTGCAAAAACCTGAAATTTTCACATGAGACATATGTACCACCCATGATGAAAGACAAGGTTTAGCCCATATCTAAGGCACTTACTAAATGTTATTATTTCCGCTTTTTTAGTTCTCACCCGGCTTTATGAAATTAACACCCGTCTGGCTGACATTACTGGTCGCCACCTTCATCGCCCTGTTCGACAACCTTAAGCTATGGTCAGCACTGAATGAGCGTATCGACTTGCTGAGCTGGAGTGGCTTCGGCTACCTGGTTTCCATCTTTCTGCTCATTGTTACGGTGACCGGCCTGATTACACTCATTTTTGGCCAGTGGCGCTTACTGAAACCGGTGCTAATTCTGGTCACTGTGGTATCCGCCATTCTCGCTTATTTCACCGACCAGCTTGGCGTAGTGTTTGATGCAGAAATGCTGCGTAATGTGGTTGATAACCTGAAAGAAAATAATACTCAGGAAGCAAAGGATCTGCTCTCCGGCGGGCTGATTATTCACCTGCTGATTTTTGCCGGTATTCCGGTGGCGTTTATTCTCTGGACAAAAGTTCAGCCACAACCGTTAGTGAAGGGCTTGCTGACCCGCAGCGGTGTCGCTGTAGTACTGATTGCACTGACCGTCGGCAGCATGCTGGCTAATTTCAAGTTCACCACTTATTTCTCCCGCGAAAACCGTGACCTCCGGCTCTATGTAACGCCGGTATTTCCGCTGCTGTCTGCGCACAAGCTTTATGCCGGCATGAACCAGTCAGCCGAGCAGCCTTTCACATCCATTGATGATGCGACTCGCCAGCAAACCAGTGATAAAAAAATCGTCGGTATTATGGTCGTCGGTGAAACCGCACGCGCTGACCATTTCTCGCTGAACGGCTATCCCCGCAAAACCAATCCATTGCTGGAACAACAGGCTGATCTGATTAATTTCCGTAAGACCAGTTCCTGTGGCACCTCCACTGCCTATTCCGTACCCTGCATGTTTTCATTTCTGTCTCGTGATGATTATTCACCCGATGCAGCAGCACTGCAGTCCAACAGTCTGGATGTATTAAAAAGCACCGGTATTAAGGTACGCTGGCTGGAAAATAATTCCGGCTGCAAAGGCGTTTGCGACCGTCTCGGTGCAGAAAACACCTACAAAGTGGCTGATGAGGAAATGGCCTATGATGAGTACCTGCTCACTGCCCTGGAAAAAGAACTGGCACAGGTGGACTCGGATACCTTAATTGTGATGCACATGCTGGGCAGTCACGGCCCGACATACTACAAGCGCTATCCCGCCGACCAGACCCGCTTTAAACCGTATTGCGCCCAAAATGCACCACAGGACTGTGATGAAGAATCCATTATTAATGCCTATGACAATACCATCGCCTATACCGATTATATTCTCGATGGCATTATCAAACGCCTGAATGCAAAACAGGATCAGTTCGGCAGTTTCATGCTGTATGCCTCTGATCATGGCGAGTCACTGGGCGAAGGCGGGATTTATCTGCATGGCCTGCCCTACTCACTGGCACCGGAAGCACAGACTCATGTACCGATGATGTTCTGGAGTTCGGCAGCTTATCGTGATGCAGGTCAGCTGGACATCGATCAGTTACGCAGGAAGCAGGATCAGCCTGTATCGCACGACTTTCTGTCACATACATTGCTGGGTGCTTTCGGGGTATCCAGCAAGGTTTATCAGGCGGAGCTGGATCTGTTGAATCAGAGCAAGGAAATCCGGCAAGCCCTGCATTAAGGCGGATGTGACGGGGCATGCCGGACAAGATCATCAAAGGATGCTGAAACGGGTGATAAAGATTATCCTGATTTTACCCTGATTCCGGTATGCGCCGCTTGCCGCTCAGCATGGTGCCGATTAACGGAATGCCACTGAAACGGCTCATCAGAATGACGGCACTGACATGAATCACTACCAGAATCATGGTCAGTTCGGCAGATTCCTCATGCAGTTCCTCCACCCAGTCCTCGCCCCAGAACATATCCCAGGTTTGCATCCAGCCGGAAAAGGTTACCACGGCCAGCATAATCATCAGGGCAATCACCATCGCCCCGCCCAGCGGATTGTGGCCTTCGCGGTGGTCAAAACGACGCTGGCGCATATCAGATAAATGCTGAATAACGCGCTTAGGTGTCGGGAAAAAACTGGCGAAGCGTGCATGATGGGAGCCGATAAAGCCCCACACAATGCGCATAATCAATAAGATACCCAGCAGATAACCCGCCCACTCATGGGGCGGGTCACCGTCTTCCAGCACCCAAAAATCCAGTAAGAACAATGTCGCTACTGACCAGTGAAATACACGGACAAATGCATCCCAGATGGTTATTTCTTCAGGTGTGGTTTGCATGATTTAGTCCTCAACGCTCTTCTTGGCAATTTCACCGGTCAGCGGGTCGAAATAAACTTCGATTTTCACCATCTCATCGGAACCCTCTTCTTTCGGGCCATGGCCATAGATTTCATAGCAGTTGCCGCTGCTGACCTTGAACTTCTGCATGGTGAAGCCATACTCATTGACAATCTTCTTCTGCATATCCAGCTCACTCATCCACTTGTCCTGTGGCTCTGATGTGCAGTCCGGGCCAGCCAGTACAGCCTGTGAAGTGAAAGCGGCAGTGATGATCAGACCTGATAAAATGTAGTTACGCATGATGTTTCTCCAATAAATCGAATGAATAAATTAAAGTAAGTAAAACTTAAACTTAATATTTGCAGCTGATTCACAGCAGCGGTTGTGGCTGTGTTGTGTTTGCTGCAACGCAATCTACTTTGCAAAAAACAGGACGGATTGGACAGCGGGCAAATAGCCTAAAAAAGGATCTTCCCATCCGGCATATATCACTATGGACATTTGTCCAATCCGCCTAAGTCATTGTTATGCAAAGGTATCGCTGAACAGGTTGCCTGACCAGTCAAACATCTTGCGGTAATTTTTATTGGTTACCGAGGTGGAAGCACCGAAGGATTCCGGCACCAGCTTCATGCTGCCGCTGGCCGCATCGTACTGAAACACCGCCGTCAGCCATGACGCAGTATCCGCACTGATCGGACTGTAACAGGCTGAGTTGGTTACCGGCGCTGAGTAAGGCTCGCCGCCCGCCAGTAAGCGCAGGATAGCATCCGCGCAAACCTTGGCTTCCGCATTGGCAATATGCCCGGCTTTGGGCTGGCCGGTAGCCTGCGAGTCACCAATGACATGGATATTGGCCGCCGCCGTTGATTCATAGCTCAGTGGATTGACTCCGGCCCAGCGCCCGCTGGCATCATTGGCCAATCCCGCCGTATGAATAATGCCACCGGCACGATGCGGCGGTATCACATTCAGCACATCGCCCTGATAATCGCCAAAGCCGGTCATGGCAATACGCCGCTCAGAGTCCACGGCCTGCAGATCTGCATTCGGCACATAATCGACAATGCCGCTGTAGGTCGAGGTGAAGGCATGATCAAAGGTTTCGCGCTCCACGGTAATGCCAGGATTACCATCCAGCACGATCACTTTGGAACCGGGTTTATTGCGTTTCAGATAATCCGCCACCACACAGGCCCGCTCATACGGCCCCGGCGGGCAACGGTAAGGCGCTTTCGGAATCGACATCACAAAGGTACCACCGGCAGGCATGGCCGCCAGTTGCTGGCGCAATTGCTGCACCTGTGCACCGGATTTCCAGGCATGCGGCACTTTGCTGCTGTCCAGACCGGTGACCGGCATAAAGTCAATACCCGGCGCCAGAATCAGCCGGTCATACGGCAGTTTATTGCCGTTACCCAGAGTAATGGTCTGATTATTACTGTCCACTGCAGTGACCCGATCCTGCACGACATTTATGCCGTATTTTGCGGCAAGGGTGTTGTAATTGAACTGCAATTGGCTGAGCTGGCGCTGACCGTTCAGGATCAGATTACTCAAAATCGGGGAATAATAAGTGGCATTCGGCTCCACCAGCGTGACATCGACATCGGCTGACCAGTGGCGCAGATACTTGGCCGCCGTCGCTCCGGCAAAGCCACCGCCGACCACAACCACCTGTGGCTTAGTGCTGGCAGCACGGAGAATGGCAGGTGCTGCGGCAATACCGGCTCCTACGCCCAGTGCTTTCAGAAAATGGCGGCGTGATAATGGATTTGGACTCATGACAGATAACTCCCTTGATGACTAAACGAATGTGATGGTGGTAAAACAACGGGATTAATCATCATCACCGCCTCCTCCGGAACCGGGTAAGGCCGCAATATAGGCCGCAATCGCCCGGATCTGGGCATCACTATAGCCATGCGCCTGAAAAGTCATCAGATCATTATCGTTATCACGCTTCATCTCCAGTGTTTCTTCAACCAGCTCCCGCTCACTTTCACCGAGCAGGCTGTCAATACCGGTCAGTGAGCGGCCATTGGTGCCATGGCACTGGAAACACTGGGACGCCAGCAGACGGGCACCATCCGGAATAATGGTGCCGCCCGGACTGACTATCGGGTTATTGTCATCCGGTGTACTGGTGCCATCTCCGGAATCATTCTGAGTGCTGCTACCGCCGTTATCATCAGAATCTCCGGAGTCATCATCCCGGTCATCACCAGAATCGTCGGAGTCATCGTAATTATTCTGACCGGAGCTGTTCTGAGTATCATCAGAGCTACCGGATTGATTCTGACCGGAATTGTCATCATTATCATTAGAACTACTGGCAAGGCTACTATTGGTATTGGTAATATCTTCAGAAGAGCCGCTGCCGCCGCAGCCAGCCAGTAGCGTTCCCGTCAGCAATACGAGTGCCAACGGGGTTATTGTGCTGAGTTTCATATCGAACTCCTTGTTCAAAGTGCTTGCCCTTGCGGGCGGGTGTTTGGTGGCCCGGTACTGGTACTACCGGGCTATTTTAAGGACATATCATCAGTATTTATCGTCAGTCTGCCTCCATTTTTACGGCACGTATCCAGTTATTGCCCAGGGCTGTGCCTTCCGCCCCGACAATCGTTTCCCCTTCAACCAGACGGCTGAAAAACTGCTGCTGGCTCAGGGACTCGTCATCACTTTCAAACTCAGTATTACCGTCAGTCATGACAGTGACTCCCTGAATAACCAGAGTACCTTCACTGACATTTACATCACGGCAGACACCTTTTACTTCCAGATGGCCATCCTCAGAATCCTCCCGGCTCAGCTTCAAAGCCAGAATCCGGCCATCCGCCAACATCTTACCGCTGACTTCAAGATAATTGCCCACCCGCAAATCCGTGAAGCGAATGGAGCGCTCCCGGTCACTAGTTTCATCCAGCAAAATGGTCTGATTATCGACCACTACCGTATTACCAAGCAGCGTCAGCTCCTGCTTCGCTGCATCAATAGCAGATACTGAGCCTTCCAGCTCAACCTCCTCAGCAGCATCCGCAGATTGCCGGATTGCAATTTCATCCGCCAGCAATACGCCACTGGCATTGATGATGCCTTCCACCTCAACCACACTATCCAGCTTCAGGTCAGCCGCTGTACCGTACTCAAACTCAGTGTCTGTGGTGGTGAGCACCGGCACACCATTTACGGCAAAATCCTGACTGCTGCGGAATAGGGTGATCCGGCCTTCCAGCTCAAGCTCCACCCCTTCGGCAAACATAATCTGCTCATCCTTCAGCTCAATTTTTGCAGCGATCAGCAGATTATTCTGTAAAGGCTGCATACTCTTAACCTCCACATACTGACCGTTAACAGGCTGGTTGCCCGGCAAATCCAGCTGTGCTGTTGAGTAGTCCACCCGGATACTGTTCAGTACAAAAGTCTGTGCCGAAGCATTAACGCTTTCCACCCTGCCCTTTATTTCCAGCTCAGAAACACCGGACACAAAATTGCTTTGCTTCAGCGTGATACTGCTGGCATTAATCACTCCCTGCGAATCCGGACTACCGGAAATTTCCACGACATTACCGGGCTGCAAATCCGCTAATAAAGCAAAGCCGTGGAAAATAGTCAGTGAGCTGACTTTTACCCGCTGTCCCAGCACCTGCAGTTCATTCGCGGCAGACGAGACGCTGGTGACTGTTCCTTCCAGCGCATCATTAAATACTACGCGATCCGCCTTACCAGTGACCCGGTCGGTATTTACCGACCCGCTCACGGTCACAATCTCACCGATGCGGTACTCGCCCTGCCCGCTGACCATCACGCCGTCACGCACAAACTCGGCTCCTGACACGTCATAACGCACCCCATTCACCCAGACACTGCCGAATGCCGTAATCGGGCCGACTGATATACCAGAGCCTCCGATCCCTCCTTCTGCGACAGTCGTACCGCCACTACCCGCACAGGCCGTTAATAAGCAACTGATGAACACTCCGGACAGAATATGTTTAAGACTCATTACCCGCTTCCTTTTTCCCTTTTCCCTGCGGATCCGCGCCCGGATCCGCCTCCTCAAAATAGTAAACACCGATACCGGCACTCATTTTTCCATGCCCTGAAACCGCAGGATTCGAGTCACGGTCATGCTCAGCCAACCAGTCATTCAGCTCCAGCAATAAGTCCATGCTTTTGCGGCCGGCGATTTTTTTGAATTCTTTCAGTGCCTCAACCGGCAGGTTGTCATAGCGGACTTTGCGCTGAAAATAGAGATCATCCGGCCCGGACTGAAGATTATGCTCAATGGTACTGATCAGCAAACTGACATCCTGGCCAAGAATAGACAACTGCTCCTGCTCATCATTGTGTGGAATATAAGCATCTGCCAACAATATGACATGACCCTGCTCATCCAGACCAACAACCTGTCCCTGTTGTAATTCTTTCAGCATCGCACGGTAGGGTATATCACCGCTGTAACGGCTGACCAGCTGCTCGAAACTGGCAGCACCTTTCTGCGGATTTTGTAACACTAAGCTGGCCGGGCTGCCGTCTTGATTCTGAAACTGAACATCATTAATCCAGCCACTGATAACTTTTACACCGCGGTTATACCTCGCCGCCATCACCACCTCTTCTGCATCATTCTGACGCAGACGCGCAACATCCTTGCGGGTCAAACCGGTGGTAATTGCAATTCTTGAGGTCGTTGCTTTTTCTCCTGCCAGCTCCAGCTCATGTTCTGCCACTTCGACATAGACTTTGCGTGCCAGCTGGCTAAACTCGCCAAAGGCAATGCCTTTGCGATGCAGAATTCTGACCAGCGGCCGGAGTATATGCAGAATGACCTGATGTAAAATCTCATTCATATTTGGGAATTTATTCCCAAAATGCAAAAAATGCAATATACTCAGCAAAAAACAGTTTCATCAAACGACGGAAAGTTGGCAGAAAACTCACCCCATTTTTCTCCAACTGATTGATTTAAGGAAATATTATGAGCCAAATAGTCAGTCGGGATTCATTTTTCATCACCCTGTTAATCATTATTACGGTAATGACCACCTATGACCTGATCCATGATTACCAGGAAGGTACTCCAATCTTTCATCTTCTGATTGAACTGCTGGTCGTTGTCAGCTCTGTCATTGGCATTGGGTTTTTAATCAAAGAACTGACTAAACATCGTCATGACCTTGAGGTAGTCAAAGAAAAGCTCACCATTACCCGTGAAGAATTGTCTGAATCCCGCGAACATGTAAAAGCTGCCGGAAAGGAGTTCATGAAAGCGATTAATCAACAGTTTGATAGCTGGACGCTGACACCCAGTGAACGGGAAGTTGCTACGTTATTACTGAAGGGGTTGAGCTTTGAGGAAATTTCCACAGTGCGCAACACCAAGGAAAAAACCGTGCGCCAGCAGGCCAGCTCGATTTACCGTAAATCAGGACTGAGTGGCCGCCATGAATTTGCGGCCTGGTTTTTTGAGGATCTGCTGCAGTGAACAGCAGATCCTTATAGTAAAACAGCTTACTCAGCTTTAGCAGGAGCAGGTGATCACTCCTTAGGCATCTCCCCATGCTCAGCCTGATAATGCTCCTTATACCAGTCCGGCAGACTCATATCGCTGTCATAAATGAACTCCGCAACAGCCTTCAGTTCCTCATCAGGAAGGTCATTTGCAGGCATCAGACCAAACTTGCGCACAGCTCCGGGCATTAAAGCAGTTTTCTCATCCGGTGCCTTAACCCACTCAACCACCCTGTTCACGAAGTCATCACGCTCCGGATGTGCTCCGATGACATGATTTTTTACCGCGAAAATCGGCGGCCCGACCGTAGGCATACCTTCAGCCACATGACAGGCCATACAGACTGATTTATAAACCTCTTCACCGGAACGAAGCGCAGAGACCTCTTGCTTAGTATCAGCCATAACCTCAGGTTTAGCTGCTGCTTCAGAAGTCACGCCATCACCCGCACATGACACACTGCTTAACACCAGCAAACCGGCAAATATACCACCAGCCAGAGACTTCATTTCCCATATTGTTTTCATCTTTATTTCCTCTTACTTGCTTAAAGCAACACCACATCAAACTGTTCCTGCGTATACAGCGCCTCTACCTGCAAGCGCGTCGGAATATTCACAAACTCCTGCAGTTCCGCCAGGCTGTCCGATTCCTCATCAACCAGCATATCGATCACATCCTGAGAGGCCAGTACCAGCAGCCCCTGGGCATCAAACTGGCGCACCGCACGCAGAATCTCGCGAAAGATCTCATAACACACTGTTTCAGCAGTTTTGACATAACCCCTGCCCTTACAGGTCGGACAAGACTCACACAGCACATGCTCCAGACTTTCGCGGGTACGTTTACGGGTCATCTCCACCAGCCCCAGCGGCGACACATCACAGATATAGGTCTTGGCGTAATCCTTCTCCAGCGCGCGCTCCAGCGTTTTCATCACCTGCTCTTTGTGATCCAGCTGCAGCATATCAATAAAGTCGAGAATAATAATACCGCCCAGATTCCTTAGCCGCAGCTGGCGGGCAATCGCCTGCGCCGCTTCCATATTGGTACGGAAAATCGTCTCCTCAAGATTACGGCTGCCGACAAAGCCGCCAGTATTCACATCAATGGTGGTCATCGCCTCAGTCTGATCAACAATCAGATAGCCACCTGATTTCAAAGGCACCTTGCGTTGCAGGGACTTCTGGATTTCCTCTTCTACTCCGTGCAAATCGAAAATCGGCCGCTCTCCCGGATAATGCTCAATACTCACCGGCAGGTCGGGGATATATCGGCGGCAAAACTCCTGCAGTGTATTAGCTGTAGTGCGGGAATCCACCAGCACCCGCTCAATCGGCTCTCCCACCATATCGCGCAAGGCCCGCTGCACCAGCGGCAGGTCCGAATACACCAGCATCGCCTCATCAGACGAATTACTGCTTTCCTGGATGCTCAGCCAAAGCTTACGCAGAAACTTCATATCCCGGCGCAGCGTTTCAGAACTGATCCCCTCAGCAGCTGTGCGCACAATATAACCGAACTCATCCCCGAAACCTGCACGCAACTCAGCCACCAGCCCGCGCAACCGGTCACGCTCTTCCGGCGTTTCAATCTTGCCGGAAATACCAATGGTACTGTTATCCGGCATCAGCACCAGAAAGCGCGAAGGTACCGTCACATAAGTAGTCAGCCGCGCGCCCTTGGTACCCAGCGGATCCTTGATCACCTGCACCAGCAGGTCTTTGCCTTCATGCAAAAGATCGGCAATCTGCGGTTCCACAGCATTAGCCACCAGCTCCGCATCACCATTCAGCTCCTCCGCATTAGGCAGGGACAGATCAGAGGCATGCAGGAAGGCCGACTTTTCCAGCCCGATATCAATGAATGCTGCTTCCATGCCCGGTAAAACCCGCGACACACGGCCTTTATAAATATTTCCGACAATACCGCGCCGCGAAAGCCGCTCAATCTGGACTTCCTGCAAAATACCGTTTTCCAGCAAGGCAACACGGCATTCCTGAGGGGTTATATTAATCAGTAATTCCGCGCTCATTGTTTCCTCATAATAATTATTAGCATCCTGTGGCGGATAATGGCCGGATACCGGCTGTTTTTAACAATGCTGCAGTTTCAAACAACGGCAATCCCATTATGCCTGAGTAAGAGCCGCGCATGTATTCGGCAAAAATCGGGCCGTAGCCCTGAATCGCATAAGCTCCGGCCTTATCACAAGGCTCACCCGTTTCCCAGTAAGCAGCAATTTCAGCCTCACTGATCTCCCGGAAACGGACATAACTGCGGCTCAGCACAACCTGTGCATCGTTCTGAGTATACAAGGCCACCGCACTGAGTATTTCATGTTCACGACCGGACATTTTCTGTAACATGGCTTTGGCATCTGCATAATTTTCCGGCTTGACCAGCAGCTCATCATCCAGCAGCCCCAGTGTATCAGCGCCCAATACCGGTAACTGCTGATCACTGCGCCGCCAGATCACTTCAGCTTTCTCCAGCGCAAGTCGCTGCACCAGTTGCTCTGCTGTTTCATTCGCCCGTACCTGCTCATCAATATCAGCCGTTTCCACCCGGTAACGAATACCGATCTGATCCAGCAGCTCCCTGCGCCGCGGTGAAGCCGAAGCCAGAATCAGCTGTGGTGACGGTTGTGTCTCCTCTGTGTTTAACATAGCACACATGGTCAGCCTGCCCGGTGATAAGGGTGGTTAGTCAGAATACTCCAGGCACGGAACAACTGCTCGGCAATAATCACCCTCACCAGCGGATGCGGAAACGTCAGGGCTGATAAAGACCACTTCATATCGGCACGCTGCAGACAAGCAGCAGATAAACCTTCCGGTCCGCCCACCAGCAGGGCCACATCCTGAATCTCCAACAACCAGCTCTCCAGCTGTTTAGCCAGCCCTTCCGTTGACCAGCTTTTGCCCTGCACATCCAACGCCACCACCAATGCCCCTTCGGGAATGGCCGCCAGCAGCTTTTCCCCTTCAGCTTCACGTATCCGGTTCAGGTCAGAGCTTTTGGTGCGCTTCCCGGCACTGATTTCCTTCACCAGCAACTGACAATGTGCAGGCATACGCCCGGCATATTCACGGGTGGCAGTCTCCACCCAGCCCGGCATTTTGGTACCCACCGCCAGTAAATGGATACGCACTTAACGGCTTCCGCTATTAGCCGCCAGTTGCGTTACTGCTTCACCTTCGCCCCAGAGTTTTTCCAGATTATAAAAATCGCGGGTTTCCGGCAGCATGACATGTACCACAATATCGTTCAGGTCAACCAGCACCCACTCTGAACCACTCTCACCCTCGGTGCCCAGCGGCTGCTCACCGGCATTTTTGGCTTCAGTGGCCACATTTTCCGCAATAGACTTAACATGCCGGGTTGAGGTTCCTGTTGCGATCACCATCAGCTCAGTGATGGTTGATTTCCCCCGGACATCCAGAACGCGAATATCCCGGGCTTTCATATCATCCAGCGCTTTCAGCACCAGTTCCTGCAGTTGTTCCAGTTCCATTAACACCTTCAATTTTAATCATTTGTACAAACCGTGGGCCGCAATATAATCACGCACAACCTCCGGCAGTAAATAACGCAGACTGCGCCCGTTGCGGCCAGCCTCACGAATAAACGTAGCAGAGATATCCAGCTGAGTCACTGCCTGAAATGCGATTCTTCCGGCTGGCGACTGTTGCAGCTCGCAGTGCTCCAGGGCATGGCTGCTACCATACCAGTCGCTGATATCCGGCTCATAGCCCGGACGGTGCATCACCACCAGATGTGCCAGCTGCATAATATCCTGCCAGCGATGCCAGCTGCGGAAGGATAAAAAAGCATCCATGCCCAGGATAAACGCCAGCGGCACCTGCTCACCCAGCTCATCACGCAGCGATTGCAGGGTCTCGACAGTATAAGACGCACCGTCACGATCCAGCTCACGGGAGTCAGCAACAAACTGCTCCTCTCCCTGAATCGCCAACTGCACCATTTCCAGCCGCTGCTGCGCACTGGCCAGCGGTTGCGGGCGGTGCGGCGGAATACTGCCGGGAATCAGCCTGACCTGCTCCATGCCGCAGCTTTCAGCAATCTCCAATGCGGTACGCAAATGCCCGAAATGAATCGGGTCAAAGGTACCGCCGAGCACGCCGATCATGCACCCGGTCTCTGACGCTCCCCTTGCCCCCCTTGCGGGGGAAAGGGGCCGGGGGATAGGGGGGACAAAAACACCTCACTCACGAATATGGCCGTCACCAAACAC
Source organism: Thiolinea sp. (assembly GCA_041395485.1). Taxonomy (GTDB): domain Bacteria; phylum Pseudomonadota; class Gammaproteobacteria; order Thiotrichales; family Thiotrichaceae; genus Thiolinea. The sequence goes on from JAWLAK010000002.1 coordinate 225,284, forward strand.
CACATATTTCAATGAGGTCAGCCCGTCCAGCCCCACCGGGCCGCGGGCATGCAACTTATCGGTACTGATCCCGATCTCCGCTCCCAGGCCATACTCAAAGCCATCCGCAAAGCGGGTCGAGGCATTTACCATGACCGACGCCGAATCAACCGCACGCATGAACTTGCGGGCTTTATTGATATTCCGGGTCATAATGGTATCGGTGTGATGCGAACCGTAGCGGTTGATGTGCTCAATCGCCGCCTCCATATCCGCCACTACCCGGATAGCCAGCACGGGTGCCAGATACTCGGTTACCCAGTCTTCTTCAGTGGCAGGCACACAATCCGGCAAAATATCGCGGGTCGCCGCACAACCACGCAACTCAACGCCTTTTTCCGCGTAGGCAGCGGCCAGCTCAGGCAACACCTCAGCCGCCACACCCTCCGCCACCAGCAGAGTTTCCATGGTATTACAGGTGCCGTAACGCTGGGTTTTGGCATTCAGCGCCACTTTTACCGCCTTATCCAGTTCGGCCTCACCATCAATATACACATGACAAATACCGTCTAAATGTTTGATAACCGGAATGGTTGACTCACGACTGACCCGTTCGATCAATCCCTTGCCGCCACGCGGAATAATCACGTCCACGTATTCATCTGCACGTAATAACTCGCCGACCAGCGAGCGGTCAGTACTTTCAATCACCTGCACACAGGCCGCAGGCAAACCGGCAGCCTCCAGCCCGGCCTGCACACACTCCGCAATCGCCCGGTTAGAGTGAATCGCCTCGGAACCACCGCGCAGAATAGTCGCATTGCCTGATTTCAGGCACAGCGCCGCAGCATCCGCTGTTACATTAGGACGCGACTCATAGATTATGCCGATAACACCCAACGGTACACGCATCTGCCCGACCTGAATACCGGATGGCAGGTATTTCATATCCGAAATAGTACCCACCGGATCGGCCAGATCCGCAATCTGACGCAAGCCTTCCGCCATGGTATTTAAGGCCTTGTCACTCAGGGTCAGCCGATCCAGCATCGCTGCTTCCAATCCCTTTTCACGTCCGGCAACCAGATCCTTTTCATTCTCGGCCTGCAACCATGCAGCTTTTTCCAGTAAAGTATCAGCAATAGTATGCAATGCTTTGTTTTTTATGGCAGTCTCTGCATTGGCCAGCACCTGCCCCGCACGTTTGGCATTCTCGCCGACGGTGCGCATATAAGTTGTGTTATCCACGCTTAATTCCTCAATACGTATCACCGCATCATAAAACGATCCGGTCATAATAATCCGATAATAACATGCAGCGTTCTCAGAAACAGAACTCCATTAGCTTTGTTGCAGCAAGATCAGGCACGCACCGGCCCGGAACGTCTGCCACTCAGACGCATCGCCACATCCAGCACCTCATCCCAGAGGCGGATTTCACTGCCGGAGACATCACGCCCCACGCCCTTGCTGTGTTGCTCAAGCAACGCCACTTTTCTGAATAACAAGGCCCAGTTAGCCGCCTGCATGCGTTTCATCGCCTGCTGAAACATCGCCTGACGGTTTTTGGGCATACGCGCCATGATGGGCTGGTTGGACTGACCATGCTGCAGATTAAATACAGCGGTATTCAGCTGACGCAGCAAATCAGCAATGGCCCAGGTCAGTAAGGGCAGTGCCGCTCCTTCTTCATGCAGAATCTGAACAATATGACGTATCCGGTTAATATCCTGCATTAAAATCGCATCAGTCAGGTCAAATACCGAAAACCGTGAACTGTCCGCCACAGAAGCCGCCACCTTATCCACGGTCAGCGCCCCGTCACCATGCAGCAGCTTCAGCTTATTGATCTCCTGCACCGCCGCCAGCAGATTCCCCTCCACCCGCTCGGTCAGATAGCGCACCGCCTGATCATCCGGCTGCAACCCGGTGCTGCGCATGCGCCGTGCCACCCAGGCCTGAGTCTGGGCCGGTGACAAATCCCAGATTTGTACCTGTACGCCTACCTGGGCAATGGCCTTGACCCACGCTGCGGTGCGGCAGGATTTTTCCAGACGCGGACAGCGGATCAGCAGAATCTTATCAGGAGGTACCCTGTCCAGATAATGCTTCATCGCCTTACTGCCCGCTGTACCGATTTTGCAGCTATTCAGACGCATATCCAGCAATTTTTTGCCTCCGAACAAAGACAAAGACTCACCGGCCTCCAGCAGCAGGCTCCAGTCAAACTGTGCATCCACCGACAGAATATCCCGCTCAACAAAACCGGCTGCCGTAGCCTGTTCACGGATGGCGTCTGCTGTCTCCATCACCTGTAACGGCTCATCACCACTAACCAGATAGACCGGCTTCAGCTCATGTTTTAAATGCTCTGTAATTTGCTCTGCGCGAACCTGCATGGCGGCCTCAACATCATATGAAACAGGATAAAACGAGTGGTGCATGATAGCAGTTTTCGCATCGAAACTGACAGCCCGGCACATTCCCCCATTCGTCTTGCTATCCGACAGCATTATCAACAAAACAGCTGCAGACGAATGGCGCCTGACCAAAACTTCAGAAAACTTTAGTTAAAACTTTAGTTTTTGTAATTGTATTCGAACCCGGACAAAACAAATGCTCAGTAACTTACATAGTTTCCATTTCGACAAGCTGTTACAAAATGCCTGCGCACTGCCTGGGCATGTTTACAAGGATTCGAACAACAAAAAACTACTCAGTGATTTAAAAACCAGGGGAAATAATATGACTACAACTGCAAGCCCGTTTGACAGCCCTGACAATCCGGAAACAGATCCATTCAACCATCCCCGGACATCTCCGGAGCAGCAAAAAACAGCGCCTGTCGCCACCCAAAACGCTCCGGAATCACCAGCTCCGATAGCCTCACAGCAGAAAGAAAACAAAAAGCAGGTCTGGAAGCCCGGGCGCGGCGTCATAGAAAAAGTAGACCGAATGACAGGTGAAATTGTTCATCTTTGTACTGAGTAAACACTTCCGGAGGTTAACGGCAGTATGTCAGTTGAATAGCGTTTACAGGCTGCTTATACTGGTTAATCACACCGGAACAACAAAGAATTTCAATGAATAATCAACCACCTGAAAAAACTGCTTACCTGCTTTTGCTGTTAGCTTCCATCCTGCAGTTTAGCGGTTGTACCACCCCGGCATCAAATGTCAGCGGAACCACAACCGGGACCAAACAGACAACCACACAGTCAGGTATCCCACTGAATTGCCAGGCGCCGGTACTGCGTCCAGCAACCTATAAAACCGGCAGGGAGGTGATCAGAGTATTTGAGCCCTCTCCGGTGTACCAAAACACACCGGCCACTATCGAATGGGGAATAAAGCGTATTCAAACCGAGCCTGCGCGCATGACAAACGAAACGGTACCGGCCCGTTACAAAGAAGTTTCAGAAACAGTGATAGTATTGCGTGAAAGAACAGAGTTAAAGGGTATTCCTGCCGTTTATAAGACCATAGACCGTCCGGTGACGATTGCCCCGGCTCATACAGTCTGGAAAAAAGGCTGTGTACCGCAAAACAATCCGGCAGAGTGCTTTGAGCAGATTGCCAAACAAACCCGTATCATAAAACAACAGATTATCGACGTTCCGGCAAAAATCATCCAGCAACGCATACCTGCCGAAACTATCACCATCAAGAAAAAAGTGCTGGTAAAGCCCGGTCAGGGGAACGGCGCAATCATTCCGCCACGTTACACAGATGTAAAAACAGGCCGGGTTAGTCAGGTCTGGCAAATAAACGCGGTTACCCCTCCTCCCCGCTATGAAGCACTGCAAATACAAAAAACAGACCGTCCCGAACAATTACTAAAAGCCGCAAGCTTTTGCACAGATAGCACAGCGGATCCGGGTCACATCAGGCAAATCCAGCAACGCCTGCAACAACGAGGCCTGCCGATTAAAGTATCCGGCACATTCGACCAGCAAAGCTGGCTGGCTCTGACCCGTTTTCAACAGGAAAATGACCTGTTCATCGGTGCGGTAACTGAAGAAACACTCCGTAAACTCGGACTCTGAGCCTGTGACCCGATAACAGGCTGTGCAGGCTGGTGCTTGTTGGCAGAGACAAAGAAAGAGTAAGGCTCCGTAGTAGCAGAGTCAGCCTATTTTGGTTAGACTTCATGTCCATAAATATCAGCAGCAGCCGGGAACAAGAAGATGACAACAGAAAATGGCATTCTTATTGGTAAGGGTGGGGAACAACAGTTGTTTCTTAATCCCCGTTACGCTAACCGTCACGGCCTGATTGCCGGCGCTACCGGAACCGGTAAAACTGTTTCACTGCAGGTGCTCGCTGAAGGCTTTTCCCGCATCGGTGTCCCGGTGTTCATGGCAGATATTAAAGGTGACCTGACCGGTATCAGTGTCCCCGGCAAGCCTCATCCGAAAATCGATGAGCGTATTGAAAAAATCGGCATAACTGACTATCAGGCAGAAGCTTATCCGACAGTCATGTGGGACTTATCCGGCGAAAAAGGTCATCCGATCCGCGCTACGATTTCTGACATGGGCCCACTGCTGCTGGCACGCCTGCTGGAATTAAATGAGGTTCAGGAAGGCATTCTGAATATTGCTTTCAAATTTGCTGATGATGAAGGCATGCTGCTGCTGGATCTGAAAGACCTGCGCTCAATTCTGCAGCATATCGGCGAAAACCGTGAAGTATTCCAGCACACCTACGGCAATGTCAGCTCAGCCTCCATCGGTGCCATTCAACGCCGCCTGTTAGTTCTTGAACAGCAGGGGGGCGAACAATTTTTCGGTGAACCGGCGCTTGACCTGTGGGACATGATGCGCACCGGTGCCCATGGCTACGGCAATATCAATATCCTGGCCGCAGACAAGCTGATGATGACGCCCGGCCTGTATGCTACTTTTTTACTGTGGCTGATTTCAGAGTTGTTTGAGAACCTGCCTGAGGTGGGTGATCTGGATAAACCGCGAATGGTGTTTTTCTTTGATGAGGCTCACCTGCTGTTTGATGACGCACCGGATGTGCTGATTGACAAGGTTGAGCAGGTGGTCAAGCTGATCCGCTCCAAGGGCGTAGGTATTTATTTCATCACCCAGAATCCATTGGATATTCCCGACGCAGTACTGGGGCAGCTGGGCAATCGTATTCAGCACGCACTCCGCGCATTTACGCCGCGTGACCAGAAAGCGGTGCGTGCAGCAGCACAAACTTTCCGCACTAATCCGGCGCTGGATACTGAGGAAACCATCACCAATATGGGAGTTGGCGAGGCACTGGTTTCCATGCTGGAGGATAAAGGTATTCCCGGGATCGTACAGCGCACCCTGATCCGTCCGCCTCAGTCACTGATCGGCCCTGCTGATCCGGCGATTACAGCAGATCTGGTTCGCACAAGCCCGTTTGCCGGTAAATATGAGCGCATGCTGGATCGGGAGTCGGCTTACGAAATCCTGCAGGAGCGTGCTAAGAAAGCACTGGAAATGGCGCTTCAGGCCGAGCTCAGTCAAAACCGGGAAAAAGAGGAGCGCAAAGCTGCCTCATCCGCTGGCAGAGGCAGGTCACGCCAGACCGTAGGCGAAGCAATGGTGAAAAGCATTGCCCGATCTGTCGGCTCCCGCCTGGGAACACAAATAGTCCGGGGCTTGCTGGGTTCACTTTTTCGCGGTTAATTCCGGACAGGCTAACCGCGGTTATTTGCAAAATTGTCTGGTAATTATCCCTGATGATATACCTCTGATTACTGCATAAGCAAAAAAAAAGGTGTAAACTGGCGCGATTGTGCAGACATTTGCTGCGAAAAGTGACTTTTTGAGTAAATTCCCTGTTTCGCACAAAGAATGTTGGGCTGTTACAACAAAATCAATCTGAACCAGGAAAAATTCCCTAATGGATGTTCGTAAAATCAAAAAACTCATTGATTTACTCGGCGACAGCGATGTGGCTGAAATTGAAATCAAGGAAGGCGATGATTCAGTCAGAATCAGCCGCCTGTCATCCGCCGCACCGGCTCCGGTTGCAGCTCCGCTGGCTACCACAGTCACTGCGGCGGCACCGCCACCATCTGCAACTCCGGCAGCAACACCGCCCGCTGCACCTGATGACTCAATGCCCAGCGGCCATGTGGTCGAAGCACCGATGGTGGGTACTTTCTACCGTGCATCTTCGCCCACTGCCAAATCATTTGTGGAAGTCGGCCAGACCGTTAAAACCGGTGACACACTCTGTATTATCGAAGCCATGAAGATGCTGAATCAGATTCCGGCTGATGCCAGCGGCGTGATTAAGGCTATTCTGGTTGAAAATGAGCAGCCCGTGGAATTTGGCCAACCGTTAATGATCATTGAATAAATTGAATAACCGGTAGATTTCTCCATGCTGAAAAAAGTACTCATCGCCAATCGCGGCGAAATTGCATTACGTATTCTGCGCGCCTGCCGGGAGATGGGCATTAAAACGGTGGCCGTCCACTCAACCGCCGACCGGGATCTGAAACATGTCCGCCTGGCAGATGAGTCAGTGTGTATCGGCCCGGCCCGCTCAACCGACAGCTATCTTAATATTCCGGCTTTGATCAGTGCGGCGGAAGTGACTAATGCAGATGCCATTCACCCCGGCTACGGTTTTCTGTCTGAAAATGCGGACTTTGCTGAACGGGTTGAGTCCAGCGGTTTCGTCTTTATCGGCCCCAGAGCAGAAACCATCCGCCTGATGGGTGACAAAATTTCAGCAAAGGATGCCATGCAAAAAGCCGGCGTACCCTGTGTACCCGGATCAGGCGGCGCAGTTCCGGAAGATGAGGATGAGTGTCTTGCCTTAGCTGATGAAATCGGTTACCCGGTCATCATTAAAGCCACCGGAGGCGGAGGCGGACGTGGTATGCGCGTGGTGCACAAGGCTGCTGAACTGATCAGCTCGGTCAGTATGACCCGTTCCGAGGCCAAGGCTGCTTTCGGTAATGATGTGGTCTATATGGAAAAATACCTCGGTACTCCGCGTCATATCGAGTTTCAGGTATTGGCGGATGAACATGGTAACGCTATCCACCTGTGTGAACGTGACTGCTCGATGCAACGCCGTCACCAGAAGGTTGTGGAAGAAGCACCCGCGCCCGGCCTGACTGATGAAGAACGTTCACGTATTGGTGAGGTGGTTTCCAATGCCTGTCGTGAAATTGGTTACCGGGGCGCCGGAACCTTTGAATTTCTGTATGAAAATGGTGAGTTTTATTTCATCGAAATGAATACCCGCCTGCAGGTTGAGCATCCGGTCACTGAACTGATTACCGGCGTTGACCTGGTTAAACAGCAACTGTTAATTGCCGCAGGCGAGAAACTCGCCATTCGTCAGGAAGATATCCGCCCGCACGGACATGCCATTGAATGCCGGATTAATGCTGAAGACCCGAATACCTTTGCCCCCTCCCCCGGCAAAATTACCCGTTATCACGTACCGGGCGGACTGGGTGTGCGCGTAGACTCACATATTTATGCTGACTATACCGTACCGCCCTATTATGACTCGATGATTGGTAAGCTGATCGTGCATGGCGAAGACCGCGATACTGCCATCAGGCGCATGGATGGTGCATTGACTGAAATGGTCATCGATGGCATCAAAACCAATATTCCGCTGCAGCGGCGTATTATGACGGATAGTGTGTTCCGCAAAGGTGGCATGGACATCCACTATCTTGAAAAGAAACTGGGCATCCAATGAGCTGGCAACAAGTTATCTGTCAAACCACTGTACAGCATCAGGAAGCGATCAGTGAGTTACTGGAAAGTGCCGGCGCGGCTTCTGTCACACTGCAGGATGCTGCTGACCAACCGGTGCTGGAGCCTTTACCCGGTGAAACTCCGCTTTGGGACAATCTGATTATCACCGGCTTGTATCCGGCTAATGAGGATTTAACCGAACTACTACTGATGCTGGAGTTGCAGCGCAGCAGCGGCATTATCAGCAATGTAAAACTGGAGCAGCTGGAGGATCGCCCCTGGGTGCGTGAGTGGATGAGCAACTTTCATCCCATGCAATTTGGTGAACGGCTGTGGATTTACCCCAGCTGGTCGGAACCACCTGATGATGCCAGCATAAAAATACTGCTTGATCCCGGCCTGGCTTTTGGCACCGGCACACATCCAACCACGGCATTATGTCTGAGCTGGCTGGATGGTGAAGACCTGCAGGGCAAAAGCGTGCTGGATTATGGTTGCGGCTCAGGCATCCTGGCGATTGCTGCCGCAAAGCTGGGCGCCTCAAAAGTGATAGCTACCGATATTGACCCGCAGGCTTTACAGGCAACCCGGGACAATGCCCAACGCAATGATATTTCTGAGCAACAGATACATACCTGTCTGCCGGAAGATCTGGAACAGGTCACCTATGATGTAGTGGTTGCCAATATACTGGCCGGCCCCCTGGTTAAACTGGCCCCGGAGATTCTGAGCCACCTGAAAACCGGCGGAAGACTGGCGCTGTCAGGCATCCTTCAGGAACAGAGTGATATGGTCAGCAATACATACGGCCCGGCATTAGCAGAAAGCGCTATTGGCAGCAAGGAAGACTGGGTCATCATCAGCGGAACCAGCCACTTATCCGTAAATAATGCCTGAGCAAAGCACATTCGGTACGATAAACGGCTGTATTTTAGACATCGCCTGCATGTAATGTGCTCGCCAATCAGTCTACAATAATGATAATAATTTAAAGGGCCTCAAGTGCTAAATGTATACTCAGTGTAGCCATTGCAAAGCCGTGTTCAGAGTCACCATGAAAGAGTTGACTGCAGCTCAGGGCTTATTGCGTTGTGGCGAATGTGACACCATTTTTGATGCAATGAAAGCATTAAGCACTACTTTGCCTGAAGAGCGTGATTTTGCTGATGCTGACCTGCAATCAATAGAACGTGGTCAGAACCGTCCGCCTGATACACGTATTCGTGTTTTACCTGACAATCATTCGACAAAACCAGTCAGAAACCAAAACCGTACCAAAACCAGCAAAAAACATGATTTTTCTACACGTTCACGCAAATTTCTGCTGCTAAGCCTGACTGCACTCGCTTTACTACTACTTCTGCAGCTTTTGTACTCTTCCAGAGACTGGTTAGCTGAGCAGCCTCTGACAGCCACAGTTACCCGTAATATTTGTGAAATGATAGGATGTGAAATCAGGTCACCACGTGATGTGAGTCAAATCAAAATGTTAAGCCACAGTGTATACTCACACCCGAACTTACCCAACCTGCTGATTATCAGTGCGTCGATACAGAATAATGCAACTTTTGAACAACCCTACCCCTTACTGGAAATCAGCTTCCTGAACAGTAATTCGGAGGTCGTTGCTCTGCGGCGCTTTTCTGCTGAGGAATATGCAGGAAGTGAGCGCTCGGAACAGCTGATGCCAACCGCCACTCCGGAGGAGTTTTCAGTTAATATCGCTGATCCCGGCACAGATGCAGTACGGTTTCAGTTCAGATTTTTATAACAACATTAACCATAAAATATTCAGCTAAGGTTAAGCCAAATACTTATGAAACTAAAACAGCTTTACCCAAACTAAGGGTACAGGATGATCAAAAAGCCGATTTCGCTAGGTGTTGGCAATGAATTAGGTTACAATGCCGCGCCATTCAGATCATGCTGATTTACAACGTCTTAAAGGGTTTACCCTTATTATTATAACCATCTGATTCAATTGAATCTTTTTCAGGAGAAAAATAAATGGCAGCTGACAATGTAACTTATCTGGCAAGGAAAGCCGCGTTACCAGTTGATGGAATAGAGCCATATATCCCCGAAGCAGGCGAAGAATACATGAGTGAAAAGCAACTTCAGCATTTTCGCGATATTCTGGTTGCCTGGAAAAAATCATTGATGGAAGAAGTGGATCGTACTGTGGGCCATATGAAAGAAGAGGCCAGTAATTTTTCAGATCCCGCTGACCGTGCAACACAGGAGGAAGAGTTTGCACTGGAATTACGTACCCGGGACCGGGAGCGGAAATTAATCCGCAAAATAGACAAGACCATTGATCGACTGGATGACGACGACTACGGCTATTGTGAGGCCTGTGGTATTGAAATCGGCTTACAGCGTCTTGAAGTACGTCCTACCGCAGAAATGTGTATCGACTGCAAAACCACCCAGGAAATCAAGGAAAGGCAACTGGCTTCCTGATTCAAAGATAAATGTATATCGGTCGATTTGCCCCCTCACCAACCGGCCCGTTACATTTTGGCTCCCTGCTGGCGGCCACTGCCAGCTACCTTGCAGCCCGCAGTCATCGTGGTAAGTGGTTACTGCGTATCGAAGATCTCGACAAGCCCCGGGAAGTTTCCGGGGCTGCAGACAGCATAATCAGAACACTGGAGCTGTACGGTTTTACCTGGGATGACTCCATCATCTACCAGAGTAAACGTACCTCTGCTTACCAACAGGCTCTGGAGCAGCTTAAAGAACACACTTACCCATGCACCTGCTCCCGGCAGAAGATACGCCGTGAGGCAGACATTGGTGAACTTGGACTAATTTATCCGGGCACCTGTCGTGACAACAAGCAGCCCCCGGCTCACCGTCAACACGCTATCCGCGTTCGCGTAACCAACCGGAGAATATGCTTTGTGGATACCGTACAGGGTGAGTACTGCCAAAATCTTAAGCAGGAATCCGGCGACTTCGTAATTCGCCGGGCTGATAAGTTATTTGCCTACCAGCTGGCAGTCGTGGTGGATGATCAATGGCAGGGGGTGAATCATATTGTCCGGGGCGCTGACCTGCTAAATAACACACCGCGACAAATCCACCTGCAACAATGTCTGGGCTATCTGACACCGCACTATATGCATATACCGCTGGCCAGTTACAGTGACGGCCAGAAACTCAGCAAACACACCCACGCCCCTGCCATTACCACGGGAAGCGCCGCAGACATAACAGACAATATATGCCGGGCTTTACGGTTTCTGGGTCAAAACCCGCCCTTACCTGCTGAATTTGAGCACATCAGTGATTGCTGGAAATGGGCACTGGAACATTGGGACAACACACTCATCCCTAAAAAACTGTCAGCCACTTATTTGCAATAAAACGGTCAGAAGCAGTGAAGAAGTCAGCTGGGTCATAGCGCTTTATTCAGCAACACCACAGCGTGTGCAGAAATACCTTCTTTCCTGCCTTCAAAACCAAGCTTTTCCGTTGTTGTCGCCTTCACATTCACCTGCGCTGCTTCACACATCAGCACATCCGCAATTCGTCCGCGCATGGCGTCAATGTGGGGAGCTAATTTAGGTGCCTGAGCAATAACGGTACAGTCAAGATTGCCCAGCACATATCCGTGCTCCTGCACCAAACCATAAACCCGCTTCAGCAATATCCGGCTATCAATACCTTCAAACTCTGCCGCAGTATCCGGAAAGTGCCGGCCAATATCCCCTAAAGCCAGGGCTCCCAGCAACGCATCACAGATAGCATGCAGCAAAACATCACCATCCGAGTGCGCACGAAAAGCCTGAACATGAGGAATTTTCACCCCCCCCAGAACAATATGATCACCCGCGGTAAAGGCATGCACATCAAAACCATGGCCAATACGGATCAATTTTCTTCCTCCGCCAGTCGCTGCTGCAAAAAGAATTCAGCCAGGGCCAGATCCGCGGGACGGGTAATTTTAATATTACTGCTGCCACCTTCCAGCAAACGGGGATGCAAGCCGATAAACTCAAGCGCAGATGCCTCATCGGTGATCTCCGCTCCTTCTGCCAGAGCTTTACTCAATGCCTGCTGCAAAATACCCAGCCTGGCCAGCTGGGGAGTCAGGGCATGCCACAGGTTTTCCCGGCTTTCAGTATGTTGAATAAATGCCGGGTGCTGTCCGGACTTACCGCGCTTCATGGTATCGCGTACCGGAGTCGCCAGAACAGCACCGCTATCGGCACAGGTATCCACAGCTGCCAATAACAGATGAAGATCCTGAAAAGAAAGGCAGGGGCGGGCAGCATCATGCACCAGAATAGCAGCATCTGCAGGTACGTCACGGGCTGATAAATAATTCAGACCATTTAATACAGAGTCTGCCCGTTCCTTACCACCGACAGTCTGATAAACAGGAAAACCCTGAAGTTTTTCAGCAATAACCGGCCAGTATTCATCCTCAGCTCCGGTGACCACAACAATCCCGCTAATACCTGCATTCCCCAGAAATATATCCAGGGTGTGCTCCAGCACGGTTTTATCATGAAGTGATAAATATTGTTTCGGACAATCCGCTTGCATACGGCGACCAACGCCAGCTGCCGGAATAATGACCCAAACCGGTTTATTCGTCATTTTTAGTGGTATCTTCAGTTAACTCCGGAGAAGACATTAATGGATTCTGTTTGTCCTCACGCAGAATAATCTGATAAAACGTTTCATTCTTCCTGACCATACCAAGCTCACTGCGGGCATGCCCCTCTATCGCATCATTACTCTTTCCCAGATCATCAACATCCGACTCCAGCTGTTTGTTGCGCTGCAACTGTTCTGCATTGGCTGCGGTCTGCTGCTCAATCTGACTTTCAAGCTCCCAGATTTCAGGAAAACTACCTGTACCGAACCATAAACGGGTAAACAATAAAAGAGCCAACAGGCTGAGCAGAAAAAGTAACAGCTGTGTAATTTTCATAATTGAATCTGAATTCAGTCGGGCAAACCAAGCCAATTAATACGGGGTAATGCAGATGATAACAGCCCCCGAAGAACTAAGCAGTATAACATATCCACTCATGGTCCAAACTCAGTTAAAAAGTTTTCTGAAATGAGAAATACACTCAATTCTGCTTAGTGACACTCCTCCAGCCCAAAGCAGTCCACTCATCGCACAAATCTGATCGTCCATCGGTCTCTCCTAAAAGACAGCCGGCATTAATCTATTGTTCAGTCAGGAATGTGGGAAAAAACAATCAGCTAGTAGAAACCCCAAAAAACATCCTTATTTATCATCCCGGATTCAGCGGTAGCAAAGGTGAAAGCAGCTCCGCTCATGGTGGCAGCAAAGGTGGCTTTAGCTGAGGTGGAAAAAGCAGTCAAGCCTGTTAATATTCAGGTTAACTGGCTGTAATCATCAATAGCCGGGATCTTCCCGGCTATTGTTATTTCAAAATGAAACCACCTTCCAGCCTTCCGGCTTAATTGAGCCATCCGATAACAGAATCTTTTCTTCAGCCGCTATCCCGTAATAGCGATCAAGACTTCCTTCCGTCATACGCCCAAATGCAGTACGAAAAATCACCGAGCGTGCTTTCAACTCATCCAGTTTACCCAGCATGGCCTTATCAGTGCCGACCCGGATACTTTGATACCTTGAACTGGCCACATAGTCATCAATCCACTCATCAATATCGGTAAATTTAGGCTTCATGGAATACGAGGTATCAACCACCAGCAGCACCTGTTTCGGGTTCTGGTCAAGATACATGTGCGCAGCCGCCCAACCGGCAGCATGCAGCACAAAAAACAAAGCAAATACCTTGACCAGTTTCATCATCACATCTCCGAATTCAACAGGTTACCGATCCGGTAGGAAGCAGAACCGGTACTGGATTCAATATAAGCCCCCTCAGCCAGTGCTGCCAAAGCCTTCAGATGATCAGAGCTCAGCTCATAGGCAATCGAATGCACCGGAATACCGGAAAACTCCAGCGCCAGTGAAACATCTTCAAACCCCAGTCCGCGGTTGGTTTCACCATCAGACAACAGGAAAATCACCTTCTTGTGATCAGGATGCTCGCGACCATATTCGTTCAGCAGATTAGCCGCCACCACTACCGCATCATTGGTAGCTGTTTTGCCTCCGGTAGTTAAGCGCTCGACCGCCCCGCTGAACAATGCCTTTTGCTGCACATCAAACGGACGGATGAATAAATCAACATTCACCCGTTCGCTGTAACTCACCAGGCCAATCGCATTAGTGGAACTGATCAGGTCGGCCGACTCAATCAACGCTTTCTTCAGGTTCTTAATCCGCAACCCTTCCATAGACCCGGATACATCCGCTACGAATACCGCAGCAATCGGACGGCCACCGGACTTTTTCTGTTTCCATAATTTCTGGGCCTGGCCAATCACTGAACCATCTTTCAGGGTGTAAGCATTCTGGTATTCCGGATTCTGGCCAAAGCCGAAACGTTGTACCACCTGCTGCTGGGATTTAATAAACTCAGCAAATAATTTCAGCACCTCACGCTCCGCCGGATCGGCTTCCGGAGTGGCATACAGCGGGCTATCATGACGCACCCCGAACGGAATAAACTGATAATCATCCATCCCGGTGACATTCACCCAGGACTGGTGCTCCATCACCAGCGCATCGAGTACACCGCTTCCCACCGCTGCATCGCGCATTTGAATGGTATTCTGGGCCACAAACGGCACCCCGGCCTGAAAGGCTTCAAAGGCACTGGCCACATCCGGCGACAGCATCTGCGACTCATCGCCTTCCGCAAAGGCATTCAGCACGGTCAGCAGGAAATTAAGACCGGTACTGGATTGATAGGGGTTGGTATAGCCCATGGCAAACTGGCTACTGCTCACATTAGTCAGCAGCTTGGGAATATCCAGTTTACCGTCAGTGGTAATCTGATCAATTTTGGATTTTTTAACCACAATCCCGGCAGTATTCGGCGCGGTCACTTCAGCAACCATATCCACCCGCACCCCGTTCGCGTTAAGCATATCGCCCCACAGAGTATTACTCGGCGAATAGGCATCCGGGGTGTAACGCCGCGCGAGCATAAACTGCGCACCCAGACCGGAGGCAATTTTACGGATCGCGACTTTGGCCTGCTTACCGTTTTCCAGCGTCATACGCCGCTGGTTGAAAAGCTGCGCCATCTCCAGATAGAAACCGTCACGCCCCTGTCCGGCTTTCTCGGATGAGGTAAAAATTTCTACCGCTTCGGTATTATTATCATCCCGAGCGTTTAGTGAAATCGGGTACTCCGCCAGATCCGGCAACATTGCCAACAGGTTGGTTTGGGTCAGCTGAATATTGGCCCTGACCTGATTTTCCTGGAATGTCGGCTGAACTGATTTTTCAACCAATTCTTTAATATGAGCTTCTGCACTTTCCTGACTGTCAATTTTCGAACCGCAGCCCTGCAGGCCCATTACTGCTGTTGCCAGAGCAATTAACAGCCAGCGTCCGGCAGCAGAATTTTTAAAAAATGGCGGTTGTGCATATTTATTTTTAAACATAAGTAAGCCTCGCATTTATAACTGATTTTACTTACCGGATTCATTGGCGACCTGCGCCAGCGCCAGCAAACGTGCCAGCGTATCAGTACGGTCAAACTGACTGAATGACCTGATATTTGCTACTTCCACTGCTGTTTCAGTCAGCGCATCAAATAACTGATTATTCTCTTCGCGTAACTCTTCCAGACGCCGCTCCTGCTCAACATACAGGTCGGTCTGCTTTGCCAGACGGCTTTGCTGCTGACTATTGCTGATCTGTGCGGGGTCTTTCTGGTTACGGGCAATACCGGACATGCTATGACCGATGGCAACCATATCGGCCAGATTCTGAACCGCATGTTTCTGTACAGTACGGGCAGCGCCGAGATAAGTCAGCGGACTGTCTTTTTTGCCAAAAAAACGGGTTTCGACCACAGCATGGTAGTCATCAATAATGCCATTCAGCACATTGGCCTGACGCAGTCCTTCCGGCAGATTCAATGCCTGCAGCTCTGACTTCAGCTGAGTCAGACGCTCTGTCAGCTCACCATGCTCACGCGCCTCACGCTCACGCAGCCACTCCATATCATCCGCCAGCGAAAACCCGGCAAAACGATAGACCACCGGCACAGAAAATACGGCCAGAGCACTCAGTAAGGCATACAGGCTGGTCAGTATCAGATCTCCCCGGAACCACCACCAGAAAGCAGCGATTAATAACAGGGAAATGATCAGCGCAATCAATGAATAACGTTTTATCATGCGCTAAAGTGTCTCACGTTCACCCGGAACTGTCATCTAAACCGGAGATGAGCGTGTGGACATTTTATGGCTTGCTGAACAGGCGTCGTAATGACAACACCTGTAACAACGGATTTTTCAGCACCTGCTTTGGCGGATCACTATTATTCCGGACGCATGTGAGGAAATAAAATCACATCCCTGATCGAAGGCGCATCGGTAAACAACATCACCAGCCGGTCAATCCCAATCCCCTCACCAGCAGTCGGCGGCAGACCATATTCCAGCGCCCGCACATAATCCGCATCATAATGCATCGCCTCATCATCACCGGCATCCTTTTCAGCCACCTGTTGACGGAAACGCTCGGCCTGATCCTCGGCATCATTCAGCTCCGAGAAGCCATTCGCCAGTTCACGGCCACCTATGAAAAATTCAAAACGATCGGTAATAAACGGATTATCGTCATTACGCCGTGCCAGCGGCGAGACTTCAGCCGGATACTCGGTGATGAAAGTGGGCTGTAACAAAAGATGCTCGACTGTCTCTTCAAAGATTTCAACCTGCACTCTGCCCAGACCGTAGCTATCCTTAATCTGCAGCCCCATGCCCTCAGCCACCGCTCTGGCCGAGTCCAGATCATCAATCTGCTCAGCCGTCAGCTGCGGGTTAAACTCCAGAATCGAATCGCGCACACTGATGCGTCGGAATGGCTGACTGAAATCAAAGGTTTCACCCTGATAAACAATCTCACTGGTACCCACCACATCCTGAGCCAGACCGCGCAACATTTCCTCAGTCAGATCCATCAGGTCATGATAAGTCGCATAAGCCTGATAAAACTCGATCATGGTGAACTCAGGGTTATGCCGCGTCGACAGACCCTCATTACGGAAGTTACGGTTAATCTCAAACACCCGCTCAAACCCGCCCACAACCAGCCGCTTCAGATACAGCTCCGGCGCAATACGCAGAAACATCGGCAGATCCAGCGCATTATGATGGGTCACAAACGGACGTGCCGCAGCACCACCCGGAATCACCTGCAACATCGGCGTTTCCACTTCCAGATAATCGCGCTGAATGAAGAAGTTACGGATATAACTGATGATTTCAGAGCGCAGCTTAAACGCAGCCCGGCTTTCCTCACTCATAATCAGATCCAGATAACGCTGGCGATAACGCTGCTCCTGATCCGACAAACCGTGGAACTTCTCCGGCAATGGCCGCAATGACTTAGTCAATAACTGCACAGTATCCGCTTTGACCGACAACTCACCGGTCTGAGTCCGGAACAAAACACCTTCCACCGCAACAATGTCGCCAATATCCTGATGCTTATAAGCCTCAAACACCTCATCGCCGACCCGGTTCTTCTGCACATACAGCTGAATCCGCCCGGAGACATCAGAAATCGTCGCGAAACTGGCCTTACCCATCATCCGGCGCAGCATCACCCGCCCGGCAACCGAGACCTTCACCTCATTCGCTTCAAACCAGTCCTTATCTTTATCCTCATACTGCGCCTGCAGGTCAGCCGCCTTATGCTCACGTTTCACCTGATTCGGAAACGCGATGCCGCTTTCACGCAGCGCGGCCAGCTTCTCACGACGCTGGGCAATTAACTGATTATCATCCTGTTGAAGGTTTTGTTCCTGTTCACTCATTTCTTTATCTGCTTTGTTGGGCACCGCCACAGGCAGTGCGATCCGGTGTTTTGATTTGGGGACATGGCTGCATGGATGCAGCCTCAAGCCTACAGGGACGTACTCGCCGCGGTTCCCAAATCAAAATACCGGATGCAAGCACTGCCGCCCTGTGAAGTCAGAAATTACAGTCCCGACTTTAAACTAGCCTCAATAAACTGATCCAGACTGCCATCCAGCACAGCCTGCGTATTTCCGGTTTCAACCCCGGTACGCAAATCCTTAATCCGCGAGGCATCCAGCACATAAGAACGGATCTGGCTACCCCAGCCAATATCCGACTTACTGTCTTCCAGCGCCTGCTTCTCCGCATTACGACTCTGCATTTCCAGCTCATACAACTTCGCTTTCAGCTGCTTCATCGCGGTATCTTTGTTCTGATGCTGGGAGCGGCCATTCTGACACTGCACCACCGTATTGGTTGGCAAATGCGTTATCCGCACCGCAGACTCGGTTTTATTAACGTGCTGACCACCCGCACCCGAGGCACGATAAACATCAATCCGCAAATCCGCCGGGTTAATGTCGATCTCAATACTGTCATCCACTTCCGGCGAGACAAACACCCCGGCAAAAGAAGTGTGTCGCGCACCCGCTGAACTGAACGGCGATTTACGCACCAAACGATGCACCCCGGTTTCAGTACGTAGCCAGCCATAAGCATATTCACCCTGAAAACTCACCGTGGCACTTTTCAGACCGGCCACATCACCGGGCGATGCCTCAATCAGTTCGACCTTAAAACCCTTCTGTTCACCCCAGCGCAGATACATCCGCAGCAGCATCTCACACCAATCCTGAGCCTCAGTACCGCCCGAACCGGACTGAATATCGAGGAAGGCATTATTCGCATCCAACTGACCGGAAAACATGCGCTGGAACTCCAGCTTTTCCACCTCAGCCTCCAGCTCCTTCAGCTCGGCCACCACCTCAGCAACGCTGTCCTCATCGTCTTCCGCTTCAGCCATTTCCAGCAGCTCACTGGAATCTTCCAGTCCGGAAGTCAGCTTGTCGATTCCCCCGACAATATTTTCCAGCAACGCACGTTCCTTACCCAGTTGCTGGGCGCGCTCAGGATCATTCCAGATATTGGGGTCTTCCAGCTCGCGGCTTACTTCTTCAAAGCGCTCTTGCTTGGTATCGTAGTCAAAGATACCCCCTAAGCGCTTCCACACGCGCCTGCAGGTCTTTGATCTTGGAGTAAACAGGGTTCAGTTCCATGGGAATTTCTACTTCACAAAAGAAAAGCGGGGATGATACCAACCCCGCTGATGGATTCATAGAGTGAGTTAGTCAGCAAATGAACTAACCAGAATAGTTACCAGCAATTGCCACTCGATACGCAGCCGACTAAAACCCCCTGAAGTATCTCAAAAGCAAAAGTTTTTGTCGATTTTTCAGGTAAATCAGGAACAGGGACTCTGGTCGGCGGCACCACAGTCCCGGCTTCCTGAACCTCTGCCGCAGCTTCTTTAGTGGCCGGATCCGCAGCCAACTGTTCCGGTATAGCTGAACGTGCAGCAACAACCGGAAAAACCTGATTAACCTGACCATCTGTGCCTTCTCTGGCTTCCGGGCCTTTGGGAACAATAATGCCTGGGGTAGGCAGATGGGTATGGGGAGCAACTTTTATCGCCGGATTAGGGACAGATGTACAACCCTGTACTGCGAACAGACCGGTAATTACAGCAGCAGCAAGCATCGTTTTCTTCATTTTGGGGTTCTCCTGAGTGATCACAAAAACAACAGGATAAATAGTAACCAAAACTGATTAGTTTAATTAATAGCCATCATCGCAATATCGTATAAAAAATACACATTTCAAATCCAGATGAACCCACCCTGAATCAGGATAGTTCAATGCAAATATGCATAGTGTAATGAAACAACAAAACCCAGAAAAAACATCTATTTGTTGCCGCCAAGCAACAAGAAAAATAATAGCCGATACAAATTTGCATTTTGCAAGAAAATGTGCAAAATCCAATCAGTCATAAGAATAATTTTTGACCTACCTGTTTCGTAGCAGCGAAACGATAACAAACACTTATTTGAGGTAATTGCAAAACTCAGGTCGAACAGGGAATTTCAGGCCAAGGCAGCCAAAAAAAGATGAAATGGTGTCCCCGCAAGCGGCAAGATGTCGGTTTACCACAACTGAACATCGGACACCGCCATGGACTGTACAAAACGCACTGCACTGATGCAACAACTATTGAGCGTGCAACATGAACTGTTGCCGCAACTGGGCGAGGGACTGGACATCCTGACCCCGAAGCTGGAAAAGCTGGTGCATGTGCTGGACTGGCTGGACATGGCAGCCTTCTTCCCCAGCCGGTATGGGGTTGATGGCCGCCCGCCGCACGACCGGCAGGCACTGGCCATCGCCTTCGTGGCGAAAGTGGTGCTGAACCTGCCCACCACAGCCGCCTTGCGTGAACGGTTGCAGGTTGATCGCAGCCTGCGGCATATTTGTGGTTTTCCCCGCTGGAAACCGCTGCCCAGTGAGGCCACCTTCTCACGGGCATTCGATGAATTTGCCCAGTCGCGGCTGGCCGAACGGGTACATGAATCCCTGATCCGCAGCCACCTGGGGATGAACTGGTCGGCCATATCAGCCGCGATGCCACTGCGATTGAAGCCCGCGAGCAGCCTGAAGCAGCGCCCAAACCGGCCCCGGCAGCCGATGAACCCGCCGCCGCCCCACGCAAACGCGGCAGGCCGCGTAAAGGGGAGCAACGCCCCGCCAAAGAAAGCCCCATTGCCCGGCAGCGCAAGAAACCCCTGGCACAACTGCTGGAAGAGATGCCCAAAGCGTGTGACCGGGGAACCAAATGCAACGCACAGGGCTACAAGGTCAGTTGGAACGGCTACAAACTGCATATCGACACGGCTGACGGCGGCATCCCGGTCGCAGCCATCCTCAGTAGCGCCTCCATGCACGACAGCCTGGCCGCCATTCCCTGACCCAAATCACCGCCCGGCGGGTGACGAACCTGTACGACCTGATGGACGCGGGCTATTGCAGTGCCGACCTGCGCGAATACAGCCGCGAATTCAACCATGTCCCGCTGATTGACCATAACCCGCGCCGGGGTGACAAAATCGAATTCGACCCCGCCGAAGCTATCCGTTACCGCGAACGCAGCGCGGCGGAACGCACCAACGCCCGCCTCAAGGATGAGTTTGGCGGTAACAACGTCTGGGTCAAAGGCCATGCCAAGGTTCTGTCACACCTTATGTTCGGCCTCATGGTGCTGGCGGCTGACCAACTGATGCGCCTGCTACTATGAAATCAGGCCGCAACAACATCAAAAAACAGGGAGAAACGATGGATACCGGATAGCCAACGGGCAATTTTTGCCTGGGCAAGGGGGAAAATGCCGGAATAGGCCATTTTTTAAACAGATCGCCCTTGCCAACCAACAGCCTGCCGAAAAGTAGCGGTTAGTTGGTTATACGGTGAGTGGCTTTCTCGAGTTTTGAAAGTAGCTCATTTCAATAACATTAAAAAGCCTGTTGAAAACAACACTAATCAACAAAATGAGCAGACGATATGTGCAAGAAAAAGCTTATTCCTCAGCTGGGGGCGAAATTAAGAGAGTTACGCAGTAAAACGGGGCTGTCGCAAACTAATTTTGCGGCCAGGCTGGAAGACTGCTATCACAAAAAAACCTCAGAGCGTCATAGTATCCAGCAGTCAGAAATCTGCCGGCTGGAACGGGAAGACATGTCAATCAGTTTAAAGACCCTGCTGGCCTATACACTGGTCGGCAATGTCAGTGCCACCGAGTTGGTCAATGGGCACTTCAGGCACCTGCTCAGTGAACCTAACGGCATCAGGCTGCATACCTTTACCAGCAATGAGGCTGCTGATGAGCACTTATATCGGCTGGAAAAAGGCTCACGCATCCTGGTCAGCCCGGAATTTCCGTCCAGTTTTTTTCGTATGAGCAAAAACAGCAAGCGCTACCAGCAATTCAACTCTGCTGACTATGAGTCAATGGAAATATACACCGCCGAGTCTTTTTTGAACTTTCTGTTTTCACCGGTAAGCCCTTATACACTGGATGATAAAACCCGGATGCTGGAAAAGTGCATTGATTATTGAGGTAATTGCAAAACTCAGGTCGAACAGGGAATTTCAGGCCAAGGCAGCCAAAAAAAGATGAAATGGTGTCCCCGCAAGCGGCAAGATGTCGGTTTACCACAACTGAACATCGGACACCGCCATGGACTGTACAAAACGCACTGCACTGATGCAACAACTATTGAGCGTGCAACATGAACTGTTGCCGCAACTGGGCGAGGGACTGGACATCCTGACCCCGAAGCTGGAAAAGCTGGTGCATGTGCTGGACTGGCTGGACATGGCAGCCTTCTTCCCCAGCCGGTATGGGGTTGATGGCCGCCCGCCGCACGACCGGCAGGCACTGGCCATCGCCTTCGTGGCGAAAGTGGTGCTGAACCTGCCCACCACAGCCGCCTTGCGTGAACGGTTGCAGGTTGATCGCAGCCTGCGGCATATTTGTGGTTTTCCCCGCTGGAAACCGCTGCCCAGTGAGGCCACCTTCTCACGGGCATTCGATGAATTTGCCCAGTCGCGGCTGGCCGAACGGGTACATGAATCCCTGATCCGCAGCCACCTGGGGGATGAACTGGTCGGCCATATCAGCCGCGATGCCACTGCGATTGAAGCCCGCGAGCAGCCTGAAGCAGCGCCCAAACCGGCCCCGGCAGCCGATGAACCCGCCGCCGCCCCACGCAAACGCGGCAGGCCGCGTAAAGGGAGCAACGCCCCGCCAAAGAAAGCCCCATTGCCCGGCAGCGCAAGAAACCCCTGGCACAACTGCTGGAAGAGATGCCCAAAGCGTGTGACCGGGGAACCAAATGCAACGCACAGGGCTACAAGGTCAGTTGGAACGGCTACAAACTGCATATCGACACGGCTGACGGCGGCATCCCGGTCGCAGCCATCCTCAGTAGCGCCTCCATGCACGACAGCCTGGCCGCCATTCCCCTGACCCAAATCACCGCCCGGCGGGTGACGAACCTGTACGACCTGATGGACGCGGGCTATTGCAGTGCCGACCTGCGCGAATACAGCCGCGAATTCAACCATGTCCCGCTGATTGACCATAACCCGCGCCGGGGTGACAAAATCGAATTCGACCCCGCCGAAGCTATCCGTTACCGCGAACGCAGCGCGGCGGAACGCACCAACGCCCGCCTCAAGGATGAGTTTGGCGGTAACAACGTCTGGGTCAAAGGCCATGCCAAGGTTCTGTCACACCTTATGTTCGGCCTCATGGTGCTGGCGGCTGACCAACTGATGCGCCTGCTACTATGAAATCAGGCCGCAACAACATCAAAAAACAGGGAGAAACGATGGATACCGGATAGCCAACGGGCAATTTTTGCCTGGGCAAGGGGGAAAATGCCGGAATAGGCCATTTTTTAAACAGATCGCCCTTGCCAACCAACAGCCTGCCGAAAAGTAGCGGTTAGTTGGTTATACGGTGAGTGGCTTTCTCGAGTTTTGAAAGTAGCTCTATTTTCAAAAAAATATTAACCGCAATCTGCACTTTTTTTCGATTAACAAACTGCCAACGTTCAGTCAGTTACCGACCATGCAATTATTGCCTGACCGCAAGGCATTGCTGCTTTCCGCTCCGGTAAATAATTACCAGACCGGCGATGCATTTATTGAGGTAAGTGACACAAAAATTTATGAGTCAACCTATGGCTTTTACCGCAGCCTGCCCACGTTTGAAAACAGCATGATCTGCCTGCGCATTGGCCTTGAGACGCTGGAAAAAATGCGCAAAGCCGGCCCTGCCAGAGAAGCGATCATCTTTTTTGGCCGCGAAATCAAGCACACCCGTGATGAAAATGCTGCAACCATCATCAGCTCATTCAGCCCGGAAATTCAGGCGATGATTAACGGCGATTAACGGTAATTACTTCAATAAACCATTAGTACAACAAAGAAAACATCTTACCCCGGTAAGTCTTCACCAGCGGATTACCCGCCCCCAGCAGCTCAAAGGTACCAATCAGCCCCTGCCGTCCCGCACCTTCCTCAAAAGCGGGATCTTTTTTCATTACCATCAGATAAAGCTCCAGCGCTTTTTCCGCATCACCCTGCGCCAGCCTGACCTTAGCCAGCTCCAGCATAGTCGCCAGATCATCCGGGTTATCCGCCAGTTTCTGTTCCAGTTCGGAGGTATCCTCACCGGCAGCCTCACTCTGCAGCCGGGCCAGTTTAATATCGGCCTGTAACTGCTTAATCTGTGCAGCGGTTTCATCGCTTTCCGGAACCGATTGCAGCAATGCCTCCGCATCATCAAACTGCCCCTGAACCACTAACATGGCGGCCAAATCAAGCGAAGCTTCATAAAAATCCGGTTCGTGCTGAATCACCTGTGACATCAGGTCAATCGCCCCCTCCAGATCACCGGCCTGCTGCATAGCCAGTGCCTGCTGGCGATACGGTTCCGTCTGACGGGTACGATGCTTATTAATGAATTTGCGGATCTCTGACTCCGGCAGCGCCCCCATGAACTCATCAACCGCCTCACCGCCTTTAAACAATTTCACCGTCGGCAAGCTACGCACACCAAACTGTGCGGCCAGTTGCTGATTTTCATCGGTATTCACCTTGACCAGAATAAACCCGCCCTGATACTCATCAGCGAGTTTAGCCAGGATCGGCATCAGCATCTGACAGGGTTGACACCAGTCAGCCCAGAAGTCGACCAACACCGGCAACTGGTGGGAGTTTTGCAGTACGACCTGCGCAAAATTCTGCGCATTTGCCTCGAAAATAAACGGGGAATCAGACATGAGTTTATCCATAGTTTTCAGTTGTTCCTACAATAAGGCCGGAACGGAAAAATGCAAGTGAAAAGCCACTGGTCAGGTGGCTGGTTGTGACAAATCAGCAAACAAAAAAAATTTACACTACCTCAGCGAAAACTCCGCAAAACCTCAGGTAAAAACCACAGTAGATCAATGTTTAAACAGCCTTTTTCTTGCGGACTGTTGATCTGGATCAAGGGATATGAAGCTTTTAACGGCATGCATATTCTGCGCACATCAAACATGACTTAAATCAAAATACCGGTTTGCTGTTTATTACATCCTCCCTCAGCAACAGTTTTATTTAACTTCCATCAAACCAGTTTAGGGAGGGATTTCATGGAAAACCAGCAGACCTACAATTACAAGGTCGTGCGGCAATTTACTATCATGACGGTCATCTGGGGTATCGTCGGCATGCTGGTAGGTGTGATTATCGCCGCACAATTACGTTGGCCGGAATTGAATTTTGATATTCCGTGGCTGACCTACAGTCGCTTGCGTCCCCTGCACACCAACGCAGTTATCTTTGCGTTTGGTGGCTCGGCGCTGTTTGCGACCTCGCTCTATGTCGTGCAGCGTACCTGTCATGTACGCCTGTTATCTGACAAGCTGGCCGGTTTTGTATTCTGGGGCTGGCAGCTGGTTATCCTGCTGGCCGCGATCACCCTGCCCCTCGGCCTGACCACCTCCAAGGAATACGCTGAGCTGGAATGGCCGATTGATGTGCTGATTACGGTGGTCTGGGTGGCCTATGCGATTCTGTTTTTCGGCACTATTGCCAAACGCAAAACCCCGCATATTTATGTGGCCAACTGGTTCTTTGGTGCCTTCATTCTGACCGTCGCTATCCTGCATCTGGTCAACAGTGCGGCACTGCCGGTAACGCTGTTCAAATCCTACTCTGTCTACCCCGGCGCAATCGACGCTATGGTGCAGTGGTGGTACGGCCATAATGCGGTTGGTTTCTTCCTCACTGCCGGATTCCTCGGCATGATGTACTACTTTGTCCCCAAGCAGGCGAACCGCCCGGTTTACTCCTATCGTTTGTCGGTGGTGCATTTCTGGGCACTGATCTCCACTTATATGTGGGCCGGCCCGCACCACCTGCATTACACCGCACTGCCTGACTGGGCTCAGACGCTGGGCATGGTGTTCTCGCTGATTCTGCTGGCACCCAGCTGGGGCGGCATGATCAACGGTATCATGACCCTGTCCGGTGCCTGGCATAAACTGCGCACTGACCCCATTCTGCGCTTCATGATTGTATCCCTGTCTTTCTACGGCATGTCCACCTTCGAAGGCCCGATGATGTCGATCAAAACCGTCAACGAGCTGTCGCACTACACTGACTGGACGGTCGGCCACGTCCACTCCGGTGCACTGGGCTGGGTGGCACTGATTTCCATCGGCTGTGTCTACGCACTGCTGCCAAAACTGTTCGGCCGTGAAACCATGTACAGCACCAAGCTGATCGAAGTACATTTCTGGACGTCCACCATCGGTATCGTGCTCTATATCGCTGCGATGTGGATTGCCGGGGTGATGCAGGGTCTGATGTGGCGTGCAGTTAATGCTGACGGCACGCTGACCTACAGCTTCGTGGAATCGCTGGAAGCCACCTATCCGTTCTACACCGTGCGTTTGATTGGTGGTGTGCTGGTACTGTTGGGCATGATCATCATGGCTTACAACATGTGGAAAACCATTTCCGATACCAAACCTGCCGACGATTTTATTCCGGCACCGGCCCACTAAGGAGGTTTTGTCATGAGTCATGAAGTAGTTGAAAAAAATATCGGCCTGATGACAATCCTGATCATTCTGGTGGTCAGCTTTGGCGGACTGGCCGAAATCGTCCCGCTGTTCTTTATTAAGGACACCACTGAACCGGTGGCCGGTCTGAAACCCTACAGCGCCCTGCAGCTGGAAGGCCGCGATGTCTATCTGCGTGAAGGTTGTTACAATTGCCACTCACAGATGATCCGTCCGTTCCGTGCAGAAACCGAGCGTTACGGTCATTACTCGGTCGCCGGTGAGTTCGTTTATGACCACCCCTTCCAGTGGGGTTCAAAGCGTACCGGGCCTGATCTGGCACGTGTCGGCGGACGTTACAGTGATGACTGGCATCGTGTGCACCTGATCAACCCGCGTGATGTAGTACCCGAATCCAATATGCCGGGCTATCCGTGGCTGGCAGAAAATGTGCTCGATGGTGAGGACACTGCTGCCAAAATGGGCGTAATGAAAACTCTGGGCGTGCCTTACAGCGACGAAGACATTGCCGGTGCCAAAGACCAGGTAGCGGGTAAAACCGAAATGGATGCGCTGATTGCCTATCTGCAGAATATGGGCACTGCCATCAAGACCAGGAGATAAGCGATGGATCTCAATGATTTTCGTAGTTTAACAACGCTCCTGATCTTCATCGCCTTTCTGGGCGTGGTGTTCTGGGCGTACAGCCGTAAACAGAAAAACCGTTTCGATGCGGCGGCCAATTCGATCTTTGATCAGGACGAGGAAAAAGTTCACCAGCAGTCTGTACAGGAGGAAGAAAAATGAATGGCTTTTGGAGTCTCTGGGTTATTGTAATTACTCTGGGCAATATTCTTGCCTGCTACTGGCTGGTGCGCTGGACTACTAAAAAACGCCCGAACGAAGCGGCACAGGGCGATGTCACCGGCCACAGCTGGGATGGTTTGCAGGAGTATAACAACCCGCTGCCACGCTGGTGGTTATGGCTGTTTTATATCACTATCGTGTTTGCACTGGTCTATCTGGTGCTGTTCCCCGGCCTGGGCAGCTTTAAAGGTCTGCTGGGCTGGTCATCACATGGCAGTCAGTATGAACAGGAAATGGCCAAAGCCGATGAAACCTATGGCCCGATCTTTGAGAAATATGCAGCCATGCCACTGGCAGATGTGGCTCAGGATGAAGAGGCACTGGGTATGGGTAAGCGCATGTTCCTCAACTACTGTGCACAATGCCACGGCTCGGACGCCGGTGGGGCTAAGGGTTTCCCTAACCTGACCGATGGTGACTGGCTTTACGGCAGCGCACCTGAGCAGATCACCCAAACCATCCTCAACGGACGCAATGGTGTGATGCCACCGCATAAAGACCGTGTTGATGAGGCCGGGCTGGATGCACTGACAGAGTACGTCATGAGCCTGAGTGGCCGTGATGTTGATGCCACCAAAGCCGCCGAAGGCCAGAAACTGTACACTGCCAATGGCTGCCTGGCCTGTCACGGCATGGACGGCAAAGGTAACCAGGCGCTGGGTGCACCTAACCTGACCGACGATATCTGGCTGTACGGCTCATCCGCTGACACTATCAAACACACAATAGCAGAAGGACGGATGGGACAAATGCCGGCACATAAGGAGTTCCTCGGTGAAGACAAGGTTCATCTGTTAGCTGCGTATGTGCTGAGTTTGTCTCCGGAGAAAAAAGGCGATTACGTGGTAAAGCCCCTTCCCTCCCTTGCGGGGGAAGGGGTTGGGGTTGGGGGACGACGGGTGGCACACAATTCAAAACCTGTGCTTTATTGAACGGTTTACCCCCCCATCCCCGGCCCTTACCCCCGCAAGGGGGGAAGGGAGTTAGAGGCAATGAGTTATTTATTTAGTTTTAAGCAAAGGCCACTGTATGTCCGATCAGTCAAATTCCGCCAGCGAAAACGATGCCGGTAGCGAGTTCTACCAGAAACACCAGAAAATATATCCGCGTAAAACCAAAGGTCTGTTTACCAATCTGCGCCGGATCACGATCTGGGGTTTGCTGGGACTGTTTTATCTGATTCCCTGGCTGAAGTGGAACGGTCAGCAAATCGTGTTATTCGATTTGCCCGCCCGTAAATTTCATATTCTGGGCATGACGTTCTGGCCACAGGATTTCTTTTATCTGGCGGTTCTGCTGATTCTTGCCGCACTGCTGCTGTTTTTCGTCACCGCACTGGCCGGCCGGGTCTGGTGTGGCTATGCCTGCCCGCAAACCGTGTGGAGTCAGGTGTTTATCTGGATTGAGCAATGGGTGGAAGGTGACCGTCCGCAACAGATTAAGCTGGATAAACTGCCCTGGAGCAATCGCGAAAAAATCGGCAAAAAAGTGATTAAGCATGCCCTGTGGCTGTTCTTTTCATTGTGGACCGGCTTTACCTTTGTCGGCTTCTTCGTGCCGGTGGAGCAGCTCTGGTATGAGTTATCCTCCTGGAACCTGAGTGGCTGGGGCTTATTCTGGGTGCTGTTTTATGGTTTTGCCACCTATGGCAATGCCGGATTTCTACGCGAACAGGTCTGCCTGTATATGTGTCCCTATGCACGTTTTCAGAGTGCCATGTTCGACAAGGACACCATGATCATCTCCTATGATGAGGAACGTGGTGAGCCACGGGGTGCACGCAAACGTAATGCCGAAAAACCGGCTGACAAAGGCGACTGTGTCAACTGCACATTGTGTGTGCAGGTTTGCCCGACCGGTATCGATATCCGTGATGGCCTTCAGTATCAGTGCATCGGCTGTGCCATGTGTATTGATGCCTGTGACAGCATTATGGACAAAATGAATTATGAGCGCGGCCTGATTAAATACACTACCGAACATGCCCTGCAGGGTGGGGAAACGCGCATTCTCCGGCCACGCACCTTTATTTATGCCGGATTATTACTGGCCATCGCCGGGGCAATGCTAATCTCATTAAGCCAGCGTGTACCGCTGGAAATGGATATTATCCGCGACCGGAATGCCTTATACCGTGATACCGGTGATGGGTTTATTGAGAATATTTACACACTGAAAGTCATTAATATGACCGATGAACCACACAAGTTTAATATTACCGTATCCGGAATTGAGGGTATGCAGTTAACCGGTGCCGAAAATGTACTGAGCAATCCTGGTTCAGTGCTGGAATTACCGGTAAAAGTAAAAGCCAACCCGGATTTAATGAAAGAACGCAGTCAGGAAATCAGCTTCCATATTGAAGCTGACGATTTACCCGAGCTGAGTCAGGTCGAGGAAGCCCGTTTTCTCGGCCCGCAACGATAGGACGACATAATGTACGCTAAAGTTGAAGATACAAAACCCTGGTACCGCCAATTCTGGCCATGGATGCTGATCGCCCTGCCCGGCACGGCTGTGGTGGCCAGTATTGCCACTTATATAATTGCCGCCTCCGGCACCAGCGGTCTGGTAGTCGATGATTATTACAAGCAGGGACTGGCGATTAACCGCTCACTGGCACGTGCAAGCAAAGCTGCTGAATTAAATCTGGGCGCTAATCTGGCCATCAGTGACACCCGTCTGCGTCTGATGCTGGATAGTGAGCATGTAAAACCAGAGCAGAATCTGCAGCTGGTATTTTCTCACGCGACCTTCCCGGAGCTGGATCAGACAGTATTACTGCAGGGTGACAGCGGCAATAATTACTGGTCAGGTGAAATGACCACCGCGCTACGTACCGGAAAATGGTATGTCTATGTCTCGCCGACAGATGACAGCTGGCGGCTGAGTGGTGCGATGTATGCACCGACAGACAGTGCTTTGGAACTTAAGCCAGACTTATAAGCATCATTGCTTTCCGTCCGGCTTAGGCATATAATGTACGTCAATTGCAATACAAATGAGGTGCATTATGAAAACATCAGTTATCAATGCCAGAGTAACTCCACAGCTTAAAAAGGATGTCGATCAAATCCTTTCGAAGCTAGGCATCAGCACCACCCAAGCCATTACTATGTACTTCGAACAAATCAGGTTAAACAATGGCATACCGTTTTCGCTGAAAATTCCCAATGAAGAAACGATTGCAGCAATGAAAGCTGCACGGAAAGAACAGGGAGAGACCGTCACAGTCGATCAGCTACGGGATAGCCTGACCTGATGGCGTTGCAACTGACCCGGCTAAAATCGTTCGCCAAAGACAGTAGCACGCTGAAATTGAGTGATAAGCACTTCACAAAGTTCGTAGAATATCTATACCTGCTGTCGCAAGAAAAAGAACTTCCGCCAGAGGCAAAGGATCATCAACTAGCAGGTGAATGGATAGATTTCCGGGAGTTTCATATCAGTGGTGACTTATTGGTTATCTATCGGATTGAGGAGGGAGCTGTAAAACTGGTCAGAATCGGCAGTCATAGCCAACTATTTAAATGACCCAACTAAAACAACAACGCAACGGCGACACCCTCCATTTACACCTACAGGGACACTGGGAACTAGAACAACTCCCCCAAATCCGCGCCCTGCTCGGCACCCTCCCCGCCGACCCTACATCCTTCATCCTTAATGCAAAAACCGCTGAGCGCCTCGATGTCAGTGCCGCGTGGCTGCTCTACGATCACCTGCAAGCCCTGCAACAACAGGGCAAGCAAATCACCATTGAAGGCCTCCCAAGGGAATATCTGATCTGGTTCGAAAAGGAACCAGCCCCGGAGTTGCAAACCGGCAGTTCATGGCTAAGCCCCGTCACAGAACTGGGACGCAAATCCGTTGCAAATTTCAAACAAGCTTACTCCGCAATAACGTTTTTCGGCCAGAGCCTGACCTCCCTCACCGGTCTGCTGATTGCACCGGGAAACCTGCGTTTCGGTGCCATGCTGCACCATATTTTTGCCACCGGTATCAGCGCCATTCCGATTATTTCTCTGGTCGCCTGCCTGATAAGCATTGTCATCACCTATCAGGGCGGCGGGCAACTAAAGGAGCTGGGTGCCACCATTTATACCGTCGATATGGTGGCAATTTCGGTATTACGTGAGCTGGGGGTATTGTTAACCGCAATTGTGGTCGCCGGTCGTTCGGGTAGCGCTTTTGCCGCTGAAATCGGCCTGATGAAAACCAACCAGGAAGTCGACGCTTTACGAGTGATGGGCAGTAATCCGCTTCTGGTACTGGTACTGCCGCGCATGCTGGCCTTATTGATTGCCCTGCCCTTGCTGACTCTGATTGCGGATATGCTGGCGTTGTTGGCGGCAGCGTCCATTGCCCCTTTTCTGCTGGATATTTCATTCAGCCAGTTTTTTGTCCGCGTGCAATACGGCGTTGGTTTATCCACGTTTCTTGCCGGACTGATCAAAGCACCTTTCTTCGCCATGGTCATCGCCTGGATCGGCTGCTGGCAGGGTATGCAGGTCACCGGCTCATCGGAAAGTCTGGGTGAGCACACCACCCGCGCAGTGGTGCAGTCCATCCTGCTGGTCTTGCTGCTCGATGCCCTGTTTTCCATCCTGTTTTATCAGTTCGGATTCTGAGTATGGACAATCTGATTACTGTTCGTCACCTGGTCAACCAATTCGGTACTCACCGTGTGCATGACGGCCTGAATCTGGATGTACGGCGTAATGAAATACTGGGCATCGTCGGTGGCTCCGGCACAGGCAAGTCGGTTTTACTGCGCACACTTTTAGGCCTGAACCAGCCATTCAGCGGCGAAATCCGTTTCAACGGCCAGGAGCTCAGTAAATTATCTCCCGCTGAATGGCTGACGCTGAAACGTCACTGGGGCGTAATGTTTCAGCGCGGAGCCTTGTTTTCATCACTGACCGTGGCCGAAAATATCCAGTATCCGCTGCGCGAGTTTTCCGGCCTGACTGAACGGGAAAGTAAGGCGCTGATGTATATACGCCTGAAAATGGTCGGGCTGGATGCGCAGGTAGCGGATAAGTTTCCTGCCGAATTATCCGGGGGTATGACCAAACGGGTGGCACTGGCACGGGCACTGGCGCTTGATCCGGTGGTGCTGTTTCTGGATGAACCCACCTCAGGGCTTGACCCGGTCTCCGCCGCTGAATTCGACCAGCTGATTCTTTCACTGCACGCCAACCTTGAACTGACCGTCGTCATGGTAACCCATGACATGGACAGTTTATTCTCCACCTGTGAGCGCATCGCCCTGTTAGTGGACAAAAAAATTATTACCGGTACACATGATGAACTGCTGTCCAATCCCCACCCCGGCATTCAGCAATATTTTGCCGGAGACCGGGTTCAGGCTATCATCAAAGCCAGATAAGTTCTGATTCTTATTCATCACCATACTTATGACAGCGGTTTAAACTGAATTTTAGCTGATAAAAAAAGCAGTATCCGGTGCCGGGGGAAGCAATGCATGGAACGTGATGCACACTATTTTGCCGTAGGTGTATTTGTTATAGCGACATTAGTAGCCGGATTTTTCTTTGCGGGTTTATTCGTTAATAAAGATAACCGTGAGCGCTTACCTTACATTGTGCATTTTTCCACACCGGTAGAGGGTCTGATGGCGGGCAATGAAGTCAGGTTTATGGGCGTCAGTATTGGCGAAGTAGACGCGGTAAGTCTGCTGGAAAAGCCGGCAGGTAATGCCCGGGTCGCGGTCAGGATTAATGTGCTGGCTGATGCGCCGGTAAATACAGCAACAGTTGCAGTGCTGCGCCAGCAAAGCCTGACCGGACTGATGTATCTGAACCTGATTCAGTCCGCCGCGATTCCATCCCCGGCACCGTTACCCACCTCCGCTGAGCAACCGGCCGTTATCCCTACCCAGCTTTCTGATTTTGATACTTTTCTGACCCGCCTGCCTGATCTTGAAGCCCGGCTGGACAGCGTGCTCAGTGCCGCAGAGGATTTATTAAACCCGGCCAACCGTCAGGCTTTTTCGAACCTGCTGCTGCAACTGGAGCAAAGCAGTCGCGGACTCCCTGACTTGCTGAGCAGCCTGCAACAAACGGGCGAACAACTGACCATCACCGCACAATCTGCTGATCAGCTGCTTAAGCACGCTGATGATCAACTGGACACCAGCCTATCCGGCCTCAATCAGGTACTGGCTGACATCCGTAAAACAACGGGCAGCATCAATACCCTGGCAACCAGCCTTAACCGGCTGGTGGTCAGCAATGAAACAACCGTCTCAGAACTACTCAACCAAAGCCGCGATGACCTTCATCAGCTGCTCACCACCTCCCGGCAGGTGGTCAACGGCATACAGGGACTGCTCGCCAGCCTGACCCGTACCAGCGAGCGCCTGAATATTACTGCGGCACAAATAGGCACAGCTGTCGGTAAAACGGAAGCTAATATGGGCAGCAGTATGCAGGAGCTGAATCAGACACTTGCAGCCATCCGCCAGACAGCCTGGCAGTTAGGCAAGCTGGTGACTGATGCGGATCGGGTGATTGTGAATAACGAAGGTGCTGTGAATGAGCTGCTGGGACAGGGCGGCGAAGACTTTAAACAGCTGTTACAGGAGTTTCGTGCCACCGCCCGGGAAGTGCGCCAGCTCAGTGAAAAGCTGGAACGTGAGCCGTCGCAGATTATTTATGAGTCCACCCCACAGGGTATCGAGTTACCACGATGAAAACTAACTTACCTGCGGCCCTGTTAATGGCCGGACTACTGATTAGCACACTATCCGGCTGCTCGCTGCCACCGAAAAGCAGTCTGGGCGCGGAGCAGGTTTACCGTTTATCTCCTGAAGTATCACCCGTTTCCGGCCATGCAAACAGTAATGTGAATCTTTATTTGCCGCCCATCAGTGTCGATCCGGCACTGGATAACCGGCATATTATGCTATCCGGCAGCGATAACCGGCTGGATTTCATAGCCAACAGCCGCTGGCCGGACAAGCTCAGCAGTTATTTACAGGCCGTGATTATTGATGGCTTATCAGAAAGCAAAGCCTTTCAGTCCGTATCATCACGCTTACCGGGACGCGGCCATAACTACCGCCTGCTGTTACGGGTCAGCGATTTTCAGGCTGAATTCCCCACTGAGCTAAGTCCTGACATTAAACACCAGCAGCACACCAATATTGTCATTAGTCTTGAAGCTATTCTGGTACGGACACAGGATCAGCGCATGATGGGGACTTACCGCTATCAGGCCCACCGGCGTTCCGTACCGGTAAAAACCGGCCGCATTGTGGCTGCTTTTGAGCAGGCACTGGGTGAGATACTGGCTAAACTGACTACTGATCTGGTTAAGGCTACCGATAAAAGATAAAACAAACTGCCTGAGCCGATTGCCTGAGCCAGATCCTCAGGCACAAAAAAACCCGCTACAGCAAGGCTACAGCGGGTTTGCTTTTCCTCTGTTTTAGTGGTTCACCACACAGAGTCTTTTATACCTTCATATCTGCAATATCTACCGGCACCCCTGCCACCAGCATGGATTGCTACGGTTAAAGTTCAGCAAGGCCCGATGCTTCGGAGCCTGACTCAGAGGCTGGGTAATATATTCCTTACTGCCCCATGAGCCATAACGGCGGTAAGTACGTGGTGAGGAATAATGCGCAAACAGGGTTCCTCCTACGCGCTTCCAGCCCTGTAAAAACTGATTATAGAACTGTTCCATGCGCGGGTGGCGATTTGCCTGATATAAGACCGGATTTGGCATTTCCATATCAGATTTTGTCTTAAAATCTACCAGACCCTGACCACCTTCATAAGCCATCAGTTTCACACCGTATTTATCAGCAATCGCTTTTTGCTCAGCGATAAACTTGAGCGTGTTATTGATTGAGTAACGGTACTGGTCATTGGTGATCAGATCGAATGCCTGGTTAAGATTACGCACACCACGGATAGACTGATGGTCACCAAAGAAGTAGGGGGCAATCGCAAAGGCATCAGTATGCTTGTAAGCATCTTTATGACCCAGTACGGTTTCTGCCACTTCCTTGCTGATCGTCCAGCCGGACAGAATTCTCACCAGGCGTTGTGGCCCGCCGAAAACGCGCTCCCAGATATTGAAGATTTCCACTGAGCGCTCGGAATAATAACGATAACCCGCACGGTTCTTATTGGTATCCAGGCGTCGTGCCATGCCCTGGTCACGTACATAGTTACCCTGCAGGAAGATAAAGTTCCAGGTTTCATTACTGTATTCAATGTGCGGGCGCAGATTACCCTTCAGGCGCTGGCGTGCCAGCTGGGCAAAGCGCTGCACATAATCATTATCCGCCGCATGATGAATCGTGAACCACGGATGCGCATTCAGACGGTTTGCCAGCTCAATCTGGATTTCAATCGGTGCACCACGGTTTTCCTGCTTACCACCCCAGGTGGCATCAGTCACCTTCTGGCGCTCATTCCATGAACGTTGCGGATTGTTGCTGATGCCGCTCATGTTCATAAAGCGGATAACCTTGAAATCCTTCATATAATTCAGGTAATCCGGGTTAAACAGGATCTGGGCATAATGGGTAACGAATGCCTGATAGTTACCCCGGCAGGCCTGAGGCCCCGGAACCCGCTGATAAGGATTATTGGCGCAGATACCCCCCGGCGGCAGAATCCGGATATTGCGCACATAATTGCGCGGATCTGATTCACGGATACGCAGTGATGCGTCATATTTCTGATCCTGCCCCGGAGTCAGCTGGATAATATCCCGTCCGGGCTGGCTGCTAACCAATTTGGCATCACCGCCATATTGCATCTTACCGACACCGTCATACAACACTGTATACTCACCGGCGGGTATCGCCTGTCCCGGCATATTAGCCAGAAAACGGGTACCGGCAATCTGTCCGTTCAGACGCGCCGGCCAGCCATTGGCATCCAGCTGAACATTATTTCCGGTCAGCCAGGGGCGGGCGTCCTCAAAGGGTAAAGCTGAACGGAACAGATCAATGAACGGCACACTGGAGTCATCTTCCGTCAGCTCGTTCGTATTGGTTCCCAAGGGGGAAGTCTGGTTTGAAGCATGCACCGAAGCAGATACGCCCAGGGCCAATCCGACACACAACATTGCCATTTTCAGTGCGGATTTTCTTGTAAATAATGACATTAATCCCATTTCCTCTGATTATCATTAAGGTGACACTAAGCCTAGTCGCAAGTTGCGGTCTTGGCAAAGTGCCAAACGATCAAATGTGTCAATTCTGACATAAAAAGTTCAGCATACAGGCGGAATGTAGCAAAGATTCATTGCGACAAGAAACACTTACCTTCGGGTTAAAGC
This sequence comes from Thiolinea sp., assembly GCA_041395485.1. Classification (GTDB taxonomy): domain Bacteria; phylum Pseudomonadota; class Gammaproteobacteria; order Thiotrichales; family Thiotrichaceae; genus Thiolinea. Next base: position 261,732 of record JAWLAK010000002.1, read on the forward strand.
AATTAAACAAGCACATGCACTCAATGAGTAAAGTCCGGCAAGCTAACTTATATATTCCGGGTCCCGTCCTGACACACGACTGACTCTGACAGCTCAAAACATCTGCATACCAACGCGGCATTTATTGTTGATTGCCTGTACTGATCACAGGCATTACAATTGCGCCGCATTATATTTTATATGTATTTTTACTTAATTGGAGAAAAACTGTGGCAATTGAACGCACTATTTCCATCATCAAGCCTGATGCTGTCGCTAAAAATGTAATCGGCCAAATTTACAGCCGTTTCGAAAACGCAGGTCTGCAGATTATTGCAGCGCGCATGATTCATCTGACCCGGGAACAGGCTGAAGGTTTCTACGCAGTACACAAAGAGCGTCCCTTCTTTGGTGAACTGGTCAGTTTCATGACTTCAGGCCCGGTCATGGTGCAGGTACTGGAAGGTGAAGATGCTGTTGCGAAAAACCGCGAACTGATGGGGGCAACTAACCCTAAAGAGGCTGCTGCCGGTACTATCCGTGCTGATTTCGCAGAAAGCATTGATGAAAACGCGGTACACGGTTCTGACAGCCTGGAAAATGCTGAAATTGAAATCAATTTCTTCTTTGCCGATGGTCTGTGCCCACGCACCCGTTAATTGGTAATCACTAAATGTCCGGCACCAACAACAAAATCAACTTACTTGATTACAGCCTTGAAGCACTGAAAGATTACTTCACTGAAATCGGTGAAAAGCCTTTCCGCGCCACCCAGGTGATTAAGTGGCTGCATCAGATGAGTGTTGATGATGTCGGGCAGATGACCAATCTAAGCAAAGGTTTACGGACATTTCTGCAGGAAAATACTGAAATACGTGCGCCTGAAATTGTCATGGATCAGCGTTCGGCTGACGGCACTCATAAATGGGTGCTGCGGCTGGATGACGGTAACGCTATAGAAACTGTCTACATTCCGGAAGATGATCGCGGTACCTTGTGTGTATCGTCGCAGGTGGGCTGTGCGCTGGACTGTACATTTTGTTCGACGGCACGTCAGGGTTTCAACCGCAACCTGACCGTTGCGGAAATTATTGGTCAGTTATGGATTGCCAAACGCACCCTGCAAAGTGACCCGAAAGGCCCGCGTGCCGTTACTAATGTGGTAATGATGGGCATGGGCGAACCGTTGCTGAACTTTGAACCGGTTATCTCTGCGCTAAGCCTGATGATGGATGACAATGCCTATGGGCTAAGCCGCCGCCGGGTGACTGTCAGCACCTCCGGCGTACTTCCTGCGCTCGACCGCCTTGGTGACACCATAGACGTTTCACTGGCTGTTTCGTTACATGCACCGAACAATGCCCTGCGCGATCAGCTGGTGCCACTCAATAAAAAATACCCGATTGCCGAACTGCTGAATGCCTGCCGGCGTTTTCTGGATAAGAAATCCACACAACGCAAGCATATTACCTGGGAATATGTGATGCTGGACGGAGTAAACGACAGCGATCAGCACGCACACGAACTGGCTGTATTATTGAAAGGAATTCCTTCTAAAATCAACCTGATACCTTTTAATCCTTTTCCGGATACACGCTATAAACGCTCCAGCAACAACCGTATCTACCGTTTTCGCGACATCCTTATAAATGCCGGTTATACTGTTATAACAAGAAAAACACGTGGCGATGATATTGACGCAGCCTGTGGTCAGTTAGCCGGACAGGTAAACGACCGCAGCCGCAGAGAAATTCATTTTGCCCGTATAGAACAGGCAGAAAAAAAATGAAAATAAGCACTTTAATGACGGTTGTTTGCATGACAGCCGTAATCTTCAGCGGCTGTACATCTGCAACTGCTGTAACAGGCGACCGTAAAAAAGCAGCGGAATATCAGGCTCAGCTCGGTGCAGGATACTTACAGCGCAACCGGCTGGATCTGGCTAAAAATTATCTGGATAAAGCCCTGCAAAGTGACCGGAACTCTGTACCTGCCCAGCATTACTACGCCTTACTGCAGGAACGACTGGGTAATACTGAACTGGCCGGCACCTATTTCCGCAAGGCCGTGCAAAAAGACGGAAAAAACCCTGAACTATTAAATAATTATGCCTCATACCTGTGTAAAACCGGCAATATTCAGCAGGCGGAACAATTTTTTCTGCAGGCTGCCGGCGACCCGCTTTATAAAACACCTGAATTTGCTTACAGTAATGCCGGCATCTGCCTGAAAAACGAAGGCAATCCCCAAAAAGCTGAAGACTACCTGCGCAAGGCACTGTCTGTTAATCCTCATTTTTCTTCGGCTCTGTTCCACATGGCGGAGCTATCCTATAATCAGCGTGAAAATGCTAAGGCACAAGCATTTCTTTATCGGTATAATGAGCGAAATCCGGACACACCGGAAACATTGTTATTGTGCTATAAGATCAATCAAACTCTGCAGGAAAACCAACAGGCAGAAGAGTGTGCTAATCGTTTGCTAAGTAAATTTCCGCAAAGCAGGGAAGCGGCTGGATTAGCCGGATTATAAATGAATAACCGGAGTTAAGTGTGACAGACAAAACAGCAGAGCAGGAAAAGGAAGCAAAGCCTGTTGGCGATGAAGTGGAAAATAACAATGATGCCGGTACTGAAAAAACCGCTGAGACAGATGATTTAAACGTTTCAGACCATCATCAGGTAAATACCACTGAACATGTCGAAGAGCACAGCGATGAACTCCGGGAAAACAACAGTGCAAACGCAAACGATGCTTCGGAATCTGCGATGGCAGACTTGCCTGAAGCTGAGCAAGAGGATGACGCAGAAGACGACTCTGTGATTCTTCCCGGCGCCCTGTCGAAAGCCCTGCAAAAATGCCGTCAACAGGCCGGTCTGACGCTGGAGCAGGCCGCTGAGGAAATGCACCTGCCACTGTCAATGATCAGGGCACTGGAAAGTGAAAACTTTGCAGATCTGCCGGAACCACCTTATGTTCGCGGCTATCTGCGCAGCTATGCCCGGTTAAGTGAGGGTGACCCCAATTATCTGATCAACCGCTACGAGGTTCTGCGCGGCGCTGATCCGAATGATATAACCTCCTACACTCCGTCTGTGCCGCGCTATACACCATCCGGCAAGAAGAGCGTATCACCCACCACGATCAAGCTCACCGGGTTCTCGATGATTGTTTTGTTGCTGGTGGTATTGTCGATGATTCCTGCGGTCAGCCAGTGGGCTACCGACACATGGAAAGCCTTTTCTGAACCACAAAACCAGCGTGTGGCTGCGAACTCTGCTGACAGCAACAGCACTTCTGCTACTGACGAAACATCCGCGAAAACTGCAGATGATGCAGAAACAACTAATACAGAGTCCGCTTCGCAATCCGCCTCAGGCGACACAGGCAGTGCATCGAGCAGCAACGATACTGCCACGCCGGCAACCAACAGTGAACAACTGACACTAAACGAGCAGAGTAAGCCTCTGCAGAATGTGCCGGACAAGGCTGAAAATGGTGGAAATAATAATAACGATACCAGCAGCCCGGCAAACCCGGACAACAACACCGGTACTGCAGACGAAAAGACGAAAACACCGCCAGAGCAGGATTCGGACAGCACAGATACAGCGAACCAGAACGACAGTAAGACTCCTGTCTCACAGACAGCCAGCTCTTCGGATTCATCCGTTGGCAACGACAGCAACGACACTAACAATGCTGACGACAAGCAGGACAGCACTCAGGCTATAGCAGAAAATCAGTCCACGGACACTATAGCTGACGCCAAAGAAGCCAATAAAGAAGCTAATGCTGAGGCTGAACAAACAGCAACTACTCCGACCGGTACAACTGAACCGGCTGCTACCACTGAACAGCAAACAGCACAAGCTGATCAAGCCAGCCAAGTGCCACAAGCGACAGACAATCAAGCAGAACAAACTGCACAAAATCAGGCACAGAAAGCGGATCAGTTCCAGCAACCCATTGACGGTAATGTAATGATCCGGCTGGTATTCTCTCAGGAAGTCTGGATGTCTATAATAGACGGGCGGGGAAAAACCATTTTCAGCTCACTGAACTCTGCCGGTACCGTGAAAGAGCTCAAGGCCAGCACCCCTCTGCAGTTTAAAGTAGGTAATGCTCAGGGCGTGCAGGTTTACCTGAACGGACAACTTGTCGACCAAAGACCTTACACGCGCGGCAACGTCGCAAACTTCCGGGCGAATTAACAATACCATGGCAAAAAACATTCAATCCATTCGCGGGATGCACGACATTCTGCCTGAGCAATCTCCGGCATGGCAACATCTTGAAGAAACCGTGCGCACCCTGCTGAAAGAATATGGTTACAGTGAAATCCGCATGCCGGTGCTGGAACCTACCGAGCTGTTTCACCGCGGCGTGGGTGAAGTCACGGATATTGTCGAAAAGGAAATGTACACCTTCGCTGACCGCAATGGTGAAAGCCTGTCACTGCGTCCGGAAGGCACAGCCAGTTGTGTGCGTGCCTGTATTCAGCATGGCCTGCTGCACAATCAGCAGCAACGCCTGTGGTATGCCGGCCCCATGTTCCGTTATGAACGTCCGCAAAAAGGCCGTTATCGCCAGTTCCACCAGTTCGGTGTGGAAACCTTCAATATTCCCGGCCCGGATGTGGACGCTGAACTGATTGCCCTGAGTGCACGCTTATGGCAGCGCCTCGGCCTGAAAAACATCCGCCTGGAGCTTAACTCACTGGGCACACCGGAATCACGCCAGGCCTATCGCGCCTTGCTGATTGAGCATTTCAGTGCTCATGAGGACGTGCTGGATGAAGATGCAAAACGGCGGCTGCACACCAATCCGCTGCGCATTCTGGACACCAAAAATCCGGCAATGAAAGAAATTGTGGCGGCTGCACCTGATTTGCATGACCATCTGGATGATGAGTCAAAACAGCATTTTGACGGTTTGTGTAAAATGCTGGATTTAATGGGCATCGAATATGTGGTTAATCCGCGCCTGGTGCGTGGGCTGGATTATTATACCCGCACAGTGTTTGAATGGATTACTGATGAGCTGGGTGCACAGGGCACTGTTTGTGCCGGTGGACGCTATGATGGACTGGTTGAGCAACTGGGCGGCAAGCCCACTCCGGGCTGTGGTTTCGCCATGGGTACAGAGCGCCTGCTGGAGCTGATGCAGGCCCAGGCCATTGAAAACCGGCAGCAGGCGACGGATATATATATGGTAATGGCCGGCGATGAAGCAGTTCATGCCGGTATGGCACTGGCGGAGAAGTTGCGTACCGCCCTGCCCGGCCTGCAGCTGCTGGTGAATGCAGGCGGCGGCAGTTTTAAATCACAGATGAAACGCGCGGATAAATCAGCTGCCGGTTATGCACTGATTCTGGGTGAGGATGAGCTGCGTAACGGGCAAATCAGCCTGAAACCATTGCGTGATAAAGACGCGCAACAAATTACCCTCAATATGGATGAGCTGGCGGGACAGCTGGCATCCATGTTGAACAACTAACGACACGATGATTAATATTTATAAGCTTAGGGGCTTGCAGGCATGACTGATTACAAAACAGACGAAGAAAAAGCAGAAGAACTCAAAAAGTGGTGGAAAGAAAACGGCACTTCAGTCATTGCCGGTGTGGCGCTGGCCGTTGCAGGGCTGTTTGGCTGGGAATACTGGCAGAATTACAAAACCGGTACAGCAGAAGCCGCCTCAGCCTTATACACTCAGGCCCAAAATGAAGCTGATCAGGCCGTATCCCTGCAGCAGTACGCAAGAGTACGTGATGAATACAGTTCAACACCTTATGCCTCAATGGCAGCTTTACAGTCGGCAAAATTGCATGCTGAAAAAGGTGAAAATCAGCAGGCAGCTGATGCCCTGCAATGGGTAATAAACAACAGCTCAGAAACAGAATATCAGGAAGTTGCCCGTTTGCGTCTGGCCCGTGTTTATGTGGCTATGCAAAAATATGATGATGCATTAGCTTTAACACAACTGGATTATGGCAGCGCCTATGAATCTTTACTGGAAGAGATCAAAGGTGATGTTTTTGCCGCACAAAGCAAAGTGGAAGATGCGCGCAAAGCCTATGAACGTGCTCTGCTCACCAGTGGCAGCGGTAATGAGCTGATTCAGATGAAACTCGACAACCTGGGCAAGGGAGCCTGAAGTTATTCATGAAACGTTTAGCGATTACTTTGAGCGGCTGTTTACTGGCGACATCACTGCTAAGCGGCTGTGACACTTTGCGGGGCATGGTGGACATAATCACCCCCTCCGGTCAAAGCACTGCCAAAACACAGGAACTCAAAGCACTCGCAGACTTCAAACCGGCTGTCAATTTGGCAACACGCTGGCAGGTAAATACCGGGCACAGCAGTAAACATTACAGCCGGATATTCCCTTATCTGAATGAAACAGCCGTGTTTGTTGCCGGAGGTGAATCTGTAAGTGCCTGGAACAAGGCCAACGGTGGCGGCTTGTGGAAAACACCGGTCTCAGAAAAGATTACCGGCGGCGTTAACGGTGGCGGCGGACAGGTATTCGTCGGCACGGCTGATGGCAGTGCCATTGCCCTGAATGCCGCAAACGGACAGGTGCAGTGGGCCGAAAGACTGAGCAGTGAAATCCTCGCCGTCTCAAATGCTGATCAGGGTGTTGTTGTTTTCCGCACCGCAGACGGCAAGCTGAATGCACTGTCAGCAACCAGTGGTGAGATGATCTGGCAACGTAAAAAGCCCGTCCCTGCACTCACTATCCGTGGCGGAGGTGTACCTGTCGCCCTGGGCGGGATTGTTGTAGCCGGTTTTGATGATGGTACCGTTACCGCTTTTGAACTGAAAACCGGGCGTGGTTTATGGGAAACCATACTCTCTGTACCGCGTGGCAGTAATGATATTGAACAAATCACTGATGTCGACGGACGCCTGAAAATACTTGGCTCTGCCCTGTTTGCCACCAGCTATAGTGGCCGTATTGCCGGTATCGATATGCAAAACGGTAAGCCTGCATGGGTAAAGAACTTTGCCAGCCATGTTGGTGTTGAGGCTAATCAGCAGAGCCTGTTTGCGGTCAGCCGTGAAGGTGAAATCTGGCGACTTAACCCACAGACCGGTGAGGCCTACTGGAAATCAGAAAATCTGCAAACCCGCTCCCCCACCACACCGACACTGGCCGGTGACTATCTGGTAGTCGGGGATATTGAAGGCTATCTGCACTGGCTGAATGCTGAAAATGGTCAGACTGCCGGACGCTTGCGCAGTGACCCGAAAGGATACAACACTCCTGTTGTTGCTGATGGAAATATGGTTTACAGCTTCGGTAAAAGTGGTATCCTTGCTGCCCACACAATTCAGTAGCCGCCTTGCGGGCAGATTTTGTAAAATATCTCTGCTTCGCTAACCAGAGATACCCCCAGAGATACCCGGATTATGAAACCAGCACTCGCTCTTATCGGACGCCCTAATGTCGGCAAGTCCACGCTTTTCAATCGCCTGACCCGATCCCGTGATGCGCTGGTTGCCAACTTTCCCGGCCTGACCCGTGACCGTAAATACGGTACCGGTGAAGCTTTTGAGCGTGAATATCTGGTAATCGACACCGGCGGTTTAAGCGGTGAACAGGAAGGTATCGATGAGTATATGGCCAAACAGACACTGGCTGCCATCGATGAGGCAGACGCCGTGCTGTTTCTGGTTGACGGCAAACAGGGGCTGAACGCCGGGGATGAGTTAATCGCCGACCATGTCCGTCAAACCGGCAAGCCGGTTTTTCTGCTGGTCAACAAAACTGATCGCATCGATCCGGATCAGGCTGCCTCTGAATTTTACTCGCTGGGATTTACTGACGTATTCGCCATTGCAGCAGTGCATAACCGGGGTGTGACCTCAATGCTGGAGCAGGTACTGTCTTACTTTCCGGACGACGGTACGGAGGTCGAACCGGAAGAGGACGATGACAGCATCCGCATTGCATTTGTCGGCCGCCCGAATGTCGGCAAATCAACACTGGTCAACCGTATTCTGGGTGAGGAAAGAGTTATCGCCTTTGACCAGCCCGGCACCACCCGTGACAGTATATTCATTCCTTTTGAGCGGGACGGGCAAAAATATACCCTGATTGACACCGCTGGTGTACGCCGCCGCAGCCGGGTCAGTGAAACCATTGAAAAGTTCAGTATTATCAAAACACTGGAAGCCATCAAGGCAGCCCATGTAGTCATCATGGTGGTCGATGCACAGGACACTATCGCAGAACAGGATGCCCACCTGCTGGGGCTGATTCTTGATGCAGGCCGTTCTCTGGTACTGGCCGTCAACAAATGGGATGGCCTGGATCCGGATGAGCGTGAGCGCATCAAGCACCAGCTGTCCGTCAAACTGCCCTTCCTGGATTTTGCGGAACGTCATTTCATTTCTGCCCTGCACGGTACCGGGGTTGGCCTGTTATACAAGTCAATCCACAAGTGCCATGAATCAGCAATGATCAAAGTACCGACTTCACGTCTGACCCGGATTATGGAAACCGCCCTGCAGGTACACCAGCCACCGCTGGTCAACGGACGCCGTATTAAGCTGCGCTATGCGCATCAGGGGGGAAGCAACCCGTTTCTGGTGATTATTCACGGCAACCAGACCGATAAAGTACCTCCCTCTTACCAGCGTTACCTGATTAATTACTTCCGCCAGACTCTGAAGCTGGTCGGCACGCAGGTAAAGCTCGAGTTCAAAACCGGTGAAAATCCTTATGAAGGACGCCGCAACAAGCTAACCCCACGCCAGCAGCATAAGAAAAAGCGTCTGATGAAGTTTGTGAAGCGTAAGCGTTAGTTCAAACGCCAATACACACGCGAAAACCGGCGTCAATGGCAGGTACAGTTACCCGGCGGTAAGCTTTAGCGGATGAAGGTATATAGCCTGCCGGTATGGGTATTCGTTATCATATTTGCCATGAGCACATGGAGCGATGGCGCACGCCGCTTAGGTCATTCAATCGAAACCCGTTTCGATAGCCTGCGTTATGACCTGAAAAAAAAACTAAAATATGACCAGCCGTTACAGGTTGTGCCTTATAACGGCTATGGCAATCAAGAAACCTTGTTTCTTAAAGGCCGCGTGTTTGAAAATAAGGGTAATCTTGACCGCCAGACACAGGAGTCTCTGTGGAAAAACCTGACTCAGGCTTATCAGCGCTTTGAAAGTGATGAAGTTCCCGATCTGGAGCTGATCGCCCGCTTTCAGGACTTACAGGTTAACATCCGAACGGATGAGGAAGGTTATTTCTCTGTTAACCTGCCCACACCGGAAAACCTGAACTGGGAGCAGTTGTGGCATGAAGTCAGCATTGAAGTACCCGCCCAGAACTCATTAAAAACCGCCACAGAAACCGTCAGCGGGAAAATACTGATACCACCACAGGATGCTGAGTTCGGTGTTATCAGTGATATTGATGATACCGTGATGGTTACCAATGCCACCAGTCTGCTGGACATGGCAAGACTCAGTTTTATGCATAGCCCGGCCAGCCGGCTACCGTTTGCAGGCGTTGCTGATTTTTATCAGGCTCTGACTCATAACACCGAAACAGGCCGGCGCCCTATTTTCTATGTTTCCAGCAGTCCGTGGAATTTATATGATTTCCTGCAGGAATTTATGGCGCTGAACCGGCTTCCGGAAGGCCCGTTGCTGCTGCGGGATTTTGGCCTTAATGCTGAACAATTCTTCCAGTCCAGCCATCGCCAGCATAAACTGACGCAGATTAATAACGTGATGTCCACCTACCCTGAGCTATCTTTTATCCTGATTGGTGACAGTGGCCAGCATGACCCTGAAATTTATACCGAAGTTGTTGCTGCCCGCCCACATCAGGTGAAAGCCATTTATATCCGTGATGTGACCAACAACCCATTACGCACTGAGGCTATCGCTAACCTGACTGAGCAGGTTAGCAAACACGGTATTGACTTGTTACTGACAACAGATACCGGTAAAGCGCAGGAGCATGCACTGGCAAATGGTTACATCAGCCCCGTGAGCCTGCAGCCGGCAAACGGACAAGCTTTGTAAAGTGGCAACTCCTGTGCACGCATAGCGCAATAAACAGCCACTCTGACCTGATAGACTATACTCAATAGCTTAGCGGCTAACGGAGTATCTGACCTTGAACCAGCACCAGCTGACACTGAGTATCCTGTTACTATTGTCACTGCTGATGTTCTCGTGGGGACGCTGGCGGCATGATCTGGTAGCGATGTCGACACTGATGTCGGCCATTTTGCTGGGTATTGTCTCCGCTGATGACGCTTTTTCCGGTTTCGGACACCCGGCGGTTGTCACTGTCGCAGCCGTATTAATCATTTCTCACGGCCTGAATAATGCCGGCGTGGTGGAACTGGTCTCTGAACAGATCCGGCGCTACCAACTGAGCAAAACCACCCTGCTTTTTACGCTCACCGCTCTGGTCGCCCTGTTTTCCGCCTTTATGAATAATGTCGGAGCACTGGCTTTAATGCTGCCGGTAGCAATGACAGCTGCAAATGAGTACAAAGTCTCACCGGCCATGCTGCTGATGCCTCTGGCTTTCGGCAGTATTCTGGGTGGACTGATGACCCTGATCGGCACCCCTCCCAATATTATTATTGCCAATTATCGTGCTGAAATGACCGGTGCCCCTTTTGAAATGTTCGATTTCGCACCGGTAGGCGTCTTAGTCACCATTATCGGCGTGCTGTTTATCAGCTTTATCGGCTGGAAACTGATCCCGGCAGCACGGCTTAAAAAAAATACAACCAAACAGTTATTCCAGATTGATAATTATCTCACCGAATTATTGGTTCCTGCCGACTCTGCACTAATCGGGCGGAATATCAATGAAATTGAAATGTTTCAGACACATAAAATAGATGTCGTTGGTGTAGCGACCCGGCGCTCCTATGCCCGGCCGCCGGAAGATCTGCATATTCTTCAGGAAGGCGAAATTCTGCTGGTACGCTGTGATCCACAGGGAATTCGTAAACTACAGGATAAATATGACGTTGAGTTACTGACCACTGCCACTGAGGTGTTTCAGCAGCCGGACATCCATAACGGCATTATGCGTGAATGCGTGGTTAGCAAAAACTCCAGTCTGGTCGGGCGTGATGTGCGCTATTTACGCCGTATGACCGGTAATTCCATGGCGCTGATTGGTATTGCCCGCAGTGGTTATACAGTCGTCAAACGCCTGCGCAGCCAGGTATTTCAGCCCGGTGATGTGTTGTTATTATGGGGTTCACACGACACCATGGAGCAGCACTTTCATACGCTGATGCTGTTACCGCTGGAACAGCGCGAGCTTAACCTTGAACACAGCAGCCGTCCGCTGCTGGCGGTACTGGTATTCGCACTGGCGATTATTCTGGGCATGCAGAATGTGGTGTCACTCCCGGTCGCATTTGTACTGGTCATTATGGCGTATGTTGCACTGGGGCTGATCCGGGTCAGGGAAATTTACGAGCAGGTTGACTGGTCCGTTATTGTTCTGCTGGCAGCCATGTTACCGGTAGGCAGTGCACTGGAAAAAACCGGCACCACGCGGCTGATGGTGGAAAATGTACTGGCTGCCACCGGTGATGTTGCGCCGGTTATTATTCTGACCGTTATCCTTATTCTGGCTATGCTGATTTCAGCAATTATCAATAATGCGGCCACTGCGCTGGTTATGGCACCGATTGCCTATGAGCTGGCCCATGAGCTGGGAGCAAACCCGGACACCTTTCTGATGGCAGTTGCCATTGGCTCCTCCTGTGCCTTTCTGACCCCGATCGGGCACCAGTCAAATACGCTGGTCATGGGCCCGGGCGGTTATTACTTTGGTGATTACTGGAGAATGGGTTTGCCATTAGAAATTCTGATTGCCATAACTTCAATTCCCTTATTACTACTTTTCTTCCCCCTATAGAAAAATTAAATTAATAATATAAGGGAATTCTTTATTAGAATACGGTACTATTCTCACATTTAATTTATGGTGGGAGGAACATCGGTGAGCCTGAACAAATCCGTGATCAAGAAACTGGTTGCAGCGGGTGTTTTTATTGCAATTGCTTTATATCTGGCGACCATTGTACCTACCACCGGCGTGGCCTGGGCAATGTCTATTCTGCTCCTGACCATTTACCTGTTTGCCTTCGAAATTGTGGATGTCGATGTTGCGGCGATAACCGTTATGGTTTTACTGGGTCTGACTGCTCTGTTTGCCCCCCTGATGGGACTGGAAAAGGCCATGGTGCCCGCCGAAAATTTATTTAATGGATTTTCCAGTAACGCAGTTATTTCGATCATCGCTGTGATGATTATCGGCGCCGGACTGGACAAAACCGGGATAATGTCACAGGTAGCCGGTTTTATTCTCCGTGTTGGCGGCAGAACAGAAAACCGCATTATCCCGATCATCTCCGGTACCGTCGGTATTATTTCCTCCTTTATGCAAAATGTAGGAGCCGCTGCATTATTTCTGCCGGTAGTCAGCCGTATTTCCAACCGCTCCGGTATTCCGATGTCACGCCTGCTGATGCCGATGGGTTTCTGCGCCATTCTGGGCGGTACAGTAACCATGATCGGTTCCAGCCCGCTGATTCTGCTGAATGACCTCATTCTGACATCCAATCAGGCACTGGATGGCGCACATAAAATGCACACCTGGGATCTGTTTTCGGTGACACCGATTGGTCTGGCACTGATCACCACCGGCATCCTGTATTTTCTGCTCGCCGGACGTTATGTGCTGCCTGCAGTTAAGGAAAGCGACAGTGAAAATGAAACCACGCTGGAATACCTGCAACGCACCTACGACATAAAGTTCAAGCTGCTGGAAGTCGAAGTCGGTAAAAACAGCACCCTGGTCGGGCGCAAACTGCTCGAAGTGGAGACCGAACGTAATGTACGGGTTATTGCCATGAAAGACGGCTCACAGATCCGTGCCGGGGTCGATTCACTGGATCGTGACCTTGAGTTCAAACCGGGACAGGTACTGGGCCTGATTGGTCTGCCTGAGCGTGAGGAGCGTTTTGTTGAGCGTACCAGACTGGTGACCCATAAAGGTACGCCGATTTTTGGTGATCTGCTGTCTGATAAACAGTCCGGTATGGCTGAAATTGTTATCCCCAACAACTCTTCACTGATCGGAAAATCAGCGATTGATGTCTGGATGCGTAAGCGTTACGGCATCTCATTAATGGGCATTCTGAGAAACGGCAAGGTTATCTATGCCGAAGATGAGAATGTTGAAGAAATCCGTGCCGTCCCCTTCCAGGCCGGCGACATGATTATGGTTTACACCACCTGGGATGCGCTGGAGCGGCTGGAAAAAGACCGTGACTTCATTATCGTTACCACAGACTACCCGCGCAAAGAAGAAGTTCGCCCCAATAAACTGGGTCTGGCACTTGGTTTCTTTGCGATTGCTTTAGGCCTGGTACTGTTTACTGAGCTGAAACTGTCCATTGCCCTGTTAACCGGTGCTATTGGCATGATTCTGTCCGGGGTACTGAAAATAGATGAAGCTTATGAGGCAGTATCGTGGAAAACCGTGTTTCTGCTGGCCAGCCTGATTCCGCTGGGCTATGCAGTGGAGTCAACAGGTACTGCAAAATGGATTGCCGAAGGTGTATTACATGTAGTGGGAGACCTTCCCATCTGGGCGATTCAGGCGGTACTGGCCATTCTGGCAACGGCGTTCACGCTGGTTATGTCAAACGTCGGAGCTACCGTGCTGCTGGTTCCGCTGGCGGTAAACATTGCGATTGGCATCGGTGCTAATCCGTCAGTCTTCGCTCTGATTGTTGCGCTGGCCACCTCCAACTCCTTCCTGATCCCGACCCATCAGGTGAATGCACTGATTATGGGACCTGCCGGTTACCGGGTACCTGACTTTATGCGCGCGGGCGGGATTATGACCGTGCTGTTCCTGATCGTACTGATTACCACTCTGAATTTGTTTGGTTATCAATAACCGGAATGCCATTTAGTGGCCGGTGAGGCCGACTATATTCTGCGCCTGGCGGCCAAAGATTTGCAGCATTACGCACACTGCGCCGTGATGTGATTTTATGCCTGCCGGGCGTGGCACGGGTGAAATCGGATATCGTACTGCGTTCGGTGAAGCGCTCACGGGGATTTACGGTTTGAGGGTGCAGACAGCTGTTATTTAGTCCATACTTGGCTAATTGAGAGTTGAGTTTACAGGTTGATTAACGTTAAGGACACTGCGCAGTTTCAGCGCTTTCTGCGCATTTGTGCCAACCATGTCGGGCAATTGGTTAATCTGACTCAGATTGCCAACGATTGCGGTATCACCCATAACACTGCGGAATCCTGGCTATCGGTGCTGGAATCCAGCTATCTGGTGAAACGCCTGCAACCGTGGTACCGGAATTTTAATAAGCGCCTGATCAAAACACCCAAGCTCTACTTTTATGATACCGGGCTGGTGTGCTGGCTGTTGGGTATACGCTCCGCAGAACAGCTGCGTCATCATGCCATGCGCGGTGCCCTGTTTGAAAATCTGGTGGTCAGTGAAGCTTACAAAGCCTTGTTTAATCAGGGGGAAAGTCCGGAAATCTGGTTCTGGCGGGATCGCAGCGGCCATGAGGTTGACATGATTGTCGAGCGTGCCGGGCAGTATCTGGCGGTGGAAATGAAGTCGGGCAGCACATTAAGCCGTGATCAGTTCAAGGGTTTACAGTTCTGGAACACCCTGACGCAAAATGAGGGGGAGTCAGTGTTGATCTACGGCGGTGATCAGGCTCAGCAGCGCCATGAGATTAAGGTGGTTCCCTGGGCGCAGATGCTGGCCGGTTTGTGACATAATATAACGGCGGTTTTTGGGCAACTTGTCCAGCTGTGGAATCATCCAGAGCAATAATTCACGGGTGCTTTGCACTGCCTGCGGTGGTGAGTATTTTGTATTATTTTTAACCACGTTATCCTCCCAAAAAAAAATCGGGCGCTTCGCGCCGCAAACCCGACCACCTGCGGACCTGGCTACCACCGTGCCAACAGAACCGCCACAACACTGCCATTAAAAGGGAAAAGGGTTACTTTGTCCTGGGGGAGCGATATACACGAAATCCAACATTGATGCTTCGGAGGTCTGTGACGTTCCAGGCACGGGCGGAGGAACGCAACCAGTCGGAACTGTTGTTCCAGGAACCGCCGCGAAACACACGCTGCCCGGTTGTTTCAGATACCTCAACACACCGGCTCTCGCTCCCATCGGAAAAGCTTGTTTCCCACTCCGAACACGTCCATTCCCAGACATTTCCCGCAGTATTATACAGCCCCCAGTCATTCGCATAAAAACTATCAACCGGTGCAACAAATTGCTTATCCCATTGACTACCACAACCATCACAGTTCGCCAATACTTTACCTTCCAGATCTTCCCTGTTATCCCACCAATAAGGTGTTTTTGTTCCGGCACGAGCCGCATATTCCCATTCCGCCTCTGTAGGCAAGCGATAATGGTACCCGTCATCCCGTTCAGCAGACAGCCACTGCAGATAAAGGTTAGCCTCATTCCACGAAACATTAGTCACCGCGTGTTTCCCGCGCCGGTTCCGGCTCGGCTGGCCTGCCGGATATTGCAAACCCTTTTCGGCTCCCTCTTGCCAGATAAAATAGTCATACTCTGCATAGCTGACTTCATACTTTCCAATACTATAAGCACTTTCTATCGTCGCATCTGTTGTTGCAGGATAGCCAAAATTCTGTTGCCCTAATGCACCTTGTTGCTCAAGTGAATTATTCGCCATCACTCCGAACTCATCATCAAACTCACCTACCGCGAATGTACCGACAGGCGGCTGGATCTCTTTCTCAATCATTTCCGGAAACGGTTTATCCAGCAACCCCAGATCCATCAGCCGGAACCGCTGCTGCATCAACATATAGCCCACCGGCAAGCTATTATTCACCGTCCATAAGAAAGACTCACCCACAAACGTCAGCACCCCCGCCAACACCCCGCCCTTAATCCAACCCACCACCCGGCTGCGCCGCAAAAACCGCGCATCCACACTGCCCTGCTCCGGGCGCAGCTTCCGGTAAGCCCGCAACTCCCCCCAACCGGCCAGCTTACGCCAACGCCCCAGACCTTTACGCCCGGCCCAGTCCTCCGCCTGCCGCTGCAACTGGTCGCGGTAAAACCCCCGGTCGCGGTTCGCCTCGATATAGCTGTACAAGGTCTTCCAGTAGCCCACCAGCTTACCGGTCGCCGCATCCTTGCCCTTAGGCCGGATCAGCGTTTCATGGATCAGGTCAACCGTCGCCCCCTTCCCTGAATCAGCCTCATCATCATTCAGCACCGACACCAGCCGCAAATTCCCGCTCAGCCGGCGCTGGCCGTTACGGTTTGCGCTGTGCCCGCTGAGGTAATCAATAATCTGCTGCCCCCGCGCCGCATCCGCTTTTTTACCCCCCGCCGCCAGCCGTGCCTCACCCAGCGGTAAACGCCGCCGCGTATGCCGCCCCTCATCATTCACCCGCGTCAGCGCCAGCAACAATTCCAGCGCATCACCACGCCCGTTCAGCTCACTGTCCAGCCGCTGTAACAGTGCATCCGCCTGTTCCTCCAGCAACCCGGCAATCCCGCCCTTGTCCGCATACAGCTGCCCGCTCAAAACGTCGCCCTTACGTTCCTCCCACAACACCCGCAGCGCATTCTCCACCAGTGGCAACGCCCCCGGCTCTTCCCGCGCATCCTGCAAAATCGCCGTGGTAATTTCACTGACATCCAGCCCCGCCAGCCGTGCCGGTTGTTCAACCACCTCGCGCAGCCCCGCCTGCGAAATGGTTTTCAGCAGATAACGCTTGCAATACCGGTTATACAACTCCGACAAACACGACAGTTGTTCAAAGCCTTCCAGAAAATCAATCCGCACCGTACTGATCAGAAACAGCGGGCAATCCTGATCACGCAGGGCATGGTACAGCTGCAGGTCGAACTGTAACTTTTCGGCTTTTTCCGCAAAGGTGAACAGTTCCTCAAACTGATCCACCACCAGCAGGAAGGCAGTGTCGGATGCACTGAAATCACGCAGACGCATGACAAAGGCATGTTCATCCTCCTGAAAGCGGCGGTACAACTGCCCCGAATCCCGCGCCGCAGCTTCCGGCACTAACGTATGTTCCACCACCTCCGCCAGCTGGCGCAGCGGATGCTCCCCCGGCATCATCGGCCCGATAATCTTCCACTGCTCAAAACCGGTACGGCTCCACAACGCCCCCTGTTCCACCAGCGGCAACATCCCGGCATTCACCAGCGACGATTTACCCGCGCCGCTATTACCCTCAATCTGCAACCAGCGGTTGTACTGCCCCTCACGGTGCATCTGCTCCGGATTCGCCGCCTGTTGCGCCCCGAGCATTTCCAGCGCCTCCAGCGTTTCCCGGCTGCGCCCGAAAAATAACGCGGCATGTTCACGCTGAAACGCGCCCAACCCGAGAAACGGGCAACCCTCAAAACGGATACGGTTATCCGGCAAATCCGTCTTATCGCGGATCGCCTGCAGCAAAGTGTCCGGCAATGCCTCACCGGGCTGCCAGCGCTGGATCTGGAACAAACTGAGGAAGGGCGGCAGGCTATGAACATCGCCGTCCGGCAGTAACACCGGAAACACCGCCAGCCGTTGCGCCGCATCATGCGGTGAAAAATGCCGGATCAGCGCCACCTGGGTTTCCGCCATCACCCAGCGCTGCACCCCATCGCGCCCGATTAACAGCACAAATGCCGAACAGTCCTGCAAGGTGGTTTGCAGGCGATTCATCCAGTTATCACCGACCCGGATCGAATCTTCATCACGGAACGTAACAATGCCACCCTGCTCCAGTGCAGAACGCATGGCAATAGCCGCATCAAGATTCGTGCGGCTATAACTGAGAAAAACCTGATCGGCTGGCGGGAGTGGGGTATCTGGCATGCCTGATTGCCCTGAGCTTTTAAGTGAGCAACATTATGGCAAAACTACCCCGAAGATTCATCCATCGATTGATCCGCAAAAGAGGAAAGTGATGAATTATCAGTTCCAGCAGACGCAATAAACACGAAACAAATACCATCAGCCGATTGCAAACAGCTTATCCAGCGCCTCAATCAGCCCCGCCTCCGGCTTATGGAAAAACACCCCGTTGCGGTCTGCACTGTCAGGCCGCATCCCGCGCAAAAACAGGTATAACACGCCGCCGACCTGCTCATCCCAGCTATACGAATCACCCAGCCGCTGGCGCAAATAACGATGCAGGGCGACACAATAAATCAGATACTGCAGGTAATAATGCGAGTGCGCCATGGCCTGAAACAACGATGCCTGAGCGTAATCTTCCGCCTCCTCGCCCAGCCAGTTCGACTTATAATCCACCACATAAAAACAACCATCCGCGCGGAACACCAGATCCACAAAACCTTTCATAAAACCGCGCAAATCATTAAATGACAGCCGCTGCACCGCCTCACGAATAACGTCCCAACCTTCACCGTCAGGCAGGCCGATAGACAGAATCTGCTTCAGGTTCGCCATCTGCAGATTAGCCACCGGAAAATAAAACTCCAGCTCATCCAGCCGTTCCTCTTTGCTGACCCCGGCCAGTGTCAGCGTCTTATCTTCCAGCAGTCGGCTATGCACGGTATTTTGCAGCAACGTTTCCGCCGCCTCATACCAGTATGCCTCATAGCCCTGCTCCTGCAGACTGCGCGCCACTACATCCTCACGCTGCTCTGCAACAGGCTGCTGAAAATCCAGCCGCTCCAGCATTTTATGCAGGCACACACCCGCCCTTGTTCCGCCGGGAAAATGTGTGCGGCTGCGGTCAACCGGCTGCACCGAACCCAGCTCCAGCGACTCCGCCACATCATAGTCAGGCCGCTCATCATGACTGCCCGAGGTCAGGCCGCTGAAACTGCCGATACGCACCACCGGCGGTATGACATGCCGGAACTGCCGGGCCTGCAGCTGCTGCACATCCTGTTCAGACTGATAACGCACCACCGGCTCAGCAGGCGGCAAAGACTGATAAGCAATATTTCCCGCACTGCCCCCGGCCAGAAACTGTAACTGCTCCTGCATACGTTGCTGACGCTCAGCCGCCGCCATCTGCGTTTTACCCGCCAGAATGTTGTCCGCATCCGGCAGATGCCCGAACAGCAGCCAGCCCAGTGCCGAATGATAGTTAAAACGCGGAATTTCACCACTGGCCAGCACCACCGTGCACTGATACTGTGCCCGCGTCAGCGCCACATACAACAGGCGCAAATCTTCGCTCATTTCTTCGGATTTATAACTGGCCAGCGCCTCTTCCAAACGCTCTTTCCCGGCCTGCAGGCAGCTTTGCCCGGCCTGCGCATCGTACCAGCTGAACCAGCGTTTGCCGTTGGGGAATTTATTACCGTTCCACAAAAACGGACAATAAACAATCGGATACTGCAGCCCCTTGCTTTTATGAATGGTGATAATCTGCACCAGATTTTCATCACTCTCCAGGCGCAGCTGGTACTCATCCTGACTACCGGATTTTTCTGCCCGCTGCTGCAGCCAGCGCAAGGTCGCCTGCATACCGCTCAGCTGCTCACGGGTTTCCGCATGAATCAGCTCACCCAGATGCAGCAGATTGGTCAGCCGCCGCTCACCATCGACATAGGCCAGCAAGCGCGCATAGACACCACAGCTGTTAATCCAGTCATGCAACATGGCCATAAAACCGTGCTGCTGCCACAGCCGCTGCCAGCGGTAGAAATCTTCCAGCAGCTGCTCCAGCCGTTGCGGCTGCTCATCCAGATCGATCAGCGCCTGCATATCCCCGCCCATCAGCTCCGTAACCAGCGCCCGCTTGATTTTAGGCAGGTTACCCGGCTCGGCAATCGCGGCCAGCAAAATCCGCAGCTCACCGGCCTCCGGCGTTTCAAAAATACCCAGCGGCGACTGCTGCACACTGGCAATACCACAATGCTGCAACGCCTGTTTAATCAGCCGCCCCTGTTTGTGACTGCGCACCAGCACGGCAAAATCACCGCTTGCCAGCGGCCTGCCGTTTATGTCTGCTTCACCCTGCTGTCCCTGCAGCAGCAGGCGGGCAATGTCATTAGCCACCGCCTGTGCAATCTGCGCGATGACCTCCTGCACACCGGCCTCAGCATCTCTGTTGTCCCAATCCCAGAGCCGCAGCGGCGCAATATTGTCCGGGCTGTTCAAACCACCGTTGACCACCCCGCCGGGACTCACCTGCTCGTAACCAATCCGCCCGTCATTACGGAACGGGTCAGCGGAAAATGAATACAGATGATTAAAGGCGGCAATCAGCTCAGGCCGGGAGCGGAAATTCCGGTCAAGCGTGTATTGCTGCTGTTGCGCCACCGAATCGGCGGCATACAGATAGGTGTGAATATCCGCGCCGCGGAAACCGTAAATCGCCTGCTTCGGGTCACCGACATAAAACAGTCGCCCCTCGCTTTCCGCGTAAATATGCTCAAACACCCGGTACTGTACCGGATCGGTATCCTGAAACTCATCAATCAGCGCCACCTGATATTGTTTAGCCAGTGCCGCCGCCAGGGACGGACGCAATTCCAGCGCATCCTGCAGATTGACCAGCAGATCATCAAAGGCCAGCAGACCGGCCTGCCGCTTACGCTGCGGCAACTGCTCCTGTAACCAGCGCAGCAGATCAAAACGCAGCTGCTCCAGCGCATTGTCCTGCATGGCCTGCAGGGTCTCCAGCTGCTGCAATAACTGCCCGCAAACCTGAAAAAAAGCATGCTGCGGCGGATTCTGGCCCTTTTTGACCTTACTTTCGATATAGGCTGGAGTGAATTTTAACAGCACCTTTTCAGCATCACTTTCCAGCCGCCCGGCAAACAAAGCCTCCAGCACCAGCACCGCTGTCTCCAACTGAGCCGGTTTATAGGCAGTCTGATTCATTACTGCCGGTGACAGGGCGTCCAAAATCCTTGTCTTCTGCTGCTCCCAAATCAGCGCCGCATTCGCCAGCACAGCCTCATAATCCTGTTTTACGCGGGTAAAATCATCAGCACTGACCGGCTCAGCCCGCACCGGCACCAGATAAGGCTTGCCGATAAAATTGCGCACATCACTAAGCAGACTGTCCGGGGTGATGCTGGCTGTTTCCAGTACCGACAAATCCAGCGCACCCGGAGCCAGCATGCGCTGCTGCCAGAACTGATCGGCCAGCGCAATCTGTAACTCCGCCTCATCCTGTACCAGCTCACTGTCAAACGGCAGCCCGACATCAAAGGCATTTTCCTGCAGGGCACGTTGACAGAAGCCGTGAATGGTAAACACCGCCGCCTCATCAAAACTCAGCAGCGCACGGCGCAGGTACCATAAATGCTGCCCGGTCTCTTCCGGAGGATATAAGGTCAGCAGCTGCTGATACTCATCTTTGGCTTGTTCCGGTTTTTCATACGCCGCCACCGCCTGTTTCAGGCGCTCGCGAATCCGCTCACGCAGCTCTTCGGTGGCGGCACGGGTATACGTCACCACCAGCAACTGATCGACCGTCAGCTGTTGTTCCAGCAATAAGCGTAAATAGAGCAGAGAAATCGTCCAGGTCTTACCGGTTCCGGCGCTGGCCTGAATCAGATTCTTGCCTGATAAGGGAATTTCCAGTGGTTTAAGCGGCTGCATTGAATATGGAATCACCAGAACTCAAACAAAACGTTTGAAAATTTTTTGAAAAAAATGTCAACGCACGCAAGAGCCGAGCGTTAAACCCATTAAGCTTATGTTCATGATGCATCATAGTTTGAACGCACCGCGAGGGATAAGCTTACCGAAGCGGCAACGGACTGCCCTTCGTTTAACTTTAATTAATAATCCAGAAAATATATGGAGATACTAACATGAAACATTTCATTATCACGCTGTTGTCTGCCCTGGCGCTTTCTGTATCCGGCTTAGCCCTGGCCGGTGGTGAGGTTGTCGATGCACCGGTTGTAAAAGCTCCCGCTGCCGAAGAAAACCCTGCCGTACAAAAAGCACCTGTGGTGGAAGAAGAAACTGTCAAAGCTCCTGAATGTGATGCAAAACAGGCTGATTGCAACACTCAGGAAACTACTGAAGTTTCTGAAACAGAAGAAATGGAACAGATCACCGAAGAAGTCAGCGCCAGCTAACCCTGTCAAGGCTTTGACATAAGCCACCCGATATTCTGAGCTCGGTATCGGGTGGCCTTATAAGAATTTACATCAATAAAAAACACGTTTACATCCGAACTAACCCTCTCTTGCGCCGGGAGGGTTTATTTTTTTCCCGCCAAAACGTTTGCTTTCACTGACTGCAGCTCAGTCTCACGCCACAGCCCGAGACGCATGCGCAGATAACGGCGCTGCACCGGATCACTGTTGTCCGGCAACAAAATCACCGTAAAACGCCGCCTGCCCAGTGCCGGACGGGTACGAAAGTTCAGCACATCGACAAACACACTGCTGAAACTGCTGCCACAAAAAATCACCGGTAAATGCTCCCCTGCAGCTGTGCTCAGCTCCCAGCCACCGGATTCCCGCCAGTACAGTGTCTCCACCCGGCGCTTTGCCAACCGGTCACTATGCAAAATCCACTGAAACACCAGCGAGGCCAGAATAGCCACGATCAACAAACCTTTCGCCCACCACGGCAGGCCGGGCAGGACAGCCATCAGTATCAGCGTCAAGACATGGATCAGAAGGATGAAGACCAGCAACAGGCGTGACGGAACCGGTTTAAACACCAGCTCCGCCGTAAAAGGATTATCTCCACGTATCATTAGCGCTTAGCAGGTCAGTGACTTCAGCAGCTCACGCACTTTACCCATACCATTGGAAAGGTTCTGGTAGATTTCCTCCATGGAAATTTCCTCTTCCTCCCCTTTACCGGCAGCCCAGTTAGCCACCACCGCACAACTGGCATAGCCCAGCCCGGCCTCACGGGCCAGAGCCGCCTCAGGCATCGCAGTCATACCGACCAGGTCACAGCCATCACGCTCCATGCGGCCGATTTCTGCAGCTGTTTCCAGACGCGGCCCCTGTGTGGCGCCATAAGTACCACCATCCACCAGTTCGATAGCGGCAGCTTTACCGGCTTTTAACAGAGCCTGACGCAGCGTTTCAGTGTACGGCTGGGAAAAGTCGATATGAGTGACCGAGGTCAGTCCCTCATCGAAGAAGGTATGCTCACGCGCTGAGGTGTAATCAATGATCTGATCCGGGATCACCAGCGCTTCCGGCTTCATGTCTGCGGTAATTCCACCCACTGCGGCAATCGCGATAATCCGCTTCACGCCCAGACTGCGCAATGCCCAGATATTGGCGCGGTAATTGACCTTATGCGGCGGAATGCAGTGCGCATAGCCATGGCGGGCAACAAACACGATACGCTTACCGCCGATCATGCCGTGGGTAAACTGCCCGGATGGCTCGCCGTAAGGTGTGTGCACCACCTCACGATGGATAATCTCCAGACCTTCAATCTCGGTCAATCCGGTTCCGCCAATCACCGCAAACTCAATGCTGTTCATATTTTTCCTTTCTAAGCCGTTATGCCTGATATATGTACAAGTCTAATCATACAGGCATTCCTGGCTGTGGGGTAAGCGCGGGTATAACCGGTAAGCCTACTTCACCAGCCGCGTATCGTTATAAGCTGCGTACCAGCCGAACCAGAATGCCCGTCTTGCCGCTAAACGCTGCAGCTGTCGGCCATCCGGCCCGCTCAGTACATCTTCCCGCACCGCCCATTGCTGCCCCTGATCATCCGTGACCTGCTGCTGACCATCATAGTGCTTAAAGCGTGTATTACCGGACTCATAAACCCGGTTAGCGCCCGAGCTATCGGTCAGCACCACCAGTTTCTGTGCTCCGACCCGGTCATGGTATACCGGATGTTTCAGCAAATAACGCGCATCAATCGCCAGCGTTTCAGCCGTTCCCGGAAAGGTCAGCGCCAGCACTTCATCTTTGTTCTGTAAACGATCATCCGTTTCCGGTACAGCAAACATCAGCTTCTGGGTAGCAAAATAATCCCGGTAAGCCTCGCCCTCATCATAGTTACGCTGGTAGCCGGTCTCCAGTGACAGCACCGTTGAATCAGGGTGCTTACGCCGCCATTCCCCCCAGGTAGTCGTCACCACCGCCCCCTGTTCCAGCTCAATCCCTTTACCGACCAGATCACCGATTACCGGCTTACCCCAGGTTGTATTCCATAGTGACTGAGTGGCCTTGTCATACATCAGTTTATTGGAACGGTATAGAAAACCGCTGGTTCCCAGTTGATGCTGAACGCCGTTATGCCGCGTTTCATACATCACCACCGTTCCACACAGGGTACAGTAAACACCGGCATATTCAGCACCACCGATAGTGTCGGTGAACATTTCATGCCAGGCCAGAATGCGTTGCGGATAAGCCCGGACATCACCGTTGACCGCCACCCCAAAGACGATATTGTCATCGGCCAGATAATCCGCCTGTGTCACCGGAATCATTTTCGGAGATCGTAATGGCGGAATACCGTCCTGCATCACCCCGCCCCAGCGCACTTCATCCAAACGAATATCCGCCGTTTCAATGCCGGCGAAGTAATGCTCAAAACGCGGATCGATCAGGGCATAGAGCCGGGCCTTAAATTCAGCATAAGCGGGATGGCGGTTTTCCGGCTGCCGCCATAGCCAGCGGTACCATTCATCCAGATTATTGCCAAACGTCTGCCCGGTTTTTTCACGCATGATGTTCATCAGTTGACGGGTAATACGCGGGTTGTTCCCGACGTGGTACAGCTCCAGAATCATCGGCACGAAGCCGGGATGCCAGTTGTCTTGCAACAGATCCAGCGTGGCCTGTTGTTGCTCGTGGTCATTGCTTAATAAGGCGAGCAACTGGTCAGCGGTTGCGGCATCTGAGTTTGTGGCGGCATTGAGCGGGAATACACTCAGCAATCCGCTTAGCAGCAGGGCGGACATCAGCAGGCTCAGCCAGCGGCGATAATTGAAGGTTTTCATCAGGCTCTCCGTTGTGAAACAGCATCTTTGCTTTATACGGATGAAAGCCGTTGTTAGTTGCAATTCGTTGTCTTCACCCTTGTTGGATACTTTACTTTACAAGCACCACAACCCCTTGCCTGCAGCGATAATTTTTGACACCCATCAACTTTCTCAACACAGCACCACAATCCTGATTGACTAAGCAGTCAATCAGTCATAATCTACGTTTTTTCGCGGAAATCAACAGCACCCGTCTGCCGGTCTCCGTTACTTTTTTATGTACATAATATATCCCGGAGTGTACTGATGAACTATTCCTGGCTGGAAGTATTAAAAGCCGGATTCACTGACCAGAAGCGCTGGACACCGGCCTGGCCTGAGAAGGAACCGGAGGCATCTTATGATGTCATTATCGTCGGTGGTGGCGGACATGGTCTGGCTACTGCTTATTATCTGGCACGTGACTTCCCGGGCAAGAAAATTGCCGTGGTGGAAAAAGGCTGGATTGGCGGTGGTAATACCGGACGTAACACCACTATCGTGCGCTCCAACTACCTCTGGGACGAAGCGGCTAATTTATACGAACACGCCCTGAAACTCTGGGAAGGCCTGACCGAAGATATTAACTTCAATGTCATGTTCAGCCAGCGCGGCGTATATAACCTCGGTCATACCTTACAGGACATGCGTGATATTGAGCGACGGGTGAATGCCAATGTGCTGAACGGTATTGATGCCGAAGTCGTCGATGCGGCTGAATTAAAGCGCCGCATTCCGATTCTGGATACCAGCAAAAACACCCGCTATCCGGTGATGGGCTCCTCCTTCCAGCCGCGCGCAGGTGTAGCACGCCACGATGCGGTGGCCTGGGGCTTTGCCCGTGCGGCAGCCAAACACGGTGTCGATATTATCCAGAACTGCGAAGTCAAAACGATGGATATTGAAGGCGGACGCATCAAGGGTCTGGACACCTCACGCGGTTATATCAAGGCGGATCAGGTCGGCTGTGTCGCCGCAGGTCACTCTTCCGTGCTGGCGAAAATGGCCGGACTCACCCTGCCGCTGGAAAGCCACCCGCTGCAGGCGTTTGTATCCGAGCCGATGAAGCCGGTACTGCACACCGTGGTCATGTCCAATGCCGTACACGGTTATATCAGCCAGTCTGACAAAGGCGATCTGGTCATTGGTGCCGGTATTGACCCTTATTTGAGCTACTCACAGCGCGGCAGCCCGCATGTGGTTG
Source organism: Thiolinea sp. (assembly GCA_041395485.1). Taxonomy (GTDB): domain Bacteria; phylum Pseudomonadota; class Gammaproteobacteria; order Thiotrichales; family Thiotrichaceae; genus Thiolinea. The sequence continues at coordinate 287,946 of JAWLAK010000002.1, forward strand.
ATCATACTGCAGCGGCGATTCTGGAACTGTTCCCGATCTTCTCGCGTACCAAGGTCAACCGCCAGTGGGGCGGGATTGTCGATACCTGCCCGGATGCCTGCCCGATTATCAGCCCGACTGATATTAAGGGACTGTATTTCAACTGTGGCTGGGGCACCGGCGGCTTTAAAGCCACACCGGGTTCCGGACATGTGTTCGCACATACCATCGGCCAGGATAAACAACATCCGCTGGCTGAGCCTTTCCATCTCGACCGTTTCAAGACCGGTGCACTGATTGATGAACACGGTGCAGCAGGGGTGGCGCACTAGCGCCCGGGGAGAATTATTATGTTATTACTTGAATGCCCTTATTGTAAGGAAGCGCGTGATGAACAGGAGTTCAGCTATGCCGGTGAAGCCCTGATTCAGCGCCCTGCCCTGGATTGCAGCGATGATGAGTGGGGTGTCTACCTGTTCCATCGTAAAAACCCGAAAGGTATCCATCTGGAACAGTGGTCACACGCACTGGGCTGCCGCAAATTATTCATGGTTGAGCGCAGCACTATCGACAATACCATTCACGCCATCCGAACCTTTGAATCACTGGCCGCCGACAAGCAGCAGGCACAGGGGGATGAACAATGAAACGATTATCCACACAGCCTTGTGAACGTATCGACCGTTCCGCACCGCTGTATTTTCAGTGGCAGGGCAAACGCTATCAGGGCTATGCCGGTGATACACTCGCCTCTGCCATGCTGGCCAATGATATAGCACTGGTTGGCCGCAGTTTTAAATACGGTCGTCAGCGCGGCATTATGGCGGCGGGTACTGAAGAAGCCAACGCACTGGTGACGCTGGAAACGGCGGGTTATCACACGCCGAATGCACGCGCTACTGAAACCGAACTCTACGATGGTATGTCAGCCATCGCCGGGAGTGGTGTACCGTCACTGAACAGTGATATGCGTGCCTGGCTGAAACCGTTCCACCGTTTTATGGCCGCCGGTTTCTACTACAAAATGTTCAAGTGGCCGCAAAAGCTGTGGCCGGTCTATGAAGACAACCTGCGCAAACTGTCCGGCTTCTCCAAGGCACCGGACAGCAATGATGCCGAGATTTATGACCACCAGTATCACCACGCGGATATCGCCATCGTCGGTGGTGGCCCAGCCGGATTAGCGGCTGCGCTGAATGCCGCCAATGCCGGGGCCAGCGTGATTCTGGTCGATGAGCGTCATGCGGTTGGCGGTGAAATGATCAGTGATTGTGCCGGTAATGAGGCTGCCAAAGCCTGGTTTGCTGAAACACTGGCAGCACTGGAAGCGCATGACAATGTGCGTATGTTCCCGCGCACCACGGCCTATGCCCTGCACGATCAGAATCTGCTGCTGGCACTGGAACGGCGTCAGGATCACCTGCCGCTGGGTGCACGCAATCCGCATGTATCCCGCCAGCGTTCACACCGCATCCGTGCCAAACAGGTGATTCTGGCTACCGGCAGCCATGAGCGGCCAATGATGTTCGCCAATAATGACCTGCCGGGCGTAATGCTGGCCGGAGCCATGCGCCGCTATCTGAATGAATATGCGGTATTGTGCGGAGACAATCCGGTGATCGCCGGCAACAACGACAGTATCTATGATCTGGCGGCCGACCTGCTGCGTGCCGGTATTAAGGCAACTGTGGTGGATTGCCGCAGTGGTTATGATGCCGGAGCATTGACCTCTCAGGGCGTGACCGTGCGTCAGGGTTATGCAGTGGTTGATGCCATCGAAAAACAGGGTCGGGTTGGTGCGGTCAAAATCGCGCAAACCACGCTTAAAGGTAATAAATGGACGCAGGGCTCTGCACAGGAAGTACTGTCGTGTGATGCACTGGCCACTTCCGGTGGTTTCAGCCCGCTGGTCCATCTGGATTGCCATACCGGCTCCAAACCGGCGTTTGATGCCGATTTTCAGGCCTTTATGCCTGCCTGTGACAAACCGAATCGTTTTGTTGCCGGTAGTATCCGCGGGCATAGTGACTGGCAGGGTTCTGCTGCTGACGGCGCTTATGCTGCTGCTCAGGCCGTTGAGAAAATCCCCTCTGTCTCCCCTTTTACAAAGGGGAGTACCCTCCAGCAAAGCCAGGAGGTTATCGAAGGGTCTCCCCCTTTGCAAAAGGGGGAACAAGGGGGATTTAACTCCCCACAACCAAAATCCCTCAACACCGCCCCCTTTCTGGTATTGGAACAGGGCCGCGGCAAAACCTTCATTGATATGCAGAATGATGTCAAGGCATCGGATATTGAGCTGGCGATTCGCGAGAACTACCGCTCGATTGAACATATCAAACGCTATACCGCGCTGGGCTTTGGTACTGATCAGGGCAAAACCGGTAACGTTAACGGCATTGCGATTGCCGCTGAAGTGATGGGGCGCGATATTGCTGAAGTCGGCACCACCACTTTCCGTCCGATGTATACCCCGGTTACGCTGGGTGCGCTGGCCGGTGAAGAAATCGGATTGCTGTTTGATCCGCAACGCTTCACGCCGATGCAGGCTTCCCATATCGCCAATGGCGCGGACTTTGAGACCGTCGGCCAGTGGATGCGTCCCTGGTACTTCCCGAAAGCCGGTGAAGATATGCACGCAGCGGTACAGCGTGAATGTCTGGCAACGCGCAGTGAGCTGGGCATGATGGATGCCTCGACGCTGGGTAAGATTGATATTCAGGGGCCGGATGCGCGTGAGTTTCTGGCGCGGGTTTACACCAATGCCTGGGAGAAACTGGCTCCCGGTAAATGCCGTTACGGCCTGATGTGCGGTGAAGACGGCATGATCAAGGATGACGGTGTCACCGCCTGTATCAGCGACACGCACTTCCTGATGACCACCACCACCGGTGGCGCAGCGTCCGTGTTTACCCACCTGGAAACCTGGCTGCAGACCGAATGGCCGGAGCTGAATGTGTATCTGACCAGCGTTACTGACCACTGGTCAACCACTGCCGTGGTCGGGCCGAAAGCCCGCCGGGTGATGGAGCAGATCTGCGATGATATTGATTTCAGCGCGGAAAACTTCCCGTTTATGGACTGGCGCGAAGGCACGGTACTGGGCGTTCCGGCACGGGTGATGCGGATCAGCTTCTCCGGTGAGTTGTCCTATGAAATTAACGTACAGGCCAACTATGGCCGTTATATCTGGGACAAAGTGACCGAAATCGGCCGGCAATACAATGTTACCCATTACGGCACCGAGTCGATGCACGTGCTGCGTGCCGAGAAGGGTTACATTATTGTCGGCCAGGATACCGATGGTTCCATTACCCCGCAGGATGCCAATATGGGCTGGGCGGTGAGTACCAACAAGACTTATCCGTTCCTAGGTCAGCGTGCGCTGAGCCGCAGCGATTCCATGCGCCCGGATCGTAAACAACTGGTGGGCCTGTATACACAAGACCCGCAGAAAGTGCTGCCGGAAGGTGCGCAACTGGTGAATGCTGAGGGCGACAATGCCATGATCGGCCACGTCACTTCCAGCTATATGAGCCCGATACTCGGACGCTCGATTGCCATGGCGGTGGTCAAGGGCGGCCTGAGCCGGATGGGTGAAACCATTTACGCCAAACCGCTGTCCGGCGAAGTGGTTCCGCTGACCATTGTCGACAGTATTTTCTATGATCAGGCCAAGGAGAAACTCGATGGCGAAGCATAACATCGTTTATGACAGTGTTTATGAAACCGCACTGGAACAGGCCGACCTGTCGGCGCTGAACAGTGATGCGGTCCGGGTCACGGAAATACGTGACCGCGGGTTTGTGGTATTACGGCTGCGTCCCGCCACGGCGGGCGTCAGTGAGGCAATGGCGAAGCTGGGCATTGAGCTACCCGATGCACTGGGTATGACCGGCTCAGCCGATACCCGGCTGGTGAAATGGATCAGCCCGGATGAATATCTGGTCACCCTGCCACTGGCGGAAAAGGATACCTTTATTACCGATGCGAAAGCCGCACTGGAAGGCATATTCTCGGCGGTAGTGGATAACTCCGGTGGCTATTCGCTGCTGAATATTGCCGGCAGTGAGTATCAGGAACTGCTGAGCAAGCTGACCTTTTATGACCTGCGCGGCAACCTGCCGGTCGGCAAGGTGGTATCTACATTGATGACAAAGGCACCGGTGATTTTCTACCGTACTGCTGAAGATTCGCTGATGTGTATGGTACGCTGGTCATTTGCGGATTATGCCTGGAAGATTATGGTTAAGGCGGCTGAGGAGTATCGGTAGGTGCCCTTATTTTTATCGCAAAAGCTTTAAATCCCCCTTGTTCCCCCTTTTACAAAGGGGGAAACCCTTCGATATCCTCCTGATCTTGCCGAAGGGCACTCCCCTTTGAAAAAGGGGAGACGGAGGGGATTTAAAGCTCCACAATACCGGGTCAGGAGACACACAACATGCCAAAAGCCTTCATCGTCTGTGGCGCACCTGCCGCCGGGAAAACCAGCTACGGTAAGAAGCTGGCGACTGCAGAAAGTGCAGTTTTTCTCGATATTGATACGGCCACGGAAAGGCTGGTGCAGCTGGCTTTACAACTCTCCGGCCATGATCCGGCTGACCGCGACAGTGAGTTTTTCAAACAGCATTTCCGCATGCCCATTTATGAGCAGCTGTTTGATATAGCCGCTGATAATTTATCTTTCAGCAATGTGGTGATCACCGGGCCGTTTACCCGCGAGATTCGCGATCCGGACTGGCCGGATGCTTTGGCGGAACGGCTGGGTGCGCCGGTTGAGGTTCATTATGTGACCTGTAAGCCGGAGGTTCGCAAGCAGCGGATGATTGAGCGGGGTAATCCGCGTGATGCGGGTAAGCTGGCGGATTGGGGGGAGTACGTTAGCTATTACGGGGATGAGGAACCGCCTTGTTTTGAGCATGTTTTGGTGTATTCACCCTGACCGTGTTCAAACAGCCCAAGCTTTTTTCTTGCTTCAGAAACGCTTAGCACACGGTTCTCATGTACATCTATCAGGCCTTGTGAGATAGCCCGCAGGAAAGCTTTTTCCTCTTCAGAGAGTTTGGCTTGCATATTACACCTCTGTTTTTAACAGGTCTTATTTTAGCAGCAATCAGATGATCATTTGAATTTTATAATGATGGTGCAGTGAGGGTTGTACACTTCAGAACGCCCCCGCCGTATCGGCCAGCCACTGCGCCCAGCCAGCTAGCCACCATTCACATTCACCAGCCAGTCCAGCGGGGCATTTACCAGTGGCAATAACAGCCAGAGCAGGATCAGCGCCATATAATCTGAGTCACGGATGAAATACAACGAAGCGGCACCCAGAGCAAAAAATAGCAATGAATAACTGATCCAGAATCCGGATAGCCACTGCCGCTTTTCGCTCCACTGCTGCATAAACTGTAAAATGATGATCAGAGCGACAGCACCAACGAAAGCGACACACCGGGATTAATCCCGCCCACATCGCGGAACACCGGGATGCCCGTATTCAGCAGCTCGGTGTGCAAAGCTTCAGCCAGTTGCTGGCCGTGGGAAGCATCCCGCGCATAGCTGATAAAAACATGCCGGGACGGGTTATCGGTGGAGTTGTTCAGGATGGGATTCAGCGTCATAATATTTCCGGGTAGTGATCAGGACAAACGCGGAAAACGGTCATCATCCTCCGGCGCATCCCCCGGCTGCACACAAACATCCTGCTGAGTCACAGTAGGATCAGCCCCCGGATGCGGCGACCAGATGGCATCATCACCCAGCCAGCGGGTTGACAGGGCGACTCGGCGCTTTTCCCCGGAAGCATTACCCTGCGATCCGTGCAACGTCCAGGCCGAAAAAATAATCGCATCTCCGGCTTCCACATCAAAGCCAAGAATGTCATAAGCCGCCCTGTCAGCCTCAATATCCGGTACCGGCACCCCGCCCTGATCACCGGTCCAGTCATTGGATGCGGTGCGCTTGTCCCCGAAAATTTCCGGGCGGTAAATCACCTGATCCAGATGCGAGCCGCGTATAAACTCCAGCGAGCTTTCCGCAACGGTCACATCGGTCAGCGCCACCCAGGCTGAGCCGATCTGCCGCCCCAGAAACGGCCAGTAAGGCGTATCCTGATGCCAGGGGGTAGAACTGACGGTATGCGGGTCTTTGACCAGCAAGTGATCAAAATAAAACCTGACCTGCTGTGAGCACATGGCCTGTCGCACCAAGTCCCCCACCCCGGACTCAAACACAAACTCGCGGATCAACGGCTGATCCCGCCACTGATAACGATCCGTAAACAAACGCCCGCCACGCTCATCCACGCCCCGGTCATTGCCATAGCGTGACGGATTTTTCATATTCTGATCGGCGAAGGTTAACAGGCGTTCAATCCAGTCATCACTGATCACTTTTTTTACCAAAATCGCACCGTCTTTCTGATAGTCCGCAATTTGCTGTTCACTCAATTGCATCATTTGCTCCTCCTTTAACAGCAAGATTGTAGCAACCCCTTCATGCGGCGTTAATCAGACTGTTCAGTATTTTGCGGAAAACAGCAATTTCATCCCCGGAAAAATCAGCGAACATTTTGTCCTGCTGACGCCCGGCAATCTCCCATAAGGTCGCGGCCTCACGCTTCCCGGCGGCAGTCAGCTGATAATATTCATCCTCATGGCTCAGCAACTGACGTTCCAGCAGCACCGCAATCGCATTCGACACCTCCGCATCCGGCATATTGATCTGTTGGCGCATTTGCTCCGCACTCATATCAGCTACATCCGCCATCACCAGCAAAGTACGGGCTTCAGCGGTACGCAGCCCGGAAGCCAGCTGCAGGGGTTGATACAACTCATGATAACGGCTCACGGCCTGGGTCATCAGGTAGTACAGGTTGCTCGCCAGCTGACTGTTGTCCGGCAGGGTCGACTGTTCCTGCCCATCCTGCCGGGCAGCATTGTTTAACGGCATCACCAGCGAGTAACTGCCCTGATGATACAGCAGCGGCGCATAACCATTGTCTTCATAAGCGGTGACTTCACCGATCATAATCCAGTGGTCACCGCCATCGACCTGCTGCCAGGTTTTACAGAGGAAAACCGCTGCACAATCCGTCAGCATCAGCGCACCGCCCTCCACCACCTGATGGGCTACGCTGGCGAACTTATCATCGCCGGGACGGGCAAAATGATTGGATAACCCGACCTGTTGGGCAGACAGAATATTCACGGCAAAATGACTGGCCTGCCCGAAAACCGCTAAGCTACCGGCCTTTTTATCAATACTCCATAACACCAGCGGCGGCTCCAGTGAAACGGAATTAAAACTGTTGATGGTCATCCCGGCGGTAATGCCCTCCGGGGATGTGGCGGTCACCACCGCGATACCGGTGGCAAAATTGCCCAGTGCCCGGCGGAAACTGCGGGTGTCGGCGGTATTAATGGCTTGCATTAAATACTCCTGTTGTTAAATACACTGACGGGTGTCTCCCTGCATAAATAAGAGACCAGAGAAGACCTTATAACAGGCTCGGATCAGGCTCCAGCCCCATCAATTCACGCCCCAGAATCTGCGCACAGACATCATAGTCGGTATAAGCATGCGCCCCGGTCATGTGTGAGTCACGGAACAGCCGTTGTGCTTCCTTATCCAGAAACCAGTTATTACCGCCAATCGCATCAAACAGCCGGTCTACCGCCGCGATACACATTTTTACCGCATACGCCTGATTGGTGCGCCAGTAAGTCAGTGTAGTGGTGTCCGGATATTGTTTACGCTCACCGTGCGCTTTATGCTCATTCCAGGTCGCTTCCAGAAATGCGCGGGCCGCTTTCACCTGATGCGTGGATTCCGCCAGCCGCATCAGTGCCGGAGTCGCCGCACCGACTTTGGCACCGGTATAGGCACGCACCCGGTTACGGGTCACTTCGCGGAAAACCTCCAGCATGCGTTCCGCCACACCCAGACTCATGGCCGCAAACCCGGAGGCAAAATAAGGCCGGTAAGGGGTGTAGTAGATTTTGCTGTCCGGATACAGGTCATAACCGGCGGACTTTCCGCTCATCAGATCCTGAGCCGCTTCAATGCGATGCTCCGGCACCATGGCATTGCGGATTTTCAGGGTCTTGGTACCACTGCCCTTCATCGCCATCGCATGCCAGTCATCCTCAATACTGTAATCAGTGGCCGGGATCACCGCAAAGCAGTATTTCTTTTCGCCATTGTCCATATCACGCAGGAAACCGACAATCGCCCACTCCGCATGATCACAGCCACTGCTCCAGCGCATGTCGCCATTGAAAATAATGCCGCCCTCAGTTTCTTCATACCGCCCGAACGGGGCGATACTGCTGCAGGCGGTATGATCCGGGGTTTCCGCCCATAGCTCATCCTGCAGCTGTTTGCTGAACATGGCGAGCTGATGGTTATGGGTGCATAGCAGACTGAATGCCCAGGCGGTGCTGCAGCAGGCTCCGGCCAGCGCGGCGATGCAGTCGGCAAAATCAGGCAGCGACATTTCCAGTCCGCCGTACACTTTGGGCAAAAAGGCACGGTGCAAACCGATCCCTTTCAGCATATCAATATTTTCCTGAGGCACCTGACGCAGCTCTTCGGCACGGCTGGCATTGGCAGCAATGTCGGGCAGAATCATCTGAAGTTGTTGCAGCATTGGGTTGGCGGTGTTCATAAGTATTACCTGCATCCGTATTATTAAATAACAGGTTAAATAATACAGAGCCGTCATTCTTTTCGTAAATGCAATATGCACCGTATTAATTGCATTTTCCAATACACCCGCTTAAAGTGTCATCAAGCGCCATCCAGCAGACTTTCAGATAAAAAACTCGTGACTCATACAGCCAACCAGCACTGGATACCCAATATCATCCTGGGACAGGATTATGATCAGCGCTATCGCGACCGGCAGATTCATTACGATGAGCTCAATAATCTGGCCGGTTTTTTCGGCCGCAATATGCCGGTACACCGCCATGCGCAGTACCTGCAAATTCATTACATCAGCGGCGGCAACAGTTATTTTCACCTCGATGAGCAGATCTATAATGTCCACGGCCCGGCCTGTTTTGTCACCCCGGCATCTGTGCCCCACTCGTTTATGACCGAAGAAGGCATCAATGGCCACGTGATTACCCTGCATGAGGCCTTACTGTGGCAAATGATGCAGGATGGTTTACAGGAAGAAATGCCGGGCGGGCAACTGCGACCCTTATGTATCCGGCGACAGGCAGTAACACCGGAATTCGATACACAATGGCAACAGCTGCAGCAAACCCTGGAGTGCATTGCCTATGAATGGCGGCATGACGCGCTGGGCAAACGCCTGCAGCTGCATGCCCTGGTGCGCTTAATGCTGATTCAGATCCTGCGTTTAAGCCAGCACCAGAACCGGCAGCCCGACGGTAATACCGCTGATGTGGAAGCGGTCAACAGCAAGGAACTGGCTATTTTTCAGGAGTTTTCCCGCCTGATTGAGGAACACTACCTGCAACACTGGCAATTGTCACAATACACAGCCGTACTGAAAATCTCCGAAACCCGCCTCAACACGATTTGCCAGCGGATTGCCAACCGCTCCTCGAAAATACTGGTCAATGACCGGCTGATACAGGAAGCGCGGCGACGGCTGATTTTCACCAGCCTGCCGGTAAACAGCATCGCAGAACAACTGGGCTTTCAGGATCCGGCTTATTTTGCGCGCTTTTTTAAAAAGCATTGCGGGATGACTGCGGGGCATTACCGGAAGCAGAATCAGGAGTAGGATATGGCCGCATACCCGACGATAAAACAGCTTCTTTTCTAACCCGTGAACCCTGCTTTATCAATCATTTATAATAAAACGGCTCCGTCACAACAGAGCCGCCTATACCCTTACTGATGAAACACAAAATCAACTTTCCCGTGGCGGATTACTCGCCATAAACTGACTGAATTCCTCTTCATCAGCCCGGCGTCTTTTATCAGCCCGGAACTCTCCGAAGCGTCGAGCCCGATCCCGGATCTCCTTTTTAATCTCACTAATCCGGTCGTACTGCGTCTGCTGATAGGCATTAAACACCACATTACCCGTATCCGGCGCCCCGCTATCAGCTCCGCCAAACGCCCTTTTCCACTGGCGTTTCACCGCAGCAGGCAGGTCACGCACGTGCCGTCCGGACAAAATCCAGAACAGAATCACCAGCCCCACCGGCCAGAAGAAAATAAACCCCAGCACCATGGCGAAGATATTCATTCCCGACCACTTACCACTGCCGCAATGCCCGTTACCCGAACAATGCCACGACCACTCAGCGGATTTCTCCGCTTTTGAACTGTCAGATGATGACATAACCATAACCTCTTAAAAAGTGAAGTACATTCCCGCATCACAGTGCTGCTTCGGGTACCGGGCAGATTAGTGTTAACCCTCCGGCGACTTCTGAAATTAATAAATGTACACACTGTTCACATATAATATACTGACATTTTCACCCGTTACAAGGGTTTTACCAAAAAAAGTGAACATTGTTCACATGGACTGACTATGAGACGCTCGATTCAGAAAGAAAAAAACAGTTATCACCACGGCCACCTCGCAGAATCACTACTGGATGCCGTCGATGAAATTGCCACCCGCTTCGGGCTGGAAGCCGTTACCCTGCGGGCCTGCGCCAAGCTGGCAGGTGTTTCGCCTTCCTCCGCATTCCGCCATTATGCAGACAAACGCGCCCTGCTGACCGCTTTCGCCACCCGCGCATTAAAACAATTATCAGCAGCCATGGCAGACGCTAAATCCCATGCCCGGATACAGGGAAATAACGAGTTTTCTGCGGTTGGGCTGGCTTATGTTGAGTTCGCGCTGGATAAACCCGCCTTTTTCCGGGCGATGTGGCGGGAAGAAACCATTTACACCAATGATGAAGAGTATATTGCCGCAGCCCGCCAGCTAAGCGCTCACCTGCAAAGCGGTTTTGCGGACACGATTGAGGATAAAGACCCGAACAGCTTCAGCCCGCAGGAAATACTGGCCTGGTCAGCGGTGCACGGGCTGGCGAATTTATTTGTTGAAGGCCCGGTGGGCAAAGGAGCCACGAAAACGGAAAAATTACAGCTGGCCACTGAAATGATCCGGACGCTGGCTCCGGCACTGAATTCAGCTGAATAATACTGATATAAACATCTTCAGGCTTATGTTTTCGAGCCCGTTAACCAGCGCCAGAACAGTGAGTTAGCCTTTAACTCCTGCCCGGTCAGCAGGTAATGCAGTACATTTTCATTCTGGGTCGCCCACTCCATTTGCCGCTGTACGTCACGGGTGGCGCACATCAGAATCCGGTCACTGACCTGCAGGGTAATATCACCTTCAGGCAATAATAAAACCGCACCCTCACGTTTAAGCAACAGGGGTATGACCTGCAAACACTCATTACGGTCATGAGGATTACGCTGCAGGGTAAACAAAGGCACAGGAGGATGATTTTCTTCACCCGCCATCGGTTTACAGGCATGGTACAGCGCCGGGGTACGACGTTTGGTGATTTTCAGCTCCCACAGATAAGGCACCGTCTCATCCATCACCCCCAGAATCCGGCTCAGCAGCTGATTAATCCAGCTGTCATCCCGGTCAGCAGCCAGCGTCAGAAAGTCATCCAGTAACGGCGTACGCAGCAGGGCAAAGATTTTATGTGCCACCACATCACCGCGCTTCATGGTCAGGTCAAAACCGGCACGCTCAAAAATCAGCGAATTTTCCCGGTTATTCTGGCGCGCCACCATAAAAATATCTCTGTTCAGCTCACGGGTGGTCATCAGGATCGACAGATTATTCGCATCATTGTTGGTTCCGGCAATAATACCGGTAGCTTCCTCTATCCCAGCCCTTTGCAGCGTTCCTGCCCCGGTTCCGTTGCCTTTAATAAAATCCGGCAGGTGCTCCTGCTCCAGTTGCGGCTCAATCACTGTTGCTTCAATACCCGAACGAACCAGACGTTCATATAATGTCATTCCGAAACGTCCGTAACCACAAATAATCCAGCGGCCATGCTCGGGAAAACCGGGCTCACGGAACGCCTCATTCGGCACACCGGTCATCCACTCCAGCAGGGTATAATACCCCGGACGCTTCAGCGCCAGCACCAAACGCCCGGCAAAGATGTCAAACGGGTTAATCACCACGTTATCACCAAATGAGCTGATATTAGCCACCGCCTCATCCGAGTCAGCACGGGCCAGAAAACGGGTAGCCGGATTGAGCAAATGAGTAGACAGTGCAATCAGCAGGTTTACCTGGTCGGAGTCAGTGAGTGCAATCACACCCAGGCAATACGAACTGGTCACACCGGCAGTTTCCAGTACTGACGGATGAGAAGCATCCCCGACAATTCCCAGCGGAGCGCGGCGATAATCATTTAATTCCAGCTCATTAATATTATTTTCATCCGGATCAACCACCACTGACTTAATACCTTCGTCAGCCAGTGCCTTCACCAGTATTGCGCCGGTGTCTCCATAGCCACAAATCAGGTAAAACGGTTCATGCAGGTTCTGTACCTTGCGCCGGAAATTATATTCATTGCGTAAACGCCGGAAAGCCGGATCCTGTAACACACTCAGTAACACACCGATGCTATACAGCCAGCCAATGACCGTTGCGTAAATCGTAAACATCGCCCACATGCGCTGCCCGTCGGTAAAGGCATAGGGTATTTCCCCAAAACCAATAGTCGAGGCCATGTAACTGACAAAATAAAAGGCATGGAAGAAGGACATGCGCCAGACATTGCCCTGGTCATCCTGCCCCGGAATCAACACGAAACCCAGAATAGAAATCGCGTAAATCAGGATCAGCAGAATCAGGGGCTTGCGCAACCGGCGCAGCAGAATGAAAAACAGACCCGGCATCAGCGGCGCACAGTAATGGTCTCAGCGACCAGCAGCACAACAGAAGTAATATTTGCCAGTAAAGCGCCACCTGAAAGTGAAACAATCGACACCATCGCATCCGGGGTCATACCTCCGGGCTGCACATGTTCCGCCCAGCCCCAGATCAGCGCCGCCACAATCAGCTGCAAATCTGCCACCAGACTGGTCGCCAGCAGGATGGCTCCCATGTGTGTCCGGTCACCAAACTTCAGCAAGGTCGAAATCAGGCTGACCACCACCGCTGCAAACAACTCAAACACATGGTGGTGTTCGGGGTTATCAATATCGCCGATAAAAAAACCAAAATTCAGCGTTAAGGCCAGTACAATAAAAAAACCGAAAACGACCTTTTCCAGGTTCATAGGGATGCTCCACCCTGTCTTTGATAATGGGGACTACAGTTTACGGTTTGAGCGCTGCTAATTAAAGCCATTAAGACCTGAGAAAAAATCGCCGATGGCTTATCGTTAACCCGAAAGACTAATTTTCAACGTACAAATTAGCCCGGCGGCAAAACGAAACCAGTATGTAACGTGTGCCACGGATCGTAGGACGACCGCCATGCGGATGCGTCATACTCGGAAACAGGGTGCAGTAACCACCACGCGGATTAGCCAGAACATGCTGGCGCGGAAACCAGGTGCCGCCACCCTCAAAGTTCACATTCAGGCCAACCGTAAACGTGTAATCAGAAAAGTCACTATGGATTGCCAGCGACTGCTGTTCCTCAGCCCGGTAGCGTGCCACAAAACTTTCATCGACCATGGTTTCCATCCAGCGCCGCCCCTCCAGCCGCCAGTTCATCCTGGCCACCGGATGACAGAAAGTCTCCAGCACCCGCCGGTACATCCGATCCAGCCCCAGATCAGTCAGCAACACATCATTAGTCGGATAAAACTGGTGCCGGTCTTTCGTCCAGTCGGCATTCTGTTCGGTATAAGCTATAAACTCTTCACAAAACTCCCGGGTAAACAGCGGAAAATGAAAAATATCATCATGCAGGCGCTCTACCACGAGATCAAAATATCCCTCTCTGATTCCCGGCTGGATATACTTGTTCACCCAGGCATCCCAGTTGTTATGCCATGACCCGAGAGTCACTTCCTTTGGTAATGTTTCCTGATGCTCCGGAACCACTTGTCCCTGCTGTAAACTAACCAGATTCATGATATTCCCTGCCCTCCTGATTGGCCGATATTGCACTTCAGAGACAATCTAGCAAGCACCGTTGCAGACAGACAAAGGCCAGCCACGTAAGAGGCTGAATTTCACAGATATATGATCCCGGAGCAAACCAAGTGATAACCAGTGACAACCGGAGATAAATATGCCGACAAATCCTCCGTTACTTGCGATAATCCGCGCATGCGTATACCCCGATTCTATTTTGCCGGAGACTTACAAACCGGCCAGACACCAGAACTGCCTGCCGAGCTGTTTCGCCATGCCATTCAGGTCTTGCGCCTGAAAACGGGAGAGCCAGTTATTCTGTTTAATGGCAATGGCGGCGAATTTTTAGCTGAGCTGGATGAGGTCAGCAAACGCCGGGCAACAGCCAATATTCTTTCTTTTGATCCGGTCAACCGGGAGTCCGCCCTGTCCCTGACGCTGGTACAAAGCATTATCAAGCCGGACAAAATGGATCTGGCTATTCAGAAAAGTGTGGAACTCGGAGTCACTGCGATCCGGCCAATGATCAGCCAGCGCAGCGTCGTGCGCATGGGCCGCGATAAACTGGATAAGAAAATCAGTCACTGGCAGGCAGTCGCCCTCAGTGCCTGTGAACAGTCAGGACGCACCGGATTACCTGAATTACTGCCGCCGCTGGGCTTTAATGAATGGCTGGAGCAACCGCTGGCCGAAGATGGTTTACGTATTATGCTGATGCCCGGCGATTATCCGCGCATTCATACGCTCAGGGATACGTTAACAGCAGACCAGCGACCACATATTCAGCTAATGATCGGCCCGGAAGGCGGCTTTACCGATGACGAAGTCGCGCTATGCATAAAAAATGGCGTGTTTATGGTGTCACTCGGGCCGAGAATCCTGCGTGCAGAAACAGCAGCTATCAGTGTGATTGCCCTGCTGCAGCAGTACTTTGGTGATTTGTGACGGGCAAGCTTACTTTCACCTCTTGCAGGGGTTGGGATGGGGGGATTTTCATGGCTGAATTACTCCTGCTCCGCCCCCTGACTCTGCGCATCTGTCTGAACCGGCTTCAACTCAGTCCGCACATAACTGATAAACTCATCTACTGACAGCGTCGGAGCCAGATGCATATTCAAAGAGCTCAGCTCACGGCTGAACTGCGCTTCACCGGTAAACTCATCAGCAATTGCCATCTGATCAGCATAGTCAGAGGCCTGATAAAGCAGCATCGGTGCACTGAACAGCAAAGCAATTCCTATTGCAGGCAAAGCCTGTGAATGGTGAACCAGCCGTACGTAAAGATACAACAAGGCCGGCATCCACAAAAAATCCCCGACCAGACTCACCCAGTCCAGTGGCCAGGTAGCGGTCAGCAGATAGTTCAGCTTATGGCCGATTTCACCCAGCACCTGTGGCCCCAGCATCAGCAAGGCAGCAAAGCTCAGCGCTGAGCCAATCTCCCAGCGCCTGATCGATAAACGGCTGATTCCCGCCACAATCAGGGTCAGTACGATCATGGCCAGCAGATAAGGCATCAGGTCGCTCAGATAATAGGAAGCTTCCTTGGCATAAACTGTTTCCAGATACTTTTCAAACAGGAAAACGAACAGTGTGATGAACATTAACGCAACCGACCACAGCGGCTTGCAAAACAGCAGGTACACCCCGGTACAATTGCGCACACTGGTTTTTTCAATCGCCATATCAGAGCGCAAAACCCTTGCCCGCCGGGTTCCCAGCAGTAAATTCAGCGGCTGTTCCTGCAGCTTAACGGTCAACGGCTCATCGGTCAGTGTCTGCCGGTTTACTTTGGAGCCATTTTCGGTGGATAGATTACGGATCACCAGCTGACCATCATCAGCCAGATCGATTTCCAGGTGATGACTCGACACGGTTGCATCGGACAAAATAATGTCGTTATCCAGCGCCCGGCCAATGCGTACCGGGAAGTTATGCAGACGATGATACTGATTCAGACTCCGGGTCTGAATTTCCAGAATCAACTCAGCGGGATGTTCGGTCTGGTCTATTTGTTCCATTTGAAAGACCTCAACATACGTTCCAGTAAGCTGATGGCACTGGAAAAATCCGAGCCGCTCAGATACAGATCAAATAGCATGCCGCGTTTGGGCTCATCCACCATAGCTCCGGTGACCAGTACATCACTCAGGCCTTTATAGCGGCGATAATCCCGCCGGCATACGGTCATCTTGAATTCTTTACTTGAAACATCGACAAAGCGGGTTTTACAGGCGAAGGGAGTGACACTTTGACTATCAGACCTGACCCGTAAACCGGAGTTATTATTCAGCTCATAATTACGGTAAAAGCGGGGCGGAATCATTTTCTCAGTTTCATACCAGGCATACTGATACTGAACACTGCCCACGCTCAGCTTTTTATTCAGATAAATTTTCAGCTCATTTGAACAACTCGCTGCAGAAACCTCAACCAGACCACGCTCCTCAGGCTCCTCACTCCCGTCCCAGCAGCTGACTGTGGCCCCCATTTCAGCGGGTACAATAAACCGCCCGATAACAATCCCTTCCCACTCATTTTGCAGCAGCCTCTTCAGCGTTTCGATACTCCGGGTACTGAGCTGATTGGTAATATCACTGTGAAAATCATCCGATGCCCGGTAACTACGCAGTTTAATCCGCTCCAGCAAAATATCCAGATACTGTGCCGAGACCAGAAAACTGACATCATCCCCGGCAGTGGCCACATTGATACCGACTACCCGGCCAGCTTCGTTCAGAGTCGGCCCACCACTCATTCCCGGGTTCAGGCTGCCGGAAAATAAAATATTATTTTCCTCGCTGTTACTCAGAATACCGTTATTGGTACCACTGACAATAGAAAACCCCAGATCCAGCGGATTACCCAGTGAATATAATCCGGCCCCTTTTTCCGGCAGCTTACCTATTTTCAGCGGTCTGCCAAGTGGTTGAGCCGACCTGAGTACCGCCAGATCGTGTAATACATCAACGCTGAGTAATTCCAGCTCACCGGTTTCACCCGAAGTTGATAAATACTCAAGGCGATAACTGCCCGGATCACTCACGTAATCACTGACGACATGATAGTTAGTGGCCAGAATATCTTCACGCTCAACCAGAAAACCCGAACCAATCGTCGTCTTATTGCTGGTTTTACGGTTTACCACCTGAACCTGATAAATGGACTGCTCAGCCTCCGCATAGAGACTGGTAGATAGCGTCTCAGCCCGGACCAGTGCTGAAAACAAATGGCAGACCAAGAAAAGAAAAAGAACCCGTCGTAACATTCCCTGTAACTCGTAGTATTATTTTAAGAATTCATAATAGCTGTCCCGGGATGTGCACAGCTGCAGCACCCCGAAATCACCTGGATAAAATGAAAGTCAGCCCGCCAGCTCAGCAAATACGTCCCTTGCAGCCTCTAGTGTAGCAGCTAAATCCTCATCGGTATGTGCATTAGAAACGAAACCTGCCTCAAACGCAGACGGTGCCATGTAAACACCACGATCCAGCATGCCATGGAAAAACTTATTGAAACGCTGAATATTACACTGCGTGACCTGCTGATAATTAGTCACATTGTCTTCTTCCGTGAAGAACAACCCAAACATACCGCCTACCTGATTACTGCTGAACGGAATACCGGCATCTTTAGCGGCCTGACGGATACCTTCAACCAATTGAGTGGTCTTTGCTGTCAGGGCGTCATAAAACCCGTCACGACAGATAATCTCCATCATTTTCAAACCAGCGGCCATGGCCAGCGGATTACCGGATAGAGTACCGGCCTGATACACTGCACCTAAAGGTGACAAATGCTCCATAATGTCGCGACGCCCGCCAAAAGCTCCCACCGGCATCCCGCCGCCGATGATTTTACCCAGCGTGGTCAGGTCAGGTTTAATATTGTAAACCTCCTGTGCCCCGCCCAGTGCGACACGAAAACCGGTCATCACCTCATCAAAAATCAGCACCGCCCCGCTGTCATCACAGACCTCGCGCAGGGTTTCCAGAAACCCCGGCACCGGAGGCACACAGTTCATATTCCCGGAAACCGGCTCAACAATAATGCAGGCAATTTCAGCACCCTTTTCCGCAAACACCTCACGTACCTGCTCGCTGTTATTGTAATCCAGCGTCAGGGTAAACTGCGCCAGCTCAGCGGGCACACCGGGAGAATTCGGCTCACCAAAGGTCAGCGCGCCTGAACCGGCTTTCACCAGCAGGGAGTCACCGTGTCCGTGATAGCCACCTTCAAACTTGACGATATAATTACGTCCGGTAAAACCACGTGCCAGACGAATCGCCGACATGGTGGCCTCTGTACCTGAGTTCACCATCCGCACCATTTCAATCGAAGGCATGATGCCGCAGATGGTATCAGCCATTTTCACTTCAACTTCAGTCGGTGCACCGTAACTTAATCCGGCCAGCGCAGCCTCACGCACCACCTCAATTACTTCGGGGTGTGCATGCCCGGCAATCATCGGCCCCCATGAACCGACATAATCAATCAGGCGATTACCATCGGCATCATACATATAAGCGCCTTCAGCCCGGGCGATGAACCTTGGCGTACCGCCAACTCCCCGGAAAGCACGGACAGGGGAATTAACGCCGCCGGGAATAGATTTCTGGGCCTGCTGAAAAAGCTCTTCGGATTTTGTCACGGTATAACCTCACATTCGGCCTGACTGACAAGCCGGGGAATAAACTAAATAACGGGGGTGTTATCTGCTTGATAAACAAAAACGGATGAGTGATATTCTGGATAAACGACAACACCTTGTCCAGTTCCGTTTCAGATCCGGTGATTCCGGATCTGAAACCCTGCTTATCTGAAAATATAATCAAAATATTATCATGTATCAGCACGCTCATGTATCAGCGGTGCCAGCTCATGCAAAGCACGCCGGTATACACGGCGTTTGAAAAACACAACTTTTTTGGCCGGCGTCCAGTAGTCCACCCACTCCCAGTGGTCAAACTCCGGCTTGGGCGTTGCTCTTAAATTCACATCTCTGTCGCCACACAGCATCTGTAACAAAAACCAGCGTTGTTTCTGCCCGATGCACAGGGGTTTAGAGCGACGGCGTATCATGTAATGGGGAATGCGGTAGCGTAACCAACCGCGGGTCTGACCAATTACCTTAACATGACTTTCCTGTAATCCTGTTTCCTCATGCAATTCCCGAAACATGGCTTGCATCGGGGTTTCACCCTGATCAATTCCCCCTTGCGGGAATTGCCAGGAATTCTGTCCCAGACGTTTGCCCCAGAATACTTTGCCATCGCAATTACAGAGGATGATACCGACATTGGCGCGGAAACCTTCCTCGTCTATCACGATTGAACTCCAAATTCTTAAACTGTCACAATTTTTTCACAATCGCCATGATTCGGCAATTTTAACAGAGTACAATCCTGTTTTTTTCTGCTAAACGTATGGAGTTTTCATGACCCTGGCGCTGTTTGACCTCGATAATACCCTGATTAAAGGTGATAGTGATCACGCATGGGGTGAGTTTTTAGTCAGAAAGGAATTGGTGGATGCAGAAGAATACCGACGCATCAATGATCATTTTTACGGCCAATACCAGCAAGGTACGCTCGATATCCGTGAGTACAACCGCTTTGCCCTGAAGTTTCTCAGTGAGAATGACATGGAAACCCTGAACGCCCTGCACCGCACATTTATGCAGGAAGTTATTCTGCCGATCATTGATGATAAAGCCCGGCAGTTAATCGACCAGCACCGTCAGCAGGGCCATACCCTGGTAATTATCACCGCCACCAACAGCTTTGTGACCCGCCCTATCGCTGCTGAGTTAGGTATTGAGCATCTGCTGGCCATCGAGCCGAAAATAGTCAACGGCCATATCAGCCGTGAACTGGAAGGTGAACCGACCTTCCGTGAGGGCAAGGTTATTCGCCTGCGCGAATGGCTGGCTGGCCGCGAAGAAACCCTGCAGGGCAGCTATTTTTACAGTGACTCACATAATGACCTGCCGTTGCTGGAAATTGTTGACCATCCGGTGGCTGTAGACCCTGATAACAGCTTAAAGGAAATTGCCACACAACGCGGCTGGCCGGTCATCAGCCTGCGTAGCTGATCCCAGAACACTTTCCCGCTACTCCGGAATCAACTGACATGAAATTTGAAATTATTGATAAACAAGTTCCTTACAAAGGCTTTTTCAGTCTTGAAACCTACACACTAAGACATGAGTTATATGCCGGGGGCTGGTCGGACGAAATGCAGCGCGAACAGCTGGCCCGTGGCCGTGCGGTAGCGGTATTGTTACACGATCCGGCCAGCGATATGTTGCTGCTGGTTGAGCAATTCCGTATCGGCGCAGTCAATGATCCCAAAGGCCCCTGGATGCTGGAAATTGTCGCCGGGATTGTGGAAACCGGCGAGGATGACGCCGACGTTGCCCGCCGCGAGGCGCAGGAAGAAGCGGGGTGTACGGTGCTCAATGTGGAACCGGTGATCGATTATTACCCCAGTGCCGGTGGCTGCAGTGAAGTCATCAGCATTTACTATGCGCCGCTGGATTTATCTGCCGTTAAACCGGGGGTTCACGGACTGGCCAATGAGCACGAGGACATCCGTACCCTGCTGGTGCCACACAGTACTGCCATGGAGTGGTTGCATGAGGGCAAAATACGCTCATCTATGACCATCATTGCCCTGCAATGGCTGGCCCTGAAAAAAACGACAAGGTAGCTTTGTCAGCCCGATGACAGCAGCCTCTGCATAGCACTGGACATTAGCTCAGACACATAGTCTAATTCCCCATCTGATCAGAAAATCACTCATCCGAACAATATCGGTGTACCGGAATAAGCGACCTAAAATGAACGAAAATACACGCCCCCCCAATTTTGTTGAAAAAATTATTAAAGAAGATCTCGCCAGTGGCAAAGTCGGCTCAATCCGTACCCGCTTTCCACCCGAGCCCAATGGTTATCTGCACATTGGTCACGCCAAGTCCATCTGGCTCAACTTCGGGCTGGCTGAAACCTTTGGCGGCAAATGCAACCTGCGCTTTGATGACACCAACCCGGAAAAGGAAGACACCGAGTATGTTGAGTCCATCAAAGCCGATGTCAACTGGCTGGGTTATCAGTGGGATGGTGAGGTTCGTTTCACCTCTGACTACTTTGACCAGCTACATGCGTGGGCTATAGAGCTGATCCGTGAAGGCAAGGCTTTTGTTTGTGATCTGAATGCAGAACAGATGCGTGAATATCGCGGTACCCTGACTGAGCCGGGTAAAAACAGTCCGTACCGGGAACGCTCAGTTGAGGAAAATCTGGAGCTGTTTGAGAAGATGGGCGCCGGTGAGTTCGATGAAGGCAGCCGTACTTTACGCGTCAAGCTGGATATGGCTTCCCCGAACATGCATTTACGTGACCCGGTGATCTACCGGATCAAGAAAGCCAGCCACCACCAGACCGGTGACAAATGGTGCATTTATCCGTCCTATGACTATGCGCATGGACAAGGCGATGCGATTGAGGGTATCACTCATTCGGTCTGCACGCTGGAATTTGAAGAGCACCGCCCGTTGTACGATTGGTTTATAGCAAACCTGCCGGTACCTTCCACACCGCACCAGTACGAATTTTCACGTCTGAACGTGAATTATACGGTGACCAGTAAACGCAAACTGAAACAGTTGGTAGATGAGAAACACGTAGACGGCTGGGATGACCCCCGCATGCCGACTATTTCCGGGATGCGCCGTCGCGGTTACACCCCGAAGGCTATGCGTGACTTCTGTGAAATGACCGGCGTAACCAAGGTCAAGGGCGTGGTCGATGTCAGCATGCTGGAGTTTGCTATTCGTGAGGATCTGAACAGTAATGCGCCACGGGCGATGTGTGTGTTACGACCGCTAAAGGTAGTACTCACTAATTATCCGCAAGATAAAACTGAAATCATGACCGCCCCCGGACATCCGCAGCGTGATGATCTGGCGGAGCGCCAACTGCCATTCGGACGCGAGGTCTGGATTGAGCAGGATGATTTCCGCGAAGAGGCCAACAAAAAATACAAGCGTCTGGTTCTCGGTAAGCGGGTGCGGCTGCGTAATGCCTATGTCATCGAAGCAGATGAAGCGATTAAGGATGAAGCCGGAAATATTATCGAAGTCAGGGCGCGGGTTATTGAAAATACCGTGGGCAATGATCCGGAAGACGGCGTAAAACCGAAAGGGGTTATTCACTGGGTGGCGGCACATGACAATGTGGACTGTGAGGTTCGTCTGTATGACCGGCTGTTCGATGACGTGGCACCCGATGCCGGCGGGAAGAACTTCCTTGAAACCATCAATCCGCATAGCCTGGAAATTCTACAAGGTTGTAAGGCAGAAGCAGGTTTGAGGAATTCCGACCCGGAAACCCGCTATCAGTTTGAACGGGAAGGTTATTTCATAGCGGACTCCAGATACAGCACAGCGGAGAAACCGGTGTTCAACCGCGTGATTGGCTTGCGGGATACCTGGGGAAAGATGGATCAGGAATAGCCTGACGACGTGGCAAAAAATTTCATCAGCTTAACCGAAAAGAGCCGGGTACTTTGCAGCCCCCGGCTCTTCAGGCAAATTGAACTAAGATTTCAAGACAAAAGCTCATAATTAATCCATAGGCACAACTACTTCAGTATTGTTGCTGACATAAAAGTTCCGCTTGCGGACAATAGTGCGGTTATCGGAGTCAGTCAGCCGGGCCTCAGCAGTATACTTCCCTGGCGGGACGGTTATTTGCGTTAAGTGCTTTCTGGCTTTTTTAAAAGCCTCGGTTCCATTACGGTAAACCGTCCACTCGACTTTTTCCATCGCAGGGCCATTATCAATAGTGGCGATCAGGTTGACACGAAACTGCTCTTCTGCCTCTGCCGAAACAGCAAATAGGAACAAAAAGCCAGCAAGAACCAGTGCCGGTGCACTTTTGGTATTTAATAGCATGCTTGCCTCCTTGCAATATAGCTACCAGATTGTTACGGGGTTTGGGTTCGTTTGACACACTCTAACTTTAGGCCAAAAATCATACTTTTGTTGTAGAGATCAGCTAAAAAAAATGATCAGAGTCAATCAAACCTCTATTATTGATTAACAAAAGAACAAACAGTTCCATAAAATCAGAACTTTTTGCCTGCATTAAACCATCAATAACAGGGATGATCCGGCGTTTTAAGTAACCGGTCAGAAATCAAACTCTCAAAATATTGCTGGATTCTTGGCTGATGCTCACCCGCAAACTTTATCCCCACCCCTTTCATTAAACCACGCTGAGCACCTGCCGGAGTAACCCACACTACCTTGCCCGGAATGGATGCTTTTTGCCTTTCTGAGAGTAGATCAACCTGCAATAAGACATCGCTGTAAAAAGCCAGGTTCAGAGCAGTCGGTACAAAAATACCACCACCCTGTATCATCGGCAGATAATGGTTGTGCACTTCATTCCGGTCTAATAGCGATAAGGTAAGCTTCTGTGTTTCCATTATTATTTTTTATTTTAAATAAATTACTTAAACCATAACGATAACATATTTTCAGCAAACAACTGATTATTCAAAGGATGAGCGGACAGACCTTTCATTTCCAGTAACTGGTCATATAAAGCCCATAAATCCTTTCCCCTCACGGCCTCAGACAAAATAACGGTTTCCTCCTCCATACCTGCCCGGATTACTCCCATCGAGTGCCTGATCAGATCCTGTACCAGACCAAGCTGCCAGTTAAGCAGCTGAGCACGGGGTTGCGCTGCCCACTCACTACCGACCTCAGCAATGGATTTATTCTTTCTGAGCGCCGCAAGCAAATGCTGTTGCCATATCTTTCTGGCTGCAATCAGTTCACCGGAGTCAAGTTCCAGCGCATATAGCGGTTTACCTCCGGCCAGATGTAACAGGGTGGCTGCATCCTGCACCGGGTGCTGAGCGCTTAACCATTTGACTGCAAGCTGTGTCTCAGGCAGCGCTAAACGGATTTGCTGGCAACGGCTGCGAATGGTGGGTAACAGAGTTGAGGAACGCGAACTGAAAAGCAGAATATGGGTATGTGACGACGGCTCCTCCAGCGATTTCAATAAACTATTAGCCGCATTCACGTTCATTCTGTCCGCTTCCCGGATCAAGGCGACGCGCACAGGGCTATAACTGCAGCTCAGCCCGAGGAAATGACTCAGTGTCCTGACCTGATCCACACTGATTACCTGTTTGTCAGCTACCGCTTCAATCAGGCTGAAATCCGGGTGTGCATTGGCTACAAATACCTGGCAGCTGCGGCACTGACCACAACCCTTTCCCTCAGCATCAGGAGACAGGCATAACAAGCTTTGTGCCAGTGTCTGCATAAAACCCTCATGCCCGCACCCTTCATCACCACTGAACAGCAAGGCATGCGGCAACCGGTCTTTGTTACGCGCCTGTTGCAGACCTGACCATACTGAGTGATGCCAGGGATAAATCATCAGGCGATACCCCATTGCCGCATCAGCACATCCAGTGCACTCAGCACATCTGCTTTCACCTGCTCAATACTTTGCGAGGCATCCAGCACATAAAACTGCTCAGGTGACTGCCTGGCACGCTGCAGATAGCCCTGGCGGATTTTTTCATAAAATGCTGTCTGCTCACGCTCAAAGCGATCGGTTTGCACAGCATTAGCCGCACTGCGCTGCCTGACCCGCTGCATTCCTGTCGCCACATCCAGATCAAACAACAGCGTGAAATCAGGACGCAATGCACCCTGCACCCAGGTTTCCAGCTCTTGGATACGGGCTAATGACAGACCACGCCCATAGCCCTGATAAGCATAAGTGGCATCTGTAAAGCGGTCACAAATCACCCACTGCCCCTGTTCCAGGGCCGGGATAATCTTGCGCTGCAGATGCTCATTACGGGCAGCAAACATCAGCAATAGCTCTGTATCTGCATGCATATCCGGCAGCTCAGGGCTGAGCAATACCGCCCGAATCGCCTCAGCCACCTCTGTCCCGCCCGGCTCGCGGGTCGTAATGACATCAACACCCTGTTGCTGCAGATACTCGCAAACCGACTGCACATGAGTGGTTTTACCCGCGCCTTCGCCACCTTCCAGCGTAATGAAGCAGCCTCGTGCCATATTATTTATCACCCTGATAACGGGAACGTTTGCCATTCAACTGATATTTAATCACTGCCTCACGGTGCTCTTTGTAGGTTTTAGAGAAATAATGCCGCCCGTCACCCAAACCGGTCGCCACAAAATACAGCGCATCAGTTTCCTCAGGATTAAACACCGCATCAATAGCCGCCTTGCCGGGTGTTGCAATCGGTGTCGGCGGCAGACCGGTACGGGTATAGGTGTTGTATGGGGTATCTTTGCGCAAATCTTTTTTGCGGATATTACCGTCATACTCCTCCCCCATCCCGTAAATCACCGTCGGGTCAGTTTGCAGCATCATGCCTTTTTCCAGGCGACTCAGAAACACCTGCGCGATCAGGGGACGCTCATCCGCAACCCCGGTTTCTTTTTCAACAACCGAAGCCAGAATCAGTGCCTCATAAGGTGTTTTGATATGCGGGTGAGCTTTTCTGGTTTCCCATGCCTCATTAAGATACTTCACCATCGTGTCATAACTGCGCTTCAGCACATCAATATCTGTGGTACCTTTCGGGAAGTGATAAGTATCCGGAAAGAACCAGCCTTCAGGATACGTACCCTTTGGTGCACCCAGCTTCTCCATCAGCAATTCGTGATCTGCGTAATCATCTTCCGATAAAGTATGCTTCAGATCAGGGTGTGACTTTACATTTTCAAAAATGTCTGTAAAACGACGTCCTTCAATAAAACTGATCTGGTATTGAACTGTTTTGCCGGACACAAAGCGCTGCAAAAGATCATCCGGCAACATGCCTTCTTCCAGTGCATACTCTCCGGCCTTAATTTTACCGGCTTGCTGAGTAATGCGGGCATGCGCAATAAACAACCACTCTGGTTTTACATACGGAATATCGGAAGCAGGAAGTATATTTTCTGCGGCCAGCTGACGGGCCACTTTGCGGATATTGCTGCCGGACTCTATTTTAAAAGTGGTGTTATCATCGGCCAGTTGCAGCGGTTTACTCAAAAACTGCTGATATTGCTGATAGGTATAGCCAGCAGCTGTTCCGGCGAGCAACACCAGAATCCCCAGAAAAATAACAAATCGTTTCATAAAACCCCGCTAAAACGAATACATAGTTTTTTATAGTGAGAGCCGGACATCAGCGAGGAAAGAAACAGCAATAATTTTGCAGAAACAAGAAAAAAGTAAAGTAATGTTGACCTCATTGTGCCAAAGATCAGATACCTTTGGCACAAGCTCCGGCTTATCAGATCTTTTTAAAGATCAGTGTTCCGTTAGTACCGCCAAAACCAAATGAGTTACTCATGGTGACATTAACAGTCGTTTCACGCGCTTCATTGGGCACGTAGTCCAGGTCGCACTCAGGATCCTGATTATCCAGATTGATCGTCGGTGGCAACACCTGATCCCGGATTGCCAGCACTGAGAATACTGCTTCAATACCACCGGCAGCTCCCAGCAGGTGACCTGTCATCGACTTGGTGGAACTGATAGCAACATTACGCACATGCGCACCAAAAGTCAGCTTGGCTGCTTCTGTTTCAGCCTTATCACCGGCAGGGGTGGAAGTACCATGCGCATTGACATAGTCAATCTGGTCAGGATTCAGACCTGCATCATTCATTGCATTTTTCATACAACGTGCAGCGCCCTCGCCTCCCAGTGACGGTGAAGTCATATGATAAGCATCACTGCTCATACCATAACCCGCCAGCTCACAGTAAATCCGTGCCCCACGCGCTTTGGCAAATTCGTACTCTTCCAGTACCAGCGCACCGGCACCATCACCCAGCACAAAACCATCCCGGTCCACATCCCACGGACGGCTGGCCGCTTCCGGGTCATCATTGCGGGTTGATAAGGCACGGGCAGCAGCAAAACCACCAATCCCCAGCGGCGTGGAACCCATTTCCGCACCACCTGCAATCATTACATCAGCATCACCGTAGCTGATCATCCGGGCTGCATCACCGATACTGTGCGCCGCAGTCGTACAGGCCGAGACAATTGACATATTCGGCCCTTTCAGACCATACATAATCGACAGGTTGCCCGCGACCATATTGATAATACTGGCCGGCACAAAGAAAGGAGAAATTTTACGCGGGCCATTATTCAGAAAAGCGTCATAGTTACGCTCGATGGTGCCTAAACCACCGATACCGGAGCCCATAATTACACCGATGCGCTCGGCATTCTCCTCGGTTATTTCAAGACCCGCATCGCTGATAGCATCAGCACCGGCCCCAATCCCGTAATGGATAAAGGTATCCATTTTTTTCTGGTCTTTGGGCTTAATGTATTTGCTGGCGTCAAAATCTTTGACATTGCCCGCAATCTGCACACTAAAATTACTGGCATCAAAAAGATCAGGGCTGATGCGGTTAATACCACTTTTGCCCGCCTTTATATTACCCCACGCTGTTTCCAGCTCAGAACCAACAGGGGAAACAATCCCCAGGCCGGTAACTACTACACGTCTCCTGGACAAATCTTTGTACCTTTTTTGCTTCAATCTCAACTTTACAGACCATGGCAGATTACCCTGAACATGGCCTGCGCACTGTATACCCTTAAAGGATTAGCTACTTTCAATCAGCCTTTGTGCTCATTGATGTAGTCAATTGCCAGCTGAACAGTGGTAATTTTTTCAGCTTCTTCATCAGGAATTTCAGTACCGAACTCCTCTTCCAGCGCCATAACCAATTCAACAGTGTCCAGTGAATCCGCGCCCAGATCGTCAATGAAAGAAGACTCATTTTTTACTTCGTCTTCGTCAACTCCCAACTGCTCAACTACGATCGCTCTGACACGACTTTCAATATCACTCATGATGTTTTGTTCCTCATAATAAAAAAATGCTAGCAAGCACAAAATCTGACTGCAATGTGCTCTGGCGTTTGAAAGCATCAAGCGCTGCTTATCAAAGCACGTATTGTATTGAAAAGCTTCGATTCATGCCAGCAACATCAGCCTGCGCAGGAAGCTTTTTACCGCTAAAACCACGCTTAGACCATATTCATACCACCATTCACATGAATGGTTTCACCGGTAACATAAGCGCCCAGCGGGGATGCCAGAAACAGTACGGCCCCGGCAATTTCCTCCGGCTGCCCCAACCGGGCCAGCGGAATACTCTGCAACATCGGGGCACGCTGCTCTTCAGACAGCTCACGGGTCATATCGGTATCAATAAATCCGGGTGCCACCACATTAACAGTAATACCACGGGAGCCGATTTCACGCGCCAGTGATTTGGAAAAGCCAACCAGACCCGCTTTGGCAGCCGCATAATTAGCCTGCCCCGGATTACCGGTCGCCCCAACCACAGAAGATATAGAAATAATCCGCCCTTTTTTGGCTTTCATCATGCCACGCAAACACGCCTTGCTCATGCGATAAGCAGAAGTCAGGTTAGTATTAATAATACTGTCCCATTCCTCATCCTTCATACGCATCAGCAAATTATCCCGGGTAATGCCGGCATTATTAACCAGAATAGTCACAGCACCAAAACTTTCGTTAACCGCTTTCAGCACGTCAGTCACCGAGTCACTGTCGGCCACATCCAGCACCATGCCCTGCCCCGGGATACCCTGCTCTTTCAGATAAGCCGAAATAGCTTCTGCACCGCGCTCACTGGTCGCTGTGCCAATCACAGTGGCACCCTGCTTGCCCAGCGTTTCAGCAATCGCCCGGCCAATACCGCGACTGGCACCGGATACCAGCGCCACCTCACCCTGCAGATCAGTCATTGTCATCTTATGCTTCCTCGCTCAACTTTAAAGCCGCTTCCAGACTCGCATTATCAAACACCATACCCGCCTGCATGCGGCGCTCAATACGCTTGTTTAATCCGGTCAATACCTTACCCGGCCCGAACTCAATCATCACCGAAGCCTGCTGCTCACTCTGCAGGTTTTTCACTGTATCTACCCAACGTACCGGGCGGTACAGCTGCTGAGCCAGTGCATCACGGGTATCCGCAGCGTTACCACGCGGCCTGGCATCAACATTGTGCAATACCGGCACCCGTGCAGCAGAAAACTCCGTTGCATTTAATTGCGTCATCAACTGCTCAGCCGCAGGCTTCATCAGCGCACAATGCGAAGGCACACTCACCACCAGCGGTATCGCTTTTTTCGCCCCGGCATCGTTTGCCGCAGCAATAGCCCGCTCAACAGCAGCAGCCGAACCGGCAATCACCACCTGCCCCGGTGAGTTAAAATTTACCGCCTCTACCACATCACCCTGTGCTGCCTGCTCACAAGCCGCGATAATCTGCCCGTCTTCCAGACCGAGAATGGCAGCCATAGCACCCTCACCGGCAGGCACCGCATTTTGCATCAGCCGCGCACGTTCAGCGACCAGCTTCATCGCATCAGTAAACGACAACACACCGGCTGCAACTAACGCGGAATACTCACCCAGACTGTGCCCGGCCATCGCCACCGGATCAGTGCCCCCCTGCTGCTGCCATACCCGGTAACAGGCAATACCGGCAGCCAGCATTAATGGCTGGGTATTTTCAGTATTATTCAAATCAGCTTCCGGGCCCTGCTGTGCGATTTGCCATAAATCCCGCCCTATGGCATCAGCTGCTTCCTGAAAAGTGTCTTTTACTGTCGGAAAACTATCGGCAAGCTCAGCAAGCATTCCCAGCGACTGAGAACCCTGCCCGGGGAAAAGTCCGGCAATCGGCATCAGGTATTTACTCCTCAAAAACTGTTTAGAACGGTTTAGCCAGCGCTATATGCTAAAAATGCGCCTATCCTAATGCAAACCAAGCGGCAAATCACGCAGTTCGGCAAAAAAAGGACTTGTTATCTTTGCTGATGCGGGGATAATACGCGCGTCGTTATTAACTAATTACAGGACTTATGGCAAGAGAAGATTACATCGAAATGGAAGGCACAGTTATTGATACCCTTCCTAATACAACGTTCAAGGTAAAACTGGACAATGATCATGTGGTGACTGCACATATCTCCGGGCGTATGCGCAAAAACTATATTCGTATTCTGACCGGTGACCGGGTAACCGTTCAGCTGACCCCCTACGACCTGACTAAAGGCCGCATCAGTTACCGCAGTAAATAAAAAAGCCGGGAGCGCAATACAAAGATCGGCTTCCCGGCTTATCAGACAGATCACAGGTTAAATAATGAATTAACCCGCCTTACCTGCCAAACCTCAGCATAAATCAGAGCGTAAGCGCCATCAGGCAGGCACTGCAGCCGTTCCCTCACAGCTAAGACTTAATTCGCCGTCAAGTTCGGTCACCTCAACATGACCGCCCTGCGCCAGCTCACCAAACAGTAAGGCATCAGCCAGCGGCCGCTTGATATGCTCCTGAATAACGCGTTCCATCGGACGGGCCCCCATGAGCGGATCAAAGCCTTTTTCAGCCAGCCAGGCCCGTGCTTTCTCATCAATGCGGATGGTGACTTTCTTTGCCTCAAGCTGCGCTTCCAGCTTGATAACGAATTTATCGACCACCGAGCTGATAACATCAGGTGTCAGCGCATTAAACTGAATCACGCCGTCCAGACGGTTGCGGAACTCAGGCGAAAAGGTCTGTTTGACAGCTTCCATAGCATCACTGCTATGATCCTGTTTGGTAAAGCCCAGTGATTTACGGCTGATATTTTCAGCCCCGGCATTACTGGTCATAATCAGAATCACATTGCGGAAGTCAACCTTACGCCCGTTACTGTCGGTCAGCATGCCGTGATCCATAATCTGCAACAGCAGGTTATATACATCCGGATGCGCCTTCTCGATTTCATCCAGCAGCAGAACTGCATGCGGATGCTTATTAACAGCGTCAGTCAGCAAACCACCTTCGTCATAACCGACATAGCCCGGAGGCGCACCAATCAGACGCGATACCGTATGCCGCTCCATATACTCGGACATATCGAAGCGCAGCATTTGTATGCCCATACGCAGCGCCAGCTGCTTGGTGACTTCAGTCTTGCCCACACCGGTAGGCCCGGCAAACAGGAATGAACCAATCGGACGGATTTCCTCACGCAAACCGGAGCGGGCCATTTTGATGGCCGCAGTCAACTGATCAATCGCCGCATCCTGGCCGAAAATAACCATTTTCAGGTCACGCTCCAGGTTTTTCAGAATTTCCATATCGGAATTGGAAACCGTCTTCGGCGGAATCCGGGCAATCTTGGCAACAATCTCTTCAATATCACTGACAGAAATGGTTTTTTTGCGGTTACCTGCCGGTTTCAGACGACGGTTCGCCCCCGCTTCATCGATTACATCAATTGCCTTGTCCGGCAGGTGACGATCCGTAATATAACGCTCAGACAGCTCAGCAGCAGCCTTCAGTGCCGGATGCGTGTATTTAACCTCGTGGTGTTCCTCAAAGCGTGACTTCAGCCCTTTCAGAATATCAATGGTTTCTTCCACGGTTGGCTCATTGACATCAATCTTCTGGAAGCGGCGTGCCAGAGCCCGGTCTTTCTCAAAGACGCTGTGATATTCCTGGAAAGTCGTCGAACCAATGCATTTCAACTCACCACTGGACAGAACCGGCTTGATCAGATTAGAGGCATCCATAGTACCGCCGGACGTCGCACCTGCACCAATAATGGTATGAATTTCATCAATAAACAAAATCGCATGCGGCTCCGACCTGATCTGGTTAATGACGGCTTTCAGGCGCTTCTCAAAATCACCCCGATACTTCGTCCCGGCCAGCAATGACCCCATATCCAGCGAATAAATAGTAGCATCCGCCAGTACCTCAGGTACTTCTTCGTCGACAATCCGGCGTGCCAGACCTTCGGCAATCGCCGTTTTCCCCACCCCGGCTTCACCAACCAGCAGCGGATTATTTTTACGGCGGCGGCACAACACCTGTACGGTGCGTTCAATTTCATGATCACGCCCGATCAACGGGTCAATTTTACCCTCGGCGGCAAGCTCATTGAGATTGCTGGCAAACTGATCCAGCGGGCTTTGCGACTCAGCAGCTTCGCTCTCGACCTGTCCGGGCTCACCTTCAGGCCCCTGCATATCACCGGCGCTGTCCTCATGGAAATCAGGAAGGTGCTCATCCTTACGGATGCCGTGGGATACAAAGTTCACCACATCAAGCCGGGCCACATCACACTGCCCCAGGAAGTAAACGGCATGGGAGTCCGGTTCACCGAAAATAGCCACCAGAATCGTATCACCGGTCACCTCGCCCTTGCGTGAAGACTGTGCACTGTAGACCGCACGGTGGATTACACGCTGAAAGCCGAGTGTCGGCTGCACATCACGCTGCTCATCTTCAGGAATCAGCGGTGTATTGTCATCAATAAAGCTTTGCAGCTTGTGACGCAACACCGGTATATCAACACTGCAGGCACGCAGCACATCTGCAGCACTGGGATTATCCAGCATCGCCAACAGCAGGTGCTCGACAGTCACAAATTCATGATGCCGGTCACGCGCATCGCGAAACAGGGTGTTGATTGAGTTTTCGACTTCAGTGCTTAACATAATATTTTCCCTTTATGCTTCTTCCATCGTGCAAAGCAGTGGATGTTGGTTTTCACGGGCATAACGATTGACTTGTGCAACCTTGGTTTCCGCAATATCCCGGGTATACACTCCACACACCCCTTTCCCTTTGGTATGAACATGCAACATGACCCTTGTCGCAGACTCATGATCCAACCGGAAAAACAGCTGTAATACATCAATTACAAAGTCCATCGGGGTGAAATCGTCATTCAAAAGTATAACTTTGAAACGTGAAGGTTCCTTCACCTCCGGGCGGGCATCTTCTACCGCTACACCAGATTCATGGTCTTCGGAACGCTTTTGGTCATCATCTGCCATTAATACCTGTCCTGAATTTAAGCTTAGTTCAGCCTGAGCTATCTGTGTAACTGAAATCATCATTATTGTCATTTACCCCTGAAAACCCCTCCGGAAACCGGAAGAGCTTCTGAAAAAAGATATGCATACAGTATGGGGACAACAGCATAAAAATAAAGGCAGGGCAAAATGCCCTGCGGCAAATGATACAATCTTACATATGCTCAATAATGTTTTCGCCAAACTCTGAACAGCTGATTTCCTCAGCTGTATCAATCAGATTGGCAAAATCAAACGTCACCCTGCCGGAAGCGATTGCACCTTCCACACCTTTAATCACCAGGTCGGCAGCCTCAGTCCAGCCCATATGACGCAGCATCATCTCTGCAGACAAGATAATCGAGCTGGGGTTCACCCGGTTCTGACCGGCAAATAAAGGAGCGGTACCATGCGTCGCCTCAAACATCGCCACAGTATCCGAAAGGTTTGCCCCCGGCGCAATACCAATCCCGCCAACCTGTGCAGCCAGCGCATCAGAGATATAATCACCGTTCAGATTCAGCGTCGCCACCACCGAATAATCTTCGGGACGCAGCAGAATCTGCTGCAGGAAGTTATCCGCGATAACATCATTGATTCTGATTTCACGGCCGGTCTTCGGATTGGTCAGTTTACACCATGGCCCACCGTCAATCGGCTCTGCACCGAACTCATTAATCGCCAGCTGATAGCCCCAGTCCCTGAAACCACCTTCGGTGAATTTCATGATATTGCCCTTGTGCACCAGCGCCAGTGATGGCAGATCATTGTCAATCACATACTGCAACGCCTTACGCACAATACGCTGTGTGCCTTCTGCTGACACCGGCTTCACGCCTATACCGGACGTTTCAGGGAAGCGGATCTTATTGACGCCCATTTCATTTTGCAGAAAATCGATAACCTTCTTTACGTCATCAGTGCCCATTTCCCACTCGATACCGGCATAAATGTCTTCCGAGTTCTCACGGAAAATAACCATATCAGTTTTCTCAGGATGTTTCACCGGACTGGGTGTACCCTCGAAATAGCGCACCGGACGCAGGCATACATACAAATCCAGATCCTGACGCAGCTTGACGTTCAGTGAACGGATACCGCCTCCGACCGGCGTAGTCAGCGGCCCCTTAATCGAGACGACAAACTCCTTTACCGCCTGAATGGTTTCTTCCGGCAACCAGACATCCTCGCCATAAACGGTGTTGGCCTTCTCACCGGCGTAGATTTCCATCCACTGGATTTCGCGGCTGCCACCATAAGCCTTCCTGACCGCCGTGTTGATTACATCCAGCATGACCGGTGTAATATCTACCCCGATACCATCACCTTCCACATAGGGGATAATGGGCTTATCCGGAACATTCAGTGAAAAATCCGCATTGGTTGTGATCTTCTCACCGTTAACCGGCAGCTTAATGTGTTGATACATTACTTATCTCTCTCCTGAAATTTTGATGGTTTCCCTCAACGCTGTAGTGATTATAAAGCATTCTGCACCGGCTGTAACAAATCCTGCGTCTGACAGATATTCCGCCTCATACTGATAACTGGTTCATATCTGCAGGGGCTTTCGGTATGATTGCGCCCGAGGGGATAAAAATTGACGCGCATTCCAATCAATTTATCCGGAAAAATATAAAGATGAGTACTGAAAGACCAAAGGTGATTTATACATTAACTGATGAGGCTCCGTTGCTGGCGACCTGTTCGCTGCTGCCGGTCATCAGAACATTTGCCTCGGGCGCAGGTATCGAGATCACCAAAAATGATCTGTCCCTGCCCGCCCGCACACTGGCAGAATTTGCAGACTACCTGAGTGAGGATCAACGTGTAGCTGACGGGCTGGGTATTCTGGCTGAAATGACCCAACAGCCTGACAGCAATATTATTAAACTGCCCAATATCAGCGCGTCGGTACCGCAGCTGATTGCCACCATCAGGGAGTTACAGGCCGCAGGATTTAATGTACCGAACTATCCCGAAAATCCTAAAACGGATGAAGAAAAAGCAATCCGCCAGCGTTACTCAAAGGTTTTAGGCAGTGCGGTAAACCCGGTATTGCGTGAAGGTAACTCAGACCGCCGCGTTCCGGCTGCGGTAAAACGTTACGCACAAACCTATCCGCACGAAATGAAAGAGTGGAGCCAGGCATCACGCACCCACGTTTCACACATGCGCAGCGGTGACTTTTACAGCAGCGAAAAGTGTATGACCATGGATCGTGCCTGCGATGTCAGTATGGAACTGGTCACCAACAGCGGTGAGACCATTGTGCTGAAGCCAAAGGTTTCATTGCTGGAAGGCGAGATCATCGACAGCATGTTCATGAGCAAAAAAGCGTTGTGCGAGTTCTACGAACAACAACTCGAAGATGCTAAAAATACCGGCGTCATGTTCTCGCTGCACGTTAAAGCGACCATGATGAAGGTGTCTCATCCGATTGTATTTGGTCACTGCGTAAAGATTTTCTATAAAGATCTGTTTGAAAAACACGGCAAACTGTTTGAAGAGCTGGGCGTCAACCCGAACAACGGTATGAGCAGTGTTTACGAAAAAATTGCCACATTACCTAACTCGCTGCGTGATGAGATTGAACGGGACATCCATGCCTGTTATGCCGACCGCCCCGAGCTGGCCATGGTCGACTCCGCCAAAGGTATTTCCAATCTGCACTCACCGAATGATGTGATTGTTGATGCCTCTATGCCGGCCATGATCCGTAATGGTGGTCAGATGTACGGCCCGGACGGCAAGCTGAAAGACACCAAAGCCGTTATGCCGGAAAGTACCTTCGCGCGTATTTATCAGGAAATGATCAACTTCTGCAAAACCAACGGCTCCTTTGACCCGAAAAAGCTGGGTACAGTGCCGAATGTTGGCCTGATGGCACAGAAAGCAGAGGAATACGGTTCACACGACAAAACTTTTGAGATTCCGGAAGACGGCGTGGCACGTATTGTTGACGACCAGGGTAATGTACTGATCGAACAAAATGTAGAGCAAGGTGACATCTGGCGCATGTGTCAAACCAAGGATATTCCGATCCGTGACTGGGTGGCACTGGCGGTCAGAAGAGCACGGGAGTCGAAAATGCCGGCTATTTTCTGGCTGGATGAGTACCGTCCGCATGAATATGAGCTGATCAAAAAGGTAAAGACTTACCTGAAGGATCACGATCTGAGCGATGTTGACATCACGATCAGGTCACCGCTGCGCGCCATGCGCTTCAGTCTGGAACGCATTATCCGTGGCAAGGACACTATTTCGGTGACCGGTAATATTCTGCGTGATTATCTGACTGACCTGTTCCCGATTATGGAAGTGGGCACCAGTGCCAAAATGCTCTCAGTCGTTCCGCTGATGAAAGGCGGTGGTTTGTACGAAACCGGTGCCGGTGGTACCGCGCCGGTACTGGTTAAACAGCTGCTGGAAGAAAATCACCTGAGCTGGGACTCTTTAGGCGAGTTTCTGGCGCTGACCGTTTCCTTTGAGCAGGTGGCCAGACAGTATGGCAGTAATAAAGCCAAAGTCCTCGCCGAAACACTGGATGAAGCGATTGGCAATGTGCTGCTGAATGATAAATCACCCAAGCCGCGCACCGGCGAACTGGACACCCGCGGCAATCACTTCTACCTGACGCTTTACTGGGCGCAGGGACTGGCCAAACAAACCGAAGAGCCGGAAATGGCCGCACACTTCGGTAAGCTGGCGCAGCTGCTGCAGGATAATGAGGAGAAAATCATCAGTGAGATGAACAGTGTGCAAGGCCAGCCGGTTGATATTGGCGGACACTATTACGCTGATTCGGAGATGACCAAAGCAGTAATGCGCCCCAGCCCGACCTTCAATAAAGCCATTATGGAGGCACGTATGCCCGGCTTTACCGCGGCGGAGCTGGAAGGTACAGCCTGATTAAGACAGGTTTAGCAAAAAACGCGGAAGGCTGCCCCGGCTTTCCGCGTCCTTCACAATATTGCCAATACGGCATTAGCGGAGTGAGCAGCATAAATTTTTATTGCTGATATAATTAAAAGAATCCGCCTTGGTTAAATCAGTACACATTTAAAGAGATCAGAGTATTTATGGTTTGGAAACCCCGCGTCGTTGTCGCCAGCATTATTGAACAGGATAACCGTTATTTAATGGTTGAAGAAGAGATTCGCGGGCAGATGTTACTGAACCAGCCCGCAGGCCATCTCGAATACGGTGAAACCCTGCTGGATGCCACACGCCGCGAGACACTGGAAGAAACCGGCTATCACTACGAACCGGAGGCACTGCTGGGCATCTTGCTGGGCCAGTCAGAAGATCCTGACCGGGTTTATCTGCGCTTTACCTTTTGTGGCAAACTGCTTAAAAAAGCGGAGAATTATCAGCTTGATCCGGACATTGCCGCCGTGCACTGGCTGACTGAAGATGAAATCAGCAACAGCCCGCACATGACCCCGCGCAACGACCTGGTGCTGGAATCGATCCGGCTTTATAAACAGGGTGTGCGCCTGCCACTGAACTGCCTGCACAACCTGACCCTGGAGCTGCAATGAAACCACGGGTAATCGTCGGCATGTCCGGCGGCGTCGACTCCTCGGTTGCCGCTTTACTGCTGCAACAACAGGGTTATCAGGTCGAAGGCCTGTTCATGAAGAACTGGGAGGAAGATGATACCGCCGAGTATTGCTCTGCTTCAGTCGATCTGAAAGATGCACAATCGGTTGCCGATCAGCTGGGCATTAAACTGCACACCATGAATTTTGCCAGCGAATACTGGGATCATGTATTCACCTATTTCCTGGCCGAATACAAAGCCGGGCGCACGCCCAACCCGGATATTATGTGCAACAAGGAAATCAAGTTTAAAGCCTTTCTCGATTTTGCGCTGGACATGGGGGCCGATTATATCGCCACCGGCCATTATGCACGCATTGAACAGCGGGGTGATCGCTATTTAATGCTGAAAGGCGTGGACAACAATAAAGACCAGACCTACTTCCTGTATACCCTGCAGCAGCATCAACTGGCACGCAGCCTGTTTCCGGTCGGTCATTTGCCCAAAGATGAGGTACGGGAAATAGCAGATCAGGCCAACTTTACAACAGCCCGTAAGAAAGACAGCACCGGCATCTGCTTTATTGGCGAGCGCAAATTCCGTGATTTCCTGCAGCGTTTTTTACCCGCCCAGCCCGGTGAAATTGTCACTCCACAGGGCCAGGTAATTGGTGAGCATCAGGGCCTGATGTACTACACGCTGGGTCAGCGGCAGGGGCTGGGGATCGGTGGGCAAAAAGATCTGCCGGAAGCGCCATGGTTTGTGATTGATAAAGATCTGGATAAAAACCGCCTGATTGTTGCTCAGGGCCATCAGAATGACTACCTGCTGAAACAGTCACTCAGCGCCGGGCAGCTGCACTGGGTTGATGGTAACCCTCCAGCCAAAGACTTCAGCTGTGCCGCAAAAATCCGCTACCGCCAGACCGAAGAAGCTTGTCGGGTACAGCTGAGCGGTGATAGTGCAACGGTCTGTTTTGACCGGCCCCAGCGGGCTATCACCCCCGGCCAGTCCATCGTATTTTATGACCAGCAGATTTGTCTGGGTGGCGGTATAATTGACGCGATGCAGACCCACTGTGCCTGATGCAATGTGTTGAAATTTATCCGGAGTTACCCCATCTTTAACAAAACGCATGGTTTTGCATCCCGGGATTTTTCTATTACGTATTTACCGGTAGTATTAATACCTGACTTATTGACAACAAACCTCATGGATTACTGTGGAAGCTAATACACGAAACCGGACTATTGCTCTGGCGGCCTTATTTCAGGCAGTCGACGGTGTTAATCAGATTGCCAGCAGCGGCAATGTCGATCAGGATCTGCTGCGCAGTGCCGTCAACAGCCTGTTAGCCGAAGAAAGTGACAGTATCGAAGATCTGTACGGTGGCTTGTCAGAACTGCGCACCGGGCTGCGTTCACTGATGCATCAACTGGGCACCGGCTCACTGGATCAGGATGGCCGGCCCAAAAATGTTGAAGCCACCCGCTACACGATTAACCTGCTCTATCTGGAAAAAAAGCTCACTGCCAGTCCGGACAGCTTCCGCCAGTTACTGGCCGGCATAGCAGAAGCACAAAAGCAGCTGGAGTTTTTTGAGCCGACTCACAGTAATATTATTTCCCGGCTGGCGGAAGTTTATACCAGTACCATCAGCAAGATCGGCCCGCGCATTATTATCAAAGGCGACCAGACTCATCTCGGCAACCCGGATAATGCTGCAAAAATAAGGGTTTTATTACTGGCCGGTATCCGTGCAGCCCTGCTCTGGCGACAGGCGGGAGGTAACCGCTGGAAACTCCTGCTGGCACGGGGTGCCATGCAAAAAGAGGCACGCCGGTTACTGGGTGTTGGTGCCCGTTCCGGAAATAGCACTTGAATTCAGTAGCGGACAATCGCATATTATTTTTACACATACATAAATAAGGTTTGAGCAGAATGGACGTATTAGAACGTATTGACGAGGCCGTAAAAAGCAACCCCGTGGTTATTTTCATGAAAGGCACCCCGCAGTTACCGCAATGTGGTTTCTCCAGCCGTGCCGCACAGGCCCTGATGGGTTGTGGTGAAGAATTTGCCTATGTCAACGTATTGACTGACCCGGAAATCTTCCAGAACCTGCCGCGTTATGCGGACTGGCCAACCTTCCCGCAGATTTACATCAACGGTGAGCTGGTCGGCGGCTGTGATATTACCCTGGAGATGTTTGAAAACGGTGAACTGCAGACGGCGGTGAAAGAAGCTGTAGCCGCTAAGCAGGCGGATTCAGGGCAGGATTCGTAATCACCCTCACCCCAGCCCCTCTCCCTCACAGGGCGAGGGGCTAAAGAAAGCATTCTTTGCAAGCAGACCAGCTGCACACCAGATAGCTGTAATATTACTCATCACCGGCAAAGGCCGCCAGCAGCTTTTGATCCTCCTGCTCACGATCAAACAGCAGATACTCCAGCGTTGCCAGCCCCTGACCTCCGGGCCTGTTCAACCATCACCTGCGTGATGGCTGTCTCTGAGCTCAGCAAGTCTTTAATAACGGCTTTCTTAACCGGCTTAAAATAAACAGCAAAATCAATTTCCCCTCAACTACCGGGCCACACAGATAAGCGTTACTTTGTTCCCACGAGGAAAGCGTGGCAGCCCAGTCAGCACGCACTTTTTCCATTCACGACCAGACTAACCACTGCCAGTACTTGCTTCACACTCATGACACCACCTATAAAGAATTCAGGAAGACGATTAAAGCATCACGTTCAGCCTTGTCCATCTGCAGCACCTGCTGTCTGGACGCCTCAGCTTCCCCGCCATGCCAGAGCACCGCTTCCAGCAGATTCCGGGCACGGCCATCGTGCAGAAAACGGGTATGACCGTTCACGGTTTCCACCAGACCAATCCCCCATAATGGCGGGGTACGCCACTCACGCCCTGAAGCCTGAAAATCAGGGCGACCATCTGCCAGCCCCTCCCCCATATCATGTAACAACAGGTCGGTATAAGGCCGGATCAACTGATTGGATAGTTCCGGAAAACCGGCCAGCTCACCGGTTTTGTATTCACTGACATGACACGCTGTACAACCGGCAGACTGAAACAGTTGTTCACCTTTCAGTACGACGGGGTCATCGACATTACGCCGTGCCGGAACCGCCAGTGTGGTGGCATAAAAAGTAACTTTTTCCATGATTTCCGCACTGATTTCCGGCTGGCCGCCACCGGGAGCCTGCTGACATTTTTCCTGTACCGGCGTGCAGTTTTGCTCAGCGAAAGCTACGGTGGTGATACCCATATCGCCGTTAAAAGCGCCTTCCGACTGCTGCTTTACCGTCGGCTGATTCGCCTTCCAGCCAAAGCGACCCAGTACGGTTTGTTGCTGATCAATGCTCCAGACCCGGTTCGGGCGACCGGAAATACCATCACCGTCCTCATCATCCGGATCAGCCCGTTGCAAAATGACATCCTCCGGAATCGCCTCCAGCAGCCCCAAACCGATCATCGCCGGTGCAACCCGCACTGAAGTCTGCACATCCTTGTGCAGTGCTCCGTAATTAAGTCCCCCGAGTGACAATTCCGGCTTGAGCAAGGTATAGGTTTCACCATCAGCAAACTGACCACTGATTTGCTGATAGCTTAGCCTTGGAGTGGCTTCACCTTTCACACCGGGGATACCTTTTGGTTGCAACTGGTCGCCATAATTAGGTTCCGGTACTACGCCAGTTTTCAGCACCAGCTCATCATGTTCAGCAGTCAGTGCCGGAACACTCAGGCGTACCAATGCCGATAAAAAATCATCATCTTTACTCAAAGGCGGCTGACCACGACCATCTTTGACATGGCAGCCCTGACAGGTATTGGTATTGAATAACGGCCCCAGCCCGTCACGGGCTGAAGTCGAAGCAGGTGCAATCACCCAGGGCTGTTTGAAGAAAGCGTTGCCGATAAAGAAGTTGTCCCTGCGCAAAATACCAAGGTTTTTCGCCGGGAGTGAAAAAGCATTGCGACTGGTATCGAATACCGTGGTTGCCCCGCCCGACAAGCGGGAATCGGTAGCCGGGCCGGGATTATTATCAGCACCGCTGACTAAGCCGGGAGCCAGCAAAAAGCCCCCGGCTATGGCTAATGAATGTCTGATCATTTTAAAGTTTGCTTAAGTCTGTTTTGTTATATCAGTTTTAACTACCGAAAGAGTCACTGCTTTCCGGGCTAAGATTTTCAATGCCCAATACCCCGGATACCGCTTCGATAGAGCCGGTCTGTGTGCGCAGGGCATCAATCACGGCTTTCACCCGTGCATTACCTGTTTCATTACCGGAAACAATCTGCTGGTCAAAGTGCTCGCCCTGCTCCGCGGCGTCAACAAGCATTGCCGCTTTCTGCTGTGAGTCATTCAGTTGCTCAATCAATTTCTTGCTCAGCGCTTCATCTTTAACGGCAACCAGATCGGCCAGACCCGGACCTTCAACTTTGCTACCGTCTACTTTGGTGTAAGTGCCGTTAAAAGTATTCTGAATACCGCGTGCATTCTCGGCAATATCCACATGCGTGTTATCACTGAAGCAGGAGTGCTCATCTTCCTGTGAGTGTGCCAGCAGTGCGACATTGATACGCTCCCCGGCCAGCTCACCCAGACTCAGGCTACCCATGCCAAACAGCATACGGCGCAGCGCTTCATTTTCATCCAGCGCCATAAATTCCTTGCGGTAGTTGTCCTTACCGCCCTCCCAGTCCGCAACCATTTCCTGCAGATCTTTAACCAGCAGACCGGTCACCTCGGTCAGGTATTTTGCCCGACGATCACAGTTGCCGTTGGTACAACCCTCACCCCGGACAAAGTCGGTATAGGTACGGCTACCGGTATCAGCGGGATTTTTATTCAGATCCTGCCCCCAGAGCAAAAACTCAATGGCGTGATAACCGGTGGCCACATTGGCCTCGGAACCGCCCTTTTCATGCGATGATTGCAGTAATTCCGCATTAATTCCCTCATCACCGGCGATTATATTTTCAGCAGCGAACTCATTACCGTCCTCATGTTCATAGCTGTCAGCAACATAATCAATCAGCCCCTCATCCAGTGGCCAGGCATTTACCTTACCTTCCCAGTCGTCGACATTGGCGTTCCCAAAACGATAAACCTCAGTTTGACCATAAGGTACACGTGCTGCCAGCCATGCTTCGCGGGCTGCCTGCATGGTTTCCTCAGAAGGGCCGTCAACCAGTGCCTCAACACGGCCTTGCAGGGTTTTAGCCGTTGCCAGCGAGTCGCTGAACGCAGCATGGGCAATTTCAGTGTAGGTTTCCATCACGGCTTTAGCAGATACTTCAGCGGCAACAGCCGGAAAGCCGGACATTAGTAAACCTGCCAGCGCGACTGATAACACCGGTCTTCTCAGATATATCATAAGTACTCCATGGGATTTTAAGATAGAGAATCTGGCTGGCATCAGAGGAGGACAGGTACTGGCTTGATTCTCATAAAAATTATAAACGATACAAAATTTACTGTTTTCCGGGGCTGGCCGGAGTTTTATTAGTTACAGCTTTATCTTCGTCAGCTGCGGTAAGAATTAATTTACCTTTACGGGTAATACTGAGCAGATAAGGCTTATCACCATGCTCAAGGATCAGCTTTCTGCTACCCCGCATCAGCTCCTTCAGGTTGATTTTAAGCGGTGGCTTTGATGACATATTCATCAGCATCGAATGATTCATAACTTGCCGGTCTAATCAGGCCGGACAGGGCATATCGACCGGAAACAGTGGAATACCGCCCAGTGTTGGCTTTGCCTGTTTGGCTTCTGCTATGACTTCACGTGCATGTGATTCGCATTGACCACAGCAGGAAGCCACTTTCAGCGAGTCACGCACCTTTTCAAAGGTATCATCACCCTGTTTCACCGCTTTTTTAATTTCACGATCTGTCACCGCATTACAGACACATACATACATCTTAATCACCACTTGATAATGATTCTCAATAATTGCGGGCATGATAATTATTATCATTTGCAAATGCAAGCGATTCTCATTCCTTTTTTTAATTTAGCTATCCTGTGATCCTGCAGCCTGAACAGAAAAATCAGCCAGAATCATGCAACCCGCACTACAGGGGCGTACAATAGTCAGCTTCATTAACTACCCCAGGGAACTTCAATGAAAGGAAACCCCGCTGTAAAACAAGCGCTGAATCAGGCGCTGAAATATCAGCTCACAGCCATTAACCAGTACTTCCTGCATGCACGCATGACAAAGAACTGGGGATTGGGCAAGTTGAATGAGGCTGAATACAAGTGCTCTATCAAAGCTATGAAACAAGCTGATGAGCTTATTGAACGCATCCTGTTCCTGGAAGGTCTGCCTAATCTGCAGGATCTCGGCAAGATCTATATCGGTGAAGATGTGCCGGAGATACTGGCTAATGATATGAAGATGTGCCGGCAAGGTATCGACCAGTTACGAGAAGCTATCAGGCTTTGTGAAGATGAGCAGGATTACGTTTCCCGCGATGAACTGGAGGAGATTCTGGAGCAGGAAGAGGAAAATCTGGACTGGCAGGAGACCCAACAATGGTTGATTCAGAACTCCGGTTTAGCAAACTATTTACAATCCATGATGGGAGATTAAGTAATGAAAGGAAATCAACGTGTTATTGATGAACTAAAGAAACTGCTGGCGGGAGAGCTGGCGGCACGCGATCAGTATTTCATCCACTCCCGGATGTTTGACGACTGGGGACTAACTAAACTGGCCGCGCATTTCGAACACGAGATGGAAGAAGAAACCGGCCATGCTGATCTGATTATTAAGCGCATTCTGTTTCTGGAAGACACACCGGATCTGAACCAGCAGGAACCGGTCAATGTTGGCGCTGATGTCAAAACCATTATGGAAAATGATCTGGCGCTGGAAAATAAAGTGAATGCTTCCCTGAAAGCCGCGATTAAACTGTGCGAGGAAGAGCAGGATTATGTCACCCGCGATATGCTGGAGTCACAACTGAAAGACACCGAGGAAGATCACACTCACTGGCTGGAGCAACAGCTGGGACTGATTGACAAAATCGGCACCCGGAATTATATTCAGTCACAGATGTAACCATCTGATTCAAAAAAATTTTAGAGCTTTACCCCTGCCAGGCAAACACGCTTGTATACTCGACCCGTGAGTAACTGTTGAATAATGTGAAGCCTTCAAGCAAAGTCCGGATGTTGTTGACAACCGGTGATACTTTGCATGATCCAGATAGAGT
The DNA here is from genome assembly GCA_041395485.1 of Thiolinea sp. Classification (GTDB taxonomy): domain Bacteria; phylum Pseudomonadota; class Gammaproteobacteria; order Thiotrichales; family Thiotrichaceae; genus Thiolinea. The sequence goes on from JAWLAK010000002.1 coordinate 332,751, forward strand.
TTGGCGAATCCGAGCGGAACGCCTTGAATAAGGGACGGTACCATCACCCCCACCCGCGAGTCCGCCAACGGATGGAGGTGTTATGGCTCAAAAGCCAGGGAGTCGCACATGGGGAGATAGAACGGTTGGCGGGGGTCAGTTCAACGACCGTCACCCGTTATCTGAAACGCTACCAACAAGGTGGGCTTGCGGCTTTGGAACAAGTGGACTTCTATCGTCCGGTCAGTCAGCTGGAGCCTTTCCGTGACGTGTTGAAAAGTCATTTTGAACACCATCCAACCACCCGGATCACTCAGGCGATGGCTGACATCCAGCGGCTAACCGGCCTTGAACTCCAGCGGGAAGCCGTGCGGATGTTCCTCCACAGCCTGGGGTTGTCGGTCAGGAAGGTGGGGATGATCCCGGCGAAAGCGGATCCCGAGGTTCAGGAGGCTTTTAAAAAAAGCATTGGAGCCGCGTCTTGAGGAAGCCAGGGCCGGGAAGCGGGCGGTTTTCTTTGTCGACGCGGCCCACTTTGTACTGGCCCCGTTCCTGGGGTTTGTGTGGTGTTTTACCCGCTTGTTCATCCGTGCCCCGGCCGGACGCCAGCGTTACAATGTACTGGGCGCGCTGAATGCGGTTACCCATGAACTGGTTACCGTGACCAATGACAGTTACATCAACTCCCACAGTGTTTGCCAGTTGCTTCAGCGAATCAAGGCATTGGCCCTGGACGTGCCAGTGACCCTGGTGATGGACAATGCCCGCTACCAACGTTGTCGGCTGGTCATGGATTTGGCGGAAACACTGGGGATCGAATTGTTGTTCCTGCCCGCCTATTCTCCCAACCTGAACCTGATTGAACGCTTGTGGAAGTTTGTGAAGAAAGAATGTCTCTACTCACAGTACCATGAAAACTTTACCGCGTTTGTGCAAGCCATTGATTCGTGTCTGGCGCAAACCCACACCACTCACAAGAAAGCCCTGGACTCCTTACTGGCGCTTAATTTTCAGACTTTCAATAAATCAACAATTATGGTCGGTTGAAGTATATCAACAAGTCCGCTGTCTACCCACCAGGGCTTTCAAAAACTGAATACTCCGCTTACCCCAGCTTATTCCACGTTAAACATCAGCTAATTCATTGGCTGACAGGTTTTTTTTTACGCAGCACCTGTCCAGCGCGGAGAAAACATTACCTGCACCTGCAGCACGGGCATACTGAATACTGCCGCCAACCATTGCAAAGACCTGACCATCCAGATGTTCATGGCGTATATCACTGGCTTTATCAAGCTCCAGATACTCATCGCGGCTGAGATTTACGATAGCTTTCAACATGTTGGTTTACTCTTACCGTACTCATTCGGATATTAGCATGAGCCACTGTCGTGCTGATATAGCCGCAAAAATAAGAAAAAATATATTTTCATCATACTTTTCGTATGATAGATTTTGTTTTTTTCATACTCAATAGTCTTTATGTCACGATTGCAATTTGTGTCACGGGTATCGCCGCTGGTGGTACCCGCTATTTTAAGCAATACAGCACCGTTTCATCAGAAGACATTGAGCCGAAGTACTGATACTCCAATTTAGCGACCCCTTGTGATTAACTTGTGATTAAAAAGATACGTTAGATGAACTGATTTTGAAGTAGTCCAGGCTATGGTTCTGGAGCGCTTTCCCTTAAACAACGATAGAGATCGTAAAGCTATGAAGATAAAAACCCAACTAACCCTTGCAGCAGTCATTACGGCAGGTTTATTGGCTTCCGGCTGTAGCCAGCAAATGGTTGCTCAGCAGTCCGCTGAAGCAGCACCCGTGGTGCAAGAGCCGGTTGTAAAAACAATTGTTGATTGCAGTAAGTGTGCAAAACCAACACCAAAACCTCGTCCGGCTGCGAAAAAATGCTGGCATGGCCGCAACGCCAAAGGCCAGTGCAATCCTGCTCCCCGCATGCGCATGGCTCCACGCACTGAAGCTCCGGTGGTTCCGCAAGTAGCCCCACGCACTGTGGTACAGCAACCTATTCCGAGAGCGAAAAGGTGTTGGCATGGCCGTAATGCCAAAGGTCAGTGTAATCCGCGTCCACGCATGAATGTAGTTCAGCGTCCGGTTGCACCTATGCCTAACTATCAGCAGATGGCTACACCAAAGGCTCAGCCTAACTATCAGCAAATGGCTACACCAAAAATTCAACCGAAAGGTAATTTCAGAGGTGCCATTGAAATTGATGGTGTGATGCAACAATACCAGAATTAATTCTGTTCATTCGTTTCAGGCGATGATTGATCCTTAAGAGTGAGGGAATGATTTTTCATTTCCTCATTCTTCCTTGCCAGTATCAGGGTAGACAATTTCTGACATATCAGGCATCGCCTTGCTGCCCGCACAACTCCGGTAATCAAGACGAACAACTATAATGCGACACCCCACCGGCATTAAAAAACGCCGCAGGTTTCAGCCGGTAGTACTTCGCCTCAGTTTCTGCGGACTGCTCCGCATACGGCTCGCTCAACACCTGCTGCAACTCATGGACTAAGGTGTAATCACCCTGCATTGCCTGCTGATAGGCCGGGACAATCAGCCACTCCCGCCAGGTGTATTTGGGGTTGGTCAGCTTCATCTGCGCTGATATGTCAGCCAAACTCCCCCCGTTAATGACAAGGTCGCGCCAGTTCTTAAACCAGGCCTGCCATTGCTCATCAAGCTGTGCTGAAGTGTGGCCATAAAAGCTTTTTTGCAGGGCGGAAACCTCGTCCGGGAGATGTGACAGCTCACGAAAGAAGAGAGTGTAATCCACGCCGGTCTGCATCATCAGCCGCATCAGCTGCCTGAACAGCTCCGGATGATACTCGGTCAGGCCCAGTTTGGCCGCCCACATAGCTTCAAGCTGTTGTTCCATCTCTGCGGCAAAGCCAAGACGGATCTGGTCAAGCTGTGCCAAAGCCTCAGCATTGTCTTCAAGCAGCGGACGTACCGCTGTCCAGAACATATGGTAATTGGCCTCGGCAGCGTTGGGCTGATTAAAGAAGGAAAAGTGCTCGCCGCCACCTGTCCAGGGCTGAAATTTGGGGTCAAACAGCTCGCAAAATCCAAATGGCCCGTAGTCGAGGGTAAAGCCACCCGCCGCGCAGTTATCGCTGTTAAAATTCCCCTGGCAATACCCCACCCGCAGCCAGTCCGCCACCAGTGCGGTCAGCCGTCGGCGGAAGTGTTTAGCCAGCCCGACGACCTGATCCGCAAAATCAAGATCCTGATCAATCAGGCCTTTATATTCACGCTCAATCAGATGCGCCACAATCATGCGTAATTCTTCGCGTGCGCCCGGATAGGCATTGTTGCGCGTGCGGCGGGCGAATAACTCCAGCTGGCCGACGCGCAAAAACGAAGGCGCAACACGGGTGGAAATCGCCACCGGGTTTTCGACCAGAATATCCGGATCAATGGTGTTAGCGTCTGCAGAATACCAGGGACGGGTCACGGTCTCTGTTCGGGAGACATACAGAGTCAGCGAGCGCGAGGTGGGCACACCCAAAGCGTGCATATAGTCCTGGGCCAGAAATTCCCGCATACTGGAACGCAGCACGGCACGCCCGTCAGCGCCACGGCCATAAGGAGTCCGCCCTCCCCCTTTCAGTTGCATTTCCCAACGCTGTCCATTGAGTATGCCTTCAAACACTGAAATCGCCCGGCCATCGCCGTAACCATTCCCGGTCCCGAACTGGTCTTGACGGGTGTATTCGGTACCATAAATCGACAGTGCATAACCGGTCGCCCAGCCTGCCGGACGCATTGGTGCCTGCACCGCAGAGAGATCACCGGCAAAGACTTTGCTGAATTTTTCATCCTGCACCAGCGCATCGCCCAAACCCAGTTCCTGAAAAAAAGCGTGGCTATGGGCGACATATTCCGGGTCTGGCAGCGGCGTGGGAGTGACGGGTACATAATGCCCGGAAAACACCTGCCGGGGGCGGTGATCATTGCCGTCTGCAGTGGCTTCCGGGTCAGCATTCAGGGTATCCAGCAGCGAATAATCCGCCGTTTGTGCGAAATCGTCGAAGGTGGTGATGAAGGCTTCTGATGTGGGCTCAGCGGGATTTGACATGGTTACTGGTTCCGGTGGCGTTTGCATATTATCCATGATGGCCTTGTGTTTCGTTGGCCCGGATATATCAGGCAAGAGGGTAACAAATTCTCTGCTGATTTCAGATATACCCTACAAGATTGAATATCCCTTGCCGAAATCGCTGACAATATAAAGCTTCACGTAACCGGCTGCCCAAAGCTGCACAATGAAGTTACGCAGCTTTGGGCAGTCCGGGTGAGGCGGGTTTACGTGATTCTATGTACTTTTTCGCACTTATCCTCGTTAAACTTAGTGCCCACCAGATGCCTGAGCCATAAATTCAAATAATTCATCACTGATACCATGATCTTTTCTGGCTTGCGGTTCGTTGTGCAGCAGATTATTAAACGCCTTTAGTTTCTCATCATCATTCTCAGTAAGCTGAGTTACCATTTTATCCCAATGACGCATCAGGTCTTGCACTTCTTCCGATTTTGGATCAGCTCCACTTAATTGCACTGATTGCATGTTACTTACCCAATTACTCCATACAGACCCGAAACTTTGATTACTTCCGGCAACATGCTCTTGATTATGTATTGCATCAATTTCACTTTGGCTAAAATATTTGTCGTACATTGTCATACTCTCCAGGGTTTGAAATAGGATTTCGTCCAAATCATGCTGAGATATTGATCGGATTTCGAGCATATCAACCAGTTTAGCGATCTTGCTTTCAATGCTTTGAATGGCCTGGCGCTGTTGTTTGAGCTTTGATAATTGCTGTTTAAGTTGAGGCACCAGTTGACCCGTGTCATTTAGCAATGGCGGCATATCAGACAAAGAAACACCGAGTTGTCGAAGCGTTCTGATCTGCTGCAACCTCAGCAGATCAGATTGATTGTATAGCCGATGTCCCGCAGTGTTCCTGGAAACCGGGCCGATGAGACCCTGCTCTTCATAGAAATGCAGAGCCCTCGCGGTTAGACCTGTTCTGTCTACAACTTCACCAATTTTCCAAACCACACTTTTACCTCTTTGATAATGGACAACCGAAAGTCTAGATGCTTACGTAACGTGAGATGCAAGAACAATTTCCGGCCCAATAAAGCCGCGCTGCCTGACTGCACCATACTCCCGGAGTGCGACAGTGGTATAATATGGGCCGGTGAAATGAAACATAACCGCTGAGTAAGGAAAACTGACATGAAATTTATATCCCGTGAAACCGCCGCCGGCAAGCTGAACTGGAGCGGTGTGGTGGAGGCACTACGTGCCGGACATCAGCGCCCGAAAGCAGAGGTAGGCGATCAGTTCCTGACCCGTGCGCAGGACACCCTGCTCAGCCGTGCCGCCTGGATTGACGGTCTGGGGTTTGGCGTTAAATCCGTTTCAGTCATGGCCGATAATGCCGCAAAAGGCTTGCCCAGCGTGCAGGGTGCCATGCTGGTTTTTGAAGATCAGGGCGGCAGTCTCGAGGCGATTATCGACAGCAGCCTGATCACCGAATGGAAAACCGCCGGTGATTCGGTATTTGGTGCAAAGCTGCTGGCGCGTGAAGACAGCCAGCGCCACCTGATTGTCGGGGCAGGTGTTGTTGCTGAAACCCTGATCCGTGCTTATAGCGAAGTATTCCCCACCATTAACCACATCCAAGTCTGGAACCGCACCGCAGAAAAGGCCGAAGCACTGGCAAAAAAAATGGCTCAGGCCGGATTCCCGGTACAGGCCGTGACTGACCTGGAAAAAGCCTGCTCACATGCCGACATTATTTCGACAGCCACTATGTCAAAATCGCCGGTGCTTAAAGGTGGCTGGGTAAGTCCCGGCACTCATATCGACCTGATTGGTGCCTTCAAAAAGGATATGCGTGAAGCCGATGATGTACTGCTGCAGAAAGCCCGGCTGTGTGTCGACAGTTATGACACCACTATCGGTCACATTGGTGAACTGATGATCCCGCTGGCCACCGGCGCAATCAGCCGCGGCGACGTATTAGCAGACCTTTACGATCTGGTGGGCGGCTTTGCAGGCAGAACGGCAGCCGAGGATATTACCGTTTTCAAAAATGGTGGTGGTGCTCATCTGGATTTGATGACGGCTAAATACATACTGTCAGCTATTGGCGAATAAGTCCGCAGCTGCTGCATCTACAGGCTCTATAGAAACGTACCTGAAATATGATCATTTATTTTCAGGACAAATTATGAAACATACTATTTCCGGACTGTTAATCTCACTGGCTCTGAGCAGCGCACTGGCAGCCACAGCACAGGCCAAATCATTCAGCAGCGACATCCGCGCCACAGACACTGTCGAGCTTTACACCTCCGAAGGCTGCAGCAGTTGCCCTCCGGCTGACCGCTGGTTTTCCACACTGAAAGACGATCCCGGCCTGTTTAAAGATTTCATCCCGCTGGCATTCCACGTCGATTACTGGAATTCACTGGGCTGGACTGACCGGTTTTCTTCTCCGGCATACACCACACGTCAGCACCGGCACGTTAATGCAGGCAACACGCGGCAAAGTTATACCCCGCAGGTTGTACTCAATAATCAGGAGTGGCGGGGACATTTACGTGGTATCAGCAGCTGGGACGCCGGAGACAGAAAAACCGGGGTATTAAAGGCCGAGCTGGATGATGCAAACCAGCTGAAAGTTAATTTTTCACCCGCGTCACCGGAGTATTTTGAGCAGAAACAATGGCAACTCAATGTGGCTTATCTGGGTATGGGGCTCACCACCTCAGTGCAACGCGGCGAAAACTCAGGACGGGAATTAAAGCATGACTTTGTGGTGCTGGAGCACCGCCGGCAAGCCGTGGATGCTGAAGCACAGCAATGGCAGCTGGATATGTCCGCTGCGCCTGATGCGGGTCAGCAGCAAACCGCGCTGGTAGTCTGGCTGTCTGATCCGGTAACACAGCATACTTTGCAGGCTGCTGGCGGGTATTTGTAGACCAGCTCAAGTGGGCTGGCAAACCCCAGTTTGGCTTGACTTATGGGACGGTTGCTGGCCTTTAGTACATCTCCAGCAACCGGTTCTTCAGGGTCTTCCCCGCCGCATTCCTCGGAAATTCAGCCAGCAGCATCACCCCCTGTATCCGCTGAAACTTCGCCTCCACGCGCTGGTTCGTCCACTCAATCAGCTCTGCTTCAGTCAGTACAACATCAGGCTTTAACACCACCGCCGCCACCGGCACCTCCCCCCATTTATCCGAAGGCACGCCAAACACCGCCACCTCCAGCACCGCCTCATGGCCAGCGATGACATTTTCAATATCCCGCGGATACACATTGACACTGCCGGACAGGATCATATCCTTCTTGCGGTCAACCAGATACAGATAACCGTCCTCATCCGCATAGCCCAGATCACCGGTATAAATCCAGCCATCACGCACCGTTTCTGCCGTCAGGTCAGGGCGGCCATAATAACCGTTCATGCGGATCGGCCCGTAGCCGGTAATTTCACCCACCACTCCGGCGGGAACCTCATTGCCCTGCTCATCAACAATGCGCATTTCATAGCCCGGCGGCGGGCAACCCACCGAACCCGGCTTAGACTCCGCGTCCAGCTTATCCAGAATGGTGACAAAACCTTCCGTGAGGCCGTACAGCTCATGGTAACGCCCCGGCAACAAAGCCATCAGTGCCTCGCGGTCTTTCTGCTGCAGCGGTGCACCCAGCGTTAACACCATCTCTAATGAAGCCAGCTTTTCCGCAGTGGCATCCGGGCTTTGCAGCAGCGCAATAATCTGCGCCGGAACCAGCATAATATGCGTGACCCGGTACTGCTCAATCGCCCGGATCATGGCTTCCACATCGAATGTGCGTTGTAAAACATAGGTGGCGCCGAGGAAAAAACACGGCATTAAGGTGACAAACGCGCCATTGAACACGATCGACCCGCTGTGCAAGACCACACTTTCCGGGGTCATACGGAACGAAGCCGCAAAATGCACAGCATACTGTGATCGCACATGGTGGGAATGTTCGATGCCCTTCGGCTCACCGGTGGTGCCGCTGCTATAGACAATATTAAACAGGTCATCCGGCCCGACCCCGGCATCCGGCGGATTGGCTGAGGTAGCTGTACTGACAAAATGCCGGTAACTTCGCCCATCATCCGCAGCGTCAGTGATGACATAATGTTCAGCAGGAATCGCCGGTAACTCATGCAAGCCGGTTTTCAGCTGCTGCCACAGCGCATCCTGCAGAAACACCAGGCGGCTGTCTGAATTGCGCAGCAGATTGATAACACCCTGCTTCTGCAACAACGGGCTTAACGGCACCACCACCGCGCCGATACTGGCCGTTGCCCAGTACAGTGTGATCAGTTCAAAACAGTTCGGCAGCACCGTAGCTACCTTGTCACCTCGGCTAATCCCGGCGCCTGACAAGGCATTGGCCAGCTGGTTGACCTGTTCCGCGAATGCAGCCCAGCTGTACTGCTGACCATCAAACACCAGCGCACTATGTTGCGCCCGATAACGGGCATGCCGTTGTACCAGATGATTCAGTGTCACTGCCACGTTGTATTCCTCCTGAGCTATTCATACCCTCAGTGTAGCGAATAGCCCGGAAAGAAACATGCCTTACTGCTTATACAAATGTGGTGCCAGTTGTTTATTCGCCTGCCAGCCTGCCCGGCCCGGTTTAAAAGGCGAGGCATAAACCTTTTTCACTCGTTGTGACTGAACATTATTAGCATTATTTTGGTTTTGCGCAGGCTGAGCCGGATTGCGGATAGTTTTGGCGCTGGCCTGACGCAGTACCGGGGGTGGCTGCCGCCTTACCGGTTGAGCGGCCGGCGGTGGTATTGGACGGGAGACCTGACCAATAATAATCTGATGGGTATCGGCACGGTCAGGCACAGCCGGTCCGGCGGCCTGAGCAGTTGGTTGTTGTACCCGGCGTTGTTGCTGCGCTAATTGTTGCTGTCGGGCACGCTGCTGTGCCTGCTGCTGATCCAGTGCGGCCTGCTGTTGTTGCCGGGCACGCTGCTGCTCCTGTTCAGCCTGTTGCTGCCGGTTTTTTGCCTCTGCAATCATTTCCCGATGTTGCTTAAATTTTTTATACACCACCAGCACATCATGCACATAATTGCGGGTTTCCCGGTAAGGCGGAATCCCGTCATAACGATCCACCTTGCCCTCACCGGCATTATAAGCTGCCAGCACTTTGACCAGATCACCGCCAAACCGCTGACTCAGCCAGCCGAGATACTGAGTACCACCACGGATATTCTGCTCGCTGTCATAGGCATTACTGACTCCGAACCGCTCTGCAGTGGCCGGAATCAGCTGCATTAAGCCCTGTGCACTTTTCGGTGACAGCGCCTTTTCCAGATAGCAGGATTCTATGGTAATCACCGAGCGGATCAGATCACTGTCAACACTGAACTTACGTGCATAAGTATGGATACTTTGCTGAAACGGCGTGGATTTCTGATTTAATTCCGGTACCGGTTTACGTGCGCAGGGATGACTGACCTTGCTGGCATCCAGAGTGATACCCGCAGTTTTGGCAGCCGCAGAATCACCCGTAGCAGCCTGAGCAACACCCGCCCACGACAGCCAGCTGATCAGCGCCAGCAGCCACCACCTGTTCCATATTGTCATTATTACGTCCTGTTTTACCCTGTGGTTGGGATATATCTTAGTATTTGATTATGCAAACAAAGTTCATAAACCAAGGATTTCGTTGACAGGTATTAATACGCTGACCAACTGCTTCTGCCCAGAAACAACAGCCGGAATCAGGGAAAAGTGCAAAATTGCAGGAAAGTCTGCCGGTCTATCGGGCAGCCCGCTCACGAATGGTCTGAGCCACTTTATTACGCAGATAAACCGGCTGCGCCAGTTCTGCATCAACCGCCTCACCGCGTTTCCAGCCATCAAGCGCCAGACGGGCGATGTACTCAGCAGCAGGCAACCAGTCAGCCTGATAAGCACTGACATAGTCAGCAAAACGCGGCTGCAGCACCTGCGCATACTCCCGCCAGCCACTACCGGCAGCCAGCCAGTCACTGCCCGCAGACTCCGCTGATCCCGGCAACGGCGCATCAGCCGGGGCCAGCACCAGCTCCCCGCCCTGCAACTGCATCACAGTACCCGCCAGCTGGTATTGCCCCCAATACACTTCACCCATGCGTGCATCAACAGCGACCAACACTTTTTCAGCCTGTTGCTGCTGATAAGCCTGCTGCGCAATCGCCGCCAGTGTCGACACCGGTATCACCGGCTTTCCGGCAGCCAGCGCCAGCCCCTGGACTACGCCGGTGGCAATGCGCACGCCGGTAAATGCACCGGGGCCACGGCCGAATGTCAGTGCATCCATATCCTGCAGCGTCAGACCTGCCTGCTGCAAAACACTTTCCACCATCGGCAAAATCAGCCGGGTATGGGCACGTGGCTCCACCGTAAACTCAGTAAAACAGGTCTCGCCATTTTCACCACATAACACGGCGGCAGAGCAGGCATCACTGGAAGTATCAAGGGCAAGAATATTCATCAGTCGGGACTATCAGTAACCGGGCCCGGGCCTTCAGACTCAGGCGTAGCAACGGGAGCAAGATCAGCAGGCCGTTTAGGAGTGTGCAACGGCTGATCTTTGGAAAAAAAGCGCTGCACGACCTCCAGTTTCTGGGTACGCGGCATGCGCGGCAAACTGTTCAGGAAGGTATAACCATAACTGCGGGTGCGCAAACGATTATCACAAATCATCAGCACCCCGCGGTCGGCCTGATCCCGGATCAGCCGCCCGACCCCCTGTTTCAGGGTAATCACCGCATGCGGCAGCTGATGCTCGGCAAACGGGTTCTGTCCCTGTTTGCGCAGGGTATCCAGCCGTGCTTCCAGCACCGGATCATTGGGTGCCGCGAAGGGCAGTTTATCAATAATCACGCAACTGAGTGCCTCACCGCGCACATCCACCCCTTCCCAGAAGCTGGCGGTACCGAGTAACACCGCATTCCCCAGCGAGCGGAATTTTTCAATCATATCCCGTGGCGGCGAGTCACCCTGCACCAGCAGCGGATATTCCAGCTCATCACGCAATAATTCAGCCGCCTCATTCATGGCCCGATAGCTGGTAAACAGCATAAACGTCCGCCCCTGAGCGGCCTGAATCACCGGCAGTGCCGCTTCGACCATGCTCGGCACAAAGTCATACTGCTGCGGCTCCGGCAATCCGGCTGGCAGATAGAGCAGCGAGTTGTGCCAGTAATCAAACGGGCTGTCCAGCTGCAGCGTGCGGGCATCATTCAGCCCCAGCCGTGAAGTAAAGTGTGCGAATGACTCTCCCACCGCCAGTGTCGCCGAAGTCAGTACCCAGCGGCAGGGAAAAGCCTCCATACAACGCTGCAGCGGCGCGGCCACATCCAGCGGCGTGGAGGTCAGCACAAAGCTGCGGGTAAAGGTTTCGTACCACTGGATGACATCCGGCCGGGGTTGCTGCAGAGCCTGCAGACGCATGCGCAACTCAACCAGTCGCTCATAAGCGGTTTCCAACCCTTTACTGCGCTCTGCCGCCTGCTCCAGCAGTTTTTCCAGCGCCAGCATGGCCGCCAGCATGGCACCGACATACTCGACGATGGCCGGGCGATCACGCAACTGACTCCAGGGCGCACGCTGCCCCGGCGCATCCATGGCCAGACGCAAATCCAGTACTGCCTTTTCCAGTTCGCCGAGATGATCACGAATCTGCGGCATATCCGCTGCACTGCTCAGGCTCTCAGCACGCGTATCCCGGCACCACTCCTGCAGCTGACGGCTACTGAGTGTCTCACTAAAAAAGGTTGAAGCAATATCCGGCAACTGATGCGCCTCATCCAGCACCACCACATCCACTGCCGGTAATAACTCGCCGAAACCTTCTTCCTTGAGTGCCATATCGGCAAAAAACAGATGGTGATTAACGACTACAATGTCAGCTTCCTGTGCCTTGCGCCGTGCCTTGACCACGAAGCAGTCCGCATAATCCTCACACTCGGCACCCAGGCAATTATCCACGGTTGAAGTCACCTGCGCCCAGACCGGTGCGTCACGCGGCACTTCAGTCATTTCCGCAATATCGCCGGTGGTGGTCAGCCCCGACCAGTTATCAATTCGCCGCAGCCAGCGAACCTGCTGCCGATCCGCCAGCCGCCCCTCATTCAGGGTCATATTCAGGCGGTGCAGACACAGATAATTGGAGCGGCCTTTTAACAGCGCACTTTTCAGCGATAAACCCAGTGCTTTGCGCACCAGTGGCAGATCTTTGAAATAGAGCTGATCCTGCAGGGTTTTACTGCCGGTGGACAACACCACTTTTTCACCCGCCGCCAGCACCGGTGCCAGATAGGCAAAGGTTTTACCGACGCCGGTACCGGCCTCAATCACCAGCACACCACCTTCGTCCAGCAACTCACTGATGGCTGCTGCCATCTCCTGTTGCTGCGGGCGGGGCTGGAAACCTTCAATATGGCCGGCGAATGCGCCGCCCTGATCCAGCAGGCTGCTTGCGCTCTTAGTCATTAATCCAACAGGCGTCTGCCACGCTGTTTAATATTGTTATCATCCGGGGCCAGAATCATGGCTTTTTTCGCCATTGATGATGCCTGTGCCTTATTACCCTGTTTTTCATTCACCTCAGCCAGGCGCAGCCACAACATCGGATTATCCGGATCAATGCGCAAGGCACGCTCCAGCGTCGAAGCTGCACGGTCAGTCTTACCGGCAATCAGCTGGTTATTGGCCTGTTTGGTCAGAATAGTAACCGCCGGATTGCCGTTATAAGAGGGTGCAGGAGGCGGCGGTGCTTTCTTTTCCTCAACCACCGGCTTACTGGTGGTGGTTTTGCGGGTCATATCCAGCACTTCGGTTTCATCGGCTTTTTGCTGTTTGCTCATTGCCGTCACTGCCGGAACAACCCCGGAGCCTGACCGGGGAGAACTGTTCACCGCAACTTTCTGCTCAGTACGTACTGAAGGTGAGGTTTTTTTCTGTGGAGCCGGAGACAACTCAGGAGGCGTATTACGCTTGCCTGTGTTCGTTGTTGACGGACGCCGTGTTATCTTGTTTTGCTGAACTGCAGGACGCCCGGGATTAATCGCCAGCGGTTTTCTGACCACATTACTGCGCTGCTGCTGTGCAGGCTGTAAGGTCGGTGGCACAGAGGGTTCCTGCGTCTCCGGACGTCCGGATGGCAACGCCGCATAGCGCCGTGCCGATGGCAGCTCCTGTGGCAGCGGCGCGGCCTGTGGCACTGAAGTGGCCGGATACTGATACTGTTGCTGCACAGAAGCTTGTGGCTGCATCACATTAGCAGGATAAGCCTGCGGCACCGGTGCACAGCCGGAAAGCACCAGGCCGCCTGAAACAGTCAGGCAAAGCAACTCGGCACGGAAATATTTTACTGTTATTTTCATCATTAAATTCCCGGAATGTTATTCCATCAGATTTTCTATCCAGTTCCCGCCGCCGTTATTCGCCGGTCTGGCCGGTTGTTGTGCCGGTGCGGCAGGTTGCGGAGGTGCACAGTAACTGCGCTTGGTCGGCTGAGCGCCTCTGGCAAACGGCATGGTCACCGGCTTACCACACGCCGGGTTATACAACAGCCCGGTCACTGAATCGACTTTTACCCAAACCAGACGCGAAGATTTACCAATTTTCAACGGCTGGGTCGGTAAAACCTTCATCATATCACCCCAGATGGGCAATGCACCGGTACCCCCGGTCATGCGCGTCGGCTTATTATCATCCCGCCCCACCCAGACAGTCATCACGTGCTGCCCCGAGTATCCGGCAAACCAGCTGTCCTTTTTATCATTCGTGGTACCGGTTTTACCGGCTACCCGTTTCCAGCTGGGCAGCTTACTCTGCAATGACTTCGCAGTACCGGAAACCGTCACCTGGTGCATGGCAAAATTCAGCAAATCCACCGAACCGGGCCGCGCCACCTGCTCCACACTGACCGGATAGCGGGTCAGCGTCTGCCCTTTTGGATTCATGACACTGCGAATCGACTTCAGCGGCGAGTATGAGCCGCCTGAAGCCAAGGTCTGATAAATCTGCTGCAATTCCAGCGGCGACATTTCCAGCGCCCCCAGCAGCAGGGAAGGATAGGCCGGAATATCTTTTTTCAGCCCCAGGTCATTCAGCATATTAATGACCTTATCCAACCCGACCTCAACACCTACCCGTACCGCCGGAGTGTTGCGGGACAAGGTCAGTGCCTGTAACAATGTCACAACACCTTTATTCGTGTGATCATAGTTTCGTGGCTCCCAATACTTACCCCGCCCGATTTTCACCTTCACCGGGCCATCACTGATCCGTGAGCTGAGCGAGCCGTATTTCCCGCCCTCTTCCAGCGCAGTCAGATAGATTGCCGGCTTGATGACAGAGCCAATCTGACGCTGAGCAGAAATCGCCCGGTTATAACCGGCATAACGCAGTACCCGGCCCCCCACCAGAGCAATAATTTCCCCACCCTGAACATTGCTGATGACCATCGCGGCATTCAGCTTATCCTTAGGCGTCCGGTACCGTTTCTCCAGTTGCTCAACACCATTGACCAGCGTATTTTCCGCAGTCAGCTGCACAATCGGATCCATAGCGGTAAAAATCAGCAAACCTTCACTGCGCAGATCTTCATCACGATAATCACGTGCTAACTGCTCCCGAACCAAATCAAGATAGGCCGGAAATGGCGTGGCACCGGAAGGACGATGTGCACTCACGCCCAGATCCCGGGCTCTGGCAGCTTCCGCTTCCCGCGGCGTGATGGCCTGTTCCTGCTCCATGACGGTCAGCACCAGATTACGCCGGGCTTTGGCCCGCTCCGGAAAACGCCGCGGATTATAGTAACCGGCACCTTTGGCCAGACCAATCAGCATGGCAATCTGATCAGACTTCAGCTCCCGTACCGTACGGTTGAAATAAAACTGTGCCGCCAGACCAAAGCCGTGAATGGCCCGGTCACCATCCTGCCCCAGATAAATTTCGTTCAGATAGGCTTCCAGAATTTCCTGCTTGGAATAGCGCAACTCGAGCAGGAAGGCCATCATTGCTTCCTTGGCCTTACGCTCCCAGCTGCGCTCATCACTCAGATAGAAATTTTTCACCAGCTGCTGGGTAATGGTACTGCCGCCCTGTACGGTATGACCGGCCTTGAGGTTGGCAATCATTGCCCGGGCAATTGCCAGTGGATTAACCCCCTGATGTTCAAAGAATTTCTTATCTTCAACCGCCAGCAAACCTTTTAACAAAGCCGGAGAAACATCACTCAGCTTGATCAATATCCGGTCTTCTTTATGGCTGGGGTAAAAATTACCGATCAGCACCGGCTCAAGCCGCATCAGTGGCAGACTGCCCTGACCGTTGTTGTATTCCAGCTTACTGATTTTACCCTTGGAGATGCCGATTTTGATGCTTCGTGCCGGCTCCATATCTTCAGCAAACTGAAAACCGCGTGTATTAATCAGAAAATCATTTTCTTCCCGACGGTACTGGCCCGTTTCCACCGGATCTTTAACCGCCGCATAATTCAGCAGTTTCAGCTCCTGCTCCAGATGGCCGGCGTACAGCTGCTGCCCGACATACAAGTCCAGGGGGCGCGCAAATACTCTCGCAGGCAAAGACCAGCGCTTACCTTCAAACTGTGACCTGACCTTCTCATCCAGCTGCATGGCATACACAATACCTGCCAGAATGCCGAGCACCAGCACCACAATAAACAAGACTCGGAACACACGCCCGAATACTTTCATCACAAACCAGATCCCTTTCAAAACCAGATTCCTTTCAAAGGATGCACCACCCTACTCAGCAATTTGTTGTACCTTTACCCTGATATTTCCATATTTTGCGCAAAATCACCGCATTGGGATCACGCAGGGCTATTTATGTTCCGGCAATTTTACACAATTCAACGGGATGAAACATTAAAACCTCCCAAAAGCAATATGCAGGTGTAAAGACCGGACTGCTATTATCATTCCGATGTATGCTTAAGCTGACAGGCTCAGGGTAACCCATGGATTTCACTGCTCAGTTAGTCAGCGAAAACATGCCGTTCACCCTGAAAAGTAATTGCCTGCCAAATTAATCCGCGCAAACCTGCCCAGAAGGGTTTGGAATGCAGCACCATTGAAAACAACGGGGAGCATAAATGCATTCTGATCCTTTACACCGAATTGTTCCTGCCCTTGCCCTTATTGCGGGCCTGACACTGATCACAACTGCCCGGGCAGATACTCAACTGACTTATATCGATAGTGGAATAAGTGGTGAAGCCCGCACGGTTCTTATCCAGATCAAAGGTAATAAAGTGCGTATGGGTGAAGTCAATAGCCCGGTATACTCGCTGTTTGATCATGAACAGCAAACATTGCTCACGATTAATCAACAGACCCGTCAGTATATTGATAGTGGCCGGGAAAAGACACTGCAACGCACCCAAAAAGTAGCCGATATGCAAAAAGTCATGCAGGCCCAAATGCTGGCACAGCTTCCCAATATGCCGGAACAGCAGCGTCAGGCAGTACAAAACAGCCTGCAGCAGACCGAAGCCATGCTGAAAGCACCGGCACCGCAAATTACCCAACAGGCCAGCGGCGAAACCCTAACCATTCAGGGCATAGAGTGCCGGGTACAAACACTCAGTTACAACGGCGTTCCGGGGCGCAGTGTGTGTAATGCAGATCCGGCGTCTATGGATAAGGCAGACTATCAGACACTACTTAATATGTTTGACTTTATGGACAGCATTTCAGTAGAAACGGCAAAAATTAATGGTTTTACGGCCACGCCGGAGTCGACGGCCAAATTACACAAACCCGGGCTGGCGCTGCAGATTAAAGCACTGCCCCAGGGTCCGGCCAGTGAGCTGGGTGCTATCAGCACAGCACCACTGGACGAGGCTCTATTCACCCTTCCGGAGGGTTACCAGCTCTTTGAACCGATGGATACCCTACCTGATCCGTCCGCCGGGCAGACACCACAGCAATAATCGTCAATAAACTTTTTAAAAAACCAACAGGAAGCTTACATGCGCCCATCGCAGCTCAGCTCAGTACTGGATAAAGAATTTCTCGGTGCCCGTCAGGGCTACCATACCCCGGTGATGCTGTGGGGCGCGCCGGGTGTTGGAAAATCACAGATTATTGCTCAGGTCGGTGAGCGGCATCAGGTGCCGGTGATTGATATTCGTTTGTCACAAATGGAGCCCAGCGACCTGCGTGGTATTCCGTTCCGGGAAAATGGTCTGGTGGAATGGGCGATTCCATCCATGCTGCCGGATGCTGAGCGACATGGTGAGCAGGGTATTCTGTTTCTGGATGAAATCACCTCCGCCGTGCCTAGTGTTTCTGCTGCGGCTTATCAATTAATACTGGATCGCCGCCTCGGTGATTACCGGATTCCGGAAGGCTGGGCCATTTTCGCAGCCGGAAACCGCCAGGGCGACCGTGGCGTCACCTACACCATGCCTGCGCCGCTGGCCAACCGTTTTTCACATTTTGAAGTGGAACTGAATCTGGATGACTGGGTGGCCTGGGCTTACCGGCATGACATTGATGAGCGGATTATTGCCTTTCTGCGCTTCCGGCCCGAACAATTATTTAACTTTGATCCGGCGCATAATCCGGTTGCCTTCCCTACTCCGCGTTCCTGGGAATTTGCCCACCGTGCCCTGCATAAATTCGGTGATCACCCCGGATTGCTGTTAGGCAGCTTACAGTCCTGTGTCGGCCCGGCTGCCGGTATTGAGCTGAAAGCGTTTGTCGATAGTCTGGATCAGATGCCGGATCTGGATGCCATTCTGCGTGGCGAAGACATCAAAGCGCCCAAAGAAGTCGACCTGCAATACGCGGTTGCTGCCGCACTGGTCGGACGGGCGATTCGTGCCAAAGGTACGAAGGAAGCCATGTCCGTCTACGGCCATATCCTCAATTATGCCAAAGTCTTCTCACTGAAAGAAATGGGCGTGATGCTGGTCTCGGATATGCTGCGGGCGATTGGCGACGATATGTTTAGCGTACCCGAATTCGCCAACTGGGCGGAGTCTATCGGCGACATTATGCTTTATGACTGATGCCACCGCTGAAAAACTGACAGCAGCAGACCTGCAGATCATTGAAGACAAACTGGTCGCAGCCCGCACACGTTTGATTCTTGACAAACCATTCCTTGGCGCACTGGTATTACGTCTGCCGTTACAGGCCGCCAACCCTGCCTGGTGCCCGACTACCGGCACTGATGCACGCAAATTCTACTACAACCCGGAATATGTGCAGGAACTGCGCCCGGATGAAACTCAGTTCGTACTGGCTCACGAAGCCCTGCATTGCGCGCTGTCACACTTTGCCCGCCGCCAGCACCGGGTGAAACACCGCTGGGATCTGGCCTGCGACTATGCGATCAATCCGATTCTGCTCGCAGACGGGCTGACCGCCCCGCCCGGCATGATTATGCTGCAGGAATATGCGGGCATGACGGCGGAGGAAATTTACCCCTGCATCGATGATAATGACCTGTCGGAAACGCTGGATCAGCACCTGTACGATAAGGAAGATAATCCGGCGGAAGGCAGTCAGAACAAAAGCGAAAACCCGCTGGATAACCGTGACTGTCAGGATAATCCGCATAATGATCTACCGGACGAACAGCCACAGCAGAAACCCAATGAAACGGAGTCGGAAACCGAACAGGGCAATCAACCTCAGCAGGAGTTTGATGAATCCGCCGGAGGTGCACCGCCTCCACCGCCACTGAATCAGCAGGAAGCCGAGGAGCTTGCCGTACAATGGCAGCAACGTCTGGCCGGAGCGGCACAGCAGGCTGAACAGGCCGGCAAACTCAGCGGCGTGATGAAACGACTGGTCGAGGAGCTGCTGCAACCGCGCCTGCCCTGGCGTAATTTGCTGGCACATTATATGACGGCTGTCGCACGGGATGATTACAGCTACGCCCGCCCCTCAACCCGGCGCGGCAACCCGGCAATATTTCCAACATTGCGCAGTCAGCAAATAAATGTAGCGGTGGCACTGGATGTCAGTGGCTCGGTAAATGATAAGGAGCTACTGGCCTGCCTGTCTGAAATCAATGCCATTAAAGGCCAGCTCAGAGCGGGCGTCACCCTGTTACCCTGCGACTCGGAAATTATTGAGGGCTACCCGCTGAAATCTGAAGCCTGGGAAGAAGTTACCCTGCCGGAAAGTATTCAGGGTGGTGGCAGCACTGACTTCAGGCCGGTGTTTGACTGGCTGCTGAGGCAGGATCAGCAGCCGGATGTGCTGGTTTATTTTACTGATGCTCAGGGGTTTTTCCCGCAGACTGAACCGGGCTTTCCGGTAATCTGGCTGGTTAAGGGGCGTGGAAAAGTGCCCTGGGGGGTTCGGGTGCAGTTGAATTGATGTCATCAGTTTATTCAAAAATAACAGACGGATATAAGTCAGCCCTGTAAGCATCACGGAAAAACATACAAACCCCGCCACTTATGTATAATGCGCCACTTTGTCAAATGCAGTGAACCCGCAGATGTTGCTATTCATTATCGCCATTGTTGTTGGCCTCGCCATTCTTGCCTGGAGCTCGGATAAATTTGTCGACGGAGCTTCCGGTCTGGCCCGTATCACCGGTATTCCACCCTTAATCATCGGTGTCGTTATCATCGGTTTCGGCACCTCCGCCCCGGAAATGCTGGTATCAGTTTCCGCCGCGTTAAACAACACACCGGGGATGGCGCTGGGTAATGCTATCGGCTCAAATATTGCCAATATTGCCCTGATTCTCGGCATTACTGCGATGCTGGTTGCCCTGCCGGTGCAGTCCACCATTGTGAAACGCGAAGTGCCGCTGGTGATGCTGGCCGGTATTTTTTCCCTGTGGTTAATTGTTGATGGCTATATCAGTCGTCTGGATGGGGTGTTGCTGATTATTCTGCTGTTTGTATTACTGGGCTGGATGGCACATGCTGCAAAGCAGGAGCGTGATACGGCGTTTGAAAGTGAGGTAAACAGTGTTACCGGAGAAGAACAGCTCACTTATAAACAAGCCTGGTTCTGGACGCTGACCGGACTGATCTTATTGGTTATCAGCTCCAAAATACTGGTCTGGGGAGCTACCGGGATTGCGGTTGAATTCGGGGTCAGCGATCTGGTGATTGGCCTGACAATTGTGGCCATCGGCACCAGTCTGCCGGAACTGGCCGCCTCGCTGGCCAGTGCGCGTAAAGGTGAGGTCAATCTGGCTGTCGGTAATATTATCGGCTCGAATCTGTTTAATAATCTGGGCGTTATGGGGCTGGCGGCGGTGATTGCGCCTTTTGCCACTCCGGAAGAAGTCATCACCCGTGACATGCCGATCATGCTGATACTGACCGTGCTGATCGTGGTATTTACTTTTACGCCGCCCAAACGCAATATTATTTCACGCTGGGAAGCAACGGTGCTGCTGACTATTTTTATTGGTTATCAGCTGCTGCTTTATTTTCAGAGCGTCTGAATCAACGAAAGATAAAGAAAGATACAAACGGGGAAAAGCGTGACTCATAAACCGAAAGACCTGAAAGCACTGGCCAGGGCAGTGATTGATACCGAAATCACCGCTTTGCAGGATTTACCCAGGCGAATCGACGACCAGTTTGTTGAAGCCTGTGAAACCATTCTGGCCTGTCGCGGACGGGTCATTGTTACCGGCATGGGCAAATCCGGGCATATCGGCAATAAAATCGCCGCCACTCTGGCCAGCACCGGCACGCCTGCCTTTTTTGTGCATCCCGGCGAAGCCAGCCATGGCGATCTCGGCATGATTGTCGATGGTGATGTAGTAATCATGCTCTCTAACTCCGGCAGCAGTGATGAGCTGTTGTCGATCATGCCGGTGCTGCGACGGCTGAATGTGAAAATGATTGCCATGACCGGCCAGCCGGATTCGGAAATGGCCCGCGCCGCGCATTACCATATCTATACCGGTGTGGACAAAGAAGCCTGCCCGCTGGGTCTGGCCCCTACCTCCAGCACCACAGCAGCACTGGTGATGGGTGATGCACTGGCCATTTCCCTGCTGGAAGCGCGCGGTTTTACCGCCGAAGACTTTGCCCGCTCACATCCCGGTGGCCGTTTGGGTAAGCGTCTGCTGGTACATGTGCGCGATATTATGCATCAGGGTGCTGAAATTCCTAAAGTGCTCCCGGACACAGATATTCGCCAGACCATTCTGGAAATGACCCGTCAGGGGTTGGGAATGACCACGGTGGTCGATGCGGATGATTGTTTACTGGGTATTTTTACCGATGGTGATCTGCGCCGCTCTTTTGAAACGAATAAAAACCTGCTGGATACTCAGGTCACAGAATTGATGACCCGCACCTCGCTGACGATTACGCCGGACAAACTGGCGGTCAGCGCCCTGAACATCATGCAGGACAAATCCATTACCACACTCCCCGTAGTGCAGGACGGGCGGATTGTCGGTATTATCCATATGCATGACTTATTACGTGCGGGAATTGTTTAATGAATTTAATTCACGATAAAGCCGTTCAAATTAAAATGGTCATCTTTGACGTGGATGGCGTATTGACCGATGGCAGCCTGTTTTTTGACAACCAGGGCGAGGAATATAAAGCCTTTAACTCAAAAGACGGCCACGGTATCCGTATGCTGATGGATGGCGGGATTAAAATGGCCATTCTGACCGGACGTAAATCCGAGCTGGTTCTGCATCGTGCGAAAAATCTGAATATTCCGCCTGAACTGATTTATCAGGGCTATCGTGACAAGCGTCCGGCCTTTGCTGAACTTTGTGAGAAGACCGGCATCCAGGCTGAGCATATTGCTTATGTAGGTGATGATGTGGTCGACCTGCCGGTGATGAGTAAAGTCGGACTGGCGATTGCCGTGGCGGATGCCCACCCGTTTGTGAAAAAGCACGCCGACTGGGTAACGGAAGCAGCAGGTGGCCGGGGTGCTGCCCGTGAGGTCTGCGAAATGCTGCTGGATGCGCAGGGCAAGCTGGAGGAAATGCTGGCTGGCTATTTACAATGAGGAAAAGCCATATTGTGCTGATTGGCGGATTGCTGGCGGTGATGATGATCAGCAATCTGGAAGATTATATCCGCAACCCTGAATTCAGCTTCAAAGAGCAGGAGCATGACGCGGTTGACTACTATCTTACCGACTTTAAACTCAGCGCAATCAGCGGTGAAGGCAAGGTCAGTCACACCATGAGCGGTGATTATCTGGCACACTGGCAGCAACGAAAAACCAGCTTTATTATCAGGCCTCAGCTGAACAGTAAAGATGATAATATTCAGGATGACCCGGCGCAGGTGGCTGACGCGGTGGTTCTCACTGCAGAAGAGGCGCTGCTGAATCATGATACCAATACCGCAGAGCTCAGCGGTACAGTTAAACTGCTGGTTGATAACAACAAGGATACTCAGCTACGCCTGGAAACTGCGCAGCTGCAGTATCAGATTGATAACAAACATGTCACCACCACTGAGGATGTCAGTATCATCACACCTCAGTTTCAATTATCAGGTACCGGACTGGACAGCAAGCTGGACGAGTCTGTATTGAGGTTAAATGCCAATGTTAAATCTGTTTACCAAGCTCAGGCTGACTAAACTCCCCCTGCTTCTGCTGCTGGCCGCTATCAGTTTGCAGGTACAGGCCCTGAGTACTGATGTGGAAAAGCCGGTCAGTATTGAAGCCAATTCAGTTGTTTTCAACAAAAATGCCGGTACTGCCGTCTACGCCGGGCGGGTTGAAATTGTGCAGGGCACACTGCGTATCACCGCTGACCGCATTGAAATCAGTGCACCGGGCAATGAGATTCAGACCATTAAAGCCACCGGCAGACCGGTAATGTTTAAGCAAACCATGGACAGCGGCAAAAATGCGGTTGGTCAGGCCAGTCTGATGCAGTACTTCGTCAAGCAAAAACGCCTGCAGCTCAGCGGTAATGCCAGCCTGACCCAGGACAAGGATGCCTTCACCAGTAATAATATTGAATACTCCACGGCTACCGGTGAGCTGAAAGCGGGTGGCGGACAGGATCAACAGGGTCAGCCGGGACGTGTTAAAGCGATTTTCTACCCGACCAATAAAGCTCAATAGGCTCAAAAAATACTGTGACTATCCTGCGTGCGGAACATCTGCAAAAAAGCTATAAAAAACGCCAGATCCTCAGGGATGTGAATCTGGATGTCAACGGCGCCGAGGTGGTGGGGCTGCTTGGCCCGAATGGTGCGGGGAAAACCACCTGTTTTTATATGATCGTCGGGCTGGTCGGCCCGGATGGCGGCAAAATCTATATCGATGATAAAGACATCACCAACGCGCCGATGCATGAACGGGCACAAGCCGGGCTGGGCTACCTTGCTCAGGAAGCCAGCGTATTCCGTAAGCTGAGCGTGGCCGACAATATTATGGCTATTCTGGAGCTGCGCAAAGACCTGAAACGCCGGGAACGGCAACAAAAACTGGAGCAGTTGCTGGAAGAATTCCAGATCACTCATTTACGCGACAGCCTGGGCATCAGCCTCTCCGGTGGTGAGCGTCGGCGCCTGGAAATTGCCCGCGCTCTGGCAACCGACCCTGAGTTTATTCTGCTCGATGAACCGTTCGCCGGCGTTGACCCGATTTCAGTCATTGAAATCCAGAAGATTATTCGTCACCTGGTTGAACGGGGTATCGGTGTACTGATCACTGATCATAATGTGCGCGAAACACTGGGAATTTGTCATCGCGCTTATATTCTTAGTGAAGGCTGTATTCTAACCTCCGGCACACCACAGGACATTCTGGAAAATGAGCAGGCACGCCGGGTTTATCTTGGTGAAAATTTCAGCTTGTAATTGCACAAAAGCTGAACACAGGCTGTACAGAAAAATAACTAATACCGCTTGTCTATCAGACACTTAGAATAAGCTTGTTAGCAGAACTTTGTGAGTATAGTATTGTCTTATTGGCGATAATAATTAACTGAGGGCTTTAACAATGCGTCAACCAATTCGTACATCCTTACTCCTGTCTGCCACCGCATTATTTGCTGCTGCCTGCACCAATATGCCCATGGAAGGTCAGGATACCAGTTACAATACGGGCTATACTTCTCCGGTAGCTTCCGGCAATAACATTCCGGAAGCCGGGCCGCTGTCGGATCCGGAGCCTGCTAATACTACTGGTTATAATTATACAGCGACACCGACTTATACAGCACCGGTGCCTGCAGCAACGGCACCACAGCCGGTGCCGGTAGCCACAGTTCCGCAAGTACCGGACAATAGCGGTGGTTATGATGTTTATGCGGCTAATAACACGGCTCCGGTTGCTAATTATGCAGAGCCGGTGGTGGATTACAGTCAACCGCAATACAACCAGCCACAAACCACTGCGTATAACGACAGCTACAACAGCTATGACACCAGCAATACAGCAACTTATTATCCGCAGAGTGGCGGCGACAGCTATACCACTGACACCTATGCAAATAATGATGCGGGTTATGACACCAGCTATAACAACACCAACACCTACGCTAATGCCTCAGTTGGCGGCAGCTCTGCTGTTCAGGTTTTTGCCACCGGTAGTGCTGCCAAAGCTGAGCGCATCCGTCAGGATATGCAGAGCCAGGGGCTGCCTGCCGTCGTTGATCAGGTAGGTGGATTATTCAAAGTACGTGTTCCGTTCCAGGACGAAGGGGCTGCGCGCGCAAATCTGGCCCGTGTACGTCTGGCATCCGGTGAGGCCGGTGCTTTTGTCACTACCCGTTAATCAGCGCTGATCAGAACCGATCAGAACTGATCAATCTCATAAAGCAATCGCAACAAATCGAAACCGGCCTGTTAAAGCAGGCTGGTTTTTTCCGGCTCCAGTTTGACTATTTTTTGTTTGTATAACTTGCCCAGCGCACGTTTGAATTGTGCTTTACTGACCTGAAACTCTTTATAAATCAGCTCCGGCGCGGTTTTGTCAGTAAAAGTTGAGCTGCCGCCGTTAGCCCGCAGATGCTCAACAATCTGTGCGATCAGGTCATCCGTAACCACATGACTTTTCCCCGGCTCCTGCAGGCTCAGATCAATTTTCATATCATCCCGCACCTGCTTGATATACCCCTCCACCCGGTCACCGGGCGCTAAGGTTCGGAACGTTTCATTTTCATACAACTGTCCGAGATGTGTGTGGTTAATCACCGCTTTATAACCCAGCTCAGAACGGCCATAAATCAGCAAATCAACCTTTTGCCCCGCTTTAAAATAATGCCCTGACTCACTGAGATATTTAGACAAACGGGAGGTTGCAATAATACTTTCAGTGCCCTCATCCAGATGGGTGTAAACCACATAGGACTCACCTTTCTCCATCCGGGCTTCCTGCTCACTGAATGGTACCAGCAGGTCTTTTGGCAAACCCCAATCCAGAAAAGCTCCGGCACGATTAGTATCGACTACCTCCAGAAAAGCACATTCACCAACCTGCGTCAGCGGTGTTTCAGTGGTTGCAATCAGCCGGTCTTCCGAATCCAGGTAGATGAATACTTCCAGCTCATCATCAACCTCATATCCTTCCGGAACATAACGCCGGGGCAACAAAATTTCGCCGTATTTCCCCCCGTCCAGATACATACCAAAAGTCACTGTTTTGGTAATCCGCAGGGTATTCATCTGCCCAATGTTCATTCTGCTTCCTTTGCTGCTTCCAGTTCCGCCGCCACATCAGCCGGCTCCAGCTCCAGGCCCTCCAGTTCCGTATCCCAGTTCGGCCCGACCATGGCATCATCCTCATGCATCCCCGGCAGCCAATCGTGTACGAACTCGTCCAGCGGAATCATCTTCGGTGTATAAACCGACCACTCATCAGCACACAAAGCCGCTGCAGCCTGTTGGTCTGACCAGAAAGGTAAAACATCGGTATCTTCATACGAGGCTGACGGGCAAATCGCCCAGCCCTCTTCAGCATCACTGAACAAACCCCAGACCTCTCCGGTCTGCAGGATTTCAGCAATAAATGTGTCGTATGCCAGTTCAAACGGGGTGGGCTGCTGGTTCATAGCGTGGATTCTGTCCTGAGGTTTGTTGTCTGAACAACTCAGGCCATAGTATCCCTGAGTTGCTGCAAATTCTCAATTCAGATTCAGCCGGATCTGGCATAATCACTCGTAAATTTGCCGTATAAAACAAGATGGCGCGGGCGTTTACTCTGCTTAACCACGCTTTTAATGCAAACATTACGCAGTGTTCAATTGACAGTCATAACTCCCCTTCTATAATGACCTGTTTACCCATAAAAGACCTGCAGACGGGGCGAAGCTTGCTAATTACCGTCAAAATTACAAAATGTTAAAGCCGGAACATATCAGAGCATTAAGACAAAACGGATTCCCTCCTGAAATGGTGCTGAAAAGCTTTGATGCCACCACCATCCAGCGCGGTGTTTACTACTTTGAAAACCGGAGAGTCATCGAAAGCAGTAATGATATTCCCGGCCTCAGCCTGGTGGAGCTGGAAGCCAGCGTGCTCGGTGAACAGAAGTACACCACCAAAGTCAGTATCGACCTCAGTAACTACCAGATCCGCAGCCGGTGCAGCTGTCCGGTACATAAGCAATGCAAACACGGCATCGCTACCCTGCTGGACTATGTAGTCAGCGACATCCCCGTCATTACCGGCACTGCCACACACAACGATTCCAAAATCAGCGAACCAACCGCCATTGAACTGTGGCTGGCGGATCTGAATACCAAGCCCGCCGTCCACACGACAGCAGCATCGCCACCGGAAGAGCCAGGCTCACGTATGGATCTGCTGTTTCTGCTCAGCCAGAAAGATAAAAACAGCAATGCACTGGATGTGGAGCCGCGCCGGGCGACCCGGTTAAAAAAAGGCGGCTACGGCCAGGGTTACCGGGTACAGCTCAGTGACCTGCTGCATGACTGGAAAGATCCCGGCTTTAACTGTACGCAGGAAGACCGCGACATCAGCCATCTGTTAATGCCTCACCGCCACAATAACCTGTACGCTGCGGAAGGCAAAACTTACACTGTATCAGGCGGAATCGGCAAAATGGTACTGCGCATGATGCTGGATAGCGGGCGGGCATTCTGGCAAAAAACCGACTACCCGCCGCTCCGCGAAGGTGAACCACGCACACTGGAGTTTGTTTGGGAAAAAACTGAAAACGGCAGTATGCAGGAAATCCGCGGGGTGGCCTCCACCGCCATTCAGGATTACTTCTGGATGGATCAGCTTTATTATATTGATGTACTGCGCAGTGAAACCGGCCTGCTGCAACACGCGCCGCTTACTCCGAAACAGGTGATCAAATTACTCAAGGCGCCACCGATTCCGAAAACAGAAGCCAAAGCCGTCAGTCAGAAATTGCTGGATATATTCCCGGAGGCTGAAATTCCGCTCCCGGCAAAAGAGATGAATCCGGAAACGGTCGATGTAAAGGTGGAGCAACTGACTCCGGTACTGGAGCTGAAAGCAGCCCAGAGACTGGATAACCCGGAGCTGGCCGGTATTCTGCCGGAGCTGCATATTGCCAGTCTGAGCTTCGATTATGACGGGCATGAAATCCAGCCGGAGCAGCAACAGGCACTGACCATACTGCGCAAAAATGACATCCGCTACCGCATCCACCGTCAGGCAGATCAGGAGCAGGCTGCTATCGACCAACTGGTCCGCAGCGGCTTTGAGCCACCCACTGATAACAGCCGTTTCAAACCGCTGGAGCTGATTCTGGATGCAGACAATGCTACTCTGGCCGCACTGCGCTGGAATAATTTCCTGGATAACACCCTGCCTGAGCTGGAGGAAGCAGGCTGGCGGGTGAGCCGTGATGACAGTTTCAATATGGAATTCACCCTGGTTGATGACTGGGAAGGCGAGCTGGAACAGCACGGCCAGGACTGGTTCAATATCAGCCTGGGTTTTGTCGTCGAGGGCAAACGCATCAACCTGCTGCCGGTGCTGGTGGAAATGCTGGCGCAGATGAAAGATCCGCAGGAACTGCACAGCCTGCTGGATGCCCAGGAATACATGCTGATCCCGCTGGACAAAAAGCGCTGGGTGAAGCTGGAAGCCAGCCGCCTGCGCAATGTGCTGAACACGCTGATTGAGCTGTATGACAGCCAGCCACTGGACAGCAGCGGGAAACTGCGCCTGAGTAAATTTCAGGGCATGCAGCTGGCTAATCTGCTTAATGATCCCAAGCTGCACTGGAAAGGTGCGGATGAGCTGAAGCTGCTGAATCAGAAAATCCTCAATTTCCGCGGTGTGCAGAAAATCGAGCCGCCGTACGGCCTGCTGGCTGAGCTGCGCCCTTATCAGCAGGACGGTCTGAACTGGATGCAGTTTCTGCGTGAATTCCGTTTTAACGGCGTGCTGGCCGACGACATGGGGCTGGGGAAAACCATTCAGGCACTGTCACACCTGCTTATTGAAAAGCAGGCCGGACGCGCAAAATTGCCCAGCCTGGTCATCGCCCCCACCAGCCTGATGAGTAACTGGCGGCGGGAAGCAGCCAAATTCACCCCGGATCTGTCGGTACTGGTGTTACACGGCAGTGACCGCAAGCAGCATTTCACTGACATTAATAACTACGATCTGGTGCTGACCACCTACCCGCTGATTCTGCGTGATGAGGACTTGTACCGCGAATTACACTTCCATTACCTGATTCTGGATGAGGCGCAGTTCATTAAAAATGCCAAGTCCAAAACCACCCAGGTGATCTATGAGCTGAACAGCCCGAACCGCCTGTGTCTGACCGGTACGCCGATGGAGAACCATCTGGGCGAATTGTGGTCGATGTTCCACTTTCTGATGCCGGGCTTCCTTGGCCCGCAGGATCAGTTTACCCGCCTGTTCCGTACCCCGATTGAAAAACAGGGTGACCCGGAACGCCAGAAACGGCTGCGCAGCCGGATTGCACCGTTTATGCTCCGCCGCAGCAAGGAACTGGTTGCCAGTGAGTTACCGCCCAAGACCGAAATCATCCGCACCGTACCGCTGGAGGGTGCACAGCGTGACCTGTATGAAAGTGTACGGCTGGCAATGGACAAGAAAGTACGCGATGAAATCCGCGAAAAAGGCTTTGCCCGCAGCCATATTATGATTCTGGACGCGCTGCTGAAGCTGCGTCAGATTTGCTGTGATCCGCGCATTATGAAAATGGATCTGGCTAAAAATGTGCAGGAGTCCGCCAAGCTGGATATGCTGATGGACATGCTCACCGAGATGCTGGATGAAGGGCGCAAGGTACTGCTGTTTTCACAGTTCACCACCATGCTGGCGCTGATTGAGGAAGAATTCAAAGAGCGTGGTTTCCGTTACAGCCTGCTCACCGGACAGACCCGTGACAGGGAAACGGCTATTAACCGGTTCCAGGAAGGTGATGCACAGGTGTTTCTGATCAGCCTGAAAGCCGGGGGCACCGGACTCAATCTGACCGCCGCAGACACAGTGATTCATTATGATCCGTGGTGGAATCCCGCAGTAGAGCAACAGGCTACTGACCGCGCTTACCGGATCGGTCAGGACAAACCAGTGTTCGTATATAAGTTACTCACTGAAGATACGGTGGAAGAGAAGATCCTGAAACTACAGGAGAAAAAGCAGCTGCTGGCAGATGGTCTTTATTCAGATACCCAAAAACAGCAGGCTAATTTCACTCAGGATGAGCTGATGGATTTGCTGCTCCCACTGGATACTTGAGAGTGATTCCCACTATAATTGACCAATCAGTCAGTGACTACCACCAGACGTGGTAACAGGAGAAGTGTGTGAAAAAGAAAAAACGCAAATTTTCCAAGCGTTTTACCTTCAAGGAATTACAAAACGAAGACACTCCCCAAAAAATTGTTTACGCCACCTTACAGGAGATTGCAGCAAACGGACTAACCGGAACCACTACCAAAGGTATCAGTGAGCGGGCCGACTTATCCACCGGCATTATTCACCATTATTTTGATACCAAAGATAACCTGATTTATGCAGCTTATGTTTATCTGGTACTGGATCTGCACCAGTGCACACTGAACATTTTCAAGCATGAAAAAGATCCGAAAACCCGCCTGCTGGCGCTGATCCGCATGAACTTTGCCACGGTGCATATTTCACCGGAAGCACGTGATGTCTGGGTACATTTCTGGGCCGATGCCGTGCATGATGAACGGATTAACCGCCTGCTGAACATTTATTACCGCCGTTACCGCAGCAATCTTGCGCATGCTTTCCGCGAAATTCTGCATGACTATGATAAATCCAGAAAGGCCGCTCAGTTATTACTGGCCACGATTCACGGCGTTTGGTTTACACATCGCTTTGCCAACTCGCCGAGCGAAAATGAACGTGCGATTGAGCTGGTGGAGAAACAACTGGACATGCTGCTGGAAAACTACCAGAAACCCGACTTAGCCGAAAATAGTCACAGCAAGGCTGCTTAGTCAGCCTGTTGCTGCAGGGCGGGATACAAGACCAGAAATGCCTGCTCCAGTGCAGCATAATGCCGCTCAACTTCAGCTCCGGCTTGGCTGAACGTATTTTTAAAGCGGATGCGCTGCGCAATGCGATCCAGTGCATAACTCACCTGCGACAGCTCACTGTAACTGCCCAGCCAGTCGTGTTCTGCCATGTGCTCTACCGTGTTACGCATCCGTTCCGGCATGTGTTCCCGGCTATCGAGCAGCCCCTGATAACAGTCATCAATAAAACCGCGGAGTCCGGCCTGATGAAACTGTTCCCAGTGTTTTGTCAGAAAGTAATCAAAACTGACATCAATAATAATACCGGAGAATCGCCGGTAACGCTCACTGAACAAAGGTTTCAGTGCCAGCACAGCAGGATGGCTATCGGTAAAACGGTCAATCGCCCGGTGGTTGGCAATCCCCTGCTGAATACCGGCGGGTAAGGCTTCCATATCCACACCGCGCATAAAATCCCCCATCAGATTGCCGGTCAGGGAATGCGGATCAGGTTGTGCCAGACTTAGATGAGCCAGATAATTCACTTATACCGTCCACGGACAATTCCGGATAAAGTCATTTTCATATTTCATGTATTTCTTCAATTGCTCCAAAAGTACCAGTACCCGCTTCATTTATGAATTAAGCTTTCCCGCCACCCGGTTAATAATAATACCTGTTAGGAATCATCAGGACAGTTGTAATCATGAAATCAATCAAAACACAGGTCGCCATTATCGGTGCAGGCCCTTCCGGTTTGCTTTTGGGACAGTTATTAGCCAAACAAGGCATCGACAATATTATTCTGGAACGGGTCACCGGTGATTATGTACTGGGACGGATTCGTGCCGGTATTCTGGAGCAGGGTTTCGTCAAGCTGGTACGCGAAGCCGGTGTCGCCGAACGTATGGATAAGGAAGGCGAAATTCATAATGGTTTTGATATTTCGGTCAATGGTGAGTGCACCTATATCGACCTGAAGCAGCTGACCGGCGGTGATGTGGTGGTGTGTTACGGGCAGGTGGAAATCACCCGTGACCTTATGGATGCACGCAGTGCAGCCGGCCTGCAGACGTATTATGAAGCCAGCGATGTACAGCCGCATAATGTGAAATCCGACTCCCCGACCATCACCTTTACCCATCAGGGCGAAGAATACGAGCTGCAGTGTGATTACATCGCCGGTTGCGACGGCTTCCATGGTGTATCGCGCCAAACCATCCCCGCGGAGGTACGCACCGAACACGAACGCATCTACCCGTTTGGCTGGCTGGGCCTGATGAGTGACACCAAACCGGTCAGCGATGAGCTGATTTACTGCAAAAGTGAGCGGGGCTTTGCACTGGCCAGCCGCCGCTCCGCCACCCGTGCCCGTTATTACCTGCAGGTGCCATTGACTGATTCAGTGGAAGACTGGTCAGATGAAGCTTTCTTCGATGAATTCAGCAAACGCCTGCCCGCTGAAGCGGCTGCACAGCTTGAACGCGGCCCGAGCATTGAGAAGAGCATTGCCCCGCTGCGCTCGTTTGTCTGCGAACCGATGCAATACGGACGCCTGTTCCTGGTCGGTGATGCCGCACACATTGTACCACCCACCGGTGCCAAGGGGCTGAACCTGGCTGCATCGGATGTTGCTACCCTGTATGCCATTATGCAGCGCGTCTATCAGCAGGGTGACACCGGTTGCATTGCGCAATATTCAGAAATCGCCCTGCGCCGGGTGTGGAACGGTGAGCGCTTTTCTTGGTGGATGAGCAATATGATGCACGACTATAAAGGCGCTAATTTCAGCGATATGGATACCCTGACCTACAGCCGCTTTATGGACTCTGAGCTGGCCTATTACCTGGGTTCGGAAAATGGCCGTAAGGTGATTGCTGAGCAGTATGTTGGTCTTCCTTATGAGGAATTGAAGTAAGTCGGGGCTAATAATGTATAATAACGGTGTATATTACAGGACTGAACCATGCACCGTACTCAGATTTATTTTGACGAACCTCTGTTCGAAGCCATCAAACAACAGGCAGCCCGGTTAAACATGAGCGTTTCGGCTTACATCAGAAAGACGCTGGAACAAGACATTGCTGCAAAAAAAACAGCCGGGCAGGATAAGGATCTGACTGAATTCGCCGGTATGTGGAAAGATCGGGATATAAGCCAGGAAAGCCTGCGTAAGCAGGCCTGGAAATGATCGTTCTTGATACCAATGTGCTGATTGAAATCCTCAAAGGTAACCCCGGCACATTGGAAATCATCGGACAACTGAACGAAACTCCTGCCATTTCCACAATTACTGCAATGGAGCTGTTGTACGGTGCTCTGAATAAGCAGGAGTTGCTGCAACTGGAAAAATTTATCAGCCACTTTGAGCATTTGCACCTGAATGAAGATATATCAGGCATTGCTTTTAAGTTAATCCGCAACTATGCGAAAAGCCATACACTGGACATACCGGATAGCCTGATTGCGGCCACAGCCATGTATTACAAGGCTGCGCTGTTCAGCTATAACATCAAAGACTTCAGATTTATACCAAGGCTCGAGTTACATCCTGTTTACTAAACCTGCACTCAGCTAACAGTACCTAATGAGCGGATACCGAAGTAATATCCGCCTCAGTCTTCTCCCGCACGGCCTGCTTTTCTGCCAGCCGCAGCTTGCGCACAAACAGGCTGCAAATAAGCGCCAGAATAATCACCACCAGCATCAACAAATAGCCATTATGAATCGCGGCCGCCAGTCCGGAGCGTGCCGCACTCAGCAGCTGCTCCATCAGTGCAGTTCCGTTTGCCAGCGGTGACATCAGCTCGGATAAATGAGCCAGTGATTGCTGGCTGACCAGCGCATTGGGACTATCCAGCGCACTGAGTGCTGCAGCCGGCACCTCTTCTTTGCCTGCCAGTTTTACCATTTCTGCACTGTAACCGGAAGTCACGATGCTGCCGATAATCGCCGTACCCACCGTCGAACCAATCAGACGCAGAAACTGAACCGTTGAAGTCGCAACACCCAACATTGCAGCTGGCGCAGCCGACTGCACAATCAGATTAGCCACCGGAAAGATTGAGCCCATCCCCAGTGCCGCGAGGAACAGGTACATGCCAATCTGCCACTCGCGGGTGCCGGTGCCGACGGTGGTCAGCAGCAGCGCGCCGATGCTCATGACCAATAAACCACCGACCAGAAAAGGCCGCAACACACCGACACGGGCCACAATCTGCCCAACCAGAATACCGACCACCGGCATGGCAAAAGACATCGGCAGCATCAGGATACCGGACTGACTGGCGGACAACCCCAGCACTCCCTGAATATACAGCGGGGTGTATAACAACATGCCGAACATGACGATGCCGAACAGGAACATCACCGCGCTGACTGCACTGATGGTGCGGTTGCGAAACAGCGAGAACGGAATGATCGGATCAGCTACCCGGGTCTCCAGCGGAATAAAAATCGCAAAGGCAATCACAGCTGCCAGCAAACTACCCACGACTTCCGCTGAAGTCCATGAGTGACCAGCCGCGATCAGCTCCAGCCCCAGTAATAAACCGATAATGCTGATACTGATAGTTAATGCTCCCCGGTAGTCAATTTTTGCACCCGGCTTACTTTTGCTTTGCGGCAATACTTTGGGCAGAACCAGCACAGAAAATAATCCCAGCGGCAGATTGATATAGAAAATCCAGCGCCAGCTAAACGTATCAGTAATCCAGCCTCCCAGCGGCGGGCCAATCACACTGGATAAAGCAAAGACCGCAAATAACAGCCCCTGATAACGAGCCCGGTCACGCAGATCGGGGAAAATATCAGCCACCTGCGCAAAAACCGTTGCCATAATCATGCCGGAACCAATGCCCTGCAAGCCCCGTCCGGCAATCAGCCAGCCCATCGAATCGGCAATACCACAAAAACCACTGGCGGCAAGAAAAATACCCACACCACCCAGCGTCATCCACTTCCTGCCAAATAAATCACCCAGCTTACCGACAATCGGCAGCACAACCGTTTGGGCCAGCAGATAAGCGGTTGTCACCCAGGCATACAGTTCAAAACCATCCAGATCGGCAATGATTTTAGGCATGGCGGTGCCCACTACAGTTTGGTCAAGTGAAACCAGAAATAAGGTTAAAGCCAGGCCACCCAATGCCAGTAAAGCATCGCGATGCTGAGTGGCCGCTGTTTCGTCAGTATTCATAATATCCGGTATTTTATAAAGCAATTGCGATTTCCCGGGAGCAGTAACCGGGATGCCGGTTGATTCGGAGAACTCTCCGCTTAAACACAAATATTAGTGGAGAGTTCTCCGTTTTGTCAATTATAATGAATAGCCGTGTGGATCAGACAGGGTAAAACAGATGGCATTTGGGAAAACACAGGATCAGCAACCGATGCGCCGCGATGCTGCACAGAACCGCGAGCAGAT
Source organism: Thiolinea sp. (assembly GCA_041395485.1). Classification (GTDB taxonomy): domain Bacteria; phylum Pseudomonadota; class Gammaproteobacteria; order Thiotrichales; family Thiotrichaceae; genus Thiolinea. The sequence goes on from JAWLAK010000002.1 coordinate 367,690, forward strand.
CATTGCCAGCGCACGCCAATTGTTTACTGCACAGGGCGTCAGTGAAACCAGCATGAATCAAATTGCCCAGGCGGCAGGCGTGGGTGCCGGAACCCTGTACCGTAATTTTTCACATAAGGGGGATTTGTGTCTGGCCCTGCTGCGCGATGACCTCGGCGCGTTCCGGAAACAGGTAAACGGACTGCTGATGGCTGCGGATGCCCCGGATTCAGCACTGGAGCGGCTGGAGCTGTTAGTGGATAAGCTGCTGAAAATGATTGAAATTAATATACCGTTATTGATTGGGATGCAGGAAGCTTACGCAGGCGACCGCAGACCGGATATTTATCACTCGCCTTATTACCAGTGGCTGCACGAGTCATTTTCCACCTTATTACAGGAAGCCGTAGAACGCGGCGAGGCGGCTGAGCTGGACATCTGCTTCACTGCTGATGCGCTGTTTGCTGTCACTGCCCCGCCGTTAATGGTGTTCCAGCAGCAGCGGGGGTTTGAGCGGCAACGGATACTTGACGGCGTACGGAGGTTGTTTATTCAGGGACTGATGACAAAGGGTGATATAGCCTGAATTTCCAACCTCTCACTGCGGAGTATCGAGATTCGACAAACCTATCCCATCGTTTATAAAATAGCCCAATCCTATCAACCGGAGCCCTTCATGTCGGCAATCACATCATTCGGTCATTTGTATAATTCCAGCAACCCACTCCCGGATGCAATTTATGCCACCAGTCCCGCGTATTTTTATCAGTTACAGCCATGACTCCGCTGAGCATCGTGCTGCAGTGCTCACCCTTTCCAATCGTTTACGCGCCGATGGTTTGGACTGCACTATCGATCAGTATGTGAACGGGTTTCCGCCGGAAGGCTGGCAGCGTTGGATCGAGATACAAATTGAGCAAGCCGATTATGTATTGCTGATATGTACACCGGTTTATTTTCAGCGTTACCGGGGTCTGGATGCAGACGCTGGGCGCGGGGTTAATTTTGAAGGTGTGGTAATTTCCCAGCATTTATACGAGGCTTATTACCGCAATACCAAGTTTGTACCGGTGATTCCGGCGGACGGTGCTTATGCTGATGTGCCCATCACGCTGCGGCAATACAATACTTATGAACTACCCCGGCAATATGATGATTTATACCGCTATCTGAGTGACCAGCCTGCGCACACTGCGCCGCCTTTGGGTACGAAGCGGGTGATGCCTGAAATTCTGGTCGCTGAGCCTGAGCCGGAGTCACCAGCGCCAGCGTCCGGCTGGCCGCACACTATTTTGCAGGATGACTATGGTCAGCTGGCGGAAGTCCGGGTTGACGATGTCGTGCAGATAATGCGCTGGATCGCACCGCAACATGATTCTGATGCCGGTTTCTGGATCGCAGATACACCCTGCACACAAGCACTATGGCAGGCGGTGATGGGGAGTAATCCGGCGGAGTTTAAAGGTGATCTGCAACGTCCGGTGGAGCGAGTTAGCTGGTCGGCGGTGCAGGGCTTTTTGCGGCAGCTGAATTTACGGGTTGAGGGGTTACAGGCGCGTTTGCCGACGGAAGCGGAGTGGGAGCGGGCTTGCCGGGCGGGTACGACTACGGCTTATGTTTTCGGGGATTCCGTGAGTCAGGAGCAGGTGCATTTTTCGGCTCAGGCTACGGTGGCGGTTAAGGCTTTAGCGGCGGATCAACAGGGTTTGTACGGGATGCACGGTAATATCTGGGAGTGGTGTCAGGATGATTTTGATGCGCGGGGGGATTTGAAGGTGTTGCGGGGTGGTTCGTGGGCGAGTGATGCAGTGCAATGCCGGGCGGATGCTCGGGGGCGGAGTCATGCGGGGAACCGGGATTATACGGTCGGGTTTCGGTTTGTGGTTTAAATCCCCTCTGTCTCCCCTTTTACAAAGGGGAGCACCCTTCGATAATACCCCGTGCATATCTGGAGAGCCTCCCCCTTTGAAAAAGGGGGAACGAGGGGGATTTTCTAACCAGGTATGCTAACCTCTCACTCATCCCTGCTATGAATACAAGGACTTATGCCTGAAATTTTTCTGGAGTTTATTGGTGATGCTTCGCCTTGGTTAGTGCCGCTGTTGGTGGTGCTGGCGGCTTGGGGTAAGTTTAATTGGGATGCGCTGAATAACCCGAATAAGAGAGCATCGTTTGAACGGGCTGTGGGGTGGCTGCGGGAGGATAGTTTCGGGCGGTTGTATCTGTGGTTTTTAGGCGGATTGATGGATCGGGTGGGGGGCTGGATTGGTGATCGGCAGAAGTTGAGTCAGGCGGCTATAGCTGCGCCGCAAGCTAAGGGGGTTGTGCACCGGATTTTTGGGTTTAATCCGTTTACAGCTGAATCTTATGAGAAGTGTTTGTGGCTGGCGTTTATGTATCCGGTGTTGGCTTATTTGTTGGCTTGGGCAATCGGGGCAACGGGACAGGTCGGCGATATTAGCCTGTTTGAAAGTAGTGAAAATCAACTGAATTTATGGCAGCGATGGGCAACAATCGGCAGTATATTGTTATTTATGGTAGCAGGCTTATGGTTTGTACTGCGCTGGAAAGGATGGAAGCAATGGGCAGCACTGACCATTGTATTTCTGACACTCGCAGCTATAGGTAAGGTGGTAGAAGCAATTAGTGACCAACATGTAACAGGACTAGTTTTCCTTATATTTTTTCTTGTATTTGTCATACTTTTTATACCTATCTATGTTGGTGGTTGGTTAACCGGATTAGTAGTGTATCGCTCATTTAAGGAAGCGCACCAAGAAATATATAAACTAGCTACTACTCTCTCTGCTACTTTTACTGTAGCTGGCACTGGCCTGATTTTTGCTGCTGGAATTGAAAAAAATACCAATATAGACCTTAGTATTAGCTTTGCTATTTTAACTTTAATTATAGCTACCACCATTTCTGGAGTTTTTATTTTTGCTGCTGCTGCAGTTTTTGCTGGTCCTGGCGCTGCCATCCTTTATGCATTCTATACCTCTACCTCTGCTTCACCTAGCGGTGTCCTTGCTATTACCTCTGTTGTTTTCATCGTTACAGCTGTTGGTTGCACGACAGTCATCATGCAACTTTTACAAAAATGGAGTCAGCACAAGGGGGCTTTACGTTGGTTCTGGTTAGTTTATAGTGCAATAGTTATTGTCTCAGGAGCAATTGCCCTTGCCATTAACGCTAAACCACAATATATGCTGTTCATCTTGTTCTGGATAATATTGCCTTTAGTCAACGCCCCACTAGACTGGCTATCTCTCGGTTTCACCCGTGGCCTTTTACAAGCCGTCCGCACCGGTAATCACTCAGGCTGGCGCACCCTAATCTGGGCAGCCGCTGATTTATTGCTGGCCTTTTTCTTCCTGTTCCTGATCACCGCCGTTCTGGTCGGTGTCACCGCCTTAGGCAATGCCGTAGCCGGAAAAACTCTGGTCGATCTCGGCTGCATCCTCAGCAACCTGCAAGCCGACATGAGCCACCCCGACCACTGGTGGATTTACTTCATGCTACTCTCCACCCTCGTCCCCACCCTATTCCACTTCGCCCTCGCCGGAGGTGCAGCCACACTCTGGCTACCCCGCAAATGGCGCATCCAACTGGCCGATGGTCTGGAAAATGACATCCACAAAACCTTCGGCGCATGGGCATATCTGACCTTTACCCCGGTCGTGGGCTTTTTCCTCATGCCGCTGGCACTACTCGGGTCATTATGGTGGTTACTCACCCTCAATGGTGGCGCGTTGGGCACATTGCTGCTGAGCTGGGCCATCACACTCGCTGAGTGGGCTGACCCGTCAATGGCTTTAGTGTGTAGTGGTGGATGAAGGAGAGGCAAAGCCTCACTCATTCACCAACAACTGCAACCCCGCTGCCGTATTGGAAATCGGAGCCACCAAACTACGAAACTCCTCAGTCACTTTCCCGGTCAGACAACCGCGCATCGCCAGCCACATATTCAGCTCAACACCCTGTGCTCCGGCAATTTCCACCAGATCCTCATTGCTGTACTTGGTCAGTGCTTCCGGATCATTCACCATCTTTTCCAGACACAGCTCATCAAACTCAGTATTGATAAACCCTGCCCGTTCGCCATCCAGCTGATGCGACAGCCCGCCGGTACCCATGACCACGACTTTCTTATCGCCGCCGAAAGACTCAATCGCACGGCCAATCGCCTGCCCAAAAGCATAGCAGCGTGACGGCTTCGGCATCGGGTGGCGCTCACAGTTAATGCACACCGGAATCACTTCTACTTTCGCGTAATCTTTCTCCGGAAACATCAACGTCAGCGGTACGGTCAGCCCGTGGTCGACCTTGATTTCCTGACACACCGTCGGATCAAAATCGTTCTCCACCAGCTCATTCACAATATGCCAGGACAACTCCGTCTCACCGCGTACCGGCGGAATCGGGCTAATCCCCCAACCTTCATCGGCATTTTCATACTCCGCTGCGGTACCCACGGCAAAAGTCGGCTTTTTATCCAGAAACATTTCCAGGCCGTGGTCATTGTAAAAAATAATCACAACGTCAGGCTTGGCGTCATTAAACCACTGCCGCACCGGGCCATAACCCTTGAAAAAATCCTTCCAGTAGGGCGTGTCTTCCAGCCCCTTGTCCATGGCAACCCCGATCGCCGGAATGTGTGATGAACCGATACCACCTAATACTTTAGCCATTGTGCTTACCTACTCCCTGACTATCCAGATATGCCTGAAATTCTTCTGTTGTCCTGCCGGTCTGCAAACCGCCGAAATCCTGTACATTCAGCTTCAGCAGCGGGCCGATTTTGGCCAGATAATAAATACTGCCACCCTCCCGGATCATCCCCAGCACATCACGGTCACGCACTGCCTGACGCTGGGCTTCCGTGAGCCGGAATTTTTCCATATAAGCCTCTTCATCCTGAGCAAAGCCCTCCCGGCCCTCAGCAGAATTGAAGGAGTAAAACATCTTGTTGATCGGGTATCCTTTGGTGGACATCGGGCCGTCGAAGAAGGTCGTCCCCGGTATCTCGCGCATTTTTTTAATAGCCATTTATGACTCCGTAGCAGTAACAGGCCGCACAGCACCTGTGGTGTTTTGTAACAGTTGGTTAAATTGCTATTATGCCGTTAAAAAATAAGTAGTTATTGACCTTAGTCATAAGATACCGCCAAATTCGCAAAACAGTCACATTACAAGACCTGCCGGCCGCACACCTGCAAACCAATGAGCCAAATTTAGTCCGCACCAATCAGATCAGGCACCGGCTTTTGCTGCCGTTACTTTGATCATTGAAAACCAGCTCGCCAGTGCCAGAAACAACAGAGACACCGCCGCGCAACCCAATAAGGTGTTCAGCAGGGCGCCATATAAATCCGGAGTAATTTTTTGCTGACCGATAAACCAGGCCAGCAATAACGTCACCACTGCCGTACCCAGCATCTGTCCCATCAGCCTGCCCATATTCAGCAGGGCCGATGCAATCCCCAGGCGCTGCTCACTGACGCTGGCCATCGCCGCACTGGTATTCGGCGTCGAGAACAGGCCGAAACCAACCCCGAACAGCGCCAGCACAATACCGTAAACATACAACGGTGACTGATCATTCAGCATTAACAAAACAGCCACCCCGACCAGCGAGGCAATACACCCCGAAAAGGTCAGAATTCGCGGCTGGTAACGATCAGACAGACGCCCGGCCAGCGGCGCTAACACCGCCTGCACCACCGCCTGTAGCAACAACATTTTCCCGGCATCAGAGGCACTCAGATGACGGTTGTACTGAAAATACATGCCGAGCAGAAACATCAGGCCGTAGTTGCTGGAATACATCATCACCGACGCGCCGAGATAACGGGAAAACAACCGGTTTTCCCACACCAGCTTCAGGCGGATTAATGGCCGCTCACTATGATTGGAATGGCGGATAAATGCATACAGAAACACTAGGCTCACCAGTGCCATCAGCCAGCCATCCCAGTGCGGCAGCTTGCCAATACTGAAGAAAAACAGCATCAGCCACATGGCCAGCAACAGACTGCCTTTAATATCCAGCGGGGAACGGTCATCAGCACGCCACTCACCCTTCATTTTCCAGCCACCCAGCAACAGACCAAACAGAATCATCGGTGCCGGTAACAAAAATACTGCATGCCAGCCAAAATGGTCAGTCAGCCAGCCACCCAGCCACGGGCCGACACTCAGCCCGACATACACACCGGACACAATCCAGCCCAGCGCCGCGCCGCGCCCGTGACCACGGTAAATAGTGCTGATCAAGGCCATACCGGTGCCGAAAATAAACGCAGCACCGGCACCCTGTATTACCCGGCTGAATAGTAGAACCTCAATCGTGGGAGATAACCCTGCTAATACAGAGCCGAGCAACATAATGACATTGCCATATAAAAACAGTCGCTTGCGGCCATACAGATCCGCCAGCTTGCCACAAGGAAGCAGTGCAATCAGATTACTGAGCAGGAAGGCCGAAGGAATCCAGCTGGTAAACACAGCATCGGCATGCAAATCGCGGGCAATGGCCGGAATGGCTACCAGCGAGGCCGACAGATTCAGTGCAGTAATAAACCAACTGAGACTGATCACCAGCAGAGCCAGTATCCGGGCAGATTGACTCCCGTCATAATAGGCCCGGGTTTCCTCAGCAGTATAGGCAGTAGACTTCATGGCACTCACAGCATTGATAAAAAAATTTCATGATTCTAACAGTATCCGTAGACTGACGCGCTACCCGCAAAGCAGCACACAAACACCAGCCGTGATGCGTTATAATTCCTACCCTTTACACCCAAACCGGAACTACCATGACATTAAAAGCCATTCTTTGGGACATGGACGGCACGCTGATCAACAGCGAACCGGTGCACGAGAAAGCCTTTGCGGAGGCTGTTGCCGCACTGGGACTGGTCATCCCGCCGGATACCCATGACAGCCTGCTTGGCTCCAGTAATGTCGAAGTGCATCAGAAACTGGTTGAGCTGACCGGTACTGCGCTCACACTGGATGAATGGCGGGAAGTAAAATGGCAATACTATCGCGATAATGCCGCTGAGATTAAGATCATGCCGCACAGCCGCGCTATTCTCGATAAATTCACGGCGCGGGGCACACCGATGGCGTTGGTTTCCAACTCAACCCGAGATGAGATCAATCTGAACCTTGCGGCTACTCAGCTGGCAGATTATTTTCAGGTCATTATCAGCCGCAATGATGTTGAAAAGGGAAAACCGGCGCCTGACCCATACCTCGCCGCAGCACAGGCATTATCACTCACTGCAAAAGAGTGTCTGGTGGTTGAGGATAGCGTTACCGGGGCGCGGGCCGGACTAGCGGCGGGTATGACCACGCTGTTTCATCCGGAAACGACTGCATTAGTTGCAGCCTGCCCGGATGGCGCTGTGTTATTGCCACCCGGAGCAGACTTAATGCAATGGCTGGAAGATAATTTACCCTCACCCGGCCAGATGTTTACCAAAAAACTCCAGCGTCCGTGACCAGGCCAGTTCAGCAGCCTCTTCGTTATAACGCCCGGTTGAGTCATTATGGAAACCATGATTCACATCCGGATAGATGTGCGCCGTATAGTCCGCATTATTGGCCTTCAGCGCCGCCTCATAATCCGGCCAGCTGGCATTCACCCGCTCATCCAGTGCGGCGAACTGCAGCAACAACGGCCCTTTGACCTTATTCACCAGATCACCCTGCGCCGGCGTGCCATAGAATGGAACAGCCGCATCCACCAGCTCCGGCATAGTTGCCAGCAGATTGCTGATGTAACCTCCAAAACAAAAACCCACCACACCCAGTTTGCCGCTGCTCAACTCATGCGCTTTCAACACTTTGGCTGCCGCAATAAAATCCTGTTCGATTTTGCCGCGATCCAGTGACTTCTGCATCTCCCGGCCTTCATCATCATTACCCGGATAACCGCCCAGTGTGTGTAGAGCATCCGGCGCAAAAGCCAGGTAACCCTGCTTGGCCAATCTTCTGGCAACATCCATGATATACGGATTCAGACCACGGTTTTCATGCACCACCAGCACCGCCGGAGCCTTACCTTCAAGCGGTACCGGCTGCACCAGATAACCACGGCCTTTGCCATTACCATCAGGCGAATCAAACTCCAGATAGCTGGCTTTGATGGCTTCATCATTGAATGAAACCTGTTCTGCCAGCGCATAGTTTGGTAACAGGGCATCACTGATCATGCCCACGGTCAGACCAGCCACCGCCAGGCTGCCGAGCCGCGCCATAAAAGTACGCCGGTCGATGCCACCGTGGGCGTACTCGTCATACCAGTCAAATGCCTCCTGAGGAATGGTTACCGCTGTATTCTGATTTCCCATCGCGTCTCTTCTCCCTCTGTTGATAAACACTGAGTATAGGAGCGCAGAGAACAGAACTGAATATCACTATGTTTTACTGAGGTATTTTATTTTCCAATACCAAATGCCCCACCGCCGTATTTGAGGCAGGCACATGATAAAAGCGGTGTTTCAACTCCACCTCAGCATCCAGCGCGCCGCGCATAATCAGCCACATGACCAGCTCGATGCCCTCAGAACCGGCTTCACGCACATAATCAATATGCGGCTTTTTCGCCAGCTCATCAGCATCATCCACCAACCGATCCAGAAACTCGTTATCGAATTCCCTATTGATCAGTCCGGCACGCGGCCCCTGCAGCTGATGACTCATACCACCGGTACCCCAGATATGCACATTCAGATCCTCCGGGAAGCTGTCAATCGCCTTGCGCAATGACTTACCGAGGTCATAACAACGCTGCCCGGATGGTGGCGGATACAGCACCACATTCACTGCAAACGGGATGATCAGGCATGGCCATTCTTCCGGCTGGCCGAACACCAGTGACAGCGGTACGGTCAGGCCGTGATCCACATCCATTTTATTGATGAAGGTCAGGTCAAAACCATCCTGGATCACATTCTGGGCGATATGCGCTGCCAGCTCCGGATGTCCCTTAACGGTTGGCACCGGACGCGGCCCCCAGCCTTCATCGGCCGGTTTGAACTCTTCCGCACAACCCAGCGCAAAGGTTGGGATAAAGTCCATATCGAAGGCAGTAGCATGGTCGTTATACAGCAGAAAAATCACATCCGGCTTAGTCTCTTTCACCCATTCCTTAACATACTCGTAGCCCTCAAATAATGGCTTCCAGTAATCTTCCTGCGTCTTGCCCAGATCAATTGCCGCGCCAATCGCCGGAACGTGGGAAGTCGCTACACCTGCTGTTACTTTTGCCATTATTCGCCCTCCTTCTTATACAGATTGCCTTCCGGTGAACGACCACCGTCCAGCATCATTTGTGCGTACTCAGGCTGGGTCATGCCGGTCATGGTCGCCGCCGCAAACTGAAAGCTCAGACCATCGGTGGAAAAGATTTTCGCCAGAAAATAGATATTGCCACCCAGTGCCATCATGCGGTTGTAATCACGATCCAGCACCGCCTGCTTCTGCTCTTCGCTCATCGGCCACTCATCCAGATAGGCCCGTTCATCCGCCTTGAAACGCTCGCGGTTCGGTGCCTTCATCAGCGACATGGCAAACTGGTTGAGGTGATAGCCCTTACGCGCCATATCGGCATCAAAAATAATCGTGCCGGGCACATCATCATAGGGTTGCGCTAAACGTTTACTCATATCAGACCCACCTTTTCCAGACGTGCATCCAGACGCGGGAACACCTTACGCGCGTTCAGTTCAAACACCTGACGCTTGCCTTCCTCACTCAGGGCGCAGGCATCAATATAGCGCTTGGTGTCATCAAAATAATGCCCGGTTTGCGGATCAATACCACGCACTGCACCGACCATTTCCGAGGCAAACAGAATATTCTCAGTCGGAATCACATCCACCAGCAGGTCGATGCCTTCCTGATGATAAACACAGGTATCGAAATAGATATTGTCGCGGATGATGTCATTCAGATTATCCAGCTTCATCATATCGGCCAGCCCCCGGAAACGCCCCCAGTGATAAGGCACGGCACCACCGCCATGCGGAATAATCAGCTTCAGCTCCGGGAAATCCTTAAACAGCGTTTTTGACATCATCAGATGCTGGAACGCGGTGGTATCTGCGCCCAGATAATGTGAACCGGTGGTATCAAAACAATGGTGGCAGGAGGCACTGACATGAATCATCGCCGGGACATTCAGCTCACACATCTTCTCGTAAATCGGATACCAGTAACGGTCATCCAGACGCGGTGCTGTCCAGTAACCGCCGGACGGATCAGGACTCAGATTACAGCCGACAAAATCATATTCATTCACACACCGCTCCAGCTCCGCCGCACTGGCTGTCATATCCGCACCGGGCGACTGTGGCAGCTGCGCACCCCCGATAAAGTTCTGCGGATACAATTCAGTCAGACGATAAATCAGCTCGTTGCAATGCTCAGTCCAGTACTTGCTGGTCCATTGATTACCAATGTGGTGGCCCATCCAGCTGGCGCGGGGTGAGAAAATGGTAACATCCGAACCACGGTCATTCTGCAGCTTGAGCTGGGCACCTTCCACGCTCTCACGCAGCTGGTCATCAGTAATATCAATAATGCCTTTAACATGCTCAAACAGCGCGTCGGTTTTCAGGTCTTGCTTCTGCTGCTCACGGTACTCACCCAGCGCATCCGGTGCGGTGGTGTAGTGACCGTGACAATCGATAATCAGTGGCTTTGCCATAAAGTAATCTCCTCCAGGGGCTATTCGGCTAATAACGGACTAATGTAACTGTCCTGATTGCCAAATAAAATACAAATTATTGGGGTTGGATTGTACTTTTAAGCTACGCTTTCCCCTGCGGAATCACCTCATAACCCGGCTCTTCCGGTTCATCATCAGTCATTTCCGCCGGAAAGCCCGGTGCGCGAATATCCAGCCCGGTTACCTCCTCCAGCCGCTTGATAATATTCGGTGACAACTCACGCTCACCATAACGCGCAATGCCATCCTTAAAAATATTAATCATCAGAGGGGAAATTTCCAGCGGGACGTTATGCCGCTCGGCAATTTCCTGAAATAGCCCAATGTCTTTCAGCACCAGATCCATGGTGAAACTAATATCCCGCGAGCCGTTGAGAATCACCTGTGACTCGGTTTCATGCACAAACGAGGTACCGGAGGAAATCTTTATCGCTTCATAGGTGGTATTGAGATCCATGCCTGCAGCTTTGGCGGTCACCAGTGCCTCACAGCAGGTCAGCAGATTGGCGGTCGCCAGATAGTTGGTCATCACTTTCAGTGTGGATGCCGAGCCCAGTTCGCCGGTATGTAACACCCTCCGCCCCAGCGTGGTCAGCAGCGGCAGAATGCGTTCAAACGTCGCCCGGTCACACCCGGCAAAAATGGAGATATTGCCGGTATCCGCACGATGACAACCACCGGATACGGGACAGTCTGCCGCCGCACCTCCTTTGGCAATCACCTTCGCCCCCAGGCGTTTGGCTTCGGCTTCATCGGTGGTCGACATCTCCATCCAGATTTTGCCCGGCCCCACCGCGTTGAGGAGTCCGTTTTCACCTTCCAACACAGCGGCTGAAGCTGCCGGAGATGGTAAGCAGGTAATTACCACCTCGCAATCACGCATCATTTGTTCCGGTGTTTCACCTGCGGTTGCGCCGCGTTCGACGAACTGCTGCACCAGATCCTGATTCAAATCCAGTACGGTAACCTCATGGCCGTTACGCACCAGACTGCCCGCCAGCTTGCTGCCGACATTACCTAAACCGATAAAGCCTGTTTTCATGTTTTTCTCCTCCGGTAACTTGTTGTTGGTAGTGTAATCTCTGCGGGTCGGCACCGCTATCGCGGCGCGTGCTCCCGGTGCTGACAAGGACGGGTGCTACTGCTCCTCCGTCGCGCACCTGTTCATCTCTGCCCCGTGCGCACAAAAGCCTGTTGCTGTGCTGTCTGTGCTGAGCTCAATGACCTACGGCAAAACGGAACCCGAAGCTCCTATCGCGGGCAGAAGCTCCGAGCCTGAGGCGGATAGCGGAGCGGCAGTCCCTGCCGATGCTGAACCAGGAGCCGCCGCGCAACACGCGAACCACAGCAGCGTCCCGCCCTGCCCGCTGCTCCGCCAGCGGGTCTGTTACCGGCGTAGCCGGAAATTTTTCCTGCCATACATCCTGACACCATTCCCAGATATTACCGTGCATTTCATACATACCCCACGGGTTCGCTGGTAAGGATTTGACCGTAATAGTCTTTCCGACATTTTCATTAAAATTTACCTGTTCATAACCAATTTCATCTCCGAACAAATAAGCAGTTTCGGTTCCGGCTCGGCAAGCGTATTCCCATTGCGCCTCAGTGGGTAGACAGGCGGATAATCCTTGTACTTGTGCATTAAGTTTTTGTAGAAATTGTTGAATATCATCCCAACTGACATTTTCTACTGGCCGGTTATCATCACCTTTAAAATAAGAGGGGTTATCTCCGCAGACAACCTGCCAAAGTGCTTGCGTACAGGCCGTATCGGCTAACCAGAAATCTTTGCTTAATGTGACCTGATGCTGATTACCATCCTTCAAACATCCTCCTTCTGAACCTTCTGTACCCATCATAAAAGTACCGGCTTTAATCAGGCGGAAGCGTTGGGTGATGTGTTTTTGAACCAGAAATCCTTTGGAAATAGTCAAGTCCGCATAATAGCCGTATTGGTCTTCACCTAAGTTATCTGCCCAGGATGGAGTAACCCTCACCCCCCGCCCCCCTCTCCCAAATTGGGCGAGGGGGAGCTTAGTCGGAACGGGCTTTGTATCCTCATCTATTGGTGGTTTTCGGGAAACTTCTTCTTTAGCAAGAACCTCTACAACCTCCTGCTTTAGCCCCTCGCCCTGTGAGGGAGAGGGGTTGGGGTGAGGGTGTTTAACATGCCCACCCACCGCATCAATCAGCACTTCCCAATGCTGAGCCACACAAAAATCCAGCAACTGCAAATGCCGCAACCAAAGCGGCTGGCGAACCTGCTGCGCCAGTACCGGAATAACCGGGATACCAATCTCCTCCGCCATACTAACTTCATTATGTACCCACTTCGAAGTCCGCACTTTCTCCGATACCACCAGCACCATCGCATCACTGCTTTCCAGTTCAAACTCCAGCTTGTGATACCAGACATCGCCCGGTTTCAGGCCGATCACATCACGGAATACGTCAAAACCGGCAGCCAATAAACGACTCTGAACTTCCGCAGCCAGACTCTCGCCATGACTGCCATCGCGGGCATAACTGATAAAGATTTTGGGCATAAAACAGGTACGTTAAAAAAGTAATCAGGGCGACTTTAGCATAAAGTTGCTAAAACTCCCTCACCAACAACCCCGGCACTTCCTGAAAATGCCGGTCTCTTGATAACAGCTCAGCCCCTGACTCCATCGCATGCGCCGCAATCCATATATCATTGGTCGGAATAGGTCTGCCCTTCCTGCGCAAATCCATAACAATCCGGCTGTAACGATCGCTGGTACTCAGCGTAACCGGCAGCCACTCCACCACAGACATCGATAAAAAGTCATCAAGCTGTGTCCGGTTCTTTTCAAAATGACGCCCGTTACGGAAACCATACAACAGCTCACCAATGACAAAAGGCGACATCAGCAGTAATTCAGCACTTCTGATCTGTTTAACTACCGGCTCATGGCCACGCATAAAATCAGAATAAGCGTTGGTATCCAGCAATAACTTCATTGCCAGATCTCATCGTCAATCGTGCGTAGCTTTTCAACCTGTTCATCAAATGCTTCGGCCTCTTCCGCCGACCAGCTACCGATAAACTCATCCAGCTGACTGCCGATACCTGCATCTTTTTTAGCCTGAAGGCCTGCTCCCTTACGCATCAGACGTAACGCGGCCTGACTCAGAGAAATGTGCTCTTCCTGAGAAATATGCTTCAGAATTTCAGCCAGTTGTGGCTCAAAGCCTCTTACCGTCAGTTGTTCCATATTAGTGACTCACCTTTTGACTCAATATGAGTCATATTAGCGATTCACAGGCTAAGAAACAATAATTTCCACCTACCCGGCTATGTCCCGGCTCCGGCAAACCACAACTGTAGTTCCTCACTCAGCAGCTGCTGCCAGTCCGAACTGTTTGTCAGGCTCTCCGGAAACAACCCCGACAAACCCTGCAATGCCTGACTTATTGCCACCGCCTCACGGGGTACGCCCGACAGGCATGCACGGATCTCCGCCTCACGCGGATCACGCAACGCATAAGCCGTGCCATCATCCTTCACGCCCAGACAATAACGCATCCATGCCGCCACCGCATACGCAAACGGGCGCAGATCCTGCCCCTGTTGCAGGGCATGCTCCGCCGGTTCCAACAACCGCTGGGGCAGTTTTTCCGTGCCGTCCATGGCAATCTGATAGGTTTCATGGGCAATGGCCGGATTCTCGAAACGCTGCACCAGCTCAGCCGCATAGTCCGCAAAATCAATACCCGGCAATGCGGATAAAGTGGCCGCTGCAGCCTGCAAGTGACGCTCCACCAGGGGCTTCAATACCGGATCTGCCATTACGTCACGCACATAGGTACAGCCGCGCAGAAAACCGGCATAGGCCAGCATGGAATGCGTACCGTTCAGCATACGCAGTTTCATCTGCTCATACGGCTCCACATCCGCCACGAACAAAGCACCACCGGCTTCCCAATATGGACGGCCAGCGGGGAAATGATCCTCAATCACCCACTGGCTGAAGCTTTCGCTTTCCAGCGCAGCCTGATCATCGTAACCGCCCAGCTGCGCCACTTCATCGCGGGTCTCCTGCGTAGCCGCCGGGGTAATCCGGTCGACCATGGTGGACGGAAACGCCACATTCGCTGCGATCCAGTCAGCCAGCCCGCTATCCAGCTGGCGGGCAAAACTCAGCACACCGTTTTGCAGCAGATGACCATTCGCAGGCAGGTTATCACAGCACAATACCGTAAACGCCTGAACCCCGGCATCCCTGCGCAAGCGCAGCCCTTCGACCAGCAAGCCGATAACACCACGCGGTTGCTGAGGATGAGCCAGATCATAGGCAATATCGTCATGCTGCGGATTAACCTCGCCGGACGGACGCACAATACCGTAAGCCTTTTCAGTCACCGTCAGACTAACAATACGGATCACCGGATCACTCAGCTGTTGCAGCAAAGTATCCGGTGTTTCGCGCGCCGCAATCACCTGACTGATGCTGCCGATCAGCCGTGCCTGAGTGCCGGAACGGCCCTTTTCCAGCAGAGTATATAAACCGTTCTGCCGGTTCAGGATATTACCCAACGCGGCACTGCGCAGATTGGCACCGATAATCCGCCAGTCGCCGCCCTGCTCCGCCAGTGCGCTGTCGGTATACACCGCCTGATGCGCGCGATGAAAGGCACCGACACCGATATGCAGAATACCGGCTCCGTGCTCTGCCGGTACATACGCAGGCTTTTGTACCCCGTGACCGGCATCACTAACCTGCATTAATGATGGCAAATCCGGGGACACATCCGGCGCGGCTGATTCGCTGCTCATCACGCGATGCCACCTTCCCGGTGCGACAGGGCAGTAATAATGCCGCGCATTTCCGCCAGCCCCTTAACCCTGCCCAGCGCCGGATAACCGGGCTGCGAGGTGCGGGTCAGGTCATCCAGAATATCCAGGCCGTGGTCAGGCCGCATCGGAATGGAAAAATCGCTGCGACCAGCCGCCTTACGTTTGTTTTCTTCGCGCAGCGCAGCGGCAATAATTCCGACCATATCGTTATCACCGCCAAGATGTTCCGTCTCATGGAAGGAACCCCGGATGCCATTACTTTCCCGCCGCACATTACGCAGATGCATAAAATGCACCCGATCCCCCAACCTCTCCATCATTCCGGCCAGATCATTGTCCGGACGCGCCCCCAGTGATCCGGCACACAACGCCATACCATTGGCAGGCGAATCCACGGCATCCAGAATGGTGCGGTAATCGGTTTCAGTGGACATAATGCGCGGCAGGCCCAGCAGGGAAAACGGCGGATCATCCGGATGGCAGCACATGCGCACCCCGACTTCCTCGGCCACCGGTATCACCTGCTCCAGAAAGTCAATGAAATGGCGGCGCAACTGCTGCTCTGAAATATCATCGTACTCAGCCAGCTGGTCACGCACCTGTTGCAGGGAATAGCTTTCCGCTGCACCGGGCAGGCCGAAGACCACGTTTTTAGCCAGCGTCTGCTGTTGTTCAGAGTTAAGTGTTACGAAGCGTTTGGCAGCCTCCTCCACCACGTCCTCCGGAAACTCGGCAGCCGCACCGGCCCGTTGCAGAATATGAATATCGAAAACCGCAAAATCCACATAATCAAAGCGCATGCAGGTGGCACCGGTAGGCAGTTTCCAGCGCAGCTCCGTGCGTGTCCAGTCCAGCACCGGCATAAAGTTGTAACAGACGATGTGGATACCCGCCGCCGCCAGATTGCGCAAGCTCTGCTGGTAATTGCTGATATGTTCGCGCCAGTTGCCCTGCTGCTTTTTGATGTCTTCCGACACCGGCAGGCTCTCCACCACCTCCCACGGTAGCCCGGACGGTTCGCCGTTGTTGCGGGTACCGATTTCCCGCTGGCGCTTGGCAATTTCTTCCGCTGTCCAGAGCTCGCCGTTAGGTATGTGGTGAAGTGCTGAAACTACGCCTTCCACCCCGGCCTGCAACATATCATCAACGGAAACGGTATCCAGTGGCCCGAACCACCGCCAGGTTTGTCTCATAGCATTTCTCCATGTGTGATCAGAGGATACAACCCCGATGCATCCGGTTGACCGGCAGAAGGCAGGGTTGAGTGATTGCTGGCATCCTAGCATGAAATTCAACTTGTATGGTAGTATGCAATTGCATTAGGATACTAGTATGGTAATTTGCTGAGGCTCATGGACAGCTGAGGAAAAATACATGTTGCAAACCCGAAACGCGGCGAAGGAAATGGAGGCAGGGCTACCGGTGGGCAGCCAGTTATTTCATATCCTGCGTGAGCGGATTATCCGCAATGACTTATCGCCGGGCACCCGCATTTCAGAAACTGAAATTGCCAATGCTTACTCGGTCAGCCGCCAGCCGGTACGTGAAGCCTTTATCAAGCTGGCGGAGGCCGGATTACTGGATATCCGCCCGCAGCGGGGCAGTTTTATCAGCAAAATTTCCGTCAAGGGGGTGATTGATGCCCGTTTTGTACGCGAAGCGATTGAAGCCGACATCGTAAAGCTGCTGGCTGAAGCCAGAGACAGCGGCCTGATCAGTGAGCTGAACCGGCAACTGACCGAACAGCGTAAAGTCAGGCCGGAAGATTACACGGCTTTCATGGAGCTGGATGAGCAGTTTCACCGCACACTAGCCGAGGCAGCGGATAAAACCTATGCCTGGAATGTGGTGGAAGCCACCCGCGCGCAGATGGACAGAGTCAGGTATTTAAGTCTGGTGCAGTTCCCGATGGCGCGTATTGTCGATCAGCATGCAGCGATTGTGGAGGCCATAGCCCATGCAGATGTGCAACAGGCGGAAGAAAATATCCGCCACCATCTGCGGGAAATTATTACTGACCTGCCTGGCATTGCCGGACAGTGTCCCGAGTTTTTTGAACCGGTCTGAAGTCCGCCCTGATCATACGATCATACCGGACAGGCTTCAGCTTAATTGAGTGTATTCCCAGGAGGAGAAAAATCATGTCTGTAAAATCATTACTGAGCAAAACCCTGCTTGCCGGAGCGATTGCCCTGTCTGTCAGTGCCCCTGCGCTGGCGGCTGATGTCACCCTTAAGCTGGGCCATCTGGCAAATGAAGAAAATATCTGGCACAAAGCAGCGGTAAAATTCGGTGAAGAACTGAAAGCCATGACCGATGGCCGCATTGAGGTTGAAGTCTACCCCAACGAATCGCTGGGCAAGGAGATGGATCTGCTCAACAGCATGCAGCTGGGTACTGCCGACATGACCATTACCGGGGAAAGCCTGCAGAACTGGGCGCCAATGGCAGCACTGCTGGCCGTGCCTTATGCCTATAAATCACTGGAACACATGGATGAAGTCGCATCCGGCGAGATTGGTGAGCAAATCAAGGCGCAGATTATTGAAAAAGCGCAGGTACGTCCGATTGCCTATTTTGCCCGTGGCCCGCGTAACCTGACTTCTAACCGTGCCATTAAATCACCGGATGATCTGGACGGCCTGAAAATGCGCGTGCCGAATGTACCGCTGTTTGTGGATGTCTGGAAATCACTGGGCGCCAGCCCGACCCCGATGGCCTTCTCTGAGGTATTTACCTCGCTGCAGAACGGCACCATTGATGCACAGGAAAATCCGCTGGCATTGATCAAGTCGGCCAACTTCAATGAAGTACAAAAGTTCGTCAATAAAACCGAGCATGTGCGCTCCTGGATCTATCTGGTCATCTCGGAAAAAACCTGGGCCAAACTGTCTGAAGATGACCAGAAAGCGTTGATGGAAGCAGCTGCCAAGGCACAGGCTTACGAGCGTGAAATGTTCCTGGAAGATGATGAGAAGCTGGTTAAGGAACTGACCGATAAAGGCATGACCTTTGTTGACGTGGATGGCGCGGCTTTCGCAGCCAAAGCCAAAGATGCGGTACTGGCGAACGTCAAGGAAGAAATCAAGCCGATTGTTGAAGAACTCTTCAAGTAACGGCACCCGGTCATGCAGAGCCTGCTGAACGGATTGATACGCCTGAGCCGGATGGCGGTGGCGGCTGCCTTTCTGGTGCTGATGGGGGCGGTATTAATTCAGGTGCTGGGGCGGTCGGTATTCGCCGACTCCCCGGTCTGGACAGAAGAACTGACTCGCTACGCGCTATTGTTTCTGGCGGCCTTCGGGGCAGGACTGTCCTATCGCAGCGGTGATCTGGTGAATGTCAATATCCTCAGTGCCGCGTTGCCGGAAAACTGGCAACGCGGGCTGGAGGCATTTGCCGCTGCCGCCACGGCCCTGTTATGTGGTGCACTGATTCTGCCCGCCTGGCAATACACCGCCATCGGTGCCATGCAAACCTCTCCGGCACTGGGCTGGCGTATGGATCTGATTCATGTTTCAGTGCTAATTCTGCTGCTGTCACTACTGCTGTTTTCCCTGCTGCATTTCTGGCAGGCCATCACCGGCAATACGACAGCAAACCCTTCTGCACAGGAGAATGACGTATGAGTCTTGCTTTGCTGATTGGGGTCTTTGTACTGGGCATTCTGCTGGGTATTCCGGTGGCTATCACCCTGGGGCTGGCCTCGGCGGCCTATTTGTTATCGGCGGATATTCCGCTGGTGGTGATTCCACAAAAAATGTATGCCGGGATGGATGTGTTCGTGCTGTTGTGCATTCCCGGCTTTATTCTGGCCGGCAACCTGATGAATAACGGCGGTATCACCGAACGTATCATCCGCTTTGCCAATGCGCTGGTCGGCTGGGTGCGTGGCGGGCTGGGTCTGACTAATGTGGCCGGTTCCATGCTGTTCGGCGGCATCTCCGGCACGGCGGTAGCCGATGCCGCTTCCATCGGTGGCATGATGATTCCCGGCATGAAAAAAGCCGGTTATCCGGCTGACTTTTCCGCCGCCATCACGGCAGCCTCGTCAACGGTCGGCCCGATTATCCCGCCCAGTGTACCGATGATTATTGTCGGTGCCTTGTCCGGCATTTCTGTCGGCAAGATGTTTCTGGCCGGTGCCATTCCCGGTGTACTGATGGGACTGGCGATGATGGTGACTGCTTATGTAATTGCGGTAAAACGTCAGTTTCCCCGCCAGGAATGGCAGGGCTTTGGTGAACTGGCCAGCTCCTTCGGCAGTGCGTTCTGGGCTATTGCCATGACCGGTTTAATCATTGGTGGCCTGCTCAGTGGTCTGGCCACCCCAACGGAAACGGCGGTGATTGCCAGTGTCTATGCGCTGTTTGTCGGGCTGTTTATTTACCGGGAATTACCGCTGAAAGCGATCCCGAAAATCCTCATCGACAGTGCGGTGTCTTCAGCAGCGATTCTGGTGCTGGTGGGTTTTGCCAACGTCTTCGGCTGGATTCTGGTCTCCGAGCGCATCCCGCAAAGCATCGCTCAGGGCGTGCTGTCATTCACCGATAACAGATTTCTGGTCATTTTACTGATCAACCTGCTACTGCTGTTTGTCGGTATGTTTATGGAAACCATTGCCGCGCTGATCATCCTGTTTGTACCGCTGCTAGCACTGGCCCAGGGAGTGGGCATTGATCCGCTGCATTTTGCCACTTTTGCGGTGCTGAACCTGATGATTGGCCTGACCACGCCACCGGTCGGGGTCTGTCTGTTTATTTGTTCTAATATTGCCCGTTTGCCGCTGATGAATGTGGTGCGGGCGATTATGCCTTTCTTGCTGACCAATATACTGGTACTGCTGATGGTGTCTTATATTCCGGCACTATCGACCTGGCTGCCGTCGGTATTACTTGATTAATCAGAGGTTTAAATAATGGAAACTCGTGTCTGCCGCCTGCATGGCAAACTGGATGTACGTGTTGAATCCGAACCGGTCGGCGAACCCGAAGCCGGACAGGTGCGGGTCAATGTGGCCGCCGGTGGGATCTGTGGCTCGGATCTGCATTACTACCTGGATGGCGGGTTTGGCCCGATCCGGGTGCAGCAACCGATTATTCTCGGCCATGAGGCTTCCGGGGTGGTGGAATCGCTGGGGGCCGGTGTAACCGCTCTGCAGCCGGGTGACCGGGTGGCGCTGAACCCCAGCCATCCCTGTGGCCAGTGTGAATACTGCCAAAAAAACCAGCCCAATCACTGTCTGGAAATGCGCTTTCTCGGCTCAGCCCTGCGCTATCCGCATGAACAGGGTTGCTTCCGTGAACAGCTGGTTATCAATGCAGAACAATGCCACAAACTGGCGGAACCCGTCAGTCTGGCCGAAGGTGCCTGCGCGGAACCATTGTCTATTGCGGTACATGCACGGAACCGGGCCGGTGATTTAAGCGGCAAAAAGGTACTGGTTACCGGAGCGGGGCCGATTGGTTCCTTGTGTGTGGCGGTTATCCGTCAGGCCGGTGCCGCAGAAATCGTGGTCACTGATTTACAGGATGCAACGCTGGCTATTGCTGAACAGATGGGGGCCACCCGCACCATTAATGTACAGCGTGAACCGGAAGCGATTGATCCCTATCTGGCCGGTAAGGGATATTTTGATGTGGTCTTCGAATGCTCTGCCGCCGCTCCGGCACTGAAAACAGCGATTGCCGCCCTGAAACCACTGGGCACACTGATGCAGGTTGGCGTCACCGGCGATACCCCCATCCCGATCAATATGCTGGTCGGCAAGGAAATCAACTGGCTGGGCGCACACCGTTTTATCGGCGAATTTGCTGAGGCAGTGGCGCTGCTGAACAGCGGTGAAATTGATGTTAAGCCGATTATTACTGACAGCTTCCCGATGGACCAGGTCGGTGATGCACTGCAGACAGCGGGTGACCGTAGCCGCTCCTCTAAGGTGCAGGTAACGTTCCTGTAATCAGAACATAGGCTTTACATATGTCTTTATCTCTGCCTACAATTCTACTCAGGCAAGACAAAGCAGGAACTACCCATGCGCACCGTATCTATATTCAACAATGGCAAAAATCAGGCAGTCAGAATCCCCAAAGACATGGAGTTTCAGGGAGTCAAAGAACTGGAGATAAGCAAAGAAGGCGATACCATTATCATCCGCCCTGTCCGTCCGGACTGGTTATCTTTCGCTGAACTCGGCACGGCTGATGATGACTTTCTCACTGAACGTGAAGATGTCATCTCAGATGAAGGGCGCTTTGAATGGTAATGAAAACCTATATGCTCGACACCTGTATCTGTAGCTTTATTATGCGTGAACAACCGCGATCCCTGTTACAACGCCTGCAATCTGAGATCGAAAATAAAAACCGGGTTGTTATTTCTGCCATCACTTACGCAGAAATGCGTTATGGGGCGATCGGCAAAAAAGCCTCACCCAAACATGCTGAACTGGTCGATGCTTTTATTAAGCGGGTCGACAGCATCCTGCCATGGGATGCTGCCGCAGTGGACTGCACAGTACAAATCAGACAACAGCTGGCTAAACAGGGAACACCCATCGGCAACAATGATGCCGCCATATCAGGCCACGCTCTGGCGACGCAATCAATCGTGGTAACCAACAATACCCGTGAATTCAGCCGTGTGCCGGGGCTACACTATGAAGACTGGAGTCATTAAATGGCATCCTGAAGATTGTGACCAATCCGCTGCCTACCTCCCCAACACCCGCCCGACCCGGCGCGGATCAGCTCCGCCTTCCAGTCCGTCTTTAGTGATCACAATACCGTGCAAACCGGAATTCAGGTCACGCACGCTCACCGTATGCCCCAGCGCTTCCAGTTGCGGCTTCAGCTGTTCAATTTCTGTATTCTCTTCCAGATCCGTCCCGCCGTTACGGTTAATAAAATGCGGCAGGTCAATCGCAGTCTGAATATCCATTTCCCATTCCAGCACCCCTAACAGCGTTTTTGCGACATAGTTGATGATCCGGCTGCCTCCGGGCGAACCAATCAGCATGACCAGATTATTGTCCTGATCGAAAACCATAAACGGCGACATGGAACTGCGCGGGCGTTTACCGGGCTGAACCCGGTTGGCAATCAGTTCACCGTCCTGATCCACCGCACTGAATGAAAAATCGGTGAGCTGATTATTCAACAGAAAACCCCGCACCATCAGTGTTGAACCGAAGGCCATTTCAATACTGGAAGTCATTGAAAAACCATTACCGTCCTTATCCACAATGCTGAAATGGGTGGTACCCGGCTGCTCAGGATCAATCCCGGTTTGCCAGTTCTGATCAGCATTGGGCGGTACTCCGGCCTCAGCCTGCCCCATATCTTTATCGCTAATCAGCTGCGCGCGCTGCTTCAGGTAATCACCATCAATCAGCCCATCGACCGGCACGCTGACAAAATCAGCATCCGCCATGTATTTGCCACGATCCGCATAGGCCAGCCGTCCGGCCTGGGTAAACAGATGCACCGCCTGTGCGGAAAGCGGTTCCAGTTCAGCCAGGTTTTTATCTTCCAGCAGTTTCATCATCTGGATCACCGTCATGCCGCCGGATGTGGGTGGCCCCATGCCGCAGAGTTTGTATTGCTTGTACGGCGCGCAAACCGGAGGTCGCTCAATCGCCTCATAATTCGCCAGATCAGCTACCGTTAACAGACCGGGATTATCACGGGCCGATTGCACCGTATCGACAATATCCAGGGCAATCTGACCCTTATAAAAAGCCGTGGGGCCCAGCTGAGCAATACGCCGGAAGGTCATCGCCAGTTCAGGATTTTTCCGCAGCGCTCCTTTGGCAATCGGTTTGCCATCCGGAAAGAAATAAGCCCAGGCCGCATCGTAACGCCCCAGTGCGGGATTAGTACCATCCGCAATCGCATCGGCCAGTTTGGGTGATATTTCAAAGCCCTGCTCTGCCAGACGGATAGCATCTTCGAACAACGTTGCCCAGGGTAGTTTGCCATGCTGCCGGTGAACCTTTTCCAGCATCGCCAGCACTCCGGGCACCCCGACTGCCCGCCCACCGGCCAGTGCCTCCCACCAGTCCATATCCTCACCATTTAGCTGAAACAGTTTTTCATCAGCAGCCAGCGGCGCTGTTTCCCGGCCATCAAAACTGCTCAGCTTTTTATTCACATTATCCCAGTGCAAAGCAAAAGCCCCGCCACCGATGCCACTGGATTCCGGCTCCACCAGTGTCAGTACCATCTGCACCGCAATCGCCGCATCAATCGCACTGCCACCCTGCTCCAAAATGCGTATACCGGCTTCGCTGGCATAGGGATTAGCGGCTGCAACCATATACTGCTCAGCTTTCACCAGCTTTTGTTCGACACGTCCGTTACCAAATTCCGGATAGCGGGCTTCTCTGGCGATCAGTGCTGAACTGCTGAACAGCAACAGACTGAATATTAACGTGAGTTTCAGGGGTAATCTCATGGCTTCCTCCGTCTGGTGGCATAACGATAACCGCTACTATAACTCATAGAACAAGCTGTTTTCCCGCCGACATAATCCAATCGGAATTTTACAAAAAATACCGGGTACTTTTGACTTGCCCGGCAGCACAGTGTCAGCATATCAGCCAGCTACTATGGCAACTCATCATTGAACAAAACACATGCAAACCTATTGTGCCACGACTACGCGCTGTCACCGCAAACCACAACGGCTGTGGTTATACTTCAACCGACCATAATTGTTGATTTATTGAAAGTCTGAAAATTAAGCGCCAGTAAGGAGTCCAGGGCTTTCTTGTGAGTGGTGTGGGTTTGCGCCAGACACGAATCAATGGCTTGCACAAACGCGGTAAAGTTTTCATGGTACTGTGAGTAGAGACATTCTTTCTTCACAAACTTCCACAAGCGTTCAATCAGGTTCAGGTTGGGAGAATAGGCGGGCAGGAACAACAATTCGATCCCCAGTGTTTCCGCCAAATCCATGACCAGCCGACAACGTTGGTAGCGGGCATTGTCCATCACCAGGGTCACTGGCACGTCCAGGGCCAATGCCTTGATTCGCTGAAGCAACTGGCAAACACTGTGGGAGTTGATGTAACTGTCATTGGTCACGGTAACCAGTTCATGGGTAACCGCATTCAGCGCGCCCAGTACATTGTAACGCTGGCGTCCGGCCGGGGCACGGATGAACAAGCGGGTAAAACACCACACAAACCCCAGGAACGGGGCCAGTACAAAGTGGGCCGCGTCGACAAAGAAAACCGCCCGCTTCCCGGCCCTGGCTTCCTCAAGACGCGGCTCCAATGCTTTTTTTAAAAGCCTCCTGAACCTCGGGATCCGCTTTCGCCGGGATCATCCCCACCTTCCTGACCGACAACCCCAGGCTGTGGAGGAACATCCGCACGGCTTCCCGCTGGAGTTCAAGGCCGGTTAGCCGCTGGATGTCAGCCATCGCCTGAGTGATCCGGGTGGTTGGATGGTGTTCAAAATGACTTTTCAACACGTCACGGAAAGGCTCCAGCTGACTGACCGGACGATAGAAGTCCACTTGTTCCAAAGCCGCAAGCCCACCTTGTTGGTAGCGTTTCAGATAACGGGTGACGGTCGTTGAACTGACCCCCGCCAACCGTTCTATCTCCCCATGTGCGACTCCCTGGCTTTTGAGCCATAACACCTCCATCCGTTGGCGGACTCGCGGGTGGGGGTGATGGTACCGTCCCTTATTCAAGGCGTTCCGCTCGGATTCGCCAAACTCTATCTGGATCATGCAAAGTATCACCGGTTGTCAACAACATCCGGACTTTGCTTGAAGGCTTCACATTATTCAACAGTTACTCACGGGTCGAGTATAATTGCTGCATTGCTGCTCAGTCTGTGTTTCATCTGGCCGCTACCGGGTCAGGCACAGGAAACCGCCTCCGGTGACCACGTTAATATCCGCTGGCTGGCACCGGACACTTTCGCTGCCGGTAAAACCGAGGCCATCGGTTTCTATTTCGAAGTCGCGCCGGAATGGCATGTCTACTGGCGCAATGCCGGTGATTCCGGTGCCGCGCCGCGTTTTGATGTGCAGGCAGAGGGCGCAACCACCGACCCGGTGCAGTGGCCCTTTCCGACCCGGCTGCCGATTGCGCACCTGACTAATCTCGGTTATGAGGGCAATGTCGCCTATCTGCTGCCGGTGACACCAGAGGCCGGGGCAGAACAGTTATCATTGTACGTCGATCTGGAATGGCTGGTGTGCAAGGTGGATTGCATTCCGGGTTTCGGACAGATGACGTTGAGCCGCGCGGTGGCAGCACAGGCACAATGGCAGACGGATGACCTGGCATTGCGTGACCGCTTTCTCAGTCAGGTACCCAAACCTCAGGCAGACAGCCCGTGGTCAGTCAGCGCTTTACAGACCATCGCCGACAGCGAAATAAAACTCAGTTTACAGGCCGTACAATCAACCGGCACAGGCACAGCCCCGGAAGTGTTCCCGTTATCCGGCGACCTAATCACTGCCAGCCAGCCGCAGATGGAACAGGATGGCGACACCCTCCACTACACCTTCAGCCGTGTGCCCGGCGCTGCGTTACCCGCTGATGCCACTACGGATTTTGTCATCAGCGATGGCAAACAAGCCTGGCAATTGCAGCAGGTTGCCTTCCGCACTGCAGCAACGCCAACCCAATTTCCCGCACCGGCGCAACCGTTGTGGCTACTGCTGCTGGCGGCTTTCGCCGGGGGAATTATCCTGAATTTAATGCCCTGTGTATTCCCGGTGTTGTCAATCAAATTACTCGGACTGGTGCAAAGCGGTGCCGCCAAACGCTGGCATGAGGCACTGGCTTACACTGCCGGGGTGCTGGTGACCTTTGCGGCGCTGGGAGGTTTATTACTGCTGTTGCGGGCGGGCGGTAATGCCATCGGCTGGGGCTTTCAGCTGCAGTCGGCACCGGTGATTCTGGCCCTGATCGTCTTGTTCTGGCTGATGGCGCTGTCCTTTAGCGGCGTGTTTGAATTTGGCCACCGACTGGTGACGCTGACCGGTCATCCGCGTGGCGGTGCTTTTGTTACCGGTATGCTGGCGGTATTTGTCGCCACGCCCTGCACCGGGCCGTTTATGGGCGTGGCGCTGGGGGCAGCGGCGGTGTTACCGGCAACGTCAGCCCTGGCGATTTTTCTCGGCCTGGGCGCGGGTCTGGCAGCACCGTTTGTGTTGCTGTGTTTGTCACCGGCACTGTTAAAACGCCTGCCCAAACCCGGCCCGTGGATGGATACCCTGCGCCAGTTGCTGGCCTTCCCGCTTTACGCCACGGTGATCTGGCTGCTCTGGGTGCTGGGGCGTTTAATGGGTGACAGCGGCTGGCTGGTCGGCAGTTTGCTGATGCTGGTGCTGGTGTTTGCCATCTGGCTGGGACGTTCCGGTAGTCAGACCCGGCGCTGGTCAGCCACAGCGGTGGCGCTGCTGGCAATGGTGATGGCGTTCCGTGCTTTACAACTGCCGTCTGCTGATAGCACAGAAGCGAATACCGCCGGGGCATGGCAGGCATTTGATCCCGCCTTGATCCAACAGGCCCGCGCCGATAATAAACCTGTCTTTATCGACTACACCGCCGCGTGGTGCATTACCTGTCAGGTGAACAAAAAACTGGTACTGGACACCCAACCCGTACAGGAATTATTCAGCGCCAATAACGTCTTACTGATACGTGCCGACTGGACACATCATGACGCGGCGATTACTGAATCACTGGCCGGGTTTGGCCGCAACTCAGTGCCGGTTTATGCCTGGTATGCCGCCGGAGCTGCGCAGGCTGAACTGCTGCCACAAATATTGCAGGCCAGAATGATTCGTGACCTGTTTGAATAAAATCCCTTTCAATGGAGATGATGACATGATGCAACTGAATATGAAGAAACTCTTAAGTCAGCTGGCTTTGGCGGGTGTACTTGCCCTGCCCGCCCTGGCACCCGCTGCCGCAGTACCCGGCCAGCCGGCTCCGGATTTTTCCGAAACAGATGCCAGTGGTGCGACTCAGGCGCTGAGTGATTACCAGGGCCAGTGGCTGGTGCTGGAATGGTTCAACAAAGACTGCCCCTATGTGCGCAAGCATTATGGCAGCGGTAATATGCAGGCTCTGCAGGAAAAATATACCGGCAAAGAGGTGAAGTGGCTGACGGTAATCTCATCCGCCGCAGGCAAGCAGGGTTATCTGGAGCCAGAACAGGCACTGGCCGAAGCTGAAGCCCATCATCTGAAAGCCAGCACAGCCTTTTTGCTCGACACTGATGGCAGCATGGGCAAAGCCTATGGCGCGAAAGTCACCCCGCACATGTTCGTGATTAATCCTCAGGGCGAAGTGGTTTATGCCGGGGCGATTGATGACAATGACTCGGCCAGCCCACGGTCGATTGAAGGAGCGAATAACTATGTGGCGGCAGCGCTGGATGCGGGGATGAGTGGCCAGCCGGTTCAGGTGGCTTCTTCGCGGGCTTACGGGTGTTCGGTTAAGTACTAATCACTTTTGTGGCTGATAACTATGGCACTACTGGTGGTTCACAGCACCACCAGTAGTGCCTGCCATTAATTAATCCAATAATTAATCCAGATCCGCCAGCGAATCCAGATACTTAAACCCCGCCGCCTCCAGCCCCGGACGCATCTTATACAAATCCAGACCCAGCACACCGGCTTCAAATTTCGCCCGCTTCTCGCCCTCAAACGACTCACGCTTCTGCGCTGCCGCCAGCACGGTTTCAGCCTTTTCACGCGCCACAATGCACACGCCGTCATCATCAGCGACCACCACATCACCGGGCATCACCACCTGTCCGGCAATCATGATCGGAATATTCACCGAACCCAGGGTATTTTTTACCGTGCCTTTAATCGAAATCGCTTTCGACCAGACCGGGAAATTCATCGCCTGCAGGTCACGCACATCACGTACCCCGCCATCAATCACCAGTCCGCGACAGCCCTGCGCCAGAGCGGAAGTGGCCAGCAGGTCACCGAAGAAACCATCGGTATTCGGCGTGGTACAGGCCGCGATAATAATGTCACCGGGCTGACACAGCTCCATCGCCACATGCAGCATCCAGTTATCGCCGGGCTGCAATAAAACCGTCAGCGCATTACCGGCAATCCGTGAACCCGGAAAAATCGGCCGCAGATAAGGTTCGAGATTACCTACCCGGCCCTGTGCTTCGTGGACGGTGGCTGCGCCCAGCTTTGCCAGACCGTCGACTGTCTCAAGATTGGTGCGCTCGATATTTTTTACTGCGACACCGGTTTTCATTTGTAGCATTTTTGGTTCCTTAATCATCAAAGCCATAAAGCCGTGCCGGATTATCCACCAGAATCTTCTTCTGCGTGGCTTCATCACGGGCAATCAGCGGCACCAGATCCAGCAAATCGGCATCATTCGGCATGTGCTTTTTAATATTCGGATGCGGGTAATCGGTGCCCCACAGAATCCGATCCGGGGCAATTTCCACCAGCCCCTGCGCATACGGCACGGCATCATAAAACGGCGGTGCCACCGCAATCCGCTCGGAACCGCAGACTTTTACCCACCAGTTATCACGCTGCATAAAATCCAGCAGAATCTGATATGCCTTCTGCCCTACCCCTTCACTGGTCGGGACACGGGCCATGTGATCAACAACAATTTCCATGTCGATGCCGTTGAAGAACTCCTCATAAGCAATCAGATCTTCAGCATTAACATGAATCACCAGATGCCAGCCCAGCGGCTTAACCCGGTTCAGCACGGTTTTCATCATCTCCAGATCCGGCGCACCACCCAGATGCTTGACGAAGTTGAAACGCACCCCGCGTACACCGCCGTCATGCAGATCCTGGAAATCATTTTCCGTGAAAGTGTCATTGGCGATACACACACCGCGATAAGCACCATTGCTTGAACGGATCGCATCCATCATGCCGCGGTTATCGATACCGTGACAGCTGGCCTGCACCAGTACCGCACGCTCAATCCCCAATTTGTCATGCACCCGCTTCAGGGCGTGCTTATCAGCATCCGGCGGCCAGTAGCTGGCTTTGTCCGAGTAAGGGAAAACGGCGTGCGGGCCAAACACATGGCAATGCGCATCACAGGATTTAGGCGGTGCTTTAAAAAGCGGCGTCCGGGTATTATTATCCGGCGGCATACAACTGGGTTTACTCATCATTCTTCCTTTGACATCAAATATAGACTTCACCGCGACTCAACAGCCGCGCCGTACGCAATAAACCGGCACTGACCACATTACCCTGTTCATCCAGCCCCAGTTCCACAGAAAACTCACCGGACGGATGCTCAACCGACAGGTTTTTACTGCTGCCCTCCGGTATATCAATCATGCCCTCAGCCACCGAACCGGGCAGAATCGCCGCCGTCGCCACCGACACCGCACCCAGCACGCCAATCGCCGCATGGCAGGTATGCGGGATAAAGGTACGGGTATGCAGATGGCCACCATGAATTGCCGGGGCGATCAGGCTCATTTTCGGCACCACGCGCTGGGTCACATCACCGAGATTCATCATCGGCCCGGCCTTGAGACGAATCGCCTCCAGCTTAGCGCGGAACTCAGCATCATTACTCAGTTCCTCACAGCTCTCATAGCCGGTTTTGCCCAGATCTTCAGCGCGTAACACCACCACCGGCATGCCGTTATCAATACAGGTCACCGGCACACCGTCAATCTCATCCTGGTTATTACCGGTGGGCAACAAAGCACCACAGGCCGAACCGGCGACATCGAGGTAATTACAGATCACCGGCGAAGCAGTACCGGGCACGCCGTCAATCCGGGCATCACCCTTATATTGCACCTTACCACCCGGCGTCTGCACAATCAGCTCACAACGGTTATCGCTGTTCAGCATATTCACCCGCACGGTGGTCACATCGCCCTGAAACGGGATCATGCCGGTTTCCAGCGCAAAGGCTCCGACTCCGGCCAGAATATTGCCACAGTTCGGCGTGGCATCAACGCGGTTCTCACCCACTACCACCTGCACAAACAGAAAATCGACATCAGCATCATCGCGTTCGGAAAGGCTGATAATACCGACTTTACTGGTCAGCGGATGCGCTCCGCCGAGGCCATCAATCTGGCGGGCATCGCGGCCCATGACATCCAGCAGGCACTGGTCGCGCTGTTCGGTATCCGCAGGCAGGTCTTCTGCCCGGAAGTAAACGCCTTTGGAACTACCGCCACGAATTTGCAGATAGGGGATACCTGACATGCTGCCTCCTCTGATGCAGGGTTGATTAACCGGAAAGTCGATAATCTTAGGATTTTGCAGGTTACTCCGGCGGGGATGGGGAATAAAGTTAATATTTTAATGTTTTGTTGTACATTTCAGGCATTAACATACTTCAGAAAACCGGTTGATCAAACCGGCAACAGATGCGTTACCCAGAACCTGATCGTGCGGAACCAGCAAGTAATGCCAACGTTTGCCACTGTCATTAGCAGCATGTTCATTGGCATACTGACACCAGCGTTGTGCCGCCCGCTTTTTGGCTTGTACCTCTTCGTTGTCCATTTCTGAAGCGCGTTTCGGCTCAATCAGCAGGTAGTTTTCATCAGTCTCCACGACAAAATCCGGTTCGTATTTGTCGCTATGCTGGTATTCGATCCGGAACTGCCCCGCTGCGGGCTTCATCCATTTCAGTACGCTGCCATCATCTTCCAATACCCTCGCCAGCATCAGTTCGCCATCGACTGAGTCAAACTTCTGGTAGGGATAACAGCAACGCTGAAAGCCAGTGAACACCATCTTGCGGATGGCCTGTTTGTTTTGCACAGGCGCACGAAAATTACGCGGCTGCTCATCAGCGGCAATGGTGTAGACTACCGGCTCCAGTACATCGAAGCCCTGGGTAACTCGCCCCTGATAATCCGTTGGTGTTGACCACAAATTGTCTTTCATTTGTGCCCAGATGAATTCACCAATCTGCTTCTGGTAATAAATCAGAATATTTTCGACTTTTTGTCGTTCTTGCCAACAACTTTGTAAATGCTCCACCAGTTGCCCGGCGAGCTTGTACAACAGTGCGGCATGGGCGTCGTAGTCGATTTCATTGCGGTTCATCAGGTGGCGGACGATGTAATTTTCCAGGCGGGTTTCCTGTGCCTGTTCTTCGCCAAAATGAATGGAATGCCTTTCCTGCTCCCCTTCCAGATGCTGCAACAGTAGTTCTTCAGAGACAGGCGGGTAGTTGATTTTGTCCAGTTGTTGCAGGTCAAAATCCCTGAAGCCGTAATTCACTTCACGGGTGGGCAGGATCACAATGCGCGGAATATCGATGGTGAGTTTGGTCAGATTCTCACTGACGGTTTTAACAATGCTGGCAATGTGTTGTGCACCATCGCTGGCTTCCATACCGGGCAGACTGGTTTGCTGCGTGGCGGTGATACGGTGTTGTACGCGACGACTGATTTCCTGTTGGACTTCTGGCTTATTCAGGTCGTTACTGCTGCCCATAGTACGGCTTGCTTCCCGGATCACCTGTAAGGTGGCTTCCACGACTTTTTGATCGTGTTTATCCTTGATAACAGGCTGCTCATAGCGGACAGGGCTGCTTTGTTGTTTGCCGTCGATGCTGGCTTGTTGTCCGGTCAGCAGCGTTTCCAGCGTCGAGGGTGACTCTATAGTCCTGGGTTTTTTATCCGGCACATCATTGTCATCATCGCCGCCGATATAGACGGTTTTGCGGATGATCGACTCTTCGTCTTTGGCGCGGTCGAGGATTTCCTGAAAACGGTCATGCGCAATGATGGTCAGGCGGTCGACGGCTTCCACACCGGTACGTTTACCGTAAGGCAGGCGCAGGCCGCGCCCGATGGTCTGCTCAGTAAGAATTTCTGATGCAGAGGCGCGTAACGGCACAATGGTATAGAGGTTGGTGACATCCCAGCCTTCTTTCAGCTTGTTGACGTGGATGACGATCTCGGTGTCTTCATCATGCTCGACAGCCAGTAAACGTGCGGTGGCTTCGTCGGATTCTTCACCCTTGAGGTTGGAATGCACCTCGATGACTTTATCGGCATAACGCCCGTCAAACAGGTTTTCGATGGTGGTTTTCAGCAACCCGGCGTGATGTGTGTCCTG
This sequence comes from Thiolinea sp., assembly GCA_041395485.1. GTDB lineage: Bacteria > Pseudomonadota > Gammaproteobacteria > Thiotrichales > Thiotrichaceae > Thiolinea. Next base: position 400,326 of record JAWLAK010000002.1, read on the forward strand.
TGCGACCACCAGCATGAAGGGCTTGACCGGCTTGCTGTGCGTGCGGCGGGCGTAGGTTTGCAGTTCGACCTTGACGAATTCGTGGTGATGTATGCCGTCTTCCAGCTTGATGGTTTCCAGTTGTTCCGGGCTGTAGTCTTTGGGGTTGAAATCCTTGCGGGTGGCAACGGCAGGGATTTTTACATAGCCGTCTTCCAGCGCTTTGGAGAGCGGGTAGTGGTAAATGATATTGCTGAAATCACGTGGCTTTGCGCCAACGGTTTTGGGTGTGGCGGTCAGCTCGATGCCAAGGATCGGTTTCAGGTCGTTGATGGCCTTGGCTCCGGCACTGGCGTAGTAACGGTGCGCTTCGTCCATGAACACCACCAGGTCAGGCAGTTCCGCCAGATGATTGAAGTAGGAATCACCGATATATTCCTGCAAGCGGCGCATTTTGGCGACGTTCGACTTGGTTGCACCTTTCTTGTTTTCTTTGGCGTTGATCTTGGAGATGTTGAAGATGTTGATATGCGCGGCGGCATCATCGTAAAAGCCGGGCAGGTAGCCGGTGCGTGAGGCTGGCACGGAATATTCCAGCCGCACGCCGCGCCCGTCTTCGTAATCATCGCCGGTAATGATCGTTGGTGGGGTCTGGGCGAATTCGGCAATGCCCTTGAACACGTATTTGGGGTTGCCGAGGCTGAAATCCTGTTTGAGCTTTTCGTAAATGGTCAGGTTGGGGGCGAGTACGAAAAAGTGACGGCTGCGCCCGGTCAGATATAACCAGGCAATCATCGCACCCATCAGGCGGGTTTTGCCCACACCGGTCGCCAGCGCGAAACACAGGGAGGGGAATTCGCGCCCGAAGGCTTGCACCGTCGGGTATTGCCGCCGGATGACACTGAGCCAGTGCTGCAAATCCGGGTCTTTGCTTAAACCGAGTTGCTCCAGTACATCGGCGAGAATGCGCAGGGATTCGTGCTGCGGTTTGCGCAGTGACAGTTGTTTGCTCAGAAAATTGACGGTGCGTTGATCGTCCATGTTTAGCCCTTTGTGTAAGAAACCCCTCCCAGCCTCCCCTTATCAGGGGAGGAGCCAGAATTCACTCCGCTGGAAATTGCGGACGTTTAATAATCGCTTTGAACAGGTTGTTTTCGCGGTCGTCCATAAACTCAATATCCGGGTAAGCCGCCAGCGCCCGCATGATGCCGCTACCCAAACCCCGGTAAGGCAAAATCCGGCTGGCAAACGATACCAGAATCGGATTACGGATATTCGAGTTGCCCATTTTGATTTTTTCTACCGTTAGGTTGTTCGGTAAATGCCCCGGACTAATAATTTCAACGCGATCACGAAAAATCAGCAGGCGAATCGTAGCAGAAACAAAGTAATCACGGTGAATCAATGCATTGGCAATCAATTCTTCAAATACCAGCAGAGGAACCTCCAGAATGCCTAAGGAATTAACGCTTTGCCCCGCTTGCACATGGTGCAGGTTACGGGTGACGAAGCTTAGCGAGTCACGGAAAACGTTGAGCATTTTGCCGCTCATATCCTGACTGTCGAGGTATGTCTGCGTATTGGTGTCAGTGCCCGGAAACGCAACAGCCTTGACGATAAAAACAGGCAGATTGAAGTTGGGGTTACGGGTGAACAGCAATGCTCCAGCAACATTGAATACGCCATCGCGCATCAGGTTCATGTTTTCCAGCAGGGTTTCCAGAGGAATATCCAGATCGGCCAGCGAGGTATTGAAATGCTTTTGCAGGAAGGCGTCGAAATAGTCTTTGTCCAGACTGCTGATGCCCAAGCCTTTGGCTGGAATTTCACCCCCATGCAACAAGCCAGCGGCTTGATACATGCGCTGGATTTCTTCGCGGGCTGTGACCTTACGTTTATCCGCACCGCTTTTGACCCAGATCAGGCCGTTATTGTCCATGTAGGGTTTGCTGATGCCTTTGGGAATTTCCACCACCATCACCAGCCCGTTATCAGTGGCGATATTTTGGGTTTGCGGGTTGATGGGGGGGCGCACCGACTGTGAGGCCGCATTGGAAACCAGTTGGTTGAGCCGGTTCATGTCGTCACGGTTCAAACCTGCGAATGCATCATCATCCTGTACGCCAATCAGTATCATGCCGCCTCCGCTATTACTGAAAGCGACCATTTCCGCCGCCAGCGCATTGACGTTGGTGACATCGGCTTTGAACTGGTGTTGGCCATCTTCACCCCGGTCGATAATGGCTTGTAAGTCCTGCTCGTTCATGGCTGATCCTCGTCTTCCTCATCCGGCAACACGTTAATATTAAAACTATAGTCGTCGTGATCCCACTCGCATTTGTGCAGCACGGCTTGCGGGATTTTTTTCAGGTTGAGGTTAGGGAATTCGTTGTTTTCCGCCATGAAGCCTTTGGAACAGATCAGCAGGGTGCGGTGGTCGCCGACTTCGTTGCTGATGAGTTTGAGCTGGTCACGGCTGAGGGTGCCGGTGGTGACGTAGATGTAGTTGTTTTCGGTGGAATGGCCGTGTTCCCAGAAGGTGTCCTGACTGGGGGCGTAGGTGTAGCCCATGTGTTTGCACATGGCTTCGGCGAGCATTTCGGCGTTGTATTCGGGGTTGATGACCCAGTTGTCCCAGGCGTCTTTTTTCAGCAGGGAGGCGGCCAGCCGGTAGAAGCGGAAGCCGCCGCCGCCCTGCCAGTTCACCGCCTTGCTGATGCCCCCCTGATCTTCGCCATCAATCACTTTTTGCAAGCGCGGCACGATGTGGGTTTTGCAGTGGTCGCCCAGTTCCACCATGATCCAGCGCCGCCCCATCTTGTGCGCTACCGCGCCGGTCGTGCCACTCCCCGCAAACGAATCCAGCACCAAATCCCCCGGATTTGTCGCAATAGTTAATAAGTGTTGGAGTAATCTCTCTGGCTTTGGTGTATCAAACGTTTGCTTGGAGTTAAATGATCTAGCTTCACGCTTAGCATCTTGGTTATCACCAGCATCAGCTCGCATCCACAAGGTATCTGGTACAAGACCTGTCCCAACCTTGCTAAGAAATGATTTAAGTCGAGGCTTTTCTTTTTCATTATCTGATCCCCACCAAATTTTATTTTCTCTGACATGTTCTTCATGGCGTTTTTGATCATATCCCCAAACTCTGGATTCGCTGGGATATATCTTTTTTCCGGTTTTTGGATGGATGATAGGGTAATAAAGATTTGGACGCTCTGACCGTGTTTTTGCACAAGTATATACCACTGATTGCCAAAGACCTCTGGGATCATTATCAGGATTTGAATAACCTTTGAGTTGCTCCTCCGTTCTTTCAAGTTTGTTTGCACCCCATAAATTTTTATCTTTAGCAAAGATGAGTATGTGGTCATGACTGGTACTGAACCATTTTGCATCATTTTGTTTTGAATACTTTTTCTGCCAGACGACGTTGGCGACGAAGTTTTGGCGTCCGAAGATTTCGTCGCAGAGGACTTTGAGGTAGTGGCATTCGTTGTCGTCGATGGTGATCCACAAGGAGCCATCGTCAGACAGCAGGTTCTTGATGACTTCGAGCCGGTCGCGGATCAGCGTCAGCCACATGGAATGCTCCACCCCGTCATCGTAGTGGGTGAACGCGCTGCCGGTGTTGTACGGCGGGTCGATGAACACGCATTTCACCTTGCCCGCGTATTGGTGTTCGAGCGCCTTGAGCGCCAGCAGGTTGTCGCCGTGGATCAGGATGTTGTCGTCGAAGGCTGGCGGCTGCGCCGTTCCCCCCATCCCCGACCCTTCCCCCGCAAGGGGTGAAGGGAGTGAAGAAAAGAGGTCGGGTTGTGCTGGTTCCTGAGCGGGGGGATTCTTCGCCGCGCGGTAGGAGAGTTCCGGTTCTTCCAACAAGATGCGGGGTTCGAGGCGCGGGCGTTTTTCCTTGCCGATCCAGGTGAGTTCGAGTTTTTGTTTTTGCTTGCTCATGAAAACCCTTTCAATCCATCTCTATTCATCATCAAACAGCGCCACCAGTCCGTTCATTTCGCGGCTGGCTGCATAAATTGTCAGCTTCAATTCCACATTTTCGTGATTTTCATACAATGGGCGGCGGGTAGACAAGCGTTCACTGGCATTGAGGATGGTCGGCACACCTTCACCGCGCCGCTCAATGATGTTCTGCCGCTTGCTGACCGGATCAGCCGGGAAATAGCGGCTCAACAGGTTCACCAGCGTTTCGTTGCGGGTGATGCTATTAGCATCCATCGTGTCGACGGTCAGGCTGTTGGGCAAACCACCGGGGGCACTCAGTTCCAACCGGTCACTGAAAAGGTGCAAACGAATCCGTGCTCCATAGACTGAATAATCCCGATGCGCCACCGCATTCACAATTGCCTCGTACACCGCCCCCAAATCATACTGGGGAATATCGATCCTGCCCGGTCGCTTGACCGCTTCCACCCGCATGTTGCGCTTGACGAAGTTGAAGGCGCACTGGATTTGCTGGTCAATTGAGCTGTCGCAATCCTGCGCATCTACCTGATATTCCGCGTTGCGCTCCTTGCCGCTATAAGCCACGCACTGCACCACAGCGGATGACAGGAAATCGGCAGGCCGCGCTGTCAGCAGCAACACCCCGGAAACCGTCAGCCACAGTTGCTTGTTTTCATCTTCTGCAATCAGATAGAGCTTTTTGAGTTGCATTTTCTCCGGTAACTCGCCACGCAGGAAACGCTCTTTCAAGGCCGGGTCAATAGCATCTACATCAGCCTGCGGCACAATCTGCTCGTCGAAACGGATCAAACGCGCCATGCTGCGTTGCTGAAACATCCGCGCCAGCAAATCAGGCGGCATCTGCCGCTTGCTGGAACCCATGCGCTGGAAATAGCCACTATGACTGCGATGCACAAACAGGCTTTTACTGATACGCACCCACATGACCGGCTTCAATTCACCCTGCCGATTGGGAACTTCCAGCACACGGATTTCCAGCGGCAAAGGCGGATCAATCAACTGGCTGTTGATATTGCCCAGCCATTTGTCCACCTCATCCAGCATGTCATTGGGAATGCCTACCACATCACGGGTCTTGTCAGATACGCCCAAAACCACCACGCCGCCACTGGCGTTAGCAAACGCCGCCAGCTCATCCGACATACTGTGACGGTGCGGGTCATTGACCTTGCCATCCCTGAAGAACAGCTCCTTGAATTCATAGGCCGAATCTTCATTCAGGCGAATCTGGTAAAGCAGTTCACGCACCAAGTCAGTGGTGGAAATCATCGGTTCTCCTTCAGTGTCCAGCGGACAGCAAACAAGCGTTCCCGTTTGGCAGTCAGTTCCAGCATGGCTGCGGCCTCATCCAGCAAACGGTCTTCTTCCGCTTCGATTTTTTTCTTTTCGGCGTGGTAATCCAGCACCACCTGATCGCGCTCACGTTCCAGTCGTTTGAGTTCGCGCTTGGCGTTGAGCTTTTCCTGCAAAGTTGGCAATTGCCGCGCGGCCTTGCGAGCGTCGCGGATTTCAACATCCAGTTGTTTGATGCGGATGTCCAAAGCCACCTTGCGATCTTCCGCCCAGCGTTCCAACTTGTCGTTCTCTTCTTCGTAATAGCGGGCGTTGTCTTCTTCAGCCTGCTGATGATGAATGTCAGCATCTTTTGCCAATTGCGCCAACAAAAGTTCTTCATGCTGAAATGTGAAGTCATCAGACACTACCTGCCCCGGTATCTGTAACAAACGCGCAGCAGTGCGTGGAGCCAGTGTTATCCCATAATTGCTATAAGCAGCCACCAACAAGTGTTCCAACTTCTGCTTTTTACTGGTGAAAGTCAGTTTATCCACCACCAACTCACCGGATTGCCCCAGCAAGGCTTGTACATCGGAAAAATGTCCACTATCCAACGCCGCGTAATCCAGTACCAGCGTGCCCCTACTCAACTCCCGCTCTTTTGCCTGCTGAATCAGATCGGCGCCCAACCCTTCGTGCGGGCGGAAAAACTGTGCGTCGGTTGCTTCCGCCTCCTGCCAACGCACATCAAACCATTGCCCATCCAGGCGGAAACGGTGCTGATGGAACATGGCGTTGGGCAGTTCCGCCTGCGCCAACCGCAACAGCATTTGCTGATAGTCATTTAGCTGATGGACGGTATGATCACGGCGCATATTCAGACGCTTGACCACATCAACGTCGAAAGTTTCCAGCACCGAACGGCTGGCGTCCTGCATCCGATATTCCAGTTGCTGTTTCAGCTCATCTTGCAAGGCGTTGAATTCATTTTCAATCTGCGCATCGTTACGGCATTTCTGGTAGATCTCGTGAATCCGCCGTTCAATGTCCACGCCCGATTCAATGGAACCCAGAATTTCATCCGACGCGCCGAACACGCCCTCGAACAATTGGAATTTCTGGCTCAACAACTCAAACACGCGCTCATCCGCGCGATTGCCTTTGTTGATGAAGTTGACCACCACCACATCATGTTTCTGCCCGTAACGGTGGACACGCCCGATCCGCTGCTCCACCCGTTGCGGATTCCACGGCAGGTCATAGTTGATCAGGATCGAACAGAATTGCAGGTTGATACCTTCCGCGCCCGCTTCGGTACAAATCATCAGGGTGGCATCTTCGCGGAACTTGTCCACCAGTGCGGCTTTCATATCAGCACTTTTCGAGCCGGAAATACGGCTTGAGCCTTTATGCTTTTGCAGCCATTCCTGATAAATACGGCGCGATGACGGGTCGTTGTTGCTGCCATTGAGCAGCACTATCTGGTTGGCAAAACCATTCTTTTCCAGTTCCCTTGAAAGCCAGGTCTGGGTACGCACGGATTCGGTAAAAATAACGGCTTTACGCGCCCCACCCAGACGCTGATTGAAGACAAACGCCCGCTCCAGAACCCTGAGCAAGGCATCTGCCTTGGCATTGCGGGTGATGCCATCGGCCAGTTTCTTGAAGCTTTTTAACTGGTCGATTTCATCCTGCAATGCTTCAGGGTCAATGCTGTCATCATCATCGACGTCTGTACTGTCGGCAGTGTCACGCAACGAGTCATAGTCATCTTCCAGCGCATCCAGCAGCGGCATTTTCTTTTCCAGCCGCTCGATCATGCTTTGCAACGTACCCTGAATCGCGTAGGAGGATGAAGCCAGAATCTTGCGGATTGCGAGTGTCACCAGATGGCGCGCATTGGGCTTGATGGCGAGCAGGTCATCGCTTTGCAAATAGTGTGATACTTCTTCATACAGCTGCGATTCTTCTGGTGTGGGGCGGAAATCTTCGGTCAGTGAATAGCGTTTGGTGAAATTGATGCCGCCTTCTTCCTGCACTTTGCGCCGCAGCGTGCGGTTAACCAGCTTGCGCAGACGTTGGCGTAAACCCCGTAATTCATTTTCATCCAGACGTGGACGGGCATAACGCGCCCTGAAGGAATCAAGATCGCCAAAGAAATAGGGGTCAATCATCGACACCAACCCATACAACTCCAGCAAACTGTTTTGCAGGGGGGTGGCCGACATCAGGATTTTGGGTACATTCACCAAAGTATCGCGCAAGGTACGTGCTGTTTTCGCCCCATCACTTTTATACACATTACGTAGCTTGTGCGCCTCGTCGAATACCACCAGATCCCAAGGTACACGCCCGACTTCCTGGGCTTTGCGGGCGGTGAATTCATAGGATGCAATCACAATGGCCGCCTGTCCTACGACTTCACGGTCAAACGGATTGCTGATGCCTTCCTTCTGTTCCTGATTGAAGTTGCGGCTTTCCAAAATGATGGATGACAGGGCGAATTTTTCCTGTAGCTCCTGACTCCATTGTTTGCGCAGGGTGGCAGGGACAATCAGCAGCAGTTTTCGCTTACGTTCAGCCCATTTCTGCGCCAGCACCAGGCTGGCTTCGATGGTTTTCCCCAGACCTACTTCGTCAGCCAGCACCACACCGTTAGAAAGCGGCGAACGCAGGGCAAACAAGGCAGCTTCCACCTGATGCGGATTCATGTCGACCTTGGCGCTGGCAATGGTTTGGGTTAGCGCCTCTTCTGCCTTGCCGGTCAGCGATAGCCAGTGTGCGAAGTAGGCGCTTTGGTGGGGTGAGTACATAGTCTGTCGTTGTCCAGTACGTGGTATCACAAGGATTCTTTATACATGAAAATCAGAAACCAGCCAGAATATAACACGTTGCTCCCGACACAAATACTACCGGACGATTCATGATAGATCGGTAAAATGTTAAGGTAACATTGTCCTGCCAACCCCGGAGCAACCCACTTGATAAAAAACTTTGCCGACCATGCAGCCAACGAACGCACCTTCCTGGCCTGGGTGCGCACTGCCATCGCAGTGGTCGGTTTCGGTCTGGGCGCTGCACGTCTTGGCACAGCTCCCGTTAACCTTTGGTCAGAGGTACTTTTACTGGGCAGCGGCGGTCTGGTCACCCTGCTGGCCTATCTGCGGATGCGCCTGATCCGCTCACGCATTGATGCTGATGAAAACGAAGATGATGATTCGCTGCCGATGGATACACTGATGTTACTGTTAATTCTCGCCCTGTTTCTGATGCTGGGCATGTTCGGCTGGCATACCATAAAGCTATGATGGAAAGTGCATCGTTCTGGTGGGGCTTTCTTTTCAGCTTCATTGGTATGGGATTTCTGATGTACGGACGGCGTGAGCGCAGTGCAACAGCGCTGGCCTGTGGCTTAGGCCTGGTCATCTATCCCTACTTTGTATCCAGCAGTTTGCTGATGGTACTGATAGGCTGTGCGTTCTGTGCCTTACCGGCTCTGATCCACAGGTGGTGAGTACATGACCGACATCCCCCACTACGTACTGTACGGCGAAGAAAACGTATCCGACCCGCTGAATTATTTTCATATTGCGGCACTGGAACAATCCCTGCCCAAGCACAACTGGGAAATCCATCCGCACCGCCACGACAATATGCACCAGCTGCTGATTGTGACCCACGGCACCGTCTCCACCCAGATCAATGATCAGTCACGCGATGAACCCGGCCCCTGCATGCTGTCGATTCCGCCCAAAGAAGTGCATGGTTTCGTCCATCAGGCCAATGTAAGAGGCTATATTCTCACCATCGCCCAGCCGTTTTTACTGGGGCTGTTTGATGATGCAGAGCGCGAGCTGTTCAACCAGATTTTCAAGGATGCCCTGGTCACCCGCCCCTCTCCGGACAGTTATGACACCTGGCAGCTCGAACAGCTGATGCCGCAGCTATTAAATGAGTTCCAGACCAGCAATACCGGCAAATCATCGATGATCGGTGCCTACCTGAAAATGCTGTTTATTCTCCTCTACCGCAGCCTGAAACCGGAACAGAAGAAGCCGGCGGCACAGGATGTGCGGGTCAGCGGCTATGAGCAGTTCACCACCCTGCTGGAAAAACATTATCGTGAACACTGGACGCTGAACCAGTATGCGGATGCACTGAACCTCAGCCCCGGCCAGCTGAACCGCTTATGCCAGCATTACACCGACCAGAATGCCCTGAAAATCATTCATGAGCGCGTCCTCACCGAGGCCAAACGCCAGTTGATTTACACCCAATTGTCCGCCAAGGCGGTCAGCTACAAACTGGGCTTCAAAGACCCCGGCTATTTCTCACGCTTTTTTCAGCGCCATGTCGGCATGCCACCGGGTAAGTTCAAAAAGCAGATTCGTGAACAGCGACGTCAGAGTCAATAACCAATCGACATAAAAGCCTGTTTTCATCATGGACAATGAAAATCGTTAGCCCTTCCCCCCTTGCGGGGGTAAGGGTTGGGATGGGGGGGTACGTACTTTCATAGCTAACCGCCGTACCCGGCCGCCCGCAACTCCCGCGCCTGCATGGTCATACGCAGCTGCGCATTCGGTGTGCCAAAGCCCTGGTACCCCTGACGCTGCACCACTTCAAAACAGAAACGCCCGGCAAACAAACGGGTATACAGCTGATAAAACACGCCCTGCTCATCTTCATCGTACAAAATGCCGTGATGCTTCAACTTCACCAGCGTGTCGTCACTCAGATTAAAGCGGGCAGCCAGATCAGCGTAATAGTTTTCAGTGACCTCCATGGTCGCTGCCTGCAGGGCTTCCAGACGTTTGGCCAGGGCAAAAATATCCGTGGTCTGCATGGCGATGTGATTCACACCGGTTCCGGCATAGGTATCCAGAATCCGCCCGGACACCGTGCGATTCGCCTGCGTGCTGTTCAGAGTGAATGAGACTTGCTTGTCGGGGGTCTGCATTACCTGACTTTTCACCAGCCCGCCGGGATCAGACACACTGACGCTCGGCGTGGAACGCATATTGAACATCGAGCGATACAGCAACACCGAGTGCAGCATTTCCTCATAGCTCATGGTAGTGGCGATATGATCAATGTGACTCAGATAAGCGTTGACAGTATCCGCTTCATGCCAGTTAAACTCACGCTCCCAATGCGCCGGTTGCAGTGCTTCATCGACCAGATACATCAAAGTCGCACCGGGGCCGGGAATCGCCGGGATGCCATGCGTGTCCGTCTGCGGATTACCATAGACCGGTGCATAATGCAGCTTCTCCGCCCGCTCAACCAGTGCATCCACATTGCGGCAGGTCAGTCCCACCGCACACACCGACACCCCGTGCTGCTGGTGATAACGCTGGGCAAAACTGTCCGGCTCCAGGTTCATCACCAGATTAATCTGACCCTGTCGCCACAGCTCGACGGCCTTGACCTTATGCGTCGCGGCATGGAAAAAACCCAGTGCAGTCAACACTTCAGTCAGAGCTGCTTTCTCTGCCGGATTCAGGGCAAATTCAATAAACTGGACTTCGGACGGTGAAGCCACCTCCGGCAACTCATCTTCTTCATGCTCAGATGATGCACCCTGCGCGCGCTCAGCACGCTGATTGACATACACCAGTGAGCGATAGCCATCCACCGCCGTCTTCTCCGGTGAACCGGAGCGGAACTGGTCATTGAAGATTTCCAGCGACAGTGGCCCGTCAAAACCGGTGGCATGCAGATGTTCCATGAACTGATCCAACGGCAACTCCCCCTGCCCCGGAAAACAGCGGTAGTGGCGGCTCCAGCTCAGGTGATCCATCGACAGGCGCGGCGCATCGGCCATCTGCACCAGAAAGATACGGTCGCCGGGAATATTCAGCACGGTCTGCAAATCCGTACCTCGGGAAAAGATATGGAAGGTATCCAGACAGATACCGACCTGCGGATGATCAGCACGGCGCACAATTTCCCAGGAGTCACGGTAATCATGCACATGCTTCGCCCAGGCCAGTGCCTCAAACGCGACGCGCATATTGCGTGCCTTGGCCCGCTCACCCAGCTCGTAAAAATCATCGGCAGCACGCTGAATCCCGCCCAGCGCCTGTGGTGAGCAGCTGCTGCACACCATCAGCAGATCAGTACCCAGCTCCTGCATCAGATCGAACTTACGCTCCGCGCGGTCAAAGGCCTTGTCACGCAGCGGCACCGGCAAGCCTTCAAAATCACGGAATGGCTGATAAGTCACCACCTCCAGCCCGTGATCATCAATCATCTGCCGTATTTCGCGTACCGGCCCGTCGTGGGTAATCAGGTCATTTTCAAAGATCTCAATACCCCGGAACCCGGCCCCGGCAATGGCTTCAATTTTCTCGCGCAGGGTACCGGACAGGCAAACGGTGGCAATGGAATACAGCATGATGTTCTCCGCAGTTAAGCCTTAACCCTTCGGTTGGGTTTTGCGCACCAGTCCTTCCATGGCCAGCACATAACCTTCAATACCAAAGCCGACCACAATCCCGGCTGCTGCCGGTGAAATATAGGAATGATGACGGAATGCTTCGCGGGCATGGACATTGGAAATATGCACCTCAATCACCGGTACTTCAGCGCCCTTAATCGCATCATGCAGCGCAACCGAGGTATGCGTATAGGCACCGGCATTAAACACCACACCCAGCACCTCGCCAGTTTTCACACCACGGCCAGCCTCATGAATCGCATCAATCAGCACGCCTTCATGATTACTCTGCAGGCAATCGATCGTCACCCCCAGACGCTCACCGGTATCCCGGCACAGCTGCTCAACATCAGCCAGCGTGGTGTACCCGTACTGGTTTGGCTCACGCTGCCCCAGCAGATTCAGATTCGGCCCGTTTAAAACCAGAATAGATGCCATTTTGCTACCTCACTCTCACTCAGAAATTGAATCAATATATACCTTTTCACCCGAAGCTGCTGCTTTGGAAAGCGCCTCAGTGACCCGCAAATTCTGCAGACCGTCATACACACTCACCCGTGGCTCAGCCTCACCGCGAATCACCTGACAAAAATGCTGCAACTGCAGGGCCAACGGATCAGCACGCTGCAGATCAACCGACTCCGTCACAAACGGCTGCCACCAGGAAGCTTCTGACTCCCCGTAATGATGGAGCTGCATGGACGGCACCGACAGCGAGCCCCGCGTTCCGGCCAGGTGATAACAATCCTCCAGCGGATAAGCCGGGTAGGCCGGATTTTCCTGCGAGGTCTGCTCCCAACTGCGTGGTGAAGCGGCACAATCAGACAGCATAAACGTTCCCAGCGCGCCGCTGGCAAAGGAAAACACCATCGCCGCGCTGTCCTCCACCTCAAAACCGCGCCGGGTATTCGACTGCAGCGCCTGCACCGCAACAATCTCACCGCACAGATAACGCAGATTACCCACCTCATGGATCATATTGATCAGAATCGGGCCGCCGCCTGCTTTGCTGCGCCATGCCCCCTGCTCAAAATACGCATCCGGCTTGTGGAATAAGGCACTGCCGTTCACCGCCACCAACTCACCCAACACACCGGAATCCACCACTTCACGTGCCTTAACCATAATCGGACTGTACATGCGATGATGCCCGACCAGAAACGACAGGCCACTTTGCCTGACCCGCGCCAATAACTGCTCGCCGTCAGCCACGCTATCCGCCACCGGTTTTTCAATCAGCGCCGGAACCCCGGCCTCCAGACACTGCAACGCCTGTCTGACATGCAATGCATTCGGCGTGGCCAGAATCACCCCGTCAACCTGACCGGCACTCAACACCTCAGCCAGATCAGCAACGACAATATCGCCATACTGCTGCAGCTCAGGTGCCAGCTCGCCCGGCTCGACAATTGCCGCCAACTCACAGTCCGCCGACTGCTCAATCAGGGCAATATGATTTTTACCGATCATGCCTGCTCCGGTCACGGCCAACTTCAGCTTATTCATGCCTCCGCGCCTTTCTCATCAACTCCCAAGCGGGTGACAAACGCGCCCAGATGATTTTCCAATGCCATAGCACAAGCATCCGCATCCCTTGCCAGCGCGGCATCCATCACTGCCTTGTGCTCATCGACAATGTCATGACCGCGAAAGCCGGTGGTTTTCAGCTCCACCACCACAAACTGGCGGAACTGATCATAAATCTGCTGATGGTAATGTTTGTGTAACTCGGAACCACAGGCAGCAATCAACGCAGCATGGAACTCATAATCAGCCTGATGCCAGCTCCTAAAATGCGCCCCCTCATCTGCACGCATTTTTTCTTCCATATACGCCAGCTTGTGATGGGCGGCGACCAGATTACTTTCCCAGTCAACTCCGCCATTTCTGAATGAATGGCGCACTCCGTCAGTCTCCAGCAAAATACGCAGCCGGGTCAGATCACGCAGCCGGTCAATGGAGTTACGGGCGATGCGAAAACCTTTCTGATCCTGCGCCTCAACCAACCCTTCACTGGCCAGCCGCACCAGACTCTCGCGCAGGACATTGACCCCGCTTTGATAACGTGCCTTCAGGTCTTCCATTTTCAGCTTGCGCCCCGGTTCATAGGCGCCCATTAGAATATCAGTACGCAAAGTCTCGTATAGACTCATCTGCTTCTCTGCCTCCTCCTTAATATCCGTCAATCCCTGCCGGGACTCTCTTCAGTGTATGGATGAAATCAGCGGGTTTCAATAAATATCATGTCTTTTTTAAAATGGGTGCTATTTTTCTTAATCAGTTTTTTTTCAGAAAGCAGTTGATATTCATAGCAACTCTGTGCAAACATTTTCCGGCAGCAGCCAAGCCTGCTACCAATCATTAATGGAGGAGTACACTTATGAAAATCATGAGTCCGAATACACGCACACAATTGAAACGTGCACTGGGCAGCATCACTATCGCGGTAGCACTGGGAGCCACCGGCCTGGCTAATGCCGCTGACCTGAAATTACGCCTGTCATCCCCCGCATCGGAAACTGACCAGCGCGCCGTTGCCCTGACTGAAAAATTCGGCCCGGCAGTTAAAGACTTTGCCACCTTTGAACCACACTGGAACGCTTCACTGTTCAAACAGGGCACCGAACTGGAAGCCATTGCCCGCGGCAATCTGGAAATGTCCATCACCTCGGCACAGGAGCTGGCTGAATTCATTCCGGCCTTCTCGATTTTCTCAGCCGGTTACGTGCATCGCGATGCCGAGCACCAGAAAGCGGTGTTCGCTGCAGACTTTATGGAGCCACTGAAGAAAGAAGTGGAAGACACACTGGGCGTGAAACTGCTGAGCGTTATGTATCTGGGCCGCCGTCAGCTGAACCTGCGTACCGAAGATGAGGTGAAAACACCGGCAGATCTGGAGGGTGTGAAACTGCGCATGCCGGGTTCTGATGCATGGCAGTTCCTCGGTAAAGCACTGGGCGCCAACCCTACCCCGATGGCCTTTACCGAAGTGTATACCGCACTACAAACCGGCGCGGTGGACGGTCAGGATAACCCGCTGCCGACTGACAAGGATGCCAAATTCTACGAAGTTACAAAACAAATCGTGCTCACCAGCCATCTGGTTGACCTGAACTATCTGGCGATCTCCAAAAAGGTCTTCGATAGCCTGACAGCTGAGCAACAGGAAACAGTGCAGAAAGCGGCTGATGAAGCTGCCGAGTTTGGCCGTCAGAACCAGCTGAAACTGGAAGGTGAACTGGCTGACTTCTTCCGTGAGCAGGGTCTGAAAGTGTATGAGCCGGATCTGGATGCATTCCGCACTCAGGTGCAAAAGGCTTATCTGGAGTCTGATTTTTCCAAAACCTGGCCTGAAGGTTTACTGGAAAAAATCAACGGGCTGTAAAACAGAGACGTTGCACCAAATTACAGCAAGTTAACGTGACACCCAACCCGCTGCCAGCCACATCTGCAGCGGGTTGCTCTAACGGCACAGGAGGAGACCCGATGTCGAAACTGGTTCAGCGCCTGCAACAGGCCGCAGACGGCGTGGCGGCCTTGATGCTGGCAGCGATTTTTCTCACCTTTTGTGCGCAAATTTTTTCCCGCTATGTACTGAATTATCCGTTAGGCTGGGCGCAGGAAGTCGGTCTGACTCTGTGGCTGTGGTTGATATTCTGGGCCGGAGCATTTTGCCTGAAGCATAGTGACCATATCCGCTTTGATATTCTGTATCAGGCTACCCCGCGCAAAGTGCAACGTATCTTTTTCATTCTGGCCGCGCTGGGCGTCATTATCGGTTTTGCGCTCAGTTTCCTCCCTACCTGGGATTACATTACCTTCTACAAAATCAAGAAAAGTGCGATTCTGAAAATCCGTCTGGACTATGTCTTCAGCATCTACGGTATTTTTCTGGCGGCGATTATTCTGCGCTACCTGTGGGCAGTGTATGAACATATCCACCCGGCTAAATGGGCCGCCATGGAAGCAAGGAAAGAACCGGCCAACCCGCACAAGGGGGAGCTGTAATTATGAGTCTCGCTTTCACACTGTGTCTGGTGACGGTATTTCTGCTCGCGGCATTCGGCACGCCGGTTTCGTTCTCGATGATTACCGGCGCGATTATTTACCTGCTGATCAGTGGTCAGGATCTGGCGCTGGCGGGCGAGCAAATTGTTCAGGGCGTTTATAACAGTTTTATTCTGCTCGCGGTGCCGCTGTTTATTGTTGCCGCCAACATTATGAATGCCGGGACGATTTCAGACCGTCTGCTGCAATTCTGCGTGGCGATTGTCGGCCATCTGCGTGGTGGTCTGGGGCACGTTAATATTGTCTCCAGCCTGATCTTCTCCGGCATGTCCGGTTCAGCGGTGGCCGATGCCGCCGGTGTCGGGCGGGTGATTATCAATATGATGACCAAAGACGGGCGCTATCCGGCCAGTTATGCCGCCGCCGTCACCGCAGCCTCAGCCACCATCGGCCCGATTATTCCGCCCTCGATTCCGATGGTCATTTACGCACTGGTTTCCGGTACCTCGATTGGCTTTCTGTTTATTGCCGGACTGATCCCCGGCCTGCTGATGGGCGTTGTGCTGATGATTATGAACCGGGTACAGGCTAAAAAACTGAACATCGCCCAGGAAGAACGTACCCCCCGGAAAGAATTACCGCGCATCACCCTGCGGGCCTTACCGGCGCTGATGATGCCTGCCATCCTGCTCTACGGTATTTATGGCGGCGTCACCACCCCGACGGAAGCTGCGGCGGTAGCAGCGGCTTATGCCTTACTCCTTGCCACCGTGGTTTACCGCTCGATTAGCTGGGGTGAGCTGTATGGTGCACTGAAAGAAAGTGCTTACTCCTCGGCTTCGGTGGGACTGGTGATCGGTGCCGCACTGATCTTCAATTACATTGTCGCCACCGAAGGCATTCCTAACCAGATAGCCGGTACGCTGGGTGAGATGGATCTGTCACCGATTGCCTTTCTGCTGCTGATTAATGTGGTTTACCTGTTGCTGGGTTGCGTGCTGGATGCCACCACGGTGATTCTGGTGATCGTGCCGCTGCTGATTCCGGCTTGCAGAGAGCTGGGCGTGGATCTGGTACATTTTGGCGTCATCACCATTGTGAACCTGATGATTGGCCTGATCACCCCGCCTTACGGGGTACTGCTGTTTGTGATTAACGGCACCACCGGCATTCCGCTGGCCGGAATGATTAAACAGGTCGTTCCGTTTATTGTGATGCTGATTGGTGCTTTACTGGTGATGACCATTTTTCCGGATCTGATTCTGTTCTTACCACGCCTGTTCGGGTATCAGGGATAAACCAAAAGCGGAAGGCGGGTATTAAGGTATTAACAGCACCCGCCTCCGACACAATCGTCCGGCTGATTAAGGCAATATCACCGGAATCAGGCTGCTCACTTGCTTGCCATTCTCAGCAGCCACCTCATCCAGGGTCTGATCCGCACTGTCAACGCTCACTCCCTGCTCCTGCAGCCGTGTCATCAGTGCTTCAGGTGTCGTCTTCGCTAAAGTTGCCAGTGTGGATAACGGAGCGGCTTCCACCGTATGCATCAATTTAAACATCGCGGCACGCGGGTTACCGCCCTCTTTACTTCCGGTCAGCGGTAGTAAAGACAGCACGGTCACAATGACAAAAACAGCCATTACCACCAGCGGAATGCGTTTGCTGAAATAGTTTTTAAATGCCCGCCAGTTAATGATCAGGTGCATAATCACCCCCAGTAACATAAACCAGCTCAGCCACTCATGTGCCGGTTTCGCCAGCCCCAGATTCCAGTGAAAAAACAATACCACTCCGGTAACCATGCTGATAATAAACGAACCGACAGTGATGGGTGTAGCCCAGCTACGCAGATTAAACATGATGAAAGTCCTTAAAATTTGATAACAGGACGAAGTTTAAAGCAGCGTAGTGAAAACTTTGTGCAAGAATTGGGGAACTTAAGGCGACATACCAGACTATTAGTCACTCCCGCCCCCTCTGTGCTCAACCGCCCTCATACTCTCCAGCCAGACCAGCACCTCGTAATGAGCCGTATGCGGAAACATGTCGAACAATTGAACCTGCCGGATACGATAGCCGGGCAGCGTGCTCAGATCCCTGGCCAGGGTTTCCGGATTACAGCTGGAATAGAAGATGGCGGGAGGAGACAAGCTGCTGACCTGCCCGCATAGTTCAGCCCCCAACCCCCGCCGGGGTGGGTTGACGATCAGCAGATCGGGAGCAGTCGTTTGCAGGTCGGCAAAACCGTTGCTGTCGAGTGCTGCAAAACTCACCTTGTTCAATCCCAGCCGCTCAGCCGAGCGTTGTGCACAGGCAATCGCCTCTGCAGCTATTTCAATGCCGGTCAGCTCGGTGTCGGCAGTCGCGCAATGCAGACCAAAGCCGCCGACCCCACAGAACAGATCCCAGATACGGGCAGGTTGCAGGAGTGCGCTCCACTCCTGTGCCGTCCGGTACAGTTGCTCAGCTACACCCGGATTGGTCTGGAAAAAGCTTTTCGGGCGGATAAACAGCGGGACGCCGTTGAAATTTTCTTCCAGGCAGGTGGCATCACTGAGCATGATTTCCCGCTCCCCCTCCAGAATGGCCATGTGTACCGGCTGGAGATTGGCGGATACCACGCGGATTGACGGAAAGCGGGTGAGCAGCTCTGGCAGGGCATGCCGGATACGCTCCAGAGCTGCCTCACTGCGCAACACAAAACGTAGCATGAACTCACCCGCTGCCTGTGTACGGGTCAGCAGGATGTATTTCAGCTCACCTTTGGCTTTGCGGATATTGTAGGGAGGTATCCCGGCCCGCCGTATCCAGTCGGGCAAGGCCTGCAACAAAGACTGCATGTCTGCCGGATAGAGCGGACAGTCTGTCAGGCTGACGGCATCCCCGCCGGAGCTGATGATGCCGAGGATGGGCTCATGGGCAGCACCAAGTGCCACCATCTTAGCCTTGTTACGGAAAGCGGACTCCCTGCTGGCAACCGGTGGCAGCCAGTGCTCAACCGGCCTGTCCGCCAGCAATGCGCGCAGGCTATCCTGCTTCTTAGCCAGCTGGGCCGGATAATCCTGCACAAGCCAGCGGCAGGACTGGCATTGACTCTGCCTGAAATATGAGCATTCCATTCGTTTACTGTACGCTGTTGTGAGGGGGTGAGTTTACTGCATTTTCAGTATCGATCGACTGGTTTTCTTACTTTGCTTGCCCTATGAAACTTGCTAAAGTGCTGTCGGATATATAACAACATTCAGGGATTCATTGTGTCGGATCAAGACCATTCATCAGAGACAGCAGAAGACGATATGACGCCGCCCCGGCGCAGGGGCATCTATCTGTTACCCAACCTGTTCACTACGGCTGCATTGTTCGGCGGATTTTACGCCATTGTTGCCGCCATGCAGGGCAAGTTTGAAATTGCTGCCATGGCGGTTTTCATCGCAATGGTGCTGGATGGTCTGGACGGGCGCGTGGCGCGCATGACCAATACTCAGACTGAGTTCGGTGCCGAGTATGACAGTCTGGCTGATCTGGTGTCTTTTGGGCTGGCACCGGCACTGATTATGTATCAGTGGTCACTGGTACACATGCGCGATTTGGGTGTGAACTGGGGCAAAGCCGGGTGGCTGGCCGCCTTCATTTACGTTGCCTGTGCAGCACTGCGCCTGGCGCGTTTTAACACCCAGATCGGCAAAACCGACAAGCGCTTCTTTATTGGCCTGCCCAGCCCGACCGCAGCCGCATTGATGGCCGGTACAGTCTGGGTATTTGCCAACCTTGAAGTCCACGGTATGAACCTGACTGCCCTGGCGTTTATCACCACCATCGCTTCAGGATTGCTGATGGTCAGCAATGTCAGCTACTACAGTTTTAAGGACTTTAACCTGCAGAACAAGGTACCGTTTATCGTTATGCTCGGTATCGTACTGGCGATCGTGCTGGTGATGTTTGACCCGCCCAAAGTACTGTTTGGCGTGTTCCTGATTTACACCCTGTCCGGCCCGACCATCTGGGGTGTGCGCCGCTACCGCCGGTTTCAGCGCCGGAAAAAGGCCGATAATACTTGAGCTGTCTGAACTTTTATTGTAGTTTTCGGGTTATCCGAATTTAACATCAGATTATTTTTTGAATTTTCATGTTTACCAGCAGCCACATATCAGATGATTCCGGTACTGACATTTGTCAGGGCTGCTGCCTGCCCCTATCTCTGCTACTGCGACTGCCTTAGGGCAGACTGATGACATACGCCCGGCGGGGTGCAAAACGCATATACACCAAATTTATTTATGCTATGCAAAAAACAGCAGAGTGCTGGAGAATATCATGTCTGAAGACCGTTTAATTATTTTTGATACTACCTTACGCGACGGCGAGCAAAGCCCGGGCGCATCGATGACCAAAGCCGAAAAAATCCGCATCGCCAAGATGCTGGAAAAAATGCGGGTGGATGTCATTGAGGCCGGCTTCCCGATTGCCAGTCCGGGGGATTTTGAAGCCGTACAGGCCATCGCCAACATCATCAAGGACAGTACCATTTGCGGCTTGTCACGGGCACTGGATGCCGATATTGAGCGGGCAGCCGAAGCACTGAAAGGCGCTAATTCCGCAAGGATTCACACCTTTATCGCCACGTCCCCGATCCACATGCAGAACAAATTACGCATGGAACCGGATCAGGTGGTGGAACAGGCGATACGTGCGGTAACCAAAGCGCGTAACTATACCGATAACGTTGAGTTTTCCTGTGAAGATGCCGGACGCTCGGAATTTGATTTTCTGTGCCGGATTATTGAGGCAGCCATTAATGCCGGTGCCACCACCATCAATATCCCGGACACCGTGGGTTATCAGATTCCGCATGCCTTCGGTGAAATTGTCGGCAATCTGATCCGCGAAATACCTAACTCGGATAAAGCGGTCTTTTCCGTGCACTGCCACAATGACCTCGGCTTAGCGGTGGGTAACTCACTGGCCGCCGTCATGCAGGGCGCACGTCAGGTCGAATGCACCATCAACGGTTTGGGTGAGCGTGCCGGTAATGCCTCACTGGAAGAAGTGGTAATGGCGATCCGCACCCGTCAGGATATTTTTAATATCGAAACCAATATCGATAGCACACATATCGTGCCAACCTCGCGCATTGTTTCCAGCATTACCGGCTTTCCGGTGCAACCCAACAAGGCGATTGTCGGTGCCAATGCCTTTGCCCACGAGTCAGGCATTCATCAGGATGGCGTGCTGAAACACCGCGAAACCTATGAAATCATGCGTGCACAGGATGTCGGCTGGTCAGACAACAGCATTGTGCTCGGTAAACATTCCGGCCGTAACGCTTTCCGTTCACGCTTAAATGATTTAGGCATCAACCTGAAGACAGAGGAAGAACTGAACGCAGCCTTCTCGCGCTTCAAGGACTTAGCCGACCGCAAACATGACATTTATGACGAAGATTTGCAGATGCTGGTACTGGAAACCCGCTCCGGTAAGGAAGAAGCCAAATATAAGCTGATTTCTTCCCATGTGTGCTCTGAAACCGGCGAGACACCGATTGCCACTGTGGTACTGAAGGCAGATGGTGAGGAAACCAGCGCCGAAGCCAGCGGCAGCGGCCCGGTCGATGCGGTCTTCAGTGCGATCAAGAAAGCCACCGGCCAAAGCCCGTCCTTACAGCTGTATTCGGTGAATGCCATTACCAGCGGCACGGATGCACAGGGCGAGGTGACGGTACGGGTTGAGCAGGATGGACGACTGATTCACGGCCACGGCGCAGATACAGACATTGTGATTGCCTCCGCCAAATCCTATCTGGATGCCCTGAACAAGCTGGCCAGTAACCAGCAGCGTGCACACCCGCAGCACGACGGGGTATAAGGAGCACAGTCCGGCGTGGATCTGCACACCCGCAACCAATACATGAAAGCGATGGGCATCCCGGTGTGGATGCCCAGAGACTTATGTATTGCGGAGCCGGAAGATGAAGAGGACACGGACACGAATACCGGGGCAGTTTCTGCTGACACTCCGCCAGAGACGCCGCCTTTATCAACGGCTGAGGCTTACTTTAAAGCCGGGCCACCGGCAGACCATTCTGAACATCCAAACACGCCATCGGCTCAGCAGAGACAGCGGACTGCTCCGGCACCTGCAAAACCTGAACTTCCGGAAGTCTCCGTCTCTGCACCGGACTGTTCCGCCATGAACTGGTCTGCCCTGCAGCAGGCAGTAGCCGGGTGTCAGCTATGCGCCCTACATAAATCACGCACTCAGACCGTGTTCGGAACCGGTGACACACAAGCCGACTGGATGATTATCGGCGAGGCACCGGGGGCAGAGGAAGACCGCCAGGGAGAGCCCTTTGTAGGCCGCGCGGGTAAACTGCTGAATAATATGCTGGCGGCCACCGCCCTGCCACGCAGTGCCGTATATATCAGCAATGTGCTGAAATGCCGCCCGCCTAATAACCGTGATCCGAAACCGGAGGAATCGGCGCTGTGCCGGGGTTATCTGGAACGGCAGATTGCGCTGGTAAATCCGGCACTTATCATCGTAGTCGGGCGCATTGCTGCACATAACCTGCTGCAGACCACCACCCCGCTGGGCCGTCTGCGCGGACAGGTACACAGCCTGCCCGGCTCAGACACACCGGTTATTGTCACCTACCACCCGGCCTATCTGTTACGCCAGCCTGCTGAAAAACGTAAAGCCTGGCAGGATCTGCAGCTGGCCCGGCAGGTTATGGCCGCCAGACAACGCTGACCAACTGCAAGCCTCTCCGCACTATGTTTAAAAAAGAAGAATTACTGACCTTACGCCCGCTGCAGGAACAGGATCTGGACCGGATCATGGTCATAGAAGAACGTGCTTACCCCTACCCGTGGACACGCGGTATCTTCAGCGACTGCCTTAAACATAATTACCATTGCCTGTTGCATGAGGACAATGGCGAAATTATCGCCTATGGGGTTATTTCTGCAGCAGTGAAAGAAATGCATATCCTTAACCTGACGGTGGAACCGGAAAAGCAGAATCAGGGGCTGGGCAAGCGTTTACTGACTACGCTGGAAATGATTGGTCGCGGGCTGGATGCAAAAGAATGTTTTCTTGAAGTGCGGCCCTCTAATACATCAGCTATCCGTCTTTATACAAAGCATGGCTTTAATGAGATCGGTTTACGCAAAAATTACTACCCTGCAGATCAGGGGCGTGAGCATGCAGTTCTGATGGCAAAAACCCTGCTTTAAACCCGGCTGTAACAAAAGTAATAACCTGCGTTCGTTGTGGTTTTAACACAACATATTCTAGTGCTGACTCTGCTACAGTGCTATTATGCGACGTCAAATATATTTGCGGACTTGCTACTAAAAATGAATGTGAAACGAGGCGGAGCTTGAAGCCTGAACAACCTACTGTAATCACTGCACACGATATTGCAACTGACAAGATTTGCTCCCGGTCGTTAGGCATTATAAAAAAGCTGCAAAAAGCCGGGCATGAAGCCTATCTGGTCGGTGGCTGTGTACGCGACCTGCTGCTTGGGCACACGCCGAAAGATTTCGATATTGCGACCAGCGCTCATCCCGAACAGGTACGTAAACTCTTTTCTTCATGCCGCCTGATCGGGCGCCGTTTCCGGCTGGCACATATTCATTTTGGCCGTGATTATATTGAAGTGGCTACCTTCCGCGCCCCGCATGATGAAAGCAGCGGTGGCCAGACCAATGCCCAGGGACGCATTATCCATGACAATGTTTACGGCACGCTGGAAGAAGATGCCTGGCGGCGTGACTTTACGATTAATGCCCTGTATTACAACCCGGTCAGCAATGAAATTCTGGATTTTGTCGGCGGGCTTGATGACCTCGAAAAACGTCAAATCAGCCTGATCGGTGACCCCGAACAACGTTACCGCGAAGACCCCGTGCGTATGATGCGCGCCCTGCGTTTTGCATCCAAGCTTGACTGCCGGATCACCGGTGCCACGGAAGAGCTGATTACGCCCATGGCCTCATTGATAGCCGGGGTAGCACCTGCACGCCTGTTCGATGAGCTGTTAAAACTGCTGCACAGCGGTTATGGCCTGAAATCGTTCCGCATGCTGGATGAATACTGCATTCTGGAACACCTGTTGCCACTGACGGTATCCAGCCTGAAAAAAGATCACACCGGCACCTTCCTGAAGCTGCTGGAATTAGCGCTGCAAAATACTGACCGGCGTATTGCTGAGGGCAAGTCAGTCATGCCCCCCTTCCTGTATGCCATTCTGCTGTGGGATAAAGTTGAAAGACTGACCAACCAGGCATTGCAGGAAGGACATCCGGAAATGCAGGCAATAAACCTTGCGACAACGGAAGTGCTGCGTAAACAGGTGCAATATACCGCGATACCAAGACGCTTCAGCAATATCACCCGTGAAATATGGACTTTGCAGCCCCGGTTCAGAAACCGCGAACAACGCCGGGCTAATGCATTATTTAGTAACGCGCGCTTCCGGGCCGCCTACGACTTTCTTTGCCTGCGCGCCCAGGCCGGTGAGGCGGTAAAAGAAGACTGTGAATGGTGGACTGCTTTTCAGGAAGTAGCACCGGAGGAACGCCAGTCGATGTACAGCAAGGCAGGCAGCAAGCGTCGCCCCCGTAAACGCCGTCCAAGGAAAAAGACCTCCTCATGACCCTGACCCGCTGTTATATCGGTATCGGCAGCAATCTGGATGAGCCGGTCAGTAATGTCCGCTCTGCGCTGGCAGCGCTGAGTTCACACCCGTCCATGACGCTGACCAACCAGTCCGCTCTGTATAGCAGCAAGCCCCATGGCCCAAAGAACCAGCCGGACTATGTGAATGCAGTGGCTGAGATCAGCACTCAGCTCGGAGCACCGGACCTGCTTCATGCCTTATTCGCTATTGAAAAATCCCACGGGCGGGAGCGACACCCGGATCAACACTGGGGGCCGCGCACACTGGATCTGGATTTGCTGCTGTACGGGGACAGCATTATTGATGAGCCGGATCTCAAAGTTCCTCACCCTTATCTGTGTGAACGCTCATTTGTGGTTTATCCGCTGGCGGAGCTGAGTCCGGCGCTGATTCTGCCTACCGGAGTCAGCCTGCAAAGCTGCAAAGAACAGCTGGCGGGTGACGATTTATTTGTGATGAGTGCAGAAAGTTAGCTCTCTGCACTCATACCAAAACTGACGGCTCGTTACGTTACCAGGCCAGAAACTCCTCAATCATCTCTGCCATTTCATCGGCATATAAATCACGGAAGAAATGATCGGCACCGTCAATAGTTGCAACCTGAATATTATCCTGACTGAAATCTTTCAGTTGCTCGGGCAGATCGGCCACCACGTCATCAGCACTGCCGATCACCAGCAGGGTGGGCTTGGTAATTTTCCCCAACAAATTCGGAGTGTGCTTACGCTCGTCAGCCCGGCCATAGGATAAAAAGGCGTCGGCACTGGCTTTGGCACCTTCACAATACACAAAGCCGGGCACTTCCATCAGCTCATCACCCTTACCTGCATCAGACAATTCCTGTGCCTTAGCCATCAGCTCAGACAACGAAGCACCATAACGCTGCTCATACGAAGCCGTAGCTTCTTCAGCAGAATAAGTCGCCGGAGCCACCAGAATATACTGGCTGATCAGCTCACTGTCATGCTCACTGGCAAACCAGGCCACCTGATTACCGCCACGGGAATGCCCCCAAACCGCGACCTTGCCCGCACCTTCCTGCTTCAGCCAGTCAACCCAGGCACTCAACTCAGTTACCGCATCTTCATGACGATGCCGGTGTTCAATTGCACAATCCAGCATTCCCTCTGCGCGCTGGTCAATGGCATAACTGAGATTCACTGCCAGCGTGTTATATACTCGACCCGTGAGTAACTGTTGAATAATGTGAAGCCTTCAAGCAAAGTCCGGATGTTGTTGACAACCGGTGATACTTTGCATGATCCAGATAGAGTTTGGCGAATCCGAGCGGAACGCCTTGAATAAGGGACGGTACCATCACCCCCACCCGCGAGTCCGCCAACGGATGGAGGTGTTATGGCTCAAAAGCCAGGGAGTCGCACATGGGGAGATAGAACGGTTGGCGGGGGTCAGTTCAACGACCGTCACCCGTTATCTGAAACGCTACCAACAAGGTGGGCTTGCGGCTTTGGAACAAGTGGACTTCTATCGTCCGGTCAGTCAGCTGGAGCCTTTCCGTGACGTGTTGAAAAGTCATTTTGAACACCATCCAACCACCCGGATCACTCAGGCGATGGCTGACATCCAGCGGCTAACCGGCCTTGAACTCCAGCGGGAAGCCGTGCGGATGTTCCTCCACAGCCTGGGGTTGTCGGTCAGGAAGGTGGGGATGATCCCGGCGAAAGCGGATCCCGAGGTTCAGGAGGCTTTTAAAAAAAGCATTGGAGCCGCGTCTTGAGGAAGCCAGGGCCGGGAAGCGGGCGGTTTTCTTTGTCGACGCGGCCCACTTTGTACTGGCCCCGTTCCTGGGGTTTGTGTGGTGTTTTACCCGCTTGTTCATCCGTGCCCCGGCCGGACGCCAGCGTTACAATGTACTGGGCGCGCTGAATGCGGTTACCCATGAACTGGTTACCGTGACCAATGACAGTTACATCAACTCCCACAGTGTTTGCCAGTTGCTTCAGCGAATCAAGGCATTGGCCCTGGACGTGCCAGTGACCCTGGTGATGGACAATGCCCGCTACCAACGTTGTCGGCTGGTCATGGATTTGGCGGAAACACTGGGGATCGAATTGTTGTTCCTGCCCGCCTATTCTCCCAACCTGAACCTGATTGAACGCTTGTGGAAGTTTGTGAAGAAAGAATGTCTCTACTCACAGTACCATGAAAACTTTACCGCGTTTGTGCAAGCCATTGATTCGTGTCTGGCGCAAACCCACACCACTCACAAGAAAGCCCTGGACTCCTTACTGGCGCTTAATTTTCAGACTTTCAATAAATCAACAATTATGGTCGGTTGAAGTATAACCCGCATCATTCAGCAGCTCAGACACCGTGCTCACAATTTCCATCCGGTTATGCGCCAGCGTGCCGTGCAGCATCAGCACCACACCATCAGCCAGGGTTTTCTCATCAGCCAGATTCAGGTCAGCACGCAGCTTAATCCCGTTATGCTCCAGTAACACCTCATCCGCATTTGCCTGACCACACAACAAACCCGCCAGCAGCAAAGCAGCGGCCTTCGCTAAAAAATAACACTTCATTATTCCTCTCCTCAACATATAAGCCACACTAACCGGCATACATTAATATGTTTTCATTGCTGATAGCAACTATCCTCAATGACGCCAACCTACTCCGCATCACACCCGCTGCCGGTCAGGGGAATATTCATATTAAGCAGTATTTTCCCGGTACTTTGCAGCTGAAAATGCCGGTACCAGCCCGGAAGATCAGCGGGGTTAAAGTCGGCCAGATAGCCGGGACGGGCAATATCCTCACCCCGCCCCAGAGCAACAACGATATTCTCCGGCGTATTGTCAGCCTCAGCATCATGGTAAGTACCTTTGTCCAAACGGCCTGCCGTACTCATGCCTTCCGGCACAGTAAATTCCAGGGTATAGGCACCGGGCTGGGCAGCCTGCCAAAAATAGTAGCCGGAGCCCTCATCACTCCACAGTGCAACACCCTCCGCCGGTGAAACCTTGAAATCACTAATCCCGCTGATAATCCGCCCGTCATTAATACAATAAAAATAAAGCGAATGATCCACATCCAGATAATTCACCCGCCCGTCATTATCCCGGTCTTTTTCACCTTCCAGTAAAGTGGGAACACCATCACCGTCATCATCCGGATCCAGGTAATCAAAGATGCCGTCACCATCAGTATCCACCGGATCAGCCTCATCAAAACCTTTTTCCAGCTCATCCGGAATACCATCTCCATCCAGATCACCGATATTCCCTTCATCGATGACATCCAGCACATCCGGCAAGCCATCACCATCACTATCCGGTAGCAGGCGATACCCGTAGACCCCATCACCATTCGGGTCACCGGTCTGATAAAAATCAGCATCGAACACATCGTCCAGCCCGTCATTGTCACTGTCCAGCCCGCTCAGACCCGCCTCATCATGATCCGGACGACCATCATTGTCCGCATCCGGATCCAGATAATCCGCCACTCCGTCACCATCGCTGTCCTGCTTTGATTCAAGCACGGTAGGAATACCATCATTATCATCGTCAATATCCAGCGCATTAATACGGCGATCCTGATCAGAATCCAGCGGCTCCGGCACATCAGTTCCGACTTCCAACAGATCAGACAAGCCGTCACCATCGGTATCTGCCAGCCAGGGGTCGGTACCAAGCACAAGCTCACGACTATCCGGCAAGCCATCAAAGTCAGAGTCCTGTTGCTCATCAGAGCTGGCGGCAACGACGGATGAATGACAGACGAAAACAAGTACACAGCATGTAAAAAGAATAGCCCGGTATCGGTTCATTATTATTATCTGCATTAACTGGAGCAATGGGCTGCCCGCAATAACAGCGCCACTCTCCCAAGCCCTTCGGAGGTTTTTAATTATCAATTCATAATTAAATTTTATAATACTGAAGTGACATCAATAAAACCAGTCAAACTACTGAAAAACGTAATAATAAAGCTGAACATAAATCACCCAAACGAAAGCCCGGCTTATCTTTAAGGTGGGCGCCACCCCGAGAAGCATGATAAAATCAGCAGCCATTCAGACTTTGGAAAATTCATAATGGCAGAGGGTGATTCTCCTTCCCTGACTTATCGTGATGCCGGCGTTGATATTGATGCCGGCAATGAACTGGTCGAGCGTATAAAACCCCATTCGCAACGCACCAAACGCCCGGAAATTCTCTCCGGCATCGGTGGTTTCGGCGCATTAATGTCAATCCCGCCGGGCTATCATAATCCGGTACTGGTGTCAGGTACTGACGGTGTTGGTACAAAACTGAAACTGGCTCTGGAAACCGGTATCTATGACACCATCGGTATTGACCTGGTCGCCATGTGCGTCAATGACATTATTGTCAGCGGTGCCGAACCCCTGTTCTTCCTGGACTACTATGCTACCGGCAAGCTGGACGTTGATGTTGCCGAGTCGGTCATCAAAGGCATTGCTGATGGTTGCCTGCAGTCCGGTGCCACACTGGCAGGCGGTGAAACCGCAGAAATGCCGGGGCTGTACAACGAAGGTGATTTTGACCTTGCCGGCTTCTGTGTCGGTGTGGTTGAACGGGACAAAATTCTTGACCGCTCACAGGTTTATCGTGGTGATGCACTGATTGGCCTCGGTTCCAGCGGGCCTCATTCAAACGGCTACTCGCTGATCCGCAAGATTCTGGAAGTCAGCGGTACTGAACTGGACAGCCCTTTTGGCGACAGTACGCTGGGGAAAACATTGCTGGAACCTACCCGCATTTACACCAAAATCATTCTTAAGCTGCTGAAAAATCACAGCATTCACACCATCGCCCATATTACCGGTGGCGGGCTGACTGAAAACCTGCCCCGCGTATTACCGGCGCATACCGAAGCACGCATCAAGCGTGGCAGTTGGAAGCAGCCGGAGATATTCAACTGGCTGCAGGAGCAGGGCAACATTGAAGACAGCGAAATGTTACGCACCTTCAACTGTGGTATCGGCATGGTGATTGCGGTTCCACAGGTTCAGGTTGACGACGTACTAACCACCTGTCGTCTGGATGATATTCCGGCCTGGGTTATCGGCGAAATTGATACTGCCGAAGCAGATGCACCTGTCGTCAAATATGTCGACTGAACCGGCAAGCAGAACAATATGAAAAATATTGTTGTCCTTATTTCCGGCAGCGGCAGTAATTTACAGGCCATCATTGACGCCTGTGCATCCGGACAGATTCAGGGCAAGATTACGGCGGTGATTAGCAATCGACCCGCCGTTTTCGGCCTGGAACGGGCTGCAAAAAGCAATATTCCCACCCGCATTATCGACCACCATCAATTCGCCTCACGCGAAGCCTTTGACGCTGAACTGATCCGGCAGATTGATGCTGCACAGGCCGGACTGGTAGTGCTGGCTGGTTTTATGCGTATTTTGAGTGAAGGATTCACCCGGCACTATCAGGGCCGGCTGCTAAATATCCACCCTTCCCTGCTACCGGCTTACAAAGGCACACATACCCATCAACGTGCTCTGGATGACGGTGCCGGTATACATGGTGCCAGCGTGCATTTTGTGACAGCGGAGCTGGATGGTGGCCCGGTTATTATGCAGGCTCAGGTTCCGGTGTTTGAAAGTGATGACGCGGATACCTTGGCCAGACGCGTGCTGAGCAAAGAACATATTATCTACCCGAAGGTGGTGGAATGGTTCTGCGCTGAGCGGCTGACACTGGTTAACGAGACGGTTTATCTTGATCAGCAGGCACTACACAAACCGGTATTACTGGCAGAATAAACCCGGAACAACTTGCCTCCGGGCTATTTCAGGAAACCATTTTCGGCAAGCATTTCCATAGTTACACCAGCAGCCGCGTTAGTTTTAATGCCCTCAGCAGCCTTATCCCCCAACAGCAAGCGCTCCAGATAACGTGCGATTACATCCACCTCCAGATTGACTTTGCTGCCACTCTGATACTGCCCCATTATGGTTTCCTGCAGAGTGTGCGGCACAATATTCAGTTCGAACTGCGCGCCGTTAACTTTGTTCACCGTCAGGCTGGTGCCATCGATACAGATCGAGCCTTTGGCAGAAATGTATTTTGCTAACTTAGCCGGCGCCTGAATCGTGAAACGCACAGAACGGGCATCATCATGGCGGCTAAGCACCTCACCCAAACCATCCACATGACCACTGACCAGATGCCCACCCAGCCGGGTACTTAAGGTCAGCGCCTTTTCCAGATTCACCGGACTACCGTTACGCAACTGCCCCAGGCTGGTGAGTGACAAAGTTTCGGTTGACACATCCGCCGCAAACCGCGAACCGGATAACTCAACCGCCGTCAGGCAAACCCCGTTCACCGCAATACTGTCACCCAAAGCCACATCGGCCATATCCAGCTTGCCGGTATCAATACTCAAACGCATATCACCGCTCTGATGGCGCATATCGGCAATTTTACCGACGGCCTGAATAATTCCTGTAAACATGACTATTCCTTTGAATATTTCCCGATTTTATTGAGGTAATTGCAAAACTCAGGTCGAACAGGGAATTTCAGGCCAAGGCAGCCAAAAAAAGATGAAATGGTGTCCCCGCAAGCGGCAAGATGTCGGTTTACCACAACTGAACATCGGACACCGCCATGGACTGTACAAAACGCACTGCACTGATGCAACAACTATTGAGCGTGCAACATGAACTGTTGCCGCAACTGGGCGAGGGACTGGACATCCTGACCCCGAAGCTGGAAAAGCTGGTGCATGTGCTGGACTGGCTGGACATGGCAGCCTTCTTCCCCAGCCGGTATGGGGTTGATGGCCGCCCGCCGCACGACCGGCAGGCACTGGCCATCGCCTTCGTGGCGAAAGTGGTGCTGAACCTGCCCACCACAGCCGCCTTGCGTGAACGGTTGCAGGTTGATCGCAGCCTGCGGCATATTTGTGGTTTTCCCCGCTGGAAACCGCTGCCCAGTGAGGCCACCTTCTCACGGGCATTCGATGAATTTGCCCAGTCGCGGCTGGCCGAACGGGTACATGAATCCCTGATCCGCAGCCACCTGGGGGATGAACTGGTCGGCCATATCAGCCGCGATGCCACTGCGATTGAAGCCCGCGAGCAGCCTGAAGCAGCGCCCAAACCGGCCCCGGCAGCCGATGAACCCGCCGCCGCCCCACGCAAACGCGGCAGGCCGCGTAAAGGGGAGCAACGCCCCGCCAAAGAAAGCCCCATTGCCCGGCAGCGCAAGAAACCCCTGGCACAACTGCTGGAAGAGATGCCCAAAGCGTGTGACCGGGGAACCAAATGCAACGCACAGGGCTACAAGGTCAGTTGGAACGGCTACAAACTGCATATCGACACGGCTGACGGCGGCATCCCGGTCGCAGCCATCCTCAGTAGCGCCTCCATGCACGACAGCCTGGCCGCCATTCCCCTGACCCAAATCACCGCCCGGCGGGTGACGAACCTGTACGACCTGATGGACGCGGGCTATTGCAGTGCCGACCTGCGCGAATACAGCCGCGAATTCAACCATGTCCCGCTGATTGACCATAACCCGCGCCGGGGTGACAAAATCGAATTCGACCCCGCCGAAGCTATCCGTTACCGCGAACGCAGCGCGGCGGAACGCACCAACGCCCGCCTCAAGGATGAGTTTGGCGGTAACAACGTCTGGGTCAAAGGCCATGCCAAGGTTCTGTCACACCTTATGTTCGGCCTCATGGTGCTGGCGGCTGACCAACTGATGCGCCTGCTACTATGAAATCAGGCCGCAACAACATCAAAAAACAGGGAGAAACGATGGATACCGGATAGCCAACGGGCAATTTTTGCCTGGGCAAGGGGGAAAATGCCGGAATAGGCCATTTTTTAAACAGATCGCCCTTGCCAACCAACAGCCTGCCGAAAAGTAGCGGTTAGTTGGTTATACGGTGAGTGGCTTTCTCGAGTTTTGAAAGTAGCTCTATTGAGTGACTTTTTTCAACGTGGCCTGAATACGCCAGTCATCGCCGAGCGCACGAATATCTTTGATTTCCAACCCCAGCCGCTCCTGCATCTGCTGCAGCGGCAGCTGAAACAAAGGTCGCGCCGAGGAGCCCATTAAATGAGGGGCCATATAGATCAGCAGTTCATCAGCAAAACCACCTGCAATCAACTGCCCGCTCAGGGTTGCACCCGCTTCAACATGCACTTCGTTGATTCCATCCTCATACAAGGCTGACATAACTGCAGCCAGCTCAGGCTGCTGCCCCGGAAATTGCCGGATCAACACCCCCGCTTGCTGCAAACGGTCTATTTTCCCCGCATCCCCAGAACAGGTATAAATCCGCACCCGTCCCGATAATTTTAATAAGGATGCATCTTCAGGAAAACGCAGCGCAGAGTCCAGGATCACCCGATCCGGCTGCCGTACCGTTGACACAATACCCAGCTGCTCAGCCGTCAAACGTACATTCAGCGATGGCTTATCAAACAGCACAGTACCGATACCGGTCAATACTGCGCCTGCCTGTGCCCGCCAGAACTGCACATCCCGCCGCGCCGCATCACCGGTAATCCAGACACTTTCGCCGGAAGCCATCGCCGTGCGCCCATCCAGACTCATTGCCATTTTGATCCGCACAAAAGGCCGCTGCCGCTGCATGGCACTGATAAACCCAGGATTTAATGCCTTCGCTTCTTCTTCCAGCAAGCCGACTGCTGTTTCAATTCCGTCCTGACGTAACCGCTCCAGCCCCCGTCCGGCCACCTGTGGATTCGGATCCTGCATCGCCACCACTACCCGCCTGACGCCAGCAATTACCAGCGCATCGGCACAGGGCGGGGTGCGACCAAAATGCGAACAGGGCTCCAGTGTCACATAAACATCAGCCCCCCGTGCCAGCTCGCCTGCGTTACGCAAAGCATAAACCTCGGCATGTGGCTGCCCTGCCCGTTCATGCCAACCTTCGCCCACCACCTTACCATCCCGGACAATCACACAGCCCACGCGCGGATTGGGATGAGTGGTATAAAGCCCACGTTGCGCCAACTGTAAGGCACGTGCCATGTGGGTATGATCAGCGGAGGAAAACTCAGACATGAAACTTACAAAAGTCCAGGGAAATCATGCAGGGAAACAGCACATGAGCAGCTCAGGAATTTCCATCAACACCGGACAATAAATCAATTTGCCGGCGTTGCTGTTCGGGGCTGGGGTCATTTTCCAGCTGATCAATCATCCGGCGGAATTCAACCATATCGGCAAATCGCTGATAAACCGAGGCAAAACGGATGTAAGCTACCTCATCCAGATTACGCAACTCTGCCAGCACCAGATCACCAATGCGCGAAGTAGACACCTCACGCTCGCCGCCAATCAGCACTTTTTTACGGATACGGCTAATTACCGCTTCAGCCTGATCAATGGAAACCGGGCGCTTTTCCAGCGCCCGCATAATACCATCGCGTAATTTGTCATCATTAAAGGGTTCACGGGCCGCGTTAGATTTAATCACCCGCGGCATAGTCAGCTCGGCCATTTCATAAGTGGTAAAACGCTCGTTGCAATCACTGCAACGCCTGCGTCGCCTGACCTGCTCGCCCTCACTGGCCAAACGCGAGTCAATCACCCGCGTATCATCCGCACCACAAAATGGACAACGCATGGCCTTTAGCCTTTAAGCTGCGTAAACCGGGAATTTCTGACAGATTTCCAGCACGCGATTTTTGACCCGCTCAATCACCGCATCATCATCCATATTATCCATCACATCAGCCATCAGACCAGCCAATTCGCGGCACTCATCTTCTTTGAAGCCACGGGTGGTGATCGCAGGGGTTCCGACACGGATACCACTGGTGACAAACGGAGACTGCGGGTCATTCGGCACAGCATTCTTATTCACCGTAATATTGGCACGGCCCAAAGCTGCATCAGCCGCCTTACCGGTAATACCCTTGGCGATCAGGTCAACCAGCATCAGATGATTATCCGTACCACCGGAAACAATATTGTAACCACGGGCAATCAGTGCCTCAGCCAATACTTTGGCGTTTGCCACCACCTGCTTCTGGTATTCAGTAAACTCAGGCTCCAGTGCCTCTTTAAAAGCCACCGCTTTGGCCGCAATCACATGCATCAGCGGGCCGCCCTGAGTACCGGGGAAAACCAGAGAGTCAAATTTCTTTTCCAGCTCAGGATTAGACTTCGCCAGAATAATACCGCCACGGGGACCGCGCAGTGTCTTGTGAGTGGTAGAAGTACACACATCCGCAATCTGTACCGGACTCGGGTAAACGCCTGCAGCCACCAGGCCGGCCACATGTGCCATATCCACCATCAGATAAGCACCGACCTTATCGGCAATATCACGGAATTTTTGCCAGTCAATTTTGCGCGAATAAGCGGAAAAGCCAGCCACAATCATTTTCGGCTTATGCTCCAGCGCCAGCTGCTCAACCTCACTGAAGTCAATATAGCCGTTATCATCGATACCGTACTGAACAGCATTATAGATTTTGCCGGAGAAATTAGGTTTGGCACCGTGCGTCAGGTGACCGCCATGTGCCAGACTCATGCCCAGCACAGTATCACCCGGATTCAGTAAAGCCATGTACACCGCAGCATTAGCCTGCGAACCGGAATGGGGCTGAACATTGGCATAATCGGCACCAAACAGCTTTTTAACACGCTCAATAGCCAGTGCTTCAGCAGTATCAACATATTCACAACCGCCATAATAACGCTTGGCCGGATAGCCTTCGGCATACTTATTGGTCAGCACAGAACCCTGCGCCTCCATAACACGCGGACTGGTATAATTTTCTGAAGCAATTAACTCAATATGCTCTTCCTGGCGACGAGCTTCAGAGCGGATTGACTCCCATAATTCATCGTCATATCCGGCAATACCCATTTGAATCGAAAACATGCTGCTTATCTCCTGCAACGTTGGCTGGCAACTAACCTGGTAAAACGGCTAATCATAACAATAAATACTGCCCGGACGTAACGTGTTTTCAAGACCTGGAAACAAAAAAGCCCGCATTCCGAACCGGATGGCGGGCTATCAGGACTGCAGCATATGGCCGGAGACAGCCAGCAGCTGATGCAAATAACCAAATATGGCAGTCATGCTCGCTTTTGGTCTTAAACGTTAAACGTTAACCGGTACCATACTGTTTAGCGAAAATAACGGATGGCGCACCGTTAAAATCAAAGAACTGCAAGGTCGCACCTAACTGTTGCACACTACCGGCACGTCCCAGAACCCGGAGATAGCTTCCCTCCCAGTTCCCGACATTAATGGTAGGTGCTCCCGGTGCCGGACGGATAACCTCACACGCTTTACGGGTTTGGTTGATTTTTGTGACTTTAAAGCCACGATTACCCACCTGCTCGAAGTTAGCTGTGTAATTATTACACCCTCCCATTCCGACCATTGATGTCTGCTCAACTTTCATAGTAATTTTTAACTCAGAAGGTACGCGATTCCCATAAATGGAAAATAAACGCCAGCGGGTTCCCAGCAACGATGGACCGCCACTATTCAATGGGCAGGCATCGGAAGGAATAGGAATACTTGGAGTAGCAGGTGCTTCCTGTGCCAATACCCGGCTGCCCAGTACGGCAAGAGGTAATAATAAAAACTGGCGACGCGAAACAAGTAATGATGCTGTTCTTTTACTGGATGATTTCATACTTACTCTCTCCCTCTTCGGGTCCTGGATTGACACACAGCCAAAATACTTTGGGGTTTTGGCAACACATGATTGTAGATTATAGTTTATACAAACGGAACTTGCCGCGACGAATGATTGTTTTGTCTCATAAATACGACAACCGGCGGCTTGTCGCAACGCATCATGCTTCTGCCGGTAATTCCACCCCCAAAGCAGATGAAAGTTTTTCCCAGTCAAAAAATCGCCCGGGATCAGTTTTCCTTCCCGGTGCAATATGTTGATGTCCGGTAATATTTTGGTAACTTAAACTAGGGTAAGTCTCGCAGAGAGCCTTAATTACCCTGATTAATTGCTGGTATT
The DNA here is from genome assembly GCA_041395485.1 of Thiolinea sp. Lineage (GTDB taxonomy): Bacteria > Pseudomonadota > Gammaproteobacteria > Thiotrichales > Thiotrichaceae > Thiolinea. The sequence goes on from JAWLAK010000002.1 coordinate 436,698, forward strand.
GCACTGCGGTAAATGCAACAAAGTCACTTCCTTCCAATTCAATTCCAATGGAGAAGTCATTACAATTCGCACGGTCTTTGAAACAGGAAACACCGGCATGAAAAGCTCTCCGGTGAAAAGGCACATACTGGATAATCTCACCATCCCTTCGAATCAACAAATGACTGGCTACTTTCAAATGACAGATTTCCGCATAGAACGGATGCTCATTCGGATCCAGGCAATTAGTGAACAGCTCATTTATACCGTTGCCACCAAACTCATTAGGTGGCAAACTGATATTGTGGATGACGATCAGTGACGGCAACATATTATCTGGCCTGGAATCATGGTTAGGTGACGGACACTGCTCTGCAGCATCCAGCAAACCCTGGTGAACATTTATTTTCATGGTATATCAAACACTTTTTGATTAAAATTAAAACAAAAATTAAATTTAAACTTTATCTGTATCATTTTTTAAAAATTTTTAATAAAATTATTTTATAAAAGATCATTTTTATCTATAAGATATTTTTCCATATCCACTCCATTCTGTGCAAAATCTATCATTCATTAATTTTTTATTAATAAAATCGATTTTATAATCACCCTAATACTTTAGACTAATTATCTGCCACTTCCGTGGAGCAGTAACAGAGAAGCATAATCGATTTTCTTGCGAAAATTGGGGGATTTTTATGAAAACTGGGGGGAATTTAACCAAAATGGTTAAACCAAACACCTTGACGCTGGCAGGTACTCTGCTGGCTGTGACTATGTCATTATTTTTTTCGGCACCGGTTGTTCATGCTGATGAGTATAAACCTTATAAGCTTAGTATGACACGGATCGAGCCAAACAAACCACTCCGTAAATCAGCAATCATGGCAGAAGTCAGGAAGGAATGGCCCGGACAAATTTTACATATTCGCTCTGATCGCACCGGCGGTGAAGATTGCCATATCGTAAAATCAATGGGTGATGACGGAGAATTCAGGATAATCCGCGTTGCATGTTCCAACTGACCGACATGCGAAAATAATGATGCAGTTCCCGGAACCATTGCTTTGCTTCCGGGTCTGGTACACTATGCTTTTTTATTAAGCATCTTTAAAATGTATGATACGATCACTGTGAGCCGTCAGTATGGGCGTTTGTTGTTGGCTGACAGCACATCCTCCAACCAATTTACCAAACGAAGTAATATAAAATTATGCGTGTACTTATCGTTGAAGACAAAGCTCCTATCAGGGAGCAACTGGCCAGTGATCTTAAAAAAAGTGGCTTTACCGTAGATGTTGCAGCAGATGGAGCACAGGGGCTCTATATCGCAACAGAATACCCGATTGATATTGCTGTGATTGACCTCGGCCTGCCTCATGTCACCGGCCTGGAAATCATCAAGAATGTCAGGGCAAAAGGCCTTGAGTACCCTATTGTTACATTAACAGTACGGGATCGCTGGGAAACCAAAGTAGAAGTACTTGAGGCCGGTGCTGATGATTACCTGGTCAAGCCCATCCACAGCGAAGAGCTGTCTGCCCGGCTTCGGGCGCTCCTGCGCAGAACACAGGGCTGGACACAGTCTGAACTTAACTGCCCGCCTGTCAGACTAAACCTGACCGAACAACGGGTTTATGTTGATGATGAGGAGATCACACTGACAGCCTATGAATACCGGGTACTGGAACACCTGATGATGCATGCCGGACAAGTTATTTCAAAAACACACCTGACTGATAGCCTCTACGAAGAAGATACCGACCGTGACAGTAATGTGATCGAGGTATTTATTCGCCGTCTGCGTCAAAAGCTGGACAAAAACGATACCCTTAAACCGATCGAAACTCTGCGTGGACGCGGATATCGCTTTACACTGGATTGCCACAGACCAAACACGCAAAAATGATGGGGTCACTGCGTAGCCGCCAGCTGGTGAGCGGCTTCACGATTATTGTTGTCGGCATCCTGATCCTTGGCGCTATGCTCAGGCTGAATATTTATCAGCGCAAGACTGATGCGATTATCAGTGAGCTGGAAAGTACCTCATACAATTTGCTTGGCTTCATTGAATTTCAGGATGGTAAGTTTCAGATTAGCGAAGACAACCGGAAGGAAGCCGAAGTATTCATCAACGCCCGCCAGCTTGCCCAGAGCAATAACAAGGAACGTTTTGCCTATATCTGGAGCATGGATGAACAAAAAGTTGTATGGAGTACCGTCGACAATGAGCTGGACAAGGAATCAGCGACCAGTCTGTTTGCACTGTTTAACTTCGAAGAGATAGCAAACAAGCCAAGGACAGAACCCTACACATCGCCTAAAGCCCAGAGTATGGACTCCGTACCACCTCCCGGTTCAAATGAGGCTCCGGCTCCTTATATGGTAGCCGCGCAAAAGTTTGCTTTTAATCTGACTCCGGGACAAGGCTCTGATGAAAGATCCGAGTTTATCTTTATCGTGGCCAGCTCAACAAAAGATGTCGGACGTGAAATCAGTGACCTCATAATGGTATTCGCTATTCTGTTCTTTGTATCGGTCATTCTGATTCTCATTGCGCAACTAGCCTCAAGTTTCTGGGTAGTTGCCCCGATCAGAGACTTCGAAGAAGAAGTGCGCGACATTGAAAATGGCAATAAAGAGTTAATTACCAATGAATACCCCGACGAACTGGTTCCGATAAAAAATACCATTAATGCGCTGATCGGCCACGAAAAAGGCCAGAAACAACGCTATAAAGATTCACTGGATGATCTTGCACACAGCCTGAAAACCCCTTTGGCGGCGATTCAGTCCCATCTCGAAGGTGACCACTTCCACGACATACCACCAGACCACCCCGGTCTTGCAGGTGTGGCCAGTGAAATGGAATACATGCAGGAAATTATCTCACGGCAGTTACGCAAAGCGATGGTGACAACAGATAATGCCATTATTATGGCGCAGCCCATCCGGCCATTGCTGACCCGTCTCGCCAATACGATGAAAAAAGTACATCGTGACAAAGACTTTGAAATCCGTATTAATGTCGATGAATATTCAAAATGCCGGATGGATAGTGAGGATCTGATGGAATTATTCGGCAACCTGCTGAATAACGCCTGCAAATTCTGCGACAAGCTGGTCGAGGTTTCGGCTTACCGCGACAACGATATGCTGGTCGTTGATATTGATGATGACGGCATGGGCTTCCCCAGTGAAAACCCGTCCAAGCTCCTGAAGCGCGGCATCCGGGAGGACAGCAAAACCGAAGGTCAGGGTATCGGACTGGCAGTCAGCACAGAAATCGTTTCCGCAGTTAACGGACGTATCGAACTGCTGGTATCCCCTTATGTTGGCGCCAGAGTTCGCTTACACCTGCCGGTTTAAGCGAGCTTACAGTCAGTCGCATAAAACTGATTTAAAAATCAACGAATGAGGCGGATACTGACTTTATCCACATTATCCGCCTCATCTATCACCATCAGCTCATGGTCTCCCGGCTCAGTCAGTGCATAGCGCAGCCCTTCCCCGCCATTATCCAGACCAATCGGATAACCATCCAGGAGCCAGCGATAATCACCATACCCACCAACTGCAGATAACAGCAATTCAACCCCTCCGGGCTCTGCGCCCGCCCGACCGGCGCTACGTGGCAGACGAATAATACTCCGGTCAACCAGACTCTCAATCGATAAAGCCTGCTTGACCACTCTCAGTGACTCAGGGCATGAGCCATCAAAATCCGGCAGACGCATCCGCTGCCGCAAATCGGCTGACAGCCAGGGCAATAACTCAAACGGCCACTGCGCCTTACTGTGCTGTACCCGCCGCTCGCTGTTGCAACTGGCATTCACCCGTAAACCTGTTTCGGGGTTAACCCAGAATGACTTAAGACCGGCTGACCATGAAAAATCATGGTGACTCGGCAGTGTTGGCGGGATAGTGCTATGGATCAGCCATGCTGAGTGCAACTGATGACATTGCTCTGCCGGTGTATCGGCAACAGCCCCTCCCAACGGCCAGCATATTTTCTTCTGTGACACACCTGATGGCCTTTTAATCGCACGCCGTGGTTTTGGCAAAGCCTGAAATATTTCAAACAACAACGGCCCGGAAGCCCTGGCCCCATACTGGCCGGGCAACGGTGTTCCATCAGGACGCCCGGTCCAGACGCCTACGGTATAACGCTCATTAACACCAACCGACCAGGCATCACGAAAACCATAACTGGTGCCTGTTTTCCAGGCTAACTGAATAGCCCGTGATGAAAAACCATTCGGCGGCTCCACATCACTCAGGATGTCATGGATTACCCAACTGGCTTCAGGCGAAAGAATACGCCGTTCTTCAACAGCTTCGCGTTCACTATAACGCGGCCTGACTGTAATCCCCTCCCGTGCCAATGCACTGAAACCTCTGACCAGATTTTCCAGCCGTGTTCCTGCCCCCCCCAGAATCAGGCTTAAATTAGGTGTTTCATAGTCCGGGTAATGAAGATGAATACCGGCATGCTGCAAACGTGCATCAAATACTGCCGGTGTCAGACGCTGCAAGATATCAACTGCCGGTATATTCAACGACTCCTGCAAAGCCTGAGTGACGGTCACAGCCCCCTGGTAATCACCACGGAAATTTTTCGGGGCATAGCCTGACACCCTTAAAGGCACATCACTGAGCAGGCTGGCCGAATGCACCAGGCCCTTATCCATCGCCAAACCATACAAAAACGGTTTCAGTGTCGAGCCGGGAGAACGCAACGCCTGCACCATATCCACCTGCCCGGCCCGCTGCTGAGAGAAAAAGTCTGCGGAACCAACATAAGCCCTGACCAGCCCGCTTTCATTTTCCATCACCAGCACAGCAGCAGAAGCATTATCCGGCAACATCCCCAACCGTGAACGGACAATTCCCTCAGCCATCCACTGAAAATCGGCATTCAACGCAGTACGGACACGTGACTCGCCCTGATAGCTGGGATCATCTTTAATACGGCGTGTAAACAGGGGGGCATGCATCGGCTGACGAAAACCGGATTGCACCACATTTTCCATTCTGGCATCCGCCACCACCTTGGCATCCCACACCTCCAGTGTCGCCATGCGGCTCAGCAGCTTATCCCGGTAGCGCTGCGCTTTTTCAGGATAACGGTCAGGGCGCAGAAGGGACGGAGCCTGCGGCAAAACAGCGAGTAATGCCGCCTCAGCATGACTCAACGCATTCACCGGCTTGTGCAGGTAAGCATAACTGGCGGTCTGAACACCCTCAATCGGCCCGCCGAAAGGGGCCAGATTCAGATAAAAAGTAAGAATTTCATCTTTGCTGTAATGCCACTCCAGCTGCAGGGCACGAAACATTTGCTGCAGCTTGCCGGGTACAGAACGTGAATGCCGGTCAAGGATACGCGCCACCTGCATGGTCAGCGTTGAACCACCGGAAATAATCCGGCCATGCTTTAACCATTGCCATCCCGCGCGCAACAAAGCCACCGGATTGATACCAAAATGGTAATAAAACCAGCGATCTTCATAACCCAGCAAAGCCTGCAAATAAAGCGGGGAAACCTCATCCAGCGTCACCGGATAACGCCAGACGCCTTCCGGATCAGCAAAAGCACGCAGCGGCGTATCGTCTTTGGCCAATACAATCACACTTTCTATGCGCCGGGGATCCGGCAGCGGATACAAGCGATCCAGCCCGAGAAACCCCAGCCATAAAAACACAAGCAGTCCTGCTGCAATGAACCGTCTGCGTTTATAGAAATGGCCTGACATCACTTACTGCAGCAGCAAACGGCCCGGCGTGGCGCCCACAGCACGAATATCAGGCCGGTACATATCTTCCATATAAGGCGGCGGAACCACGACAGTACCCCCGGCAATCACCCGCACCAGATAAAACAACTGATATTTTGCATCTGCGTTCAGTGCCAGCGCCGTAATATAGCGGTCATCGCGAAACTCTTCAGTTTTCAGCTGCGTTTCAGCAATAACATCCGTCAACGGGCGACTCATGTCCTCCAGAGTTACACCCTGCAAAACATCATTACTGCCCAGATTGGTATTCTCAATATCAAAGCCTGAAGGCAGCAAATCAACCACCAAAGCATCATTCAGGGTCTTTTCACTATCTATCGTCAACCGGGCGAGCAATAAGTCACCTACTTTCACCGAGCGCTCAGCAACCTTTTTACCATCCAGCTTAAACCAGTCGCGCTGAATACTGACCGGCTTACTAAGCTCCTGAGGCGCCTGTTCAGGATAACCCTGGATATTCAGGCTGACATAAAGTGGTGCATCATGCTTTGAGATGAGCTTTAAACCGCTGAAATCTTCAGCTGACAATGCCCGCAAATAACTGCCTGCCTGCGACAAATCCAGGGTTTGCCCGTTCACAACCAGCTGTGCAGCCCAGTTGGTGTTGGCACGTTTATCCAGCTCTCGTCCCAGTAAGAAGATAAAGACCTGCTCCTGGGTGCTGAAATAGTTACGCTCCTGAATCAGATCACTAAGCGCGGACACCTGTTCATTCAGGTTATCGACCGTTTGTTTATTCAACAACAACTGATACAGCATCATTGCCCGGTCACGTACCTGACTACCATAGTCACCCAGATAAACATCCTTCCCGCGTGACATTTGCAACCCCCGCTGAATCGCCTCCTGCCCCTTGGGTTTATCGCCCTGCAACACCAGCGCCAGCCCGAGATGCACCAGAGGCAAACCGGTCACTGCATTTTGTGCTTCATCTTTAAGCATGTTACGCAAGGTACCCAGCCCGGCGCGGTTCTGACGCGCCAGAACATACGCAGTATAAGCACGGGCGGCAAAATCCATATGCTCCGGATGATCAGAAAAATCATAACGGGATACCGGACGGCGGTAACCCTCTTGCAGGTTCGCCTCCAGTTTAGTCAAAGTATTCTGCAGCAGGTGACCCGGAACGGTAAAACCCTGCTGCTGTGCGTCCAGCAAAAAGTCTGCAACATAAGGCGTCAACCAGTATTCAGGCGCTCCATAATTTCCCCACAACGTAAACAGACCACTGCTTAGCTGCATGCCGGTGAGGCGCAGTAAAGCCGTTTGCACCCGCTCATTGCGCTGTTCCATGGTCAACGGGGACAAGCCCCATCTCTCTGTGTCATCTGCTTCAAGAAACAGGTAGGGATACGCTCCGCTGGTGGTCTGCTCAAGACAGCCATACGGATACCGCAGCAAATCCTGCAAAGCATTGGCAACCGGCAGGGAAGGAACATTAGAGACAGACAGCTGTGCTGTGAGCGTGGCAGGCAAAATACCCTCTATATGCTGAGCGGATATGACCGTTTCAGCTCCGGCTGTGACCTCTTCATGGTAGCGTTTACGTAATCCCGGGTATGGCGGACGTAAAGCGATATCAATATTTCGGTTTGCAACAAAATCATTTCCGGTCAGCTTGAGCCTTACCTGCCCGACCCCAAACTCCTGACCAGCTGTTAACGGCAACTGCAGTAATTCCCGTTTTCCTGCCGGTAATACGAAATCCCGTTCGACTTTATCAAACTCAATAAATTGGTTTGCTTCAATGTTTAAACTGATGGACTGTTCCCGATCAGTGACATTATTCAACTCAACCGTCAGAAAGGAGGAGTCTCCGGAGGCAAGAAAGCGCGGCCCGGACAGACTGGCTACTACCGGAGACGCCACTACCATATCCTTTTCCGCACTACCGAGTAAGCGCTCACCCGCTGCCACGGCCATCAGGCGCAACTGACCATCAAAGCCCGGGATAAACAGTTCGATTTCAGCATTACCCTGATCATCAAAACTCAGCAAGTCTTTAAACAGGGAAACAATCTGCACATCTGCTTTGGCACGCGCCCCGCCTGCGCTTCCGGTATTACCGCCCCCAAAACGCTGACGCAATGCCCTGCCCTCTACAGACTCTATAATCCGGCCATAATCATCATACAGATCAACACCATAACGATGCTGATCAAAAAAGAACTTCCAGGGATCAGGAGTCTTAAAATTGGTAATATTCAGCACACCGGCATCAACAGCCGCTAAAGATACCAGCGCTTTTTCACCTGCCAGATTATCGGCACTGACAACTATCCTGACCTTCTGCTCCGGCAACACCTGATCCGGTGCAGTAATAGACATACTCAGTTTGCGGTCAGACCGATCCAGCGGCAGATGAATGACACCCAGCGAGCGATTTGGTGTGATTTGCTGCTGCGTACCGGACGGACGGAAAGCTGTTACTGAAATATACAGGTCGTGGCGCGCCCAATCCCCATCCACAGGAATAGCCACAGTAGTTCCTTCAGTAGATAAGGAAACCGGCTCAGACCACAATAAGCTATCACCTTCCACGGTAACCACAGCCTCTGCATTCGCCGTGGGCAGAATCTTCAACTGTACGGTGTCACCTGCTTTATAAGCGGGTTTATCCAGCTGCAACTCGACTTTATCAGGACGATCAGAGGCGACCCGGTTATCAGACCAGCCGGCATAGAACGGATAGACCGTTTTCATACCCGTCTCCGGATCTTCAATTTCCAGACGGTAACGGCCATAGGCCACCGGAAACTTCAGCTCAGTACCTTCTGTTGCAGAGGCACTGAATTTTTGCTGGGTCAGCGGATACTCATTACGGGTCTCCTGACGTACCCAGCCATCCTGCTCGTTATACTCCCAGAAATACTCATACTCCTCCTTAACCAGTGTAGCCGCCAGATTTTCACCAGCCTGCAGCTCTCCTTTTGCATTGACCCGAACCACATTAAATACCGCTTCCGAGTCTTTCTCAACAGTGTCATCCTGAAATACCGGATCAATACCTACCAGACTCACAGCCGGCCAGTAAGGCTCGTCAATGGTTCGGGTAACCACCCGGCCACCGGGCTCACTAAGACTGGCTATCACTTCCAGTCTCAGCGGCGAGTGAATATTCACGGCCACCGGCTCAATATCAATAAACCCACTACCCTTATCATCCAGGGTAATTTCGTCAAGCTCAGTACGTTGCAGTAACTTTTCATCCGCCGGATTACCAAAGAAATAATCGCGGTAATTATCCAGAGGCTGACGATCCAGCTCCATCACCCGTGTCGCTTTCAGCTTGTTACCCGCAGCGGGAGCACCATAAAGATAATCACCCTGCACAGACACAACCTGACGCTCATTTCGCTGCAACAACGCCTTATCCATACTCAGCAGCAGCTTCATGCGCTCAGGCATAAACTCTTCAACATTAAACCTGAAGGTTTGTATCGGTGTTTCATCTTTGGAGCTGAGACGTATTTCAGCACTCCACAAACCGGTTGGGGCCGCCGCAGGAATACTGAACGGATAATTGAAATAACCCAGCCCGGCATCCCTGGCCTGCAAGGTGGTCTCAAGCAATAATTTTGCATCCGGCCGGATCAGCCGCAGGTTAAGGCTTTTCACTGACTCAGATAAACCATCCCGGTTACGTAACAATACCGATAAATCCATGGTTTCACCGGGACGGTATAAATCACGTGGTGCATAAACAAACGGCGCCATCACCTTATCCGCCTGCCCGGTTACCGGATACTCGGACAAATCCAGTGCAGCCTGACGCAGATCCAGAAACGCAAACTGCCCGTCCAGTTCCGCAGTCAGCAGAGTAGCTCCGCGGGGCCGGAAGTCAAAAGTGGCCTGTCCTTTTTTACTGCTTTCAGCCTGCAGGGTTTCATCTGCCCCATACAACCTGAGCATTACATCCGCCACTTCTTTGCCACTATCCAGCGCACGGGTAAACACTTCCAGCTTTTTGGGATACATACGCACATGCAGGCCAATATTAGTCACAATAAAGTGGGTAATACGATAAGCCTCCTCAGTAAACCGGCCCGGCTCACGCATCACAGCAAAATAAAGCCCCGGCTCCTGCAACGCTTTTATTGACTCAACCGGCAGTAGCAGCGTCTCCCGTGCATTACGCCTCGCATCAGTTGTATAACGCCCGCTGTAAACACTTTCTGTCAGCTCGTGAACATCATTCAGCTTCCAGCTTCTGATCTCGCTATCAAGATAGACAGACTGCAACACGGCCTTCAGTTTTTCCGGCCTGACGCGCAAAAATTCAATATCCAGCTCAGGCACATTGACCACCCTGACCGGCAGCCCCTCAGTTAACTGAGCAGGCAAAATACTGCCACGGGTTGCAAAATCAAAAGCAGGCTGAATATCACGGGTTTTGATACTGAAATCGCCGGGTTTCTGTAACTTCAGGCCGGTGACTGATTTAAGGCCGGGCCTGACCTGCACCCGGTAACCGGTATCCGGCTTGATATTAGTGAAATAAAGACGCCGCGGATTATCAGCCATTATCCAGCCACCTTTCAGTACCTGACCATTTTCCGTGACGGTAAAGAAAGAGTCGAACTGTGCTGTACTATCCAGCTGCTGTGAGAAAGTAATGCCTAACGCAGGAATTCCGTTCAGCACCTGCTCGGAAGCATCCACCACCAGCATTCGCGTCAATAAATCTTCATTGGAATACGTGGGCAAAGGCGGAGGCGCCGGCTCATTTTCAGCCGCAAAAGCACCCGCTACGCTCACACTCATCACTAATACAGTTGCGGAAATGAACAGGAAAACACTCTGAATCATGCGGCTGAAGCGCATACTACCCCTCCGGCATTACTTAAATTGACTTGATATGACTTAATTTATGGCCCGTTTAGTATTCATTATAGACCGAATTGCCTGTTAATAAAGTGGGGCCACGACAATTGACACAATATGCAGGATTGGAGTGACAAAGAGTGGGGGAAGTTCAGAAAAAAGTGGCGTCCCTACGGGGATTCGAACCCCGGTCGCCGCCGTGAAAGGGCGGTGTCCTAGGCCTCTAGACGATAGGGACGCTGATTTTGCAACGCTGGTTAGAAAGTGGCGTCCCTACGGGGATTCGAACCCCGGTCGCCGCCGTGAAAGGGCGGTGTCCTAGGCCTCTAGACGATAGGGACGTCGTATCTAACTTTTATCACTGTCTCTGGGCGAAAAAAGTAATCCTGTGGACAACCCGGCAAAAAGGAGTAAAAAACCGAGTGGTACAACCATAAAGAAAAACTTTGCCCAATTATCTATTCCTGCAAACATGAAACCAAATCCAGCGATGATTCCAAGTGTGGTCAGAAACAGACCGACATAAAAACATATTTTACCAATTAAAACCACTGCTATCTCCGAAGGATGAAACCATCAGTGTGGTTAATTGGTGGAGCTAAGCGGGATCGAACCGCTGACCTCTACACTGCCAGTGTAGCGCTCTCCCAGCTGAGCTATAGCCCCTCCGAAGAAGCTGCGCATTCTGCGTTAATGCCCCCTTTATGTCAAGCCTCTTTAAGCGCTTTTTTGAATAAAATTGACTGCCTGCTGAATCCGCTGCAATGAACGCTCACGTCCGATCAAACGCAGGGTTATTTCCAGCGAAGGTGATGAGCCACTTCCGGTCACGGCAATACGGATTGCAGGCCCCACTTTACCCAGTTTGATATCCAGTTTTTCACAAGCCGACTGAATCGCGCTGTGAATCGCTTCATCGGCCCAGTCAGGCAACGCTGCCAGCTCATCATGCACCGCAGTCAGGTAATCTGCCGTCTCTGCCTTAAATTGCTTTTTAACCGCACCTTCATCATACCCGGTCACATCCTCATAAAAATAGCGACTGGAGGACACCAGCTCGGCCAGCGTTTTGGAGCGCTCCCGCTGGGCAATCACCACATCGGCCAGTGCCGGGCCATAGCTGGTATCCAGCCCCTGTTTTTTCAAATGCCACTGCAACTGCTCAACAATCTCATCTTCCGGCAATGTTTTCAGATAATGCTGACTTAACCACATCAGCTTTTCCTGATTAATCGCAGAAGGCGCCCGGTTAATGGCATCCAGCGAAAACAGCTCAATCATTTCCGCCCTGGAAAATATCTCCTGATCACCATGCGACCAGCCCAGACGCACCAGATAGTTCAGCAAGGCCTGAGGTGTAAAACCATCGTCACGGTACTGCATTACCCCAACAGCGCCGTGCCGCTTCGACAAACGCTGCCCATCCGGCCCCAGAATCATCGGCACATGCGCATAACGCGGTGCCTCAAAACCCAGCGCACGCATAATATTGATCTGACGCGGGGTATTATTGATATGATCATCGCCGCGGATTACATCCGTAATCCCCATATCAATATCGTCCACCACCACGGTAAAATTATAAGTGGGCGTACCATCCGAGCGGGCAATCACCAGATCATCCAGTTCGGCATTGCTCACGGTAATTTTGCCACGCACCTGATCCTCGAACTCAACCACACCATCCAGAGGATTTTTAAACCGCACCACCGGCTCAACACCTTCCGGCGGGATGGCATCATTATCACGCCAGCGACCGTCATAGCGCGGCTTTTGCTTATTCGCCATCTGCTGTTCACGCAGCTTGTCCAGCTCTTCCTTGCTGCAGTAACAATAATAGGCCTGTCCGCTGTCCAGTAACTGTTGCAATACTTCCCGGTAACGATCGAAACGCTGCGTCTGATAGAACGGCCCCTCATCAAAATCCAGCCCCAGCCACTCCATGCCCTGCATAATCGCATCAACAGACGCCTGAGTTGAACGCTCCAGATCTGTATCCTCAATACGCAGAATAAAGTCTCCTCCCATTTTGCGGGCATACAGCCAGGAGAACAAAGCAGTTCGGGCACCGCCAATGTGCAAATAACCGGTCGGACTGGGAGCAAAACGGGTTCTGACTTTCATATTTTTTCCAGATAGGGGAATAACAGATTCAATAAGACGAAATAAGATTTAATAAAAAATCTAATAAAACTAAACAAAAATTGCCTGATACATTTTCAGAGCACTCAAGCCGGGTAGTTCGGACAAAAATCAATCAAGAGTCGATCAAGCACCGACCAGCAAAGCCAGCAGCTGCATAACCGCCAAAGCAAAAAAACCGGCCAGAATATCATCCAGCATAATGCCCAGCCCACCAGCCACCTTACGGTCAATCGCACGGATAGGCCATGGTTTCCAGATGTCAAAAATCCGGAACAAAATAAAACCGGTAACTATCCACCACCAACCGGCAGGCGCCATCAGCATGGTGATCCAGAAACCGACAAACTCATCCCAGACAATACCGCCATGATCATGCACACCCAACAGTTGTGATGATTTGCCACACACCCAGATTCCAAACAGAGTGGTCAGCAACAGCGCCAATACATAATAGGCCACAGGCAACTGCAACAACAGCAGATACAATGGCACCGCCGCCAGCGTACCCACCGTACCCGGTGCCTTTGGCGACAAACCACTGCCAAACCCGAAAGCAAAAAAATGCACCGGCGACTTCAGTACCGTCCGCACCAGCGCCTGTTGGCTCAGGCTATTCTCAGCAGCAGACACTAGCGGGTCTGCTCAACAATAAACTGCTTAACCGCCTCAGCATCAACATCCATCACTTCAAAGCGCTGCGGCAAGTCCTCGATATTTTCCAGGCCGGCCGGACGGACAGGATCACGTCCCAATGCTTCCCTGATGGTATCTTCAAATTTTGCAGGCAGTGCGGTTTCCAGCACAATCATCGGCACACCCGCTTCACGGTTTTCCAGTGCCACCTTCAGACCATCGGCGGTATGCGTATCAATCATGACCCGCCATATCGCCCAGGTCTTTGAAATCATATCCAGACGATTCTGATGCGTACTTGAACCGGACTTAAAACCAAAATCACTGACTTTGCTGAGCAGACCGCTCTCATTCAGATCGAAGGCACCACCGCTATCCACTGCCGTCCACAATTCACGCACCTGATCAGCATTACGCCCGGTTAAATCAAACACAAAGCGCTCAAAATTAGAGGCCTTGGAAATATCCATCGACGGACTGCTGGTGTGATAAGTATTGGCCGAGCCGCGCGGACGGTAAACACCGGTACGGAAAAACTCATCCAGCACATCATTTTCATTGGTCGCCACCAGCAGATGCTTAACCGGCAAGCCCATCATCCGCGCAATATGTCCGGCACAAACATTACCGAAATTACCGGAAGGTACCGAGAAACTGACTCGCTGCTGATTGGAGCTGGTCGCAGCAAAATAGCCTTTAAAGTAATAAATGATCTGTGCCGCGATCCGCCCCCAGTTAATCGAGTTCACCGCGCCGATATGATGCTCCCGCTTGAAGGCATGGTCATTGGATACCGCTTTGACAATATCCTGGCAATCATCAAAGACGCCCTTAACGGCAATATTAAAAATATTGTCATCCTGCAGACTAAACATCTGTGCGGTCTGGAAACGGCTCATTTTCTGATGGGGTGAGAGCATAAACACATTTACGCCCTGCTTACCGCGCATGGCATACTCAGCTGCTGAACCGGTATCACCGGACGTCGCGCCGAGAATATTTATGCCCTGCCCTTTTTTCGCCAGCACATATTCAAACAGGTTGCCGAGCAGCTGCATCGCCATATCCTTAAAGGCAATGGTCGGGCCATTCGACAACTCCAGCAGGTGCAGGTCTTCTTCCAGCGTATGCAGCGGCGTAATATCCTCTGCATCGTCACCGGGACGTGCATGACAATACACCTCAGCCGTATAGGTACGTTCGACAATATCACGCAGATCATCAGCCGGAATATCGGTTGCAAAACGCGACAAAATCTCAAACGCCAGCTCACGATAATTCATCCCGCGCATGCGGGATAAGTCAGCATCGTCAAACTGCGGATAAACTTCAGGCAAATACAAACCGCCATCAGGCGCCAGACCACCTAACAGGATTTCACTGAACGACTGAGCAGGCGACTGCCCGCGGGTAGAAATATATTTCATATCAGTATCTGCTTAACCCAGTGACTCAACACGAATCCGGGTTACCTTACCATCGATCACATCCAGTTTCTCAATAGCCGCAATCGCCTCATTCATATTGCCTTCACGTACCCGCTGGGTCAGCATGATAATATCAACATCCTGCTCACCTTTGCCCGGCTCTTTCTGAATAAAGGCTTCAATACTGATCTCACGATCCCCCAGAATACGGGTCACATCAGCCAATACACCGGGGCGGTCAGCAGCACGCATACGCAGATAGAAGGCCGTTTCCACTTCATCAATCGGCAGAATCGGCGTATTCGCCAGTGTCGATGGCTGGAAAGCCAGATGCGGCACACGATTGTTCGGATCGGACGTCATCGCCCGCACCACATCAATAATGTCCGCAACAACCGCAGACGCAGTCGGCTCCGCACCCGCACCGGCACCGTAGTACAGTGTCGGCCCGACCGCATCACCCTGCACCAACACGGCATTCATCACTCCGTTTACATTGGCAATCAGGCGGCGCTTGGGAATCAGGGTCGGATGAACCCGCTGTTCGATACCCCGCTCAGTACGGCGGGCCACGCCGAGGTGCTTAATGTTATAACCCAGCTCACCGGCATAGGCCACATCTTCCGCAGTGATAGTGCTAATCCCCTCAGTGTAGGTCTGCTCAAACTGCAGCGGTATACCAAACGCCAGCGAAGACAAAATAGTCAACTTGTGGGCAGCATCAATACCTTCCACATCAAAAGTCGGATCAGCCTCGGCATAGCCAAGATCCTGCGCCTCCCGCAATACATCCTGAAAATCGCGCTTCTTTTCCAGCATTTCAGTCAGGATAAAATTGCCGGTGCCATTAATAATCCCGGCCAGCCATTCAATATGGTTAGCAGCCAATCCCTCACGCACTGCCTTGATCACCGGAATACCACCGGCCACACCCGCTTCAAAAGCGACTATGACATTTTTTTCCTCAGCCGCTGAAAAAATCTCATTGCCGTGCAAGGCAATCAGCGCTTTATTCGCCGTCACCACATGCTTGCCGTTCTCAATCGCTTTCATCACCAGATCTCTGGCAATGGTATAACCGCCGATCAGCTCAACAACCACCTCAATATCAGGATCCTGCACCACATCCAGCGCATTATTACTCAGCCTTGCAGCAGACAAGCCCAGTTCATCAGCATTACTGGTATCCAGCGCCGCTGCATAATCAATGACAATTCCCCGACCGGCCCGGCGAGTAATTTCCTCAGCATTTCGTGACAGAACGGTTGCCGTCCCGCCACCAACTGTTCCCAGCCCCAACAGACCGATCTTAACAGGTTTCATTAACGTTACTCCTTGCTAACCAAATGCATGCAAAACAGCGAAAAAACATTTATACCCCACATCACTTTCGCACATGCTTAAAACTCTACTTACGTCTATTTACGTCTATTTACGACGCGGTTCCGGCAACATCCTGGCGGAACATCTGTTTAATACAGCGGATAGCCTGCCGGGTGCGGTGCTCATTTTCAATCAATGAAAAGCGTACGTGGTCATCACCATATTCACCAAAACCAATTCCGGGTGAAACAGCCACCTTAGCGTCTTTCAGCAGTTTTTTGGCGAACTCCAGCGAACCCATCGACTGATATTGCTCCGGAATTTTTGCCCAGACAAACATGGTTGCCTTCGGCTTTTCCACTGCCCAACCGGCAGCATTCAGGCCGTCGCACAATACATCCCGACGCTTCTGGTACATCATGCGAATTTCTTCCACGCAGTCCTGAGGCCCGTCCAGTGCGGCAATTGCTGCGACCTGAATCGGGGTAAACATGCCATAATCCAGATAGGATTTCATGCGCTCCAGCGCCTTCACCAGCGTAGGATTGCCACACACAAAGCCAACCCGCCAGCCGGGCATATTATAAGTTTTTGATAGAGAGTAGGACTCAACGGCAATGTCCTTGGCACCCGGAACCTGAAGAATAGAGGGCGCCTCGTAACCATCAAAAACAATTTCGCCGTAGGCAATATCATGAACAACCCAGATACCGTGCTCTTTAGCTACTTCCACCACCCGCTCAAAAAACGCCAGGTCCACACACTGTCCGGTAGGATTGGCCGGAAAATTCAGGATCAGCATTTTAGGCTTGGGCCAGGATAGCTTGATTGCCTTATCCAGCTCAGCAAAAAAATCAACACCCTCTGTCAACGGTACATGGCGGATATCCGCATCGGCAATAATATTACCGTAAGGATGAATCGGATAAGCGGGGTTCGGCACCAGTACCGTATCACCACGGCTTAATGTCGCCAGCGCCAGATGAGCCAGACCTTCCTTTGAACCGATGGCTACAATAGCTTCGCTTTCAGGATCAATATCAACATCAAACTTACGCTTGTACCACTTACTGATCGCTTTACGTAATCTCGGAATACCCCGTGATTGAGAATAGCGGTGCGTATCATTACGTTGCGCACTCTCACACAGCTTGTCAACAATATGCTGAGGTGTCGGCTGATCCGGATTACCCATCCCGAAGTCGACGATATCCTCACCCCTTGCCCGTGCCTCCCGCTTCAGTGCGTCTGTTATTTTAAACACATAAGTAGGTAAGCGATTTATTCTTTGAAATTCGTCTTGCACGGTAAAATGTCCTAAAGTAAAACATCTGTAAATGTTAAGAAAACGGGCACATTACAATTCAGTATAGGGACTGTCAATGACTCTGAATGGAAAGGTCGATGAAGTTTAGTGAAGACTCAACTGAAAGGGTCAACCGGCTGCATAGTTATGGAGCCGGTTGGATCCGGGTGAATGAGCAGCGCCTCGAACGCGGATTTATCATCAGCGCTGAAAACCTGATAACTGACTGGGAACCGGAGAAATATGCTGAACTTAAACCAGAACATCTGAACACTGTCTTCAAAGTAAAAGCAGAACTGATTCTGATCGGTACAGGTCAGCACCAACAACTACCAGGCCCGGATATTTACCGGGCATTGATCAATAATAAAACAGGTTTTGAGTTCATGACTACCGATGCAGCCTGCCGCACTTATAATGTATTACTGTCTGAATCACGCGATGTGGTTGCTATTCTGTTTCCTGAATAAGGCCATCCGTGATCCACAGCAGCTAACTCAGAAAGCGCCCAGCAGGTGTTCACCGGACAAGCCATTATGCTCAAGGATACGCCGCAAGCGTTTCAGGGCATCCATCTGAATCTGGCGCACACGCTCACGGGTCAAACCCAGTTCCTGCCCGACCTGCTCCAGAGTCGCGCGTTCATAGCCATGTAAACCGAAACGACGCACAATCACCTCTTTCTGCTTATCTTCCAGCTGACCGAGCCAGTTTTCAACAGACTGGGTAATATCTTCCTCTTCCAATACTGCGGTTGGCTCCTGCTCTTCTTCCATAGAAACAAAATCAACCAGCGGACTATCACTTTCTTTACCTACAGGCGTATCAAGAGAGGCAATATTTTCATTGAAATTCAGCAGTTTCTGCAGCTTTTCCAGTGGTTTATCCAGAGCCTCAGCCACTTCCGGCAAAGTCGGCTCACGACCCATTTTCTGAGTCATCTCCCGTACCTTACGCATGTAGGCATTCAGCTCTTTATTCACATGAATAGGCAGACGAATAGTCCGGGTCTGATTCATTAGTGCCCGCTCAATATTTTGCCTGATCCACCAGGTTGCATAGGTGGAAAACCTGAATCCGCGTTCCGGATCAAATTTTTCCACTGCATGAATCAGGCCGAGATTCCCTTCCTCAATCAGATCCGGCAGCTGCAAACCACGCCCCATATAACGGCGGGCAATTTTTACCACCAGACGTAAATTGCAGGTAATCATTTTGTTACGGCCGAACTCATCACCCGAACGGGCAAGACGGCCGAAATGAATTTCCTCTTCCGGGGTAAGCAGCGGGGAGAATTCTATTTCCCGCAGATACAGCCGCGTTGCATCACGCTCTGCAGCACTGTACATAACATTTGAAGTATGTGGGATGACGGTGGGATCAGTAACATCATCACTGTCCATGTTTAAATCATTTGAGCTTTCAGAATCATATTCATCTTCGGCTTCGGCTTCAGCGTTCTTTAAATTACCTGACTTAAAACTTTTTTCTGCCAACGGTTGACTGTGCATTACCAGGACTCCTCTGGGTTTCAGAAAACGAATGATCGGTTACCACAACCAACCATCTTTTCCCCAAATCAACTCTTAACTACAGCATTGCCGCTTCAGCATTCTTGGATGTGCTTTAGCTTTTTATTGTTATATTAAAACTATCACAAAGTGAACGGCCTGAAAAGACCTTAACGAAAACTTAACAAGACCTTAATTTATTGATTTAAAAAGACTTTACAAAATAGGTTGAATTTGACACACCACTAAACTGAATCCAGCCTGAATTTTCTGACCCACTCTGCTGCAGATTTCCCTGCCTGCACCCTCGCATCGGCACTCAACTCTTTGGCAACACGCTCACGATATTTGGCAGCATTAGCCACTCCCAACTCTGCTGCGATATAAAACCATTTATAGGCCTCCGCATCATCCCGCTGCACCCCCTCACCCATGGCAAAACAACGCCCGAGGTTACTACAAGCCTCCGCATGCCCCTGCTTTGCAGCTTCAAAATACCATTTAGTCGCCTGCTCAGCATCAGCAGGCAAGCCATCACCGGTATCAAATTTAAGGCCGATCTTGAACTGGGCCTGCGAACTACCCTGCTCAGCAGCAACCCAGTACCAGCGCACCGCTTTATTCGCATCCCGTGGAATACCATCGCCCTCATCCATCATAATCGCCAGATTCAATGCTGCATCAGCAAAACCCTGCTCAGCGGCCTGACGGTAATAGTAAGCAGCCAACTCCGGATTACGCTCAACACCCATGCCATTATCAAGCAAAACCCCTAAGTTATACTGCGAACGAACATCCCCTTCCTCAGCCAGAGTCTGCCAGATAGCAACGGCTGACTGCCGCTCACCACGCTGCCAGGCATCCAGCGCAAACTCAAAACTCATTTATGCCCCCTTACTGATTCAGCACTAATCACGACTAAACCGAAGCCTGCAGCAACTGACAGAAAACAGTCATCTGTAATCATGACAAAAGGTAGTATTAAGCAGCACGTCAAATACTTTCAATCCGGCACACTTCAGCGACGCCCATACTTTTCTTCCAGTTGCCGGATATATTCCCTCTTTTGCGTTTGGCTCATTCCGGGCAACTTACGCTTCAGTTTGTCCTGCTCATGCTTTGGCAAACGGCTCACCCAACGCCACCAGGCTTTCAGCTTCATACGTTTTTCAGGCGGCATACTTTTAAAGCGTTTTAGCTGTATCTTTATCTTGCTTTTTTGCGCACCACTGAGGGATGACCACCGTTTAAAACGTGTTTTGATTAATGTACGCTGTGCCGGCGACTGGCGCGCCCAACGCTGCATTTTTATCTGTTTGAATGCAGGGTATTTCCCCCAGTGCTGCTTCAGGTGACCCAACACTTTCTTTTCCTGCGCACTCAGCTGATCCCAGCCAACCCCGGCTGCAAAAGAGGGTGTACCGGCTGCCTGGAAGACCAGGAATACCAGTAACAAAAAAGTATACTTCCCACTCCTGAGCCACACATTCATTGTGAACTCCTTGTCTCTGTAACCGCCTCCGGATCAGCAAACCAGTTGCCCAGCCAGGCAAAAGCACCATCCTCATCTGTCGACGTCAGCGAACTATCAACACCCATTTCCTCCCAGTACCGGCCATACTCCTCCCACCAGCTCATCATTGCCACGATCTCATCGGCACTTTCATCTGCACTCACCGGTACAATCCAGATCAGCAGGAATAATATTAAACCAAGGACTCCTTTCCTTTTGTTCATCGCTCACCTACCCGTATTCAGCATCCAGCCATTCATATATTTCCAGATTTTCCAGAAACTCCATATCCTCATTTGACATTAGCACATCAACATCATCTACTACGTCCACAATATTACCGGTTTCCCCGATACCAGCCGTTTCCGCTGTGTATTTTTTAACCGGACTGCCCGACATCATCAGCAATACAACACCCAGTATCCCCGCTGAAAGCGTCGCTGCCACCGGAGTGAAGGGCACACCCAGCACTGTCTGGTGATAAAAACGCTGCGGGACAACAGCCTTTTTCTGCACAATGCCACGAATCGTCCGCAGGCGACTCACCGTTTGTTCCGGTAACTTGTCGCATTGCTCAGTCAATCCCTGCCTGACTTTATTGAGCAACTCAAGCTCCGTTTTATTATTCATTGTACTCTCCTAATTTTTCTCTCAGAACATGTATTGCCCGTGAGTAATGCGTTTTTACACTGCCTTCCGAGCACCCCATAATCCTGGCCGTTTCTGCAATATTATACCCCTCCCAGGCCCTCAGAATCAGCGCCTGCTGTTGCCGAAGAGGCAGCCCTGCAATCAGGCCATTCAAATGCTCACCCAACATGTCGCTACTAAACTGGTGCTCAGGCTCGGGGAACTGCGTCTGCGGAACCCGCTCATCCGGAGAATCATCACAATTATCGGAATCCAGGCCAAAAAAAACCCGCCAGCGATTGCGTACACTACGACGCCGGTACCAGTCATGAATTTTACTGTGCAGAATACTGTGAAATAATGCGCCCCATTCAGACTCAGAGCGACCGCCGTACTTCTGAACAAGTTTCAACATTGTATCCTGCACGATATCAAGAGCTTCTTCTTCATCCTGTGTGGCAAGACGTGCCGTAACAAAAGCACGCCGTTCCACACTTTCCAGAAATTGCTCCATGCTTATCTGCGGTTTCAGGCCATGCTCCTTTAGCTCCCTGCTTCAAAACCCGTTCCACACATGCTGTAGAAATTCAGCTTATTAGTCCTGAACTTCTGCACTAAGATTCCTGATGTAACAATAATACCAACACTGGGTGTCACTCATTGATAACGTGCCATCCGGGCAAACGTTGACACTATAACTGCGTTTAACTATTTTCTGTGAAATAATTCCCTGACAACCATTTTTTTAAGGAGAGCCCGTCATGCGCTGGAGATCAGGCAGACGCAGTACCAATATCGAAGACCGCCGTGGCAGGGGCATGGGACGCCCGGCAAAGCTGGGCGGGGGTATAGGCCTGTTATTAATGATGCTGTTCGTCTGGTTGATGGGCGGTGATGCTGTCCAGATGCTCGGAATGGGCGGGAATAATTCCGGGCAAAGCACTTCGGCACAATCTGCAGCCAACCAGGAAAGTGCTGATTTTGTGTCAGCCGTTGTAGCCCAGACCGAAGACGTATGGAACCCGCTGTTTCAACGCGCAGGTCTGAATTACCGGGAGCCGAAGCTGGTACTTTATAATGACCAGATTCAATCCGCCTGCGGTTATTCAACAGCAGCCAGCGGCCCTTTTTATTGTCCGGGTGATCAGAAAGTATATATCGACCTGAGCTTTTTCAATGAGTTGAAAGCCATGGGTGCCCCTGGTGATTTTGCCCAGGCCTATGTGTTGGGTCATGAAATTGCCCACCATGTACAAAAGCAACTGGGCACCTCAGACAAAATCATGCGACTGCAATCCCAGGTGAGCCAGCAGGATGCAAATAAACTGTCTGTTCTGCTTGAACTACAGGCTGACTGCTATGCCGGTGTCTGGGCACACCACGCCCAAAAACAGCAGAATATTTTTGAGCAGGGCGACCTGGAAGAAGGCCTGAATGCAGCGGCTTCTATTGGTGATGACCGCCTGCAGCGTATGTCCGGCCGCCGGATAAACCCCGACAGTTTTACCCACGGCACATCCATGCAACGCGTGCAATGGTTTAAAACCGGCCTGCAATACGGGGACATGTCACGCTGTGATACTTTTGCCCAGCTGCAGATCCGGTAGTCATCGTCAGTTCTGCACACCCTTCGCAGTAACGTGAATGCGCATTTGTGCCGGTTACTGCGACACCTCCCGCTATTGATTCAGCTTTACCTATTCCAAAAAAATACTGATCAAAAAGTTATCGAAACATTCAGGTTTAGTTAAGTGCTTCGTCTCTAGAATTAAATTCAACTTCAGCAGGGATCGCCAAATAAATTGGGGTTTGTGGTAGCGGTTCTGTCGTCAGGAGATGCTGTAATAGAAAAATAAAACTTCGCCGTTCTGACACTCAATGGCATAGAAGTTTCATAATGACGCGAGCTGAAGTTGTAACCCCGGCCTTGCCTTTTTAACCGGCCATTCATTGGGGAGCTGGTTAAAGGTGAAAGTCGGGGAAAAATGAAAGTTTTAACATTGGGGTAAGAACTTTCGTTTTCATGCTGAAGTACTTAAGCTTTAGCAAAATGAGTCACCTTCACAAAGTACGCGGGTCAGGCTTCTGGCTCGCGTTTTTTATTGAAGATCCCAAAACAGCTGACTATACCTTAACCTTATATAAATATAATTTAATTTTATAATTATAGCAAGCACCAATCTATTCACATACAATTCCTTGTGGTTTCCGGGCATATGCTAGTATTCTCTGGAAGAATCCCTATATAAAAGAATAACTATGCCTGATCAGCCGCGATGAATGCTGTCTTTTTACTTAAATATTGAAAAAATAGCTTCACAGCAACTATTACAAGGTAAGAGCTTATGACCTATACATTAAGAAAAATCGTTGGTTTTTTTCTGCTGACCATGACCCTGGGGCTGGTCAGCCTGCAATCCATCTTTTACCTCTTCCTGTAACTTCAGGTCAGCACACTTATGTCAAAAGCCAAACGCTATAATCCAACCACGCAGGAAGCGGTTCATTCTATTCGTTACGGCCTGAAAGGACTTCTGCTTTATTTGCTACCCTTGCCCGCCCTGATAGCAGGCATTATTGCCCTGGTCAAAGGCGATATTATAGGGACACTGATCACTGGCGGATCATTTGCGGCCTATATGATTTCCGCCCACATTGCCCGCCACGGCTTCAAACTGGAAGGCGAGTATAAAAGGCGTAAAATTGCCCGGGCACCCAAGACACCCTACAAGACTGTAGCAGCTATTTTTATTGCTATTACCACCACCGTGCTGGCAGCCTTCGGAGCCAATTACTCAATCCCCGCAGCAGTACTGCTGGGTGGTGCTGCTTTTCTGGGCTTTGCACTGTATTACGGGCTGGATCCGCGCAAAGATAAAGTCGGTAATATCACCGGCTACGGTGTATCGGTGGAGGAAATGCTGGAAGCTCTGGAGGCGGCGGAAATACACATCAAAGCGATTGACTCAGCCAACAACAAAATCAACAACCCGGACTATCATCAGCGTCTGAACCGGATTACGGAAAAAGCCCGCAGCATTCTGACCAGCATTGAAGAAGATCCGAAACGCCTGTCCCGGGCACGCAAATTCCTGAAGGTTTATCTGGATGGTGCACAAAAAGTGACAGAGGGCTATGTAAAAAGCAACTCCAGTCATCTGGGAACCACTGAAGCACTGGAAACTGACTTCAGTAACGTGCTGAACTCTATCGAAGAAACCTTCGCAGAACAGCATAACAAGCTATTATCGAATGATAATTTTGATCTGGACGTACAGATCGAAGTACTGGAACAACAGTTAAAGCGTGAAGGTGCCTTCTGACGACACAGAATAAAATCAGCTAACTCAGAACACCCCCCGAAACAAATACCAAAATTATTTTCAGGAGATAAACCAAGATGAGCAACACTGCCGTACAAACAGCCACAACGACTGACATTGCCGTTATACCGGGCACTGAAATCAAACCTGAGCCGGTTATTTCACAGGAAATCGTTCCTTATCAGGAAGTTGATGCGGCTGAAAAGCAGGAAATCGAAGCCATTATTGGTGAAATTGACCTGAAAGACCGCAGCAGCATCATGTTTTTCGGCAGCAAAACCCAGGAGGAAATGAGCAATATTTCCGAGAAAATGCTGGAAGGCGTTAAGAACAAAGACCTCGGCAAAGCCGGTAATGCCCTGAACGATATGGTCACCGCGATTAAAGGCTTTGATATCGACGAGCTGAACCCAAACCGCAAACAGGGCTTTTTTGAGCGCCTGTTCGGCAAGGCCAAGCCGGTAGTACAGTTCCTGAATAAATACGAGGATGTGCGCAAACAAATTGACCGTATTACCGACAATATGGAAGGTCACAAAACCCAGCTGCTCACCGATGTGGTCACGCTGGACAAGCTTTATGATGCCAACCTCGACTTTTTCCACAAACTCGAACTTTATATCACCGCTGGTGAAGAAAAACTGCGCCGTATTGAAGACGTAGAGATTCCGGAACTGGTAAACCAGGCCGAGGCCAATAACGAAGATATGTTAGCCGCACAAGCGTTGCGTGACCTGCGTAGTGCACGTGACGATCTGGAACGCCGGGTACATGATCTGCGCCTGACCCGTCAGGTTGCCATGCAAAGCCTGCCCAGCATCCGCCTGGTTCAGGAAAACGATAAAACCCTGATCAACAAGATTAACTCAACGCTGATTAATACGGTTCCGCTGTGGAAAAATCAGCTGGCCCAGGCCGTCACCATCTTCCGCATGAGTGATGCCGCAGAAACGGTTAAAAGTGCCACTGATCTTACTAATGAACTGCTGGAATCTAACGCTGATAACCTGCGTACTGCGAATCAGGAAGTGCGCAAACAGATGGAGCGTGGCGTGTTTGATGTCAATTCAGTACGCAAAGCCAATGACAGCCTGATTGCCACCATTAATGACTCACTGCAGATTGCTGAAGAAGGCAAGGCAATGCGTGCCAAAGCCGAAAATGAGATCAAAGAGATGGAGTCAGAACTGCGCCAGGCACTGATTGCGGCCAAGTCAAAAGCCAAAGACGCTGCCGCCAAGTCATAAGGAGAACGAAGATGGGATTATGGGATAAGTTAATGGGTGAGTTCGTTGATGTCATCGACTGGACGGATGACAGCAACGACACCATGGTGTACCGCTTTGAGCGTCACGGCAACGAGATAAAGTACGGTGCCAAGCTGACGGTGCGCGAGTCACAGGTTGCAGTGTTCGTCAATGAAGGACAGATTGCCGACGTACTCGGGCCGGGTCTTTACATACTGGAAACCAATAACCTTCCCATACTCTCCACCCTGCAGCACTGGGATCATGCCTTTAACAGCCCGTTCAAAGCCGAGGTTTATTTTTTCAATACCCGGCAGTTTGTTGACCTGAAATGGGGCACACGCAATCCGATTATGTTGCGTGATCAGGAGTTTGGCGGGGTTCGCCTGCGTGCCTTCGGTACTTATGCAGTGCGCATTAATGATGCTGAAAAATTCATGAAGGAAATCATGGGTACAGACGGCCACTTTACCGTTGATGAGATCAGTAACCAGCTGCGCAACCTGATTGTCACCCGCTTCTCCACTATTGTCGCCCAGTCCGGTATTCCGGTGCTGGACATGGCCGGAAACTACGAACAGCTCGGTGAATTTGTTACCAATAAAATCGCGCCGGAGTTCGACGCATACGGTGTGGAATTGACTAAAATTCTGGTGGAAAATATTTCATTGCCGAATGAAGTGGAAGAAGCACTCGATAAACGTACCAGCATGGGCATGATCGGTAATCTGGATAAATACCTGCAATTTCAGGCAGCCGAAAGCCTGGGTAAAGGCGACGGTAACAGCGGCATGGATATGGGCATGGGTTTTGCAATGGCCAATAAAATGGCTGACACCTTGCAATCACCATCAGACTCAGCGGCTCAGCAACCCGCACAAGGCAGTGGTGCATCTCAAACTCCTCCTCCCCTCCCGCAGAATAACTGGCATGTCGCTATTAATAACGAAAGCAGCGGCCCGCACTCTATGAGTGAACTCAGCGAGATGATCAAAGCGGGCAAAATCAACGCCGCCACATTGGTCTGGAAACCGGGCATGGAAAACTGGCAGGCAGCCGCTGAGATCAGTGAATTAAGTGAGCTGATTTCACCGCAGACACCACCACCTTTACCTAACAGTTAAAGTAATCATTCCGGGTTTAAATGAAATACTCTGCAAAACACACACCCGGTACCCAGGAAGCACCAGCGCAGACACAACAAACACACTTTCCCTGTGAACAGTGTGGCGCTGATCTGGTGTATTCGCCGGGTATGCGCAACATGGCCTGTGAATACTGTGGCCATGAAAATCCGGTGCATGATGAGCCGGTAGTCATTCAGGAATACGATTTTTCTTCAGCTCTGGAAGCGCTCGCGCATGCCAAACGGCACCCGCTGGACAGCACACAGGTTATCAAGTGCCCGAATTGTGCCGCTGCCTTCGAGTTAAAAAAAGATCAGCATGCCGGAGACTGCCCGTTTTGCGGCACACCGGTAGTGATTGGCACAGAACAGGTGCGCCTGTTTCAACCCAAATCTCTGCTACCCTTTATCGTAACCGAAAAACAGGCCCGGGAAGCGTTTGACCGCTGGATCAGCGGACTTTGGTTTGCACCTTCGGCACTGAAAGATAAACACCGGCGCGATGAAAAGCTGCTCGGCATTTATGTACCATACTGGACCTACGACAGCCACACCGACAGTATTTATCACGGCCAGCGCGGCACTGTGTATTACGAACGCCGTGTGGTAACCCAAATGGTTAATGGCCGCGCCCGGCAGCAGGTAGTCAATGTACCGCGCATCCGCTGGACACCGGCTTCCGGACGGGTCAGACAATTTTTTGATGATATTCTGGTCGGAGCCACCCGTGCCCTGCCACGCAAGATTATTGACAGCATTCAGCCCTGGGATCTGGAAAATCTGGTGTCTTATAATGAAGCCTATCTGAGTGGCTTCCAAAGTGAAATTTATCAGGTTGATCTGGATGAAGGCTTCCAGCAAGCCAGAGTTTTAATGGATCAGGCCATCCGACAAGCGGTACGACGCGATATTGGTGGCGATCAGCAACAAATCCATTCATTGAACACTCATTATTCTGATACCACCTTCAAGCATGTCCTGCTGCCGGTCTGGTCTGCCGCTTTCCGCTATCAGGATCAGACTTACCGTTTTGTCATTAACGGACGTAACGGCCGCACACAGGGCGAACGCCCTTACAGTAAAATAAAAATCACTTTACTAATCATCGCCATACTGATCGGAGTCATCGGTACCGCTTACTACCTGGAAAGCAGCGGCGCCCTGCAACAAATGATGTATGAATTCGATAGCCGCTCATCCGGCTATTATTACAGATGATACCATTCATCATTTATTTTTATAAAAGCCGGAACCTCAGCTGACCGCAATAGTCCAACTTCCCGAAACCTGCACAACAGCCGGACTCAGCTTAAAGATCGTAAAAAAACACAACTTACTTTAAGCAAAGGCTCAGCAAGGCAAACGTAGACTGGCCGCCAGTTAATTTATAAAAACATGAACCTCACAGCTTGTCGAGATTATTCGCATATCATCAGCTGCACGGTTAGTCTTTTAAGAACGTAAATTAAGAATGAATAACAAAAACGGGGCATACAATCATGAGAAAGCGATTCTTCGGGGGAAGTCGCGTCTTCGCATCTATTCTGTTATTAGCGGGCAGCACGGCCACCAGTAATAGTTATGCGCTATACAATTCCAGCTCACCCCTGGGCACTAATACCAATGAAGTTCTCGAATACGACAGCAGTGTTCCTTATCTGGATCTGTTCAAGGCCTCACTGCCTTTCCGGGAAGGCGCACCCCATCTCACCAAAGGACAGGTAAGCTACGACCGTTACGGCTGGCCAACCTCTATTTCCAGAGGCGGCATGGCAGGTACCCGTGTCATCAGCAAACTGCACAAGGACGCCATTCCGCGCGGGCATTACACCGTTCTGTATGATGGTCAGGGTAAACTGGAATATGGTCTGGATGCCAAAGTGGTACAGCAACAACCGGGACGCGACATTATCTACATCGATCCGGGTGATGATGATGAATACAACGTCAAACTGACGATCACATCAACACAGCCGGGCAATCACCTGCGTAATATCCGTATTCTTCCGGAAGGCGGAATCTGTGGCAGCAATCCTTTCCAGCGGGTCAGTAATGCAACCCAATGTCGCCGCAATGATTATCTGGATTTTGCCCGCAATTACGAAAAAATTATTTTTAACCCGGACTACCTGAAGTTCATGCGTGACTATAAGGTCATTCGTTTCATGAACATGAGTGGGATCACCCGTAATCCGATCCAGAGTTGGGCAGACCGGCCGCATGTTAATAATGCCACCTGGGGTGGGGCTGAGGGAGTGCGCGGTGCGCCGATTGAAATTATGGTGGAACTGGCTAACCGCCTGCATGCTGATGCCTGGTTTAATATTCCGCACGCTGCCAACGATGATTTTGTGCGCCGCTTTGCCCAGTATGTGAAGCAGAACCTGAATCCGGATCTGAAGGTTTATCTCGAATACAGCAATGAAACCTGGAACGGTATTTTCAGCCAGCATGCCTACATGAAACAGGGTGGACAACGTCTCGGCTTAAAGGACGAAGCCTCAATTGCCGGTGCTAAATTCTACTCGAAACGTTCGGTAGAAATTTTCCGGATGTGGGAACAGGCTTTTGGCGGTAATCAGCGTTTGGTACGGGTGCTTGCCGGACTGACCGGGAACACAAAACTGACTGAAACCATGCTCACTTATGAGAATGCCTACAAACATACGGATGCTTTTGCCATTGCACCTTATGTCTTCGGCGATACAGATGCCTTACGCCGGGCCCGTTCCGTCCAGCAGGTCTTCCAGATCATGCGCGACAAGCGTTACGGACACTCTTTGCCGCGCGTATTGGAATCAATCCGTAAACAGGCCGCTATTTCCAATAAATATGGTGTTGATCTGATTGCCTATGAGGGCGGCCAGCACCTGATTGACATGAACACCAAAAAGGAAATGCAGCACCCGAATCCTTTATTTTACAAAGCCAATCGCCACCCGATGATGGGACAGATCTATAAAGATCTGCTAACCGGCTGGAAACAGGCAGGCGGCAAAATGTTTGTCCATTTTTCATCGCCACGTACCTATAACCGCTTTGGCAGTAAAGGCATCAAGGAATACATCACCCAACCGGACAGCCAGGCACCGAAACAACTGGCGGTACAGAGTTTTATTAAAAGCAACCCGTGCTGGTGGGCCGGCTGCCGGGATGCTTCGGTCTATCGTGCACAGAAACCACAGGCACATACCACCCGTGATCTGGCGACACGCAGTGGTGATCAGCCACCGCCGCAGCCGAATACCCGTGAAGAAATCATCGCCCGTAATAACCCGGTGATTCCACCGGCACGGCCAGCAACAGCACCGCAGGTACAACCGGAAATCCCTCAGTTAAGTAGTATGTATATTCCACAGATTGACACGATTCCGGCGCCGCGCAATCAACCCTATAATCCGCCCCGGCAGATTTATCAGGACATTCCGCAACTGGAGCCGGTAATGGAGCAGCCACGGCAGGAATATCGGCCGATTCTGATTGCGCTGAGACAACCGCCACAGGAAAACTATATGTTTGGTAACCGGGCGGTCTCTGATCGTGCCCATAATCCGAATGATCCACTGAACCATGCGTCAACCTACCAACTGCGCAGGGTAATTTCCGGGCAAATTGCCGGAGCAAACGATCTGGCGGCTATCTGGCAAAGCAGCTGGGATCAGACCAATCTGTATCTGCGTATTGCGGTTAAGGATGACATACTGAAACGTGACTCTGTATACAACTGGGAAGATGACAGCATTGAAATTTTCCTGGATGCCGATGCCAGCAAATACGGGCAGTATGACCGCCGCAATGACTTCCACATGCTGTACCGCTGGCGGGATAAGCGTTTACAGCTCGGCAAAAACTCAGCACCCATCAGTGTCGCACACACCACCCAGCATCTGGATGGCCGCTATGTACTGGATCTGAGCATTCCCTGGGCAGCGATGAATGTACGTCCCCGTCCCGGCCACCGGATCGGGCTGGATGTGCATGTAAATGATGATGACAACGGCGGCGGGCGCGAAGGCAAACTGGCCTGGTACGGTACCGATGAGGCCTACCGCAACCCGTCAGTACTGGGAGAGGTGGTGCTGCGCTAAACCATCACTTATCTGAGTCAGACAAAAACGCAAGATAGGCAACGCCACCCAGCTGACGCATTTGTTTCAGTATGTGGCGTTGCCTGTTTTTTACAGTACGCGATGGCTTGTTGATTCTGTAATGTAGCGGTGCCGGTAATACAGCTGCCAATAATGCGGCATCGTTTTGCTTTAACTGTGCAGGCTTTTTCTTCAGCAGATGCTCACAGGCCGCCCCTACCCCGTAATCACGTTCACTGAACTGGGCAATATTCAGATAAACCTCCAGAATCCGCTGCTTATCCCACAACAGTTCCAGCAATACAGCCAACCCCCACTCCAGTCCCTTGCGCACATAACTGCGCCCGCTCCAGAGAAACATATTCTTGGCAACCTGCTGGGTAATGGTACTGCCGCCACCGGAAGACTGCCCATCGAGTGCCGCATGAATCGCACTTCGGGTCGCTACAGTATCAATACCGTAGTGTTCGGGAAACAACTGGTCCTCAGCGGCGATCACTGCCAGTACCAGCTGGGGAGAAATATCCTCATAATTCACCCACTGCTGGCGAACGGGTGGAATAGTTTCATCAAAATACGCTGAGATATTCTGCTGCAGCATAAAAGATGAGGTACCGACAGGTGCTACCCTATAGAACAGCATGACCACAATCACACAGGCCAGCATCAGCAGCGGTATACGCCATAGCCAGTGCAGCCAGATCAGGCGGGGGCGGGGCATGTATTTCAGAACAGACAAATTGATCAGATGGCTCTTGTGGCAGCGGAAACCGGCACTGTAACCAATCTGTGCAACGGGGACAACTACGGGTTATGGAAGCACAGGTTTTGAACGATCTCGATGAGTGTATTAATGAATAAACCACTATCAAATCACCTTCAACGCCCCCAACCGCGCCAACTCCTCCGCCCCCAGCCCCAGTAAATCCCCCAACACCGCTTCCGTATGCTCCCCCAACAACGGCGGTGCCCGATCAACCTTCACCGGGCTTTCCGACATCCGCAGCGGACTATTCACCATCGGCAAAGACCCCGCTAACGGATGTTCCGCCTCAATCCGCATCCCCCGTGCCCGCACCTGCGGATCAGCAAATACCTGCTCAATCGTATTAATCGGCCCGCACGGCACCCCCAGCTTTTCCAGCTCAGCCAGCCAGTAAGCCGTACTCTGCTGACGGAACAAAGCCTCCAGCAACGGCACCAGCTCCGCACGCTTCTGCACCCGCAACTGATTACTGCCATAAGCCGTTTCAGCCGTCCACTCATCCCGCCCCAGCAAACCACACAACCGGGCAAACTGCGCATCATTACCCACCGCCAGAATGAAATAACCATCCGCACCCGGAAACGACTGGTAAGGCACAATATTCGGGTGCGCATTCCCCAGTCGGGTGGGCGACTGCCCTGAAATCAGATAGTTACTGGCCTGATTCGCCAAGGCCGCAACCTGCACATCGAGCAGCGACATATCAATATACTGCCCCTTCCCGCTTCGCTCACGGTAAGCCAGCGCGGCCAGACAGGCATTTCCGGCATACAAACCGGTCAGCACATCCGCCAGCGCCACCCCCACCTTCTGCGGCCCGGCCCCAGCCTCACCTTCCGGCACCCCGGTAATGCTCATCAGCCCGCCCATGGCCTGAATCATAAAATCATAACCGGCACGATGCTGATACGGCCCGGTCTGCCCAAAACCGGTAATCGAGCAATAAATCAGTCCGGGATTCACCGCCTTCAGGCTGTCATAATCCAGACCATATTTAGCCAGCCCACCCACCTTGTAATTCTCCAGCAGAATGTCGCATTTTGCAGCCAGCTGCCGGATCAGCGCCTGCCCTTCCGGCTGCGTAATATCAATGGTCACCGACTGCTTACCGCGATTGGCACAGGTATAATAAGCCGACTCGCCGGTATCATTCCCGGCTTCATCCTGCACCCACGGCGGCCCCCAGGCACGGGTATCATCACCCCGCCCCGGCCGCTCGACCTTGATCACCTCCGCGCCCAGATCGGCCAGCAGCTGCCCCGTCCACGGCCCGGCCAGTATCCGCGACATATCCAGCACCCGGATATGCGACAACGCCCCGTTCTGCATCATCAGGCTCCGGTAAACGCCTGCAAACCGGTTTGCGCCCGCCCCAGAATCAGGCCGTGAATATCATGCGTGCCCTCATAAGTATTCACCGCCTCCAGATTCATCACATGGCGAATCACATGATACTCATCCGACACCCCGTTACCGCCGTGCATATCCCGCGCCACCCGGGCAATATCCAGCGCCTTGCCACAGTTGTTGCGCTTCAGCAGCGAAATGCCTTCCGGTGCCAGCTGTCCGGCATCCATTAACCGTCCCATCTGCAGGCAGCTTTGCAGGCCCAGCGTAATCTCCGTCTGCATATTCGCCAGCTTCAGCTGCACCAGCTGATTCGCGGCCAGCGGACGACCAAACTGCTTGCGCTCCAGCGTGTAAGTACGTGCCGCATGCCAGCAGAACTCCGCCGCTCCCAGCGCCCCCCAGGCAATCCCGAATCGTGCCCGATTCAGACAACCAAACGGCCCGGCCAGACCTTTAATATTCGGCAACTTGTTTTCCTCCGGCACAAACACATTGTCCATCACAATCTCGCCGGTGATGGAAGCGCGCAGTGAAAACTTGCCCTCAATCTTCGGTGCTGACAAACCTTCCATACCCTTCTCAAGAATAAAGCCACGGATCACACCCTCATCATCCTTGGCCCAGACCACAAACACATCCGCAATCGGTGCATTGGTAATCCACATCTTTGCCCCGGTCAGGCGGTAGCCACCGTCCACGGCTTTAGCGCGGGTAATCATGCTGCCCGGATCAGAACCATGATCAGGCTCGGTCAGCCCGAAACAGCCGACCCATTCACCACTGGCCAGCTTAGGCAGGTATTTCTCGCGCTGCGCCTCGCTGCCATAGGCATAAATCGGGAACATCACCAGACTGGACTGCACACTCATCGCCGAACGGTAGCCGGAATCAACCCGCTCCACCTCACGCGCAATCAGGCCATAAGACACATAATTCAGCCCGGCACAACCATAACCATCAATCGTGCTACCAAGCAGGCCCAGCTCACCCATCTCATTAAAAATCTCACGGTCAAAGGTTTCATGCCGGTTGGCCAGCAATACCCGTGGCATCAGCTTATCCTGGCAATAACGATGGGCACTGTCGCGCACCATTTGTTCTTCTTCACTCAGCTGATCGTTGAATAACAGCGGGTCTTCCCAGCTGAATTTGGCCAGTTTTGCATTCGCAGCCATTGCAGTCTCTCCTTAGGGTAATCTAGATCTCAGTAGTCATAATAATATGAACCAGTATAACCGGCGCAGGTGTCACTGGCATGCGCTTTTATGTCAGGTCTAGAACTGCCATGCGCGGCTCAGGGTCACTGCACCAGCGGAGAAATTATACTCGACCCGTGAGTAACTGTTGAATAATGTGAAGCCTTCAAGCAAAGTCCGGATGTTGTTGACAACCGGTGATACTTTGCATGATCCAGATAGAGTTTGGCGAATCCGAGCGGAACGCCTTGAATAAGGGACGGTACCATCACCCCCACCCGCGAGTCCGCCAACGGATGGAGGTGTTATGGCTCAAAAGCCAGGGAGTCGCACATGGGGAGATAGAACGGTTGGCGGGGGTCAGTTCAACGACCGTCACCCGTTATCTGAAACGCTACCAACAAGGTGGGCTTGCGGCTTTGGAACAAGTGGACTTCTATCGTCCGGTCAGTCAGCTGGAGCCTTTCCGTGACGTGTTGAAAAGTCATTTTGAACACCATCCAACCACCCGGATCACTCAGGCGATGGCTGACATCCAGCGGCTAACCGGCCTTGAACTCCAGCGGGAAGCCGTGCGGATGTTCCTCCACAGCCTGGGGTTGTCGGTCAGGAAGGTGGGGATGATCCCGGCGAAAGCGGATCCCGAGGTTCAGGAGGCTTTTAAAAAAAGCATTGCCGCGTCTTGAGGAAGCCAGGGCCGGGAAGCGGGCGGTTTTCTTTGTCGACGCGGCCCACTTTGTACTGGCCCCGTTCCTGGGGTTTGTGTGGTGTTTTACCCGCTTGTTCATCCGTGCCCCGGCCGGACGCCAGCGTTACAATGTACTGGGCGCGCTGAATGCGGTTACCCATGAACTGGTTACCGTGACCAATGACAGTTACATCAACTCCCACAGTGTTTGCCAGTTGCTTCAGCGAATCAAGGCATTGGCCCTGGACGTGCCAGTGACCCTGGTGATGGACAATGCCCGCTACCAACGTTGTCGGCTGGTCATGGATTTGGCGGAAACACTGGGGATCGAATTGTTGTTCCTGCCCGCCTATTCTCCCAACCTGAACCTGATTGAACGCTTGTGGAAGTTTGTGAAGAAAGAATGTCTCTACTCACAGTACCATGAAAACTTTACCGCGTTTGTGCAAGCCATTGATTCGTGTCTGGCGCAAACCCACACCACTCACAAGAAAGCCCTGGACTCCTTACTGGCGCTTAATTTTCAGACTTTCAATAAATCAACAATTATGGTCGGTTGAAGTATATCAAATGGATGAAGATTATCGCCATAGTTACTGTATTCGAGCCGCCAGGTATCCGGGCGCCAGTCATAATAACCAAAACCGTAACTCCACCGGGGTGATCCGCCGTTAAGTTTTTGCGATACGGTAGTACGGAAATACAGGTTGCCAAACGGACTCCACTGCAGGGTCGCACTCGCAGCCACATCACCACTCAGGGGCTTACTTAAGCCTACCGTTGCTGACAGTTTATTATCACGCAATATTGCCGAATCAATCTTATGACTGGCACTCAGCACTGCTTTGTCCAATGCCAGACCATCACCGCGTTTTAACGGCCCCCAGTTATTCAGCTGGATTGATGTGGTTCCCGGCCGCCAATTGCTGTAGCCACCCCCCCACGAATAGGTCAGTTCATCACTGTTCACATACTTTAATGAGCCGCGCACAAACCAGTTATCCTCCGGTGTCCAGCTAACATTCAGCTTAGCCGCCGGCTTTGAGTCATCCAGAGGTGCAGTATACAAAAAGGTGGTCGTCAGATTTAATGTCTCCGCTGCTTCCTGATCGCTATTTTTACCGGAGATCATCTTGTTAATCACCGGCGTCAAATCGCCTTCCCGTCCGGTATCAGGCATCGGTACAAAATGCTCCGGCGGTATCATGAGCTGCCGGGCATCCGTTATTTTTTTTTGTTGTAAAAGTGCCTGCTCAACCGCCAAACGCTCCGCTTGCAGACGCTCCTGTTCCGCACGTAACTCCGCTATCCGGCGCTTTTCTGCTTCAGCCCGCTGCAGGGCAAGCAGTCTGTTTTTTTCCTGAGCAGCCCGTTGCTGACGTTGTTTCGCCGCTTCCGCTTCTGCTGCCTCTCTGGTAAGACGCTGGCGCTCCTGCATGTCTCTACGTTTTTTTTCTTCGGCTGCTGCCAGCAGTCGCTGACGCTCTTTTATGTCCTGCCTGCGTTTTTCCTCTGCCGCCCGCCTGGCCAGAAGCCACTGTTGCGCTTCTATTTTAAGACGCTCACGCTGCTCAGCCAGTAAACGCTGTTGCTGCTCTATCTGCTGCATTAATTGTTTCTGCTTAGTGAGATAGGCTGCCTGCTGCTCATCCTGTTGTTGCTGCAATTGTCTGATCTGTGGCTCAAGCTCACTCAGCTGTTGCTTTAATATGAGTATTTTATGGCTAACCCGCTGTAATAAGCGCCCCGGCCAGCTGCCCGGCTCATCCTCTTCAACCCGGGGAATCTCACAGTAGGGGTACCAGAGAAACGGGTATGGCTCCTGCTCCGGTGGTACGGGCGGCGGGTAAAAAGTACGGGTTAATACCGGCTCTTCATCGTTAAGCGGATAGATCCTTCCACTGTCCGGGTGCGGGAAACAACGCTGGCGATGGACACGGTGCAGAAAAGCTTCATAAGCATAATGAGGTATATAGATATCCAGTAATTTGGGCACGTACCGGCTTGTAGCTAATGATCTGACAAACCCCCAACGCTGCAGACCATTTTCGGTCAGTATTAAAGGCGTAGCCATTTTTTTTTTGAGCGACTGCCCATCGCCCAGATGAAGGTTATAAAATCCACCATCATCATTCAGCAACGGACAATAATTCCAATGCAGCGCCACCCGCTCCACCAGCTCAGTTAACTCCGGGAAGCGTTGTAATGTCCGGTACAATGTATGCAGCGCAATATCCAGTGACCCCGCATACAGAGTGGCTTTATTCTCCAACGCCCCCAGCTCTTCATCCGGCCAGCTCCGGCCCTCGGAAACATCTCCCAGTAAAGATAGCAATAAAGCTTCTGCTTCCGTTGTTGCCTGTGTGCAGTACAGGGTTTCCAGTTTCTGCAGCAGGGGTGACAATGGCCGGTTAGCACGGTTATAAGCCGCCACTTTCAGAAAATACCCGGTATCAGGTGCACTAACCGATGACGGATTCCGGCTAAAACCGGCGGGCCTGATAAACATCTGCTGCTGTACTTCGGACTGCAAGCGCTGGCTGTGCAATTGATAAAAGTGGCGTTGCTTTACGAGATCAGCCCTGCGGCTGAGCAACTCCGCCAGTACCTGCTGCACGGTAGTATGCTGTGTTTTATGCTGTTGCTCTGCAACTACCAGCGCACTCTGTAGCTGCTGTAACCAGATGGATACCTGTTCAGTAGCGATACTTCCGCCACTTTCCGCTGCATAAACCAGGCGATGTGACTGAAACAAAAGCAGCAGCAGTATCAGCAATGCCACGGCAAGCCTGAGCGGTGTCCATCCGGCCCTGATCCGGCCCGGCATATTAATCTGCTGACAATAGCTACTGACTGGCCATGCAAACATCACAGGTTTTACTTTTTGCAGTCAGTGTATCATCTAATTCCAGCTGAATAATACGCTGACACTTCCCGCACAATTCAAAAAAACTGCCGTATTTTTTGTACAGCATATTCGCCATTATATTGCCATTCGTATTCGCGGTGGCCGTAGTATTATAGCCAATACCATTTTCATACACTCCGGAATACCAGCCCTTTTCCGGATCATAGGCACTTTCTATTTTATCCATTAACACCTGACTATACTCATCCTCGGGAAATAGCACAGCCAGCGATAATGCGGCTTTAGTAGATACACTTTTCAGCTCATTGAAACGTTTACCACGCGGATTAATCGTGCTCCATTGGATACCGGCGTTAAAAATACTGTTATAGAGAAACCAGGGGTCACGATCAACATTGTCTTCTGACACAGCGGTGACAATGCCGGTACGCTTCCAACGCTCTTTCTGTACCTCAAAAATATTTTTCAACAGGCCGGTATTTTCACTGTCCAGACCATTTTCAGTGGCATCCATGGAATAAGACTCGGTGATTACATAGTTATTGGCACCAAACTCACGCGGGTCACGGTTATCATGGGCAATAGGAATACCCATTATGTCCGCCTCATTACGGAATTTATTATTATAAGTCGCCGCCACACTCATATCGAAACCCAGAGTACGGAATACCTTACCGGTATACTGCTCGTAACCAAAGCGCCCTTCCTGCAACACTCTGATTTCTTTGGTTTCAGGATCACGCGCTAAACCATACATCTGCCCGTCCTTGATCATGCGTGAAAAATCCCAGCGCCCGATCGTTTTTTTTGCCATCGTTTTATACTTCGGGTGCATGCACTGCATAGTATTTAGCCATGAAACCAAACGTCCGAGATCCAGCATTGAAACACCAATACCATCGGGTACCGGTTTATTTCGATAATCAACCATCTCTGCACTTTTAGTGCTATACGCTTTATTAGGCCCCTCACCATTGAACAGCTTCATGGTATTCAATGTTTTGAACATCGCCATAATGCGATCATCAAAATCTTTCTGATCAATAAAGCCAAAGTCTTTCGCGGCAATGGTTGCTGCCAACGCAGAACCGGTATCCCACATAGTAGTCGAGGTATATTTATTCGCTGAATTATACAAGCCGGTTTCAGGGTTATAATTATTCTGGAAATAAATCCAGGCGATACGGGCGATTTCCAGATCCTCATCACACAATGCCTTGCCATCAGCCAGACAGCTGTCAGCCATTTTACGATTCAGACAGGCAGCCTTGTCAGCAAGGGGTTGTCCCTCTGTACCGCACTCGCCTTTATCCCCCTGCTTGCCGGAAATCAAATAGCTAAACGGCGCTTCGCCGGTGCTATCACTCACCGAATGAAGCCACTTAATATTCACAGGACTGCTCAGATAAATAATTCCGGCCGCAATCAGAATTCCCGTCAATACTACGACAGTTGTTATCCCGGCCATGCGGAAACTATTGGTGTATGCCGGCTTGATGCCTGGTTCTTTATTATCCATCATTATTTATCCTGACTACTCAGTACCTGTTGCACCACACTGTAAATTGCCTGACTATCTTTATCTAACCGGCCACCCGCCCAGGCAGACAGCGTCACATCAACAGGCTTCATCAACCCCTGCAGAGTCTTCTTATGTTCCGGATAATAGCTACCCGATTTCCAGATTAACTCCTTGCCAGCCTTTAGTTTTTCCACCGCTGCCTCAGCATCTTTTCGTCCGCGCGCAGTTTCCGCTTCCAGCACCAGAATATAAGCCTTCTGCAGGGTCGTTATTTTATCCTGCTGCTGTCTGTAGTCAGACAGCTCTTTCTTTGCCCTATCCTGACTTACTTTATCCTGTTGTTTCTGCAATGCGGCCAGACTCTCCAACTGTTCATTGATTTTCCCTAAGAGCGGATCCGCCGCCGGTTTAGCAGATGCTACTTCGTCTGCTAACACACTGCGTTGCAACAGGTGGCTTTGTATACTCAGCTGCTGCCCTGCCTGTCCGGACTGAATCACTAACCAGGCAACCAGCACCAACGTCGTGACCTGAAATATTTTAGCTAGCATAATCTCACGTCTCCCTTAGCCGAAGGTGCGGTTTTTGATAGCTCAAGCTCTGAAGCCGGCTTTAGCTCATCGAAACCGGTAACCGACTGCCCGGCAGCGGTTACCGGCTTATCCGCTTTGACTTTTTTGCCGGTAAAGGGTAACGGCCCGAGACCTATCGTCCAGGCCAGTAAAGAAATTCTGCTTAGCAATAGCGCCAGAGCCAGAGATGTGGCAGCCACCACCAGATACTTGGCAGCCGTATATTTATAAGTTGCCAGCGGTACATCTTTCACCAGCACATCAAAGCTATCAATAACCGCCGGATGTACCAGATACATGGCGAAGGTATACTTCGACCAGTCCGATAACTTATCAGGCCAGTTAAAATGCTGTGAGCTCATGAACATTGTCAGTGACAGCACCGGAATCAGATAGTGTGCATAATAAAAAATACCGCGCCGGATACCACAATCACCACTCTGGATAATCCCGGTAGCCTGAATCAGCTTAACCATGAACAGCAGACAGAGTGCAAACAAGGCAAAACCCATAATTCTCATTGAGGTTTCGCGATCCAGCCGGATTTTCCACCAACCAAATAATGCATAAGCCGCCATGCCATAGCCCACATAGCTGAAAACTTTAACGACCCGCGCCAGATATTCCAATACATCACGGTCGGCCACATTACCCCATAACCACCCCGCCAGATAATCGCGCAGGAATAACAGTGGTAACAGGACAAAACCAAGCAACGGGTATTGGCTGGCTAACTTGTACAGGGGGTGAAATAAAATCAACGCAAACAAGGTCGGCAGAAAATGCATGTGATACTGCGCCGAACCTAACAGAAAATAATCCAGCCAGGTAAACGGGTTAGTCAGGTCAGCCAGCAGACTATCCAGATAACCGAAATGATAAGCCTTAAATAACTTGAAAAACGCATAGAACAAAGTCCAGAACGCGAACGGTACCAGTAAGCGCCGGGCCTGTAATTTCATCGTGGCCGAATAACCGGCGGGTTTGCGATCCAGCTTAAATGCCAGCAAAAACAACGACACCAGAATAAAGTATTCGGTACTGGCCAGTTCTGCGGTGGTTCTGAACAAAACGGTAAACAAACGCTCCCCGGCCTGAACATCGGGAAACGGCTGGCCACTGAGATCGGTAGTGGAGTGGATGGCAATAATGCAGAACGCCGCAGCAATACGCGCCGCATCCAACCAGTTCATACGTATTCCGGATGCATTCATCGCTGTTTTACCTCCACCTGGGCAATTTCTTCAGCGCCCGGAATATCAGTGATGCCCGGATATTTACCGGTTTGTTTGCTGGTCACATACCATTGCTCAATAACCTGCTTTCCTGCGTCACTCATCGCTAGCACTACCAGCCTCAACCTACTATTTTCCCGTTTTGCCTCGCTGATTTCTTTCGCCCAGCTGCTATGGGTATCACCTAAATATTTTTTCGGCCAGTAGCGCTGCTCACGCTCAACCATCAGGTAAGCCACCGTGTTTTCCGGTAATGCGGTTACAACGCCCCGCGCGGTAAAAACTTCATCTACCGTTATCCCCTCCTGTGGATAACTGATCGCGGCAAATTCTGTCTGCGCAGCCACCCGCTCAATCACCCGGTAATCACCCAACAGATAAAACAATCCGGTCAGTAAAACAGAAGTTATAATCGGAAATAGTGCCGCTGAAGCAACCACCAGCATACGCCGGATATGATCATTGGTTGTTGAGTCGGCCAGCGGTGATGCACTGTTG
Source organism: Thiolinea sp. (assembly GCA_041395485.1). Taxonomy (GTDB): domain Bacteria; phylum Pseudomonadota; class Gammaproteobacteria; order Thiotrichales; family Thiotrichaceae; genus Thiolinea. Next base: position 478,267 of record JAWLAK010000002.1, read on the forward strand.
TTTATTATTGTATTCATTGTCACTTGCCTGAAAGCTTAATTGTTAATTATTCTGATGTATTGAGGCACACCAGTGGTCAATGGAGCTTTTTAATTTATCCAGCTGAATCGGCTTAGTCAGATATTCATCCATTCCGGCTTCCAGATAAGCCACTTCATCGCCTTTCATGGCATTCGCTGTCAGCGCCAGAATCGGTACTTTTAAATCCGGCCAGTCCGATTTAATTCTGCGTGTGGTCTCAACGCCACTCATACCAGGCATCTGTATGTCCATCAGAATCAGATCCACTTCATCACGATGCACTTGCAGCCACTCCAGTGCTTCAAAACCATTATTGGCAAAACAAGGCTGATGTCCCAGTTTTTGCAGCATACCTTTGGCAACCATACGGTTAATCGCATGATCCTCACCCACCAGAATGCACAGACAGGTACTATTCTCTGCTACCTTTAACCCGGCAGTTGATGGTGTTACCGATGTATTATCTGTCCCGCTCACAGTATCGTCATCAACCTGCTCCGGATTAACCACGCCGGAACCAACAGCGGTTTCACCCAAAGTTATAGCCGGTAACATTCTGATTATTTTTAATAATTTATCATACGTGAAGGGCCGGTAAAGGTTATAACATGAGTAAGTAACTTTATCAGGCAACACTTCTTTCAGCTGACTGCCATTAGCGGGTAAACGAATGACCCCGTACATCAGTGATCCTGTCTTGCCGCTCTGCCGGGCAAGTATATCGCTCAATGATTCCCGTTCAGCAACGTCAAAATCATCCGGAATTATCACCAGCCAATTAAAGGCTTCAGAAGCCATAATGCCGGGTATTTCAGCTACTGCAGCACTTTCCCGTGTAGTGATACCCATGTGCATCATTTGTTCAATCACCAAACTGCGGTGTCGTGTATTTTTGGCCAGAACCAGACATTTTTGATTGGCTGCATAACGACTCAGTACCGGTGGATCAGGCTGTTCCGGCTCTGCGGCTACCATCGGTACTTCAAACCAGAATGTACTGCCGTTACTCGGCTCACTGCTCACCCCGATTTCACCGCCCATTAAATTAACAATCTTGCGTGAAATCGCCAGCCCGAGTCCGGTCCCGCTATTATTGTGCTGGTCATAACGATTAATCTGACTGAAAGCACGGAACAGACCGGGGATTTTTTCTTTGGCAATACCAACACCGGAGTCTTCAATTTCAAAGCGAATCCTTCCGGCATGCTCCGCCATAGTGACACGTAATACAACCTCACCCTGGTCAGTAAATTTAATCGCATTACCGATCAGATTCATCAACACCTGACGAACCCTTAAGCTGTCACCCTGTAACCGATCCGGCACCCGCGCATCCAGCACCAAAAATAAATCAATTCCTTTTTGCTGTGCCATGACACCGAGATTTTCAATCAACGAAGGTAACATTTCCCCCAGCAGAAACGGGTCGTCAATCAACTCCAGCTTCCCGGCATCCAGACGGGATAAGTCCAGAATATCGTTAATAATGCTCAGCAGCGCCTCGGCAGAATGCAGAATACTATCGACTTTCTCTTGCTGTGCATGGTTCAGCGGGGTATCTTTTAACAGACTGCTCAAACCAATAATTCCGTTCATCGGCGTGCGGATTTCATGGCTCATCGCAGCGAGAAAAGTACTTTTTGCACGGCTGGCACTTAGCGCCTGATCTCTGGCTACTCTCAATTCTTCGGTACGTTCCGAGACTTTCTGCTCCAGTGAGTCCGCCAGCGTACGCAGCGACTGATTGGCCTGATACAACTCGCGACTCTTGTCTTCTAACAGTGACTCCGCCTGCTTACGGGCTGCTTTTTCCCGTTCCAGACGACGCTGCGTGCGCTCAAACTGTCTCATACTGACACTATTGCAATACGGAATTCGGCATGTGTTCCCGCACCATCCGACAGATCCGTAGTATTGATCTCTGCATTCAAACCAAAGTAATCCATACAGCCGCGTAACAAACCTTCCGCCAACGTGGCAAACGGATGCGCTGAGCTGTAGGTCATCAGCATGACATCATCACTTTCCTGTTGCGTATTAAAACGTGGTAACTCTGCATCCGGGTAAAGCTTACGTACTTCAACGTGAATATAATCCTCTACCGACTGGAGAAAACTGAAGGCTGTGATGCCTTTCTGAGCAAAAAAGTCCGGATACAACACCACAAAACGCTGAAACAGATGCTGCCCGAAAATTCGGATTAACTCGGACACTTCAATCCCTGAATGTTTTGACAGACTAACCACCAGTTGTACGATCTCTTCATGGGAATAAGTCCCTACAGCCGTATAGACGCCCCCGGACTCAAGCTCTGAATCATCAATGATGTCGTCTATCATATCTTCAGAAAACGTCTCTGCCACCATCTCCAGAAATTCAGTAAAAATTACCCCTTTCATTGTCACCCTCGTTGTATTAATTATATTATGATCAATGCTTAAGCTGGAATTAGCTGGCGATTACAGTGTCATTTTGTTCTTCTGCAAGCCAGACTTCGACACGCTTAAATTCGGCCTGTAGGTGCTCATAGGCTCCGATGGGTGTCATCCCAGGTTGGGTAGTGCACTCTTCCAGCTGCTCGCACCACTTCGCCATTTCAAAAGCCCCTATCAGCCTGCTGCTGGATTTCATCTTATGACAAACAGAGCTGATATAATCCAGTTGCTGCCCGGCAATGGCTGGCCGCAGATCCTTTATCGCCTGATGCGTATCAGAGACAAATAAGCCGATGATCTCAGCAAAACCTTCGTCACCCATCAGCACTTTCAGCCCGTTGTAAGTAGACTGATCGACCGCATCAATCAAGAATTTGCTCATTACCGTTGCTCTCCATGCTTGCTAATTGTTATAAATTTATTTTATGCTAGACACAGGATTATATACCTAATTAATTAACAATAACCACCTCAGACCACAAAAACTACATATACTCGACCCGTGAGTAACTGTTGAATAATGTGAAGCCTTCAAGCAAAGTCCGGATGTTGTTGACAACCGGTGATACTTTGCATGATCCAGATAGAGTTTGGCGAATCCGAGCGGAACGCCTTGAATAAGGGACGGTACCATCACCCCCACCCGCGAGTCCGCCAACGGATGGAGGTGTTATGGCTCAAAAGCCAGGGAGTCGCACATGGGGAGATAGAACGGTTGGCGGGGGTCAGTTCAACGACCGTCACCCGTTATCTGAAACGCTACCAACAAGGTGGGCTTGCGGCTTTGGAACAAGTGGACTTCTATCGTCCGGTCAGTGAAGCTGGAGCCTTTCCGTGACGTGTTGAAAAGTCATTTTGAACACCATCCAACCACCCGGATCACTCAGGCGATGGCTGACATCCAGCGGCTAACCGGCCTTGAACTCCAGCGGGAAGCCGTGCGGATGTTCCTCCACAGCCTGGGGTTGTCGGTCAGGAAGGTGGGGATGATCCCGGCGAAAGCGGATCCCGAGGTTCAGGAGGCTTTTAAAAAAAGCATTGGAGCCGCGTCTTGAGGAAGCCAGGGCCGGGAAGCGGGCGGTTTTCTTTGTCGACGCGGCCCACTTTGTACTGGCCCCGTTCCTGGGGTTTGTGTGGTGTTTTACCCGCTTGTTCATCCGTGCCCCGGCCGGACGCCAGCGTTACAATGTACTGGGCGCGCTGAATGCGGTTACCCATGAACTGGTTACCGTGACCAATGACAGTTACATCAACTCCCACAGTGTTTGCCAGTTGCTTCAGCGAATCAAGGCATTGGCCCTGGACGTGCCAGTGACCCTGGTGATGGACAATGCCCGCTACCAACGTTGTCGGCTGGTCATGGATTTGGCGGAAACACTGGGGATCGAATTGTTGTTCCTGCCCGCCTATTCTCCCAACCTGAACCTGATTGAACGCTTGTGGAAGTTTGTGAAGAAAGAATGTCTCTACTCACAGTACCATGAAAACTTTACCGCGTTTGTGCAAGCCATTGATTCGTGTCTGGCGCAAACCCACACCACTCACAAGAAAGCCCTGGACTCCTTACTGGCGCTTAATTTTCAGACTTTCAATAAATCAACAATTATGGTCGGTTGAAGTATACAATGAATATTCTGCTGGTAGATGACGCACTGGATATGCGACTGGTCATGAAACGTACCCTTGAACTAATGGGGTACAACATCACCATTGCCGAGGACGGCGGGCAAGCCTGGCAATACCTGCAGAACGGTGTTTTCCATCTGGTTATTACTGACTGGGAAATGCCCAATATGAACGGCCCGGAGCTGTGCCGTCATATCCGCAGTGCAAAATTTCCGAATTATATTTACATCATTCTGCTCACGGGTCGTTCCGGAAAACACAACCTGATTACAGGGATGGATGCGGGGGCTGATGATTTTGCCACTAAACCGATTGAACGTAATGAAATGGCAGTTTTACTGCGTGCTGCTGAGCGGGTCATCTTCCTGGAAAGAGCGCTGGAAAAGAAGAACCAGCATCTGGCCGATGCTAATAAGTCGCTGAAAAAAGCACGGGATGAAACACTGTGTGAACTGAAAAATGCTGCCACGCTGCAGATGGGCATTTTACCATCACAAAAACACTCCGGCGCACTGGATTTTGCCTGGTTTTTCCGTCCGGCCAAACTGATTGGCGGAGATACCTTTAACTATTTTCCGCTCAATGATCATCTGTATTTTTTTTATACCGTAGATGTTTCCGGGCATGGTATTTCTTCAGCATTACTATCGATGTACCTGTCCAATTTGCTAACCTCAGCCACAGACAAGAATGACAATAAATGGTTATCCGGCGATGGAACTGTGATCAGGAAAACGTTGCTGAAAATGCTGCAATCATTCAATGCACACTTACTGAACCTGAGCGATCATTATTGCACCATGATTTTAGGTGTCATTGATACTCAGCATGAGCAGCTATATCTGGTGCAGGCCGGTCACCCGAAACCTTATCTCATTAATAAAAAAGCAGAATGCGTTGAGGAGATTGACTGTACCGGCTTTCCGGTTGGTTTACTCCCTGATGTGGAATATGAGGTTATTTCCACAGCATTCCGGCCGGGTAACAGACTGGTTCTGTTCTCAGATGGCTGGTTTGAGATACCGTACCAAAAAGGTCAGGTAATCACCAGTAATGTACTAAAAAAGGCCTTGAAGCATTCTATAGCCGCTAAAGCGGAAAAAGCTGTTGATGATGTCTGCGATTATTTTTCCATAGCGCAGAACATGAACAACCAACCGGATGATCTATCCATGCTGATGATAGACTTTCAGGTATGAGCTTTTTACGAAATGACTACACCGGTAACAGCTTTAAGGCAATTTTGAAAAATAAATATTTAATTGGGAACAGGGAATGAAATTAAGTGTATTAAACAAAACTGACTTCACAATAATTAAAGTTAAAACAACCCGGATTGATGCAATCAATTCACCGAACCTACGCCGGCAAATCAAAGAACTGACCGACCAGGGCATTAATCGTATAATTATTGATCTTAGTAGTGTTACTTTTATGGACAGTAGCGGTTTAGGCACCGTTGTCAGCATCCTGAAAATGCTGGGAGTTACCGGAGATCTCGTTATTGCCGGAGCCAACGGAGTGGTTGCCGACCTGTTCACACTCACCCGCATGGACCGGGTATTCCGCATGTGCTCTGATGCGGAGAGTGCAGAGCATATTTTGGAGACCGCCTGATTCAGGATAGTTTTCCGGGGCAAATTACTTTACACGCGGGGGCAGAGAGTATGGATGAAACCAGCCGGATATATACAATTCAGTTACAGATCAACAGTCAGCTTGAGCATGTGCGCCTGCTTGGCAGTGCCTTGCGTGGCATTGGTCAGGAACTGGAGTTAAACAACACACAACTGGGGCAACTGGAATTAATTTTGGTGGAAACAGTAAATAATGTCATAGAACACGCTTATGAGTTTCAGAGTGGTAGTCAGGTCACCGTAACTATCGAATGTACGCCGGATGACAATATGAAACTGACTATTTCGGATCGGGGCAAATCCATGCCTCAGGGAGAACAACTGACCTTCTCAGAAACGGATATCAGTTTTCCTGAACCGGAATCGTTACCGGAAAGTGGCTGGGGCATGGGGCTGATAAACCTGTTGGCAGACTCCTTTCGCTATGAACGTGCAGATAATCAGAATTACTGGCATGTCACTAAACGCCTAGCCTGATTAAAAGTTAATTAGAAGCTAATCAAAAATTAATAAAAAATAACCGGCCTGATTAAACAGGCATAGACCATACCAATAAAAACCAGGGTACTATTATGCCTTTTTATTTCGACTGTTTTGAGCACCGTAAACCGGAGCCTGCACTAAAATACTCTCCGGTGACCGAGTCCATCTGGCAATTTCTTGCGGTAATTGCCCTGACACTGGGTGCCTGGTATTTGTGGTGGCGCTGGAGCGATTCATTGAACATGGATGCGCTATGGTACGCAATCCCGTTAGCTCTAGCTGAAACTGCTGCTTACATCGGTCTATTGCTGTTCGTGATTAACCTGTGGAAGGTGGAGGATTATCCGAAGCGTCCGCCACCTGAAACCTTGCAAGATGTTATCGATATATTACACGGTGAAAACCGAACCATTAGCGTAGATGTGTTCTTCCCAACCTATGATGAAGATCCCGAGCTGGTACGTTTAAGCCTGATCGATGCTCAGAAAATCCGTTACCCTGCTACGATTGATATACAGATCTACGTACTCGATGATGGTCGCCGCGAACAAATGCGTAAAGTCGCTGCGGAAGAAGGTGCAAAATACATTACCCGCGATAGTAATATTGGTTTTAAAGCCGGTAACCTGCGCAATGCAATGGAGCAAAGCAGCGGCGACTTCATCGTGATTTGTGATGCTGACACCCGGCCCTTCCCGACCATACTCGAAAATACGCTGGGCTATTTCCGTGATCCGGATGTCGCCTGGGTACAGACACCGCAATGGTTTTATGATCTGCCGAACGGTAAAATGCTGCCGGAACTGCTGGAAAAATATTTAGCCACCCCGGGACGCTTACTGGGTGAGGGTATTGAAAAAATTATCGGTCCGGTCAGCATTGGTGACGATCCGTTTATTAATGATCCGAAAATGTTTTATGACATAATTCAGCGTCGCCGCAACTGGGTAAACGCATCATTCTGTTGCGGGGCCGGCTCAATTCACCGCCGTGATGCGGTGATGGAAGCTGCACTGAAAAGCTATGCGGATAATATTGAAAAACAAATCCACAATCAGTCAAAAGACCTGCAAAAAATCACCGGCGAACAACAACTGGATGACAGCTTTGCGGCGATGGCAAGACAAAATATTGCTCAGGAGGAAGAATTCACGCCCTATCGCTTCCATGTCTCGGAAGATATTTACACCTCACTGATGCTACATTCAGATCAGGGCCGCAACTGGAGGTCAGTGATGCATCCGGATGTAGAATCCAAAATGCTCTCGCCACAGGACTTACTCAGCTGGTCGGTACAGCGCTTCAAATACGCTGGTGGCACACTGGACATCGCCCGCCATGACAACCCGGTCTTCCGTAAAGGCTTAAGTATGGGTCAACGGCTGATGTATGCTTCCACGGTCTGGTCATATCTCGGTGGTATCTGGAACGCCTTATTTCTCATCGCCCCCTTGGTTTACCTGTTCACTGCGACTGCCCCGGTCAGTGCTTATACGACAGATTTCTTTATTCATATTCTACCGTTTCTGATCGCTATGGAACTGGCCTTTATGATGGGTACCTGGGGTATCGCCGGTTATCGCTCCAAAGCCAGTTATTTATCCTTCTTTCCGGTAAATCTACAGGCATTATGGACAGTGATTAAGGGGGAGCAGATTAAGTTCAAAGTCACACCAAAAGACCGTCAGGAAGGCAATTTCCTGTATCTGGTCTGGCCTCAGGCGACAGTGATTGCGTTGACAGTCACGGGGCTCATTTATGCTGCCGTACAATACCTGATTCTGGATAACAGAGCTTATTCAACGGGCGGCATTCTGGTCAATGTATTCTGGGGGCTAAATAATATTTTTTCTCTCAGTGGTATCGTCTTCGCCGCCTTCTGGCAACCTGAAAAAGAAACCACATCCCGGCATGAAGCTGATTTAGTGCTGGCACAGGAATCATTATGAGTTTTAAACAGGGACTAATCAGGGCACGCAGCCACCTGATTTTTTTATTCGGCTTAATCACCGCTTTTTCACTGGTGTTCTGGCTGGAAAGTATTGAGCCGCAATTACAGGATGAAGCAGGCATTCGTTTAAACAAAGTGCAGCTGGAACAGACATATACCCGCACTACTCCCGTATCACGCCAGTTGACAGCTGAAGAGCGGGCATGGGCCAATATTGCCTGGACTTACTTTAAAAATAATACTATTCCGGAAACCGGACTGGTGAACTCGGTGGACAACTATGAGTCATCTACGCTTTGGGATACGGCCTCCTATCTGATGGCCGTTATTTCTGCGCACCGGTTACAGCTGATTTCAGATATTGAATTTGACTCACGGATTATTTTGGCGCTGAAAGCGCTGAAGGAAATACCCTTATTCAATAATCAATTACCCAACAAGGTGTATCATACCCGCAATCTGACCATGGTGGATTACAAAAATCAGCCAACTGAAAAAGGTATCGGCTGGTCGGCTATCGATATTGGTCGCATTATGGTGCCGTTTAATGTGCTGGTCTGGCATTATCCGCATCACTCCGATGCAGTAGGTAAAGTTCTGAAACGCTGGGATATTGAATCCATGCTGCGTGAAGGCAGTATGTATGGTGCCGCAATTGACAACCAAGGTGAAATTATCTATCTGCAGGAAGGTCGGTTGGGCTATGAAGAATACGCCGCTAAATCGTTTAATCTGATAGGCCGCGATGTTTCACGGGCGCTGGACTATTTCAGCCACCTGAACATGGTAGATATTTACGGTGTTGAGATTGCAACAGACAGCCGTACACCGGAACAGTTTCAAGCCCATAACTATGTAGTCAGTGAACCGTATATTCTGGATGGCATCGAATTTGGCTGGGATCTGGTTTCCCGCGAGCTGGCAGCACGGGTCTATCAGGCACAGGAAAAACGTTATCAGGAAACCGATATCCTTACTGCTGTCAGCGAAGACAATATCGACCAGGCACCCTACTTCGTCTACAACACTGTATTTACCGACAGCAAAGCCTGGAATGCGATCAGTGAATCCGGTGAGGATGCTTCTGCTTTTAAAACTTTGAGCACCAAAGCGGTATTCGGCTGGAATATGCTGTATGAAACGGCATATACCCGGCAACTTATGGATAGAATCAAAACCGCGTTTGATCCTGAGCGCGGCTGGTATTCCGGGATTTATGAGGCTGACAATAAGCCAAATACAGCGATTACCGCGAATACCAACGGCATTATTCTGGAAGCACTGGCTTTCCGGCAAACCGGACAGTTGATGAAGATTGGTAAATAAACAGGAACATTAACGCTCTGCGGCAAATACTTTGTCGCAGATATATTCCCCAATCGGAATCGCCGAAGTCGCAGCGGGTGACGGCGCATTGCAGACATGCAGGCTACGCGGGCTTGCTGCGAACAGGAAATCATGCACCAGTGTACCGTCTTTCAGCACCGCCTGCGCACGGATACCGGCCGGATAAGGTTTTAAATCCTCAAGCCGCAATTGTGGACAATACTTCTGCACCAGCTTCAGATAACCCGGCTTAAACCATGAATTGCGGGTCTCAATCAGCCCGGTTTTCCAGTGTGCCCGCAAAACTTTCCAGAAACCGGTAAAGGTGATCATATCCCGAATATCCCGCAAGCTGATATTAATCCGGCCATAACCTTCCCGCTTCCAGCCCTGCACCGCATTCGGCCCCACGGTCACCGAACCGTCAATCATCCGGGTCAGATGCACACCCAGAAACGGCAACTCCGGATCAGGCGCCGGATAAATCAGGTGGTTAACGAGGTCGTTATATTTTTCCGGCAACTGATAATACTCACCCCGGAACGGGATAATCTGAAAATCGGTATCAATCCCCATCATACGGGTTATACGATCAGCCATTAAACCCGGGCAGCTGATCAGAAAACGGGTCTGCAGACTCTCCTGTCCCGCAGTCGTTTTAAGCTCAACCCGCACCGCATCAGCCTGTTCCCGCAAAGCTATCACTTCACTATTCAACCGCACCTCACCACCCAGTGCCTGAAACTGCCCGGCCATTTTGATAGTGACCTGCTGATAATCCACAATCCCGGTGGCTTTCACCCAAATCGCCGCCAGCCCGCGAATATTCGGCTCACGCTGCTTCAGTTGCTCCGCATCCAGCCATTCGACCTCCAACTGATTGTCATAACAACGCTGCAGCAAAGCTTGCAGACGCTGATACTCCAGCTCATTCGTTGCCACCAGTAACTTGCCACACTGTTCATACGGCACCTGATTGGCTTCACAGAAAGCCATGGTGGCTGCGGCACCTTGGCGACAAAACTCTGCTTTCAGGCTGCCCGGCGCATAATAAACCCCGGCATGAATCACCCCGCTGTTATGACCGGTCTGGTGTTTGGAAAAATTATCTTCCTTCTCCAGCAGCAGGATTTTTTTATCCGGAAAACGTTGCTGTAACTGCCATGCGGTGGATACGCCGACAATACCACCGCCGATGATGATGTAGTCGTAAACTATCTGCTTCCGGATGCTCATGTCAGTCCTTTTATCCATCACGCCTGATTCACTTTTAAGATTTCCTGATACATTACACCAAAACTTTCAGGGAATGTTTACTCTCCGAAAGATTGGAATTATTGCCTTGTGAAAACCTGAGGTAGAATGATGGAATACCGGCTGAGCGACCATGCCAGAAAACGGCTGCAACAACGGAGAATTCAGGAAAAGTGGCTTATCACTGCAATCAGCGAACCCGACTCGCTGGAGGACGATGCTGAAGACGGCACGCTGATACATGCCCTGAAACTTATTCCGGAGAAAGGATTTAAACGTCTGCGCGTGATCTACAATGAGACAACTGAGCCAGTCACTATTGTAACGGCTTATTTTGACTAAGGAACGACTAATGAAAATCGAATTTGACCCAATCGCCGATGCACTTTACATCCAACTTGCCGAGGGAGAGGTAGAGTCAACAGAAGAATTGAAGCCCGGCATGATGTGCGACTACGATGCATCAGGAAACATGCTGGGCATTGAAGTTTTATATGTCAGTAAACGCGCCGAATTACCCCTGCAGGAAGCGGCCTGATCACTGCTTCCTGATAATGGAGTTCATTTATTTATGACTCAGGCGCGGATCAAAAGCATCCCGCACGCCTTCACCGATAAACACCAGCAGCATGGTCATAATCCCGATCGAGAAAAAGGCTGATAACCATAACCACGGTGCCTGAATATTATTTTTCCCCTGCGCCAGTATTTCACCCAGACTGGCCGATCCCGGTGGCAAGCCAAACCCCAGGAAATCCAGCCCCACCAGCGTGGTCACCGAGCCGCTCAGCACCAGCGGCATAAAGGTCATCGTAGCGACCATCGCATTGGGCAGAATGTGCTTGAACATAATGCGCCGGTCACTCATGCCCATCACTTTGGCAGCTTTAACATAATCAAAATTCCGGCAGCGTAGAAACTCGGCACGCACCACACCGACAAAGCCCATCCAGCTGAACAACAACAGAAAAGCCAGCAATATCCAGAAACTGGGACGGATAATACTGGCCAGAATAATCAGCATATACAGCTGCGGCATACTGCTCCACACCTCGATAAAACGCTGAAAAATCAGGTCAAGCCAGCCACCGTAATAGCCCTGCACCGCACCGGCAGCGACACCGATAATCGCCGAGGCAATGGTCAGCGAGAAGCCGAATAACACCGAAATCCGGAAGCCGTACAGGATACGCGCAAACAGATCATGCCCGCCTTCATCTGTTCCCCAGTAATTTTTGCTGTCCGGTGGTGACGGTGCCGGGCTGCTCAGGTCAGCCACCAGGGTACGGTAATGAAACGGTACCGGCGGGAACAGATACCAGCCCTTTTCATTAATCAGCTCCTGCACATAAGGGTCTTTATAGTCGGTGGTGGTTTCAAATTCGCCGCCGAAGGTAGTCTCCGGGTAATCGACCAGCACCGGAAAATAATACCCGCCGTCATACGACACAATTAACGGTTTGTCATTAGCAATCAGTTCCGCAAACAGGCTGAGCACAAACACGAAACCAAAAATCCACAGTGACCAGACTGCCTTACGGTTAGCTTTGAAACGGTCAAGCCGTCGCTGGTTAATCCCGGATAAAGTCATCGCCGTGCCTCAAAGTCAATGCGCGGATCAACCACGGTATACATCAGATCACCAATCAGCCCGATCACCAGCCCGAGAAAGGTGAAGATATAAAGGGTTCCGAACATCACCGGATAATCACGCCCCAGCGCCGCCTCATAGCCCAGCAGACCCAGTCCTTCCAGCGAGAAAATCAGCTCCACCAGCAAGGCACCGGTAAACAGAATGCCAATCAGTGTGGCAGGAAATCCGGCAATAATAATCAGCATGGCATTACGAAACACATGGCCGTACATCACCCGCTGCTCACTATTACCCTTGGCACGTGCGGTCAGGACATACTGCTTGCCAATTTCATCCAGAAACGAATTTTTGGTCAGCAGGGTCAGACTAACCAGACTGCCAATGGTCAGGGCAATGGTCGGCAGGGTGATATGCCACAGATAATCCAGAATTTTCCCCCAGAAACTCAGCTCCTCAAAATTATTTGAGGTCAGCCCGCGCAGCGGAAACCAGTCCAGATAATTGCCCCCGGCAAAAATGATCACCAGCATCACCGCCAGCAGAAACCCCGGAATGGCACTCAACGCGATCAACACCGTGGTACTGCCGGAATCAAACCGGCTGGCATAATGCCGCGCCTTATATACCCCCAGCGGTATGCAGATCAGGTAGATCAGCGCCGTACTCCACAACCCTAACGAAATGGAAACCGGCATTCGTTCAACTACCAGATCAACCACTGAACCGCCTTTGAAGAAGCTATCCCCGAAATCAAAAAACAGGTAGTTTTTCAGCATCATCAGATAACGTTCCCAGACCGGCTTATCAAAACCGAAGCGCTGTTCGATTTCCTTGATAATCGCCGGATCAAGTCCCTGTGAGCCGCGATAGCCGCTGGTTGAGCCGTCTTCATTGGCAGAGGGTGTGGCCACATCATCCTGATTCGCGCCACTGAGCCGATCAAGGGCAGAATTATCAATACCCTGTAACTCAGCCATTGCCTGTTCAACCGGCCCGCCCGGAGCCAGTTGAATAATGAAAAAATTAAGGGTAATAATCGCCCACAAGGTGGGAATCATCAGCAATAAACGCCGGATAATATAAGCAGTCAAGATCAGCTCCTGTCGGGCTTTACTGGTTTATTGGTTTATTGGTTCAGGGCTTGCGCTTTGGTCTGATCAATCCACCAGGCACCATCGCCCAGATCATAGCGGGGTGTCTGCTCAGGTTTACCAAACTTGTCCCAGTGCGCGATGCGGAATTTGCTGATATTCCATTGCGGAATCATGTAGTAGCTGTGCATCAACACCCGGTCAATCGCCCGCCCCAGCGCCAGTAATTTATCCTTGTCCTTATCTTCCTGATACTTCATTACCTCATCCATCAGCCAGTCGATGGTCGGATCAGTGATGTTGTTGCGGTTATAGCTGGAATCGACACTTTCTGAATGCCAGTGCTGGCGCAAACCGGAGCTGGGATAGGGATTGGCGCGGTAAGTCGAGGAGATCATGTCAAAATCGTGTTTGGTCGCCCGCTCGGCATACTGACTGGAATCCACCGTGCGGATATTCATTTTGATTCCGGCTTTCTTCAGATTTTTTTCAAAGGCCAGGGCAATTTTTTCCTGTGACGGCTGCACCAGCATCAGCTCAAATTCAAACTGCTTACCGGTTTCGGCATTTACCAGCTTCTGATCTTTTACCACCCAGCCTGCCTCCTTAAACAGCCCCAGTGCGGTGCGCAAATTGGCGCGGATATTACCGTTGCCGTCGGTGGTTGGAAGCTTCAGCTCTTCGGTGAATACAGAGGCAGGGATTTTATCCTTAATCTGATTCAGAAATTCCAGCTCTCCCTCAGAGGGTAAGCCGGTCGCCTTATACTCGGTGTTACCAAAAAAACTGTCGGTACGGGTATACTGACCATAGAACAGATTTTTATTCATCCATTCAAAATCCATCAGATAAGTCAGTGCCTTGCGTACCCGCAAATCCTCAAAGACCGGCCGTTTTATATTAAACACATAACCCTGTGCACCCAGCGGTATCTGGTGCGGCACTTCCAGTTTCAGCACCCGGCCATCCTTAATCGCCGGAAAGGTATAATCCGAAGCCCAGCGCTTTGCGGTATTTTCATTCCATTTATCAATCTTGCCTGCTTTAAAAGCCTCAAAGGCAACGGTTTCATCGCGGTAATAGTCATAACGGATACCGTCCTCATTCATCAGCCCCTGCATCACCGGCAGATCTTTCGCCCAGTAATCATCCACCCGCTTCAGTAACTCATACTTGCCGTACTCATAATCAGCAATGGTATACGCTGCACTGCCCACCGGAACCTCTTTCAGCGGCTCATCCAGACGGTGATCCTTCCAGAAATGTTCCGGGAAAACCGGCAGCCCACATAAGGCAATCATGCGCAATTTATTCTTCTGATCATCCGCCAGATTAAAACGGACTTTATTGCCATCCTGCACTTCAATACTTTCCACAAAGCTGTAGTAGGCCTTCAGCCCCGGCAAACCTTCCTCCGTCAGCTTGTTAAAAGAAAACTTCACGTCTTCCGGGCGAATCGGCTTGCCATCATGAAAGCGTGCCCGCTCATCAATATGAAAAGTAATAAAGGAGTAGTCACTGGCATAGCTGATCTTTTTGGCAATCAGCGGATAATAAGCACTCAGGTCATCATTCGAAGAGGCCATCAAGTCATCATAGAGAGCACGGGCACCATACGATGAGTCACCCCGGGTGGCATAAGGATTGAAGTTATCAAAGGTACCATTCACCCAGTCAACAATAATCCCGCCCTGCGGCGCTTCCGGATTAGTGTATTTGAAGTGCGTAAAATCCGGCGGATAGTGCGGCTCGCCGCGCAGGGCAATCGTTGTGGTTTCAATAACCTCCGGATCAGCCGCCTGTACCGCTGTCAGAGAAAGTACCATAGCCAGCGTGACGCCGGACAAGAGATGCAAAATTGACTTCATGTATCCATCCGTTTGTTGTTGGAAGTATGACGGGGCATTATCAGTTCTGATGATAACGCGAAGTGTCATTATATTATGGCTGAAAAACGCTGTTGAAGTTCATTCACTGGCTATATGGATTTCGGATACAGAATCATCTGCGTACAGCGGAACAATGCCAGTGTCTTGCCCGACTCACGGTGTGTGACCACCGCATCCCAGACCTGCGTGGTGCGGCCACTGTGTGCCACTGTTGCTGTGCAATCAACATGGCCGTCACGTGCTGTACCCAGATGATTGGATTTCAGCTCAATGGTAGTAAAGCCCGTTCCGCCCTCCGGCATCGTCGCCGCGCATCCGTAGCCTGCCGCCGTATCCGCCAGCGTAACGATACTGCCTGCATGCAGAAAGCCGTTCGGCGCCATCAGCTGCCGGGTAACCGCCATGCTCAGGACAATCTTCCCCTCACCCACTTCCCTGACTTCTATACCCAGATGACCGGGCAGACAATCTGCACCGGCGTTTTCAAAAGCGTCAGTCGTCAGCTGCATATTTATAACTCCATAACAAAAGACTTTGCTATCATACTCGCTTTATTTCCGGGGCGACCTGTCCGGAAGTAAAAAACCTTTAAATTTTATACAAACGGGGATTTCGTATGAAACCTTTCCTGCAATGCCTTGGCGGTGCTGTGCTGTCATTTATCCTGCTGGGTAGCATCCAGCCACTGATGGCTGCAGATGAAACGGAAAAGCAGGCAGAAAAACCTCAGGGACCACCACCGGCCACCGTTTCAGTGCTTACGGTTGAGCCGGAAGATGTGTCGGTCAGCTATGAATACGTCGGCCAGATCGCCGGTTCCCGTGAGCTGGAGGTACGCAGCCGGATTACCGGCATTGTGGAGCAGCGCCTGTTTGAAGAAGGTTCACAGGTGAAGGAAGGCGATCTGTTGTACGTGCTCGAATCAGACACCTTCCGGGTGGCTTATGAACAGGCAGAAGCGGCACTGAAACAGGCAGAGGCTGCCGTACTGAGCGCAGAGGCCAATCGTGCCAGCGCCCTGGCCGGAGTCACCAGTGCTGAGGCGGAACGCGACAACGCCATGGCAGGAATACGCAGCGCCGAAGCGGGGCGTCAGAATGCACTGGCCGGGGTACGCAGTGTCGAGGCCGGACGCCAGAATAATGCCGCAGAACGAGCCAATGCCAAGGCAGCCATCGCCAATGCCGCCGCGGCCCGGCAGAGTGTCGATGCCGGTTTAGCCAGCAGTACCGCTCAATTACGCCAGGTACAGCAGGAATTTAACCGGGTTTCCACACTGGTTGGCAAAAAGCTGCTGAGCCGCAATGAGCTGGACAAAGTACAGGCCGCATTATCAGTCGCACAGGCGAATGTTGCAGCCAGTCAGGCAAACTCACGCCAGGCCGCTGCTGCCTATCAACAGGCGGAAACCGGTCTGCAAAAAGCTAACGCTGCCGCCACACAGGTGGAAGCCAATGTGACACAGGCACAGTCGGTGGTGAAACAGGCGGATGCCGGACTGCTGCAGGCACAGTCGGTAGTGACACGGGTGGAAGCCGCTGTGGAACAGGCCCGTTCGGTGGTAAAACAGGCAGATGCCGCGATTGAGCAGGCCAGAGCCGGTGTTCTGCAGGCCAAAGCCAATGTGAATGCTGCAAAAATCAATCTGGATTATGTCGAAGTCCGTTCACCGGCCACCGGTGTCGCCGGGCGGGCACAGAAGGTGGTCGGTAGTTTGGTTCAGGCCGGTAATGACAGCCTGTTAACCACCGTAGCGCAGATTGACCCGGTTTATGTCAATTTCGGCATGCCGGAAGCTGAATACCTGAATGCCCGTGACCAGCGCGCCGCCGGGGAGCTGATTCTGCCGGACGGCAATTTTGAGGTTTTCCTGTCCTCATCCGACGGCAAACAGCTGCAGACCTCCGGACAGGTCAGTTTTCAGGATTACCGGGTCGATCAGAATACCGGCAACGTGTCCATGCGGGCGACTATCCCTAATCCCGAAGGCCTGTTGTCACCGGGGCAGTTTGTACGGGTGCGCCTGTCCGGAGCCGTACGTCCGGATGCCATTACCCTCCCGCAGCGGGCAGTGCTGGATAATCCGCAGGGCAAGTATGTTTATGTGCTGGCTCCGGGGCAGAATGGCAGCAATATTGCTTTGGCGCGTCCGGTTCAGGTCGGTCAGTGGAATATCGGTGCTGATGGGGCTAAAAACTGGGTGATTCACAGCGGCCTGGAAAAAGGCGACCAGGTGATTATTGACGGCATGGCACGCATTTTCTTCTCCGGTATGCCCGTCAAGCTGGCGGAACAGGGAGAAACAGCCGCTGATGATCAGCCTGCCACAACTGATCAGGCAGAGCCTGCAGATACCGGCGACACGACTGACAAAACCGCACCCGCCGATAAGGAATAAACCATGCTGTCACGCTTTTTTATTCACCGGCCTATTTTCGCGCTGGTTATATCGATTTTTATTGTGCTGGCCGGACTGGCTGCACTGCGGATTCTGCCCATTGCCCAGTATCCGCAAATTTCTCCGCCGACCGTACAGGTAACGGCAGTCTATCCCGGAGCTTCTGCGGAAGTGGTGTCCCAGACCGTGGCCTCGCCGCTGGAGAATGCGATTAACGGCGTGGAGGATATGCTGTACATCGCCTCCACCGCGACCTCCAACGGTACCCTCACTATTACGGTGACCTTTGAGATTGGTACCGATGTGGATCAGGCCGCGCTGAATGTCAATAACCGCGTTAAACAGGTGGAAGTCCGCCTGCCGCAGGAAGTCCGCCGTCAGGGTGTCACAGTACGTAAGGGATCCTCCTCTTTCCTGCAGATTCTGTCCTTCTACTCGCCGGACGGCCGCTTCGACGGGCTTTATATTTCCAACTACATCACCCTGAATATTATTGACCGCCTGAAACGGATTCCGGGTATTGCCGATGCCCAGATCTTCGGAGCCAAAGACTATGCCATGCGCATCTGGCTGCAGCTGGATCACATGACCCAGTTAGGCCTGACGGTGGATGATGTGGCCAAAGCCCTGAATGAACAGAACGCGCAATTTGCCGCCGGTAAAATCGGCCAGACACCGATCAGCAGCGGTCAGGAAATGGTCTACAGCATTACCACACAGGGCCGCTTGTCGACCGTGGAAGAATTCGAAAACATTATCCTGCGCGCCAATGCTGACGGCAGTCTGCTACGCCTGAAAGATGTGGCCCGGGTTGAGCTGGGCTCCAAAGACTATGATTTTATCGGTCGCCATAATGGCCGGGAAGCCACCCTGATCGGTATTTTCCAGCAGCCCACCGCCAATGCCCTGGATGTGGCCAATGAGGTCAAAAAAGTCACGGATGAACTGGCGGCAAAATTTCCGGAGGGGCTGACGTACAGCTCACCGTTCGACACCACCCGCTTTGTTGAGGTATCCATTCGTGAGGTACTGAAAACGCTGGCTGAGGCGATGGCGCTGGTGTTTCTGGTGGTTTATCTGTTCCTGCAGAACTGGCGGGCTACGCTGATTCCGATTCTGGCGGTGCCGGTTTCCCTGCTCGGCACCTTTGCCGGCCTGTACCTGCTGGGTTATTCGATTAATACCCTGACCCTGTTCGGCATGGTGCTGTCAATCGGTATTGTGGTGGATGATGCCATTGTGGTGCTGGAAAATGTTGAGCGGATTATGGCCGAGGAAGGGCTGGATCCGCATGATGCTGCCGTCAAAGCCATGCAGGAGGTCAGTGGCCCGATTGTCGCCATCGTGCTGGTATTGGTGTCGGTATTTGTGCCGATTGCTTTTCTCGGAGGCCTCACCGGTGAGCTGTACCGTCAGTTTGCCATTACCCTGTCGATCTCGGTCACTCTGTCGGGCGTAGTCGCGCTGACCATGACCCCGGCCTTATGCGCACTGATACTGAAACATGAACATAAAGCGAGCAACTTTTTCTTCCGCGGCTTTAACCGCTTCTTCAGCTTTATTACCCGTGGCTATGTGGCAGGCGTCAATTTTCTGATCCGCCGTTACCTGATTACCCTGCTGCTGTTCGGCGGCATGGTCTGGATGACCTACTCGCTATGGACAACCACACCCGGCTCACTGGTGCCACCGGAGGATCAGGGCTATTACATTGCGGCGGTGTATCTGCCGGAAGGTTCGTCACTGGAACGCACCGACAAGGTGATGGCGGAAGTGCTGGAAGCCATTCAGTCCAACCCCTATAACGAAAATGTGGTGGCCTTCACCGGCTTCGATTTTATCGGCGGCGGCTATAAAAACAGTGCAGCCACCATTTTTGTCACCCAGACCCACTGGGACAGGCGCAGCACGCCGGTCACTGCCCTGGTCGGCGAATTCTTTATGAAAACCGCACATATTAATGAGGCACTGGTATTGGCTTTTAACCCACCGGCAATTACCGGGCTGGGCAGTACCGGCGGATTTGAGTTTTATATCCAGAATCGCGGCGAAGGCGGCACTAAGGCACTGGCGGAGGCCATGCAGGGCTTCCAGGGAGCGGCGCGGCAAAACCCGGCACTGGGGCAAATCAACAGCTTCTGGAAACCAGCCACCCCGCAACTGTATATTGATGTGGATCGGGAGCGGGCCAAAGCACTGGGGATTAATCTGAATGAAGCCTTCAATACTCTGGCTGCTGGTCTGGGTTCGTATTACGTGAATGATTTCAATAAATTCGGTCGCGCCTGGCAGGT
This sequence comes from Thiolinea sp., assembly GCA_041395485.1. GTDB lineage: Bacteria > Pseudomonadota > Gammaproteobacteria > Thiotrichales > Thiotrichaceae > Thiolinea. Next base: position 498,266 of record JAWLAK010000002.1, read on the forward strand.
GCTGATCTCGGCAGATGCCGCCTTCCGCAAAACACCGCAAGATGTCGGGCGCATGTACGTCCGTAACGCCAACGGGGAAATGGTAGCCTTATCCGCTTTCGCTGAGGTCAAATACAGCTCCGGGCCGGATACGGTGAACCGTTTTAACAACCTGCCTGCCGTCAAACTGTCCGGTGAGGCCGCGCCCGGCTACAGCTCAGGTCAGGCACTGGCGGCCATTGAAGCGGTCGGGGCAAGCGCCTTATCGCCTGATTTTTCACTCGACTGGACCGGCTCCTCCTATCAGGAAAGACTGTCCGGCAACAGCTCAGCCATTTCTCTGGGCCTGGGTGTGGTCATGGTATTTCTGATTCTGGCAGCGCTGTATGAACGCTGGACATTACCATTTTCGGTATTGATGGCCCTGCCGTTTGGTACGTTTGGCGCCCTGGCTGCCATCTGGGCAGTTGGTTTTACCAATGATGTCTACTTCCAGATTGGTTTGGTCACCCTGCTCGGGCTGGCAGCGAAAAATGCCATCCTGATTGTAGAATACGCACTGTACAAAGTGGAAGAAGGCGTGACCGCTACCGCTGCGGCGATGGAAGCCGCACGCTTACGTTTCCGGCCGATTATTATGACCTCGCTGGCCTTCATTCTCGGTGTACTGCCGCTGGCGCTGTCCAGTGGTGCAGGTGCCGGAGCGCGGCGCTCGGTGGGTACCGGGGTGACCGGCGGCATGCTGGCGGCAACCTTTCTGGCTATCTTCTTTGTTCCGTTCTTTTTCAAACTGCTGATGACCCGGCGTTTGGGAGCGGATAAAACAGACAAAGCGGAAGGTGCGTCACCACGGCTCAATGGATAACCTCGGCCCGAGTATTTATCCTCTGTACCGGGAGTGGTTACCGGATAGCGGTGAGGAGCTGCGTGACTTTCCGCTATTTTTCAACTACCTGACGCTGCCACCGGAAACACCGGAGCATGAGATGATGACGGATATTTATTTGCCGTTGAAGTAAATGACAGAGTAAAAATCGCCACATTACTCCTGATAAACTCAATCGATAAGTGCCAAACCAAACGCAAAGATCACGGCTCGCTTAACGTGTTTCATTTTATCCTGTGGTAGTGTGGTGATTATTGCACCCAACTTACTTTTCTGTACTGTCTGAATATGATCAAAATTAATGGCGCAGTCTTTCGGCATACCATCCTGCGCAGTCAGCACAACTTCACTGGGAATATCGCGGATGGTCGTAGTGATCGGTGCAATAGTCACCTCTCCCAAATAACCAATCACATCACTTCGGGTCAGAATAAGAACTGGACGTTTCTTATCAGGTGCCTTGAAGGTGTACCAACGAATATCACCTTGTTTCACTCACTACCCCAGGCTTGCTCATCCTCCCATACTGAAAACTCATCAGTCTGAACCGGTTTTTGCTGATAACCTTTGCGGTGCTTTTCAGCTAATTTGAATTGATGGTAACAGGTGATTGCTTTACGCAAGGCATCACGAGCAAAGGCTGAGCGGTTAGTATTTGACTCTTTGACGATGCTGTCTAACTCATTTACCAGATCATCATCCAATGTCATTTGTATAGTTCTCATAATGATTATCTCATTGTCACTTATAGCTATAAATATAGCTATAAGTGACAATTTATTCAATATAGATCAGTAGCCATCCTGTTAACCGGTTAAATAATCTATTCTTGCTTCTGCAACACATGCAAGTCCCCGCCATCCTCATCGCCGACATACACCCCGAAAATACCGTGCTGCCGCTCCAGAATATAACGCTGCATCATTTTCGCGTGCATATCGGAAACATACTGCTGTCCGGATAGCTCGCTGACCGGAATATACTCACCCAAACCACCGCTTTCGGCACTGTCGACATGCGCCCGGTAATAGGTGAAAGACGCACCAAAACGGCGGCTGTCGAAAATCGAGTAGACCTGCCCCAGTTCTGCATCCAGCCCTGCCGCACTCAGATGCTGGCGAATCGTGGAACGGGCACTGCTGCCCACCGGCACGGAAACGTCCGGCGGACGCAAACCCTGCTCAGTACGCTCCAGCAGGATACAATCCTCGTGCTCAATAATCGCCCCGACCCGCAATGCCCGCTCAACAGGTGCTTCCTGTGCTTTCTGCTCCATGCCCAGGCTGAAATAGCCGTTATTGGAATAGCCCAGCCCCCGTGAGCCCAACAGCTGGAAGGCATCAATATGACCGATCAGAATAATATGATCACCGGCATCCACCCGCTGATGCACATGACAGGAAAAGGTCGCCACCACCCCTTCCAGTACCGGACAGCCCTGCTGATCAGTATGCCAGTTCACCTGAGCAAAACGGTCACCGGTATCGGTGGCAAAGGTATTGGAAACATCCTGCTGATACTCAGATAACACATTCACCACAAAATGCTGACAGGTATTGAATACTTCAAACAGATGCATGGTCTTGCCCGGACAGACCAGCAGCAATGGCGGATTCAGCGACACAGAAGCAAATGAGTTGGCCGTAAACCCCACCGGCTTACCCTCCCCGTCCAGTGCTGTGACCACCGTAACGCCGGTCATAAAGGTGCTGAATGCCCTGCGCAGTTCACTGGAATCCAGGTGGTTGGTGGTGGAACTCATAATAATCTTTTTCCCGATCTGAAAATTTGCGGACACATAATGGTAAAGCTTACCTCAAAATGCAATGGATATTGTGATGATCTGCCTGCAGGCATAGTGAAGAATATCAATCACTAAGCTGCCACCAAGAGCCGCAGCCCAGGCAAAACAGACAACAAAACCATTAACTTTCAGTAACTTAATGCTTAAAAAGGGAGTGCTATAATATCCACAGAAAACCTGCTCATTATGCAAATCCGGAAGCAGGTTAGCGGAGAAAATAATGGAACGTTATCCCTACAAACAAGCTGCCATTTTCAGCCGGGAAGAAGATGCACGTTGTGTACAGGAGCGTATCAGCGCGGTTGGTTTTGACAATACCCTGACCTTTTTGCTGTCCCCGACTTCCGTTGCCCCGGATGTGGATAAGCAACAGCTGATCCCGGAGAGTGATGAAATTCCCGGTGTTATGGTACGCAAAGCCTTCTATGGCGGTACCGGTGGCGCTTTGACCGGTGCGGCAGCTTCCATGGCGGCCGGTGCATTCAAACTGGCACTGTTTGCCAGCCACCCGGTACTGGCCGGTCTGGCAGCCATTGGCTACGGTACAGTAATTGGTGCCACCAGCGGCTTACTGGCTGGTGAAAGCCTCAAAGAAGAAGTATTTGTCGGGGTATTGGAAGAAGCGCTTAAACAAGGGCAATGGGCGGTCATCATCCATGCACCGGACAAAGAAACGGCACGTAAAATCAAAGTACTGCTGGAGCACGTGCACGGTGCTGATAATCTGGTCAGAAATTAGCAGAAGCAACCTTTTCGCCTAACTGCGCCAGAACAGCGGTGAAAACAGCACCAGCACGGTAAAAATCTCCAGCCGCCCCAGCAACATGGCGAAACTGCTCAGCCACTTCACCCAGTCGCTCATTTCAGCAAAGCTGTACGCCACCCTGCCCAGCCCCGGCCCCACATTATTAATGCAGGCAGCAACGGCTGAAAATGCAGTGACCTGATCCACGCCGTCCGCCATGATCAGCAGCATAATCAGAATAAACAGCATAATGTAAAGCGCAAAAAAACCCCATACTGCCCGGATCACCGGCCCTTCCACCCGGTGTTTACCCAGCATGACCGGAAACCGTCCGGAGGGATGCATCAGGTGCCGGGCTTCATTTAAACCACGCCGGAACAAAATAACAATACGGATCACCTTAATCCCGCCTGCAGTCGAGCCGGAGCAACCGCCGATAAAACCGGACAATACCAGTAACATCGGAACAAAAGTAGGCCAGCTGGCGAACTCCGCAACACCAAATCCTGAAGTGGTCATAAATGAAACCAGCTGGAAGGAACCGTGGTGCAAATCCGGGAATAACATTTTATAGTCATCATGTATTGCCAGTGCGACCGAAACCAGAGCGCTGGCCCCCAGCAATATCCAGAAATAAGCGCGAAACTCACTGTCACTCCAGTAAGGACTGAGGCTTTTTGCCCGCCATACACTGTAATGCAGGGCAAAATTCACGCCGGAGAAAGCCATGAAAAAAATAGCTGCCACTTCCAGTGCGGCGCTGTCAAACCAGGCAAAACTGGCATCGTGTGTGGAAAATCCGCCATTGGCCACCGTTGACAGACTATGTGCCACGGCATCAAACCAGTCCATTCCCAATACCCGGTAAGTCAGTGCACAAAACAGGGTAATCAGCAGATAAATAATATACAGCGTTTTCGCGGTTTCCTTAATCCGGGGGGTTAGTTTGGCATCTTTAATCGGGCCGGGGGACTCGGCCTGAAACAGCTGCAGCCCGCCAATCCCGAATACCGGCAGGATAGCCACCGCCAGCACAATAATTCCCATGCCGCCAAACCATTGCAGTTCCTGACGGTAGAACAGAATCGATTTGGGCAAGTCATCCAGGCCGCTGATAACGGTGGCGCCGGTGGTGGTAAATCCGGACATGGACTCAAAAAAAGCATCTGTGAAAGACATATCCAGACTGTCGGAGAGCATGAAAGGAATCGCCCCCAGCGCACTGAACATCACCCAGAATAAGGTGACCACCAGAAAACCTTCGCGCTTGCGCAGATCCCTTTGATAGCTTCGCACCGGCCAGAGCATGAATAAACCGGCCATCAGCATAATCAGGAAGGTCTCTGAAAACGGAACGCCATCATGCCGGAAATCCTGCCAGGACAACAACATAGGCGGGATCATACTAAAACTAAAAATAATCAGTAACAGCCCGAAAATTTTTAGTATAAGGCGGGTATCCATGTACAAAACCGACATCCTCTGCGTCAGAACGGAAATTTGGGAAAGCTGCCCCGAAATATTTCAGGGCACAGATTAACGCTTGTCCAACAATCGGTAAACTCCCTCAATCCCCACTGATAATCCCAGCACACCCACCAAAATCAGTAGTTTGAGTGGTGTCTCCAGTTCGGTTTGCCACAGCAAAGCCAGTAGCGCCAACAGGCAGGCCAGCGCCCCCGACATCGATAACCAGCGTCGGCTGTCTGTTTTGATGGCCAACTTCACATTAGCCACGTTAACCGCCATGAAGATCAGCAGAAAGCCGGAGCTGCCCATGGTCGCGATACTGTTCAGGTCAAACAGATTGGCAACCAGCAATGTCAGCCCGGTAGTAATCAATAAGCCCAGCACAGGACGGCTCCAGACCTTTTTCTCCAGTACTTCGGGCAGCTCACCATCCTGAGCGATGATATAACTGAGGCGGGCCGCACCATACAGCGTCGCGTTAATCGCGGATGCCGTCGACAACAGTGCTGCTATCGCGATCAGGGTGAAGCCTGCCTGTCCCAAAAACGGTTTGGCTGCAGCCGCCAGCGCATAATCCTTCGCCGCAACAATCTGTTCCACCGGCAGACTACCAACGGTGACCGCCGCCACCAGCACATAGAGCAGAATCACGAACAAAACCGCCGAATAATAAGCACGCGGCAGCGTACGCTCAGGGTCTGCGGTATCCTGTGCGGCATTCGCAATCAGCTCAAAACCTTCATAAGCCAGAAAGATAATGAACCCGCCAGCCACCACCTGCACCGGCGTCGCCCAGGCAGCCGGTGCGAGTTTATCCGGCTGTATACCCCAGATCCCCACAGCAATAAACGCCAGCAGAATAAGAATTTTGACTGCCACAATCCCACTCTCGGCCCGTCCTATCGCCTGCGCGCCCAGCAGATTCAGACCGGTGATGCCTACGACTCCCAGCGTAATCAGCACGTGTTTGCCGGCTGCCTGCCAGTCCGGTGGCAGAAAGGTGGCACCATAGCTGCCGAAAGCATAGGCATATAAGGACAGCATAATGATATAGCTGAGCCACAGCAGAATATTGAGGCTACCGGCAAACAAACCGGAACCGAATGCCTGATTGAGAAAGGTTACCGTGCCGCCCTGATCAGGAAAAGCCACAGAGAGTTTGGCGTAAGAATAAGTGGTCAGCAGTGCCACCAGCCCGGCGATGAGAAAAGCCAGCGGTGTTCCGCCATGCGCCAGTTGCACCGCCAGCCCCAGCACGGCAAAAATCCCGCCGCCCACCATACCACCGACCCCGATTGCCAGCACACTCCAGTAACCCATTTTATTGTTGTTTGTCATCTGATCAAACCTGTGTCAGTTAGTTCTTTCCTCTCTCAGTATAGGCGCGAATCATCCTGATCACGAGCAATGAAAATTATTGTGCTGGCATAGTGGAAGCTTACGCGGGCACATGTGCTAAGCTTTAACCACAAATCTATACTGCACTCACAGGGAGCTTTACTATGTTCTGGCTAATTCTTGGCGTACTACTCTGGTCACTGGTTCATCTGTTTCCCGCTGTCATGGCTGACAAGCGCAATGAGCTGAACAGCTCACTGGGCAATAAATATCAGGGCGGGTTTGCCCTGCTGATCGTACTTTCACTGATTCTGATAATTGCCGGTTGGCGCAGCGCGGTACCGGAGCAGATCTATAATCCGCCAGCCATTGGCCGCCACGTGAATATGCTGTTTATGCTGCTTGCCGTGATTCTGTTCGGCGCCTCACATGGCAAAAGCCGCATCAAACAATATGTGCGCCACCCGATGCTGACCGGTGTTCACCTCTGGGCACTGGGTCATTTGCTGGCCAATGGTGACTCACGCTCGGTAGTGCTGTTTGGCGGCATGCTGATCTGGTCAGCGGTTTCAATTGTGCTGATCAACAAACGTGACGGTGAATGGCAGAAACCCGCAGAGACGGCCAATATGGCCGGAGAGATCAAGCTGGTGGGTATTTCAGTGGTGGTTTATATCGTACTGGTATTTTTACATCCGTACTTTGCCGGAATGCCTGTGGTGGCGCACTGACCCACGGGTAATCAATCAGGACTTCCCGAACCAGTCAGTCTGCGCTTCGGGATAGTCCCCGCTGACCAGAAAATAATCCCGCAACACCTGTGGATACTCATCCGGTGTAATCATGCGCACTTCAGTCTGTCCGTCGCGCATAATTTTCAGCCGATCTGCAGACAAAATATTGCGCCCCTGTTCGGTAAACAACACCAGCACCGGGATTTTGCGGAAAAAAGAATCCGGATGCGTTGAATTCAGATAATTACCGGGAATAAAGTCGACTGCTTCCTGTGGTGCCAGACTAAACGAATACTGGGTTTGCCAGTCGCGCTCATCATCCCGCCAGGTTGACAGGTAATACTCACCGAACTCACCGCCCGGCTGCGTATCCAGTGTCAACCGGAAACGGTCATAACCCTGCACAATCTTCGTACCCGGCTCATCAATGCAGATCGGCTCAAGCGGCATCGCACCGCCAAAAGCAGGGTCACATAACCACCGCTGCTCGTCCAGATACACGACAATTGCCATGTGGGTACGCGGCCGTAACACCGGAAAAATACGTGGCCGGGCCGACACACGCCGGAATGAAAAACCAACCGCCTCCAGCACCAGTGCCAGCAGACCGTTATTTTCATAGCAGTAACCACCGCGCCCGCCATAGACAATCTTGTCGATCAGATCATCCGGCTCCAGTGAAACCGGCTTGCCGCCCAATACATCCAGATTTTCAAACGGAATACTTTGCGCATGCCGCCTGACCAGTGCCTTTAAGGTAGCCAGATCCGGCCTGACCTCGCCCTGAAACTGAATCCGGCTGAGGTAATCATCCAATGGAAACGACGGGTATTTCACATTCAGCCCTGCCGGTCGCGTTCGGCATCAGTTACCTTCATCAGCGCCTCGCTGTAACGTGTGCCCACCACGACTGATTCATTAATCAGCTCATTCAGCTCAGCCACCGTGGCAGCATCCAGTTCAATATCCCCGGCTCCGGCATTCTCATGCATAAAGTCAATATGCTTGGTACCCGGAATCGGCACCAGCGTGCGGTTCCCGTTGGAATCTTCCTGGGCCAGCAACCAGGCCAGCGCTAACTGTGCCATGCTACAACCTACCCGCTCTGCAACCTGCCGGTAAGGCTCAAGCAACTTTATATTCTGCGCAAACGCTTCCGGCTCAAAACGTGGCCGGGCATTGGTGCAACGAATATCACGCGGAGTCAGATGAGTCACATCCTGCGCCTTACCGGTCAGAAACTGGCGGGCCAGCGGTGAAAACGGTACAAAGGTCACCCCCAGTTCCGTACAGGTATCCAGCATGCCGAACTCCGGCGTCCGCGACCACAGCGAGTACTCCGACTGCACTGCCGCCACCGGATGTACAGCATGGGCACGACGCAGCGTTTCACTGGAAATCTCGGACAAACCAATCTCGCGGATCTTACCCTCGCGCACCAGATCAGCCAATGCCCCGGCACTGTCCTCAATCGGTACTTTCTTATCCAACCGGTGCAGATAATACAAATCAATCACGTCGGTCTGCAGACGTTTCAGGCTCGCCTCACAATGACGCCGGATCATCTCCGGGCTGCCATCCAGACAGTTATTACCCTGCTCATCCTTAAACAGACCGCACTTACTGGCCAGCACAAACTCATTGCGCCGACCTTTCAGCGCTTCACCGATCAGGGTTTCATTATGACCGTTGCCATACATGGTCGCCGTATCCAGAAAGCGGTAACCGGCATCCAGCGCCTCATGCAATAACTGCCTTGAAACCGTATCATCCCCCGGGCCATAACCCATGGAAAAACTCATACAGCCCAGCCCGATGGCTGAGACTTCCAGTGAAGCTATTTTACGTGTATGCATGATATTCCTTGTGTATAAATTTTACCGCAACCTCTGAAGGACAGAGTGGCTCGATTAAAGCCTTAAATCCCCTCCGTCTCCCCTGAGCAACGTTTACAAAGCAAAACGTTTGAATCAAAGGGGAGTGCCCTCCAGAAAAATCAGGTAGCTATCGAAGGGCATCCCCCTTTGAAAAAGGGGGAACGAGGGGGATTTATTTCGTCAAACAAATCAAGCATTAAACTGCGCCTAACACCTGTTCTATCTGATCCAGCACCCGCATGCAAGGCAGAATCTGCTGCACACTGGAATTCGGCTCACGACCCTCACGAATCGCTGCGATAAACTCACGATCCTGCAGCTCAATACCGTTCATGGAGACAGCAACATTGCTGACATCAATAGCCTCTTCCTTACCGGTAAACAGGTCATCATAGCGCGCAATATAAGTGCCGTTGTCGCAGATATAACGGAAAAACGTCCCGAACGGCCCGTCATTATTAAAAGACAGCGACAGCGTGCACAACTGGCCGGACTCCGTTTTCAGACCAATACTCATATCCATAGCAATACCCAGCTCCGGATGAATCGGCCCCTGCATCGCCTGCACCTGCACAATTTCTTCACCGGTCTGATAGCGGAACAGATCAACCGTGTGTGCAGCATGATGCCATAACAGATGGTCCGTCCAGCTGCGTGGCTGACCCAGCGCATTCAGATTCTGACGACGGAAGAAATAGGTCTGCACATCCATCTGTTGGATGGTCAGTTCACCGGCCTTGATTTTGTTATGCACATACTGATGGCTCGGATTAAAGCGGCGCGTGTGCCCGGCCATGGCAATCAGCCCGGTCTCTTCCTGCACTTTGCAAACCGCTTCGGCATCAGCCAGCGTGTCCGCCATCGGAATTTCCACCATCACATGCTTACCGGCACGCATCACCTGCATCGCCTGTGCCGCATGAATCGGAGTCGGGGAGGTAATAATCGCGGCCTCAATACCCGGCTGTGCCAGTGCTTCATCCAGATCGGTCGTCCAGTGCGGGATATTGTATTTTTCTGCTGTCTCTTTCGTAGATTCGGCAACACCACCGGCAATACTGGCGACTTCCACGCCATCAATATTCTGTAAGCCATCCAGATGCTTATGACCGAATGCGCCTTCGCCTACCATACAAATTTTCATGATCTACTCCTCTGATTTTACTAGCCGGTGATTTTACCGCGCATGACTGATCGTGCCAGTGCCTGACGTTGAAAAAGACAATATTTACGGGGTTTGTGTAGTTTTATGTAAGGAATGTACAACAAGTTGATAACTGTTGAACCAGCCCTCCCCGCTTTAAATTAAAGAGTAACAGCTTATCAGTTTGGCTATAAGTAGTGATCATTTATACTGTACCTGTAATCCTCCATTAAACGGAACCTGCCATGTCTGGAAATCTTGCTCAGAATACCTATGTTTCAGCGGAAGAGTATCTTGCCGGAGAAGCATTAGCGGATGAAAAGCATGAGTATGTCAACGGCATGATTTACGCGCTACATGAACCCAGAAATATGGCGGGTGCAGGTGATGCCCATGTCAAAGTCAGCCTGAACACCGCTGCGCTGCTTAAAACTCACTTACGGGGTTCTGGCTGCAGCACTTATATGTCAGATATGCGGGTCAAAGTGGATGCCAAGGATAAAGCCTGGTTTTACCCGGATGTCATGGTTAGCTGCAGTGATGATGATCGTCAACATGACACCATGAAGTATCAGCCGGTATTAGTTATCGAAGTACTATCACCCGGTACGCGGGATTATGACCGGGGCGACAAATTTGCCATTTACCGGCAGCTGACCAGTCTCAGGGAATATGTACTGATCGACCCTGAGCAGTATTACATCGAACTGTTCCGCCTGAATAAGCACCGGCGCTGGGAGCTATTTATTTTTGAAGGAGCTGATGCTGTGGTTGAGTTCAAAAGCGTTGGTTTTTCCTGCTCAATGGCGGATGTTTATGATGAAGTGTTGGCATAAAGCGCAGAAAGGGGAATAAAGTTGTCAGACACACAATATTCGGAACCTCTCAAGATCAGCTCTGATCGTTGCCATACTGAAGTTTTAACCCGCTGTCCGATAGCAACGAATCAGGAGGGTAACTTTAATGAATCCTTCATTCAAAATCTGGTATTCGACCACCCCTCATCACTTCCGATTGACCAAATAGACCGCTCATTCACGCCGATTATTCCGGTTTGCCAGGAGTTACGCACACCTGCCGGGCCTCTTGATGTGCTTTACATAACACCGGAAGGGCGGCTCGTTATTTTGGAAGCCAAGCTGTGGAGAAATCCTGAAGCCAGACGCAAAGTAGTTGCACAGATCCTTGATTACGCTAAAGAATTACGCCGTTGGGACTATGAGGATTTGCAGAGAGAAGTATCCCGCAAAACCGGAGAGAAAGGCAATTCACTTTATAGGCTGGCATCAGCTCAAAGTAATATCAGTGAGGCAGACTTTGTCGATGAAATAAACCGTACACTGGCATCAGGCCGTTTTCTGCTTTTAATCGTTGGAGACGGAATAAGGGAGGGAGCTGCCGCAATTACTGACTTTTTAACTGACGTCGGCAATATGGAGTTTACATTTGGCCTTGTCGAGCTGGCCATTTACCAGTCCCGGAATAATGAGCTGCTTGTCCAGCCAAGAGTATTAGCAAAAACTGTCATTATCCAACGTACTGTTGTTACTCTCCGGGATAATAAGCTTGAGTTGTTGAGTGATGCGCAGGATGATGGCTCATCCAATGATTACCGTGGTGAAACGGAAAGAGAATGGAAGGAACATGAAATCTACTACTCTCAATTCTGGCCGGAATTTATTGATGAATTACAGCTGGATGATACTTCCCAACCAATACCACCCCATAAACCCGGAAGACGCGGCAACATCTTTTTTGGCATGCCGCCGGGTTCCGGAACTGCCTGGATAACAGTCTATTTTGACCAGCAGAGTCAGGAGGTTGGTGTCTTCCTGAGGTTCCGTAAAGGTGAATTTGCAGAGCTGGCCTATCATAAATTATTGCAGGATCAGGCAGAGATAGACGCAGAACTGGGTATTGACGTGGAGTGGAGCTCTGTAAACGGCAAAAACAGTATTACCGCCGTCAAATATTACAATGATCTTTTTTCTCCCGAAAACCGGGAGGATATAAAAGCTTTCTTTTCGGACACCGTGAACAGATTTGTAAATGTATTCCGCCCACGGTTACAACGCATAGTTGATGACATGTAAAATTTAACGCAGATCAGTATTTCCACTCCGGATCATAGCAGGATGGTAGCCAGCAGCATGGGCAGATTCATGCGCATGTTCATGCAGGCTCTGCCCCTGTTATCAACCGCAGAAACATTATCAATGTCTCTTCTGCAACCGAGCCTTGTTGCTTACCAGTATATTCCACATCCAGCAGGCTGGCAGGGTGGATTTCTCCATTGAGATAAGCGGAAATACGCTGAACCCGCTCGTCACTGGCGGGCGTACCCGGCTTAAGGTTGTTGGGGCTGATCAGCATTCCAGCCAGCGCAATAAATTCCTCATCATTCAGCGCAGCAAATTCCTTATCGAAGTAAACGCGGGCAGCATTGGCGAAACCATGTACTGACTTTCTGTCCTCATTACCCAGATACGTCATGTTGAGAAACAGCAACAGTTGCTCCTCTTTACTGGTCAGTGCATCCAGCGCGTATTGGGCAATCAGTGTCTGACGGATTTTGGCAATACCGGGTTTGAAACCTTGCGGAAAATACAGCAGTTTTACCAGCCCCTGCGTAATGGTGGTCATACCCGCGCCGGGCGTACTGAGATCAACACCGTGATGCGTCAGAAATTTGGGATCTTCGATCGCCAGCAACATGGCTTTACGTTCGGAGGAAAGCGCTGCAGGCGCCAATTCTGCTCCATACTGCTCAAGCGCCGCAGCGACCAGAGCGGGTGTCTGCTCACGGGCGATACGGACTTCGTTGGCGTACCAGCCCGCAATAACCAACAAGCCCAATATGATGACACTTATGAAACGTGAAAGTACACGCATTGTATTTCCTCTTTTTGTGATATAGCCTCAGCTGGCATTGTTACCTGCGGGTTTGCAGAAAATTTGCAGACTTGAGGGATATTTTGAGGAAATGAGATGATACAAGCATTGTGGCTGGGTCTGTTTTTCGCTGTCCTGATCTGGTCGGGAATTAACCCGAAAGATTATTTTACCTGGATTCTGGAAGTCGCACCCGCCCTGATTGGCCTGTTAGTGCTGGCGTTTACCCGCCGATCTTTCCCGCTGACACCACTGGTGTACGGGCTGATTCTGTTTCACTGCATCATCCTGATGGTGGGTGGGCATTACACCTATGCCGAAGTGCCACTGTTCGACTATTTCAAGGACTGGTTCGGTTTCGAGCGCAACAACTACGATAAGGTTGGGCATTTTGTGCAGGGTTTTGTTCCCGCGATGATTGCCCGCGAAATCGCCATCCGCAAACAGGTGTTTAACGGGCGCGGCTGGATGAATTTCTTCATCATCTGTTTCTGTCTCGCGTTCAGTGCCTTCTACGAGCTGATTGAGTGGTGGGTGGCAGTATTCTCTGGTGAATCTGCCGAGGCATTTCTGGGCACGCAGGGCTATGTGTGGGATACGCAGTCGGATATGGCACTGGCGTTGTTTGGCGCTATCGTTGGTTTGATTCTGCTGGCGAAGTTGCATGACAGGCAGCTTAGCATAGTAGCGGAAGGCGGCAGCCCCGCACCGGCATAGCCCTCATTTTGTTCGTGGTTTATGCAATTTTTCAGACTATTACCGAAGTGGCAATCGCAACATAATAATACTTGCACACTCATAGACATCGGCGTATGGTGTGCCACCCGCTGATTTTACCGTATAGTGGCTGAATTTAGCCCCACGGCCCCTGCATACCGAAGAGCAACCATGACTGAAACATCCGCCCCCTCTGAAACCAATCCCGACATCCGTTTTAGCGACCTCGCGCTGGCTGAACCCATCCTGCAGGCGATCCGGGAGGTAGGTTATGAAACCCCCTCCGCGATTCAGGCGCAAAGCATTCCGCCCCTTCTGGACGGCCACGACTTATTAGGGCAGGCACAAACCGGCACCGGCAAAACAGCTGCCTTCGCCCTGCCCCTGCTCAGTAAGATCGACCTCAGCCAGCGCCAGCCACAAATTCTGGTGCTTGCTCCCACTCGGGAACTGGCGATTCAGGTTGCAGAGGCGATGCAAAAATATGCACGTCACCTGCCTGACTTCCATATCCTGCCGATTTACGGCGGCCAGAGCATGGGCCAACAGTTACGCCAGCTGGATCGAGGTGTACACGTCGTAGTCGGCACACCCGGACGGATTCTGGATCATCTGGGGCGTAAAAGCCTGGATCTGAGCACTTTGAAAGCCGTGGTGCTGGATGAAGCCGATGAAATGCTGCGCATGGGCTTTATTGATGATGTCGATGAAATCCTCAGCCATACCCCGTCAGAGCGTCAGGTAGCCTTATTTTCAGCCACCATGCCAGCCCCGATCCGCCGCATTGCCATGCGCCATCTGCATGATCCGGTGGAAATCAAAATTGCCACCAAAACCTCGACCGTAGAGGCGATTAACCAGCGTTACTGGATGGTTAGAGGCGTGCATAAACTGGATGCGCTGACCCGGATTCTGGAGGTGACTGATTTTGATGCAATGATTATTTTTGTGCGCACCAAGGTCATCACCGAAGAGCTGGCAGAAAAACTGGAGGCACGCGGCTTTTCCAGTGCGGCACTGAATGGCGACCTGAATCAGCAGCAGCGGGAACGCACTATTGAGCGCATGAAACAGGGCAAGCTGGATATTATTGTCGCCACCGATGTCGCTGCACGCGGCCTCGATGTGCCGCGTATCAGTCATGTTTTTAACTACGACATTCCCAACGATACCGAGTCTTATGTGCACCGTATTGGCCGCACCGGCCGTGCCGGACGCAGCGGCGAGGCAATTCTGTTTGTTGCACCGCGTGAAAAGCGTATGTTGTACGCCATCGAAAATGCGACCCGTCAAAAAATTGAGCCGATGCAGCTGCCGACCCGCAGTGAAATCGTTGATCACCGTATTGATCAGTTCAAAAAGCAGCTGGATGAGGTCAGGCACACGGAAAAACTCAGCTTTTTCCGTGATCTGGTGCAACAGTATCAGACTGAAAATGATGTCGAAATCGAAGATATTGCTGCTGCCCTTGCCTTCCTGGTGCAGAAAGAACAGCCGCTGCAGCCGCAGATTCAGGATGAGCCACCTGCCCCGCCACAACGGGAACGGGGCGAAAGAGACGAGCGCAGGGAACGTCCGGAACGCTCTGAGCGTGATGGCCGTGGCGAACGTCGTGAGCGCCGCAGCCGTGAGGAAAGTCAGGAACCGCCGGTTGATCTGGATATGTGCCGCTACCGGATTGAAGTCGGGCGTGAGCACGGCGTGCAGCCGAAAAACATTGTCGGCGCGATTGCCAATGAAATCGGCCTGGACAGCGAGTACATCGACAATATCAGTATCCGTGACTCATTCACTATTCTCGACCTGCCGGATGGTATGCCGCGAGACGTGTTTGAACACCTGAAAGCAGTGCGGGTATGCGGGCGGCCACTGGATATTTCCATTGACAAAGGCGGGGCTGATTCAGCTGATTCCGGGCGCGGCGAAGCTCGTGGCCGGGGCGGTGAACGCGGCTTTAAGCGCGACGGTAAACCGGGAGGAAAGCCGCGTACCGGTGCCGGTAAACCGAAAGCCCGCGCAGCGAAGGGCGCCCCACCTAAAGGCAAAGGACGTAGCAAACCCGCCGGTAAAAAACCAACCGACGGCAAGTTTGGTAATGGCAAGAAAGCACCACGCAAAAAGCCCTGATTGCAAGCTGTACTGATGCCCGATTTTCAGCCTCATGCGCACATCACGATGAGGCTGATAGGACTGTTGCAGAACATGCTATTATCAAGTATCAACTATCAGGCAGTGAAACATGGACATTGATAAACTAATTGCTCAGGGCGAAAATCAATCCCTGGAATTTAAATCTGCCCAGACGAACCCTGAATCGCTTGCAAAAGAGATGGTAGCCTTCGCTAATAGCGAAGGTGGAGTTATTCTGTTCGGGGTTGACGACGATGGTCATGTCAGCGGTTTAACTGCCGGCAATAAAAACTATGAAGAATGGGTTGCTAATATCGCCCGGCAAAATGTAGTTCCCGGACTGGATGTCGGGCTTCGGATGACGCAGTTGGAGGGCAAGTTTGTCCTGGTAATTGATGTGCCGAAAGGCAATGACAAACCTTATCAAACACACAAGAATCAATTTCTGATCCGGATCGGATCGACAAACCGTACTGCGACGCAAGGCGAACTGATGCGTTTATTCCAGCAAAGCGGCATGTTCCACTTTGATTTACAACCGGTTGAGCGCACCTCTATCCGCGACCTCAACTTTACGAAATTAGATCAATACTTTTCGATGTATGAGATTGATTTCTCGCAGGAAGATGATAAAGAACGGCTTTTACGCAATACCGACATCCTCAGCCCTTCAGGCCAGGCAACGGTCGGCGGGTTATTAATATTTGGCATAAACCCTCAGCGGTATCTGCATAATGCCTGTATTTCCTTTGCACACTTCGCCGGTACTGAGCTGGATGAAGAACTGCTGGATAAACAAGTAGTCACTGGTTCGCTGGATATACAGGTGGATACCGCATTAGCCATTATTAAAAATCATATCCGCCAACCCAGTCGGATTGAAGGAGCTAAAACCGTTGATCAGGTTTTTCAGTATCCGGAAAAAGTGTTCCGGGAATTACTGGTCAATGCCTGTGTACATCGCGATTATTCGATTCATGGCTCACGCATCAGGGTTTTTATGTTTGATGACCGGATTGAGTTTATGAGCCCGGGGCGATTGCCTAACACCGTCTCCATCGAGAAAATCAAACAGGGTGTATCCTTCGCACGCAACCCGGTTATCCTGAAGTTCATGGAAAACCTGCGTTATATCGACAAATTAGGACGTGGTTTACCGATGGTTTACCGCACGGCGAAAACAGCAGGAAAGACAGTAGAGTTTGCTGAATTCGGTGAAGAGTTTAAAGTGGTTCTGGGATTCTGAACGGCCTCAAATTAACCGCGGCTCAGGCTCCAGCGTAACCCCAAACTGCTTTTCCACTGACTCAATAATCCGCTGCGCAAACGCCCACAGCTCAGCCCCGCTAGCGCTTCCGTGATTGACCAGAATCAGCGCATGTTTATCATAAGTCCCGGCATCCCCGTCCCGTTGCCCTTTCCAGCCACACTGATCAATCAACCAGCCCGCTGAGGTTTTCACCATCCCATCATCCTGTGGCCAGCCCGGCAGATCAGTAAACTTTTCCCTCAACTGTTGCCATTGTTCAGCCGATAACACCGGATTCTTGAAAAAACTCCCGGCATTGCCCAGAACCGCCGGATCAGGCAATTTACTGCGCCGGATATTGATAACCGCATCACTGACCCGCTCTGCAGAAGGCTCCTGCCCCGCCAAGGCCTCCCACACTCCGGCATAATCCATTTTCCATTCCGGCGTGAGCGGCAGGCGAAATGTTACCGAAGCAATCAGCCAGCGTCCCGGCTCCACCGACTTAAAAAAGCTATCCCGGTAGCTGAACTGACAAGCCTCACGGTCAAACTCCCGTAGCTCAGCCGTCCGCCAGTCCAGTGCCTGCAGGCTGTAAAAACAGTCCTTCAGCTCAACACCATAAGCCCCGATATTCTGCATCGGTGCTGCCCCCACCGTCCCCGGAATCAGCGACAGATTTTCCAGCCCGGCATAACCCTGTGCAATCGTCCAGCGCACAAAATCATGCCAGTTTTCCCCTGCCCCGGCACGGATATAAACATACTCACCATCCTCCCCGAGCACCTTGCGCTCCGCGATACAAACCTGTACCACTAACCCCGGATAGTCGTCCAGAAACAGCATATTGCTGCCACCACCGAGCAACAGTACCGGTAAATCAGCATGTTCCCGCTGCCATTGCATCACGGACTTCAGACCGCCCAGCTTACTAAGCCTGCAGAAATAACGTGCACGGACATCAACACCCAGTGTATGCAGATTTTTCAGCGGATAATTTTCATAAATTTTCATGGGGCAGGATTGTGAACAAGACCCCGGTAATGTGCAAACATTGTCAACATGAATCGCTACAGAACTTCCGAAAAAATGCCCACTGGCCGGAAGAATTGATGCAATCGTTGCCAAATCGTCTACAATCAGGCACCCATAAAACTGATTTTGACAAGTACTGGTAAAAATACTCCGGAATTATGAGCATTCAAACCGATAATAAGCGTAAGGGCATTATCCTCGCAGGTGGCAGCGGTACGCGCCTGTATCCACTCACCCAGGCGGTCAGTAAACAACTGATGCCGGTGTATGACAAACCGATGATTTATTACCCGCTGACCGTACTGATGCTGTCCGGTATACGCGATGTGCTGATTATTACCACCCCGCATGACTCGCAGCAGTTCCGATATCTGCTCGGTGACGGCTCACAGTGGGGCATCAATATCGAATATGCCATCCAGCCGGAACCGGAAGGTTTGGCACAGGCCTTTCTGATTGGTGAAAACTTCCTGGGCAACTCACCTTCAACCCTGATTCTCGGTGATAATATTTATTACGGTGAAGGACTGTCCGCGCGCCTGCAGGTTGCCGCTAAACAGGAGTCCGGCGCGACAGTATTTGCTTATTATGTGCGTGACCCGGAACGTTATGGTGTAGTTGATTTCGACAGCAGCGGCAAAGCACTCAGCATCGAAGAAAAGCCGCAAAAACCGAAATCAAATTACGCGGTGACCGGCCTTTATTTCTATGACAATACGGTGGTGGATGTGGCGAAAAACGTAAAACCATCCGACCGCGGTGAGCTGGAAATCACTACCGTCAACCAGATATATCTTGAGCAGGGCAAGCTACAGGTGGAAATGCTCAAGCGCGGTACTGCCTGGCTGGATACCGGCACGCATGCGTCCCTGCTGGATGCCTCCAATTACATCCGGGTGATTGAAGAGCGGCAGGGTCTGAAAATTGCCGCTCCGGAAGAAGTAGCCTGGCGCATGAAGTATATTGACGACGAACAACTCCACAGACTGGCCGAACCACTGAAGAAAAGCGGTTACGGAAACTATCTGGCAGCCCTGACCCACGTGTAATGATCCCACTTAAACTATGAATATTATCCCGACCAAAATCCCTGAAGTCCTGATTATTGAACCGCGTGTATTTGGTGACGAACGTGGCTTTTTTATGGAAACCTGGAATCAGCAGACTTTCGCCGAACATGGTCTGACCATGAATTTTGTACAGGACAACCACAGCCGCTCGGCACAGGGCATCCTGCGCGGCCTGCATTATCAGATCAAAAATCCGCAGGGCAAGCTGGTGCGCGTAACCAGCGGCAGCGTCTATGATGTGGCTGTGGATATGCGTAAATCCTCCCCTACTTTTGGTCAATGGGTGGGCGTTGAACTGTCTGCAGAAAATCACCGTATGTTCTGGGTGCCGGAAGGTTTTGCCCACGGCTTCTACGTAATGAGTGAGTCTGCTGATTTTCAGTACAAATGCACCAACCTGTATACGCCGGAGCATGAGCGTAGTCTGCGCTGGGACGCACCGGAGCTGGCTATTGACTGGCCGCTGGTGAATGGCGAAGCACCAAAGCTGTCTGCCAAAGATGCTGAAGCGGTGACTTTAGCCGATGCGGAGACTTTTGCATGAGCACAGCAGATAAAAAAACAGTGCTGATTACCGGTGCTGACGGGCAACTGGGCTATGAATTGCAGAAGTCTGCACCGGCAAATATTAATATTATCGCCACCGATGTTAATACGCTGGATATTACCCGCAGCCGTCAGATCAGCCTGGCGCTGGAAGAATATCAGCCGGACTGCATTATAAATGGTGCCGCCTATACTGCTGTGGATAAAGCAGAGGAAGATCAGGAAACGGCTTATCTGATCAATAACACTGCCCCCGCACTGATTGCACAGGCCATTACTGCCCGTGTGGAGGCAGGAAAACCGACCACCAAACTGATTCAGATTTCCACTGACTTCGTGTTCGATGGTCAGCAGGCAACCCCTTATACGCCGGATACAGCAACCGATAATCCGTTGGGGGTTTACGGAGCCAGTAAGCTGGCCGGTGAACAGGCGGTTTCACGCTACCTGCCGGATGCGCTGATTATCCGTACTTCATGGCTTTATTCCGCACACGGGCATAATTTTGTGAAAAGTATGCTGCGCCTGATGCAGGATAAAGACCAACTCGGCATCGTCTATGATCAGGTCGGCTCACCAACCTGGGCGGCAACACTGGCGGATACCATCTGGGCTTTGTCCGCTCAAAATGCAAGCGGTATTTATCATTGTTCTGACAATGGTGTCGCCAGCTGGTATGATTTCGCCGCCGCTATCCAGGAACAGGCGCTGGAGCTCGGTTTGCTGAATAAAGCGATCCCGCTGCGCCCCATACGCAGCAGTGAGTACCCGACACCGGCAAAACGTCCCGCCTATAGCGTAATGGACAAGTCAACCACTGAAACAGCACTGGGTTATACACTGCCCTATTGGCGGAACAGCCTGCGCTCAATGCTCGAAGAACTTAAGCAAACAGATAACACATGAATATGACTTACACTCCCAAAAACCTGCTGGTGACCGGTGGTGCCGGTTTTATCGGTACTAATTTTGTCCATTACTGGCTGGAGCAATACCCGGACACCCGTCTGATTATACTGGATGCACTGACTTATGCCGGACGCTATGAAAACCTGCAACCGCTGGAAGGCCGGACTAATTTCAGGTTTGTCAAAGGCGATATTCTGGATCAGGCACTGGTTGAGCAGCTGCTGCGTGACGAAAACATTGAAACCATCGTACATTTTGCCGCAGAGTCACATGTGGATCGTTCAATCTATGGCCCGGATGCGTTTCTGAAAACGAATATTGACGGTACACACAGTCTGCTGAAAGCAGCCAAAACCGTGTGGCTGGATGAAAAAGATAACTACGAACACCGTTTCCATCATGTGTCCACCGATGAAGTATATGGCACACTAAATGCGGATGACCCGGCATTCTCAGAAACCACGCCATATGCCCCGAACTCACCGTATGCTGCCAGTAAAGCGGCCTCCGATCATATCGTACGCGCTTATCAGCACACTTATGGCCTGAATACCACCACCAGTAACTGCTCCAATAACTACGGCCCGTATCAGTACCCGGAAAAACTGATCCCGCTGGCCATCTCGAACTTATTGCAGGGCAAGTCTGTGCCGATTTATGGTGACGGACAGCAAATCCGCGACTGGCTGTATGTGGATGACCATAATCGCGGTATTGACCTGATTATCCGTCAGGGCCGACTGGGTGAAACCTATAATATCGGCGGCAATAATGAGCAGACTAACCTGAACCTGATTCACACCCTGTGTGCCCTGCTGGATGAGCGCTTTCCTGACTCACCGCACGTACCACATAAGCAGCTGATTACCTATGTTACCGACCGTCCCGGTCACGACCGGCGCTACGCGATTGATAACTCAAAGATCTGTACCGAGCTGGGTTACAATCCCGCCGAAACCTTCCAGAGTGGTCTGGCCAAAACGCTGGACTGGTATTTGCAGCATACGGATTTCTGGCAGGCTGAAGGTATAGAACTGTTCGGCTCCCACGCGGAGACCGTGTAATGCAATGCCGTATTTGCGATGATGTCAGCAATCATCCGGTCTACAAAGTCAAAGAGTTAATGCTGGGTCTGCGTGATGAGCACCAGTACTTTCAGTGTAACAACTGTGGCTGTCTGCAAATCACCCGCATACCGGACAACCTGCCGGACTATTATCCGTCCGAAAACTACTATTCTTATGATGCACCGGACAATGGCAGCGGGCTGAAACAGCTGCTGGTGCAGCAACGTGACCGTTATGCCGCCACCGGCAAATCACTGCCGGGCCGGCTACTGCACCTGCTGATGCCGAATGCCAAGCTCACTACCCTGCAACCGCTAAAACTGAACTCACAATCACGGATTCTGGATGTGGGCTGCGGTGCAGGCATTTTGCTGAACTCACTGCGCAATATCGGATTTCAAAACACGCTGGGTATTGACCCGTTCAACCGGCAGGATATTCAGTACCCAAATGGCCTGAAAATTGAGAAGCGCGATATTTTCAGCGAGACCGGTGAGTGGGATGTGATTATGTTCCACCACTCCTTTGAGCATCTGCCCGAGCAGCAACGCACCCTGAAAAAAGCCTATAAGCTGCTGACACCGGGTGGTATAGCCCTGATCCGCATCCCCACGGTTTCCTCTTATGCCTGGCAACATTATGGCGTGAACTGGTCACAGCTTGATGCACCGCGCCACCTGTTTCTGCACTCTGTTGACAGTGTAAAGTCACTGGCAGGGCAAACCGGCTTTGAAGTGGAAAATATTGTGTATGATTCCAATGCCTTCCAGTTCTGGGGCAGTGAGCAGTATGAACAGGATATTCCGCTGCACTCAGAAAAATCCTGGGCAGAAAATCCGGAAAAATCCCCGTTTACAGCAAAGGACATCAAAAACTTTGAAAAACGTTCCCGTGAGCTAAACGCCGTTAATCAGGGCGATCAGGCCGCTTTTTATCTGCGTAAACCTGCCTGACGGAATAAATATGAACCAGCCGAAGAAAATTTTTGCCATCTCCTCTCCCGGTGGTCACTGGATTCAACTGACCCGGCTGTGTCAGGGACTGGAAGAAAAAAACCGCATTGTTTATGCCATGCCGGATAAGCTGTTTAAGGCAAAAAAAGACCAGAAAGTTTACTCTGTGGTCGATGTCAGTGCAGATGACAAATGGAAGCTGATTCCCTGTGCACTACAGGTCGGCTGGATTCTGCTCAAAGAACGTCCTGACAGCATTATTTCCACCGGCGCTGCACCCGGTGCTGTTGCGGTCATGCTGGGAAAATTATTCGGCATCCAGACCATCTGGATTGACAGTATCGCCAATGTGCAGAAAATTTCCCGCGCCGGGCGCATGGTACAAAAACACGCTGATATTTTTCTGACCCAATGGCCGCATCTCAGTGACGACGAAAATATTTTGCACAAGGGTTCAGTATTATGATTTTCGTTGCAGTGGGCACCCAGTTTCCGTTTGACCGCCTGGTTCAGTGCGTCGATCAATGGGCAGCACAAAACAACATTCCCGCCCACGCCCAGATAGCCGGTGGCAAATACACGCCCACCCATGCCAGCTGGGATCGTTTTATGACCACCGATGACTTGAATGCCCGTTTAACAGAGGCCAGCCTGATTATTTCTCATGCCGGAATGGGTAATATCATCACCGCACTGGAAAATAATAAACCGATTATTGTGATGAATCGCCAGCACAAACTGGGTGAACATCGCAATGATCATCAGGCAGACGGGCTGGAGTGGATGGGTAAGCTATCCGGCGTGTATACGGCCAGCAGCTGTGAAGAAATGCAGCAACTACTGAACCGTTATGGTGACCTGCAGGGCAGTCAGCATCAGCAACCGGAACAGCGCCGGCAACTGATTGACTTCATTCATCAGGCCGTCAACACATGAAACTGAACAACCCGTCCCTGATCCTGCAATCCGCCATATCCATTGTGGCGCGTGGTGCGGGGGTGGTTTTAAACCTTACGGTGATGGTTATCCTGACCCGCAATCTGCCGCAAAATGAAGCTGGCATGATTCTGACGCTAATGACCTTGCTGACCGGTGCCTCACTGTTCAGCCGTCTGGGTGTCGAGCACTGGCTGGTACGGGATGTCGCTGCGCTGCCGGAAAATGAAAGCCTGCATATTGAACAGGGCAGATTTTTGCACAGCGCCTATCGCATGCTCCTGCTCAGCACACTGCTATTTATGTTGTTGTGGGTGGTGCTGAGTCCGCTGATGAAACAGTGGCTGTTTGACGGTGAGATTCACCTGTTACCACTGATATTGGGTGCTATCGGCATTCTGTGCTGGAACCTGATTTCCACCCATGCCATTTTCATGAAAGCGACTCACCATGTCACCGAGTCACTGCTAACACAGAATGCCCTGCCCGCAATTACGATGCTGGTTTTATTACTGGCGTTCTGGTTTGTATTCCGCGACAACCAGAATTATATCTGGCTATATCTGGCCTCCCTGTTGCTGGCTGGCGGACTTTCCTTTCTGCTGGTTCGTTCGTGGTGGCCGCACCTGTTTCATAACCGGAAAGCTGCATTCAGTATTAAGCAGGTACTGGAGCAGTCTGTGCCACTGGCTCCGATCGCTTTTGTTTCATTCCTGATGCTGTGGATTGATGCCATTCTGGTGGCGGCCTTTCTGCCGAATGAGGATGTCGCCCTGTATAACAGCGCGGTACGGGTCTCCTTTGTCTGCGGCATCTTTCTGACCGCACTGGAGGCCACCATCTACCCGCGCCTGCTACGCATACATGGCAATCACCCGGAGCAGCTGAAAAGCTTTTTCCGCAAAGGTACGTTAATGGTTGCCGGAACGCTGGGTAGCATTACCCTGGCGATCGGCCTGCTCGGCGAACAGATCCTCAGCGTTTTCGGCCCGCAATACGTGGTTGCGGTCAATGCCCTGCTAATTCTGCTGCTGGCGCAGTTTATCCGCGCGCTGAGCCTGACTTTTTCATTGATGTATATTGCCCAAAAGCAGGTGGGCACACTGAATTACCTGCTGTACTTCGCGCTTGCCGTGAATATTATTGCCAACCTGATTCTGATTCCCAAATTCGGTATCGAAGGCTCTGCAGGTGCCTCCCTGCTTGCCAATCTGGCGCTGACCGGTGGTGTGGTTTTATTTTTCGCGAAAAAACGTCTGATGACAGACTATGATTAGACCAACATGCTAAGAATCATTGCTATCCTTTTCTTTATTTCCATCTTTATACCGGTCGAGTTTTACACGATGGCGGGAAGTGTACGTATTGAAGCGTACCGCATCATTCTGGGACTGGCCTTAATCTACGCTTTTTTCAACCTCAGTAAAGTGCTTGAACAGGTTGATCTGGCGGACATTCTGCTATTCGGCCTGATCTTCCTCGCCTTTGCCAGCTTCTGGTATAACCACAGTCTGCAAAAAGCCATAGAATCAACCGGCCTGTACGCACTGGAAACGCTGGGTGCTTTTTATCTGGCACGCATGTTTATCAATACGCCGGAACGCTTCTATAAATTTAATAAAGTATTTATTATTGCAATTACCCTGCTATTAGCATTTACCGTGTACGAGGCTCTGGCCAAACACCGCATACTGCATGAGTTAGCAGAAAATATTACCGGTAATAAATCACTCGATTACCGTCTGTATACACACTACTACATTCGCGGCGATATTATGCGTGCTACCAGTGTGTTCGCCCACCCTATTTTGTTCGGCACTCTGTCGGCTATGTTTTTCCCGTTTGCGGTGATTGCTTTCCTGCGCCTGCGTACCACACTAAATGGTATCGGCCTGTTCAGCCTGATCATCTCAATGATTATGACCTTGTCCTCTGCCCCGCTGCTGGCACTGATTTTTCAGGGGATCACCACTTTACTGGTAAAATTCTGGGACAATGCCCGACGCTTATGGATAGCCCTGTTCTTTGGCGGCCTGTCCGGAGCTATGCTGCTGAATGCAGCCTCCAACCGCGGCTTCTTCGGCATCCTGATCTCCTACCTGACTTTTAACCCGAATACCGGCTACTTCCGCATGCTGCAATGGGAATACAGCATGGATGACATTCTGGAAAGCCCGATCCTGGGTATTGCCCACAATGACTGGACCCGCCCCTACTGGAAGGACTGGATGGGCGATAGTATTGACAGCTTCTGGCTGCTGCTAACCCTGCAACACGGTGTTTTTGCGGCATTATTCGTACTGATTGCCTGTTTCTATGTGGTTTTCAATACACTCAATAATGTCAATCGCCAGCCTGAGAGCATTAAATGGATGGTAACAGCCTGGTTGTTAGCATTTATGTCATTGATTTTAATTGGTTTCACGGTAGACTACTTCGGCAAATTGCAACCGCTGTTCTTCTTTATGCTGGGCGCCATAGGCTGGGCGCGTTATACCTTACCCGAGACAGGGCAAAACACTGTTATGGATAATATTGTGGTACCCCCTGCCGGAGACGGTGATACAAAACAACAGGAGCAAACTCAATGAGGCCAAAGTTTGTCAGTCCCAAAGTATTTTTGTGGATTATCCATTTCCGCCACAGCCTGCTATGGGTCTACAACTGGTATCTGCGCAAGTTTTATGGCATGAAACTGGCTCCCGATGTGCGTGTTTCTTTAAAAGCCCGTATCGACAAAACCAACCCGCAGGCTATCGAAGTCGGGCCGGAAACGCTGATCGCCTTTGACTCGATTATTCTGTCACACGATTTTTCCACTGAGCGTCATTCCGGTGGTTCGGAGTACGGTACCCGTATCGGATCACGCTGCTTCATCGGCTGCGGCTCCATCATTATGCCGGGCGTTAACATCGGCGATCAGTGCATAGTAGCTGCAGGCAGTGTGGTCACCAAAGATGTACCTGCGCATAGTATTGTGGCAGGCAATCCGGCCAAAGTTATCCGTTCCGGTATCCGGACACAAGCCTTCGGACGCCTGGTTCAGGCCGCTGAAAGCAACGCTGCCCCCTTACCACAAGCTGAGCCTGAAATGGCAGAGCCGGCGCAATGAACAAGCCTGAATTAAGCATTATAATGGTTTCGTACAATACGGCAGACTATACCCGCCGGGCTATTGAGTCAGTATTCATCGAAACACAATCAACGAACTTTGAGCTGATCGTAGTGGATAATGCTTCCACAGATAACTCGGTTGCTGTGTTAACAGAAAACTTTCCGCATATTAAGTTATTCGAGTCGGCGGACAACCTTGGTTTTGCCGGCGGTGTTTGTCTGGGGGTTGAGCAATCCTGTGGGGACTACCTGTTACTGCTCAATCCCGATACCATTGTGCAGCAAGGTGCAATTGATAAACTTATGCAATTTGCCCGTCAGCATGACAAAAATGGTATCTGGGGCGGTGTTACCCTGAATAATGATCTGTCAGTCAATACCCAGCACGCCTGGTCAAAGCCCACGTTTGGCACACTGTTATTCAGTGCGCTGGGTTTAAGCAAAGCTTTTAATAAAAGCTGTTTTTTTAATCATGCCAATTATGGCTGCTGGAACAGGGATACCGTCAAAGAAGTTGATATTTTATCCGGCTGCTTTTTCCTCACCAGCCGCCAGGTCTGGGATCAGCTGGGCGGACTCGACCCGCAGTTTT
Source organism: Thiolinea sp. (assembly GCA_041395485.1). Lineage (GTDB taxonomy): Bacteria > Pseudomonadota > Gammaproteobacteria > Thiotrichales > Thiotrichaceae > Thiolinea. Next base: position 525,453 of record JAWLAK010000002.1, read on the forward strand.
TCATGTATGCTGAAGAAGCCGACTATTGTTTGCGGGCCATAAAACAGGGTTATCAGCCGATTGTCACTCCGGATGCACGGATTATCCATCACGGTGGTGTCAGCCATACCCGTTTTTCGGGAAAATTAATCAAATTATTAAAAGGCAAAGTAGAATTAATAAACCGGCATGTCAGTAGCGGCAAACGTCCTGTTTACAAGTTTTTGCTTTACCTGTACGTGCTGAACAAGCACATACTGCACAAGCTGTTAAAACCAAATACTGAAGGAGCACGCGAATGGCAAACAGTATTTGAACAAAGAACTGACTGGTTAAAAGGATACCGTTGATGGCAACTGTCATTGTACCTGCGCATAATGAAGCCAATGTCATTGCAGCCTGTCTGGATAGCCTGCTGACACAGCCAGGGATAGATAAGATCATTGCCGCCTGTAACGGCTGCACTGACAACACAGTTGAGATTGTAAAAAATTACCCTGATGTGCTTTGTCTGGAGATAGAAACACCTTCCAAGGTCAACGCACTGAATGAAGCAGAAAAACACATAGTAAGCTGGCCGGTATTTTATATTGATGCAGATACCCGTCTGTCTGAGGGAGCCATCGAAAAGATATGTGCAGCAATGGAGTCCGGAGAATTATTACTGGCTGCTCCTGAGCCGGTTATCGACACCTCAGCCTCATCATGGTGGGTTAAACAGTATTATCGTGTCTGGCTTTCACTACCGTATATCCGGGATGGTGTCGTGGCGACCTGTAGTTTCGTCATTTCTGAACAGGGTCGCCAGCGTTTCTCGCAGTTTCCGTCTATTATTAATGATGATGGATTTGTACGTTGCCAGTTTTCCTCTGAGGAGCGCGGCAATGTAGCAGGCACGCGGGTTTTTATTACTGCACCTAAAGACCTGTATTCGCTGATTAAAATCAAGACCCGTGCCCGGCTGGGTAATGTGCAGCTGAAAATGAAGGGACTGTGTACCAAAGCGGAAAGTAAGCCTTACTCAAGTATTCTGTTGCAGAAACTACTGAGTCCGGCTTTTATCCCGGTGATTGTTTATATAGGTATCACTACGTTTATCAGGTTGCGCGCCAAAAAGCAGCTGAAGTCGATTGACACCTATCGCTGGGAAACGGATAAATCATCACGCCAACAGGCATGAGTGTAAAGCTGAATATGCACTGAAAATGAACCTTTTTGTATTTTTTTTACGACATACTTTTCGAAGTGAGCTATAGTTAGGATCAGATAATTAAGGCGTTGAGTGTCATTCAGCAGTCTTATATCTACTTTACTATATTTAACAACTGGTTATATCAGGTTTTGCTGAACTCTAACGAATGGCTACAGCTCAGGTACTGTTGCTTTTTCGCCAGTGCAACATTGATAATGCAGTGACTTGACAATAAAATCCCTGTTTACAAAAAACTCAGGGGATAACTATTCTGTGAACGGACGACATTAAAGATGGTAGATAAAAAAATTAGCTCTGAACTCATCTACCGCAGTACAGATACACTGGTAATCCTGAGTATCGTGTTGCTGGCTTCTCTCTATTCCAGCAGCTATAACCTCGAAGGTTATCTGGCCGCTGGCCTCGGAGCATCACTTATTTTCGGATTAGTAGGCCGGTTTACAGACATTTATACCTCATGGAGTGGACGACCGTTTTTCCGTGACGAAATCATGCGCCTTATTGTCACCTGGCTGACAACATTCTTTGCCTTGGTTTTCGTGATTTTTATCTCAAAGACCTCGGAACAGTTTTCAAGACTGATACTGGTGAGCTGGCTATTTCTCACTCCGGCTTTGTTGATTCTGAACCGTTACCTGCTGCGCAGCCTGCTGTCCAGCCTTAAACGGCTGGGTATCCATAACTACAATATTGCCATCCTGGGCATTACCCCCTCAGGTCTTAAGTTTGCAAAATCCATTCAGAACCAGCCCGAGTCCGGCCTGCAAATAGCAGGATTCTACTCAACAGACAACCATATTAAAGAACTGCAGGCGCCGAACCAATACGCACAAATCGGTGGTCTTGAGCAAATGATCGAGGATGCCCGTTTAGGTACCTGGGATCAGATTTATCTGGCCCTGCCCTCAGAAGAAAAAGCTTTTTCCCGGAAAATCATCGCACAACTGTCTGATACATCCACTCCTATCCGGCTGATCCCCGATAATTTCACAACATCATTAATGCATAGTAAATACCTTGAGATTGCCGACACGCCTGTCCTGTGTATCTATGACGCCCCGCTATCAACGCAAAATGTTTTGATAAAACGGGTAGAAGATCTGATCATTGGCTCAGCACTACTCGTTATGCTAATGCCGGTTATGCTGGTCATTGCTATGGCAGTTAAATTAAGCTCACCCGGGCCGGTGTTGTTCAGACAGGTACGGCATGGCCTGAAAGGCAAACCTTTCAAGGTCTGGAAATTCCGCACTATGACAGTATGTGAAAATGAAGGTGCTATCAAACAGGCAACCCGCAATGACCTTCGTGTAACCACAGTGGGCGCTTTCCTGCGCAAAACGTCTTTAGATGAACTGCCACAGTTTTTTAATGTACTGCAGGGGCATATGTCTATTGTCGGGCCACGTCCGCATGCCGTATCACACAACGAAGAATACAGCAGTCTCATCCCGGGCTACATGATGCGGCACCTGGTTAAACCCGGAATCACCGGCTGGGCACAGGTCAACGGCTGGCGGGGAGAAACAGACACGCTATACAAAATGCAAAAACGCGTGGAATGCGACATGGAGTATATCCGTAGCTGGAGCCTGTGGTTTGATATCCGTATTATTTTTGCAACTGCCTTCAAAACCTTTTTTGATAAAAACGCTTACTGAGCTGAACCGGACTGCCCACGTTGAGACTTGACCAACTAACGTTTACACGTTACCTGGCTGCGTTAACCGTCGTATTTTTTCACTTCGGAAGCAATGCGTTTCCGGCGACAAACACCTGGTTAAACCCTGTTATTACTGCCGGTCCGATCGCAGTCAGCTATTTCTTCGTACTATCCGGCTTTATCATGGCGGTAGCCTACTATGCCCCACTAAAAAACAATCCGGTGCCATTTAACCAGTGGAAATACTGGCTGGCACGCTTTGCCCGGATTTATCCGGTTTATCTGGTGGCTCTGGTGTTAATGATCGGCGCTAATCTGAAAACTGACGGCAGTGATCCGCTCACAGTTTTTCTCAGCCTGTCTACGCTACAGGCCTGGATACCCGGCTATGCAATGACACTAAATTCACCGGGTTGGTCAATTTCTGTTGAGATGTTTTTCTACCTGAGCTTCCCTGTACTGATGCTGTTAATCCGCAAAGATAAGCTCAAATACCTGCTGGTTACCGGTATCGTTCTTTGGGTACTAACACAAGTACTGCAGATAGGCCTGCACAATCTGGATAGCTACGCACCGAGAACACCGCTGCACGAATTTATTTACTACCACCCTCTGATGCATATCAGCACTTTTATCATCGGCTTTGTGACGGGTGTTTACTTTTGTGACGGCCGTATGGATCGTTTGAACAATCGCTGGAACGGTTTACTCGCACTCCTGCTGACCACGCTGATTATATTAGCACTGGCCTATGAGTATAAAATTGAATCAGCACTCGGGGTTTTCATTGACTACAATAACGGCCTGATTGCACCATTGTTCCTTGCCCTGATTGTCATTCTGGCAAGTAACCGGGGGGCAACAAAAAGAATACTCTCTCTGCCCTTTTTATTGCTGTTGGGAGAGGCCAGCTACTCACTTTATATACTGCAACGCCCCGTCTATGGCATTTATGACAGAACGCTTGGCCAGTGGCTCAGTATGGATACAAACATGCATTTCTATTTATTTGCCCTATTGCTGACTTTGCTTTCTATAGCTTCTTTTAAGTACTTTGAAACTCCATTGCGGCGTATGATCAATTCATTCTACGTTTCATCGGCAAAGCTAGATAGAATGTCGCTCTGAGTGCAGACTACCTGCTACCCCATAAATTAACTTTATTACGTCTGAGGATACAGACTTGCTAGAATCTCTCCTCAGAAAATCTGAGACGACCCATCCTCAAGAAGAAAATTATGCAAAACATGACTCATACTGCTGCAGGCAGCCGGCCCCATATTCCCGAGTTTGCCAAATCACAGGACAGCCTGGATCTGAGAGGCTTCTGGAAGACACTGGTAAGACAAAAAGGCACCATCCTTACCATTCTCGGAATCATACTGTTACTGACCCTGGTATTTACCTTGCTTAGCAGTCCGTTATACCGTGCTACAGCGACTTTGCAGGTAGAGCGGGAGACCAACAAAGTCATTGACGTTGACTTTTTGAATCCGGGCGATATTCGCGACACCCGTGATTTTTACCAGACACAGTTCGAACTGATCCGCAGTCAGGGCCTTATCGCTAAAGTCATTGATCAACTCAATCTTGACACAGATGTGATCCGCCAGTCCCTGCCAGGCAAAATAAAAAGTGCGCTGATGCCTACAGCCGAGGACAGTGAAAAGACTGCGCTGATTAAAGCCATTTCCGACAATCTTTACATTGAGCCTATCAAAAACTCCCGGCTGGTTTACGTGCACTTTGAAGGCTCTTCACCGGAAAAGTCAGCCGAAGTCGCTAATGCTATTGTAAAAACTTTTGTTGATACCAATGTTGAGCGTCGTGTCAGCGCGACCACTACAGCAGAAGCACTGCTGAATGACCGTATTGCAGATGCCAGAGCAAAATTACAGGAATCAGAAAAAAATCTGAATGAATACGCACTGGAAAATGAAATTCTGCAACTGGATAATAAAGAATCAACGACCAGCACCCTTAAAATTGCCCAGCTTTCAGAAGAACTGGTTCGCGCGGAGCGTGAGGTTATTGCAATAAAAACCGACCCCAAACGCAAAAACGAGCTGGCAGCAGCACAGGAAAGCGCTGAACTGATCCGGGATCAGCTGAATCGCGAAGAAAGCAGATTTCTGGAAAATCAAAGCAAGACCACCACCTACAAGACTCTGCAGCGGGAGGTAGCAACCAATCAGGCCTCCTACCAGGGCTTACTGCAACGCTTAAAAGAAATCAATGTCGCAGGTAGCGTTGCCAGCAATAACCTGATGATTGTTGATGAAGCACAACCACCACTGGAAAAACATAAACCGAATCTGCTGACTAATCTGGCATTCGCATCACTACTTGGGCTGCTGCTGGGAATGACTGTTGCTTTCCTCCGCGAGTTTCTGGATGACAGTGTGAAAGACATAAATGACCTGGAACGTCAGACACGGCTGCCTGTCCTGGGCATTATCCCGTCAGTACGGGAAAAGGATCCACGCAAAATGGCACAGCTTGCATTGACCGAGCCACGCTCCACACTGGCCGAATCATTCCGCACCCTGCGCACGACTCTGCGCTTCAAGTTACGAGAGGCCAATCAAAGCAATACCCTGTTTGTTACCAGTTCACGGGCCAATGAGGGTAAAACCACAGCGTCTGTTAATCTGGCCAGTACCTACGCTCATTCCGGCAATCGTGTACTGTTGATTGATGCGGATCTGCGCAACCCTTCCCTGCATAAGGTTATGGGTACCAGCGAGCAAAACGGCCTGACCAGTTATCTGTCCGGAGAAACAGGCATCGGTGAACTGGCACAAACCTCCAACGTGCAAAACCTCGATATTATTCCGGCAGGCCAGACATCACACGATCCTGCCGAGTTGCTATCCAACCGCCGTATGCAGGATCTGTTACAGGCAGCCAATGAAAATTATGACATGGTTATTATCGATGGCCCGCCAATTCTTGGACTGGCTGATGCAATGATTCTGGCTTCACTGGCAACCCTTACCGTCATCGCGGTGGACAGCAATAATACACGCACCACCACCATTACCAACGCCCTGAAGCGTTTACGCCAGTCAGGACTATCTGTCACCGGCCTCCTGCTTAATAAAGTAACAGACGCTTCTGACCTGGGTTATGAAGATGATTACTACAGCTACCCGACGCGGGTGTAAGCCGGTACTTAACAACAACAGACGGCAAGAGAAATATAACGATGTCATTAGCAGTCGCTTTACATGTTTTAAGTGTAGTTATCTGGGTCGGGGGCATGTTCTTTGCCTATATGGCTCTCAGACCGGCTGCAGCAGCATTACTGGAACCACCGGCACGTCTGACACTCTGGCGTGCGGTTTTCAGCAAATTTTTCCCCTGGGTCTGGGCGGCTGTCATACTGATATTAGCCTCCGGTTACTGGATCATTTTTGGTGTTTATGGCGGTATGGCCAATGCACCCTTGTTCGTGCATGTTATGCATGGATCAGGTCTGGTAATGATGCTGATTTTCTTTCACGTGTTTTTTGCTCCCTATCGCCGTTTAACCCGTGCAGTCAGTGACAGCCGCTGGCCGGACGGTGGCAAAGCCCTGAACCAGATCCGCATGCTGATCGGCATCAACCTGCTCATCGGCCTGCTGACCATTACTTTAGCAACTGCCGGAAAGTACCTGATCTGAGCCGTGACCATTACTGAACAGGACACTGTACTGACTCTGGCGGATCTGCCTTTCACAGAGGTTACTGATCTGCTGCAACGTTATCAGCTTAACCTGAACATAGTTGATTCGGGAGAAAAGATTCCCGGCAGTTTCTGGGGCGAACCTGAAGCCGGAATTATCAGACAGGAAGTCTATGCACGTCCGGATACCCCGCTGCACTCGTTGCTGCATGAAAGTTGCCATCTCATCTGCATGGACAGCAAACGTCGTGCGCAGTTACACACGGATGCAGAAGGTGAAATAGCCGAGGAAAATGCGGTCTGCTATCTGCAGATTCTGCTGGCAGAACAGCTTAAGGGCTTTGGCAGATCAAGGGCTTTTACAGACATGGATCGCTGGGGCTATACATTCAGGCTTGGCTCCGCCCGCCGGTGGTTTGAGGAAGATGCCGAAGATGCCCGGCAATGGCTAACAGAATACGGCCTGATTGACCATAATAATCAGCCTGTTTACCGGCTCCGCAGCTGATCAGCCCACACAGCCACCCTCCCGGAAAACAGGCTTTTACAGTAATTGTTAGTCAATGCAGACAGATTTGCGTATCATCCCCTCTTCGCTGATGACCGTAACAAAATATACATACCCCTATGGCATTCAATACAACTGAAGAAATTCTTGAAGACCTCTCAGCAGGAAAAATAGTCATTATTGTTGACGATGAGGATCGTGAAAACGAAGGTGACCTGTTAATGCTGGCCTCGATGACCCGTCCCGAAGACATTAACTTCATGGTCAAGGAAGCCCGGGGACTTGTCTGCCTGACACTGACCAGAGAGCGTTGCAAGCAGCTTGCTCTGCCGCTGATGGTTTCCACCACCGATGAGTCGCACGGCACCAATTTTACCTTATCCATTGAGGCTAGCGAAGGCGTTACCACCGGCATTTCTGCCTATGATCGTGCGCATACTATCCGCACAGCGGTGGCACCGGATGCAAAACCGGCAGATATTACCCGCCCCGGCCATATTTTTCCGTTGATGGCTCAGCCCGGCGGAGTACTGACCCGTGCCGGACATACTGAAGCAGGCTGTGATCTGGCCCGGCTGGCAAACTCCGAACCCGCTGCCGTGATTGTAGAAATACTCAATGAAGATGGCACCATGGCACGGCGCCCTGATCTGGAAGTATTTGCCCAAAAACACGGCCTGAAGATGGGCACCATTGAAGACCTGATCCGTTACCGGGTGGAAAATGAGAAAACTGTGGAACGGGTATTTGAGCAGGAGCTGAATACAGAATTTGGGGTTTTCAAAGTACTGGCTTATCAGGAAACCAGCGGTCATGACATTCATCTGGCTTTGGTGAGGGGCGACATTAGCCCCGGCGATGAAGTCATGGTACGGGTACATCTGGAAAATGAATTGTGTGACCTGCTGGCGTTGACTGAAGCCTCCTGTGGCTGGCCGCTGCGGGATGCCATGCAACGCATCGCCCGGGAAGGACAAGGCGTCATTGTTATTCTGCGCCGTCCGACACATGCACAGGATGTTCTGAAACAGCTGAAAGCATTTGAATCTCAGCCCGTAGTGCAGGACAATACGCCTTCTTCTCCCGCAGACCTGAAAACATACGGTATTGGCGCACAAATTCTCGCAGATGTGGGTATCCAGCGCATGCGGGTCATGAGTGCTCCGAAACGTTTTCTGGGGATTGCAGGTTTCGGGCTGGAAGTCGTTGAATATATTCAGGATTAACAAAAGGTTGGGTTATGCAGGGTATTAAAGTTATTGAAGGCAACTTCAAACCACAAAAAGCACGTTATGGCATCGCAGTAGCACGGTTTAACGCATTTATCGTGGAAAGCCTGCTCGAAGGTGCAGTCGATACTTTGCGGCGTCATGGCGTGGAAGATGAAGACATTGAAATTGTACGCATGCCCGGTGCTTACGAATTGCCTCTGGTTGCCCAGTCCATGGCGGTGAATGGTGATTATGACGCCATTATTGCGTTGGGTGCAGTGATTCGCGGCGGCACGCCTCACTTCGACTATGTCGCCGGTGAAGCAGCCAAAGGACTGGCCAGTGTGGCACTGGATCATGATATTCCGGTGATTTTTGGTGTATTGACCACCGATACCATTGAGCAGGCCATCGAACGCTCCGGCACCAAGGCCGGCAACAAAGGCGCAGAGGCAGCATTATCTGCCATTGAAACCGTGTCACTCCTCAACCAGTTGCAGAATTAATATGGCAAACCGACCGCCACCTACTGAATCACAGCAGTTTATTGCCAAACGCCGTGTTGCACGTCGCCTGGCGCTTATCGGCGCTTATCAGTGGCTGATCACTCAGAACGAATTCCAGGAAATTTACCTGAACTTTCAGCAGGATAAAGAGCTGGCAGCTGACTTCCGCAAATGTGATGCCGCCTTTTTTCATCAGCTGCTGCACACCGTCATCAGCAGCCCGGCACTCATCGAGGAACAACTCAGCCCTCACCTTGACCGCAAACTGATCCAGGTCGATCCGATTGAAAGTGCCGTGCTGCGCATTGCCACGGCAGAACTGCTGAATAATCCGGAAACACCCTACAAGGTTGTGGTGAATGAGGCTGTGAACCTGACTAAAAAGTTTGGCGGTGAACAGGCACATAAATACATTAATGGTGTGCTGGATAAAGTAGCAGCACAAACCCGCAAAGCGGAACTTTCCGCAGGGCAAACGAAAAAGCAGTAAATTGGCTGCTTTTTAGGCAAAAGCGCCGTCTGCATAAACCATTCGTCAACTCTGCAAAAATTCTGCACATCTTATCGTTATCATAAAATCTGCTTAATATTAAAAACAGAGATTTTAACGATGCCTGTCACCACCCCACCAACCGGAAAAGCTTTGCAAGCTGATACCTTGCGAACTCCACGGCTCACACTGACAAGCCGTTTATATCCGATGTTATCACACAAAAAATTTACCCCGGCAACGCGTCACTCACGACTGAAAAGCTGGCAACAACGCATGCAATTACTTTTTGCACGTCAATCTTACTGAGCATTTAATGCCTCTGGCAGGGAATAGCTGTCTGCAACAAGTGTGCAGACTCTGATCCATGTTGACTTTCAGCAACCGGCCCTGGATAACGCAACCAAGCAGAAAACGACTCACCCTGCTTTACGCTGCACAAAATAATACCGTCCCAGCACCACCAGTAAAATCCCGCCCAGTACCAGCAACGAAGCCATAACCAGCCGCAGAGACAGCAATTCACCGGCAAAGATCACCCCGCCGATGGTCGCAATCACCGGTACCAGCAACTGCACCACTGCTGCCTGCACCACCGACAAGCCGCCCAGTGCGATATACCACACGGTATAACCAATCCCGGAAGCCACTGCACCGGACAGTACCGCCAGTAAAACCCCGCTTTGGGATAACTGCATATCCCGGAGCGTCAGCACCAGCAATACAACCACCAGCGGCAGAGTGCGCAGAAAATTATAAGCCGTATCACTCAGCGGACTGGCCGAACCCCGCCCGCGTAAGGTATAAAAACCCCAGGCAACCCCGGCGATGGTCATCAGTAAAAAACCGCTGAATGAAGGCGTGCTCAGTGTCGGCATGACCAAATAAACAAAACCGGTACAGGCAATCGCCACCCCCAGCCATTCTGTAGCATGCAGGCGATTTCCTGACACCAGGCTTACCGCAATCATGGTCAGCTGTACCGAACCGAACAGAATCAATGCGCCGGTGCCGGTGTCGAGTGAGATATAGGCGTATGAAAAGGTGATGGCATATAAAAACAGCATCGCTGACGCTGGCCAGTTACCTTTGGTAGCGGCTGCTTTATGGCTGCCGCTGGCGACAATAATCAACGCCAGCACTACCATGCCGGATAACAGACGGATCACGGTAAAACTTGCCGCATCAATGGCGCCATCCCCCAGGGCGAGACGGCAAAGCACGGAGTTCCCGGCAAAGGCCAGCAATGCAAAAGCAGTCAGTAAAACCGTTCGTAAGATACTCATTGTTCACCTACGGGTATTATTTTTTAAACAATTCAAAATTATGCGCAATTTCTACACAATCAGTGCGTGCTGCCCTGAGTATCACCGACATCCGCTTTGCGGTAAACTAAAATGACTCAACAATGTCCTACACTGAGACAAAACCGAATGAGTAACTTGACCTGGGAAGCTAAGCCTTATGCTGAAAACACGTATGAATCTGAAAAAACCGGCAATTTCATTGTCGATACCGGCGGTCACCACCGCACTTTTACTTTCGCTGGCCACCACACCGGCCATGGCCATCATTAAACCACTGGAAGCCGGGCCTATCGCTAACGACCAGGAAGCCCGGATCAAATGTCCGATGCTGGCTCAGCAGAATAATGCCAGCTGGACCAATAAATGGTGGCCTATCGCATCCGGCAACATGGCAGTTTGTGAAATTGATGCCCGCAAAAATGAATATAACGCCGGGGGCTTTATAGCTAATCAGCAGCAGGCTAATCAAATGTGTCCTGGAATCGCTGCAAAGCATCGCGGCCAATGGAAAGGCGCCTGGCGGGTCACTATTCCCGGTAAAATGGCAACCTGTAAACTGACTTTCGGGGTTCGCGAAGTGGATGTGGGCTTTATCCGTAATCAACAGGAGGCTAATTTGCGCTGTAATGCTGCGGCACTGCGTGAAGATGCCAAGTGGAACAGCAAGTGGCGCACTGAGGGCAATACCTCATTTTGCCAGCTGGAAGATTGACCTTCCGGCTCTGTTGAGTTCATTTAACGGGCGTCAGGCCAGCAGTCGTTGGCCTGATTGTTTTCTAAACGATTTGCTTTTGTGTAACCGTACTGGTTATGTGACGGTGTCTATCCGGAAGGTAAGCTACGACAGGCTGTCACCTCCCACCGATACAATCCAACTCTACCGCGACATCAACACCGGAATCCCGCAATGCCCGAGCAAACTCCGGGTCACACCACCCAGCACCACCTCACGCAGACGGCTATGACCATAAGCACCGGCCACCAGCATATCCGCCCCGGTATCGACAATATGATTCAGCAGCATATCACCAATTTCCAGCGAACTTTTGCTCAGGTGATCGCCTCTGGCATTAATGCCATAACGCTGCAGGTGCGCAACCACCAGATCCAGCTTGGCATACTGCGCTGCCCTACTTTTCGGCTCGGCGATGGTAAACAGCTCCACTTTTTCCGCCTGTTGTAACAACGGAATTGAATCATGCAGCGCCCGCGTCGCCTCACGTGAGCCATCCCATGCCACCAGCACATGTTTGGCGGGAATATTAGCCGGTGCCTTGATATAAGGAATAACCAGTGTGGGCCGCCCGCTGCGCAGAATCACCTGATCCGGCGCACCGACGGTAGCTTGTTCATCCGCACTGGGATTGTGCTGGCCAAGAATGGTCATATCCGCACCACGGGAATAACCAATCGCGATTTCGGCAAACTCACCCTGCTCCAGCACCCAGTCTGAACCCGCCGCCAGCCCGGATGTCGCCTGCATAAAAACGGCTTTCAGGCTGTCTGAATGCGCGCGTAGATTTTCCTCATGCTTATCCAGAGCTTCACGGAACAGGCTCTTTTCAAAAAAGCCGGGGATCTTCACATCCGGGGTAATAAACAAACCGGTCAGATGTGCACCCAGTTTTTCAGCATACTGTACTGCCACCTCAACACGCTGCTGGCTGGCTGAACTGGCATCGACTAAAACAAGTATTTCTTTCATTTCAAAGCCTTCCGGGTTAATTGCATCATACATAGTGTTATCCACTTAAGTTCCCGATCATAGCGAATCCCGCCCGTCGCAGTCATGACCGGGGTCAACAGAAGCATCTTACCGGACTGTGTTAGCCATAACGGTGCACCTCAATATTTTTACAAACGTTTTACAAAATTCTGCCCGGCGCAGAAAAACCTTTGCCCCCGGTTCTGTTTATACGTCACCGGCCAAACATGTTAACATCCGCGCCATCTTCAGACAGGGTAAAACTATGACAGCAGCATTAGCGATCCGTGACCTGCAAAAGACCTATGACAACGGCTTTACCGCCCTGAAAGGCATCAATCTTGAGGTACAGCAGGGTGATTTTTACGCACTGCTCGGTGCCAATGGTGCGGGCAAGTCGACCACCATCGGTATTGTCAGCTCACTGGTCAATAAAACCGCCGGGCAGGTCAGCATCTTCGGCCATGACCTCGACACCGAACGCGAACTGGCGAAAACGCATATCGGTCTGGTGCCACAGGAGTTCAACTTCAATGTGTTTGAACCGGTACGGGAAATTATTATCAATCAGGGCGGCTATTACGGTATCCCGCGCCCGCAGGCCACAGAGCGTGCTGAAACCCTGCTCAAACAACTGGGCTTATGGGAAAAACGCAATGGTCAGGCCAGAGAATTATCCGGTGGCATGAAGCGCCGCCTGATGATTGCCCGCGCCCTGATCCATAACCCGCGCCTGTTGATTCTGGACGAGCCGACGGCGGGTGTGGACATCGAAATCCGCCGCTCAATGTGGGAGTTTCTGACCAAACTCAATGAAAACGGCACCACAATTATTCTGACCACGCATTATCTGGAAGAGGCGGAAAGCCTGTGCCGCAATATCGGCATTATTAACAAAGGCGAACTTATCGAAAATACCAGCATGAAAAAACTGCTCAACCGGCTGGACACTGAAACCTATGTCTTCGATCTGGCGGAAGAAACCGCACAACTGCCGGATGCGGGCGAACATTGTCAGATGTCACTACGCGATCCCAGCACCATTGATGTCGAATTCCACAAAAAATATTTTTCGCTGAATCAGGTATTTGCCTATCTGAATCAGCACAATCTGCAGGTCAGTAGTATGCGCAATAAAACCAACCGGCTGGAGCAGCTATTTATGGACATGGTGGAGGAGAAAAAAGCATGAATGCACAGGAACTCTGGACAGCCTATACCACCATCGTCATTCGCGAGATCCTGCGTTTTTCCCGTATCTGGGTGCAGACCATTATCCCGCCGGTGATTACCACCGCACTGTATTTTGTAATTTTCGGTAACCTGATCGGCCCGCAGATCGGCGATATGGACGGCCATAAATACATGGACTTTATTGTCCCCGGCCTGATTATGATGGCGGTCATCACCAACTCCTACGCCAATGTGGTCTCATCCTTTTACGGCAGTAAATTTCAGGGCAATATCGCGGAAATGCTGGTATCGCCGGTACCGAACTGGGTGATTCTGGCCGGATTCGTCAGCGGCGGTATTGCACGCGGCTTATCGGTCGGGCTGGCGGTAACGCTGGTGTCACTGTTCTTCAGTGACCTGGCCGTGGCCCACTTTTTCGTGATGGTCACCATTGTGCTACTGACGGCGACACTATTTGCATTAGCCGGGCTGATCAATGGCGTGTATGCGAAAAGCTTTGATGATATTTCCATTATTCCGACTTTTGTACTGACCCCGCTGACCTATCTGGGCGGCGTATTTTACTCGATTACCATGCTGTCAGAATTCTGGCAAAGCGTGTCGATGATCAACCCGGTGCTGTATATGGTCAACGGTTTCCGCTACGGGATTCTCGGCGCCTCGGATATTCATATCGCGGTGAGCTACGGGATTATTATTGCCTTTATTATCGGGCTGGCGACATTCAGCATGTACCTGTTGAATCGCGGGGTGGGGATTCGGAGTTAATCTATTTGGTAAGTAACTGGTTATAAGCGTATATTAGAGACATAAGTATTACTAAGTAATAGTATCAAATGGAAAGACTAAGTATTACGCTGGAAGATGATTTAAAACATCAACTGGACACACAAGTCCCGAAAGGCGAGCGTGCCCGTTTTGTGGCGAATGCCATCAGGCATGCCCTGGAAGAAAAGAAAAGGAAGCAGGCACTGGACTACTTACTGGCATTTAAAACGTATCCCAGCCCAAAAGATTCTTCCAAAATATTGCAGGAAATTCGTGAGGAACGCACCGAAACCGTTTATCAGCGCTCCCGGGAAGAGTAAATGCTGTACATTGTAGACAGCTCCGTATTCAATAAACTATATCTTGAAGAGCCTGGCAGTGAGCAGGCTCGTCACCTGTTCACTCGTGCTCAGCAGAGAGAAGTGCGTCTGCTGGCCCCCGATTTGCTCCGGCTTGAAGTGCTGAATACAGCACAGCGTGCCGGAGTGGCGGTTGATAAAATTGCGGAACTGATTGACAGACTGACCCCGTTGATTGAAATCCGTCCCGTTACTGATGATGAGTACCGCAAGGCAATTGAGATCATGCAGCAAGGACATGATAAAAGCGGCTACCCTTCCATCTATGACAGCCTGTTTCATGCCATGGCTTTTTGTAATGACGGAGTCCTGGTTACGGCTGACAGGCGCCATCTGGTAAAAACCGAAACTCTGGGAAAAGTAACTAAACTTGCTGATCTAATGGCTTAAATATACAAAACGGCGAACGTTTTGCCAGAAAAATAGTCATACTCAAAAATACTAAATTCGTGAAGCAAAATTACTCATGCAATACAGAAAAGAAATAGACGGACTAAGGGCTTTTGCGGTCATTCCGGTGATCCTTTACCACGCAGGTATCAGCGGTTTCAGTGGCGGTTTTGTCGGCGTCGATATTTTCTTCGTGATCAGCGGCTATCTGATCACCTCCATTATTATCGGTGAGCTGGAAACCGGCAAGTTCACCATTGCCGGTTTTTATGAGCGTCGTGCCAGACGCATTCTACCCGCGTTATTCTTTGTCATGCTGGCTGCCCTGCCCTTTGCCTGGTGGTTATTATTGCCGCATGAGCTAACCGGTTTCGGACGCAGCATGCTCGCCGTCACCGTCTTCGCCTCCAATATTCTGTTCTGGCAGGAAAGTGATTACTTTGCCACCGACTCCGAACTCATTCCCTTATTACATACCTGGAGTCTGGCAGTAGAAGAGCAGTATTACGTCATCTTCCCGGTTTTATTAATGCTGTGCTGGAAATTTGGTTTACGCCGGGTCACCGTCATTATCGCCAGCATCGCAATCATCAGTCTCGGGCTGGCTGAATGGGGCTGGCGACACGATGCCTCAGCCAATTTCTACCTGTTGCCCAGCCGGGCCTGGGAATTAATGGCCGGTGCCGGATGTGCCCTGTATCTGGGCCATAATGCACGCCCCGGCGGAGCACCTGCACAATGGCTGAGCCTGACAGGTCTCGTACTGCTCATTCTGTCCGTATTCTGGCTGGATGACAGTGTCCCCTTTCCAAGCCTGTATGCGATTCCGCCGGTATTAGGAACCGCACTGGTTATTTTATTTGCTCATCCGGGAACGTGGGCCGGCAAGCTATTGTCTCTGCCGGTCTTTGTCGGTATCGGCCTGATTTCCTACAGTGCCTACCTCTGGCATCAGCCGATGTTTGCCTTTGCCCGTTTATATTATGCGGATGAACCCGCTTTGTTTATCATACTCGGGTTGGCAACACTGGCCTTTGTACTGGCTGCCTTCAGCTGGCGTTTTATTGAGCCTCCGTTCCGGCAGCGCCAAAATTTCAGTCGCAGGCAGATTTTCCTGATGGCATTCGCCGGTAGCCTTGTCTTTATTGTTGTGGCGCTGACACTGATTCTGCTTGACGGCGTACCGGCGCGATTCAATTAGCCGCAAATAACGGAACTCCGCCAACCGGGGCGGGTCAGAAGCACAGTAATGTAAAAATAACTACCGGATTAAAGGTATTAAGGATTGACCATGTCTAAAACAATGTCTGTATTCCTGTTAGCCCTGCTGCTGGGCGCGGCCTCATTCCTGGCCAGTACGCATGCAGCAGCCGATTTTCGCAGTGACATGCTGAAAGCGGCTGATACAAAAGCCAGCGGTGAATATGTCCGCAATCGTTTCCTCAAACAGATGAAGAAGCCGTTCAACCCGGCTGATAACCGCCCGAAAGCCATTCTGGTCGGTGACAGCCATGCACAGGATTTTTACAACGCGATTCTGGAAAGCGGTTCTATGTCCGGCTATCAGCTCAGCACCCGCTATATCCCGACCGTCTGCCAGATGTATCTGGGCAGTGAAGATATCAGCGGCTTACGTGATGCCCGCCATGCCTCCATCTGCGCGCAGTCAGACACGCTGGAACAGGCAAAAGACCAGATTACTCAGGCTGACGTGGTGATACTGGCTTCCAACTGGAAGGAATGGTCAGCAAAGCGGCTGCCGGAAAGCATTAAAAACCTCGGGCTGAAACCCGAACAAAAACTGGTGGTGGTTGGCCGGAAGAGCTACGGCAATCTGAATGTCCGCAAATATGCACGCATGCCGGAAAATCAGCTTAAGGGCTTACGCAATCAGGTTGATGAGCCACAGCTGGCTATTAACAACATCCTGAAATCCGGCATACCTGCCAATGTATATGTTGATCAGCACCAGCTGATTTGTGGCGGCGGCAACGACTGCCCGGTGTTCACCGATGATCTGAGGCTGATCACCTTTGATGGCGGTCACTTCACACCGCAGGGCGCGAAATACGTGGGTGAAAAACTCTTCAATACGCCGCAGTTAAAGCCGCTGAAATAACAAAAATACACAAATGTTTAAGTAAATGTTTCCGCCGGAACCCTCTGCGCCTGCACTGTTACCATAGAGTAACTGTAAGCGCAGGGGTCATTCCCGAATATGAAACGGACTGCACAAAAGCTACAGCATCAGACACACATCCGATACCGCCGTCCCGCCCTCAAATGTACGCTCATACAGCTCAATATCCCCGGATTTATTAACCAGGATCAGAGTAGAGCAGCGCGTCCCGTAACCAAACTCCGGGTTATGAATAAACAGTGGCGATAACCAGCGCTCCTTATCCAGCCCGATACCGGTATCCGGCAATTGCTCATCCGCCGCCACCTCATCATCAGCCAGAATGGCAAACAGGCTCTCCACCGTCACCTGATCAAAATCCAGCAAGGCGGCCAGCCGCTGCTTCCCCCTGACAACCTTGGGCCAGGGCGTATCCAGTTTCGCATTACTTAACGCATGCAGGCCATCGGCCAGCGGACTGACCGTGACACCATTGCGGTTAGAAAAATAGTAAACCGAACCATGCAGATTTCCGGCCAGCACATTAAAACCCGCGTAACGCTGCTGCTCTGCGGCCAGTATCTGCAAGCAGTCTGACACCGGCTGCTGCGTATCCACCAGATCACGGATCAACAGCCCCCGTGAACGCTCTGCCACCTGTGGCACACCTTCACGCACATTCGTCACCAGTGCAAACCGCTGATCCTGTTTATTCAGTGCCAGCCATGAGCCCATCGACTCCAGGTCACGCCCGCCAATCACCCCCTCCGCATCCTTCCATTCGTGCATCGCCAGCGCCGGGCGGGCATAAAACTCATCCCGGTTTGCCGCCAGAATAAACGGGTAATCCGGATGCCGGTTCATCGCCAGCAACGCAAAACACATCAGTAGTCTCCCTCAACATACACCCAGCGCCCGCTTTCGCGGGTAAAGCGGCTGGTTTCATGTAACTGTGCTTCCTCATTACCATCCTGATAACGCGCAACAAACTCCACCACCCCGTCGTTATCACCAACACCGCCACGCTCGGTGCGAATAATCTCCAGCCCCAGCCAGTTCAGCGGCTCCGCTTTCTTCAATGACTGCTTGGTTGGGCGGGTCTGTGCACTCCAGCTGCGGTGCAGGTAGACCGGTTTGTGCAGTACATAGGCACTGTAACGTGAACGCATTAACTGCTCAGCGGTTGGCGCATCGGCCTTCCCGTCATGAAGAGGAGCGCAACAATCCTGATACGATCTGCCTGACTGACAGGGACAATTCATAGCACTTCCTCTTCTGCACGTTGCAGCTGTAACGCCCTTATCTTTTCAGGCACATAACGCTCATAATAACGCTGATTTTTCGGCCCGATGCCATGCTCTGCACTGAAGCTGCCGCCAAAGCGTTCCACCGCCTGCGCCATCACCCAGTCACGTAAGCTCTGCTCATAACCGGGCTGAGCGGCAATACTCTGATCATGACACACCAGATTAAAATGCAGGCCGCCATCACCGATATGCCCGAAATCACAGATTTCCAGCTCCGGAAAATGCTGTGGTAACTCATTCAGCATGGCCGCACGAAAGTCAATGGCTGCCCCACGGGTAAATCCCAGATCAAAGGCGAACAATTTACCCGCAGCTTTCACACCCTCCGAGAGAGCATGGCGCAAAGCCCACAACGGCTCCGGCCGCCCCAGCAGCACATCGTCCAACGGCGCATCCGCAGACTCCCATGCCTCAGCCAACACCTGCTCCAACACCTCATCCAGCGGGGTTTCCCAGTCATTCAGCGGCGAAGTACGGCTCAGTTCTACCAGCAGGGCAACCGCTGGCACTTCCCCGTCTGAAAACGGATTTTTCAGTCCAGATGCATGCTGCAAAGCATATTTCATCGCCGCCCCCGACATCAGCTCATAAGCGGACAACAGTGAACCCAGTTTATTTTCAAGGAACTGTAACAGAGAAATAACCGCCTGATCATTCGCGGGCACCAGTAAGGCAACCGCCTGCTGCTGTGGCACAGGCTCCAGACTCAGGATCGCCTCCGTGATCACTCCGAACTGCCCGGAAGTACCGATAAAATGCTGCTTCCAGTCCGGGCCGGTATTATTCTTGCGCACTGCCGCACCCAGCTCTAAAACCGTACCGGCCTCATCCGGTAGCACGACGGTCAGCCCCAGCACCTGCCTGCGCATATCACCGTAACGCAGGAAACGTGAACCGCCGGTATTAGTGGCAATCATCCCGCCAATCATCGGATCAGCGCCCAGATCAATCGGCAGGAATAAGCCATGTCTTTCAAGACGAGCGTTCAACTCAGACAAACGCAGACCAGCTCCGACACTGACCGAGCGATTCACCCGATCAGGCTCAACACTGCCTTTTAAGCGCTCCAGACTCAGTACCGCCTGTGTACCACTATTATCGGGCACAGAGCCGCCCACCAACCCGGTATTACCGGATTGCGGCACAAAATCGATATTATGACCAACACAAAAAGCCACACAGCGTGATACTTCCTGCGTAGTTTCAGGGCGCATCACAAAAGCAGCCAGTCCGGCATCACCTCTGGCGCCGGACTGATAAGCATCCAGAGCCTGCGCCTGATCCAGCACCTCAATCCCGGTTAATGCTTCCCGAATCAGGTCAATATCCGGCATCATCAGCAATCCTCCGCTGGTTGCAAGGCATCCATAAACACCTCATCATATTTTCCCGGCATCACTTATCTGTTGATGAATCAGGATCATTTTCCAGAACTTTAGGATCGACCATTTTTTCCGGCACCACCCAAGCCCTGAACTGCGCCTCAGTGACTAACTGCAACGCCAGCGCAGCCTCTAATAAGGTTGAGCCATCCTGATGCGCCTTTTTGGCAATCTTGGCCGCATTATCGTAACCAATATAAGGATTCAGCGCGGTCACCAGCATCAGTGACTCATCGCGCAATTGTGCAATCCGCGCCTCATTGGCACTGATACCGCTGACACAGCGCTCCGTAAAACTACGGCAACCATCAGCCAGCAGGCGGATCGATTGCAGCAGGTTATAAATCATCACCGGCTTAAATACATTCAGCTCAAAGTGCCCGTTCGAACCGGCAATCGAAATCGTGGTGTGATTGCCCATGACCTGCGCAGCAATCATGGTCAGCGCCTCAGTCTGGGTCGGATTTACCTTACCCGGCATAATGGATGAGCCAGGCTCATTTTCAGGCAGGCTGATTTCGCCCAGACCACAGCGTGGCCCGGATGCCAGCAAGCGGATATCATTGGCAATTTTCATCAGACTCACCGCCACCGTGTTCAGGGCACCACTGGCCTCAACAACGGCATCATTGGTCGCCAGTGCTTCCAACTTATTCTCCGCAGTCCGGAACGGCAATCCGGTAATCTGCCTGACCTGCTGCGCAAACTGCTCATCAAAGCCCTGAAAAGAATTCAGCCCGGTACCGACTGCAGTTCCGCCCTGCGCCAGCTGATAAAGGGCTGGCAGCACAGACTCCACCCTGCGAATACCATTATGCACCTGTGCCGCATAACCTGAAAACTCCTGCCCCAGTGTCAGCGGGGTTGCATCCTGGGTATGCGTGCGGCCGATTTTAATCAGCCCGGCGAAGTCTGAGGACTTCTCCTCCAGAGCCTGATACAGCTGCGTTAAGGCCGGTAACAGCTGCTGCGAAATCTGCTCAGCAGCAGCAATATGCATTGCAGTCGGAAAAGTATCATTGGATGACTGGCCCATATTGCAATGATCATTCGGGTGCACAGGGTCTTTGCTGCCAACCTTTCCACCCAGCAGCTCAATGGCACGGTTAGCAATCACCTCATTGCAGTTCATATTGCTCTGTGTACCGGAGCCGGTTTGCCAGACGGACAGCGGAAAATGCTCATCAAGCTTTCCGTCTACCACCTCAGCGGCTGTCGCCATAATTGCCCTGCCGAGTTTCTTATCCAGCAAACCGGCATCCATATTCACCTGTGCGGCGGCCTGTTTGACGATGCCCAAAGCCCGGATCAGGGCGGCAGGCATAGTTTCGGTGCCAATAGGGAAATTGATTAAGGATCGCGCCGACTGGGCACCGTAATACTTATCAGCAGGCACCCTCAGTTCACCAAATGAATCAGATTCGACGCGATACTCAGTCATTATTAAAAGTCCTCCTGCTCTGCTTCCAGCACTGACAAACTGATGTGTTTGCCGAGCTCATCCTCAAAACCTGTCCAGCTCTGATAATCGGCCAGCTTCTCCGCCACAGCCGGTTTCATTTCATACGGTTCCATATCTTCACGCAGCTCCTTCACCGAACCATACAAAGTCGCCAGATAATTGCGATTCAGGGTCAGGGTCTTTTTACTGCCACGCGGCCCGTGTCCCGGCACAATGACGTCTATATCCAGCCCCAGCGCATAATCAGCAGCCGCAATATTACCGACAAAACTGCCATCATCCATGCGCACAATCCGCAGGTGGTTGATATTATCACCGGTAAACAACACTTTATCGCCGGTCACCTCATACATCACATCAGTGGTGGTGTGGGCCTGTTCCTGCGCCAAATGGGCTTTAATCGTTACCCCGCCAATCTCAAAAACCTGCCCATGCTCAAGCACCTCAGTCGGAATCACTGCCTCCGTACCTTTGGTTGCCCCTTCGGTCAGCGTTTCCATATTATTCAGCCAGTTATCTGCTTCACCGGCCTTGGCCCGCTCAATCATCTGCGGATGCGCATAAAACTTCGCCTCCGGATAAGCTTCCTGAATCGCCTGATTCGCCAGCCAGTGATCGCCATGAACATGGGTGGTAAATACATGCGTCACCGACAGCTCAGTCTGCTGTTTAATATGCGCAACCACCGCCCGGCCAATCGCAGTACTGGAGCCGGGATCAATCACCACTACACTGTCCCCGGTAATAATAAAACCGGGGTTATTCATAAAACCCTCATTTTCAGGCGTCGGATACCCCCGTGGCCCCTCCAGCATCCAGACATGCTCTGTCAGCTGTTGCGGCTTTATATTTTCCAGCAGGTTCTTATGCACAGGTTTATCAGCGGCCTGCATCATGGTGGCTACACCCGTTAATAAAACGACACTCAGGGATTGTTTGAAAAATGTATTCATCATGCCTCCTCTCCAGACACAAAAAATTATATGAATAAAAAACGACCGTTTATCGTGTATTTTTTACACAGACTGAATGAACAGCTACTATTCACCCAGTTAATTACTCAGGAATACAGAGAATTACTGACCGCATTCTGAAAGTGACTCAGATGTCCGATGTCTCGACGCAACGCCCTTAAGCCCGGTCTACCCAATCGGGCTTTTTTATGCCCGGCTTCCGGTTTATCCAGCCTGCTTGCTGATACCTGTTTGCTCAGTGCCGGAGAGCCGGTAAAAAACGCCCGCGCCGCAGGGATAACTGTCTCAGCTGATTACCGCGTTGTAAAGTCAGCTGCACCTGTTGCCGGCCATTCAAATGCGGCCAGATTTCATGAGCACCCGCAGTCGGCCTGCCATCAACGGCAATAATCCGCTCGCCGACCTGCAAACCACTTTGCTGCGCCGGGCTATTCTCCAGCACTACCTCAATCATATTACTTTGTGCCAGACGAAAACCAAAACTGCCATCCGCAATCTGGTTACCTGCACGACCCGCCACCAGCAACTTTCGCCCCGGAAAATCGAATACCACCGGCTGCTGCCCCAGTAAACCATTGCCCAGACTGCCCGCCACTGCTGACTGCCGGTAGCGGTGATTCTGCAGCGGCAGAGAAACCGGAATATCGGTAAACAATGAATCCCCCAGCTGCAACTGCCCGACCTGGGCCAGCCGGGCCGGAATATTGCCGCCCAGATCACGGGTTTCTATAAAACTGAACGATTGCTGCGGGCTAAAGCGGGTGAAGTCAGGCAATAAGACCAGCGAGGTCGCATTCCCGGTATCCAGAATCACCTCGGCCCGACGCCCGTCAATATTCACTGCCGCCACCGGCACACCGCCGCGTAACTGAAACGGGATCCCTGCTGCTGAAGGCAGTGCAAATGCAGGCAGGGTTTCAGCCAGCATCACCCGGCGCTGCGGGAAATCCAGCAATACCTTTAAGCGACTCAGAGCCGGAACCCCCAGAATTCCGCTAACCGTATAACCCGGCACAGAGAGGTGACTCAAATCAACCGCACTGGCACTCTGCTTATCCAGCTGCAGGGCACCGATTTTCAGCGGGGGCAGCTGGTAGTGTGTGCTGAGTTGCCGCCCGCCAATGGTAGCCATTTCACTGGAAGCCACTGCCCTCATCTTCAGTTTTTCAGCCAACCCGGTGGCCACCAGATTATGTGAAGAGCCGGTATCCAGCACCCACCAATAAGTCTGCTCTCCCATTTTCACCGGTAGCAAAGGCAACACAGCGCGGTCACTGGTATGCAGCAGCTGCATGGCGACCGAGGTTGACTTAGCATTTTCACGAAAGCCCGGCGCACCGGGTTCAGGTACCCGCACACAGGCCGACAAAGTCAATAACAACAGCAGCCACGGGACACAACGCCACAAAGAAATATCAGTCAACTCACGCCTCCTGCGCTAAGCCCTGCAACCGGTCAATCCGCTGACCATTTGAATCCATACGCACCCACCGCCAGAAAAACAACCGATGTAACAACTAACACCAGCAGATGATTCATGACATCCAGCAAACCAGCGCCATCCAGCATGATTGCCCGGGCAGCACTCAGCATGTGCGTCAGCGGAGAAAGCTGGCTGACCGCCTGCAACCAGGGATGGGTGCCTTCCATGGAAAACCAGACCCCGGATAACAGCATCATCGGCCAGGTCAGAAGATTCAGCAAACCACCGGCCAGCTCCTCACTGCTGACCCGTGCCGAAACCACCAGCCCCAGTGAAATCAGGCTGAAGGTACCGGCCACCAGTACCAGAAACAGGCTCAGATAGCTGCCTTCCATAGTGAAATCCAGCAGCAGATTGGTGCCGGCAAACACCACCACCGTGACCAGCACCACCAGCACCAGCCGCGATAAAACCTGTGATAACAGAAACTCAGTCGCGGTCAGCGGCGTCGCCTTAAGCCGTTTCAGATAGCCGTTTTTGCGGTAACGCACAATCACAAAACCGACACCGAACAGGCAGCTGAACATAATATTCATCCCCAGCACACCCGGCACCACCCAGTCCACATAGCGAACCTGCTCACCCTGAGCCACCTGCTTATTCAGTTCGGGGCCGTCACTGCCGCGCAGAATCAGCTCCAGAAAATAGCCTTTCGGTGACTCATCATTGACCCAGTAATGCATTTCAGCAGGACGTAAATCCACCAGCATATCCACCTGATGACGACCGACTTTACCAATTACCGTCTCCAGATCCTTTGCTTCCGGCTGGTAATAGCTGATAAAGCGCGTGCTCAGGAAAGGATGCAGCCGGGCATAAGGATTAGGGTGGTTAGCAGTATCTGTATCAGCGACAGCATCCGCTGACACCTGCACCTGATCCGTTACCACCGCCACCTTGAATAATGGCTGGCCCTCACCGGAAAACAGAAACGCCAGCCCCACCACCAGCAACACCGGCAGCAACAGATTCCAGCCCATTGCCGAACGGTCACGGATAAACTCCAGATTACGCGCATAAAAAGTAGCCCAGATACGGCGCAATGAATCTCTCATAGCCGCAGCTCCCTGCCGGTCAGCTCAATAAACAGGTCTTCCAGCGTGCGGGAGCGCACTTTCAGATGAGTCAGGGATGCGCCCTGCTCAATCAGTTTAGCAATCGTCCGATTGACATCACGGGTGGTAATTTCCACTACCGGTGACACTTTTTCCAGTATCCGGTACTGAAAATCGCCTGAAGCATCCGCTGTAGACTGCGGGAAATCGGCCAGCGGCAACTCGATAATCACATCCTGAAAATGCCGGGACAGCAAATCATCCGGAGAACCCTCGGCGATGATTTTGCCGTGATCCATAATCACGATTTCATCACAAAGGTTGTACGCCTCTTCCATATAATGCGTGGTCAGCA
The DNA here is from genome assembly GCA_041395485.1 of Thiolinea sp. Classification (GTDB taxonomy): domain Bacteria; phylum Pseudomonadota; class Gammaproteobacteria; order Thiotrichales; family Thiotrichaceae; genus Thiolinea. The sequence goes on from JAWLAK010000002.1 coordinate 550,552, forward strand.
CCACTGTTTTGTTACGCGCCTTGATGCGGTTAACCAGCTCCCAGAAATTCAGCCGTGCCTGCGGATCAAGCCCGGTAGTCGGCTCATCCAGAAACACCAGATCCGGATCATTCACTAACGCGATAGCCAGCAACAGACGCTGGCGCTGGCCGCCGGATAACTTACGCGCATCACGGCTCAGATACGAACCCAGGGAACAGATTTCAACCAGATCATCCAGCGCCAGACCGTCCGGATACAGGCTGCGAAAAAACTGCAGCTGCTCCTTAACGGTCAGAAACTCCTGCAGGGCGGTGGACTGAAACTGTATCCCCGCCTCATTGCGGAAACGCTCGCCCTGCACTTCTCCCTTGTAGAAAATACTACCGCTGCTGAGCGGCGTAATCCCTTCCATCATTTCAATGGTGGTGGTTTTCCCTGCACCATTCGGCCCCAGCAAACCGAAACAAATCCCGGGGCGCACGGCAAAACTGACCCCGTCAACGGCTTTAACACCGGGATACTGTTTATGCAGCTGGCAAACCTCAATAATAGCCGGTATAACATCAGCCGCTTCAGCAGCACCGGCACTGGCTTCAGTATTCATCTGTCATCTGACCCGGCAGCAGCCATTACGTTCAGGCCAGACTTTTACTGACGATCTCCAGCACATCGACCGACAAACCGTCATGCGCCCGGATACGCTCCAGCTGCTGGCGCATCAACCCGGCACGCCCGGCTTCAAAATGCTGCCAGTTCATCAATGGCCGTACCATTCTTGAAGCCACCTGTGGATTCAGGTCATTCAGGCAGGTCACCTGCTCAGCCAGGAACTCATAACCACTGCCATCAGCGGCGTGGAAATGGCGCGGATTGCGCATAGCAAAACTACCGACCAGTGCCCTCACCTTATTCGGATTGCGGATGTCAAACAGCTTATGCTCCATCAGGCTCCGGATGCGTCCCAGCGCCCCCGGTAAGGTTGACCCGGCCTGTAACGCAAACCATTTGTCCATCACCAGCGTGTCGGACTGCCAGCGATCATGGAAATGCTGCAAACATTCTTCGCGCTGCTCACAGTCAATATCGGCGAGTATGCTCAGTGCAGCCAGCGCGTCGGTCATATTATTGGCCTGATGATACTGTTCAGCGCATAAACGATGCACAGACTCATCCTCCAGCCGCCCCAGATAGGCCAGACAAATATTTTTCAGGCTGCGCTGACCAATGCTCTGCGCATCAATCTGATAATCCTCAGTGGCTGCAGCTGTCAGCTGCTCATAGTGGCGCTCCAGATCCATACGCAACGACTTCGCCAGCGTGGCATAGACAAACTCACGCACTTCATAAATCGCCTCCGGATCAGCCGGTTTCACTACCTCAATCACATCACCGATGGACGGCAACATCAGTGCCTCAGCACGCAATGCCTCATCCAGCGAGTCATCGTTCAGCACGCTCTGGAAGGCCTCAACAAACTCATGCTCCAGCCCCGGAACATCGCCCTGCGCCTTATCAGCCAATAAGTCCAGCATGGTCTGCATGGCCAGACGCTGACCGGCATCCCAGCGATTAAAGGCATCGCTGTCATGCTTCATCAGGAACATCAGGTCTTCATCGGTGTAGTCATACTCCAGCCGCACCGGTGCAGAAAAACCGCGCAGCAACGACGGCACCGGACGCTGTTTAATGCCGGAAAAGGTGAATGTCTGCTCAGCTTCCGTCACCCGCAGCACCGGATCAATTCTCTGCCCGTGCTCAGACAACAACGGCAAATCCTGGCCGTCTGCACCCAGCAGGCCGATTTCCAGCGGAATCAGGTAGGGTTGCTTGTCGGCATGATCAGGTGTCTCAGCACAGGACTGACTCACCCGAAAGGTACAGCTTTCCTGCTCAGCGTTATAATCCATGCTGACCGTCACTTCCGGCGTGCCTGCCTGATCATACCAGCGCTGCAGCTGTGACAGATCTGCCTGATTGGCATCCGCCATCGCCGCCAGAAAATCCTCAGTAGTCACTGCCTCACCATCATGGCGCTCGAAATACAGATCCAGACCGGCACGGAATCCTTCCCGCCCCAGCAGGGTCTGATACAGGCGCACCACCTCCGCCCCCTTCTCATACACCGTCAGCGTATAGAAGTTATTGATTTCCATGTAGGAAGCCGGACGGATCGGATGCGCCATCGGGCTGGCATCCTCGGCAAACTGATGCGAGCGCAGCATGCGCACATCCTCAATCCGCTTTACCGGACGCGAATGCAGGTCAGCGGTAAACTCCTGATCCCGGAATACGGTCAGCCCCTCTTTCAGCGATAACTGAAACCAGTCACGGCAGGTCACCCGGTTACCGGTCCAGTTATGGAAATACTCGTGGCCGATCACCGCCTCAATATTAATGTAATCGGTGTCTGTCGCGGTCTCCGGGCTGGCAAACACCAGTTTGGAATTAAAGACGTTCAGCCCCTTGTTTTCCATCGCGCCCATATTGAAATCATCTACGGCGACAATCATGTAAATGTCCAGGTCGTATTCCAGACCAAAGCGCTCCTCATCCCACTCCATGGCCCGGATCAGCGACTGCATGGCATGCTCACACTTATCAATATTGTGTGCCTCGGTATAGATCCGCAGCACCACCTCACGGCCGGAAGCCGTGGTATAGTGATCCTCCACATGCTCCAGCTGTCCGGCGACCAGTGCAAACAGATAGGAAGGCTTATGATAGGGGTCATCCCAGCGCACCCAGTGCCGTCCGTCCTCCAGCTCACCGGAAGCCACCCGATTACCGTTGGACAGCAACACCGGATATTTTTCCTTATCGGCAATAATCTGCGTGGTAAACAGGGTCATCACATCCGGACGATCCGGATAATAAGTAATTTTGCGGAAGCCCTGCGCCTCACACTGGGTACAGAAGTTACCGCTGGATTTATACAAACCTTCCAGTGAGGTATTATTTTGCGGATAAATGCGGGTGACGATTTCCAGCGTTGACCACTCCGGCAGACGATGAATCACCATGCCTTCGCTGCTCAGCTGATAATCAGCCTCACTCAGCGGCTCGCCATTCAGGCGGATTTCCAGTAATTCCAGCTCCTCACCATACAGCTCCAGCGGTGCGTCCTCCGCTGCCTCAGGCTGGCGCTGATACTTGGCGACACTGGTGACTTTGGTAAATTCCTCACCCAGCTCAAAGGTCAGGGCCAGTGCCTCGACACGATAGGCCAGAGGCTGATAATCCTTTAAATAAATGGTTTGCGGCTGCCCTTCTTTCATTACGATTCTTCCTTTTCATTGTACAGAGCACTGACCAGTGCTGTGTAATCCGGGTGAGACTCCGTTATTACGTTATTCCGCAGCAACAGGTCAATATTCACCAGATTACAGTTGGCTTTAAACGCATCAGTCTGCTCCGTCAGACGGGCGACTTCCTGCAGGGATAGCAACTGAAAGCTGTCCACTTCACCATCATTATTCTGTGGCACAAAATCTTCCGGCAGCCACAAGTCGTAGATAAACAAGGTCGAGTTTTCCAGCCCGCGTTTTCCCTGATGCTGATAATGAATCTGCCCCACGGCTTCAGCGCGTTGCGCCAGCTTGGGCGGAATGGCAGCCTCTTCTTCAGCTTCCTTGATCACATTATCCAGCAGGCTGATGCCTACCGGCTGACCACCGGCGACCAGCTGATCGAGCTTGCCGGGCCAGAACGGCTTGGATTTGGCACGGATACCGACCCACACCCGGATTTCGCCATCACTCCTGACCAGGCCATTCACATGGACACCAAACCCCCTGATGCCCAGAAAAGAAGCGGCGGCACGCTCAACCTCCATCACTGCAGCGTCATCGAAGTGATGTACCACCGGATAGGACTCCCCCACCCAGGTATCAATCACACCGCCATAATGCAGTTTTTGCATCACCGCATTCACGGCCTCGGTACGTTGCTGATAATCGCTTAAGTGATCCTGCAGGACAACAGCCGTGTCACTCACCTTAAAAACGCCGGGGTAATCACGCAGACAGGCAGCAAACTCACGATCCACCCAGCCATAACGGACACCCGCGATGTGCCATGGCAACAGCTGCTCAAAACAGGCATTGTTGCAGGCATCAATCCGATCCGGATAACTCATTGAAGAAAATTCAGCTCCATCATTGAAACATTATTCAATGCAGTATACGTGAACCATAACAAAGCGACAGCACCCAAAGCCCATAAGTATCTGCGTGTGCTGTCAGCAAGCCCGGCTGCCCGCTCTTTAGTGCGCATATCATGATAGACATCACGCGCCTGATAACCTTCCCGTTTATTGAACTCGGTAAAGTCGATGCTGAAGGTGTCGCCTTTTTCAGTGGAGCGCAAACGCTCAACCAGCGGCGTTTCACGCTTATGAACCGCGTAAATCTCATCAATCTCACCATTCTGATTAATGTCGGTGATTGCATTGACCTTACGCGGTATATCTTTTTCATCCGTCACCAGCCAGATAATCGAGCCTTTGCCCGGAGACACTTCTTTGTGGAAAAAGCTGTGGACGGTAAATGTTTTTTTCATAGGGGCTGACAGAAAACAAAGTCGATTAGATATTATTATCTTAACATCAGATTACTGAATAAACCTGACCGGCTGTAAGCAAATCCGGACGGATCAGACTATCAGCCTGCAGCCACACCACAGTTACCAGCAAAACGGTTACCCGCTCACGATGTTAAACCTGGCTAATCCTCAACATCATAATACCGCCAAGCACCACACCCACCGCCATAACCTTCTTTCCGTTCATATGCTCGCCCAACAGCAATACACCCAGCAACATTGCAAACAAAATACTGGTTTCACGCAAAGCGGTAACCAATGCAATCGGTGCAACCGTAAATGCCCAGACCACCATGGAATAAGCACTGAATGATGCCCCGCCGGCCTGCAAGCTAAGCTTCCACTCGCAGGATAATAACTCCCGTAACAATCCGGGACGCCTGAAGCTGACATAAACCAGCCAGATCGCTGCATTCAGACAGGAACCGAGCGCATAATAACCGACCGGGCTGGCGCTGACCCGCGCGCCTAGCCCGTCCACCAGTGAATACCCGGCAATAAAACCACCGGTCATCAGCGCCAGCAAAGCTGCCTGATAATTAAATACGCCATTGCCCTGCCGCAACAGAGACAAAGCGATAATCCCGCCGCCGATAAACACAACGGCCAGCAGCTCAGGGACACTTAACACCACCCCCAGCAAACCAACTGAAACCAGTGTTACCAGCAACGGTGCGACACCTCTGGCTAACGGATAAACCTGACTCAGGTCACCAATATGATAGGCATTGAGCAAAAACCACTGATAACCCGTATGAAAAACCGCACTGCCCAGAATATAGCCCCAGGCATCCGCGGATGGCAGCGATACAAACAGCAAAGCCAGCAAAGCAAACGGCACATGCCCGAAGACCATTGCACTCATACTCAGCAATTTATCGCCGGATCTTTTAACCAGAAAGTTCCAGCCCGCATGCAGAAATGCCGCCAGCAATACAATCAGGGTAACGGTCAGCGACACCAGAAACGACCTCTAAGCATCAGGCAGACCCTCCCGTTTTTCCGACTTTTCCTGCCTCTTAGCCGCCCGGCGCTCACGAAAAAAACGCTGCAACTGCTCGGCACACTGTGCATGCAATACCCCGCCCTGCACCTGTAAATGATGGTAATGCCGCGGATCATTGAGCAGATCAAACACGCTGCCTGCTGCTCCGGTTTTCGGATCGAAGGCGCCGAATACCAGCCTCTCCACCCGTGCATGCAGCATTGCCCCCGCACACATCACGCAAGGCTCCAGCGTCACATACAAAACCGAACCCGGCAGCCGGTAATTTCCGGCCTGCACTCCGGCACTGCGCAGCGCCATGATTTCAGCATGCGCCGTGGGATCATGATTGGCAATAGACCGGTTCCAACCCTCGCCCAGAATCCGGTCATCGCGCACTAATACCGCCCCCACCGGAACCTCTCCCTCCCCAGCAGCACGGGCAGCCAGCAACAACGCATGCGCCATCCATTTTTCATCGTGCATAAACCACAACAATCCTTACTAAACTCAACTACAATCAGAAAATTACCCCGATTCTGCAATCACAAAACGTCAAGGAGTACTCGATGCCTATTGAGCAGGATGACACGCTGAACGCCAGACTTGAAGCTTTTGCTACCGATACGGCAAACTTCATGAATGAACAACCTCCGAAAATGGATGCTGACGGCAACCCTGTCGAAGGGTTTACCGCTTTTTCCAGTGAGGATATAGCCAGTAATGACTTCATTGAAGCACGCGACCGAACCCGTGAGATAGCACTGGCTGACGCCCCCAGGGTCACTGCACGTGCCGCCTCCACCCAGAACGATAACCCGGCTAATCTGGTCGATACACTGCGCTATACCCGGCTGAATGAAATGGAAAATGCCGGACTAAAATCAGCAAAACTGGCAGAAACGCCCTGGTCAGATGACTACTGGGCTATCTACAAAGGTATCCTCGGTGCCCGTTACGCAGACTCCGGCTTTCCGGAATCATCCGACTGGAAAAAAAACGCAGACTATATTATCGCCAATCCGGCCACGGCCATTCTGGCCAGCCGCAGTGCAAGCCGCATTAACAAACTGTCTCCGGCAGAAAAATATGATGCACTGGTCGGCGATGCTTCCGGCAATCTGACGCAGCGCATGTGGTCAGAAGGCAAACGTTATTATGATGCCAACGGCAGTGTCGAAACCTGGATGGGTATCTGCCACGGCTGGGCGCCTGCGGCATATATGCTGGCCCGTCCTAAACGCCCGGTCACCCTGTATACACCTGATAACATACCCATTAAGTTCTACCCGGCTGACATCAAAGCCCTGGCATCACTGATCTGGGCAAACGCCGCCTCGCGTACCCGCTTTATCGGCGGACGCTGTAATGACAAGGAGCCGGCAACAGATCCGGCCACCGGACGCGTAATCTCCGAGCGCTGCTTCGACACCAACCCGGGCACCTGGCATGTTTCCGTGGTCAATCAGATCGGCGTTTCCAAACGCAGCATGGTCATGGATGTCACCTTTGACTATGAGGTCTGGAACCAGCCGGTTTATGCCTATGAATACCGCTATTTCAATCCACAGACCCGCCGTGCTGTCAACTCACTGGCTGATGCAACCGTGGCTATCGGCGCTTATACCAACGATAAATTCAAACGCTTCCGCAGCAGCCAGACCCGCTCGGTGGTTGGTATCTCGATGACGGTGAAGTATATCGTCGAAACACATCCGCGCCAGACCGAAAGCGACACGCCGGATATGGATGCGGTACAGTCTGTGGTCTATGAATATGATCTGGAGCTGGATGCCGAAGGTGACATTATCGGCGGCGAATGGTACCGGAATAAACACCCCGATTTCCTGTGGACGCCACCCAAAGGGGCACGGGCTGAAACGCAGCGTGACAACCAGATAAGCGGCAGCTGGACAGATGCACGCCGCCCGGTGCCGGTTACCTGGCGTAGTGTCGCTGCACAAGCCTCGCAGGAACAGGGAGCACCGCTGGCTGCAATAGTTGAAAAAATGATCGGGTTCGCCAACGCCGCCACTAATTCGGGAGGATCTGACACGAACACTGATAATACCAGTACCGACAACACTGACGACGATCCGGGAAATAACGACTCTGACAACACTCCCGGAGGAGATAACACCGACAATAATAATACCGGTGGCTCAACTAATAATAGTGGTGGAACCACTTCGAATAATAATTCAGGAGGTTCGACCACCAATACCAATACCAATACCAACACCAACACCAACACCAACACCCGACCCAATAGTTTTATGGAATGGTTGCGTGAAATGCTGAGACGCTGGTTTGGCTAATTAAGCCCTGAAAAGGCAGCGGGGCCAGATAGCCCCGCTTTCATCAGAACTGTCATGGGAGGAGGACTGACAGTCTGTTGGTTTGCACTAATATTTTTTATTGTTAAATATAACCGGTCAGGCAGGTTGCGGCATTCCGCCACCAATACCCACCGGTCTGCGCGCCGGTAAAGCCGGAAACATCCTGGCAATGACGCGGGCCGTTTTACCGGGGCGGTAGCTGATATCCGGTTGTTTATGCTCACCCACCAGGCTTTCCAGCGAAATACCATCCAGGAAAGTATGCACCTGTGCATCAAGATCTCCCAGAATCTCGGCCACCTCTTTGGTCGGACGGTTTTTATATTCCTGCTCATCATCCTGTGCTGCCGTTTCAATGGCATCGACAATTTCTGCGACAGAAATCTGTCCGGCTGGCCGGCCGAGGCGATAACCACCACCCGGCCCGCGAATACCTTCAACCAATCCGGCATGGCGCAGGTGATAAAACAGCTGCTCCATATAGGAAAGCGAAATACCCTGCTCTTTTGCCAAGGTGCTCAAACGCAATACCTTACGCCCGGTATGCAGGGCTAATGCCATCATCGCCATAATGGCACGCTGACTTTGTGTTGTAAGTTTCATCGTTTAACTCCTTTAACGATTATCGGGGACATGGGTATACTTTACAAAAACGCTTATATAAAATAAATTCGAATTTTTAACGAATAAAAATCGATTTTTTCGAACTATTTGCCTGATGATAAACTTCAAACATTTATATTATGTACACGAGGTAGCCAATACCGGATCCATTGCCCGGGCCAGCGAACGGTTACACCTGACCCCGCAAACCATCAGTGGCCAGATCAGCGCACTGGAAGACAATATCGGAATCAAACTCTTCCGTCGGCAGGGACGGACACTCGAACTCACTGAAGCCGGACAAATGGCCGTCAAATATGCTGATAAAATCTTTCAGCTGGGGCTGGAGCTGGAAGAACGTCTGCAACAGTCTCCGGACAGCCGCAATCAGTTATTTAGAGTCGGTGTATCCGATCTGGTTCCCAAATCCATTGCCTACCGCTTGCTGGAACCCGCGATTCAGAGCAACCCGCAAATGCGTATCGCCTGTACCGAAGGCCAGTTGACCGACCTGCTGGGCGAGCTGGCAGTACACCGCATGGAGCTGGTGATTGCCGACAGTCCGATGCCGCCGAATATGAATATCAAAGGTTTCAGTCATAAGCTGGGCTCCAGCTCGCTAAGTTTTTTTGCTACTCCCGAGCTGAAAGAATCACTGGATAAAAACGCGGTATTTCCGAAAAACCTGGACAATGCCCCGCTGCTGATCCCCAGTGAAGGCTCTGCGATGCGTAATAATCTGATGAACTGGTTTCACGAGCACGGTATACACCCGCAAATTGTCGGTGAGTTCGATGACTCCGCACTGATGAAAGTATTCGGCTTTGCCGGTACCGGCATCCTGGTCGCCTCTACCGCACAGGAAGCCAGCCTGCAAAGAGAAGGTAACCTGCAGGTCATTGGCCGGGCACCAGAGTTAATTGAACAGTATTTTGCCATCTCCATTGAACGGCGCATTACCAATCCTGCGATTAAAGCCATCACCCAACACGCTCAGGTCTGGTTACAATAAACCGCGTTCGGCAAAGGATACAATCTGGTCACCGACGACAAAATGATCGAGTACCCGCACATCAATCAGTGCCAGGCTTTCCTGCAAGCGTTTGGTAATCCGCTCATCTGACTGGCTGGGCTCAGCGATACCGGAAGGATGGTTATGCGCCAGAATAACAGCCGCCGCATTATGCTGAATCGCCTTGCGCACCACCTCGCGCGGGTGCACACTGGCGCTGTTTATGGTGCCGTAAAACAGCTCCTCAAACTGAATCACCCGGTGGCGGTTATCCAGAAATAAACAGGCAAACACTTCAGCAGGCCGGTCACGCAACTTTGAAGCCAGATAAAACCGCACTGCATCGGGATCTTCCAGCACATCACCGCGTTTCATGCTCTCACGCAGATAGCGCCGCGACATTTCCAGAATGGCCTGTAGCTGGACAAATTTTGCCGGGCCAAGGCCATTTGCTTCACAAAATCGTGCCTCACCGGCATCAAACATTGCCCGCAAACTGCCAAAATCATGTAATAATTCGCGCGACAAATCGACGGCTGTTTTACCCCGCGTTCCGGTACGCAGGAAAATAGCCAGGAGTTCGGCATCAGAAAGTGCCTGAGCCCCGCGGATCATCAGTTTTTCCCGTGGACGCTCATCGGCTGGCCAGTCTTTTATTGGTATCATAATTTTTTCATAATTTTTAACTGTAAACACAACACAAGCACATCTTATGGCAATCCTTCAGGGCAAACACATTCTTTTAGGGATAAGCGGTGGTATCGCCGCTTACAAATCCGCCGAGCTGACCCGGCAACTGGTTAAGGCCGGCGCAGAGGTACGCATCTGCATGACCCGCGCCGCGACCGAATTCATCACTCCGCTGACCTTGCAGGCCTTGTCCGGCAACCCGGTACACACTGAGCTGCTAAACCCGGAAGCTGAAGCGGGTATGGGACACATCGAACTGGCGCGCTGGGCGGATCACATTCTCATCGCTCCGGCAACTGCCGACCTGATTGCCAGACTGGTGCAGGGTATGGCGGATGACCTGCTGACCACAGTTTGCCTCGCCAGTGCGGCACCGTTAAGTATTGCACCAGCGATGAATCAGCAGATGTGGAAACACGCGGCAACGCAGGCCAATATTACGACCTTAAAACAACGTGGTGTGCTGATCTGGGGGCCGGATCAGGGCGAGCAGGCCTGTGGTGATGTCGGGCCGGGGCGGATGCTGGAAGCCGTTGAGCTGGCGAAGCAACTGGATCGCTACTATCGCCGTGACCTGCCGTTACAGGGCAAGCGTGTACTGATTACGGCAGGCCCGACCCGTGAGCCGATTGATCCGGTACGCTTCCTGACCAACCGCAGTTCCGGCAAGATGGGCTATGCCATTGCCGCCTCAGCACAGGAGTTAGGTGCTGAAGTCACCCTGGTTTCCGGCCCGGTCAACCTTGATACTCCGGCAGGCGTCACCCGCATCAATGTGGAAAGCGCGGAAGACATGTTGCATGCCACCCGTGCACAGGCACAGCAGGCTGATATTCTGATTGCAACCGCAGCGGTTGCGGATTACACACCGGCCCATGTTGCTGATCATAAGATCAAAAAGTCCAATGAAGAGTTTAAGCTGGAAATGACCCGTACCACCGACATTCTGGCTACTATGAGCAGGGAATTTCCGCAACTATTTACCGTGGGCTTTGCCGCTGAAACCCGTGATTTGCTCAGCTATGCGCGTGGCAAGCTGGAACGCAAGGGTGTACAGATGATTGCTGCAAACTCGGTCGCCGACGGCAAGGCCTTTGATAAAGACAGCAATGCGCTGGAAGTGGTGTGGAAAGACGGCTCGCACTCCTTCCCGGAAATGAGCAAAACCCAGCTGGCCTGCGAACTGATGAAACTGATCACCCGCCATTACCAAAACCGCCCAAAACAGACGAATTAAACCCATGACACAGATTGAATACAAAATTCTCGACCCCCGTATCGGCAACCAATTTCCCTTACCGGAATACGCCACCAGCGGCTCTGCCGGTATGGATTTACGTGCCTGTCTGGATGAGGCACTGACCTTGAAGCCTGCTGAAACGCAGCTGATCCCGACCGGGATTGCCATTCATATTGCTGACCCCGGACTGGCTGCGGTTATTCTGCCGCGCTCCGGGCTCGGGCACAAACATGGTATTGTACTGGGAAATCTGGTCGGCCTGATTGACTCGGATTATCAGGGACAATTATTTATTTCCTGCTGGAACCGTGGTCAGGCAGACTTTGTCATAGAACCGGGTGAACGGATTGCTCAGCTGGTCTTCGTACCTGTCGTACAGGCAACGCTGCAGCAGGTTGATGACTTTGATCAGTCACAGCGCGGTGCCGGTGGTTTCGGACATTCCGGCACAAAATAGAAACCGTCCTTTTGGATTACAGATCACAGGGTAATATTTAATACCATGAACAAAACACAACTTTTTCCTTTATGCGTACTGTTAAGTGGTTCGCTGCTACTGGGTGCCTGTACCAGCACCCCCTCCTCCAGTAATGTTTATACAACGGCACAAGCCGGTAAGATGCAGAATGTAGAGTTCGCAACCGTACTGGGCGTGCGCAATATTATTATTGAGCAAAACTCCACAGAAACCGGTAAAACCGCCGGTGGTGTGATTGGTGCCGTGGCGGGCAGTGAAGTCGGTGAAGGCAAAGGCCGCATCGTGGGCGGTGTGGTCGGCGCGGTTGCCGGAAGTGCCATCGGCAGTGTGATTGACCGCAATGTGCAGGCCAAACCGGGTATTGAACTCACCCTGCAGATGGATAGTGGCCGGACAGTGGCTGTGGTGCAACTGGCTGGTGAAGTGTTTACACCGGGAGAGAAAGTGAAGGTGTTAACAACAGCTGACGGACAGGCCCGGGTGACGCACTGAGTCCGAAAAAGATGCGGGGCGTTGTTGTATGTGAAGGAGGGGGCTGTGGGGCGTTGGCTGGCTGAATAGTTTGCCGTGTATTTTCCATCATAGCGATGCAGTCATCAGAAACTTATGCTAAATTGATGTTTTGATGTCTAAATAAAGGTGCTTTGATGCGAACCACACTCACTATTGATGATGCCATCGCTGCATCATTGAAAAAAATATCTCACCAAACCGGCAAGCCGTTTAAACAGATCGTCAACGAAACCTTACTGGCAGGACTCAGCAGGCCTGAACAAACTGCACCCAAACCCTACACACTGAAACCTATGGCAATGGGCGCACCAGCTCCCGGTTTTAATCTTGAGAAAGCACTATTGCTGGCAGATGAGCTGGAAAATCAGGCAGTTATCCAAAAAATGGAGCAACGCAAATGATCATGCCGGATGCCAATTTATTGATCTATTCTGTAAATCAGGATATGGAGTTGCATCATCAGGCGAAAGCATGGTGGGAAGACCAGCTCTCAGGGCAACAGATCATTGGTATACCGTGGGTGGTGTTAATGGCATTTATCCGCATTAACACTCACCGCCGTATCTTTCCTAATCCGCTAACGCCTGCTGAGGCAATCGGCTATGTAGATGATTGGCTCAGCCGTCCGGTAACACGGTTGGTCAGTCCGGGCGAGCAACACTGGTTGATCTTACGCAATCTGATCGAACAAACCGGTACAGCGGGAAATCTGACCACTGATGCTCATATTGCTGCTCTGGCAATCGAACAGGGATATGTGGTTTATTCGGCGGATAATGACTTCAAACGCTTTCCGGGATTGAAACATATCAACCCGCTTGGCTTTGGATCAGCGGATCGTGTGCATGAAACAGCTGGTAATTATTCCGCTTCATAAATACTCGAGAGAGCAGATGTAATGGGTTTGGTTATGGTGAAACTTACAATAACGGTCGATAAGCAGGTTTTAACAAAAGCCAAAGAAAGGGCTGCCCAAGAAGGTACAACTGTTCAGGCTGTACTTCAGGATCACTTGGAATTTTATGCAGGCAGTCAAAACCAGTATCAGCAGGCTACAGCAAAAATTTTAGAAATTGCACGCCAATCTACAGCTTCCAGCCAAAACAAGCGCTGGACACGAAAGGAGCTAAACCAACGTTGATTTTCAACCCAACTTACCACAATTTCTTAGAATTCGAGATCAACCCTTTAAGTGATTTTCATAAATATTATAAAATCATCTCAGGTACATTTTATTCAAAATGTACTCATCCACATTATCAATCATCTCTTTTAAAACAAGATATACGGCCTCTCGCATTTCTTCCAAATCTGCTAAAACATAGCCCCGACAAGCCTCCATGAAATTTTCTCTCCCATGAGCAAGTTTATTTCTCTTATCCTTGATAGTTTTTAAATATTCTCTCTGTTGAGCCGAGATAACTCTTATATTATATTCTTTAAGAGTTTTATTTAGTCTCATACCATCAATATTACCAGAAAATAATTTTCTTTTATTTTGGAATTCCTCTAATTGTGGGAAGACCAAACTACCAATCATCATATCATCTAATTTATTTTTATTTTTTGTCCAGTTTTTTTCAGAAAAATGATGAGACAAAAATAACAATTGTATTTTTTCATCAAGATCAGCATATGCATGCTTTGAAATTTCATAGTGAATATATTCAAACAACATAACTGATATTGACTCAATAGAGTTATAAAGAAAAACCAAAAAAGAAGACTTTAGTAAAGGAGTTGAATTAACATTACCAATTTCATTAACAGAATCTCTGATATGATCAAGGAAAATTCTTGCTTCTCTATCTCTTTCATCAAACTCGTGTATTATTGATCTCAAAATTATCTCACATTAAGTATTTTATCACGAACATAGTGGATTCTATCCAACATTTTATCTGGAGCATGTGTCCGATATTTTCCTGAAACTAAACTTTTAAAGTATTTATCATCAGATAACCACTTACCTGGGTTTAATTTAACAGGACGAAAATCAGGATTTTCTTCTATTACTAAATGAGCGCCTACAGATACAGCTTCAAAAAAGACACGTGATACCGCTTGGTCTTTCCATTTAGAAAATCCATTAGCCATATGTTTATCCACAAAACTAAGCATTCTATTAAATATCTTAAGCTTTTCTTCTTTCTCATTATTAGAAAAAGATTCATTCTTTTTTTGAATATACTCGTCTAATACAGCTCCTATACCCCTTTTTTGAGTAGTGAAATTTGGATATGTATCTACCAAGGCAAAAAATCTTAAAATTAACTCTTCGTGTTCTTGTCTCTTCTCAACTACTTTCGAAAGTGGAGCAAGTTTAGTAAGTAGGGGATTTTTTACACACTCGTTATATATAAAGTCAACAAATGGACCTTGGTATATACCTTTTCTTTTCTCCATATTCCTTAAAACATCGCTACCTCTGTTTATTCTTTCGAATAAGTCTTTCTTCACCTGCTCAGTAGTTGTTTCAGATAACACTACCATTCTTATAGGAGTATTTTTTATCTTGTTTTTTCTAGATATTGGTAACTCAGAGAAAATAGTATTATTCAGCTCTGTAAGCTTCTCCAGCCCTTCAAGCTTTAGGTCATCAGATAAATAAGCAGCAAAAGTTCTGATTCTCTGAGAGCCATCAACTACTTCTAATCGCCCATCTTTTGTTTCAGCTACAAATAGAATTGGGATTGGCAAACCCAGAATTATTGACTCAATAAGACGGGACTGTCTATCTGGCTCCCAAACAAACTCTCTTTGATAACCAGGGACATAAATTTCATTTTTATCTTTTTCAATATTTGTTAAATATTTATTAACATAATACTCTATTGTTAACTCTCTAGTATCAAAGTCAACAGTTTTTCTTTGCTCAAATATTTGATTTTCAATTAGATCAACCTTATCATAAGAAGTCATATTAATTATAAAACCACCTTGTTTTGAAATAAAAATCAATAAACCTGAAGTCAATCAGATCTTCTAGGCCAATTTTATATAAAATTTACTATATTATATACAAAATCTGAATATGTGCAAAAAAAAACCCCACACAGCAAAAACCATGCAGGGCTTTTAATCTTTAGCCCCTCGCCCAATGTGGGAGAGGGGTTGGGGTGAGGGTTAAACGATCAAGCCGCCTTCCCAATCTCACTAACCGGAATCACCACCTGCTCAGCAGCATGCTGATAATTCTCCATCTGATCGAAGTTCAGGTAACGGTAAATATCACCCGCCATACTATCGATCTTCTTAGCGAACGCCATATACTCCTCAACCGTCGGCAACTTACCCATTACCGCCGCCACAGAAGCCAGCTCCGCAGACGCCAGGAACACATCAGCACCGGTACCCAGACGATTCGGGAAGTTACGCGTTGAAGTAGACACCGCAGTCGATCCCGGTGCAATCCGTGCCTGGTTACCCATACACAATGAACAACCCGGCATCTCAATCCGCGCACCCGCCTTACCGAAGATATTGTAATAACCCTCATCAGACAGCTGAGCCGCATCCATCTTAGTCGGTGGCGCAATCCACATCCGGGTCGGAATCATATCCTTGGTATCATCCAGCAGCTTACCCGCCGCACGGAAATGACCGATATTGGTCATACAGGAACCGATGAACACTTCATCAATCTTACGCCCCGCCACCTCAGACAGCAGACGTGCATCATCCGGATCATTCGGCGCACACAGAATCGGCTCTTTGATTTCCGCCAGATCAATCTCGATCACTTCAGCGTACTCCGCATCCGCATCCGCACGCATCAGGCTCGGATTCGCCAGCCACTCTTCCATCGCCGTGATCCGGCGCTCAATCGTGCGCACATCACCATAGCCTTCAGAAATCATCCACTTCAGCATCACGATATTGGAACGCAGATACTCAGCCACAGAGTCTTCTGACAAGGTGATGGTACAACCGGCAGCGGAACGCTCCGCAGACGCATCAGACAACTCAAATGCCTGCTCAACGGTCAGGTGATCCAGACCTTCAATTTCCAGCACACGACCGGAGAAAGCGTTTTTCTTGCCCGCTTTTTCAACGGTCAGCAGACCCTGCTTGATACCGTAGTAAGGAATCGCATGTACCAGATCACGCAGGGTGATACCCGGCTGCATTTCACCTTTAAAACGCACCAGAATCGACTCAGGCATATCCAGCGGCATCACACCGGTTGCAGCTGCGAAAGCCACCAGACCGGAACCGGCAGGGAAAGAAATACCAATCGGGAAACGGGTATGCGAGTCACCACCGGTACCCACCGTATCCGGCAGCAGCATGCGGTTCAGCCAGGAGTGGATAACACCATCGCCCGGACGCAGCGACACACCGCCACGGTTCATAATGAAATCAGGCAGGGTGTGATGCGTATTCACGTCAATCGGCTTCGGATACGCCGCAGTGTGACAGAATGACTGCATAGTCAGGTCAGCCGAGAAGCCCAGACACGCCAGATCTTTCAGCTCATCACGGGTCATCGGGCCGGTGGTATCCTGAGAACCAACAGTCGTCATCTTCGGCTCGCAGTACATACCCGGACGCACACCGTCCATACCACAGGCTTTACCCACCATTTTCTGTGCCAGCGTATAACCCTTACCGGTATCCGCAGGCTGCTCAGGCATCTTGAACAGTGTGGATGGCTCCAGACCCAGCGCCTCACGCGCTTTCGCAGTCAGGCCACGGCCAATGATCAGCGGAATACGGCCACCGGCACGTACTTCGTCCAGCAATACCTGAGTTTTCAGTTTGAACTCGGAAATCACTTCACCGGCTGCGTTTTTCACCACGCCTTCGTAGGGATAAACTTCGATCACATCGCCCATTTCCATTTTGGAAACGTCCATTTCGATCGGCAGTGCACCGGCATCTTCCATGGTGTTATAGAAAATAGGCGCAATCTTACCGCCAAAGCAGAAACCACCGGCACGCTTGTTCGGTACATGCGGAATATCATCACCGAAGAACCACAACACAGAGTTGGTCGCAGACTTACGTGAAGAACCGGTACCGACCACGTCACCGACATAAACCACCGGATGGCCTTTAGCCTTAACCGCTTCGATCTGCGCCAGCGGGCCTTTGACACCGTTTTCTTCCGGCTCAATCCCTTCCCGCGCCATCTTCAGCATTGCATTAGCATGCAGCGGAATATCAGGACGTGACCAGGCATCCGGTGCCGGAGACAGGTCATCAGTATTAGTCTCACCCGGTACCTTGAACACGGTCAGGGTAATTTTTTCAGCCAGTTCAGGCGCATCAGTGAACCAGTCAGCATTGGCCCATGACTCCATTACCTGCTTGGTAAATTCATTACCGGCATCCATTTTGTCTTTCACATCATAGAATGCGTCAAACATCAACAGGGTCTTGGACAGACCTTTGACGGCAGTTGGTGCCAGTGCGTCATCATCCAGCGCGGCAATCATCGGCTCAATGTTATAACCGCCCAGCATGGTACCCAGCAATTCAACCGCTTTTTCAGCAGAAACCAGGCCACATTCGGCCTCGCCCTTCGCCACTGCCGCCAGGAATCCGGCCTTAACATAAGCCGCTTCATCCACACCCGCCGGTACACGATTGACCAGCAGATCCAGCAGGAATTCTTCTTCACCCGCAGGCGGGTTCTTCAGCAACTCAACCAGCGCAGCAGTCTGGTCAGCATTCAGTGGCTGAGGCGGAATGCCTTCCGCGGCACGCTCTTCCACGTGTTTACGATAATCTTCTAACATATTTAAAGCTCCCAAAATTTGAATACTTGCTCTACCCTCACCCCCCAGCCCCCTCTCCCTGAGGGAGAGGGGGAGCTAAGCTTTTTAGCCCCTAGCCCCTGACGTTTTGCAAAAACGGCATGTTGGGAGAGGGGTTGGGGTGAGGGTGTTTTCAGTAATTAACGCTGACTCAGCGGCACATAATCACGGCGGACTTCACCGGTATACAGCTGACGCGGACGGCCGATACGTGACTCCTCATCACCCATCATTTCATTCCACTGTGAGATCCAGCCAATGGTTCGCGCCAGTGCGAACATAACGGTAAACATACTGACCGGAATGCCCATACTCAGGAAGATAACGCCGGAGTAGAAATCCACATTCGGGTACAGGTTACGCTCTTTGAAGTAATCATCTTCCAGCGCCACTTTTTCCAGTTCGCGGGCAATATCAAACAACTCCTGATAAGGGTTATCAGGCGGCAGGCGATCCAGAATCTGGTTGGCCAGTGTGCGGATAATCTTGGCGCGCGGATCAAAATTCTTGTAGACACGATGCCCGAAGCCCATCAGACGGAAACGGTCATCCTTATCCTTGGCGCGTGCGATCCAGTGTGACAGTGGCAGACCGGAATCTTTGATCTCAGTCAGCATATTAATCACCGCCTCATTGGCACCACCGTGAGCAGGCCCCCACAATGAAGCAATACCGGCAGCAGTGGCTGCGAACGGGTTCGCTTCAGAACTACCGGCCAGACGCACGGTAGAGGTCGATGCATTCTGCTCATGATCCGCATGCAGAATCAGAATCACGTCCAGGGCCTTCGCCATCAGCGGATCAACATGATATTCCTCAGTCGGCACCGCAAACAGCAGGTGCAGAAAATCTTCGGCATATTTCAGTCTGTTCTGAGGATAGTTAAACGGCAGCCCCATGGAATAACGGTAACTCCAGGCAGCGATAGTGGGCATCTTGGCAATCAGGCGGTGTGCAGAACGCTTACGCTGCGCCGGATCATGGATATTCATATCATCATGATAGAAGGCCGACAGTGCACCAACCACACCCACCATGGTCGCCATCGGATGCGCATCACGACGGAAGCCGCGATAAAAATACTGCACCTGATCATGCAGCATGGTGTGACGGGTAATAATCGTTTCGAAATCAGCCTGCTCAGCGGCCGTTGGCAGGTTACCGTTCAACAGCAGATAGCATACTTCCAGAAAAGTGCTGTGCTCTGCCAGCTGCTCGATCGGATAGCCCCGGTACAACAAGGTACCCTCATCACCATCCAGATAAGTGATCTGACTGGAACAACTTGCAGTGGCCAGATAACCGGGATCGTAAGTGAAATAGCCCAGCTCTTTATGCAGCTTGCGGATATCAATGGTTTTCGGCCCGACGGTCGGGGTCAGGATATCCATTTCAATCTGTTTACCGGTCAGATTGTCGGTTAAAGTTACGGTAGGTTTGGTCATCAGGCACTCCATCGTGTCAATGAGAATCTTATGAATAGCGGTTGGTTACAGCTTTATAATTTTTACCCCTCTGGCTTATATCCTCTCTTTACGGAAATCGGTGTAAAGAGAGGATTAAGTCATAAACTATGACCTTGCAGCAATTGCAGCGGCAACGCCCTGCCCCATTTCTGCCGGGGATTTAATGGTAACCACACCCGCCGCTTCCAGCGCAGTGAATTTTTCCTGAGCTGTACCTTTACCACCGGCGATAATCGCACCGGCATGGCCCATACGCTTACCCTTCGGTGCAGTTACACCGGCGATATAAGCGGCCACAGGCTTGGTAACGTTATCTTTGATAAAGGCCGCTGCTTCTTCCTCAGCAGTACCACCGATTTCACCACACATCAGAATCGCTTCTGTTTGCGGATCGTCCTGGAACATCTGCAGCGCATCAATAAAGCTGGTGCCCGGAATCGGATCACCACCGATACCGATACAGGTACTTTGCCCCCACTCATTGGTCTGCTTGACCGCTTCATAAGTCAGGGTACCGGAACGGGAAACAATACCGATTTTGCCCGGCTTGTGAATGTGGCCCGGCATAATACCGATCTTACATTCACCCGGTGTAATCACACCCGGACAGTTAGGGCCGATCAGACGCACGCCCAGGCTGTCAACAATCATCTTCGCTTCCAGCATATCCATCACCGGAATGCCTTCAGTAATACAGACGATCAGGTTAACACCGGACTCAGCGGCTTCAATAATAGAGTCTTTACAGAATGCAGCAGGCACATAAATAACCGAGGCATCCGCACCGGTTTCAGCCACCGCATCACGCATGGTATTGAATACCGGAATGCCGAGATGTTCCTGACCACCTTTACCCGGCGTTACACCACCAACCATTTTGGTGCCGTAGGCAATCGCCTGCTCAGTGTGGAAAGTACCCTGACCACCGGTAATACCCTGACACAGAACCTTAGTGTCCTTATTAATCAGAACGCTCATGCGGCACCTCCTACAGCTTCAACAATTTTCTTCGCCGCATCACCCAGGTCATTGGCCGCGATAACATCAAGATCAGACTCATTCAGGATGGAAATACCTTTTTCGGCATTATTACCTTCCAGACGGACTACAACCGGTACAGTTACACCCACTTCTTTAACTGCCTGCATAATACCGTTGGCAATCAGGTCGCAACGCACGATACCGCCGAAGATATTTACCAGCACGCCCTTAACATTTTCATCCGACAGGATGATTTTGAAGGCTGCAGTAACCCGCTCGGCAGTCGCACCACCACCCACATCCAGGAAGTTGGCCGGCTCACCACCTGACAGCTTGATAATGTCCATGGTCGCCATCGCCAGACCGGCACCGTTAACCATACAACCGATGTTGCCGTCCAGTGCCACGTAGTTCAGTTCCCACTCAGCTGCTTCGTTCTCACGTGCATCTTCCTGAGACTCATCACGCATTTCCAGCAGCGCAGGCTGACGGTAAATCGCGGAACCATCCACATTCACCTTGCCATCCAGACACAGCAGATCGCCTTCTTTGGTCACCACCAGCGGGTTAACCTCAACCAGTGCCAGATCCTTCTCGACAAACATTTTGCCGAAACCCATCAGCAGCTTGGTGAATTGCTTAATCTGATTGCCTTCCAGACCCAGACCAAAAGCCAGCTCACGCGCCTGATAAGGCATCACACCACAGATCGGATTAATCTGGGTTTTCAGAATTTTCTCCGGTGTCTCTTCAGCCACCTTCTCGATTTCCATACCGCCTTCAGTAGACGCCATGATGGTGATGCGCTGCGTCGCACGATCCACCACTGCACCTAAGTACAACTCACGATCAATATTGCAGGTTTCTTCAACCAGTACCGTATTAATCGGCTGACCTTTCTCATCAGTCTGGAACGTCACCAGATTAGTGCCCAGCAAAGAGCCTGCGAACTCACCGGCTTCTTTTGCTGAGTCAAACAATTTAACGCCACCGGCTTTGCCGCGACCACCGGCATGCACCTGAGCCTTGACAACCACCTTGTCAGTACTCAGTGATTCAGCGGCAGCTTCCGCTTCAGCAGCACTGGTGGCCACCTTGCTGACCGGTACCGGCAAACCATACTGGCTGAATACAGCCTTGGCCTGATACTCGTGTAAATTCATCCTGTTTTCCTTTGGTTGAGATTTATCTTTTTTTACGGTTAACACCGTGTAATGCCCGGCCATCCACCGACAGCATTGCCTCGTGCATCGACTCAGATAAACTCGGATGCGCAAAACACATCCGCGCCAGATCTTCAGAAGACGCCTCGCACTCAATCGCAATCACCGCCTGCATGACCAGCTCAGAGGCCATCGGGCCGACGATATGTACACCCAGAATACGATCGGTTTTGGCATCTGCCAGCACCTTGATCAGACCGGCAGCCTTATCCATCGCCTTGGCACGACCGTTAGCCGCAAATGAGAAGCTGCCGCTGCGATAGTCAACACCCGCCGACTTCAATTCAGCCTCGGTCTTACCCACCCAGGCAATTTCCGGATCAGTGTAAATAACCCACGGAATGGCATCATAATCCAGATGCGACTGCTGTCCGGCAATCCGCTCGGCAACCACCACGCCTTCTTCCGAAGACTTATGCGCCAGCATCGGGCCGCGTACACAATCACCAATCGCATACACACCGGCAATCTTCGTCGCGCAGTGATCATCCACCACTACCTTGCCACGCTCATCGATTTCCAGGCCCGCCGCCGGATCAGCAATGTCGTTAGTATTAGGCTTACGTCCGACCGCGACAATCAGGCGATCAACCACCAGGCTGTCATCACCCTTACTGTCAGTGTAGCTGACCTTAATGCCTTCATCACCGGCCTCTACCGCTGAAACCTTAGAGCCCAGACGAATATCCAGCCCCTGCTTCTTGAACTGCATTTTCGAGGCTTTGGAAACATCCGCATCAGCTGCTGCCAGAAACTCATCCATCGCTTCCAGCACCACAACCTCAGCACCCAGACGCCGCCAGACACTGCCCATTTCCAGGCCGATAACCCCGGCACCGATAACCCCCAGACGCTGCGGCACTGTCTCCCAGTCCAGTGCACCGGAAGAGTCGACAATCCGCTCATCCAGCCATTTGGCAATCGGCAGCTCAATCGGCACTGAGCCGGTAGCAATGATGACATTGTCAGCTGCATAAGTGCTGACCGCACCATCATGAGCGGTCACCTGCACCTGCTTGTCAGCCAGCAACTTGCCGCGCCCCTGCAGCCAGTCGACACCGTTAGCCTGAAACAGCTGCGCAATACCGTCGGTCAGCTGCATAACGATATTGTCCTTACGGGCAATCATTTTCGGCACATCAACGCTGACGCCGTCCACGCTAATGCCGTGCTCAGCATTGTGATGCTGAATCTCCTCCACCCGCTCGGAGCTTTCCAGCAGCGCTTTGGACGGAATACAACCGACATTCAGACAGGTACCACCCAGTGCCGGTTTGCCCTGTTTATTGATCCACTCTTCCACACAGGCGGTTTTCATACCCAGCTGCGCGCAACGGATAGCCGCTACATAACCACCGGGGCCACCGCCGATGACGATTACATCATATTTATCACTCATGGCAGACCTCACACATCCAGTACGATACGAACCGGATTTTCAACCAGCTCCTTAATCGTTTTCAGGAAGGTGACCGCGCCTTTACCATCCACAATACGGTGATCATAAGACAATGCCACATACATCATCGGACGGATAACAATTTCATCATTAACAACGACGGGACGTTTCTGGATCGAGTGCATCCCCAGGATCGCGCTTTGAGGGGGGTTGAGAATAGGGGTTGATAGCAATGACCCAAAAACGCCGCCGTTGGTAATCGTAAATGTCCCGCCGGTAAGGTCGGACATATCCAGTTTGCCTGCCTTCGCTTTCTGTGCATAAGCAACAATCGTTGACTCAACATCAGCCAGGCTCATATTTTCAGTATTACGTAACACCGGAACCACCAAACCACGGTCAGAGGAAACCGCGATACCGATGTCAGAATAATTGTGATAAACCACATCATTGCCGTCGATGAAGGCATTGATTTCAGGGAAACGCTGCAGCGCAATACTGGCTGCCTTTACGAACAGCGACATAAAACCCAGACGCGCGCCGTGCGCTTTCTCGAACAGATCTTTGTACTCGTTGCGGGTATCCATCAGCGGTTTCATGTCGACCTCGTTAAAGGTGGTCAGCATCGCCGTGGACTGCTTGGCTTCCAGCAAACGCTCAGCGATGCGGGCACGCAGACGGGTCATAGGTACACGGTTTTCACCGCGGTCGCCTTCACCGGTTTTTACCACCGGAGCCGGAGCAGCAGGCTTCGGTGCGGCTGGTTTTGGCGCAGCTTCCGCAGCCGGAGCAGCAGGTTTTGCAGCAGCCTGAACATCTTCTTTCAGGATACGGCCACCTTTACCACTGCCCTGCACATCATCCTTGCTGAGATTGTTTTCAGCCATTGCCTTGCGCACTGCCGGACTGGTTTTTGCATCGGAATCCGCAGCAGAGTCACCTGACTGAGCAGCAGGGGCTTCTTCAGCAGCCTCTTCTTTTGCTTCAGCTTGCGGAGCAGCTGCAGCACCGGCTTCCATTCTGCCCAACAACTGGCTGCTGGTAACCACAGCCCCTTCCTCTTCAAGAATTTCAGTCAGCACACCATCTGCCAGCGCGGGTACTTCCAGTACGACTTTATCCGTTTCAATTTCAACCAAGACATCGTCCATTTTGACGGCATCACCGACTTTAGCGTTCCAGGCGACGATGGTTCCGTCAGCGACCGACTCAGGTAAGACCGGTGTTAAAATTTCGCTACTCATCCTGTAAAATTCCTCTTAATCAGTTTGGGTGGTAATGGCTTTTTTGAAAAAAGTCTTCTTGAATGATACTTATGTTAGCTGCGGGTTTCAGCCGTGATTTTTGTATCAGATGGCAACAAAGGCATGAGCCACAAGACCGGCCCGCTGCAGAAAAATATGTGTACTGCGTTGCAATTGACACGAAGTAGTACGCTCTAAAACAAGATTGTCGACAATTATACGATTGAAAGGCTAAGTGTCAACCGTCCAAGCCCCTGTATTGTCGACAAAAGCAATATTATTTTCGCGGTGCAGCAATATTCTAGGTAGGTTTGTCAGATCGGTCAAATAACCTATAATCGTCCCGACAAAATTATATCTCCGGTATATCCCAAAACAGGAACAGAAAACATGGCGTCGCTACAGGATCAATTACTGAAAGCCGGTCTGATCGACAAAAAGAAGGCCCAGGCCGGTAAAAAAGCCAAAAACAAACAACAATATCAGCAAAAGAAAGGGCAAAAGCAGGAAACCGAAACCGACAAAGCCCGTGAACTGGCAGAAAAAGCCAAACAGGAACAGGCTGAGCGCTCGCGTGAGCTGAACCGGCTACAGCGCGAAGAAGCGGAGCGCCATGCCATACAGGCACAAATCCGCCAGCTGATCAGCATGAACCGTATTGACCGCAGCAGGGGTGAAGTGGCCTACCAGTTTGCGGACGGCAATAAAATCCAGAGTGTTTATGTCACTGACAAACTGCAGCAGCAGCTGGCTGACGGCATTATTGCGATTGTGCGCCTGGATCAGGGCTATGAACTGATCCCGCGTCAGGTGGTTGAAAAAATCACCCAGCGTGATGCGACCTGTCTGGTGGTATTGAATGACAGCAAAAACGATACGCCGGATGAGGATGATCCTTATGCTGACTTCCGGATTCCGGATGACCTGATGTGGTGAGTGCTTGACTACTTTCTTCCGGCAGCTGCCTGCCCTTTTTTCTCCGGCGGTCATCGTCGCCATATTACTGACCGGATTACTGACCGGCCTTTCCGGCTGTGATGATCAGGACGAACAGCCGGACCCGTCACTTCCGCCGCCTTCGGCCTCATGGGAGCAGCTGCCGGGCTGGCATAATGACCGGCATGGTGAAGCCTGGCCAGCCCTACTCAGTAATTGCCGGGTGATGCCGAAAAAAGCGGATGAATGGAAAACCATTTGCGATGCAGCCGGTAAGCTGACTGACCCGGATGATGAAACTGTACGCCGTTTCTTCGAAAGCTATTTCGAGCCGGAACAGTTACTCTCAGAAAACGGTGATCCGGAAGGCTTAATGACCGGTTATTATGAACCGTTGCTGCATGGCAGTTTCACACCGGATGAGCGTTATAAATATCCCCTTTATAAAACCCCGGAAGAACTGCTGATTGTGGATCTGAGTTCACTCTACCCGGAACTGAAAGGCAAGCGGGTGCGCGGGCGGCTGGTCGGTAATAAAGTATTGCCGTTTTATGACCGGGCGGCAATTGACGGTGAGGAACAACCCCTGAAAGGGCAGGAAATTCTCTGGGTCGATAACCGTGATGATGCCTTTTTCCTGCAGATACAGGGTTCGGGGCGCGTACAATTGCCGGATGGCAAAATTATTGGTGTGGGTTATGACAATCAGAACGGTCACCCCTATGTGTCGATCGGCAAGAAGCTGATTGAGTCCGGTAAAGCAGATCGTCAGCACATGAACCTGTTTACCCTGAAAGACTGGCTGCGCGAGAATGATGCCGAGGCACAGGCGCTGCTGAATGAGAATCCCAGCTATGTGTTTTTCAATCTGCGTGAGGATGTGGAAGAAGGGCCGCGCGGATCATTAAATGTACCGCTAACCGCTGAGCGCAGCATTGCCGTGGATCGTAACCGCATTTCACTGGGCTCAGCCTTGTGGGTGGACACCCGCTATCCGGATGAGTCACCGTTGCAAAAACTGGTATTTGCTCAGGATACCGGTGGTGCCATCCGCGGTGAGTTGCGCGGCGATTTCTTTTTTGGCACCGGTGAACAGGCGGAATACCATGCGGGGCGCATGAAGCAAAGCGCGTCATTTTACCTGCTGAAACCAAGAGCCATCTCCGTCAGTAATTGACTTTTAGCATGAGCCTGCCGAGAATAATCTCACATCATCAGAATAATGCTGTGAGATCATGAATACACTACTAAAAAACCACTCAGTTGAAGCAGAACCGATTTCACTCAGAAACAGTAATGACCCGGAGGAGCAACAACAGCAACTCAGAGAGCTGATCAGGAGCCATAATATTGACGAGGTGGAATGTGTCATTTCCGATATTCACGGCATTGCCCGCGGCAAATCCATGCCGGCCACCAAATTCGGTGAACTAAAGCCGACATTCCTGTCATTCAGCATCTTCTTCCAAAGCATTACCGGCGAATATTTTAACTTTGACTCCGATGAGTACAATACCGAAATTGATATTCAGCTGATTCCTGACTTATCGACATTACGTGCCCTGCCCTGGGCACGTTATCCCAGCCTGATGGTCATCCATGACATTCATTACCCCAGCGGCCAGCCGGTGCCCTGCGCACCGCGTAATGTACTGAAGCGGGTACTGAACCGCTATGAAAAACAGGGCTGGAAACCGGTGGTGGCTCCGGAACTGGAGTTTTATCTAACTGCACGCAACCCTGATCCGAATATGCCGCTGGAACCACCCATCGGCCGCTCCGGCAGACAGAGTGTGGGACGCCAGGCTTACTCGATCATGGCTATTGATGAGTACGAGCGGATTATCGAAGACATCTACCGCTTTGCCGAAGCCCAGGGCCTGGAAATTGAAACCATTATTCAGGAAGGCGGCCCGGCACAGCTGGAAATCAATATGATGCATGGTGATCCGCTGGTGATGGCCGATCACGTTTTCACTTTTAAGCGCCTGATCCGCGAAGCCGCCATGCGTCACGACTGCTACGCCACCTTCATGGCCAAACCGATGGAGCATCAGCCCGGCAGCGCCATGCACATCCACCAGAGCATTGTCGATGCCCAGACCGGGCTGAATATATTTTCTGATGCACAGGGCGAGCCTACCGAACTGTTTTATCACTTCATCGGTGGTCAGCAGACCTATCTGGAAGCCGCAGTGTGTATTCTTGCCCCTTACGTCAACTCCTACCGGCGTTTTATGCGTCATGACTCAGCGCCGATCAACCTCGAATGGTCTGTCGATAACCGCTCTGCCGGTTTGCGCGTCCCCAACAGCAGCCCGCAGGCACGGCGCATCGAAAACCGTATTGCCGGAATTGACTGCAACCCGTATCTGGCACTGGCTGCCAGTCTGGCCTGTGGCTATCTGGGGATGATGGAGAAAATACAACCCAGCCGTGAATTCAAGGGTGACGCCTACGAAGCCAACTACGGCGTGCCGCGCGGTATACAGGAGGCACTGGTCGCCTTTAAGGAATGCCCCGCCCTGCGCGATTTGCTGGGCAACCAGTTTTCGGATATTTATCAGGCACTCAAGGCCCACGAATTTGATGAATTCATGCAGGTGGTCAGCCCCTGGGAGCGTGAGCACCTTTTACTTTCTGTGTGAGGAAACCCTATGACGGACACAAGCCATACCACTTCAGAGAATTATCAGGCGCAGGATGCCGCGCATCACCTGCACCCGTTCACCGACACCAGGGCGCTGAATGCCAAAGGTGCGCGGATTATCACCTCAGCGGAAGGGGTGTATATCTACGATGAACACGGCAATAAAATTCTCGATGGCATGGCCGGTTTATGGTGCGTGGGTGTTGGTTATGGCCGCCAGAGTATTGTCGATGCGGTGGCTAAACAAATGCAGCAACTGCCCTATTACAATACCTTTTTCCAGACTTCACACCCGCCCGCCCTGCAGCTGGCCAAACGTCTGACTGACCTGGCTCCGGACAATATCAACCATGTCTTTTTCACCGGCTCCGGCTCAGAATCCAATGACACCGTATTACGCATGGTACGTCATTACTGGGCAACCCTCGGCCAGCCGGAACGCAAGATCATCATTGCACGCAAAAATGCCTATCACGGCTCCACGGTAGCCGGAGCCAGCCTGGGTGGCATGAAGTACATGCACGAACAGGGCGACCTGCCGATTCCGGGCATCCATCATATCAACCAACCCTACTGGTATGGCGAAGGCGGCGACAGCGATCCGGAGGAGTTCGGGCTGGAGCGTGCCAGAGAGCTGGAGCAGGCGATACTGGAACTGGGTGAGGATAAAGTCGCTGCATTCATCGCTGAACCGATTCAGGGTGCGGGCGGGGTGATTATTCCGCCGGACAGCTACTGGCCGGAAATCCAGCGTATCTGCGACCAGTACGGCATTCTGCTGATTGCTGATGAGGTGATTACCGGTTTCGGGCGTACCGGCGAGTGGTTTGCCTCGACGTATTACAATATCAAACCGGACATGATCTCGATTGCCAAAGGCGTCACTTCGGGCTATCTGCCGCTGGGTGGCGTGCTGGTCGGTGACCGGGTAGCCAAAGTGCTGATTGAGCAAGGCGGTGAGCTGAATCACGGCTACACTTATTCCGGCCATCCGTCCTGCTGTGCAGCCGGTTTGGCGGTGATGGATATTCTGGAAAACGAACAACTACCGGAGCGGGTAAAAAATGACATCGGCCCGTACATGCAGGAACGCTGGCTGAAGCTGGCCGATCATCCCCTGGTCGGTGAAGCGCGGATGGTGGGGCTGGTTGGTGCACTGGAGCTCACTCCGGACAAGGCCGCACGCGCACCGTTCAGCAAAGTCAAAAAAGGCACCGTAGGGTTTATCTGCCGTGATTATTCATTTGCCAATGGACTGGTTATGCGTGCCACCGGTGACACCATGATCATCGCACCACCGCTGGTGATCAGCCATGCCGAAGTCGACGAGCTGATTGAAAAAGCGAAACTGACACTGGATATGACTTACCAGAAACTGCAGGAACTGGACTACCTGTAGCGACGCGCAGCAGGCAGAACAGCTATGGCCAAAGCCTTTCTTTACAGCAATGATGAGGCCGGTCGTTATCCGGCTTCTTACTATGCAGCGACTGCCAACACCCTGCCGCCCTTCCCTGAACAACGGGGTGATGAGCAGGCTGATGTCTGTGTGGTGGGTGGCGGCTTTACCGGCCTGTCCTCCGCCCTGCATCTGGCACAGGCCGGTTATAAGGTGATTCTGCTGGAAGCGCACAAAGTTGGCTGGGGTGCATCGGGACGTAACGGCGGTCAGTTGGGCACCGGTCAGCGACTGGATCAGGACACGCTGGAGAAAGCTCATGGCCGGGAGATTGCCCGCCAGCTATGGGATCTGTCGATGGAATCGGTGCAACTCTGCCGGGAACTGATTGCTGAGCATCAGATTGACTGTGACCTGCAATCCGGCATTATCCACGCCGACCACCGCAGGCGTTATGTCACAGAAACACAGCGGTATGTGGAAAAACTGCAGCGTGAATATGACCATGAGCAAATCCGTTTTCTAAGCCCGGATGAAATGCATGAACAGGTTGCCTCCCCGGCCTATTATGGCGGCAGTCTGGATCTGGCCGCAGCCCATCTGCATCCACTGAATTATGCGCAGGGGCTGGCTAAAGCTGCGGCACAGGCAGGTGCATTGATGTATGAACAGTCCCCGGTGATCAGCTATGCAAAAGGCGACACGCTAAAGATCAAAACCCGCAGCGGTAAGATCAGCGCAAAATACCTGATTCTGGCCTGCAACGGCTATCTGGACGGGCTGGAAAACCGGGTCGCCTCGCGGATTATGCCGATTAACAATTTCATGGTCGCCACCGAACCGATGTCTGATGCTGAGCGGCAAGCGATAATCAGGCAGCGTTATGCGGTGGCCGATTCAAAATTCGTGGTGAACTACTTCCGCTTTAGTGCGGATAACCGGCTGCTATTCGGCGGCGGTGAAAACTACAGCTTCCGTTTTCCGGCAGATATTAAAGCCTTTGTCCGCCCGCACCTGCTGGAGATTTTCCCGCAGCTGCAGGATACCCGCCTCGATTACGGCTGGGGAGGCACATTGGCGATTACCCTGCAGCGCATGCCCTGCTTTATGCGTGTCGCGCCCAATGTATTTTCAGCCTCCGGTTATTCTGGTCATGGCGTGGCGATGGCGACACTGGCGGGTAAACTGATGGCGGAAGTGGTGGATGGAACCAGCAGCCGGTTCGATGTGATGAACCGGATTAAGACTTATCCGTTTCCGGGCGGGACTCTGCTGCGCTGGCCACTGTTAGTGCTGGCGATGAGCTGGTACTCGCTACGGGACAGGTTTTAGACTGTGCAGCAAAAGTAGCCTGAGGTAACTTTTCTTCCGGACTGCGTCAACTCGCTGCACTCAAACAGGCCTCCGTCCTGCAGAAAAGTCACCTCAGGCTACGTCACTTCTGAGCCTGCAAACCAAAGGTAGCTTCCAACACCTCCAAGACATCAGGCTGATCCCACTCCAGCCCGCCAAAATAAGCCAGCCGGATATAACCCTCCCGATCCAGCACAAAGGTCGTCGGAAAAGCACTCAGCTTCCATGCCTGCACCGTCGTCCCCTCAATATCCAGCATCACCGGATAATCCGCCGGTACCCGCTCCAGAAACGCAGCAACCTCCTCCTTCTCTTCGCCCAGATCCACACTCAGCACCACAAAATCATCCGGGCTGAACTTCGCCTGCAAATTCCCCAGTGAAGGAATTTCATGCACACAGGACGGACACCATGATGCCCAGAAGTTAAGTAACACCACTTTGCCCCGGTAATCTTTCAGATCATGCATCCGCCCCTCCATATCCGGCAGCGAAAGTACCGGTGCCAGCTCATTGCCCGGATAAGGCTGCAAGGTATCTTTATAAGCAGCCACATCGTCCTGCGTCAGCCCACGACTATCCGCGACTATTTTCCTCGCCGGTAACTCAAGCTCCTGCAACTCCTCAATCGCCTGCACCAGCTGAGATGGAAACTTAGCCGCCTGCTCCGCCTCATCGTCCTGATATTGTGAGCGCGACAAATATCCCTCGCCGGCATCCGCAATCAACTGCGTCAGCACCTGGCTGCCGCCCTGCTCCAGCGCTTCTACCAGCGACTCCAGATACCAGCGCCGCCCGGATTTTTCCGGTTGGAAAATATAAACCGGGGCATAAGTCCGGGTGGTTACCGGCAGATACTCCACGGCCTGACCCGGCTCAACCGTATTCGCAGTAAAATTAGGATGCATCAGCAGCAGTCCGGCAATCGCTGTATCCGGAGACTCCTCCTGCAAAATCGCCAGCCCGGTCGCCACCAAAGCAGCACCACGTCCGGCGCTGAACAGGTAAAACGGATCTTGCGGGTGCTGGCTGACGCTGGTACGGATAATCGCAGCAATGTGGCTGGCAGGAACCCGGTTCAGGCTGTTACGGCCCGGAGCGATGAAGTAGTCCTCATGCAGAGGAAACAGATGCACCTCCAGCCCCTGCCCGGCCATTTTTCGTGCCAGCGGAAACACACGTTCCGTATTGAATCCCGTTTCAGACGGGAACCACAAAACCCGCGTAGCTGAACGCCCGAAACGGTGCACGGTTACTTCAAGGTCATCACCAATATCCAGCAAACCGGTTTCATCCGGCAGCACAGTCTCAGCCCGGACAGTAACAACCGCCCACTGCACAACCAGCAGCACAGCCATTAAAAATAAGCGCATTCCTCATTCCTCTCTTACCGACACACGCTGGACACAAATCGTCACAACAACCATTGTAATATATGACGGATTAGTGCTAATTTTTCAAAGAAATACCCCAAAAAACCTGGAGGAGGCGCAGATGCTGATATTATCTGCAACACGTGTTAGGGAGGGTGACGTTGATGACTGTTGAAACACTCATCAGTGCAGACGCCCGTGACTTCGATCAGCTGCACAAAGACTTCCGCTGGCAGGTGCCGGAGCACTTCAATATTGCCGGGGCCATTTGTGAGCGCCACTACGATCTGGCGGATAAAACCGCACTGTATTATGAAAATGAGCGCGGTGACACCGCAGAATATACTTTCGGGCACCTGCAGCAATTCTCCAGCCAGCTGGCGAATGCTTTTGCCGCCCACGGTATTCATGAAGGCGACCGGGTGGCGATTGTGCTACCCCAGCGTGTTGAAGCCGGTTTGTCACATATCGCGATTTACAAGCGCAAAGCGATTGCCGTACCACTAGCCGGACTGTTTGGGCCGGATGCCCTGGCCTACCGTTTAAAAGACAGTGGTGCCAAACTGGTAATCACCGATGATGCGCATTATGAAATCATCGAAGCGCTGCAGGAGGATCTGCCGGAGCTGGACAAAATTCTCAATGTGGACAGTGCGGATGGCTTCTGGCACTGGATTGAGCAGGCCAGCGATATTTACCAGCTGCCGCGCACCGATGCCAACACACCGGCCCTGCTGATTTATACCTCCGGCACCACCGGCCCGCCCAAGGGCGCATTGATTGCCCATCGCTGTTTTTACGGCAACCTGACCGGTTTTGAATTATCACAGAATTTTTTTCCGCAGGACGGTGACCTGTTCTGGACACCGGCAGACTGGGCGTGGACGGGCGGACTGATTGATGCGCTGCTCCCGGCCTGGTGTTACGGCAAACCGATTCTGGGTTACGAGGGCGGCAAGTTTGACCCGGAGCGTGCCTGTTATCTGCTGGAAAAATACCGGGTACGCAATGGCTTTATCCCGCCCACCGCCCTGAAATTGCTGCGCCAGATTCCGGACATTCAGCAACGCTACCAGCTCAACTTCCGCAGCATTATGTCCGCCGGGGAAAGCATGGGTGCGGAACTGTATCACTGGGGTGAAAGTGCGTTGGGTGTGCAGATTAATGAAATGTGGGGGCAGACCGAGTTTAATTATCTGGCCGGTGGCTGCTCAGCGATTATGCCTGCCCGCCCCGGCAGCATGGGTAAAAACTATCCCGGCCACCGCATTGAGGCGATTGATGAATCCGGCAATGTACTGCCACCCGGCGAGGTGGGCGAGCTGGCTGCGCACTGCGATGATCCGGTGATGTTTCTCGGCTACTGGAATAAACCGCAGGCGACACAGGCCAAAATCAGCGGTGAATGGTGGCGTACCGGTGACACCGGCTATAAGGATGAGGACGGTTATATCTGGTTTGTCGGGCGCAATGATGATGTGATCAACTCCGCCGGACACCGTATCGGCCCCGGTGAAATTGAAGATGTGCTACTGACGCATCCGGCAGTGCAGCAGGCGGCAGTGATTGGTAAACCTGATGAGTTACGTGGCGAGATTGTCAAAGCCTTCATTATTACCCGCCCGGATGTGGTGCAAAATGCCGAACTCGGTGAAGCCATAAAACAGCATGTGAAAAGCCGTCTGGCCGCTCATGAATATCCGCGTGAGATTGAGTTTATTGATGAATTGCCGATGACCACTACCGGTAAGGTGCGGCGGATTGAACTGCGCCAGCGGGAGAACTAAAAGCTTACCCCCATCCCCGACCCCTTCCCCCGCAAGGGAGGGAAGGGAGGAAACCACAACCTAAACCGGCACCACATTAAACTCCGGCCCATACGGATACTTCGTTATATCCTCTGCGCCGGATTCACCCACCACCAGAATATCGTGCTCACGGTAACCACCGGCAGCAGGCTGGCCATGCGGAATAGTCAGCATCGGCTCCATCGACACCACCATCCCCGGCACTAATTCGGTATCAATATCTTCGCGCAGCTCCAGTCCGGCTTCACGCCCGTAGTAATGCGACAGCACGCCGAAACTGTGCCCGTAACCAAAGGAACGGTATTGCAGCAAATCACGCTCCGCAAAGAAGGCGTTAATTTCAGCCGTAATCCCGGAACAGGTCGCCCCCGGCTTAATCAGGCTGATACCCAGCTCATGTGCCGCAATATTCGCCTGCCAGATCGCCATGCTGGCTTCATCCGCCTCGCCGACAAACAGCGTGCGCTCCAGTGCGGTATAATAGCCGCTGATCATCGGGAAGGTGTTCAGCGACAGAATATCGCCGTGCTCCAGCTTACGTGCGGTGACCGGATTATGTGCACCGTCAGTATTCAGCCCGGACTGGAACCAGACCCAGGTATCACGGTATTCAGCATCCGGAAAACGTTTGGCAATTTCCAGCTCCATCGCATCACGCCCGGCCATCGCCACATCAATTTCCCGCGTGCCGATTTTAATGGCATCACGAATCGCATAACCACCGACATCAGCCACCGCTGCGCCGTGGCGAATCAATTCAATTTCTGCTGCGGATTTATGCATACGCTGCTGCATGGTCAGCTCGGAAACATTGACCACCTCTGTTGGCTTGAGGAATGCCCGCAGTTTATCCAGCTGCAGCAGGGTCAGATGATCGGCCTCATAACCAATCCGCTGCCCGCTGCCGGTGATTGATTCCACGGCCCGCCAGTAGTTATCCCGCGTCCAGTCGGTATAGGTGATATTGTCGCCATAACAACGCCGCCACGGTTGTCCAGCATCAATACCGGCGCTGACCGTAACGCTGTCCGTCGCCGTCACCACGCAGGCATAGGGACGGCCAAAAGAGCAGTACAGAAAGCCGGAGTAATAGGCGATATTGTGCATGGATGTCAGCACCACTGCGTCAATACGGTGCTCACTCATGATACGGCGTAAACCGCTCAGGCGCTGCTCATATTCTTCATTGGCAAACGGCAAAGCCACCTTTTCAGCATTGTGAAAACGTAAAAAATCGGTTCGGGTAGATAATGT
Source organism: Thiolinea sp. (assembly GCA_041395485.1). Lineage (GTDB taxonomy): Bacteria > Pseudomonadota > Gammaproteobacteria > Thiotrichales > Thiotrichaceae > Thiolinea. Next base: position 585,840 of record JAWLAK010000002.1, read on the forward strand.
CATTGTGTGACCTCAACAAGGGCGGTTGCCCCCTAAAAGATCCCGGCGTTCAGGACGAATATGGATTTCAATCCGGTTAGGTTTGCAGAGAACCTGCGCGTAGCGACGCCATCGCCACGCACTGATTTTAGTGCGGGGAAACGAGGTTTGGCAATACGAAAATCACCGCTGTCGGGCTTTACCGAACAGGCTCTGCAAAATGCCCAGACCATCATTCGGCGACTCGCCGTCTTTGGTGACCACACCCATCGGAATCAGGTTAATCACCGCCCCCACCAAAGCCGCAAATGCCAGCGACTGCAGGGCCAGCCGCCCGTAATCATCCTCGATGCGTAACAGATCGCCCCAGCCCAGAAACGTGGCAATCAGCACAAACAACAGCAGCTCAATCCCCGGCCCGGCGAAGTAGATCAGCGCATTCTGCAACCGCGCTCCGGCCTGCCCCAGCGAACTGATCTGCACAAAGCCCTCAATCGGAATCATGCGCACTTCCAGCGGCGCACCGAATAGCTGCCCCTGATACACCACACGGCCAAAACCAACCACAGTGCGCTCAATCTCCCAGCCCAGCAAGCGTGTCATCAGTGCATGACCGAATTCGTGCAGCAACACCAGCGGCATCCACCACAACAGAAACATCAGCGCGGCCATTTTGCGCGGCTCGTAATTGCTGAATATTTCCAGGCCCATCAATAACAGGAATACACCGACCATGCCATATAGCGTCAGGGCTTCGCCGGTGGTTGCAGTGCGGTCATCGTATTGGCGCTGATCCAGATTCATTGCTTTGTCATCCTTATCGCAGGGTCATACCCTCACCCCCCGGCCCCCTCTCCCTGAGGGCGAGGGGAGCTAAATTCTTGTACCCGTTATAGTTTTTTAGTCATAAATACGCTGTAAGGGTCTTCGCAGTAAGACCCAAACGGCGGACAATCTTCAAAACCAAAGCGGTAATATAACTGTCGTGCCGGCTCAAACCCCGCCGGTGCACCGGTCTCCAGACTCAGGCGCTGGTAACCGCGCTGTGCTGAGACATCCAGAATATACTGCAGCATCAAAGCGGCCACACCCTTACGCAGATAAGGTTTTGCAGTGCGCATGGATTTGATTTCACCATGCTGCTGATCCAGCTCTTTCAGCGCCCCGCAACCGGCCAGCTGGTCATTATCCCAAACACTCCAGAAGGTAACATCCGGCTGGCGCAGACCATCGAAGTCGAGAAAATGACAGCTGCCGGGCGGTGACTGCTCCAGCATGTGCTGAAAATGTTCTTCCAGCAAGGCGCGGATTTGCGGGCCGCTTAAATCATCAGTTTTGATTTCCATCAGCTATTTCTCAGGGTAAAAGCCAGACTGATGCCAACCTCTGCCAGCTGAACTAAAGGTAATCCCCGCACCTCCTGCTCAGTGAACCAATCGCACTTATCCGTTGATCCGTCCTGCTCAAATATCAGTTCACCGGGTTGGTGTGTGGCATGGTAGATAATCCGGATCGAATGGCGGTTATCGGTGACCATTGAATCGACCCCGGCGATGCGCTCTGCCTGCGCAAACAGACCGGTTTCTTCTCTGACTTCACGGGATAGCGCGGCTTCCGGCGTTTCGCCAAAATCAATGCCGCCACCCGGTAGTGTCCACTTGCCGACATGGTACTCCACCCGCTTGGAAAGGCGGCAAAGCAGGATTTTGTTGTTTTGGGTAATCAGGCCGTAGGCACCGACACGGGTAATGGTTTCTGAGGGAGGTGTCATTATATTCATGGTTACTTATACAAAAACAGTATCTAAATCCAGGGCGATGCTCTCAAAGGCGGGTTTAGCGTCATTCGCTTCGAAAACCCGGGTTTATCGTAGCATACTCAATGGTGCTGACCGACTCATTCAAACTATCGATAAGAGAAATCACTTTTCAGCCAGTCACCTTAACACTGATCCGGTTATAATCCTTACGACTTTGCAAACCCAACTCACACAAAGAACCTCACACATGCAATTCTCCGCCAACCTCGGTTTCCTCTGGAACGAACTCAGCCTCCCGGATGCCATCCGCGCTGCCAAACAAGCCGGATTTGCCGCAGTCGAGTGTCACTGGCCCTATGACACACCCGCCGCAGAAGTAAAACAGGTGCTCACAGAAACCGGCCTGACTATGCTCAGCCTCAATACCCATCCCGGCAATCCGGCCAACAGTGAATTCGGTTTAGCCGCCCTGCCCGGTCGCGAACAGGAAACCCGGCAGTCCATTGACCAGGCCATCGAATATGCTGCAGCGATAAACACGCCCAACATCCATGTCATGGCTGGTTTTACAACAGGCCAGCAGGCACATAACACCTTCATCAGCAACCTGAACTACGCCACCGGAAAGGCCGCCGCACATGGCATTACCATCCTGGTTGAAGCTCTGAATCACTACGACGCACCGGGTTATTTTCTGCAAACTTCAGCGCAGGCTGCAGCGATTATCGAAGAGGTCGCAGCCGATAATCTGAAACTGATGTTTGACTGTTATCACCTGCAGATTATGGAGGGTGATATTTCACGGCGACTGACCAGCCTGCTGCCGCTGATCGGCCACATTCAGATTGCTTCCGTGCCGGATCGGGCCGAACCGGATCATGGCGAACTGGATTACCGGCATATTTTCAGGCTGTTACGGGAGTTGGGTTACCGGGCACCGCTGGGTGCGGAATATAAACCAGCCACGACGACTGAGCAGGGACTGGGCTGGTTAAAAACGACAGGCGGGGATTGAGGCGCGTGATTTGCCTGCTGTTCAGCCACCCGCCAGACTAAGCAAGCGTTCACGGATCATCTCACCGGCTCCGGCATCACACTGGCGCATAATAGTATCGAGGCTGTTACAACCTTCCACTGTACGGTTCACAACCGCTTCAATACAGTATCGCCACTGCTCTATTTCCGGAGAGGCGGACTCAGGCAGGAGAGAGCCACGGTAAAGTTGCAGGGACTTTTCCAGTTGCTGATGTTTCAATGCACTCCACAATTCAATGAAGTCGGCTTTAAAGTCCAGCATCAGCCGGTAAGGACGTGAGGCAATACGACCATGCAGCAGACTGCGCAGAGTGGAGATTTCTGATTTCAGGGTATTTTTCGTAACCGGCAGGTCACCATACAAAGCAGCATGCAGGGCATCCAGCGTCATACCCTGAGGGTGTAATGCCAGCAGACAGAGTATTTCACAATGCCGCAGTGAGAGCCGCACCGGCTGGTTACGATAGCTAATATTGATACCACCGAGCAGACGAATATCCAGTTCAGCTCCGGGTTGCCGGTACGCAAGATGCCCCCCCAGACGCGCGGCAATGGACTGGGACATGCCATAAACAGCAGCCTGCGCCATAGGATTATGCTGCTCCCAGGTAGAGGACAGATCAAGGACACCAATCAGCTCCCGATTTTCAGGACTAATGATAGGGGCGGCGTAACACACCCACTCATGCAGTGAGGGCTTGTAATGCTCCGCCGAGAACACCGTCACCGGCTTGCGGGTTTGCAAGGTAAGACCAATCGCATTAGTACCGCTGTTCTGCTCACCCCAGCGCCCACCGGCAATAAAATGCTCATCCGCCGCACGAACCTCCATGTGCGGACTGGCATAAGTCCACAGCAAACGGCCACTGACATCAGAAATAGCGGCTACACAATTACTTTCGCTGACCATTTCCATCAGCTGTCCAAGTTCCCGTTGAGCAACTTCACGAATGGGTGACTCCTGCCAGAGGAAACGTGTTTCATAGGGATCATCCAGTGGCGGTTTCTGATCAGCAGATGACTGCAGATATTCGCGGCTGCGCAGCCACGAGTCACAAATTTCCTGACGCACAGTAACGGCCTGTTGTTTTTTCAGATCAGCCAGAAAACTACGCCAGCCCTGTTCGGCAGCTTCCCTGCGCTGTTTCAGCGTGCGGCTGATATGAGTTCTCATTCTCTCTCCCTTGTTAAACCTTCTTTGAACCGTTTAACAACCTCTGTGGAGTAACCTTTGAAAGGATACTGTGAAATATAGTATTAGCATTTAAAACATCTGATTACAAGGAGGAGAACATGATCTACAGTAATCCGAATACAGCTGGTGCCGTGATCAATTTCAAAGACGTTTACAACAACTATATCGGTGGCGAGTGGAAGGAACCGGTTCAGGGACAATACTTTGATAACGTATCCCCGGTCAACGGACAGGTATTCTGCAAAATAGCACGCTCCGGCGCTGAGGATATTGAGCTGGCTCTGGATGCCGCACATGCTGCAAAGGATGCCTGGGGCAAGACGTCTGTCACTGAACGTTCCAATCTGCTGCTGAAAATTGCCGACCGCATGGAAGCTAATCTCGAAATGCTGGCGGTGGCTGAGACATGGGACAATGGTAAGTCCGTGCGTGAAACTCTGAACGCTGACCTGCCGTTGTGCGTTGACCATTTCCGTTACTTTGCCGGTTGCCTGCGCGCACAGGAAGGCAGCATTGGTGAAATCGACAATAACACCGTTGCCTATCATTTCCATGAGCCACTGGGCGTGGTTGGACAAATCATTCCCTGGAATTTCCCACTGTTAATGGCCGCCTGGAAATTAGCCCCGGCACTGGCCGCCGGTAACTGCGTGGTACTCAAGCCCGCAGAACAGACCCCGGCCGGCATTCTGGTGTTCATGGAGCTGATTGGCGATCTGCTGCCTCCGGGTGTGCTGAATGTCGTCAATGGTTTCGGGCCGGAAGCCGGACAAGCGCTGGCGACCAGCAAGCGTATTGCCAAGATTGCTTTCACCGGCTCCACACCGGTCGGTTCGCATATCCTGAAATGTGCTGCTGAAAATATCATTCCATCCACTGTTGAACTGGGCGGCAAGTCACCGAATATTTATTTTGCTGACGTACTGGATCAGGAAGACGCCTTTGTCGACAAATGTCTGGAAGGTGCGGTGCTGGCTTTCCTCAACCAGGGCGAAGTCTGTACCTGTCCATCCCGACTGCTGGTGCAGGAGTCAATTGCAGAGAAGTTCATCAGCATGGTCGCCGAACGCGCCGCCCTCATCAAGCGTGGCAACCCGCTGGATACCGAAACCATGGTCGGCGCACAGGCCTCGCAGGAGCAGTTTGATAAAATTCTCAGCTATATCCAGATTGGCCGCGAAGAAGGTGCGGAAGTCATTATGGGTGGCGATAAAGAAGTGCTGGGCGATGAACTGGACGGCGGATATTACATCCAGCCAACCCTGCTGCGCGGCACTAACGATATGCGTGTTTTCCAGGAAGAAATTTTCGGACCTGTGGTTTCCGTGACCACCTTCAAGGATGAAGCAGAAGCACTGGCTATCGCCAATGATACTGAGTTCGGTCTGGGGGCTGGTGTCTGGACCCGTGACATGAACCTTTCCTATCGCATGGGCCGCGGCATTCAGGCTGGCCGTGTCTGGACTAACTGCTACCACCTGTATCCGGCGCACGCAGCCTTTGGTGGTTACAAGAAATCCGGTGTCGGTCGTGAAACCCACAAGATGATGCTGGATCACTATCAGCAAACCAAAAATATGCTGGTGAGCTACGACATCAATCCGCTGGGATTCTTCTGATCCTCCTCTCCGTTAAAGAATGGACTTATCCGGACAGTGGCGTAAGCTGCTGTCCGGATATTTTTACAGCTTTTCAGGACACCTGAACGGAGTGCTTCACAACATAGCGTGCATTCGGCAAATCATTGGACTCCGCACGCTGCCTTGCCGCTGCCTCGTCCAGGCCATGCTCCAGCCAGCGCCCGATCAGCCGTTTTTCCAGCACATCCAGCCCCGGATTCAGAAAAATCACCGCATCATATAAATCATGCAACTCACACCATGGCAACTCTTCCAGCAATAAATAATTGCCTTCCAGCAGCAGAATACGCTGCTCAGCCTTAACCAGCTGAGCATCCGGTACCACCGCATCAAGTTGGCGGTCAAATAACGGCACTGGGGTATCCTGATCGGTCTGCGCCAACTGCTTCACCAGACGCACAAAGCCTTCGCTATCAAAGGTCTGTGGCGCACCCTTACGCGGCAGCAGGTTCATTTTTTCCAGCGTCGCATTGTCCAGATGAAAACCATCCATCGGCACCACAGTGCTGATTTCACTGCCAGCCTGTGCGTTAATTTCCGCCGCCAGATGAGACGCCAGCGTGGACTTACCCGATGCCGGTGGCCCGGCCACTGCTACCAGATAGCGCGTTGAATCTGCAGCAGCAGACAAAATTTCTGCTGCTTTGGTTTTTATCTCAGGGAAGCTACTCTCAGACATCTTTAGGGTCAGGCTCCTTGGCTCCGGTCATAAACGCCACCGCATCCGACATGGTATATTCATTGGGATCAATCACGCACAAACGCCGTCCCAGACGGTGGATATGGATACGATCCGCCACCTCAAACACATGCGGCATATTATGCGAGATCAGCACAATCGGAATCCCGCGGGAACTTACATCACGGATCAGCTCCAGCACCTTGCGCGACTCTTTTACACCCAGTGCGGCCGTCGGCTCATCCAGAATAATCACTTTGGAACCAAATGCCGCCGCCCGCGCCACCGCAACCCCCTGACGCTGACCACCGGACAGGGTTTCCACGGTCTGGTTAATATTCTGAATGGTCAGCAATCCCAGTTCGGACAGCTTCTCACGGGCAAAGCGCTCCATCTTTGGCCGATCCAGCATGCGGAAATATTTACCGAGAAAACCTTCACGGCGCAGCTCACGCCCCATAAACATATTATCCGCAATCGACAAGGCCGGAGACAGCGCCAGATTCTGGTACACCGTTTCAATCCCTGCTTCGCGGGCATCAATCGGCGACTGGAAATTTACTACCTTGCCTTCCAGCCTGACCTCACCCTCATCGGGCACCGTCGCACCGGAAACCGCCTTGATCAGGCTGGACTTACCGGCACCGTTATCACCGATGACAGCCAGAATTTCACCGGGATAGAGATCAAAGTCCGCATGATCCAGCGCGGTCACCCGCCCGTAACGCTTGACCAGCCCGCGACCGGTCAGAATCGGTTGTTTCACCTCACTCATGCTGACACCTTCCTTATCCATTGATCCACTGCAACTGCGAAAATGATGAGTAAACCGATCAGCATATAAGTCCACTGCGGATCAGTACCGATCAGCCGTAAGCCGAGTGAGAACACCCCGACAATCAGCGCCCCGAATAGCATGCCCAGAATCGAACCACGGCCACCGAACAATGAAATACCACCGATCACCACAGCGGTAATCGATTCAATATTGGCGAACTGACCGGCAGTGGGTGACACCGAACCGATACGGCCGATCAACACCCAGCCAGCCAGTGCACATATCAATCCGGCGATGACATATACAGAAATCAGGGTCTTTTTAACCTGCACCCCGGATAGTTCTGCTGCATCAGGATCGTCCCCAATCGCGTACACATGTCGCCCCCAGGCCGTGTGATTCAACACATAATTCAGGATAAACACCAGCAGCACCATGGCAATCACCCCGAAGGTAAACACCGCACCGCCAATATTCACCTTTTCACCGAAGAACTGCAGGATAGATGCATTTTGCTCAATATCCTGACTACGAATGGTTTCATTGGCGGAATAAAGGAAGTTGGCAGCCAGCACAATCTGCCACATACCCAGGGTAACAATGAACGGCGGCAGGCGCATCACCGCGACCAGAAAACCGTTGATAAAGCCGCAAAGACCGCCGATGAGAAAGCCGCAAATAACCGCTATTTCCGGCGGGAAGCCATAGCGGAAAGTAAACTGCCCCATGACTACCGATGACAGTACCATAATCGCGCCGACGGAGAGATCGATACCCGCAGTGAGCACTACCAGCGTTTGCGCTGAGCCCACTACCCCGACAATCGCCACCTGTTGCAGAATCAGGGTCAGGGAGAAAGGGGAGAAAAATTTATCACCCAGAATCAGTCCGAAAATCAGCAGCGACGCCATTAAAACTATTAACGGTACGGTGGCCGGGTTAGAGTGCAAAATACTCTGGATCTTGTCCAGCAACGTCTTTTTTGAGCGGTCAAATGAGGCTATTTCGGTTGCACTGCCGCTGAGTACGGTTTCGAATTCCTGTGGTGACCGGGAGGACTTTTCAGACATAAAAATCTCCGAACGGTGAAACAAAACGGGGTGGCAGCGTGGCCACCCCGTGGGGTCATAACATAAACAGGTTATGAGATGATGATACCGGGATTATCCCCAGCACTTATCAGTGCCTTCCTTGGTATCAATCGACTCGACACCTTCAACAGGCTTGTCAGTAACCAGTGACACGCCGGTATCAAAGAAGTCTTTACCTTCGGTATTCGCAGGTTTGGTGCCATCTTTAGCAAAAGCTGCAATCGCTTCAATACCTTTGGATGCCATTAAAAGCGGATATTGCTGTGAAGTTGCACCGATAACACCATCTTTGACATTAGCCACACCCGGACAGCCACCATCAACAGAAACGATCAGCACGTCTTTCTCACGCCCCACGGCCTTCAGTGCTTCATAAGCACCCGCTGCGGCAGGTTCGTTAATGGTGTAAACCACATTAATGGCAGGATCTTTAGTCAGCAGGTTTTCCATCGCGGTGCGGCCGCCTTCTTCATTACCGGCGGTGACTTCATTACCAACGATGCGCGGATCTTCTTCATCACCCCATTTTTTAGGGTCGCCCAGATCGATACCAAAACCCTGCAGGAAGCCCTGGTCACGCAGCACACCCACTGATGGCTGACTGACCGCCAGATCCAGCATAGCGATTTTGGCATCAGCTGCTTTATCACCCAGAGTGGCAGCAGCCCACTTACCGATCAGCTCACCGGCCAGGAAGTTATCGGTGGCAAATGTTGCATCAGCCGCATCAATCGGCTCCAGCGGGGTGTCCAGAGCAATCACCAGAATACCGGCATCACGCGCCTGCTTTACGGCAGGAACAATACCTTTGGTATCTGATGCGGTCAGCAGGATACCTTTGGCACCGTCAGCGATACAGGTCTCAATAGCGGCAACCTGACTTTCAGAATCACCATCCACTTTACCGGCATAGGATTTCAGCTCGATACCCAGCTCTTCTGCTTTTGCAGTGGCGCCTTCCTTCATTTTTACGAAGAAAGGATTGGTATCAGTTTTGGTAATCAGGCAAGCGCCAACGCCTTCGGCCTGAACATTAGAAACAGATGCAGCACCCAGTGCCAGAGTTGCCAACATGCTGGCGAGAACAGTCTTCTTCACAATAACTCCTCCGATTAAGATAAAAACTCCCGGAAATCTACTACTCTAATAACTAATAGTGATACCCGGTAGCCATGTCACAAAAGTTTACACCTCACGATGTGTTTGTCAATAAATAAATCCAATTGATTTATTTATTGACTACACCCCCATTATTGCTATAAAACTTAATAGCTAAACCCTTAAAAACAAGCAGTAATCTTCCAGATATAGTAGCACTTAGCAACATCGGTTACAGCTTTCCGAAAATAGGAATATTTGTCTTACCATTAAAATATAGCGAAGATTTGTAAATTGAACATGGATTCCCGCAGGTAGTAAAAGAATGAACAAAGTCACACAGCGACAAGACGGCGGCAGTAACCTGACAGGCATTGCTCAATACAATGAACGTCTGATTCTGCAGCACATCAGACGTTCCGGAAGCTTACCCAAAGCCGAAATTGCGCGAATAACCAGGCTGAGCGCACAAACGGCGTCGGTAATTATCAACCGCCTGCTGGACAGAAAACTGGTGCGCAAGCAAAGTCAGCGCATCAGCACCGGCAAAGTCGGCCAGCCAGCCATTCCTATCGAGCTGAACCCCGACGGTGCTTTCTCGCTGGGTGTAAAAATCGGGCGGCGCGGTCTGGACATTATGCTGGTTAATTTTGTCGGCGACATCCTGCAGAGTATCAGCCACAGCTATGATTTTCCTGATCCGGAGTTTGTTTTTCCTGCGATTGAGAAAGGCTTGAGCGAACTGAAAAACAGTTTAAGCAAAGTCAAACAGAAGCGAATTCTCGGTATCGGCATTGCCGCTCCTTACAGCCTCGGCGGCTGGCAACAGGAAGAGCATATTCCGCCGGATGTGACCACACAGTGGAATATTATCGATATTAAGAAACGGGTACAGGAAACTCAGGAGCATACGGTGTGGCTGGTGAACGATGCCACTGCAGCCTGTATCGCCTCACTGGAACTGGGCAACCCGGGCCGGCTCAATAACTACCTGTATCTGTTTATCGGGACTTTTGTGGGCGGCGGAATCATTATCAACCGCTCGTTCTATAATGGCAGCTTTAACAATGCCGGTGCCATCGGCTCTATGCCCCTGCCCCGTCATTATGCCATGGTACCGTCTCAGCAGGATGACAACCGCCCGGTGCAGTTCATTAACTGCGCCTCACGCTATGCATTAAATGATCAGCTGGAAGCCCTGGGTGCTGAGACGGATAAAGTGCTGGAAATATTTGCCACTCAGGGCAAAGACAAGGTTGAACCGGCACATGCTGAAGTCATCGGGGACTGGCTGCAAAGTGTGGCCCCGGCAATTGCCTACGCCATTACTGCCGCCATCAGCGTAATTGACTTTGAAGGTGTTATTATTGACGGCTTGTTACCGGCAGCACTCACCCGCGAGCTGACTGAAAAAACAGAGCAGGAAATGCAGCACCTCAACCTGGAAGGACTGAATACCCCACAGCTGTTTGCCGGAGACATGGGTAATGAGGCACGGGCACTGGGCGGCGCATTCCTGCCGTTTTATACCAATTTCTCACCCGACCGCAGCATCCTGATCAGCAGCGAAAGCAATTCTTTTGATGGTTTTTAAACGGGCCTTAAAACCATAAAATACGCTCATCTAAACCAAAAGAGGCGGCATTTCTTCCTGAAATGCCACCTCTCTATTGCCGAAGCAATTCTGATCAGGCCTTAAACAGGCCGGTGTCTCTTATTTTTTGCGGCCTTTACCGCCACCTCCGGTATTGCCACCGGTGTCGCCGCCTGTAGACCCATCACTCAGGCTACGTACAATAGACACATTGACGATAGCGGATGCCGTATTGCCCTGACTGTCAGCCACGGTATAGCTGAAACTGTCGCCACCACGCTTGCTACCGGCCTGATAGGTAATGGTGGTGCCATCGGTGCTCACTGAGCCCTTACCGCCCTGTGACACAGCAACAATAGTCAGAACATCACTTTCCGGGTCGCTGTCGTTATCCAGAACTGAGATGTTCACCGATCCTCCGATTAACACTTCAGCCAAATCATCCGCAGCAACCGGCGGCTGGTTAACAACAGGGGCGGCCTCTGTAGTCGCGGAAGCCTCTGCAGAGTAAGCAGTTTCATTCCCAAAACTATCCCGCGCCTTAACCCTGAAAGTGTAGCTGGTTTCAGCATCCAGACCACTCAGAGAGTACTGTGGTGAACTGATCCAGCCACTGTCCTGACAGCCATTACCACCCGCCGTGCAATTAAAGAAATACTCCACACCGGAGGTATCATCAACTGCCGTGACTGCTGTCATCTGCATAGACTGATGATCGACAGCCATAGGCACCACCGACCAGCCCATCGGGTTTGGCGCAGGCGGATTACTGTCGGTGCTTACCGGCACAGAGCCCTGCAGGCTGAAACGTCCCAGACTGCCATAGTCGCTGTAGTTGACACTGCCACTGCCGCTGACTGCAATATAGAACGTACCGGCACCCACATTATGGGTAATTCCCGCCACGGTATCATCAGCAGGATTATCCGAGGCCAGTAAGTTACCCTGCTGATCATAAAGAGCCAGTTCAATATCCAGGTTACCGCCGCGGGTAAAACTGGCCTCCAGAGCCGGACTCGCCTGCAGGTCGACCACACCGCCGGTCGTGGCAAAACTGAAAACATCCACATCATCCCGGGTACTGATCAGACCCTTATTTGCCAGATCCAGCATGTACGGGTCGTCAGCCAGAGTGGTTGACATCACCGTGCCGTCAGCATCAACCAGCAAAGGCGTTGCCTGAGTCATCATATTGCCGTGATCATCGGCACGCAGGCCCACTTTACTGGTGATAATCTGAATATCATCCTCGAACTGATTGGCACCGGTATACTCACCGCGGCTCCACTGACTGACATTACGGCCATAGCCGGTGCCCATCAGCGGCCCCCAGCTGATATTGCCGGTTCCATGTCCGCCATAGTAAGAACTGGTGTTCGTCGCATCATGGGATAACCCCATGTTATGCCCCATTTCATGGGTCGCTGCCTCAGCAACATAGTCAGGACGACCACCACCGAGGTTATTGTAATAAACCAGCGCGGGTGAATAGTTGGGATAATAAGACGCACCCCACACGCCCACATAGGCCACACCGCCTGCACTTACCGCCGGCATATTATTACCATTGGCATCCACATTCCGGGTAATCAGCAAACGTCCGGTAGTTGCATTCATTGCTACAGGCTTTTCCGTCGTCACATCAACATCAAACGGCGCATAATCTTCAGCAATCCTGCGCCAGATTTCAGCCATATAGGCAACTTCCGTACTATTGAAATCGCCCGGATTATTATCCAGATCGTATGGCAGAGCATTCAGGGTACTGAACTCAGAGTTCCAGGCAGTATTGGTAATCACATGCCCGTCAAAATCCAGATAAATGACATTAGTGGCACCCGGCTTGCTGTGCAGGGCAAAAACATCATTTACACCAACAACAGTTGCTGGCTCAATCACGGGCATTTCGTCCAGCGTACCTGTCGGCAGGTAGGAGTCGACAAAAAATATTCCGCCATTTTTATCAGCACGCATGTACGGTACGTCCTGATCACTGAAATTAATACTATTTAACCATTTCAGGGCATTAGCCTGCGCAGCAGCAGGTAAATCCTTAATTTGCTGTTTCAGTAAGCCGGGGGGTAGCTGCTGTAATCCCGGTGGCAACTCACCATTCAGCGGGTTGACTGCGGGCTTTGCAGCATGCGCAGAAAAGCTGGCCAGCGAACCGGTTAACAAAATAAGGGCAATCGTGCGGGTTAATCTATGTGCATTTGGGGTCTGCATAATAAACACTCTTTATTTTTATGATTTATAGGGCAGCGGATAACCGGAGCTGGGGGTACTCATCCAGTGTTTCTATCCACTGATCTCGCACACTAAGTATAAACAAATAAAATCAAAATTCATTAGTATTTTTTATATAAAGATATAATTTAAGCAAGCATCACTGAGGAGTGTTTATAATATGGACACCCAAAACAGGAATAAAACGGATGATTATCAGCATCACCGGCGGTAGTGGCAGCGGTAAAAGCAGGTTTGCAAGACAGCTGGAGCAACTGCTTGGTGAGGAACGCGCCGGACAATTAAGCCTGGATGCTTATTACCTTAATCAGGACAAAGTGCCGGAGTCACTGCGCGGTAACTTCGACCACCCTGCCGCACTGGATGCAGAGTTACTCTGCCAACACCTGCATCGCCTGCAACAAGGACAGGCTATTGACCGCCCTGTTTATGATTTCACCACCCACTCGCGCCTTCCCCGCACAGAGTATTTTGCACATAAGCCCATCATTTTACTGGACGGCATTCTCACTCTGGCCTTACCCGGGGTATCTGCTTTAACCGACATATCCGTTTTTATTGATACCCCCGCCGATATTCGTTTGGCAAGACGGCTGTTACGGGATGTCCGGGAACGCGGACGCACGCCGGAATCAGTCATCAGTCAGTACATGAATACCGTGCGCCCAATGCATGAGCTATATGTTGAGCCGTACAAAGAACAGGCTGATTATTGCGTGGACAATGAGAGCAATTTCCGACCAGGAGCACAGGAGCTTATCCACATACTCGGGCTTTAAACGTTAAGCAACCATAAACCTTAACCGGCTTTATTCTGCAACGCAGCCAGCACACCATCCCAAAACAGCAGCCTGGCCTCAACAGCCTGGGTTGCTGCATCCAGTGCCTCATCAATTTTGGCCGTATCACCCCCGCACAAACCATTCAGTAAACGCAGTGACAAAGGTGCATGAAAATCCTCATCCAGATGAATATGGCGGTTCAGGTAAAAATGAAAAATTGGCGCTTGTTGAGCAGTAACCCCTATTCTGCCCAGAATAGAGCGGAACATTCCCGGAATAATATGCTCACGTCCCAGTGCTAAGGCAGCCGCCACCTGATGCGGCTTATTTTCCCCGATAAAGCTGAAGGTTTTGCCAGTGAATTGTGCAGATGGAGCAGGCACATGACCTGAGCTCAATGCGGCCTGGATGCCCTCACACTGCACCTTTTCGAGAAAGGCTTTGGAAGGATTAATATCCGCACCGATCTCCAGCATTGCACGGTGATACAACTCAAAATGGCTGGAGTGCTCACCCTCAATATGCGTCTCGTCAGACTCTTCTTCCAGCACCAGTTCATTGATGAAACGACGTACGCTGCCATCGCCCTGCGGAACCCAGGGATACTGTACCGGTGCCACTACAGACTGCAGATACTTGATCAGCGACATAAAATCCCACACTGAATAAACGTGGTGCTCCATAAAGCACTGTAAATCCTCAATGGAAGACACCGCCTCATAGACAGGGTGTGTATCGAGACGCTGTTTGAATTCGGCAATAACTGCACTGGTAATGTCACGGGTCATAATATTAGAAAGTTATTAAAGAATGACATACTAATATCACAGCCTGACAACCTGTTCCAGTTCTCTGAAATTTCAGTACGAAAATACACTTCCCAAAAGTCAACACGCCTTTTCACCGAATTTTTATCTATTAGTAAAACTAATACTAACAGCGGCAGATTCCCACCAATTATCAAATAATGCAACCAATCCGTAACAAACTGATCTAAATTTACATGTAAGTGCAAGTAACTCAAATCATAAGAAATAACTGGCAAGGAACAACCGGAGTGCATCACTAAGGCATCATTGAAAAGATCCCGGTTTGCAATCAAAGAATAAATCCTGAACCGGCTTCCTGATCCAGACCAAAAGGAGCGAGTCATGTTTAGCATACTAACGGAAGCTCGGAACTGGTTATGGCAAAAAGGCATTGACTGGCTGAATGCCATCCCGCCAAATGAACAGGACGATGGGCTTTGTCATTTTGAATTCCTGGAGCGCGAAGTGCGCCCCGGAGATGTCATCCTTTTCGCCGGAAAAACACGGGTCAGCACAGTCATCCAAATGGTTGCGCTGTCACCGTGGACGCATGCCGCTATCTATATCGGTCGCCTGAATGACATCCATGACCCGCAGGCGCGTGAAAAACTACAGATGCACTTCAATGGCGATCCCAATGAACAGCTGCTGGTAGAGTCTCTGCTCGGACAAGGCACCATCGTCACTCCCCTGCGTGAATACTGTACCGAAAACCTGCGTATCTGCCGTCCTTCCGGGCTGGACTGGCGTGACTCTGACCATGTGGTATCTGCAGCCATAGACCATCTGGGCATGGAATATGATGTTAAACAGTTACTGGATCTGGCGCGTTTCATGTTCCCCTACGCGATTCTGCCCCGTCGCTGGCGTTCGTCCCTGTTTCAGCATAATGCCGGACATCCCACGCACATCATCTGCTCCAGCATGATTGCACGCTGCTTCCAGCAGGTGAACTATCCGATACTGCCCACCATCAGCAACGATCAACAGGACAGAGTCAGCCTGCGTGAGCGTCATTTCCGGCTGTTTATTCCCAGTGATTTTGATTACTCGCCCTACTTTGAAATCGTTAAATACCCAGCCTGGAGTTTCAGTGAGCAGCCTGCATACCGCAACCTGCCCTGGCAACATGCGGACAAACCCGGGACAGGTAAAAAGGCCGCTAAACCCGAAACTGAAAAACCGGATTTGCAACCTCAGCCTGAACTCGTTGAACCGATAGCTGCCGACATTAAACCACTCACTGCCGTAACAGTACAACAAGACGAATACCCTGACCGGCTCAGTGTTTCGTTTAAAAAATTTGCATCAAAATTTCTTATCAATCATGTTTACCGGGCATAATTTATATTTGACTTAATCCAGTTTAAATTTTACGCTAACAATGTTCGAAAAATTAGATTAATTAATAGATTTACAACCGAACAGGGCGTTTATTGGTGAGCAAAACAGGGCAAAGCATAAGCCACCGGTATCGGAATGTATCAACAGACTTAAACGGCAAGACGATTGATGCAAAACTTTCTATACCTTGAAGCCGGATCAGACCCGGCGCAACGCATATGGGTGAATATACGTATTCACGGTAATAGTCCGGGCATTATAAATGCTGATACCCTGACAGAATTAGAGCAATATCTGGCTATACAGCAGCAGGGCTGTAAGGGTCTGATACTTCGTTTCACCACTGACAGCAAGCAGAACCAGACAGAGCAACCCGCCGCAGACCTCTGTAACGATTACGTAAAAAATCCGGCCCTGATCCGGCAGATCCAACAAGCAGCCGAACAACTGCAGGCTTTCACGGTACCCACCGTATTTATTCTTGACGGCTGCTGCCCGCTGGGCGGTAATACACTGGCTTTGGCGGCTGATTACTGCATCAGCTCTTTTTCACAGGCTGCTGAAGACTGTTTTCCCGAAAACCAGCTGGGTCTGTACCCTGCCCCATACGCTATCAGCCGACTGATTCAGCGCATAGGCAGCCATAATGCGCTGGCATTACTTTGCTCATCACAGCCCGGCATTAGCTTGATGCAGGAAAACCCCGGCAACAATTTTTTTGCGGATGCCTGTGTGCCGGCCCCGCAGTTAAACCAGGCAGCCATTAAATTTATTGATACCTGTCCTGCCAGAAAACAACTCTCACTCAAAGAAAAGTTAGCAAACCATAGTTTGCTCAGGGCACCCACGGCAGCGCAACTGGAAAGATCTTTGCAGAAGACAGGCTGGTTAAGACCATCCCGTTATCCGGCAGCGTATGAACTCCTGAAGTTCTGGAGGCAATACGGCAGCCGCACTGATGAAGAAGCACTCAAAGCTTATACCGCATCACTCGCCGGGCTGGTCAACACAGAACAGGGTGCCGGTTTGCGGCGGACAGTGCAGCTCAGAAATCAGCTGCAAGGAGACACACCACCCACTCCCGCATTAAAACACCTGCACCTGATTGACCGGGGTGGCAATAGCGGCACAATTGCCGGTTATGACGGCATCAGCAGCAGAATCGCCGCTTACTGCCTGTTACAGGGAGTCAAAGTCAGTATTCAGGCTCATCGCTCAGAAACCGGGGAACGACTGATACAGCGCATTACTGAAAAACTGGATGACAAGCTGTGCGGCGATACATCACAACAATCAGCGCTACTGAAAAACCTGCATCCCGACCCACAGGGTGAAGGCATCAAAAATGCCGACATGATTCTGGTAGTTGATTTAGCAAATCTGCAGGATCAACAGGAAAAATTCGCTGAGCTGGAAGAGTTCAGCCGCCCGGATGCGATTATCGCCACTAACTCCAGCACTATTCCGTTGGAAAAAATTTCTGCAGCCCTGCTGAAACCTGAGCGTCTGCTGGGGGTTCACTTTTGTTACCCGGTTGACACCACACCGCTGGTTGAGGTATCTGTTTCTAAAGTAACTGACCCGGCATTAGCACAGCGTGCTGCACAACTGCTGCGCTCAATCAATAAACTTCCCCTGCTGATTAATAACACCCCGGGATTATTGGTTAACCGGATTTTAATGCAATATATTCTGCATGGCATGCAACTGCATCAACAGGGTGTACCGCATACCGTGATTGATGCGGCTGCACGCTCAACCGGCATGTCCGCCGGGCCGCTGGAACTGGCTGACCTGATGGGTCTGAACTATTGTTTACAGGTAGCCGGTGCGATGGAAAAAGCACTGGGCATTACCGTCCCCTACCAACTGATCAATATGGTACAGGCCGGAAAACTGGGGCAAAAAAGCGGCTCCGGCTTTTATCGTTACCGCAATAACCGGCGCCTGAAACCTGCCCGGCTGGAATGGGACGGCAATACAGATGCCCTGCAGGAAAAACTGATTCGCCGGATTACGGAAGAAGCTGCCATTTGCCTCGAAGACGGCGTGACAGATGATCCGGATCTGATTAATGCCGGTATCATTTTCGGTACCGGATTTGCCACCTGGACAGGAGACCCGCTTAACTTTCAGTACAATAGTTCAATAAATGACGGGGACATACCATGAACCTACCCACAGTCAAACAGTTACGCTATTTTGTTGCCCTGGAGAGCCACGAGCACTTCGGGCGCGCAGCAAAAGCCTGTTTTGTTTCCCAGTCTGCATTCAGTACCGCCATCCGGGAACTCGAATCCACCCTGTCGGTACAACTTGTAGACCGCACCAACAAAAACGTCACCATCACCCACTCCGGACGCCAGATTGCGGCAGAGGCCCGGCGCTGCTTACGTGATATCGAAGGGCTGGTGGAGCTGGCACGCAGTAATCAGCAGCCGCTGACCGGAGAGCTGCATGTCGGCATTATTCCGACTATTGCACCGTTTTTACTGCCCTGCATCATGCCGCAATTGCGTGAAGAGTACCCGCAGCTGAAACTGTTTCTCACCGAAGATATTACCCAGCGCATCTACACCAAGCTGATGGATGGTGAGCTGGATCTGATTATGCTGGCCCTGCCTTATGCATTGCGCAATGCCGAAACCCTGCCGCTGTTCAAAGACAACTTTTACCTGGCCTGTCGTGAAGACTCGCAATTTGTACAACAGCCGGAAAACTACGATCTGGACGCATTGAAACCTGAAAGTATTCTGCTGCTGGAGGACGGCCATTGCCTGCGCGACCATACCTTATCTGCCTGCCACCTCAGCAATGATCTGGATAAAGTCAGCCAGTTTTCCGCCAGCAGCGTGCTGACCCTGGCACAAATGGTAGATGCCGATCTGGGTATTTCTTATCTGCCGGAAATGGTGAAACATTCATCATTACTCAGTGGAACCCAGGTTAAGCTTTGGCCAACCCGTGAAAACAGTTACCGGGAAATTGGTCTGGCATGGCGCAAAGGCAGCGCCCGAACCAGTGAGTTTATTGCGCTCGGCAAGTCTATTCAAACTGCCTGGATGTCGATTCCCGCGTCCGGAAATAAGTAATGAATGGCGGCACACGTCCCGGCAATAAACGGATAGCCCGCTCTTCAAAATACTCAATATGGCTGTCAACCGGCTTCACTTTGATCTGCATGCGATAAAGCGGCTGCTGCATGGGATCAATAAAATTCCCGCCAAACGGTGGCTGTACATAAGCGCCCTCCGCTTCCTCACGCACACGGATATATTCATCAACCAGCTCAGCTTCACCATCTGCCAGCACCATCAGGATCTGCCGCGGTGCCAGCATAGGGTTAACCCCGCCACTGTTAGAATTGACGGACAGATAACGGGATAAGCGCTCATAAAGCTGTGGCGTCATGCCCATCACCTGTTGCAACTCCTCTATCCGCTCGAAGGGCGCATCCTTGGCACCGTACTCCAGATCTTCATTTTCATAATCCTTGTCCTCCGCACCATTAACATGCTTCAGATCATCCGGGTCACGGAAATCCTCAATCAGATCCAGCATGGTTTCAGCTGCCTCGTCAACCACACCTACCTGTTCAAGAACCAGCCGCAACAGATCACGATCAGCCCGGTTAATATCAATCAGGCCATTCTCCCCCACCACCCGGATTTCAGCCTGATAGCCGCCATGCATCCAGCGCGAGGCACCGCCTCCCACCAGCACATCACGTTTATCCACTGGCAAAAACAACTGCATCACCACATAACGCGTTGCCGCATCGGCAAAAGCCCTGGCCTGCGCATTTTCACGGGCGAAACTAACCATTTGGGTTTCTGTTTTGACCGCATACAACAGTGTCGCAGCCATGGTCATCATCACCATAATCATCCATAACACCATAATAATTGCGATGCCATGCTGTCGTTTATTACTGGGTGTGCCTGAGTTTTTTTGCATGATATTAGCTATCCCCCCGCATTGATGTACTCATCCACCTGGGGAAGATCAATCACCAGCTCAGGCCAGAGGCGCTGATCCTTGTCTTCCAGCACCACTTTCAGCAACAGCGGATAAACCGTTTTATCCATCCATTCGTACTCCCAGCTCGGCTCATCATCCACAGACTCAGCCGCAAAATACTCGAAGCGCACAGAACGCAGCCCGCCATAAACCAGCACCGGCTCCACCTCACCCAAAGCATCATCCCAGCTCAGATCCGGGCGGTAAGGTGCATAACGCATTTCCAGCTTTTTGCCGTCACTGTCCACCCCTGCCGCCAGTTCAATCAGGTATATGCCGCCACTATTCTGCAACGGCTGCAAGGGTGCGGCATAACGCACAAAGTAATCATCACCCTCAAAAGCATAAACCGGCCCTTCATCGCCCTGAATACGTACCACCATCGCCTGGCTTAGCTGACTACGCAGAAAATCACTGATCAGCCGCATATCCTCGGTTTTCAGCATTTTTTTATCCGCCGCATCCCAACCCCGGCCAATGGTGTTAAAACCGGAGAACAGAGCCAGAAACAATAATGACATCATCGAGAATGCAATCAGCATTTCCAGTAAGGTAAAACCGCGCTGCTGACTCATTCCACTTCTCCGAAACGCAATGACGAAAGCATGAATTGACGCTGTTTACCGTTACTTTCCCAGTTCACGGTGACACTGACCTGATAAGGTTGCACCGATAAAGAAAAGTCATCCTGATCCTCCAGTAACTCTACCGGCTCCATATTCACCTCCCAGCGATAAGGCGTGCCTTCCTCAGTGCCTGTTTCGCTACCCTGTTCCACTTTGATTTCACTGCCCACGGCCTGCAGACGCGACTCGGCCACCTGCACCGCGAAACTGTACTCATCGGACAGTGCAACATTGCGCATCGAAGTCCCGAACAGCTGCAGCAAGGTACCCACGACCAGTCCCATAACCACAAAGGCCACCAGAATTTCCAGCAACGAAAAACCCTGTTCCCTCTGTACAGAAGATACACGGGGAAAATGTTTAGCACTTCTACAGTGTGCTGACGCGGCCACTGATCCACTCCACATTGACTTTAAAGGTCTGGTTACGTGCTGTCAGTTCCACTGAACCACCTGTAGAACTACCGTCAGGATAGAAGCGGATATTACCTTGTTGAGAAGAGACAACTTCCGATCGGGAAGTATTAATTTTTGCCTCAATAGTGGGGTGCAGGTCACGCTTTGCGTCCTGACCGCCCACCCAGAATTGCTTAGTCTGAATATTCATTGACCAGATTACTTCATTCTGCTGCAGAATGGCTACACTGCGGGCATGACGTAAACTGGCAGCCACTTCCCGGGCTGACTTGCGCAGCACCGGCCCTTCTGTCAACGAAGTAGCCACCACGCCCATCAACAGCCCGGCGATGACCAGCACCAGCAATACCTCCAGTAAACTGAAGCCGCCTACCCTGTGCCCTGATATTGACCGGTGCATTACTCAGCTCCCCTGACTATGACTATACTTGTCACGCAACAAACGAGGGCTTACTGCTTTTTCCACAGAGAAATATCAGCATCCTCGCCTTCACCACCGGCAGAACCATCGGCCCCCATCGACATCAGATCGTAAGGCTGACCACTGGTACCGGGACGCTTGTACTGATATTCGTTATTCCAGGGATCCAGCGGTACATCACCCTTCTTCAGGTACGGGCCATTCCAGCCACGCGCACCGGAAGGTGATGACACCAGCGCTTTCAGGCCCTGCGAGGAGGTAGGATAGCTGCCGACTTCCAGCCGGTACATATCCAGCGCGGCACTGATATTTTCAATCTGTACCTTGGCCGACTGACTTTTACCTTTACCCAGATATTTCATGGCCTGTGGCCCGACAATACCTGCAATCAGTCCCAGAATAACCAGAACAATCATCAGCTCGATCAGACTGAAACCGCTGTGTTTTTTTCTCATGAGTCGGGGTTTGTGCAACATGGTAAGCTCCTTGTTTTTATATTTTAATGTTCAGATATTGCTATTAGTTTGTTATTAATTTTTATTATATCAATTATAAGTTTTACTGTACCAGATCAGCCATATTAATCATTGGTAATAAAACTGCGCCGATGATGACCAGAATCGCCATCGCCATAATCAGGATCAGCAGCGGCTCCATCAGTGATAACATCTGCCGTACCGCCGTCTTTACTTCATCATCATAGATAGTCGCCACATCATGCAGCAGCTCTTCCATGCGCCCGGTCTCTTCTCCCACGCGCAACATGTGCAACGCATAGGCGGGGAAAACTTTCTTGCTCAACAGCGTTTTAGTCAGACTTTCGCCCTGCTTCAGACTATCCGCTGCATCACCGACCGATTGCGCCATCACCCGGTTACCCATGGTATTTTTCACAATCTGCAGAGCGCCCAGCAATGGCACTCCGTTATGCAGCAAGGTTCCCAGACTGCGTGAAAAGCGCGCCATTTCCACCTTACCTACTAAATCACCCACCACCGGCCAGCTGAGCATGGAACGATCTAACCACATGCGGGCTTTCTCATTAGTGAACATATATTGGATCAATAGCAACACAAACAGAAAGCCACCTAATACAGCCCACCAGTACTGCTGCAAAACCGCTCCGGCAGACATCACCACTTTAGTAATCGTTGGCAGTTCCGCACCCATGTCGGAGAACATTTGCGAAAACTGCGGCACCACAAACAACAGCAGTGCGATAATCGAAACAATCGCCACCACAAACAGAATCGCCGGATAAATCAGCGCTGAAACCACCGTACCCCGCAGCTCTTTGGCACGCAGCATGTACTCAACCAACCGCCCCAGCGCATCATCAATCGAGCCACTGGCCTCACCGGCACGCACCATATTGACGTAGAAACGGCTGAACTGTCCGCTTTCATCCAGCGCATCGGCAAAATGTACCCCGCTGCGCACTTTTTCCTGAATCCCGCCAATCAGCTTTTCCAGCGGTGGATTGTCCAGAATTTCCAGCTGAATCCCCAGTGCCCGATCCAGCGGCAACCCGGCTTTCAGCATCGATGACAACTGCTGGGTAAAGGCAACAATATCCGGCTGGCTGACTTTTTTGCTGCCAAACAAGCCACCGGATTTAGCCCGTTTTTTAGTAGTCCCCGATGCAGCAGCAACAGCACCTCCGGCAGCACTGAATACCTGCAGCGGAATAAGCCCCTGCCGGTTCAGGTTTTCAATCGCCTGGGCTTCACCTGAAGCCTCCAATGAACCTTCCTGTGGCGTGCCATCCGGAGTAATGGCTTTATAATTAAACAGAGCCATTCGGTGTTTCCTCAGCAACCCGCAGCACTTCTTCCAGCGTAGTCACACCCTGCAGCGCCTTAAGCAAGCCATCTTCATACATGGTACGCATACCGTGCTTGCGGGCCTCTTCCTGCAGCACTCCGGCATCCTCATGTTTCAGCACCAGACGACGAATATCATCATTCATCACCAGCACTTCATGAATCGCACTACGACCTTTATAACCGGTATGCCCACAAGCCGGGCAGCCTTTTGCCTGCCACACCCTCAGATCACCTTCCGGCTGATATCGACGCAGACCCAGCTCTTTTTCCATCTCTTCCATCACCGGCTTCGGCTCGCGGCACTGCGGACACAAACGCCGCACCAGCCGCTGTGCCAGCACCGCATTCACCGTGGAAGTAATCAGATAATCCTCAATGCCCATATCCATCAGACGGGTCACCGCACTGGCCGCATCGTTGGTGTGCAGGGTGGATAATACGAGGTGACCGGTCAGCGCGGACTGAACCGCGATACGCGCAGTTTCCACATCACGCATCTCACCGATCATGATAATATCGGGATCCTGACGCACAATAGAGCGCAATGCATCCGAAAAAGTCAGGCCGATTTTCGGATTAGCCTGAATCTGGTTAATGCCTTCCAGCTCATATTCCACCGGATCCTCAACGGTCAGTACCTTGTTTTCCGGCGTATTCATCTGCGTGAGTGCGGAATACAGCGTAGTGGTTTTACCGGAACCGGTCGGCCCGGTCACCAGCACCACACCATGCGGTGCTTTCAGCTCGGCCTGCAAACGTTTAAAGTTATCCGGAGAGAATCCCAGTGAACCCAGATCCAGATTCACACTGTTTTTATCCAGTAAACGCATCACCACACTTTCACCGTGCATGGTCGGCACCGTCGATACACGCATATCGATTTCCTTGCCCTGTGCCTTGAGCTGAATCCGGCCATCCTGTGGCAAACGGCGCTCAGCAATATTCAGCCGTGCCATCAGCTTGATACGTGACAAAACAGCCGCAATCATGCTGGCCGGTGGTGACTCTACCTCATGAATCACCCCATCAATCCGGTAGCGCACTTTCAGGTGATTTTCAAACGGTTCAACATGAATATCCGAGGCACGCATGCTCATCGCCTGGGTCATAATTTGATTCACCACCTTGATCACCGGCGCCTCACTGGCCATGTCCTTCAGGTGCTCAATATCATCTGTGTCATGATCCACACCAGTGATTTCGAATTCATCCCCGTCGTCATTGGCAGCTTCAGCGTATAAGCGCTCAATATTGGCACGAATCTCAGAAGGCATTCCCAGGTAAGCTTTGACCTCCTTACCGGTCGCCATGCGCAATGCACCGAGCGCAAATTCATTCAGCGGATCAGACATGACCACATGCAACACTTCATTTTGCAGACGCAGTGGCAGAATTTCTGCAGAACGCATGTAATTAACAGAAATACCCAGATCCTCAACCGCAGTATCAGGGTAGTCGGAAGTCATCGCCAGCGGTACCCGCAAATGACGTGAGAGTACAACCGCCACTTCCTGTTCGGTCAGTACGCCGAGACGCACTAATACACTACCTAAGGGCTGATGAATTTCAGACTGGGCACGTAAGGCACGCTCAAGATCAGAAGGTTTGATTTTCCCCAGTTTTACGAGTCGCTCACCAAAACGAATAATCGGTGGTTCAGCAGATATGGAAGCCGTCATAATAATTATTTTTAGTTTTTATTGGTTATCTGGCTGAGAACCTGTACAAGCCCACAAGTTCACAAGTTCACACTTCTATAAATTTTATTTATATGGGAAAAACTTGCAAGAAGTTTTTCCCGAACGGTTAATTTTAAACCAAATTACATGCCGGAACTCATGAAAATCGCACTACCGACACCTACAACCATAAGGCCAATCATCGCAACAATACCGATCAGTGTCAGAATTCCCATCAGTTTCCAGAAACTGGCCTGTTGTGCCAGTGCCTGCTCAAGATCACCTACCTGCATACCGGCGACTGCACGCTTGATAGAGCCGGCATAGCGCAACAGATAAAGGGATGCCATAAAATACGTAATCGCGATAATCAAATAGAAAACGCCCATCCCGATCATCATACCGCCACCAAACATTTGGGCACCTTCCATGCCCTGCATTGCCCCACCTCCCATCATACCGCCACCCAGCAGCATAGGCACAGCTGCGATCACCATGAAAGCACTACCGATAAAACCTAAAATAGATAACAGCAAAGCCCAGGGCCGGGTTTTGCGCAATGAAGCCACGATACTGTCGGTCATCAGGCCACTACCGCCATTCACATCCCGAACGGTGGAACGTGGTGGTGCATATGCATCTTGAGTACTCATTATTGATCCTTTGATTATGTTTAAATTGTATTCGTAAACCTTGCCCCCTAACTATAGACCAGCTTTTCACTGCCGTCACACCAGCAACGACAGCTGGTTAATCTGACAAGCCAGACTCAGACAAAGAAAATGATTGCTCGTTTGTCCATAAAAAAATGAGCACCGCCACATTCTCCTATATTTTTTTACGGATAGTGCTACCCTTAGCAACAGCTTGCTTAACCCCAAATTATTTTGATTTTGTAAAAACATGAAAAAAATATCGATACAAAAGTTGCTTATTGCAACGCTCACGGCATTTCTGACACACACTGCAGCCACTGCTGAGGAAAAGGGTGCAACACCTGAAACCCCCTCCCGCCAGTCCACTATGATTATTCTGGACGGATCAAACAGTATGTGGGGGCAGTTACAGGGTATTAATAAAATTGTTACTGCACGGGAAAGCCTGAAAACCCTGCTGGAAAACGCGCACGGCAGTATCGACTTCGGCCTGCTGACCTACGGGGACAAAAGTAAGCGCGGCTGTACCGACTTCACACTGGTGAGCAAACCGGAAGACTACAACCAGCAGGAAATGCTGAATAATATCAACCGGATGAACCCACGCGGCCGCTCACCGATTGCTGATGCACTGAAGAAAGCAGCCGAAAATCTGCCGACAGAAAATGCGCATATTTTATTGGTCAGTGACGGAGAAGAAAGCTGTGGTGGTGATCCATGCGCCGTGGCCGGAGACTTACGCCGGACAAACCCAAACTTGCAAATCGATGTGATTGGCTTTCGCGATGAAAAGGAAGCCCAGCTGGAATGTATCGCAGAAAACGGTAACGGGGCATTCGTGGTGGCTGATAATACCGAACGCCTTAAAACCCTGTTGGCCGGTGTGCAGGCAAAGGCCCGCAGCGTTATGAAAACTGCCGGTACGGGCACCACTGGCACCGCCACAAATGCTCAGGCAAACGACCCGGACTTACCCGGCAGTGTTGAAATGGCGATCAATTCTGACCTGACAGACAATCAGGCTCCTCCCCGGGCTAACTTTTCCATCTATACACCGGATGGCAGCAATGTAGCCAGCTTCACTTCCCGCACACAGGTGAAAGAATACCTGAAACCCGGCACCTATCGGGTTACAGCTCAGTGGCAGGGCAAAAGCTACACAGATAATGTGACCATTCAGTCCGGCAAGACCAGTCAGCTAAAATTTAATACCGGCGCATCCGGAATACTCAAACTCAGTGCACTGGATGCCGATAACCAGCCGGTCAGAGTCAATTACAGTATTTACCGGACAAATGGTGACTTTATCTCCAGGCACGTCTACCAAAACTCCGTGGAAGTGCGCATTCCCAGTACGGAGTACCGGATTAAGGCTGATTTTGACGGAAAAATACAGGAGAAAACCCTGTTAATTGAATCCGGTGCTGACAATAGCTACGTATTTCATTTTAAGTAGTGCCGTTACACAAAGTCTGTCAGTGGTATTGATCGGGAATCAGTATTTTTTTAAGTTTTGCCGAACTGAACTGTTGCAGCACTGTCCAATTCAGTAGATAGTTGTTGCCGGGGCTAACCCAGGTAAGCAATTATGCTAATCAAACAAAAATATGATCAAGGAGTTTTCCGATGAAAAAAACTGCGACCTTTAAAATTGCCGCAGCAACAATGATAGCCGGACTTTTAATGACTGGTTGTAATCCTAACAATGCTCAGATTGGCTCCACCACCGGAGCAGTCCTGGGTGGTGTTATCGGACATCAGTTTGGTAAAGGCGACGGCAAAACTGCAGCAACTATCGCGGGCACCATGATTGGTAGCGCTATTGGCGGAAACATTGGCCGCCAGATGGATGCGCAGGACCGCCAGTATGTGAATAATGCGGTCTATAGCGGACAACAAACCAGCTGGCAAAACCCGAATACCGGTTACCGTTATACTGCAACCCCGGGACAGGTTTATAACACTACCTATCAGGGACAAAGCACTGTTTGCCGCCCTGTAACTGTTGTCGGCTATATTGACGGCCAACAGCAGAATGTACAAATGAACGCCTGCCGTGATGGTAGTGGTCAGTGGACGTCTGTAAATTAAGCTGAAGTAAACCGGGTCTTTTTAAAGGCTTACGGTTAAACTGCTGAAATATGAAATCCGGTTTTCATGATGGAAACCGGATTTTTGTTTTCAGACCACCAACGAACGATTATGCAGTTTTAGTGCCGTAAGTGCGTTTGACATACGCACCCACCAGCTCCTGAAACTCCTGCGCAATGCGCTCACCTTTCAGGGTCACTGTTTTCTCACCATCTTCATAAACCGGCGCTACCGGCGTCTCACCGCTCCCCGGCAGGCTGATACCGATATTGGCATGCTTGCTTTCACCCGGCCCGTTGACCACACAGCCCATTACCGCTACTGACATACTCTCAACACCGGCATATTGATCACGCCATTGCGGCATTTGTTCACGCAGCCAATCCTGAATCTGCTCCGCCAGGCGTTGAAAATAATCACTGGAAGTACGCCCGCAACCCGGACAAGCCACAACCTGCGGTGTAAACGAACGCAAGCCCAATGCCTGCAGAATTTCCTGCCCGACAATCACTTCTTTTTCACGGGGTGCACCCGGTTCGGGAGTCAGTGAAATACGGATAGTATCCCCGATACCTTCCTGCAAAAGAATGGACAAAGCGGCAGTTGAAGCAACAATTCCCTTGCTGCCCATCCCCGCCTCGGTCAGGCCCAGATGTAACGGATAATCACAACGGCCGGCCATATCACGGTAAGCCCGTACCAGACCCTGTACATCACTGAGTTTGCAGGACAGAATAATGTGGTCATGTGGCAGGCCATATTCTTCAGCTTTGGCAGCACTGCTTAATGCTGACTCAATCAAAGCCTCATGCATCACATCTTCCAGCTCCAGCGGCTTACTGAGGCGTGAGTTTTCATCCAGCTTCCGTGCCAGCAGTTCCTGATCCAGCGACCCCCAGTTCACACCTATACGCACCGGTTTGTCATAGCGGCAGGCAAATTCAATCATCTGCGCGAATTGTTCATCGCGCTTTTTACCACGACCGACATTACCCGGATTAATCCGGTACTTAGCCAGTGCCTCAGCACATTCCGGTACAGCAGTCAGCAGCTTATGCCCGTTAAAATGAAAATCACCGATCAAAGGTACCTGGCAATTCATCTTATCCAGCCGCTGAACTATTTCCGGCACCGCTTTGGCTGCCTCCATTGTATTGACAGTAATACGCACCAGATCGGAGCCGGCCTGCGCCAGTTCAGCACATTGCACAGCGGTACGGACAGCATCCGCCGTATCAGTGTTGGTCATAGACTGCACCACAACAGGCGCTGATCCGCCGATGACAACCTGGCCGACTTTGACTGCTGTGGTCGGGTGGCGTTTAATGGAAATGGTTTGTGACATGATAATCCTGCCTGACCTGCTTTAAGGGTAGTGTGGTGCTGATTATGCCTGAACCAGACTGTAAATTCACAACAGGATGACATCGGGTTTATTGATCAGAAAGCTATCGCCGCATCGTCATCATCCAGGCCAATAATTGACTTGTAGTCAGCGTTACCTTTATCCCTCACCAGCTTGGGCAGCAAATACCCCGAGGTTTGCCGGGCCATTTCACGGTAAATAGCCATGGCTTCCCGATCAGACAGATAAAAGTCTTCAGCGCCTTTAACCCGGTCCAGTAAATTCAGGTAGTAAGGCATGACACCTGCCCCAAATAGCCGTTCGGATAAAGCTTTCAGCACCAGAGGATCATCATTCACACCTTTGAGCAGCACAGACTGATTCAATAGTATCAATCCGGCTTGCCTTAATTTAGCAAAGGTGCGGTCGGTTTCATGATCCAGTTCCTGCGGATGATTGACATGGGAAACCAGCACCAGTTGCCTGCGGAATTTATGAAAAATTTCCATCAAGCCGGTGTTAATCCGCTTTCCCTGTACACTAAACATCCTGCTGTGTATACGGATGCGCTTTATAGTGGTGATCCCGCTCAGCATCGTCAGGATACTGTTCAGGCGCTGATTACTCAGCATGAGGGGATCCCCGCCACTGAGGATTACCTCATCAATCTCCGGGTGATCCCGTAAGTACTGCTCCAGCCCGGCAAGGTCATTGTCCTGAAAGGTTTCTTCCCGGTAATCAAAGTGCTGACGGAAACAATAGCGGCAATGAACCGCGCACCGGGCATGGGCAATCAACAGCAAACGGTTGCGGTATTTGCGGATCATACCGCGTCCGACACGATATTCCTGATCCGCTACCGCATCATAGCTAAACCCGGGCAAATCACCCGCTGCTGCTGTTTCTGCTAAACGTTCTCTTTGCGCCACAAATTGAATGGCAACAGCTTTATGGTGCAACTTATTTCTGATAGTTGCAGTAATCTTGTCCGGGAAGTGCCCCATTTTTTACTCAGGTGAATTCAGTACCGGCCAGCTTAGCCCGGACTCAAACCACGCAAACGCTCGGATCGCCGCCGTAACAGCTCAAGAGTAACCAGCAGCAACACAGACAGTACGACCAGAACGGTGGCCACAGCCAGAATGGTCGGACTGATTTGTTCACGTAACCCTGTAAACATCTGCCAGGGAAGTGTCTTGTTTTTGGCAGAACCAACAAACAATACAACGACCACTTCATCAAATGAAGTAATAAAGGCGAATAAAGCCCCGGAGACCACGCCCGGAATAATCAGCGGCATCTGTACCTTAAAGAACGTCTGAACCGGCCCTGCGCCCATGGAGGCTGCAGCACGGGTCAGACTGCGGTCAAACCCCACCAGGGTCGCAGTAACGGTGATAATCACAAAGGGAATACCCAGTGCTGCATGCGCCAGTACAATTTTCAGATACTCCACGAAGTCAGCGTTCAGACCAATATCACCGACCAGAAAATTTCCCAGACGGGAATAAAAAAAGTACATGCCGGTCGCAGAAATAATCAGCGGCACAATCATTGGCGAAATCAGAATCGCCATAATGGTGCGCCGGAATGGCACATGACTCTGACTCAGGCCAACGGCAGCCATGGTTCCCAGACTGACTGAAATCAGTGTGGCAACCGGCGCAATTTTCAAAGAGTTGGCCAATGCCAACTGCCAGTCAGAGTTAGTGAAAAAGTCTTCATAATGCTTAAGAGAGTAACCCGCCGGATCCAGCGCCAGCATCTCCGGCGTGAAGGTAAAGAAATCCGTGGCATTAAAACTCAGCGGAATAATAATCAGAATCGGGGCGATCAGAAAAAAGAAAATCAGTGCGCAGATAACCCGGAAACTGTAGTACCAGGCCCGTTGCCCGAATGATGCATAAACCGGTAAACTCATGTTCTCACCTCACCCCAGTTTCACATTGTCGATGCCGACAATTTTGTCATAAATCCAGTACAGCAACATTACCAATACCAGCAGAATAGCCCCCAGCGCTGCGGCCAGCCCCCAGTTCAGTGAGCTCGAAATGTGGTAGGCGATACGATTGGAAATGAACACCCCGGAAGTGCCTCCAACCAGCTCCGGTGTAATGTAATAACCGATCGCGAGGATGAACACCAGAATGGCACCGGCACCGATTCCGGAGATGGTCTGCGGGAAGTACACCCGCCAGAAAGCAGTCCAGTCAGTAGCTCCCATTGACTTGGCGGCCCGTACATACACCGGCGGAATGGTACGCATAACCGAATACAAAGGCAGAATCATAAACGGCAGCAGGATGTGGGTCATCGCCACAATAGTACCAAACTGATTATTAATCATCACCAGACGCCCCGCCTCGTCAATCAGCCCGCTCCAGACCAGCAGATCATTGATGACCCCCTGCTGCTGCAGCAATACTTTCCAGGAGGAGGTACGCACCAGCAATGAAGTCCAGAAAGGCAACAACACCAGAATCATCAACAGATTGGCGGTACGCGCCCGCAGGTTGGCAAGCAGCCAGGCAACCGGATAACCCAGCAGGAAACACATGAAAGTGATGGTAACCGACATAACGATGGTGCGCCAAAACAGCGTAACATAGATGCGCTCTGACTCCGGACGCAACTCAGGGCCATCGGCAGTCTTGCGCATATCAATGGCGCTCAGGAAATAGCCGTTAGTTACCGGATACGAGTAACGTTTAATCAGCTCCCATGTCGCCGGATCACCCCAGCGTTTGTCTGCTTCAATAAATTGCTCACGATAAGGAGGCGCTTCCATTTTTTCCACACGCCGCGTTAATTTACGAAATAATGAAGACATACCACTGTCTTCATAATTCAGGCGTGAACCGAGTTTGGTATGTATTTTTTCTTCAATCGCCACTGTCATGTCGGCATGAAAAGCAGTAAACACTTCTTCATCCGGCAGTTCGCCGGAGGTGGCATCCCAGTTTTGCAGGGCAATTACCGTTTGTGGCAGGGTATCACCGACAATAGTGTTATCCACCGAACGGAATAACATATTGGCGATAGGAATAATGAAAGTCAGAAAAATAAACAGCAACAGGGGCGCTATCAATAACAATGCCCTGACTTTTTGCCGGAACAAGGCTTGGGCAATTTTTTTCTTTAACGGAACACCGTCAGCTGACTGGATGGTTGCCTGCATCGCGCTTTCCTGTAACTAGGGTTAGATGAGGCGGGGAATAAGCTTCCCCGCCCAATTTAGAGAAGTATTGCTAAAGCTTATTTGGTCAGCCAGGCCTGGAATTTCTCTTCCACAGAATCCTGATTGTCAGACCACCACTCAATGTTATTGACCAGGAAGCGTTTGGCATTCTCAGGATTAGTCGGCATATGCGGAGCCATCTCAATATCCAGCTCTGCGTGTTTGCCGACCAGTGGCTGCGAGGATGCACGCGCAGGACCATAGGAAATATACTTAGCCTGATCCGCCAGACGCTGGGTGTCAGTGGCAAATTTCAGGAAGTCCATGACACGTGCCTGACGATCTTCCGGCAGTCCTGCAGGAACAATCCATCCGTCAAAGTCAAACACCTGATAATCCCACAACATGGCAACCGGCTGTTTTTGCTCTTCAATAACAGAGAACAGACGGCCATTGTAGGTTGAGCCGATCACCACTTCCTTGTCTGCCAGCAGTTGAGGAGTTTCAGCACCTGCAGACCACCATACAGTCTGGTCTTTGATGCTATCCAGTTTAGCCAGTGCCTTATCGATACCTTCATCGGTAGACATCACATCGTACAACTCTTCCTTGCTCACGCCGTCGCACAATAAAGCCCATTCCAGATTTTTCTTCGGACGTTTTTCCAGTGCACGCTTACCGGGGAAGTTTTCCAGATCAAAAACCGCACACAGGTCTTCAGGAACTTTACCACCCCACTCTTCAACGTCAGTACGGTAACCAAAGGTGGTCGAGAACACGATCTGCGGAATGAAACAGTTGTTAATCAATGACTCGCCGAAATCTTCTGTGGCCGACGTACCATCAGGAGCTGCAGCCAGCATTTTGTCATGATCGATCTCCATGGCCAGACCTTCGTCACACAGGCGCTGTGAGTCAGGGCCGTCCACGTCCACCAGATCCCAGGTGATGTTGTTGGCTTCAGCCATGGCGCGCAGCTTGGCTACCGCCTCGTTAGAGCTTTCATCATTGATGATTTTAACTTCAGGGTGTTCTTTCATATAAGGCTCACTATAAGCCTTCAGCTGAGAGTTTGAATAAGCCCCTCCCCAGGATACTACGGTCATCTCATTGGCCATTTCTGCCAGCACAATACCGGAAGCCATAGTGGCCACCGTTGCACCGATTAGCACAGATTTCAGTTTCATGTTTTCTCCTTTACGAAAATATTCGTCACCCACACATTGAAACCGTATCCGGGGGTGTGCGGGTACGGTAAAAACATTCAGATCAAGCTAAGTAAGGTCGGGCCGCACAGAACAATCCGGTAAAGCTTACGCATCCAGTGCCCGGCAATCCCGCTTGTCCCAGCCAACGCGGATACTTTGCCCCGCAGAAAGCATGGTGCCATCACCTGCATTAGGTACCTTGACAATAAATTCCTCGCTTCCGTGCACCGCCATCCGGCAACGGATATGGTCGCCCAGATAAATCAGCTCCAGTACCTGACCTTCCGCCGCATTATCCCCGGCCATATCTCCCAAACGCACCCTTTCCGGGCGGATGGAGCACAGCGTCGGATCTCCGACGTTGCCACAATTAACTGCCAGTGCTTCAGCCACATGCCCGCCGGCAAGCTCCACCGTGGCAATACCATCGTTAATGGCCTTCACCGTACCCATCAGCCGGTTATTCTCACCGATAAAGTGAGCAACGAAGGCATTATCCGGACGCTCATACAAATCAGCCGGAGCAGCCAGCTGCTGAACAACACCATCATTAAACACGGCAATCCGGTCAGACATGGTCAGAGCCTCAGACTGGTCATGAGTAACATACACCACGGTTACCCCTAAACGCTCATGCAGGTGCTTGATTTCATATTGCATATGCTCACGCAACTGCTTGTCCAGTGCACCCAAAGGCTCGTCCATCAATACCACCTGAGGCTCAAATACCAGGGCACGCGCCAGCGCAATACGCTGCTGCTGGCCTCCGGACAACTGTGAGGGGCGCCGGTTACCGAATTCACCCATCTGCACCATATCCAGCGCGGCCTTAACCTTGGCCTGCTGTTCAGATTTGGATAATTTCCGAACCTGCAAGGGGAATGCAAGGTTTTCAGCCACACTCATGTGGGGGAACAGGGCATAGTTCTGGAACACCATCCCGATACCGCGTTTATGCGGCGGAATATGATTAATCGACTTACCATCCAGATAGATATTGCCGTGCGTGGCACTTTCAAAGCCAGCCAGCATCATCAGACAGGTGGTTTTACCGGAACCGGATGGCCCCAGCAGAGTAATAAACTCCCCTTTTGCGATGTCAAGGTTAAACCCTTTGACAACCAGTATTTCCCCATCATAGCTTTTTTGTACATTGTCAAACTGCACAAACGGCCGCGAATCATGACGATCCTGAACTTGTGACATGATGCTCCTTAATTTACTGTTTTGCTGACAAACTGTTTGTTGCGTGGCGAGCCATTTAGATAAAGAAAGGTTATAGCAAACTTGTTCATGGCATTGCAAGGGGGGTAAACAAAATATTAATTGACCAGTCAATATGCACAAATTTAGCGACTTGCGCACATAAAAAGTGCAGGTTTTACGGCCATTCCCTCACTCCCTGCTTACCATTACCTGATCCGGCAAAAACCAGACTAAAATATAGAAATAACTCACTTGTTAACAAGGAAAACCAAATGACTGATACTAAACACTGCTTAACCCCGGGAGTCCTGCTATCTCTGCTCCTGACACAGGTGACAGGTACCGCCTATGCAACGGAAACGCTGATACAGCCCCAACAGGTCATCAGCTCAGTGACTACAGACTGGAATGATGACGGGGCCTTTGATCGTGCAGTACTGGTGGACGCCGGAAGTGAGGATGGTGCTGACTTGTATATTTATCTGTCAGACAGAGCTGCTGAAAATGGTGACAGTATGAAACTCAATGTCTTCATGCCCGGATTTGCCTGGAAAGGGAACCTCTGGGGGATGCAGCCAAGCCTGGCTTTAAATGATGCCAATTCACTGATTGTCCGCACCGAAAATACCGGCATCGGGCGCGAAGCCTGGAACCAGAAGCTGACAGTTGCCTGGCGTGACGGGCAGTTTATTGTGGCAGGCTATACCTATGACAGTTATGACCGGATTGATCCTGACAATGTATTAAACTGTGACCTGAATTTGTTAACCGGCAGAGGTATCAGAAATGGTAAAGACGTTACTGTGCCGGTTAAGAAAGTACCTCTGAAAGAATGGACTTATACCGCTGTTCAGACAGTTTGTTTCGAAGAATAAAATGCAGGATAAACGTAGAGGCCGTCATGCTACTTTCCGGAAAGTCAGATTAATGCGCTGATCACCGGTAAGGGGATGGCAGGCCTTACGTAAAGTCAGAACACCATGAAAGTTTAGCCGGGACTCACCTCCCCAGACCACAACATCACCATGCATTAACGGGACTTTTACCGGTTTATCAGAACGCTGCAAACCACCGAACTGAAAGTTAGCAGGCACCCCCAATGAGACCGAAACAATAGGTGCAGAAAAATCCCGCTCATTTTTATCCTGATGCAGGGCCATTTTGGTGCCGGGCTTATAGCAGTTTATCAGACATGCATCCGGCTCAAAACCCGGATAACCGGCCTGAGCCGCAGCCCTCACTGCCAGATCACGGAAAAGATCAGGCATTTCCGGCCAGGGCCTGTTGGTCTGCGGGTCTGTTCCGGTATAGCGGTAGCCTCTGCGGTCACTAATCCAGCCATACCGGCCACAGCTGGTTAATCCGACAGACATGGTAAAACCACCGGGAGTTTGCATATTCCGGAACGGGGACTGCAGCACAAGATTATCGACGGATGTCAATAACGCCCCACCCTGTTTAACAGCATGCTGACGCAAAACAACCGCCCCCGGAGCGATACTCTCCTCCCAGACATCCCCGTTGCTGGCAAGAGTCAACAAATCATGGCCGGAATCATCTGACACAGAACACAATCACCGCTCAAACACAACTATCTCGGGCGATAACCCAACAAAGCTGCAATTTCGAGATAGCCATTATCAACGGCCATTTCCATCGGACTTTTTCTGCCTTTATCGTTAGTCCGGATATGTGGAATAGCCCCCATGTGCAACAGGTATTTAACAGCCTGATAGTGACCAAAGCGAGCCGCATGGTGCAGTGGTGTCCAGCCATTTTTTGTCCGTGCATTCACAGACCCGCCGTGATTTGCCAGATAAATAATAGGTTTCAGATGACCGCGCGAAGCAGCAACATGCAGCGGCGTTTCACCATAGGGGGTGCCGGAGGAAGGGTTTGCACCCTGCTCAACCAGTCCACGGATCCGGGCCTCATTCCCCTGTAAAGCTGCCAGCCACAGCATCTCATTCAGGTCTTTTTGAGTGGGCCCGGCCGGCTGTTGTGGTTCGGTTTGTACAGTTGGCTTATCAGCTGCAGTCGCAATACCACCGTCAGCTGACTGAGGCGGCAGGGGTTGAACTGTATTCTGAGGGGGTTGGCTAACCACAGGCTTTTGAGCAGCCGGAGCAGAGGCAGATCCGGTATTAGACTCAGGTGCAGGCCTTACCCCGAAAATTGACGCGAGATCCTGAAAAAATCCGGCCTGGGCAACAGAGGCCTGGCAGGCAACAACGATAGAGCACGCCATGAAAAGGGGTCTGAAACTAGAAATCATATCTTTTTCGCTACAAGTATTTGGGATGCAGATAAGGCAATTATTATACCAGAAGGTTTCATGACAACGGACAAA
Organism: Thiolinea sp.; assembly: GCA_041395485.1. Classification (GTDB taxonomy): domain Bacteria; phylum Pseudomonadota; class Gammaproteobacteria; order Thiotrichales; family Thiotrichaceae; genus Thiolinea. The sequence continues at coordinate 622,892 of JAWLAK010000002.1, forward strand.
CGACTATTCACAGCTAAATAGTCAGACAACGGCGGATCGCCAAAATTACTTAACCCGATTCAGTTCTATTACTGATAAAATAAAGCCTCTTCGGGAATAATAGAGTTGTCATGCTGGATAAAACAAGTAAAGAATGGAAAAAAATACCAATCTGGGCAAGATCTGTTCTATGTTTGATCAGTACGCGTCGCGCCGCAATCCGTCAGGAGTTGCTTGTCTCGCTTCTGGCTGCCTTTCTGCTGATATTCACCCCTTCAGTCATCGCAGGGGCTATAGCACTGGTCGTTGCATTCACCTGTGCAGGGGCCATTAAGTGGGTGGACAATGCGGAACTATGGGATTAACCACTGATGATTAACACAAAGAAAAAACTGATGATCTGGCTTGAACAGGATCTTATCAGCCAGCAACAGTTCGAAGCGATTAACCACTACGAACGGACACACGGTGCACAAAAAAACAGCTACTGGTGGCTATATAGTTTGTTGATTCTGGGGTCAGCCATTATCGGCCTGGGTGTTATTTCGCTGATTGCCGCAAACTGGGCAGTGATTCCGGACACGGTGAAACTGGGTACTGCCTTTGGCTCGCTGATCGCCCTGGCAGCCGGCATTCTGCTGGCTCAGAACAAAACCGGCAGCTATTGGTATGATGCCCTGATTACTGCATTCATTATCCTGTGCCTGGCAACCATCGGCCTGATCTCACAAATCTACCATATTAACGGCTACTGGTATCATGCCCTGCTACTCTGGTCGGCAATCACCCTTCCGATAGTATTTTACTCACGACAACTGTTCGTGAACTTTCTCTGGGTAACCCTTTTTCTGCACGCAGCCGTATGGAGCGGTGTCGATCTGAGCAGCACCACCCTTTCAGGTACCGGTGACAGGCAACTCCCTGCCCTGTTCCTGTTTGCCTCTTTACTGGCCGCAGCCTGTTACCTGCTGACCCGTTGGAACAAGCTTCATCTGCAATCCTTTCAGAACAGTTTTTACTTCTGGTTTCAGATTTCCGGCATTATCGCCCTGATATTCATTGACGTTATCCGTTCCGGTGGCGAAATGCGCTCCTACGAACTGAGCTGGTTCATTCCGGCTTATATCAGTGCGGCCGTTCTGACAGGACTCATCATTGCCAAACCCGGCTACCATGCACTTAATAAAGGGTTGCTGACTGCCTGTATCATTCTGTTACTGCTTTATTATCATCCGTTTATTCTATTCGATGGTGAGACCCGCTACAGCTTCATGGCAGCAGACCAGGCCACCAGTGCCAGCTTCTGGACAGCAGATGATATCCGCGCTCCGTTTCTGACCATTCTGATTCTGTTTTTATATGCGACCCATGCCGGTAATATCGGCCAGTACCGTACATTCAATGTCATCACTTTTCTGATCGGACTACGCTTTGTGATTCTTTATTTTCAGGCCATGGGCGGACTGGCGGCGACCGGGGTCGGACTGATTCTGTCCGGGCTGATGATTATTGGTATTGCCTGGTTCTGGTATAAAAGCCGTAGCCGTCTGCAGCAATGGAGCGAGGGTTTACACGAATGAAAAGCAGAACCGGACTGATATTAGCGTTAATACTACCCATTATTATACTGGCTGCTAATGCCTGGCTGCATCACCAGCAGCGCAGTAGTGGTGAAACAGTTATCTTCCCGATTGAAGGCTTTGATCCGCGCGACCTGTTATCAGGTCATTATCTGACTTACCGGATTGATTACGGCGTTGCCGAAAACAGTGACTGCCCGGTCAGCGACATTCCGGCCAGTCTGTGCCTGAGTCCGGAGCGCAGAATCTATCCGCTTGATGAACTACCGGAGACCTGCACACAGTTTATCCGCGGGAGTTGTGATGCCAAAGCACAATTTATCAGCGGGCTGGAACGGTTTTATATCCCGGAACAATATGCTGATGTACTCGATGCCAAAGTCAGAAATAATCAGGGCGAACTGGTCGTGTCAGTTGGCCAGTCCGGTAATGCCGGTATCACCGACCTGCTGATTGATGGCCGCCCGTGGAAGGAGGCCGTAGAAGCGGCGGAGTAGCCCGGAATAAGCTGATCCCTTACAGCTGACCCATGCCGACATCACTCACTTCCGGCACCGTCAATAATAAGTCGCTGCGCGGATAAGCCACACAAATCAAGCCCTTACCCTGCTCCTCGTCTTCTTCGAACAGGGCAAGGGGCGGCGCATCGTAAGCCACCACACCCTCGGTAATCTCACTCATGCAAATACCGCAAATTCCACCCCCGCATCCCCAGGGCAAATCTATCCCCTGCCTTGTCGCAGATTGTAAAATGGTTTCATCCGCAGCGGCCTGAAAACAAAAAGCGGTATTTGCGATTCGCACAGTATAAACCGCCGGATCATCGCCTGTTGATAACACTGACATCACTTCCCGAACTTATAGTAGGCCTGATTCAGATAATCCGCGACCTGCTCAATTTCCTCATCAAACAGACGTGAACCAAGGTTGGCATCACAACGCCGCACCTGCGCCAGTAATTTCGGAAAGTCATTAATCTTGCGGTCTTCACGGGTATAGACCCCGGAGTCGTGACAACTGATACAATTCGAGGCGTGCAGAGACTTGCCCGGATGTACATCAAGATCGGCAACCGTGGCTGCTTTTGCTTTACCGGCAACCTGATCTGTTTTTGCTTCTGTATTTGTATTTACTGCCGTATCTGCTTCAGTCGCTGTTTGTGTTTGCGGCTGTGCGGACTCATTTTTATCACCACAACCAATCAGCAAAACAGAAGCCAGCCCCAAACCAAACAGAAAAAAGCCAAATGTTTTCATTAACACCTCATTATATTTATATTCTGTAAAGCACTTCATATTACACAGGTCACAGGTAGTTGCGGATAACCGTCAATAAACCGTTTGTAACCCCGCGATGCTCATCCAGCAGCCGTCTGCCTGCCTGTCCGGCTGTTTGCCTGGCTACATTATCCGACAGCCAATAACGCAAATGATCCGTCAAATCCGCACAGGAATCAACCAGCTCAGCGGCACCACAAGCCAACAACACCGGATACATATCGGCAAAGTTATGGATATACCGGCCACTGACGACCGGAACAGCAAATGCTACTGCCTCCAGCGGATTATGCCCCCCGACTTTCACCAGACTGCCACCGACAAACGCAATGTCACTGGCGGCATACCACAACTGCAGTTCCCCCATACTGTCACCAAGCAGCACCGCAGTATCCGGCCCGACCTGACCGGCATTGCTTCGCCTGACCAGACTTATTCCCCGTTCCCGGCACAAACCGGCCACGGCCTCAAATCGCTCCGGATGCCGGGGCACCAGAATCAACAATAAATCGGGGAACACCGTCCGCAAACTCAGATGGGCTGACAATATCAGCTCATCCTCACCCTCATGGGTACTGCCTGCACACCACACCGGCCGCTTGCCCCAGCGCTCCCTTAAATGCTGCCCTTTCAGACGGACTTCATCAGCGGCACTGACATCGAACTTAATATCACCGGACACTCTGACGGCAGCCGGGCCAGCTCCCAGCAAACGAAAATGTTCAGCATCCTGCTCAGTCCGCGCCATAATGACCGCGGTCTTCTGCAGTGTTTCAGCCACCAATCCCTGAACTTTCTGATAACGCTGCAGCGAACGCGATGAAAGCCGGGCATTAAGCAATAACAGGGGGATTTTTTTCCGGGCACAGGCTGCAAATAAATTCGGCCAGACTTCCGTCTCCATAATCAGCAATATCTTTGGCTGCACACGCTTCAAAAACCGCTGCACCGCACCGGGAGTATCATAAGGCAAATAACTGTGCGCCACGCGCTGACCGAACAGACGTTGCACGGTATCGGAACCGGTTGGTGTGGTCGAGGTAATCCACAGCTGATAGTCAGGCAGCTCAGCCAATAACTGCTCGATTAAGGGTCTGGCTGCCATTGTCTCCCCCACAGACACCGCATGCAGGCAAATAACCGGCACAGCCGGATTTTCAGGGGCATCAACAAAGCCGGCCCGCTCAGACCAGCGCCGGTAATAAGCAGGATTTTTCCGGCCCCGCCACAGCAGGTGCAGCCACAACAGCGGCTGCAGCAGATAAAAGGCCAGCGAATATAGAAACCGGCGCCAGCTCATCGCGAGGAATACCGTTGCCTCACAGGATTAAAATCGACCGAATCAGGCAAAGATATCCTTATAACTGCAGTAGTTCGCAGCAATCACCACCGGCAGCAAAACCAGAAAACCTAACCCGAACGGAATACCGGCAATAATCGATAACACGGCATAAATCAGCATGAAAATGACAAACGGCAACAGGTTCTTCCAGGCACCGCTAAAGCTGGCTTTTATTGCATCCACAGCACCCAGACCACGCAGCATGACTAATGCCGGCGCATAAAAAAACATCATCGCCAGAGCCAGGCCTGCTGTTACCGCAAACAACATACCACCCACTCCCAGGGTCGGTAGCATTGGCATTCCGGAGGACTGCGCTTCATCCATTGAGGACATAACACTACCGCCGATAAACGGAACACTGAACATCATCACGGCAAACACTGCTGCCAGCATTATTCCGCCCAGTGCCAGTAACGGACTACGCTTATCATCCATTTTAAAGGCCGCAAACAGATCAGAAAAATTGATAGCTCCCCCCCCCCTGGATTCCTGAGCTGCTTTGAGCATGCCTGCCTGCAACAATGGCAGCAGCAGATAAACAGCAATCACCCCCAAAACAGGAATGAAACCGAGTACTACCACAATGATGAAAAATATCAGCGCCATCAACACCCAGTTCACCATATCCGCTGAAAACACTTTCCAGCCACACTTGAACCAGTCGAGTGCATTCCCGGCGGGAACACTTTTTATCTGAACCATAACCTGCTCCTTCAACAAGAAATCTGTGTCAAAACATAATCACGCCAACGGCACTAATCAAGAATTATTCTCCCGAATACCACACAAAAAATTCCTATGGTAAGCCTGCAGTCAGGAAACTCGTGGATAATTAACTGACAAACGGGCAAAATACAAGCAACTTACTGATAAAAAGAACAAGCAAACAGTTTGAGGAAAATCGGATTCTGTTAAACCGTACTTAGCTTCACGCAGATTGGTCTCTTTCGTGTAGTACCTGGAATCCGGTTTTCTTCAACTTCCCACAATAAAAATGAACAGCATCTTACCTATAAGCTGGTTTTTACCCCTAACAGCATGTACTCTCCCCCTCTGTAATATTTCCACCACATTAGCTGGTTCCATAAACCGTGACTGATTGAACAAAGGGACACATGCAAATATTAGTCATAAATCTGCCCGAATCCAAAGATCGCTTAGATTTTCAGCAAAAACAGCTCGACCGTATGGGGCTGGACTACGAAATTATCCGGGCAGTATCGACCAGCTATGTCCATGAACGGGTTCATCATCACCTGACACTCGGCTGGAACCGGCCTTTACTCAGAACTGAAATTGCCTGTTATTTCAGCCATCATAAAATATGGCAAATGGTGGTCAAACGGAGTCAGCCTGCGTTGGTGCTGGAGGATGATGCCTTACTGTCACGCCATGTTCCTGCCCTATTGGAAGCATTAGATAACCGTAACGACCTGGATATCGTCAATTTTGAAGTACACGGTAACCGGAAAACAGTCGGCAAAACCGCACAAACCCTGTTGGGCGAATACAAGCTGTTGCCTTTATATCAGGACCCGATCGGTGCTGCCGGTTATGTCATCTGGCCCTCCGGGGCAAAAAAGCTGCTGGAAAAAGCAAAAACAGTCCCCTCAGGCCCGGCAGATGAATTTATTTCCGTCACTTATGAACTCAATAAATACCAGCTTGAACCGGCAGCTGTGATTCAGCTCGATCAGTGCGAGCACTATGAAGTCATCAACCGGATCAAAACCCGCACCACCATTGACCCGAAAGAAGAGCAGGAAGTTTATGTCAGCCTCACTGACAAACTAAAATTCCGCCAGCGCCGTCTGTCTTCCGGCTTTAAGGCGATGATGTACCAAATGAGCATTAAAAGCAGTAGTATTACGCGGAACATTGCCCTGAATCCTGACGACTTTTTATAAGTTGTTGCAAGCTGTAAATCCGGACTGACACTGCCTTATGCTGAATCTGCGCTACCAAACCCCTGACGAATGGACAAAAACCGTCCTGACTGATTTCGATACTTTTCTGCTCGATCACGCTGCTGCCGAGAAAAAAGCCTCAGGTATGGCCATGTCAATGGTCTCTCACTATCCTGACAAAACGGCCATTGTGCGTGAAATGACCGATATTGCCGTGGAAGAAATGGTGCACTTCAAACAGGTAGTCAGGCTTATTCTGGAACGTGGCATTATGCTCGGCCCGGATGAAAAAGACCCCTATATCCACCAGTTACGCAAACTTTTTCGTCAGGGCACTGAACTGTTTCTGCTGGATCGTCTGCTGATTGCCGGAATCATTGAAGCACGCGGTTATGAACGCTTTTCGCTGATTGCTGAGGCATTGGGTGCCGGGAAAGAAAAGCAATTTTATCAGGCCATCGCCAAATCAGAAGCCAAACACGCCGAAGTGTTTATTGAACTGGCTGCGCTCTACTTCAGTCAGAATGAAATCAGTGAGCGACTGGATGAACTACTAGATGAAGAAGCCGCCATTTGTGCAAAACTACCGCTACGCTCAGCCCTGCATTAGGCATGACTGACAAGGCGGTCAAACAGTATTTACAGCACTACGCAGAACCTGAAGTCCGCTGCCTGCAACACTGGCCACAGCACGATCAACCCGCCTACCGGCATGTGCTGGTTATTCCGGCTTATCAGGAGAGCAGTGACTTTCTGCACCGCGCCCTGCAGTCCGCCTGGTTCAATCGCGACATATTACTGATTCTGGTTATCAATCAACCGAATACTCAAACCGACATCTCCCCGCAGCAGCAACTCTTCCAGTACGCACGCTCTGCCGGAGAGCTCATCAGGCAACAGCAAAACCTGACCCTGATCAGCACCAACACAGAAACTGCGCAAAACAGCGGCGATATCCTGTTGGTTGATCGCTACACGCTATCTATCCCGGCAAAACAGGGCGTAGGCCTGGCCCGCAAAATCGGCGCCGATCTGGCACTGATGCTCATCGATAAAGGCATGATCAGCAGTGATTGGATCTGTTCAACAGATGCGGACGCCATACTGCCGGACGACTATTTTTCTGTCCTGAACACGACTGACCCGGACTGGATTGCCGCCTGCTATGCCTTTGAACATGTCGGCGGCGAACCGGCAGTGAGACAGGCCACACTGATTTATCAGCAGGCCATGCACTATTATGTGAAAGGACTGCAGCAGGCCGGTTCTCCCTACGCACACTTTACCATTGGCAGCACACTGGCCTTTAAAGCCGCCGCCTATGCCCAAGTGCGCGGCTTTCCCAAACGCGCAGCAGGTGAAGATTTTTACCTGCTGAATAAACTGATCAAGACCGGCATCGTTGGCCGGATTGAACAAACAGTCATCAAATTACAGGCCCGTTTATCAGACCGTGTCCCTTTCGGCACCGGCATGTCCACCGCGAAAATTATCAAACTGACTGAGCAGGGTCTGCCCTTTTGTTACTACCACCCGCAAAGCTTTATCGCCCTGCAACAGGTGCTGCAGCAATTTGGATCATTGTGGGATGCACGCAATGACTTAGCGGCATGGCTGGAACAACTGCCGGAGTACAGTGCAGAGCTATTACTGAAAGCCGGTCTGGCCAGGTTTGTTGAAACCCAGCGTCGGCAGTCTGTCAGCAAACAGCAGTTTGACAGCCAGTTAGTGAACTGGTTTGACGGGTTGAAAACCCTGCAGTTTATTCATGGGTTACGGGATAGGGTTTATCCGGATGTGCCGCTGGAATTTGACCCACCTGCAGAGTGACCTTGCAGAAATGCCGCCACAAAAGCAGCCAAATCCTCATAGACACAGTCGCTATCAAACACATCCGGATGCTGCAGCAAAGTCCGCCCACCCTTGCCGCTTTTCACTAAATAAAACGGCATACCAAGCGCAGCCGCTGCCTGATAATCCCGGTAGGAATCACCGATAAAACAGCAGTCTCCGGGCCGTAGATTAAAATGCTGGAGAATTTCGTTTAACATCCCCGGTAAGGGTTTGCGGCAGCTGCAAGCATCCTGTGGCCCGTGCGGACAATAAGCGATGTAGTCAATCTTCCCGCCCCGCTCAGCCAGCAAGCCATGCATTTTGGCATGCATCTGCTCCAGCACTGCTTCATCATAATAGCCGCGGGCAATCCCGGACTGATTGGTTGCCACCGCCACCGGCAAACCGACTGCTGATAATGCCGCAATCGCCTCCGGACTACCGGGTAGCGCAATCCATTCTTCTGCGGATTTAATGTACTGGTCGGAGTCCGCATTAATCACCCCGTCCCGGTCAAGAATGACCAGCTGACAGTGTTCAGGACGGATCAAACTGATACTCCAGCATATCGATGTCACGCTGAAAATGCTGTGCCACTAATTCGGCCACATCATCGGCATAGTAGCTGCGAAAATCCTGCTGACGGTCAGTTGCCTTACGCTTGTGTGGCAGGTCAAATGCCTGAGCCCCGATATGTCGGCATACCGTGTGGAAATCATCGTTCAGCGACTCATAATGCCCCAGAAAGTCCACTTGTTTCACACCATGCAAATCGACCAGATAATCCGACTGCAGCGAAAGTGATGTGTCAATATGGTACTGATAAGGCCGCTCAGGATTGAATTTCCAGCGCATGAATTCATTGAAATCCGTCATGCCGTTCAGATGCTGCGGACGCTCACGTTGGATATGATGAAACGAACTGACCTGTAAATCCCAGGGGTTACGCACGAAGGCAAACTTAAACAGGCCATCATACAGCTCAGCAGGCAACATTTCTTTGGCAGCAATAATATGCGCATGGCGCGGAAATCGCGTGCCCAACTTATGCCCGGTCAGCCCGCTGATACGATGGCAGGGCCACATCAGATAATACAGCGGATCATGCCAGCGCAGCTTATTCAGCGCCGCCCGCACACTGGTACCCCCGGTTTTGGCGATATGCACAAACAAAAAATTATACTTATGTGACAATAACATACGGATTTCCTTGGTCACTGAGCGGCGGGTATTTTATAGCCAGTCCAGCGGATTTTCGCGCGTGGCGGGAACGGCAGAACGCCCTTCAACAAACAGGCCATGCCAGATGGCAAACTGCATCAGCCCCCAGATTTCACGGCTGTACGATTTTCCGGCCCGCTGCATCGCAAATAAACGCCGGCAGGCCGGAACTTCAAACCACTCCGTGACCGCCTTATTCTGCAGCAATTTTTCTTCCAGCTGATCCAGAAAGGTGCCGGATAACCAGCCTGCCACCGGCACATGAAAGCCGCGTTTTGGCAGCTGCAAATGCTCAGCCGGCAGTACTTTTTCAGCCCAGCGCCGTATCAGATATTTACCCCGTCGCTGCTGATATTTCACTTCATCCGGCAGCGACAAACCAAATTCAACCAGGCGATGATCAGAAAACGGCACCCGTCCTTCCAGCCCGTGCGCCATCAGAATCCGGTCAGATTTGACCAGCAAATTATCCGGCAGCGAGGTGGTTAAATCAACATACTGCCATTTCTGCATCCGGCTCCAGTTTTCCGGTGTGTCGGCCCAAGCCTGCCTGAACACGTCCCGCGGCGAAGTTTCCCGCAACAGCGGATTTCTCGCTCTGGCGGTGTGCCGACCGGCAGACCACTGACCATGTGCTTTTACCCCGCCACTGCCAAACACCAGCGCCTTCAGCCGACCTTCCAGTGAATCTACATAACGCCGGTAACCGGCAAAGGCCTCATCGCCCCCTTCGCCGGAAAACACCACCTTGAGATCCTGCGCTGCTACATCCGACAACATCGCCAGCGGCAGACAGGCGTAATCGCGCATCAGATCATCGGTCGCCCAGACCATGTGCACGATACGTTCAAACATCTCCTGATGAGTCAGGATCAGCGGGGTATGCACAGTACCAAACTGCTCAGCCAGTGCATTGGCCTGCTGCAGCTCATCCTTGCCCTCGGTAAAGCCGATGGAATAGGTACGCAAAGGCTGATCATAGGTGTCTGCCAGCTCCGCCAGTAACACACTGGAATCAATACCACCGGACAGAAACAACCCCAGCGGCACATCAGAACGCAGATGCTCACGCATGACCTGATGAAACAAGGGTTCAAACGCCTCAATTGCCTCATCCAACGTCAGTGACTGTGGCTGAACATCAAGCGCCGACCAGTACTGATGCTCAATGACCTGTCCATCCGCGCGGATCTGCAGGCACTGACCGGGCAACACACGCCTGACCTGCTGAAAAATCGTGTCTTTACCACTGTGAAACTGATAGTCAAGAAAGCCGCTCAGTGCCTGTGGCCCAATATCCGGCACCTTATCCAGAAGCGGCAACAGGCCTTTCAGCTCGGAGGCAAAAGCCAGACCGGATTCGGTGCGGGCATAAAACAGCGGTTTAATCCCCAGACGATCCCGTACCAGCAGCAAATCATCGGTCTGTTCATCATACAAAGCGAAACCAAACATGCCGTGCAGCTGCTTAAAACCATCAATGCCCTGCTGCTGATAAACCTGCAAAATGGACTCACAATCCGAACCGGTCAGCGGCTGAGCAGCTGAGTGCTGCCTTGCCCGCTCACGTAACGCAGGGTCATTATAAATCTCACCATTGGCGACCAGATGCAGGCGCTGATCTGCTGAGTGCAGCGGCTGATCACCGCCCTCCGGGTCGACAATCGCCAGCCGGGTGTGCGCCAGTCCGACCCGTTTATGGCAGAAAATATTCTGTCCGTCCGGGCCTCGGTGTTGCAAAGCCTGAGCAGCCCGCTGCAGACGCGCCTCATCCGGCTGGCCACGAAAATGATAAATACCGGCAATTCCGCACATCAGCCCTGCTCCAGTAACAATTTCAGGTAATGCGCAGCACTGACATCAGCCCGGTACTCAGCCACCGCCTGTTGCAGATACTCAGCCGGATGCGGATTTTGCAGGGTATCCAGCATAGCTTTTGCCAACCCATCCACATCACCCACCGCCACCAATGGCCCGTATTTCCCATCTGCAAGGACCTCATCCGGCCCGCTCGGACAGCGGGTGGACACCGACGGAATACCCAACGCCAGCGCTTCGCTCAGCACATTCGGCGAGCCTTCCCAGCGCGATGACAACACAAACAAATCGGCCTGTTTCAACCAGGCATAAATATTGGCCTGAAAGCCGGGCAAACTGACCTGATCCTGCAAATCTGCCTTGGCGACCTGATCTTCCAGTACTGCACGCAGCCCGCCGTCACCGAGAATAATCAGGCGGCAGGGTCTGACTTTCACCACCCGCTCAAAAGCTGCCAGCAAGGTGGCAAAATCTTTCTGCTCGCTCAGCCGCCCTGCTCCCATAATCACCGGAACCGACCTGCCACCGGTTTTACTCCCCAGCCACTCATGCACCACAGCAAGCGCTGCCTGCTGCTGCATATCCGCGCGAATCACCGGATTACGGATCACAACCACTTTATCCGCCGCGATGCCGGTAATACTCAGGGTATCCTGACGCACCCCCTCTGATACTGCCACCACAGCATCCGCCCAAGGGTAAATCATGCGCATCGGTGCGGTGCGCCACCAGCGGCTGAACAGGGATTTATGAGCCAGTGCCGTAGACAAATTGGTACCCAGCCGGATCACTATGCGGGTTTTAACTCCGGCCAGCTTACGCGCCAGCAGCGCTGCCCGTCCGGCCCGGTCTTTGGCCACCAGTAAGGCATCCGGCTGCTGCTCCAGCAGATAACGCCGCAACTCAGGCACCGCCGTCAGGGTATGCTTTGCCTGCAAATCAATGCGGCGCACATTATCGGGGATGTCACGCAGGTGCGGGCCTCTGGCACGGATAAGCAGCAGATCCAGCTGAATATCAGGGCGCTGTGCAAACTCGCGCACCAGATTCATCACCATGCGCTCAACGCCACCGGCACCGGAGAAGGACAGCAGGACAGATAATTTAACGGGTTTAAGCGGCTTATTTTCGCTCATGAGCTGACCTCTTTCAGGCTGTCCGCAAACAACTGCCGATAAGCCGCAACCACTGCCTCTGTTGAAAACGACTGCTCCAACTTTTTATAGCCCTCAGCCACCAGTTGTCCGCGCAATTCTGCAGAATCCATTAACTGACGCAAAGCCTGCTCAAATTCATTTATATTATCTTTCCCGCACAGCAAGCCATTGATCTGATGATCAATCAACCATCCAGGCCCTTCTATATCAGAGCTGATGATCGGTACCCGCTCACGCCAGGCTTCCACGACCACATTCCCGAACGGCTCAGAGCGGGTTGGAAACAAAATCACATCAGCCGCCGCAAACACCCGCCCCATCTCACGATACCAGCCCAGAAAACGCACCCTCCCGGCCACCCCTAACTCAACCGCCAGAGCCTCAAGTGCAGCCCGCTCACTTCCCTCGCCAGCAATCAGTAGATAAAGCTGCGGAATCCGTGCCACCAGACGAATGGCAACATCATGTCCCTTAACCTTGTGCAAACGACCAATGCTGGCAGCCACAAAGTGTGACTCACCTGCTCCAAACAGCTCCGGCACTACAGCAGCGCTGTTGTCACACATAGCCAGACTATCTGCAAAATTCGGAATTAACTCCAGCTTGTCACGTGCCACACCCGCCTCAGCCAGATAATCAATCAGCTGCGGTGCATTTACCACTACCCGATCAAAACGCCGGAAGTACTTGCCCTTATAATACCCGCCGACACGCGCCAGCTTAACCACACCCCGCATATGCGGAACAGCTGCAGCTCCTCTGCTCATCCAGCCCAGCACAATATTACTGCCGGTTTCACGCACCACACGAGCCACCTGCCAGCGGGCAATATGTTTACGCCAGCCTTTTGACGGAATCACCCGCACATCACACCCTAACGCACGTAACTTTTCTTCACGGGCTGCATGTGGCTGAATAACCAGTGTCTGCTGAATACCTGCCCGCTGAAAAGCAACGGCCAGCTTTTCGAAAAACGTTTCCGCACCACCATTACCACTGGCCAGCATCACTTGTGTCAGGCGAATTTTTGTGGTCAAGCAATCCTCACTCAGGAATAAGCGGAGCAATGCCCCATCACTCCATTTGGTATAAAATTGCCTAGCTTAAACCAAACCATCACCGTTAATGAATTAATTTTGTGTAGAGTTTATGACCCCGGCTGGCTATGATGTGCGGCAAACTATCTGCGCATTAACAACAAAACAGAGCTATGCCTGACCAACCAATCCGCAACATCCTTATTGTGCGCCTCAGTGCTATCGGCGATATTGTAATGGCCTCGGCCATCATCGAACCATTAAAGAAGAAATATCCGCACAGCAATATTTACTGGCTGGCACAACCTGAATGCAAAGCGCTGCTCGAACACCACCCGGATATCAGCGGCGTGATCAGCTGGCCGCGCGCGCAATGGATTCAGCTATGGAAAGACAAACACTATGGCGAGCTTTGGAAAACGCTACGCCACTTCCGCAAACAGCTGCGCCAACAATCCTTTGATCTGGCACTGGATTTACAGGGGCTACTGAAAAGCGGCATCCTGACTTATCTCTCCGGAGCCACAAAGCGTATTGGCCTCGGCTCCCGTGAAGGCTCACAATACCTGATGCATCAGATCATTTCCCGCCAGCTGGGCAACACCAGGATGATTGGTTCGGAATACCGCTACCTTGCTGAGCAACTGGAGCTGGATACAGCTGACTGGCAGATGCAGGTGGCTTATGACCAGCAAGCCGCACAACAGGCAGAGCAGCTCATCGCAGAGCATGTTGCGGGGCAAGCATTTATCATTATCTGCCCCTTTACCACCCGCCCGCAAAAACACTGGTTTAATGATTACTGGGTTGAGCTGAGCGAAAAACTCAGTAACCGCTATCAATGTCCAATACTGATGCTTGGCGGGCCGGGAGACACTAAGGCCACCCAAGTGATTGTCTCACAAAGCACGGTGATTGATTTGACCGGTAAAACCTCCCTGCCTGCTGCCATGGCCGTTATTGAGCGTGCACAGCTGCTGGTCGGTGTGGATACCGGGCTGACGCATATGGGGCATGCCGCAGCCATCCCCACCATTGCCCTGTTCGGCTCAACCCGCCCCTATCTGGAAACCGGACTACGCAGCAGCCACGTTATTTATCACCCGATGGAGTGCTCACCCTGTAAACGCAATCCAACCTGTGACGGGCGTTTTGATTGCCTGCGTTCTATTACCCCGGATGAAGTCATGGGCGTGGCACAAGCACTGCTAAGGGATCAAAGTGAATGAAAATACTCCACGTTGAAACCGGCCAGCATCTTTATGGCGGCGCTAAACAGGTGGCATTTTTACTGGATGGATTACAGGAGCTCGGGGTGGAAAATGTGCTATGTGCCCCGAAAAACAGTGCTATTGCTCTGCAGACTGAGGCAAAAAATATTCCCTGCCGCACCACTGACTCCGCAGGCGATCTGGACTGGCATTTTTTCTGGCAGGCGCGACGGATTATGAAACAGGAAAAGCCGGATCTGGTGCACCTGCACAGTCGGCGCGGTGCTGATGTGCTGGGCGGAATCGCCGCCAAAACCCTGGGACTGCCCTGCGTATTATCACGCCGGGTGGATAACCGTGAGCCGGGCTGGGTGGTTAAGCTGAAATACCGGCTGTATGACCATATCATCACCATTTCCAGAGGCATTCAGACTGTGTTGCTGGACGAAGGCGTGGCTGCCGATAAAATCAGCTGCGTGCACAGCGCGGTTGATTTGGCACTGTATCAGCATCCGGCCAGCCGTGAGGAATTCCGGCAAACATTCGGCCTGCCTGAGCAGGTATTTAGTATCGGTATTATCGCCCAGCTCATCAAGCGCAAGGGGCACCGCTACCTGCTACAGATCGTTCCGGAGCTGATCAGACGTCACCCGGATCTGCGTATTCTGGTATTTGGTAAAGGCCCGCTGGATGCTGAGTTGAAGCTATATGTACAGGAGCATGATCTGCAGAATCATGTGATCTTCACCGGCTTTCGTGATGACCTGGAGCGCTGGCTGGGCTGCCTTGATCTGGTGGTGCATCCGGCAGATATTGAGGGCTTAGGTGTGTCACTGCTGCAGGCTGCTGCTGCCGGTGTACCGATTATTGCCAGTCGTACCGGTGGTATTCCGGAAATTGTGCGCCATGAACAAAACGGCCTGCTGACCGCGCCGGGGGACGAAACTGCCTTACTGGAAGCTATCAGTCGGCTGGTCAGTGAGCCGGAAACCCGCCACTCGATGCGGCAGGCAGCACAAAATATTGTCACAGAACATTTCTCCCTGCAGCACATGATTGAGGGAAATTACGCGGTTTATCAGCGGGTTCTGGGAACTTAGCAGACCAGTCGCAATCAAGGTGCAGTCTGCCTGTTACAGGCGGTGCAGACCATGTAAAATAATCACCCAACGGGCTAAATATCGGGATAGACAACAAGCGAATGACCACCTTCACAACAGTGCTCAATGAGCACCGGGAAACACTGGATCGCCTGCAGCAATGCACGCAGGAAATTGAAGCTGCCGCGGACAGCCTGCTGCAGACCTTCAGCCGCGGCGGTAAAGTGCTGCTGTGTGGCAATGGCGGCAGTGCGGCGGACTGCCAGCATATTGCCGCCGAGTTTGTGGTGCGCTATACCAAAGTGCGCCGTCCCCTGCCTGCAATTGCACTGACCACAGACACCTCGATTCTGACTGCTCACCCGAATGATTTTGAATTCGATACTGTCTTTGCCCGTCAGGTGGAAGCACTGGGCAAGCCGGAAGATACGCTGATCGCCCTGTCCACCTCCGGCAACAGCCCGAATATTATTGCAGCGGTCAAACAGGCCAAAGCCATACAAATGAACACTGTTGTCCTCAGCGGCCATCAGGGTGGACAGCTGGCCGGAGTGGCTGACCACACCATTATCGTTCCGTCCACAGTTACCGCCCGTATTCAGGAAATGCACATTCTGATTGCCCACTGGTGGTGTGAAAAAGCGGAGGCCTCCCTGTGACTTTGCAGCTACCGGATTTCAATCAGGCCAGGGTGCTGGTGGTGGGTGACCTGATGCTGGATCAGTACTGGCACGGCAACAGCAAACGCATTTCACCGGAGGCACCGGTGCCGGTGGTACATGTGCGGCGTGATGAGCTGCGTCCCGGCGGTGCCAGCAATGTCGCCGTGAATATCCGCGCCCTGGGTGGTCAGGTGAATTTGCTGGGGCTGACCGGGGCGGATGCAAATGCCCGTCGCCTGCAACAATTGCTGGAAGATCAGGGCATCCAATGTCATTTCCAACAATGCCCGGAGCTCGATACCTGCGTCAAACTGCGCATTATTGCGCAACACCAGCAGATGATTAGGCTGGATTTTGAGGATGAGTTCAGGGAAGTCGCCAAAGACACCCTGCTCGCACACTATCGCAAACATCTGGCACAGGCCGACCTGGTGGTGCTGTCCGACTATAACAAGGGTACGCTAAGCGATGTCAGCGAGCTGATCCGGCTGGCACGCGAACAGAATAAACCAGTCATTGTCGACCCCAAGGGCAATGATTTCAGTAAATATCACGGGGCAACTCTGCTCACCCCCAACCGCAGTGAATTTGAGGCAGTGACCGGTGCATTCAGCGACAATACCGCACTGGAAGCAAACGGCCTGCAGCTGTGTCAGGAACTGAGTCTGGATGCATTGCTGGTCACCCGGGGCGAGGAAGGTATGACACTGTTGTGCCAAAACGGTACCACGGTACACCTGCCCACCCATGCCCGCGAAGTGTTCGATGTCACCGGTGCGGGTGATACTGTGGTGGCTACCCTGGCAGCGGCGATGGCGGTTGGTACAGACAAACAGCAGGCTATGCAGCTGGCGAATATTGCTGCCGGATTGGTGGTACGTAAGCTGGGTACCGCGAGTGTCTCGCCACAGGAAATGCAGCAGGCCATACAGACCCAATACCGCGCAGAGCAGGATATTGTTGATGAAGTGCAGCTGGAGCAGCTGATTAAACAGGCGCAGCAGCAGGGAGAGCGGGTGATTATGACCAATGGCTGCTTCGATATTCTGCATGCCGGGCATGTCAGCTATCTGCAACAGGCCCGCGAACTGGGCGACCGGCTGGTGGTCGCAGTCAATTCCGATGCGTCAGTCAGTGCCCTGAAAGGCCCGGAGCGGCCGGTCAATGACCTGCAAAGCCGGATGATCGTACTCGCAGCACTGGGCTGTGTGGACTGGGTGGTGCCGTTTACTGAAGACACACCAGAACGTTTATATTGCCGGGTGTTGCCGGATGTGATTGTGAAAGGTGGTGATTATCAGGAGCATGAGGTGGCCGGGGGCGACTGTGTCAAAGCTGCCGGAGGCAGTGTGCAGATTCTGCCTTTTCTGAGCGGGCATTCGACCAGCCATGTGATCAGGAAAATCCGTAATCCGGCAACGGATACATCAGTCCCGAGATAATGATGCCCGCCAGTCCTTAATGTCCTGCTCACTGAGGTGTGCAGTATGCCCAAAAGCATGAAGATATCCAACAGCGCTGAGGCGTTGCTGATATGGGCGTACAGCCTGTGCCATCACCTCTGTTTTAGTGGGTTGATTCAACATATCTATAATGCCCTCAGCCATTGCCCCGGCATTTTTTACCGGAACAATACGCCCGAAACGCCCGCCGTCCAGAATTTCACGCGGCCCGCTCGGACAGTCTGTTGATACAACCGGTGTGCCAACAGCCAGAGACTCAACTAACACATTAGGTGACCCCTCACGGTTGGAAGACAGAACCGTCAGATCAGCCTGTTTCATATAGGGATAAGGATTCTCACAAAAACCAACCAAATCAACCCGGTCAGCGATCCCTTTTTTAATTGCCCGGTTATGCAGCCGTGCCTGCCGCTGTCCGCCTCCGACAATACTTAACCGGCAATACTGCTGTTTGTTTACCCTGGCCACAGCATCAATCAGTAACTCAAAATTTTTACGCCGCGACAAGCCCCCCACACTAACCACCACAGGTGTTGTATGCTCGTCAAACCAAGGGTGGCTGATAGCCTCTTCAGCCCGCTGTAATAACCCTGGCGTTACTGTCGGGTTCTTCAGCACATGAATCGAGCCAACCGGCACACCACATACAGCAGCCAATCCCCCGGCAACGCCTGCAGAAACAGCAATCATTTCGTCTGCGCCCAGATAAGCAGAACGTATACGCGATTTGCGTTTGCCGCGACTGAAAAAAGCGGTCGTCCGGATTTCTTCAGAATAATTAGTACCTGAGCGAAAAAACAAGCGTGTGCCCGCCCCTGCCCCCGCCAATTTACGGGCAGCCAGAGCCAGTTCATGATCTTTTAACATCGCTGAAAGCAGCACCACAGGCCGATATTGCCGTAAATAATCTGCCAATTGCTGCTCTGTTGAGGCGCCTTGCCCACTGCCCAGAAAAACTTTATTAACTCCGGCATCCAGCCCGCCCAGAAAAGGCCCATCGGCAGAAGCAAGCAATAAATCAACCGGGGTACCCAGCTCTGATAATCCGTTGGCCAGGTTAATCATCATGCGCGAAACACCACCTCCCTGAAACTCAACAATCAGGATGCTTAACTTTTGGTTCATATCGACACTTACACTGCTATTTTTAATATTACGCCCAGTTTAAATCACGTCCGGACATCATTCTATGCAAATAATACCCGCAGATAAGCATCAGTGGCAGCCGAAACGGTATAAGGCTTTACAGCCTGTTGCAATATATCCGGTATCGGACTTTCCTGTAATGCTTGCTGCATAGCTATGGCCAGGGCCTGATCATCTCCCACCTGAATCAGGCGGCCATATTTCCCCTGCTGCAGAATTTCTGCCGGCCCGTGCGGACAATCAGTAGATACCACAGCTGTTCCCACTGCCAACGCCTCAATCAAAACGAATCCAAGTCCTTCCCACCGCGAAGTAAAAACAAACAGGTCAGCATGCGCCATGTAAGCATAAGGGGCATCGACAAATCCCGGAAACGTGACATCATCACCCACTCCCAATGCCTGCGCCTGTTGTTCTAATTTAGCCTTTTGCTTTCCCCGTCCGATAATCATTAACCGGCAATTCTGTTGTTGTCGCAGCCGCGCAAACCCCTTAAGCAGAGTTCCAAAGTCCTTACGGGCACATAATTCCCCAACAGAAAGAATCAGCGGGATATCGTCATCAAACCATGGATGATCCGGACAAGGCTGGCTCTCTGATAGCAGGGCATCAGGAATCACCGGGCTTGGCACAACTGCAATATGATCTCTGGCTAAACCGGTATAGGCGCAGGTATCATCAGCCACCCCGGCAGAGGTGACAATCAGTTTATCTGCAAAAGGATATAGCCGTCCGAATGAGAAGCGCTGCAACCAACGCTCAAATGCTCCGCGGTTTTTCAGGTCTATCGAAAGCGTGGTACCGGAGCTAAGGATCAGACGACATGAGCTGCGGGCTAAAAAGTGCGCCAGCAAAGCAGTTCTGTTGACCCGATCTTTATCAGCTAATAAAACCGCCGGTTTTTCATCCCGCAAGTAACGTACAACTGCAGTCAAACATGAGTAAGTATGTGATGAACCAAGGTCAATAATCCGGACACCCTGAGGAACTACATCGAGATTAGGGCCATGCTTACGGACTTTAAGCAAATCAACAGAATAACCTCGACAGGCCAGCTCCGGAATCAGATTTTTCATCGCCCGGTCAACACCACTGTGGCCGGAGGTTGAAAGAAAAATTGCAATTTTCTGCATAGTTACCGACCTGCGTCAGGGATATTTAATGATGGGAAGCTGAAGAAACTACTCAAAACAATCCCCAACGTACAGAAAATCCGCTAAGGTACACCATCCGTTAACGACGGACAATCGCAACAACGCTTATAATATTGCGCGACAATACAGAACAAACCATGAATACAGGTACAAGCAAAACTGAACACTCCCTTGCTCATCCCCGCTACTGGCCAACCTGGCTGGGTCTTGGTGCACTATGGCTGCTCGTCCAACTCCCCTGGCCAATACAAATGAAAGTCGGCGAATGGCTGGGGCTAGTCATGTACCACACCCTGAAACAACGCCGTTTCGTCAGCTGTGTAAACCTGGAATTAGCCTTTCCGGAGTTAAATGCGGAGGCACGCAGAAATTTAAACCGCCAACATTTCATCTCACTCGGCAAAGGCCTGCTGGAAACCGCGCTGAGCTGGTGGGGCAATGAAAAGACACTGCAGCAACTTACGCAGCTTGAAGGCATTGAGCATCTGGAGCATGCCCGCCAGGCCGGAGGTGTGGTACTGTTAAGCGCCCACTTCACCAGTCTGGAACTGGGCGGTCGCATGCTGGCGCCCCACCTGCCGCTGCACGTGGTCTATCGCCCGCATCAGAACCCGGTGATTGAACAGTTGGTGGCAAAACTGCGGGCCAAACGCTATGGCAAGGCGATTCCCCGCACCAGTATCCGCACCATGCTGCAAAGCCTGAAACAGGGTCATGCGGTCTGGTATGCGCAGGATCAGCACTTCAGTCAGAAAAACAGCCTGTTTGTGCCTTTTTTTGGTGTTGAAGCCGCCACAAACACTGCCACCAGTCGTATTGCAGGCATTGGCGGGGCAAAAGTGGTACCCTTCTTTACTGTCCGTAACAAAAATGGTTATCTGTTACGTTTTCTGCCGGAGCTGGAACAGTTCCCCGGCAACTCGGTTGAAGAGGATACCCTGCGTATCAACCAGCTGCTGGAGCAACAGATCCGGGAATTCCCCGACCAGTATTTATGGACACACCGGCGCTTTAAACTCGCACCGGACAAAAGTAACCGTTACAAAACACACCAGAACCACTACCCCGATAGTGGTTGTTAAACCAAGGATTAAACATGCAAATCGCCCAAAACTCCGTTGCCAGCCTGAGTTATGTACTCACGGATACCAAAGGTGAAGTTCTCGACGAAGCAACGACTGAGGCCCCTTTCGTCTATCTGCACGGAGCCAATAATATTATTGCCGGACTGGAAAAAGCACTGACCGGTAAATCTGCAAATGACACACTGGAAGTCATTATTCCACCCGCTGAAGCTTATGGTGAGCACGACGAACGCCTGACCCAACAGGTACCCAGAGAAATGTTCGGCGATATTGACGAGGCACAACTGGTACCCGGCGTACAGTTCAATGCCCAGACCAATACCGGCCACCAGGTGATTACAATCGCCAAAGTGGAAGGCGACACGATTACTATCGACGGCAACCACCCTTTAGCCGGTGAAGCCCTGCATTTCGATGTAACTGTGCTCGACGTGCGTGAAGCTACGGCTGAAGAGCTGCAACACGGGCATGCACATGCCCCGCATGGTGATTGCGGCCACGAACACTAAACGTATTCACTGCTTCCGCTGCTCACCTGAACGATTTTCCTTTCTATCGTTCGGGTGATTTCCCGCCCCAGCCCTTTTATCACACGAAACTTTCCAATATCCAATACACAGGCATTTGTATTTTGTTAAACTCTGCGACACATTAGGAGTCAAACGCAAATCCCCGGCCGGCAAACCGACCCAAACAGGTTTACGGCACCGCAATACAAAGGAAATTTTCATGAGTTACAACAAACCCCTGATGCTGGCGACCGGCGTGTTACTCACGGCATTAACCAGTAGCAATGCCTACGCTGTCAACTGCAGCATATCTTATTACTGTTACCGCAGTATGACCCCGGGAGAAGCGCCTGAAGCGGGCAGTCAGGCACTGGCACGACGCACCGCAGCTGCTTCAAACCGGGTACTGGCAGTCAGCGCCAACAACCGCCGTGCGCAGCCGGCAACCGCAGGAGCAACACAAACCACACCTGCGGCAACCCCGCGCACACTGGCTGAGCGTCAGGCTGAAGCACAACGTCGCGAACAGGAACAAAGACAACGCGTTGCTGAGCAACGTCGCCGGGCACAGCAACTCGAACAGCAAAGACTGGCTGAAGTACAACGCCGCAGACAACAGGCGAGTCAATCAACGAATAACCGCCCTGCTCCAGCCCAAGCTGCGGGCAGCTCATCAGCGAGCCAGCCAGCTAATACCAACAATTCCGGCAACGCACGGGCTGACCTCATTGCTGCGCAGCGCAATGCTTATCAGGCAGAGCAACGTCGTCTTGCAGAACTACGCAGACGGGCTCAACAGGGAGCTAACCGGACAAATACTCCGGCAGCACCAAACCGCCCGGCCACAACGGTACCGGCCAGACCGTCCATTCTGACCTCGGCATCACAGGCCCAGCAATCCTGTCAGGACATTGAAAGAAAAATCACTGCACTGAATCGCCAGGCCGTACTCCGCTCACAGGAAAAACAATATGAGCAGGCACAACGATTATTCAAAGCCGTAGAGCAACTGCAAAAAGAAGCCGGTGCAAAGAATTGCCCGGACTTATCCTGACAACAAGTCATAACCAAACCGGTGGATTCATCAGGAATCTGCCGGCACACCATCATCACATTTACAACAGATGCTGAAGTAATTCAGTAACCCGGAGAACGCCGGAATTTTTGATAATTCCGGCAAGACTCTCTACACTCATAAAATACAATAAAAAATCTAAAAACTGACAGCCGGAGGAAAATTACTATGAATGGTAATAAAACTACTGCAGTTCTGACTGAAGTTAAGAAGACCATCGCAGGTCACGAAGCCAAGGTTGACAGCAACCTGAAATGGCTGGAAGCAGCGATGCATCCGTTTTTTTTCAGCTTTAATCAGGACGAAACCGAGGCATTAGCGGTACTAGCCAGCGCCCTCAACCGCATACACCGCTTACCCTACCTCCGGCTAACCGATAGCCCTGAACGCTTATTACTGGCCCAGGCCAGCCACTCCGACTCCATTTATCAAACCCTCAGCATTATTAAACGCCGCGAAAACCTTTCCTATTCCGAAATAAATACCTCATTCACATGCTTACCGGACAGTGAGCACTATCTGGAAATTCTGCGCTTTGACTACAACCGCAAGTCTGACGGTGACATCGCTGCCCTGATTCAAGGTGATGCCGGTGCTGATTTACCACCGGCAATTATCAAAGAGGTGGCCGCTGAGCTTGATAAACTGACACCTGCTTTTGATGGCAGTGAGCTTGAACCGCTGCTGAAGTTATTATGGATCAACAATCCGGATTATGTCCGGGTATCACATCCGGAAAGGATTGCCCGTATTCTGCACCTGCACCAGCAAACCGAGTGCCGGGGTGGTATTCACCTGGCGATTAATCCCGTCACCACCCCCAATACAGATGAAGTAGCCCGTATTCTGTTTGGCGTCAGTAATCCTCCACAGCACAACTTTTTTATGTTGCAGGTCATGGAGGTCTTCAAACGCCTGCGGGTTAAAGTCAGACGCTCTTACACCGTCACCATGAGTAACGGCGTTTATCCGAATTTTCTGGCTACTTTTTATGTAAGCACCTTAGATGGCAATTCGCTGGAACCGGGATCAGAACTGCTGAATGAGCTCAGACACGAGCTTTATAACACCCAGATCCTGTCCTCATCCTCCAGCAGTTTTACCAATCTGGTGGCCACCGGATTGATGAATGGCCCGGACGCCAGCCTGATCAAAGCGATGATCACTTTTGTGCACACCAATCTGGCACATAATAACCCGGAACGCTTTACACCTGATGATGTGCAGCGGGCCTTCCACCATCACCCGGATGTCAGCACGCACCTGATTCGCCTGTTTCATTCGCGCTTTAAACCGCAACTGGAAGACCGTGCAATGATTTATGATGCCCTGCTCGAGCAGGCACATGAAATGGTCAATAACTTTAATACCGGCCGTCGCTTTCTGGATCAGTTCCGCCGTACTGTTTTCAAGTGTGCAATCAGCTTTATTACTAACTGCCTGAAAACCAACTTTTTTGTGGATGAAAAACATGCGCTGGCATTTCGTCTGGATCCGGCTTATCTGGATGAGCTGGCTGCTGAGTTTACGGAAGACTTACCGGCAGACCGGCCGTTCCGCATCACCTTCTTCTCCGGGCGCAGCGGCTCCGGGTATCACATCGGCTTCTCAGACATCGCCCGCGGTGGCTGGCGCACGCTGATTACACAGGGGCATGATGATTACGTAAACAGTGCCAATACCATCTTTAAGGAAAACTACGTACTGGCCCATACTCAGCACCTGAAAAATAAAGATATTTACGAAGGTGGCTCGAAAATGGTGGCCATCCTCAATACCCGCCCGGATACGCCGCGTCCGGCCGTTTTACAATATCTGTATAAACTGCAGTTCGGATTTATTCATGCTTTCCTGGATCTTTATGTAACTGAAAACGGTAAAGCCAAAGACCCGATGGTGGTTGATTATTACGGCGAGGATGAACCGATTGAACTCGGCCCCGATGAAAATATGCACGATGTCATGGTGGAGCTGATTGCGCAGCAGGCTGTGGATCGGGGGTACATACTGGGTGCCGGTATCATGTCCAGCAAGAAAGTCGGCATCAATCATAAGGACTACGGTGTAACCTCTATCGGGGTGATTCGTTTTGCTGAAGTGACCATGCAGGAAACCATGGGCATTGATATGCATAAAGACGCGTTCAGTGTGAAATTTACCGGTGGACCAAATGGTGATGTTGCCGGCAATGGCATGCGCCTGCTGCTGGAGCGCTGCCCGCAGGTGCAGATCAAGCTGATTGTTGATGGCAGCGGGGCTATTTTTGACCCGTTGGGACTGGATCATGAGGCTTTGTCAGCTATTGTGCTGAAAACTGACCTTGATGCGTTTGATTCCGAAGCCTTACATACCGGTGGTTATATAATCTATCGCAACCAGCAGCGTCAGGAAGGTATCCGTACCCTGTACAGAAAACTGATCCAGACCGCTGATGGGCTGGAAGAACACTGGATATCAACCGATGAGTTTTACAAGACTTACAATAACTTAGTCTTCACTGTTGATGCTGATCTGTTTATCCCGGCAGGAGGCCGTCCGGAAACCATTGCCGCGCATAACGTGGAGCAGTTCTTCGATGCTGAAGGTCATCCAAGTGCCAAAGTTATTGTGGAGGGTGCCAACTCGTTTATTACCCCCGATGCCCGGATGACATTGCAGAATCGCGGTGTGGTGATTATGCGCGATGCCTCAGCTAACAAGTGCGGGGTTATTTCATCGTCTTATGAAATCATTGCCAACCTGATGCTGAGTGAAGAAGAGTTTCTCAGCAATAAAGAGCGCTATGTCAGTGATGTGATTGATATTTTAAACCGCATGGCAGAACAGGAAGCCAACCTGATCATTCAGCGACACGAAAAGGAGGGGGACAGCCGCCTGACTTATACAGAAATTTCAAACCAGCTGAGTCGTGAAATTAACAATCACTACGCCAAAATGTTCAGCTTCTTCCAGTCCAGACCAGAGTTAATTAAAGACAGCCGATACCGCAACGCCATGCTAAAGCACTTACCGGCTCTGATCAGTGAAAACAATATTTTCCGTGAGCGCCTGGATCAGCTGCCTGACAAGGTTAAATACGCTATTCTGGCCAGCAAACTGGCCTCCGGCATGGTGTACTTCAGTGATGATAATCTTATTTATGAAGATATTATTGAGGCGCAACTGAAACGCCTGCACTGATCCGCAAAAAAACATGGCCGGAGATTAACGGCCATGTTTTACATTCTACGTGTTCTCTGCAATATCAGGCCGAAAAATGCGTACCCGCCATCACATGCAAATGAATGTGGAAAATAACCTGTCCACCCTTTTCACCACAGTTCATCTGCACGCGATAACCATCGCCATAACCGGCATCTGCGGCAATCTTTTTCGCCGCCAGAAATAACTTGCCGACCAGCTCTGCATCAGGTTCCTCAATATCATTAATGGTTGCGATATGTTTACGCGGAACCACTAATACATGCAGAGGAGCTTTGGGGTTAATATCATTAAAAGCAATGATATCTTCGTCTTCATAAACCATGGTCGACGGAATTTCACCATTACGGATTTTGCAAAACAGGCAATCACTCATCAATACTTCCTCCGCCCTTCAAAGGCATGTGATAACGTACCACTATCCACATATTCAAGTTCGCTACCCACCGGCACGCCATGTGCAATACGGCTGGTCGCAATATCACGCTTTGCTGCTAACTCGCTGATATAATGGGCAGTGACTTCACCTTCCACCGTCGGGTTGGTGGCGAGAATTAACTCCTGCACCTCCCCTTCATCCAGACGCTGCTCCAGCAAATCCAGTCCAATATCATCCGGCCCGATGCCATCCAGCGGGGACAAGCGACCACCTAATACAAAATAGAAACCACGATAGCCGGTAGCCTGTTCAATGGCCACCACATCAGAGGGATGCTCAACCACACACAGCAAGGCGGACTCACGGCCGGGGTTAGCACACAGGCGACAAACCTCCTGCTCAGTCAGTGTCCGGCAACGCTGGCAATGCCTGACTTTCTGCATCGCATCAGCCAGAACCTGTGCCAGATGTTCACCGCCACGGCGATCATGTTCCAGCAGATGAAATGCCATCCGCTGGGCAGTACGGGAGCCTACTCCGGGCAGGCAGCGTAACGCATCAACCAGTTCCTTCAGCAGGGATGATTCGGTCATTAGCAGATCTTTGGGTTATGACTTAAAACGGCAGCTTCATACCGCCCG
Organism: Thiolinea sp.; assembly: GCA_041395485.1. Lineage (GTDB taxonomy): Bacteria > Pseudomonadota > Gammaproteobacteria > Thiotrichales > Thiotrichaceae > Thiolinea. The sequence continues at coordinate 649,672 of JAWLAK010000002.1, forward strand.
GCAAATTCATACCGGCAGTCACACTGGCCATACGTTCTTTAGTGGTTGCATCCAGACGTTGTACAGCATCATTAAATGCAGCCGCAACCAGATCCTCAATCATTTCCTTATCATCATCTTCCATCAGGGAAGGATCAAGCTCAACCCGGCGACATTCATGCGTCCCCATAATCGTCACGCTCACCAGACCACCACCGGATTGTCCGGTTACTTCCATTTGGGCAATTTCCTGCTGCGCTTTCTGCATATCTTCCTGCATCTTTTGCGCCTGCTTCATCATATTGCCTAAGCCGCCTTTTAACATCGGATACTCCTCATTTCATCATTAATTATCGGGAAGTTTACTATAAGCCGCCTGCTATATGTATTTAACTGACCAGCTTCACGACTAAAAAATTATCGGAACAAAATTCTGCAAAAATGCAATACGCTCAATTATCATTGAGCTGATTCGGTTTAACAGAACCGGGTAATATGATTCCGCCAAATTGTTGCTGCAATTGCTGTACAAAAGGATCCTGTGCAATGGCCTGCTCTGCCTTTTTCTGCAACTCCTCGCGATAGCGGATACGACGCTGAGCCGGTGTCTCAGCAATATTTTCCACACTCTCGAATTCCAGTGCCATTGAGTGCCCGAAATAACTATCCAGGGCATCCTGCAGCGCAGCTTCAGTCATACGTGTTTTCAGTGTACTGCCACTTGTCTCCAGCCAAAGAACCAGCTTATCTGCTGAGATTTGCTTCACCAAACAATGCTCTGCCAACTGCAAAGCCATACCACTCAGCTTCAGCTTTGGCAGCAGCTCATGCCACTCATTGTCATCATCATGTACTGCATCAGTAGAGTCCCGAGTATCACCAGCCGGAACCGTACTCAGCGGCTGTATCAGACCCTCGCTTTTAGCTTCATTTGCATTATCGGCCAGATCAGGCACTGGCTCAGCCACTGTACCTGCTGGTGGTTCAGGTATACTGACAGATGGCTGAATTTTAGTTTCAGCAGGTAAAACCGGAAGCGGAACAGGCTCAGAAACAGTCTCCCCGGCAATAGTCGACGTAGCGACCTTATTCTCTGTAGCTTCAGTTTTTAAAGTTTTTTTTTTTGGTATCGCCCGACTGCAATGGCGTTTTAGTCTGCCCATCCAGCTGAAAAGCCAGCATACGCAGCAGCAACATCTCAAAACCGGAGCGCGGATCCGGATTTAACGGCATATCCCGACGACCATACAAAGCCATCTGATAATAAAGTTGCAGGTCAGCACTGGAAATTTGTTCCGCCAAAGCCTTCAAATCAGCATCCAGATCATCCTGAGGCATAATCTGCGTAATAGCTAACTGATGCAGCAGAGAAATCAGGCTATCCGCTGCCTGCAGGAAATCAGTCGTCAGCTGGGCCATCCCGTCAATAACGGACAGAACCTGCTCCGCATCGCCTGACACAAGCGCCTGCAACAAGGCAAGCAAGTGCTCATGCGGCAACATACCCAGCATATCCTGCACCGCCTCATCCAGCACCTTACCCTCGCCGGTGACAATAGCCTGATCAGTCAGACTCAGTGCATCGCGCATAGAGCCATCAGCAGCACGGGCAATCACCCGTAATGCAGACTCCGTATGCTCGATAGACTCCTCCGCCAGCACCGTCGATAAGTAGCCGGAAATCATATCGGGCGACATGCGCTTCAGATTAAACTGCAGACAGCGCGACAAGATAGTCACCGGTAATTTCTGAGGATCCGTCGTTGCGAATAAAAATTTTACATGCGGCGGTGGCTCTTCCAGTGTTTTCAGCAATGCATTAAAGCTGTGGCTGGACAGCATGTGCACTTCATCAATCAGATAAATCTTGAAACGACCGTGTGTCGGTGCATATTGGACATTATCGAGCAGATCACGGGTATCTTCGACCTTGGTACGTGATGCTGCATCAACCTCCAGCAAGTCCACATGACGACCATCCGCAATTTCCAGACAACTGCGGCAAACACCACAGGGTGTTGCAGTGATACCGGTTTCGCAATTAAGTGATTTTGCAAAAATGCGGGCAATCGTGGTTTTACCAACACCTCTGGTACCGGTAAAGAGATAGGCGTGATGCAGGCGATTTTCATTCAGAGAGTTCAGCAAGGCACGCAAGACATGTTGTTGCCCGACCATTTGTTCGAAATTTTGTGGCCGCCACTTTCTTGCGAGTACCTGATAACTCATAGAGACACGTCGTTTGAAAACTACCGATTCTTTTAGAGGGTGGCGGCCTGCACCAGCTACATCCCGGCGCCCGAGTCTGCCGCTACTGCTGCTCCCTTCCGGGCCTGACAGGGTTTACGGCATATCGTCGCGAGAGAACCAGCACAGACCACCATTGAGCATGGCATTATGGACAAAAGCCATCGCCTGAACAAGTGTTCTTTACGTAAAAAAGCCCTGTCCAGAATATAATCTGTGACAGGGCTTTATGATATAAGCCTGGCATTGACCTACTCTCACATGGGGAAACCCCACACTACCATCGGCGATGCCACGTTTCACGACTGAGTTCGGGATGGGATCAGGTGGTTCCATGGCTCTATGGATGCCAGACAATTTTTTAGGGTATGGGCAGTGCCTTCGTGTGGAAGTCACTGCCGACCCAATTCGGAACATAAAACAGGGTAAGATAGTTAAGTCTGGTTATTCTCATCGAATCGTTACACCTTAAAGGTCTCAGACCATTAAGGGTTATAGAATCAAGCCGCACGGGCAATTAGTACACCTTAGCTTCATACATTACTGCACTTCCACATGGTGCCTATCAACGTCGTCGTCTGCAACAGCCCTTCAGAGGATTCA